>NZ_JAAMTH010000001.1:1097500-3536550 GCF_018283455.1 Planococcus sp. MSAK28401 | reverse complement strand
TAGCGTATCTCCTTTATATGTAAAGATTTTTTACAGTATACCATACACAAAACCACAGCCTGTGGATAAAGTTTGTAAACAGGCTTAGGGAAAACTATCCACACCTTACCCACAATATGTGGATAACTATTTCGGGATAGAAATTGTTAACAAGTGAAAACAAAACAATGTTATCAAAAAACGATAGACATTACAAGCATTTCTTTCACTTATCCACATGGCGGCGTTTGTGCACATTTTTGATATCCACAGGCAGTTCCTATGTGAAAAACCTGTCGATAAGGCATGTGGATAAATCATTTGCGCTAAAAATGAGATCACAGGAAGTTCACCGGGAATCCTCCTTGATTGTGTATAACTTTCCTTTTCTGGTTGCCCCGCTGATCTTATGCATTTAAAAGAAACCATTGACAGAGACAAGCCAGCGCCCTTATAATAGTCGAGACTGTCTTTAGAAAATAGTTAACTTTTATATAGGAGGTGTAAGGTCATGACATTGCGCACATACCAACCAAATAAACGCAAACACAGCAAAGTGCACGGCTTCAGAGCACGCATGAGCACAAAGAACGGACGTCGCGTTATCGCTGCCCGTCGCCGTAAAGGAAGAAAAGTACTATCAGCTTAAAGTCCACTGACCGCATCAGTGGTCTTTTTTTTTCTTTTTCGCGGGATTTGAGCGAAAATGCATCAAAATAAGCAAGTAGCAGGTGAAAAAATGAATAAGCAGCAGCGGATCAAGAAGAATACGGAGTTTCAGCGCGTTTTCAAAAAAGGAAAATCATTTGCGAATCGGCAATTCATTGTTTATTTGCTGAAAGGCGAGCAGCAGGAGGAATTTCGCCTGGGCCTTTCCGTCAGCAAAAAAGTCGGCAATGCGGTCGCTAGAAACCGCGTCAAGCGTTATATCCGCCAAGCCTTCTTGGAATTGAAGGATGATCTCCTGCCGAACGCGGATTACATTATCATCGCCCGACCACAGGCGGCCAATTTAGATTTTCATGAAAGCAAGAAAAGTCTGGAGCATGTGCTGAAGATCGCACGCGCTTTGCCGAAGAAGTAGATGTAGATGCCGGATCGATCCGGATGTTACTATAGGAAGTAATTGAATAGAGTTTGGAGGAAGCAAAGTGAAGAAGAGAACAGGATTGCTCTTCGCCTTGGTGGTTGTTGCCCTCTTATTGTCGGGCTGTATGGAGTTTGACCAGCCGATCAGCGACCAAAGCGAAGGATTTTGGAATGAGTTTGTCGTTTGGCCGTTAGTATCGATCATCGTATTCTTTAAGGATTTCCTAGGTACTTATGGATTCGGGATTATTGCAGTAACGATTCTCATCCGGTTAGCCTTACTGCCATTGATGATCAAGCAGACGAAAAGTTCGAAACGCATGCAGGAAATTCAGCCTGAGCTGGCTAAGTTAAAAGAGAAGTATAAATCGAAAGACGCCGTCACCCAGCAGAAATATCAGCAGGAAATGATGGCGATGTTCCAGGAAAAAGGCGTCAACCCGATGGCCGGCTGTTTGCCGGTTGTCATCCAGATGCCGATTTTGATCGGTTTCTATCACGCGATCAGCCGTATGAATGCAACGCCTGAAATCGATCTTGGCACATTTTTGATCTTCCCGCTGGCAGAACCGAGCATCATCCTGGCCGTTACAGCCGGTGTCATGCAATTGATCGTTCTGCGTACGGGCCCTGCAATGGACAACCCGCAAATGAAGGCAATGATGTATTTCATGCCGGTCATGATTGCCGGGTTCGGGATCGTCTTGCCGTCCGCATTGACACTTTACTGGGTAATCGGGAACATCATCTCGCTTATCCAAAACATGTTCATTTACCGTCCATGGGAAAAGAAAGAAGTGCAACAGCCTGTTAAAACGAAAACAGGAGGGGCTAAAAAGTGAAGCATCTTACACAAACGGGGAAAACGGTCGAACAAGCGATTGAAAACGCGCTGGAAAAACTGAATAAATCACGGGACGAAGTAACGGTCCGCGTCATCGAAGAAGGAAAAAAGGGGTTTTTCGGATTCGGTGCAAAAGACGCAGAAGTAGAAGTCACGGTGATGGATTTGGGGCAGCCAGAAACTGAAAAGGCGCCGCAGCAGACGGAGAAAATGCCGGAACGAGCGGATAGCGCCAAACCTTCTGAAGAAGAGATAGCAGCAGAGATGCCATCAGCTCCAGTAGAAGAGGGAGAAGAACCGGATTTCGGCGGATCAGCTGCAGGATCTGCAGTGAAACCTTCGAATGATAAAGCGATCGAAGAAACGAAAACCTATCTAAAAGACGTTGCAAAAGGCATGAAGATCGATGATTTGACCGTTGCGCATGAAAAACAAGGCAAAACGGTGCGTTTTAAATTGGAAAGCGAAAAAGTGGCGATGCTCATCGGCAAAAGAGGGCAGACCTTGAATTCGCTGCAACAATTGGCGCAATTGGTAGCGAACCGTCACGCTGAACAATTCATGATCGTCGAGTTGGATGCAGAGAATTACCGGGAGCGCCGCCAGGAAACATTGGAACAATTGGCAGACCGGATGGCGGACAAAGCGATCCGCACCGGAAACCGTGTCCAATTCGAACCGATGCCGTCCTATGAGCGGAAAGTGATCCATCAAGCGCTGTCACGGCGGCTGGATATCGACACGTATTCGGAAGGTAAAGATCCGAACCGCTATTTGGTCATCGAACCGCATAAATAATTGAAAAAAATACCCGCTGGCGTCATTCACATGACGCCAGCGGGTATTTTTTATGGAATGAAACAGAGAAGCGGCTATTTTATGGACGGATGTATATTTATGCATATCATATTTGCGCAGTGAACCTGAAAAAAATACCAAAACCGAGCGCTGCATCTTTTGATTTTATGCGTTTTGTGTTATTGTTGTACGTTGTACAGTCACGCATATTTTGTCAGTTGTCCACATGTGGACAACTGTTTTAACCCATAAAAGCATGCTGTGGGCAACGTCAATTTTGTTCGCCCTCGGTATTTTATTGCAAGAGGAGGAAACAGCATCATGATGGAATTCGATACGATCGCCGCGATTTCCACGCCAAGCGGTGAAGGGGCTATCGCCATCGTCCGTTTGAGCGGGCCGGAAGCGGTAGCTATCGCAAACCGGTTGTTCCGTGCGCCGGGCAGTAAAGCACTCGCTGACCAGGCGAGCCATACCATCCATTACGGCCATATCGAAGATCCCGCAACGAAAGAAATAGCGGAGGAAGTAATGGTCGCATTGATGAGAGCACCGAAAACATTTACCCGTGAAGATGTCGTGGAAATTAATTGCCACGGCGGCATCGTATCGGTCAATCGTGTATTGTCACTCGCCTTAAGAGCCGGTGCACGGCTTGCAGAGCCAGGTGAATTCACCAAGCGCGCATTCCTTAACGGGCGCATCGATCTGTCCCAGGCAGAGGCCGTGATGGACTTGATCCGCGCGAAAACGGACCGTGCCATGGACGTCGCCCTGACGCAGATGGAAGGGCGTTTGTCGCGTCTCATCAGTTCGCTGCGCCAGGCGTTATTGGAATCGATCGCACAGATGGAAGTGAACATCGATTATCCCGAATATGACGATGTGGAAGAAATGACGCGCCCGATGATGCTCGAAAAAGCGCAATGGGTGCAATCGGAAATCGCTAAATTGCTCCAAACTTCCCAGCAAGGCAAGATTTTGAGAGAAGGCTTATCGACCGTCATCATCGGCCGCCCGAATGTCGGGAAATCGTCGCTATTGAACAGTTTAGTCCAGGAAAACAAAGCCATTGTCACGGAAATCGCCGGAACGACGCGCGACATCATCGAAGAATATGTCAATGTTCGCGGCGTGCCGCTGCGTCTCGTCGATACGGCAGGCATCCGGGAAACAGAGGACATTGTCGAGCGGATCGGCGTCGAACGATCGCGCAAAGTATTAAAAGAAGCCGATTTGATTCTCTACGTATTAAATTACGCAGAGAAATTGACCGAAGAAGACCTCTTATTGTTCGAAGCGGTCCGCGACATGAATTACATCGTCGTCATCAACAAGACCGATTTGCCGCAACAGATCGACTTGGAACAAGTGAAGGAATTGACTAGCGACACACGTCTCGTGACGACTTCTTTAATTGAAGAAGAAGGCATCGACCAGCTCGAAGAAGCGATCGCCGAATTGTTCTTTGAAGGGGAAATCGAGGCGGGGGATATGACCTATGTCTCCAATGTGCGCCATATTTCGCTCTTGCACCAAGCGCATCAAACCATTTCGGATGCGATTTCAGCCGCCGAAATGGATGTGCCGGTCGATATGATCCAAATCGATGTGACCCGTACATGGGAAATTCTCGGTGAGATCATCGGCGATACGGCAGATGACGGCTTATTGAACCAATTATTCTCGCAATTTTGCCTAGGAAAATAAATTTTTGAAGGGACTGAACGAACATGCCACAATACGAAGCAGGCACGTTCGATGTCATCGTCGTAGGCGCAGGCCATGCCGGAGCGGAAGCAGCACTCGCTTCTGCACGCATGGGCGCTAAAACGCTTGTGTTGACGATGAATCTCGATATGATCGCCTTTATGCCATGCAACCCGTCTATCGGCGGGCCGGCAAAAGGCATCGTGGTACGTGAAATAGATGCAATGGGCGGGGCTATGGGCCGCGTCATCGATAAAACGCATATTCAAATGAGAATGCTCAACACCGCCAAAGGGCCGGCTGTCCGCGCATTGCGTGCACAAGCCGATAAAGTGCTCTACCAGCAGGAAATGAAGCGCTTGATGGAAGAACAGGAGAACTTGAGCTTGCACCAAGGCATTGCAGAAGAGTTGATCGTTGAAGATGGGGAAGTCAAAGGCCTCATTACACAAGTAGGCGGCATTTACCGCGCGGAAACGGTGGTCATCACGACCGGAACCTTCCTGCGCGGAGAAATCATCATCGGCGATTTGCGCTACTCAAGCGGGCCGAACCACCAGCAGCCGTCCATTAAATTGGCGGAAAATCTGGAGCAGCTCGGCTTTGAGACGGTGCGTTTCAAAACCGGTACACCGCCGCGCATCAACAGCAACAGCATCGACTATTCGAAAACGGAAATCCAGCCGGGAGACGATGTGCCGCGCGCGTTCAGCTTTGAAACGACGGAATTCATCATGGACCAAATGCCATGCTGGCTGACGTATACGACGAGCGAAACACATCAAATCATCGATGAGAATTTGCATTTGTCGCCGATGTATTCCGGTATGGCAAAAGGCACAGGACCGCGTTATTGCCCGTCGATTGAAGACAAAATCGTCCGTTTCAGCGACAAGCCGCGCCACCAGATTTTCCTGGAGCCGGAAGGGCGCTCAACGCGCGAGGTTTACGTACAAGGCCTTTCCACTAGTTTGCCGGAACACGTTCAGCGTAAGCTGCTTGAATCGATTCCAGGGCTTGAGAAGGCCGATATGATGCGTTCAGGCTATGCCATCGAATACGATGCCATCGTGCCGACGCAATTATGGCCGACGCTTGAATCTAAACAAATCACCAACCTTTATACAGCAGGACAGATCAACGGCACGTCCGGCTACGAAGAAGCAGCGGGGCAGGGGCTGATGGCAGGCATCAATGCTGCAGCGAAAGTGCTTGGCAAAGAAGAAGTCATCCTCAGCCGTTCCGATGCCTATATCGGCGTCTTGATCGATGATTTGGTTACCAAAGGCACAAGTGAGCCTTACCGCTTGTTGACCTCTCGTGCGGAATATCGCTTATTGCTGCGCCACGATAACGCAGATTTGCGTTTGACGAAACTCGGTTATCAGCTCGGCATGATCAAAGAAGAGCGGTATGCACGCTTTCTTGAGAAAAAAGACCATATCGAGGAAGAAATCAAGCGCCTGCGCGGCATCATCATCAAGCCGAACGAACAAACGCAGGAAGCGATACGCAACGCAGGCGGCAGCGAGCTGAAAGACGGCATCCGTGCAGCCGACCTGTTGAAGCGCCCGGAAATGAACTACGACATGATCGCTTCCTTGACTGAATCTGACATCGCGCTCAGCGACGAAGTGAAAGAGCAAGTCGAGATTCACGTAAAATACGAAGGCTATATCGAAAAATCCCTGCTTCAAGTCGACAAGCTGAAGAAAATGGAAAACAAAAAGATTCCGGAAAACATCGATTACGATGCCATTTCAGGGCTCGCGACGGAAGCGCGCGGCAAACTGAAAGAAGTGCAGCCATTGTCGATTGCGCAAGCGACACGCATTTCCGGCGTCAACCCTGCTGACATTTCGATTTTATTGGTGTATATTGAACAAGGAAGAATCGCAAAAGTCTAGTTGGGATTTGAGCTCACTGGGCGGCATGGCCGCCAGCACATAACAGAACTCGAAATGGGCTGGTATCCGCCAGCCCATTTGCTTTTACATAAAAACGCTAATCCCGCTCCCGCAGATGTGCGGTGAGACAGGTGAGAGGGGGACATACAGTGAACGAACAGCAATTCGCGCAAGCGCTGAAGCAACAAGGCATCGAACTTTCCGAGCGCCAGCTGGAGCAATTCCGCATTTATTACAAAGAACTCGTCGAGTGGAACGAGAAAATGAATTTGACGGCCATCACAGAGCAGGAAGATGTCTATTTAAAACATTTCTACGACTCCATCAGTGCCGCCTTTTACATGGATTTTACCAAGCCACTGTCATTATGCGACGTCGGGGCAGGGGCCGGCTTCCCGAGCATCCCGCTGAAAATCTGCTTCCCTCATATTGAAGTGACGATCGTCGATTCATTGAACAAACGCATCCAATTCTTGAATCATTTGAGTGAAGCCCTCGGGTTGGACAAAGTTTCTTTCGTCCACTCGCGCGCAGAAGATTTCGGCCAGTCGCAGCACCGCGAAAGCTACGATATCGTAACAGCGCGGGCTGTGGCGAGACTGTCTGTGCTCGCTGAACTTTGTGTGCCGCTCGTCAAGCAAGGAGGGGCATTTGCCGCAATGAAAGCAGCCTCCGCGCCCGATGAACTGAAAGACGCGGACAAAGCGCTTCAAGTGCTTGGAGTAAAACAGGAAGCCGTGCATTCCTTCCTCTTGCCTGTGGAAGAAAGCGAACGCCATATCCAAGTGTTCCGGAAATTCAAGGCAACGCCGAAGAAATATCCGAGAAAAGCGGGTATGCCGAACAAATCGCCGATCAGCTAATGTTTCACGTGGAACATATGGAACTGTAAACGCGTCTTTGAATGAAACAACAAGAGCAAGTTTTTAAAAAGGTGGTGCCTGAGCATGAAAAGTCCTTTTGCCCGTCTTTTCGGAGGCGGAGATAAAGCAAACGATGCAGCAACAGCAGAAGCATCAAGCCATGCTTCTGAAGAAGTGGTGAAAATACCGCTGGCTAAGATCCATGCCAACCAATTCCAGCCGCGGACTGTTTTTGACGAGGAGAAAATCGAAGAGTTGGCCCGGACGATCCACGTCCACGGCGTCATCCAGCCGATCGTCGTCAGGGATTCGCAGCAGGAAGGATTTTATGAAATCATTGCAGGGGAACGGCGCTTCCGCGCGATGACCTCTCTCGGCTGGGAGGAAGTTCCAGCGATTGTCCGTCAATTGAGCGATAAAGAAACGGCGTCGATCGCGTTGATCGAGAACCTCCAACGCGAGGAATTGACGGCGATTGAAGAAGCACATGCCTATTCCAATTTGCTGCAAATCCAGGAAATCACCCAGGAGGCATTGGCGCAGCGGCTCGGCAAAAGCCAGTCAGCTGTCGCCAATAAATTGCGGCTGTTAAAGCTGCCGGAAGCCGTCCAGCAAGCGTTGCTTACGCGCAGCATTACTGAACGCCATGCCCGAGCTTTGCTGCCGATAAAAGACGCTGAGCTCCAGCAGCACTTACTCGAACAGCTATTGGAAGAAGGGCTCAACGTTAAAGAGCTGGAAGAACGCATCAAAAGCTTGACGGAGGAAGTTCCGAAAAAGCCTAAGAAACGCCGGAAAGCTGTCAGCCGGGATATGCGCATTGCGATGAATACCATTAAAGAGTCGCTGTCGATGGTCAAAAAAAGCGGCATTAAGCTTGATACAAAAGAGGAAGAACACGAGGATTATTACCAAATTACCGTGAAAATTCCGAAAAAACGCCCATAATCGCTCTTTCCGTTGAGGAAAGGGCTTTTTTTGGCAGATTTATCTCTATGAAACAGGAAATTTGATACAATATAGAAATGGAAGCTGTCGCGGATAGCCATAAAGGCGTTTCCGCAGTAAAATAAAGACAGTATCGAAGAAAGTTGGTGCACGTGTGGGTAGAACGATTGCCATCGCCAATCAAAAGGGCGGTGTAGGAAAAACAACTTCATCAGTGAACTTAAGCGCCTGTCTTGCATACTTAGGCAAGAAAGTGCTGTTAATAGATATCGATCCACAAGGCAATGCGACGAGCGGCGTCGGCGTCAATAAAGGCGATGTCGATCAATGCATTTATGAAATTCTTATTGACGATGTGGATGTCAAAGACACGATCATGGAGACGAAAGTCGAAAATCTTCATGTGGTGCCGGCGACGATTTCACTGGCCGGTGCGGAAATTGAATTGGTTTCGACCATTTCACGCGAAGCACGACTGAAAAATGCCTTGGCCGAAGTAAAGGATTTATACGATTACATCATTATCGACTGTCCGCCATCACTTGGCTTATTGACCTTGAATTCGTTGACCGCTTCAGACGGAATTATTATTCCAGTACAATGTGAATATTATGCTCTAGAAGGTTTAAGCCAGTTATTGAGTACCGTCCGCTTAGTTCAAAAACACTTGAACCACGATCTGATGATCGATGGGGTGCTGCTGACGATGTACGATGCACGGACCAATTTGGGCATGCAAGTCATCGAAGAAGTAAAGAAATACTTCCAAGACAAAGTGTACGACACCGTGGTTCCGCGCAATGTCCGCTTGAGCGAGGCCCCGAGTCATGGAGAGCCAATCATCATCTATGATCCGAAGTCCAGAGGCGCAGAAGTTTATCTAGAATTGGCGAAGGAAGTGATTCGTAATGGCTAAAGGATTGGGAAAAGGCATCAACGCGTTGTTTCCAGGAGAAACAGTCAACGAAACGGATAAAGTGATGCAGATCAAATTGACCGATATTAAAGAAAACCCGCATCAGCCGCGCAAAGTGTTCGATCAGCAAGCACTTGAAGAACTTGCCGAATCGATTCGCGAGCATGGCATTTTGCAGCCTGTCGTAGTACGGAAAAAAGGCGCGAAATTCGAACTGGTCGTCGGCGAACGCCGATTCCGTGCGGCAAAACTGTGCAAATTGAAAGAAGTTCCCGCCATCGTCAAAGATTTCAATGAACAGCAGATGATGGAACTGGCAATCCTTGAAAACTTGCAGCGTGAGGATTTGACGCCGATCGAAGAGGCGGAAGCCTACCAGAAGCTGATGGAAACTTTGAATTTGACACAGGAGCAATTGGCATTCCGACTTGGCAAAAGCCGCCCGCATATCACCAACCATATTCGCTTATTGACTTTGCCGAAAGACGTACGCGAGCTCATTTCGGACAAAAAACTGTCGATGGGGCACGGTCGTACGTTGCTCGGATTGCGCAGCAAAAAGGATATTTCGGAGACGGCGCAAAAGGCGGTCAAAGAAGGATTGAATGTCCGTCAGCTGGAGAACCTGGTGCAGCGTTTGAATGACAATGTTCCACGTGAAACACCGGAAAAGAAAAAGGATATCTTTATAGAAGAAAAACAATCTGAGCTGCGTGACCGTTTCGGCACGAATGTCCAGATCAAAAAACAGAAGAACAAAGGCAAGATTGAAATCGAGTTTTTCTCAGAAGATGATTTGGAACGAATTCTGGATTTGCTGAAGTAAACCGTTAACCGGCACAGAGTGTATTTTGTGTTCGGGGCAAATATCTAAATGAACCGTTACATCGGTATGAAAACGGCCTATTTTCCGGAGACGGGAAATAGGCGTTTCTTTGAAGCGGGAGAAAGCCGTCGCAACTAGAACATGGATCTTAGGCAATGGCAGCTCAGCAGACGGTTTTTGAAACCTGATGAAAAAGAGGGAGAAGAGCCGGCGCTTTGTATATTCCGAATCACGGAGAGGAAGGGGCTCGAATATGGTTCTTTGGGGAACATTGGTCAACGCGCTTTTAATTGTCATAGGAACACTGATCGGGCGAGCATTGCGCAATATTCCCGACAGGATGAAAGAGACGGTCATGTATGTCATTGGGCTGGTGGTCGTCGTTTTGGGCTTGCAGATGGGCTTTGAGAGCCAGAATTTCGTCATCGTCATCATCAGCCTGGTGCTCGGTGCGGTCATTGGCGAGTGGGCGAGGCTCGAAGACAAATTGAACGCATTCGGCCGCTGGATTGAACGGATGCTTGGCACGAAAGAAAGCCAGGGCAGCCTGGCGCAAGGGTTCGTCACAGCGACGCTGATTTTTGTTATCGGCGCGATGGGCATTATCGGCGCATTGGAGAGCGGTCTCAGCAATGAACACGGCGTTCTCGTATCAAAAGGCATCATTGACGGTTTTACATCTATCATCCTTGCCTCGACGCTCGGCATCGGCGTGATGCTGTCGGCGATTCCGGTATTTGTCTACCAGGGCTTGATCGCTTTGTTTGCGACGCAGATCAGCTTGCTTATCCCGGAAGCGGCACTGGACTTGTTCATCACCGAGATGACGGCGACCGGCGGGGTGATGATCGCGGCGATCGGCCTTAATTTGATGGGCATTGTGAAGATCCGTGTAGCAAACTTATTGCCGGGGATCATTGTAGTTGCGTTTCTTGTCACGGCCGTGTTTAAATTCAATCTGATGTAAGTAACTAAAGAAGGTGTAGACGTGTTTTACGAAAGAAGCGTTGTTGAAGGATTTGTAAATCGTATGATGGCGAAGCTGCTGGATGAGCAAATGTGGCTCGATATTTCCGGAACAGCTTTGCGTGTCATCTTAATTGCTGTCGGTGCCTATATATTGACGCGTGTCGTGCGGATCATCATCCGCAAATCGTTTTCAGTCCGCTTGAGAGGGCCGATTAAAACGAATGGCCGTCGTCATCAGACTTTGTCGAAGTTATTGGAAAATATTGTTACATATGTCATTGGATTTATGGCGCTGGTTGCCATACTGTCGGCGTTCTCGGTCAACATCAGCGGGATCATCGCCGGTGCCGGGGTAGTCGGCCTCGCTGTTGGTTTTGGCGCACAGAACTTGGTGCGCGACGTTATCACCGGCTTCTTCATCATTTTTGAAGACCAATTTTCAGTCGGCGACTATGTCCGCATCAACCAAGCCGAAGGAACGGTCCAGGAAATCGGCTTGCGTACAACGAAAGTGCAGGCGTGGACCGGTGAGCTGTTTATCTTCCCGAACGGCACAGTCACGGAAGTCGTCAATTTCTCGCTTCATAATTCAATCGCGGTCGTGGATTTGAGCGTTTCTCATGATTCCGACCTGGCAAAAGTGGAACAGCTGATTTTGGAATTTTTGGAAACGGTGCAGCCCACTTACGAAGAAGTCATCAGCCCGGCCGAACTGCTTGGCGTGCAGAACATGACAGCGACGGAAGTGGTCATGCGCTTGACGGCGGAAACTTTGCCGATGCAGCATTTTGCGGTATCTCGCAGAATGCGCCGTGACTTGAAAGAGTTTCTCGATCAGCGCGGCGTCGAATTGCCGTATCCTCGCATGGTGGTCATGCACCGTGAGCCCGGTGATGCAGCTGCAATGAATGCGACTAAATGATGGGGGGACGCAGCCATGGAAATGAAGGAATTCGGGTTACATGATATTGTCGAAATGAAAAAAGGGCATCCATGCGGGGCGAACGCCTGGAAAATTATCCGTATGGGCGCTGACATCCGTATCAAATGCGAAGGCTGCCAGCACAGCGTCATGCTGCCGCGAGTCGAGTTCAATAAAAAAATGAAAAAAGTATTGGTGAAGGCCGAGGCGGAATGAGGAATGGACATTTCCGCCTCCTCTTTCTATAATGGAATGGTTGCAAAATTTGTGAGCGAAAAAGAAAGGTCGTGAATCCTTTGGCATTAACTGCAGGGATTGTAGGATTACCAAACGTGGGGAAATCCACATTATTCAACGCTATTACGAAAGCGGGCGCCGAAGCGGCGAACTACCCGTTCTGTACGATAGATCCAAACGTCGGCATCGTCGAAGTGCCTGATGAGCGCCTCGATAAACTGACGGAATTGGTCGAACCGAAAAAGACCATCCCGACAGCGTTCGAATTCACCGACATCGCGGGCATCGTCAAAGGCGCCAGCAAAGGGGAAGGGCTCGGCAATAAATTCCTTGCCCATATCCGCGAAGTGGATGCCATCACACAAGTGGTGCGCTGTTTTGCTGATGACAACATCACGCATGTTTCCGGCGGAGTGGACCCGGTATCTGATATCGAAGTCATCAATCTGGAACTCGTCTTGGCAGACATGGAAAGCATCGAAAAGCGCATTGCCCGCAACGCCAAGCTGCTGAAGCAAAAAGACAAAGATGCCGTCGCTGAAGAGCCGGTATTGGCGAAGCTCCGCGAAGCTTTCGAAAACGGCGAATTGGCCCGTTCGATCGACTTCACGGAAGATGAGCTGAAAATCGCGAAAGGCTTGAACTTGTTGACGCTCAAGCCGATGCTCTATGTAGCGAACGTATCGGAAGATGAAATTGCCGATGCGGCGAGCAACGAATATGTCCAGCAAGTGCGCGATTACGCCGCTGGGCATGATTCCGACGTGATCGTCGTGTGTGCGAAGATCGAAGAGGAAATGGCAGAGCTTGATGATGAGGAAAAAGAAATGTTCCTCGAAGAGCTCGGCATCGAAGAGTCAGGGCTTGATCAATTGGTCAAAGCCGCTTATAACTTGCTCGGACTTGCTACATACTTCACTGCCGGCGTGCAGGAAGTGCGTGCATGGACGTTCAAAAAAGGCATGAAAGCCCCGCAATGTGCGGGCATCATCCACTCCGACTTCGAACGCGGCTTTATCCGCGCAGAAACCGTCGCTTACGAAGAATTGGTGGAAGCCGGTTCGATGGCAGCAGCGAAAGAAGCTGGAAAAGTGCGTCAAGAAGGCAAGGAATACATCGTCAAAGACGGCGATGTCATGCTCTTCAGATTTAATGTATAAGGCTTATGCCTACTAGTTTATTGTCAGTCATTGCCATGGAAACAAGTTAACAACGGATTGGCGGCTGGAAAAGAATACCGAACCGGGTGCTTTTTTGAGCATCCGGTTTTTTATGAGGAGGGAAACGAATGTATTTATTCGCGTATGGAACTTTGAAAAGAGGCGGCAAATACCATTTCTACCTGGAGGAAGCGGAATTGGTGGCAGAACACGTGACGATTTCGGGGAGCTTGTATGACACGGGGCTCGGCTATCCGGCGCTCGCATTATCGGGCGACGATGTCATCCAGGGAGAGCTTTACGACATTCCAGATGTTTTATGGCCGGCGATCAACGACCTGGAAGATTACTCAGGGAACGTAAAAACAGACATGTACGACCGCCTGACAATCGAAGTCGAAACTGAACGCGGCAACAAACAAGCGATCGTCTATACGGCGAAAGCGGAGCGATTGCTGAAGGAATATATCCCGGAAGGCGTATGGGATGTGGAACGGTCGTTTGTGATATAAAAAGCAAAAAGAAAGCGCGGCAGGAAATCTGCCGAGCCTTCTTTTTTTATTTGTGTGGATCCTGCCATTCATTCATCTAGCGGCGGGTAGCTGGAATAGACGTGGAGGCGGGGGAGTTTCGGGTCATCCAGTATCCAGGCATCATTAGGCTCCTTGCGCAATTCACGGTACATGAGGAAGTCGCCGAACGCACCAGCCGTCAGCATGGCGCCGAGCAGGACGAGCACTTGGTCGCCGACCCAGAAGCCGATGACGGTCGGCAACACAGCGGTCATCCAAAAAGGCAGCAGCAAAACAGCCCGCATCGCCCGGTTTTTCACAGGCCGGTCGCTTGTCGCATAAGCGATGCCCAATTTTAAATTGAGGCCGTATTGAAGCGACGAAACCGGTACTTTACCGAAGGCGACAAAGCCGATCAAATGGAATAATTCATGTAGCACGATCAACAGCGCGTAGCCGCCGAAAAAATACAGGATGCCGAACAGCGAAAAGCCGAAAGAGAGCGGCTCGCGGAACAGCTGATAGGCAAGCGCGAAGCCGACAACGAGCACGACATTGAACCACAATGCTTTTGGTGCGATTTCTTCTATGTTCAAATTGATCACTTTCTGCGGTTCCATTGTCAACACATCCCGAATTTTGATGCTTCCAGTATAGCCTAAATTACAGCTTGCCGGAAGTTTGTGCGTATGCTACAATATGTTGATGTGAGTAATATTTATGATTGCTTGCTCCTTGCCCGCTGGAATCAGCAGGGCCCAAGTCCATAAGGAGGTGACAATACGATGAGAGAATATGAAGTAATGTACATTGTACGCCCGAACATTGAAGAGGACGCTAAGAAAGCGCTAGTTGAGCGTTTCAGCGAAATCCTAACTTCAAACGGTGCGGAAATCATCGAGTCGAAAGAGTGGGGTAAACGCCGTCTGGCTTATGAAATCAATGATTTCAAAGAAGGTTTCTACCAGATCGTTAAAGCTAATGCTGAGACAGAAGCTATCAACGAGTTTACACGTCTTGCGAACTTCAATGAAGACATTATCCGCCACATGGCTGTACGCCTAGACGTATAAGCAGTAAGCGGAATACAGATAATACACGACTTGAAAAAGGAGGTTGAATTCTGATGATCAACCGGGTTGTATTGGTCGGAAGACTGACAAAAGATCCTGATCTTCGTTACACGCCAAGCGGAGCGGCGGTGGCTCGTTTTACACTTGCTGTAAACCGGACATTCTCCAATGCGCAAGGTGAACGCGAAGCAGATTTTATCAATTGTACCGTTTGGCGCAAGCAGGCTGAAAACACAGCGAATTTCCTCAAAAAAGGAAGTCTCGCCGGCGTCGAAGGCCGCATTCAGACTGGCAGCTACGAGGGTCAAGATGGCAAGCGCGTTTATACGACGGAAGTGGTGGCAGACAGTGTTCAATTCCTTGAACCGAAAAGCGCCAACTCCGGATCTGGGGATCGTTCAAACGATCGCTCGTATGGACAGCAGCCGTCTTATCAACAGAACCAACCGTCTAGTCCAAGTCAGCAAAACAACACTCGTGTAGATGACGATCCGTTTTCAAGCGGAAGCGGGAAGATCGAAGTTTCAGACGACGATCTGCCGTTCTAAACCAGGCGCCCATCAGCGAATAGAAATCTGAAGATGAGGGAGGTAATTCGATATGGCACCACGTCGCGGAGGCAAGAAGCGTAAAAAGGTTTGTTATTTCACTTCAAACAACATTACACGCATCGACTACAAAGACACTGATTTGCTTAAGAAATTCATTTCTGAGCGAGGCAAAATTTTGCCACGTCGTGTTACGGGCACAAGCGCTAAATGGCAACGTCGTTTGACAATTGCAGTTAAACGCGCTCGTATCATGGCACTTCTACCGTTCGTAGCGGAAGAAAAATAAGATTGTTCAAAGAGGCCGGGAAACCGGCCTCTTTTTTATATGCTTTGGGAAATTGACCGGCGGGAAGTTAAGTTAGTGAGCAGAATAGTTAAGACTGCACTGCAAAACTTACAACTGATGTGGCAGAAATAAAAAGAAGTGAGTAGAAAAGCTTCCGCTTTTCGACTGCGTTGCAGGGGGCTGCTTGCCGTGGGGCGGGTGTTGAGCCAACGTGACAAAGTGCGCGCCACGTTTGTCTCGCCAGCCCGCGCGGTCCCACAGGCGTCAGCCCCCTTCCACTCCGTCTCTAGTTTTAGAGGGTAAGAAATTTTCTTCTGTTCACTCGACGTAAAGTGTGGAAGTGCATCATGTTTTGTAACTCGTATCATTTGGATCAAAGAGAACGCGGTTTTCAGTCTAATCTTCCAACAAAATATTCGGTTCAAGCACCTATTTGTCAGATGCTGTATCTCAAGAAGCGATTTCCCCACTAGCTGGCAACTGCCTAAAGAAGCAGATCTATTTAAACGCACCCTCATCAATGAAATCTTCCAGCCGCCCAGCGCCAAGGGTGAGCCGAAGCCGAAGATAAAAAGTTTATTCAAGCATCACCTCAAACACCTTGCTCCCACATCTGCTACGCAGATGCGTCGCAAATGAAATGACTCGACTTCCTTTCGCCATTTCATTGGCTTGCGGCAAGAGGCCAACCCAAAGCAGGGCGGCGAATAACGAGATGAAGTACGAATAGCATGATGAAGCACTTCAACATCTAAACCCTCACTATCTACTTCAAACTTATACCGGGAAGCGATTCCCCCGCTAGCCGGCAACTACCTACAGAAGCAGATCTATTTAAACGCACCCTAATCAATGAAATCTTCAAGCCGCCGAGCGTAAAGGAGTGAGCCGACGCCGAAGATAAAAAGTTTATTCAAGCATTACCTCAAACACCTTGCTCCCACATCTGCTACGCAGATGCGTCGCCAATGAAATGACTCAACTTCCTTTCGCCATTTCATTGGCTTATGGCAAGAGGCCAACCCAAAGCAGGGCGGCGAATAATAAGCTAAAGCACAAGTAGAATGCTGAAATGCTTCGACACGCAAACTCTCACTTTCTTCTTCAACCTTGTCCCGGGAAGCGATTTCCCCACTAGCTGGCAACTACCTAAAGAAGCAGATCTATTTAAACGCACCCTCATCAATGAAATCTTCCAGCCGCCCAGCGCCAAGGGTGAGCCGAAGCAGTAAGACAAGTGTTCTTCTTGGCTTACTGCCAGAGGCCAACCCAAAGCCGGGCGGTGAAGCGTAAGATGAAGCACAAATAGAATGCTGAAGCACTTCAACACCTAAACCCTCACTAGCTGCTCCAAACTTATCCCGGGAAGCGATTCCCCCACTTTAATTTTCATCTGCTATTTCCATCCTCTGTCGAATCAGCGATAATGATTTTCTATAGGCAGCCATTGCCGGATGGCGCGAACTTTTTTCTTCTCGAAACGGTACGATAGGTGTACAGTGAGGCGACCGCCCTTTTTTGTTCAAGGGCTTGAATCATGGTACAATTATACGGATGAAATAAACCCGAAAGAAGATGAAAAACGCAGATATGCCTAACCAAAAGACACGTCAGTTGACGAATGGAGCCATGATGACGGCGCTGTTTGCCGTCTTATTGGCTATTTCTGTATATGTACCGGTGCTGAGTTTGATCAGTACTTTGTTTTTGGCATTGCCGATTGCTTGGTATAGCGCCAAGTATCCGGTAAAGGCGTCGGCGCTGGTCGCAGCGGTCGGGGTCGTGTTAAGCTTTCTGATCGGCGGATTGCTGTCTTTGCCTTTGGCGTTGATCCACATTCCGCTGGGGCTCATGATTGGGCTGTCGATCCATTATAAAAAAAGCAAATTGTTCATGTTCATGGGCTCGAGCATCGTACTGTTAGTATCAGTGATGGTACAATACGTGGCAGCGATCGCCTTTTTAGGAATTAATTTCCTCGAAGAAACTACGGCGATGATGCGCAATTCTTATGACCAGGCTGGCACTTGGCTCGAGCGGCTTGGTTCGGAATCGACAGAGGAATACGAGGAGCTGGTCGCGCAGTTCATGCTGACGTTCGAGACCTTATTGCCGACGCTGCTAATTTTGTCGGTATTCACGACGGTGTGGGTGTTGTTGCTGATCTTGCTGCCGATTTTAAAACGGCTTGGAATCGAAGTGCCGAAATTCCCGCCGTTCCGCGAGATGCGCTTGCCGAAAAGTATATTATGGTATTACCTCATTGTGATTTTGGTGTCCTTGCTATCGGATTTCGAGCAAGGGACCATGGCGTATTTGATTTTCGCCAATGCCTCGATGCTATTGCAATTCCTGCTGTTCTTGCAGGGGGTCTCGTTCTATCATTTTTATATCCACCAAGAGGGCTGGCCTCGCTGGGTGATGGTTGTTGTGACGGTTCTTGCATTTCCTTTGCAGTCGTTTACGAGCATCATCGGAATTTTGGATCTCGGCTTCGACATCCGGGGCTGGATCAAGCGGGCGCATGACTCTAAAGGAAAGTAAGGAGCTGAAGAGAAATGTCGGCTTTTTTCAGGAAACGTAATCTAAGATACCCATTGCTGGCATTGCTGGCTCTTGGAATGGCCGCTGTCATCCTCATCTCCCTTTGGTCGGAGTGGGGCGCGGGCATTTTCGCCATCCTTTACGGGGCGGCAATCACCTCGGCGTGGGTACTGGAAAAACGCAACTATGAAGAGACCGAAAAGCATATCGAAACGCTGTCCTACCGGATGAAAAAAGTCGGCGAGGAAGCATTGCTCGAGATGCCGATCGGGATTTTGCTGGTCAATGAAAACCAGCAAATCGAATGGGCCAATCCCTATATCACCTCAGCACTCGATTACGAGACGCTGATCGGTGAATCGGTTTATAGCTTGACGGAAGAATTTAACCAATTGGTCAAATCTGCCGAATCGAATGAAATGGTCATGTCGCTTGGCGGCCGCAAATACCGCGTTTATTACCGTGCGGATGACCGTTTGTTCTATTTGTTCGATATTACCGAGCAAGTGGAGATAGAAACTTTGTATCATGCGGACCGGACCGTCATCGGCATCCTGTTCATCGATAATTACGATGAATTGTCACAAGGGATGGATGATCAGGTGCGCAGCAATTTAAATAGCCTGGTGACGTCCTTGATCAATCGATGGGGGACCGACAATGGCATTTTTGTGAAACGGATTTCATCAGACCGCTTTATGGCGGTGTTCAATGAATCCATCTTGAAGCAATTGGAAGAAACCAAGTTCACGGTGCTCGATGACATCCGGGAAGTGACGGCGAAAGACAATATGGCGCTGACACTGAGCATCGGGGTCGGAGCGGGTTCCGCTTCCTTGATCGAACTTGGCGCCATGGCGCAATCGGGGCTCGATTTGGTGCTCGGGCGCGGCGGCGACCAAGTGGCGATCAAGCATCCGAGCGGCAAGGTCAAGTTCTACGGGGGCAAAACCAACCCGGTCGAAAAACGCACGAGGGTGCGCGCACGCGTCATTTCCCATGCGCTTCGCGACTTGATCCAGGAAAGCGACCAAGTCTTTGTCATGGGCCATAAAATGCCCGATATGGACTCGATCGGCGCCGCGGTCGGCGTTGCCAAAATGGCGGAAATGAACCGCGTCAAAGGCCGCATCGTCATCGATTTTGACGAATACGACCGCAGCGTGATGCGCTTGATGGAAGAAATCGAAAGCGATCCGGATTTGTTCGAGCGTTTCATTACTCCGGAAGAGGCATTGTCGGAAATGACCGAGCATTCCTTGCTGGTTGTGGTCGATACGCACAAACCGTCGATGGTCATTGACGAACGATTGCTTCAGCGCATGGAGCGCGTCATCTTGATCGACCATCACAGAAGAGGCGAGGAATTCATCACCAATACGATGCTCGTCTATATGGAGCCGTACGCATCGTCTACAGCGGAGCTCGTGACCGAATTGATCGAATACCAGCCGAAACACGAAAAATTGACGATGCTCGAGGCGACAGCGATGCTCGCCGGAATCATCGTCGACACGAAAAGCTTTACGCTGCGCACCGGCGCACGGACCTTTGAAGCAGCTTCGTACTTGCGCTCGAACGGTGCCGATACGGTGCTCGTGCAGCGCTTATTGAAAGAAGACCTCGAGACGTATATCGAACGGGCGAAAATCGTCCAAAGCGTCGAGTTCGTCGGCGACGGCATTGCCATCGCAAAAGGCGAGCCAGGGCGTATCTACAGCCCTGTGCTGATCGCCCAGACGGCGGACATCTTGCTGACGATGAAAGACGTCAACGCGTCGTTCGTCATCGCAGAACGCACAGAAGGCGGCGTAGGCATCAGTGCCCGTTCGCTCGGCGAAGTCAACGTGCAGGTCGTGATGGAAAATCTCGGCGGCGGCGGCCATTTAACGAACGCGGCTACGCAAATGCCGGATGCAAGCCTTGAAGAAGCGGTCGGGCAATTGAAGACTGTATTAACCGAAAACGATAGAGGAGGATCTGAAGAATGAAAGTAATTTTCTTGAAAGACGTAAAAAATGTAGGTAAAAAAGGCGATATTAAAAACGTAGCGGACGGCTACGCGAATAACTTCCTGTTGAAAAACAACTTGGCTGTAGAAGCTGACCAGGCAGCGATGAGCAAACTCGCCGGCCAGCAGAAGAAGCAGGAAAAGGAAGTCGAGCAGGAATTGAATGAAGCGAAAGAGCTGAAAGAAAAACTTGAAGCTTTAACGATTGAACTGACAGCGAAATCCGGTGATGACGGGCGCTTGTTCGGCTCGATCACGACCAAGCAAATAGCGAAAGAACTTGAAAAGACCCATGGCCATAAAATCGACAAGCGCAAAATGGAGCTCGACGACGCAATCCGCGCGCTTGGCTATACGAATGTGCCGGTGAAATTGCATCACGATGTAACCGCGACATTGCGTGTGCACGTTACTGAAGAAGCGTAAGGGGAATAGATATGAACGAATCGATTGACCGCGTCCCGCCGCATAACCAGGAAGCCGAGCAATCCGTCATCGGAGCTATTTTCCTGGAGCCACAGGCACTGGTTTCCGTAGCGGAAATCGTCATGCCGGAAGATTTCTACCGCGTCGCCCATCAGAAGATTTTCCAGACGATGATCGATTTGACGGACCGCGGCAAAGCGGTGGACTTGGTCACGGTGACAGAAGAGCTATCGGTCAAGAAAGAGCTGGAAGATGTCGGCGGCCTATCGTATCTGACCGAGATTGCCAATGCGGTGCCGACAGCCGCAAACGTTGGGCATTACGCCCATATCGTGGAAGAGAAAGCTTTATTGCGCCGCCTCATCCGAGTGGCCACCACAATCGTCGAAGACGGCTTTACGCGTGAAGACGAAGTGGAGGCTTTACTTGCCGAAGCGGAAAAGAAAATGATGGAAGTGTCGAGCCGCAAAAATGCAGGCGACTTTATCCATATCAAAGATGTCTTGGTGAAAACTTACGACAATATCGAACTCTTGCATACACGCAAAGGCGATGTTACCGGCATTCCGACCGGTTTTCGCGATTTGGACAAAGTAACAGCGGGCTTTCAGCGCAACGATCTGATCATTGTTGCTGCCCGCCCGTCCGTCGGTAAGACGGCCTTCGCGCTCAACGTCGCGCAAAACGTCGCGACGAAAACCGAAGAAAATGTCGCGATCTTCAGTTTGGAGATGGGGGCAGAGCAGCTCGTCATGCGGATGCTCTGCGCAGAAGGCAATATCGACGCCCAAGTCATGCGTACAGGTGCGCTCCAGAATGAAGACTGGCGCAAGCTGACGATGGCAATGGGCAGTTTATCGAATGCCGGCATTTTCATCGATGATACGCCAGGTATCCGCGTTAACGATATCCGCGCGAAATGCCGCCGCCTCAAGCAGGAATACGGCCTCGGCATGATCATGATCGATTATTTGCAGCTGATCCAAGGACCCGGCAAGGCCGGCGAAAACCGCCAGCAGGAAGTATCCGATATTTCCCGTTCATTGAAAGGCCTGGCACGTGAACTTGAAGTCCCGGTCATCGCCTTGTCGCAGCTGTCCCGTGGGGTTGAGCAGCGGCAGGACAAACGGCCGATGATGTCCGATTTGCGTGAATCCGGATCGATTGAGCAAGATGCCGATATCGTGTCGTTTTTATACCGTGAAGATTATTACGACAAAGAAACCGAAGACCAGAACATGATTGAAATCATCATCGCCAAACAGCGGAACGGCCCGACCGGCACCGTCAAGCTGGCGTTTGTGAAGGAGTACAATAAGTTCGTCACCATCGATTGGGCTGACCAAGAAGGCGGCGGCGATTTCTAAAGCATCTATTAAACACGAACATTAAATGCGCTCATGCATTTTGATGTTCGTGTTTTCTTTGATTTCATATTGACGCCAAGGCGCTCTATTGATACAATAAAGACTGTTTGAAACAGGGCGACAAGCCTAACGGAGGTGCGGACGATGACATCAGTCGTAGTAGTAGGAACGCAATGGGGAGACGAAGGAAAAGGGAAAATCACGGATTTTCTGTCGGAACACGCAGAAGTAATCGCGCGTTACCAAGGCGGGAACAACGCCGGCCACACAATCATTTTCGGCGGCGAAACGTATAAATTGCATTTGATTCCATCGGGGATTTTTTATAAAGATAAAACATCGGTTATCGGCAACGGCATGGTTGTCGACCCGAAAGCGCTTGTGCAAGAGCTGAAAGGCCTTCACGACCGTGGAGTGACAACGGAGAACTTGCGCATCTCAAACCGCGCGCACATCATCTTGCCTTACCACATCAAGCAAGACGAAGTGGAAGAAACGCGCCGCGGCGCGAACAAGATCGGCACGACCGGCAAAGGCATCGGGCCTGCGTATATGGACAAAGCAGCGCGCGTCGGCATCCGCATGGCGGACCTGCTGGACCATGTCGTGTTCGAAGAGAAATTGCGGATGAACTTGAAAGAGAAAAACCGCATGTTCGAGAAATTCTATGAAACAGAGGGCTTCACAGTCGAAGAAATCATGGAAGAGTATTACCAATACGGACAGGAAATCGCGAAATACGTGACCGATACATCGAAAGTGCTGAACGATGCATTTGATGCCGGCCGCCGCGTCTTGTTCGAAGGCGCACAAGGCGTCATGCTTGATATCGACCAAGGTACGTATCCGTTCGTCACGTCATCCAACCCGGTAGCGGGCGGTGTCACGATCGGCGCAGGAGTGGGCCCGACGAATATTTCACACGTCATCGGCGTCTGCAAAGCTTACACATCACGTGTCGGCGACGGCCCATTCCCGACTGAATTATTCGATGAAATCGGCGATAAGATTCGCACAGTCGGCAAGGAATTCGGCACCACAACAGGCCGTCCACGCCGCATCGGCTGGTTCGACAGCGTGGTTGTTCGCCATGCAAGACGTGTCAGCGGATTGACGGATTTGACCGTCAACTCGATCGACGTCTTGACGGGTCTCGACACGGTGAAGATCTGTACGGCTTACCGTTACCAAGGCGAGTTGATCACAGAATACCCAGCAAACTTGCGCATGCTCGCAGACTGCGAACCGGTCTACGAAGAAATGCCAGGCTGGTCTGAAGACGTTACATCGTGCAAATCATTGGATGAATTGCCGGACAACGCGCGCCATTATTTGGAGCGTATCTCGCAATTGACCGGTGTCCAGATCTCGATTTTCTCTGTCGGACCTGACCGCAACCAAACAAACATCGTCAAAAGCGTTTGGCGTTAATCAACTACCCACAAGCCACTGCCTCTTTTTTCAAGAGGGCAGTGGCTTTTTTTGCGTTTGCTACAAATTCGCCATAAATGAAAAAGCCGTCTTGTGCGCTTATATGATGTTTATGACAACAAGGTCATAGGAAATAGAGAAAAAAGGCGAAAATCATAAGTTTTTCGTCTTTTTTCAGCTCTCATCTTCCAACAAGTTATTTGCTTCAAGAACCTATGTGTCAGATGCCGCCTCTCGAGAAGCGATTCCTCCACTAGCCGGCAACTGGGTAAAGAAGTAGATCTGTTTAAACGCACTCAACTCAATGAAATCTCCAAGCCGCCGAGCGACAAGGGTGAGCCGAAGTAGTAAGACAGATGTACTTCCTAGCTTACAGCGAGAGGCCGACCCAAAGCAGGGCGGCGACTACTAAACTGAACCATAAGCAGAATGCAGAAATAGTTCGACACGCAAACTCCCGCTATCTTCTAATATATTTCCCGGGAAGCGATTCCCCCACTAGCCGGCAACTCGTACAGAAGCAGATTTGATTAAACATACGCCAATCAACGAAATCACCAAGCCGCCCGGCGCCAAGGGTGAGCCGACGCCGTAAGACAGATGCTCTTCCTGGCTTACGGCAAGAGGCCAACCCAAAGCAAGGCGGCGAATAATAAGAGGAAGAAAAAGTAGAATGCAGAAATAGTTCAACACGCAAACTCCCGCTATCTTCTAATATATTTCCCGGGAAGCGATTCCCCCACTAGCCGGCAACTAGCTAAAGAAGCAGATCTATTTAAACGCATCCGAATCAATGAAATCTCCAAGCCGCCGAGCGACAAGGGTGAGCCGACGCCATAAGACAGGGGATTTTCCTGGCTTATGGCGAAAGGCCAACCCAAAGCGAGGCGGCGAATACGAAGCTGAAGCAAAAATACAACGCAAAAACATTTTCCACAAGCAAACTCTAGCTATCTTCCTTCATGCCCCACCA
The DNA here is from genome assembly GCF_018283455.1 of Planococcus sp. MSAK28401. Classification (NCBI taxonomy): domain Bacteria; kingdom Bacillati; phylum Bacillota; class Bacilli; order Caryophanales; family Caryophanaceae; genus Planococcus; species Planococcus alpniumensis. The sequence continues at coordinate 3,512,208 of NZ_JAAMTH010000001.1, read as the reverse complement.
AGAAAGCAAACAATCGTCAGGCTCTCACGCCTCTAGAAACGGGCGCTGCTGAGCCCCGCTGTGACTATCAAAGGTGCGAAATGCTTGAAATAATGATAAAGTAAAGGATAGCAAAGAATGTCAAAACGGCTGTGTACATGTGGAACAATTGGGAAGCAGAGGGGGAGAAGATAGATGAATAAAACAATATTGGTTGTGGATGATGAAAAGCCAATTGCAGATATCCTGCAATTTAATTTGAAAAAAGAAGGCTTTAATGTGGTAGTGGCTTATGACGGCGACGAGGCGATCAAAGTGGCAGAAGAAATTCAGCCGGACTTGATGCTGCTCGACATCATGCTGCCGAACCGCGACGGCATGGAAGTATGCCGCGAAGTGCGCAAGAAATTCGATTTTCCGATTATCATGCTGACGGCGAAAGACTCAGAGATCGACAAAGTGCTGGGGCTTGAGCTCGGAGCGGATGATTATGTGACGAAGCCATTCTCGACGCGTGAATTGATTGCGCGTGTCAAAGCGAATCTGCGGCGCCAGAATGTTGTGCCGGCAGAAGAGGAAGGTGTAGGATCGAACGATATTCAGGTCGGGTCGTTGACGATCCAGCCGGATGCGTATTTGGTGTTGAAGCGCGAAGAGACGATCGAATTGACGCATCGCGAGTTCGAGCTTTTGCATTATTTGGCGAAGCATATCGGGCAAGTCATGACGCGCGAGCATTTGCTGCAGACGGTATGGGGTTATGATTATTTCGGCGATGTGCGGACAGTGGACGTCACGATTCGCCGCTTGCGTGAAAAAATCGAAGACAATCCGAGTCACCCAGCGTGGATCGTGACGCGTCGCGGCGTCGGCTACTACCTGCGGAACCCTGAACAGGAGTAGGCTGAATGCTGAAAACCAGTTTTTTTAAGTCGATTCATGTGAAATTTGTATTGATTTATATTTTGCTGATCTTGCTGGCGATGCAGATCATCGGCCTTTATTTTTCCGAACAGCTCGAACAAACGCTGCGCGGAAATTTCGAGGATTCGATTGAAGACCGGATGGAAATCATTGAGTTCAGCGTCCGCGAAGAGATGATCCGCAACCGGACAGACGAGGACCTGACAGTCGAGCAGAGCCTTCGGTCGGTCCTTTCTAATTTTAATTCGCAGGATATCATTGAAATCCGCGTAGTCGATAATCGTTACCGGATTTTGGCAACTTCCTTGGGCGAGAACCAGTCGCTCGTCGGCCAGCGTTCGACAGATGACCAGATCCGCCGCTCCATCATCGGGGAGACGTTGCTCACGCAAACGTATATAGACAGAAGCCTAGAAGAGCGGGTGTGGGTCCGAACCTTGCCAATCACGGCGGTGGGGGGCGAAATGCTCGGTACACTGTATGTGAAAGCGGAAGTCGAGAATGTCTATGACCAAATGGACACCATCAACTCCATTTTGGCAGGCGGTACCGCCATTGCTTTGGTCATCACGGCCGTGCTTGGCGTATTGGTCGCCCAGACAATTTCACGGCCGATTGCCGATATGCGCAGGCAAGCGCAGGCGATGGCAAAAGGCAATTTCTCGCGCAAAGTCCGCGTTTACAGTGAAGATGAAATCGGCCAGCTTGCCCGTGCATTCAACCATTTGACGAATCGGCTGCAGGAATCCCAGCAGTCAACGGAAAGTGAGCGGCGCAAACTCGCTTCGGTGCTTGCCAATATGACGGACGGCGTACTTTCGACCGACCGCAGAGGGCGCATCATCTTAATTAACGAACCGGCCTTGCACTTACTGAATGTTTCACGTGAAACAGTTATCAACCGTCCGGTCACGACGGTGCTTGGACTTGATGAATCCTATACATTCGAAGATTTAATCGATATGCGCGATGCGATTACGCTGGACATCAGTTCACAAGATCAAGCGACGCTATTGCGCACGACTTTCTCGGTCATTCAAAAAGAGACCGGGTTTGTCAACGGCTTGATCGCCGTCCTACACGATAATACGGAGCAGGAGAAGATTGACATGGAGCGCCGCGAGTTTGTGGCGAACGTATCGCATGAACTGCGGACACCGCTTACAACGATGCGCAGTTATTTGGAGGCGCTCGCTGACGGTGCTTGGCAGGATCCGGATCTCGCACCGAATTTCCTCAACGTCACGCAGACCGAAACCGAGCGGATGATCCGCCTCGTCAACGATTTGCTGAAATTGTCGAAGATGGATTCGAGCGAAGCGGATTTAAGCCGCGAAATGGTGGAATTCGGCGTGTTCTTTAACCGCATCATCGACCGCTTTGAAATGTCGAAATCCCAGAATGTATCGTTCGAGCGCAAAGTGCCGAAATCGCAGTACTTCGTGGAAATCGATACCGATAAATTGACGCAAGTCATCGATAATATCATTTCCAATGCTTTGAAGTATTCTCCGGAAGGCGGAAAAGTTCGCTTTTCTGTCCGCGAGAAAGAAGGCGAGTTGCTCGTTTCGATCAGCGACGAAGGAATGGGCATCCCGAAAGAAAACGTCGAGCGCATTTTTGACCGCTTCTACCGTGTCGACCGCGCACGTTCACGTGCAATGGGCGGTACGGGTCTAGGCCTTGCCATTTCGAAGGAAATGATCAATGCCCACGGCGGCAGAATTTGGGCGCAAAGCCGTTACGGCAAAGGGACTTCGATTCATTTCACCTTGCCATATGAAATTGATGATGGAGGTGAATGGGATTGAAATACTTGGAGCATGTAAAATCCGTTGCCTTGTTTATTTTGATTTTTCTTAGCCTGGCACTGACTTTCACCATTTGGACATTCACCCCAAAGCTTGAGGAGCTTGAAACGCCCACGCAAGTGGATGATGTATCAATCGGTGACAAGCGCAGTGCAGAGGAAGTCGTGAGGCCCGTAAAAGTGCTGTATCATCACGAAGACGAAGTGACCGGCACTTTCTCACAAACCGAAATTGAAACGATGTTGGACACGATCCAGCAATGGGAGATTTCCGACGTCCAGCTATTTGAAGAAGAAGCGGGGACAGAGGTACTCAAGCAGTATTTACAAGAACCGGGACGCACCGTGTTGTATTATCCAGGGGCTGTGCCGTTTCCTGTGTTTGACATCATCATGGATATTTCCGACACTAATTTGCCGGAATCGACCTTTAACCGGGTCGTAGTCGAATGGGGGACAGAGGAAAATCCCGACCCTGTCATTTATTTTATCAACACTGGCTCCGGCCGGGTTTACGAAGCACAAGTATCGGACGCTGAGCTGATCGAGTTCCGCGGCGACTACGTGCAGTCATCCGAAGAGTACGACCGTTACGTCACGGATCCTGACATCGGCACACTGCCGGTCTATGTGCCGGAAGGTCCGATCGAGAAGACAGCTTTTAATTATTTGCTGGGCGAGACCCCGGCCTCTACATTTGCAGATGCCATCATGGACAGCCCGACCTCACAGTTTGCAGGAGACCTGCAGAGCGAGGAATTCACCGATGAGTCGGGGGCCATCATGCGCGAATTGGACGGCCAGAAAAGCATCAATTATGTACAGCCGAAAGCCGAAACCTCCGACCCGGCGATCCCGTCCGACCTAGTGTTCAACTCGATTAATTTCGTTAATGAACACGGCGGCTGGACCGACCAATACGTGTATTTCGGCATGAAATCGGTCAATCAGCAGATCAGTTATCAATTGTTTTTCGACGGCTTGCCGGTCTTTAGCAATACGATGGCCGTGAGCCTAGACGTCGAATGGGGCATCAGTGACGGCATCGAGCAGGCATTCCGCTATAGCCGGCCGACTTATTTCCGCGATTCAGTCGCAGAAACCCGCACCGTCGAAATGACGTCAGGCGAAGCCGTTCTGAAAGCTTTGTCGCGCCTTGATACGGATCTATCGACGATTGAAGCGGTGACGATTGGCTATGAGCTGACTCGCAGTGAAGACGGTCAATTGATCACGTTCCAACCGGCTTGGTATTATAAAGCAAATGGCAACTGGACACGGCTATCTGACGAATCAGTAGGAGGCGTGAAGCTTGGATTGGAGTAAAACAAAAACCATTTTCATCATTGTTTTTTCGATTCTCAATGTTTTCTTGTATTCACTGTATATCGACCGTTATACGGAAGCCGAACAGATCCAACCACTTCCGGAATCGAGCATCGAGGAGAAGCTCCACGGAGACAATATCACCTATTCGGCATTGCCGGAGATATCAGAAGATAAGCCATATGTACGCGGCGAATCAAAATCGTTTGCTGAAACTGATGTAGAAATAGACGGGATCGTCAATGTTTTAGATGAACGGCTGCTGCAAATCACTTACGATGAGCCAGTCGATCTAGAAGGCGATAAAGAAGACGCACTGCAGGCATTCATTGAAGAAGAAGTTCCGGAAAGCTCGGAATACACCTTATGGAAAATCGATGAAGACCAGAACCACGCGGTATTTTTCCAGCAGATCACAGACGTCCCGCTATTCCATAGCACAGGCGGCCAACTAACCGTGTTCTGGAACGAAAACGATGCCGTGATTGGCTTCGAGCAAACTTTATTCAACAATATTATCGAAAATGAAGAGCAAAAGAGATTGATCAAACCGCTAGAAGCGATTCATACGCTCTATCAAAAGAGTCTGCTTGAGACCAATAGCCGCATCACCGAAGCCGAACTTGGCTATTCGACGCATGTGCAAGTGTCGGAAAACCGGCAGATGTTCGTCCCGACCTGGCGCATCCGCGTGAAGGATTCCGAAGGTGAGGAAACGGATCATTTCGTCAATGCCATCAAGGACGGTGTCATTGAATTGAACAAGAAGGACGAGGAAACAGCAGAGTAAGGAGATTTTAACTATGCGCTTCAGTGTATTGGCCAGTGGTTCGACTGGCAATGCCATTTATATAGAAAACGACGAGCATGCGTTTTTAGTGGACGCGGGGCTCAGTGGCAAGAAATTGGAGTCGTTGTTCGCCTCCATCGGCCGCGATATGGGCAAGCTCGACGGCATTCTTGTCACCCATGAGCATAGCGATCATATTAAAGGGCTCGGCATCGCCGCCCGCCGGCATAAAGTGCCGATTTACGCCAACGCCAAAACCTGGTCCGCGATGGACGGGCTGGTCGGCGAGATTCCGGTCGAGCAGCGTTTCCATTTCGATATGGAGACGACGAAATCGTTCGGCGGGCTGGACATTGAATCGTTCGGCGTGTCACATGATGCGGCGGACCCGATGTTTTATGTATTCCATGAACATGGCCGCAAACTTGCACTGATCACCGATACGGGCTATGTCAGCGACCGCATGAAAGGCATCATCGGCGCATCCGATGCGTATGTGTTTGAGAGCAACCACGACATCGGCATGCTGCAGATGGGGCGTTACCCATGGTCGGTCAAACGACGCATCCTGAGCGATGTGGGGCACGTGTCGAATGAAGACGCGGCGGTCGCGATGTCGGAAGTGCTCGCGGAGAAACCGACGCGCATCTACTTGTCGCATTTGAGCAAAGACAATAACATGAAAGACCTCGCGCGCATGAGCGTCGAGCAGACATTGCAGACGAAAGGCATCTTCGTCGGCGATTATGTCGATTTGTTCGATACCTCGCCGACTGAAGCGACGCCTTTGGTTGTGGTGTGAATAGATGTAAGAGGAGAGACTGCCCCAGAAGCCTTATATATGGCTTGTGGGGCGGTTTTTTTGTTTTTTAGAGCCGCTGATGTCCGTGAAAGTGGACGCTTTCGGGCCCACAGGATGTGGGTCATGCAGCTGGCGCGGTCTCGCATTTAGCCGCTGATGCTCATTGCGGCGGACGCTTTCCGCGGGCATGGCCTCAGCCGCTTCCTTCGCTTCGCTCCGTCCAGGGTCTTCGGCTCATGCTATTCCCGCAGGAGTCGCCTCCTCCATTCCCATCAGCTAGTGTGAGGGGAAAAATACTATAGACTGGTTCTATAAGCTTGCTTAAAAGGTCTTTATGCCGAAAAAGCACAGTGATTGGGGAAAAGTTGCTGAAGCGCATCGGGTAACTACGTTGCTCCCGCATTTCTCAATCAGATGTGTCGCAAATAAATGGGCTCAGCGTGACTTCGCCCATTTATTCGCCGCCTCCATTCCCATCAGCTAGTGTGGGATGAATATAGAGGTCGTAGTAATAGTTGTGGGAAGCATCATCTTACTGCGCTGCGACCAATCATCCAGTTTGAAAGTGTACAAAGTAAGTTGAGTGATGACTTCCTGATGGGCTCGTACAGGGAGGATTGCTTGCATTTTGGCGGGTACATCTTATGATAAAAAGAGAGGCATAAGAGAGGATGGAGGCTATGGGTTATTACAATCAAACGCCGAATGGCAGGCAGCCGAAGCCGAGCCGTGCGGGCAGTTTCTTTGCGGGGGTTTTTGGCGTGATGGTCGGGGCGCTATTGATGTGGCTGTTGTTTTCGCAAGCACCGGGCTTATTGCCAGGCACCGAATCGACGAATTCTGGCACCCAGATCCAGCAGCAAAGCCGTGAACAGCAAGGCGCGTCGCTTGATATCACGACCGACGTAACGAAAGCCGTCGATGAGGCGTCGGATGCGGTGGTTGGCGTATCGAATCTCCAGACAGGCGGGGATTTCTTCTCACAAAGCCAGGAACAGGCAGTCGGTACGGGTTCTGGTGTCATTTATAAAAGTGAAGGCGATACCGCGTATGTCGTGACGAACCATCACGTTGTTGACGGTGCGAGCGGCATCGAAGTGACATTGGCTGATGGGACGAAAGTCGAAGCGCAAGTAGTCGGCAGTGATATCTGGACCGATCTTGCTGTCCTTGAAATGAGCAACGAAAAAGTGCAAGGCGTTGTGGAACTGGGCGATTCGGATGCCTTGAAGCGCGGGGAAGCGGTCATTGCGATCGGCAACCCGCTTGGCCTTGAATTTTCCGGTTCCGTGACAAGCGGCGTCGTATCAGGTACTGACCGGGCAGTTCCGGTCGATTTAGACGGCGACGGTACCGAAGACTGGCAAGCGGAAGTCTTGCAGACAGATGCGGCGATCAACCCCGGCAACAGCGGGGGCGCGCTCGTCAATTTGGCGGGGCAATTGATTGGCATCAATTCGATGAAAATCGCCACTTCGCAAGTCGAGGGCATTGGGTTCTCGATTCCGATCAATTCGGCGCTGCCGGTCATCAATCAACTCGAAGCAACGGGTGAAATGGTGCGCCCGGCAATGGGCATCACGCTGATTGATTTGGCGCAAGTGCCGAGCACATATCGTGAAGATACATTGAATTTGACGGAAGACATCACGGCGGGCGTCGTGGTCAGCTCGGTTGTCCCGTCTTCTGCAGCGGATGAAGCGGGCATGCGCCAATACGATGTCATCGTTGAGCTGGATGGTGAAGAAATTGGCGATATTATCGAGTTGCGCCAGCATCTTTATAATGAAAAACAAATTGGGGATATGCTGCAAGTAAAAGCATACCGAAACGGCGAATTGCTCGAATTCGAGCTTGAACTCACCGACAATTCCACACAGTAATATCCCAACAGTTCCAATTGGTGTTTTATGCACCGATTGGAACTGTTTTTTTTCATTTCCGGAAATGAGAGGAAGAAACAAAAATCAGCTGAATATTATACACTTCGGAGCTCGAATTTTTAGTTGAAAAGGGGCTATTGTTCGGAAAAATAGCATGTGGATAACTTTTTTATTAAAAATCGATTGTTAACAATCCACAGGTGCTAAAAGCTTCGCTATCCGTAGTGTTTTATATCTGTTAAAATGGATTGTGGATAAAAGGGAACGAAATGTGTATAACTGTGTTGAATATTCGGAAATCGAAAGGAGGCGTAAAAATGGAGTTATATTGCTGCCAAACGCATGTGGGACAAGGGCTTGACGAATTTGTCGCCAAAACGGAAAGCTATCCTATACTGACAGAATTATCAGATAGCGAAAAGTTATCCACAAAGTGCAACTACTGTGAACAACAGGCATTGTATCTTGTGGCGAGTAAATAAAATTCTACAATATGTAGAATCGCCTGTGGATATGTGCATAAACTCTGTGGGCAACTTGTTTGTAAATTTCGTGTAAAGGGGGATAAGTTGTGAACATTTCCATTGTGACGGTCGGAAAACTGAAAGAGAAATACTTGAAAGCGGGTATTGCAGAATATGCAAAACGCTTAGGGGCTTATGCAAAAATTACAGAGGTAGAAGTCGCGGATGAAAAAGCGCCGGAGCAATTGAGCGAGGCGGATATGGAAATCGTCAAAAAGAAAGAAGGCGAGCGTATACTAGCCAAAATTCCACAAGACGCCTACGTCATCGCCCTAGCGATCGACGGCAAGATGAAGACCTCTGAGCAGCTCGCCAAAGACATGGAATCGCTCATGACCTATGGCCGCAGCAAAGTCGTCTTCGTCATCGGGGGCTCTCTTGGGTTGCATGATGAAGTCCTGAAGCGTGCGGATGAGAAATTGTCGTTCTCGAAGATGACGTTTCCTCATCAATTGATGAAGTTGATTTTGCTGGAGCAGGTTTATCGTGGGTTCCGGATTATGAAGGGTGAACCGTACCATAAGTAAATGAGGTTTATGCTAGTAAATAAACTCTAACTAATACATGATTTGTCCAAATACCAAGGAGAATCCAGTTGTTAAAACCAATTCCAATGCTTTCTTTACACTGATAAATTAATTTACTTCAGTTATTGAGACTAGCAAAAGGAATAGGTTTTGATCATTTGGATATGCTGAATATTGGGCTAAATTCTGTTATTTTAGTCGGATACATCGATGGAAAGCTTACTTTGCTTATGGGGATACCCTAATCAATGAAGCAATTGGACCGATTTACTTTTTTTCAAAAGTTTATAATGATAAAGAGTAGATTTTTATTTAGCAGTATCTCTTAAGGCGTTTTTATCCCTCGGGTTAAGAGAGTTTGAAGTATAAAAGGTGGGACTGAAATTAATGAAAAAAATTGGATTTGATTCGGAGAAGTATTTGAAAGAACAATCAGCCTACATCCTAGAACGGGTGCAGCAGTACGATAAACTTTACTTGGAATTTGGCGGGAAATTGATAGGCGACAAACATGCCAAGCGTGTGTTGCCTGGATTTGATGAAGATGCCAAAATCAAACTATTGCATACACTGAAAGAAAAGGCGGAAATCATCATCTGTGTCTACGCTGGAGACATCGAACGAAACAAAGTCCGTGAAGATTACGGCATCACTTATGACCAAGATGTCCTGCGCTTAATTGACGAATACCGGGCATACGGCATTTCTGTCAACAGTGTCTTGATCACCCGTTACCAGAAACAGCCAACAGTCAAAGTATTTATGACAAAGCTTGAGAGAAGCGGAATTAGCGTCTGTATTCACCGCGAAATCGAAGGTTATCCGGCAAACGTGGAGGCGGTCCTTGGGGAAGAAGGATTTGCGACAAATCCTTATATTAAAACGACAAAGCCGATCGTGGTAGTAACGGCCCCTGGCCCGGGCAGCGGAAAGCTCGCCACCTGCCTTAACCAAATGTACCATGAGAATAAACTGGGAAATGAAGCCGGCTATGCCAAGTTTGAGACTTTTCCAGTTTGGAACTTGCCGTTAAAGCACCCAGTAAACATCGCTTATGAAGCGGCTACCGTCGATTTAAAAGACGTAAACATGATTGATAATTATCATTATGAAGCGTATGAGAAAGTAGCGGTCAATTACAATCGTGATATTGAGACATTTCCTGTCATCAAACGGATTATTGAAAGGATCACCGGCAAAGAGTCTGTTTACAGCTCACCGACTGATATGGGGGTCAATCGCCTGAAATCGGGCATCACGGATGATAGCGTTGTCCAGGAAGCTGCTAAGCAGGAAATCATTCGGCGCAGTTTCGTCGTAGAGAACGATTATAAAAAAGGGCTTGCCGATGAAGACAGTGTGCGCCACATGCAAGTGATTCTAGAAGAGACCGGTTTAAAGAAAGAGGATCGGGCACCTGTATTGCCGGCCCGTAATTATGCGAAAGAAGTCCAAGCGCAAATTGACAGCACGAATTTACAAGCCGTCATTGCGATAGAATTGCCGAATGGCGAGATGATCACCGGTCGAACGACCACTTTGATGGATGCTTCGGCAGCCGCGATTTTGAATGGGTTGAAGAAATTGACCAATATTTCCGATGAAATTGATTTGTTGTCGCCGATGATTTTACAAACGATTCAACGGTTGAAAACCGATGACTTGAATAGCCGCGTCCCGACATTAAGCGCCAATGAAGTGCTCATTGCACTGGCAATCAGTGCGGTCACCAATCCTACTTCTGAGCTGGCTTATAAGCAATTGCCACATTTAAAAGACACCCAAGCTCATTCCACGGTTATATTGAATAGAGAAAACGAACAGACCTTTAAGAAGCTTGGAATCGACATCACCAACGATCCGGTATATCCAACTGAGAACCTATATTACAATTAGATTTTAGAAAACACCTGCCTTTTTCCCCTTCCATAGAAGCCTGAGGCGGGAGTATTTTCATTTATAGCGTTTACTGAAAAGGTTCATTCTTCTCTTAATGAGAAGAATGAACCTTTTTGCTTTATTGAATCAATCAAGCGCTCCTTGTGAAAGACTGTAAAAAAACAACTTTACTTCACCCGACAGGAAAATAATCTTCTCTATGTTAAATGATTAAACTAATCCTATCTTGTTTCCTAAGTCTATTTATTTTAATGAGTAACCACCATCTACAACGATTTCCGCACCGTTTATATAGGAGGCTTTGTCTGAAGCTAAGAACAGAACAACTTCTGCGATTTCACTTGGCTTCCCGTAGCTTCCTCTCGGGTGTCCCTGTGATTGCTTGTCGTAATTTTCTTTTCCGCCATAGGCTTTGATGGCCAGGTCGGTTTCTGTCGGGCCAGGAGAGATGCAGTTGACGCGGATTCCTTGATTGGCAAAGCGCAGTGCGGTGCTTTGGGTCATCGCGACAACGGCTGCTTTGGTGCCGCTATAAGCTGGCAGCATCGGATTGACTTTATCGTTTCCAAGGATCGCTGCATTATTGATCACGACTCCATGTTTTTGCTTGCCCATCACGGCTAAAGCATATTTCATGTAGAGGAAAATCGCCGTTTGATTGACGGCAATTAATTGATTCCAGTCATCTAGCTTTACGCGAGACAATGGGCCTATTCCGATAGAGAGAACACCAGCATTGTTGAAGAGAATATCGATAGGATGCCCATCAGTTTCAAGTGCTTTAAAAAAGCTTTCGATTTCGTCTGGGTTTTCGTTATGGACTTGGTGAAAATGGGCTTTCCCGTCACATTCACTCTCTACTTGAGCACCTTTGTCGCTGTCTCTTCCCGTAAAATGAACGCTAGCTCCTTCTCTGCAAAAGAAACGAACCACTTCCTTGCCAATTCCATCCGTCCCACCATTCACAACCACTACTTTGTTTTCGAACATCATCTGATCTCCTCCAAACGTCATAGTAAAGTCAAAAAGTCTGTATAATCAGTATATAGCACTCGTTTAGCCAAAGGAAATCTAGCTGCTTTCCATTAAGCGGGTCGGGAATTTTCTTCTATGGAAGAATTGATACCACTCCTTGATGAGTGTGTAACCCATGATCTAGTGAGGGGCTGATAAGATGTTTTCTGATGTCAAAGTCAAATTTCAACGAAAGAACCAAATATTATTTTCTCGAGACAGCGAATGTTTACAAGAACTGATTCAGCTAATTCAACAGCAGACTCATCGAACATTAGTGATGTGGGCTTTAGGTTGCGCGAAAACACCTCTAATGGAATTTGAAGAAAAATACCCGAAAGAGAAAAGACCAAGAATCTGTCTAACCCTATGCGAAGATTGGGCGAGGGGCAAAATGAAAATGGATAAAGCCAAACGCGCTATTTTAAATTCTCATGCCGTAGCAAAAGAAATTGATGACCCGCAATATGGAGCCTTATGCCACGCCATTGGACATGCTGGAGCAACTGTTCATGTTGAAACGCATGCGTTAGGCTTGCCCATGTATGAATTAACGGCTCTAGTTTTAAAACATGGTATCGATCATTTTGAAGCACCAGTTCATGACAAAATTAATTTTTATCAGAAACGCCTGTTGTACTGGCAAGACAACACGGATAAATTGAAACTTGAGTGGGTGGACTTCCTATTGGATGACACAAAACCGAATAAAGAGCGGCTGTTGAGTGAAAAACAAAGGCCAAAATGAACAATTTCATCAGTTTTAATACTCACATTTAGTTCTTGTGGGAAATAACGGCAAGCCTATCCCGTGAAGGCTCAACAGCTTAGAACTTGTTTAAGCTGTCCTTAACTCAATCAACGATGAGATTAATAGGAATATCAGTACGGTGAGTCACACAAAAAAATGGGATGAGGCGGAAAATCCATGAATTTACTAGAGCAGATTGAGGAGCTGGACTTTGAGTTGTTGCAGTCTTTTTCCAAAAAGCAGGACCAGCCTTGGGGTGTGTTGTTCAGCAACCCGGATCAACCCGATTATTACGATGCCAACCATGCCTACGTGAACAGGCCTCCTGATGAGCCTGGCCATGTAATCAGCGAAGTCGTTTCATTTTACCGTGCCTCAGGAATCACGCCCAGGTTTTATTTGGGCAATATAGAGTCTTTGACCTCCTTTATAGAGACACTGAAAGAAAGTGGCTTTCAGATCGAACAGTTTTCACAGCCGATTCAGTTGTGGAATCAGCAACTTGCGCCGATTCCAGTGAATGAACACATTGTCATCGAGAAAGTGACCGCCCTGAATTACGATGAGGCTTTATCCGTGGAATGCCAAATTGAAGAGTTCGGCGGGAAAACGGTGCGTGAAAAAGCATTTGAGACGGAATTCAACGATTCGCGCTATCGCCACTACGTCTTGAAATACGACGGCGTCCCGTGTTCTTCTGCCTGCTTGTTTGCTCACGGAAATCAGGGAAGAGTTGAAAGTGTCGCGACCATTGAAGCATACAGAGGAAAAGGGTTAATCGGCGCGTTGTTAGAATATATACAGAAGGAAGCCCAAACCATGCAGCTCAAAAAGCTGTGGGTGCATCCGATTAACGAACGGGTCGAAAAAGTCTATGCCCGCTATGGATTCAAGACCATCCTGACATTGCAGACGTGCCATGCGTTCTTGGACGGCAAGAGCATCAAAGAGGTACAGGCTCGCTCTTGAGTGCTGCGGCTCTAAATGCCTGGATGCCCATGAGGAGGGACGCAATAGATGCAGAAACAAGCTATATTTGAGTCGAAAAGGTGCTACATCAGGCCTTTTATTGAAAGTGATTTGGACGCTTTTATTACGTACCGCAATAATCCGGAATGGATGGAGTTTCAATATTTTAAAGGTTTGGCCCGAGAAGAATATAAAGAAATTTTATTAAGAGAGCCATCTGTGGAAAAGGGTGCTCAATTAGCAATTATCCGTAAAGCCGATGAGTCCCTAATGGGGGATGTTTTTATTAAAAAAGAAGGCGAAACTTGTTGGATTGGCTATACTATTAACCCCATTTTTAAAAGACAAGGCTATGCTTATGAAACGATTAAAGCCATGATTCACTGGATCCAACAGTCATATCCCGGCCTGAAAATCAAAGCCGGAACATCTCCTGAAAACTTGGCTTCCATCCAGTTGCTTAAAAAGCTGGAGTTTACACCAGCTGGAATGGAAGAAGGCGAAATTGTTTTTCAGTATGTGTAATAAATCATTTTATGGTCTACCATAGAGAGAGCAATAAATTAAATATGTGGGGGAACTAAACGATGAAAAAATTGGTTGGAATTTTATTCTTTGTATTAATTATAGGGGTAGCTGCTGGGTATGCATTTTCACAAACAAGTTTATTTGGCGTCACTACCAATAGCAGTTCCGACGCCTCCTTGGTGAAGGACCAAATAGTAAAGATTGCGGAATTGGCATCACTTGAATATGAATATAGCAATGTCATAGTCAGTGAGACCGATAAGAACATTTCCTTGCCTGGGGTGTCGGATATTAAATTTGCAGAAGCGATCAGATTAATTGAATACGATGGGTATATAAAAGCGGGGTCCAAAGCCTCGGAAATCGAAACTTCATACGACGAGAGCACAAAGCAATTGGTAGTCAGAGTTCCAAAAGCAGAGATACTTGAGAATGTGGCGGACACTGAAAATATGGAAATAAGAGATATCAAAGATGAGTTATTCTCGGATTATCCTTCTCAGAAAATTGTAGAGGATATAAACCTTGAAAAAGAAAAGCTTGAAAAAGAGAAAGTCGAACAAGGATTCTTGGAAGAAGCAGACAAAAACACAGAAGAGATTTTAACTGCACTTCTTGAAACTCCTGCATATAACGAAGTAATTATCGAATTTTATTAATACATATCAACAAAGCCATCACAGTCTCTGACTGTGGTGGCTTTTGGGGTCCGTGGCTAATAGTTCACTCTGCCCCTCGACTAGCGTAAACTGAACATTATTAGAGTAGAAAAGGTGGTTTTGACGGATGGCCAGATTGCCGATCATGGTTGATACAGACCCGGGAATTGACGATGCGATGATGCTGACTTTGGCGTTTGCGCATGAGGAATTCTTTGATGTGCGCTTGGTGACGACGTGTTCGGGGAATATTTCGCAGGACAAGACGAATTATAATGCACGCACCTTCCTCAGTTATATCGGGGCGGAGGTAGAAGTGGCGCGCGGGTTGGAGCAGCCGATGTTCCGTGAACTTGAGATGGCAGAAGAGATTCACGGGGAGAGCGGGTTCGGCAATGTCGAGTTTCCGTCGCCGACTTTGCCGGTGAGCGAACGGCCGGCCGTTTCTGCGATGCGGGAAACTTTGCTTTCGAGCGAGGAGAAAATGACCCTAGTCGCTACCGGCCCTTTGACGAATGTGGCGGCGTTATTATTGGCACATCCGGAAGTGAAGCCGAAAATCGAGCGCATTTCGTGGATGGGCGGAGCGGCAGTGGGCGGCAATATGTCACCGTCCGCTGAATTCAATGCCTATGTCGACCCGCACGCAGTCGAAATCGTCTTCCGCTCAGGCGTTCCGGTCGTCATGAGCGGTTTGGATGTGACGCATAAAGCATTCGTGACGCTGGAGGAAGCGAAAGGTATTTTGGCTATCGGTACCGAATTTGCTAAGAAGGCATACGGCCTCGTCACGCATTATTTGGATGTTATCAAGAAAACGCCTTTTCACGAGGAAAATTACGACCAGGTTCTGCATTTCCACGATGTCTGCGCAGTCATGTGTTTATTAAAACCGGAATTGTTTGAAGGACAGGATTGCTATGTGGAAGCTTCACTCGAAGGCATTACAGCAGGTGCCACGGTGGTCGATTTCACGAATCGGACAGGCGAAAAGCCGAATGTCCATGTGTTGCATAGCGTGGACCGGGAAGCGTTCGTTGCAGAATTCGTGAAAGCCGTCAAGGTGATTTCGGACCGTGTGGAATCACGTTGATTCGTTTTATATTTTGGATTCGATAGCTTAACAACTCATAAGAAAGCAAGGTGAAGCGACATGAAAATCATCGTATTCGGGGCGACAGGCGGTGTTGGCCGATCGGTCGTCGAGCAAGCATTGGAGCACGGTTATGAAGTGACGGCGTTTGTGCGGACTCCGGACAAATTGAAAGTGACCGGTGAAAAGTTAACGGTATTGCAGGGAGATGCGTTCCACGTGGAACAAGTCGCCGCAGCAATCGCCGGCCATGACGCGGTCGTATCGTGTTTGGGTTCCAATCAAGGGATGAAAAAGTCAGCGGATCTACAAACGATGGCGAAAAATATCGTGGCGGGCATGCAACAGCATGGCGTCAAGCGCATCGTTTACACGGCATCGGCAGGAATTAACGATGAACTTCCGGGCATAGGCGGCAAAGTGATGATGGGTGTGCTCAAGCAGGTGCTGATCGATCACCGTGCCGCCGTAGATGCCATTCAAGCGGCTGGGCTGACCTATACAATCGTCCGGCCGATGGGCTTGACCAATGATTCGTTTACGGGGCATTACCGGGAGTCAGAACAAGGCGTGCCGGGTAAATCAAAGACCATTCCACGGGCGGATGTGGCGCATTTCATCGTCAAGGCACTGGGAAATGCAGAGTATGAAAACAAGTCGATCGGGATTGCGACGTGAATCATGAGGTGGCTTTCAGAGTGTGGAATAGGTTTTAATCTGCTATAAGTAAAAAAGAGATTAGCTTTGCGACATTAAGTAATCAATGGCCTATCTGAGTATTTGGAGAAGCGTTTGCTCGACTCCTGTGGATCAGCGAGACGACCCGAGACCCCGCAAGGCGCAAAGCGACTGAGGAGGCTTGGGCGCGAGCCCACGGAAAGCGAGCGATAAGCTTCGGAAAATACGATTAACTAGAGTTTCTCGACAAGCGAAGCAGCTGCAACTATTGCGGCTGCTTTTTTCGTTCATTCCCACGATTTTCTTTAGGGCGGATTTGGCTTATAGTAGAAACATCTGTTCACGCGAATTTTTCCGCAGTAAAGAATGAGGTGTACCATGGCGTTTTTGTCGCGATTTAAATTAAGTACGATCATTATCCTGTTTGTGCTATTGGTGGTGTTGGTGTCGCTGGTGATTACCAATCTGCTGGTGGCCGATACATCAGGCGACCGGATTGAGCAGCAGCTGGAAGATAAAGCCGTCAGCATTTCCCGCACCGCCGCAGAGTCGCAAGTCATTCACGAAGGCTTGGAGAGGGAAGCGGCGGAAGCGAATATACAGGATTATGCGCTGGCCGTGCAACAAGCCGCCGATGTGTTGTTTGTCGTCGTCATGGATATGGACGGCATCCGCAAATCGCATCCGAATCCCGACAATATCGGCAAGGCGTTTGCCGGTGGCGATGAACTCCGCGTGCTAGAGGGCGAGGAATACACCTCGCGTGCGGAAGGGACGCTCGGGCAATCGGTCCGTGCGTTCACGCCGGTGTTTGATGAAAACAATAATCAAATCGGCGCAGTCGCGGTCGGCATTTCCTTGGAGGAAGTAGAAGCGGCGGTCGGGCAAAACCGGCAGACCATCTGGATCGGTTCGCTGACTGGTTTATTGTTCGGCATTATCGGCGCATTGTTTTTGGCGCGTTATATTAAAAAGAGCCTGTTCGGGCTGGAGCCTCCCGAAATCGCGCGCATCCACGAAGAACGCAATCAGATGCTTCATTCCGTTTACGAAGGCGTCATCGCGATCGACCAAAATTCACGTATCATGCTCGCCAACCGGTCCGCGAGAGAGCTGTTCGAAAAAGCAGGATTCAAAGACCGTGAGCCGATCGGCCAGGACATCCATGAATTTCTGCCGGGTCTTGTGACGAGTAATGTGTTGGTTGAAAAAGGCACCGTTTTGGATGAGGAGCAGGAGCTTAATGGCCTGTCGATCCTGTCGAACCAAGTGCCTTTATTGGTGAATGACCAAGTGATCGGCGCGATGGTGACATTCCGGGACAAGACGGAAATCGATTTGCTTGCCGAACAATTGACCGGCGTCGAGATGTATGCGGAAACTTTGCGGGCGCAATCGCACGAATTCATGAATCAACTGCATGTCTTGCTCGGCTTGATTAAAATGGAGCAATACGAGCAAGTGTCGCAGTTTATCGCGAAATTGGTCGACCACCAGGCCGTGGAAGTCGGCAATGTGACGCGCTCCATTAAGGATCCTGTGCTGGCAGGCTTTGTCCTTGGGAAAATCAGTTTCGCGAGAGAAGCGCAGGTGGAACTGATGATCAACTGCGAGACCGATATTCCAAAACCGGACGACCCCGCGGTCACGCACGAGTTGATTACGATCATCGGCAATGTGGTCGACAACGCGATCGATAACGTCCAAGCGACTCACCAAAAGCGGGTGCACGCCGCATTTTCCTATGTCGATGAATTGCTGACGATCACGATCAGCGATTCAGGAACCGGCATCGACGAAGAATTGCAGGAAACGATGTTCGCGAAAGGCGTCTCCAGCAAGGAAGGCTACCATCGCGGCTTCGGATTGTATTTGGTGAAAAACAGCGTAGACAAACTCGAAGGCTCGATTGAAGTGGCCTCCGGGGACAATGAAGGCACGACCTTCGAGTTGGTGCTGCCGTATGAAGCAAGGGGTGAAAAGGATGATTAAAGTAATGATAGTAGAAGATGACCCAATGGTGGCTGCGTTGAACCGGCAATTCGTCGAGCGCATGGACGGTTTTGAGGTGATCGGCACCGCTGGAAATGCCCAGCAGGCCATCGCGATACTGGCGGAGTCGGATATCGATTTGGTGTTGCTCGACATCCACATGCCGGGATTGACCGGCATCGAATTTTTGCATATGCTCCGTGAACAACAGCAGGACCTCGATGTCATCTTGATCACGGCGGCCTCTGAAATCCAGCAAATTCAGCACGCCTTAAGGCTTGGTACTTCCGATTATTTGATCAAGCCCTTCGAGTTCAGCCGTTTCCAGGAAGCGCTCCTGCAATACCAAAATAATTTCCATAAATTGCACGATAATAAACAAATCAGCCAGCAGGAAATCGACAGCCTGCTCGGCAGAAAACAGCAGTCCCCGTCTCCATCAGCGACTGTCCAGCATTTGCCGAAAGGGCTGACCAAAACGACCTTGCAAACCATCCAGCAAGTGATCCTGTCGAACGAAGCTGCGGTGTTTTCGACAGATGAACTGGCGCAGTCGGCCCACATTTCCAGGGTGTCGGTTCGGAAATACCTAAAATTCCTCAGCGCTATCGGCTATTTGCAGGAAGACTTGACCTACGGGGTAGGGCGGCCCATCTATCAATACCGGGTAAATCCCCAGGGGGCCAGCCGCCTTGATCCATATCTATAAAAGCATCGAGGCTGTGCTTTATTTTCATGTATAATCACAAAGAACCCGGTAAGCTTATCGTAAAAGCTTACCGGGTTCTTTAATGTCATAAATTTGAAAAGCATTTATTTTTGCAGCACTTCTAAAAAATGGCGGGAAACTTCTTTGATTGCGTCGGCCGATTGAGGGTAGTAGCCGAGCTTTCTGACAAATGCATGATCCATTCCTTTATATTTAAAATGCCGGACGGGAACTTCTGCTTCCAGCAATTGGGCGGAAAACTCTTCACCTTGAATTCGCAAAAAATCGAACTCAGCTGTCACAATCGTCGTAGGCGGCAAGTTGGTCTTATCTGCACGCAGTAGAGGGGAAACAAGCGGCAGAAACATATCTTCTAAATTAGTGAGATAGAGCGCCTGAATGAAACTTAGAGAATCTTTCATGGTCACCAGTTCCTGGCGAATCAACTCGGCATCCTTCGACATATCATAATGGTTTATATTCCACGTGTTTCTTGAGATGTCCGATAAATCCACCAGCGGGCAGAGCATGCCTATATAACATATGTTCCATTTCTCCTCTAAACTTAATTGATGCACTCCCAGAGCAAGATTCCCCCCGACGCTATCTCCCACAAGGCCTATCTGATCAACATCAACATTAAACTTTTCGGGATTTTCATAAATATATCGCACGGTTCCGAGACAGTCGTTCAAGCCGTCCTGATAAGGGTACTCCGGTGCCAAGCGGTATTCCACCCCCACTACTACAGCATGGGCTTCTTGCGCTAGGAACTTGCAGATGTTTTCCATCACGTCCATATCCCGTTCGAAAAAACCTCCTCCATGAAGGTAAACGAGGACTGGCTTTTTTTCTGTTGTCCGGTTATAGATGTTTAAGGAAACTTCATGATCCTCCATCGGTATTTCTAACGCTTCCGAACGAATTCCACTGCTTAAATCTTTATTATTGAGTTCGACTCTTTTTCGGGTAATCTCCAGGTCGTCGATTTCGAGTGGGCGCCTGCCATGTGGATCGGCTTCATTAGTAAGGAATTCTTTTACTCGGGGGTCTAAACCGCGGCTCTCTTCTTCAAAAGGAATTTCCTTATTAATGATGACTAATTTCTCTTTTTTTGAATGTGTTGTATTTTCCTGTAATCTTGCGGTTAGCTCTTCTTGCGTATGGCTCATCCTGTACCATCCTCCTTAGCAACACAGCGGGGTATATGCCTATGGGCTCCCGACTGTAAAATATATGAAATACCCATTCTCTTTTAACCGAGCGTTGCTGGGACTCTGCTCGGAAAATCAAATGACAGAAAAAACAGTATTTACTATTTGTATTCACTTGTTTGTTGAAAAAGAAACATATAATCAAGCATCCAGAGGCTTTTAAGGTTTTTATTGTGATAAATGTACTGGCGGCCAAAGCTTTTCGGCTACTTTTTTTAATTACAATAAAACCAATACTTTCATAAGCTAGAAGTTGTCTGAAATTTGTCTAAAATATGAAATACATTGAAAGCGCTTACCAAAACAGCGCAAGCTCAAGAAAACGAGGTGTCCAGCGATGAAGGAAACAAACAAGATCCCGCCGCAGTTGCCGGCGAGAAATTTGAAAGACAAATTCACGATTTTCAATATGCCGATTCTATGGTTCGGGGTTTTCGCAGTTATTGCGATTTACGCGATGTATACCGAAAACTTGCCGGCCGGCATGATCGGCGCATTGCTCATTACCATGGTGCTCGGTGAATTATTGGGCTGGTTCGGCAATCATATGCCGATCGTCCGCACATTCCTTGGAGGCGGCGCGATTGTCGCTATTTTCGGATCCGCCTATATGGTCTATAGTGGGCTTATGCCTGAAAGTACGACAGCAGGAATTACGGAATTCATGAAAGACGGCGATTTCCTCAACTTCTATATTGCGGCTTTGATTACCGGCAGTATTTTAGGGATGGAATCGAAGATCTTGGTAAAAGCGGGCGTTCGCTACGCCTTGCCATTGCTCGCTGCGGTGGCAGGAGCGGTTGGACTGGCTGCCTTAGTCGGAATGGTATTGGGCTTCAGTGTCCAGGAAGCGGTGCTCGTCATCGCCATGCCGATCATGGGCGGCGGCATGGGGGCAGGCGCTGTGCCGATGTCCCAAGTCTATTCGGAAATGCTTGGCAATGAGCCCGGGTATTACCTATCGATTTTAGTGCCGGCTTTGGCACTCGGCAATGTCTTCGCCATCATTTTGGCGAGTGTATTGAACTTGATTGGCGATAAATACCCGAGTTTGACGGGGAATGGCCAGCTGATCCGCAATTTCCATTACGAGAAAAAAGAAACGCCGAGCTACGATTTGGCCAAAATGGGCATCGGCGTCTTGGCTGCTGTATCGTTCTATATTTTAGGAAACTTATTGGGTGATTTTATCCCGCTTCATCCATACGCGATCATGATCGTTTTGGTGGCAGCGCTCAAAGTTGCCAACGTCATGCCGGAAATTATCGTAGAAGGCGCGAGCCAGTGGTATGAGTTTGTGGCGCGCAACTGGACCAATGCGTTGTTGGTCGGCATTGGGGTCGCGTATACGGACCTTGAAGCCGTGCTCAATGCCTTGAGCATCCAATACGTGCTCATCGTCTTGGCAGTCGTCATCGGTGCCGTCATCGGTGCCGGTGTGGTCGGGAAGTTCATGGGCTTCTACCCGATCGAAGCGGCCATCACAGCAGGGCTATGTATGGCGAATATGGGCGGAACGGGCGATGTCGCAGTGCTGTCTGCGGCAAGACGCATGGAATTGATGCCATTTGCGCAAATTTCGTCCCGTCTCGGCGGCGCGTTGATCTTATTATTGGCCAGTATATTTATACCGTTTTTCATTTAATAAATTAAAAAAACCTAGCTTTCCGATGCTTACCACTCGCTTTCCGTGGGCTCGCGCCCAAGCCTCCTCAGTTGCTGCGCGCCTTGCGGGGTCTCGGTCGTCTCGCTGATCCACAGCAGTCGAGTGGATGCTTCTCCAAGCTACTTTAGAAGTTTAAATTTATTGTAAATGTATACGTTTTGCCAACTAGAAATCTATTGGCTTTTTATAATCTGAGGGAGGGGAGAAATCCTTTCCCTCTTTCTGATGGAGAGTGAATGTCGTGGTTGTTACGGAAATCATCAATGTCATTTTGCCGGTCTTTATTTTGCTCGGCATCGGTTTTTTTGTCGGCCGATTCATGGATATAGAAAAGAAGCCGGTGTCGGATTTGTGCATTTACGTGTTCAGCCCGGCGTTGTTTTTCCATTCCGTCACGACATCTTCATTGGATTTGGGGGATTTGGGGCGGATTGTGTTGTTTGCCGTCTTGTTATTCGTCTTGTTTGCGGTGCTGATTCAGCTTCTCGGCATCGTATTTAGATGGAATTTATCGTACCGCAACACGATGATGCTCGCGAGCGCGTTTCCGAATACCGGGAATTACGGCTTGCCGATCGTGTTGTTCGCCTTTGGGGACGAAGGGATGGCCATCGCCATTATTTACGTCGTCATGCAATCTTTGCTGATGAATTCGGCTGGCATCTTTTATGCTTCGAACCATGCGGATGTGTCCAAGAAGGCGATTTTTATTACCATCATCCGCATGCCCGGGTTTATTGCCATCACCATCGGGCTGGTTCTAAAAATAGCGGGCATCGCGGTTCCTGAGGCGATTGGGAATGCGACGGGCTTGCTTGGGCAGGCGGCGGTGCCGGTGCTGTTGACGCTGCTCGGAATCACCTTGGCATCGATTCAGATCAAAACCGTGTTGAAGTTTATCGGTACGGCGGCCGTGCTGAAATTGGCTGCGTTCCCGGCGATCGCGTTCGTGCTGTTGGCCTGGCTGTATCCGGGCGGGTCACTGGAAGCAAAAGTGCTGCTCATTTCTGCGGCGACTCCGGCAGCTGCCACGACGACGCTGTTGGCTATCAAATTCGATATGAACCCGGATATGGTGTCGAGCGCGATGTTCGTCAGCACCTTGGCGAGCATCGTTACCATTCCGGTCTTGCTGTTGATCCTTTAAAACGGTGACTGCCTGGAAAAAATAAATAAGGAGTCATCCCTAAGTTGCTTAGGGATGACTCCTTATTTTTATATGTGTAGTTATTGAACTGCTTCGTCCAACTCCACCGTCACTTCCTGCAAGCCTTCTTTGTTCAAAGTCGCAAAATACACACGGCGCTCATCGAGAAATACGCCGGTGGTGCCGGACGTTCCCCAGCTGATATCCAATGAATCAGAAGAATTCAGCTGGAGCTGATCGTCCGAAATGTGGACGGTGAAATAATTCGCGGGCAGCTGCGGGAAGACCAATGTATTTCCTTCTATAGCCGGGGCGGCTTCCCGGACCAGGCGGGGGGACGTGATTTGGTCGAGGAGTTCCCCTTCTTTTGACAGCAATGATAAAGTGCCGCCTTGATCTGTCTGGGCAGCGACGACGTATTGTTGTGCTTCGGGTACATAAGAAACACTGTAAATATAAAAGTCCACTTGCGGCAATAATTCGGTTGGCGTGACGGTCAGTTCGTTTGCCTCTGGATCATAAACGGCAAAACGGAGGGCGGCTTCGCTCGCGTCGTCATTGAACTGCTGCCAAACGAGCAGTGCATTATCTTCAGAAGCGGCAAGCATCGGCCAGCTGTCGCGGTCGTCTGGTTGGGATAGGTTTATTTCATGCAAAACTTCGCCTTCATTTGAAACGGTTGAGACGATGACTTCCTTGCCTGAACCGAGGTCATTGACACCGCCGCCGTTAACCCAGCCGTGGGACCAAAAAAGGACGTGATGCGCATTTGTCGAAGCCGTATGCCCGGAATGCCCGCCGTCTCGCAAGGTGCCTTCATGCAAAAGCTGCCAATTGTCATCATAGAGTTTATAACGCTGGGAAACATTATTGGTTGAATCATAGCCGTCCTCGTAGGTGATGATGGTCGTTTCATCGGTTGAACTGGCGCTGACCGGTTCTTGTGCTTCGGGACTGGAAACGAGTGTGTCGAATTGGCTTTCGCCGATTTCTTTTTTATAAATATCATGGGTCCAGCCATCCTTGCGCTGTTCCTCACTTTTTTCAGACCATAGCACCGAGTTTCCGATGATGGACACGCCGTGTGTATATTTCCTTGTATCTTCGGTTGGCTGGACCGGCTGTGTGGAACAGCCGGCCAGCATGAACAAGGCAATCAGGGAAATCCATTTTTTCATTATCATTCCGCCTTTATATTACTTTATTCAGCGTGGCGGGAGAAACGGGCAATTGAAAGTTCGAGATGGAGAAATACTGTTTCACTAGGGCCAAATGAAGATAGCATAAAACTGGTTTATTGAACAAAAAAGGAAAGCTCCGTATAGAAAGGAGCTTCCTCACCAAACGCCCAGAAGCAACAAGCGCTGTAGTAGTGGTTGCAAAACTTAGTTATTTTCCAAATAAGGAAGCAGGACGTCGTCAAAAGTGGTTTGATTGACGATGATCCGGTTGATCCAATAATTGTCATCTGATGTTCGGATGGTTTGGGGAGCTAGAATGTGGCCGGCTTCAAGCCCTTGCTCCTTCAATACGCGAACCACCCGTTCGTTGGTGTTGCCGTAAGGATAAGCGAAACTTTTTACTTTAACACCGAGTTCGGATTCGATCGTTTCGACGCTTTTTTTCAAATCTTTTTTGAACGCATCAATTTGCTCGGGGACCAAAAAGACGGGTGTATCGCCTTCGAAGCGATGCATATCAAAAGTGTGGGAGCCAAAATCAGCCAATCCGCTGTTTTTCATCTCCCGCAACTGGTCCCAAGTGGACATTTCCAAGTTGCTGAAGTCCTTATTGCCGACTTGCCCTGCAATGACGAACAAGGTAAAGGGAACATTTGCTTCTTTTAAGATCGGAAAAGCATTTTCATAAACCGAGACATCGATATCATCAAATGAAATCCATACGCATTTTTCAGGAAAGTCGCCACTCGCTTTCGCTTTCAATAATTGTTCTTCGTTCAAAAAGTTCGCATCTGCTGCCACCAAAGCATCGATTTGTGCTTTAAATTCACTTTGCAGCACGCTGTATTGCACCAGCTCGTTGGTTTGCAGCACACTGCGTGCCGATTTAACAAGCAAATCATCGTTTTGGACACGGTGGTAATTCAATCCGAGACAGCCGTCTTCGATCAATTTTTCAGGGAAGGACATGGCGGGCTTGTCTTCTGAGAAAGCCTCGACGAAAAGGTCTTTTCGCGATAGGAAAAACAAGCTAATTAATGCGATAATGGTCGTCCAAATAAAGATCTTTTTGATCAATGCTCTCACCTCCAAGAGGAACAATCGGGTTCGTTTCAAAAACGGCATAGTCTTCGCTTTGCAGTTTCTCGATCGCTTCTATTTTCATCAACCCCAACGACTTAAGTTCGGCATTGCTTGTCGGGGAAGGGTAGCGCCGTCTTCTTAAAGTGCCGAACCTCTTCTTATTGTAGACATGATTCAAATACAGCAACGTATACAACAGCAGGAAGACGCCAAGGGCTGCCGCAATGAATAGGCGGATGTCTTGATTGACCATGTTAAAGGAAGAATTCATGACCCGTGTCAGAATGTTATTAAAGCCGAAAGTGGCGGAGACGATAAATGAGACGACTAATACACTATAAAGCCAGCACAGCATCGAAAAGATGAAATCGATGCTGGCGTAGAGCCAGGGGCGCTTGACGACGATCAGGAAACTTTCTTCTTCATACCGCGGTCTGGGCTGTTCCATACAGCGTAACCTCCTTTAAGGCGAGATGAGATTGTTTTCGGGATGGCTGCGATGACGACAGCGGTATTGATCATCCAATAAAGTGCTGGATACCAAGCGGCCCAGAAATAGTATTTCAATTTCCCGTTATAGCGGGAGTCAATGGACAGGGCAATGAATAATTGAATGAGGCTGATGAACACCAAGGCGAAGGAACTGAAGGTGAACCAGAACAGCATTTCCTGCAGCGTAGTAGCCGTGAACAATAACAATAGCGTGATGAACAGCCAGCAGAAAGCCCATAGAATGCTGAACCATTGTTCAAGATAAATGAGCCAGATTCTGCGCTGTTTCCAGTTGAACAATACTTTCCAGTGGCGCAGGATGACTTCCTGCCCGCCTTGCGCCCAGCGGACCCGCTGTTTCCAAATGCCCGATACCGTTTCCGGCACCAGCATCCAGCACAGCGCACGGGGTTCGTAGCGGATATCCCAGAAACGCTTTTGGAGTTTCCAGCTGACCGCGATGTCTTCGGTGATCATGTCGCGGTCCCATAAGCCGACATCGACGAGCGCTTTTTTGCGGTAAGCGACGACCACGCCGGAAACGGTCATTACTTTTCCGAGCAGCCGTTGCGTCCGCTTGATCGCCCCGATGATCGAAGCGTATTCGACCAGCTGCATCCGGCTAAGCAAGTTGTTGCGGTTGCGGATCGTAGGATTGCCGGTTACAGCGCCGACCCGTTCGCCTTGTTCGAAGAACTGATGGATCAAATAATAAGGGGCGGTATCAGCAAGTAGGGCATCCGAATCGACACAAATGAGGTATTCCGATCTGGAAGCGAATAAGCCGACTTGCAACGCGTTCGCCTTGCCGCGGTTTTCCTGCAGCTGGATGGCCCGAACATCCCCGTATTGCGCGGCCAATCTTCTGATGATCCCGCTCGTCTCATCTTTCGAACCGTCATTGATTAAAATGATTTCTTTTTTCGGATAAGACAGTCCAACCAGGTTGCGGACGGTTTCTTCGATGGTTTCTTCTTCGTTATAGCAAGGAACCAGGATGCTGATCATGGGCCAATCAAATGCTTCAATGTCTAAAGGCTCGCTTTTCAACTCCTTGGTTCTAAGGAAAAGGATAGAACCGGCTATCCAGAAAAGGGCCATCGCAAAAGGATAAACAAAAACATATCCTGTCATGAAACTATAAGGGCCAGAAAACAGCTGGGAAAATTCCATTGAGGTGCCTCCTTATTAATTTTTTATTTTGTGAATTTTAAAACAATTAAGGTGTGAGTATAACTAGTGTAGTAGTAAAGTGTCAATAGAATTTAAAAAGAATTAATATTTATTTTATAAATAGGTAAATGTGCATGATTTTAAATAAAGTAAAATAGATAATTAATATAATTTGTCTTTTTTATTGTTTTTTGAATTTAAAAGTGGGTTTCTCTCGCAGATAGGGGACAGATGATGGCAAACGACTTTAAAAAAGCAGCCTGAATCCGAATGATTATCGGATTCAGACTGCTTCATATGGAGGAGATATTCGATATGGAAAAGTATATGATTTTTTAGATGAATCTGATCATGCTCACATAGCCATCGAGACTAGTTAGGAATACTTCAATTTTCCCGTCTCCATCTAAATCGCCGACAAGCGGCGTGCCTTCAATGCCGCCTTTGACATGTACTTGCCCGATTTCTTGTCCATATTTATTGAGAATCGTAAGGGTGCCCATCATATCTGGAACCAGAATTTCCGGCTCTCCGTCCGAATTGATATCCAAGACAGTCGTCGACCCGCGCATATTCGCAGCCAAGTGGGTTCGCCAAATGGTATTCGCCTGGCCGTCCAAGCAATAGAGGAAGCCAGCCAAGCCGCCGAACACCACCGCTTTTTTGTCCGGTTCGTAATTGAAGACCGTCGCTCTTGAGTTGGTTTCGCTGGTCGCCCAAACTGACCAATCTGTCGAGTTGTATTTCGTCTCGCCCGTAACGCCGTCTAGATAAAGCGTCCTGCCGCCCCGTCCGTTGATGATGTATTCGTAAACGCCATCGTTGTCCATATCGGCATAGCTCCCGAAACAATCGATGCCAAACCCGGCATGGTTGTGCCATTTCAGCGAACCGGTTTCCGCGTCTAGGCAATAGACATGCTCGTCGATGCTATTGAAGAGGCATTCCAGTTTTCCGTCTCCGTCGATATCCACGATTGCCGGAAACGGTTCGTTCTGTTCAAGTGAGCTGAATTTCCATATCAATTCGCCGGTGCTTGCTTTCAGTTTGACGCATTGATTATCAAAAGAAGTTGTATATAGGTACCAACCGTCCGGCTCTTTCACCAGCTGGCCGGCATGCTGGTAATACACATCGGATTCGTGAAAAGGGTGGATCTCGTAAGTTGATGTGGCATCGGGCAAGGTGTCGAACGCCTCTTCGATCCAAATGGTGTCCGTTTCGGTGCCGCTGATTTTCCGCCTTTGTCCTGTGCCGGGCCCCGAAACGATAGCGAGCTCGGCGTGGTTGCCATCCATCCTCAGAAACGAATTGGCCGCCCACTCTTTTGTTGAATCGGTAATTCCCCATTCGCTTGCTGACGTGACTTGTCCGCTGCCTTCGCGGTAATAGAGGTTTGAGTGAAACCAGACGCGTTCTCCTTGTTCATTCAAGCAGTAAACATGGCCGTCATGGGAAGCGCCGAAAATTTCGATGTTGCCGTCGCCGTCCACATCCGCTGCTTGAGGGCGCCCGTAATTCGGCGCCCCGAAGAGATAGCGCCAAACTAATTGCCCGGTTTCCACTTCCCGGACGTAGATGTACCAATCCCAGGATTGATAGATGACAACTCGCTGGCCCTTGCTGAAGGTGGCGAAGATGGGAGTGGAATAGATCGGTTCATCGCCTGTTTTGACTTGCCATAAAATTTCATGCTCAATTCGTTTGCCCATATCCTGCATGCTCCTCACTCCACATTGGTTTCTTATTGATACGCCTTCCAGACATCATAGCTTATTGCGCAGCAAATCCAAACGGTTTCTGCTAGAGCTACTGTGCGAAAGGCTGCCTGTGAATTGCGGGCATCGTACATGCAAGGCCGTTCAACTGGTATAATGGAGCAGTGTCAAAAGCGCAGGCTTTCGATGCTCTTTTTTTGCAAAAACATGGATTCTATTAGCTGGGAGTTGGAAATAGAGATGAATAAAAAAGACATTGCCGAGATCCGCAAGCAATTCAAACTGGAGACGGATTTACTGAAAATCGCCGAAATTTACAATGTATATATCAAGCAGGACACAAGTGAGATCTTCCACGAGGAGAGCCGTTCGTTTTCCTTGCTCGACCGGGAGCAGCAAGAGCTGTTTTTGGCCAATTTCAAGAAAGTGCTAGCAGGCAAGCTCGACATCAAGCTGTTCGAAGTGAAGTTTCAGCGCCCCGAAGAAGGGCAAGTGGACCATACGCAGCATTTACTGTACGAAGGGCTTCATGCGGACGATGCAGAAGGCTGGAAAGAAAATATGCAGCGTGTCGCTTTGAAGATGGTTGAAGAAACGCCATACGAGAAAGACATGGTCATCACCTTTATCCGCGGCACGTATTTCAAGACGACGAAACGCGAGCCTGACGAGACGGAAGCCGCAATGCGCGACGAAGTGTACACGACGCCGTTCGTCCTCAGCAGCATGAACCAGACCGAACTGCCGAAATCGTCGCTGGTGTTTGATTTTATCGAAAAGGAATTCAAGTCGAACATCATGGCGGACCCGGTCATTAAGCTGTCGTCTCCGGTCGGCGGGTTCTTGTTCCCGAGTTTCACGAACAGCGCCGCAGATGTTAACCGCATCTTGTATTCCGCGGCAAAGGCCAATAAGCCGGATTTCCAGTTTATCGAAAACGTGCTGAACGGCGACGAAATCACCACTGCAGAAGACGATAAAGTAGTCTTTGAAGAAATCGTCAAGCAAGTGATTGGCGATGAAGTCAATTCGAGAACGCTCGCGGGCGTCTACGACGAGATCAACAGCATGCTCGAAGTGGAAGCGGAAGACGAGGACGAGCCGGCACCAATGCTGGATTCCAAGGAAGTCGAGCGCGTCTTGAAGGCGAGCGGCATCAAAGACATCAGCACGGAGAAAGTGGAACAGGCTTTCCAGCAAGTGACCGATGACCGCCAGTACGAGATGAAAGCGAGCCACATCGTGCCGAAATACGGGGCCAAATCGATCAAGATCAACACGAAAGTCGCGGAAATCAAGATCGGCCCCGAAGACTTACGTTACGTCAAACAAGTCAATTACAATGGCCGGCGCTGCATCCTGATCGAAGTCGAAGAGGATACGGTAGTGGAAGGGTTTAAATTATTGGCGGAGGAAGAGTTGGAGTAACAATCTTGTTCAAATTGTTTACGGTTATGCTGAATGTTGAACGGGTAAAATCCTTATAGATAATCTATAGGAACTCAAAAGGAGGACCACTATGATCTCAGAAACCGATCTGCAATATTTGCAGCGCTGCGTAGAACTCGCCGAACAGGCGCTTGAAAAAGGGGACGAGCCGTTTGGTTCAATCCTCGTATCGTCACAGGGTGAGGTGTTGTTTGAAGACCATAACCATGTGGCAGGCGGCGACCATACGCAGCATCCCGAATTTGCAATTGCACGCTGGGCGGCAGAGCATCTAGCCCCGGAAGAACGGGCGCAAGCGACTGTCTATACGTCCGGCGAGCATTGCCCGATGTGCGCAGCGGCGCATGGCTGGGTCGGGCTCGGCCGCATCGTCTACGCGAGTTCGTCACAGCAATTGGGCGAGTGGATGCAAGAGCTCGGCGCGGAGCCTTCGCCTGTCCGCAATCTGTCCATCCCGGAAATCCTGACAGACCCGGACATCGACGGACCGGTGCCGGAACTTGCAGAACAAGTGCACCAGTTTCATCGGCGCTTGCACGAAGCGAAGCGGTAAGCACATAAAAAAGGACTGCGAAGAAATTCTCTTCGCAGTCCTTTTGTCTTTATTACACCAAAACAGGGATATCGCTTCGGATGAGGTGGTCGAATGCGCTCAATGAAGCCGTTGCGCCAGAGCCCATCGAAATGATGATCTGTTTGTACGGGATGTTTGTGCAGTCGCCTGCCGCAAACACGCCCGGCATATTCGTTGCGCCGCGCTGGTCGATGACGATTTCGCCGTGCGCGGTGCGCTCGACAAAGTCACCGAGCCAGTCGGTGTTTGGCACGAGGCCGATTTGGACGAAGACGCCGGATAGTTCGACATGCTTTTCTTCGCCGCTTTGAAGGTCGATATAGGAAATGCCGTTCACTTTATCGGTGCCGGTAATTTCCTGTGTGCGGGCATTTGTCAGCACCGTGACGTTCGGCAGGCTCTTCAGGCGATCCTGCAAAACGGAATCCGCTTTAAGCTCTGCGTTGTATTCCAACACCGTCACGTGATTCGTGATGCCTGCAAGGTCGATCGCCGCTTCGACGCCGGAGTTGCCGCCGCCGATGACCGCGACGTCTTTGCCGGCAAATAACGGGCCGTCGCAATGCGGGCAGTAGGCCACGCCTTTGTTCTTGAATTCCTCTTCGCCCGGAACGCCAATATTGCGCCAGCGGGCACCTGTTGAAAGAATGACGGTTTTGCCTGTGACGACAGCGCCGTTTTCGAGTTCAAGCTCGAACAGCTCTTTTTTCTCTAAGCGTTTTGCGCGCTGCAAGTTCATCAGCTCGATATCGTATTCTTTCACATGCTCTTCGAGGCTGGCCGCAAATTTCGGGCCTTCCGTGTGCTTGACGCTGACGAAGTTCTCGATGCTCAAGGTATCCATCACCTGGCCGCCGAAGCGTTCCGCGACGATGCCTGTGCGGATGCCTTTACGAGCCGCATAGATCGCTGCGCTGGCACCAGCTGGGCCGCCGCCGACGACGAGCACGTCAAACGGATCTTTGCCTTCGAATTCGGAAGCGTCTGGTGAGCTGCCGAGTTTCGCAAGCAATTCCTCAAGCGACATGCGGCCGCTTGCAAACGATTCGCCGTTCAAGAAGACTGTCGGAACAGCCATGATGTCTTTGCTTTCGACTTCTTCTTTGAAGGCAGCCCCGTCGATCATCGTATGCGTGATGTTCGGGTTGAGGACGCTCATCAAATTAAGTGATTGCACGACTTCTGGGCAGTTCTGGCAGCTCAAGCTGATGTAAGACTCGAAATGGTATGTGCCTTCGAGTGCTTTAATCTGTCCCATCGTTTTTTCGTCGGCTTTCGGCGCACGTCCGCTCACTTGCAATAAGGCAAGGACGAGCGACGTAAACTCGTGGCCGAGCGGGATGCCGGCAAAAGTGATGCCCGTTACTTCTCCAGGACGGGTGACGCTGAAGCTCGGGGTTCTCTCAAGCTCCGTGCGCTCCATTTGAATGCGCGGGGACATGGCGGATAGTTCTTCCACCAAATCGACCATATCTGTTGATACCTTATCGGATCCGGCGCTCACTTGGAGCAGCACGTCGCCTTCCAGTAGCTGCAAGTATTGCTCTAATTGAGATTTGATTTGCGCATCTAGTATCATTGTCAAAACTCCTTAAATTTTGCCTACAAGGTCAAGGCTTGGCTTCAATGTGTCGCCGCCTTCTTCCCATTTAGCCGGGCATACTTCGCCTGGGTTGTTGCGCACGTATTGTGCCGCTTTGATTTTGCCGACAAGCGTGCTTGCGTCGCGGCCGATGCCGTCTGCGTTAATTTCTGCAGCTTGGACGATGCCTTCTGGGTCAACGATGAATGTGCCGCGCTGTGCAAGGCCTTCTTCTTCGTTAAGAACATCGAATCCACGTGAAATGCGCTGCGACGGGTCACCGATCATGGTGTATTCGATTTTGCCGATTGCATCTGAATGGTCGTGCCAAGCTTTATGGGTGAAGTGAGTATCTGTAGAAACAGAGTATACTTCCACGCCAAGCTCTTTCAATGTCGCGTATTGGCTTTGGAGGTCCTCAAGTTCAGTTGGGCAAACGAACGTGAAGTCTGCTGGGTAGAAGCACACAACGCTCCATTGGCCTTTCATGTTTTCTTCTGTGACCTCAATAAAGTCGCCGCTCGCCGCCTGGTAAGCTGACGCGTTAAATGGTTGGATTTCTTTTCCGATCAAAGACATAAAATAATTACCTCCTGAATGTTTTTTTAGAATGACCATAACCGACAACGCAAAAAAAATTAATCGAAGCGGGCCGCTTCAATTAATATCGTTATCTGATTATAATAATTCTAATTCTATTTCCATTGTCATATGAAACGGATATTTTGTCAAAGAGAACCCTGATTTGTAAACGTTTTCTTTATAATCAATTATAAAACCTAATGAATGAGTGCCGTTTCCCGTATTTCACATGGAAATGAAATAACGGAAAAAGATTGTGAAATTAATTTCAATCAAATATTTCAGAATATGATAAAAGTCCATTGACTATAAAATTCTCATTACTGCTCCCTAATTGATAGTGAAGTGTCGAAGAAGATGGGGATATGGAATTTCATCAGCATCGTTTATGATAGGAATAAAAGAGCGAGGGGATGGCATGGTCATGAAAGTAGGCATCATTGGCTGCGGCGCCATTACGAAAATGCGCCACGCACCGGAATATACAGCGAATCCATATGTGGATGAAATCGTCTTTTACGACCGAAATCTCCACCGTTCCGAAGCGATGGTCGAATTGTTTGGCGGACGGAATGTGGAAAGCGTCGAGGAATTGTTCAACGATCCCGAGATCACAGCCATCAGTGACTGCTCGTCGAATGAACATCATCATTTATTCTCGACACAAGCGCTATTGAGCGGCAAGCACGTGCTGTGCGAAAAACCGATTTCCTTAACGATTGAACATGCCAAGGAAATTTTGGCGGCACAGAAAAAATCCGGCAAGAAACTGATGGTCGACCACAATCAGCGGTTTACGCGCGCGCACCAAAAAGCACGGGAAATCCTGGCCAGTGGAGAACTCGGGAAAATCTTGACCTTCCGCACCGCTTTCGGGCATTCAGGCCCAGAATCCTGGGGCATCAATAAAACGAAATCGACATGGTTCTTCAAAAAGGAGCGCTCGGGCTTCGGCGTCGGCGGCGACCTCGGCATCCATAAAATCGATTTGCTGCATTACCTGCTCGATGATGAAATCATTCAAGTGAGCGCCTTTCAGGGAGCTTTGCACAAAACGGATGAAAACGGCGAGCCGATTGAAGTATGCGACAACCTTGTCTGCAGCTTGGCGACCGAAAAAGGGCGTCTCGGGAACGCTGCCTTCTCCTGGACCTATTACGGGGAAGAGGACAACAGCACCGTTGTGTATTGCGAGAAAGGCATCATGAAAATCTATCACGACGACGAGTATCAGCTGGAACTCATCCTGGAATCCGGCGAGAAAGTGAACTACCAGCTGGAAGCGATTCAAACGAATGACAACCAGACTCCGAGCGGTGTCATTGATGCGTTCGTCGATTCGATACGCCTGGACCAGGAACCAATCGTCACGGGAGAAGATGCCTTGAAATCACTAAAAGTCATTTTGGGCATCATGGAAGCAGCCGACACCAAGCAAGTGGTCACCATCGAAAAAGAGTCTCTCCTTTATCAATAAGGAGAGACTCTTTGCTTGTCGAGAAAAGTTAAGAAGCCGTATTTTCCGAAGCTTATCGCTCGCTTTCCGTGGGCTCGCGCCCAAGCCTCCTCAGCCGCTACGCGTCTTGCGGGGTCTCGGTCGTCTCGCTTTACCACTGGAAAGATAAGGTCGACCTACGGGAGACATTATCTTTGCGAAAGTAATGCGTAGCATTATTGAGCAGAAGGGGTTACGAGCGAACGCTTCTCCAAATACTTAGGTAGAACATTGATCTTAAAATGTAGAATAAGTGATTTTCTTTTTATCCATAGTGAATCACTAATTTCTTCAACACTCTTTTTTCATTTCGCTCATAGTTTGAAACGGTTGAGTGAGAAGGGGGCGATGTCGAATTCGGTGTGGCCGTCTATTGCCAATTGGCTCAACACTTCGCCCATGACGCTGCCGAATTTAAAGCCGTGGCCGGTAAAGCCGCAGGCGAAAATGACGCGCTCGTTGTCCGGATGGCGGTCGATGATGAAGTTATGGTCGTCGGAGACGGTGTATAAACACGTTTTGCCTTGTTTCAATTCTCCGCTCGCTTCTGGCATATACAGGTCCAGGAATCTTCTTAAGTCGCCCTCATCAAATTCGTATTGCCCGAAGTTCTGGGTTTGTTCGTCCGGGTCGATTGGCTGCCCGCCATCCGAGCGTCCGACTTTTACGCCAGCGCCGTCGATGCTCGGGAAGCCGTAGAACATCATCTCGGGGCCTTCCACAAAAAAACCGGGAAATTGATCGGCATTGTACATCTCCGGTGCTTCAAACCAGCCGACCGCTTTGCGCGTCGGTTGGATCGGCAATTGCAGGTCTGGCAGCAGCTTCTTCGCCCATGCACCGGCTGTGACGATCACTTTCTCAGCATAGAAAACCCCTTGTCCGGTGGAGATTTTCACGCGATCCCCGTCCTGTATATCGATGTGCTGGACGGGTGTATTCGGCACGTAGTGAACGCCGTTTTCGAGCGCCAGTTTTTTATAGGCACGGATGGCATTTTCGCTGTACAACACGCCTGCCTGCGCCTCGTAGCAGCCGATGAAATGCTCGGGCACAGTGAAGCCCGGCCATCTTTCTTGGATGGCGCCGCTGCTTAATATTTCGAGCGGCAAGCCGTAGCTATTGGCGGCTGCAATGCTTTCCAATAGAAAAGGCGAGTCTTCCGGGCCGAGCCCGATGACGCCGGTCTTATCGAACACTTTGTAGCCGGTCTGCTTCTCCAAGTCTTCCCATAATTGCTGCGCGCGCAACACTAACCTAACGTAATGCCTGCCTTCCCCGTAAGCGTGGCGGATCAACCGGGTGTCCCCGTGATGGCTGCCGTTCGCATGGGGCGGGTCGAATGCATCGATCACCAATGTCTTCTTGCCTTGCTGTGCCAAAAAGGCGCCGGCGGCCATCCCCATCGTGCCGGCACCGACGATGGCGACGTCGAAAATAGTTTCCTCGCTCATCTTGTGTTCACTCCGCTCTTGTATTGAATGCATGCCGCCCAACCCGGCAACAATTGAATATTAAATTGATGGTATTCAATGCAGCACGCTTTGTCAATTTGCTCTTGAATTTTTATGCGAAATTTTGATTTATTTTAAAAAGGGTTTGACAGCAAGGACCATCTCAAATACTATCGTTAATATATTAAAAAAATTAAATAACTTATCCAGAGAGACTGAGGGACAGGCCCTATGACGTCCAGCAACCATCATGCATGTTCATGAGAGGTGCTAATTCCTGCAGGATGTATTCATTCTGAGAGATAAGAAATTGGTCGAAGCCTCTTTCCTATTGAAAGAGGCTTTTTTGCATCCAAAAGGAGGGCAGGCGCTCTACATAAGGCGGAAAGTCCAGCCCTATCGTAAAAAACTACACACCAAAAGGAGCTTGAATTATGAAAAGAAACGCTTATGTATTCGCAACTGCCTGTTTAGTAGGTCTTGCCGGAACACTTGCCGGCTGTTCATCGGAAGAGACGGCGAACGCTACAGGAGACCAAGTGATTCGCGTCGGAACGCAAAATGATTATCCGCCTTTCGCTTTCGCGGATGATGCCAATCAACTGACGGGCTATGA
This sequence comes from Planococcus sp. MSAK28401, assembly GCF_018283455.1. Lineage (NCBI taxonomy): Bacteria > Bacillati > Bacillota > Bacilli > Caryophanales > Caryophanaceae > Planococcus > Planococcus alpniumensis. The sequence continues at coordinate 3,475,925 of NZ_JAAMTH010000001.1, read as the reverse complement.
CGTGGACATGATGAAAGCCGTCGATGAACAATTGGACGGCTATACGTTCGAATACGTCGCTGTACCGTGGGACAGCATGTTCCTTGCGCTCGAGTCGAATAAAATTCAGGCCATCGCCGACCAAGTAGCGAAAACGCCGGAACGCCAAGAAAAATATTTGTTTACCGATGAATCGTATTTCGCAGCGGAAACGGTCATCGCAGTAAAAGAAGGCCGCGAAGACATCCAAACGATTGAAGATTTGGAAGGCAAAGCGGTTGGGGCGTTGGCAGGCGATTCTTATACTTTATTGCTTGAGGAGTATAACGAAACCGCCGCAGAGCCGATCGAACTGAAATACAGCGAAAGCGGCAACCCATCGGAAATTCTGCAGGATGTGCAGAACGGACGCGTAGATGCTTACGTCAACGACCCGATCATGATGAACGCGGTACTGGAAAAAAATGAACTCGGCGTGGAGATTGTCGGCCAGTCCTTAGTTAATGACGATATGGGCATCGTCTTGAAAGACGAAGAAAAAGGAAAAGAGCTGAAAGCCTTAATCGACCCGATTTTGAAACAGCTGAAAGAAGATGGCACCTTGTCCGAACTGTCCAAGAAATGGACCGGCGGCGACTACATCCCTGAATAAGCTAGCGGAAGGACAGAAACCATGGAAAATTTACTGGACTTGAATTTCTTGATCGAGAGCTTTCCTGCCATTATCTCCAGGCTGCCGGTTACGATCGGCATCGCAGTCGGCTCGCTGCTATTGAGTTTAATCATCGGCGTGGCAGCGGCATTGATTAAAATCTACAAAGTGCCTGTGCTCAGCGTCATCACGTCGATCTATATCTCCTTTATCCGGGGCACACCGTTATTGGTGCAGATTTACCTGGTGTTTTACGGGATTCCGAAAATCATTTATTTTCTCCAGAGCGAATACGGCTGGCTTCAGTCGGCGGATGTCAATAGCATCGCGCCGGAATTCTATGCCTTGATGGCCTTTTCCATCAATTTGGGCGCGTATTTATCCGAGACGATCCGTTCGGCGATCGAATCGGTCGACCGCGGGCAGTTCGAAGCGGCCAAAGCGATCGGCATGACGCCTGTGCAGATGATGCTGAAGATCGTCTTCCCGCAGGCCTTAACGGTGGCGATCCCGAACCTCGGCAATATGTTCATCAGCACGATCAAAGACACTTCGCTCGTGTTCATTATCGGCGTTATCGATATCATGGGGCAGGCAAAAATCCTCGGCTCCCGCGGCTTGGCGTTCTTTGAAGTGTATATCGCCGTCTCGGTCGTCTATTGGATCTTATGCATTGCCGTCGAGCGCTTATTGGTGAAGATCGAGAAACGCGCACGCCGATATGAAAGAGGGATTGCCTGATGATCAAATTGGAGAAGCTGCATAAATATTACGATCGCCAGCATGTTTTGAAAGGCATCGATTTAACCGTCGAAAAAGGCGAAGTGGTGGCGGTCCTTGGGCCAAGCGGTTCCGGGAAATCGACGCTGTTGCGCTGCATCAATTTTTTAGAGGAGCCGACGAGCGGCATCGTGGAAATCGGCGGAAAGCGGGTGGATGCGGCCACCGCCAAGAAAAAGGAGATTTTCGCGCTCAGGACCGCAACGGGCATGGTGTTCCAGCAATACAACCTGTTCAAGAATCTGACCGTGCTGCAAAATGTCTCCGTCGGTTTGACGAGCGTCAAGCGGATGAAAAAAGACGCCGCCGACAAGAAAGGCATCGAGATGCTCGAGCGGGTCGGCTTGTCGAACAAACTGAGCCATTACCCTGCGCAATTGTCCGGAGGCCAGCAGCAGCGTGTCGGCATCGCCCGTGCGCTGGCTTTGGACCCGGAAGTGCTGTTATTCGACGAACCGACTTCTTCATTGGACCCGGAACTGGTCGATGAAGTACTGGCCACCATCCGGCGCGTCGCGGACACCGGCAAAACAATGTTCATCGTGACCCATGAATTGAGTTTCGCGCGCGAAATTTCGGACCGCGTCATCTTTATGGAAGACGGCGTCATTATTGAGCAAGGCACGGCACAGCAAATTTTCACCGAGCCCGCCGTTGAAAGAACGAGACAATTTTTAGGTAAAGCCGTCCAAGGCTGAGGGAATAAAGTAAAACGACTGAGAGCGGAAGGATGGTTTGCAATGAACCCGATTGAACAGATATTGAACGAGTTCCCGGTCCTGATTGTGGACGGGGCCATGGCGACAGAGCTTGAACACTACGGATGCAATTTGAATGATTCCTTATGGTCAGCGAAAATCCTGATGGAGAACCCGGAGTTGATCAAGAAAGTGCATGCGGATTATTTCCAGGCGGGGGCGGATTGCGCCATTACAGCCAGTTACCAGGCGACCATCGAAGGCTACCAAGAAAGAGGGCTGACAGAATCACAAGCGATCGCATTGATCACAAAGTCTGTCGAGTTGGCAACACAAGCGCGAGATGAATTTTGGGACGAGGCAGCGAACCAATCAGGCAGGCCAAAGCCTTTAGTGGCAGCATCGGTCGGCCCGTACGGCGCGTTTTTATCGGACGGCTCTGAATACCGCGGCGGCTATGCGATCGGGGAAGAGCAATTGGCCGAATTTCACAGAGAGCGCATCCGGGTGCTGGTGGAAGCAGGGGCGGATCTGTTAGCTTGTGAAACTTTGCCGTGCCTCACGGAAGCGAAAGCGATCGTAAGCGTGCTGGAAGAATTTCCGCAAGTATCTGCCTGGTTCACGTTCAGTGCGAAAGATGAGTTCCATATCAGTGACGGGGAGCGGATCGCGGATTGTGCAAAATGGCTCGAGGAACGACCGCAAGTGGCGGCAATCGGCATTAATTGCACAGCGCCGCAGTTTATCGAGTCCTTAATCCAGGAAGTGAAAAGCGCGTCTTCCAAACCGGTCATCGTCTATCCGAATTCCGGCGCCACTTACGACCCGGTAAGCAAAACCTGGAGCGAAGAACCGTCGGCTGGTGCATTTTTAGCCAATTCGCAAGCCTGGCATAAAGCGGGAGCTGACATCATCGGCGGCTGTTGCAGCACGACCCCAGGAGATATTGCAACGATCGCCAACTGGGCCCGCCAAGGGAAGGCTTCCGAAGTTTAAAGCAGCCTGTGGTGCGAGTGATCGTCCATTTTATAAAACCTAGTTGACAAGTAGGTTTTAAATATAGTCTAATGTGAATAAGCTTTTTTACGCAGTACGTCACATTAGAGGCAGCAAGTCGGCCTCCTTACTTTTAAAACAGCTAAAGGAGGGTTTGCATGAACGAACAATATCCTGTCATTCAAGGGGCGGAAGCTTTCTTTTTGAAAGGACATAGCACCGGCATCCTATTATGCCACGGTTTTCTCGGCACGCCGCAAAGCGTCAGAGAATTAGGCGAAGCACTCGGCAAACAAGGCTATACGGTTTCCTGTCCGCGGCTGCCGGGCCATGGCACACATTTCAAGGATCTGGAACAGTTCTCTTACGGCGACTGGTTCGCGAGTATCGAGCAGGCTTATGTAGAACTCAAGCAGTCATGCACATCGGTCTTTGTCATCGGACAATCGATGGGCGGCACCTTGAGCTTGGATCTGGCCAGCTGCCATCCTGAAATCGAGGGTCTCGTGTTGATCAACCCAGCGATCGATATTCCGCAGTTTGAAACCTACCGCACGAAGCCGGCCCATGATTATGTCACAGAAGATGCGCCCGATATTAAAAAAGCGGATGCGGTAGAAATCACTTATGGGCAAGCGCCGGTCAAGGCGTATCAACAATTGCTCGGCTATATGGATGCTGTCCGCGCAAAACTCGGCGAAGTCCGCTGCCCGGTCGTTTGTTTCCAGTCGCTTGAAGATCATGTTGTGCCGCCAGCTAACACCGATTATATTCTTGGCAAAATCGGTTCAGAAAACGCGTCCAAATATGAACTCCATGATTCCTATCACATCGCTTCCATGGACCATGAATTAGATTTCATCGTCGCCAAATCTCTTGAATGGATTGCACAGGCTAATGTCTTGCCGGCTGGCGGGCAAGGGTAAATCAAATCGTGTTTCATTTCCATGTAAATAAATTCAATTTATTCAAAATAATGTTGACAAGCCAGATCAAGGGCCGTAACATGAACTTTACAATTTAATCATCTTATCGAGATTGACTGAGGGACTGGCCCTGGGACGTCAAAGCAGCAGACCGCCACGCGGCACTGTGCTAATTCCTTGTACCGTGTGTACAGAGATAAGAGAGGCGATCGAACGTGTGAAACTGCTCCTCTTCTTGTCAAAAAGAAGAAGGGGTTTTTTATTACGTTAAAACCAAGTAAACAGGTAAGATAAATTATTTTTGATGAAGGAGGTGCCTTCAGTGGACAAATGGTTTTCGAAATACCGTCGGAGCTTGAGCGGCAGATTGGCGCATCAACACTTCGGCGCTTCATTGAAAATCTGGGAACTTGGATAGGCTTTTAGGCAGTTGCATACATACTCGAGGCATCATCATTTTTTCAATTATAAGGAGGAACATCGTGAAAAATTTTATCTTTTTAGTTATCACTTTAATTGCACTTATCGGATTGGCCGGCTGTTCCGGCGGGGAAGCAAGTCCATCAACTTCCGGCGGAAATTCAGAGCCTGTAGAAGGCGGGGAACTGAACGTGGCGATCAGCGCGGATCCGAACACATTGGACTGGATGTATACGGGCGAAAGTGCCGCGCGCAAAATCGGCTGGCATATTTATGAAGGTTTGTTTGCCTTGAACCAGGATTTCGAAGCTGCGCCGCTGCTCGCTGAAGATTACGAAGTGAGCGAAGATGGAAAAACCTACACCATCACCTTGCGCGAAGGCGTGACTTTCCATAACGGGGAACCAGTAACGGCAGAAGATGCCAAAGCGTCCATCGAACGGTGGCTGAAAGTATCATCTGTCGGCAAGATCACCAACGACCACGTTGAGTCCGTGGAAGCAGACGACTCGCAATTGACCATTCAATTGAACAAAGCCTATAGCTCTTTACTTTCCGACTTAGCTGCCCCGAAATCGGCCGCTGTCATCTTGCCGAAAGCGGTCGCTGAAGCAGCCGGCGAAAAGCCGCTCGACCATGACCAATATATCGGCACTGGGCCATTCCAGTTTGATTCGTGGAAGCGCGGCGACGAAATCGTGCTTTCCAAATACGATGACTACGCATCAAGAACCGATGAGACAAGCGGTTTGACGGGCGAGAAAAAAACGTATGTGGATTCGGTTCATTTCAAAATCGTCAAAGACCCTCAAGTGGTCGTCAATGGCTTGAAAACCGGACTTTATGATTTTGGGGATGAAGTTCCGCTCGATTTGTACGAAGTGATCGAAAGCACGCCGAACATTGAACCGGGCACAGCCACTAATGGCTATACGGTGTTGACGCCGGATAAATCGGAAGCGCCGTTCGATGACCTGCAAGTGCGCCAGGCATTGAACGCGGCACTCGATAAAGAAGCGATTGCCAAAGCGACATACGGCAACGAGGAATTTTATGAGTTGGACGGCGCGTTGTTCACGCCGAACCAAACCGCCCTGTATTCGGAAGAAAACACAGAAGGCTTCCTGTCTTACGATGTGGAAGAAGCGAAACGCCTATTGGCAGAAAGCAGCTACGACGGCGAGCCGATCAAGATCATCTTCTCAAGCGATTCCAACGACTATAAGAAAATTGCCGAGATCGCTGAACAGCAGCTTGAAGCAGCCGGCTTTGCGGTCGAACTGGAATCTTACGAATGGGCAACATACCTTGAGAAATGGGGAGAGGCTTCCAATTGGGATCTAGTTGTCGTCGGATGGTCCCCGTTCTTCTCGCCGAACCAGGCAGGCATGTTGAGCCAGGATTCGAACAGCAGCGGGTGGTATAACAGCGAGAAATGGCAGGAGCAAATCGCCCAGTGGGCACAAGCGGAATCCGAGGAAGAGCGACAGCAGATCCTCGCCGGCTTGAACGAAACGCTCTACGAAGAATTGCCGTTTGAAAAAGTGACGAACATCTCGAACTTGAATGCGCGCACAACCGATCTCCACGACTATAGCGAATGGTACGGCCCGCGCTTCTGGAATACGTATAAAACCAATTAACAACGAGCCATCAAACAGGATAACTAAGAGAAGAAAATCGTCAGGAACGATGCTGGCGATTTTCTTCCTTTTATGGAGAAGGGGGAACACGCAATGCTGAACTATACGATTCGCCGGCTGTTGTCGGTGATTCCCGTCATGCTGGTCGTCAGCGTTATCGTCTTTATGATCGTGCATCTGACGCCCGGCAACCCGGCGTTCCTCATTTTAGGGGAAGACAGTTCACCGGAAGCAATTGCTGATTTGGAGCGTGAACTGGGCTTGGACCAAGCGCTTTATGTCCAATTCTTCAATTGGTTTTCACAAGTCATCACAGGGGATCTTGGAACCTCCGTTTATTCTTCGCAATCGGTGACCTCGCTGATTGCTGAGAACTTCGGACCGACCTTCAGCTTGATGGCGCTGTCGACGGTGATTTTGCTCGTTATCGCCATTCCGGTGGCGATCCTCATCGTCGCGTTGCGCAAAACCGTTTTGGATCCGATTTTCACATCGGTTTCCTTGTTCGGCGTATCGGTCCCGGAATTCTGGCTCGCGACGCTATTGGTGCTCGGCTTCGGCGTTGCGCTGCCGATCTTTCCGGTGGCCGGCTATGTGCCGTTTGCGGAAGGGGCGGATGTATGGCTTCACCATATTTTGCTGCCATCGTTTGTGCTGGCAATCGTCGAAGTGGGCATCATCGCGCGTATGCTGCGCGACAGCATGCTCGATTCGGTCAATCAGGATTACATCAAAACGGCGCGCGCGAAAGGCGTAAAGGAACGTGAAGTATTGATGCGCCACGTCTTCGTCAATGCCTTGATCCCGACGACCACGGTGCTCGGCGCTACAGTGGCCGGCTTGCTCGGCGGCACGGTCATCATCGAGACTTTGTTTACGATCCCGGGCATCGGCCAGCTCTTGGTCGATTCCATCCACCGGCGCGATTACCCGGTCGTACAGGGAATTGTGCTGTTCATTGCCGGCATTTATGTGTTCGTCAATCTATTGGTGGATCTGCTGTACACATTCCTCGATCCGCGCATTCGCTATGATTGACCATTTGGAAGGAGACGAAACCGATGTTTACTAAGAAAACGAATCTGCTGGCGCTCTCCATACTGGTGGTCGCTGCGCTTGCGGCCATCACCGCAAGTTCCTGGCTGCCATTTTCTCCGGCCGCGATTTCCCCGGAGCAGCGCTTGACCGGCCCTTCAGCGGCGCATTGGTTCGGCACGGATGATTTCGGGCGCGACATTTTCTCGCGGACCATCGTCGCGGCCCGGGTGTCCTTGTCTGTAGGCGTCATCGTTGCGGTGCTGTCGACGGTGATCGGCACAGTAATCGGCTTGATTTCCGGCTATTTCCGCAAAGTGGATTTCGTGCTGATGAGAATCATCGATGGCTTCTTGGCCTTTCCTGCGCTGATCCTTGCGCTGGCGCTAGTCGCGGCACTTGGCGGCAGCATCACAAATATCATCATCGCTCTGACGCTGGCGTTTTTCCCGGTTATGGCCAGAGTCGTCCGTTCGGCAACGCTGCAAGTGAAAAACCAATCCTATATCGAAGCCGCCCAGACGACCGGGTCGAGCCATGCGGTGATCATCTTCAAGTATGTATTGCCGAATATTCTTTCCCCAGTCATCGTCCAAAGCACCTTCATTTTCGCTAAAGCGATTTTAGCGGAAGCGGCGCTCAGCTTTCTCGGCGTGGGGGTCAACCCGTCAACGCCGACCTGGGGCAATATGCTGCAGGAAGCACAGATTTACGTGACCATCGCGCCTTGGTATTCCATTTTCCCAGGCCTTGCGATCGTCATTACCGTTCTGGCTTTGAACTTGCTCGGCGATGGGCTAAGAGACAGTTTTAATCCACATCAAGCGAAACGCAAGCGCAAAACGAAGCTTGCCTGAAGGGGGTATTCGAATGCTGCAAGTAGAAAATCTTCATGTCCATCTGGATACACCGGGCGGCCTCGTAAAAGCAGTCGACGGCGTGTCTTTCTCCATCCGAAAAGGGGAGACGATCGGCATTGTCGGGGAGTCAGGGAGCGGGAAAAGCGTGCTCGCCCATTCCTTGATGAAGCTCAATCCGGAACCGCCTGCAATGTATCCGCAAGGCACGATTCATTTTGAAGGCCAATCGGTGTTGGAAATGGGCAAAACAGAACTGAGAAAACTGCGGGGCAACGACATCGCCATGATCTTTCAGGATCCGATGTCGAGTTTGAATCCCGTCTCCAAAATCGGCAAGCAATTGATCGAAGCCATACAAGCGCATCAAAAACGGTCGAAACAACAAGCACGCGAAAAAGCAATCGAGTTATTGGAAGACGTCGGTATTGCCGATGCCAAAGCACGCATGAACAGCTACCCGCATCAATTTTCTGGTGGGATGCGCCAGCGTGTGTTGATCGCCATGGCGCTTGCTTCCAACCCGAAATTATTGATTGCCGATGAGCCGACGACGGCGCTGGATGTCACTATCCAGGCGCAAGTTTTGGATTTGCTGAAGGGCATCCAGGAAAAATACGGCACGGCTATTCTCGTCATCACGCACGACCTCGGCGTCGTTGCCCATTTGGCCGACCGCATCCTAGTCATGTATGCCGGGAAAATCGTCGAATCGGGAAGCGCTGAAGATATCTTCTACAGGACTTCCATGCCGTATACGTGGTCGCTCTTGCGTTCGGTCCCGGTCATTCGCGAAGGCGGCCCGGAGCGGCTCATCCCGATCGACGGCCAGCCGCCGAGTTTGATCGACCGGCCGCCGGGATGCGCGTTCGAACCGAGATGCCCGTTCGCACGGGACGCATGCCGGCAAGTTGATCCGCCGCTTGAACAACGGGAAAGCGGACATTCGGCAGCGTGCATTCTTTCAAGCAATGAATTCGAAGAACAGAAAAAGCAATTGGAAGGGGTGCTGGCAACATGAGCGCATTATTGGATATTAAAGGGCTGCATGTCCATTTCCCCGTCAAAAAAGGTTTGTTGCAGCGCGAGAAAAGCTACGTCAAAGCGCTTAACGGCATTGACCTCCAAGTCCAAAAAGGCGAAACACTCGGCATCGTCGGCGAATCGGGCTGCGGGAAAAGCACGCTCGCGAGAAGCATCGTCGGCCTGCAACAACCGACAGCGGGCGAAATCCTGTTCCACGGAAAAGATTATGCAGAAGCGAACGCAAAAGAACTTCATGACATGCGGCGCAATGTCCAGATGATTTTCCAGGATCCTTACACCAGTTTGAATCCGCGGATGAAAATCGGGGACAGCATAGCAGCGCCATTGAAAGCTTATAAAAAGACCGAGCGGCTGGAATCGAGAGTCAAGGAATTGCTTGAACTCGTCGGATTGAACCCGGACACCCATTACGATAAACTGCCGCATGAGTTTTCAGGCGGTCAACGGCAGCGTGTCGGCATTGCCCGCGCCCTTGCCCTGGAGCCTGAACTGCTGATCTGCGATGAGCCAGTCAGCGCACTCGATGTTTCGGTGCAGGCGCAAGTCATCAATTTGCTTCAGGATCTGCAGAAGCAATTGGGCTTGACCTATGTTTTCATCGCGCATGATTTATCTGTCATCAATCATTTGGCCGACCGCGTGGCTGTCATGTATTTAGGAAAAGTGATGGAGAAATCGGAGCGAGGAGCATTCCATACGAAAGTCCAGCATCCGTATACACAATCTTTGTTGTCGGCAGTGCCGGTCCCAGATCCGCTGCTTGAGCGCGGCAGGGAACGCATCGTGCTGAAAGGGGAGATTCCGTCGCCGGCGAACCCGCCGAGCGGCTGTGTGTTCCACACAAGATGCCCGATGGCTACTGAACGCTGCAAAAATGAAGTGCCGGCGCTCGAACCAAGAGGGCTCTCGGGCCAGGAAGTCGCCTGTTTTTATCCGCTTGACGAAACACAGCCGGCTAATGCGGCGAAAGATCCGTTATATGTATAGAAGAAAAAGCATCCTTCCCGGCACGAGTGCTGAGAAGGATGCTTTTTTCGATGAAGATGCCAGCGTTCCTCGCAAAGTTCTAGCTAACAAAAGTAGAAATATCTACCTAACAAAGGTGGAAACATGCGAGAAGAGCTCAGTCATCCAATAATCGGCCATTGTCATGCCACTGCCCGTACATATTATTGTCGCGTGTATTCTCAATGAATTTTTCCAGCCGTTTATCGAATATTTCGCGGTCAATGGTTTTATAACTTTGTATATTGTCGATCCGGATCCGGCGGTACAGCTCAGGGAAGTTCAAGAAGTTTTCATAGACTTGCGGGTCTTGTTTCAAGCGTGCTTCGACTTCTTCGTCGATCGCAAATGACTCCGGCCGCATATCAGGAAGGACGCTGCGCCCTTGCTCGGTCATCCAGCCCAGTTTCTCCAGCCTTCTCACGCGCTCTTTGTTCAATTCGGTCCAATTGCTTTTTTTCTGGCGCGGAGAAAGCCTTTGGGCCAAACGATTATCGGCTGTTTTTTTCGTGATGCCGTCAATCCAGCCAAAGCATAAGGCTTCTTCCACGGCATCCAAATAAGGCATTCCTTCCCGCCGTTCTTTGGTCCCGATCAGCACCCAGCAAAACTTCACGGAGGATGAATTTTTTCCCAGCCATTCCCTCAATTCTTGCCTGGAGCTTACGCTAAGCAAATTCTCTATCTCCATTCGGCATTCCTCCTTTCTCAAATGGGCATTCATTTACCATTTCGACGGCGATTTCATACCCTTCGTCAACAGATAGAAAAGGGTATTCAAAAGATATGCAGAAACATAGGGGATAGCCTTTTAGGCCATTGCGATCATCACTATAGAAAGGAGGAAGAAATTATGGTAAGAGAAGAGCGAATCAAAAATGAACGCGGATTGAATCCATTCACCGATATCTGGCTGCGCACACGTGAAACCGTCCGTTTCGTCATTGAACGGAAATCATTTAAGTTCATTATACTGCTCATCGTCCTGACAGGCTTTGCTTCCGGTTTGATCGGGATGATGAATGAACGCAGCTCCGATATGGCGCCGTGGGCAGCGATTCTACAAGCATTGGTGACCGGGCCGATCGGCAGCGCTTTCGGCTATTTCCTGGGTGCTGCGATCCTGGTGCTTGTCGGACGGTTGTTTAAAGGAACGGCGACGTATCAGGAAATGTTCAAAGCATTGGTCACTGCCCAAATCCCGCAAATTTGGCTGCTGCCATTGCTGATCATCTGGGTGCTTGCATCACCCGAAACGTTCCTGGCTGATCGGACGAATGTGGAAGGAGACCCGATTGTCGTCATCATGTCCATCGTCATGGCAGTCGTCTCCATCTGGACATTCATTATTGTCTGCAAGGCGGTAGGCGAAGCGCACCGAGTGTCGTCCTGGAAAGGCTTTTTCATCGTCGTGCTGCCAGGGATTATCATCACGATCGTTGTTTTGATTATCGTTTTCGTGCTGTTCGCTTCATTCTTCAGGGAGTTTTCCTAATTGACCAATCGAAACCACAAGCGAGCAAGTTTTAACTCCCATAGTTTTTATGATATCGAACAAAAATGACTAAAATAAAGAGCGCTCCCCCTGTTTTCAGTATCTACTCAAACAGGGGGAGTGCTCTTTGCTGTTAATTGGTTATTTGTATTTGAAAAATCATAAACTCGAGACAAAAGGAATAATCACTGCGTTTTAAGGCGTTGGCGGGCAGAACTTTTAGCTGAACCTATGGGTTGATGTTCTAAAGTCTTGCCCAAACCATAGAACGGCATGTTTACGTAAACCGATTCGTACTGCCCGGGTTGAACTTGGAAAGTTTCATGGTAAATTCCGACGGCGTCATTATTACGTGCATTCTGATTGAATTTTTTCCAGGCCGTTAAATGCTTGTCGTTGCGCGCATACGCAAGCAAGTCGTCGGTCGAGCGCCAATACTGGATCATCGTTGTGGTGCGCAATCCAAAATAGCTTTCCATCGACAAAAATCCGAGTTCTTCCTTATGCGTATAGAGTTCCTTGATCATGCCGGGCATCGCACTGAAGACCGGAAACCATCTGTTCACTGCCAACCGGTTGTTGAAGCGCATGCCAATGATGAAAACGACAATATCCTCCGTGTTTTCCGTAGTGAAACGTCCGGGAAAAACTTGCTGTGCCATGTCTGTTCCTCCTTATCGGATATTCTTCAAAGTATATTCACACCACCCAATGGCCGCTTGTGTGACTCGTTTTCCGTAATCCAAAGTGAACAGCCAGTACATGGCGTCTTGCTCTTCGTGATGGTTGTGGCGGATGCCCTGTTCGATCGCTTCATACGTAGCATGGCGGGCTTCCAAGGTTTTTTGATACTCCTCAAGGAGGGAAACAGTGCGCTCAGGAGATTGGTGGGAGCCAAAAAATAATTTCAGCAACACTTCGTTGCGCTCAGCTGGAACTTGATCGATGGGTTGCTCGATCCAATTTTTCAATGTCGCCAAGCCTTTTTCGGTGAGGAAATACTCGTTTTTATCCGCTCGGCCCGACGTAGAGGCGCTTTTTACTTCCGCCAAGCCATCTTCGACAAGCAGCTTGAGCGTAGGATAGATTTGGCCGTAGCTGATTTTCCAAAAATGATTCAAGCTTTGATCCATGAATTGTTTGATGGAGTAGCCCGAAGTGCAGTCTGTCGTCAAGATGCCCAATATGGCGTAGGTTGTATTATTGTATGATTTCACTTTTTCACACCTATCTAAAAGATATATATCATTTATATATATATTAATCTTATTTTATAGAGAACGCAAGACATTTGACTGAATTAAAAGATAATTTAATTTTAAGTATGTTGAAACGTAAACGATTAAAAGGCTGCGAAGGATTAAAATTTCGCAACCTTAGAGAATTTTATCAAACTGGGGATTTTAAAAGAACTTGATAAGAGAAGCACAAAACCGAAAAAAACCTCTTAGTTAATACCGAATTTTTAACGGATCGATAAAGCGGGCCACAGTTTTGAATAGCTTCAAAAACAAGAATATACTTTGCTATTGCGTTTTTGTACTCGTCATTAATATTTATGCCTTTATCTTAATTTAATTCTTTTTCCAAGTCCCTATCGACGATAAATACTTCGATTCTTTCACCGATTTTCGTGCTGATATCACTATGGCTTGAATGAACACGGGCGCCTGTACACTTTTCCACGATGTTTTCGTAATTGGTGCTATACATCTCTCTTAATAGCTGCCTCATTTTTTTAACAAGCTTTCTGCCGTCATTATTTTCCACAAGGTGTTTTTCCTCAACCGTTAATACGCCTTTAAAACGGGTGATCACCATATCTTCAACAATATACGTTCTGGCTTCCTGCGGTCCGCGTCCAATAAGTTCACGCTGGAACTTAATAAAGGCTTCGCTAATCTCTGATTCTAGTTTTCTTTTTTTCGAAACTGGCATGTGGTCGTCTCCCAAAAATAATTTTATAATTTCGAGAACAATCGTATGTCCTTTCTCAGGCGTTGTCAATATCTATTTTTGGATTAAAATGGAATCCGATAAAAGACAATGAAAGCAAAGTCAGGAAGGAATATGCAGCAATTATATTGGGCCTAGTGAAAAGACACTGAGACAAATTTGGGGAATCACTTGTCAATCACCATATGTAATTGCCTGTTTTTCAGACGATAAAAAAATATTTTAAAAAGCTCTTGCATAATAATCCCCAGTAGGAGTAATATAATCTCGTAAACAAAATATCTCGGCCAAATCCCGTCAAACGGGAACGGAGGACCCAATCTTTTGGGGTTAATTCTACGCATGTAGAAAGGATGAGAGCAACTCTTTCGCCATCCTACCCGTCAGCTAACTTCGTCGGCTAAAGCGAAGGAGGTCTAAGACCACCTTTATTCAGGAGGCTTTTTTTTTGAGGCATTTTTATAATGCCCTCATAAAAAGCAACTTGAAATCATTGTAGGTCTTTTTATTGTGCCTATTTGAAAAAGTCAATCTTGGAAGACAGAATGCAAAGGAAGCAACAGTTGTTGCTTGCTGGGTGTTAAGTAGACCAATGAGTACTTTTTTTCCAAAAACTGTTGATAACACAAGTCAGCGGTGATTAAGCATAGATCTATGCTTAATCACCGCGTCACAAAACTTGTCTTATGAACTTGGGGAAAAAGTGAGCATTGGTCTATTTTTTTGTGCTTAGATTCTGAATTCCCGACCGGGTTCCTGGATAGGAGCATAAAAAACTAGTGGGTTGGGTTTTCCAGCCGAAACCGGGTTGAAGAAGAATTCGAAAGGAGGAAGCCTTTAAGTGGGAGGGGCAATCAAGAATGAACGCTTACGCTGCTTAATCTGTGTGCCAAGTTTAGATGAACTCGGCTATTTGGAAAATGTGTTAAGTGAATCTGCAAATCTTATTTTTATGGTGACAAATCAACGAGTCCAATGGGCCCTGGCCAAGTTGGGGTTTGAAAATATCCACTTCCTGCAAGCTAATGAGGAACTTATTGAAATGCCGCCTGTTGATCGGGTCATTGTCCTGGAAAGTGACTTGACCACCACCCATTTTTTGATAAAAGTCTCATTATCCAGCGTCAAAGCGCCATTATTGGTCGTCGCACGCAATAAGAGCATACCGGAACAATTATATACCTTGTTGGGCGCAAAAATAGTGCTGCACTCGAATACTCAAAATATACGGTTTTTATTAAATTAAACGGAGGTTGAGAAGATGTTGGATTTCATTATGCTGAGCTTGTTTATTATTTTGCCGCTGTCGATGGTGGCGTTGACGAATTGGTCTTCGTCGGTAGTGAGCAAGGAGAGTGAAGGCTCTTGATGAGTTTGCTGTTGATTACGGTCGCCGCAGTTTCAATTTATTTATTGTATGTGTTAATAAATCCAGAAAAATTTTAAAAGATGAAAAAGACGGAGGGAAATCAACGTGGGAATAACCATTATCTCAATCATCGCTACACTTTTGGCGGTTTTAATCCTTGCCAAACCAATGGGAATTTACTTAGCGAAAGCTTTTGATTATAACGCAACTGGATTAGATAAAATTTATGGGCCATTCGAAAAGCTATTGTTTAAAGTTGGCGGAATAAAGAAAGAGCAGCAAAGCTGGAAACAATACGCTTTATCGCTGATCTTAGCAAACGGTTTTATGATTATACTTGTTTATTTCGTATTCAGACTGCAAGGAGTTCTTCCGTTGAATCCAAGCGGCAATCCCGGCATGGAGCCAACGCTTGCCTTTAATACCGCGATTAGTTTTATGACAAATACCAATCTGCAGCATTACAGCGGTGAAAGTGGATTATCGTATTTAGGCCAGATGATCGGCATATTGTTCATGATGTTTGCAGCTCCTGGTACTGCACTTGCAGTGGTGATCACTTTTATCAGGGGCTTGTCGGGAAATCGAATCGGCAATTTCTATGTAGATTTGATCCGTGCCATTACACGAGTCCTGTTGCCGATTTCGTTTGTGACAGCATTTTTCTTTATCGCACAAGGTGTTCCACAAACATTCGAACCTTCAGCAACCGCCACAACTATTGAAGGAGCGGAACAAAGCATTGCAAGAGGACCGGTGGCAGCCTTCTTATCTATTAAAGAACTGGGCAATAACGGGGGTGGTTTCTTCGGCGTCAATTCGGCCCACCCGTTAGAAAATCCGACAGCTTTAAGTAATCTTCTCCAAATCATTTTAATGTTCCTTATAACAACGGCGACCCCGTTCACTTATGGGCGAATGGTCGGCAATAAGAAGCAGGGGCGGGTATTATTTGCTGCTATGGCCATGATGTTCGTTGCCTTTCTAACTATCGGATTGACTTATGAATACCAAGGCAACCAGGCGTTAAATGAATTGGGAATTCAGCAGGATCAAGGAAGCATGGAAGGCAAAGAAGTGCGGTTTGGCACCGGTCAATCCATGCTGTATGCCATGGTCACAACGGCGAGCGAAACAGGGGCCGTCAACACGATGCACGATACCCTCACACCGATCGGCGGACTGCTGACATTGTCCAATATGCTATTGAACACTATTTTTGGAGGCATAGGAGCTGGGTTCATTAACGTGATCATGTACGCAATGATTGCCGTTTTCCTTTGCGGATTGATGGTCGGGCGAACTCCGGAGTTTCTGGGCAAGAAGCTTGAGGCAAAAGAAATGAAACTGATTGCGGTGACTTTATTAATTCCACCGTTTTTAATTCTTGGATTCTCTGCTTTGGCTTTGTACACTCCATTTGGCAACGAGGCGATTTCAAATCCGGGATTCCATGGCATTAGCCAGATTTTATATGAATATACCTCTTCCGCTGCCAATAACGGTTCAGGGTTCGAGGGACTGGGGGATGCAACGCCATTTTGGAATATAACAACTGGGATTGTCATGTACATCGGCCGATTCTTCGGCTTGATTACAATGTTGGCTGTGGCAGGCGCACTAGCGTCCAAAAAGCTTATCCCGGAAACCTCAGGGACATTTAGAACTGATTCTTCATTATTTGGCGTCATTTTAGTGGGCACTATCTTTATTGTTGGCGCTTTAACGTTTTTCCCGACGATGGTATTAGGGCCAGTAGCAGAATATTTAACACTTAAATAGTGAGGGGGTAAAGGAATGGGAACTGTGGTAAAAGAAAATAAAAAAGAAGAAAAAATTGATTCGTTCGAGGGATTTGAAAATACAATAGACCGGAAATACGATACTGAAAATAGAGGTGGCAATAAACAAGCCAGGGACAAGGGCATGCTCTTACAAGCATTAAAGCAGTCGTTCGTTAAACTCGACCCGAGAACAATGGTTCGAAACCCCATCATGTTTGTTGTGGAGATTGGGTTTATCATAACTTTGCTCTTGTCCTTTTTCCCGGATTTATTTGGGCCTAGTGATGTGGAACCCTGGTTTAATATTTCCGTAACATTGATCCTGTTATTTACTGTTTTGTTTGCGAATTTTGCAGAAGCTCTAGCAGAAGGGAGAGGAAAGGCGCAGGCCGATTCTCTAAAGAAATCCAAAACACAGATTATGGCCAACCGCTTAAAAGTCAATAACATTGTCGAGGAAGTGCCTTCCGATAGTTTGAGAAAAGGAGACCTCGTTATCGTGTCTCAAGGAGAAATGATTCCAAGCGACGGAGAGGTTGTTGAAGGACTGGCATCGGTTGATGAATCGGCCATCACAGGGGAATCTGCCCCGGTGATCAAAGAGGCAGGCGGAGATTTTAATTCCGTTACAGGCGGAACACGTGTGGTAAGTGATCAAATTAAAGTGAAAATTACCAGTAACCCTGGAGAATCCTTTTTGGATCGAATGATTTCTCTTGTCGAAGGGGCGAAGCGACAGAAAACACCAAATGAAATTGCCCTCAACACCGTATTAACCAGTCTGACTTTAATCTTCATGATTGTGGTCGTTTCGATGCCGGCTTTTACGAACTACCTTGGGTTTAATATAGAAATAGCGGTTTTAATTGCGTTGCTTGTTTGTTTGATCCCTACGACCATTGGCGGCTTGCTTTCCGCCATAGGAATAGCCGGTATGGACCGGGTGACACAATTCAATGTCATTGCCATGAGTGGCAAGGCAGTGGAAGCTGCTGGTGATATTAATACGATTATCCTGGATAAAACGGGTACCATCACATATGGGAATCGAATGGCCAGTGATTTTGTAGCTGTAGGAGATGTCGCTGCGGCTGAGTTAGCGCAATGGGCGGGCATTAGTTCTTTCCAAGATGAAACACCAGAGGGAAGATCAGTCATAGAATTATTAAACAGCAGAAATTCGGAATATGACCTGAATATAGGAGACAAGGGTTCATTTATTGAATTTAAAGCAGAAACGAGAATGAGCGGGATGGATCTGGCAGATGGCCGCGAAGTGCGCAAAGGGGCGGTCGATGCTGTGAAAAAATGGGTTTCTTCAAAAGGCGGGGAAATACCGAGTGATTTAGATGAAGAAACGGTCAAGATCGCCAAAGAGGGTGGAACTCCATTAGCGGTTGCTGTTGAAAACCGGATTCTAGGGTTGATTTACTTAAAGGATACGGTAAAACCGGGCATGCAAGAACGGTTCGCCCAACTTAGAGAAATGGGCATTAAAACTGTTATGGCTACTGGAGACAATCCGTTGACGGCTGCCACCATTGCAAAAGAAGCTGGGGTCGACGAGTTTATTGCAGAGTGTAAGCCGGAAGATAAAATTGAGGTCATCAAATATGAGCAAGCTCAAGGAAAGCTTGTGGCTATGACGGGCGACGGGACGAACGATGCTCCGGCATTGGCACAGGCGGATGTAGGCTTGGCGATGAATAGCGGCACATCAGCTGCAAAAGAAGCGGCAAATATGGTGGATTTGGATTCCAACCCAACGAAAATCATTGAAGTTGTGTCGATTGGCAAGCAATTATTGATGACTCGAGGAGCACTTACCACATTTAGTATTGCGAATGACGTGGCTAAATATTTCGCAATTATCCCGGCTATGTTTATGCTGGCGATTCCAGAAATGGACGTCTTGAATATCATGAAACTGGATTCACCCATGTCCGCTATTCTATCGGCGTTGATTTTCAATGCGGTTATCATTCCGTTGTTAATTCCACTGGCCATGAGAGGGGTATCGTATAAACCGATGAGTTCTAATGCCCTGCTCCGCAAAAACCTCTTGATATATGGTTTGGGAGGCTTGGCAGTTCCATTTATCGGAATCAAAATGATCGATATCATCATATCGTTATTCATTTAATAAAGTTAAAGAAAGAAGGGATAGTAATGAGTAAAAATAAAAGTGTTTTTGGCCCCATCGTGCGAACCAGTTTTTTAATCATGCTATTGTGCGGTGTTATTTATCCTGTTGTAACAACTGGGATAGCCCAAGTATTGATGCCGGAGAAAGCAGGGGGCAGCCTGTTATATGATGAGGACGGCAAAGAAATGGGAGCGGAGTTGATTGGCCAAAACTTCACCAGCGAAAATTATTTTCATGGCCGCGTTTCCAGTATTGAGTATGACGCGGCAAATTCAGGGTCCGGAAATTATGCGCCATCAAATGAAGAAATGATTGAGCGCACGAAACTTGCCGTGGAGAAGTGGAAGCAGGTGCATCCCGACAATAATGCAGTGCCGATTGATCTCGTGACGAACTCAGCTTCAGGCTTGGACCCCCATATCAGTCCAGAAGGAGCTTATGCTCAAACGGCACGCGTTTCCTTGGCAACAGGCATAAGTCAAACTGATTTAAATGGGTTGATAGAAAAGAATACTCAAGACAGGGAACTTGGATTATTTGGAGAACCCCGCGTAAATGTCCTGTTATTAAATGTCGATCTGAATCAGTTAATAAAATAATTCATCACCTCGACCATTTACTGGTCGAGGTATTTCCATAAGAAGGTGATGACATGCCGGAAGAGATGCACCCTTATTTTCGAAAAAAGACACCTGACGAGCTATTGGAGGAGATCAACGAAGGTCGGCGGGGAAAGTTGAAGTTATACATCGGCGCCGCTCCTGGAGTTGGAAAAACGTATAAAATGCTTCAAGATGCACACGATTTAAAAAGAGAAGGCATCGACGTAACAATCGGGTACGTAGAGACGCATAGAAGAAGTGAGACAGAAGCACAAATAGGGAATTTGGAACAAATCCCCTTGATGAAGATTTCTTACAAGGGGAGAATATTCGACGAACTTAATATAGAAGAAATTAAAAGGCGTGCTCCTGAAGCAGTTATCATTGACGAGCTTGCACACACGAATATTCCGGGCTCTAAACATGTAAAAAGGTATATGGACGTCGATGAACTGCTAGAAGCTGGCATTGATGTCATTTCCGCCGTTAATATCCAACACTTGGAGAGTGTGCACGATATTGTCCGAACGCTTAGTGGCGTGGCGGTGAGGGAAAGGGTGCCGGATCGATTTATCCAAAAAGCCAATGAAGTTCAATTTATCGATGCATCACCCGAAACACTTAGAAAAAGGTTGGAGGATGGCAAAATCTATGCCCCGGAAAAAATACAACAAAGCTTGGAGAATTTTTTCACCACTACGAACCTTTCTGCCCTAAGGGAGTTGGCGCTCAGAGAGATCGCGGATGATGTGGACGAGCGAATTGAGAAAACAAGTGGCAAACTCTTCGAGGGGCCTGTAGGAATACATGAGAAAATTCTTGTTTGTGTTCATTATGGAACCACCTCTGAGAAATTGATTAGACGCGGATATAGAATGGCGAACCGTTTAAATGCGGACTTGTATATCTTAACTGTAGCAGATGATCACGAACCCCTTTCCAACGCCAAAAGTGAGAAGATAAAACAATGGATGGAACTGGCGGAACAATTTAACGCAACATTCATTTTGGAGAAAAGAAACAATAAAAAACCTGAAGCGATTATTATCGACATAGCAAATAAATATTTCATCACTCAAATATTGTTGGGGCAGTCGGCTAGGACCAGGTGGGAGGAAGTCAAAAAAGGGTCTATAGTTAATGCCATCATGAGAAAAACATCAAATATCGACATTCATATAGTGGCAGATAACAGACGCAGTTAATTTCTATTTTGTAAAAATAGAATAGGAGATCTACAAGAGATTGAGGAAAGCTCAGTCTCTCTTTTTGTCGTGAGTTAATATAGTAGATAAATCATGCACATTAATATAAGAAAACAGTTGATATTTAAGGGCTGCCCGCTTAGGTTGCGCCTTAGTGCGCCTAGAACTAGCTTTACTTTTCCCGGCGACAGGCTTGATACTGAAATTATAAGGAAAGGCGATGAAGCTCATGATGTTCAGCGAAAGGCTAAAAAACGAACGGGAGAAAAAGGGGTGGTCGCAGGCAGAGCTCGCGGAGAAACTTCACGTAAGCCGCCAATCGGTTTCCAAATGGGAGACCGGCAAAAATTATCCGAGCATTGAAGTCATCATCGATTTGAGTGATTTATTCGGGGTGACGATCGATGAACTATTAAGGAGTGATGATGAATTGAAGGACAAAGTGATTCAAGACAGCAAAAAATTGGCCCATCCGAAGTGGAAAGTCTTTTTCGACAGTATTTTCATGTTGGGTGTCTTATTGCTGCTGGTGAAGATTGTCCTCATCGCCTCGAATTATTTCTTCGGCACGAATTTTCTCGTTCTGGAGGGCATCTCTAGAATGCTGTCGAATTTCCTGCCACTGGTATTGATGGTCGTTGGCGGGATTGGCAGCGATCAATTGAAGGATAAAGTTGTCTAATAAACATTCGATGTGAAGTTCTCGAAAGAGCAGCTGAGAGGTATATTTGTTTATTAGAGTTGCAGAATAAAAGATATGAATGAAACATCAATTTTTAGATTGGAATGCGAGAGTCGTGAGAAAATTTGCTCAGCTCTTTTGGCGCTGGGGCAGCGCACAAAAAAATTGTGTGTATTTTAATTCATTTTGCTGTTCAGGTGATCTCTAGTTTAGTATAATTCTAATGTAAGAATTATTATATGCAATTGGCAGTACCCAGCAATACGAGTGCTGGATAGAAGTTACCTTTTCATTATCAATTAGGAGGTTTTTACAAGATGGATAACAACGAACAAAAGCGCCACACAGCTGCATCAGATGCACAATGCCCATTTACGGGCGCCGGCGGGCAACAGCCGACGAGCCAAACGGGCGGACACCAGGACAGCGCCATCACCACTTCGAACAAGCCAGGCAAAACGCAAAATAAAGACTGGTGGCCGAATATGTTGAATGTCAATATTCTGCACCAGCATGACACGAAATCGAACCCTCTAGGGGAAGAATTTGATTACCAAGCGGAATTCGAGAAATTGGATTACGATGCATTGAAACAAGATCTTCGCGACTTGATGACCAATAGCCAGGAATGGTGGCCGGCGGATTATGGCCATTACGGCGGATTGTTCATCCGCATGTCGTGGCACGCGGCAGGTACTTACCGTACGATGGACGGCCGTGGAGGCGGTTCTACCGGCAACCAGCGTTTCGCGCCGCTTAACAGCTGGCCGGATAACGTCAACTTGGACAAAGCGCGCCGTTTGCTTTGGCCGATCAAGAAAAAATACGGAAACAAAATCTCATGGGCTGACTTGCTCGTCTTGACAGGAAACGTGGCACTTGAATCGATGGGCTTCAAAACCTTCGGATTCGGTGCAGGCCGTGAAGATATTTGGGCACCGGAAGAAGACGTTTATTGGGGCAATGAAAAAGAGTGGTTGTCGGATAACCGTTATTCAGGGGATCGCGAATTGGAAAACCCTCTTGCTGCCGTTGAAATGGGCTTGATCTATGTGAATCCGGAAGGGCCTAACGGCAAACCGGATCCGCTTGCAAGTGCGTTCGATATCCGTGAGACATTTGCTCGCATGGGAATGAACGATGAAGAGACCGTTGCGTTGATCGCAGGTGGACATACATTCGGTAAAGCTCACGGAGCTGGAGATCCTTCCAACGTAGGTGACGATCCGGAAGCAGCCGTTATGGAAAACCAGGGTCTTGGCTGGAAGAGCTCGCATGGTTCAGGTAAAGGCCGCGATACCATTTCAAGCGGTATCGAAGGCGCATGGACTGCCAACCCGATTCAGTGGGATAATGGCTATTACGAGCAATTGCTCGGATACGAGTGGGAGTTGACGAAATCTCCTGCCGGTGCGTATCAATGGACTGCAAAAGATCTATCAGAGGAGCAGATGGCACCTGACGCAGAAGATTCTTCCATCAAAGTGAAAACGATGATGACGACTGCCGATATGGCGCTTCGTGTGGATCCGGAGTACGAAAAAATTTCCCGCCGTTATTACGAAAACATGGAAGAGTTCCAAGATGCGTTTGCTCGTGCATGGTTCAAGCTTCTTCACCGTGACATGGGGCCAAAAGCCCGTTATTGGGGTCCGGAAGTTCCTGAAGAAGAATTGATCTGGCAAGACCCAGTACCAGCAGCACCAGGCAAATTGAAAGATAAAGAATTGGATGAGCTGAAAGCGAAAATCCTCGAAAGCGGATTAAACCCACAAGAGCTAGTGAAAGCAGCTTGGGCTTCTGCCAGCACATTCCGCGGTTCCGACAAACGCGGCGGCGCAAACGGTGCTCGCATCCGTTTCGCTCCACAGCGCAGCTGGGATGCAAACGAGCCGGAAGAACTGGAAAAAGTGCTTTACTTCTATGAGCATTTGAAAGCTGAAACAGGCGATAAAGTGAGCATTGCGGACTTGATCGTACTTGGCGGTAACGCTGCGATTGAACAAGCAGCCAAAGCAGCTGGTTTCGATGTCGAAGTTCCATTCACTCAAGGCCGCGGAGATGCACTCGAAGAACAAACCGATGCGGAAAGCTTTGAAGTGTTGGAGCCGATTTCAGACGGTTTCAGAAACTACCAGAAGAAAGAATATGCTACAAGCCCGGAAGAAATGTTGTTGGATAAAGCACAATTGCTTGGCCTGACAGCTCCGGAAATGACTGTATTGGTCGGCGGCATGCGCGCACTTGGCGCAAACCATGAAGGCTCTACAGCAGGCGTCTTGACTGACAACGTCGGCGTCTTGACCAACGACTTCTTCACGAAGCTATTGGATATGGACATCGAATGGGCACCTGTCGAATTCAACAAATATGAAGGCAAGAACCTTGTAACCGGCGAATCCGCTGGCACTGCAACGCGCATTGACCTCGTATTCGGCTCGAACTCCATCCTGCGTGCGGTTGCTGAAGTATACGCACAAGACGACCATAAAGAAAAATTCGTACGCGACTTCATCAAAGCATGGAACAAAGTGATGAATGCCGATCGCTACGATTTGCAGAACTAAATGAGACACTGGCTGGCCGGCATTTTGCTGGCCGGTTTTTTTTATGGGCTCAAAATGACGTTTGCTTCCGCCGAAGTCATTTTTTTGTGAAAAATTTACCAAAAGCTATTCCGAAATGATCGTTTCAATTAAATGAAATAAAAAATGGAGAAGTTGGCATATGCGATGGTAATCTTCTATTTATAGTAAAAAATTTCTTTTTATTTGATGAAATTTTTCAATATTTTTCAATTAGATTATGCTACATTATGAGTAAAAAGAGTGAAAGAGGGGTGTCTTCCGTGCATTCCCCACTGATGGTATACCTTACCTTAATTTGTATGTCGACTGTATTTATCTTGTTCTTACTTATATACGTTTTTCGGAAGCGCCATAATTACTCGGAAATTGCGCATTATTTCTTGCTCTATACCGCGGCAATCGGTATTTATTGCTTCGGCGCGGGAATGGCGTTGACGGCAAATACACTTGGGCAGATGAAATTTTGGACCATTATCCAATATGTCGGCATGCCGTTCTCTGCGCCTCTCGGTTTACTGTTCATCATGCGCTATTTGGGCGTTAATGTAACAAGGGCTGGGTTTTGGTCCCTAATGATTGTGCCGTTCATTACCTTGTTCATGGTCATCACCAATGATTGGCACGGGCTGCACTACCGGGTATTCGAAGCTGATCCCGTGATGGGCATGCCGTTCATCTATCAGGAAATCGGGACCTGGTATGCTGTCCACGGCCTTTACATCTTTTCCTGCATGTTCGTGGCTTTCGTACTTTTGTTGTCCAAGTGGAAAGAAACTGCCCGTGCTTATCGCCCACAGCTAGTGGCTTTACTGTTCGGGCAATTACTCCCGATGCTGACGGCCTTTTTGTATTTGATTGGCGTGACGCCGAGCGGGTTAGATCCGGTGCCGATGGTGCTATGGCTATCGTCTGTTTTATATTTTTGGGCGATTAGCTCATCGACTTTGTTTGCTATTATGCCAGTGGCGAAAGATATCATTTTCAATAATATTAAAGATGGCGTCATTGTGCTCGATAAGTCACACCGGTTGATAGAGTTTAACCGGGCTGCGAAGAATAGTTTTCCGCTTTTGGATAAGTCCATGTATGGCATGGAGTTTCAAAGTATATGGCTGCGACTGGCAGGGGAACGGTTTCCTGTCGAACTGGCGAGCATGGGCCTTCATGAAATTCAAGCCGTTATAGGCCATTCAGAGCGCATCTACCAAATCAGCGCATCGACCATGAAACATGGCGGCAGCAGTGAAGGTTTGCTGCTTATTTTTACAGACGTGACCGAGCTGAAAAAACTGCAGCAGCAATTGGAACGCCAAGCTTTTTACGACGAACTGACCCAAGTTTACAACAGGCGCGCTTTCTTGCGGCAATGTGAAGAGGATTTTGCAGAAGCTATGGAGAGTTCCGCTCCTTTTTCGGTCATTCTTATGGATATTGATCACTTTAAAGCAATTAATGATACATATGGACACGATATAGGCGACCAAGTTCTTGTCCATATTGCCCAAATTTGCCGAAACAAATTGCAAGAAGGGCAGATTTTCGCCCGTTACGGTGGGGAGGAGTTTGTCCTGGCGTTAAAAGGATGTACAGTGGAGAAAGCGGAGCAAGTAGGCAATGAACTCAGGAGCCATTTGCAGTTGCATCCACTCGCCACAGGCCACGGAAAGATCTCAGCCACGGTCAGCATGGGCGTCGCTCAAAGCACGGACGGAAGCTTGCAGCAGCTCTTAAAGAAAGCAGATATCGCCCTTTATGCAGCGAAACAGAATGGGCGAGATCAAGTGTCTGTATACACGAAAATAATGGAATCCATTAAGTGAAATAAGAAAAAGGCATCTTTTATGAAATCAATTCATAAGAGATGCCTTTTAGTTTCCCTCAAACTTTGCGTCTATTAAAAAAGCCCGTTAGCAGGAGAAACCGTGCAGTATGTCAAAAGTAAGGAAGAAGGCAGCAGCACGGATTTTTAAAAACCATATGTTGGAATAGGAGGTTATTCAATGTGTGCCCGTAACAAGCAGTTAACCAAACAACAAAGCCATAATTTACTCGATACTTTGAAACAGCGTTTTGAACAACATGAAGAACGCCACGAAAAGATGGGCTGGGACAACATCTTGCTGAAACTGAACGAAAACCCGGAGAAACTTTCCGTCTTGCATCAAATGGAAGAAACGGGCGGTGAACCGGATGTCATCGGCTATGAAGCGGAGAGCGGGATGTTCTTGTTTTGCGATTGCTCAAAAGAAAGCCCTGCAGGACGCAGAAGCCTTTGCTACGACCGCACGGCGCTTGAATCACGCAAAAAGAACAAACCCGAGAGTTCAGCAGTCGACAGGGCTAACGAAATGGGCATTGAATTATTGACAGAAGATCAGTACAGGTTGCTTCAAACCTTAGGAGAGTTTGATTTGAAAACTTCGAGTTGGCTCGAGACGCCTCAGGAAATACGGGAACGTGGCGGAGCGATTTTTGGCGATTGCAGATACGGGCAGGTTTTTGTTTACCACAACGGGGCGGACTCCTATTACGCCGCAAGAGGATTCAGGGGAATTTTGAAAGTATAAACGTGTGAAGATGTTTCACGTGGAACCACACGGATGGACTTGGCAGCAAGGGTAGACCCGACAGCAGAAACCAGAAAGGAAGTTAGTATGAAGCAACTTTATATCAAACAAAAAGTGTTCAGCTTGAGCGAGAAGTTTACAGTCAAAGACGAGCAAGAACAGGATCGGTATTTCGTAGAAGGAAGTTTTTTGAAAATCCCGAAGACCTTTTCAATCTTGGATGCTAAAAACCAGGAAATCGGGGTTATCACCAAAAAGACCTTCAGTTTCTTGCCGACTTTCTTTGTGGAAGTGGATGGGCAGGAAGCAGTAATGATCAAGAAAGAATTCACTTTTTTGAAACCGCGCTACGCCATTGAAGCGGAAGGCATCGATGTGCAGGGCAACTGGTGGGAAATGAGCTTTGACATTCTTCGGCACGGACAAGTCATCGGCTCGGTGAGCAAGCAATGGCTCAGTTGGGGAGACACGTATCAAGTAGACATCCTGGATGAAACGATGGAGCATTTGATCATTTCACTCGTCGTAGCGATCGATTGCGTAAAAGCGGACCAAGCGTCAGCTGCTTCTGCAGGAGGATAATAAAGACGCGTTAACCCTTTACAGATGAATAATAATAAAAGACATTCACTTTACAAGTGAGTGTTTTTTTATAGAAAAATAAATTTTCTGAAAAAATTGATTTGATAATTAATTCAACTGACTTTATACTTGAACATATCTTCCTTTCACTAAAACTTCACTGTGTTAGAGAAAGAGAGCGAAAAAGGAGGCGGAAGCCGGTTGGAGAAGAAAGTTCGCAACTTATTTTATTTTTTCATCGCATTCGGAATTGTATTGTTGGCTGGATGTTCCAGCGACAACACGGAAAGTGAGGGCGGCGCTTCATCTGAAGACGACAAGAGCGGCGGCACTTTGGTTTATGGGCGCGGCGCAGATTCGGTCAGTCTAGATCCAATCAATGTGACAGACGGCGAATCGATCCGGGTTACGCATAATATATACGAAACTCTACTGGAATATGACCATAATTTGGAGCTTCAGCCAAAACTGGCTACTGAATACACTTCGAGCGAAGACGGCTTGACTTGGACATTCCAGCTGCGCGAAGGCGTGAAGTTCCATGACGGCACCGATTTTAACGCAGAAGCTGTCGTCTTTAACTTCGAACGTTGGATGGATCCGGAAAACCCGTACCACGAAGGGGATTTTCCTTATTATCCATTCCTCTATGGCGGGTTTAAAGGAGACGAAAACCACCTGATTGAATCGGTGACAGCGACTGATGAGCACGAACTTGAAATCGTGTTGAAGCGAAAAACCGCTCCGTTCCTCAGCTATTTAGCGATTTCGATGTTCGGGATCGCTAGCCCTGCAGCAATCGAACAATACGGGGCAGGCATCGGTGAGAATCCGGTCGGCACAGGGCCATTCAAGTTCGAGGAATGGAACCGCAACAATACGATCACGCTATCTAAGAATGAAGACTATTGGATGGAAGGGAAGCCTTACCTCGATCAAGTCATCTACCAAGTCATTCCCGAGAACTCTGCCCGCTTGAATGCTTTGCAGACTGGGGAAATCGATATTGTGGACGGCATGAATGCAAGCGATACGACGATTGTGGAAGACACCGACGGCATTGAGCTGCTCAAACGCCCAAGTTTCAATATCGGCTATATGGCGTTCAATATGGAAAAAGAGCCATTCGACGATCCCTTAGTGCGCAAGGCCATCAATATGGCGATCGATAAAGAAGAAATCGTCGATGCGTTCTATAACGGGTTGGCAGATCCGGCGACAAGTCCTTTGCCGCCGTCTCTTTGGAGCCATGACGAGTCACTGGAGAAATACGATTACAACGTAGAAGAAGCGAAAAAACTATTGGCGGAAGCAGGCTTCGAGGACGGCTTTACCACGGAACTGCATACGATGAGCAATCCGCGCCCTTATTTGCCGGAACCGATGAAAATTGCGGAAGCGATCCAATCAGACTTGGCTGAAATCGGCATCAAGGCAGAAATCGTGTCGTCTGAATGGGCGACTTATTTGGAAGATACGAAGAACGGCAAGCACAGCATGGCCATGTACGGCTGGACTGGGGTTATGGCGGACCCGGACAATTTCCTGTATCCAAACCTCAGCAAAACGAACGCCGAAGTGCCTGCACAAAACATCGCGTTTTATAAGAGCGACGAATTCACGTCGTTGATTACGGAAGCGCGTGAAACAATCGACCAGGACAAGCGGACAGAGCTGTACCAGGAAGCCCAGCAATTGTTCCAGGAAGACGCGCCTTGGGTGATGCTCGCCTATACAACGCCGCCTTTGGCACAAAGCGATTATGTGGAAGATTACAATCCGCATCCGATGAGCAATGATTTAATGACCGATGTGTACCTATCAAACTAAGCCTGGAGTTGAGCAATTTTGTATAAAGTATTGAAGGATTTATGTGGATTGGTGGGGCCAAGCGGCTTCGAGCAAGACGTCCAACGTTATATCAAAGGCGAAATAGAAGAAAAAGTGGCGTCTTGCGAAGTGGACCCGCTTGGCAATATTATCGCGACGGTTCCGGCGACGGATGCTTCTTTGCCGTCGATCTTGCTCGCCGCGCATGCGGATGAAATCGGCTTTATTGTGAAAAAAGTCGAAGCGAATGGCACGCTGCGCTTCGAACAGCTGGGTG
Source organism: Planococcus sp. MSAK28401 (assembly GCF_018283455.1). Taxonomy (NCBI): domain Bacteria; kingdom Bacillati; phylum Bacillota; class Bacilli; order Caryophanales; family Caryophanaceae; genus Planococcus; species Planococcus alpniumensis. The sequence goes on along the minus strand of NZ_JAAMTH010000001.1, from coordinate 3,446,804 downwards.
GATTCGACAACCGCACTTTGTTGGCCCAGCCGGTGACAATCAAAGGCGATGACGGCTATATTCAAGGCGTGATCGGCACGCTCGCCGTCCATTACGTGAAATGGGACGACCCGAAGCGCATCGCTTCACACCGGGAACTGTATATCGATATCGGGGCGGCTTCGCCTGAAGAGGTGGCGCAAATGGGTGTCAGAGTCGGCCAGCCGGTGAGTTACGGCAGCGAATTGAAGCTGATTGGCGATGCCAAGCAAAATCGCGTCGTCGGAAAAGCTTTGGATGACCGGGCGGGTTGTGCCGTATTGATCGAGTTGATCAACCAATTCCATCAACAAGCCGATTTGGCGCATGGCGATATCCACTTCGCCTTCACTGTACAGGAAGAGGTCGGGCTGCGCGGCGCTTCCGTCTTGAGCGCGAATCTGCAGCCGGATTTCGCTTTGGCGATCGATACGACGCCGACGAGTGACACCCATGATGTGCTCGTGACTGGCACCCGAAAACTGGGCGCTGGACCGTGCATCAAGATTACGGATAAGTCTTTGATTTCGCATCCTTTGGTGACGGGGTTGCTGGAGAAAGTGGCCACCGAGCAAGCGATTCCGTATCAGCAGGAAATTTTCATGGGCATCGGCACAGATGCCGGGGCGATTCATATGACACATAAAGGTGTCTCGTCCGGTGTGGTTTCAATTCCTTCCCGTTATACACATACACCGATTGAAATCGTGGATCTGGAAGATTTGGATCACACCGTGGATTTGGTAAAACACTTTATTCTATCGTCGAATGACTTAAACGGAAAAAACTTCTTGGATACCTAATAGCATTTCCAAAACGCCTTTTAACTTGTGAACCTTCGGGGGAACGAGTGGAAAGGCGTTTTTTCTTTTGTGAAATTTACGGTTTCTAAGCAACCCTCTTCAAATTCCAGAAAATTGAAACTTAAGCTTAGTTATTTCGTATTATAAACAAAGGAGATGGTCGGGATGCAGAAAGGAGCAAGCAAATTGAAGTTGGCGCTGGCGGTATTGGCTGCGCTCGCGGCAGTGTTCACTATAGGCGGGTGTATGGCGGCGAAAGCGGACGACCCGAAGATGGAAACGATTGAGCGGGTATTGGAGCTGCAATTCAACGGGCCGGACGAGGAGTTTTTGGAGGAGATGTGGAATCCTGCCAACAAACAAATCGTGGACGGCGTCGAAGTGAATGAGGCATTTGAACAGCAAGTGGACGACAAATATGGAGCCTATTTCACCGACAGTGAATTGGATCAATTCATGCGGGTATTCGGCACCTATTTTCCGGGATTGGCTGATATTTATGGCTATGAGCTGCGCTTGGAAGACGTGGACATCGAGTTGAGCGATACGGTGGCGAACCGCTACCTGTTCACGGCAGAAGTGGCGTTTCAGAAAAAAGGCGGAAAAGAGCAGCACGCTGAAGTGGGAGGCGTCGTGTTATTCTCGACCGTCCAAGAAGGCAAGATCGGCAAGTTCACTTATACGGACGATCAAGGCTTATCGGAACGCTTAAAACAATAACGATCGAGTGGGAGGGATGACGATGTTCAATGAATCACCGAAATGCCAAGTGTGCGGCAGGGAAATCGAGGGCGGTGAATTAGTGGAGCTCCAGATGCGTTACCCGAAGCGCAAAGGGTTCGCGGAGGTCAAAGCGTACTTAAAACTAGAGGCCAAGTTTACCTGCGATGCGTGCTCGAAAAGCAAAAAATAACGAAAGCCCCCGTCCGAACGGCTTCCGGGGGGTGTGGAAGGCCGTTCGGACGGGGGCTTTCAAATGGCTTAACTTTCGGCAAGGAATCCTTCTTCAAAGATGCCAAGCAAATGGTCAAGTGTGATCGGGTCGCTATAAGTCGAAGCTTTCGTATTGATTTCAATGACGCGCTCTTCGCTTACTGCAGGGATATTGTTCCAGACATCGGTTTCCATGAATGAGTTGTCGACATCCGGGTTTTTGCTGAGCACGACATAATCCCCTGCAAAGTCAGGCAATACTTCGAGCGAGAACGTGTGGACGCCCGCTTCAAGAGCCAGTTCCTCGACTTTTTCAGGCATGTTCAAGCCCATTTCCTGATAGAGGATTTCAGTGCCGCGTGCGTAATTATCACCGAATACATAGAATTCCTTATTGCCGCTTTCGATGACCGAAACAGTGGCGTCTTCACCGATTTTGGCGCGGATTTCTTCACCGGCAGCTTGTGCGCGGCTTTGGAAATCAGCGACCCAATCTTTCGCTTCCTGTTCTTTATTGAGCAATTTACCGATTTCCACTTGCTGATCCAAATAATCGAGTTTGCCCCATGTAAAGGCAACGGTCGGTGCGATTTCGCTCATCTTGTCGAGATGTTTCATATGTGTGCCAGCGATGATAAGGTCCGGATCCAATTCGATGATTTTCTCCAAATTGTCTTCCGTGACGATTTCCACATCGGACAGCATATCTTCAAAAAGCGGGTTGGCATTGGTCCATTCGTCGATGCCGACGATATTGCCTTCAAGCGCCAAGACATTCGGCCCGTTCGTCAAGGCGATGATGCGCTGTGGGTCTGTCGGCACTTCAACGGGTCCCGTTTCCGATTCGTATGTAAATGTTTCCGCTGCTGCGTCTTGTTCCGGTTCTGCAGCGCCCGTATCTTCAGACGATTCGGCAGAACCGCAAGCAGCGAGTACAGTCAATAGCAGTAAAAGCACGAACAATAATCCTGATTTTTTCAAGTTCTTCTTCTCCTTTAGTAGAAAATGGTCTATCAATAATGATAATCATTTTCAATTAGATTCTTAGTTAATCCTACTTCTCCATATATATATTGTCAACAAACTTATGGAAGATAATTTCGATAAGTTTGCCAGTGTCGGGCAAGGCGGGCGATTATAAAAAATTTCAAAGGAAGTGGTCGGGGTGAATGTTGAGTTAACTCGGTTTCGGGTGAAACAAGGAAAATCGGAAGCAGTGGACGAATGGCTGAAGTTCTTGAACGATCACATGGAAGAAGTTCTGGTGACCTTGGAAGGCGAGAACATGTACATCGAGACCGTTTTCCGGGAGACGCTGGACGGGAACGAGTACCTGTATTGGTATTCGATACAGGGAAAAGGCGGGCAGGCGGTGGAAACTTCAACGCATTGGATCGATGAAAAGCATATGGCGTACTGGCAGGAATGCATCGATCCTGATTTTGAAGCCGTCGATTTATCGGTCGAAGCGGTCATGATTCCTCCCCATATCCGAAACCAGATGAAGTAATAGAGATCAGAGCGGGCTGAAATAGAAGCCAGGCTCTTTTTTTACGAAAAATAACATCCAGCCCAAATTGTGCTTGCGCAATGAAAAACTAAGGTATATGATGTAAATCGTAACATTTACTCTTTGCATTGATTCATACAACCGAACCGCTTGATCGAGAGTTTTTCAATACATAGCATACCTTTAGCCTGCTGCCACACGAGGCTAAAAAATTTTCGGTTTTATAAATCGTAATAATTACTTTTTAAAGATTCCTTACAGTCAATTAGCGAAAGAAAAGCTTGTATGACCGGCTAATTTTGCCAAAATTATTCAAAAAGGAGAAGATTTTATGAAGAAACTGTTAGTTTTACTCATTGCATTAGCCGCTATGGTGCTTTTATTGTCCGCATGTTCCGATTCATCGGCGGAGGGCGGGGAAGACGCCGTTAAAGAAGTGAATCTATTGTTCAATTTTGCGACCAATTCACTCGACCCGCACGTCGACACAAGCTATGTACCAGTGCGTGCTGGAATTGCCGAGACTTTGGTTTATTTGAACGACGAAACTCTGGAGATCGAACCTTGGCTGGCGGAAAGCTGGTCGAGTGAGGATGGCCAGACTTGGACGTTCACCTTGCGCGAAGACGTGAAGTTTCAAAACGGCAAGCCGATGGACGGTGAAGCGGTGAAAGCTTCCTTGGAACGCGCCATGGCCGATAATATCGCCATTAAGAATGCGTTGCGCATCGAATCGATTGCAGTCGAAGGGACGGAATTGACCATCAAGACGACGATGCCGTTTCCGGAATTCCCTTCTGAACTGGTGCATCCGAATACCTCGATTATCGACGTCAGTGAAACCGATTTTATCAATAAACCAATCGGCACCGGCCCGTTTGCCGTGGCATCGTTTACGCCTGGTACGGCTGTAGACTTGGTGCGTTTCGAAGATTATTGGGACGGTGCTGCGAAACTGGAGAAAGCGAGATTTTCATTTAACGAAGACGCCAATGCCCGTTCGCTTGCGCTCGAATCACAAGGCGCGGACATCGTGTTCCGCCCTGAAGTGGAAACGGTCGAACAGCTTGAAGCGATCGACGGGGTGACGGTCGAGTCGACTTCGACTTTCCGCGTCCATCAGATGACCATGAACTTACAGCGTGAGTCCCTGAAAGATGTACATGTCCGCCAGGCGATCGATGCATTGATCGACCGTGACATGATCGCTGAGACGATTTTGAGCGGCCATGCGGAAGTGGCGACAGGGCCGTTTCCGTCCTCCTTCTCCTTTTCGCCGGATTATCCTGAAAAAAAGCGTGGGATCGATGAAGCGCGCAAGCTTTTGGGACAGGCAGGCTATAAGGAGCAGGACGGTGTGATGCAAAAAAATGGGGAGCCGTTGACCTGGACGCTATTGACGTATAGCGCACGCGCCGATTTGCCGTTGATTGCCCAAGTGTTCCAATCAGATGCCGGCCAGCTGGGCATTGAAGTGGAGATCGAACAAATCGAAATCCCGGAAGAGCATATGGCCGCTAACCGTGACTGGGATTTGACGACTTACAGTAACTTAACGGCGCCGCGCGGGGATGCGGGTTATTATTTGAACGCGACTTATCATCCCGACGGCGCACTCAATTTCAGCGGTGCAGACGATGACAAGCTAACGGCGATGATCGATGAATTGAACCAGGTCGTCGGCCAGGAACAGCGTTCGGATATCGCAGAAGAAATCGCCAGCTACGTGGACGAGCAAATGTACAACTCATTTGTACTGCATCCGAACACGCTCGTTGCCTATAATTCCGACAAGGTAAAAAATTGGACGACGACAAGAAGCGAGTACTATATGCTGACAAACGAATTGGATGTGGAGTAAGTGATTCGCATCATTACGCGCCGCTTAGCCGAAGTTGCGGTCTTTCTATTATTGATCACGTTTGTCAGTTTCCTGTTCGCGCGCATGGCTCCGGGAGACCCGGTGCTGTCGATCCTGCGCGTTGATGATTTATCGGTATCGGCTGAACAAGTGGAGCAATTGCGAGAGGACATGGGGTTTAACGAGCCGTTGCTCGTCCAGTACGGCGAGTGGCTGGTGGATTTTGCCCGCTTGGATTTCGGGAATTCCTATATTTCCAACCAGCCTGTCATGGACATGTTGTGGAGTGGCGTTCCGGCAACTTTGGAATTGACGCTTGGCGGTCTGTTCGTCATGGTGCTGGTCGCCTTGCCGCTCGGGTCACTTGCTGCGCTTTACAGAGGCAGCTGGATCGACCAAGTGAGCCGCGGCTTGTCATTGCTCGGTGCCGCCGTTCCAAGTTTCTGGCTGGGTCTTATATTGATCGATCTGCTCGGTGTCCGCCTAGGGTGGCTGCCGACAATGGGGAGGGACGGCTTGCATTCTGCCGTCCTTCCTTCTATTACGTTAGGTCTCGCGATTTCAAGCGTCTATGTCCGGCTATTGCGCTCGAGCTTGATTGATTCCTTGAATCAGGAAAATATCCGAGCCGCGCGCGCCCGTGGAATTTCAGAGCCGCGGATTTTCTTCAGCCATGTGCTGCGTGCGAGTTTGCCGCCGGTCATCACGGTATTTGGCGTCAGCCTAGGCAGCTTGATCGGTGGAGTCGTTGTCATTGAAGTGATTTTCGCCTATCCCGGAATCGGCAAGATGGTCGTTGATGCGATTCGCGGCAGGGATTATCCGATGATCCAGGGCTATATTTTTGTCATGGCGATCCTGGTATTTGTGATCAACAGCATCGTCGATCTATCATATCGTTATTTGAATCCGGAACTGCGCTTAAAAGGAAAGGGGAGAGTGTGATGACAAGCCGGCTTACTATAAATAGAACGCGTGCCACCAAGGTGTTTTTATCGGCTTTCCTAATCCTCATTGCTGCGATTGCGGTGTACGCATTCCTCATATTGAAGCATGATCCGGCATTCGTCGATTTGAATGAGCGCTTGCTCCCGATGAGCTGGCAGCATCCTTTTGGCACCGATCATTTGGGGCGTGATATGCTGACGCGCATCCTGCTCGGCTTTCAATTGACGGTGGGCTATGGCTTTTTGGCGCTGTTGTTGGCGGTCGCCATCGGAGTGCCGATTGGCGTCATTGCTGGATTCAAGGGTGGCCTTGTCGATCGCCTGCTGATGAGGATGGCGGATGCGTTTTTGGCGTTTCCGGACACAGTCGTCGCGATCGTGCTGAGCGGTTTGCTTGGTGCAGGCATCGAGAACTTGCTGCTGGCGATCATTTTGGTCAAATGGGTGAATTACGCGCGCCTTGCCCGCAGCACAGTCGTTACGGAACGGCAGAAAGATTACATCACCATGGCCAAGATCAACGGCTTGAGCGAATGGCGCATCATGTGGAAACATTTGTTTCCCCATTTGATTGGCCATATTTTGGTGCTCGCCAGCCTGGATTTAGGAAAAATCATTTTATTGATTTCTTCCTTGTCTTATATTGGACTCGGTGCCCAGCCGCCGGCGCCGGAATGGGGCGCGATGCTCAATGAAGCCCGCCCGTATTTCCAGACGGTGCCGGCCTTGATGATTTATCCGGGACTCGCCATTGTGACGGTCGTCTTGTTCTCCAATTTGCTTGGCGATTATTTACGCGATAAATTTGACGTGAAAAAGGAAGTGGCACAATGACGTTGCTCTCTGTACAAAATTTAACGGTCCAAGTTGGCGACGCAACGCTTGTAAAGGATGTTTCTTTCGAGATCCAAAAAGGCGAATGGCTCGCCATCATCGGGCAAAGCGGTAGCGGCAAAAGCGTCACCGCCTCCGCAATCGGCCGTTTGCTCGCACCGAATTTGAAAGCCCAGGGCAAAGCGCTTTATAATGGAAAAGATATCCTGCAGTTCGGTGCAAAAGAAATGCGCCGCTTGCGGGGCACTTCCATTTCCTATATCTTTCAGGACTATCAAGGTTCATTTACGCCGTTTCATACAATCGGCCGCCATTTTGAGGAATTTTTAAAAGCTCATTTCAAGCTGTCGAAAACGCAGCGCCGGGAAATGGCGGAACAAGCGCTCGAGTCGGTCGGCTTGCAGCCGGAAATGTATACGCGCTACCCGTTTCAATTGAGCGGCGGGCAGCTTCAGCGCAGCTCGATCGGCTTGGCGCTTTTGACAAAGCCGGACCTCGTCATTGCAGACGAACCGACAGCGGCACTCGATAGCATTTCGGCTTTTAAAGTGCTTCGTTTGCTTGCGGATTTGCAGCAGGAAACCGGCTGTGCGATGCTGTTCATCACCCACGATCTGCGGCATGTGCGAAAACACGCCGACCAAATCGTCGTGATGAAAGAAGGGGCAGTCGTCGAGAAAGGCGATAAGCAAAGCGTTCTGGACCAGCCGCAGCATGCTTACACCCGGTCGCTGATGGCGGCTTCGCCCAGCTTATCCGCGGCATTCCAGCTGTTGAAGGGGGACGACACATCATGCGTTTACTGCAATTGAACGATGTTCAAAAGTCTTACCAGCCGGGCATTCCGGTACTAAAAGACATCAACTTCTCGCTCGACCGAAAAGAATGTGTCGGGATTGTCGGCGAAAGCGGATGCGGCAAAAGCACCCTCGCCCGCTGCATTTTACAGTTGGAGGGGCTTGATCAAGGGGAGATTTTGTTTGAAGGCACGCCCTTACACAATAAAACCGAACGGGAAATCCGACCGTACCGGCGTCAATTGCAGACCGTCATGCAAAATCCGGCTTCTTCGCTGAACCCGAAGTTGAAGATCCGCCATTCATTGATGGAGCCGTTTCGCCAGTACGGCGCGCAGGTGTCTTTGACCCACTTCCAGCATGGCAGTGAAGAACAGATGGCACGCCAATTGATGGAAGCGGTAGAACTCTCGCCGGATTTGTTATCGCGCTATCCCCATGAACTGAGCGGCGGCCAGAAGCAGCGCATTTCGATTGCACGCGCCATCAGCCTGGAGCCGGCGCTTATAGTGCTAGATGAACCGACTTCGAGCTTGGATGTCCTGACGCAAATGTCGATCTTGAAGCTGCTGAATCACCTCCGCGATGCATTGGACTTATCTTATTTATTCATTTCCCATGATCTGCTGGCCATTCAGGCATTGAGCCAAAAAATACTGGTCATGAAAGAAGGGCAGATCGTCGACCGTTTCGAAAAAGGCGATTTGTTTACAGATGAACGCCATCCTTATACAAAACAATTGGTTTCTTTATTCGACTGAACAGGAGTGCACCATGAATCATAAAAAATATTTGGCGCTTGCCTTGCCTTTAACCTTTTCAACCGTGACGACGCCTTTGCTCGGGGCCGTGGATACGGCGGTCGTCGGACAGTTGCCGGACCCCGCTTATCTCGGGGGCGTCGCGATCGGCACCGTAATCTTCAATACGATGTACTGGCTGTTCGGCTTTTTGCGCGTCAGCACGTCAGGCTTTGCCGCACAAGCACTCGGCGCGCGGGATGAGCTGCAGGAGACGCTGTCGTTTATCCGGCCGTTTTTCATCGCGCTGTTAATCGGGCTCGTTTTCCTGATCCTCCAAAATCCGATCGCGACAGCTGCGATGGCCCTGCTCAATCCAGCACAGGATGTAAAAGCCTTGGCGCTGGATTATTTCCATATCCGCGTGTGGGGCGTGCCGGTGACGTTCATCAATTACGTTATTCTAGGCTGGCTGATGGGCATGTCGCGCATCCGCCTTGCGGTGACGATCCAAATCGCCATGAACTTATTGAACATCGCGCTCGATTTGCTGTTTGTCACAGGGTTCGCTTGGGGCGTCACTGGAGTCGCATCGGCCACCTTGATCGCCGAAGTGAGTGCCATGGTTTTGGGCATTTACTTCCTCGTGAAACGGACGCAATTCACGCTGAAGCTATTGCCGCTCCAGCAGATTTTCGAAGGCGCGGCCTTGAAAAAGATGATCGCTGTTAATCAGGATTTGTTTATCCGGACGGTCTGCCTGCTCGCCGTTTTCAATATCTTTACATACAAAAGTGCGTCGTTTGGAACCGAGACATTGGCTGCCAATGCCGTGCTGATCCAAATCCATTATTTGATGGCGTATTTTTTCGACGGCTTCTCGAACGCTTCGAGCATTTTATCCGGCAAGGCAGTCGGGGCGAGGGACGAGGGCTTGTATAAACGAACGCTTGCTTTGGCCAGTCAATGGGCGCTGATCACGGCGTTGTTTTTGACGGCTGTGTATTGGCTGTTCAGCGGCCCGGTCATCCGTTTGTTTACCGGAATCCCGGAAGTCATTACTATTGCGTCTGATTACAGCATGTGGCTATTGCTGTTTCCGATTTCCACAAGCATCGGCATCATTTTCTACGGCATTTTCACGGGAGCTACCGAAACAGCGCCTGTCCGGAAGTCGATGATGATGGCATTGCTGCTGTTTTTGGCCGTCTATTTCCTCGCTGTTCCCCTGTTCGGCAACCACGGATTATGGCTTTCATTCATTGCGTTTAGTGCGGGCCGTTCAATTTTCCTTTCCTTGTATGTGCCAAAGTTGAACCGGTATTTTTCTGCTTGAGTTATTTTTTCAATAAATTCCCATCTTCATATTCCTTTTATTTTTCAAAAATGATAGGATGGAAAAAATGGGAATTTGTGTACTGTCTAAATGTGCTATGAGGCATTGGAGCAGTTCCATGGAAACGGAGCAATTGCGATGCTGAAAATAATTCGTGTCATTCTGCAATTAAGCGTCATCGGAATGGGAAGCTATACGTTATTTACCGAAAAATTGGTTTTGACGCCGCTCGTCATGCTGCTCGCAGGATTGTTTATGCTGGTTGCAGGGTTCGAACGGATCGAGAAAAACCAAAAAGAATTTTGGGGTTATGCTTTTGTGGTCATTTCGCTGTTTTTACTGACAGTGTCATGGCAAAACTACTTCTTGGCGGCTTAACGGGCGCCTAATCGGATATGGAATGGGGAAGCGAAATGTCGAATATGGGGATGTTTGGGATGGGCAGTTGGATGGGGATCGTCTCGGCGCTGCTAGTTGTAGCTAGTTTCTACTTTACGTTGACATTTTTTGAGCACTTGAAATCGCATGACGGGCGTGTTCGCAAACAATCGAAAATCGCGGCCGTGATTTGTTTGGCCGTTGCATTATTGCTTCCGGCTGTCTATCAGCTGTATTTTGTGAATGAAATGATGCGTTAAATGCATTGTTTGAACAGTAAAAAGCCGAAGCCCTAAAGGAGGGTTTCGGCTTTTTGGCGGAGTGAATGAAATTTTCCATCGACTGGATAAAGCCCGGAATTTAAGGTGCGCTTTGTCTTCAAGAAAGGCTTTGAAAGTTATCGGCTGCATGTGCTGATAAAGGGTTTTCCAAGGAGTTTGTAGAAGTTTACACCATGGCTGGAAGGGGATATGAATTGTGGATAATATGATGAGGTTCAATATTGGCGATATCATTGCAACGTTCTTCCTTCTCGGCTTTTTCATTTTGGCGATTGTGCTGGTGGTAGTTGCCGTAAAGGCAGCGGCCAACAAGAACAAAAAGCTGCAGCCGGATGAACCGGATTGGCAAAAACGCATCAAGGCACTGGAAACGCGTGTGGAAAAGCTGGAGAATGAACAATGAGAAGAATATAAGGATCGATAGCGAAAGGGGGAAACGGAAGTGGAGATGCCTGGTGGAATCACGGTGGCGCTTATCATCTTTGGTTTGTTTCTGCTCATTACCGGGCTTTTGGTCGGCAGTATCCTCATGATGCTGAAAAAGAGCAAGTCCAATAAAGTGGACGATGTGCCGAATCAACAAACACCTGTAAAAAGCGTCAAAGTAGAGGAACAGGAAACGCCGGAAGACGATCAACGGTAAGGAGCGGGAAAGATTGCCGCTTCTTTTTTTCATCATAAAAAAACAGGAAGAGGTGCTCCAATGCAATGTGAATGGCCGAAAGGCGACGAACGAATGCAGGCTTACCATGACGAGGAATGGTGCCGGCCAAGCCGCGATGAACGCTATTTATTTGAAATGCTGAGCTTGGAAGGCGCCCAGGCAGGCTTGTCCTGGCAGATCGTGCTGTCAAAACGCGATAGCTACAAGGAGGCTTTTCAAAATTTCGATATAGACTATTGCGCCGCATTGACGGACGAAGCGCTTGCCGAGATCAAAGAACAATACGGCGTGATCAAACACGGCGCCAAGCTTGCATCTGTCCGGACGAATGCACGGGCGGTGAAGGAGGTCCAATCGGAATTCACCAGTTTTGCCGAGTATTTATGGAGCTTCACGGACGGCCAAGCGGTGATCAACAAATGGCAATCGGACGGGCAGATCCCCGCACAATCGGAATTGTCGGTAAAGCTCAGCAAGGATTTGAAAAAACGCGGCTTTAAATTTGTCGGCCCGGTCACGACCTATTCGTTTCTTCAGGCAGTAGGAATCGTCGACGATCATATAATCAGCTGCCCATTCCGCAGCGCGAACCGAAAATAAATTAAAAAATTGGGAACAGTTGGAATTCTATATAGGCGCTTTTCCATTTTTATGCTAAAATATGGAAAAGGGGTGAGCGAGATGAAGCTGATATGCCAGGCAGCAGCTGGTGCCATTATGGTCCATCTTTTGTATTGGATTGTCACATTTATGGTCGGATATGCAAAAACGATGCTGTATCAGCCGAATATCGAAGCGTTATGGGCGAATGAGTACGTGTTGCAGTCGGAAGTGTCATTCGGCTATACGGTTTCGCCGATCGGATATGTGGCCAGTTTTCTCGCTACGGCCATGCTGTTCTGGTGCCTCCTTGCCCTTTACAAGAAATTCGCTTCCAAGCCAAGTTGGTAAAGTTTAATTGCAATGAAGATTCTGTAGAGACCGTCGAAATGATGGTCTCTTTTTGCATGGGTGAAGATTGCGGAACAGCTAAGCTGCTCGTTCGAAGGGGGATTCCGCGCCTTCAGTGCAGGAATCCGCTTTTTCATCTCATGGCTTTGCGCAAAAGGCTTATTTTCTTTAATCCTTACGCAAAATGGTTTATAATTGTCCGTTAGTAGTAGAAATTTTGTGTCACACAGGCATACAATAGATGGTGGATTTAACACGGAAGCGGTGGACTCGAAAAGCCGCTAATACTTGCGTAGAAAAGGAAGGTATACATGAGCAATAGAGAAACTGATACAGATGTAATCTTAATCGGTGCCGGTATTATGAGTGCGACTTTGGGGATTCTTCTAAAGGAATTGTCTCCAGACATGAAAATCAATGTGTTCGAGAAACTGTCGAGCCCAGGCGAAGAAAGTTCAAACGAATGGAACAACGCCGGTACTGGCCACGCAGCCCTTTGTGAATTGAACTATACGAAAGAAAAACCGGATGGCACGATGGATATCAGCAAAGCCATCGACGTCAACGAGCAATTCCAGGTGTCAGCCCAGTTCTGGTCCCATCTCGTGAAAACGGGATTATTGAAAAACCCGGAAGACTTCATTCGCCCACTTCCGCACATTAGCATGGTGCAAGGCGAAGACAATATCCGTTTCTTGAAAAAACGTTTTGACGCAATGATTAAAAACCCGCTCTTTACAGGCATGGAATTTTCCGACGACCCGGAAGTGCTGAAAGAATGGATGCCGTTGATCATGGCGAACCGCCAAGACAACGAGCCGATTGCGGCGACGAAAATCGATACGGGCACGGACGTCAACTTCGGCGCTTTAACGCGCATGCTGTTTGACCGTCTCGTAAAAGAAGATGTTAACGTCCACTACCGCCATGCGGTGCAGGATTTGAAACAAATGAAAGATGGCCGTTGGTTGCTGAAAGTTAAAAACTTGGAGACCGGCAAACTCGACGTACACACAGCGAAGTTCGTCTTTATCGGCGGCGGCGGGGCAAGCATCCATTTGCTCCAAAAATCAGGCATCCCGGAATCGAAGCATATCGGCGGATTCCCGGTCAGTGGACTATTTATGGTCTGCAAAAACCCGGAAGTCATCGAGCAGCATCACGCGAAAGTTTACGGGAAAGCGAAAGTCGGCGCACCGCCGATGTCCGTGCCTCACTTGGATACACGCTTTATCGATGACAAGAAATCCTTGTTGTTCGGGCCATTCGCAGGCTTTACGCCGAAGTTCCTGAAAACCGGTTCTTACATGGATTTGGTGGCATCCGTCAAGCCGAATAACGTATTGACGATGCTGTCGGGCGGAGCGAAAAACTTGTCGTTGACGCAATACTTGATTCAGCAAGTCATCCAGTCGAAAGAACAGCGCATGGAAGAGTTGCGCGAATTTGTCCCGAATGCGAAAAGTGATGACTGGGAGCTCGTCGTTGCAGGGCAACGTGTCCAGGTCATTAAAGATACCGATGCAGGCGGCAAAGGCACGCTGCAATTCGGTACCGAGCTTGTCACTTCATCTGACGGTAGCATCTCTGCGTTGCTTGGGGCATCGCCTGGAGCTTCGACAGCGGTTCACGTCATGCTGAAGCTGCTCGCAAGCTGCTTCCCTCAGGAATTGGAAAAATGGGAACCGCAAATCAAGGAAATGATCCCGTCCTACGGCAAATCTTTGATGGACAATGATGAACTATTAAAACATGTTCATAAATATACAGCCGAAACGCTGGACTTGAATGAAGTAAAACCGGCCGACCACGCGCCGGAAGATTTGACACCGCAAATTTAATCGATTAAAAACCGCTGAGAAATTCTCAGCGGTTTTTTATATTGGTTGGGTGGCCAGTTCTAAAAGAGCCGATAGAAACCCCCTGCCGATTTTTCGGAGGGGGTAGTGGGTGCTTAATTTCTGAAGTAAGGTGTTTTCTTCAACGCGGCTACGACAGGGATGGCGAGTGCCAAGCCGACTGCGTTTTGCACCAGATTTCCTGGAATGGAGGCTGCCGGAATGATCCAGCTGCTGAAGATGATCGCTTCGCCGAGATAGTAAATGGCGACCATCACCGGAATTGACAAGGCACAGGCAAGAATGTTAATGCCCATATTTTCGCCGCTGCGCCCGCCCGACCAGGCAATTTTCCCGACCAGATAGCCTTGAAGACCGCGTGCGATGATGGTGATCGGTGCCCATAGCGTCCAACCGGAAACCAAGTCGAACAGCCCCATTCCGGCTGACCCGGCGATGGCTCCCTTTTTCGGGCCGAACAACAGGGCAGCCGTGAACAGCATCGTCGTGCCAAGGTGGACCAGCCCGCCGTTTGCAGCAATCGGCAGGCGGATATTGAGCAGCAGTGTCGCCACAAAAACAAGTGCGATGAGCATCGAAGTGATGATCAAATCATAAGTTTTGGAACTGGAATAAGTCGTAGTTTTTTGCATGAAACGATTCCTTCTTTCTTGGACATCCGCCAGGCGCAAGGCCTTCCAGCAATGCCGTGTAGTTTTGAACTACTGTAGCAAGTAATTGACCTAGTTAAAAGTATCAATTCCGAATAATTTTTAGAGGTCAGTTGTAAAGGGGGAAGTAGAGGCTTCGGATTTTTGCAGTTGACAGGGCACGGTGTATAGGCTATTGTTAACTACGCGATGAGCTAAGCTGCATAAGACGGACAGGCATTCCTTTATGGAACACGTTGTGGAGCGTGGCCTGATACGCCGCAGCTATCGATACATCCCGCATTTATGCGGGGTGTTTTTTAATGCCCAAAAAACCCCGTATGGGTAGTGCACCCCAAAAGTTAGAGTTCAAATCTAACTTTTGGGGTGTTTTTATATGGCGAAATATAGCGAAGAATTTAAGTTGAAGCTAGTGAAGGAATACGCAGAAGGAAAGTTGGGGTATAGACGCTTAGCCCACAAATACGGCTTGCCAGATCCCTCTCCGATTAGGCGCTGGGTTCGGGCGTATCAGGAGTTTGGCCTTAAAGCCTTGCGGAGAAAGCAGACAAAACAAGTGTATTCTGTTCAATTCAAAGTGGATGTATTACACTTTATGGAACACACAGGTGCTTCTTACCAAGACGCAGCGATCCATTTCAAGATGAACAATCCTTCACTCATTGTGAATTGGAACCGTCGAGTTCTGGAGAAAGGGGTAAAAGGCCTGGAAGCACGAGCGAAAGGACGGCCCTCCATGTCAAAAAGACCAAAACCGATCAAGAACGAAAAGCCCCTGTCTCGGGAAGCGCAATTGGAACGGGAGAATGAGCTCCTTCGTTTGGAAGTGGCGTATTTAAAAAAGTTAAAAGCTTTCCAGGAGAATCCGGATGCCTTCCTCGAAAAGCACAAGCAGCGCTGGCGTTCGAACTCCACGAAGAAGGATTCCGATTAACGGATGTGTTGAACATCGTCGATCTTCCAGATGCGACCTACCATTACCATCGCCAGCGATTCGATTGCGAAGACCCGGACCGGGAGTGGAAAACAGTGATCCGGATGCTCTTCGAGAAGCACCAAGGCCGTTACGGATACCGACGGATTCATCTGGAATTGCGAGCACAGGGATACGACATCAATCATAAGAAAGTCCAGCGTCTCATGCGAGACTTGGGATTGAACTGCGTGAAGTTCATCCGGAAATCCCGCTACAAGTCGTATAAGGGGAAAGTCGGAACCCTCGCTAAAAACCGGATGAACCGCAGGTTTTCCACACCGTATGCCCTGCAAAAACTGACAACAGATGTCACCGAGTTCAAATGTACGGGCGAACAAAAACTTTATTTAAGTCCAGTGATGGATCTCTATAACGGCGAAGTCATTGGGTTCAGTATGGCCAAACGACCGACGCTGGAATTCGTGATGGAATCACTTAACCAAGCCCTGCCAGTGATTCAGGAACAAGCGGTTTACCGGACCACCCTCCATTCCGATCAAGGGTGGCATTACCAGCACGTTGCCTGGGTGAAAGCGTTGAAAAAACAACGCATCTTCCAGAGCATGTCCCGAAAAGGGACCTGTGCCGACAATGCGGCCATGGAAAATTTCTTTGGTCTCCTAAAGCAAGAGATGTATTACGGAGAAACGTTGGTTTCGTATGAAGAGTTAAAACAGCGGATTGAACACTATATCGATTACTACAACAATGAACGCATTAAACAAAAATTGGCCGGCATGAGCCCGGTGAAATACCGAGCTCATGCCAGCCAATTAGCTGCATGAACTAAACTCTAACTTTAAGGGGTCACTACCATGCCGGAATTCAGCATGCGGGGTTTTCAATTAGTTCAATAAGCGAGCCAGCCGGAATCCGCGGTGATGACGGTGCCGTTGACGAAGCTCGATTCATCGGAAGCAAGGAACAAAGCGACATAGGCGATTTCATCCGGTTTGCCGATGCGCGGGTTGACCGCCATGCCGGGTTGCGTGCGGCCCATGCCGAATTCGCTGATATGGGTCATCGTAGAGCCGATATTGGTCTCGACGCCGCCGGGTGCGATCGCGTTGCAACGGATGCCGCTATTGGCATACATAAAGCCGGTATTTTTTGTAAAGCCGATGACCGCGTGCTTCGATGCGGTATACGTTGCGCCGGCACGCGCTCCTTGCAAGCCGCCAGCGGATGCGATATTGATGATATTGCCGGAGCCTTTTTCAAGGAATACTTTCAGCGCTTTTCGGGTGGCGCGCATGACGCCCGTCGTATTGATTGCAAAAATGCGCTCCCAGCTGTCGTCTTCGATGTCTGCGGCAGCTTCGAAATTGTCCATGATGCCGGCATTATTGACGAGGATATCGAGCGTGCCATATTCAGCGACAGTGCTATCGACCAACGCTTGGATATCTGCTTCTTTTGCGACATTGCAAGCGACAGCAATTGCTTCACCGCCGCTGGATTTGATTTCTTCAACGACAGCATCGGCCCCTTGCTGGTTAATATCAGAGACCACGACTTTCGCACCTTCTTTGGCATACAAGACGGCTATGGATTTTCCCATGCCGGAAGCGGCCCCTGTGACGATCGCTACTTTTCCTTCCAATCTCATCTGATTCATCCTTTCGTCGACTAAATTTTAACGCTCCAATTCGCAGGCGGCTTTGAGATTTTCAAGTGTATGGCGAAGAGTATTTCTTTCCAGCCGGTCATAGACCAGCCGCTCGGTGAAACGGTCGAAAGCGCTGTGGGGCAAATCGATTTCCAATTCGAAAACAGCTTCAGTTCCACCGTCCATCGAGCGGTAATGGCTCTTTTGATGGGCGATAAAGCTGCCGGTGATGATGCCTTCCCAAAATCCTTCATCGCCGCTGCGTTCACAGCGGACCACATTGATCGTCACCGGGAAGCGCAAGCCGATAATGGAAAACACTGTCTCGACTTCAGTGCCTGCTTCGCCGGTGCCTTCGATCCTTTCCGGTTTGGATAAATGATTGTAGAAACTCGTCCAGTTTCCGGGCTTCTTGGCGAACTGGAACACTTCGTCGATCGGCGCTTGGATGAATATGCTTTGATGGGCACGGGCCATTGCGATCTCCCCCTTGGAATCAAGCTATCAATTAATATCTGAAAATTAAGTCTATTATAAGTCTAAAGCACTGTATGTGTAAAGCTCATCCGCTTGAAGACGAACGCGGCATGCCGGATAATGAAAGTAAGACAATATCACGCAGAAGAAAGGGGCCGCTATGGAATTTTGGATCAGCGATAAACATATCCGCAAATTATGCGGCCAGGCTGCCTATAAAAAAGGCCAAGCGTTTCAAATGGCCGGAAAAGTCAATATCACAGAAGCCAATGACCAGTCCATAACCGCTACTGTCGAAGGACGCAGCTCATTCCACGTTGAGTTAACCCGCTCCCAAGCCGGGACCATCCATGCGGAATGCAGCTGTCCGCCTGTCGGCTTCATCCATACATATTGCCATCACATTGCAGCGGTGATGATAGCCGCAGAAGAACTTGGCCAGCGGGAGCGCCCGCTCGCTGAGCAGATGTTCGGCTTATTCGAAGAAGACGACAAGCCTTCTGCCCGTTTGCATCGCTTCGACCGGCGCGTGCCTTATCACGTCGAAGCAACTGTACGCAGCGGAGGCAAAGAACATTTGGCGCTGACGTTGAGAAGCGGCACGGCAATCTTGAAAAATGTCCGGGATCCCCTGCGTTTCGTATCGGCCCTGTCAAACGGCCAATACGAGGAGACCGCAGCGATTCCATACGACCCAAGCCGCCATGCACTTGAACAACCGGTCCTGGAGCTGCTGCAAGTGCTCGATAAAAGCAATCTCCAGCCGGATGAAAACGGAAAATTGCTCGTTTCCGCAAGCGATTGGGAGCGCCTGTTGCCTGTGCTTCGCGAAATCACGCATGCCAAATTCGAAAATCCGCTCGGGGAAGTGCTGCCGTTTCACGTAACGGATACACTGCCGGTGTCGTTTCGGCTGGACCACGGCACTAGCGGATACCGCTTGATCGTCCGTGGTTTGGAGCGTCTTCAAATCTTTCTGAAATACGGCGTTGCCTTAACGGAAGAATCGATTGTCCAGCCGGCCGCAGCTGATATGAAGCGTCTGTCGGGCTTGCAGGAATTGATGCAAGGGGCGGGCGAGGAGCTGGCGGTCGAGGAAAGCCAAGTCGCCCATATGATGAAAGCGGTCTTGCCGGGGCTGGAAAAACTCGGGCCGGTCATCGTCATGGAAAAGGCGATTGAGAAAATCGGAGAAACGCCGCTGCGCGCGAAATTGTATCTCGACCGTGTGCGCAGCCGATTGCTTGCAGGACTTGAATTTCATTACGGACAGCTCATCATCAATCCATGCGAAGAGCCCGACGGAACATACCGGCAGTATCCTGGCGTGTTCCGCCAGCTCGAAAAAGAACAGGCCATCATGGACTTGATGGAGTCGGGGCGGCTGACGAAAACGGACGGCGGTTTCTATCTCCAGGACGAAGAAGCGGAATATGATTTCCTTTATGATACGGTGCCGCTGCTGGAAGAATGGCTCGAAGTCTATGCGACGACTTCGGTGAAAATGCGTATCCAAAAAACCTTGCCAGGGCCGAAAATCCGTGTCAATCTGCCGAAAGACCGGACCGATTGGCTGGAGTTCCGCTTCGATCTCGGGGGTATACCGGAAGAAGAATTACGAGGCATTATCCGAGCCATTCGGGAGAAAAAGCGTTATTTCCGCATCCCTAACGGTACGTTAATGTCGCTTGAAACCCCGGGCATGGCAGCGTTTGAGGAATATTTGGCTGTCATGAACATCGATGAAGATAATTTTGAACGAGTTCAGCGCATTCCGCTGCTGGAAGGAATGCGGCTTGCCGGGAGCCTCGAACAGCATGAATTATCGGAGGCCGGGACGGAATTTGCGCGCTTGTTAAAAGAGCTGCACCATCCGTGGACACAATCACAACAATTGCCGGAGCGTTTTGAAGGCATTTTGCGGGATTACCAAAAGCGCGGATTCAGCTGGTTTCGTTTGCTGGCGAAATACGGATTCGGCGGCATATTGGCAGATGAGATGGGACTCGGAAAAACCGTTCAAAGCATCGCTTTCGTGCAATCGGTGCTGGAAGACATCCGCAAGAGCGACGAGCCGGCGCTGATCGTTGCGCCTTCTTCGCTCATGTACAATTGGCAAGCCGAATTTGAGCGTTTTGCACCGGAGATCCAGACGGTCATCGTCGACGGTTCGAAAGCGAAGCGGACGCAAGCTTTGAACAAGCCCGGTGATGTGTATATCACATCCTATCCGGTGTTGCGGATGGACCGGGGGGCGTATAAAGATTGGACCTTCCATACGATTTTTTTCGATGAAGCCCAAGCCTTTAAAAATCCGGCGACCCAAACCGCGAAAGCCGTGAAAGAGCTAAACGCCCGGCATCGTTTTGCGCTCACTGGGACGCCGATCGAAAACTCGCTCGACGAATTGTGGTCGATCTTCCACATCGTTTTTCCGGCGCTGCTTCCGGATCGCAGCCAGTTTGCGGAACTGCGCAACGCCGATATCGCGAAGCGCGTGCGGCCGTTCCTGTTGCGCCGGACGAAAGCAGAAGTGCTCGGCGAAGTGCCGCAAAAGATCGAGCGTATCGAACATTCCGAACTCCGCGAAGAGCAGAAGAAACTGTACACGGCGTATCTTGCGGAACTGCGCCACGAAGCCTTGAAGCATCTGCGCGACAATAGCATGCGCAAAAACCGCATCCGCATTCTTGCGGGACTGACGCGTCTGCGGCAATTGTGCTGCCACCCGTCATTGTTTGTGGAAGATTACTCAGGCGGCTCGGCGAAGTTCGAGCAATTGCTGGAGATCCTGGAAGAGGCGCGCTTGACAGGCCGCCGTGTGCTGGTGTTCTCCCAGTTCACGGGCATGCTCAATATCATCGGGCAGTCGCTGTTGCGCTCAGGAAGGTCGTATTTCTATTTGGATGGTTCGACGCCGCCGAAAGAACGTGTGGAATTATGCGACCGCTTTAACGAAGGCGAAGAGGACCTGTTTTTGATTTCCTTGAAAGCAGGCGGCACCGGGCTCAATTTGACGGGGGCCGATACGGTCATTTTGTATGATTTGTGGTGGAACCCGGCCGTCGAGCAGCAGGCAGCGGACCGCGCGCACCGGATGGGACAGAAGCGGGAAGTGCAGGTGCTGCGCTTGGTGGCGAAGGGGACGATCGAAGAAAAGATGTACGACTTGCAGCTTCGCAAGCAGGATTTGGTGGATGAGATGATCCAATCCGGTTCAGAAGCCGTGCAGTCGATGAGTGAAGAGGACATCCGGGAGATTTTGATGATTTGAATGAACTGTAGATCTTCATATAGGGGTGGGATTGAGCTTAGGGCGGAAATCGAATTTCCTTGTCGCATAAATGCCGTTTTCTCAATCCTTTATTTTATAGGTAATGAAAAAGTGCCTAGCCTTCAGGAATTTTCAGAAGATCCAACAACTGCTTTTACAGTAGTAAAGAGATAACTACCTCTTACTTTTCCTACTAAGCTTAGTTCCAGCATGTGAACAGTAAAGCAACGGCTACCCTTGCGCATATTTAATTCAATGAAATCAAAAAGCAGCCTCGCGCATACGGGTGAAGCGAAGTAATGAGACAGCGGGTTTCTGGCTCATTGCGAAAGCTCAACCCCAAGCGAGGCTGCGACTATTTATGTGATGAATGAACAGTGATTGCTCACAAAAACAAAAAAGTTTAGCTATCCCATATACTCTAAAAACACGAAAAGCTCTCCCTAAGAGGAAGAGCTTTTTGCTATCTCTTAACGATATAAGCCATGTGGCGGCCGCATTGCTTGTCTTCGCGGTAGGAGAAGCCGTCTGGACTCTTGAAGGTGCAGCTCCGGTCGATGTCAATATGTTCAGGAGGAATACCTGCGCGTTCCAGCTGGGTTTTGACGGTGAGCTGATTGTCGATATGGTATTTCCCGGTTTCTTCATTGAATTCGACGAACGGATCGGCATAGCCGAGTGCTTTGAATTTCACATAGACGTCTTCATCCACTTCAAACTTCTCTTGGCTGAGCGCCATGCCGATCTGGACGCGGAACCCTTCCGGCGCGCAGTTTTCATTGGCGATTAAATGGGCAAACAAATGCGGTATGAGTTCCTTCACGGTGCCTTGCCATCCGGAATGAACGGCGCCGATCAACTCTTCCGTTGCGTGATAGAAGGTCACCGGCACACAATCGGCGGCGAAACTTGAGAGAACAAGCCCAGTGTCGCGTGTGTAGAGCGCATCGGTATCCGCAATCGCATTATCTACTGTCCGGGCGCCTTTGCCTGCGTCCCCATGTGACACTTTTCGGAAATGGTTGCTGTGGGTTTGATTGGCGCAGACGAGTTCATCGATGGTGTAGCCAAGTGAAGCAAGCAAGGCTTTACGGTTTTCAAGTGAATGCTCACGCTGGGTCCCGGCGTGGAGCGCCAAGTTATTGCCGCCGTTTGTCTGCGGGTCTTTTACGGTCAGGCCCGCGATATAGGAATCGTTGTCGATATAAGTTTTACGTTTCACGTCTATCCCCTCCGCTCCCATTGTAGCGAAGGCGTAGCGCGTTCGCCAATAGATGACAAGGGAATTCGGATTTTTCGTCTTTCCGGAGCGATTGAAAGGCCGGGCACTTCGATTATTTGGTAAGATAGGAAAAAAGAAAGTCGAGGTGATGGCATGGAACCGGAAAAGATTTTGAAAAAAGTCAAAGGGCGGGTGCCTGAAGTACTCGGCAACCGGGATTTCTCGAAATATGCGATTCTTCTCCCATTGATTGAAAAAGAAGACGGCGTCCATATCCTGTTTGAAGTGCGTTCGTTTGAAATGAGGCGCCAGCCGGGAGAAATATGCTTCCCAGGCGGGCGCATCGACCGCGGGGATGAAGATGAAGAAGAGACGGCTTTGCGTGAGACGATGGAAGAGCTCGGCATCCAAAAAGAGGCGATCAGCAATGTGTTTCCGCTCGATTACATCGTCTCGCCATTTGGCATGATCGTCTATTCGTTTGCGGGCTTTATCGACCCTGAAACGGATTTTAAGCCGAATCCACCGGAAGTCGATAGTGTCTTCACGGTGCCGCTGAAATTTTTCCTTGAAAACGAGCCGCGTGTATACCGCATCGATTTCGATATTCAGCCAGAGGAAAGTTTTCCGTATGACTTGATTGCCGGTGGCGAAAACTACAGCTGGCGTGCACGCCAAGTGGATGAATTTTTCTATTTATACGAAGACCGCGTCATTTGGGGACTAACAGCGAAAATTCTTATGCATTTCATGGAATTAATCCGCTGAGCCGATGGTCCGATATTTGGTGAATTTGGCGAACAGCCTTTTCAGTACTTAGCAAAGTGTGTATAATTATTCGAAATCGTGAAAATAAAAACATACTGCAAAAGGGGATATGACCATGACGACTTATCAATTGGAAGTAATCGAAAATACTGAGAAGAAAGACAAGCCGTCACAAGACCAGATTCCATTCGGCCAAACTTTCACTGATCATATGTACATCATGGAATACCAAACGGATAAAGGTTGGCATGATCCGAAAATCGTGCCATATGGTCCGATCTCCTTGGATCCGGCAGCTATGATTTTCCATTACGGGCAGACAGTATTTGAAGGCATGAAAGCCTACCGCACAGAAGACGGGCGCGTATTGCTGTTCCGTCCAGAGAAGAACTTTGAGCGCCTCAACCTATCGAGTGAGCGCCTTAGCATCCCTCCGGTCGACGAAGACTTGGCGCTTGAGCACTTGAAGCAATTGATCAAGCTCGAAAAAGACTGGGTGCCGAAAACGCCGGGCACGTCGCTTTATATCCGCCCGTACATCATCTCAACGGATGCCAACTTGGCAGTAGGGCCATCATCTACATATAAATACATGGTCATCCTGTCGCCTGTCGGCTCTTATTTCCCAGGGGGCCTGCAGCCGGTTGTCATCCATGTCGAAGACAAGTTCACGCGCGCAGTCAAAGGCGGCACGGGAATGGCAAAAACGGCGGGTAACTATTCTTCCGGCTACCAGGCACAAGCGAATGCCAAGAAAGAAGGCAACGCGGACGTGCTGTGGCTGGATGGTGTCGAGAAGCGCTATATCGAAGAAGTCGGCAGCATGAACATTTTCTTTAAAATCGACGGGGAAGTGTTCACTCCTGAGCTCAACGGCAGCATCCTGAAAGGCATCACGCGCATGTCGATCATCGAATTGTTGAACTCCTGGGGCATTGCGGTGACGGAAAAACGCATGGCCATCGATGAACTTTACGAAGCGTACCAAGCCGGAAAAGTCGAAGAAGTCTTCGGGACTGGAACGGCTGCGGTCATTTCCCCGGTCGGCGAACTTAACTGGCAAGGACAGAAAATGATCATCAATAATCATGAGATCGGTGAGTTGTCGCAAAAGCTGTACGACACGATCACTGGCATCCAGACAGGCAAAGTCGAAGACACATTGGACTGGACTGTGGAAATCAATTAAATCAGCGCATGTAAAAAGCCCGGACATCAATTGTCTGGGCTTTTTTTCTGTTCGTATTTCTTCAGTAGGTACGACAGCCATTTGGCGGGGGCGTAGTCGTAGATATTGGCTTGTAAGCCGAGGAGGATGGCGCGTCTTGGCGTTTCCAACCGGAGCTCCTCGGCAAGCAGCGAGAACGATTCGGCAATGAGCGGCGGGTGCTGTTCATCTTCCAGTAATTCAGTGATCACCGACAGCAACTTTTCGGCGGTGGTCACTTCTTCGGGGCCGGGCATCGGCAATTCGACCATTTCTTCTGTCAGGTAAGCCGTAGTGGAGTAGGCGGCCAGCACATTGGTCTTTTCGACGAGTAGCTCTGCAATTTTTTCGATATCGTGCGGGTACGGATGGAACAGCACCAGCTGCGAGTAGATGCGCACGAAGCCTTTAATGGAAATGAGCAAGTCGTAGCGGCGGCCTTGAAGCTGTTCGCCATACAACTCATCCAATAACGACAGCAGCGAACGGTCGATCCACGTATCGTAATGGATGAGTTTCTCCAAAATTTCCTCGTTCAGGGCGTGCATCGGCTCCTGTGCATAGATCTTGGCAAAATCTGCATGCTTTTCGAGCAATGCCAGATGGGCGAGAAAATAGAGGCGCAATTTCTCGTCAGGTTTTTTCGAGGTGTTGACTACTCGGTCAATATCAGCGACGAAGCCTTTCATGAATGAATCAATGATTTCTTTGATCAATGACTCTTTTGAAGGGAAAGACAAGTAGAACGCACCTTTAGAAATGCCTGCCTCTTGAGTGATGTGTTGGACAGACGTAGCTTCAATGCCATTTTCAGCAAAGAGTTGAAGCGCTGATTCCAGAATCTGTTGCTTTTTTGACATATTTGATTCCTCTTTTCCCCTTACTTATTTGATGCTTGACCAATCGGTCATTACTATAGAGTAGTAAATGGATTTCGTCAAAGAAAGGAAGAATTTGTGTGCAAGGATTCGTGCGTTTTGTTCTGAAAAACAAATTTGCCGTGTGGCTGTTGACTTTAATTGTAACCTTTGCCGGCATTTATTCAACAACCCAAATGAAGATGGAGTCGATTCCTGATATTTCGATTCCCTACTTGATTGTCTCGGGGGTCTACTCGGGCGCTGCACCTGAACAGGTAATGGAAGAGGTATCGATACCTGTCGAACAGGCAGTCGAAAGCCTGGAAGATGTCAAAGCAGTTTATTCGAATTCCTCTTCAAACGTTTCCCAAATCCAGATCGAATACGATTACGGCGTCGATATGGATGAGAAGAAGCGGGAACTCGAATCCGCAGTTGATGGCGTAAACTTGCCTGAGGAAGTGGAGACCCCATCGATCATGTCGATCGGCCTCAATATGTTCCCGGTTGTTGCACTGTCTGTCAGCAGTGAGACGGAATCGATCGTCGAATTGACGGACCGTGTCCAGACGGCCATTTTGCCGGAGATCGAGAAAATCGATGGCGTCGCGTCTGCGACCGTCACCGGACAGCATGTCGAAGAAATTCACCTGACATACGATGAAGCGGCGATGGCTGCCCGTGAAGTGACGGAAGAAGACATCGAGCAGATGATCGAAGCGAGCAATATTGCCTTGTCGCTCGGCCTTCGCGAATTTGAAGAAGGCGAAGAAGCGGTCTATATCGACGGTTCGATTGCTTCTATTGAAGAGTTTGAGGAATTATTGATTCCCGTGACGCCTTCAGAAGACAACCCGGAACCATTTGTCGCCTTGTCTGAACTTGCCGATGTGGAACTGGTCGGGAAAGTGCAGTCGATTTCCCGCACCAACGGCGAAGATGCGATAGCGATTCAAATCGTCAAAGGCCAGGAAGCCAATACGGTCACCGTGGTCAATGAAGTGAAAGATTTGATGGCGGATTTGGCAAGCGAAGTAGACGGCTTGATCGTCGACATCACGCTTGACCAAGGCGAACCGATCGAGGAATCGGTCTTCGCGATGGTGGAAAAAGCCTTGTTCGGCGGCTTGATTGCCGTACTCATCATTTTGGTGTTCTTGCGTGATTTCCGTTCGACGCTCATTGCGATCGTCTCGATCCCAGTGTCTATTTTTGTGGCGCTGTTATTGTTGAACTGGCTCGGTATCACTTTGAATATCATGACGCTTGGTGCCATTACCGTATCAATCGGCCGTGTCATCGATGACTCGATTGTCGTCGTCGAGAATATTTACCGGCGCATGCATTTGAAAGAAGAGAAATTATCCGGCCGCAAATTGATCCAATCGGCGACGATCGAAATGTTCAAGCCAATCTTGTCGTCGACGCTTGTGACGATCGCAGTCTTTGCACCGCTGGTCTTTGTCGGCGGAATGGTCGGCGAATTGTTTTTGCCGTTCGCCCTGACGATGTCGTTTGCATTGCTCGCTTCGCTTGCAGTAGCGGTCAGCATCGTGCCGGCGATGTCGCATAGTTTCTTCAAGAAGAAGCTATACGGCGAGAAAACGGCTTCCAAGCATCAAGAAACCGGGAAGCTGGCGCTTTGGTTCCGTTCATTCCTGGAAAAAGCCTTGAACCATAAATGGATCACGTCGATTATTGCGGTGGTGCTGCTCGTCGGGTCTTTGGCGCTCACCCCATTGATTGGCTTCTCGTTCCTCGGCTCGCAAACCGAGAAAATGATGTACATCACGTATTCCCCTTCAGCAGGGGAGTTGCAGGAAGAGACTGTCGAGAACATCGAAGCGGTCGAGCAGGACTTGCTTGAACGCGAAGATATTGACGTCCTTCAATTATCCATCAACGATTCAGCCAATGCCGATATGGCCCAGATGATGATGGGCGGCGGAGACGGTGCATTATTGTATTTGATCTTTGATGATTCGATTTCAGTCGATGAATTCGAAGAAGCCCGCAGCGAAGTTACTGACTATCTTGCAGGACTCGACCAGTCAGGCGAGTGGGGCGAGCAGGATATGATGGGTGGCGGTATGGCGGCATCGAGTGAAGTCGCGTACACCTTGTACAGCGAAGACCTCGATGACTTGTTGGATACCGTCGAACAAGTCGAAGGCGCGATGAGCGATGTCGACGGCTTGGAAGAAGTGACATCCGATGCGGAAGATCCTTATGTCGAGCATACCTTGCGCATCGAACAGCAGGAAATTCTCCAATACGGCCTGACGGCGGGACAAGTCGCGATGGCTTTGTCCGGTAATGGCCAAAATGAAGTGCTGACGACCGTCAACACGGATGGCGGTGAACTTGAAGTTATCGTCCAGCGTGATGCCCAGCAAGATGCGGCGACTTTTGAAGAGCTCTTGGATACACCGGTGCCAACAGCTGCAGGCACCATGATGACCGTCGGGGAATTGGTCGAAGTCGAAGAAGGCACCACATTGAATACCTTGAGCCGTTCGGAAGGCGCTTATTATGCGACTGTTTCCGGCACGGTGACCGGCAATGATGTGTCCGCGCCAAGCGCAGCTGTTCAGGAAAACGTGGACGAACTGGACCTGCCTTCAGGCGTGACGATAGAAACAGGCGGCGTGACAGCAGACATCAATGAAACCTTCACCCAGCTCGGCATTGCGATGGCCGCGGCAATCGCTATCGTTTACTTTATCCTAGTGGTAACGTTCGGCGGCGGGCTTGCGCCATTTGCCATCCTATTCTCGCTGCCGTTTGCGGTTATCGGTGCATTTGTTGGCCTATTCGTAACCGGCCAGACGATTTCCGTATCGGTCATGATGGGGATGCTCATGCTCATCGGGATTGTGGTAACGAACGCCATCGTCCTGGTCGACCGCGTCATTCATATGGAACGCGAAGGCATGACGGTGCGCGACGCCTTGCTTGAAGCAGGAGCGACGCGTCTGCGCCCAATCCTCATGACGGCCATTGCCACAATCGGCGCCATGATTCCAATGGCACTCTCAAGCGGTGGCGGGGGCCTCGTCTCCCAAGACTTGGCGATCACCGTCATTGGCGGCTTGTTGTCCTCGACCTTGCTGACACTTATTGTTGTGCCGGTCGTCTATGAAGTATTGCGCAAATTCCAGAAAAATAAATCACTCGTCGATCGCGAAGATTGATCGGCACACAACCGGCTTCCTTAATGGGGGCCGGTTTTTAGATTGGAGAGAAATTAAAGTAGTCGTATTTTCCGAAGCTTATTGCTCGCTTTCCGTGGGCTCGCGCCCAAGCCTCCTCAGTCGCCTTGCGCCTTGCGGGGTCTCGGTCGTCTCGCTTTCCGTGGGCTCGCGCCCAAGCCTCCTCAGTCGCCTTGCGCCTTGCGGGGTCTCGGTCGTCTCGCTGATCCACTGGAGTCGAGCAAACGCTTCTACAAATACTTAGATAGGTCATTGATTTTTTATAAAAAGATGATTTCTTTATTATTTATAGTGTATTAATAGACTTCTTCAACGTCCTGAAAACCGGTCTCCTAAATGAGGCCGGTTTTTAATTTGGAAATATCCCCGAAACTATTTCCCGGGAAATAGGATTCCTTTAACAAATTCCATACACGCACTCAACAATTCCTTAATATTCCTCCGCTACACTGGCGATGGTTAACAAACACGAGGAGGAATGCCAGATGATCCGAAAATCAATGAAGAAACTTGTTCCAGCCGCCGTAGTGGCAGCGGTTGCTGTGACGAGTTTTACCCAGTCCGCGCCAGCTGAAGCGCACGGGAATGGCAAAGCCGAAGTACATAAAGAACACAAAAACCCTGGAAAAGGAAAAGGCAAAGATAAAGATAAGGATAAAGAGAAAGACGCCCCGAAAAACATCATTTTCCTGATCGGCGACGGCGTAGGCACATCCTATACATCCGCTTACCGTTATTTGCAGGATGATTCTTCTGCGCGCTTCGCGGATGAAATGTCTTTCGATTCTTATTTGGTCGGACAGCAAATGACCTATCCGGAAGATGCGCATCAAAATGTCACCGATTCAGCCTCGGCCGCCACTGCCATGGCAGCAGGCATCAAAACCTATAACAATGCCATCGCGGTCGACAACGACGAATCGGAAGTGAAAACCGTACTTGAAGCGGCGAAAGAACAAGGCAAAGCGACCGGGCTTGTGGCGAGTTCCGAAATCACCCACGCGACACCGGCATCATTCGGCGCGCACGATATCAGCCGCCGCAATATGAACGCCATCGCCGATGATTATTTCGACGAGCGCATCGATGGCGAACATAAAATCGACGTCTTGCTCGGCGGGGGCACCAAACTGTTCGACCGCACGGACCGCGATTTGACGGAAGAATTCCAGGAGTCAGGCTACGGCTATGTGACATCGAAAGAAGAGCTGCTCGCAAATGACAACGGGCAAGTGCTCGGCCTGTTCGCACAAGGCGGATTGCCGAAAATGATCGACCGCGAGGACAGCGTGCCGTCTCTTGAAGACATGACACGCTCTGCGATCGACCGCTTGAAGCAGGACGAGGACGGGTTCTTCTTGATGGTTGAAGGCAGCCAAGTCGACTGGGCAGGACATGACAACGATATCGTCGCAGCGATGAGTGAAATGGAGGATTACGACCGTGCATTCCAGGCAGCGATCGAATTCGCCAAGCAAGATGAAAACACATTGGTCGTGGCGACAGCCGACCACTCGACAGGCGGCTTCTCAATCGGTGCAGACGGCGTCTATAATTGGTTCGCCGAGCCAATTCTCGCTGCACAGCGGACACCGGATTTCATGGCTTCTGAGATTACGGAAGGTGCTGGCGTAGAGGAAACCTTGGAACGCTATATTGACTTGGACTTGACTGAAGAAGAAATCGCTTCTGTCAAAAAAGCAGCGGACGAAGGCGAATACTTGGACATCGATAACGCCATCGAGCGCATTTTCGATAAGCGTTCGCACACCGGCTGGACAACTGGCGGCCATACCGGAGAAGACGTGCCGGTCTATGCTTATGGGCCAGCTAGCCAGAAATTTGCGGGTCAACTGGACAATACAGATCATGCCGGCATCATCTTCGACTTGATGGGCGCGGACGTAACGATCGATGATAAACAATAAACGATAGCAGGGAGCGGATTGGATGAAAGCGAGATTAGCGTGGCTGCTCGTCCCTTTGGCATTATTATGGGGCTGCCAGAACGAGACAGCGCAAGGCACGGCAACTGCGGCGTCTTTAGCGGAAGCGCCCGCGTACACGGAACAATATGTCCTCAGCCCGCAAGTGAGCGATGACCGCCGGTTGCAGGAGCCTGGCCAGCAAGTACGTGATGTGAAAGGCGGATTGGAGCTATTGGCGGCCAATATGGAGCCTCAGACGATGCAGATTGGCGATATCGAGCTGACCATCCACGAAACGAAGCTGCTGCATTACACGCCGGATTATAGCCTAATCGATTTTTACCATTCCTACACGCATGACCAGGAGTTCGAGCTGGCAAAGTTCTTTGTTGAAATCAACAATGGCGCGAGTGAAAAAGTGAATTTTGCGCCGGTCGCATTGATTGAGACAGAAAGCGGCGAAGTGAAGACTTGGGAAGACGATGTGTATTTGGAGTCGTTGAATGAAGGGCTGAAACCTGGAGAAGTAAAATCAGGGAATGTCGGCTTTATTGTGAAAGGTGGGGCGCAGGAGATTAAATTGACCACCAGCAAGCTATTTGCTGCGGACGGAGAGCTGCTTGCACCCGCACAAACCATCACCATCAAGCTCAATTGATGAAAAGTGTTTTCTATAGAAGAAATGGAGATCCGGCTGTTGATGATTCGACAGCCGGATTTTGCCATAGGCACAACAATCGAAAATAACTAGTTATCTGAATAATTAGATTATTATATTGTGTTTTCCAGAAAAATCCTTCATGATAGAGCTAATAACAGGCTGACCCAAAAGGAGATGTGGTCATGAAGCTAAGTGAACGGTACATCCGGCAAGTGCTCGAACGGCTGCCGCAAGACAAACGGCAGGAAGCGGAAAAGGACCTGAGAAGCAAATTGTCTGAACGGCTCACGGCAGACAGTAGCGAAAGCGAAGAACGGGCCGTCCTTCAGGAATTCGGCCATCCAGCACTGATGGCGGAGCATTACGGCAAAGTGAGGCGTTACTTGATTGGCCCGCGCTATTTCGACTTGTACGTCCGCTTGCTGCGGCTGGTTATTCCGCTGGCTGTCCTGATTACGCTCATCGTCGTGACCATCGTCGGAATTATTTCGGGAGTCGGTCAGGACGAGACACTCGTCTCGGTGCTCGTTTCATTGATTGGCAATATCATCGGCGCGATTTTCAATACCATTATGCAGACTTTGTTCTGGGTCACACTCGTCGTTGCCGTGATGGACTGGGCGGATAAATCGGGCGTAGAGACGCCGCTTGGGCTAACAATGGAAGAATGGACGCCTGATGACTTGAAAGAATGGGGAGGGCAGGAGGCGCTGCTCGAGCCGGTCGAAGCGAAAGTGGCGAAAAGCCAGGTCTTCGGCAGCTTGATTTGGATGGTCATCTGGACAACGGTCTATTTCAATGCCGATAAAGTGCTCGGCATTTACACTGACGATGGGGAAGGCTTGCGCTTTCAAATGGCGGTATTCAACCAAGATGTGCTGGTGTCCTATTGGCCATTCATTGCACTCGTCATCGTGCTGGAATTGTCGCTTGCCATCTGGCAATGGCGCGCAGGCTATTGGAATTATCGACTGGCCACATTCAACGCTGCGGTGCAAACGGTTTCCGTGCTCGTATTCATCTTAATCTTCACCAATTCTCAATTGCTCAATCCGGAATTTCGCCAATTCCTCACCGAGACATTCGGCGGAACCAATGCCCTGACCTGGATTTTTAGCGCTATCTTGGTAATGATGATCTTCGGGACTTTAAGTGATGTTATTCAAGGGTATCGGCGAGCGGGCAAGCGGCGCCAGCCAGTGGAAACGCCGCCGCATTGAATGTGGTACTTTAGAATGAAATAGCAACACTTGTGCGCGTTTTGCCCGTATCCCTTGTGGTATGGGCTTTTGTTGATTCCTAAATAATACTTTATACCTACTTTATATACAAAATGAAAGCCCTTACATAAGGCGAAATCCCCTCCCTGAACTTGAAATACCCTCTGGTTATGTTACACTTGCCACTTGTGACTGGCGTGTTGCAGGCGATCAGCTGCCGGTTGGAATTCACGGCCGGCGAAGAATACGCATCCGCCATCTCCGGAACTGGAAATGATTTATAATGAAACATGCATTTTGAATAAATATTCATAAATATGCAAGTTTTATTGTTTCGATAACCGTTATATAAGTATTTATGAAATTAATAGTTGACTTAAAATGCATTTAATTGCATAATAATTCTTATTATCAGACGACACTAAGTCAGCCATTGTAAAGCGTTTTACGGAGACCGGGTTCTTCCGCTTTTGATCGTAATGGGAGAGCTCATTAAATAATCAAAATCGGGTGGTGACTGTAACAATGGAAAAGAAAAGAATAGTAGTGAAAATAGGAAGCAGCTCATTGACGGACAGCCACGGTAAATTGTCCATCACCAAGTTGCGCGAACACGTCGGGGCGTTGGCCCGTTTGAAAGAAGAAGGCCATGACGTCATCTTGATCTCATCTGGCGCAGTTGCAGCCGGATGCACAAGCATGGGGTATTTATCG
Source organism: Planococcus sp. MSAK28401 (assembly GCF_018283455.1). Taxonomy (NCBI): domain Bacteria; kingdom Bacillati; phylum Bacillota; class Bacilli; order Caryophanales; family Caryophanaceae; genus Planococcus; species Planococcus alpniumensis. Next base: position 3,414,114 of record NZ_JAAMTH010000001.1, on the reverse strand, counting down.
CGCCCGGATACAGTAGTCGACAAACAATCGGCGGCAGCCGTCGGGCAAAGCCTGCTCGCACAAGCGTACGCGACAGAATTCAAAAACTTCGATATCGTCTCCGCCCAATTATTGTTAACGAAAGACTTGTACCAAAAAGCGGACGACACCATTTCGAAATTATTGGAGCGCGGCATGATGCCGGTCATCAACGAAAACGATTCGGTAGCGGTTGAGGAATTGACTTTCGGCGACAACGATATGCTATCGGCCCTTGTCAGCGGGCTTGTCCGTGCTGATCAATTGATCATTTTGACGGACATCAACGGCATTTACGCAGATAATCCGAAGACCAATCCATCGGCTGAACGATATACCCATCTGAAGGATATTCCTGATGAGTTGATGGAAGCCGCATCCGGTGCTGGATCGGATGTTGGGACAGGCGGCATGAAGACGAAAGTGGAAGCCGCGAAAACAGCCCATAACTTCGGCGTCGATGTATTTATCGGCACAGGAGAAGGCAGTGGAAAATTGGTTGAGATCATGAACGGAAACGGCGATGGGACATATATTGCAAAACCCGTTAAAGAATTAGCGTAAGGTACGGAAATTCGAAAGGAGAAGATTGGATGACAGAAGTTCTTCAAAAGGAAGCAACTTTGGAGACAGAACTGGTACAGAAAGCGAAAAAAGCGAAAGCGGCAGCGGGAGAACTCGCAAAAGCCGACACCACCCTGAAAAATAAAGCATTAGAACTCATCTCTCAGCAGCTAATGGCTGAAAAAGCTTTCATTCTAAAAGAAAACCTGAAAGATATTGAAGCGGGGCGCGCAAACGGCATGAGCGAATCGCTCGTCGACCGTCTCAAGCTTGATGAAGGGCGCTTGGCGGATATGGCGGATGCGCTGATCCAATTGACCAAACTCACCGATCCGGTCGGTGAAGTGCTCGAGCATTGGCAGCAGCCGAACGGCCTCGATATGACGAAAGTACGCGTACCGCTTGGCGTGGTGGGCATGATTTACGAAGCCCGCCCGAACGTCACGGTAGATGCGTCGAGCCTTTGCTTGAAAACCGGCAATGCCGTTGTCCTGCGTGGCAGTTCGACAGCGATCTACTCGAACACCGCCATCGTTTCGGTCATTCACCGCGCACTTGAACAAAGCGATTTGCCGGTGGATTCCGTGCAATTACTTGAAGATACGAGCCGGGAAGCGGCATCTGCCATGTTCAAGCTGAACGATTATTTGGATGTGTTGATTCCGCGTGGCGGCGCCAACTTAATCAAGACGGTCGTCCAGAATTCTACAGTGCCGGTACTTGAAACCGGCGCAGGCAATTGCCACGTCTATATCGACGAGACGGCGGACAAGGACATGGCCATCGATATCGCGTTGAACGCGAAAACACAGCGTCCATCGGTCTGCAACTCCTGCGAAACCATCCTCGTCCACGAGAAATGGGCTGAGCAGCATCTGCCGGAACTGATTTCAGCGCTTCAGGCAAAAGAGGTGAAAATCCACGGCGATGAAAAGGCGCAGCAATCAGGCAGCGGCATCATCCCGGCGGAAGAAGCCGATTGGGGCACTGAATACTTGGCTTATGAACTCGCACTGAAAACGGTAGGAAGCGTGGATGAAGTGGTCAAGCATATCAACCAGTATGGCACGAAGCATTCCGAGGCGATCATTTCGGAACATGCGGAAAGCGTCCAGCAATTCTTCACGGAAGTGGATGCAGCAGCGGTTTATCATAACGCATCGACGCGCTTCACGGACGGCTTTGAATTCGGCTTCGGCGCCGAAATCGGCATCAGCACGCAAAAGCTCCACGCGCGTGGGCCGATGGGCTTGCCGGCACTGACTTCAACGAAATACATCATTAAAGGCAACGGCCAAACAAAATAAAAAAAGCGGAGACTGCGGTCTCCGCTTTTTTACAGTTTGTCGAGAAAAGTAGAAAATCGTATTTTCCGAAGCTTATCGCTCGCTTTCCGTGGGGCGGGAATCGAGCCTCCTCGTTCGCTATGCTCCCTGCGGGGTCTCTCAAACCCGCTAGTCCCACAGGAGTCGAGCGAACGCTTCTCCAAATACTTAGAGAGAACATTGATTTTTAAATGTAGAAAAAGTAATTTCCATTTTAATTTTTAGTGGTCACTAGACTTCTTCAAAACTCTATAAAAAGCGATCAATAATCCGTTTTTGTCCGGCGGTGTTTCCACATCATCAGCTGATAGCGGACGGTGCAGCCGATGCAATAGCCCATGAGCGCAACGCCGGCTGCGACAATGACCATAGCGCCAAAGACGGTGGCAACAATCGGCAGGCCTGTTGCGAAAAACAAGAGGGCAAGCCCGAGACAGACAGTGGCGATCCATTGGTTGAACAATTGCTGGTCGCGGTCTTCCTGCAGATAACTGTTAGGGGGATTCGGCAAAAAGCGGCGGCCGAATGCGATCAGCGGGTTTTTCTTGGTGATCAAGGTGACGGTTCCAATGGCGAAAGGCACGAGCAGGATCAGCGGATGAACGATGAGACCTGCTAATACCGTGGCGACAAGAAAGGCTTGATTGAGCTGGACGAGCGGTTTAGGAATGGTCATAGTGAATCCCTCCGAGTTTTTTATGGCCGAGCGGCTCTGAAACAAGCCGTTTAGGCAGGAGAATATACTTGCATAAAGTTTCTCCTTATTATACATAGTTGATTACTCGGAATAAAGAAAACAGCTCAAAAAAACACTGTTCACATCAAACGAGAGATGAACAGCGAAGCAAGCCCGAAATAAATGAGCAAAGAGAATATATCATTGATGGTCGTGATCAGCGGCCCTGATGCGACCGCAGGGTCTATTTTCAAACGGTACAAGATGAGCGGAATGATGGTGCCGGCGAGCGTCCCGATGATCAAGGTCAACAGCAATGAACTTCCGACAACGAGCCCGAGCACCAGGCTGCCTTGCCAGATATAGGCGATGAGCAAAATCAACACGGCACAGGTGACGCCGATGATGATGCCGACCCATAATTCACGCAAGATGAGCTTGAATGTGCCTTTTTTGTCGGGCTGCTGGGCGACCAGGCCGCGTACGACGACCGCGAGCGACTGGGTGCCTGTATTACCGGTCATGCCGGCAATCATGGGCATGAAGAACGCCAAGGCGACAACCGTCTGCAAGGTGTCTTCAAAGCGGCTGATAATGCCGCCGGAAATGAGCCCGATAAATAAGAGCAAAATCAGCCAAGGCAAACGGCGGTAAGCCGCGACAAAAGGGGGAGTCTGGAAGTCGATGGATTTACCGGATGCGGAAAGCTTTTCGATGTCTTCATTCGCTTCCTGCAACACGACATCAATGACATCATCAACCGTGATGATGCCGAGCAGCCGGTTTTCTGTATCGACGACCGGCAAAGTAATGAAATCGTAGCGGCCGATTATGTCTGCGGCGATTTCCTGGTCGGTCAAGGCATCGACTTTGACGACGCGTGTATACATGACATCGTCAATTTGTTCATCGAGTTCGCCGAGAATCAAATCTTTATAGGAAACGACCCCAAGCAGTTTCTTGTTTTCGTCGACGACATATAAGTAGTTCAAGTACTCGGCAATTTCCGCAAAATCGCGGATTTTATCGATCGCTTCACGGATTGTGTAATGGCGCGGAATCCAGACGTAACGATTGTTCATGATGCGTCCCGCTGTTTCAGGCGGATAATTCATGGTCTTTTGGATATAGGAAGATTCTTCGCGATTCATGCGCGACAGGAGCTCTTCGATCATCGTCGGTTCCAGATCGGACAAGAGGGAGACGAGATCGTCATTGTCCATCAAGTCGAGCACTTTGGTCGATTGGTCGACGGACATTCGCTCAAGCAAACGGACCTGGTCGTTCCGGTGAAGCTCCTGCATGAGTTCGGTCAGTTGGCGGACCGTCAGATGAAGCAGGAAGCGTTCACGGTGCTTTTCGGGCAAATGGCGGTATTGGACGGCGATATCATAAGGCTGCAGCTCATCGAGTATGTGCTGGAAGTCTTGCGTCCGACCGTCTTTCAATGATTGGATCAACGCTAAAGTAATTTCATTTTCTGTCATCGCAAGACGGCAGCTCCTTCCGGGATGGCCATAAGTGCGAGGCGGCCTCATTTCTTCTTTCCCCAAAAGGGAGACGGTCACGCTCATTTGTTTTTAAAACATCTTCATTACCGTTCAGGCGCGTAATTGGCGATCAAAACGCCTTGGTCGGTCGAAAAGTTTTTCAGCAATTTGAATGCTTTGGGCGATACGCCGTCGCGAAACAGTTTTTTTCCTTCGCCCAATAGCAGCGGAAAGGTCATCAAATGCAATTCGTCGACCAAATCATGTTCGATCAAGGTGTCGATGAGCTCGGCGCTGCCGTAGACAAGCAAGCGTTGGCCGGTTTTCTTCAGCCGTTTGATTTCATCGACGAAATCGTGATTGATCAGGCGCGCATTCCACTCGGTCCGCTTGAGCGTGTGCGACACGACATATTTCGGGATTTCGTTCATCCGGTCCGCAAAGCCATGTTCATCTTCAGCGGTCGGCCAAGTGGCAGCGAACCCGTCATACGTGACGCGCCCGAGCAGCAAGGCATCGTTATTGTAAAGCTGGCCCAGTTGAAACTGGGCGAGTTCATCATCCCAATAGGCTGCTGTCCATGACGGTTCTTCCATGACGCCATCGAGTGTGATATACATCGAAACAGTCAGTTTTCCCACGTTCATCTTCCCCTTTCCACAACAAGATGCCGGAAGCTTAGGCAATAAGGTTACACTTCGGGGCGGGCTGAGGAGAATCCTGCTTTGAACTATTCCGAATTCCGAAAAATCGGTTTAATCTGAAAGTTTATATGGCATTGAAATCAGTATAGTGGCAAAATAAATACAAGCATTCATTCCATTTTCACAAAGGGGTTTGAGGACATGAAAGAGGAGAAAAAACATTCAAAGCAACAGGAGATTGAAGTGCCCTTTTGGCTGGCTTTGCTGCCGCTGATTTTTATGGTGGCGGCCATGGCTGTGACAATCATCATTTTTGAAGGCAGCCCGCATATTCCCTTGCTTCTTGGCACGACCGTCGCGGTCATTATCGCCTGGCGGTTGGGGTACCGCTGGCATATGATCGAAGAAGGGGCCTATAAAGGAATCCGTCTCGCGCTTCCGGCTTTAGTCATCATTATCATGGTCGGCATGATCATCGCTTCATGGATCGGCGGAGGCATCGTCGCGACGATGATTTATTATGGCTTGAAAATCATTACACCGTCTTTATTCCTCGTCACCATTTGTTTGATCTGCGCACTGGTTGCCGGTGCAATCGGCAGTTCATGGTCGACGATGGGCACCGTGGGCATCGCCGGCATGGGCATTGGCGCAAGTATGGGAATTCCGGCGGCAATGGTCGCCGGAGCGGTCATCTCGGGTTCTTATTTCGGGGATAAGATGTCACCGCTGTCGGACACGACGAACTTGGCAGCAGGGGTTACCAACACCAATTTGTTCGTCCACATCCGCCACATGATCTACACGACCATCCCGGGCATGATCATTGCCCTCGGCGCTTACTTTTTCTTGGGACGCCAGTTTGCCGGAAACTCGGTCGACAGCGGCAATATCAATACCATCCTGGCGTCGCTTGAAGAGAATTTTGTCATTTCGCCATGGCTCTTGCTCGTGCCTTTGGCGGTCATCGTCTTGGTGATGAAAAAAGTGCCGGCATTGCCGGCTCTCGGCATCGGCATCGTGCTCGGCTGGCTGTGCCACATCTTGGTGCAGGGCGGATCGGTGGCAGAAGCGGTCAATGCGCTGCATGATGGCTATGTCATCACGTCCGGCAACGAAGTCGTCGATTCCTTGTTCAATCGAGGCGGCATCGATTCGATGATGTTCGTGATTTCGTTGACGATTTTCGCCATGACGTTTGGCGGCGTGTTGGAACATACAGGCATGTTGAAATCGATCGTCACCAAGATCTTGATGCTGGCAAAAACAGCCGGCAGCTTGATTGCTGCGACTGTGGCGTCCGCGTTCTTGACGAATGTCACGGCTTCTGAACAGTATATTTCGATTCTGTTGCCGGGCAGGATGTATGCGCGGGCTTACCAGGACCAGGGCTTGCATTCGAAAAACTTGTCGCGTGCACTGGAAGACGGCGGGACAATCACGTCGCCGTTCGTTCCGTGGAACACATGCGGCGTGTTCATCCTGGCGACGCTTGCGGTCCATCCATTCGCCTATGCGCCATACGCGGTGTTGAATTACTCGGTGCCGATCATCGCCATCCTTATGGCGTTCCTCGGTTGGAAAGTCGAATTCATGACCGATGAGGAAATGCAGAAGCTCAAAGACCGCGAAGCGCGCATGGAAATGGACGCGCAGGAAGAACCGGTTTAACAACAGCAAAACGGCTCATCTCCCTTTTTCGGGGACATGAGCCGTTTTTTATTTCTTCATTAATAAATAAACAAAATACGGTGCGCCGATCAATGCTGCCATGACACCAGCCGGAATGCCCGACGGTTCAAGCAGGTTGCGGCCGATTGTGTCAGCTGCAAGCAGCAGCCAGCCGCCGAGCAGGATGGCGACGGGCAGGAACAATTGATGGCGCGGCCCGACAAGCGCTTTCGCGAGGTGCGGGGCCATCAAGCCGATAAAAGCGATGCTCCCGGTGACAGAAACCGCAGCGGCAGCGAGCGCGACGGCCGCAAGCAAAAGGACGGCGCGTTCTTTGCCGATATTAAGCCCGAGACCGATTGCGGCGGATTCGCCAAGCCCGAGGATGTTCAGCCGGTTCGCTTTATACAGAACATATGGAATCAACACGACAAGCCAAGGCAACAGTGCCAGGATGAACGGCCAGTCGGTGCCCCAAATGGAACCTGCGAGCCACTGGGCAATGAAGTCCACTTTTTCCCGTTCAGCCGATGAAATCAGCACAATCATGACGCCGGATAAAGCCATTGAAAAACCAATGCCGACGAGTACGAGGCGGACCGGTTGAAGGCCTGTACGCGGATCGCGGGAGAACAAGTAAATCAGGATCGCCGTGATAAACGCGCCGAGAAACGCGACGAACGGCATCAAGAAAGCAAAAGAGCCCGGCTCTACAGGGATGAACAAAAAGAAAATGGCAATGGCGACACCGGCACCGGAATTGATGCCGATGATGCCCGGGTCGGCCAAATCATTGCGCGTAATGCTCTGTAGCACTGCGCCCGATAAAGCGAGTGCCATCCCCGCTAGAAACGTAATGAGCAGTCTTGGCATCCGGATGGAATACAGTACGAACTCTTCTTTGAAATCGCCTTGCCCCATCAAAACGGGCACAATTCTGCCGAAACCGAGCGTCGAATAGCCGAGCCCTAAACTCAAGACGGCGGTGACCAACAGGATGATGGTGAGCACGAGCAAAGTGATGCGCTGTTTACGGATTAAATGTTGTTGGATCATGTGAACGCACCTCCACCTTTACGGACGATGAGCAGGAAGAATGGCAAGCCGAGCATGGCGACCACCGCTGCGACCGGCGTTTCAAATGGTGCGTTGACCGTGCGTCCGAACAAATCGGCGAGCAGCATGAAGATGGCGCCCGTGACGGCGGACATCGGAATGATGAAGCGGTAATCGCTGCCGACGATCACACGGACGATATGTGGGATCATCAAGCCGATGAACGCCAAGTTGCCGGCTAACGCTACTGCAGCGCCGGCAAGCAAGGTGACGACGACAAACAGCATTGCTTTGATCTGGCCGGTCTTTTGGCCAAGCCCGATCGCCGCTTCTTCACTTAAGCTCAACACTGCCAGTTGGCGGGATAGCAATAAAGCGACAAACAAAGCGATGGTGATAAACGGAATGATAATCTGCAGCTGTCCCCAAGACGTGCCGATCAAGCCGCCGGCGGTCCACATGGAGACGTCTTTGGAAATCTTAAACAGCAAGCCGATCGCTTCTGCAATGGCGGTCAAAAATGCCGATACCGCCGCTCCGGCAAGGACGATGCGAAATGGCGAAAAACCGCCGCGACGCGAAGCCCCGATGCCGAAGACGAGCCCGGCCCCGATGGCCGCCCCGATAAAGCAGGCAATCATGATGCCGAAATAATTAGCTCCGGGAATAAATGCCAATGTCGCGGCCAGTGCCGCATTGGCTCCGGCAGTCAAACCGAGCAAACCAGGGTCTGCCAGCGGGTTGCGGGTCATGCCTTGCATGATCGCTCCTGAGACGGCGAGTGCCGCGCCGACGAAAATCGCAGCGACTTCACGCGGCAGGCGAATTTCCTGGATGACCGAAATCTGTTGTCCGGTGTTGTCGGAAAACAGCGCCAGCCATAGGTTTTTCAGGCTGACATCAGCAGCCCCAAAGACCATCGACAAAACAAAAGCCAGCACAAGTGCCAGCAGGCTGATTCCAAATATGTATGAAAAACGGGCGTTATAACGCATGCATCATCATCTTTTCTATAGAAAGGATAAAGGGATTCCGCTGCGCAGAATCCCTTTTGTGTTTATTGGCCAAGGAATTTTTCCTGGAACAACTCAAGCTGGTAATCGAGTGAAATCGGATCGTTGAAGTACAATTTCTTCGCATCCGCTTCAAATACTTGGTCGTTCTTTACAGCTGGCGTGTTTTGGTAAAGGTCCGTTTCCTGGAATGAATTATCCTGTTCGGAGTCTTTGCTGAAGATTACGTAATCGCCCATATATTCAGGGAGGACTTCTTGTGACAAGGCATAGTACCCATCAGTAAGAGCCATTTCTTCAACTTTTTCCGGCATGTTCAAGCCCATCTCCTGATAGAGGATCTCGGTGCCGCGGCCCCAGTTGTCGCCGTATACGTACAATTGCTTATCAAAGTTCTCGATGACGGATACCGTTGCATCTTCGCCAATCTCCGCTTTGATCTCTTCGCCCGCAGCTTGTGCGCGTTCTTTAAAGTCGTCAACGAATGCTTGTGCTTCGTCTTCTTTATTCAATAGTTTCCCAATTTCCAGGTGTTGTGTCAAATAGTCGACTTTGCCGTAAGTGTAAGTCACAGTTGGTGCAATTTGTTCCAGTTTATCGACGTTTTGAAGAGTCGAGTAACCGATAATCAAATCCGGATCCAATTCGATGATTTTCTCCAAGTTCTCTTCCGACACTTCTTCTACGCCGTCCAAGTATGGTTCGTAGTTCGGATTGTCGATCGCCCAAGCGTCGATGCCGGCAAGCGGTACATCAAGTGCCATGACGTTTCCGCCGTAAGCCAAGGCTACCACGCGCTGTGGGTCAGCCGGAACTTCCACTGTACCATTTTCAGATTCGTATTGGATGGTATCGGATCCGCTTGCTTCGCCTTCCGAACCACTCGTTTCCTCTGTCGTTTCTTCTGTAGAACCGCAAGCGGCAAGCGCCAGCATAAAGAGTAAAGCGATGGATAAGATAAGTAATTTTTTCATGATCTGGTTAAGCTCCTTTAATTAAATTATATGTTAGGCAAATCGGTTTTTGTGTTCGTGGGTCAAGGCCAATTTCCGCATCGATGCGGAAAACTTCGCGAAGGACATCCGGAACAATGACTTCTTCAGGCGATCCGGCCTTGATGATCTGGCCGTCTTTCATCGCGACGATATGGTCGGCGAAGCGGGCAGCGTGGTTCAAATCGTGCAGCACCATAACGATGGTGCGTTCTTCCTCGGCGTTGAGTTCGCGGAGCAGTTCCAGGATCTCCAATTGATGGGCCATATCGAGGTATGTGGTCGGTTCATCAAGGAAAATCATTTCCGTCTCCTGCGCCAGTGCCATGGCAATCCAGACACGTTGGCGCTGGCCGCCCGATAAGGCATCAACGGGATGGTATTTGAAAAATTGCGTACCGGTCACATTGAGCGCCCAGTCGATCATTTCATAATCCCGTTTGCTGAGCTTGCCGAATCCCTTTTGATAGGGGAAACGGCCGTAAGAGACAATCTCGCCGACGGTCAAACCGGCGGCATTTTCCGGCGACTGCGGCAAGATGGCGAGCTTTTTCGCCAATTGCTTTGTTTTTTCTTCGGCGATTTGCTGGCCGTCGAGAATGACAGAGCCCGATTCGTGCGGAATGACGCGTGTCATCGCTTTCAAAAAAGTCGATTTCCCGCAGCCGTTCGGCCCGATGATCGCCGTGATCTGTTTATCTGGAATCGACAGGGACAAGCCTTTGACGATTTTCCTTTCGCCATAGCTGACTTCCAGGTTTTCTGTAAAAAGGCGTCCCATCGACAGCCCTCCTTTTCCTTAAATCGAAATTTTGATGCCAAAAAATAAAAATAGGATATATGTTGATAATGATTCTCACTTTCATTACAATGTATACTATAAAGTTATTGAGAATCGTTGTCAATCGGAATTTACTATAGAACGGGGATGGAAAAAATGGCCAATCACGACATCTTTGACGTAACCATCATCGGGGGAGGTCCCGCCGGCTTGTATTCAGCTTTCTACAGCGGGCTTCGGGGCATGAAAACAAAAATTATCGAGTTCCAGCCGCGCCTTGGCGGCAAGCTTCATGTCTATCCGGAAAAAATGATCTGGGACGTCGGGGGACAGACGCCGATCCGCTGCGAACAGCTGATCACTCAATTGGTCGAACAAGGGCTCACTTTCGATCCGACAGTATGCTTGGATGAGAAAGTGGAAAGCATGAATAAGAACGAAGACGGCTTGTTTGTATTGGCAGGCGCGTCGGGTGAAATCCATTACTCGAAATCGGTCATCGTCGCAGTCGGCGGAGGCATCTTGAAGCCGCAGAAGCTGCAAATCGAAGGGGCCGAACGCTTTGAAGTAGCGAATCTCAATTATACCGTGAAAACACTTGAACGTTTCCGCGGCAGTACGGTGCTCATTTCAGGAGGCGGCAATTCGGCAGTCGACTGGGCAAACGAGCTCGAGCCGATTGCCGAAAAAGTCTATGTCGTCCACCGCAAATCCGAAATGGCCGGGCACGAAGCGCAAGTGCGCCAATTGCTTGAAAGCCGCGCCGAATGCTTACTGGATTCCGCTATTACGCGGCTCGTGGCATCGGATGCAGGCGACCGTGTCGAGTTGGTGGAAGTGATGAACCAAGTGACGGGCGAACGGTGCATGCTGCCGGTCGACCAGCTCGTCATCAACCACGGCTATGAGCGCGATGCGAGCTTACTTGAAAACAGCCCACTCGATCTGGAAACAAAAGACGAGTTCTATTTGCAAGGCACGCCGGCAAGTGAAACTTCCGTACCGGGAGTGTTTGCGGCAGGCGACATTCTCCAGCACGACGGCAAGCTCAATTTGATCGCCGGCACGTTCACTGACGCCGCCAATGCCGTTAATAAAGCGAAAAAGTTCATCGAGCCGGACGCTGCCAATATTGCCATGGTGTCTTCCCATAATGATGTGTTCAACTCCCGCAACCAGGCGCTGAAAAAACAAGCCTTGCGCTGAGTGGTTTGTTTATGTCCGCTTTTCCCAGGGTAGAGAAGAGCAGGACAGAACAATAAACCGGAGGAGGAACCACACATGGAATTAAAAGATTATGGTGCTGAATCATTTGTCGTCAATATCGAAGATGCGACAAAACAAAACGATACGTTCCGGACCGCTCTTTGGACCGGGAAAAACTTGCAAGTCACATTGATGAGCATCGCAGCAGGCGATGACATCGGGCTAGAAGTCCACGAACACGGCGACCAATTCCTTCGCATTGAAGAAGGAGAAGGCCTTGTACAGATGGGCGACAGCGAAGACAACTTAAGCTTTGAAGAAAAAGCGGAAGACGATTACGCCATCCTCATCCCCGCAGGCAAATGGCACAACGTCACCAATACAGGCGATAAGCCGCTGAAAATCTATTCCATCTACGCACCGCCAGAACATCCGCACAGCACTGTGCATGAAACAAAAGCGGAAGCGGACGCAGCAGAAGAGGAAGAATAAGTGAAAATAAAGAACGGCCGACATGACTTGTCGGCCGTTCTTTTCTATTAAATCCGTTCAATGCGCTGAAGCGAGCTTGCGTTCTTTTTTTCCGTGTAAGAAATAGTACGGCACGATCAACGCGAATACGGCGATTCCCAATAAGCCGTAAAGCGCGCTGTAGCCGGTGAACGGGATGATGAAGCCGAGGATATACGGCCCCATGCCGAGCCCGCCGTCCATCGCGACAAAGAACGTCGACGTGGCAAGCCCCATGCGGTGGGGAGGCGTCAGTTTGATGGCGACCGCTTGCGTCGTCGATTGCATATTGCCGAACCCAAGACCGATCAAAGCGCCCGCAAACAACAGCCCCAGGCTCGAATCAGCGACACTCAGCAGCAACAGGCCGGTCGCGAGCGACACGAGCGCTGGATACATAATGTAATTGGCGCCATACAAATCCATGATACGTCCGGTGAAAGGGCGTGTCAGCAAGATTACGACAGCGTATACCAGGAAGAAGAAACTCGCCGCTTCCACTAGCCCTTTATCGTTGGCGTAAAAATTAATGAACGACAGAACGCTCGAATAGCTGAGCGCTATCAGGAACATGACAATGGCGATCGGCACAGCATTCGCTTCTAAATAATTAGAAAGCTGGAAGCCGGATTTCGCTTCTTCTGCAGGCGGTTTCTCCAGCGGCGGCACTTTCACAAAAGTGCTGAGCGCCAAGGCAGACAAGGCAATCGCCACACAGGCAGCAAAAATCACATTATAGCCAGTCCATTGGCTCATCATCAAGCCGATAAACGGCCCGAAAGCTGCCCCAAGCGTAGCACTCATGCTGAAATAGCCGATGCCTTCGCCTTTACGCGTGTGGGGAATGACTTGTGCGGCGATCGTGCCGGCAGCGGTGCTCGCAACTCCGAGCGTCACGCCATGCAAGAAGCGGTTCAGCATCAGGAAGGGCAAACCGAGCGGCAGGAAATACAGCGCAGTCATGCCGACAAACAAGGCAGAACCGAGCACCAAGGCGCGTTTTCGGCCGATCATATCGAGTGTGCGGCCAATAACTAAGCGCCCCGCTAATGCCCCCAAGATGAAAATCCCAGTGACGAGGCCGGCTTCACTGGTCGAAGCACCGTATTCTTCGACGGCGTATAAAGCGATCGTGACAATCAATAAATAAAAAACGAGCAGTAGCAGGAAATGGACAACGGAAACGCCGATAAAGTCCCGTGTCCATAATTTAGGTTTGTTGTTACTCAAATGAAAGACTCCTTCGAAAGCACAGTAGCAGCGCTATATATAATACATCTTCGGCTTTTGCCACTATCAACCGTAGCAGACCCCGGGCGTGCCGTCCAATATACGGCACTTGAAAAAGCACTGCCTCAAGAGGCAGCGCTTTTACAGCTTGTTGAGAAAGTATGAAGCCGTATTTTCCGAAGCTTATCGCTCGCTTTCCGTGGGCTCGCGCCCAAGCCTCCTCATCCGCTGCGCGTCTTGCGGGGTCTCGGTCGTCTCGCTGATCCACCGGAGTCGAGCGAACGCTTCTCCAAATACTTAGAGAGAACATTGATTTTTAATTGTAGAAAATGTGATTTCCTTTTTGATCTATAGCAAATTATAGACTTCTTCAACACTGTGAAAAAGCACCGCCTCGAGAGGCAGCGCTTTTAGATTTTTACGGGTAAGGATGAAGCAAACAGGCATTTCGGTTTGTTCATTCCGAGGCGATATCCCGGTAGAACGTCGTCTGGCTTTTGCCGTTTTCCTTTGACACATACAGCGCCGCATCGGCATACGATAATAAAGTATAGAGATTCTCGGCATTGTCCGGGTAAATGGCGATACCAATACTGCACCCGAGCTTAACACGGCCGGCCTCTACGGTGATCGGCTTGCTTAGCCGATCGATTAGCCGCTGCGCCAACTGCCTTGTGGGCATTTCGCCCATGCCTTCACAAGGAAACAATAAGACAAACTCATCTCCGCCAATGCGGGAAATGAACGCATCATCAGGCAGTTCCGCCATCAGCCGTTCGGCCACTTTCTGAAGCACTTGGTCGCCCGCTAAATGCCCTAAAGTATCGTTGGCTTTTTTAAAGCCGTCCAGGTCCAAATAGAAAAAGGCCAATTGTTCTCCATCGGTGCGCGCGCGTTTCATCATACGATCGGCGGCTTCTTCAAGTGCGATGCGGTTCGGCAGGCCGGTCAGCGGGTCGCGCTGCGCCAAATCCTGCATACGCACCAAATCGGATTCGGTCGTGCCCAGTGTCATGACTAGGCTTTCAAGCGAATTGGATAAGTCTTCAATTTCACGGACCCCGGTATTTTTCGGCAAAGCCAATTGTTCTCCTTTACGGAAGGCTTTCGCTTTGTTGGAGATTTCGTTGAGTGGGCGGCTGATGCGCCCCGCTACGAGCCAGCCGGCAAAAGCAAAAAGAACAGCGCTTGCCAGGCCGCTCAACATGATGATGCGGCTCAAGTCGCGCGCAGCGGCAAAGGCGATTTCTTCCGGTTGGCGGACAAGCACGGTCCATTCGATTCCTGGGTAGTCCCAGTTGGTGCGGCCTCTGGTAAATCCGGTTAAATACGAGTTGCCGTCCGGCCATTGTTCCAGTACCCAGCCTGCCCGTTTTCCTTGCGACAGGATATAGGAATCAATTGGAAGCGGCTTGCCTAGAAATTGTTCAGGGCCGAGAATGACACGGTTGTCCCCTGGGCTTAAAACGAAAACCTCTAATCCATTTTCGTTGCCGTTGAGCGGGCGCAACACGAATCGCATCACTTCTTGCGCCCAGTCCCAGCTTAAATGGGCAGCCAGCACGCCGCCGAACGAGCCATCCGAGTAGAAGACTGGGACACTGATGTCGACAAACTCGAGCTCATGACCGCTTGGATTCGGTAAAAGATCCGCCAAAAGTAGCGCTTCGTGGACATCACCAATATAATCCGTCTGCCGTGCTTCGGAATAAACCGGGCGCTCGGACAAATCCATGCCTTCTAGCAATTCGTTGGTGGAAGCAGTCACGATGCCAGCCGAATCGGTCATGCCGATCCAGGAAAAAGCCGGCACTTGATCTTGCAGCATTTCAAGGGTAGCGCGCTTTTCTTCGATGGAGGTAGTCAGTTCAAGTTCTTCGATCTCCCCGAAAGTCTTGATTTCGCTATAGCGTCCCCACATATATTGATCCAATCGGTCTTTCATCTGAAATGCTGCGCTAGATAGGGCATTGCCACGCTGCTCTTCCAGCCGCTTCGTGCTTACTTCAGAGACCAGCATGCTGAGCACGGCAGCAAACAACAGGATGAAAGCGGCGAAGATCAATCCCCAGTAATTTCTCAGTGATAATGATTTCATATGGATTCCTTCCAAAATAGGCAATTTTCACGAACACCTTAAGTATATCAAAAGTCCTGCATAAAAAGGGAAGGAAGCAAAAAGAAACAGGCAGCAAAAGCTGCCTGTTTCCATTATTTAGCTGCTTCGATAACCGAAGCAATTTTCGTGATGACGAGTTGGCTCCCAAGCATTGGCGATTCTTTTTTCTCTTCGCCTTCCGCCGGTTCAGGGCGTTTATGGGCTTGCTTGAAAACATCGCTGGATTTCCATGCTTCGTAATTGTCGAGTGTTTCCCAGTACATATTGACGTTCAGTTCATCGTAATCTTCCAGGTCCTGGGTAACGGTCACTTCGACTTTATGGAAGCCTTCCATTTCCTGCAATGCGCCTGGGCGTGTGAAGTTGGGTGCCATTTTTTCAGCAAATCCCGGTTTCATTTTGATGCGGTTGGTCACGATATACATAACTGCATGTCTCCTTTTTCAATGGGATACGAGATACTCCCACTGTATCACAGAGCCCCATGATTTGTCCGCAGCGAGTCGTGTTAAGCCTTGGCGGTTCCACGTCTTTTCTCGCTTTTATCGATCAATTTCGAGCCAGCCAAATCGCCTGTCACATTGAGCATCGTAGCGCCCATGCCGACAAGTGCATCGATGGCAGTGAGGAGCGCGACGGCTTCCATCGGTAAACCTAGCTGGACGAAGACGGTAGCGATCATGACGATGCCAGCGCCTGGAATGCCGGCGGTTCCGATAGTAGCAAGCGTCCCGATCAAGACGACCATGAACATTTCAGACATGCTTAATGGATCGCCGATAATATTGGCGGCGAATATGGCCGAAACGGCGATGCGGATAGCCGCACCATCCATATTGATCGTCGCGCCGAGCGGCAGGCTGAAGCCGTACAAGCTTTTCGGAATGCCAAGGCCGCGCGCTGCATCAAGCGTTAATGGCAAGGTGCCGGAGCTGCTTTGCGTAACAAACGCCGTCAACATCGGTGTCCGGGCGTGTTTGAAGAAATGGAGCGGATTGACTTTGAACAACAGCATCGCTGCGGTGTAAATCGCAATTTGGACCGCGATGGCAATGTACAAGACACCGACCATGCCGAGCAACTCTCTCAGCGTTTCCAGTCCTTGCGAGCCGACTGTCTGCGCCATGATGGCGAAAATGCCGATCGGCACGTATTGAAGGATGGCTTTTAAGACCAGCAGAGTCGCTTCGTTCAATGCGTTGATCGTTTTCATCAAGTGATTGCCGAGTTCGCCGAATTCCGAAGAGCTTCTCATATATGAAATGGCGATGCCGAACGCGAACGCCGTGAAGATGATGCCGAGCAAGTTCATCTCACTGAATGCCGCGATGATATTGGACGGCACAATGTTCAACAGAACACTCGCAAAGCCAGGGTTGTCTGGAACATCAAAGGTTTCCGACCCGTCGAGCTGCATGCTCGAACCCGGTTGGAAGATGCTTGCAACCGTTAAGCCGACAATGATAGCGAATGCCGAACTGAGTGTATAGAACAGGAAGACTTTCCCGCCCATTCGACCAAGGTCGCCGATTTTCGATTGGTTGATTCCGACAATTAAGGTGAAAAAGATGAGCGGCACAATCAGGAAGGTCAAGAGCCGCAAGAGCAGATCCCCAAATGGTGCCAAGACAGCCGTATCTGGCCCGAAGATCAAGCCGACGATGACGCCGAGGATGAGCGCCACAGTGATTTTTAAGATAAGCGATACATTTGCATAAGATTTCCAAAGAGCTTTCATAAGCGCCTCCTTTATTTTTCTTTTATTTTTTAAAACCATATAAACTTAGTCGGATTTGACTTAATTACGATAGCCTATGCCCTTTGTTTTGTCAAAGAAGCGAACTCGGCAGGAGAACGAGGCGCAAAAGGCGAAAAAATGATGAACGAATCGACGGTTATCAGAAAACTTAAAAATATTCTATAATTTCCCAAAAGCTCGTGATACGATAGATATAGATTATAGAAGAAACTGAAATATAAGCAGCGTGGAAGTCTCGGAGGTAAGGGAAATGAATGAAATGCGGTACTACGAAACAGATTATAGCTGGATGTGGGAAATTGCTGGTTTTATTGGAGCAGTGGCTTTGGCAATAGGGGGATTTGGTTGGCTACTGAGAAAAATCCTGGGAGTCGAACGCAAAAAATGGTTTTCACCTTCCTCAAATTTCGTCAACGAATCTCATGAAAAAATAAACAATTATTTTAGGTGGGGGAATCTCGCCATTTATATAATGACGCTCATCATCTTTGGTTTTCAAAAAGGAGCGTTGTACTTTATTGTACTGTCAATATTGATTGGCGGAGTACAGGAGTTATTTAATGCCTACATGGAAAAAAGGTATGCCGAAAATCCAAATGATTATAAATATACGCTGCTGCATTATCCGGCTTCCATGGTCATTGTTACTACTTGTGCACTGGCTTTTCTTCCCGAAATAGTAGATGCCTTCCTAAAAGAACTGAGTTGACTTTTAAAAGAGCCAAAAGGTAGGAGGATATGACATGGAAGGTACAGGTTATTCTGAGACGTTGTCGTTCGACTGGTTATGGGGACTGCCGGCATTTTTTGTTGTTTCTGGACTTGCTATCTTCAGCATCAATTGGATCTTACGTAAGATCTTAGGCGTGGAGCGGAAAAAATGGTTTTCTTCTTCGGAGTATTTTGTCAATGAGTTCCACGAAAAAGTAGAGCGCTATTTCCGATATGGAAATACGGCGCTATACATATTGTTCTTACTGTTTTTCGGCTTTGAAAAAGGCTCTATTTATTTTGTTGCGCTCACATTTTTGCTGAGTGTGCCCCAAGAATTGTTTAGAGCTTTTATGGAAAAAAAGTACGCTGAAAACCCGAATGACTATAAATTCACTTTACTGGAATATCCCGTTTCCATGATCATTTTCTTTACTTGCGCTGTGGCATTCACGCCTGAAATGTTCAGTCTATTTATGGATGAATTATCATTTCTATTTTCAAATTGAATTGAGCAGATTGGAGGGTTAGACATGGACGGAGTGAACCGAATGTACGGCCCAGACTATTCTGGAATGCAAACGGATGTCATGTGGGAAGTTTTTGGCTTTTTGGTTGTCGGCAGCATTGCAGTTTTTCTAGTTAATTGGTTTTTGAGAAGGACTTTAGGGGTTAAACGCAAGAGGTTTTTTTCTCCTTCGTCGAATTATGTTAACAGTCAACATCAAAAAGTGGATGCCTATTTCCGCTGGGGCGGTGCAGCGATCTTTCTTCTTGTGTTTTTTTTCACGTATGGACAGGGCCCGTTCATTCCGTTTGCGGTGTTGGTTGTTATCGGAATTTTTCAAGAAGGATATACCGCTTATATGGAGAAAACCCATTCTGATAATCGGAATGATTTTAAATTCACATTAATGCAATTGCCGATTGCACTCACCATCATTTTTATATGTGCCTATATTTTTTTGCCGGATTTTGGTGACGTGTTTTTTTATGGAGTTGATTGAGGGATGCTTAAGACAAGGAGGAGAGCGGTATGGTCCATCAAGGAAAAGTGCAGCGCTGGCTGCTGGTCATCATGTTATTGGCTGTCAATTTGCCGCCGCTGCTCCTGAGTTCAATGCCGGCTGGGTTTGCCCTGTATTTTCAAATATTCGTTTCGGCATTGCTCGTGCTGGCTTTGTTCATCAAAGTGCTTGTCAAAGTGCGTGGCAGTAATATCATTTACCGTATCGAATTGGGAAGTTTGCCGCTTTATTACAAAACGGTATACACGGGAGAAATCCGTCGCATGGAGTTCAAGCGCAGCAATTGGGCTTCGAAAGTGGCGGTGGTCCGTGTGAGAAAGGGCATCGATTTGCGCTTCGCTTTATTCGGCGACGGGTTATTTGAAGATTTATCACAATTTGCCAAACGCAATGATGTGGAGCTTCGAAAGTCGAAAGATTATCAAACCCTCGAAAAGCTTGGCAATAAGAGGCTTCCTTAGTGGAAGATTTCTGAAAAATGTTTCACGTGAAACAGCGAAAGGGGCAAGTGTAGATGCAATTGGAAAGTGGGCGCTTGCTGCTGCGCCGTTACCGCGATGAGGACTTTGAATTCTTGTATTCCTTGTTGAAACAGCCGGAAGTCATGCAGCATATCGGAGACGGCAAAGTGAAGAGCCGCCAGCAAGCTTTGGAATTTCTGTACTGGATTTACCGCATGTACAGGGAACATCCGGAGCACGGTTTGTTTTTACTGGTGCGAAAAGAAGATGGCAAGCGGATTGGCCATGCTGGGCTGGTGCCGCAATCCGTAGATGGGCAGACGGAATTGGAAGTTGGTTATTGGCTCGCGCCAGAATTCTGGGGCTTTGGCTATGCCCGTGAAGCTGCAGGGCTGTTGTGCCAAAGAGGCTTCACAAAGCATGGGCAAAGCGCACTTATTTCACTCATTCAACCAAAAAATCAAGCTTCGCAGAAAGTAGCCGAAGCACTTGGCATGGAATGCGGAGAACCCGTTTTGCGCAACGGACAATACGTACTCGTTTACCGGGTGCAAAAGGAGCGATGGCATGCAATTTCCCACACTTGAGACGGAACGGTTATTGCTGACGGAAATTACGGAGCAAGACACAGATCGCTTTTTCGCGCTCTTGCAGCGTGAAGACGTAACTTATTATTACGGCATGGACCGCCTATTAGAGAAGGAAGAAGCGCTCGAGATGATCCGGGCTTTTCGCGTCGTGTTCGAATTCATGCGCGGCATGCGTTGGGGCATTCGCTTGCGTGGGGAACAAGAATTGATCGGGACAATTGGGTTCAACCAGCTTCAGCTGCGCTCGAAAAAGACGGAAGTCGGCTATGAATTGCATCCGGATTATTGGCGCAAAGGACTGATGGAAGAAGCGCTTTCGGCTGTACTGGACTATGCGTTCGACGAGCTTGGGCTTTACCGTGTAGGCGCTACAACTTATCCCGCCAATACCGGATCGAACCGGCTGTTGAAGAAAATGGGCTTTACGGAAGAAGGCCAGCTCCGCGGCTATTTGTTTCAGCGCGGGGAGTCACACGACGCACTGGTTTTTTCGCTATTGGCTCCTGAATGGAAATTACAGCGTGAGAGAATTGATAAGTAGAAGGGAAGCGGCAAAATGTTAGGGAAACAAGGATTCAACGAATGGGCAGCGGAATACGACGACACGGTGCGCGAAAGCGAGCGCCAAGGAACGTATCCGTTTGCTGGCTATAGCGAGGTGCTGACAGAAATTTTCAAAGCAATTGACGAGAAGCCGAAAGCGTCGGTTTTGGATGTCGGCTTTGGGACCGGTGCATTGGCGTCTGCTTTATACGATAAAGGGCATCGTATTTTCGGAATTGATTTTTCTTCTGAAATGATTGAACGTGCACAAGAAAAGATGCCGGAAGCGCAGCTGGTGGAATGGGACATGGCGAATGGTTTGCCGCCTGCTTTTGACGGGCAGTTTTTTGATTGCATCGTCAGTACATACGCACTTCATCACTTGGAAGACGCGGATAAATGGAGTTTCCTCAAGCAATTGCTGAAAAGGCTGGCGCCGGGAGGCACGTTATTGATCGGCGATATCGCTTTTCGGACCACGGAAGACCGTCAAGCTTGCCGGAATGAATACGAAAATGTCTGGGACGCTGACGAAGCTTATACCGTTTTTGATGAACTCGAAGCGGCCTTGTCCAATATCGCAACATGCGAATTCAAAGCGCATTCCCATTGCGGCGCCGTTATCCAATTGCATCCCGAATGCCCGTTTTGCCATCCGGTTTATGACCTGGAGCAGCGGATCGTTTTTGAAACCGCTAATTGCTGGTTCTTGCAGCACGAGAAAGCGCAAGGCGTGCTCGAAGGGTCGGGTGTTATTGTCCCGAAACAGCATCGCTCGTCGCCGTTCGAACTGACGCCGCAAGAATGGCAGGAGACACAGGAGCTGCTCGGACTCGTGAAGCCTTTTCTCGAGAAGATAGCGCCGGACGGCTATACGCTCGGCTGGAATGTCGGAGAAGCATCGAATCAATCGATCGGCCATAGCCATCTCCATGTCATCCCGCGTTTCAATGACGAACCGTATGCCGGAAAAGGCTTGCGCCATTGGCTGAAAAAACCTGAAAACCGGCGTCCTGGCCAAGGCAGGGATGAACGGTGAAATTTCAAGAACAGGCAATGACAGAAGAACGCGCAAGGGCCATCCTTTCCTGGCGCTATCCGTATCCTTACGATTTCTATAACGGGGAAGCGACGGCTGAAAGTTTGCAGGAGCTGATGGACGGCAACTACCGTGTGGTGACAGAGCGCGGGGAGTTGTTCGGTTTTTATTGCACGGGCAAGGGAGCGCAAGTGCCAGCGGGCCATGAATCAAACGCTTATGCAGACGGCCCCGTCGATATCGGGCTCGGCATGAAACCGGAAAAAACCGGAGCGGGGCGAGGAGCTGCGTTTGTGGATTTTCTGCTCAGTGAAATCAACAAGCGCTATCCCGAACAAGCACTGCGCCTAACGGTCGCCCAGTTCAATGCACGCGCGATCCGTTTGTATGAAAGGGCTGGATTCGTGAAGGCCGGTGAGTTCAACAACGACTACGCTGCGTTTCAAGTAATGCTGAAGGATGAGTGACTTTCAGCTAGCGTAAGCATCTGCTATAGTAAAAACAGGGCGGTATCTGTGAGGAACTGCACCTGTAAAAAGCTTAACAACTCAATAGATCTGCCTTGATCTGAAAAATGACAGGGACGGAGAAACCGACGCAATCAAATTCTGTCCGTCCGCTCTTTTGCGGCGGGCTTTTTTCAAAGGTTTCCTTCCCGGAAGGAGAAAACAATGGAAAATACAGCTTCATTGATGAAGATGAAACAACAGGGAAACAAAATCGCGATGCTGACGGCCTACGATTACCCCTCCGCCAAAATCGCGGAAGCGGCGGGGATGGATGTGCTGCTTGTCGGCGATTCGCTTGGCATGGTCGTACTCGGCTATGATTCGACCGTCAAGGTGACCGTCGAGGATATGGTCCATCACGGAAAAGCGGCACGAAGAGGGGCGCAGGATACGTTCCTTGTCATTGATATGCCGTTCGGCTCGTTCCACGGCAGTTGGGACCACACACTGGAAAACGCCATGCGCATCTTCCAGGACACGAGCGCGCAAGCTTTGAAACTTGAAGGTGCAGGAGAAGTACTCGAAGTGACGCGAAAACTCGTCGGGGCAGGCATTCCCATTGTCGCCCATCTTGGTTTATTGCCGCAGTCAGCGGCTGTGCTCGGCGGCTATAAAGTGCAAGGCAAAACCGCCAGCGCCGCCAAGCAATTGATCGAAGACGCCAAAGCGTGCGAAGCGGCAGGAGCCTGCATGCTCGTACTCGAATGCATCCCGCATCAATTGGCTGCCCAAGTCACAAAAGAACTCAACATTCCGGTCATTGGCATCGGCGCCGGCAGCGAAACCGACGGGCAAGTGCTTGTCTACCACGACACCGTAAAATACGGCTCGCACCATTTGCCGAAATTCGTCCAGTCCTACGCAGAAGCAGGCGAGACCATGCAACAAGGGCTCGCCCAGTACGTCGAAGAAGTGAAGAGCGGCGCGTTCCCGAAAGAACAGCATCGCTTCACGATGAAAGAAGAAGAACTCGAGCAGCTATACGGGTCGAAATAATTAAATACACGCAAAAACAGAGAATCCATTGCTTATGGGATTCTCTGTTTTTTGATGGCTGCAGTTATTTGATTTCGCTCATGACCGGCTTGAAAGCCCGCACTTCATGGTGAGAAACCGTTAAGAATAAGTACTCGTGCCGATGATAAATGGCCCTCGTCTTATAGGAATACTCAGCAGGATATTCAGTTATACCTGTAGACTCCTCAAATTTCCACAGCCATATTTTATTGTTTTCGATAAAAACCGCGTATTCAAACGTTAAAGCAAAAGCGATTAGATGCATCGGTAAAATCGGAAGTTCCATTGCCCTCTGCTGTTCCAGCTCGCCGTTCAAGAAAATCAATTCATTGTTTTGCCAACTGATGCAAGCGAATGGTTTGTGGCGAACAATTAATGGATCGTATAGCAAGTTGTTTTCGATTGCCCTTTCAATAAAGGATTCAGGTTCTCGCAAGGGAGCAAAATAATTCAGCATATTCTTTCCCAAGTCTTCCCCAAACGCCCCCTCATCGCCATAACTGCACAGAACCCCGTCTTTATAGGGAAATAATTCATATACGTCATGTCCGGTACCATGTTCCGAAACAAAATCTCCTGTGAGTGTATAAAATGACAATTTTGCTTCTAAACGATTCAACAGACAAAAATGGCTAGCGGTAAACCGGATATTATACTGGTGGGGAGATGCCAATAGAATGGTTTTTCCATCCAATTGAACAATGGATTCACCTTTACCTTTCAACAATACGATAATGGAATTTCTCTTGCAGTCCGCATCGAGAATCTGTTTCTCGCTTTTAAAAAGGATTTCTTCTTGAATAAACATGAGCATAATCCTCACTTCTGTTTAATTACTTGAATGGCTTTAGTTGGATAAAAGAGGGAAGGGAGCTTCCGACTACGGTTCCTGAAAACCGAATACCGCAACAAAAAGTAAGACTGCATACAGCACAAAAAGAAAAGCATGTCCGCTGGTGAGCAGCATTCGGTAAACAGTCCGGACCCCAAACCAAGCTGCAGCGAATCCGACAACGGCCAGCACGAGCGGTGAATAGAAACCGAGCGCAAATAGACCCTCGAATAGCAGCGTCCCCAAACGACTGCCAGAATAAGCGAAAGGGATAAGCAGTGCGAGAAATAACAGAAACGACAAGATGGACAGCAATTGCTGTTTCATTGAAGCCCTCCTAATTTACGGTTCGGATATGCCATGGCCCAGCAACAACAGGAAGAGAAAGCTGGAAAGTACTGCAATAAAGATACCATTTGCAATGACGCTGAAAATCATAACCGGCTTATTTTTGGTGCGTATCCCTAAAATCATGGCCAGTATGAATCCAAAGTCGATGAAGCCATAAACAAAGAAATAAACCCAGAAATTTATATTGGGAAGTGCCCAACCAGTCACTAGCACGATGATAGCTGTGAGCACCAGCGATAAAGTCAGCACAATCGGTTTTGCTTCAGTAAAAGTTTCTTGCGTCCTCGTCTCCAAGATAGCACCTCTTATTTATCAGGATAAACAGCTCAATAAGCAATATATGCCCCCACCGCCAGGACTGTCATAAGCGCCAATGCTCGGATCCAGATCAACTTATTGCTGATGCCTGCTTTCCTTTCTAAGTAATATATATAGTGCACCAAGATGATCAATCCAGCACATGGCAGAAGAAACTCAGCGGGATTCATGCCAATATTGTTGAGAACCAATTCAAAGATGCCAAAAGTCAAAAGCAACATCCCTATAGCACCAATGCTTAAAGATAAGTAGGGATTATTTATGTTCTTTTCTTTCCTTCCGGAATCGGAATCCATCGATACACCTCTTTATTGAAATTTGTTTAAATCAGCTGCTTAAGCCGAAAGGGCCCCTAAAACAAACGGTGAAATCATCAGCAAAACAGAAGCGGATACCAATAAAATCGTAATAGGCCGACGCAGTTTGTCGCGCTTCGTTCCTTGATACCAGCCCGAAAATTGCAGCTTATTGCGATACAGCACAAAAATCAGCAATAGCACCGCGACGCCGCCGAGCCATCGATACGGTTCGGTGTTAGGGCTGCCTGAATAAAAACCTGTCAAAATCAATCCGCCGCCCATTCCCAGGATCCCTAAAATGGCAAACACACGAATCAGTTCGAGAAGTGTCTTCATGTGGCTATCTCCTTTCCGTACGGGGGTGTGTTCGATTGCTTAAAAGCTGGTGGCAACGACCAAAAGAGAAACCACCGAAACAAATCCTTGGAGCGCGCCTTCCCATCTTTTTTTCTCCCGAAAGCTTTCGATGCTTTGCGATAAGAACATCAATGCTAAAAAAGCGAAGATGAAATTCGGGAAAGGCTTAAATTCATTCCCGGTCAATAAAAGGGCTAGTAAAAGCAATGCTGCAATCGCCATTCCCATATTGATTTTCCCCAACATACTGAACCGCCTCCTTAAGTGATAGTGGATCTTATGGAATGAGTAATATATAGAAAGAAATCTGTTTATTTCTTTCAGTCTAACATATAAAAGGAAGAATTTAACTCTTCGACAAAATTCAATGGATACAAAAAGGCAGTACCCGAGATTCTCGGATACTGCCTTTTATCTATTGCGGATCGTCACCCACCGATATATGCTGCTGGGTTGACTGCGTTCGAGCGAGCGCCGTTCCAGCTGCCGATGTGGATTTCAAAGTGCAAGTGCGGGCCAGTTGAACGTCCAGTGTTGCCCATGCCGCCAATATTCTGCCCTTGAGAGACAGCTTGGCCGACAGAAACATTGATGGAATTCAAATGTGCATACGCCGTTGCATAACTTTGTCCATTGATGACATGGGTAATGATGATGACGTTGCCGTAACCGCCCATAGCGCCAGCGTGCGATACATAACCGCTTGCTGCTGCATGGATTGGCGTTCCTGGGCTATTGGCGATGTCAAAGCCTAGATGCGATTCATGCCCTGCCCCGATATCACGTCCGCCAAATCCAGAAGTATGGCGTCCTGCTGCCGGGCGGATGAACCCAGCGCTTGATTTAGGTGCTGCCGCTTGTGTGACAGTGGCTGCAGGAGCACTGGATTGTGCTGCTTTTTTAGCTGCAGCTTTGCGGGCTGCGGCTTCTTTCGCTTTGCGTTCTTCTTCTGCTTTACGCGCGATTTCCGCTAAACGTTTTTGTTCTTTGCCGATTTTCTTTTCTAGTGAAGAACTGATGTTCATGGCTTTTGCATGGTCTTCTTCAAGTTTTGCTTTTTCTTTTGCTAGGCGTTTCTGTTCTGCTTTCAAATCATCCTGCAAATCGTCTTGCTTTTTCTTTTGTGCGTCCAATGAATCTTTCAAGTCCACAAGTTCTGCCTTTTGGCTCTCTTGTTTCGCGAGCTTTTCTTCAACTTCCGCTTTTTGTTCAGCTAAAAGCTCTTTATCTGCTGCTTGTTCGCGCATGATTTCGCGGTCTGCTTCGATCAAGGTGTTGACGGCAGATGCGCGGTCGATAAAGTCGACGAAGCTGTTAGCTCCAAGCAACACATCGATATAGTCAACGGAACCGCCGCTCAATTGGATAGCGCGTGCCCGTTCTTTCAAAAGTTCTTCGCGTTCTGCGATTTTGCGTTCCAGTTCTTCAATCGATTCTTTCAACTCATCGATTTCGACTTTCGTTTGGTCAATCTGTGCTTGAACGGCATCGATCTTGCCTTGCGTTTCTTCAATTTCGCCGTTCAATTCCTGTATTTTGTTCATGATTTTTTCAAGCTTTGTCTGGTTCTCGACGATCGCGTTGTTCTTTGACTGGATTTCGGAATTCAAGTTGTTCTTTTCTTGCTCGACCTGTTGTTTTTCTTTTTCGAGGTCGGACAATTTATCAGCACTCGCTGTCGGCAAGAAAATGGATAGCGCCAGAACAGCGGATAATGCTGCTACGAACCATTTGGACCATGTGTTCAATGTGTTGTGCTCCTTTCGCGTTCCCTTAATTAATTTATTGTTTTTCTATTTAAGAATTCTTTTTTGATGTAATAAAGCATAGCTGAGGCCATGAAAAAAAGCCGTCAAAAATTCCGGCAGACCCATTGTAACACCGCATAAACCTATTTATTATTACAGTTTCTTATCAAATCTAGGTCTATACTGTCATAAGCGACACATAAGCAGAACAAATGTAATTTTTATAAGGAGAAAGTAATGTTTTTGCAGAATAATTCATGTTTTCTATTATTTCTGATAGGGCTGGGGGCAGCGGAAGGCGTTTGTTTCGCATTACGAAGGAATCGTTTTCACAATTCCGGCAGGAGAAGAAGGCGGAAAAAAGGAAAGGGTCGGATGGCAACATACAAAAAGGAGTGATGGATCGATGAAATCGTTGAAAAAAGGGGTATTAACTTTATCGTTGGCGGGGGCTCTTGCTTTGAGTGCCGTACCGATGAATTCTACCGTAGTGCAAGCAGTCGGCAACGGGCCTGGATATGGCGGCAATGAAACAATCAACACGTCCATTTTGACCACCTACTCGGAAATGGCTGACTTTTTGAAAAAGCAGGATGCCAAACAACCACAGATGGAACTTGAAGTCATCGGGCAAAGCGTTAAAGGGCGCGATTTGTACGTGGCAAAATACATGAGCAACCCGGAAAACCCGACCATTCTATTCTTGACGCAACAGCACGGCAACGAACAGCTGACGACAGAAGGAGCGCTTGAATTCATCAAGCATCTGGGCACCGGCAAAATGAAAGGCGTTACGGATAACGTCAATATCCTGGTCGTGCCCATGCTCAATGCAGACGGTGCCATGGGAGACGTTGATTTCTCATTGGACGATTACGTAGCGTCAGGTGACCGCAACTTAACGCGCTACAACGCAGTCGGGGTGGATTTGAACCGAGATCATGTCGATAAAATACAGCCTGAAACAAAAGCGTTGCATGATAATGTCATGCGCAAATATGACATTGATTATATGATCGACTTGCACCATCAAGGGGTCAATAGCGAACGCGACGGCGAATTGGTTTCGGGCTCAATCCTTTATCCAACTACACCAAATGCGGACCCGGATGTCGTAGAAGGGTCGAAAAAGCTCGGCGCTGTCGTGTTTGATGCTGTCGATTCCACTGGATGGGGCCATCTCGGGAAATATCGCGGCGGCGACGCTGAAACAATCAGCCGCAATGGAATCGCAGTTGAATACGGCATTTCGACATTGCTCTTTGAGATGCGCGGTATGTCCGACCACGAATACGAGCCGTATGTCCTTGGCCAGAAGAGCAACGGCTATTTGATCAAACAAACGATCACGACATTGGAATCGACTGTGCGTGCCATTGCGGACGGTTCGATTGATACACAAGACACGTCGTTCTGGGATACGCTGGCATTCCAACAAACCCGCGAAACGGAATAAGACGAAGAAAAGCCTTTCCCGCTTTAACCGGGAAAGGCTTTTCTTATTTGAGTTCCTGTTATTCGTCTGCGTCGA
Organism: Planococcus sp. MSAK28401; assembly: GCF_018283455.1. Lineage (NCBI taxonomy): Bacteria > Bacillati > Bacillota > Bacilli > Caryophanales > Caryophanaceae > Planococcus > Planococcus alpniumensis. The sequence continues at coordinate 3,385,726 of NZ_JAAMTH010000001.1, read as the reverse complement.
TGTCTTCCTGGTTTCGGCGGACTACGAGCACATCACATTTGGCTGTGCGGACGATGCGTTCGGAGACGCTTCCCATGATTAAGCGTTCTGCAGCATTCAAACCAGTAGCACCACAAACGATGACGTCCACTTTCAGTTCATCCGCCAGTTTCTTCGGAATGACTGTTTTCGGTGAACCGTATTCAATCATCGTATGGACATTTGTGGCACCGTGTGAAGTTGCTTCTTCCTTGTAGCGGGCAAGCAATTCTTCCCCGCTTTTCAGTGTGCGGTCTGCAATCGTACGGTCGTATGCTTCAATGGAGCCGAATGAGCGATTATCGATGACATGCACGAGATAGAGGTCAGCGTGATTTCGGGAAGCTGCGGCGGCGGCTTTCTTAAATGCCCATTCCGCTTCTTTCGAACCATCCACTGCCACCATAATTCGAGAATATTTCAAAGTCATTGTTCATTCCTCCTTCTATACTGCTACCTTTCGATACATCATCGAGGACTTCCTTCTTTTTTCAGAAAATTTCCCCGAAGCTTCCACGTAATTGTGAAAACGCATCCAAATTTTACGGTAGATATGATACGCTTGAAAAAAAGCAGGAGCACCAGAAAGGAGCGAGAACCCTTTGGAATCAGAAATCGGCACCTTGACGCCCGAGCTTGAGAAGCTATTGACAATCAGCCACCAAGTCAAAGAATATCAAAAAGGCGATTATCTTTTCCGTGAAGGGGAGGCGGTGAAAGGCCTTTACATTCTCCGTTCCGGAAAAGTGCAGATCGGAAAAGTAACACCGGACGGCCGTGAGCTGGCATTGAAAATTTGCGGCACTGGACAGATGGTCGGCGAAATTACCGTGTTCGCACAAGGCGCCACGTATTTGCTGGATGCCCGTGCGCTGACCAAGACCGTATGTTTGAAAATTCCCGTCGAAGAGCTGGAACAATCGCTTGAAAAAGACCCTTCGCTTGCGATGGCGTTTATGAAATGGATGGGCATCGACCAGCAGAAAACGCAAACCCGTTTCCGCGACTTGATGCTCCACGGGAAAAAAGGGGCTTTATATTCGACGTTGATTCGCCTTGGCAATAGCTACGGCGTAGAAGCTGAAGGCGGCTTACTAATCGATATTTTGCTGACGAACCAAGAGTTGGCGAATTTCTGCGGCATGAGCCGTGAAATGGTCAACCGGATGCTCAGCGACTTGCGCAAACAAGGAACCGTCGGCATGAAAGACGGCAAAATCGTCCTATACAATATCCCCAAACTGAAATTCGACATCAATTGCGAAGAATGCCCAATCTACCTCTGCAAAATCGACTAATCTTAAAGCCTGCCGTTACGGTAGGCTTTTTGTGTGTTCTAGTAATTTCATTTTTCACTTCTTAAGAGTGTGTTGTAGAGATGGGTTGAAGATGAGTTATGAAACTGAAACAAAAGAACTTTGAAAAGAAAAGCTTCCGCTTTTCGACTACGTTGCAGGGGCACGCTTGCCGAGGGGCGGGTGTTGAGCCAATGAGCTGCAAAGATCGCAGCTCATTTGTCTCGCCAGCCCGCGCGGTCCCTCAGGCGTCGGCCCCTTCCACTCCGTCTCTAGCTTTAGAGTGGAAGATCGGTTCTTCAGTTCCTTTAAAATGGAACGTAGAAATTCATATTATTCTATAGCTTGCTTCAAACAGGTAGAAGAATGGAGGGCCACATGTCTCTATCCACCAAACAAACCTATAACCTTAACTTGCTCAATCAGCGGCTTTTCAGATGCGCCATCTCAGGAAGCGATTCCCACATTAGCCGGCAACTGCATATTGAAGTAGATCTGATTAAACGCACCCGAATCAACGAGATCTCCAAGCCGCCGAGCGTAAAGGGGTGAGCCGATGCCGTAAGACAGGCGCTCTTCCTGGCTTATGGCAAGAGGCCAACCCAAAGCCCGGCGGCGAATACTAACACGAGGCACCAATAGAACACGACCACAACACCACTCGCAGACCCTAACTATCTTCAATCACCCTGATCCGGGAAGCGATTCCCCCACTAGCCGGCAACCTAATACAGAAGTAGATACGATTGAACAATCTATAGACAATAAAATCTCTCAGCTGCCGGCGCCTAGGGTGAGCCGACGCAGTAAGACAGGTGATTTTCCTGGCTTATTGCCAAAGGCCAACCCAAAGCAAGGCAGCGAATATTACCAAGAAGAAAAATAGAAAAGGAGAACAACGCCACACGCTATCCCCGGCTATCTCCACCATTCATTCCAACAAATAGTATCTTCCAAAAGCCTATCCATCCGCAGGCTTTCTTTTTTTGGCGAAAATATGGACAGCTGAAAATAAATACGGCCAGGTGTGATTTATGTCACAGCTAAACCGAAACTTAGGTCCTATGCTAAAGGAAATAGCAAAAGAGCGAAGAGGTGGAGAAAGTGGATAAAAAGCAATCGGATCATGATGTGAATTTGAAGGGCACACTCGTCAGTGTATTCTTCGTCGGCATCTTCATCGTTGCCATGTGGGTTGCCGTGTATTTGATGTACGTAGCGAGATAAAAAAAGGAGAGATTCATCATGCATTTCCATAAATACGAGAAGATTTGGCTCAGTTTCGGCATCGTTTCGCTCATTGTCTTTTTGAGCGTCGTCGGGGTCAGTGCGTTTTCACAAAACCACACGCCGTCCGGGGGGATGGACACCATTGACCCGGAGATGGTGAACGAAACCGCCCCATTCGATAACCCAGGCGTCACGCAATTGGACGAAGATACGTACCAAGTGGCGATCGTCGCACTGGCTTTTGGCTACAACGCACCGGACTTGCGGGTGCCGGCCGGCAAAGAAATCATTTTCAAAGTCACCAGCACAGACGTGGTGCACAGCTTTACGATCGACAACACGAAAGTCAATATGATGGTCGTTCCCGGACGGATCACGACCAAATCCTACACATTTGAAGAACCGGGCAAGTATTTGATTCTGTGCAATGAATACTGCGGCACCGGGCATCACATGATGTCTACGGAAATTGAGGTGTACTGACATGATTGCCCAACCAGAACGTAAAATCGCTTTATGGCACTTAGGTGTCGCTTATACTGCATTTTTGATCGGCACGCTCATGGGCGTCTTGCAGGTCTTTATCCGCAACGACGCCCTCCAGCTCCCGACTTGGTTAGATTATTACCAAATCCTTACTGCGCACGGCGTCTTACTCGCACTTATTTATACGACCTTTTTCATTTTTGCCTTCTTTATCACCGGCATGAGCAAAAGCCTTGGAAGCTTCGGCCCGAAAGTCCGCTTGTTTTCATGGATCGGCCTGTGGGTGACGCTTCTCGGAACGGTCATGGCAACAGTGCTGATCATCGCTGGGGAAGCTTCGGTGCTTTATACCTTTTATGCACCGCTGAAAGCGAACGGCTTTTATTACGTCGGCCTGGCTTTGGTCATTGTCGGCACATGGATCTCGAGTTTTGCCTTGGTCGGCCATTACATGGTCTGGCGCCGCAACAATAAAGGGCAATTGAGTCCCTTGTTTGCCTTCATGACGGTAACGACCATCGTGTTATGGATCATCGCCTGTCTTGGTGTTGTTGCGACTGTGTTGTTCCAATACATTCCGTGGGCATTCGGTTGGACGGATACGATCAATGTGGAATTGAGCCGTTCGCTGTTCTGGTATTTCGGCCATCCGCTTGTGTATTTCTGGCTGCTTCCCGCGTACATCGCTTGGTACACGATCGTGCCGAAACTGCTTGGCGTGAAAGTGTTCAGTGATTCCTTGGCGCGTCTTGCGTTTGTCTTGTTTATCCTGTTCTCGATTCCGGTCGGGTTCCACCACCAATTGACCGAGCCGGGCATCTCAAACTTCTGGAAGTTCCTGCAGGTGGTCTTAACGTTTATGGTCATCGTGCCGTCACTCATGACGGCGTTCTCGATGTTTGCGACCTTTGAAATTTCAGGACGCAAAAAAGGGGGCACTGGTTTGTTCGGCTGGTTTAAGAAACTGCCATGGCGAGATGTCCGTTTCACGTCGATTTTCATTGCCATGGCGTTCTTCATTCCTGGGGGTGCTGGCGGGATCATCAATGCCAGTTTTCAATTGAATGAAGTCGTCCACAATACCTTATGGATTGTCGGGCATTTCCATATTACCGTCGGGACGCCTGTTGCGATGACGTTTATGGGATTGACCTTCTGGCTCATCCCGTATTTGACGGGTCGCCGTTTCACGAAGCGCATGCAGCGCCTCGGCTTTGTCCAGATTATCACTTGGTCGATCGGCATGCTGCTCATGTCGACTGCTCAGCATGTATTGGGGCTGATGGGGGCACCGCGCCGCACAGCTTACAGCGGCTATAACGGCCATCCGTCAGCGATGGAATGGTTTGACGGCATCATCTCGAACCATGTGACGATGGCGATCGGCGGCACGATTTTGTTCCTGTCCGCCATGATTTTGATGTATATCGTCATCATGACCATGTTCGTTTCGCCAAAAGCGGAAACGCCTGAACAGATGGTGGAATTTCCGCTGGCGGAAAGCGATATGTCCAATACGCCAAAATGGCTGGAGAACTGGTGGATTTGGATCGGCATTGCCGCCGCGTTGATCATCATTGCTTACGCTATTCCACTGACCCACATGATCCAACATGCACCACCTGGCTCGAAAGGATTTATTACATGGTAGGAGTTGAGGACAATGTTCACGATGGTAATCGCATTAATGGTCATTTTCATCGTTTTTACCGCGATGCTCGTTGAGTTGTCGGTGACGGACGAAGACTAATGAAGAGCTGTTCCGGCAATGCGCCGGGGCAGCTTTTTTCTATGCACCACAAGTTGGAAATTGTATTTGAGCGGCAACTTCTATAGTATTTTAAAGAGAAGAAAGAGGTGGATGTGATGGGCTGGATGGACTGGGTTTTCACCGCCGTGAGCGTTATTTGGCTGGTCGAATTCATCGTTTTTAAAAATCGCGAGACCGGGCAAGGCGACCCGGTCGAAAAAAGGACGTTCTTTGGGATTCTGTTGTCGCTGATTGCCACCATCGCGGTTGGTTTTTGGCTCCAGGAACTGGCAGAAACTGAACTGGCATCGGTGCTCAGGCCGATTGGGCTCGTGCTGCTTATTGTCGGCGTCTTTTTGCGATTTTGGGGGATCATTCACTTGAAATCACAATTTACACGCCACGTGACGGTTAGGGAAGGTGATACAATCGTCAGCAGCGGCCCTTACCGTAAGCTGCGCCACCCGCTTTATACCGGCTTGTTTTTGATCGGCATCGGCATGGCGCTATTCTTTACGAGCCCTATTGCGGCGATTGCCGGCGGCTTGCTGCTCGCTTTTGCACTCAATAAACGCATGCAGCACGAAGAAGCCTTGCTCGTTGAAAAGTTTGGCCCTGAATACAAGGAATGGATGAGGCACCGCGCGCGCTTGATTCCTTATATTTATTGAAGCTCAGCTATCGCGAATAAAGAAGTGGACATCCCGGATCTTGCATCCGGGATTTTTCAGTTTGTGGAGAAAGGTAAGAAATCGTATTTTCCGAAGCTTATCGCTCGCTTTCCGTGGGCTCGCGCCCAAGCCTCCTCAGTCGCTACGCGCCTTGCGGGGTCTCGGTCGTCTCGCTGATCCACTGGAGTCGAGCGAACGCTTCTCCAAATACTTAGAAAGATCATTGATTTTTGAATGTAGAAAAAAATCCATTCTACTTCGTAATGGATTAATGGCCTTCTTCAACACACTGGGAAATCCCGGATCTTGCATCCGGGATTTTTCTTTTGGACAAAAACCAAAGCATTTCATTTTACATCGTATGCGATTTAAATTAATATAGATCGTGTAAGATATAATTCTTGGAGGGATATAAAAATGAAACCAATATTTGAAACGACAATGATCAACAGCGGCGGACGCGAAGGCACAGTTTATTCACCGGATAATATTTTCAACCTCGATGTGGCAAAACCAGTCGCGCTTGGCGGCCAGCCGAATACGGCAACCAACCCTGAGCAATTGTTTGCGGCAGGCTATAGCTCTTGCTTCAACAGTGCATTGGACTTCGTGTTGGAACGTGATAAAGTGAAAGTAACGAACAGCGAAGTCACAGCGACGGTTTCCTTGCTTGGCGATAAAGCAGACGGCGGCGTGAAACTCGCAGTACGCCTTGAAGTGGATATCGACGGCTTGGAAGAGGGCAAGAAACAGGAGTATGTCGACAAAGCCCATGCGTATTGCCCATATTCCAAAGCGATCAAAGATTCAGTGGACGTGGAGATTGTCGTTCGATAAGCAGAAAAACAGGTGATGACATGGACAAACCAACCAAACTGGAACAGCAATTATGCTTTGAAGTGTATAAAGCATCGAGCAATTTCTCGAAACTTTATGCCAAGACCTTAGAACCGTTCGGCCTGACCTTTACGCAGTATTTGGTCTTGCTCGTGTTGTGGGAAGAAGACGGCTTGACGATGAAAGAGATCGGCGGACAACTCGGGCTCGGCACCGGCACGCTCAATCCGATCATCAACCGCATGATTCAAAATGGCCGCATCGTGAAAGAACAATCGGCTGAAGACCGCCGCGCTTTCCGTATTTCTTTGACGGAGCAATCGCGTGCAGATGAAAAACCGATTGAGCAGGCCATTCACGACAAGATTACCAGCTGCAATTATCTTGATGTCAATGCCATCGAACTGATGAACAACTTGAAAGCCTTGAATGCATTTTTCGGCGAGATGGATCTATGAAAATTCATGGAAACAGGAGTGATAAGTGATGGGAATCTACGATATTAAGGTCACCGATGCCAGCGGGGAAGAGTATAAGCTCGAACGCTACAAAGGCCAGCCGATGGTCATCGTCAACACGGCGACTAAATGCGGCCTGCGCGGCCAGTTTGACGGCCTCGAAAAAATTTACCAGCGCTACAAAGATGAAGGCCTTGTCGTGCTTGGCTTTCCGTCCGATCAATTCGGCCAGGAAGTCGGGGAAGCGGCAGAAGCCGAAAAGTCGTGCCGCATGACTTACGGCATCACGTTTCCGATGCACGACATCATCAAAGTGAACGGAAAAGAAGCCCATCCGCTGTTCGATCACTTGACGTCGAACACGAAAGGCTTCCTGTCGAGCGGCATCAAATGGAATTTCACGAAATTTCTTGTCGACTCAAACGGTAAAGTCGTGGCGAGGTTCGCGCCGAAAGATACGCCCGATTCGATGCACAAAGACATCCAGAAAGTGCTCGAGGCCTAAACACGAACTGTTCACGAAAGCGGCGGGATGTGGTAAGCTGAACGTCACGATGAGTGAACGGGAGTGAAAGAAATGGGCAAAGCGAAAGCAAAATCAAAAAGCGGCGTAGGCCAAGGAACCGGCAAAAAAGGCTGGAACCGTTGGGAAAAAGGCAAAAACAAAGCCAAAAGTTTTAAGCCGTATACAAGCAAAGACAATAAAGAAGCCACGAACCAAAAAGGGAAACAGCCAGAAGCTGAATCTGAATGGGTCGATGGATAACAAAAGCCGCGCAGACAATTGCGCGGCCTTTTTATTTCCCGGGAAATAGATTACGTTGCGGGAAGCGGCGAGGATTTTGTTGCAGGAAGTGTCAAAGCAAGGTATTGAAAACCAAGGTGAAGCACAAATGAGCTCCCGAAATAAACACCATCTATCTTACCAATGCAAGCCTTAGGAAGGGATTCCCCAACCAGCCGGCAACTAATTAAACACGCACAGACCAATGAAATATCTTAGCCGGCCAGCGACAAGGGTGAGCCGAAGCAATAAGACAAGCCTCCTTCCTGGCTTATTGCGAAAGGCCAACCCAAAGCCAGGCGGCGATTAATAAAATGAAGCACAAAAAGAACGCCGAAACAATTTTTCAATCAAGCTCTCACTACCTAATGACATGCCCATCCCGGGAAGCGATTCCCCAACCAGCCGGCAACTAACTAAAGAAGCAGATCCGATTAAACGCACATTGAACAACGAAATCTCCCAGCCGCCAAGCGCAAAGGGGTGAGCCGAAGCCTTAGATAAATGTTTTATTCAAGCATCAGGTCAAACACCTTGCTCCCACATCTGCCACGCAGATGCGTCGCAAATGAATTGGCTTATTGCGAGAGGCCAACCCAAAGCCGGGCGGCGATTAATAAAATGAAGCACAAAAAGAACACCGATACAATTTTTCAATCAAGCTCTCACTACCTAATGACATGCCCATCCCGGGAAGCGATTCCCCCCACAAGCCGGCAACTAACTAAAGAAGCAGATCTAATTAAACACACACAGAACAATGAAATCTCCTAGCCGCCAAGCGCAAAGGGGTGAGCCGAAGCCTTAGATAAATGTTTTATTCAAGCATCAGGTCAAACACCTTGCTCCCACATCTGCCACGCAGATGCGTCGCAAATGAATTGGCTTATTGCGAGAGGCCAACCCAAAGCCGGGCGGCGATTAATAAAATGAAGCACAAAAAGAACACCGATACAATTTTTCAATCAAGCTCTCACTACCTAATGACATGCCCATCCCGGGAAGCGATTCCCCCACAAGCCGGCAACTATCTAAAGGAGCAGATTTAATTAGACCTACAAGAATTTATGAAATATCTTAGCCAGCCAGCGACAAGGGTGAGCCGACGCCTTAGATAAATATTTATTCAAGCATCAGGTCAAACACCTTGCTCCCACATCTGCTACGCAGATGCGTCGCAAATGAATCGGCTCAACTCCTTCTCGCCAATTCATTGGCTTGTTGCCAAAGGCCAACCCAAAGCAGGCTGGCGACTACCAAGATGAAGCACATACCAACGACCGAAACAGTTCCACAAGCAAGCGCACGCTATCTTCATTTAAACAAAAAAAATTGAGGAACTTCGTATCAAAAAATAACTACAAATGGAAAGGTTTCTACGAAAAACACGCCAGCGACTAGACCCTTTTTCGCTTTCTTCAGGAACTCCAAGAAAATCCTTGCGGCAAATTTCGAACTGGTCTATAGTGAAACTACAAGATTTGGTGATGATGCAAAAATTCAACACCATATATAGTGATACCGCAACAAAGGTGCCCCATATGGGCTGAATAGGGAATCCGGTGAAACCCCGGAGCTGTTCCCGCAACTGTAAGCGCAGACGAACCATGAAATCCCACTGTCCAATGGACGGGAAGGGCATGGCGAGAGTGACGCGCGAGCCAGGAGACCTGCCTTTGTTGTCGTTTTGCACTTCTCCGGGAATTGGGAAGGATGATAAAGGTTTGGTTTGTGGGGCCCAAGTATGCCCATATGATTGACTTGCCTTCATGTCCCCCATTCTCTCCGGAGAGTGGGGGCTTTTTTGTTTTTATAAGGAGGAATTCATCATGCATAGACAACAACTTCCGGCCGGCGTGTCCAGGACCATCCAGTCCCGGCTCGTCTTGCCGCCGGATACCAACCATATGGGCACCATTTTCGGAGGCACAGTCCTCGCGTATATTGATGAAATTGCGGCTATCGCGGCAATGAAGCATAGCCAGCGCGCAGTCGTGACCGCATCGATCGACAACGTCAATTTCCTGTCCTCGGCGAAAGTCGGCGACATCTTGATTTTGGAAGGCGTCGTCATTTCAACAGGCCGGACCTCGATGGAAGTGTACGTCAAAGCAGAATGCCAGCACATCGAAAGCGGCACGCGCAGTTTGACGACCACTTCGATTTTAACAATGGTGGCCGTGGATGCAGAAGGCAGGCCGACGCTGGTCGCAGGCGTAGTGCCGGAAACGGAAAACGAAAAACGTTTGTTTGAGAACGCACAGGAGCGAAAAGAACGCCGAATGATCGCAAATGAATACGCAAAGGAGCTGTGTTGAAATGACTTTAGGAGCAGTAGAACGCGATAGAAAAATTCAAGATGCACTTGACCGGGTGTCGATGGACGAGCCGCATTGGACATTTGAGGCGGCAGGATTGTATTTGGAGAAATTATACGAACAAGCCGCACAAACGCGCGGCTATAGCGCAGCGAACAAATACGATGATTTTTACGGGTTGATCGAGGGGCTGAGCCGACTCGGCATTTATTCGAAAGATTTGCTGGAAGCCTATTCCGAGGACGAAATCCGTGTATTAGGCCAAGAAATTGCGCCAGAACGCGATGAATTATTCAATTACATAGGCCTGTTTTTATTGGCGGATCGTTATTTGGCAAAAGACTATGACGGGCGTGTGTGGGAATTGCCGCAGGAGCGGTTTCTTGTGATCGCGATGACCTTGATGCAAAAAGAACCGAAAGTGCGCCGCTTGGAACTCGTCAAGGAAGCGTATTGGGCGATGAGCAATTTGTATATGACGGTAGCAACGCCGACTTTATCGAATGCCGGGAAAAGTTTCGGGCAAATGTCCTCATGCTTTATCGACACCGTAGCGGATTCGCTTGATGGCATCTACCAGAACAACTGGGATGTCGCGCGCCTGAGCAAAGACGGCGGCGGCCTCGGCGTTTATTACGGAAAAGTGCGCGCACTCGGCTCAGACATCCGCAAATTCAAAGGCAACTCATCCGGCGTTATCCCGTGGATCCGCCTGCTCAACGACACTGCCGTCAGCGTCGACCAGCTTGGCCAGCGCCAAGGCGCAGTGGCAGTCTATTTGGATGTATTCCATAAAGACATCATGAACGGCTTCTTGGATTTGAAAACGAATAATGGCGATGAGCGCCGCAAAGCACACGATATTTTCACTGGCGTCTCGATTCCGGATTTGTTTATGCAAAAATTGCAGGAAACGGATGAAAACGGCCGCAGCGTCGGCGAATGGCATACGTTCTGCCCGCACGAAGTTAAGCAAGTGATGGGCTGGAAAGACGATCAGGGCAATCTGCTTGGTTTGGAAGATTTCTATGACGAAATGGATCATAAATACTTTACTGAAAAATACGAGGAAGCGGTCAACCATCCTTTATTGGCAAGAAGATCGTTCCGTGCAATGGATGTTATGGCGCGCATCATGGTGTCGCAACTCGAGACCGGCACGCCGTATATGTTCTACCGCGACGAAGTGAACCGCCAAAACCCGAACAAGCACTTGCGCGGCATCGGCAAAACGTCTATCTACTGCAGCAATCTGTGCAGTGAAATCGCACAGAACATGTCGCCGACTGAAATCATCAAAGAATACAAAGACGAAGAAGGCAATTTGGTCACTGTGAAAAAACCGGGCGATTTCGTCGTCTGCAATTTATCATCCATCAATTTGCCAAGAGCGGTGCAAGCGGACGTTTTGTCCCGCCTCATTCCGATTCAATTGCGCATGCTTGATAATGTCATCGATTTGAATACCATTTCCGTCGGCCAGGCAGAAGTGACGAACCAAAAATATCGCGCCGTTGGATTAGGTACATTCGGTTGGCACCACTTGCTGGCGCTTCGCAGCATCCATTGGGAAACAGAAGAAGCGGTCGAGTATGCCGATACTTTGTACGAAGAAATCGCCTGGCACACAATCCGCGCATCTGCGGGATTGGCAGAAGAAAAAGGAGCCTTCAGCGAATTCAAGGATTCTGAATGGCATACGGGCAGCTTTTTCGAACGCCGCGGCTACAACAGCGAACGCTGGGACGCATTGCGCCGTAAAGTTGCAGCATCCGGTGTCCGCAATGGCTGGATGATGGCGGTCGCGCCGAACTCGTCTACCGCTAAAATCGGCGGTTCGACAGACGGCATCGATCCTTTGTATGCCGTCGAATACGCAGAAGAGAAAAAGAATTTCCGTTTTAATGTAACAGCACCGGATTTGAACCACCGGACGTATGACTATTACCGCCGTGCGCGCCACGTGCTGGACCAGAAATGGAGCATCCGCCAAAACGCCGCGAGACAGCGCCATATCGATCAGTCAATCAGTTTTAATTTGTATGTGCCGCACACGATCCGCGCCAAGGAATTGCTGGAGTTGCACCTCGAAGCGTGGAATTGCGGATTGAAGACGAGCTATTATGTGCGCAGCACGTCGCAGGAAGAAATCGAAGCATGCGAGGCATGTGAAAGCTAAGAAAGGATGAGGAGTATGCAAACTTTAACGAAACAACCATTGATGGATCCGGATGCACCGAACCGCTCGACCGCCATTGTCGGCGGGGCGAGCTCCGGCTTGCTCAATTGGAACGACATCGCCCATCCGCATATGTATGACTTGTACCAAGCGCTACTCGCGAACTTCTGGAAAGCGCAGGAAATCAATATGCAGGATGACATCAAAAACTGGGACTCACTATCGGATACCGAGAAAGGCGTCTTTTTGCGCATCAACACGCAGCTCGCGTCTCTTGACAGCCTGCAGACGCCGACGATGACCCAAGTAATGGACTATGTCAGCGATTCAAGCTTCAAGTCGATTTTTGCCGTCATCGCCCAGCAGGAAGCAGTCCATACCGAATCATATTCTTACGTGCTCAGCTCACTCGTGCCGCTCGATGAACAAAACCGGCGCTTTGATGAAGCGAAGAACGACCCGCTCGTCAGAAAGCGCAACGCACGGATCTTGTCTGCGTACGAAGCGTTCCGCAACGAGCCTGATTTGAAAAACTTATTGAAGCTTGCGGTCAATTCGATCAACTTGGAAGGCATTTATTTCTATGCGGGTTTTGCGTTTTTTTACCACCTTGCGCGCCAGCAGAAAATGCTCAAGACCAGCACGATGATCAGTTATATCCAGCGCGACGAAATGCAGCACGCCTATTTCGTTTCCCAGTTTATCCGCATCCTGATTGCAGAAAACCCGGAACTCGCGACAGATGACATGAACGACTGGATCCGCGATGAAGTGGCGCATGCAGTGGAACTCGAAAAAGAATGGGCCCAGCATATCCTCGGGGAAATCGACGGCCTGGATCTCGATGAGTTCAACGAATACGTCGAGTATTTGGCCAACAAGCGGCTGCGTCAAATCGGGCTCGGCAACCTCTATGAAACGCGCGACAACCCGATGCCATGGATCCGTGTCTTCGGCGATGATATGATGAACAGCACGAAGTCGGATTTCTTCGAACAGAAATCGCGCGCCTATACGAAAGTATCGGAGTCGAACGGCTTTGACGAATTATAAACCGAACGTCGCAATTGTCTATGCTTCTGCGACGGGGCATACCGAATGCCTCGCCCGTATGGTACTGGATGCATTCGTGCGGCAGGGGCTGCAGCCGGATGTTTTTCGAGTGAAAGAATTCAATCTTGCTGAACTATCTCGTTACGATATAGTTTTGGTCGGGACGTATACGTGGATGAACGGGGAAATCCCGAAGCAGCTGCACGGCTTGTTCGAAGCGATGGAACAGCAGGACAAGACGCCCATCACAGGCGTATTCGGCACAGGCGACCGCTGCTTTGCGACGTATTGCGGCGCGGTGGATCTGTTTCGGGACATGCTTCATGCGAAAACGATCTTAGCCGCAACGCTCAAAGTCGAACAGATGCCATCAGCGGATGACCGCCCGCGCTGTGACGCATTCGCGAAAAGCGTGCTGATGAAATACAGTCACCACCCAGGCCTTCTGTCGGCGGCTAACTCTTGAAATCTCTTTTAGTTTCTCCTTCTGGCAAGCGGGTATAGAGCTAATAAGGAACTAAAACAGAGGAGGAAGGCCAATGGCACAACAGAAATGGCTGAAAGTCGGCGCAGCGGCAATGCTGTCTACGGGAATGCTTGCTGGTTGCGGCGGCGGGGAAGACGAGCCGGAGATGGAACAGGAAACAGATGTCATGCCAGGTGAAGAACAAGGCGACTCTGATGACAATGAAGATGACGAAGAAGAAGAAGAAGAGGATTGATTTTGTATAAGTAGGTGTAGGCCTATAGTTTCTCTTTTTGGATGATTTGTCTTATACTATTCAAGAACGGGAAGCCATAGTATTTCCGGTCAAGAATCAATAATCACTGCTTCAAAATAAATAATTCCACTTTGGTAAAATGGAACAGACTATAGCGCTGGAACCAACGCCGAAAAAAGCCCTTGCTTGGGTTTTTTTCGGCGTTTTTTTCTTTTGCGTAACTTGGCTTTAAGAAAGGGGAACGATATGAAAATCGAACACACTATCATGGACCTGGCACAACAGGTCGGTAACTTGCTTGAGGCTGAAACCGAGACCACGGACATGGAATGCCTGATCAAGAAAAACCGGATCGTAACCATTCAATTGCATGATAAAAATTTTGATTGCACACTGGAACACGATATATCGTTTCGAAACCTGAAATCCGATGGCTCTGCCGAGAACAAAGCAGACATTTACCTGCTCCCTGAAGAAGTGCCGTTATTTACGCAAGCCTTGCAGCAATACCCGATAGCCTTGCCGACAGAATTTGAGCAAAGCATCGACTCGAATCCGAATATTGTGTGCCTGCGCCTAATTGCAGAGGAACCGCCGGAGAATTTCGCCGCACGGCTCGCTGCTGCATTGCGCCAGATCGATTAAATAGACAAAACCCGGACGCTTAGCGATCTGGGTTTTAATGTTCATCCTTTATTTGGAATATGAAAGTCCGCATGTTATGGTGGGCATGTTGAGACAAGGCATGCAAATGGAGGCTTGGACATGCGTGAATTTATAGTATATTTTATAGGATTTTTGGTGCTTGCAGCTTTAAATAGTTGGATGGATTACACAGAGCAAGGCACATGGCATTTACAAGAAAATATCCTTAAAGCTTTGTTCATCACGCTATTTATACGCGGCGGATTTTGGTTTGAGAAAAGGGTGAAAAGAAAAGAAGCGCAAGAACGGAAAGAGGCCAAACAAGAATAATCTCCTGGTTGGCGATGGTGTAAATTTCTCGTCTTACTTTTTAAATTCCAATAGCTTTATCAAATGGTCGAGGCGCAATGCAATATAAACCAATGACATGGCGGCGACTCCTTGCCAAATGCTGCCGTAGAACAGTCCAAGAAGGGCTCCAACTGCTATATAAACGAGTAAATTCTTTTCCATCACGATATCTCCCTTCATTACAAGCTAATCGTAGTATAACTTAGACAAAGCTTGAAAATACATATAAGGAAATATTTTCTAATCGGTGCTGTAGATATAACAACTTTGCCTTAGGATCAAACCTCGCCATTAGATAAACGATGCTTAATCCCTATCCTCCCTTTATAATGAATTTACGCAACATTCCATTTGAAGAGGAGTTTTTCCTGTGATTGCCATCATCGATCATTATGATTCATTTACATATAATCTGGTCCATTATTTCGAGCGGCTCGGTGCGCGTGTGGAAGTTTTCCAGAATGACCAGGCCGCGCTCCGGGACATCGAAGCCTTATCGCCGGAACTGATTGTGCTGTCGCCAGGGCCGGGCAAGCCTTTACAGCCGGGCGTCGGAACCAAAGTGCTCGAACAGCTCAGCGGGAACGTGCCGATACTCGGCGTGTGCTTGGGCCACCAAAGTATCGTCGAGTTTTACGGCGGGAAAGTCCGTAAAGGCGCACAGCCTGTACACGGCAAGGTATCGGAAGTGGCGCACTCCGGACAGGGCGTTTTTGCGGGATTGATTTCACCGACGCCGGTCGTACGTTATCATTCGCTCGTAGCGGAAATCGATACGCTGCCAGGAATTTTCGAAGTGACGGCAACAGCAGAAGATGGCAGCATTATGGGCGTGCGCCATAAGGAATTACCGGTTGAAGGCATCCAGTTCCATCCTGAATCAATTTTGACGAAGGATGGGTTTCAGATGCTCGCGACCGCTTATCAGAACGCCCAATTATGGAATCGTGAAAAGAAAGGAGGCGCACACGATGGCCCCTTATCTGCAGTTTGATTTTGCGAAAGACGACGGAACACCGGAAACGATCGCTTTTTCCGAGCCGCACGCGGTGCTTGAAGCGAAGTCGCTGAAGGATGTGGCAGGCGTTTTTGAACAAGTCGACCATTACACATCACGGGGCTATTACGCGGCGGGTTATGTATCCTACGAAGCAGCGCCTGCTTTTCATCCGGAAATGGCCGTTCGCGACGGTGTTGAAATGCCGCTTGTATGGTTCGGCATCTATAGCAAAACACAAGCGCCAAAACCTTCAAGCGAAGGGAATTATGAAGTATCGGACTGGACCCTTGAAGGCTCCGTTGCTGAGTACAAGAACGGCATCCGGAAAATCCGCCAGGCCATCGAAGAAGGCGATACCTATCAAGTGAATTACACGGAACGCCTCACTGCAGGATTCAAAGGCGATGCAAAAGCATTTTACCGGCAGCTTGCACGCAACCAGCAAGCGGATTACAGTGCTTACTTAGACATCGGTCGCCATCAGATTTTATCGGCATCGCCGGAACTGTTCTTTCGCATCGACGGTTCACACATCCGTACGAAACCGATGAAAGGCACTGCTCCGCGCGGCAGGACGAACTGGGAAGATGAGGCTATTTTGGATGTACTGCTCGATTCGGAAAAAGAACGCGCCGAGAACTTGATGATTGTCGATCTATTGCGAAACGATATGAGCCGCCTTGCCAAGCGGGGGACGGTCCAAGTGCCGAAGCTGTTTGAAGCGGAGAAATACCCGACCGTCCATCAGCTCACCTCAACGGTGGAAGCTGAATTGCCGGAAGGACTCAGCGTATTCGACTGGTTCCAGGCATTGTTTCCGTGCGGTTCGATCACCGGCGCGCCGAAAGTCAGCACGATGCGCTATATCGCCGAACTTGAACAGACGCCGCGGGAAGTCTATTGCGGCGCAATCGGCTATATCACGCCTGAAAAGAACGCCATCTTCAATGTGCCGATCCGCACCGTCGTCATCGATCAGGATAAATCTGCTGCGCGCTACGGTGTAGGCGGCGGCATCACCTGGGATTCAACATCCGAAGGCGAGTACGAGGAGCTTTTGACGAAAGCCCGCGTGCTGACCGACCAGCGTCCGGAATTCGCCTTGCTCGAATCGCTTAAGCTAGAAGACGGGAACTATCCGCTGGTCGCGCTTCACCTCACACGGCTGAAAAAAAGCGCGGCATATTTCCGTTTTGCATTGGATGAAGAAGTTGTGGCGAAACAATTGGAATCGCTTGCTTCACAGCATGCGACAGGCCTTTTCAAAGTCCGCCTGACGCTTGAGCGCAGCGGCAAGATGGAGCTGACTGCACAGCCGGCAGCCCGAATCGAGCAGCCGATCCGCTGTACGCTCGCCAAATCGCCAGTCGACAACCGAAATGCATTTCTCTATCACAAAACGACCAACCGCGGCATCTATGAACAGCACCAACAGCAAGCACCTGACGCTTTTTCCGTGTTGTTATGGAATGACCGTGAGGAATTGACCGAGTTCACCATCGGCAACCTGGTCGCAGAAAAAGACGGCCGTTTCTACACGCCGCCCGTCTCAAGCGGCCTGCTTGGCGGCACCTACCGCGAACAGCTCATTGAAGAAGGGCGAATTGAACCAAAAGTGCTGAAGAAAGACGAGCTCGACACATTCGACGCCATCTGGTTCATCAATAGCGTCCGGGGATGGATGAAAGTGGAACTTGAAGACATTCATTAAACTATTGGGAAGCGTTAAAGCGACATGCTTATTCAGCGAGATATCTAAATCAAAAACCCCAAGCCACGCTCAGAATCTGCGTAGTTTGGGGTTTCTTATGCTCGCGCACGCTTGTTGGCAACTAGTTTTACGATAGCCAATATCAGCCCGATCACGAAATGGATCACGCCATTGGCCAGTACAACGAGACCTATGAACGCAGCCATTATAGCGCCTCCTTGACCGGTAGCCCAGATATCAACCAGCAGGAAACGGGCGGCATAGCCAAGTCCAATGCCGAAAACGGCCAATAATATGCCCGTAGCCCAGAGCGGAAATCTTCCGCTTCTGTGCCATTTTATGAGAAATATATTTACCGGGACCAACAATGCCGCAAGAAATAAATACATCAATACATCCATACAATCCCCCCCCCGTCTATTCTTATTATTTAATGTACGCCAAAAAGGAAGATTTTTCAAAAATGCTAAGGCAGCTCCTTGTTTAGCGGATCATCAAAAAAAGCCGGCCTTCCATGACGGAAAGGCCGGCTTTTCATAGTTACTTATACATTGACGACGGGTTGGGATTTCAATACTTCTTCGGATTCGGCAATGGCTTCTTGGCGGAACGTATCGAGCATATCGCACGGGCGCCCGACAAAATCCATTTTGCCGTCTTTCAATTTCACAATGCGGTCGGCAAGGATATGCGCGTCTTTTTCATCGTGTGTTACGAAGATGGAGGTGATGTTCGCCTTTTTCAAAATCTCCCGAAGATCTTTGCGAATTTTTCCTTGCAGCTCGGCATCCAAATTACTGAACGGTTCATCCAGCAGAATCAAATGAGGGTTCGGCGCAATCGCGCGGGCAATTGCCACACGCTGCTGCTGGCCGCCGCTCAATTGATGCGGATAACGTTTTTCGTACTCCTGCAATTCGACCAACTCGAGCATTTCATGCATGCGTCTCTTCTTATCGGCTTTTTTCATGCCTGACAAGCCGAACATGATATTCGCAGCAACCGTCATATGCGGGAACAAAGCGTAGTCCTGGAAGACCATGCCGATGCCGCGTTTTTCAGGCTGCAAAAATGTCTTGTCGTCGAACAAGGTTTCGTCCTGGATGACCAGGCGTCCATTTTTCGGCCGTTCAAGCCCAGCGAGCAAGCGCAAAATCGTGCTTTTTCCGCTGCCGCTGCGGCCGAGGATCGAAATGACCTCACCTTTTTTAATGTCCAGCGTGAATCGATCAAGTGCAGGGGCCTGTGTATTCGGATAGGAAAAACTCACATCTTCAATGGCGACAAACATATCAATCCATCTCCTTCTCGAGTATCTTATAGAAAATCACAATGGCCAAGGCGCTGATGCCGACAATCAAAAGGGAAGCTTGGGAAGCCTCCATGATTTTTTCATCACTTGCGTACTGGAAAGCTTTTGTTGACAATGTATCAAAATTAAACGGTCTGAGGATCAATGTCAAGGGAATCTCCTTGAGCACATCGATGAAGACCAGGATAAATCCGCTGATAATCGCGCCTTTCATCATCGGTACGTCGACTTTGAAAAAGGTCTTCGTCGGGCCGGCGCCGAGCAGTCTTGAAGCATCCCGGAAGTTCGTGCCGATCTTGTCATAGCCTGTCTCAATCGAGTTATAGCCGATGGCGAAGAAGCGGATGATGTAAGCGGCAAGCAGCAGAACAATGCTGACGCTGAGCACCAGCGTCGTCTCGAGGCCGATCGCCACATAAACGGGAGCGAGGTAGCCATCGAGTGCGACAAAGGCTGTGACGACGGCGACGGCGATGACCGCCCCAGGAATCGAATAGCCGAGCACTGTCAGTTTCGGCAAGAGCTTCGTATATTTGCCTTGCACCATGCGGGCGAAATTCCCGACGATGAGCGCAAGGATGACGATCAAGGTGGCGCTGAGCCCGGCAACAAACACCGAGTTTTGCACATAGCGCATGAATTCTTCCATCGGAATCGTCCCGAAGGTCAAAATCGTCCAGTCAATCAGCTGAATGACAGGGATGAAGAAGCCGAGGCTCAAGATCACCATGCCATAGCCTGCCGCCGCAAAGCCTTTCCAGCCGCTAAGCGGGATGAGCTGGAGCGGGCGCACTTTCGTCGAGAAATAGCTGTATTGCCGCCTGCCGCGGAGCAGCTTCTCGATGAGTAGAATGATAATGACAAAGCCCATGAGAGACGCGGCCAGTTTGATCGACGTATCCAAATCCCCAAGGCCGAACCAGCTTTGGAAGATGGCGGTCGTAAAGGTTTGGATGCCGTAATATTTCACGACGCCGTAATCATTCAGCACTTCCAACACGACGAGGCTCGCGCCGGCGATGATGGAAATCCGTGAAATCGGCAGCACCACTTGGAAAAACGTGCGCCAAGGGCCTTTGCCGAGCAACCGTGTGCTTTCGATCAATGACGCCGATTGTTCAGACAAATACACTTGCGTGATCGTGTAAACATAAGGGTACAAAAACATCGTGTAAATGAAAATCGCACCAGGCAAGTTCATGATATCGAAATACGCCGGGTTCAGCTCCATTCCGAATCCCTCGCGCAGCGTCGTCTGGATGGCGCCGGTGAAATTCAAGATGCCGTGGTACGTATAAGCACCGATAAACGGCGGGATGGAAAGAGGGAGGATCAACGCCCACTTCAAAAAGCGCCGGAATGGAAAATCGTATTGGGCGATCAGCCAGGCCAGGCTCAGCCCGATCAGAATCGTGAAGAACGCTGTCGCGAGCGTCAGGATCAATGAGTTGATGACAAACTGACGCAATACGAATTCTTTCATATGTTCCCAATTGTCATTCGACGGCGTGAACAGCCCGGTGACAATGGTCAAGTTCGGCAGGAACAGCATCAGAATGATGACGACTGCCCCTACAGTCCAGATATTGAAATTGGCCAATCTGCGTTGCAAAATCCAGGCACCTCTTTCCAACTCGCAAGAAATCCCTTGCCGCACTAAACCAGCGGCAAGGGGAAATCACTCAGCTTATTTCCAGCCGACTTCGTTGAACAATAGAATCGCTTGGGCATTGTTTTCGCCGAGTGCAGACATCGAGATGTCCTGCTCTTTGAAGTCACCCCATGATTGCAGCAATTCGGATGGTTCCACTGCTTCGTTTACTGGGTATTCATAATTGACGGAAGCGAATGTTTCCTGTGCTTCCGGTGCGGAGAGAAACTCCAGCAATTTAATCGCATTTTCTTGGTTCTTAGCTGATTTTACCACACCCGCGCCGCTGACGTTCACGTGCGTGCCTGTCGTATCCTGGTTCGGGAAGAATACATCGAGGCCTTCAGCCACTTTGACTTCTTCAGGGTCTTCAGAATTCAGCATTTGGCCGAAGTAATACGTGTTCATGATGGCTACATCGCCGACGCCCGCTGCGATTGCTTTGGCTTGGTCGCGGTCGCCGCCTTCAGGGTCGCGCGCAAAGTTGTCAACCATGCCGGCTGCCCATTCTTTTGCTTCTTCTTCACCGTTCAATTCAATGAAAGAAGCGAGCAAGGATTGGTTGTAGATGTTCTCAGAGCTGCGGATCAAGACGCGTCCCACCCATTCGTCTTCCGTTAATGCTTCGTACGTGGATAGTTCAGACGGATCGACTTTTTCTTTATCGTACATAATGACGCGTGCGCGTTTTGTCAGGCCATACCACATTTGGTCTTCGTCCTGGAAGTTGGCAGGGATCTGCTCATCCAGCACATCGCTTGAAACTGACTGCAAAATGCCGTCTTCTTTCGCGCGGTGCAGGCGGCCTGCATCAGCCGTCAAAAACAAATCGGCTTGTGTTGCGTCGCCTTCACGCTTGATACGCTCAAGCAACTCGTCAGCTTCGCCTTTAATCAAGTTGACTTTGATGCCAGTTTCTTCTTCAAACTTTTTGTAAAGCTCATCGTCCACATCATAGTGGCGGGCTGTATATAGATTCACTTCGTTGCTGGCTGTTTCAGTTTCGTCGCCGGACGTTTCCGCCGGTTGTTCTTCTGAATTGTTCGAGCTGCCGCATGCAGCAAGGATCAAAAGCGTGCCAAGCACTAATAAGAATGAAAACAATTTCTTCATGGATGTCTCTCCTTTGAAATGGTTGATGAATCTTATTCAAATGAAAACGATTCTCATTTACTAGTATAGCTAGCCATTCACTAAAGTCAACGGTTTTAGCGGAAAAGTTGTTTCAAATGTGTCCATTTTCGTTATATTTTAGATAACAAATGGAAGCACTTAGTTCGAAAGCTTCTCAAAACCTCATCGAACCCCTGGCTATTTGCCAGTCTCAGGAAATGCTACACTTGAGAATGAGAAACAACTGGACTGATCTAAGGGAAACGGGGGCATACGGAATGGATATGAAAACATACTTGTCGCTCGATGCGACAGCGCTTGCGGAACTGGTGAAAAAAGGGGAAGTTAGCCCAAGGGAATTGGTGGAACTGAGCTTTCAGCGTCTGGATGAAGTGGAGCCGAAACTTCATGCTTTCACAGCGGAGCGCCACGAACAGGCATTGCTGGAGGCGGAGAATGCGAGAGGCGGCATTCTTGGCGGCGTGCCGGTTGCCTTGAAGAACATCTCGCAAGCACTCGCCGGCCAGCGCTTGAGTGCAGGATCGAAATTACTGGCAGACTTCCGCCCGGAACGCGATTCTCATTTCGTCGCGCGCTTAAAAGCAGCCGGTCTCATCCCGGTCGGCCACACAAATACGCCGGAATTCGGCTTGAAGAATATTTCAGAACCGGAGTTATTTGGCCCGACGCATAATCCGTGGAATACGGATCACTCCCCAGGCGGCTCAAGCGGCGGGGCAGCGGCCGCTGTCGCCTCGGGCATCGTGCCGGTCGCCGGTGCCAGCGACGGGGGCGGATCGATCCGCATCCCTGCATCATTCACGGGTTTGTTCGGCCTCAAGCCGACACGCGGCAGAACGCCTGTCGGGCCGGGAGCCGGACGACAATGGCAAGGGGCATCGATCGATTTTGCGCTTAGCCGGACGGTGCGGGACAGCGCTGCACTGCTCGATGCATTGCAGATCATTCAGCCAGAAGCCGCGTTTCAAACGCCGCTGTTTCCGGGCAACTATACGCAACAACTGGACCGGGAGTTTAACGGGCCGCTGACAATCGCGTTTTCGCTGGAATCGCCTGTTGGGACGCTGGTGTCAGAAGATGCGAAACAAGCCGTGCTGAAGACGGTGCGCTGGCTTGAAGAGCAGGGGCATCGAGTCGAAGAACAAGCCCCTGACATCGACGGCGTCCAATTGATGCGCGAGTATTATTTGATGAACAGCGGGGAAATGGCATTGCTTCAGAAAAATCTGGAGAAAACATTCGGCCGGCGCTTGTCGGAAGACGATATGGAAATTGAGTCCTGGCTTTTGGCAACGGCCGGCAAACGGGTTTCGGCCGCTGATTATTCGGCGAGCCTTGCCGCATGGGATGCAGCGGCTGCAAAAATGGCGGAATTGCACGCGCGTTTTGATTTCTACATTACTCCCGCGACAGCACACCCTGCCCCGGAAATCGGTGAATTGAGCCATTCTAAAGAATCGCGTACACGCTTATTGCAAGCACTCGACATGGCTCGTGATGCAACGGATCAGCAAGAATTAATCTATGCAATGTTCTTGCCGAGCCTCAGCTATACGCCATTCACGCAACTGGCGAACTTGACCGGCCAGCCGGCGATGTCCTTGCCGCTTCACGTGACCGAGGCGAACTTGCCGATCGGCGTCCAAGTGATGGCGCAAAAAGGCGAAGAGCATCGCTTGCTGCAGCTCGCGAGACAGATCGAACAAAGTGACTTGTGGATCGGCCAGCGCGGAAACCCGTTCTTTCAATGAATTAACTTGGATCATGTTAGATAGAAGAAGATAGAAAAAGCCCAGGAAAAGGAATGCCTTTTCCTGGGCTTTCGTGCGTTTTAAGAAGAAACGGCTTGTTGAGTCGCTTGGACCTTGTCGTCTTTTTCGTAATTGCGTTCCACACGGCGGATATCCATACGGATCAAGATGGACAAGACAAGTGCAACGGAGATCAATCCGATGAAGATATAGAAAACCGGTACATAGCTGTTGGTTGCGGAATAGACTTGTGACACGATCGCCGGCCCGATGATGCCGCCGAGAGACCAAGTCGTCAGCAAATAGCCGTGGATGGCGCCAAGCTGTCTCGTGCCGAACATGTCGCCGATAAAGGCCGGCAAGTTCGAGAAGCCGCCGCCATAGCAAGAAACAATCAGCAAGATGAACACTTGGAAAATGATGACGTTGGTGATGCCCGGAAGCATGACGAAAGCGACGATCTGAATGATGAAGAACATCATGAACACGGTCGGCCGCCCGATGTAATCGGAAATCGCGGCCCAGCCGAGGCGTCCGCCGCCGTTGAAGATCCCCATGATACCGACAAGTGTCGCGGCACCCGCTGCCGTCAAGCCGACCAATTCCTGTGCCATAGGAGACGCCACCGAAATAATCATGATGCCGGCGCTGACGTTGATGAGCATCATCGTCCACAACATCCAGAAGCGGCGTGTTTTCACGGCCTGCCTGGCTGTCAGTTGTGCCAAGTCTTTCTTCATGACCTTTTTGCCTGAAGCAAGATCCGCTTCCATTCCTTTAGGCATGAACCCTTCAGGCGGCGGTGCGATATAGGAAGCACCGAGTGAGATTAAGATGAAATAACTGATGCCGAGAATATAGAAAGTAGTCGTCACGCCGACAGAAGCAATCAAGCTCGCTGCAACCGGAGCGGTGATGAGTGCACCGGCGCCAAAGCCCATGACGGCCATGCCAGTCGCGAGGCCGCGGCGGTCAGGAAACCATTTGACGAGTGTCGAAATCGGTGCGATATACCCGACCCCGAGCCCCATCCCGCTCATGAATCCGTATGTAAGCAAGAACAGCATGAGTGAATCGATTTGCGTGGCAAACCCAGCGCCCGCTTGCCCGAGACCGAATAAGAAAGCGGCTACCATGGCGGATTTCCGCGGCCCGTTCTTTTCGACGAAGCCGCCGAAGAACGCAGCGGAAATCCCGCCGAGCGCCATCATGATCGTGAAGGCGTAGGTGATTTCCGTTGGAGACCAGCCCATCGTTTCGCTGATGGGTTTCGTATAGACGCTGTAGGCATAAGCCGCTCCGATCGACAATTGGATCGCGATGGCGGATAAAGCAATCAGCCATCTGTTTTTATTAGTCTTCATTGTGAAATTCCTCCTTTGTGAGTGCAACTGTTGTTTCGAGAATACATGCTTTTCACTATTTCGACAAACTAATTTTCAGAATAGAAAAACTAATCTAACAAGAAAATGACATTACTGTTAAAGGAGAGCATCGACTTGTGTGTTCAAAGAGACAAAAAACGCTCTTTTTTAATGAAAAAGAAACAAAACGGGTGATTTAAAGTAAGCGTTTTCAAAAAATCATAAATTGAATTGGGAGTATATACTCATTTTTCGCTGAGGGAGAAATTTTCTGGTTTAGAGGAGAGATTCTATGCGTAGGAAAGATGGGGGAGGGTCTGAAAGCCAGTGTTCATGCGGTTTTGAAGCTCGTCAGAAAAAGAATTTAAATTATTCTAAAATATTCTGCTTCAGTTATCAATTTCTCTCTTTCAGAAGGAAAAATGCTATTTCAGGCAATATAATTATTGGGATATAAGAAAACCGGAAACCCTTGGCTTTTGAGGGGTTTCCGGTTCTGAAATGTAACGGCAATCCAGGAGCTACTGTACAGCTAAATGAAAATAAATCGAAAATGCTCCTCACAGATCCGCTAACCGCTTCTTCGTATGCACCGATACTTTTTCATCGAGAACATAAGAGTCGAGAAAGTCTAGGAACAGCTGGGCGGCCTGTGTATGGAAGCTCGCGCGGTGGGTGATGTAATGGAAACGGCTCTTGTTCGGGAAATCAGCCAGTGTAATGGCGCCGATTGACCCGGTTTTTGTTTCGCTTTTGACGGTGGATTCCGATAGATAGGAAATGCCAAGGCCGAGCGCGACCGATTCCTTGATCGTTTGTGAGCTGCCGAAGCTCATCACTTTTTTCGGCGCAATGCCGAGCTGAGCGAACAGCTTGTCGGTCACGTCGCGCGTACCGGAGCCGGGTTCGCGGATAATCCAGGTTTCCGCTTCAAGCAAACGGCGGTCGACCTGTGAATGGCGGATGAGCGGATGGTTGGGACGTGCGATGATGACCATTTCCTCTTCTGTGAACAATTTGGTGTCGGCATCACTGCCGCTCGCTTCCCCTTCGACAATAAAACCGATATCCAGTTCCTGCTTATGGATCTGCTCGATAATGGTTTTCGAATTATGGATGGTGATGTTTGGCGTGATGTTCGGGTGGCGCTTGCTGAAGGCGTAGATGATGCCCGGCAAAAAGTATTCACCGAATGTATAGGCAGCGCCGATCGACAAGGGCATGGCTGTGGATGGTTCGAGTTCCGTGAGTGCCAGCTTTAATTGATCATACTTTAAGAGAATTTCTTTGGACTGGGCATACATCACTTGCCCGGCTTCCGTTAGTTGGACATATTTATTGCTGCGCTCGAACAGCCGGACGCCTAATTTATTTTCCAGGGCTTTGATGCTTAAGGAAATGGCGGAAGGTGTCATGTGCAATAGTTCGGCTGCGCGCGTAAAGCTTTTTTGTTCAGCGGTTGTGACAAAAATCTCCAATTTGTGATCCAATACATCCACCTCGATGAGTTTTTTTCATTATACTATTAAATATATTTAATTTTACTTATTTGAATCACTCCCGTAAAATTTGAATAATATGAAAAGTTCATTTCGCTCAAGAACATTCTATAGCTTGAGTAATACATAATAGGAGGAATCACAATGGATTACACGAATCACCCTTTCCCTGGGAAACGCCATACGGTCTTTGGCAAAAAAGGCATGGTCGCGACATCGCAGCCACTTGCCGCACAGACGGGTCTTGAAATCTTGAAAAAAGGCGGAAACGCCATTGATGCCGCGATTGCGACCGCTGCGACCTTGACCGTCGTTGAACCGACCTCAAATGGTATCGGTGGCGATGCGTTCGCGCTAGTATGGGTCAAAGGCGAGCTGCACGGGCTGAATGCTTCCGGGCCTTCCCCTCAAGAACTTACGATTGATGCGGTGAAAGCGAAAGGGCATGACAAGATGCCAACACACGGGTTGGTGCCGATTACGGTGCCAGGCGTCCCTTCTGCTTGGGCAGAGCTGTCGAAGCGTTTCGGCAAATTATCGCTTGCGGAAACATTGGAGCCGGCGATCCGCTACGCGGAAGAAGGCTATCCATTGACGCCGATTCTCGGCAAGTACTGGAAAAAAGCGTATGAGACCTTCAAAAAGAATTTCACCACAAAGGAATTTGAAGCATGGTTTGAAACTTTCGCACCGGACGGCCGCGCGCCGGAAATCGGCGAAATGTGGAAATCACCAGGACATGCCGACACGCTCCGCAAAATCGGCGACACCGATGCGAAAGCCTTTTATGAAGGCGAGCTGGCAGAGAAAATCGATAGCTTCATGGCTGAACACGGCGGTTTTTTGAAAAAACAAGACTTGGCGGCGTATAAAGCGGAATGGGTCAAGCCGATCTCGACCAGCTATAAAGGACATGAAGTATGGGAAATTCCGCCGAATGGCCAGGGCATGGTCGCGCAAATGGCGCTCAATATCTTCAAGCAGCTGGACGCACCCGTGTGGCAACAAGCCAATACGCTGCATCAGCAAATTGAATCGATGAAACTGGCTTATACAGACGGCCAGGCATTCATTACTGAACAAACGGACATGCCGGTGACGGCTGAACATTTATTGTCAGACGATTATGCAGCGAGCCGTGCAAAAGAAATCGGCACGGAAGCGATCGACCCGGTCGCGTACGAACTGCCAAAAGGCGGAACGGTCTATCTCGCAGCGGCCGATGAAGAAGGCAATATGATTTCATATATCCAAAGCAATTATATGGGCTTCGGTTCAGGGATCGTCATTCCGGGAACAGGCATCGGCTTGCAGAACCGCGGCGCGGATTTCTCGCTTGATGAAAGCCACCCGAATGCTTTGAAACCCGGCAAACGCACTTTCCATACGATCATTCCCGGATTTTTGACGAAAGCGGGTGAAGCGGTCGGGCCGTTCGGCGTCATGGGCGGCTATATGCAGCCACAGGGCCATTTCCAAGTGGTCGTGAATACGCTTGATTATCTGCTTAATCCGCAAGCGGCACTCGATATGCCGCGCTGGCAATGGATGGGCGGCAAGAAAGTCACCGTGGAAGCGGAGTTCCCGAACTATTTGGCGCAGGAATTGCAGCGCAAAGGGCATCAAGTGGAAGTGATGGCAGATCCGGGAAGCTTCGGGCGCGGCCAGATCATCTGGCGCAATCCGGAAACAGGCGTGCTTGCAGGCGGCACGGAATCCCGTACGGACGGGGCGATTGCTGTTTGGTAAAAAAACAAGGCGTCAAATCGATTGATCTCACCATGGCCTTCTTCCGGGCAGGCATGCTTGGCTTCGGCGGCGGCCCGGCAGTCATCCCGATCATGCAGCGTGATGTCGTGGAGCGCTACGGTTGGATGACAGACGAAGAATACGGCGACACAATCGCCTTATCGAACACGATGCCGGGGCCGATCGCGACCAAGCTCGCAGGCTATATCGGCTACCGGGTAGCGGGGCTTCGCGGCTGCTTGATCGCACTCGCTGCCTCCATCATCCCGACCGTCGTCTTGATGATTCTCCTGCTCGGCATCCTGCAAAACTATAAAGACGTGCCGTGGGTTGCGAATATGTCGAATGCGGTCGTTCCGGTCGTTGCCGTCATGCTCGGTGTCCTGACCTGGAATTTCATCCAGCAATCCGAGAAGGCGCTCGGCTGGAGCAAGGCCATTCTATTGATTGTGGTCTCCGTCATTTTGCTCGAAGTGCTCGGCATCCACCCGGCCTTTCTTATCGCCGGCTTGATTCTTCTGGTCCTCGTGCCATTCATTAAAAGGACGGTGAAGAGAACATGATCTACTGGCAGATATTCCTGGCGTTTTTCATTCCTGGCATCCTTGGTTACGGGGGCGGGCCGGCATCGATCCCGCTCGTCGAGAAGGAGGTCGTGGACCGCTATGGCTGGATGGATACCCAGGAGTTCAGTGAAGTGCTGGCGCTCGGCAACTCTTTGCCCGGCCCGATCGCGACAAAAATGGCGGGCTATGTCGGCTATGCCGAAGGAGGCGTGCTCGGGGCAGTGGTTGGCCTGTTCGGCGCCGTCGCCCCTTCGTTGATTTTGATGATTGCGCTGATGGCGATTCTTTTTAAATACAAAGATTCACGCGAAGTGAAAAACATCTCGAAAGTCGTCAAGCCGGTCATCGCCGTGTTGATCGGCGTCATGACACTCGACTTCATCCTGACCTCAGAAGCGTCACTCGGCGGTATCCAGACCGCGATCCTGATGGTGGCCAGCTACCTGATGCTCGAGAAATGGAAACTGCATCCCGCCTTGGTCATCGGTTTAGCGCTGCTTTACGGCGCTGTCACGGGAATTTTCATAGCTTAAGGGAAGGCATCCTGACTTCAGGGTGCCTTTTCTGCGATGACGGACAAAATATGGTAAAATCACAGGAAAGTCATACCTTTCAAGGAGGCTAGCGATGGCTATCATCAAAGAATCGACGGACCGGACGAATGTTTCAGGGCAGCCCGAAGCGTTTATCCGCAACCATCAATATAATTTCATTAAAGAGCAGGCCTTAACGCTCGTGACGGCACATGCGACGGCGAATGATGCAGAAGTGTTGAGCGTGCTGCGCCATTTAAGCCATGAAAAAGTATTCGCTATGTTCCCGGTGTTAACGGAAGAGCAGAAGAATGTATTGCGCCCGCTGACGGCGGTGAAAGACACTAACGCTGCGGAAGAGTTTCTGTCGGGGCTGCGCCCTTACTTGATTCCTTTTCCAAGCGTCAAGCTCGACGATTTGAAGCGCTTGTTTCCAAAAGCGAAAAGGCTGAAAGGGCCGAATCTCCCGGCAATGGATTTTCATGCCTTATCGTATTTGTCCTGGCAGGAAAACACCAACCGCTTTTTGGTGGCCGAACGGAACGGCCGCCTGCAAACCGTGAGCGGCCAATTCGGCGCGAGCCGCAAGCAAGGTGTCTGCATGATTTGCCATAAACACAGTTCGGTTGGCTTATTCATGGCCAAGACCAAAGGGGCGAATCTCGACAGCTACGTCAAGCACGGCCAGTACATCTGTGCAGATGGAGCGGCGTGCAACGCCCGACTGACGACCGTTGACCGCCTCGAAAAATTTTTAGATCGGCTGGAACGCTAAATGGCACAGGGCATGGATTGGGTGTGGCTAATCGGTTTGTCATTAGGGGCTGTTGGTGCGGTGTATGTATTGCTGAACCAGCAAATCCAGGCATTGGAGGTGCGCATGAAGCATATGTCAAAACGCATTGAGCAATTGGAAGCGGAAGTAACCTTGGAAGAACCGGCGATCAATGGCGAGCTGCGGCGCTTGATCGCTGAAGGGCAGGAAGTCCGGGCCGTGAAAGCGGCACGTGTCGCTTTCGGCTATTCGCTCCTAGAAGCGAAACAATATATTGATGGACTAAAAGAGAATGATTGAAACCAGCAGGCTTTCCTCTAGAAGGAAAGCCTGTTTTTCTGTGTTTCGGCAGGGTTTTGGCCGGAAGAAACCGAAATAAAGGGAAAGGAAAGGGGGAGGTGTGATGCGCCTCGCGACAATCCAGTGGAACGGCACGGAAGAAGCGGCACTGGTCATGAAGGATGGCTTTTTGCCATTGCGCAAGCTCAACGAACATACGGCGGAAAACTGGCCGACCGATTTGTTTACGCTGATCGAAACAGGAGAACTCGAGCTCTTGAAGAGGTGGCTGAGAGAAGAATTCGAACGCATGCCTGAAGGGGCGCTCGAGGCATCACTTATGCCGTTTTCCGAAGCGGATTACGCGCCTTTATATCGCCATCCGCGAAAAATCTGGGGCATCGGGCTAAATTACGCCGAGCATGCGGCCGATTTGAAACAAGTATCGCCCGACACCGAACCGGCGAGTTTCATGAAACCCGATACGGCGATTATCGGGCCGGGCGATGTAATCGAGCTGCCCAGTCAGTCAAACCGGGTGACGGCGGAAGCGGAGCTCGGCATCATTATCGGAACGGAATGCAAAGACGTCTCAAGAGAAGATGCATTCGATGTGGTGGCGGGTTTCACGACGATTATCGATATGACCGCTGAAGACATTCTCGAGAAAAATCCGCGCTATTTGACGCGCGCGAAGAGCTTTGACACCTTCTTCAGTTTCGGCCCAGAACTCGTGACGCCTGACGAAGTGGAGGCTGTGCTTGACCTGACGGTGGCGACCGTCAAGAACGGGGAAGTCCACCGGAAAAACAGCGTCTCGAATATGACGTTCCGGCCGCGGGAGCTCATAGCGTTTCATTCGGAAGTAATGACGCTATTGCCTGGAGACATCATCTCAACCGGAACGCCGGGTGCAGTCGTCATCCGTGACGGCGATGTGGTCGAATGCCGCATCGATGGATTTAAGACTTTGTACAATGCGGTTGAAGATTTGAAATTGACGGGCCGTGAATAAATAAAAGACGGACATCCCCGAATCGAAGGTGTCCGTCTTTTTCTATAATGCGGCCATGCCGCCATCTACGCGGTACTGGGCGCCTGAGATGAACGTGCTTTCATCGGAAGCGAGGAACAGCACCAGATTGGAGATTTCTTCGGATTCGGCGTAGCGGCCGAGCGGAATGGTTTTCGACAAGGTTTTTTCGGTTGTACCGAGCCCTTCCTCGAGCGAGCGCATCATGCGTGAATTGACCGGCGATGGATGGACCGAATTGACGCGGACTTGATGTCGCGCACTTTCGTAAGCCGCGGCTTTCGTCAAGCCGACGACTGCGTGCTTTGATGTGATATAGGGGCTGACATTCGGTGAACCGCTATGGCCTGACACCGATGACATATTGATGACGCTCCCGGAGCCTTGCTTGTACATGACCGGCAATACATGCTTCGTGCCGAGAAAGACGCCGCGCACATTGATCGCGATGACTTGGTCGAAATCTTCCACCGTTTGCTCGGTGAGCGGAGCAACTTTCCCTTCGATCCCTGCATTATTGAAGAACACGTCGATCTTGCCGAACGCTTCGACCGCTTTATCGACATAGTTTTTGACGTCTGCTTCTTTGGAAACATCCGCTTGGACAATCTCCACTTCGCCACCGAGTTCTTGCTTCGTTTCTTGGAGTGCCTGTTCGGAAATATCGACGAGCACAACTTTTGCCCCTTCTTCTAAAAAACGTTTCGCCGTCACTTTCCCGATAACGCCAGCGCCTCCAGTAATGACGGCCACTTTCCCTTGCAATCTTGCCATTCTGTTTTGCCCCCTTTGAATTGATCTTCCGAGCTTTCTCTCTTAGATTACCGATTATCTGGAATTAGTTCAAAACATTCTGTCTTTTTCGGATATACCTTTCTTTTGCCTCTTGCCGCTTTCCAGCTTTTCCATTAAAATAAGAACAAACGTTCTATATAGGAGTGGCAGCATGGGAAAACAAACAGGAAAGCCCCGTTATATTGCCTGTATCGACATGCGCAGTTTCTACGCCAGCTGTTCAGCGGTCGAGCGCGGACTTGATCCGATGGAAGCGTGCATCGCCATCGTCGGCAACCAGGAGCGAAAAGGCAGCGTCGTGCTCGCAGCCTCGCCGGAAATGAAAAAACGCTTCGGCGTCAAAACCGGCACACGGCTATTTGAAATTCCGGATCATCCGGATATCCTGCTCATTGAGCCGAGGATGCAGTTTTACTTAGAGATTTCGATGGCCATTACGGACCTATTCGCCCAGTATGTCCCGAAAGAAGACATTCATGTCTACAGCGTTGATGAGAGTTTCATCGATTTGACGGGCATCATCCATTTGTACGGAACTCCTGAAAAAGCAGCGATCGATATGCAGGATTCGATCATGCGCCAGTTCGGCTTGCCGTCTGCAGTCGGCATCGGGCCGAATATGCTGCTGGCCAAGCTTGCACTCGACCTCGAAGGCAAGAAAAAAGGGCTCGCGCATTGGACGATGAAAGACGTGCCGAGAAAATTATGGCCAGTTTCCCCGCTCAGCAAAATGTGGGGCATCGGCAGCCGGATGGAGCGCAACCTCAATAATATGGGGATATTCACAGTCGGTGACTTGGCGAGGGCGGACGTCAAACGGCTAGAGGACCGCTTCGGGATCATGGGCCACCAGCTGCACCAGCACGCGCGCGGCATCGATTATTCGGAGCTCGGGTCGTTGCTTATCGAAGGGCAGAAAAGCTTCGGGAAAGGCCAAATTCTTTACCGCGATTATGAAACGCGTGAAGATATCCTGACGATTGTGCTGGAAATGTGCGAAGACGTGGCGATGCGTACGCGGGAAGCGCGCATGGCCGGGCGCACGATCCATCTCGGCATGAGCTATAGCAAAACTTCATTCGGCGGTGGGTTCTCCCGCTCACGTTCGATCGACGAAGCGACCAACGACACCTTGAAAATCTACGCCGTGTGCAAAGAACTGTTCCGGGAATTTTACACAGGCCAGCCCGTCCGGCAAATTTCGCTGTCCATCACCAATCTGGAGGACGAAACTTCAATGCAGCTAAGCTTGTTCGAAGCGGATAAATGGCAAAGGCGGCGCCTCGGCGCGGCGATGGATGCGATCAAGCGCAAGCACGGGCCGACCGCGATTTACCGTGGCGTTTCCGGTACAGACGCCGGCACGGCGATTGACCGCACGAAGCTGATCGGCGGGCATAAAAAATGAAGTGTTTGATATAAAGCAAGCCTTGCCAATACGGCAGGGCTTTTTATTCTGCTGAAAAAATACTTGCACAAATGATCAAAGCGCTTTAATATATAAAGCGTAACCGTTACGATTTATTGATTGAAACAATAAAGGAGTTAGATCATATGGACGAGCGCATCCCCATTACTGTATTGAGCGGATACCTGGGCGCGGGCAAGACGACGCTATTGAATCATATTTTAACGAACCGCGAAGGCTTAAAAGTCGCAGTCATCGTCAACGACATGAGCGAAGTGAATATCGACAGTGCACTTGTCCAAAACGGCGGCTTTTCCCGCACAGAAGAAAAACTGGTCGAAATGCAAAATGGCTGTATTTGCTGCACATTGCGCGAAGACTTGATCGTGGAAGTCGAGAAGTTGGCGAGTGAGGGCGATATCGATTATATTGTCATCGAATCGTCCGGCATCAGTGAGCCGGTTCCAGTCGCACAGACCTTCAGTTATATGGACGACGCGCTCGGCGTGGATCTATCCGCCATGTGCCGTCTCGATACGATGGTGACGGTCGTCGACGGTCACGGTTTCTGGCGTGATTTCGCTTCCGGCGAAACTTTGCTCGACCGAAAAGAAGGCGCGACGGAATCCGATGAACGGGAAATTTCCGATTTGCTCATCGATCAGATCGAGTTTGCGGATGTGATCCTGTTGAACAAAACCGACCAGCTCACAAATGATAAAGCAGACGAGCTGCACGGCGTTCTGCGGGCCTTAAATCCGTCTGCGAATATTCTCCGCACCGAACGCTCGCAAGTGCCACTCGGTGAAGTGCTCAACACTGGACGTTTTGATTTGGACAAAGCGAGCCAAGGCGCCGGTTGGATCAAAGAACTCAACGAAGAACACGTGCCGGAAACCGAAGAATATGGCATCGCTTCCTTCGTTTACCGTAGCCAAACACCATTTCATCCGGAGCGCTTGTTCCACTGGATCATGGACTGGCCGGTGGAAGTGGTCCGTGCCAAAGGATTTTTGCGCATCGCCATACGTGACGAGACGGCCACGTTATTATCGCAGGCAGGGCCTGCTGCGAGCCTGGAGACAGCCGGAGCGTGGGACGAAACGTACGGCGTGAAAATGACCGAATTGGTGCTGATCGGCATCAAGATGGACCAACAAGAGATCATCCAATCGTTGGATAGCTGCTTGCTGACACAACAAGAACTGGCGGAAGACTGGAGCGGGTTCAATGATCCGCTGCCGCAAACAGCCATGACCCATTAAAAAGGAGGAACGAATATGAGAGTGAATATTACACTGGCCTGCACAGAAACGGGCGACCGCAATTACTCGACGACCAAAAACAAGCGCAACAACCCGGAGCGCATCGAATTGAGAAAATACTGCCCACGTTTGAAAAAAGTGACTTTGCACCGCGAAACAAAGTAATCTAGCGAAAATTATTGCATAATAGAGAGGAGCCTATCGATGGCCAAGAAATCAAAAGTAGCACGCGATAAAAAACAACGTGAAATGGTGGCGCGCTATGCGGAACTCCGCAAAGAACTGAAAGCGCAAGGCGATCACGAAGCATTGGCGAAACTGCCAAAAGACTCGTCGCCGACCCGTTTGAAGAACCGTTGCGAAGTGACGGGACGCCCGCGCGGCTTCATGCGCAAATTCGGCATGTCCCGCATCGCATTCCGCGACCTTGCACATAAAGGGCAGATCCCCGGCGTCAAAAAATCAAGCTGGTAAGACAATAAAGGAGGCGTGGGCAATGAACGATGGCATGATTGCCTATTTGCTGAAAAGCGAAGTGGCGAAACTGGGCGAGGAGCAGCGGCAACTATACCGCTTCATCATAGAGCTGGAAGATGCGCTGGCTGAACAAGCGGATACCGTGGAGGAATTTCGCCACTTGCTGGTGCTTCATTCGCCGTTCGAGCAGGCAGCTTACCGTTTCAACCGCTCGTTCAAGGAGATCTCCGCCATGATGCAACAAATCGAAGCAGAACTCGGCGATAAAATCGAAGCCCGCCAAGAACGCGCCAAATGGCTCGACTACACGGACCGTTTCGCCGGTGAAGCAGGGCAGGAAGACAAGCAGGTTTTTCTGTTCATCAGTGAATGAACTTCATCTGAATACGCTAAAGCCGCCAGAGAGTTTTCTCTGGCGGCTTTTTTATTGTTGCGATATTCGGTGTAGCGATTTCTTTAACTAGCTTGCTTTCTCCGGAAGCGTTTCTTTCATGCGCAGCGCAGCCATCACACCGGCCATCATCGGCAGAAGGGCAACCAGGCCAATCGCCCATTCGACATTGATGACGTCGGTCAAGATGCCGGCGAACAGTGCGCCGAAGGCATAGCCGCTGTCGCGGAATGAACGATAGACGCCCATTGAAGAAGCACGCCAAGAAGGTGCGGCCACGTCGCTGATCGCCGCTTGCAAGGTCGGATAGACCATTGCGGTCCCAAGGCCGAGCAGGACGGATGCCAAAATCCATAAGCTGTATTGATCGACCATCAGCAACAGCCATAGCGAAGCAGCCTGCAGCCACATGCCGCCGGCGATCAGCCATTTCCGGCCCCAGCGGTCACTCAAGAATCCGGTGAACAATTGGAAAAAGCCCCAGGCGGCCGGATACAAAGCGACAAGCAAGCCGATTTCCGGAACGCTTAGCCCGACACCGGCGAAAAATAGCGGAAACAAGCCCCACGCCATGCCATCTTTCAAATTCGTGGAAAGCCCGGCGAAGGTGGCGGTCGACAGTGTCGGATTTTTGAACGCTGTGCGCTTGAACACTTCCCCTGCGGAAAGGGCCGCCTCTTGTGACGACGATTTGGCCTGACGCTTCAAGTGTTCGCCGGTATCCCGGACGAGAAACGATAGCATAAGGCCGATCGCTACGACTGCCAATCCAATATAGAACGGTTCGGGACGGTTCGAGAAAGTCGCAGCGACGTAACCGGACAAAGCCGCCATGACGGCAACGCCGGTATAGCCCGCAAATTCGTTGAGCCCGACCGCAAGACCGCGTTCTGTCGGCTTCGCAAGGTCGATCTTCATATTGACCGTCATCGACCAGGCGAGGCCTTGGTTAATGCCGAGAAAAATATTGGCGACGACGATCATCCACCAGGCATCGGCGAAAATGACGAGCAGCGGCACAAAAAGCCCCGCACTCCAGCCGACGATCAGCACTTTTTTGCGGCCCAGCCGGTCGGCGATGGCGCCGGCAAAATAATTGACGATCGCTTTCGAGAAACCGAAGCTGATGATGAACGATAGCGCCGCACTCGCTGAAGCGAGCCCAAATTCTTCTTCGCCGATAATCGGCAGGACAGTCCGTTCAAGCCCGACCATCGAACCGACAAAAAAGTTCGTCAGCACGAGCAGGAGAAACTGGGCGATATTTTCTTTAATGCCGAATTGGATGTTTCTCATCGAATCTCCCTACCGTCCGCATCGATTTCCTGGGAAATGGACGAATCTGCTGGCCCTTCATCCAAGCGGTACGCTTCAAACCCGCGTTCAAGCAGAAAACGTACAGCATCACTCGCATACAGGCAATAAGCGCCCCGGCAATATGCAATGACTTTCTTGCCAACCGGCAACTGTGCCAGTTTCTCTTCGAGCTGCGCTAGCGGAATCGACACGGCATCCGTCAAGTGGCGGCTGGCGTACTCATCTTCAGCCCGAACGTCGATCAACACCGCGCGTCCGCTAGCCACTTCTTCCAATGCCACAGCCGAGGACATGACCGGAACCGCACCACCCGCTGTCGTTTCCATCGTCCGGACCTCGCCCATATCGGGAAATTGCCGTTCAGCGAGCCGTTTCGTCAACTGCAATAATTCGGCGACTTCAGCGTCGGCAAGTTTATAACAATGATGGTTTTTCACTTTCGAAGAAGCGACCAAACGCGCTTCGCGCAATGCCTGTAGATGCTGTGACGTATTCGCCACCGACATATGTGTCTCTTTCGCTAGGCGTTCCACCGTCTTCGGTCCCTGCGCCAAATAATCGAGCAGCTCGAAACGTCTTGGGCTCGATAAAGCTTTGCTGATTTTCGTGAAATGCCCATAGGCGAAATTTTTGAATTCCCGTGCTTCCATCCGGATCACTCCTTATCTATTCAATTAATCACTTGAATAGATAAAAGTGTAAAGGAATGCATTAAGTGTTGTAAAGAGTGAAAGCTTGAAGGAGGCGTATGGATAGCGCAAGAAAGTTTTCAGCTGTACATGAAACCTTTGCGAGAAATAGGCGTAAAATAACAAAAGGAGTCGAGAACGATGACGCGTTGCGCGAGCTGCAAATACCGCTGGAAGTCTAAAGAAAAGCATTGGCTGTATGAATTGGGGGATGGTTGCCCATGCCCGAACTGCGGTATCATCCAGTACATGAAAGTAGAAAATCACACATTTCGGGACATGTTGTTTTGGGCAACTTGGTGGGAGTTGGTATGGGATATAAAAGACCATCTGTTTATGAAGCTAAGCAGTGAAAATGAGGAAACGCAATTGAAGAAACGCTGACATTTTGTATACATAGAAGAAAATAAGATGGAAAAGGGTGATAAGCGTGGCACATTGCACAAATTGCGGAGTTAAATGGAAAGCGAAAGATATCTGGAAACTGGGCATGGCAAAAGACGGCAAGAACTGTCCATCTTGCGGCGCGAGGCAGTACGTATCGTTCAATAATGGCGGATTTTTGATGGGGCTCGGGTATGTGAGCGGAACGATCGGCCTGTTGCTCATCGTACTGTTTCCGTATTATATCCGTCTAAGCAACCGAAAAGACAAAGAGCTGTATGGCGAATAGAGGATCAGTTGTACTCATTGAAGAAGGTCGCGTAGCACTGATCGAACGAACACGCGACGGCTCTGTGTATTATGTGTTTCCGGGCGGCGACATTCAGCAACATGAAACGCCGGAAGCGGCAGCGAAAAGGGAAGCATTCGAGGAACTCGGCGTGCAAGTGGAAATCGAAGGGCTTTTTACAAAAACAGACTATGAAGGCGATCAGTATTTTTTTATGGCAAAGAGAACCGGGGGAATTTTCGGCACCGGCCTTGGCGATGAATACACCGATTCAAGCCGCGGCCGTGGCACCTATCTTGCGGTGTGGATCGGGCTGGATGTAATAGACAGGATTGATGTAAAGCCGAGCGAAGTGGCTGTGAAAATAAAAGAAGCTTTCTAAAGGGAAATTGCGAGCACTGCATGCGGGGCAGGATATACAATCAAAAAAACCGGAAAGCAGGGAGTCCCTGCTTTCCGGTTTCTTTCATCTTATTGGGCTTCAGAAAAAATGGAGTTAATCGCCATTTTAGCGATTGTGCCGTTCGACATGATGAATTTATCGACCTTAATATGCGAGAAATTCGGGAGATGTTCTTCCCGTTCCACTTCAACAGTCGTATAGACGCCGGGTGACATTCTTTCTACAGCTGTAGCTACTAGAAGGGATTTGCCATCTGTCAGCATTTGGTCTTCGATGCGGTCATCGGCAAAAATGAGGACCGCTTTCGCTTGTTCTACATTTGCTTGTCTCAGTATGTTTTCATGCGTGGCGTTTCCTCTGACGTAATGAACTCGTGTATTGATCTCTTTTGCTTTCTCCATCCGATCAATGACGACCACTTCAGTTTGCTCATCTTGTTTCAGGATTTCTGCAATAGCATTTTCAGCTTTATATGACCAATCAATAATGACAATGTGATTCCGCCCTTTATACATCAACTCGCCTCTTTCTTTCCGTTTTCTGTGCAAGGTCAAGCTTTCAATCGCTTTTCCAATAAAGGATGCAAACAACCCGATCCCGATGATGTAAAGAAAGACCACTGTAAATATTCTTCCATCGGTAGTTGTAGGATACAGATCACCGTAACCGACAGTCAATATGGTCGTCATCGTGAACCATAAAGAATCAGCGTAGCTGGTGAACGTCGACGGCTCGATCACAGGCAATGTGAATGTGCTGAAAACAATCAGGATGATGGTGCTGACCGTGAGTATAAGCCAGGACAAGCTCGTCGCCTGGAGGTAAAGACGGCGAAGAATAATCACTTATTTTCCCCTCCTTCTTAAAGGTGATCTAATCGTAATTGTTCCATGCCTTTTCGTAGATCTCGATCAACTCAGGCCGGATCAATGTATTGGGTTCGAGTGTGATGTTCTGGCCATTGCTGTCTTCGATAGCGGCATCTTCATCTTTGC
Organism: Planococcus sp. MSAK28401; assembly: GCF_018283455.1. NCBI lineage: Bacteria > Bacillati > Bacillota > Bacilli > Caryophanales > Caryophanaceae > Planococcus > Planococcus alpniumensis. The sequence goes on along the minus strand of NZ_JAAMTH010000001.1, from coordinate 3,346,159 downwards.
CGAATACAGTCAACGCCGGCAGTAAATCTTCGGTTAAGTATTGGGTATCTTCGAGTATTTCAAGTTCCTCGATATTGATGCCGTTTCGGGAAGCAAGCACATAGCCCCAGCCGCCGAAACTTGGAATGTCAGCGTGCAGGTTTTCGGTCTGCAAACCGGTAGCATCAATAGTTTTATCGATTGTCCAGTAGACTTCCGGGGCAAATACCGGGCTGGTCGCCTGAACCATCATGGCACCATCTGGAGACAAATGGTTGCGGGCAAGTGAATAAAATTCCTGTGTGTACAACTTATTGAGGGATTCATTGTTTGGATCCGGCAAGTCAATAATGATGACGTCATAAAACCCCTCCGCTTGCTCTAAAAAGCGAAACGCATCGCCGTTCAAAACATTCACTTTCTCATGATCCAGCGAATTTTCGTTCAGTTCGGTCAGCAAATGATTTTGCTGTGCGAGAGCTGTCATTTTAGGGTCAAGATCAACCAAATCGATCTTTCTCAACTCGTCGTATTTCAGCAATTCACGGACCGCCAGCCCATCGCCGCCCCCTAGGACCAGCGCCCGGTCATGGCGGGCAGCCGCTGCCATCGGCGTATGGACAAGGATCTCATGGTAACGGTGTTCATCGAAGGAACTGAATTGAAGCTGGCCATCCAAATAGAGCCGCGTGTCTCCCTGTTCTTTCGTCAAAATGATTTGCTGATAGGAGGTCTGCTCTGAAAATACGACGGGGTCTTTGTACAGCCGTTGTTCAAAATGAAAAGCGGCTTCTTCTCCAAACAATGCGCCGGCAATTAGAATGGCTAGAAATAAAAAGCCGAATGAAGCGTGCATGCGGAACCGTTTTAATTCACCTTTAAAGCGAAAAACGATCCACAAGGCAACAGCTACGTTAATGATGCCGACAAGAAAGGAGGTTTTGACGAGGCCGAAATAAGGGCGCAACAGAAATAGGAAAAGCAGACCGCCTATCAGGCCGCCAGCATAATCGAAAAACAGCACTTTCGCAGCGCTTTTCTGGAGTGAAACCCCGATCTCATTCGCTTTTCGGATCAAAACCGGCAATTCGACTCCGGTTAAAGTCCCGACAAGCAGCGTGACGCTGTACAAAAACAGCGAATCGGTGCCGTCCGGCAAATAAGCGGTAACACCAAACAGCAACATGGCCGCGAATCCGCCCGTAATCCCAATGCCGTATTCAATCCAAATAAATGAAGCGACCAAATGCTTGGTCACTTTTTCACTAATGTAAGCCCCGATTCCCATTCCGGTTAAAAAAAGAGAGATGATAAGTGTATACTGCTTCACTCCATCTCCTAAAATGTATGAACCGAGCGCCCCGAACAGCACTTCGAAAATAATGCCGCAAATGGACACAATGCCCGATGCATAATAAATCGCCCGGCTTTGCCGGACGGATTCTGTTTCTATCATTCAAACACCGCCTTATGTAATGGAAGCGCCAATCACGAACGCCAATCCGACTGAAACGGCAAATGAAATGATCCCAATCGCTGTATTGTTAGCTTTCAGCTCGTCCTCCACTGAAAAGCGGGTGAGAAGTTCAAAAAGTAAATAAGCGACCAACTGAAGCCCTAAGCCGTACAGACCCCAAATTGCCGTTTCTGTAATTGTGTCATTATGGAAAATGGAAAAGGTAATGATGACGCACGTGCCGATGATTTTTCCTGCTATCGACAAAGCGACTGCCGAATTTCCGTTTTTCATTTCGTCCCAATCTTTGTATTTTCTGGTCATAAGCTCAAATACGACTAAGCCTACGATTACAACAGCAATAGCTGCGAGGAAATATAAAAATGTCAATAAGAATGGATTCACTGCTTTAAGCCCCTTTACTAAAGTTTATTTTCCGACTCCCGGGCCTCCGCCGCGAAATTCTGATCCCCGCCCGAATGAACCGGAAGGGAAGGTGTTATAAGAACCGCCGCCTGAATAGCAGCCGCCTCCGGCACATCTATTGGCCTGCGTCCAGCCAGACCCGTATCGATTGCTTAAAAAAGAACCGACAAACATGCCAGAGAAAAAGCCTGGATTGTAATGCGAGCGGACAAACTCGTCTTCTGCCACTTCAACGAGCGTAGCTCCTGCATTTTCCGGATCTTCTGTTAAAATGATCAATTCGTCATCATAGACCAGCACCTGTCGGCCATCCACTTCTTCGCCGATTCTCTCAGGTTCCTGGATCCCGCTTAATTCTGCTGCGGTGTCCGGTATGCTTTTATCAGATCGGTAGAGCATTGCACGGTCATTGGTGTTCTGGTTGTTCTGTACAGCATTTATAAAGGTATAATTTTGATCGATATAGTCTTCTGCCGATGCCATTCCACAGGCTGCCAGAAAAACGGCTAAAGCGATCAAGCCGGTTAACCATCCTTTTTTTCTCATAATTAAAACACTCCAAATGAACAAAAACGGCCCACCGCAAAAGCGGGCCGCGGTTCGTTATTCTTTTCCGAACTGTTTCTTAAGGGCCGCCAGCTCATCATCCACGGCATCGCCTTTATTGAGCGATGCAAATTCATCGTCCAGGCTGCGTCCGCCTGCGCGCAAATCTTCAGAAGTTTCGGCTTCCGCTTCGAACTGCATGACTTTTTCTTCCATGCGGTCAAAACCGCGCCGTGACTCGTCGCCCCCTACAGAAGACATTGTGCGGTTAATCTTGGTCCGTGTTTTGGCAGATTCGGCACGTGCTTTTAAGGAATCCTGCTTGAGTTCCATTTCTTCATACTCGCGCTTCATTTCAGCTAACTGTCCACGAAGAGCCGTGGCATCAGCTGCCGCTTGCTCATGGGCCTGTTTCAGGGAATCCGCTTGCTTTGCGTGATTTTGCTTGTCTTCAAGTGCACGGCGGGCCAATTCTTCATTTTCTGCTTCAAGCGCTTGTACTGCTTGCTGCTGGCGTTTTTCCACCATGCTATTGGCGTCGTCGTATTTCTTCTTCAGCATTTTTTCATTTGCCAACTGTTTGGCCACTGCTGTTTCAGCATCGCGGATATCCATCGACATTTCCCGCATAAACTGTTCAAGCATTTTCACCGGATCTTCCGCTTTATCGAGCGCCGCGTTTAACTCCGACCCTACGTAAGTTTTTACTCTCTTGAAAAATTGAAACATATTGTTTCCTCCAGTCTTTTAGCTTCCTGCTAAAATAGTGATTTCGTATTCTTCGATTTCATAGCCGTGGCTGGCTTCGACATCGCCGCCCCATACCTCGACGGATAAAAATGACTCTCCTGATTCGTCTGAGTAATCATAGTAGTCCATGCTTTTGCCGTCAACGTTCTGGCTTCTGCCTTCCGCTTTCACGAAAGCCTTGCCGCGTTCTTCCAGGTGATAAGAACGGCCGTCATATGAAACTTGCTTGGCGCCGGGTTCGAGTCCTGGGAGGTGGGCCGTTTCATATATCCCAACTTCCAATTCATCATCCATTTCCACGCTGAGCCACAAAGTTTTGCCGGCAGAAACCAACTGATAGGCAGACCAAGTATAACCGCTATCGTTATAATGGATTTTTCCGGCGACTTCATAATCCGCAAGATCGTATGACACAAAATCCCCGACGCGCAGGTTCAGCAAAGTCCGCTTTTCTGCTTTCGGTGTTTCTTTGTTTGTCCCGCCAAATAAACGATTTAAAAATCCCATTTTTTCACCTCTCTTAACATACGGACGATGTATGCGAAAGTTTCATTTTTTTGAATATAGCAGATAATAGCAATAAAAAGAAGCCAAGCATCCAGCTTAGCTGAAAGATGGTAGACATTTAAGCGGTTTAAGGCGTCCGGTGTTCGATTTCCGGAAACAGTCACATTATATAGAAGAAAACGGCATTAAAGCAAATAGCTTATTTGCGGTTGCGAAGGAATCTCCGCCTTAAAGAGAGAACAATAAAAGTGCAAGAGAAGGGGATGGCGCTTTAAAGCGAGTGCAGCGGCCAAGTATAAATCCAAACCGGAAGGAAGAAGGTTATGAAACAGATTATCGCACTGGGTGGAGGCGGCTTCTCGATGGAGCCTGAAAATCCATTGCTCGATCTATACATATTGGAACAATCGGCGAAAGAAACGCCGAAGATCTGCTTTATCCCAACAGCGAGCGGGGACGCCGACAGCTATATCACCCGGTTCTACGATTTCTTCGAACAGCAAAACTGCGAGCCTACACATCTGTCGTTATTCAAGCCGCCAGCGCAAGCGCTCGAACAGTTCGTGTTGTCGCAGGACATTTTGTATGTCGGCGGGGGCAATACGAAAAATTTGCTTGCGCTATGGAAGGAATGGGGCTTGGACCTTATTATCGAAAAAGCCTGGAGCCAAGGAATCGTCTTGGCAGGCATCAGTGCGGGGTCGATTTGCTGGTTTGAACAAGGCGTCACCGATTCTTTCGGCGAAGAACTGCATCCGCTGAACTGCTTAGGTTTTTTGCCCGGCAGTAACTGCCCCCATTACGACGGGGAAGCGCACCGGCGTCCGACGTATCAGCGATTGTTCAAACAAGGGCAGATCAAGCCGGGACTCGCCGCAGATGACGGCGTGGCGCTTCATTTTATCGGGCAGGACTTGCACAGCGTTGTCAGTTCACGTCCTGAGGCCAAGGCTTACCGTGTAGGTCTGGAATATGAACATGAACTGGAAACACGGTTTTTGGGGAAGCCTGCCATTGGGTAACAGTTAAGTTCTGTCTAAGCAGGTTAGTGCAGAAGGCCAAGTTTACCGGTAACTGGAAAGGGAAAAACCTACTAATAGAAAAATTAGGAGGAGATCTTTTGCAAACTCACCAAATGTATGTGAACGGCGAATATATAAAGTCCACTGGAGACGAATGGATCGACATCATCAACCCAGCGACGGAAGAAGTGATTTCCAAGATTCCGAAAGGCACTGAAGAAGATGTCGATAAAGCCGTAGAAGCGGCGCACCAGGCACAACAGGCATGGGAACTGACACCGAATATCGAACGCGGGAAAATCGTCCGCAAGCTGGGCGATAAAATTGCGGAAAACCGCGACAAGTTCATCGACCTATTGCAGGAAGAACAAGGGAAAGACTATGAACTGGCAAGCGGCGAGGTAGATTTGGCGATCGATTATTTCCGTTATATGTCCGAATGGGCGAGACGGATTGAAGGGGAAATCGTGCCGAGCGACCGGCCAAATGAGAACATTCTGGTCTACAAAAAACCGATCGGCGTTGTGGCTGGAATTATCCCATGGAACTTCCCAATATTCATTTTAGCGAGAAAAGTCGCGACAGCACTTGTTACAGGCTGCACAATCGTCATCAAGCCGAGCCAGCAGACACCGAATACGGCAATGGAATTCACGAAACTTGTCGACGAGATGGAAGAAATCCCAGCAGGCGTTTACAATGTCGTAACCGGCACCGGTTCTGAGATTGGCAACGCGATGGCTTCGCATAAAAAAGTCCAAATGATCACCATGACAGGCAGCTTGCCGGCCGGCACGAAAGTAATGGAAGCGGCAGCGCAAAACATCACCAAAGTCAATCTCGAACTTGGTGGCAAGGCGCCGGCCATCGTCACGCAGAATGCCGACCTGGACCTAGCCGCAAAAGCCATCACCACGTCAAGACTCGCAAACGGTGGACAAGCGTGCACGAATGCTGAGCGCCTTTATGTTCATGAAAGCGTAGCGGAAGAGCTCAGCCAAAAACTTATCCAAGCATTCGAAGCGACGAAACTTGGTGACCCGAGAGAAAGCAAAGACGTCACAATGGGGCCACTGATCAGCCAAGACCGTTTGGAGACTGTCGAAGGCATGGTTAAAGACGCTGTGTCGCAAGGGGCGACCGTTGCGACAGGCGGGGAACGCGCGGATTTGGCCGGGTTCTTCTACAAGCCAACTATTTTAACGAACGTGACGCACGATTCCGATATCATGCGTGAAGAGATTTTCGGACCGGTGCTTCCGATGACGACGTTCAGCACTATTGAAGAAGCAATTGAAATGGCCAACGACACGGTCTTCGGCTTGTCTTCTTCTGTCTATACAGACGACCTGAACGAAGCAATGCGCGTCGTCAATGAAATGAAATTCGGCGAGACTTACGTCAACCGCGAAAACTTCGAAGCAGTGCAAGGCTATCACGCCGGCATGCGCCAATCCGGCCTCGGCGGTGCGGACGGCAAGCACGGCATGGAAGACTTCCTTGCGACCCAAGTTGTTTATATGCAGTATAAAAAATAAATTAAATAAAGGCGCAGAAACGGATATCCGTTTCTGCGCCTTTTCCTATGACTATTTTTCAAAACGCACAAAGCGCTTTTTGCCGATCTGCAGGACGTCGCCGTTATGGACGACGGTGTCGAGTTCTTCGCGTGTCAGCTTGTCGCCGTTGAACGATACGCCGTTTTGTTCGATGAGCCGCACAAATTCGCTTTTGCTGCGGACAAATCCAGACTCTACCAACTGCGGAATGATTTCTTCGATGCGTTCTTTACCGATTTCCACCAGCAGCGAAGGGACATTTTCCGGGATTTCACGCTTTTGGAAGGCGGTTTCGAAGTAGCGTTTCGCTTCTTTCATCGCGTCTTCGCCGTGGTAGAGCGCCGTGATGATTTCCGCCAGTTCCAATTTGATATTGCGCGGGTTTTCACCGTCTTCAAGCCGGTCGAGTAAGGATTCGATAGCCAAGGGATGCTCATCTGTCGTCAGTTCAAAGTATTTGAAGACCAAAGGATCCGGTATCTCCATTACTTTCTTGAACATGATTTCAGGCGCTTCGCTGACGCCGATGTAATTGCCCAGGCTTTTGCTCATCTTTTCCACGCCGTCGAGCCCTTCGATCAGCGGCATAAAGATGGCGACTTGTTTTTCCTGGCCCATATGCTTTTGCAGCGTGCGGCCCATTAAAATATTGAAGGTTTGGTCCGTGCCGCCGATTTCGATATCCGCTTTCAGTTCAACGGAATCGTAGGCTTGCATGAGCGGGTAGAAAAACTCGTGAATGCCGATGGGCGACTGGTTTTGGTAGCGGTTCTGGAAATCGTCGCGTTCGAGCATGCGCGCGACCGACGTGCTGGCGGCAAGCTTCAAGACCTCCTCGAAATTAAGTTTCGACAGCCATTCGCTATTGAAGCGCACCGTTGTCTTCGTTTTGTCGAGCACTTTGAAGATCTGTTCATAGTAAGTCTCCGCATTCTGCCGGACCTCTTCGTCACTGAGCGCGGTCCGTCCTTTCGCCTTGCCGGAAGGGTCGCCGATGCGCCCGGTGAAGTCGCCGATCAAAATGACCGCCTGGTGGCCGAGGTCCTGCAATTGCTTAATTTTGCGCAAAACTACTGCGTGGCCAAGGTGGATATCAGGTGCGGACGGGTCGAGGCCGAGTTTGATGGTGAGCGGGCGCTGTTCGTTGTATGAGCGCTCGAGCTTTTCGAGCAATTCGCCTTCCTCGATGATTTCGGCTGCTCCTTTTTCGATGATTTTCATTTGTTCAACGGGTGTGAGTCGCATGCTAACATCTCCTTGTCTTGGAATAGTCATATCGCAAAATCGATAAGAATACAAAAAAGCGCCCTCTAGGGAAAAACCCTAAAGGACGCGGATATGCGTGTTACCACCTTAGTTTGGAAACTGCTCGCACAGCTTCCCTTGGAAAGTACGGCCGAAGCGATACTCCTGCATGGATTACGGATGCAACTCCGGTGTAGCCTACTGAAGGTTCGGTACACAGCTCAAAGAGGTATTTCCCCGGACACCGCATGCGCCTCTCATCAACCGGCCACTTTCTGTCTGCTTCAGTCACAGGTACTCGTTCTTATCATCGCTTTTGTTCTTATACTCCGAAATGCTCGGGCAAATCTTCGTTATGCAGATATTGTTTCTCATTATAACTGGATTAAAAAAGAAGTCAATCATGAAATGAATGGAACCTGGCTCAATCGATCGTTCATTCATTTTTAAGTGTTTTCGACAACTTCTCCTTGCGGCGCTTTTTCTGGCGCCAGATGGACGGATTTGATGAAGAAAGAAATCACCAAGCCGACCACAGCGAGTACCAAACCGAATGTAAAGGCATTTTGCACGCCGGCCGTCAGTGCTTCGGGAATAGCGGAAGCGCTGTTTGGATCGGATACATTTTGCATATAGGTCGATTGCGTCGAAGACATGATGGTGATAGCGACCGCTGTCCCGATGGCGCCGGATACTTGCTGAAGTGTGTTCATCAAAGCGGTGCCGTCCGGATACAAGTCTTTTGGCAATTGGTTCAATGCATTGGTTTGGGCAGGCATCATCACCAATGAAACCCCGATCATCAAAAGAGTATTCAAGACGACTATCGCGACTGCTGTAGTGGCGGTCGTGACGCCAGACAAATTCCACAAGGTAATGATGATGATGGAAAACCCGGGAATGACCAATCCTCTCGGCCCGTATTTATCGTAAATCCGCCCGGTAATCGGGGACATCAATCCGTTCAACACACCGCCCGGCAGGAGGATGAGCCCGGCTGTGACAGCTGCCAAGCCAAGTCCTGTCTGCAAATAAAGCGGCAGCAGAATGGCTGATGACAGGATGACCATGAACGCGATAAAAACGGCCGCAAGCCCAAGTGTGAACATCGGGTATTTAAAGACGCGGAGGTTAATCATCGGCTGGTCCATTTTGAATTGGCGGATGGAGAACAAGAACAGCGAGACAAATCCAATCGCAAGGGATGCGATTACGATGAAACTGCCCCAGCCGCTTTCCCCAGCGGTGCTGAATCCATAAACAATGCCGCCAAACCCGAGGGAAGACAGCACGATGGAAGTAATGTCGATCTTAGGTTTTGTGATCACGCTAACGTTCTGCATGAACATGATGCCGAAAATCAATGCAAACACGAGAAACGGAAGAGACACCCAGAAAATCCAATGCCAGCTTAAGTTTTCAATTAAAAATCCGGAAATCGTCGGCCCGATCGCCGGAGCGAACATGATGACCAAGCCCATCAATCCCATAATCGCGCCTCTGCGATGAATGGGGAAGATCAATAGAATGGTGTTGAACATGAGCGGCAAAAGCAAGCCGGTACCGATTGCTTGGATGACCCGGGCCACCATGAGAATGCTGAAACTCGGCGCCAGTGCAGCGATCAAGGTGCCGGTCACTGAAAAGGCCAGAGCGGCAATGAATAGCTGTCTTGTGCTGAACCATTGCAGTAATAAGCCCGAGACAGGGACCAGTATGCCGAGTGTCAGCAAGTATCCGGTCGTGAGCCATTGGATGGTGGACGATCCCACACCGAATTGTTGGATTAAATCACCCAATGCCATATTGAGCGCAGTCTCACTGAACAATCCAATGAAGCCTGCAATTAAGAATGAAATTAAAATAGGAGTCGTTTTGATGGTTTCTTGTTGCTGTCCTGCTATAGTTGTCATATTTTATCCATTCCTCTCTGAAATGCCTGATTCTAATTCTCTCTTTTTGACAAGATGAAAGGAATTTGATCGGCGATGATTAAAAGCGATTCCTCGCTTTTGGTAGTAAGTGAAAGAAGAATGCCTCCCTCGATCGCGGCCAGAATGAACACCCCGTAATCTTTAGCCAGCTTTTCACTGTATCCTGCTTCAAAAAACTTAGTGGAGTATAGTTCGCTCCACTCTTCGAATGCTGTTTGGCACGCGGACCTGATCGGTTCATTGGTCGAATATTTTTCAGCCGCAATCGTCCCAATCGGAAACCCGACCGGTTCTGTCTCATCTTTCAATAGAGCGGCCAACTGATGAATATGGTCTTGCACCGCTTTGACAGGATCGCCAATTTGTTCGAACGACTCTTCAATCCATGCCAAAACAATATCTTTGGTATGATGAATGGCTTCGACAGCCAGCTCTTCTTTGCCATTAGGGAAATAATGGTACAGGGAACCTTTAGGAATATTGATCTCTTTTAAAATATCATTAAGACTGATCCCTTCGTAGCCGTGCAGGCGGAACAATCTGGAAGCAGCCTCGATCAACGCCACTTTCGTATTGGGTTTAGACATAATTCACCTCTTTAAATAATTAAACCGACCAGTCTAATATAATTGCTGGATAAATCAATGTCAAAGAATGGGTTTGCTCACAGCAGTAAAATAGTGCAAGAGGATCTCTCCAGATAATGCATGCCACAACGCTGATTCGGGAAGAGAAGAGCAAGGAGGGATTTTCATGGATCCATTTAAAGCGATTGTCATTAAACAACAAGAAGATGAAGTGACCTACGGCGTGGAACAAATCGGCGAAGAACAATTATCGCAAGGAGACGTTTTGGTGAAAGTGGCGTATTCGTCAATCAATTACAAAGACATGCTCGCGGTACAGAAAAAAGGCGGAGTCATCCGCGATTACCCGATGATTCCCGGAATCGACTTCAGCGGAACGATTGTACATACAGCAGACGGGCGATTCCAGGAAGGCCAGGAAGTGGTCGTTACAGGATTTGAGATGGGCATGAGCCATACCGGCGGCTTCGCCGAATATGCCCGCGTGCCGGCCCAGTGGATCGTGCCTTTGCCGAACGGCTTGAGCTTGAAAGACGCCATGGTGTTCGGGACGGCTGGATTCACGGCGGCCTTATCTATTCAAGCGCTTGAACAAAACGGCATGGACCCGAAAAATAATCCGGAGCTACTGGTTACAGGATCGACTGGCGGCGTCGGCAGTGTCGCGCTGCAGATTCTCTCCAAAATCGGCTACACCAATATCACGGCCTTGGTGCGTAAAGACCATCAAGTGGACGTAGCGAAATCACTGGGAGCAAGCGAAGTCATTTTCCCGGATGATCTGGGCGAACTGAAAAAACCATTGAACAAGCCGAAATTCGACTATGTCCTGGATACGGTCGGCGGCGATGTGGCGTCGGTCATCATCCCGCAAATTTCCTACGGCGGCAGCATGAGCATGTGCGGCAACGCAGCCGGCCTTCAACTGACGGCGACGGTGCTGCCGTTCATCTTAAGAGGCGTCAATTTGCTTGGCATCGATTCGGTCAACGTGCCGATCGAAAAACGCGGCGCGATTTGGGACAAGATGGCGGCCGACTGGAACATCACCCAAACAACTTTGACGGATGAAGTCTCGCTCGAAAAAGTCCCTGAAACAATCGAGGCGATCAAAAACGGCAAGCATTTAGGGAGAACCATCGTTAATTGCCAAGATGCTTAAATCCACCAAAAAAACGTTCGGCAAGCATGAAACTGTGCTTGCTGAACGTTTTTTATTTTGCCCATCGATACAGTTAACGAAGCTAAAAAGTCTCCTCCAGTTTCCGGATGTCTGAGCGCGACATAACATAGACATCGCCCAAAATATCGATGCTGCCGCCTTTTGAGCGCAAGGCACAGTCTTTATTTGACGCGTACACGTTCATTTCATCTGACAGGGCAGACAGCTCTTCTTGTAGGAGTGCCATATTGTTTTCGAGGTCGAAATGGGACAGCACGGAAAAAGGGTCTAGCGCGAGGCCGTCGCAAACGGTGTCCATGTCGACAGCATATCCAAAGCGTTCCGAGCACTTCCATTTAGCGGACATATTGATCGCCCCGGCGCTGGCCCCCATGACCAAGGCGGCGCTCGTTTTGATAGGCTCCGCCAAATCATACTCCGTCAAAAACCGGTTTTGCTTAAGCGTATCTCCGCCCAATAGAAAAATGGCCGAGGCATTTCTGATTAAGGCATGGGCCACTTCCTGCTCTACACGCGAATCGATTAGATGATATTCATCGAATGAAATACCTGCCTGATGGAGCCAGGCACGTTCCACAACGCCGTCGACTTCAGCGTCTGATGGATCTGAGCTGATCATCACGAGCGATTTACGTTCTGGAAGGTCTTCCCTTAAGGCTTTGCTTAGGTTTTCCGGAAAACACTCACTAAACCAACCTAAATAATAATGAGTTTTCATAAGAGCCTCCTTCGTACAGGTGATAATAGCCATTATACAACCAATCGATCCGTTTTTTGTATAATTGCCCAAAGGGAAAAATTGCACATTGAGCAATTTTTGTGGTATAACATGTAAGAATTGAAAAATGAGGTGATGGAATGACTGACAGCGGTTTGCGGGATAAGAAAAAAATCGCGACTCGCCAGGCCTTGGCCGAAGCTGCATTTAACTTGGCAGTGGAGCATGGCGTGGACGGTTTTGTAGTGGAAGATATCGTCAATACGGCAGGCTATTCACGCCGGACATTTGCCAATTATTTTTCATGCAAAGAAGAAGCGATCGCCAACTCCTTGACGATGAATGATTATTTAGAGCGCGACAGCCAAATCTCATTCTCCACAGAAAAGTATACGCCTTTGGATACCATCGAGTTGTACATCCGGGGAAGTTTCACGATCAATAAATTGAGGCGGCTCAACCAGCTCATTTCACTGTCGCGCAACTATCCTTCGCTCAAGCTGTATGTAACCGGCGCATTGATGGAAGTGCAAAATTTTGCGAAACGCGGCATCAGTGAAGAGTTCGGCAGCGATTATCCGGAAGAGTATTACCCTATTCTGATCGGCGCCGTATTTGGTGCGATTTTGCCGGTGCTGGATGAAAGCATCGCCGTCAAATTACCGGAAGACGGGGAGCAGGACGAGACCGATAACGAGTTTAACCAATACATCGATATCGTTTTTGGCCATTTACGAAAAGGCTTTAACTAACAAAAGTAGAGAACGGAGTTGCACATGTGTCGAGATTTTTTTACAGCATCGGAAAAACAGCCTATAGCAAGCCTTGGATTTTCATTGCCAGCTGGCTGCTCATTTTAGGCGTCATCATCACAGCCATCGTAACGAATGGCGTGAATACAAGCAGCGAAACAAGAATTGACGGCACCGCCGCACAGGACGTACTGGACGAATTGGCGGAAGAATACCCAGCCGCATCCGGCGGGCAGGGAAGTTACCTGTTCGAAGTGCCGGAAGGGGAAGCCATTGACGATCCGGCCAATGCCCAAGCTTTAGCCATGGCAGCAAATGAAATTTATGGACTAGATCATGTCGTCAATCCAATGGACATGCTGCAAGACGAAGAAGCAATGGCCCAGCTGCAGGGACTGCAAGACATGATGAGCCAGCTCCCGGCGTCTGAAGTCAACCACCGGCCGTTCATCGTTCAAGAAATGCCGGTCCCGGGAATCCAAATTTCAGAAGACGGCACGGTTGCATTATTCCAGTTCCAACTGACCAAAACAGCGGAAGATTTGAGCGAAGCGGAACGCGAAGAACTTGCAGATGCCGCAAATATCGCTCAAGACAATTCTTCCATCACGGTCATTCCGACGGGCGCGCTGCAAGGCGTCGATATCCCGATCGGCGGCACGCATGAAATCATCGGGCTCGCTATCGCAGCAGTCATCCTGGTCGTCACGCTCGGCTCATTAATCGCCGCAGGCTTGCCGCTAGTCGTGGCATTGATCGGCGTCGGTGTGGGCGTTGGCGGAACATTCGCCTTGTCGAGCATGTTCGAGATCAACAGCCTGACACCGGTTCTCGCTTTGATGATCGGCCTTGCTGTCGGCATAGATTATGCCTTGTTCATTGTTAACAGACAGCGCAAACTGATCAACGAACAACAATTGCCCGCTAAAGAAGCGGCTGCCCGTGCAGTCGGTACAGCGGGCAGCGCGGTCTTCTTTGCCGGCTTGACCGTCATCATCGCGCTCAGCGGTTTGCTGGTCATCGGCATCTCGTTCCTCAGCAGCATGGCAATCGTCGCCGCACTGACGGTGCTGATTGATGTGCTGGTCGCGCTCACACTGCTTCCGGCGTTGCTTGGCTTGATCGGGGAGCGGATCGTCTCAGCCAAAACGAGAAATAAAGCTCAAACGAACAACAGCTCGAAACCAAGCTTTGCTCAAGGATGGATCACCGGCTTATTGAAAACGAAATGGGTCGCGGTCTTACTGGTCATTATCGTTCTCGGTACACTCGCAGTGCCAGTCGCACAGATGAACCTCGGTATGCCGTCGGGCGAAAGCGCCAATCAAGACACCGCTGTAAGGCAGAGCTATGACGTCATTTCCGACAGCTTTGGCGAAGGCTTTAACGGCCCGCTTCTTGTCGTGGCCAAAGACCAGGATGCAGCTGCAGTAGATCCGCAGGAATATTTCCAACTGCTCAGCAATATCTCACAGCTTGACGGCGTAGCGGAAGTATCTCCAGGCGGCTTCAATGAAGATGGAACAATCGCCATCATCAGCATCATTCCTGAAAACGGACCAACAGATGAAGCGACAAAACAATTGGTGGAAAGTTTACGGACAGATGCCGCAGCTACTGAAAACACCAATGCAGAAATCGGCGTGACTGGTTTGACGGCGGTCAATATCGACATTTCGGAGAAGTTGGCTGAAGTGTTCCCGATCTATATCGCCATTATCGTCGTGCTGTCACTGCTTATCCTGTTAGTCGTCTTCCGTTCGATCTTGATCCCGATCAAGGCAACGGTCGGTTTCCTGTTGAGCATCATGGCAACATTCGGCGCCACAACCGCAGTCTTCCAATGGGGCTGGCTCGGATCGCTCTTCGGAATCGATACCGGCGGAACGTTGTTGAGCTTTATCCCGATCATGGTCACCGGCATCCTGTACGGGCTCGCCATGGATTACCAAGTATTCCTTGTGTCGTCGATGCGCGAAGCCTATATTCACGGTGAAAAAGGCGATGGGGCCATCGTCAGCGGCTACAAGACAGCGAGTAAAGTCGTGGTCGCCGCCGCATTGATCATGGTCTCGGTATTTTCCGGCTTTATCTTCACGGATGACATCATGATCAAGCAAATCGGATTTGCCTTAGCATTCGGCATCCTCGTCGATGCCTTCCTCATCCGCATGATCTTCGTGCCGGCCGTCATGTCGATGTTCGGCGACAAAATCTGGTGGCTGCCGAAATGGCTCGACAAGATTCTTCCGGATTTAGACATTGAAGGCGAAAAATTGCTCCACGAATTGAATGAAAAAGATAAAGATAAAGCGATACGCACGAATACTGGAGAAAACTCCATCTAAAGATAGCTAAAACTGCCGGGAAGCTTCCCGGCAGTTTTTCTTTGGTTAAAAATTTTTGAGGATCCTTCGCTGCGGAAACAGGGGGATGGGGTTAATTGAAGAGCGTGTGTAAAGTCGGTTCATGCATTTACTAACGCTTCAAATTTATTTTTTACAAAAAATTCTATTTTCATGTTGTACACTTGAGAAAAAAGATAAATCCTAGCAATGTTGACTGGCTTGGAATGTTACTATTCCTCCTATCAAACTTTAAATAGCCTTATATGTTTCTTTTGAAAAGAAAGTAGGGAAGAAATGAAATTTCTGAAGAGCTCGAAAATCATATCGGAAATTAGGAAGTTTTAAAAATAAATATAAAAAGTATCATTGAAACTTTTTCACTTGTTAGAGTCTCTAACAAATGAAAGGAGCTAACAACTTGAAAAATATAGACATTGTGAAAAAAGCAATCAAATTGAAGGAAATCGATCAGGAGATAGAAGCCATTACGAAGCAAGAGTAAGGGGGAAGAGTGTGCATACAAAAAGGCTTAACAATTTAGGACGTATTGTGATCCCAAAAGAGATTTTAGAGATATTTCAGCTGCACGAAGGCGATTTGGTCGATATCACACATAACGATCGACAAATTATCGTCGAGCCTCATCGACAACGCTATGTCTGTGCCGTGACGGGGAAAGTTACGGAAGAAGCCATTCGGATTGGCGAAGCCTGGATCAGCAAAGAGGGCCTAAAGCAAATTGTGAAATACATGAGTGACGAATAGAAGCGTACCCGGCCATGATTGAACAGCCGGGTACGCTTTTTTGGTTGGACTGGATTAGACAGAGACGATTTGTTGGTCTTCCGCAACATGAGGTTCGTTTTTCAGAATTTCCAACAAACGGCGAGCCGTACCACTCGGATGGTTTGTTCCTCGTTCCCATGCTTCTACTGTTTTAGTGGAAACGCCCATCAAGGCCGCAAATGACTTCTGTGTTAAGTTCATCTGTAGACGCAAGTCCTTGATTTCTTGCGCAGAAAAAGTGGCGAGTTCTTTGATCGCGACCGTTTTCTTGCGGGCTTTGGTCGAATTGCCTTCTGCGTATTCAATCGCTTGCCCTAGACTCGTTTTTAGTTCGTGAAACAATTGGTCTTCATTCATTGGTCATCCATCCTTTCAGAACTATAAAAGCTCTTTAATTGGTCTACCAATTGCTTGAGCGCTTTCTTTTGGTCTGGTTTCAAATTGCCTTGTTGGTTCTTCGCGTAAATCAGCAGCAAAATCGTATGGGAGGACGTCTGGATATCCAAGTAAATGATACGATACGCACCACTTTTTCCTTGATGTTCACGTTCCGGTGAAAAACGCATTTTCCGAAGGCCACCGGTCCCCGTGATGACGTCCCCTTGTCCAGGATCGGTCAGCAGTTGAAGTTCGAGTTCGCGCTGTTCAGCAGCCCCTAGTCCTTGCTTTTTCCAATTTTGATCAAAGTTTTCTACATAGACAAAGGTTCTTTTCATACATACCTCTTAACGGGTGACATATACTCTCTTAAATATACCCTATTCAATAGGGGTTATCAACTAAACTATGCTAAATCAGGACTAATAAAAAACCCACCGTGATCAGCATTTGAACTGAGCCCCATTTAGTGGACAATTTAATAAAAACACCCGGCAGCTAATGAACTGAACCCCAAATGGTAGACACTTTAAAAAGTGCCCTGCATTTGGGATTCAGTTCGCGCTGGAAGCCTCAAGACGCTTCTTTTTTTAGTTATTCTCAAGCGCCAAATATAACTCTTCGAAAAGCTTGTCTTTGATAAAAGGGTTCATTGCTAAGCTAAGTTCTTTTTTCGTTTTATAAGTATCCTTATATTTGTAGTCATATAGTAAGCCAATCACTTTCGTTCGTGGAGTTTCAAGGTGTATGCCCATATCCTTAAATTTTGGATAAGTGTAATAAAACTCTTCCACTTTTTTCTTTTGAGCCTGTTCTTCTCGTTCTCTATAGACCTTCGATATTTCTTCCCACTCTTTATCTGCTTTTCTGCGACGTTCTGCCATCTCTTCTTTGAATTCCTCGTTCCTTCTACGTCTCGCCTCGTAAAAATCGAACGGTGTATCGTGATAAGTTCTGCCTAATGATTTTTCCATCATTTTCACAATAAGGATGGCTTCGTCGTCGCTTAGAAAGGCTCTTTGGCGACAGGCCTTCATCCACTCAGGTTTGGGGATATATTTGTCTACATACCATTCTTCAATCATTGGTTTTAAATAAGCATCGTATCCCATTGCTCCAAGTTCAGGCGGTGCCTCTTTAATTATTAAGACGTGCAGGATGGCGTGTTCAATCAAATCGCAATAAACCAACCTCTCTTTCCGTTGGTATTCGAATGGAATTTTGTTTTCTTTAATGAACCACTGATCCGATATCTTTAATTCTTTGATCTCGTCGATGTGATGGCAATATAGTCCCTCACTAGTTCGTTTGTATTTCCCCGATGTGATGTTTTTAATCTCGCCATTCATAAATCGTCGATACGACTTTTCGCTGAAATAATCATATTTAGACGGGCCGTACTTCTTGAGCAAAAATTCAACGGTTTCGTTATAAGACATCTTAAGTAGGTTTTCATACTCTTTATATGTACCCATCAGATACCCCCGTAATTCCATAATGTTACATATTATTTCCAATTATAATTGATATATCGTGAGTTGCCTATAAATTTTATTGTCGTAAACTATTACTATATGAGTGAAAACGTATTTGCCATTAAAAAAACTCCCAAGCAACTTAATGCTGGGAGGCAGAATCTGATTTTTTCTGTTTCCATTCAATATATCTTTTGATGTCTTTTGGCAATCAAAAATAATTGGAAGAAACGTAATCAAGTAAAACTTTGAGTTCGTATTGGAAACCCAAAAGTAAATAGCGATTAAACAAAGTCCAAATATCGCATAATTATCAATATTAGCCGTATTAAGTAACCATTCTAATTAATGAGAACTAGAAATGTCGTGATAAACACGCCATAAACACCCATTAAACCAACCGCTGTTTTTGATAATTTGGGTTTGAGGGTAAAACCTTCTCGACCATACTTATATATACTCACTCCAAGGGTAACAACAGACAAAAATAAGGACAACATAGCAATTAATACGACAATCGTTGCAAAGATATTCACTTCGGTAGCCTCCCCTAATGGTTTTAAATTCAAAACAAGAAAAGCATTGACTATGGTGGCTGCCACTAACAATTGAACGATGCGGTAGCCATAATTGTACTTTTCATTTATCTCTATATGCCAGGCATCCATAATGCCTGTGAAGAGATCCATGATGGTTTTGAACGACGCATCTGTTTGCTTTAATATGTCGGTTAACTCGTCACCATAACGTTTCCGCCAAGTCTTGGGATATAGATAAATAAGCCATCTCATGTTATTCCTAGTCTCTTCATTCCTATATTGGTCACCTTCTGAATTTCCCTAATTTGCTCGGTTAAATAGGCGTGCCCTTCCTCTGTTAATCGATAAGGTTTTTTGCGCTCCTGAGATTCAACAGCACTGATATGACCGGCTTTTTCTAAACGCGAAATCGCTCCATACAATGTGCCTGGTCCTAACTTGATATTGTAGTTCTTTTCAATATCTTCCATAATCGCGTAGCCATGCCGATCTTGTTCAGCCAGACTGATCAAAATCAACAGGGAAGGCTCTGAGAATTTACTTTTAACCATATTTTCTCCTCCTTTCAATTTTTATTACGTTTTACGTTATATCGTATAACGTAATATTATTTGATTTGGTTTAAAAAATCAAGAGAAATCAAAAAAAGCCATATAGATAATATGACCTTAGTTACGAAAATAGAAGATTGCCTATATCAAATACAATTCCCTATTGAATAGAACTAATAAATTTTCATGACCCACTTTGGCTTAAAGAATGATCATTTTCTAACCAATCAACAATTAAATCGACAATGATTTCTTGTTGTTCACTAACGGTGATCTGCGCCTCATTGTCGCCGGATTGACTCCCATATACGCCAAAATAAGCGTGATTTCCGCCTGGAATTTCAATGAAATCTGTTGTTTGCGGTAAGTTCGAGCTGTTTTCCTTAATTTTTTCAGGCGTACTTAAGCCATCCTCTGAACCGCTTATGGATAAAACGGGTAAGTTGGATTCACTTAAATAGTCATTGCTTGCTGCGTATGCCCCAAGTAATATGAGTCCGTTTACGCGATCTAAATGCTGATCGGCATACATAGCTGCCGCTGCGCCTCCCATGGAATGGCCCGAAACATACCACTCGATGCTGTCGTCACTTTCTATTATTTCATCCGCTTTTGACACATCTAAAATTGATAAATTTAATCTGACTGAAGGAATAGCAACTGTGATATTTTGTTTGGATAATTCTTGTGCTAAATATGCATATGCTTCAGGCTCGACTTTTGCACCAGGATAGAGAATCAAACCTTTTTCGGCATTTTCTGCTCTATAGATATACCATCCGTCCTCAGGTTCGATAACTTCCTCCATTTCGATTTGATCAGCATCTACCGCTTCAAATGTATTTTGAGACCATATAAAAGAGATGGCGAAGCTCAGAATGACGAGTAAAGCCAGTGTGAAAAGCAAGATGAATAGGTTTTTTTTGTTTAGAATTTTTTTCATCCTCATTACCGAATTATTCCTAATCAAATCAAGTAGAAAGATAGAGACAATCTACTGATTGATATTTTAAATAATTTTCCTTTCTGGTTTTTGGAAAACGTTAATTTCAATTATATTAAATAAACACTTCATAGAGCTTAAGTATAAACAGCGTTATGCTTGTGTTTGACCGGAACGATAACGAGCGAAGCGATCCTTATTGAAGAAGACTGGAACAGTAAAGAAGGCATAATCGAAATCGTTAAGGATACAGGGAGTGAATGAAGGAAAGACTATCAGATTAGTTAAATCCGACAGTCTTTTTCATTTGATAAGTTAAGTATTTCTCCCTCTACTATTTCTTCCGAAGTAGTTTGAGACCTATAGCCATTGGTAGACACGTACCTATGATAATCCAAACCAAAATTTCGATTAATAAGTTGTCAATAAAATAAATATTAATAGCACTTGCTACTCCAACACAAATTATCATTATTATAATACTCAAATTAAGTTTCTTGTTCATTTCCATTGTAATACACCTCAAAGGTATTAATTCGTCTACATCCTGCATTTACTTACGATTTGACAAGTTATGTTCGGATTAGCAGTGGGCGATAAGATCCAAGTTATTTTTAATGTCATATCGTTCGAACCATATGCCTGAACTGCGGCTACTACGGCAGTTACAGCAGCAGTAAATACAAGCGCCACAGGACCAATTATACGATGTTCCATAATTTACCTCTATAAATGATTCTTTCCTCCTATTATACCTGAAAAGCGTTCGGAAAAGTTTATGCAACTTCGCGAACGTTCGCAAAGTCGTTTGGTACATTTACGAACGCTCTTTTGATTGTTTTTAGCCATTATTAAACTGTTCGTAAAAGTGTACTTTTACGAACGCTTTAATTGCAAATTGAACTAGCCTTTCCCATAGTGTCTATGTATATTAAGAATATATAAGCTAGAAATTTTTGTAAGTAGAAAGCTTTGACTGATGCCCTAAATTTTTGTATTTCAGTTCAATAAGAAGATTTGAAATGGCGAACGGTAAAGCTAATTTGCCATACACTAATTTATGCGAAATGGGTGGTGAACACAGTATGAATCTCCCCAGTGGTGTCACAGGTTTTTATCGGGCTGAGGATAGTGAACCACGAAGTCTAAACGGGAAGCAATTCAAGCAATTGTGCTTCGATTTTGTATCTCGCATTAGAGGAAGAGTTATAAGCATAAGTCCACCTCAATATCCCGCCAATTTTTACTGTGCTCAAGTCGAGATATCCAAGGAGTTAATTTATATCCTGTTGAATGAGCATTACCCTTACCTGACTTTTGCATCTTCCGTTGAACTTGGGGATATTAAGTTCATCGATGTGCCAGCCCTTCATGCCCTTTTTGATTCTTTCTATCAGGTAACCGGTACAGCGGTACTCAACGCTTCAGTTGACCAAAGTTCGTTATTGAAGATGGAATTAAACAGTGCCGAATTGGAACAAATCGCTTATTGGAAACCTGAAACGATAGGACAAATCATCTTTAATCACTGGGATTAACTGAAGTACATAAGTCACTGTGGCATCTAAGAGCAAGGTTTCAAGGAAACGCTAGGAACTGAATGTAACTTATGTGCAGTTAAGTTACATTCGCTTTATTAAATTAAGAGAATTTAAAGCAAAGGAGGAGGAAAAGTTAATGTCACATAACGTTAAGTTCCAGTATAAACACCTCGATAATGGCTGGGCATCAGGACACATTTGTATTGGCAGTCACAATTTTGAGTTTCTCTGTTCCTACCTCCTCAATAATCCTTTAGAAGAATTACTGAATGCTGTTTATCAGATAGTCCCGAATCTGGCTCCATTTCCGAGGAAGAAAATCGACTTTATTATGTTGGATGAACCGATTGAATACAGATGGGAATTTGAATTAATCGATGAAAGAAATGTGACCCTAACCATTTATGTAAAAGGTGATGATTTAAAAACTGAAAGAATTTTTATAAATAAGTGCCAGCTTAACGATTTACTAAAAGCCCTAGTTCATGGCATTGAACGTGATGCTGAACTCAGATCTAATGAAAATATTGAACAGATTTATAAGCAATTTAAACTTTATCTGAAAGTTACTAAAATAAATCAGGGCATAGAATAACGGCGATGAATGTAACTTATTGTGAATTAAGTTACAT
Organism: Planococcus sp. MSAK28401; assembly: GCF_018283455.1. Classification (NCBI taxonomy): domain Bacteria; kingdom Bacillati; phylum Bacillota; class Bacilli; order Caryophanales; family Caryophanaceae; genus Planococcus; species Planococcus alpniumensis. The sequence continues at coordinate 3,324,302 of NZ_JAAMTH010000001.1, read as the reverse complement.
TCAAAACGTGATGTAAAAAAGGATGCTTTCCTGAAATTCATCAAATATATACCTACCACTTTCGCGATACCGTAATAAAAAAACGCTCGCAAAAGGGTACTGAACTGAACCCCAAATGGGGGGCACTTTTTAAAGTGTCTGCCATTTGGGGTTCAGTTCAATCGCAATCGGTTGATGTTTGTCTTTAAAAACAATTATCTACTACATCACCTAAACTAAAAAACTCTAAAACAGCTTTTTGTGTTTCACTTGGTAATGCTTTTGTTGATAAAGTTACAGCTTTTTTAATTGAACTTGTTTTAGAAAGACCTAAGTTTCTTTGGTGTTTGTATGCCGTGATAATAGTTTTTGTCATAGAGTTTAAACCACCCATTAATTTGGCAGCTTTCTTCACTTTTAAAATTTTCGCCCATGGTAACGCATTGATCACTAGAGCTTTACCAGCACTAGAAATACATGACCAAACGCTCATTGTAGATATTTGACCAGGTTCTTTTATTTCAATAGTTTTTAAATTTTCGCCATCGGCCACAAATTTATATTCTTTAAATTCATCACCTTTATTTTGATTTAACCATTTCACACCAGAGTCAATGCCTTGTTCAGCAACTTCTTCCGGCATTTGGTCAATTAACTTTAATAAAGGATCTAATGTTTCCTTCATTTGTTCAACTTCTGAATTAATTTGTTCATCAGAAACATCAGCGTTTTTTTCTGCTCTAGCTACTGGTATAGCAAAGACTGTAGTAAAAATTAAAGATAAACACATTGCAATAACCAATTGTTTTAGACTTTTCTTCATTAGAGTACTCCTTTACACTGTACTTGTATGTAACTATTTTCCTCACAAATAACGTTAACATATTTTGGATTTAATAGGAGGACATTATGAAAAAAAGTCTATTTTTTCTTCTTGTATTGATAGTAGCAGGTTCATTTTTTATTAATCTATTTGTTGATAGTGAAACCACTAGAACAACTATTAACATCATAGGATTAGTAGCAATTATTGTTATCGCGATTGGATCAAGAATAAACTTTTCAAAGTCTACAAAAAACTGATCAGTTAGAAAAGCGCTTCTTATTCAAGGAGCGCTTTTTTTGATACGGGTACCGCCACCAAAACACTTATAGCGTATGCTAAGAATAAAAACATTATCAGGTAACCATTTTTATAACTGGACCCAGTATGCACAAACTATACAATTTCAAATTGAAAGATATGCATAAACTGTGCAATTACTAATTAAACACGATATCACTAAAACATCAGGCTCTGCCTGATATATCACGACAAGTGATATCATGTTTTCCTTATGCTCTTTTCTTCCTTCCTACTTCTCTCTTTTAATAGATTTTGACCTTAACTAATACATGAGTGCAGCGAATTTTAAACCACTTGTAAAAGTGGAGCACGACACCAATAAAATACGATCGTATTTTATTGGTGTGTAAGTGCGCCCAATGTAGAGGGAGAATTGAATATTTCAATTGATCATTCTTGCTTCTTTAGAGATCCTGCTCTTGCGCTACTTGAATTAGGAGTCCATTTGAAAGAATGGCGGGTGAAAGATTCAAATGCAATCGCCAACTTTTATTACTTCACAATGGAGCATGATGAAAGAGAAGGACCAATCTTAGCATTTATTAAAGAAAGCGAAAATAAGTGGCATCTCTTTTCGATTTGGCAAGAATTTAAACATGAAGAGACGATAACCACCGATATTTTACTGAAAGCAGTGGATCGATATTTGACTGAGTTAGAAGAAACACTAATCAAGAGGTTCGATATCCAGTACTCAGATTTTATTAAGTTATAGCAATCTGAATGTAACTTATTAGCAATTAAGTTACATTCAAAGTGGTTTCTACAAAAGGAAAGGAACCGGAGGTGAAAGCATGAGAACTCAAGTTCAAGAAGGTCAGAACGAAGCAAAACCAATTATTCTAACCATGATTTTGCCTGTTGTTGCATTAGCGATTCTGCTGATTTTCAGACAGTTTCCCAATACGAATTTATGGATCAGTATTGTGTTGTATTTATTAATCGACATTGGTTTTTTGGTCGCTATGTTTTTGGGGATCAGAACAAAAAAGATACCGATTATTCTCTTTAGTGTACTTGCAAACGGCGTTTTCTTCTTAGTATTGTCGGGCTTCATATTCTTGTTAATGGTTGCTAATGGAATTTCAGAACCCTAGGAAAAATTAGTGAATCTGAATGTAACATAAGTCTAAGTAAGTTACATTCAAATCCCTGATTCCATTGACTTAATATGAAGAAGAAGAAAAGTTGAACTTGCTAGAAAAAATGATACATTCAAAAGCTTATAAGATAAGGCTTTAGAGCCGACATATTAAGGGCATAGTATTTCAAAATATATTGAAAGGAGGAACTTCATTTAAAGTTCCTCCTCTTTTTATTCGTAGAAGTGTACTTTTACGAACGGTTAGCATGTTCTTAATACAAGGTATATTTTAGATGAAGTCACGTTGATGGTGGCCACGAATCAAAAGGAGTGCTTCTCTCGAAGATCGATTTCGATCACTCCCACTGAACTTGGGAAGTGAAACCCTTAAAATTAAGAATATTTAGGAAAATAATATCTTTTATCTTCAAAGTCTAAGCTGTATACTAAAACTGAACTGGAAAATTGCAGCTAGGGTTCCGCTATCTAAAGTAGATAGGTCAGTGACCGAGGGCTGCATCTTTTGCTATATGTAAAAGGCACCTATTGACATAAAAGGTCCGAGGGGAAAGGTTCAACGTATTTGGTATGCGTTGAATTCTTTCTCTTCGGGCCTTTTTATTATTTTAAGGAGGTTGAAAGGATGAGAAGAATTGATGATTTAACAGCTGGCGTTGCAGTTATTATCTTAAACGAGGAAAAACAGGTTTTGTTGCAGAAAAGGTCAGATGTAAAGTTATGGGGTATTCCTTCAGGACATATAGAAATAGGCGAAACAGTTTCTGAAGCAGCTATCAGAGAGGTGAAGGAGGAAACTAATTTAGATGTAAAAATTATAAAGCTAATTGGGGTGTACTCTGATCCTGACTCGCAGGTATTTGCTTATCCAAATGGCCGAGTAGTACATTTTATCACAACTTGTTTTCTTGCTGAAATCACTGGCGGCGACCTGCGTTGTAATTCTTCCGAGTCACTAGAAATAAAGTTTTTTGAACCACAAAACTTACCGAAAGACTTACTGAGAATGCACCCTCAATGGTTAAAGGATGCCCTCGCTGAGAGAGAATTGGCATTCATTCGTTAGCAAATTCTCGCAATTCCTTGATGATACTTCATTTTAGCAAGTTGTTGTTTTCTTTTGATTCGAAGTAACCTAATGACAAATTAAGTTGCTTTCAAAAAATAGCCAGTCTTCTATTTATAAATATTTTTGATTTACATTTCATCACTTATCAGTAGTAGCATAAACAGAAAGGGAAAGAAGAGTCGGAACAAAACCCTTCTTCTTTCTCTTTTTATGTATGTTGTATTCTTATTAAGGATTACAATAGCTAACCTAAAGTGCTTTTTTGTCTTCTAAATATAAAAGACCAGCGGATTTCAAACGATTTCTTACTGAGATTGCAATCCAAGCGGCAAGCCCAGCTTTAATAAGACCGACTAAAATGAAAGGGACAAATCCACCCATTAATGCTCCGGTCCACGAAAGATTGGCGAAAATCTTCAACCAGGCAGTTCCCACAGTCAATACCATAAACATACCGATGACATTGGCAATTATGGCATTGATAAACGTAAAGCTCGTTTTTTCGAGATAATAACCAATACTGAAAGCGGTCGGAATAAAACCGACTAGATATCCGCCGGTCGGTCCGAATAAGCTACCGAGCCCACCTGACATTTGAGCAAAAACAGGGATGCCAATTGCACCCAACCCCAAATAAACTACAACAGATAAAGTTCCGCATTTGGCCCCTAAAATTGTTGCAGCCAAACCGATTGCAAGTGTTTGTCCTGTGATCGGGACTAAAGGCAGTGGGATTGTCACCTGTGCCAGTATTCCGATGATTGCTGCAAATAAAGCTGTAATAATCATCATTCTCAATTTGAAATTAGATTCTGTCATTTTATCCTCCCTCAATTGTGTTAACCTTATTTCAATAAATGTTAACTTATATGGTATCATAGTTCTTATAATGACTAGATAAATATTTCTAGAGGTGTTAGGCTGTTTGTAGATATACTAAAAAACTGAATAATTAAAGCACTAGGGGAGTCCATTAGACTGAGACGGATACAATCCGGACCCTTTGAACCTGATCTAGTTGAGACTAGCGTAGGGAAGTGGTTACTGTATGCTGTTTCTATTAGGGATACTATAAAACCACTCCGACGTCGGGGTGGTTCTTTTTATTTAGTAGCGTTGTTATCAGGCGTTGAATTTCAAGGCACCTATAAAGGAGGCAAAGATGAAAACAGGGGAACTGCATCTAATCTCTACGGGCAATCAAAGGGCCGAGGAACTAGCAGACATTCTTAGTCAAATTCATCCTTATATAGATTTTATCCATCTGCGGGAAAAAGCGAGAAGTGCTAAAGATATATACCAATTGATCCAACTATTGATCGATAAAAAAGTACCACGTTCAAAAATAGTTATGAATGACCGTATCGATGTGGCAATGGCTGCAAATATCAATTCCATTCAACTGGCTTCAAACTCATTGCCAGTCGAACTTGTAAAAAAAACGTTTCCGCATGTAAAAGCGGGGTGTTCTATCCACTCCGCTGAGGAAGCACGACTAGCAGAAAAAAATGGAGCTGATTTCTTATTTTTTGGCCATATCTATCCGACACAATCGAAGCCAGGTCTATCCCCTAGAGGAATTGAACACCTGAGAATCATAGTTGAGTCAGTCGATATACCAGTGATTGCCATTGGTGGAATTACTCCGGACCTTACGCCCGAAGTAGTTAAAGCTGGAGCGAAGGGGATTGCTGTGATGTCGGGGGTGTTGGAAGACGCAGATCCTTTAAAGACCGTACAGTCGTATCGGACGTCTTTGACAAAGGAATGAGGATATTCGTAACAGTTTGGAGGAAGGTTAGTGAACAAAACATATGATGCCATTGTAGTGGGTGGCGGAGTGAATGGTGGCGCCATCGCATATAACTTGGCAAAAGAAGGATTAAAGGTTTTGCTTTTGGAAAAAGATCGTTTTGCGAGTAAAGCGTCTGGAGCTGCGGCTGGGATGTTGGGTGCACAAGTGGAATTTGATGGTGTAGGTCCGCTTTTTCAGTTGGCAAAGAAGAGCAGGGCGATGTTTAGTGGAATTGCTGAAGAATTGAAGATGCTCAGTGGAATTGATATTGAATTAAAAAATCAGGGCATTTTAAAAGTTGCTTTAACTGAAACGCAACAAACCAACCAAGTAAGGGATGCCCGAATCTATGAGAAGAACGGGGAGGGCGCGCAACTGCTCACAGTCGAGGAAACAAGGAATAGAGAGCCTTCATTAACAAAGGAAATCATGGGAGGTATGTATCTTGAACGAGACGGGCAAGTAGCAGCATCTCGATTAACATGGGGATTTATCAAATCTGCATCTGAACTCGGCTCGGTATTGAAAGAACATGTAGAAGTTTCTTCTTTTTATTTCTCTGAAGGAAAAGTGACAGGTGTAGCCACTAGTGAGGGGGATTTTTTCAGCAACAAAGTGGTGGTGACTGGAGGAGCTTGGAGCGAAAAATTATTGAAGGCTACAGGGTTGTCCCTGGAAGCTTATCCGGTAAAGGGAGAATGCTTTTCTGTAAAGTCGGAAACACCCCTATTGGCCGGACCTGTTTTTTCAGAAGGCTGTTATCTTGTCCCGAAAGAAGGTGGACGAATTGTCGTAGGAGCAACAGTCATACCTTATACCTTTAACCAACAAGTCACTTTAGAAGGGCTTTCCTCATTGGTTAAGAAGGCTGAAAGTCTCGTCCCTTCTATAGTTACAGCCGAATGGGAAAGGGCGTGGGCTGGGATTCGGCCACAGACTGCTGATGGGCTGCCTTATTTAGGTGAACACCCAGCTTATCAAGGACTGTACATCGCGACTGGGCATTTCAGGAATGGGATTTTACTATCTCCAATTACTGGGAAGGTGATGGCCGAGCTAATTGTGGGAACCCGCCCTTCCATTGATATAACCCCATTTCATGTAAATCGAAAAATCTTAAATAGAAACGTCAAGAGGTGGAGTAAATGAAGTTAACAGTAAATGGAACCCAAGTGGACGTACCAAATGGAACAACAACTATAGTGGATCTGTTGCAGTATTTTGAATTGAATCAGAAAGTTATAATTGTTGAAAGAAACAATGAAATACTGGAGAAAGCAAAACATAATGAAACTCTTCTTTCTCAAGGAGATAAAATCGAATTAGTTCATTTTGTAGGAGGCGGATAACATGTTGAGAATAAATAATTTTGAGTATTCTTCCCGATTATTGCTGGGAACGGGAAAGTATCCTGACTTTGATACCCAAAAAGCAGCGATTGATGTTTCGGGTACTGAGATTTTAACTTTTTCCGTTCGGAGAATGAATATTTTTGAAGCCAGCCAACCCAACCTCCTTGAAAAGTTGGATTTGGCAAAATACTCGTTACTGCCCAACACAGCGGGAGCAAAGAGTGCTGAGGAAGCAGTCCGAATTGCGAAATTAGCTCGAGCATCGGGTCTTTGTGACATGATAAAAGTGGAAGTTATCGGCTGTGAAAAAACTTTGCTGCCCGATCCTATTGAAACACTGAAAGCATCTGAAGAACTGTTAAAAGAAGGATTTACCGTTTTACCATATACATCGGATGATGTGTTGCTCGCAAGACGGCTTGAAGAATTAGGTTGTCATGCTATTATGCCTGGCGCCTCTCCCATTGGCTCGGGTCAGGGAATCATCAACCGTTTAAACTTATCATATATTATTGAACAGACAACTGTTCCTGTCATTGTCGATGCAGGGATTGGAACACCTTCTGATGCGGCCATTGCAATGGAATTGGGGGCAGCAGGAGTCTTATTGAACACGGCAGTATCCGGGGCGAAAGATCCCATAAAAATGGCTCTTGCAATGAAGCTTTCAATCCAAGCAGGAAGACTCGGGTATGAGGCTGGACGTATACCGATAAGGCGATATGCTACGCCGAGTAGTCCGGTGGAAGAGATGAGCCACAAGTGAACGAAAGATACTCACGACAGGAACTTTTCGAACCGATTGGGATAGCGGGACAAAAGAAATTAAAGAAGAAGCATGTTTTAATTGTCGGTGCAGGAGCATTAGGTGCCGGCAGTGCAGAAATGCTGGTTAGAGCAGGGATAGGAAAACTCACCATCGTTGACCGGGATTATGTGGAATGGAGCAATCTTCAGCGACAACAGCTATATACGGAAAAGGATGCAGAACAACGAATTCCAAAAGCGGTAGCAGCTAAGAGCCGTTTAATGCTGGTCAATTCTGATGTAGAGATTATTAGTCATACCATGGATGTTTCAGTGAAAGAAATGACAACGCTGGTAAATGGGGTCGATTTGATTTTAGATGCGAGTGATAATTTCGATATCAGAATGATCATAAATGACATCTCTCAAAAAGAACGAATTCCTTGGATTTATAGTGCCTGTGTAGGCAGTTATGGACTCTCTTATACAATTGTTCCAGATAGCACACCATGTTTAAATTGTCTGCTTGAGGCTGTGCCCATGGAAGGATTGACCTGTGATACTGTTGGCATCATCAGTCCCGCTGTTCAAATGGTTCTTTCAATCCAGATAGCAGAGGCACTGAAAATTTTAGTGGAAGATTCAACTCAGTTAAGGAAAAAGCTTATCTCATTCGACCTCTGGAAAAACCATTACTCATCTATTGATGTGGGGAAGTTATGGGACAAGGATTGTCCTTCTTGTGGAAAAAATCGGACATACCCTTATCTTTCTTACTCGTCCCAGTTAAAAACTGCTGTTTTATGCGGAAGAGACACCGTTCAAATCCGGCCTCCTCATCCAGTGGATAGAGATTTAGGAAAGCTGAGCACAGTTTTATCGAAGCTTGGAAGGGAAGTCTTTCGTAATCCCTATTTGCTCTCTTTTACAACGAGCGACTGTCGTCTAGTTGTTTTTAATGACGGCCGTGTTTTAATCCACGGCACAAAGAGCATCGACAAAGCTAAAAGTTTATATCACCGATATTTAAGCTAATGTTTTTTTAAAAATATTTTCGTCTGATTGGACTGAACTACTCTAACTTTTTGAAGCCAGGATATTAATAATCCATTTAGACAGGTTCTTTTTATAAAGAGATGAATACTTTAAAAGAACTAGAGCTCAAACTTAAGAAATTGAAATAATAATGAAAAAGTAAATTTTATGTAAATTATCTATTAAATTTGGGTATTTATTGATTTTAATTGTTTATATAATCTCTAATTGGAAATCAAAGGAATGACGGAAGAAAAAGGAGGGAGGACGATGTTTGATTCAGGGATTGAATTAGGGGTTGTACTGTTTCTGTTTATTTATGCCTTGGTTGTTTCTTTCATGCTCATTTCAAAAAAAAGAAAAAACTAAGAGGAATATTCATTATGTCAATCAAACCTTTTGAAAAAGTTCTGATGCTAGCAATAGCAGCTATTCTCATTGTCTCTTCTGCATTTAGTTCCGTAGGTGCTGTCAATGCTGAAACTTCAATGTTTGAAAAAGGAACATCGAATGTCGAGCAAAATGAGTTTAATCAAATCAGAAATGCGTTAAAAAATACAGAAGAGTATCAGGCATACAAAGAGAACACCAAAATTAACTCAATTTCAAAAGGTGACATAATTATCAACACAGTAGATGGTTCCAAAGGCGATATTGCATATATTGAATTCGTGTTTGGAGGACTTGCGAAAACAAGTGATAACCTCGCATACGTTCAATTCACATATGATGTAAAAAATGGGGATATACTGACGAATCAAGCGGTCTATGCAGAAAATATAGACCAAGGAAAAATACGCATCAATGCCTTCTATAACTTGGACGGGAATCAAACCGAAATTTACGACATTACCGTCGATACAGCAGGGACGATTTTTGACGAAAAGGGTTTGATGCTTAGCCACGATGATTTTGTCGCTTCTGCAGAACATAAGATTCAGCAGGCTGGAAAGAACGCAGACGAATTTGGAGCTTATGCTTCTTTTTGTGAATATGCAGTTGGGGCTCTGTGCGGTACCGGTGGAGGCGTGTTGTGTTATGCTGCAGCGGGTGCTCTGGGAATCACTACCGGGATTGGCGGTTTAGGCTTAGCGGCTGTCTGTGCTTTGATAGGCAGTGTCGGCTGTACAGCTGCGACAGATCAAATTTGTAATTGATCCGTTCCAAAGTAGTTGAATACAACAAAGAAAGAGTAGCAGATGCTACTCTTTTTGAGGGGTACCGAAGCTCAAACGCTTCCATCTCCTTTTACGAGCGCCTTTATTTTTAAAATTAGTCAGCAATCTTCACTTTTAGCCAATATATTTAAGGAGAAATAATAATGAAAGTTCGAAATGGAACTTTAAATTAGAAAGTGCTTTTGTGTATATAAGTCAATTATAAAATACAAAATGTGCAAAAGAAAAAACAAACTACAATACATCGAGTTTAAAGTGATAGCTTTTATAAAATGAAAGCGCAGCGGATTCGGTTCGATTTATTGTTACAGTTTCTTGTCTCATATAAATAATGACAGTAGAGTGAAGTGACCGGTTGTAATTATTTAATCCTTATGATAGAACTAAAGTAACAATAAAACTTCATTGCACAATTGCTCTAGGGGAGCTGTTTAAAGCTGAGAAAGACATTCGTCTTGACCCTTATTCACCTGATCTAGTTAATACTAGCGGAGGGAAGAGATGGCAGAAGAATTTTGTCTCCACATGAGGCTTAACCTTTTATAGTCATTTACACTTCTTTCCTATGGGAAAGAAGTGTTTTTTTGTGGAGGAAATCATATCGAAAGGAGAATTAAACTTCTTGCAAAACAATCAGTTGCTTCAAGTAATCAAAGAAATCGAGTTAAAAAAAGATGAATTGATTGATCTTACTAAACAACTTATCTCTTTTCAAACTCCGGCACCGCCTGCTCGCAACACAGCTGAAGCACAAGGGTGGATTGAACAGTATTTAGTAAGCCAAGCATTTGCAACAGATCGATGGGATGTGTATCCGGGAGATCCAAACATCGTTGGTGTGAAAAAAGGGACTGAAAGAAAGTCTTTTCAAAGCTTGATCATCAATGGACATATTGATGTGGCCGAAGTGAGGCCGGAAGAAGTATGGAAAACGGATCCCTTCACGGCGGAAGTTGTAAACGATCGAATTATAGGCCGAGGTGTTGCCGATATGAAGGGAGGGATGGCTGCTGCGTTATTTGTCCTTAAACTTTTTCATGAACAAGGCATCGAATTGCCGGGCGACCTTATTTTTCAATCAGTTATAGGAGAAGAGGTTGGTGAAGCTGGCACCCTGCAGTGTTGCGAAAGGGGCTACCAGGCGGATTTTGCGGTTGTAGTTGATACAAGTGATCTGCAGATCCAAGGGCAGGGCGGGGTGATCACCGGTTGGGTGGTCATTAAAGATCCGAAAGTTTATCATGATGCCATGCGCAGGCAGATGATTCACGCAGGTGGCGGTCTTTCGCAAGGAGCAAGCGCTATTGAAAAAATGATGATTATCATTGAAAGTCTGCAGAAGTTAGAGCGTCATTGGGCGGTTTCAAAAAGCTATCCGGGTTATCCTCCAGGAACAAATACGATTAATCCGGCTGTGATTGAAGGAGGAAGGCATGCCGCTTTTATCGCGGACGAGTGCCGGCTCTGGATCACCGTACATTTTTATCCGAATGAGTCCTATGAAACTGTAAGCAAAGAAATTGAAGAACATCTTTTAAATGCTGCAAAAGCGGATTCTTGGCTAAAAGAACATCCACCCACTTTTATATGGGGTGGGCATTCAATGATAGAAGATAGAGGCGAGGTCTTTCCAGCTTTTGAAGTGAATCCGGAACATACAGGCGTAAAGACTTTAGCAGCTTCACACCAACATTTATTTTCAGAAAAGGCTGTTATTGGTGTGTCCGCGACTGTTACCGATGGCGGGTGGCTTGCGGAAGCAGGCATCCCGACAGTCGTATATGGACCGGGGCAGTTGATAGAAGCCCATAGCGTTCACGAGTCCATTGAGATACAAGAATTGGTGAATTTCTCTAAAGTTATGGCGTATTTTATTTTTACTTGGTGCCATACGAAAAAGCAGGCAGAGTGAGGAGCGATCAACGTGAAATTTAGCGAAAAATTACATACAACCCTTCAACCCATTTGGAGAAACAACCATAATCACCCTTTTGTAGTCGAAATGGGGAAGGGGTCTCTTGATAAAGAAAAGTTTCGGTTCTTCATGGTTCAAGATTATCTTTACTTAATCGAGTATGCAAAGTTGTTTGCGATTGGTGCCACCAAGTCACAGGATGTTAAAACAATGGGACAATTTGCCAAGTTACTGGATGCCACTATGAACGAAGAGATGGCATTGCACCGCCAGTATGCGGAACGTTTTGGGATTAGCGCAAAGGAACTGGAGGAAGCATCCCCCTCCCCTGTGACACTTGCTTATACCCATTATATGCTTCACGTGGGACAGAGCGGCAGTGTAAGTGAATTGGTAGCAGCATTGCTTCCATGTACATGGAGTTACCGTGAAATCGGCAGAGAGCTTGCGGCCATTCCAGGTGCAGCCGATCACCCACTATATGGTGAGTGGATCCGAATGTATAGTTCAGAGGAGTTTGGCCAAACAGCGCAGTGGTGCATCGATTTGCTGGACGAATTGACGGCCGGCAAACCAGAAAATGAACTAGTAAAGCTTGAAGAAATCTTTTTGACTACTACGAGGTTTGAATATTTATTTTGGGATATGGCTTATCACAAAACGATGTGGCCTGTAAGTGAGTAAGGCGTTGTTGGAAGTCAATAACTTAAATTTTCATTATGGGAAAGAAGAAATTTTTAAAGATTTGTCTTTTTCGATTCAAAACCAAGAGTTTATAAGTGTGGTCGGTCCAAGTGGGTCAGGGAAAACGACATTATTCAGATTGCTGTTGGGGTTGGAAGAACCAACTAAGGGGGATTTGCTCCTCAGGGGTCAGGCCATTAAATTACGCGATGGAAACATAGGTTATGTGCCGCAAAAAGACCTTCTAATACCTTGGCGCACCATTATTGATAATGTCATTCTGCCGCTAGAACTAAAGGGGATTCATAAGAAAGAGGCTTATAAAAAAGCTGCACCTCTTTTTGTTTCATTTGGATTAGACGGAACAGAAACGTTATTTCCGAGTATGCTTTCGGGCGGAATGAAGCAAAGGGTCTCCTTTATGCGGGCCTACTTAACTGGAGCAGATATTTTGCTGCTTGATGAACCCTTCAGTGCACTTGATGCGATTTCCAGATTAGCCATGCAAGAATGGTTATTGGAACAATGGAAATTATTGAAGAAGACTATCATTTTGATTACGCACGATCTGGATGAAGCATTGCTTATGTCAGACCGTATTTTTGTTACTACCCTTCCGCCGATGACAAAATTGAAAGAAGTGCAGATCTCCCTTAGCAGACCTAGAACGATGGAGGATGTCATGAACGATTCATCTCTTCTTTCAGCCAAAAGGGAGTTGATTCAGCAATTTCGCAAGGAAGGTGAAATTTTTGATAAAAGAATCAAGTGAGCGGGCTAAAATGTTATGAAACGGTTCATTGAACAATATTACTTACTGTCTATGGGCGTCTTTCTATTATTTCTATTGACTTGGGAATTTATTGCAAAAACCATAGACCGCGCCTTTGTTCTTCCTTCGCCTATACAAGTGGGTGTGCGGCTTTGGGAGCTAAGGGAAACACTGCTTCTCGTGCATATGCCGGCGACAGTTTCAATTATTGTAGTGGGGCTTATTCTTTCAGTATTGCTCGGTGTAGGACTGGCTTCTTGGATGTTTTGGAATAAAACGGCTGAACGCGCTTTTTATCCCTTGCTAATCGCATCTCAGACAATTCCAATCATCGCTCTAGCCCCTATTTTTGTTTTATGGTTTGGCTATACGATGTGGAGTAAAGTGGCAGTTACGGTATTAATAACTTTTTTCCCCATCACCGTCAATACATTTGATGGTTTAAACTCTGCAAGCAAAGAACTTCGGGAATTAATGTTGACTATGGGCGCAACGAAAAAAGAGATTTTTCTAAAGCTGTCGATACCATCTGCGCTGCCTTCTTTTTTTTCGGGGTTAAGAGTGGCAGTAACCCTTAGCGTCATTGGAGCCGCAATAGGAGAGTGGCTTGGCGCCCAGCAAGGGCTCGGTTATTTCAGTCGAAGAATGATGACGCAGTTTGACGGCGCAGGTGTATTCGCCCCGATTGTATTGCTCTCGTTAACAGGGATATTGTTATTTGTATTAGTTGTTGTATTAGAAAAATGGCTATTAAAATGGGGGAATGAAACATGATGAGAGCGTAAAATATCTTGTGTAAATGAATAAATAGAAAAAGGAAGACCTTTTCTTGTAGAATTAAGTCACCACAACCAATTCACAGAAAAGAGGCCTTCCCTATGACTCAGTTTACAACAGATATTATGCAAGCTCTAGTAAAAAAAGAAGACATCTCCGAAGTTTTTCGCAAACATTTGGAGACGGCGGTGAATACACTTCTTCAAACGGAACTAACAGCGTTCCTGGATTACGAAAAATACGACCGCATCGGGTTTAATTCCGGCAACTCACGCAATGGTGTCTACACGCGGACACTCCATACGGAGTATGGGGATTTAGAGCTTTCGATGCCACGGGACCGGAACGGCGAATTCAACCAACAGACGGTCGCTCCGTACAAGCGCTCAAACGATACGCTGGAAGCCTTCGTTATTCACATGTTTCAAAAAGGCGTGACCATGTCCGAGATTTCGGACCTGATCGAGAAAATGTACGGCCATCATTACACGCCACAAACCATTTCCAATATGACGAAAGTCATGAGCGAACAGGTCGAGGCGTTTAAATCTCGTCCGTTAGAACAGCGTTACGCGTGTGTCTATCTGGATGCAACTTACATTGCCCTCAAGCGCGACACGGTCTCGAAGGAAGCCGTCTATATTACGATTGGCATCCGAGAGGACGGCTCAAAAGAAGTCTTGGCCTATACAGTGGCACCTACGGAATCCGCATTTGTTTGGGAAGAAGTCCTGTTGGACTTGAAAGAGCGCGGTGTCGAAGAGGTGCTTTTGTTTATCTCCGACGGCTTAAAAGGCATCACTGATCGCATCTTCGCGGTCTTTCCCGATGCTCAATATCAGGCGTGCTGCGTCCACTTGTCGCGTGGGATCCGCCACAAAGTTCGCGTTACCGATCGCAAGGAGATTCTGGATGATTTCAAATCGGTCTACCGGGCAGAGAACCAAGAACTGGGTGAAAAAGCGTTGAAAGCCTTTGTCGACAAATGGAAAACGGCCTATCCCAAAGTGGCGAAATCGTTGGAAGCGAATCCCTATATTTTCACTTTCTACAGCTTCCCAAAATCCATTTGGCGAAGCATCTATTCAACGAACCTGATCGAATCGTTCAACAAGAACGTAAAGAAATACAGCAAGCGCAAGGAGCAATTTCCGAACGAAGATTCCTTGGATCGCTTCCTGGTTTCCCAGTTCGAAATCTATAACCAGAACTTCTCCACCCGTTGCCATATCGGATTCGATCAAGCTCGTGCAGAGCTGACTGAGATGTTCAAGCAAACCTAATCGATATACATACAAGAAAAGGATTTACTTATTTACACATAATTATTGACGGTCTCAACATGATATACAGGAACAAACGATTGAACAGTATATTTATAGGTGCGCTTTTCGGAATTAGCATAATTCTGAGCGGATGCGGGAGTGAAAGCGGGGAAGCAAAGGAAGAAAATGCACAAATAGATCTGATGCTCGACTGGTATCCAAACGCAGTCCATAGTTACCTATATGTAGCCGAGGAAAAAGGCTTCTTTGAAGAGCAGGGATTGGATGTAAATCTTCATTTCCCAACTAATCCAACAGATCCGATTAACATGGTGGCATCTGGGCAGATGACATTGGGAATCACCTATCAGCCCGACGTAATCACAGCGAGAGCAAATCAAGGCATAAACATTAAATCAGTAGCAGCCATCGTTCGATCGCCTTTAAATCACGTGGTGATGTTGGAGAATAGTGAAATGGAGAGCCCTGCAGATTTAGAAGGGATGAAGGTAGGCTACCCTGGAATCCCTCTTAATGAAGCGTTGATTAAAACAATGGTAAGCGAGGATGGAGGGAATCCGGAAAAAGTGGAAATGATTGATGTTGGTTTCGAGCTTGGATCTTCCTTGGTGAGCGAAAAAGTGGATGCAGTTGTAGGTGCATATATAAACCATGAGGTACCTTTACTTGCCAGTAAAGGAGTTGAAACAAAAACATTGAATCCAGAGAAGTATGGTGTTCCTCCTTATTATGAGTTAGTGCTCGTGACGAACGATGAAAACTGGGAAGGGAAAGAAGAAGAGATCCGCGCTTTTTGGAAAGCGGCATCGAAAGGGTATGAATGGATGGCTGAACATCCGACGGAAGCAGTGGAATTATTGCTGAAGAATCAAGATGAGGCTAACTTCCCTTTAGCAAAAGAGGTTGAAGACGAAAGTATGGCGATCTTGCTACCAAGAATGAAAGCGGATGAAGGGTTTGGCAGCCAAAGTAAGGAAGACTGGAAGAACGTTGCAGATTGGATGTTGGAAAGGGAGCTAATAGAAGAGTTACCAGATTTAGATTTAATATTTGAAAATTTACTTGAAGAAGAATCATAAAATAAAAAGCTGCGAAAAATTAAGAGATTACAATACTGAAGCTCCATGAACATAAAGAGAGAAGAGGCATTTCAAGAGTTCTAATGTAACATAAGATCGCTTATAGGAAGCAGAATCGCTTACTAATGAAATCGGATGACTCACTGAAGCTCAAGAAGAAGGAGGAGGAACTACGCTCTTTTCGATAGTTGTTTAAAGATTTTAGCTTTCATGGTTTTCGACAATAAACGGGGCTGTCCCAAAAGGTCATGAAAAGTGACTTTTAGGGGCAGTCCATTTTCGTCTTCTAAAGAAAAGGCTGATGTCCATTTCGACGGACGCTTTCCGCGGGCACGGCCTTAGCCTCTTCCCTCGCTTCGCTCAGTCCAGGGTCTTCGGCTCGCGCTGTTCCCGCTGGAGTCGCCGTCTCCATTCCCATCAGCCGGTTTAAAAAGAAAAAAGGATACAAAAAAATCGTCCATTTCTGTAAAATGGGAGTTACCACACCACCATTAGAGAAAGGACGATTTTTATGTGCAATCCGAAGATTACTTCCTCAAATTATAACACTGAACAAGCCGCATTTCCACTCGCTCTGGGAGAAGGAACTGGCGTTCCGCTATCCAAAAAAGCGAGTCCTACGTTCATTCCCTATAACAACCAACAAGGCTTTGCCATCTTTGATATACAAGATCTTGTGCCAGCCAACCATGTCGCCCGGGTCATCGACGAAATGGTGGAATTGATTGATGATGAGCTGTTTTTCGCGCACTATAAAGGCGGCGGAAGAAGCTCTTTCCATCCAAAGATGATGACCAAAGTTATCCTTTACGCTTATTCGAAGAAAATCTATTCTTCTCGAGGTATTGAAGAAACACTTACTGAACACATTCCGTCCATGTGGCTCGCAGCTGGCCAACAACCAGATCACCGAACGATTAACCGGTTCCGTTCGGACCACTTAAAAGCGATGATGGACTCCCTTTTTGAACAGATGATTCACCAGCTGATCGAACAGAACTACATCACTATGGAGCATTATTTTTTGGATGGCACCAAAATTGAAGCTGATGCCAATAAGTATTCATTCGTCTGGAAAAAAGCGACACAGAATTTCGAAGGCAAGTTGAAGGTAAAGATTGCCGAAACGATTCAGCATATCCATGAACTGGCCGCAGCTGAAGCGATTCCACTCAACGAACAGGTAGAAGAAGCAACGCCTGAACAGCTGGAAGAAATGGCGGAAGCCATGGAAGAACAGATTGACGCATTCACGGAAGCCCTTGATCTGGAAGACGATACCGAAAAACGAAAGCAACTCCGGTCCAAGCGCAGTGAGTGGAAAAAGCCGGTCAAAGCGATTCGCGAAGATTTCCTTCCGCGTCTGGAGAAATATAGTCAGTACCACGAGATCTTCGGTGATCGAAACAGCTTTTCGAAAACAGACCCGGATGCGACCTTTATGCGAATGAAAGATGATCACATGAAAAATGGTCAATTGAAAGCAGCTTATAATGTACAAATGGCCACAGAAAATCAGTTCATTCTTTATTATTCGATACATCAGCGACCAACGGACACGCGCTGTTTTCTTCCGCATCTGGAGAAACTAGCGGCTTCCAGCCTGCCCATGCCGAAGACGGTCATTGCCGATGCAGGCTATGGCAGTGAAGAGAATTACCTGTATGCGTTGGGCGATGAAAAAGAGCCGCATTTCGACTTTCTCATTCCATATGGAATGTATCTGAAGGAAAAATCAGCGAGTTACAAGAAGAATATCAAACACGCGAAAAATTGGACATACCTAGAGGAGGAAGATTGTTTCATCTGTCCGAATGGTCGGCGTGTCGCATTTAAAAAATACCTGAATAAAAAGAATGCCTCCGGTTACGAACAAAACTTAAAAATCTATGAATGCGAAGACTGTTCGGATTGTCCGTTAAAAGCCCTCTGCACGAAAGCAAAAGGCAACCGACAAGTCCAATGGAATCCCATTTATGAAGAAATGAAAGCGAAGGCCAAAGCAGCTCTTGAAGATGAAACGAAGACACAAATCTACGCCCAACGCAAAATTGACGTAGAAAGTGTGTTCGGTCATATCAAGGGCAATCGGTCGTTCCGCCGATTTCTCCTCCGGGGCTTAGAGAAAGTGCATACAGAGTTCGGGATTGTGGCATTGGCCCACAACCTCCTGAAAGTAGCCGGCATGCGCCGGCTACTTTCAGTGACCTCACCAATAAATGAAAAACAGACGGAGAAAAAGAAATTCTTTTTCTCCGTCTGCTTTATTTTAGGGGCTTATGGGACAGCCCCGTTTAGATTTTGATGACAGTTGGTAAAAAGTCGCTATCGATAATTTTTTTCAGGCTATTGATGGTTTCATCATAAGACACATCTTCTGCCAGGAACGTTTTCGTATTGCGGTTATAGTCCTGCTTATAGAAAGCGGTACGAATGATTTCGTTCAATGTGTTTTTTAATTCATAACCAGGCTGACAGGAAGCCGTGTCCCGACCATCTCTTCGAATCTCGATCACCTCAGAAATCAGCAGTTTCAATCCTGCTGCATCGACGAATCCACTTCTCCAAATCATATGAAGATCGTATAAGTGCCTTGAATAGCGAGTGCTTTCTTTTTTTTCGTAATAATCGCAGATGGCAAAAATTTTATCAAGAAACGTCCGGTCAATTGTCTGCACATTCACCGCAAATGGTCTCATCTCATATTCATCCAAAAACCGTTCTTTTTCCGTTGCGTCGCCTTCTGCAGCCATAACGAACTTCGTGATGTAATTGCTTACCCCAAGCTGTTCGAATGGAAAGGGTTTATAGGCGACATTCGTTTCCACAAGAATGTGAGGGGACATCTCGTCGTCGCCTTTAAATGCTTTACGATAGGCAATTTCGTACTCATTGAATTCCCGACCTGATCGGATTTCGTCAGGATTTAACAGTATAAATCCGAGGTCCTCAATTACAGATTCAATCGCGATTTTCAATTTCCTTTTATCGCTTCTTGGTAGCTTATTGCTCTCTCCAAGCGGAACGCTCAGATCCAAGTCCTCCGAAAAACGCTTGATGACATCGTAGCACTTCGAGAGTGACGTTCCGCCCTTAAATACAACGCCAGGGAAGATGTAGACCAGTTGCTTCAGAAGCAGGGATACGTAATAATCTTTTTCAATCTGGAAATTCTGCAGTCCATACGCTGCAGCTGCTGACCGGACCAAATCATTGAACAGCTCGTTCTCTTCGTGCAATCGCATCAAATAACCCCAATTCGTATACTCTCAGTTTTGTTTTTATCGGGTATGCATTGAGATATCCCTTCACTTCCCGTTCATTCATTGAGACGTCCGCTAGATATGTCAGGACTTTCTCTTTCGCCGCTTCGAGCGGTTTTTCGCTGTACTGCTCGTAATTGTTCAATAGATCGAGCACTTGGAGAAGCTTATAGTTGGATCTATTCACGTTCACTCTCGGTTTTCGAATGATAAACCGTTTTTTGTAGATGTTCACTTCTCGCTTGGCAGCAGAAGCATTATTTGTCACGATAGTCGCAACCGCAGCTGTTTGGGAAGTCAGGCCCAAGGCATTGGCGAAATTGGTGCCTGACTTGTAACCGATGATACGATCCCGGTTCTCCAAGAATTTCTTTCGAACAATCTGGTCTGTATCTAGCATAGCCGAGCCAAACATCGGTTTCTTTTTGGGAATGAAATAGATGCCATTCTGGACTTTCGCAAGCAGCCCCTTGTCAGAAAGGCGCTTGATATACTGCCTGAGTGTACTGGGATTCAGCTGGAGATCCTCTTTTAGTTGCTCGGTAAGAATGGGTTCATCGTATCCGTATTCGTCTAATAGATATTGGTAGAGTTCCATGGTTGCTCACCTCTTTCTTACATTGTAACATATTTATAAAATTAATTTCAAAAAACGTTACACATGCGTCTAATTAAAGCTTTTAATTTTCTTATGTGTTCGTAAAAGTGTACTTTTACGAACGGTTATTTTCTGATAAATTTTCTTCGATTATAATTTTCAACTTTCCAACATGGTATTATTAGTAAAAAATGAAAATCATTAAATTTTCTGCTGATGAACCGTATTAAAAGAGGAGGACTTTGTTGTGGAGTGGAATTTGAATAAGACCAGCATCAATCTTCCCTATTCATATGAAAATCTTAAGACTCTTTTAGATACGATTTGCAAGAAAGAAAACAAATTTCCTCAAGTTGATTTTTGTATGTGGTGCGATAATTTAACGATGGCTTGGGATGAAGAAGATTTAGACGACCAGGATCAATTAGCTTTTGGTATTGCCCGGGATATTGAAGCACAATGGGATTTATATTGGTACGAGTTTTATTCACATGAACAGCTTATGAAAATGGACCTCACCAAATTGGAATTACCACCCGATTGGTTCAAAGAATGGGCAGCGGAGTTAGTTGAAAAATAGACAATAAAGTTGAGGATGTGAATGTAACTTAAGTGCAGTTAAGTTACATTCACACTGAAAAATTCCAGTAGAAACGTACTGAAGGAGTGATTGCATGGAGAATCTGGCTATTGATTTTGAATTGGATCCGTTATTGAACTTGGATAAAAAGCTAATTCGACAGAAAAACGGAAAATTATTGATTGATGTGCAAGGGGAATTAACCATTCATATCGGTCGTTCGTGTTTCTTTCATGAACCGTCCTTAGCGTTGCTTGAACTGGGTGTTGCTTTAAAAGAGTGGAGAGTGAAAGATTCCGAAGGAGAAAATGATTTTTATTACTTCACGATGGAACATGATGAAAGGGAAGGCCCTATTTTATCTTTTGTTAGAAAAAGAGAAAATGAATGGCAGCTCTTTTCAATTTGGCAAGAATTTGAACACGAAAGCACGATAGTTTCTGAGGTGTTGTTAAAAGCAGTAGACCAGTATTTAACTAAACTAGAAGATATTTTGTTGAGGAAGTTCAATATCAAGTATTCATACTTCACTCGATTCTGATAAACCGAATGTAACTTAATATGAATTAAGTTACATTCAAAATACTGAATACCTTATAAAACTTCTAAGCAAAGGGAGTTGAAAAATGACGGAAATTACGTTCCTAGCATCCTCAAAACCATTCAAAATTCCAACAGAGATTCAAGAATATAATCAGCGCACAGTATTTGCGACAGAAGAAGATTTTATGTTTTTTACTGTACATGAAGCAGTTGACAGTTGGCTGCAGGAAATTCAGGGCGTTTTTTCTCTGCCATATATTTACGAAGCGGAGGGGATAGGGAATCGGCTATTTCTAAAGTACATTGAAGAGTATATGGAGATCGGAGATGTACTGGAGGTTTATCATGTGCCAAATCAGCATGCATTCCTCAGATACAAGGAAAAGATGCAATCAAATCCGGAACCAATCGAGGTGAATACAGGAACTTATACATACCGGGATTCATCTGGATTTTATCAGTTGAACCCGAAGAAGTGGGTAGAGGAACTGAGCCATCGAAATTTCATTACCGAGCATGGTGTAACTACCTTTGTTAAATATTAATTAATTCTTAAAATGAATGTAACTTATTAGCAAATAAGTTACATTCAAAATCAAAGATAACCCCCGATCAGCCGTCTGGCCAATCGGGGGTTATTCCATGCACTATTGTTAACTTTTCACGAGATCAGAACTGGTTTTTTTCTCGTCTTGCTTCTCGTCATATTCTTGCATCAGGGAAGGAACATCCGTCTGAAGGGCTGCAGCTAGCGATTTCAAACTTTTCAGGGTCACATTCTGACTTCCATTTTCAATGCGAGATACTACGTTTTGCTTGGTGTGCATACGCAAAGCGACTTCGCTTTGCGTAAGTCCTAGCCGATTTCGTTGGCGAATGATGTTACGAGCGAGTGTGTATTCCAGTTCACTGTCCGCCCACTCCTTGGCGAATTCCGGATCTTTTAAGTTTTCTGCTACGTAGCTTTCCAAAAAACTCATATCGAATCCCTCCCTTTTTGTCGTAAATAATCATCTCGATAGCGTTTGGCACGATCGATTTCACTCTGCGGTGTTTTTTGAGTTTTCTTTCGGAAACCATTTAACAAGATGAATTCGCCATTTTCGTAATGGAAATGGAACACGCGAAAGATATTGTTGCCTAAAATCGTCCGAAGTTCATAGATGTCCTGATCGATTGGCCTTCGATGTGGCATTCGCAGCATCGGACCAAACTCTCCCAGTAATTGAATGGTGCGTAACACCTTTGCCTTTTCCTTTGCAGGAAGCGAATCTAGAAACTCGGCAGCAGGTTTTTCGCCATTGTCTTTTTTATATGCATTGACTGTCCATTTCGACTTTTCCATACATCAAGTATAACATATAAGTAATAAAATATCGAATATGCTAAACGGTTTTTGAATGTAACATAAGTGTAAGTAAGTTACATTCAGATTCTTCATTTCATTGACTTAATCAGAAGACCGAGCGAAATTGAACTTGCTAGAACAAATGATACATTCAAAAGATTATTCTATGAGGTTTTAGAGACTGAATTGTGAAGTGTATATTTTACATATCAAGACCTCAAGAGAAGGAGCTTCAATTGAAATTTCTCCTCTTTTTTTATTGTAGTAGTGTACTTTTACGAACAGATTCAAATGAAAATTAGAGGAGTTATTTCGATAGCTCTGATCAACTGTTAAATGTCAGTATTTTTAAAAGTCAGGATTCTAAACTTAGTAGAAACGACAAAACAGAAACTTTAGCCGAACGTTGCTCGTATACTTATATATCCTGAACTATCATGTTGATACTAATAGTTGGAATAAGGAGGAAACTTTAATGAGGCTGCAAATAGATGAAGTGATAGAGCCTAATGAATTTGGTAACCGATTTTTACACGGCGATTTTGAAATCATTTACAACCAATGTTCAAGTGATTTCAGGGAGTTAATCAGCTTCGAAGACTTCCGTGAATTAGCGGAATCCTATAATCAAGGTGTAGATAATTACCATATGACTACTAAAACATCTATCGCTGAATTCAAGCATTGCATTTGGCTGGATAACAGCGGTAAAAAGACAGTTTTTGTTTCTTTTGACGAGGACCACATCATCCACAGCATTTATTTGAAGCCTTACACGGTCTATCCCCGAAGTGATGGAAATTATACACAAACCAGTTTTATCATGCCGATTACAGATGAGTGGTTCGTTTTCTGGGGCGGCAAGAATGAGTTTCTAAATTATCACTATGTATATGAATCCCAACGGTATGCTTATGATTTGGTAGTTATGAAGGAGGAAAGGACATTTCGAGAAAATGGGAAGCGCAACGAAAACTATTATGCATTCAACAAAGAGGTTGCAGCGCCGGCTAATGGCCAAGTCGTTAAAGTAGTCGACGGCATTAAGGACAACATGCCCGGCGATATGAATGAATCCGAGCCAGCGGGAAACTTTATCGTAATTAAACATTCTGTTAATGAATACAGTTTAGTGGCGCACTTTAAGCAAAATTCAATTCGGGTCAAAGAAGGAGAAACGGTTCAACAAGGAGAGATTATTGGATTATGCGGCAATTCCGGTAATTCATCAGAGCCGCATATTCACTTTCAGGTGATGAATTCTCCGGATCTACATAACTGCAAATCGCTATGTATCCGTTTTACAGATGGGAGCCAGCCAATTCAAGGTGATACGGTTACTCAAGGACCGTTGGAAAACGATACAAACAAGCCTTCACTTGATAACGTCGAGAAAGCTGAAATCGCGTTTTCTTTGTCGGATGTACTATTGTTCATTCCTCGCCTAATTGGTCAATTCTTTAAGTAATAGTCAAGATAGAAAGGGCTATATCCACTCGCATATCATAAATTTGTCTGAAGAAGCTCAAGCTTCTTCTTTTTTTATTTGATGAAGTGTACTTTTACGAAGGGTTATTTTTTTGGGTGTATCGTAACGTTTTACTGGAATTAAAAAATCAGCTTCGTGGCATTGAATGATATGCTTAGTTAAATAAGGAAGAAACCCTCCAGAACATTAATAAGTCGTTTGAAATTAAATTAAAGACATGTAATTAAACCGACGGACTATAAGTTTAGCAAGAATAATCAAAAATCCACCTATTATTTCCGATATGATGATTTTGAGGTGAACAGGATGCAGTACAGTGAAGTTACACAGAAAACCATTTCTTATATCGAAGGAAACTTGACGGAAGAAATCCAACTTGATGTGTTCCCGGCTGTAATTGGTTATTCAAAGTTCCATTTACTTCGTATTTTTAAGGAAGAAACGGGAAAGTCGATTGGCGAATACATCCGTCTACGTCGAGTGGCGATGGCTGCAATACTTCTATTACATAGCGATGAAACGATCTTAACGATTGCTTTTCTATTTCATTTTCAATCACAGGAGGCATTTACCAGAGCTTTTAAGGAAGTGTACGCCGTGCCGCCGGGAAAATACCGAAAACTGATGAAAATTGTAAGAATGATGGAGGAGGAGAAAAAGATGAATACTAGTGAACAGGTTAAAGGGTGGAGTTTGAGTGGATCTAACCCAGAAATGTATGGACTGACGACAGATTCAACTGTCTGCCACACAGGAACACATTCAGGATTGCTATATGCAAAGGGAGATGCAAATGAACAGCAATTCGCTACAATGATGCAAGGATTCCGAGCTCATGAGTATAAAGGGGAGCGACTGAAGCTGTCATGCTTCCTAAAAACAGAAGATGCGAGTAAATGCGGAGCTTGGCTTCGGATTGATAATGGTAATGGTGACACAGTCCAGTTCGATAATATGGATAATCGATCCATTCAAGGGACGACAGACTGGAACCATTACTCACTGGTTTTAGATGTACCAGAAGATAGTGGTTCTATCCATTTCGGTGTTTTACTGATCGGGAAGGGGAAAGTATGGGCGGATGGCTTCCGTTTTGAAGTCGTGACGGAAAAAGTCCCTACAACGAACATGCTTTCAGAGGAACATCTTCCGGCACAGCCTACCAATTTAGATTTCAGTAGTAACTGATGTTTCTACTTATTGAAATTATTTTTGGGTCCCTTTTGGAATTATATTCTTCGCTAAATTTGGGGTCGAAAGATTCAGATGAAAAAAGAAAGGAAAAAATAAGGAAATAGTAGCCCTAAGTTTTGAGTAGTTGCGAAAACATTAAACGATTGTGTAACTCATATAAATTTGGATGAAAGTGTACGATAGATAAATTTAAAGGAGGGGTCTTCGTAAGGATTTTTAAAAAATTAACCTAACTTGATTTTGAAGAAGATACAGCCCAGATATTGTATATAAATTTTCTTGATTAGTATTTTCGCCATTTAGTTTACATATCACGATGTTATCGGAAGCTGCATAAATAGAAAGGGGGAGGAGAGGCTGATCCGCGTCCCATTTAGTGGACAGTTTATAAGAAAGGTACCCTGCAGCTAGGCTGCGATTAGATGACTCCGGTATTGTGCCGGAGTCATCTTTTTTAGATTCCATTGCTTGCGTGTTCCGTTGTAATACGCCATGTATACATCCACCAGCTCTTTCAATTCATCCAGACTGGTTGCTTGTTTCACATCGACATCATCTTTAAAGTGGCCAAAAAAAGATTCGATGGGGACGTTGTCGAGGCAGTTGCCCCGGCGGGACATTGATTGGGTCAATTTCATCTCTTTCACACGTTGTTGGTATTCAGGGTGGGTATAGTGGAAGCCTTGATCGGAATGAATCATCGCTTCCGGATGAACATTGCCATCCAATGCTTCCTTCAGTTTTCGTAACGTCCGATACACAATTTCCATCGTAAGCGTCGTTGTCACTTCATAGGCGACGATTTCACGGGTGGCGACATCTTTTACGGCGGACAGATACGCCATTTGCCCTGAACGGTTGGGTAGATACGTGATATCGGTGACGAATACCTTGCCGGGTTCATCTTGTTCAAACTTACGGTCCAACAGATTAGGGCAGACGGTGTGTTCCTGTGTGGCTTTGGCGATCTGCTTATAGGGATTCGCTCGCCGGATTTTGGCAAAGAGATTGAATTTGCGCATGAGGCGTAAGATTTTCTTATGATTCATCGGCGTTTCCAAGAGTTCAGAGAGGACCATGTAAAAGGTGCGATACCCGATTTTCCCACGATGCGCATCGTAGATGCTTTTGAGCAACAGGTAATCCTGGTAATCCTGTTCTTCGCGAATAGCGTGATGTTCCACTTTCTCTAGCCAAGCGTAATAGCCACTCCGGCTCACTCCCGCTGTACGGCAAAGGGTTTCTACCAACCTCTTCAGTTGGAATTTCCGAACCACCGCATTGATGGCTTCAAATTTTTCCGCTGGGGTCAGCTGCGTTTCTTCGCCTGCCTCTCGAGTTGCTCGAGCTTTTTTAGCAACTCATTTTCGGCTTCTAAGTATTTGATGCGTGCTTCTGCTTTCTCCAGCTTTTTCTCAGCTGAAAGATCTTTCTCAGAAGGGCGGCCCGTACTGTTCTTCCCACGACGCTCTTCGAAAAAAGCGTCTTCTCCATAAAGCCTGAACGTCGTCCGCCACCGGTTCAAGGATGAGCTCGCTTTTTTGGATCCAATAACGGTTAAATCAAATCCATTTTCACTAAATATCTGGGCCGGGCCTTTGCCTGTCTGGTATTCTTTCACCGCGTGGATTTTGAATTCTGGCGTATATTGAATCGCTCGATCGGATACGGAAGCGACATTCGGATTTGCCTCCAGGACCCGTTGTTGGTGTTCATTGAAAGTAATTTTACTCATCTGATCTTCTCCCGTCCAAGTTAGCTAAATTTAGTATACCGGGGTCAGAAAATAGAAAAATCCCCAAATGGGTCACTTTTTTTAAAGTGTCTACCATTTGGGGTGCGGTTCAGGCTATGGACAGCACATCTTCTCTTTTTTATGAAAATGTACTTCTACTAACAGTTCTTTTTAGTATACGAGAGCAATAACTAACCGAGCCTTTAAGGGAAATAATGGTATAGTTATTTTGAAGTATAATGGGAATATTCTTTATTTATGGACCAAAACGAATCGTAAACAAATAGCAAAGATAGGTGTTGAAAGAATGACACACATTTTAATTGTAGAAGACGATATGCTCATTAACGATATGATACGGAAGTTACTTATTCAAAATGGCTACAGCACCACAACTGCATATTCAGGAACTGAAGCCGTTCTCTTATTAAAGCAACAGGGCTTTGATCTGATTTTGCTCGACTTAATGCTTCCCGGCTTATCTGGAGAACTTGTTTTAGAAAAAATAAAAAAATCTGCGGATACACCGGTTATTGGTGTTTCTGCAAAAGTCGATACTGAAAGTAAAGTCGATTTTATTCGTCATGGGGCAGATGACTATATAACAAAACCCTTTAACAATAAAGAGATGCTTGTAAGAATTGAAGCTGTGCTGCGGAGATACCAAAAAGGAAAACCAGCCTCTGAAGAAGTTTTGTATTTTAAAGATTTAACGTTGAACAGTACAACCTTGGAAGTGAAAATTAAAAATGAACAAATTTTTCTCACGCGTTATGAATTTTTAATTCTAAGGCTGCTTATGACAAACCCTAGCAGAGTATACACAAAAAATATTATTTATGAAAACGTATGGAATGAGAATTTCGATGGCGAAGAAAATGCCATCAATGTCCATATCAGCAATTTAAGAAAAAAAATAAGTAAAGTCATTCCTAATGAAACCTATATTCAAACGGTATGGGGATTGGGTTTCAAGATGCAGTAGATTGAAAGGGGTGAAACGATGTCTACTATAATATTACGAACAAATTCCTTATCGAAGATTTTCGCGTCTTCTGAGGGCATTAGAGATGTATCAGTAAAAGTAGAGGCTAGGGAGATATACGCCTTGTTGGGGCGCGGTGGTTCAGGGAAATCCACTTTATTAAATATACTGACAGGTTCCATCGCTGCGACTTCTGGCAACTTTACATTCTTTGAGAGTACAGATGTCCAAAGCGAGTACGCCCGAATAGGTTATGTTGCGAAAATGCCGTCCCTAAATATGAGTTTCACTATTGCAGAGAATTTGGAGTACTATGCAAAAGTGTTTGGAATTGCATCTATCTCCTCTTTAACTTCACTGGCAAGATCAGTAGATATAGACATAACTGAAAAGAAAAAAGTGAGAAAGCTTCCCTTTGGGATCCAACGCAAATTAAGTCTTGCGGTTGCCCTATTAGGAAAACCAGATTTGTTGCTGATGGATGAACCGTTCAATGGCCTTGATGCAATCGAAAAAAGGTTTATTTCGAATTTCTTGCTTCGCCTGTCCAAAAGAGAAAACTTGACAATATTTTTGACGGGACAAAGATATGAAGAAGTTTCCAAAATAGCTACTCGTTATGGCATTATCAATAATGGAAGAATTGTTGATGAATTCACGGCGGCAACACTTTCAGAACGCTGCAATCGATGTATAAAAATCCGCACTAAACAGACGACAGAAGCAACTTCTATTTTGGAAAAAATTTGTCCTGAGTACGAAATTCTTTCAGATGATACTATTCGTGTTTTTGAGGTGTTGGAGAAATCCGGTTTTATAAATACTAGTTTGGTATCTGCTGGGATAACGGTTGATGAAATCTCCATTACTGGGGAGAACGAGGAAATATACATAACAAATTTGATGGGAGTGAAAAAGGGATGATTGCTGTATTTCAAAGCGAGTTATATCGTGTTCGTAAAAGCAAAATATTCATTGTTTGTTTATCCCTCGCATTACTCTTTGTCTTAGCATTAGTACTATCTTATAATTTTGAACAAGTTCGAGCACATGAAAAAGGAGAAATCTCTGGAACACCCTCCATTGCAGGATTTACTGAGTACTTATTTTCAGACTACAGTATATTATCTCCTTTATTATTATTTTTGATCATTCATATAACAAGTGATTTTAAGCAAGGGTTATATCCTGTATTGCTGTCAAAGGGCGTCAAAAGAACGGATATATTATGGGGGAAACTCTTATCTTGTTTATGTGCAATGGTGCTTTATCTTGGAGTTTGCCTTGTCTTTGCCTATACGCTGATTATTACTACATGGGCCAATATTTCCAAGATTGGAGTTCCCATTTTTGAAATAGGAACTTATCTGTTCATACAATTTTTATCGCTCGGTGCCTATACTACTTTCGTATTGATGATCTGCTATTTGTTGCGAAATCGAACAGTAAGTTTTTTTGTGAATGTCTTTCTGCTTGGAGTACTGTGGTTACATTTGACAAAGATTGGAACTGCTTTAGATATGTCATATCCTTTATATCAATATTGGATTGTAGGGCTGTCACATGGTCTTCAAATAGAACAAATCCCACAGTATATTGACCGTATCGTGATTACAATTGCTTCATATTTTATAATTTCTATTGTTGTGACCAGAATTACTTTTAGCCATTTCGATATTAAACATTTGGAAAAGGGCAAGTTATGATCCTGATAACCTACTCATTTATTGCAACTATTGCTAGTATTTATTTCCTTTCTGCACTGTTGTTAAATCAGAGGCAGATTAAAGAGGTAAGAAAAAAACTGATTTATTTGGAACAACGAGATACTCAAAAGGAAATTACTTTAGGTACTTCGAATAAAGAAATGATAGCTTTCATTGAAAGCCTTAACACATTGTTGGGTAAATATCGAAATACGGGGCACAAAATAGAAAGTAAAAATAATGCCTTTCGTGAAACCATCACCAGTTTATCACACGATTTGCGCACTCCACTCACTACGGCCAATGGATATATTCAATTATTATCAGAAGAGGATTTGTCTGGAGAACAATTAGAACATGTTCTGATAATTGAAGAACGTATCACTGCAGTAAAAAAATTGTTAGATCAGCTTTTCGAATTTGCACGAGTTGAAGCCGATGAGTTGGAGTTGAACAATGAGCCAATCGACTTAAACAATGTTCTACGTGATACGCTTGCCACTTATTACATAGATTTTGAAAAGAAAGGATTTGTTCCAACCATTTCTATCCCTAATGAACCTTTTATTATTTTTGGGGACAAGGAAGCAATTAAACGAGTGTTTTCTAATGTCGTATACAATGCTCTCCTATACGGCGAAGGAAATTATGTCATTCATTCTACACAGGGAAATCGGAGATATACCATTTCATTTTCCAATCATTCCAGTACCGTACTGGAGGAAGATATAACCCATATTTTTGACCGTTTTTATACGACCGATAAATCCAGAAGTAAAAAAACAACTGGATTAGGATTAGCAATTGCAAAACGACTGATTGAAAAGACCGGTGGCGACATAACTGCTTCATTAGAGAACAAAAATTTTTCAATAACAATCGTTTTTGAAAAGGACCCTTCTATATGGTAAAGACACGAATATTATTTTTGTTAAGAGCTGAAAAAGTCAGCTCTTTTTTTTTGAACCTTACACTTTCCTTAGACTTTCCCTAAAGAATCCCTAACCTTATTAGGTAGGATAAAAACAAGAGGAAAGGAGATAAAAATATGTTGAGTAATATTTTTTTGGTAATTGCCATGCTAGCTTTAGGTTCTATGCTGTTGGCTGCTATTAGCGGTCTGTTAAAAGATGGGTTAAAGGGATTGAAAAAAATGCGAAATGGGCAGGGATTTCCTTTATGTTTTATATTGTCGCCTACGTCATTTTTCTGATAACACAATGAGAAAAAGAGGTGTCGCTTTATGCTGAACATTGAAAATGTGAGTTTGACGATAGGCGCTAATACATTATTGGATAGCATCAGTTTACAGTTGAAGGATGGAAAAATATATGGACTTCTGGGTCCGAATGGGTCAGGGAAAACCACTTTATTCAAGTCTATACTTGGTTTGACCGCTTACTCAGGAAAAATCAGCTCGGATAATCGCCTATTAGCAAGCCGTGATTTTGGTAGTCTGATTGAATACCCAGCCTTTTATGCTAACTTGACTATTGGGGAGAACTTAGCGCTCCACTCACAATATCTGAAACTAACACAACCAGATATTCAAAGTGCCTTGGAACAAGTAGATTTATGGGAAGTGAGAAAAAAGAAGTTTTCTCAGCTCTCACTAGGCATGAAGCAACGCTTAGGAATTGCTCGCGCTTTTCTGGGTACGCCTAAATATCTGCTTCTTGACGAACCGACAAACGGTCTTGATCCTATTGGGATTAAAGAGATACGGGTTTTGCTCAGAGATAAGCTGAAATCCCCGCAACATTGTATTTTGATATCAAGTCACAATCTTACTGAAATAGCAGCGATTGCAGATGAATTTATTTTTATTAGAAACGGTAAAATCATCAAAACCATACCGAATACTTTTGAAAATGAACAGGATTTAGAAAAGCTGTATGAAGAAATGATGACCTCCCATCAAAAGGAGGGTGTTTCATGAAAATTTTGATTGCAAATGAATTTCGCAAACTCAAAAGAGAATGGTTTTTGCTTATGTTACTGCTGCTAACACTTATTCCGGTATTGACTGGAAGCTTAGGGTTATTCCTAAATGGTAGCGAGAAACCTCTAGATGAATTATTTTTTTTCATCAATAATCAGTTTTCAATGTTCTTTCCTATGGTGGTATTTATATTGATAGGTTCGTTGTTCTATCAAGAGTATAAGAACCAAACTTATATCACCTGGATCACTTATGGTTATTCAAAAACAAAGCTATATTTTTCGAAAATTATTGTTGGTATAATCATTGCTTTTGCATTTGCCGGGATTATGTACCTGTTTCTTGCAGCCTTCTTTCCCATTCTTATAGGGATGGGGAAAATTACAACGAGCTCTACAAGTTTTATGGATATTACCATAGGATTTTTCCTTGAAGTTTTACTACTGGTGCCAATTACAATTGCAGTTGCAGCAATCGTTATCAATCTGTCAAGAAACATTATTATAACAAGCGTGGTTGGTGTGATTTATGGTTTTGTATCTGTTTTCTTTATCGGAGCATCACAAGGCTATTTTATTCCCGGTGCTTTTGCATATCGTTTATGTATGTATTTTGTCGACCAAACATCATACTATAATAACTCTACTCTAGCTACGATAACGGGATTAATAAGTTACTTTATTCTCTTCACATTTTTATTTTTGATAGGCTTGCTACTTTTTAGACGTAAACGCAAAATAGAAGCCTGACGTGATTTTCAAATCTATTCCACGAAAAAATATATTTATAGACAATTTGAAAAGCTCTCTAAAAATACCTTTCAACACTTCTGAGCTAGAAACAGCTACTAAACTGCCTGTCTTAAAACAGCTTGGCCGATTCACAGAGAAGCTAGTTTTCATACAACGAACCAAAATTGAGAAGTGGCAAATATCTAGAAACAGATACATAGCCACAGAACTAATGAGTAAATATTATAGTTAGTTTACATATGACCCCTTATCGGAAGTGGTAAAGCTAAACTAGAGATTGTCCGTCTTCGGTGTTGAAGAATACTTAAAAAAGACTTCCTCTGTTTAGAAGAAGTCTCTTTTAAGTGTAATATTCATTCAATCTCCTGGTATTTGGCAAATTTACCGAACATTCTCCTACAAGCACTGAGAATCCTTGAAAGAAGAAGCATACATTGGAAATAAGATACCTTTTCCTTAAAAGTGTTTATACTTTTATTCTTTTTCTCATTTCTCGGGCTCCTGAGCTTATGCTTTGGTGCTTGTCTATGCTTAATTTCTCGATTATTTCTTTAAGTAGAAAATGCAACTTTTTATCCGACTCAATAATGTAAATTTCAAGATTGTTATTTAAGATATTAGTAATAGTTTCCCTAATTAGTACCTCTGAATGAGTAGTGCATTTCAAGAGTTGTTCGAAATACCATTTGTGGTTTTCTGGATATTGAAGATTTAATAAGGTCTCTTCGATTAATAGAATATCATTCCCCGAAAAGATAGTTTCAGCTGCTTCTTCAGAAGTGCCCCAATCTTCGTCGTCTTCGTTATTTTCGAAAAACACTTCTTCTTTCGAAAGGTTATCTAAGAAATCATCAAATGTATGGGCTACTTCAATAATTTCTTCAGTTTCTGGTTCCAAATAAATCACCGAAGGGTTTACTGAATCCTTTCTGTAATCAAGAGCAAAAAAGCTATTCCCATCTCCGCTGAAAATAAGAATATTTTTCGGAAGATCCCATTCATCAATGAGATAATCTGAATCTAAAATACCACTTTGACCACAACCATAAATGTGATTAATCTCAATGTACGCATTGGTTTCAAGATGACTTTTCTTCTTCACTGAATTGTACTGTATAGCACCGCCATTTTGTTCTAAAAGAATCTCTTTATAAGAAGCTGGCAATTCCATATCTAGTTGTCTTTCTATTTTTTCAATCTCTACTTCTGAAGTTATTGGTAACTTATAATCATCCTCGACTTCCTTAGCCCATATGTGCATCAAGTAACCTCCTTAGATTCTATTGAATAGTCTTGTTTAATATTGTTACTAACCATAATAAAACAAAATGATTGAAAATATCCGTTTCACCAAAAATAGGAAGTTAAAAAAATTTTTAATATCCATACGTTTACATAATGTCGGATTACCGGAAGTTATGTGTATTTCAAAGGAGAGAAGGTGTGCAAAGCACATCTTCTCTCCTTTTTGTGAATCTGTACTCTTACGAACGATTTTATTCAAGAAAGTAAAGGTAATTATTTCATATACATATTATGGGAGATGGTGTTAGTCTAAAGGGAGTTGTTGTTTGAAAAGTGGAATGTAACTAACCGTACTTAAGTTACATTCAACTACGAAAGATTAAAAGAAAGTCTTTATGGCAATGACTTTGAAATTCAAGAAACTAAAATTATGTAAGGCAGGGTTAAATGACTTACTTTTTCTTAATACTTATGGTTTTTTTTTATAATTGTCGCAAATATTATTGGGTTTATAGCCTACAAAAAAAAAGAAAAATCTATATTCTGTAGCTTTTACAATACTATTATTAGCGATTTTATTTGGGACAGTCGGCGGTGTACTAGCGCTATTTCTTATTCGTGATGCTTTTGCAATATTTTATGGCATACAAGTAGGTTACTATCTCTTAATAAACAGTTTCATCGTTTTTTTAATTGCGATTTTAGCAACTTTAATACAAAATTATATAGTAGAAAAATATAATTTAAGAGAGCATAGAACTAAGCCGGGCTTATCTGGAAGAGGAAAATAACAAGGTAATTTGAGAAAGTGAATGTAAGATAATATGACTTCAGTTACATTCAAATACTAGACCTTGCTTAGAGAGGGTGAACTAATTGAAGTACTTTATACTAGTAGTAATAATAATGGCTTTTTTGTGGGTACTAGCATCAGCAATCGGCATTAATTCGATCGTTTTTTTCCCGAATGCAATTGCCTGGACCACTAAATTTATTCTGCCGTGGATTGCTTTATACTGGCTCATTAGACTCGTTAAAATCCAAGAAAGAAATAGAGGAATTTCTTAAGGAGATGGAACTAGATCTAAATGAAGTTTCATTCGGTTACTCTTGAACAATCAGGTTAGAAAATACCGAAAAAGTCAGTCGAGAAGAGTGTAACAATAATTATAAGTATAAAAACCAACTGGCCAAGTGTATAAATATAGGCGTTGGGATTCTTAGCATATTTCCGTTCCATGATCACCCTCGCGATCTCCATCGTGAACATAAGCCCAAATAATAAAAACCACGTTTCGAAGAGCAAATAGCGTTCTTGAGGAAGCCTTGCCATATTAATGAAATACCCTAATACCATCAATGCAATAAAAAAGATTCTGATGCTCCAGTCGACTTTCTTATGTTGATCATTTACATGGTTATAAGAGAATACTTTTGGTTTCTGGATACCTAACCATCTTCGCAAGATGGCATTAAATATACCGGAAAGATTCTCAATAATATTGGTGTCCTTTATATGATTAATTTCTAGCTTCTTGAACTAGCGCACTTCTCTAGTTTAAGAGTGATTATCCATATCTTTTTTGTGATTCTTTTTATCAGCTAGAAAATTCCAAGTATGGTATGTACCCCAAAGTAAAAGGACTACTGTAGGAGGGAAATAAGATTTGTAGTACTCATCAGGAATGAAAAATAGTGATATAAAAACTATTGAAAAAGGGGGCAATAGTATCCAATAGCGCTTATTCTTAAAGTGTTTAATAATATATCCCTCCTTTGTAATCCTAAGTAAGTTGCATTCAAAAACCTTAAATAAAAGACCGAAAATATGAAAGTGAAATCTTGTGGATTCTTCTCTTATTAGTTATATCTAACGTTTTTTGATTTGGTTATGACTCTTATAACTGTTCCTAATGCTAATATCCCGAAAATCATAGCAGGAAATTGAGGGAATTCCTTTCCAAAGTAAAAAGTGTTTATAGCAATAATCAGTAGCGATAGACCGGAGATAACGATTATTCCTATATCTAGTAAATACAGTATTTTATCTTTCATCTTTACCTAACTCCTTAATATGGATGCACTTGCACACCAGCGTAGAAGATCAAATATTTTGGAGAAATATAATCTTTCTCACATGGATTGTTCATTTAGATAGAGTGTAACTTAATTTAAATCTCTAATGACATTGAACATTTCGTAATAAAGCCCTCTTACAACTTCTTCATATTCTTCCTCAGCAAGATCTTTAGCTAAAATGTTAAATTGCCAACTTGAAGCACCTTCTTCGGCTGCCGGGTAATAACCTAAAGAAAAGATTTCCTCATCATGGACTCTCTTGGAATAATCTGTGTAACTTATCTCATCATTCACGAAGGGAAAGTAATAGGCCTCTGTTTTGATGAAGAAAAAGAGGACATCTGAATTTGCAAATACTTCAGTGTAGGGACCATCAGCGGCCCTTTCTAAATACTCTTCCATTACGAAAAAACTATCGTATTGTTCGACTGTTTCGATGCTCAACTCTTCGATTTCCACAGTACTGAAGGTGATTTTCTCTGAGTCTATTTCTGGCGGTGTGCCTAATACCCCTATTTCAAGATTTCGTCCTAGATACTCTTCTTGAGCGTCTTTTTTATTAGACTCCACATCTTCTTGTTGTGTCTCTTCTGTTTGGGAGCTGCAGGCTGCTATGACAACTAAAAACAGTATAATCATTGAAATCATAGAAGTTCTATATAGGTTCTTTAGCAAGATCTTGACTCCCTTCTTAATGATTGATTTCCATATTTTTACCTTATCATACTTTTAAAACCAGTTATACTGAGGTGGAAATTCGTGTTTTGAATGTAACTTATGTTTAAGCTTGCATGGTATGAGTAAATGCATTGCGACAGTTTTCTGTAGTTTACATATTGCTATTGGCAGAAGGAACTTCATTTGAAGGTCCTTCTCTTTTGCCGTTTGTGAAATTATATTTTTACGAACGATTTTTCAAATGAAATTTCAAGATATTATGACCTTATCTCGAATAGCAATTCATGCAGTAGAACATAAGTAGAGCTTATGGTTAAGCATTAAATTAATTAATTTTACTAATGATATGCCAGGTTATATGCTTGAATAAGAAGAAATGGAAAGATAGTAATGTCGGCTTCAGTAAGTTTAATAGAACGGCAGGGAGGAATTCATGTGGAGACTAAAATTGATTTTAGAATGGCAACAATTCATGATTTGGATAGCATAGTAAAAATGTTAGCTGATGATCCCTTGGGCAGCCAAAGAGAAGTGTACGAACAACCGCTTCCGAATAGTTATCTTGAAGCTTTTAACGCTATTACTTCAGATCCCAATAATGAATTAGTAGTAGCTTGCATCGGCAATGAAGTTATTGGAATCCAGCAGATTACATTCACGCCCTACCTGACTTACCAAGGTGGATGGAGAGCTACAATCGAAGGCGTTAGAACATCTCCTTCGGTACGCGGTAAAGGAATAGGAACAAAACTTATTCAATGGGCGATTGATCGCTCGAAAGAACGAGGCTGTCATTTGGTTCAATTGACGACAGATAAAAAACGGGGAGATGCCTTGCGGTTTTATGAACGTCTGGGCTTTGTAGCCTCTCATGAAGGAATGAAATTGAAAATATAATGTTTTTTCATAGATGAATTAAAAAAATACAGACGCTTATGTATCACAGCTTATTAGAAGGTGCCCTATAGAAACTAGATGGTGTAAGGTCGCATTGAGGCCGTTCTCAGGCTGCTTGCCCGCACTGATAAGTTGAAACTAAACCTGCTTTGGGTACTGTTTTTTTCTCAATCCCCTTGGCTAAAGGGGGACTCTTCTCTTTCCCGTCTCCTAATTGTGTACGCTCTTTAAATAATATAAGTCATATCTTTATTGGAGTTTCAGGAAGATATTAAATAGCATAGTCGCAAAAACAAAAAAGTGTGCAGCATCGAATTTATTCGATGCTGCACACTTTTTTTGGGTATAAGCAAGTTTCAACCTAATCAATAGCGAAATTGATTCTTGAAGATTGACTCCAGCTATCTTGAATTCAGGTTCAGAGAATCGGGACATATAGCATGAGTTTATTCATTACTAAAGTCATGTCATTTTATCTTATTTTTTTATTTTTTGGTTTTATCAGGATTAAAAATAAGTAATTAGGGTATTTTTAGATCAAAATACACAATAAAACTTATGCGGATAAATATTTTAGTTGATTGAAAATATAGTTTATAAATATTCGTATTAATTATCTGTGTCATTATTTATTATTCATAGTAATTTATGAATTCGTTTCTTTAATTTCATAATATGAACTGGTTAAATGCTTTAGACAATAGCGCTATTAGCAAAGCCGCAAAGAACCCCAACGGAATCTCTGCGGCTTTTTTTATGTGATTCAGTCCCACAACTCAAGTTAACTGCTTTTTCGAAGAGAAACGAGGATTTTTGTGTTCTATCCCAGTGGCCGATGAGCTCGCTTGCTGAAAGACAGCGTAAATACGGGCAATTTAATAGCGATAGAAAGCGATTAATAAAGAGGGGATTTCCCCCGAAATGCACTGAAATAAACGGTAACTGAAAGGAAGTAAATAAATTAATGAATATGACACTGGAAAAGAAATATATCCCCTTAGCGGCTTATTTTTCAGAATCGAAAAATCAGACGATCACTTTGGAGTTTACTGAAATTGAAAAGATAATAGGGCGCAGTCTCCCGAATACCGCTTATTTGAATTATAGCTGGTGGAAAAAAACGAAGGCGCCGGCAAAGCATTTCCAAGCT
The DNA here is from genome assembly GCF_018283455.1 of Planococcus sp. MSAK28401. Classification (NCBI taxonomy): domain Bacteria; kingdom Bacillati; phylum Bacillota; class Bacilli; order Caryophanales; family Caryophanaceae; genus Planococcus; species Planococcus alpniumensis. The sequence goes on along the minus strand of NZ_JAAMTH010000001.1, from coordinate 3,286,222 downwards.
TGGGCGGATGCAGGCTATTTTGTGCAGCATGTTGAACCGAACCGGTATGTTGTTTTTGAAAGAAGGGATTCTTTACAGGAAAGGCAAGCAATTGAAAGCGACGAAGATATTTTACTCATACGCCCAGCTTTGCATGGGGACGCGCGGTTTCTAGCAGAATTACAGCAAAAGCTAAAACAAGAATCGAATTTTTCAATGGTTGGGCAAGAGGAACAGAAAACGTCAACCAAACAATGGAGAAAGCAACTCATTGAGTGGAACCAAAGCGGTCATTCGGTCATTTTGTTGGCCATTTTGAACGGGCAACAGGTCGGATATATGATGATCGAAGGAAATGATTCAAAGCGAGCGACTCACCGTGCTAAAGTCCAGCTGGCTATCCAAGCAGTTGCACAAGGCAAAGAAATCGAATCCGCTCTACTTCAAAAGGCAGAGGAATGGGCCGGCGAAAAAGGTATCAAACGTTTTGAAGTGATTGTGTTAGAAGCGGATGTCCAGACTCGCGAGTTTTTCGAGAAGAATAAGTATGTATCGGAAGGGGTTCGGAAAGAATCCATCCTCATTCAAAATAATTTCCACAACGAAATTTATATGGCCAAAATGCTGGGGCGTGAATAGAAGTAAAACAACTAACAGATTCTTTTAAGGGAGATAAGGAGCTGCATGGACTGCGGTGAATTGGCACTTTATTGGACGGTAAGGGAAGAGGAGGTAGATTAAAACGGCACAGAATCAATCTGTAAGTTTAGCATCCATTACATATTTTTTTACGCGCTCAAAGGACGTGCACGAAGAAAACGGTACACTGTTCATCACTTTATTTACTCGTTTAACCATCGAGTTTACGGCAGATAACGGGCATAAAAATACCGAAAAAGTAGAATCGGTGTGGGTAGATATAGAGGAAGTGAAGATGGAGCATGCAACGAAAAAAATGAAGGAGTTGCCCAATTGTATTTACCGGTATGAAGTGTCGAAAGACGTCTTTCTGGAATTGTATAGAGCATCTCAAGTTTGCCCGAAAGAACTTTACTACGTAACGCCGATTGCCACTGTTTCAAGAGCCTGAAAAATAAGAGTAGTTAGGACGGGAATTTATTAAGCTCCATGGGTTGCCAGCCAAAATTAATATAATTTTTAACATTAGAAAAGAGGCTCAAATAAGAGCTTCTTTTTTGTTTGTATAGAAAAGCGTACTTTGTGAAATGAAACAAATTCTAACCCAAGCAAGCAACATTAGACCAACCGATACTAGATTTGAGAAAATAATAAAACGAATGGACATTTATTAATCAAGTAGCCAGCAGATCCAGGCCCACCGTTTCAGCATCTTTTTGTTGAAACCGAAAAAGCGATAAGTAAAAGAATGATTATTTGAGTTAAATGTATTCAAGATTTGCGGAAGTTCAGAGTGAGACGACATAGATTGATAGAAGGCAAAAATAGAGCCCCTCAAAGTTAGTTACACAATTGAACTCTCACTTTAAAGGGGCGCTAACCATTCTTCGTCTAAGGTTCTTACACGTAAACAACACGAATTATTCTTCATTTTCTTCCACTTCGTCTTCTACTGCATCTTCCACGCCTTCTTCTTCAATTTCTTCTTCTAATTCTCCAACGGGTTCAACTACATCCTCTTCTATATCATGTTCAAGTTCTTCTTCTTTTAGTTCTTCTTCCAAACCACAAGCTCCAAGAAAAGCAACAGATAAAGTTAAGCTCAATCCTAATTTTAGTGGCCACTTCAATTTTTTCATCATAAACTCTCTCCTTCTATAAAATGATGTTTTATACTTTCTATATGGTTACCCGACTAAGTGGAAGAAAAACGCATTAAGTTGTTTATTTGATTGAAATGATAAATTAGTGATAAATATAATTTTTTAATGATGTTTTTATATGATTAATAACGTAAAAATAGGGAATTTAAATAAAAACGACAAAATTGAAAGGCGGGAAGATATGATGATCATAAAAAAACCCATTGCCATCGGATTTGTATTTTCCTCTGCCCTTTTGCTAGGCGCCTGTGGAATCGAGGAAGAAGTTACGCAGCCAGTTACAAGAGAAGCCGTCGATTATCAAGGGCCAGTGGATGCCAACCCTGGTGGAGGCCTCGAAGATGAGAATATCGGCGGGAAAGTTTTCGGATTTACGGAATTTGAACTGGAAGTTGACTATAGCGATCAAGATAATGCTTTACAAGTCGTCTATTTAGAAGATCGTGACCGGGTGGAAGCAGGATATGAAAATAAAGTGGCCAATGAATCCTTGTCCGGTAATGATGCTTTTGACAAAATGAAGCCTTTGCTGATGGAACTTCAATTAGACGTCGATATGGCAAATGAGGAAGTCATCAGCCAAGTTATAGAAGTGTTTTCCGTAAATCAGGATTACGAATCACTTGAGCTTGAAGTAACCTATCCAAATGGTAACGAAAAAGAGTATGAGGCCTCTGGAAATTGATTGTTTTTCAATAGAAAATAATTAAGTGCATTTTTTATCGCCGATGATTGACGAAAAAGAAGTTGAAAATCATCAAAAAGATTACCGAAAAATCAAAATTTTATCATTTTAATCAAATGGGTATTATTTATAGTAAGTCAAATTTTTAGAGAGGTGGAGACTTATGATTCAAAATAAATGGATCAAGACAGGCGCTCTAGGGGTGCTATCGATAAGTATTTTGACCGCCTGTGGTGAAGACGAAACTTTAGAAAATGCTGAACCGGAAGAAGTTCTTGAAGCAGAAGAACAAGCGGATGAATTAGAAGAAGAAACAGATGTTGACGAAGAGCAAGCAGATGAATTAGAAGAAGAGACTGATGTTGATGAAGAGCAGGCAGATGAAATTGAGGAAGAAACAGACGAAGCTGCTGAAGAAGTAATTGAAGAGATGGACTTAGGCAATATTGAACTAGCAGAGCTGGAAATGAATTATCTCACGCCACTTGATTGGACGTTCGCAGAATTTGATTCTTATGTGCAAGATGAACACGGAATGAGCGTCGCTGATTTTGACGATTTTGCAGACCTTGAAACTACAGTTGGCCCAGCGGAAGATATAGAGCAAGCTGAATAGCTTGTTAAATGCCCGTGATAGTGTTTAAAAGCAGAAAAGGGTTGATTCTCTTATAAAACCCTGAGATAAAACGGGCGAAAAAAGTTTTGAACTAAACCCCGAATGGGAGACGCTTTTAAAAAAGTGATTCCCATTTGGGGTTTTACTGTTTCCAACTATCGGCAGATTAAACTTAGTGGCTTTGGGTAGGAGAAGACTTTAGGTGTGTAATCAATCTTAAAAAAAATACAGAATACCTGACCTCTTTTTTTAATTCACTATTCAACAAAAAATATCGAAATTGTTAGATAACTTACTTTTTTCTTTACGAGCCAGTTCTATACTAAAGAAAAAAGGAGTGAGAACAATGGTAGTCTCGAGACAAACATCCACTGTTTCGAATTACTCAAAGCTGGTGAAAGCTTCATTGATTGGGAGTACAGTCGCAGGCGTAGCGTTCGGGATTTATATGCAAGTGATGGGGATGATGCCGGTATTGGCTTCGATGCTTGGCAGTGAAAGCGTTGTGCTTGGTTGGACGATGCATATGATGATCAGCTGGATTTTCGGGCTTGGCTATGGAGCGATGACCTTGTTGTCTTCACGTTATTATGTGCTGGGCGTTCTTCACGGCGTGATTATTTGGTTCATCGGACCATTGCTGGTAATGCCTGTTATGATGGGAATGGGGCCAATGATTGGAGAAATGTTCGCGAGTGCGCAGCTAATGAGTTTGCTTACTCACTTGGCCTTTTCACTGATTTTGGCCGCCGTGTTCAGCCGTCTTATGCATAAGCATGCCTAGAAGAATGGAAAAAAACCTTTTGCACACTATCGGCCAGTCGATGGCCTTGGTAGAATGCGAAAGGTTTTTTTATAAGAGATTATCAATTCCCGAAAAGTAAGTCTCCTTACTTTTTCACAGGATCTTTTTTGAGAAGATGAAAACAACCATTATTCTATAAGGATGCTCTTGATTTCATCGGCTTTGATAGAGTAGCCAAACAATGTTTTCTTCAGTAATCCCTCTTTTTTTAATTTGCTCATGAGAAGAGAAATTGTTTCTCGTGAGGAGCCGACCATTGTCGCGATATCCTCGTGGGTGATTTTCATGTTGATGGATTGCCATTCTTTGTCTCGTGTTCCACTTTTTTCGCTCATTTTCAGCAACAGGAAAAGCGTTCGGTAGCGGACATCCCCGAGTGCGATCTTTTCACTCAAGTCATAAGTTTCTTTCAGGCGATTCGACAAAATTTGGATGAGTTTGAATGAGACATCGGGGGTAGATCGAACGAAAGATTCGAATTTTCCTTTATCCATGGTGCATAGATAGCAATCAGTCATAGCTTCTGCGTAAGTTTGTTTGTCTGTCAGCATGAATGATTCTGTTTCGCCAAAGACATTGCCGTCCACAAGGATATCAGTCGTGAACTGCTTCCCTTGGGACGTCATCCGGTATAAGCGGACCTGTCCCTTCTTTAGGAAAAACAAAACATCTAAGGGCTGTTCGGGGATGAGTATTTGTGTTCCTTTTTTCACGGGCGTCATGATGCTGTTTTTGTCGATTAACTTCATGTCTTCCATGGGCAGCTCGTCGAAAAGATTGATGTGCGAAAGGAGTGTCAGTTTATCCATGATTCATATCCCTTCTTTTCCGTTCTACGGAAGGTCAAATAAGTTTAATTTGTTTGTCGTCCCAGGATGTACCAAATGCGAAGAAGCGAAAAGTAAGTTGAATGAAATGGGCATCCCGTACCAAATCTATAATGTTTTCGAACATCGCAATTTACTACAGAATGTACCTAGTGAGAAAAAAAGACAAGGTTTTCCACTTTTGAAAAATCGGAACGTTTACTACACTTATGCAGAGATGATGAACGGTGAATTTTAAAAAACCATTACAACGAAGTCGATGTACAATAATGGACTCGTTTAGCTGCATGGCGCAATCCATTTCCGTCAATTGCCAATAAGTCTTGCAAATGGGATAAAAAGTAGAGGGTGAAGAAAATCGAGCAGTCGATTTTCTTCTTTTTTGTCCGTGAGAGCTAGTAGAAAATGTTATCTATCTCACATTTATCCTAGAAAATTCTGATAATATAGAGGGGAGTCATGTTTTATTCCATAAATGAGGCTATAAGAAAATTAGGAGGGATCGCCATGAACAAAAAATTGATCGGTATTTCAATATTGGCATCGGCAGCTTTGTATGGCTGCAGTTCAGGTGCAGAAGAAACAGACCCAATTATTATTGGAGGCAAACCATGGACGGAACAGTATATCTTGCCTTATATTCTGGGAGAGTACATAGAGGCACATTCAGAATATACCGTTGAATATCAGGACGGCTTAGGGGAAGTAGCCATATTGACGCCTGCCTTGGAACAGGGAGATATCGATATGTACGTCGAGTACACGGGCACAGGGTTAAAAGATGTCCTCAAACGTGAATCGGAAGCCGGCCAATCTTCTGAAGAGGTTCTTCAGCAAGTGCGCGAAGGCTACGAAGAAGAATTGGGCGCAACATGGCTGGAGCCGCTTGGGTTTGAAAACGGCTATACCTTAGCCTATTCAAAAGACAGCGGTTTTGACGCAGAAACGTATTCCAAACTGGCAGAGATCTCCCGTTCGCAAGATGTCACGTTCGGCGGGCCTCATTCGATTTATGAGAGAGAAGGCGACGGATACGAAGACTTGAAGGAAACATACGGATTTGAATTCTCTGCGACAGAGAGCTTTGATCCAGCCATTATGTATGAAGCTGTACGAAACGGGGATATTGACGTTATCCCGGCATTTACCACAGACAGCAGAATCGGGCTGTTCGATTTGGCGACGACTGAAGACGATATGAACTTCTTTCCCAAATATGACGCTGCACCGGTCGTGAGATTGGAAACGCTGGAAGAATATCCGGAGTTGGAAGAAGTGCTGAACGGGCTCGCCGGGGAGATCAGCGAAGAAGAAATGCTGGCCATGAATGCCCGTGTGGATTCTGACGATGCCCAACCGAGAGATGTAGCTGTAGAGTTCCTGGTTGAACAAGGATTGATCGAAGAATGAGGAGACAGAAAGCGTAACCAAGAAGGGCTTGAAAAACAACTAAAAAGTGCGAGGGAGTTTTTTAATGGAAACGTTGGATAAAGCGACTTTACTGGACCGCTACACCGAAATTAGGAAAGTCACCATGGAACTCATCGAGCCACTGGAACCAGAAGACTTCATTATTCAATCCAATGCGGATGTCAGTCCGCCCAAATGGCATATTGCCCATACAACTTGGTTTTTTGAGCGCATGATTTTAAAGGAATTCAAACCCGCGTATGAAGAGTTTAATGCCGAGTTCGATTTTTTGTTCAATTCGTATTACAACACCATCGGGCCATACCAGCCTCGCCATGAACGCGGTGTGCTCTCAAGGCCCACTGTTGGGGAAATCATCGCCTATCGCCATTATGTAGACGGGCAAATTCATGAATTGCTTTCCGAAACCGAGTCTTCAGATGTTCAGAAAAAGCTGGCTCAATTGATTCATATGGGGCTGCAACATGAACAGCAGCACCAAGAGTTAATACTGATGGACGTGAAGTACAACTTTTTTGTGAATCCGTTGTTTCCGACCTATTTAAAATCAGCGGAACCGCAGGCGAGTGAACGAAAACCAGCGGCATTTGTGGAGTTTGAAGGCGGATTGGTCGAGATTGGCCACCAAGGGGAAGGATTTGCGTTTGATAACGAAAGCCCCCGCCATAAGGTTTGGCTTGAACCGTTCCAATTGGCAACAGAGCCTGTAACCAATGGAGAATATCTGGAGTTTATCGAAGCAGGCGGCTATGAACAGCCGGAACACTGGCTCTCGGATGGCTGGGGAGTTGTGAAGAAGAACAATTGGAAAGCGCCGTTGTATTGGTTGAAAAACGAGCAAGGTGCGTGGAGCATCTTCACGCTTGGCGGAGTAAAGAACTTGAATCCCCATGAACCCGTCAGCCATGTGAGTTTTTATGAAGCAGACGCTTTTAGCAGATGGAAAGGCAAAAGACTGCCGACTGAGGCTGAATGGGAGCATGCATCTCAAGGAATCGCCATTGAAGGCAATACGATGGAACAGGAACTTTACCATCCGTCAGCTGCCCGCGGCGAAATGAACGAAGCAACACTAGCGAAAATGTTTGGGGACGTATGGGAATGGACATCGAGTGCCTATGCTTCTTATCCCGGAAGCAAGCCGCTAGAAGGGGCGCTTGGAGAGTACAATGCGAAATTTATGAGCAATCAAATGATTTTAAGAGGCGGATCTTGTGCCACTCCCGCTAGCCATATTCGTTCGACTTACCGCAATTTCTTTCCGCCGGATAAACGTTGGCAGTTTGGCGGCTTCAGGCTGGCCGATGATCAGATATGAATTGGCCCGTGAGTCCAAGCGTGGATATGTAAAAGAATAAGAAATGTAAAGCACCGCAATGGTAAATTGCGGTGCTTTTATTATTTCAACATTATTCTCAAAGTTTCTAGATTCTTTTCCATTAAGGTGAAATAGGTTTCATTGTTATCTTCGTTTTCGGGAGTGAGGACACTTAAATTATGCAACTCGACAGCCTCTGCCCCTACTTCACTCTGAATCACTTCGGTCAGTTTGGAGGATACATTCTGTTCGAAAGCAATGTATTCGATATTTTTTTCTTTAGCCAGATCAACAACGTTGGTCAGCTCTTGTTGGGTAGGTTCATCCTCGCTATTTAGTCCAGCAACCGGTACCTGTTCAAAACCATAGGTATTTGCAATATAGCCAAAAGCAGCATGGGAAACGAAGAAAGTTTTCTCTTCTGTAGTATTGGCTAATGTTTTGTATGATTCATCTAGCTGTTGCAACTCAGAAATAAGTTCAGCGTAATTTTGTTCATAGATTTCAGCGCCCTCTGAATCCGCTTCTATAAGAGAATCTTTGATTGATTCGGCAAGCTTCTGGCTCAATACCGGTGAAATCCACAAATGTGGATCCGTAGAACCGTGGTCGTGTCCATCATGGTTATCTTCTGAGCCGTTCTCATGATTATGGCTTTCTTCATCAGTATGTCCATCTTCCGCATGAGGATCCTTACTTGCTTCTGCAGTGTCGGCCTCCTGCTCATGTAATTGGCCATTTTCCAATTCTTCATCAGAAATAGCATTTGAAACAGCGATTAATTTCACGTCTTCGTTACTTAAGGTGTTTTCTGCACTATCAATAAACCCTTCCAGTCCAAGGCCGATGTAAAAAAGAAGGTCAGCTTCAGCCAATTCCACCATGTCCTGTTGTGTCGGTTCAAAAGTATGTAAATTTGAACCAGCCGGGTAAATTGATTGGACTTTGACTCGCTCCGCGCCGATTCTTTCGGCAAAGTAAGCAAGCGGATAGGCAGTAGCAAATATATCGAGTTCAGCTGATTCGGATGAATCGGCAGCCGAAGTATCTTCAGTAGAGCTATCGGGCTGACTACAAGCAGCCAATAGCAGCATCAGCATCAAAATAAATACAGTATTCTTCATTAACAACCCTACAAAGTGTAATCATTACGTTTTATCAACAAATGTAATACTACACATGATGGATTCAAAAAACAAGTCCAAAAAAGTTGTGGCTATAAATTGGAAGGCAACGGATACCGATTGTTTTAGTAATCGTTTAGCCACTAAGTATTATATTCAGGATTATTGGAAAATATCTTAAACCAAGATGAAACGCAACAGGCATTCACTATACCATTCAACGCATTTTTGATTAACGAATTAAAGAGAATCGAAACTCAGCAAAACTGAATTTCACAAATAGGTGACTATCATAATGTTTTAACCAAAAGATATAGGGAAGTAGGAACTATAAGAGGCTTAATTGGTAAGTACATACATATATGAGAGTTCATCCCGGCTTCTTAATACTATGGAATAGGACGTGTTTACATGTTGAAAAAAGTGATACCTGCCTCCTTTGTGACGGTGCTTGCAGTAGGGAGTGCCACACCGGCTTTAGCTGAGGAAATGAGTGCAGTCGACGTACTGCAAAAGTCCAACGAAGCGATGTCATCGCTCGATAGTTACTCCAGCGAGACCACTATGGAAATCACGATGCCTGACATTACCACTGGAGAAACGACGACGATTCCGATTCATACGAAAGAAGATGTGACGTTCAATCCGTTTGCAATGCATCAGACCGTCACGACTTCCGGCCCTGATGGACAAGAAGAGACCTTGGAGTCCTACTGGACAGAAGAGGGCTTTTACCAGGAAGACCCGATGCAAGGTTGGGTGAAATTGCCGAGCGAACTTTCTGAAGGCTTGGATGAATTGATGGCGATGTCGACTGCCGGCGATCAAGTGGCCCAGGCTGAAGCGCTAGGGGAAGACATGTCGGTAGAAGACACAGGAGACGCTTACCAGTTGACCTATGAAGGCGACGGAGAAGAAATGATGGAAGCAGTTATGGCTGCTTTTGAATCCATGATGGGTGAAGAAGATTCAGCGATGTCCATGGAAGGTATGATGGAAGAGATCAATTTCAATGACCTCAGCTATGAAATGACCATTGAAAAAGATACGTTCTATTTGACGGAAATGTCTATGCATGTAGATATGGATATTTCAGCTGCCGGTGAGAGCTTGAACATAGTTCAAAGCACGGACATGACGATCAGTAACTTCAACGGCGTAGAGCCGATTACAGTTCCACAAGATGTTCTGGATAATGCGGTTCCAATGGAAGGCGGCGAATTGCCGGACACTGCCAGCAACAACCCGTTATATGCGTTCACAGGAATGGGCTTGGCAGCTCTAGGTGCTGGACTGCTGTTGTTCAGAAGACGCACAACGACTCAATAAAAAAACAAAAAACCGTATCTCTGTATACGGTTTTTTGTCCTGTAATAATTCATTTCAATAAAGAGGGAGGTGCAAGCCGGCTCCATGAACAAAGTATATACAATCATGATTGCCGCAGGTCTATTGATGTCAGGGTATTTTGGCTTCCAGTGGTGGCAGAGTTCGCAGGCCGCTGAAACGGTGTCGCTGCAAGAAATCGAAGGATGGAATCATATAGCGTCAAGCAGCATGGAGCCGTCTAATGAGCCGGCCCCTGAAAGTTCTCTTACTACAGTTCAAGAACCACCGCCTATAATGAGCAACGACGTGAATGACTATGAGCAAGGCGAAGAAGTCGGCCGGTTAGTGATTCCTGCTATTGAAACGGGCTATTCCACTTATTGGGGAGCGGATGAAGCAACGCTCGACCAAGGAGTTGGCATGTATGTGAGCGAATGGACCACAACGCCCGATCAACAGCGGCATACGGTTTTGAGCGGCCACCGCGATACCGTTTTCACGGGACTCGATGAGATGGAAAAAGGCGATTCTGTATTTTTAGAGTACGAAGGGCAGCGTTATGAGTACGCAGTCGAGAAAATCTGGATAACGGATGCCGAGGATCGAACGGTGATTGTGGATAAAGATGAAGCGACCTTAACATTGACCACTTGTTATCCATTTGATTATATTGGCTATGCCCCCGAACGTTACATCATTCAAGGCACACTTGTGGAGATTCAAGACATGCAATAAGTCAGGCACGAAAGAAGAGAGAGTGAATTTTTAATAATAAGCTGCTCTCCCGATAAAACTCTGTAAATAGAACAAAAACCACCAAGCTTTGATTAGCTTGATGGTTTTTTGCAGTTTACCGAGAAACTGAACGCTTATTTATCATTGCTCTTCGTCTGGTTTTGGCTCAACTGGAAACTTCGTGAAGAAGATGGTGCCTTCGGGTCCTGTTTCGATGGTAATTGTGGCATTATGGCGAGCCGCCACGGCGTAACAGATACCCAGGCCGAGGCCCGTGCCTTCATCTTTTGTCGTATAGAAAGGCGTGCCGATTTTATCGATGATGGCGGGATCGATGCCGCTGCCCTGATCCTGTACGGCCAGCACCACGCAATTTTCGTTTTCCGGATAGGTCCCGATGGTCAGTGTCTGCCCTTCTTCCATTGCTTCCAGCCCATTGCGGTATAGATTGATGATCAATTGCCGGATTTCATTATGGTTCAGTAGTAGTTCCGGCACTTCCTGGGTATAAATATGGATTTGTTTGTTCTGGTTGGCTGTATCGATTTTGATCAACGGTGAGATATCCTCGATGATGGCGTTTAAGCTCATCATTTTCATATCCGAAGTCCGCGTATTGCCAACGGACAGAAATTCAGTGATGATGGCATTTGCGCGGTCCAATTCAGCGATCATCAGGTTGAAATGCGCAGCATGCGGCTCCAATTGCTCGTTCATCAACATCAATTGCAGGAAACCGCGCACTGTCGTCATTGGATTGCGGATCTCGTGGCTGATCCCTGCCGCCATCTGGCCGATCAAATCCAAATTGGCGAGCCTTTTCAGCTCTTTCTCGTATTTTTTCTTTTCTTTGATGTTTTTCAACATGCAGCAGATGCCGTCATCGAATGGATAGGCGGTAACTTCAAACCAAAAATCTTCCACATCCGATTGTGTCTCAAAGCGAACCGTCACCCGGTCGTTCATGGCTCGATGGAACTCGGTGTAAGTGAGGGTGTTGACAGTTTCAGGAAACACATCCCAAACCTTCTTGCCGAGCACTTCATCCACTTTTTTCCCTTTCGGCAAAAAATGATGCTGGTTGATATAGGTGTATTCCCAGTTTTTATTTAGCACGAAAAATCCGTCCGTGATACTTTCAATGACACTCGTGACCCGCTTGTTCGCAGCATACAGTTCACTTGTCCGCTCTTCGACCATTCCTTCCAATTGATCCATGTACAATAAATTCGAAAAAACCGGCGCGGTGGCCTCAATAATCGCTTGGGCGAAAGGAATCTGAAGATCAATGGCATTTTCTGACGCTTCGCAGCTGCATACGGCTGAGACAACGCCGTCAACTTTTCCCATAGCAATCATTGGAAGCAGCAGCAATTCGTGATGAGCGCCCATGTCCGTCCGGATAGGCTCTTTTTGTGAGACAGCATGTGTCACAAATTCCGGGTAATTTGTGGGTAACCCCATGGTGGCGAGAGATTCTTGCCAGTCCTGTTCGGCCCTTCCATCAGCTGCGTGAAATTGGACCGGCGCGCCGCCTTTACCACTCGGCGGCTTTATGATGTGTGCCGCAAAATTCCCATCACCAAACGCCCGTTTCAAATAGGCAAAGCAAACATTCAGGCTTTCTTGGATCGTCGAACAGAAAGACAGTTCACGGCTAAGGTCGAGCAGCAATTGCTTTTCCGTCAACAACTTCTCTTTTTGGTTGAGGGTCTTCGCGTTTTGTATCGCCACTGCCGCCATATTTACGTACGCTTCGACGCTTTCAATTTCTGATTGCGTCAAATTCATCGGCGTGCCGTAATCGAACAGGAACACCATCCCCATAAAATCCGTTTCGTAGGAAATCGGCAGCGCCAATAGGGAGCTGATTTGAAAAGCTCCCACTGGCTTCAAGTCCGGCCGGTTATCTGTGGAGGTATCCGCTATGTAAATGGTTTTCCGTGTCGCTATTAATTCCGCTGCCAGGTTGTCTGTTTTCGGATCGATAATTTGCGATTGCAATGTCACGCCGCTCATCATTTCCGGCTTTCCCGCAAACCCGCGGTATGTGCCATCGCCTTCTGGCAAAAAGATTCCGACAGAGTCGCATCGGACAATTTCCTCGGAAATTGCCGTCGTGACCTGCTGCAGCACTTCATGCAAATCCAGCTTCGTATTGACAATGCGTGTGATGTTCGCAAGCCTCGAATACCGCGATTGATCATTCACCATATCATATCTCCATTCTCGTCAACTGATCGTTGGTGTCCATCTGCAAATACCTTTAAAATTTCTTTTCGAATCACTTTGTTTATCTGTCTACAATATTACTATATCCATACAGTTACAATCCTTTTATTTGTTAATAAATGTTTATCTGAAAAAATTTTCTTTTGAATCGCGACTGGATTCCCGGCGATCTAAAAAAACCTCAAGCTTTGATTAGCTTGAGGTTTTTCAGGTTGTCGAGAAAGTGAAGAAGTCGTATTTTCCGAAGCTTATCGCTCGCTTTCCGTGGGCTCGCGCCCAAGCCTCCTCAGTCGCTTTGCGCCTTGCGGGGTCTCGGTCGTCTCGCTTTACCACTGGAGTCGAGCGAACGCTTCTCCAAATACTTAGCTAGAGCATTGATTTTGAATATAGAAAAGGGAAGCTCAGTTTTAATTAATAGCGGATTATAGACTTCTTCAACAATCAAAAAACATCAAGCTTTGATTAGCTTGATGTTTCCTGAGTTAGGTCAGGACAGAATCTGAAGCATCGCTGTCGCCGGGTTTTGACGATTGCCGTGCTTCTTTTTCCTCCAGTGCTTTTAATTCCTGCTCGGTCAAGAATTCAACTTTTAGCCCAAAGAATGCCATGAAGATGGAGATAATCGGCACGGTATAGTTCAGAATCGCGTAAGGCGCATAGGCGAAAGTGCTGACGCCGAGAGTCGCCACGATAAACACGCCGCATGTATTCCAAGGAATCAAAGGCGAAGTGACGGTGCCGCCGTCTTCCAAGGCCCGTGATAAGTTTTTCGAATGCAGTTTTTTGTCCCGATACGCTTTGGCGTACATTCTACCTGGGAGAAGAATCGATATGTATTGTTCAGAAGCGGTCGCATTCGTGAAAAAGGCCGAAACGATTGTCGCGGCAATGAGGCTGCCCGCTGATTTCGCGACCTTGAGAATTTGGTTGACGATGGCTTGGAGCATCCCCACTTGTTCCATAATGCCGCCGAAGATCATCGCGACAATCGTCAAGGACACCGTGTACATCATCGACTCGATGCCGCCGCGGTTGAACAAATTATCGACCATTTCATTGCCGCTCGAAATCACGAAGCCGTCGTGAAGCGTATTGACGGCATCGGCCACGCTGCCGCCTTGGATAAATACATAGCACAGCCAGCCCAATAACACGCCGATCGTCAAAGCCGGGAGTGCAGGAACTTTTTTCGCTACCAAGACGATGACCGCGAGCGGTACGAGCAGAAGCCAAGGAGAGATGACGAAATTGCTTTCCAATGCGGAAAGGATGCTGTTGATATTGCCGATATCCACCGCAGTGCCGGCAAACTGCCTGCCAAGGATAAAGTAAACGACTAATGCAATGATGAGGCCAGGAATCGTCGTATACACCATATGCTTGATATGCGTGAACAAAGGGGTTTCGGTAATTCCAGCTGCCAAATTGGTCGTGTCAGACAGCGGGGACATTTTGTCGCCGAAATAAGCGCCGGAAATGACCGCGCCTGCTACCATGGCAGCAGGGATCCCCATGCTCACGCCGATGCCCATTCCTGCGACGCCGATCGTTCCCATCGTCGACCACGAACTGCCGATGGCCAAAGTGACAATCGCGCAAATGATGCAGATGGTCACGAGGAATAGGGAAGGGGTGATGATTTTCAATCCGTAATAGATCATTGTTGCCACAATCCCTCCGCCAATCCAAGCTCCGATGATCAAACCGACGAGAAGGATGATGACAATCGCCGGAAGCGCCATGCGGATGCCTTTATAAGCGCCTTCTTCGATGATTTCCCATTTATACCCGTAGCGCCAGCCGATCAGGGCAGCAATAGCCGCACCGATCAATAACGGGATGTGCGGGCTACCGCCAAATTTGATGATGGTAATTGCCATGATGCTGATCATGACGATGAATGGAATTAACGCCATAACAAAAGGAATTTCTATTTTCTGTTGATTTTTCATGATCCATCTCCTCAATGCAAGATAATGAGAGCCTTTTCAACTATTTTGCCATGAGCTTGGAAGAGGTGCAAATGATTTTTTCAAAAATTTAAATATCTAAAATTTTTGCGCAAAATATTTTTGCGCTATTTTGAAAGTGGTTTTTTTGATGAGTATCCCGGAGGATGGTGATTTTAGGTGATCGAAAAAGAAGCCCAGTCCGTTATGGATGGACTGAGTTTCTGTAGTGCGCAAAGGGAACCCGCTTACTGTTTGTTCAGATTGATTTTGGCCAGCCAAATGTTAAACACAATGAACACTCCACACGACAGGATGCTGAAATGATTGACCTCACCACCCGGCAGCAATTGGTTTTCTGCGACGTTCAAGACGCCGCCTGGGGACAGCTGAAACACAAGATGGTTGAAGCTTTTGATCAGGATCAAGAAAATGGAGACGGCGATCGTCGTGACTGCGATGAGAATGAGCCCCTTGATGAATGTGCTGATTAGAATCGCTAGGCTGATGACGTAGAGAATCCACAAAC
The DNA here is from genome assembly GCF_018283455.1 of Planococcus sp. MSAK28401. Taxonomy (NCBI): domain Bacteria; kingdom Bacillati; phylum Bacillota; class Bacilli; order Caryophanales; family Caryophanaceae; genus Planococcus; species Planococcus alpniumensis. Next base: position 3,270,861 of record NZ_JAAMTH010000001.1, on the reverse strand, counting down.
TATACATCAAAAGAAATAACAAGAAATCGGAAAAAGAGAACGAACCGAATAAAAAAACCGTGTAGCCGTAGGAAACGGCGGCTCCGATGGCAATGGCGAACATGCTGATGAGCCAGTGGCCTGCAAGCTTTGACAATAAATAAGACGGAATGGCAACCGGACGGGTCAAGATAAAGTCCTGCATGCCGCTATTGCGGTCGGACGCAATGAGCCCCATGAAGCTGATGATCAAAATGATAAGTCCAATTTGGTTGAACTGGCCGGAAATAGTCGATAGAAGAACTTCTCCGGAACTCGGCATCGGCCGGTTCGGGTCAATGGTGATGCCGTCTGCGCCACCCACGTTTTCGAGGATCACGTCCATATAGTTATTGACCAAAGGCTGGGTGACGCCCAAAATGACGAAAAACAATGTCAGCCAAATAAATTTGTATTCTTTTGCGGCTTCCGCCAGCTCGGTTTGGGTTAGCGTATAAAAGTTGGTCATGTGTCCGACACCATCTCCAGGAAAATTTCCTCGATTCCTTTTTCATAAAACTCGATGGACGTGACATCCAGCTCTTGTACATCCAAGTCATGAACGACTTTTTTCAAATCAAGTTGTTCAGTCCCTGTCAAAAGGAAAGCGGTAGGTGACAGGCTTTCAATATGCGCCACGCCATCACCGGCCCAAATGCCGCTTACTGGGGGAATCTTCGCTGTCTTCACCAAAACTTGTGTGCGGTCTGCATGCTGAAGTTGGCTGTCGATGGTTCCGGCAATCGCGCCATCTTTGATCACGATGTAGCGGTCGCAAAACTCACTGGCATCATCCAGGATATGTGTGGAAATGATGATGGTCGTCCGTTTCTTCAAGCGTGCGATCAATTTTTTCACTTCGTTCCGGCCGATCGGATCGAGAGCTGAGACCGGTTCATCCAAAATCAACAATTGCGGCTCGTGCAAAATGGCTTGTGCGATTCCGAGCCGCTGCTTCATGCCGCCGGATAATTGCTCCACTTTATAGCTTTCTTTATCCTTCAGCCCAACTTCCGCCAGCACCGCGGGGATAGCCTTCTGTAAAACTGCCGCATCCAGGCCTGATAGTTTTCCGAAGAAACGAAGCGATTCCCCGCAGCTCATCCACGGCTTGAAGTCTGTATGCTGGGACAAATAGCCGATATCTTGCTTGTGCTGGGCAATAGGCTTGGAATGGAAGGCGATGTTCCCTTGTTCGTAGTGCAAAACGCCAGTCATGCATTTAATAAGCGTCGTTTTGCCGGCACCGTTTGGCCCCAATAAACCAATGCATTCACCCTGTGCAACCGTAAAAGAGACATCGCTCAAGATTTTTCGTTTTTTGATCGTCTTATGAAGCTTCTCGACTGTAATCATGGCGAATGACCTTCCTTCCGATGACCAGATACAAGATCGGCCCTAATGATTGGAATAATAAGATGGCGGCGAGCCAAGCATACGGTGCCGCAATCCGATCTTTCCGCTTAAACCAGTCGTACAGTGCGACGCCAATGAGCAATAAGTTGAAGAAGATAATGGGCAAGGCGAACGGCAGGATTTGTGCCCAATCGATTTCCAGTAAAGCAGTAATATCAGTATTCATAATTATCACCCTTTCCATTATCATTATCAATAATGATAATAGAAACGTCAACTACTTTATGCATGCCCGTTATTTTCAGCAGGTTACGCGCTGCCAGCCGGCCATTTAGGTGGAGTTGGTAAATCAACAGAAAGAATATATAATAGCTAATTAAGCGCACTCAAAAAGGGGACATTGCACATGGAATTTGATTTATTTAAAAACCAAGTCAGGTTTAAAATAGCTTTGGAATTGATCGATGTTGATGAGGGCTTATCGATCCTGCAGCTGAATAAACTATTGAAAGAAGTGTCGCAAGCGACTTTGTACAGACACGTGAATTCCATGGTGGAGGATGACTTGCTGAAAGTGGTGGGCATAAACCGCAGCGGGAAAGTGGAAGAAAAACTCTATGCACTGAACACGCAAGCTTATAAAGTGAGCCAGGAAGACTGGCAGTCAGCTACTTATAGCGAGAGAATCCGGTTCATCACGTACTATTTTATGTACATTCTGCAAAACTATAAAAATTACCATGAGCGCAGCGTGGAAGAGCAGTCCCAGGATCAATCGACATTTTCTTTAGTGAAGCTGAATTTAACAGACGATTCTTTTGCCAATTTTCAGTCGGAGCTCAGTTCATTAATGGAAAAATACTATCATGCTCAAGAGCCGGAACAAGGGAGCGAACGCGCTGTTTCGTTGGTGATTATTCCATAATCCGATAATAATATGAACGCAATAAAGCACAGCTGAATGGAATCAGCTGTGCTTTATTTATTGATAAGGCAGTGATACGCAAATGAAAGCTGCGCTTATAGCTGCGTTATGTTGCTTTGGCCGATCGATCAGTTGACGCCGACAGCCGAGAACGCTGCTTTAACACTTGCGACTTCAGCACTCGATGCACCGTACAGATCCGTTGCCGCTTGGATGGTGGAAACGCGGAAGTGGCTGTAGTTGGAGTTCGGCGTCAAGTATTGCGTGAGTGTGCGGTAGTAGATATCGCCCGCTTTATCGTTGCCGATGCCAGCGACTGTCACGCCGTAATGCGTGCCGCCATTGGCGAGCAGGAACGCCGCTTTGTTGCTGATGCCGGAGTTGATATGGACGCCGCCGTAATCACCCGTGCCCGTATAGCGTTTTGAGTAATGATCCGGGTCTCCGCTCAAAGTCGGGTCTTCCATCGAGCGTAGTGCATCGCCCGAGACGTTTGGCGTATAGATGTCTTCGCCCACTTGCCAGTCGGGCTTGTTATTGAAATGGTATTCAACAAGCGTGCCGAAAATATCGGACATCGATTCGTTGATTGCGCCGGATTCGTTCTGGTAGATCAAGTCAGCGGAAGTATCCGTCACGGCGTGCGTCAATTCATGCGCGATGACATCCAGTGCACCGGATAATGGCACGAAGGTAGTGCCGTCACCGTCACCGTAGACCATTTGCGAACCGCTCCAAAACGCGTTGTTATAGCTGCGGCCATAATGGACAGTGGAAACCAACTCAGCTCCGTTGCCGTCGTAACTATTGCGGCTATGGATATCCTGGAAGTAATCGTAGGTCTGGCCAGCGTAAGTATGGGCATCTACTGCAGCGCCGTCATAAGCGGCGTTGTAGACATTATCGCTGTCGAGCCAAAGCGTGCCCGGCGTACGTGTGCGGTTTTTGGCATCGTACGTGAAAATTCCGTTGCCGCGCGTGCGGTCGACCAGGTAAGAACCATTGCTGTTGACCAAAGTATTGAATGTTTTCGTATCTCCCAATACACCTTTGCCGGTCGCTGTCGAATCATTGCCTGCCAAGCTGGCGCCGCCGCCTGATGGCTTAGCTTCATGGATCTGGTTATAGGAATCGAGGATATCGCCGGTCTTCGCATCCACAAAGTATTGATAATTCCCCGGTTCCGGATAAAGGAATTCGAATTCAGCGCTGTAGGCAAAATGCGCTTGCCCGTCTTTGGAATAGATGACCAATTCCGGTGTCACTTCAACTTCAAGCTCCGGGGAACTGCCGATCTTTTCTTTCAAGTCAGCCGCTGCTTTTTCGACTGCAGCCCCCGCTTTCAAGGTTGCGCCTTTTTTCAAGGATTTCTTATCGTATAATTCCGGCGCCAAATTCCCTGAGATGGAAGTAAGCACACCGTCTTGGTCAACGTGAGCGTTGATCACGGAACCGAACACAGGCACGCCTTTAAATTTCTGCTGGAGCTTCACTTTAGTGAAGCCGAGATCGTCTGTTTCCTGGCTGATGACTTTGAAGCTGGAAAGGTCTTTTTTATCGATTTTATATGTGTCTTCGTTTTCTTCCAAATATGTAAAGACAATTTCTTTTGCATCTTGATCGGATGGTTCAGTCAATGTCCCGGAAATGAAATCGGGCGTCTGGGTATCTTTATTGACATGGACTTTTTCTGTTTCCTGCTTAGATAGGGTATCGGCGGAAACCGCTGTCGCGGATAATGCGAGTGAAGCTGCCAAACTTAAAGTCAGTAATTTCTTTTTGCTCATCAAAAGTCACTCCTTCTCGTCTTACCGGTATTGCAACTCGGTAAAAACATCATAACTATTTAATTATTCTGAATATATAGTGTAGAGTATGTGTTTTCATGAGCACCCAAAAGTGATGATTGCACCTCTGGCAAAACGCTAAAAATTTGTTTTGTATATTTAATAGGTATATCGGATTCAACAGTGGAGCCATTTCTCTATGTAAAAAAGGCGCTGACGATCCTAGAGGTCAACAATTCTTAAAAAGCGGTTTATTGAAACAATGGATTCGGGCTTAGCCAAAAGCTGACATCGAGGAAATAACGCAGGATTATGCTGGATTCCTTGAGATGCTATACTGAATGAAACAGCTCGGCTCGCATGGCAAGAGCCAATGTAGCACAAGAGGAGTGTCGGTATGGAAACTATATATCTTGCAGGTGGGTGCTTATGGGGCGTGCAGGCGTTCATCAAAACTTTGCCGGGTGTCGAGTCGACCGAAGCGGGACGGGCAAACGGCGAGACGCAATCGCTAGAAGGCGATTACGACGGCTACGCGGAATGCGTCAAAACTACGTTCGATCCTTCGCGCGTGTCGGTCCAACAACTGATGGAGTATTTCTTTGAAATCATCGATCCGTATAGCGTCAATAAACAAGGCGAGGATGTCGGAGAGAAATACAGAACCGGCGTTTACAGCAAAAAGCCGGAACATTTAACCACAGCAAAAGCCTTCATGAATGAACGAACAGATGCGGCACGCATTGCAGTCGAAGTTTTGCCGCTTGAGAATTATATAGCCAGCGCAGCTGAGCATCAGGACCGTTTGGATAGATGCCCGGATGATTATTGCCATATCCCAACAGCTTTATTGACCAAGTATGCGTAAAGAAAAGAGCGTGATGACCCCATGATTTCCCTTATACTGACCTTGAAACGCTTGCTGTCCGCCATTTACCGCATTGGCAAAGAGCCGTTGTTCAGGACCTTGCTGCTGACTTTGGCGTTCATCGTGCTGTCGGGGACTTTGTTCTATTATCAAATAGAAGGCTGGGCCTTTTTTGATGCTTTTTATTTCGCCTTCGTCAGCTTGATTCCGACCGGTATTGAGACCGGTCTTGCGCCGACAGGTAATTTGAGCAAAGCTTTCACGATGATTTATTTGGCTGTTGGTGTCGGCGTGATGGTTATGGTGTTGATGAGGCTCGCATATGCGGTAGTGAAACTTGAGCGTCCTGAGCAATTGGACGTGAAGGCAAACCAAGCAAAGTCTACACCGAAACAAAAAACTAAACATAAATAAAAAAGAACCCCAAACGGGCTACTGTTGAAAACAGCTGCCGTTCGGGGTTCTTTTTGTAGTCTTATTGTTCTTTTGTCGTTGTTTTTTTCCAGTTGTCGTCCATGACCATTTTGCCCGGCCATGTGTAAGCGGTGAGACCGCCGTCCACAACAATATCCTGGCCTGTCAGGTAAGAGCTGTCGCTTGAGACGAGGAACAACACCGTCGTAGCGATTTCCTTCGGTAAGCCAAGGCGCCCTAAAGGAGCGAGCCATCTATTGCTTTCTCTGAACTCACGTCCTGCTTCTTCCTCTTTAGAGCCAGCAAGTTCATCAATCAGTGGTGTTTCGATTGTGCCAGGGGATACGGAGTTGGCGCGAATGCCGGATCTTCCGTATTCGATGGCGATGGATTTCGTGAAGTTAATGATGCCGCCTTTCGCTGCGTTATAGCCCGAGCGGTCCAAATCGGCAAAGCTGCCGGACATGGAAGCGTTGTTGACGATCGCCCCGCCATTGTCCATCATGAGCGGGATGAAATATTTGCTCATCAAGAAAGTGCCGCGCAAGTCAGTAGCGGTGATGTCGTCGAACAAATCGACCGGGTACTCATGCACTTTGCCGCCTTCTTGGTCGATGCCGGCGTTATTGAACAAGGCATAGACGGTGCCGTATTGTTCTTTTACTTGATTAGCGAAAGAAGTGACGTCCTCTTCCTTGGCGATATTCACCTGGAAGCTTTTTGCCGTGCCGCCGTTTTCATTGATTTTGTCGACCGTTTCCTGCAATGCCTCTTCTTTAATATCCGCAAGCAGGACGATGGCGCCTTCTTGTGCAAATACTTCTGCTGTCGCTTTCCCGATGCCTGTTGCTGCACCTGTAATGACGGTTACTTTATCTTGTAATTTACCCATGTTCTGTTCCTCCTCTATATAGTAAGTTCTTGAAAATCCCATTATCTAACCGGCCATATCTTGTGCCGGGTTCTTCGTATTTAATTGACGCTACTTTATCTTAACTACCACCTCAAATGGGCGCTAAACCGGCTTTATCAATGTAACCGCTTAACAACGGAAGGTTTTTAGTTTCTATTAGAAAGCCCTGGGGAGGAAGTTATCAGTAAAGGCAAAACGAACCTTAGCTTCGAATACTTAATTTCCAGGAAATAGAAGGGAAGGACGTGCGAATCGCTGCATGAAAAAAAGAGAAGCGGCATTTAGCGCGACTTCTCTCAATGTATGGAGTAAAGGTTATTTTTTGAGGTTGTTTTTATCTTGAGTACCAGACGTTTCTAAATAAGGAAGCAGCACATCATCGAATGTTGTTTGATTGACGATGATTCGATTGATTAGGAAATTGTCGTCAGCAGGGCGTATCGTTTGTGGCGCCAAAATATACCCGACTTCAAACCCTTTCTTTTTCAATGATTGAGCAACAGCTTCAGTGGTGTTTCCATAAGGGTAAGCGAAACTTTTGACAGCAACGCCCAGTTCCAACTCGATCTTTTTTACACTTTTTTCTAGGTCCTGCTCAAATTCCCTCGACTTTCCCGGCAATAGGAAAACGGGAATTTCATTTTCAAATCGATGCATATCATAGGTGTGCGAACCAAAGTCAGCCAAGCCGCTTTTCTGCATTTCTCTAAGTTGGCCCCAAGTGGCCATTTCGAGGTTGCTGAAGTCTTTATCTCCAACATGTCCTGCAATAATAAACAAGGTGAATGGAATTTTCGCTTCTTTTAAAATGGGAAAAGCATTTCGGTAAACCGATCTGTCAATGTCATCAAATGAGATCCATACACATTTTTCGGGGAAGGCATCTCGAGCTTTTGCCTCTAGCAACTGCTCTTGGCTTAAAAAAACTGCGTCGGCTTCGATCAATGTCTCGATTTGATTTTTAAATTCACTTTTCAGCACGCTATATTGAACAAGCTCTCTTGGCTGGAGCAAACTGCGGGCAGATTTGGTGAGCCAGCTATCATTTTTGACACGATGATAATTCAACCCTAAACATCCATCTTCCGATAACTCCTCTGGAAAAGACATAGCCGGTGTGTCCACTATTAGCGCATTTGCGAACAACTCTTTACGGGATATAAAGAATAGGCTAAACAAGACGATGACGGCAAGCCAAATAAAGACCTTTTTCATCATAGCTTTTCATTTCCCAACGGAGCGATTGGATTAGTATCAAAGACGCAATAGTCTTCACTTTGCAGTTTTTCGATGTGCTCAAGCTTCATCAATTTTAATGCTTCGAGTTCATCGATGTTGGCTGGTAAAGGGTAACTGCGTCTTTTCAACGAACCGAATCTCTTTATATTGTAAAAGCGGTTCACGAAAAGCAAAGCATAGAAAACGAAGAAAATCACGAGCGCCGTGAGGACTAGATTACGTATGTCCTGATTGATCGTATTGAACGAAGCATTCAAGGTTTTTGTCAAACTATTATTGAAGCCGAATGTGGCAGACAAGAAATATAAAACCACTAAAGAACTGTATAACCAGAAGAACAAGGTGAAAATAAAATCGATGCAAGCATGAAGCCAGGAGCGATTGCCGGCTATCAAGAAGATTTCTTCTTCATGCCGCGGTCTGGACTGTGCCATATAGCGTAACCTCCTTTCAAGCGTGAAGAAATGGACCGAGGCACGGCTGCCATCACCACCGCAGTATTGAGCATCCAATAAATAGCGGGATACCAAGCTGCCCACAAATAATACTTCATTACTTCGTTGTAGCGGGAGGCAATCAGCAGGGCAAAAAGCAATTGAATCAAGCTGATAAATACCAATGCAAACGAAGTGATGGTAAACCAAATGAGCATTTCCTGAAAGGTATCAGCAGTAAACAACAGCAGCACAGTGACAAAGAGCCAACAAAATGCCCACAAGATACTGGTCCATTGTTCAAGATAAATCAGCCAAATTCTGCGTTGCTTCCAGCTGAACAAAATTCTCCAATGCCGCAAAATGACCTCCTGGCCGCCTTGTGCCCACCGGACACGCTGTTTCCAAATGCCTGCTAAGGTTTCAGGGACGAGCATCCAGCAAATTGCCCGCGGTTCGTAGCGGACATCCCAAAAACGTTTTTGAAGTTTCCAGCTGACTGCAATGTCTTCGGTAATCATGTCACGATCCCATAACCCGACATCGACCAGCGCTTTTTTCCGAAAAGCGACAACGACGCCCGAAACAGTCATGACTTTTCCGAGCAGTCTTTGGGTTCTCTTGATTGCGCCGATGATGGATGCATATTCGACCAACTGCATGCGGCTGAGCAAATTATTGCGGTTGCGGATTGCGGGATTGCCGGTCACAGCTCCAAGTCTTTCCCCGCCATTAAAGAAATGGCGTATCAAGTAGTAAGGAGCGGTATCGGAAAGTAATGCGTCGGAATCCACACAGATGAGATACTCTGACCTGGACGCGAACAAGCCTACCTGAAGGGCATTCGCCTTGCCCCGATTTTCATTCAATTGGATAGCTCGGACAAGCTCGTATTTTTCAGACAAGGTCTTAACCAACTGTGCCGTGCCATCCGTAGAACCGTCGTTGATCAAAATAATTTCTTTTTTGGGATAAGAAAGTCCAGCAAGATTTCGTACTGTTTCTTCGAGCGTCTCCTCTTCGTTGTAACAAGGAACCAATATGCTGATCATCGGCCAGTCGAAATCCTCCAGCACTAAAGAATCGGCTTTGGATTCTTTGGTTCTAAGAAAGAGAAGCGAACCCGCCATCCAGAAAAGAGCCATGACGAACGGATACCAAAAAACAAACGCCATCACCCAGCCGTAAGGGCCAGAAAATAATTGAAAAATATTCATAGGTTTCCCTCCTAGCAAAAATGAAAATACAACTTCGCAACTATACTTAAAGGCTTATTTTATTGTCAAATATTTTAATTTGAAAAAATAAAGTATTAATTATTGGGTTTAAATACCTAATCGGACTCAAAATGAGCTTAAAAAGGATGCAATCAAGAATTCATTCAGTGCCGTGCAAAAGTATCGGTGATGCGGAAATCAAAATTTTTTTTAGAAATTGTGATCTAAAATGAAACCCGCCCCGTTGAGCTTATAAGAAAACAAAAAAGAGGAGTGGTTAGATGAAAATGAAAAAGCTTTTACTACCAGTAGTCGGGGCATCACTATTAGTTCCGGGAATCGGTTCTACGGTGTTGGCAGCTGAAGAAGCACCGCCGACGGAAACAACAGGCGTCGAACTTCGCGCAACGTTGGATTCGCTATTGTCCGAGCATTATGCGCTCGCAGTGGATTCCATGATGAAAATTTATGATGGCGACGAAGCGGCAGAAGAAGCTATGGCGGCACTCGATGAAAACGCAGCCGATATGGAACCGGTCATTGCTTCCGTTTACGGGGAAGATGGCGGAGCGGCTTTCGTTGAAATCTTCGATAAGCACAATATGGGAACAGATGAATACGCAGCGGCCGTGAAAGCGGATGACGCCGCGATGCAAGAAGAAGCATTGGCTCAAATCCAGTCGTTCGTCGATGAAATGGGCGAATTCCTCGGCACGGCAACGGAAGGCAATCTTCCGGAAGACGGTGCGACAGCCGCACTTCGTGAACACGAAGATTACGTACAAAATACGTTTGATCTTTATGTAGAAGGCGATTACGAAGCTGCTTACACGATGTACCTCGAAGGCTTCACGCAAATCTTCGGTGCAGGCAGCGCAATCAGCGGAGCGATTTCGGCTCAATTCCCAGATCAGTTCTCTGATCCGAACACACCAGCCGGCGACTTCCGTTCGACAGTCAACCGCATTGCAGCAGAACATTTTGCCCTTGCGCAATTGAGCATGGCAAAAGGCTACAATGGTTCGGCTGACTTCGATTTCGTCAACTGGGCACAAGACCAAAACACAGAAGAGTTCCGTTCAGCGCTAGCTTCAGTCTACGGTGAAGAAGCGAGCAACCAGTTTGTAGAACTATGGAATAACGAACACATCGCTGTCCAAGGTGACTTGGCAAATGCGACAGCTTCAGAAGATGAGCAAGCAAAAGAGCAAGCCGTCTCCACTTTGACTAGCACATTCGCAACAGATCTTGGCACGTTTTTGAATAAAGCAACTGAAGACCGTATGCCGTTGGATGAAACGATTGCAGGCGTGGAAGCGCATGAACAATCCGTTGTGGATACTTTCCAACAATACGTGAACGGCGACTATGCCGCGTCATATGACACATACCGCACAGGTTATGCGATCATGTTCGATATCGGGAAAGGATTGAGCGGCGCCATCGTCGACCAATTCCCAGAGAACTTCGAGAACACAGCTCCTGACAAAATGCCTTCAACTGGATTCGGCGGCATGTCTGGCCAATCCAATACAATGATCTTGTGGGTAGCACTTAGCACATTGATCTTCATGGCAGCTGGAACACTGACGTATCGTCAAACTAGAAAGCAGTAATTAAAGATTGAAAAGGAAGGGCCCAGGCCTTTCCTTTTTTTTATGACCGGATCCTTGTTCTGTCTTTTCTGTATAAGCTTCGAAACGGCATGAGTAGTGCTTATCAGCCAGCTGGATGGGGGTAGAAAAGAATAACAGCAGAAAAGTACAGGGTAATGGTATAATTTAATAGAAAGAAAGCTGTTTTTCTCGATTCTCCAGTTTGTCGAGTGTTGAACTTCTTTTTTGGTTGAAATTGCGTAGAGAAAGAAGGTAGATCGCTTGAGAAGTAAGATGGATCAATTGCTTGAAAGCCAGTGCAGTGTTCACGTGCTATATGCTTTCGATGGAACTGAAAATTATGTGAAGCAGCTATTGAACTACATAGACGAAGGAATTCACGCCGGTGATCATATTTTGATTGTTGAAAATGAGCGGATGACCCGTGAACTTAAGCGGCATATGGAAAAACAATATACTGAAAAACAACTGAAAATGGTGCATTTCGTCAATAGCCTTCATTTCTATTGGTCGAGTGGAAGTTACCATCCACCCGCCATCCATGAGTATTTCACCAAAACCGTGGCGCCTTATATTGAAAACAAATTGAGCTTCCGGTCATGGGCGCATGTGGAATGGGAAAGTGTGAAAGAACCATTATTCCTTATAGAAGATTTCGAAAAGATTGCGGATCGCGCAGTGAACGAATTTGATTTCCCGCTGGTTTGCGCTTACGAAAAAAAGAAAATGCCTGTTCATTTAAGGGAAAGCTTGATGAAAACCCATCCATATGTCTTGATGGAAGACGAATTGATTGCTTCACCGCAGTATCAATCGATGTCGAAGCAGGCCTAAGCCTGGTTTTTCATTTATACTAAAACTCTTTCCAGCGCGGGTTCCGTTGAATTCATCGGTGCTAGAAAGCCTGCATATTGCAATCGAAGAACCGCTTATAGTATCGTTAGAAAAAGTGCGCCAATTTTTTGCCTTGGACACTCCCCAAAGAGGAGGGATTATATGCAACATGAGACAATTAGCCCTTCCAGAAAATTTCAGAATTTCAATGATGCAGCCAATCAGATCTTACATATGCTGAGCAAGCAAATGGATATCAACACGCTTTTCATTGCTGAAAACGACGGAAAAACCAATACCATCAAAAAAGCGTTCAATAGACATGAAGAGCTGGTAATCGAAGACAGCCGATCGCCGCTTGATCAGACTTTCTGCAGCTTAGCGATCAATTATGGAAAAGAACCGCTATTGATCGAAGACATATCAAAAGATGAAAACGCCGGCACCTTGCCCATTGCCTCCCAGTTCGGCAACGGCGCATTCATCGGCATCCCGATTTACTTCGAAAGCGGGGAAGTCTACGGCACTATTTGCGGCTTGGATAAGCACCCGGTTTCGTTTACGGAAGAGCAGCAAGAGATGTTCGAGATGATGTCTTCTTTGTTGAGCTATATCCTGGAGCTCGACAAAGCCCAAAAGGAAATCCAGACCTTGTCGTCGCCGCTCGTGCCTTTGTCGGATGAGATTTCAATCCTGCCGATCATCGGCCACATTACGCTTGAACGTGCTTATCAATTGATTGATGACGTGGTGATGAAAGCAAGTGAAGGCATCGATTTTCTGATCATGGATTTCTCGGGCATTACGCAAATCGACCCGCGCATCGAAGAGCCTTTGCTGGATTTGATCAAAGCACTGAAAATCATGGGAATCATCCCGATCATCACCGGTATTCTGCCGACGATGGCAATGAAAGTCCCGCATTTTGCCCACTCCTTAAAAGGCGAAAGAATGGAAGCGACGTTGAAAATCGCCATCGAACAGCTTGGTTTCGAACTAACGAAGAAAAATGAATTCGCTGACTCCCGTTGGAAATAAATTAACGGGAATCCTGGCCCTGGCGTGGAGGTGCTTCTAAGCATCCTCAGCTGGGGCTTTTTGTAGGTTTATCCGAGTGCCCAAAGAAAGAAACGATACCCATCAACCGGTAATTGAAAACCAATTCGATGTGTTGACCAATGGCATAACGGGTAAAGTGTTAGCACAAGAAAAATGAGTTCAAAGCTTATAAGTGAAGGGAGGTTTTTCGAATGGTTCAATCCAAATGGGTAAAACTGGGGACAGCAGCCTTTCTGTCAATCGGCATGCTGGCGGCTTGCGGAGATGCTGAAGACGAGCAGCCTGTAGATGAAGACATTGATGTGACACCGGAAGAGGGCGAAGAAGAACTGGTTCCCGAAGAACCGATAGCCGATGAAGAAGATGAAGAGTAAGGGCACGAAATAAGCCAAACGCATAGCGTATTGGCTTTTTGCCTTTTTATAAATTCGCCTGTTTGAGGATGCCTTTATCATCAGCTGTTTCCCAGGCGAGGATTAATACTAGTGGTTATTTAAATCTTAACTGTGCAATAAAGCCGTAGCTTAAGGAGGGATTAAGATTTCATTCGAATGGTTCAGTGCTATCAGTAACCTTTTTATAGTTGTAAATATTGTGCTGGCGTTTTTCATTTTATTTTTCGAACGTAAAACGGCTTCTTCAGCATGGGCATGGATCTTAATCCTGTTCTTTATCCCAATTCTCGGCTTTGTGCTGTATTTACTGTTCGGAAAACCCTTGAGGCGCAATCGGCTGAATCGGCCAGTTGCCTATGAGAACCGTGACTTCACAGATTTGCAAGACCGCCAGCTTGCGGAAATGAAATCAAGAAGCTTCCAGCCGCCAGCTGCACTTGAAGAGAAATGGATGGACATTGTCCAAATGAACGCTGCGCGGACCGACGCGCCCTTATCGACAGCCGCTGATATTCAAATCTTCAATGATGGCAAACGGAAGTTCGATGCCTTATTCGATGATATCCGCGCTGCATCGAAGCATATCCACCTTCAGTATTTCATCCTCAATAATGACGATCTCGGACGCAGCCTGTTGTCGCTGCTGACTGAAAAAGCGCAGCAAGGCGTCAAGGTATTGTTCCTTTATGATGATTTGGGATCGAGCAGTCTGCCGAAGCATTTCTTCGATGCCTTTCATCAAGCAGGAGGCAAATCGGCTGCATTTTTGCCGGCCATGCTGACGAGCATTAATCCGCGGCTCAATCACCGAAACCACCGGAAATTGGTCGTCATCGACGGGCAGGTCGGCTATACCGGGGGATTTAATGTCGGTGATGAATACATCGGCCAGAAAAAAGAGTTCGGCTATTGGCGAGATACGCATCTGCGCATTGAAGGGGAAGCGGTGCATTCCCTGCAGAACCGGTTCTTCATCGACTGGAATCAGGCCGCTGAAAAATATCCGATGAAGTATGCAGAAACCTATTTTCCGAAAATGGATCATCCATCAGGCGCCCCGATGCAAATGGTGGCGAGTGGCCCGCTAGAGACGCATGAGGATATTAAAAACGGGTATCTCAAGATGATTTACCATGCACGGGACTCTATTTATTTGCAGACGCCGTACTTCATTCCTGATAAATCCATTATGGATGCACTTAGGGCTGCGGCGCTTGGCGGGGTGGACGTACAGCTAATGATTCCGCATTTGGCGGATCACCTTTTCGTCCATTCGGCGACATTATCTTTTGCCCGTGAGCTGCTCGAAGACGGCGTCAAAGTCTTTAGCTATCAGAACGGCTTCTTGCATGCCAAAACACTTGTAATCGATGAGCAGGCTTATTCGGTTGGTTCGGCTAACATGGACGTCCGCAGCTTTGCCTTGAATTTCGAATTGAATGCTTTCGTCTACGACGTTGAATCGGCAATGGAAATGGCGGATATCTTCCGACAGGACCGCAAGCTCTCTGTCGAATTAGTAGAAGCCGATTTTAAGGAGCAGCACTGGATTGAAAAAGCCAAACAGGATATTGCAAAACTGGTATCGCCGATCTTGTAAAGTCGGTGGTCATTTTCCCAAAAAGACACAAAAGCTTGAGGCTTCCATTGCCTCAAGCTTTTTCAATTGTATAGGACTCAATTATATAAGAAGAAAAGCATAAAAAAAGATTCTATAAATGAGAGAAATCGTATACTATGACAAGAGAAGAATTTTTACAATGAAGGTTAAATTTTGAAATTTTTTTACTGCATAAAACAACGAAGGGCTGGGGGCGGGGCATCATGTTTAAATCATCGGAAAAAGGCATCAGACATAAGTATCTTCGTTTAACATTATCTTCTTTGCTGATTTGTTCCTTATTGATTGCCGGCATTTATTTTTATATGAATAAGCTGCAAGAGGATAAACTGGAAGAATACGATCAGCTGGCCGAGAAGCAGGAAACGCTGCAAGGGCTCTCGGAAGCCTTAAACCAGCTTTTTTTCCGCACGAGAGGGTACTATGCTTTTCAAAACCAAGAAGAGCTGAGGCTGGCATATGTAGAGCTAGAAATTTTGAAGAGTGCAATGGAAAGATTGGAAAGTTTATCGATTAATAATGAAGAACAAAAAGAAATTTCAGATTTGACCACATTTATCGCGACATTCGAAGGCCAAGTACTTCCAAACGCCATTGAAGCAGTGGAAAATAACGATTACCAAGCGTTGAGGGATCTTTCGAATGCCGGCACCAATGCTGCGGTAAACGAATTTGTCGCTTTCGCCGATGAATACAAAACCACATCCGAAGCAGAATTGGAGCAATTGAACGAAGACATGATCAGGCAGTCCGAAAACTTTTCGTTCGTATTGATTTTGTTGTTTATCCTGCTATTTATCATTACAGCTTTGATTATTTATAGAGCCATGAACGATATCGTCAAGCCTTTGGAAGGAATGCGCGAATCCATCGAAGGGTTCGGCAATGGCGAGCAAATGTCTTACACTCCTATCGAACGGAAAGATGAAATCGGCTTATTGTCGATGACTTTTTACCGGATGATGAATACCATCCGTAAAAACCAGGAAGACCTGACTTCCCAAAACCAGGCCTTACTTGTGAACAAGAATCAGTTGCAGGAAAAGCAGGAAGAACTGCAAGTGGCCTTGGAAGAAACCGGCCAAACGAAGGACCGGTTAATCCGCTTCAACGACTTGAACCATATCCTGTCATTCACTTTGGATAAACAGAAATTGATCAATGCCACGCTCAAGTACTTCACTGACACTTATGACATCGACACAGGTGTTTTATGGTTGCCGGGGTCTGGCGAATATGCGCTGAAAGGGTTCACGGAGGGTATGTTCGAGCAATTCCAAGAACAACAAATTCCTTATTTAACGGCTCGCTTGAAAGAAGATGAATCCTTTACAGTCAGAAGGGAAGCGCTGGAGCAAAAAGGCTTTGTGGACGGTCCCGTCTATGCCCATGACTTGTATGCTTCTGTGAAAAATGAACAAAACGAAGGCATCGCGCTAATCGGCTTGTCGCGTGTCGGAAGAGCCTTTTCAACAGAAGAAGAAGCCGATATCGACGGATTGCTGAAACGAATCCATTTGGCAATCGACCGAATCCAATTATACGATGCGGCAATCCATGAACGGACATTGAATGAACGCATCGTCAATAATATCAATGAAGGCATTCAGTTCATTGGAAAAAATGGCAGCATGGTGCAGCGCAATGAAACGATGTGCACGATGCTCAGTTGCGGCAATGCGCCGCTGGATGCGGTTATTCCACAAGAGGCATGGATCCATAAGATGGCCGAACAAACGACCACTCCAGAAGCGATGGTTGAATTCCTCAACATGTGCATCCGCAATAAAGAGAGCGAAGCAAAGACCTTCCAATATACCGTCAAAGCGCCTTATGAACGGGTCATTGATGTCTACAGCACCCCGGTCATCGTCGACGAGGAGCGCACAGGCACGATCTTTGTGCATCGCGACATTACGAGAGAGCATGAGGTCGACAAGATGAAATCCGAATTGGTCAGCACCGTCAGCCACGAGCTGCGGACCCCGCTGTCGAGCGTACTTGGCTTTACGGAATTGCTGCTCAATAAGGAATTGAAACCGGACAAGCAAGTGCGTTATTTGAAGACCATCTATAAAGAAGCGATGCGTTTGACCAATTTGATCAACGATTTCTTGGATTTGCAGCGTATGGAGTCTGGGGACCAGGTGTACCGGATGGATAAACTGTCGATGAATGAGCTGGTCATCGAAGCAGCAGAGAAATTCAGGACGCAGTCGACCCATTCCATTGTATTAATCGACGATGCTTCAGACGTTAAAGTGGAAGGCGACCGTGAGCGCCTGGCGCAAGTATTGATGAATTTAATCGGTAATGCTATCAAGTTTTCCCCTGAAGGCGGCAATGTGACCATCTGCATGAAGAATAATTTTAATAATCTCCGCGTCTCTATCCAAGATGAAGGGATCGGAATTCCAGCTGAAGATATTCCTAAGCTGTTCTCCAAATTCCAGCGCATCGATAATAGTTCGCGCCGCAAAATTGGGGGGACGGGACTGGGTCTCGCGATTTGCCAGGAAATCATCGTCAAGCATGACGGCAAAATTTGGATCGAATCACAGGAAGGGCAAGGCACGACCATCCACTTTGAATTGCCGCTCGTATCCGGAATCCAGGAATATACTGCGCAGGAAGGCGCAGAAGAAAATCCGCCTGTGATGATCGTAGAAGACGATATGAGCCTTGCGCTGCTGTTGTCTGAAGAATTGAAGCTCAATGGCTTTAAGGTGATTTACCACACCTCGCCAAGGGAAGCTTTCAAAGAAGCGAAGCGTACGCCTTTGGTCGGCGCTGTCGTAGACATCATGCTCGGCGAGGAATTGAGCGGTTGGGACCTGGTCGATATGATGAAAGAGGACCCTGTTACACGGAACACGCCGATCGTCATTTCCTCCGCACTTGACCCATCGGCTGATGCCAGTAAAATCAGCAAGATCAATCATTACCTGACCAAACCGTATGCGCCGGTGAATTTGTCGAAAGTGATGAAGAACCTGCAAAACGGCCAAGAGCAAAACGGTGTCATTTTCTACGCCACATACGGATTAGACGACGAGCCGGAGAGTTGAGAAATAGTTAAACGAAATGAAAAAACGACCAGCTCCTAAGATAGGGGCTGGTCGTTTTTTATAGTGTTAACTATTTTGAAATTTTACGTAGACATAGGATGCGAAAGCTCTTCTCATCTCAATGAAGCAGTGGGCTATCCAAGCTTCGGAGAACACAGCTTATCAGGACACCAAAATATCTTCCACAAGCGCCAATAATTCCATCGGGCTGAACGGCTTGGACATAAAATAATCCGCCCCGTTCAAGATGGCTTTCTCGCGGTCAGCGTCTTGCGCTTTCGCTGTCAGCATCAACACTTTCGTGTCGTTTTGGTCTTTTCTGACTTCCTCGAGCACTTCCATGCCGGTCAAATACGGCATCATATAATCCAGTACGACCAAATCGTAGTCATTGGACCGGATCTTTTCCAGGGCTTCTTTGCCGTCTTCGGCTTCTTCAATCAGGAAGTCATCTTCCAATGTGTCTGCGATCAGGATGCGCAAAATATCTTCATCATCTGCGACTAATATTTTCTTCATAAGTATCCTCCTTGCAATTAAGTCGAAATTCCTTTGCGTTTCATATCGCCCCAATGTGCTTTCTTTTGGAAAGTGGCGAAAATTCCTTTGACCCGCCACAATACCATAAGCGGGCGGTACCAAAAGGCCTCAGTCAATGCCCAAAAATACAGGCGCATCAAATGGGAAACTTTCGGATATTTGTGGAGCGTCAATTCTTCCAGCAACACGGCGAGTGCCGAAATGAGCGACCCGTAGAACACCGTCACCAAGAACATGACACCGGCGACTTGCGGATCGACCAGCGAGAAGAAAAAGCCGCCGAAAATGATGAAGTAGCCGATAAACTCAAATACAGCACCGAGCAATTCGACAAACAAGAAATAAGGCATGGAAAACAAACCGATCGAGCCATATTTCGGATTGAGCATCATTTTTCTGTGATTCCACAAAGTTTCAAGCAGCCCGCGCTGCCAGCGGATCCGCTGAGACCTGAGCACTTCCAGTGATTCAGGGGCTTCCGTCCAGCAGACGGGGTCTGGGATGTATTCGATGCGCTGCTTGGATTTTTCTTCTCGCAGCAAACGGTGCAGCCGCACGACCAATTCCATATCCTCGCCGACGGTGTTCTTATTGTAGCCCCCGGCTTGGATGACGCGCTCTTTATTGAAGACGCCAAATGCCCCGGAAACGATCAGCAAAATATTCAAATGGCTCAACGCCAGGCGGCCGATCAAGAAGGCGCGGAAATACTCGACGATCTGCATGAGGACGATCGGGTTTCTCGGCAAGCCGACAAGTTCTACTTTGCTTCTGGAGATGGTCGAGCCGTTGGCGATTCGGACAGATCCGCCGGTGACGATGATTTGGCCGTCGGATTCGATAATCGGTTTCATGCATTTTAACAAGCCGTCGTTTTCTAAGATGGAATCTCCATCAATCGCACAGAAGTACGGGAAAGAAGAGAGATTGACCCCGGCATTTAGCGCATCTGCCTTGCCGCCGTTCGCTTTTTTGATGAGGCGGATATAAGGGAAGATCGAGGATTGGTAAATGGCCTCGATTTCCGCGGTCTCGATGTGTGTGCGGACGGCGAAAGGGATTTTCTTCATCTTGAATTCTTCAATCATGCGCAGCGATGTGCTGTCTTTCGATCCGTCATCGATGACGATAATTTCTTTTTCAGGATATTCCAGCGCCAACAGCGAGCGCACCGTGCTGACAACGCCGACTTCTTCATTGTACGCAGGCACGAGGATCGACACCGGATAAGTCGATTGGTTTCTTAAAAAATCTTCTGTAGACTCTCGCTTATCGAGCTTGTTTTCTTTTTTGACTTTCCCGTATGCAAGTGCAAAGAGCCCGAGATAGCTCAGGCTTGAAAAAAGCATATAGGCAATGACGATATAAGATAAAATCAGCGCTACTTCCTGCATTATTGTTCACTTCCTAAAAGGGAGGTTTTCCATTGATTGGCCATGTCACGCGCATAGCGGTCGGGATGGCTTTCTGCGAAATGGGTCAGCACGATATCCCCTTCCGAAAACTGCGTCAAGGCTTCGGCTGATGAGTAGCGGACCCACCACACCGAATCCCCAAGCAACTCGCCTAGCGCTTCTTTATAGCGCGACAATTGCAGCTTTCCGGCAATCTGGGCGGCAAACATACGCTCAGGCCAAGCGGTTGACTCGAAAAACGGCGCCAGGGCGCTTGGGGAATTCATGTATTGCAGATGAAGGATCGCTTTCAATGCCTGAATGCGCATTTCCATTTCAGGGTGCTGCAATTCTTCTTCAACGCGGGGAAGAAACAGCGTCATGCCGGCCATGCCGATATAGGAAACGGCGGAATGCTTAAGCGTCTGGTTGCCAGTTTCGTTTTTCAACGCGGCATCCAGCGCATCCAGTTTTGTCAGTTCATCCAATCGTTTGAAAACATCGATATACAGACGGGCCGGAGCGTCAGGGTATTTCGCCAGCGCCTCGATAGCCATCGTCTCGTTTAAAGAAGCGAGCGTGCGGATCAATTGCTGTGTCTCTTGGTCGAGCCGGGAACTTTTCGCTAATTTTTCCTTTAGCTGTGGAACGAGCGATTCCATGCGGAAATCTTCGATGAAATACAAAGTGTTCATTCGCATTGCCCAGTTTCCTCGCTTGAGCAGCTTCATATAACGCGTGGAAAGGAATTCTTCCGACAAGCGTAAAACAGCGGGCGAATCAGCTCCTGCTTTAGTGACGGATACATAATGGTTTAATAGGCGTTCAAGCACGACCAAGTGATAAGGGGAGGCTTTCAGTTCCGCAATGAACCGTTCGTCTGAGGGATCCATCATATGAGAGCTGAATGAATCAGTTAAGGCATTGTATTGGCTGTTGATTGCAGCTTCCCGTTTATTCGATTGCTGCTTGCGCCAAGCTAAGATCAACAAGAGAAGCAACTGGCCGAGGAACAGGGAGGCGATGAGGATCCAGAAATGCGATAAGTTCACTGGAACATCCTCTTCGTCAGCCGCTGGACGCGGGCCACGACTTCCTGTGCGTAAAACGGTTTGACGATGTAATCATCGGCTCCGCTCTTTAAGGCCAAGACGATATCGGATTCGTTGTTCCGGGAAGTGAGCATGGACACGACGATATTGTCATGAGGATATTGCGAGCGCACATGGCTCAGCACTTCCAGCCCGTCCATTTTTGGCATGACGCCGTCCAGCAAGATCATGTAATTTTCATCCGGACGATACCAATCGGAATCGACGAGGGCAAGGCCGTCTGGATATTCTTCGATTTGGATATCGAAATCCTCAGCCTTCCAATTGGAAAATTGCTTAGCGACCAGTTTTCGCACGAGTGAGTCATCGTCGACAATGACGATATTCAGTTTGCGCCTCAAGTCATGTTCTTCGGCTTCATACACCATCGTCTGGTTGCGGCCGTTTCGTTTAGCTTGATACAGCGCTTGGTCAGCTTGATTGACGATGGTTTCCTGCTTGAGCCGGTATTCGCTGACTCCGGCTGAGAAGGTCAAGCGAATTGGCGTATTGGAATGGGCAGCAAATTCCGTTGTGGCCAGCGCCTCATGTAGGCGGTCAATCCATACAGCAGCTTCCTCCGGCTTAGTTTCCGGTAAGATCAAAGCAAATTGCTCTCCGCCATAGCGGAAGAACGAGTCGGGCTCTCGCTTTAAGTTCAGCACAAATTGGCTGAATGAACGCAAAACTTCGTCTCCGGTTGAATGTCCGTAGTCGTCATTGATTTTTTTGAAATGATCCAAATCAAGCAAGGCAAGTGTAAATGGCTTGCCGGTTCTTTCAGCGAGATTAGTCATTTGCAGCAAAACCTCATCAAAAGCTTGGCGATTGCCGGCTCCGGTCAATTCATCAATTCGCGTGCCTTGCAAGACGATTTCCTGGCCGCGCAGGCGATTGGCTAAATAGGGAAGAAAATACGCCATGTTCAAGGGCTTGGCTAAAAAATCAGTGGCGCCAATTTCCATTGCACGGATTTGGTTATCGATCTGGTCATCTTCACTCATGAGGGCGACGGGCAGGTGGCGGCTTCTGCCGGCTTCGGCGATTCTTTCGGCCAGGCTGAACCCGTCGGCGTCCGGCAACTTCGCATCCAATAACACCATCTGCGGATGCAATGTGTAAAATAATTCGGTGCCTTTTTGGCCATCCAGTGCGATGACAACAGGAATGCCTTTAGGTTCTAGGGTCTCCTTGAGCTTCGCGGCAAAGTCAGCATCAGGATCGATGACCAATACGAGGGCTTCTTCATTCGAAGCTTTGCTTTCAGGCATCTCCAACTCCGGCTCTTCTGGGCTTGTGGCCTCTTCAGCTGAAAAATAATGTCGGAACGAAGACATGAATCCCGTCAGCGAATCGACCGTCAGCAACTCGGTGCTGTGTTCTGAGAAAGCATCCAGCTCGGTTGCGCAAAAATCGGACAGCTCCATCATGCCGATCGTCCCAGCGGTGCCTTTCATGGTATGCAAAAATCGGTAGACTTCACGCTCTTGGATTTCACCTTGAGCAGCCCATTTCGAAAAATCCCTTTCCATTCGACTGGCAAGTAAAGCTTTATAATCTGTTTGGGCCAAGTTCTTTCACCATCCTTCGAAGAATGTCCCGAAATTGATGTGGGACGATATGTAGGTTTTAGACTGGCAAATGATATTCCGTAATATGCCAATAGAATAGTTAAATAGATAATATTTTCCACTTATAGAATAACATCAATCAGCTTCCAGGTAAGTAATTTACTCTCAGAAACATGGCTATCCAAGGACATTGTTCAGTCACGCTGTTTCTGCAGCAGGCCGATGAAAAATAAAAAGACACTTCCAAAGATCAGGAGAAGTGTCCGTTCTTTTCAAGGCTTGAGCGTCATCCAGCTGCCAACATGGTGGATGGCGTTTCCTTCATAGGAAGAGTGTCCGGAGTAATGAGCCGCCACTTCAGCAAGCTGAACATTCATGAACGCTTCGCCTTCTTCGGCGAAGGTGATGATGCTGCCTTCATCGGTAACCCCTGTTTCCACTCCCACTACTACATTCTTGCCATACTTTTCGGCCATGGCGATTTCATTTTTGACGATTTCGATGATCATCGGGGCTGAATCCCGGTAAGCCATCAGTGTGACTCCGTCCGTATTTGCAATGACCCACTCAGCCAATAATCCGCTGCCGAAGGTATTTTTGTAAGGAATCTCGTCGAACCAAAAAGGCATGTCGGCTTCAAGCGGCAAGTTCAGGTGAGCTGAGCTGACAATGGCTCTTTGCAGAAGCGATTGATAGGACTTCACTGTAGCAGCGCGATTCGAATTCCAGCCGCTGTACAAATAAGGCTCCACATCCAAGTGGATACCATCAAAACTCGCTTGCTCCGTCGACCCGCTTTGGTAATTACCCAGCCAGTTCATCAACATGTTCTGGTTTGTATAACCTTTTGGCGCAACCCAAGAAGGCGCCCCGTCGAGTGCGAATACAGCTATGCCGCGTGCGTGCGCTTGCGCGACAAAGCTGCGGTACGTATCTTTAGGAATGTCACGGTCGATTTGAACATAGACTTTATTGACGTTTTTGTTTTCGAGAAAAGTGAGTACTGCCCCTTCATCTTCTACGAACATCCATGGGTTCCATAGCCAAGTGGCACGGGTATCAGGCGCATCGCCGCTTGCCTGTACATTTTCTGCATGGCTGAACGCTGTCAGCATGAGAGACATTGCGAACATCAACATCGCCGCTTTCTTCAACATATTCTTTTCCTCCATTCTGTTAGCCGAGGCCCACAAAACGGGTGCCTGGCAACCTGACGACCGTGCACTGCGTAAGCAGTGGGTAGGCTCATGGCTTTGCGTCCTTCCTTTTCAGGTAAGTTTGCCTTTTTCAGTTTTTTTCTTATTATAATTCCAGTATGTTGCATTAAAATAGTAACTATATACCTATTAAAGCTTTTACGTAACACTTATTGAGAAGTTTGAAACAAAAACAAAGCCGCAATCGCCAAAACAGCTAGCAAGGGAAGCGTAATCATCAAAATGCCTTTTCGTGTTTGCTGCGGATCGTTGCCGTGTTGCTCGTGAAAATATTGAGCCCATTTGCTGACCAGCAGGTGAGTCATAATGATAAATCCTAAAAGTCCCACTGAAATAAAAAGCTGTGTCACGTCCTATCCTATCCTTTCTTGATTTCGCGATCTTTAAAAAGAAGATTGTATGAGAAAGAGCGCGGACAAACCGAACAATGCCGCAAGGGACATAAAAAGGATGCCCCCAGCAATCCGCCTCTTCCTGGCATCGTCGGCATATTTTTCTTGAATATAGGCGGCCCATTTCCAAACTAGAATATGAGTTATCACGATAAAACCGAGAATGAGCAAGCTGATAAGAGATTGTGTCATAACAAGTCCTTTCCATTAAATGTTGATTCCTGTTATTCCTCCTTACCCGTAAATGGCTCAATCACGCTAGACTCTCAGGAATGAAAAATTTATGGTTCAAAAATTTGAGGATCGAACATCAATGGCCTTTACATTTTCTTTCACCTTTCAATTAATACTAGAGCCTTCGCGGAAACTGCTATAGACTGGAAATATAGAGAAATTCCTTCCGCAAGCCTGTTTGATGACTACGCTTTTCAGGAATTTGCTTTCAATTGAATTCGATTAAGACATATTACTTGAAGGAGGGTGCCGTATGATCAGTTCAAAATACTTGGATCTACTAGCAGAAAAATACGATAGCGAAGAAAAAGTGGCGACAGAGATCATCAACCTGGAAGCCATCTTGAATTTGCCGAAAGGGACGGAGCATTTCGTCAGCGACCTCCACGGCGAATACCAGGCATTCCAGCACGTGTTGCGCAACGGCTCCGGCAACGTCAAAGTGAAAATCAGGGATTTGTTCGAGGGGGAGATGGGAGAAGAAGAGCTCAATGAATTCGCGACGCTCGTCTATTACCCGGAAGAGAAATTGAGCCTGATCAAAAGCCAGTTCAGCAGCAAGCAAGAGCTGAAGGAATGGTATATCGAAACGATTGAGCGGCTGCTCAAGTTGGTAGCTTACGCTTCATCCAAATACACACGCTCCAAATTACGCAAAGCCTTGCCGAAGCAGTTCGTCTACATTATTGAAGAGCTTCTATACAAAACGGACGAGTTCACCAACAAGAAAGAATATTACGCGAAAATGCTCGAGCAGATTATTTCACTCGGACAAGTGGATAAGCTGATTGTCAGTCTCGCCTATACGATGCAGCGGCTGACTGTCGACCATCTGCACGTTGTCGGCGATATTTACGACCGGGGCCCGGATCCGCATAAGATTATGGACACGCTTATTGATTACCATTCCGTCGATATCCAATGGGGCAACCACGATGTCCTGTGGATCGGCGCCTACTCCGGCTCCAAAGTCTGCCTCGCGAATATTATCCGCATCTGTGCACGCTATAACAACCTGGACATCATCGAGGATGTGTATGGTATCAATTTACGCCCCCTGTTGAATTTGGCGGAGAAATATTATGAGGACAATCCGGCCTTCCATCCGAAGCGCATCTCAGGTGAACAATTAACAGAGCAGGAACAGCTGCAGATCACCAAAATCCACCAGGCGATTTCGATCATCCAGTTCAAGCTCGAAAGCCCAATCATCAAACGGCGTTCCTGCTTCGCCATGGAAGATCGCCTGCTCTTAGAGAAAGTCGATTACGATAAAAACGAAGCGACGATCCACGGCAAAACTTATCCGCTTGAGAACACATGCTTTGCCACAATCGACCCGGAACAACCCGACCGCTTGCTCGACGAAGAGCAGCAAGTGATCGACAAATTGCTGTTCTCCATCCAGCATTCCGAAAAACTATCGCGGCACATGAATTTCCTCATGAAAAAAGGCCGGCTGTATCTCCAATACAACGGCAATTTGCTGATCCATGGCTGCATCCCGCTCGAGGAGAACGGCGATATGAAGCAAATGAAAATTGAAGGCGAAAGCTACGCCGGACGGGAACTGCTCGATGTGTTCGAAGAATATACCCGCTACGCATTCGCGCATCCGGAAGAGACCGATGATTTCGCGACTGACATGGTGTGGTACCAATGGACAGGCGAGAATTCCTCGCTGTTTGGAAAGCGTGAAATGACGACGTTCGAACGCTATTTCATCAAAGACAAAGAAACGCATAAAGAACGGAAAAACCCGTATTATCATTTGCGTGAAGACGAAGACATGTGCCGCAAAATGCTCGCGGAATTCGATTTGAATCCCGACCACGGCCGCATCATCAATGGGCATACACCGGTCAAGGAACGGGACGGGGAAGACCCGATCAAAGCGAACGGTAAAATGATCGTCATCGATGGCGGGTTTTCGAAAGCCTATCAATCGACAACCGGAATCGCCGGTTATACGCTGCTGTACAATTCCTACGGCATGCAGCTTGTCGCCCACCAACGCTTTAATTCCAAGGAAGAGGTATTGCAAAACGGGACCGACGTCTTGTCGATCAAACGATTGGTCGACGAAGAACTCGAGCGCAAAAAGGTGCGGGAGACGAATATTGGGGAAGATCTCCTGCAGGAAATCGCTAATTTGAACAGTTTGAGAAAGCATCGCTATATGAATTAAGAGCTTCGAGAGTAAGAACTGGCATCCAGTTCTTGCTTTCAGGCTGTCGAGAAAGGTAAGAAATCGTATTTTCCGAAGCTTATCGCTCGCTTTCCGTGGGCTCGCGCCCAAGCCTCCTCAGCCGCTTTGCGCCTTGCGGGGTCTCGGTCGTCTCGCTATTCCACAGGAAAGATAAGGTCGACCTACGGAAGAACTTATCTTTGCGAAAGTAATGCGCAGCATTATTGAGCAGACGGGGTTACGAGCGAACACTTCTCCAAATACTTAAAGAAATCGTTGATTGTTGAATGTAGAAAAAATGATTCCATTCTAATTCGTAACGAATTAATAGACTTCTTCAACACTCTGAGAGCAAGAACTGGCATCCAGTTCTTGCTCTTTTTTTAGTGAAGATAGATTCGGGAGAGCTCTTAACTTAAAGAGCGAAATCCAGTTAATTGGTATTTATGTCGTGGGAATTTTTGGTTATCTCTGTTAGTCTAATAAGGACAAGGTCTTAAAGAGTGTGAATTAAATAAAAAACTCATTGGGGGGGAGTCCATGCCGATTTGTCAAAACTGCCATCAACAATGGGGCTGGAAGCAGACGGTCAAAAAGATGTTTACATTGGATACGGGAATGATTTGCCCGTACTGCGGAAAAAAGCAATTTCTTACTACGCCGTCGAAAAAAAGAGCCGGCCTTTTAAATTTTCTAACGCCACTGGTTATGCTCTTCGGGGTTTTATTTGATCTTTCGTTGGCTACTATATTAATTCTATTGGCCGCCAGTTTCTTTGTGATTATTGCTAGTTATCCAGTTTTAGTCGAATTGACTGATGAAGAAGAGCCGCTTTGGTAGAGTAAACCCGAAAAAGGAAGTGTTCATATTTTCTATCCATTCAGTTTTTACATAGCCATTATAGTCGCCATCATTTACTGCTTTGTCTTGTGGATGCTGCGAAACTTAGGGAAATTCAGAATTCCTTTGTTTATCTACGGGCTTTTGGTGCAACTATCATTTCTTGCGTTCTTTTTGGGAATGAGCCGTTATTTCAGGACCAGCGACAGTGTAAACCGGGATTATTTCGACGTCTTTGGGAACGGCCTCGCCATTTTCTATCTGTTGATGGTCGTTCCATTCGTTTTTGCGCTATGGGTGCAGGTCTATAAAGGCGTATGGCGGCTAGACATCGGCAAAGTTTCCAAAATCATCATGCTAGTGTTATTTGTCCTGATGACTTTGGTAGTCGCATTCTTCGGTTTCTATGCACATATCCTGTTCTACTACGGATTTGCACCTTGATGGCAGGCCGCGGGCTTTCTTGAAAAAGGAGGAGACGAGATGTTCAGTAAATATTCAATTGGGCTTATCGTATTGGGGAGCATGCTGTTTATGCTTAATCGGTTGATATCCGGGTATTCCGAGCCGCTTGCACTTATCGGTTTTCTGTTGCTGTTTGCAGCGGCAGGCGCCGTGTTCATTGCTGTATTGAAAAGAGAGCCGGGCCAATTGAAGGTTTGGTCGCTCTCAGTTTTCTTCGTCATCCTTTTTGTCATCACATGGGCAGAACCCTTCGAGATTTTGCGCCTGATGACATGGTTGAAAAATATTTAATGAAAAAAGCGTGGGGCACCGATTCAATCGGTGCCCCACGCTTTTTGAATATCAACTTATGCGGTCGTCATGCCGCCAGTGATGCTGTAGATCTGTCCTGTAACATAGCTGGATTCGATGGAAGCCAGGAAGACATAGACAGAGGCGAGTTCTGCCGGTTGGCCTGCGCGGCCGATTGGCGTTTCCGGTGTACCTTTGCCGAATTCCGGAATGTTTTCCTGCGGCTGTCCACCGGAAATTTGAAGCGCTGTCCAGATTGGGCCTGGCGCGACTGAGTTGACGCGAATGCCTTTGTCCGCCAATTGTTTGGATAAGGATTTCGTGAAGCCGATGATCGCGAATTTCGTTGCTGAATAATCCAGCAGCATCGGGCTTGGGTCAAAGCCTTCAACTGAGCTCGTCGTGATGATCGACGCGCCTTCCGGAAGGTATGGAAGCGCCGCTTTCACTGTCCAGTACATGGAATAGACATTGACTTGGAATGTTTTTTCAAGCTGCTCTGTCGGAAGGTCGGCAATGTCTTTGACGGCTTGCTGTTTGCCGGCGACGAGTGCCAAAATATCCAATCCGCCAAGTTCAGTGTTCGCTTTTTCAACCATTTCTTTGTTGAACGCTTCGTTGCTCAAGTCGCCGGGAATCAAGACGGCTTTGCGGCCTTCTGCTTCGATCAATTGTTTCACTTCATCCGCATCTGATTGCTCCGCAGGTAAGTAGTTGATCGCTACGTCTGCGCCTTCTCTTGCGTAAGCGATAGCTGCAGCACGCCCGATTCCGGAATCACCGCCGGTAACTAAAGCTTTGCGGCCCTCGAGCTTGCCAGAGCCTTTATACGTCTTCTCGCCGCAGTCCGGCACAGGAGTCATTTGGTTTTGTACGCCAGGTGCTTCCTGGTATTGCTTCGGAAAATCTTCCGTCGTATATTGTGTTCTAGGATTTTGGATATTCGCCATTTCAATCTCTCCTCAGGTTGGTAATAGTTGGTTTCTCCCTTTATCTACCACCTGAAACAAGAGTGAAACCTTTATGGAAAATGTAAGCGTTCCATCAAAAAGTTTTTGAAAACGGATTGATGCCAGCATGCGGCGAAAAGTTACTTTCAACTTATTTCCAAATGGTAAACTGGACATATGAGGATCTAAGGAGGATGGAAACATGAAGACAGTCTTGAAGGAAGCTATCGAGCTAAGAGCGGCTGGTAAACAAGAGGAATCAAATCAATTGCTGACTGTACTGGCACAGCAATTCCCCGAACACCCACAAATCAATTACCAGTGCGCTTGGAGCTTTGATTTGCTTGGAGAAGAAGAAAAGGCGGTTCCCTATTACGAAAAAGCTATCCAACTCGGGCTTGAAAAAGAGGATTTAGAAGGCGCATTACTGGGGCTAGGCAGCACTTACCGGACCTTAGGCGAATACGAAAAATCGAGAAGCACTTTTGCAAAAGGAATAGAACTTTTTCCATCCAATCAGGCATTGAAAGTCTTTTTGGCAATGACTTTGTATAATTTAGCAGAACATCAGCAAGCAATGGATATATTGCTCAAGTGTTTAGCGGAAACTTCTGCTGACAAAAACATTTCAGCTTATAAGAAGGCAATTGGATTCTATGCGGATAAATTGGATGAAACATGGAACTAAATTAAAGGGAGTGGCGATTTGGCATATCGTATGGAGAAAGAATACTTAACGACTGGAGAATTATCTAAGCGATTGAATGTATCTGTCCGGACCATACGCTATTACGATCAAATTGGATTGGTTGAGCCTTCGAGAAAAGAGGCGGGTGGAAAGCGCTGCTATTCAGTAGAAGATATTTTGAAGCTGCAAAAGATTCTGCTGCTCAAGTCGCTGA
The DNA here is from genome assembly GCF_018283455.1 of Planococcus sp. MSAK28401. Lineage (NCBI taxonomy): Bacteria > Bacillati > Bacillota > Bacilli > Caryophanales > Caryophanaceae > Planococcus > Planococcus alpniumensis. The sequence continues at coordinate 3,241,022 of NZ_JAAMTH010000001.1, read as the reverse complement.
ATTTATCGCTGGAAGACAGCCGCAGTATTTTGGCAGAGCAATCGATCGATTCGATTTTAGCTGTCCATAAATCTTTATTGATGAATGAAATCGACCAGCTTCAACATTCCTTAAAGCACACGCAGTCTTTACTCAACCTGTTGGAATTGGAAGAGACAATTCATTGGGAAGACCTTATTTCCCTGGTTGCTAAGCCGCAGAATGAAAAAATATGGAGCCATTATTTTTCATCACAACAACAAGAAGTTTTGAACAAGGGTTTGCCCAAACTTGAAAGCGGCGACTTGGCGACCAAAAAGTGGATCAATATCATCAAAAGAATTGAAATATGCTTAGATAAAGGAACTTCTCCCTCTTCAAAAGAGGGGCAATTGATTTTAGCTGACGTTGATATTTTATCGGCAGAAACTTTCGGCAATGATCCCCAATTGGCAGAAGCTTTTTGGGAAGCCAGGAAATCGGCGCAAGTTTCCGAAGATCTCGGGCTGTACGCCATTAATCCAGCCATAATTGAATTCCTCGAATGGGCGGCCAAGGCTAAGCGGTAGCGGTGAGGATTACAGCAATGCCATTGAAAAGTCCGTGCATCAAGATACATGGAAGGACAGAACCTGTTTTTTGGTAGATCCATGCAAAAATAAGGCCAGAAACAAAGTTCACGGGAAGAGTATTGAATGTTGGAATATGCACTAAAGTAAATATGGAAGCACTTAGCAGCATGCCTACTCCTATGCCATAACGGCTGCTGAAAAAGCGGTACAGAAAGCCGCGGTAGAAAATTTCCTCGTAAATGGGCGAAATGACAGCGGCGGAGATAAGTCCGATGAAGAAATTCAAGCGTGTCAATTGTGATTGCAGGCTGTCGGTTTTGCTGTTGTCGGTTCCAACGCCAAACTCTGCCATGATAATTACCAAAACGATGCTCACAACGATTAATACAATTGACCATATCATGATCGGCTTCCAGTGCCCGGGTGAGAAAGTGTGGACACCAACCGTTTTCCAAGACTGTCCATTTGGCTTGAGTACGATGAAATAAAGAGAGGCCATAAAAATAATGGACATAACCAAACCGGTCAGTGTACCCGCATGCAATTCATTGCCGAAAAAGTTCACGAGGTAATGGTATAAGCTGTATTCAACAAAAATTGGAACAGCTATCAATACTATGGCCAATAAGTATATTAGTTCTTTCCAACTCCACATTCCCTTGCTTCCAAAGAAAGCTGTCGTCATTTTTATCACTCCTGTTTGATTAGCTATTTCAAACATAGATGGTGACGCAAGGTAACCTGCAAGCTTTTTAGTGAAAAACTTTTGAAAAAGGCGTGAGGTGATGGTTCTGAGCTACAATAATATAGCCCAGAAATGAAATGAGACCCTGATATATGTTATAAAGAGACAGGTAAAAACATAGAAGCTGCGTCGTTTGGAGTTTATTCAATGCAGCGCAAGAAGAACGTGAAAGGAATGATTGTTTGTTTGATTTTATTGATATTGACTGGGGAAATTTATTAGTTAAAGCGGGGGTTATTGCCGCTCAAGTCATCGGGATTTTAATCGCATTTTTGATTGTTCGGGCTATTGGTAAAAAGTTGATCAACCGTTCATTTGACCGCTTGACGAAAAAAGGCGACGTGACCAATGGACGCGCATTGACGCTTCGCGCGTTGTCTGAAAATGTCTTCTCGTATGTTTTGATTTTTATTTTGGTCGCGACTTTGTTCGGCTTGTTTGGGCTTTCTGTCGCCAGCCTCATCGCCGGCGCGGGGATTGTCGGCCTTGCAATCGGTTTCGGCGCACAGGGGCTTGTCAGCGACGTGGTCACCGGTTTCTTCCTATTGTTGGAGAAGCAGATTGACGTTAACGATTATGTAACGGTTGGCGCCATTGATGGCGTAGTTGAATCAGTCGGGTTGCGGACGACCCAGATCCGCAGCTTTGACGGGACTTTGAATTTTATTCCAAACCGTGATATTACAACCGTCAGCAATCATTCGCGCGGGAATATGCGTGCCCTCGTGGATATTGGTGTATCGTATGACGAAAACATCGACGAAGCAATGGCTGTGCTGAAGACAGTATGCGAAGAAGTTGGAAAAGACAATGCTGCCATCGTTGAAGGACCGGATGTCATCGGCGTTCAGGCGTTTGGCGCATCAGATGTCACCCTGCGCATCATTGCCAAGGCGAAAAGCGGAGAGCAATGGGGCGTGGAACGCGAGTTGCGCAAATCCATCAAGGAAGCACTGGATGCTCACAATATCGAAATTCCGTTTCCGCATCAAGTCACGATTCACAAAGGTTTGGAGAATCCTGTCCAGCCATAAACGAATAATGGAGAGCAAAGGATCGGCACTGATGAATGGTGCCGATCCTTTTTGTTATGGAAGCGCAATTAATTATCCTAATATTATAATGAATATAGGGTTTTATTTCTCTTTTTATGGGTATTTTGAATAAGAAGAGAGAGGTGCTAAATGACTACGGATGGACAATTGTTGGAAAGACTGAAGTTTAGAGACAAAGCCGCCTTGGAATTGATATATGATGAATACTATTTGTTACTTTGGAAAGTCTGTTACCGTAAATTCAACGACCAAGCGGAATGCGAGCGCGTCCTAACAGAAGTTTTCCATCAGTTGTGGAAATGTCCGCAGCAGTTTAGTGGAAATAAGCGATTGATGTTTTATTTGATTGAATGTACAAACAGTAAAATAATGTGTAAGAAACCATGTCGGTTGCAGAGCGAAAAGACATGCAGCTGAATAGCGATTGAAATCGAATTTACATAAAAAGGCACCATGATTAGTTTGCCTGACACTTTTGCGTAGATAATATATTAACCATCGATAGAAGACACCATTCCCATTATTTTGAGTAGGGAAAATGGTGTCTTTTTCTTGCGGGTTAATTGTGGATCTGAACGAGATAACTTCCTATTGTTAATATTGACAATACTACTCAACAGATGTAGATTTTAGTCAATTGACCATAACGATTAAGAGGCTTTAAAGAGCTGAAATCGATAGTGAGCAGCATCATCAGCAGCACAACAAGCTTGAACATAATTTTTATGGATTATAGAAATGAGGACATAACTTGAAAAAGCAATTTATTGTAATCGGCCTTGGGAGGTTTGGCAGCAGCATCTGCAAAGAGCTGTTTAAGCTGGGCCATGATGTCATGGCAATCGATTCATCGCCGGAACGCGTAGACTTGATGAGAAATTTTTCTTCCCATGCGGCCGTAGCAAATGCGACAGATGAAGCAAGCTTGAGGGAACTTGGGGTGCGGAACTTTGAACATGCGGTCGTGGCAATCGGCGAGAACATGCAGACGAGCGTGTTGTGCACCTTGATGCTTAAGGAAATCGGTGTTCCGCTCGTATGGGTCAAAGCGAAAGACCTGCAGCACCAGATGATCCTTGAAAAGGTGGGGGCGGACCGCGTCATCCAGCCGGAAAAAGAGATGGGCATCCGCATCGCCCATCACATGGATTCGGAAAAAGTTGTGGATTATATCGATTTATCGGAAGACTATAGCATCGTGGAATTGGTAGCTTCGGAGAAACTGATGGACCAAAGTTTGCTGGAGCTGGATATCCGGGCGCGATACCAATGCACGATCCTCGCGATCAAGCGAGGGGACGAAGTGAACGTCGCGCCGATGCCGGATGACTTAATAAAATTGAATGACATTCTTGTGGTAATGGGACATCGAGAAGACCTGAAGCGATTTGAAGAAAAAGGAATTTAGCCGTTCAGAGCTTTTGGTCACTGTACAGAATGATCGAAGAATGGAGTACCAACAGTGAAGTTTTTAAATTTATTTTCAAAGTGGACACATTTGTCTGCTATTCAATTAATCGTATTGTATTATGCTCTAGCGGTTGCCTTTTCATTAGTGTTATTGAGTTTTCCTTTTTTTCATGATGAAGGAGTGGAATTGACCTTTATCGATTTATTGTTCACAACAGTCAGTGCCATTAGTGTAACAGGACTAGGCGTGGTATCAACTCCGGATACGTTCAATACAGCAGGCATCATAGCTTTAACATTTGTCCTGCAATTCGGCGGAATTGGAATCATGACCTTGGGAACATTTATCTGGGTCATTTTTCGAAAGCGCATTGGCTTGCGTGAGCGGCAATTGATTCAAATCGATCAAAATCAATTGTCCATGTCGGGACTGGTGAAATTATTACTTAAGATTCTTAGAACTATCCTCTTTATTGAGTTAATCGGGACCATCATCCTGAGCATTTATTTCCTGAATTATTTTGATACATGGCAAGAAGCGTTGTTGCAGGGCTATTTTGGTGCAATTAGTGCAACGACCAATGCAGGATTTGACATCACGGGCACTTCGCTTGTTCAGTTTTCCAATGATTATTTTGTCCAGACCGTAAATATGTCTTTATTGATCCTAGGTGCCATCGGGTTTCCAGTGTTGATTGAATTACAGGATTTTTTGAAAGGCGATCATACAAGGGGCAAGCGCAGCAATAGCTTCTCGCTTTTTACAAAGCTGACTGTAACAACCTTTTTTGCATTGATTGCAGTAGGGGCTATAGCGATGCTGTTGTTGGAACAAAGCAATTTCCTGGCAGATAAATCCTGGCATGAGCAAATCTTCTATAGTCTTTTCCAATCGGTAACTACTCGAAATGGCGGGTTGGCAACAATGGATGTCAGCGAGCTTTCCGACCCGACATTAATCTTGTTCTGCGCATTGATGTTTATCGGGGCTTCACCAAGCAGTGTGGGCGGGGGAATCCGGACCACTACTTTTGCGATCATGCTATTGGCAATTTATAATTTTGCCAAAGGCCGTAGTGGAGTGAAGGTATTCGGCAGAGAACTGGATAACGATGATATCATTCGCTCCTTTATCGTTATCACTACAGCAGCAATGCTTTGTACAGCTGCCGTGATTGCGTTGACTTATATCGAACCGTTTCCCATTCTGCCCATTGTTTTTGAAGTATCCTCAGCATTTGGGACGACAGGGCTGTCGATGGGGATCACTGCCGATCTCAGCACGGCGGGTAAAGGCATCATTATCTTTTTGATGTTCGTCGGCCGTATCGGTATTTTCTCCTTTTTATTCCTCATCAGAGGCAAAGTAATCCGGGAAGCTTTTCATTATCCAAAAGAACGCGTCATTATCGGATGATATCAATTTCGAAAGAGAAAGACTTCAATTGAAGTTTTTCTCTTTTTTTCGTGAAGAAGGAGAATGCAGCGATAGGAGGAATTAGTAACAACGATAGCCAAAGAATTCCTAAAAGAATAGGAGGAAGCAATATGGCAAAAGTCTGTTTTGGAATGATCACTTCACTCGATGGGTTCATCAGCGAGCGGAATGGAAAACTCGACAAGCTTTACAAAAGTTTCAAGCCCAATGATGAAATCAACGAAGTGATGGCGAATACAGGAGCGGTCGTGATGGGCCGGCGAACTTACGACATGACGGACGACCCGGACGCCTATGCCGACGATTATGAATTCCAAGTGCCTATTTTTGTCCTGACGCACCATCCACCGGCCAAGCACCCGAAAGAAAATGACAACTTGACCATTACGTTCGTGACCGATGGCATCGAGTCTGCAGTCCAGAAAGCAAAAGCAGCCGCAGGGGAGCGGGATGTCGTCATACTCGGTGCCGATATCGGCCAGCAAGCATTGCGTGCAGAGCTGGTGGACGAATTGCAAATTGCCATCGCCCCGCTGCTGCTCGGGACAGGAACCCGCATGTTCGAACACCTGGAAGATCTGGAGATTCACTTGGAAAAAATCCGGACGATTGAGACGGATGAGCAAATGGAGGTTTATTACAAAGTAAACAGGCAGGGGACTGATTGAATAATTTTTAAAGCCTTGCATCAAGTAATTGGAGGCTAGAAGACAAAAGCTGTCCAAACAGCGCACAAAATGACAGGAAACCGAACCGTAGCCCGGTTATTATTCAAGTAAGGAGTTGAAAGCATGGCTTTGGCGCAGTCTTTGCAAAAAGCGATCGACTATATGGAGGCGAATTTGCTGAATGAGCTATCCATCGAAGCAATCGCAAAACAGGCAAATGTCTCTCCGTTCCATTTTCAACGCATGTTCTTGATCATGACCGATATCTCCGTCGGGGAATATCTGCGTCGCCGCCGTCTGACATTAGCCGCTCAACAATTGCTCAACACCGATCATAAAATCATCGATATCGCATATCGCTACGGTTATGAATCACCCGAAGCATTCACAAAAGCATTCCGTAAACAGCACGGGCTCAGTCCGAGTGAGGCGCGAAAAGGGAGGGGAGCATTGCAATCGCATAACCGTTTAATGATTCAAGTGAATTTGAAAGGAGCCAAGCCAATGAACTATCAAATCGTTGAAAGAGATGCGTTTCAAGTCGTTGGAATCAAACGGGAATGTCCGTGTGGCGAAACCGGTGAAGTGAACGGAGTTGCCGAATTTTGGATGGAGGTCAATGCTAATGGAACATCTAGCGAATTGGCGGAGCTAATGAACGGTGAAATCAAAGGTTTGCTCGGAATCACCGATAACTATAACGAAGAGAAGAATACGGTCGATTATTGGATTGCAGTAGAGCATGCCGGTAAAGTGCCGGCTGATTTCCGTGAATTCACGGTGCCGAAATCCAAATGGGCTATTTTTGAAGTGCGAGGGTCCGCCCCGATCGCAATGCCCGAAGCGTGGAACCAAATATACACAGAATGGATCCCCTCCAACGGCTATGAAGTAGCTGATATCCCAGCTATTGAAGCTTACACAGATCCCGATTCGTATAAAGACGATTCATCCAACCAAATTTGGCTGGCGGTGAAATAGCCTAGCGGATTCGCTTATGCATGAATACAGAATTTAAAAAATAACGTATGGTGAGTGTTGGGGTAAGAGCTTCTTGACCAGTAGTTCTCCAATAGAGCCACATAGAAAAGACAGGGAATGAAGTTCATTTCCGGTCTTTTTTTATGAATAGAATAAGAGGTTTAGCAGAAAATAAGATAATGCTCCTTTTCGCCATAGTAAGCAGACCGTATTTGGGTTCTCATTTCCTGTCCATTCGAATTTCCATTAGAATGGAGGAAACAGTCGGAACGAAAGGAAGTGCGCGAAATGGACATGAAGATTTTCATCGTGGAAGACGATCAGGCGATTTTTCAATCCTTGAAGGAAAGCTTAGGCAAATGGGGGATGCAGGTGGTCGGCCCTGATTCTTTCGACGATGTCCTGGGCAATTTTATGACGGAGAAGCCGCAATTGGTCATCATGGACATCCAACTGCCGGTGTATGACGGCTTTCATTGGTGCCGTGAAATCCGGGCGATTTCGAAAGTGCCGATCATTTTCTTGTCTTCACGCGACCACCCGATGGACATGGTCATGGCGATGCAGATGGGCGCAGATGATTATGTCCAAAAGCCGTTTCACTCCGATGTGTTATTGGCAAAAATCCAAGCGACCTTGAGACGGGTGTATTCGTACGGCGAAGAAACTTCAGACGTATTGGAATGGAACGGGGCCATGATCGATCTGAAGCGCGGCATTATCCGGCTCGATGGCAAGGAAGCTGAGCTGACGAAAAATGAGTTTTTCATTTTGACGGTGCTCGTCGAAGCGAAAGATGAAATCGTCTCCCGCGACGAGATCATCCGTAAACTATGGGACGATGAGCGGTTCGTCAACGACAACACCTTGACCGTCAACGTCACGCGGCTGCGCCAAAAACTAGCGGATTTGGGGCTTGGCGATGCCATTTTGACGAAAAAAGGCTTGGGCTACGTCGCGGTCACTTTATAGAAAAGAGGGATTCGATGTTTTGGGCTTATGTGAACGATATGAAAAGCTGGATCTTCTTCTTTCTGGCGGCTTTGGGGGCAGCGGATGCACTGCTTTGGCTCGATGCAGGCCTTGACGTGGAACTTTCATCGCTGCTGTATATGAATGCGTTGTTGCTCATTGCACTGGCGGTGTTTATCATCTGGCGCTACAGAGGAGAAACGGCTTATAGCCGGCAACTGGTGCGTCTGGAAGGCGAAGCGGCAGCCGATTGGCATGAACTGTTGCCGGAAGCGAAGTTCAAACGCGATGAACAGATGAACGAAGTGCTGCAGGCAGCTGCCGCATCGATGGCCGCCCAATTAAATGAATTGCGCCAGCAGAACCTCATTCAAGGAGATTACACAGCGGCGTGGGTCCACGAAGCAAAAGCGCCGCTGACGGCGATCCGCCTGTTGATCGACTCGAACCGCTCAGCTCCCGGCATGCAGCGAATCGAAGCGGAGTGGCTGCGGCTGTTCTTGCTGGTCGACCAACAATTATACATATCGCGGCTGTCTTCTCTAGAGGCCGATTACGCAGTGGATTATGTGGCACTCAAGGACATAGTAGTTCCTGAGGTCCGTGAATTGATGGCTTGGTGCAGGGAAAAAGATTTGGAAATTGAATTGGACGGGTTGGACATCACCGTCATGAGCGATAAGAAATGGGGCCGCTTCATCCTGCGCCAAATTTTATCGAACGCCGTGAAGTATAGCCCAGAAGGCGGCACGCTCCATATTTCTGCGCGCACAGACAGCACGGGCCATAATATCCTATCGGTTCAAGACGAGGGGGCGGGGATACCGGAACACGACTTGCCGCGTATTTTCGACAAAGGCTTTACGGGCGGGACAGGCCGTCTTCATAATGCAGCGACAGGGCTCGGGTTGTATTTGGCGAAAACGGTGTCGGATAAAATCGGCATCACGCTCTCAGCAGATTCTCGGACGGGGCACGGGACCACGATGGAAATAGCCTTCCCTCTGGAAAACGATTTCGACCATATCCGTAAGTGACATCATCGTCACATTAGCCTCCCGGTTTGTCACACAAATCAAACGACCCGGCCATTGTCGCGCAGTAAGATAAGGGGAGAAGTTTACAGGGAGGCCATAACATGACGACAGAAAATAAAACAATCACACCAAAAACAAGCAAGCAAACCGTTTTGCAAGCTCATAATGTCCGGAAATCCTTCGGTGCGCGCGGCAATGTCCAGCAAGTGCTGAAAGGGATCGATCTGCGCGTGGCGGAAGGGGAATTCGTCGGCATCATGGGCGCCTCGGGAGCAGGCAAGACGACCTTGCTCAACGTTCTCGCCACCATCGACCGGGCCACTGAAGGCACCATCTTGATCGACGGCGCCGATATTTCTAAGATGAAAGATGCCGAACTATCCGCTTTTCGCAGAAACCAGCTGGGCTTCATTTTCCAGGATTATAATTTGCTCGATACATTGACGGTAAAAGAAAACATTTTGCTTCCGGTATCGCTCGGAAAGATGAAAAAACAAGCGGCAGAGGAACAGTTCCAGTCGATTGCGAAAATCCTCGATATTGAAACACTCGCAGATAAATACCCGCATGAAATTTCAGGCGGGCAAAAGCAGCGCACCTCGGCAGCCCGCGCGCTCATCAACCAGCCATCTCTCGTATTTGCCGACGAACCGACAGGCGCGCTCGATTCGAAATCCGCCTCGTCACTCCTCGGGACGATGGCGGACGTCAACAAGCAGCAAGGCGTGACCATCATGATGGTGACACATGACCCCCTCGCGTCGAGTTATTGCAGCCGCGTCGTTTTTCTCAAAGACGGCGATGTCTATTCGGAGCTGTACAAGGGAGACAAAACGAGACAAGCCTTTTTCCAGGAAATCCTGAATGTGCAGGCTGTGCTCGGGGGTGACAGCGTTGACGCTCTTTGATCTCGTCAAACGCAGCATGCGTAAAAACATCAAGCATTATTACCTGTACTTTTTCGCGTTGATCCTCAGTGTCGTGCTGTATTTCGTGTTCGCGACTTTGCAGTATGATGCGGCAGTTGCTGAACAAGGCACAGGAACGATGGGCACCGCATTCCAGGTAGCGGGAATTTTGCTGATCGTGATCGCCGGCATTTTCATCGTCTATGCCAATGCCATTTTCCTGAAAAGAAGAAGCCGGGAAATCGGCTTGTATCAATTGATCGGGCTGACCAAGCGTGCCGTCGCCAGGCTATTGATCCTCGAGAATATGCTGCTTGGCATCATGGCGCTGATTGTCGGGATTGCAGTCGGCATGCTCGTGTCCCGAGTCTTTTTACTGCTGCTCATGAAGCTGATCGGCTACGAAGCGTTTATTGAAGTGTCGTTTTCTACAGCCGCGGTCACACAAACCTTCTTTGTCTTCCTCGCTATTTTCGTGTTGACGACCATTCAGATGGTGTTTACGGTGTACCGCAATTCTTTGCTGTCTTTATTCAATTCCGAAAAGCAAGGTCAGCACCCCCGAAAGCCGAAGACCGCCGTTTCCGCTGTATTGGCATTGCTTGGCATAGGGCTCATCGGATTTGGTTATTGGCTGTCGGGACGCATGTTAAATGCGATGATTTTCTTTAATATGCTGGCGGTATTGGCTACTGTCATCCTCGGTACTTATTTAATATTCCGAGTGACGATCAGTTGGCTGCTGTACCGCATCCGCCGCAGTAAAAACGGCCACCTCGGACTGGAAAACAGCTTGTCGTTGGCGCCGCTCATGCACCGCATGAAAAGCAATGCCAATTCACTGACCATCATCACCGTGCTGTCGGCGATGACTTTGACGATGATCGCCTCAGCCTATTCCATGTATTATTCGACAGAGCGGGAAACACAGGCCATCATGCCATTTGATTTCATGTTTGAAAATGAAGCCGGGCTGGCGGATGACATCAGCCAGGAATTGGACGACAACGGAATTTCCTATCAACGCGAGGCGGTGGAAACTTTTGTCGTACCGGCTGAATTCGAAGAAAAGCCAGCCCCGTTTTTGGAACAGGCAACAGACATCGCTTTGCTCAGCAGCGAGCAGTTGCAGCAGGCTGGGGTCGATGTCAGCGCGCCGGAAAACGGCGAAGCGAGCTTCCATGACGTATCGGTCTCGACGCTTTTCAATTCGGTGGATTTGCCGTTCGACCTCACCTTCCAAGACGAAGTGCCAACCACTTTGTCCGTTACGGAAATCGCCCAATACAATGTGCTCAATTGGTCATTCTTCACAAGCCAAATTGTGGTGAACGAAGAAACCTACCAATCGATGAAAGAGCAGCTGGTTGGTGAGACAGGCGAGACGGCCCTTCAGCGAATGGACGGATTCCATGTCGCGGAAGAGGACATGGCCGCAGCATCCGCCATTTACCAGCAGGACAAGTACAAAGTTTCGGAACCGCATGTCGACTATTACTCGTCTTATGAAGGATCTGTCCAATCGAACGGCTTGCTCATATTCATCGCCGGATTTTTAGGGCTGGTGTTCCTCATTTCGACCGGCAGCATCCTATACTTCAAGCAAATGACCGAAGCCGAACAGGAAAAACAAAGCTACGCGACATTGCGTCAACTCGGTTTTACCGTCAAAGACATCATGCGCGGCATCGTCCGCAAGCAAGCCTTTGTTTTCGGGCTGCCGCTGGCGATCGGCTTGGCGCATTCCATCTTTGCGATTCAAGCAGCATCGTTCCTGTTCCGGACCGATATCCTGTTCCCGGCGTCGGTGGCGATGGGCGTCTATGCATTGATTTATCTAGTATTTGCCGTACTGGCAGTTGGTTATTACAGAAAGACTGTAGAAGCGGCTCTATAAGAAAATGTTTGTTAACAAAAAATCATTAGTACCCATTAAGCAAAACAGTCGGCCACTCTAATTTTTAGAGAGTGGCCGACTTTTTGTTTTCGATTAAGGAAGCATAAACTTGATGTGGCTTGAGGTTTTTAAGGCAATTATCGTTATTTTCCGTTTTCCGTAATATTGCGGATGGTTTTCATATTGAATAGCCAAATGACACTGGAGATCAGATAGTAAATGGCAATGACTGAAAGGTTATCCATCAAGTTTGTGGAGACTGGTTTGGCACGGATAAAATGTCCCCATAACAAACCGACTGCCAATAAAATCCCGGGCGTCATGACATGCACTGTCAGATACATCAACTTATCGAGCTGCATCATTGTCACCTTCTTTGCAAAGAAAAATATGGTTAGGCGAAGCTTTTCACTCATTTTCTATGAAACTCCATAAACAAGCTGAATTTCAATTTGTTTATGACAAGAATGAACGCCTTCTCGAGCACTATATCAAATTTAGTAAACGATCGTAACCAAAAATGGATATAAATGGAGGGCTCGTCGTAAAGTGTGATAATATAACTGGATGATAATTAAAGGGGGATATCCATGCAATCCAATAGCGAGCTTCTCTTTCGTGGCACGTTAAATTTGAAAGATTTTCAGAAATACCAGTTCTATCACACAAGAAAATTTTTTCTTCTCTACTTTTGGTTTATGGTATTTATAGCTTCGTTTGGCATGACCTTATTTGATCCCGCTACGTGGCTCTTAAACGTGTTACTCTCACTATTTATGTCTGTTCTAGCGATGGGGTTGCTGATTCTCCTGGTTCGTTTTCGTTCAAAACGAGAATTTATAAGTGACAGCCTTATTCAGCAAGAAATCCAATACCAGCTAACCGAAGATGGAATCTCACAAACCACTAAAAATACAAATGTCCTTTTTGAATGGAAGAGTATTCGTTCTGCACATAAGAACAAGAAAATTTATCGCTTGTATGTCTCTAAAAATAAGGCAGTAATTATCCATGAAAACTATTTTTCTTCAAAGGAAGATGAGAAAAGGTTCGAAGAAATTGTTTCTTCCCACATTCCGACTTCGTCGAATAAACTTTCCGCCTCTTCTGCAACAGGTCCGCTTGCACTGCTGTTTTTGGGCACGGGAGCTTTAGTGATAGGATTGATTTTTGCGGAATCTCTCGTGCTTTCCGAGTTAACGGCGCCGCCCGAAACGAATTCCAGTCCAAGTCGCCCAATAACCACAACGATTTTGCATAAGCAAATCCAGGATTTGGGGAAGATTGAGAATGAACAGGAAGATGAAAGTGAAGAACCCTCTGATCAAAATACCAAAGAAGTTGGAAGCTTTATCTTTGCCTCGAGAGAATCTCCTGAAAAGGCTCATATGATCGAATTAAGAGAAGTGGTCTTAGCTGATGAAGATTTCGATCCGAGTGTAGATAGTTTAGATGATGAACAGCACGATGTCGTAGTTAGAATATATTATGGAGAAAACGGCGGAATCTTGGAAGATTTCGTACAGTATGACCCTAGAGGATCGTTCATTTCAGAAGACTTTGAAGTGAACTGGACAAGTGATAACCAAGCGACTGTAAATGCTTTCGAAGGAAATACAGAGGGAGAAAAGGTGCTAGAAGAGAGTTTCGAAATTATTATAGAGAATTAATAGAGTGTCGCCTTACATGATGCCAAAGAGGAAGTTTCCTTAGAGAGACCATAAAAAGGTTAATTCCACCGAGAGTAAATAATTTTACGTACAGAATATTTCCTGGGAAATAAAATTGCAATATGAATACAATCTTGGCTTGAAGAATTTGCAGGGGGTATTTGTAGTGATTAAATTTCGAAAAGCTGAAAGTCGCGACGCAGAACAAATCGTGCAAGTCATCAAAAACGCTGAGGATTCAGGATATATGATGTTCAATCCGGGCGAGCGGCAAATTTCAGCCGAATCGTTCGCAAAATTCATCGATGTATTGAATGCCAACGAAAAGTCAGGCGTTTTTATCGCGAGCGAAGAACATCAAGCTCTAGGATACTTGATTGTGCAAAATGAGAACCCCCAGCGAATTTCACATCGTGCTTATATTGTTATGGGTGTCCATAGCAATAGCCGCGGCAAAGGCGTTGGAAAGGCATTATTTTCCCATGTCATCGCTTGGGCAAAGTCCGTCGATCTGCATCGTTTGGAACTGACAGTGATAGCAGAAAACGCATCAGCAGTTACTTTATATCAGAAGATGGGATTCGAAATTGAAGGTGTGAAGCGGGATTCGCTGTTCATCAATGATGGCTATGTGGATGAATATTATATGGCAAAGCTGCTTTAATGAACTACATTAAAAGGAGGCTATCAGCATGGCAAAACCCAAAAGTATTGCATTGGTCACCGGCGTCAGCAACCACACCGGCATCGGCGCGGCTGTGTGCCGAAAACTCGCTCAACAAGAAACAGATATTTTCTTTACCCACTGGCAAGCAACGCCGGATTTTCCAGAGCGCTTCCGTTCAGAAATCAAGGATCTGGGTGTACGCTGTGAGTTTGTGGAGGTTGATTTAGCGCAACGGGATGCCGAAGCAGCTATCCTGACGCATGTGAAAAGTGCCATCGGATTCCCGAATATCCTCATCAATAACGCGGCGCATTCAATTGATTCCAACTATATGGATCTGACCGGCACGATCTTAGACGATCATTATATGGTGAATATGAGAGCGACGCTTTTATTGTCCACAGAATTCGCGAAAGGATTTCAGCAAATGGGGCGAAATGATGGGCGCATTATCAATTTGACCTCCGGGCAGGAGCAGGGGCCGATGCCAGGGAATTTGGCGTATGCGGCAACAAAAGGCGCGATTTCGGCATTCACCTCATCTTTGTCCGCAGAACTCACGGAACTGGGCATCACAGTGAACGCCGTCAATCCAGGACCGACCGACACCAATTGGATGGACGATGACATCCGGGAGTACCTGCGGCCGAAATTCGGCTTGGGGCGCATCGGGAAACCCGAAGATGCCGCAAACTTGATCGCGTTTCTTGCCAGCGAGGAAGGCGGCTGGATTACTGGGCAAGTGATTCATTCGGAAGGTGGATTTTTGAGAAGTTGAACGTGCTATATAGAAAAGAGGCTGTTTGAAGTGAAAGTCCACATACTGGGGGAACAAGCTGAGACGCAAATAGAAGTGTTAAAAAGAAGTTATCCAAAATCAGTGGATTTTTGGGATGCTAACTGGCTGGATACAATGATAATAATAAAAATCCCTGGATATTCTGCTCACTTTGATGCGCAATTGAGGGCAGATGAATTCAGGGATTTTCATAAACAATTGAAGGAAATGAACAAGCGGTTAAAAAGGAAAGTCGAATTAACTTCAATGGAAGGCGTCATTGACGTACAAGGCCGTATAAATCTGCTTGGCCGGATTGTGTGGAAAGTGGAAACGCAGTATCCGGTCGGAACCGGAGCGGTACTCACTTTCGAATTCGATTCGGATCAAAGCTTTGTGCCGCCATTACTGAAAGAATTGGAAGGTGTCCTTACAAACTATCCAGTCATAGGCACTCCGTAAGCCTGACCTGCCCATCTTATAGGGGCAGGTCTTTTTTATTGAAAGCCGTTATGCCAAGAAGAGACATAACCAGGGCGAGTCCGGCCAGGATGAATAATTGAATAGCGTACCCTTCTCCTGAAATAATTGCAGCGGAGTCGATGAGCGTGACGATGGTTGCGTTTTCGAGAATTTCTAAGCTATCGTTCATCCCAGCGAGCATATTGGCTGCAAAGAAAAATATCGTTAGCCCGCCGCCCAGGGCCAAGGACTGGCTGGAGCGGTTGAATAAACAGGAGGCGAAGAAAGTGATGCCGCTGATCGCGAGATTCAATAATAACGATCCCAAGCTAAGGACGAAAAAGGTCCCAACAGGTAATTCACCTGGCTGGACGAGCTCTGCCACTCCAACCCCAACGAGAAATACCAGTGCAAACATTGCCGTTAGGGAAGAGGCTATATAGAGAAAGCTCGTAAAGGTGTATTGAGTTCTCGTGATCGGGGTGGAAAGGTGATAAGCCATGCTGCCTTTATCCACCTGGCTGGCTACTAGCTTGTTCCCGATGATTACAGCATAAATCATCCCGAAAATGAGGGCGAAATTCCCGAAATACTGATTGGCGACAAAAGCGATTAAAGTCGAAATGTCACCTAACGGGTTAACGGGTGCATTCTCGTTGGCTTGGGCGATATCAGTCATTGTCTCAGGTGTAAATACGCTCATGATGATTCCGATCAGCACCGAGAGAGCGGCGGCTGTGATAAAGAAAGTTTTGAAGTTGGTTTTCGCCAAGTGGACAAATAAACGGCTATTAAACATGATAATCAACTCCCTTGTGGTAAAAGTTCATAAACGAATCTTCCAATGAATGTTTGATTTCGTGTATTGAGACAACTTCTCTGTCCGCAAGAGCTCGGAGCAGCGCATTCAGTTGAAGATTTTCTATGTCGACTACGATGTGCATCGTTTCTGGATGTGCTTCGCGAATAAGGAAGTTTTCCTGCTGGATAGACTGGAAATCCAGCAGGTTCTGGAAGTGTATACGAAAAGTGGTTTTATCCAATTGCTTAACACTTTGTGCATCGGTTACTGAAATCAATCTGCCTTGTTTGATCATCGCAATACTGTCGCAGGTGCCCTCGACTTCTTCAAACAGGTGAGAGGACATAAGGATGCTCTTGCCTTTTCGTTTTTCCTCATGAATCAGCTCAACAAATACCGATTGCATAAGCGGATCAAGTCCAGTAGTCGGTTCATCCAGAATGAGGATTTGAGGGTCGTGCATGAAAGCACAGACAATCCCGAGCTTTTGTTTCATTCCTTTAGACATTCGCTTTATTTGGGCAGAAGGATCCCAGTCAAATCTCTCGGCCAATTGTTTAGCCGCTGCCTTATCATGAATCCCGCGCATCTTAGCCGTATGTTGAATAAGCTGCGTGCCGGTCATGTTTTCGGGAAAGACGATTTCGGCCGGTAAATAACCGAGTTGCTGCTGAATTTTTTGTGGCTCCTCCCAGCAGTCTAGATTTAAAATAGTGGACTTGCCGATTTGAGGTTTGATGAATCCCAGTAAATGACGGATGGTTGTCGTTTTACCCGCCCCGTTAGGACCTAAAAATCCATATACTTGTCCTTTTTCGATTTGAATCGTGATATCAAAGATTCCTTTCCCATTCCCATAATCCTTCGTTAAATGTTGAATATCTATTGCCGCCATAAATATCACCTGCTCATTCTATTTTATTTTCCAACAACGTGTCGTATGATATAAGTGTATGGCGAACTGGTATCTTCATCAACCGACAGTTTAACTCGAATGTCGGATTTTTTAATTTGCCAAATGGGGGAACTAAGATGAACAAGAGCTCAGCGATTACAACCCAGACAAAACAAAATCTCATGGATGCTTTTTGGGAAATCTACTGCATGAAACGAATTGAGAAAATCACTGTGAAGGAAGTGACCGTCAAAGCAGGATATAATCGCTCCACCTTTTATGAATATTTTACTGACGTCTATGATGTATTGGAGCAGCTGGAAAACAGCTTAATCTCGAAGCTGCAGGAACTTCCTGTTCAGCAATTGTCCACTGCGGGTTCTACTTTTCCGTTCGAATCTTTAGTCACGGTATATATGCAACATAGCAAGTATCTCGCAGTATTGTTGGGAGACCATGGAGACCCAGCTTTCCAAGCTAAAACCAAGCGCAGTATGAAGCCTTTAATGAAAGAGGCGATGTTAGGACAAGGCGCAAAAGATGATTTTGAATTAGACTACACACTGGAATATGCATTGTCTGCAATGATAGGGGTATTGAGTTATTGGTTTAACCAAAAAGATGCACCGCCACTTGAAGAGTTGATGGAGTTATTGGCTCGGCTTTCAAGTGAAGGGGTCATGAAAAATTAGTGGCCGCTGTTATAAGATTATGTTGTTGGGACGTAAACTTGAAGTTTAGGCATATGAAAAAGCAGCATCCTAAGGTATGGATGCTGCTTTTAATATGGATAAAAATCAACCTGTAAAAATATCGCCTTTCGGATGGCTGATTTGTTCCCGGTGCTGGCGGGCCAATGCAAATGCCAGCGTCACAGGACCGACTCGGCCGATGAACATCAGTATCATAATGACGAATTTGCCGATGGTCGAAAGCTCTCCGGTCAAGCCCATCGACAGCCCAACTGTCCCGAAAGCAGAGAACGCTTCAAAAATAATCCATTCGAATGGCGCCTGCTCTGTATAAGACAGAATGAGAATGCCGGCGAAAACAGCGGACATGCTAATGAACACAATCGCCAGAGATCGTTCCAGCAAGTGGGAAGGGATCGCCCGGTTGAAAATGACCGCTTCTTTTTTCCCTTTCAAATAAGAAGCAGTCACTAAAATAATGACTAAGAAAGTCGTAAGCTTGATACCGCTCCCGGTCGAGGCACTGCCCGCCCCGATGAACATCAGCAGCGAGATTAGCACGATCGAGCCGGTCTCCATGCTGCCGATGTCGATGGAATTGAATCCTGCAGTACGTGGGGTAACCGCTTGAAAATACGAAGCCCATAGTTTATCGCCAAGCGGCAGCGCGCCGATGGTTTCCATATTGCCGTACTCAGAAACGAATAAAAACAGCATTGCGATCAGATTCACGGCTAAGGTCCCCGTCAGCATGACTTTGGAATGGAGGGACAATTGCTTAAAGTTTCTCGTTTTCCACAAATCATACAAGACGGTAAAGCCGATCCCGCCTGAAATGAACAAGAGGGTGATCAGGATATTGACTGTTGGGTCGCCGACATAGGCACTTAGGCTGTCATCCCATAGAGAGAATCCTGCATTATTGAATGCGGAAACAGCGTGGAAAGCGCTGGTGAAAAGCCCGTATGTCCAGCCGTATTCCGGAACCCAACGAACCGCTAAAATCGCAGTGGCCAATAACTCAATGCCGAATGCGAAAAACAGCAGAACCTGCACGAGGCGGATCATGCCGCCAAGTGAATACTGGTTGAACGACTGCTGGATCAAAATCCGTCCCCGCAGGCCAATTTTTTTGCCCAGCAGCAAAACGACCAAAATGGCGAAGGTCATGAGGCCGAGCCCGCCGATCTGCATGAGGACCATGATGACGGATTGCCCGAACACCGTGAAATCATTGCCGGTACTGACAACGACCAGCCCGGTCACCGTTGTCGCAGACGTAGCGGTGAACAACGCATCAATCCATGAAATCGGCTCAACTGTGGAGATCGGCAAATACAACAAGATGGTGCCAAATAAAATCGCCACCAGGAAGATCATCGTTAGAATTTGAGGCGGTGATATTTTAATTTTTTTAAATAAGGTGGATCGTTTCATTTTATAAACCTGCCCGGTCGAATTGGTGGATATCTTTCTTTGTTCCAAGCACCGTCAAAACATCTCCTGCCTGCAAGATGTCATCTGGCAACGGGGAAACATTCAATTTCTCCCCACGTTTAATGGCGAGGACGGTCACGCCGAATTTCAAGCGGATCTTCAGATCATGCAGAGACTTCCGGTTAACTTTCGGCGTGGCCATTAATTCGGTAATGCTATAGTCTGCAGAAAGGTCGATCGAATCGATGATTTTTTGAGACCCTAGATGTTCAGCCATTTTTTTGCCCATTTCAATCTCCGGTTGAACGACTTGCTCCACGCCGATCTTCATCAACACTTTCTGGTGGTAATGGTTTTGGGCTTTAACGTACACTTTAGGAATTTGCAGATCCTTCAAAACGAGTGTCGTCAGGATGCTCGATTGGATATCTTCGCCGATTGCAACGATAACATTTTCATAATTGGTAATGCCCGATTGCTTCAGAGCTGACTCGTTGGTCGAGTCCAATTGAAGTGCGTGGGAAGAAAACGCCGCGAACTCCACTACTTTTTTCTCGTCGCGGTCTATTGCCAGTACATCGTGACCCATTTGATGCAGTTCTTTGCAAATGCTGCCCCCGAATCTTCCTAATCCGATCACTGCGAACTGCTTCTTGTTCCATCTCATTTCTCTTCCACTCTTTTCCCTTAAATTTGAACACAAAAAAACCATTTCAAAGAAACGGTCTGAGATAGACCTTTTCTCTCTTTGCTACGCTTACGAGGTTAGCTGTCGGATTAGGGATGGAGAGTACCCCTTCTTCAAAATGAAGATTCACCCCGAGATCAAGTGGCGATCGAATTGGTTCCCCCGCACAGAAATTCATTCTGTCTCAGCGATATAAAAGGTGGATTCTGTTGTACAAGCTAAAATATACGCCTCTATCTGGAAAAGTCAACACAATTTTGTGTACCGAAATAAAATAATTTTATCCAGTTACAGGAAGAGTGATGGAATTCTTTTTACAAATTATTTCAGGAAAACTGTAACATTAATGAAAGGTAAACGTGTAAACAGTAGAAGTCGATAAAGGGGGAGAAGATGAAAAACCAGCAGCTGGAACAGCTTTTTAAACTGTATTCAAAACCCCTTTATTATTTTCTTTGGAAGTTATCAGGTTCTTCCCATCTGGCCGAAGATCTGACCCAAGAAACATTTGTCAGGGCAACTATCTCACTTCATACCTATCAAGGAGAACAAGCGCGGGCGTGGCTTTTCAAGGTGGCGCGTAATATTTATATTGATGAATGGCGCAAACGCAAGAGAAGGGAAAGCATTCCGTTCATAAATAGATTCAAGCCGGCTGAAGAAATGATCAGCCCATACGGATTGCCGGAAGATACAGCTTTGGCGCAAGAGCAACGGGACGACTTGAATATGCTGTTCGATTATTTGCCGGAACATTACCGGACGATTCTTTATTTGAGAGAAGTGGCAGAATTTAGTTATTCTGAAATAGTAAATGCGATGGATTTATCAGTAGAACAAGTAAAGGTCACATTGTACCGGTCACGAAAAAAACTGGAGACCATTGCACAACAGAAAGGGTGGCACGATGACAGAATGGAATGAAGCCTTGGAAAAGAAAATACTAAAGAAATCCCGTTTTGTGTTAACGGTGCGGATTCTCCGTATATTAATGATTGGAGTGCTAATCTACGGTGCTTATATGATCGCTTTAGCATTTATTACCGACGGGATGCAAGTGGCAGAGGAGAATGATTATTATACGAAGCTCGCATTGGATTGGACGGTGCCCAATGTCCGCGGGGCATTTGGGTTCGAAGAAGAAGAAGTTTCTCCCTTAGGCACCAGTGCATTTTCCTATCCTTTGGTCAGGACAGTGGGCAAGAAGGAAATGGTTGTAGGGCAAGCGCAAGTGACGAAGCGCTTAGCAAACAGCCTATCGTCTATCGAGTACCAAACCCCTTCGAGGGATGAACTCGATCGTTTTTTCTTTTTCTATCCGGAAGACCCGCGCAACGGCAATTCACTGAAAGCTTACGGCCAGCCCGACGTTTGGGGCACATTGGACAAGCTGCACGAAGGCACCGTGGCGGAATTAGCCTTTTCAACAGATCGCTTCATGACACCTGAAGAGTTGATCGCGCAATTGGAACCTTATGATATCGACGTTTTGTGGATGCCGCTGCATACGGGTGAATTTGAAACGTTCACGCCAGGCAGTTGGGGAGGCGGCGGTGACGATCTATCCGTGAACACTGTCTTCGGCCTGACAGGAGGGCAAAGCGCTTCCGATGATTTCCGATCTTTTTCTTCTATCTACCGGCTTGATTCTGAGACCATACAAGACAGCAAACAGATGATGATGGCTAATATGGAAACTTTGCTCGAAGAAAAGTCGGCCTCTTATTACGAAAGATTTTTGGGTCTGGATTATTTGAATGAACGCCATGATTATATAGAGAAAAATGGCTTTACGGTATACGGCGCTGTGGTCACTGGACCGGTCAAAGAATTATTGAAGCTCGAAGAGGAAGCTGTAGTGGCCGGTGAGCAATTGGGACAAGTGGAATTGTGGAATTGGGAAGAAGAGTAAACACATTGAAAAGAAGCGAGGAGACACTGCCATATGCAGCAACTCCTCGCTTCTTTTTTGGATAATGTCAGTAAATTTTTTACGGCTTTGCGACGAAAACACTTATGAAAAAAATAGCGCCCATCAACAAGAAGCCATACATTTCTTTCGTATTGTTCATCTGAAAGGATTGGAAACTCCTGATTAAAAAAATTCCTGCAGGGACAAGGAACGTAAACGGGAATAATTCCCTCCAATAAAATGACACTATCATCATAAAGATATAAAGGCCGTACAAGGGATACTCGATTTTTGCATTGGGCTTAAATGATTTCTGGTCACTTGCCATCAATTATTTCCCCTTTGAAGGTCGGTCATTGTTTAGAATTCACAATTTCAGATGAGTTGTCCGAAATTGATACCAAAAAGCGGTCGCTATCAATTTTTACTTCCAAATAATATTTCTTATCTTGTAGGTTTTGGACAATGACAAAATAATTGCCTCTCCCATAATCGTATCTTGTTCCGCCATGAAATAAATTATCGTCTTCGTTGTAATGATCGATGACATACTCTTTTGCGTGGTTGAAAGCCGCCGTTTCATTCGCCTTGTGCTCCAAATGCAAATACCCGCCAATGGCTAGAAGGGCAATCACCAACATAAACGTCAGGGTTTTCATGTTTATATCCCCCTATTCGAAATGTGCGCACTTTGCGAAAAAGTGGATTATTTAAAGAGCAGAGATTAGGCAAATGGGGGAGTTCCTATAATTTTCTCGCCAGCAAGCTGCTCTGTTAAAAGGACATAAATCATCAAGCCGGTTTCGTCGTATAGTAAATATCCTCGATTTCCTGCGCCGGCAGCGGGCGGTTGAAGTAATAGCCTTGCGCCTGGTTGCATTGCTCGGTTTTCAAGAACTCTAGCTGTTCTGCGGTTTCGACGCCTTCTGCGATGACGTTCAATTCCAGGTCATGCGCCATGCGGATGATGGTTTTGACGAGTGCCGCATCTTTGGAGTCGCTTTTGATATTGCGGGTGAAATGCTGGTCAATCTTCAAGCTGTCGATCGGGAATAGCTTCAAATAGCTGAGTGAGGAATAGCCGGTGCCGAAATCGTCAATCGATAAATGGACGCCGAGCGCTGCCAGTTCTTCCATGGTGGTGATGGCGCTGTCTGCATTTTGGATAATTGTCTCCGTCAGTTCTAATTCCAAGTACTGTGCGGCCAAACCGGTTTTTTTCAAGACGGTGCTGACGATTTCAGTTAAATCCTTTTGCGCAAACTGGCGCGCGGAAATATTGACTGCGACACGGAACGGGGCGAGCCCTATATCCTGCCAGTATTTATTTTGGCGGCACGCTTCTTCCAAGACGAATTCGCCGATTTTCGTGATGCTTCCGGTTTCTTCGGCGATGGGGATGAATTCTGCAGGCGAAATCATTCCCCATTCGGGGTGATTCCACCGCAGCAACGCTTCGACACCAATGATTTGTTCGGTTTTCAAGCTGATCTGCGGTTGATAGTGGATGGTGAATTCACCGTGCTCCAAGCCCTTGCGCAAGCCGGTAGCGAGCTTCGATTTCCGATCGATCGTTTCGTTCATTTCACGCGTGAAAAATTGGAAAGCGTTCTTTCCTCCTTCTTTTGCTTGATACATCGCGATGTCAGCGTTCTTGACCAGGGTTTCGGAATCGGCGCCGTCAAAGGGGAACATGCTGATGCCGACAGAAACACTTGTGAAGATTTCTTCGTTTTCAAAGCGGAACGGCGCGTTCAAGGCGTTGATCAGTTCCTGTGCCCGGTCTGCGGCTTTGTTGTATTCAGTATTGGGCAAAAGCAGGATGAATTCATCGCCGCCAAGCCGTGAAAGGGTATCTTTCGGAGTGATTTGAGCCTCCAGGCGGCTGGCGACACTTTGCAAAAAGAGATCTCCGATGGAATGCCCGAAGCGGTCGTTAATCATCTTGAAATTATCCAAGTCCATATAGAATAGCGAGAAATTCAAGCCCCGTTCATCTGCCTGACGCAGCAATGAGTCGAGTCGGTCGTTGAACAAACGACGGTTCGGCAAACCGGTCAAAGGGTCCAGATAGACAAGATCGTTGATTTTGTCTTCAGACGCTTTGCGTTCGGTGATGTCCCGGAGAATGCTGCTGAAGAAGACGCCTTTTTCCGTTTCCCATGTACCGACTGACATTTCGAGCTGGAATTCACTGCCGTCTTTCCGGCAGCCCGTCAATTCGATGGTACTGCCGATAACTTTTGACTTGCGCGTCTTACGGTAAACTTCCATGCCTTTATTATGTGCTTCTTTAAAGCGGTCCGGTACAATGACGCTGATATTGTGTCCAAGGATTTCTTTTTTGCTATAGCCAAAAATTGTTTCAGCGCCTTGATTCCATTGAACGATCGTGCCTTGGAAATCCGCTACGATAATCGCATCTTTCGCGGATTCGATGACGGATTGGAATTTCATCTCGGATTCTTCCGACTGCATTTCCAGACGGCGGTCAGTCCGCACACTGGCGAGCGTCAGCACGAAAAGCATTAGCATGCCGCCACCGATGCCATAGGCGAGAAGCGTACCGTTAACTGAAAATGGCGCGCTTTGCCCAACAACTGAGTGGTCCATTTGCGAGAAATCGGCCGCAGCCATGCCGGTATAATGCATCCCTGAAACCGCGAGCCCGATTAAAACCGCACCAGCCAGCTTGCGCCAATGAAATCTCGGTACATTCGGGATGTAGAACAGCAACGCCAAGCCGATAAACGATGCGGCAAAGGCAATGAGTGCCGACAAAGCCCACATGACTGGGTCGTAGGAAATCATCGCATCCATGCGCATGGCGTCCATGCCGAGATAATGCATCGACACGATTCCGGCGCTGATGAAGAAAGCTCCGGTAAATAAGTTTCGCCAATTGACGGAGGGCTTGCTGATGAGATAGAAGGCGATTGCACAAGAAATGACTGCCGGTACGATCGACAATAAAACCAGGCCGAAATGATAGGAGACTTCGACCGGCAGATGAAACGCCAGCATGCCGATGAAATGCATCGACCAGATGCCGAGTCCCAGAATAAAAGCACCCGCTGTAATCCAACGCAAATGCGATACGTTTTTGGCATATTTCAAGCGGCTGCTGATATCGAGTGCGACGGAAGCCGAGAAGACGGCAACCAGAATGGAAAGGGCGACGAGAGGAAGGTTATACGAACTGACGAGATCTGTTATGGGACTCACGCTCTTTCTTTAATGTATTGAGGGATGAATGCTATTAACTTAATAGAAACGGATCCCCAGCTTTAAAATGGCTGAAACGGTTTGGAATTCTTCAAAACACAGAGTAATGTTAATAAACAACTAAAAAATCCAATATTTTCAAAGGTCATAAGATATATGTAAAATAGATAATTACATTATTTAGAGGTCCATTTGACATTAATAATATCCAAATAAAGCTATTTTCCATTAGAATACCACAATTGTCTCGAAATGAAACTATGTATGATTCATAAAACTTCACTGTGATAGAGAGGTGAAATTAAAAGTTATTTTTAAATAATAAAAATTTAAAGCTAACTAAATCTATACGATTAAAATTCTACGTTTTTATTCGAGTGCGATAGTTTTACCTGGGAGCGGGTATAGTAAGTTTATTGCTTTAGTTAAGAATATAGGAGGATACCATTCATGAAAAACTTACAAGCTACTGTCACTTTAAATAACGGAAGCGAAATGCCTTGGCTTGGCCTGGGCGTATTCCGAGTAGAAAACGGCCCTGAGGCGACTGAAGCCGTCAAAACCGCAATCGTCAACGGCTACCGCAGCATCGATACCGCCGCCATTTACGGAAACGAGGAAAGCGTCGGAGAAGGGATCCGCCAGGGAATCAAAGCGGCAGGGATCTCGAGGGAAGACTTGTTCATCACGTCAAAACTATGGAACGACGATTTCGGCTATACGTCCGGTATCCAAGCTTACGGGACGAGCCTGAAGAAATTGGGGCTGGAGTACCTGGACTTGTACTTGCTCCACTGGCCCGTTGAAGGCAAATATAAAGAGGCATGGAAAGCGCTCGAGCATCTCTATATGGACGGCCAGGTCATAGCAATAGGCGTCAGCAATTTCCAGATCCATCATCTAGAAGACCTGATGGAAGACGCGGACATCAAGCCGGTCGTCAACCAAATCGAGTATCACCCGCGCTTGACGCAAGAGAAGTTGCTCGCGTTCTGCCGCGAACACGACATCCAGGCGGAATCCTGGTCGCCGCTCATGGCTGGCGAAGCGCTCGAACAGCCGGAGCTGAAAGAAATCGCAGCGAAGTACGATAAATCGGTCGCCCAAGTCATCCTGCGTTGGAATCTGCAAAATGGCGTCGTGACCATTCCGAAATCGACCAATGAAGGGCGCATTGTTGAAAACTCCCAAGTGTTCGATTTTGAATTGACGGAGGAAGACATGAAACAGATTTCGGCATTGAACGAAGATCGCCGCGTCGGCCCGGATCCGGACAATTTCGATTTTTAAAGAAAAATAGACACTGACATTAGGTGAGTGTTTGTCTCTCCAGACATAACAAAAGGAAGAGAAAAGCCCTTGAGCTTTTCTCTTCCTTTTATTTTTCCAGCGTATAGCCGATTTTATTCAACGCCGATTCAATGTCGGCGACATACTCGGTTTTCAACTGTGACAAGTGTTCGCTGACACCTGACATTTGCACGAGCCAAGGCGGGAGGCCGGTCATCATGACTTGTACGCCCATGACGTTCAAGCCTGACACCAAATTCTTCAAGACGTCCGGGAACTGGTTTTCCAGCAGCATCAATTGCGACAAGTCGATGACAAACGAATGGATGCCTTTGTCGGCCGCATAATGCAAAGTGTCTTCCATGATTTTCTGGGACCGTGATTCATTGATATTCCCTTGAAGTGATAGAATCGCCAACCCCTTTTTGATCGGGATGATTGGCACGCTCAACAACTCGATGTCTCCTAGCGTAGTGTCCAAATGGATGACATATGATAGCACTTCCGCCATTTGCTTGAGGAAATGGATGTCTTTATCGCTAAAATCTTTTTCTTCTTTGTCCATGACGCATAAGGTGCCGAACACCTCGCCGTAAAAATCACGCAGCGTCACGCCGAGAAAGCCTTTTACTTCGAGTTCTTCGGTCACTTCCAAATCTTTTGTTAACGTGAAGGAGCCGAGGTTCTTTGTGCGCATCGCTTCGTGGTCGCTTTGGATGATCAGGCGGCAATATGTGCCGTCGTATTCCACGGCATAGCCTTCGGGAATGATGTAATGGTCTTTATTGAATGAGCTGATTACTTTCATCGCCGTCGGTCCGCGCTGCGTCACATAAGCAGTATTGACGTCCAGTTCATCACTGATCACTTGGAATAATTTATAGGAAACGGCTTTTAATGAATCATGTGTAGACATTCTCTGTTTGTTGTTCATCTTTCGTTCCTCCCCATATCCTGGGGGGACCCTGCCAGTCATCTTTGATGTATAGAGTCATTTCCTTTACGTGCAACTTGATGTCGTTCAAGTTTTCATAAAAACTCCAGTTTAATCGTCCAGTCAGTAGGGCAGCCCCTCGTGTTTCTGCCATTAAGGCTATAGAAATCAGGAATTGCGGTCAAGAGAAACATTTCGCACTCCGAAAAAATGAACACGGCCACAGAGCTGAATTTCGTCAAGCGCTGCCTCGTTTACTGCTCGAGGCCAGCTTTCGCGCGTGCTGTAGAAAAATCATCCGCCCGGTCCAAGCGGGTACTAAGAAACGCAAGCCCTGATGCAAGCAAAGCACATAATGCGCCGACCCAGGACAGATGGATATAGCCGCCCTGTGCGACCACGTATCCGCCGAGTGTCGCACCGAGCGCGATGCCGATATTCACAGCGACAGGCGTCAGCGAAGAAGCGAAATCTTTGGCTGCGGGCGAATAGACCGTAGCCAAGTTCATAAAATACATTTGGATGGTGGCATTCATCGCATAAATCATGATGGCCATTAGCATGAGGCTGACGAGCCCTGCGAAAGTCGTGCCCATCGTGAAATAAAGAGAAGCTAAAATAACCGCTTGGACGATAAATACATAGCGCAACTTGCTGACGCCGTTACGGCCGGCGATTTTGCCAGCCAATACATTGCTGAGAATGGAGAAAGCGCCGTATGCGAGCAGGACGGCACTCACGTAGCGTGTCGGGATGCCCATGCCGTCTTCCAAGATTGGTGTGATATATGTGTAGATTGTATAAGTGCCGGCGATCGAAAAGGTCGGGATAAAGAAAGCCAAAATCATCCGTGGATTCGCCAATAACCCGAGCTGGTCTTTAGCAGAAGCTTTAACGACCTTCAATTTGCGTGGCAGGATGAAGATGGCCATCACTAAGCTGATAAGGCCGAGCAAGGTCGTGAACCAAAACGTCAGCTGCCAATTGCCGAGCTGGCCGATCAATGTGCCGAGCGGGACGCCGATGACATTGGAAATGGTGAAGCCGGCGAAAATAAGCGCAATGATCGGGCCTTTTTTATTTTCCGGCATGATGTCGCTGGCGATGCTCATCGATAAAGCGACCAAGACGCCACTGACCACAGCTGTAATAATGCGCGAGAAAATCAACAATTCATACGACCCGGATAAGGCGCTGAGGATGTTGCCGGCGGTGAAGATGGAGATCAAGGTCAGCATCAGTGGATATTTGGGGAAGCGGCTGACAAAGGCGGTCAAAAAAGGAGTTCCGATGGCATAAGCGATCGCAAATCCAGACACGAGCGTCCCCGCAACCGCCAAGCTGATATTCAAGTCAGCCGATACTTCCGCGAGCAGGCCGACAATGACAAATTCGCTTGTGCCCATAACGAAGGTCAATAAGGTTAAGGTGAACGCCAATACCTTCTGTTTAGTAGTGAATAATTCTTGTGGTGAAGTTGTTTCCATAATAATCTACTCCTCTATGTAATTCATTGGGAAAATCAGTTTATTGTAATATAGAAATATCTAATATTATCGATATAAGAAATCAAAAAAAGAGACGAGCCCGGTCTCAAATTTCTTCATTGATGAATTTTGCGACCTTCGCTAATGTCTCTTCATTGCGCCTGTAATACGTCCACTGCCCGTAACGAACAGCCTCGAGCAATCCAGCTTTTTGCATGAGCGATAAATAATGCGAGACGGTGGATTGGGACAAATTCACCTTTTCTTGAATATCGCCGACACAGACGCCGCCTTCGATACTGACCTCCTTGGGCAAATGCGCTTGCTGTGCAGGGAAATTCTTCTCCGGCTCCCGCAGCCATTTTAAAATGTTCAAACGGGTTTCATTCGACAACGCTTTAAATACATCGATAACATTTAAATTTTCCATGGGCCTATCTTATATCGATACTATTCGATATGTCAAAACAAAGCGTTTCAACATGATCTTTTCTTTAATAAATCGAATTGCCAATATTATGAAAGGATCTTTATATGGTAAAATCAAGAAAAAACAGAATAGTGGGGCATTTAAGATGAAATTAAATGATTTTGAAAAAGCGATCCAGCAATTGTTCGGGGAGGAATTGCTGAAAGAAGACGATGAATACGGTTTTACAACCACAACGGATAAAGAAATCCACAAGATTGGCTATGCGACCAATTTATCTCTTGAAACGGTGGAAATGGCCATCAAACAAGGCGTGGATTTGATGGTGACACATCATGACGCTTGGGATTTCATCTACGGATTGAGAAAAGCGTGCGTCGATAAGCTGAAAGCGCATAACATCAGCCATTTCTGGATCCACGCACCACTGGATTTCGTGGAATTTGGCACCTGCACCTCATTGATGAAACAATTGGAAGTGGACGAAATCACCGCCTACTCTACCTACAGCGAAGCGGATGGCGAACTTCCTGGCATCGCGGAATTCGCTGCTCCTGTTGAGTTTGAGCAGTTGGCTGAAAGAATGCGCGGTGCTTTAAACGAACCAGTGCGTGCTTGGAAAAATAATGCCCAGCCCGTCAAACGGATCGGCGTCTTGACCGGAGCGGGCCATCCCTCTGCATTGATCCGCGAAGCGGCCGAAAGAGGGTGCGATACATATGTCACCGGAGAAGCCACGCTCTACACCATCCAGTATGCGCAGTTCGCCGGCATTAATTTACTGGTCGGCAGCCACACCTTCACAGAGATTTTCGGCGTGGCAAGCTTAGCTGAGAAAATCGCTGAAATGAACCCGGATGTCGAGATTGCAGAGTTGAAAGAAGCGCATTTTGAGTTGAATCATTGAGGACTGAGACAGTTGCGGTTCGGCGGATTCTTTCAATAGAAGGAGAGAAAAGGATGAAAAGCCTTGTGCACCTTAACGGCCGGCCGATGGAAGTGCTGCAAAAAGGCGGGACTGGCACGCCGATTCTCATCATGACAGGCATGGGTTGTTCATTTGAAGAATGGTTCAACGTAACAGAAATTTTATGTGAAACTCATAAAGTCATCTTATTCCATCGCGCTGGGCTTGGCGCGAGTGAATTGGGAACAGAGCCGCGTACGACAGCCGCTGCGGCACGAGATGCCAAGAATCTTTTGGAAGTATTGGAAGTGACGGAGCCGGTTGTGCTGATTGGCCATTCGTACGGCGGTTTATGTGCGCAGCATTTTTCAAAACTCTATCCGCAGCAAGTCGGCGGGCTGCTGTTAGTGGATTCCACGTCGGATAGCCTGGAAAAACTCGACGAACTTCCGGATTTAGCAGAAGATGCTTCTGATGATAAATGGTTGGAGGAGTGCGGCAAATTCGCCGAACTGGATGAAAGTGAATTGAAAAAAATGATTCGCCCCATGTTGAGCGAAAACCAGAAAAAATTGCCGCGCCCTATACAACAACGGTTAATCGAATTTCAGCAAAAACCCAATTTATACAAAGCCATGAAGTCCGAAGTCGAAAACTGGAGAGCGGACGCCAAGATCATCAAGAGCTTAGGCACGCTTTCAGGCATTCCGCTTATAGTCATCGGCCGTGATATGGACTATGCCGTGGAGCAAGGCGTGGAAGAAGGATGGCCAGGGGCAGAACTGAGGGCGCAAGAACATCTATGGCATACATTGATCCAGGAGCAATCCGCCCTGTCCGAAAACAGTGAACTGTTTTTTGCGAAGGGTGCTGGCCATATGATTCATCTCGACCGGCCAGACTTGGTCATTGCGATGGCACAAAAATTAACCCAAATCCCCTGGAACACAGGACCGAAGAGAGCGTGATTACATTGGAAACAACACTCATCGTGTTGAGGGGAAATTCAGCAAGCGGCAAAACGACGATAGCGAAACGCCTGCAAGATCATTTCGGACGGGGCACCTTATTGGTGTCGCAAGACGTGGTTCGCCGTGACATGCTGAAAGTGCAGGACCGGGATGGCAACCTATCGACAGAGTTGATCCGGCAGATCACGGAATACGGCAAAGGCAAATGCCGCATCGTCATTTTGGAAGGAATCTTCATGAAGCAGCGTTACGGGGGATTGTTGCTCGACTTGATCCGGTTTTATGACGGCGATGCATTGATCTACTATTTTGATGTGCCCTTTGAAAAAACGCTGGAGCGCCATAATATGCGTCCTCAATCTCAGGACTTCGGGGAAGAATCATTGCGGGCTTGGTGGACTCCGAAAGACGATTTGGGTATGCCTGGTGAACAATTGCTGACAGAGGCAATGTCCGAGCAAGCGATCGTCGAATTGATTTGCAGCCAGGTTGAAGAGCATTAGAGAGTCAATAAAAGCAAAGGAGCAAGTACATGACTATATTCAATCGATTAAAAGCAGGGGACAAGATCGGGATTTATTCCCCGTCGTCTCCGATTACCTTTAATTCGCCAGTGCGCTTCAAACGGGCAAAAGATTTTCTGGAATCCAAAGGCTTTGAAATCGTGGAGGGCAGCTTGACGGGTAAACGGGATTTCTACCGATCGGGCACGATACAGGAGCGGGCACAAGAGCTGAATGAACTGATCCGCAACCCGGACGTCCGCTGCATCATGTCGACAATCGGCGGGACGAATTCCAATGCGCTGTTGCCGTATATCGATTACGAAGCGTTTAAAAAAGATCCGAAAATCATGATCGGCTACTCGGACGCGACGGCTGTGCTGCTCGCCATTTATGCCAAGACCGGCATACCGGTGTTTTACGGTCCGGCGCTGGTGCCGTCTTTTGGTGAACACGAACCGTTCGTGGATTATACATATGATTATTTTGAAAAAGCATTGATGCATGAGCAAGCCCTTCCGTATGCAGTGGAATTGCCGCCGTACTGGACGGATGAACCGGTCAACTGGGAAGAAAAGACACAGGACAAGGAACTGCGCAACAACGAGTGGGTGAGCGTAACAAAGGGCAGCGTGACGGGACGCCTGGTCGGCGGAAATGTCAATACGATGGCCGGCATCATGGGGAGCCCCTATATGCCGGTGATTGAAAACGGCGATATTTTGTTGTTGGAAGATACGATGAAAACGGCCGCCGTCGTGGAGAAAAACTTTAATTTGCTGAAGCTCAATGGCATTTTTGACAAAGCAGCGGGAATCATTTTAGGCAAGCATGAACTATTTGATGATCAAGGAACGGGGAGAAAACCATACGAGATTTTGCTGGAAGTGCTGGGAGATCGCGAGTTGCCAATTCTTGCCGAGTTTGACTGCGCACACACCCAACCGATGCTGACGATGCCGATCGGCAAAACCGTCACATTGGATGCGACCGAAAAACGAGTTGAAATCACGGAGCAATGGATTCGTTAATTGAGGGGGAAGACGATGAAAACTATCGGGTTGATCGGCGGGATGAGCTGGGAATCGTCAGCGGAATATTATGAACTGACCCAAAAAAGTTAGACAAAAAATTAAGCAGCTTGCTCGACATGAGTTCGGTATTCAACCGGACTCATGTTTTTTAATTTGGCCTTCATTCGTTTCTGGTTGTAATACACCATATAATCATCCAGTTCCTGGCGGAAGTGGTCTATACTTTCAAATTCCTGAAGATACAGGAGCTCCGTCTTGAGAATACCGAAAAAGTTCTCGATAACGGCGTTATCCAGGCAGTTCCCCTTACGGGACATGCTTTGAGTGATGGTTCGATTCGCCAATGCTTTTTGGTATTTTGCCATCTGATAATGCCATCCTTGATCAGAATGGAGGACGAGCTCTTCGCCAGGATCCAGACGCTCAAAAGCCTGATCGAGCATTGTGGAAACCAAGTCATACGTCGGTCGGCTCTGGACCGTGTAGGCAATAATTTCACTGTTGAACAGGTCCAAAACGGGGGAAAGATAAAGTTTCTGCCCGAAAAGGGAAAACTCCGTCACATCGGTCACCCACTTCTGATTCGGTTTCTCGGCCGTGAAATCCCGGTTCAACACATTCGATGCCACCTTCCCGGCATTGCCTCGGTAGGAACGGTATTTCTTCATTCTTACCTGGCAGGTAAGTCCGATGGCTTTCATCAACTTCAGAACGGTTTTCGGATTAAGCCGGATGCCTCTTTTACCTAATTCAATCTGGATATTACGATGGCCATAACGTCCTTTGTGCTCGTGGAAGATGAGGGAAATCATCTCTTTTGTCTCTTTGTATTTATCGGGGCGTTCCTGATGTTTCATCCAATAATAATAGGTGCTTCTCGGAATAGATGCCACCTGGATGAGGTCGACGACCTTAAAATCATGCCTTAGCTCATAGATTACCTGAGCTTTGAGTTGCGTTGTGAGCGTTCCTTTTCCTTCACTAAGGCATTCAACTTTTTTAGATACGCATTCTCCATGCGCAGCCGTTCGACTTCTTCCTCGAGTGTTTCGTTCGACTCTTTTGGCAGTACGGTTTTCTTCAGTTTCTCTTTCATGGCTGGACGCCCCTTTTTCTTTGGAATGAGGGCGTCCACTCCATTTTGATCCACTACTTTCTTCCATTTCATGATCGTGGTTCTAGAAGGGATATTGAAAACCGCAGCGGTTTCACAAAAGGACGCCCCAGTGTCGTTCATAAAGGTAAGTACGTCCATTTTAAACTCGGCTGTATAGTTTGTATACCGTTTCCACAACCCCTCCTCGCCATGATGCCTGTAGAGGTCAATCCATTGTTGGAGCACTTGGCGATTAACGCCATAGCGCTCGGCAATCTCTTTTTGCGATTCATGCCCACTCAAATACTCCTGAACAGACTGTATTTTGGTTTCAAACGTAAATTTTGTCATAGAAAAACTGCACCTCCATTGTTAGTTGTGTCTAACAATTTCGGTGCAGTTCAATTATCGGCTGCTTAATGAACAAGTGAAACAACGTTTGGGTGGCCTCCATTCGGCTGAATGCCTGATGTACAGTGTCGACTTCGAGGAAATTGAACGCTTTCAGTCACAAGGAAAATGGCAAGAAGCAGGCGAGCGATTGGCGGACGTTGCCCGTTCGCTTGAAAAAGGCGGTGCACAGCTGATTGTATTGTGCACGAACACGATGCACAAAGTGATTTCTTCTATAGAAGAAGCTGTTTCGGTGCCTGTTTTGCATATCGCAGACGCAACCGCAAAAGAGATCCAAGTAAACCATCTCCATACGATAGGGTTGCTCGGGACCAAGTATACGATGGAGCAAGATTTCTACAAAGAACGCATTGCCGAAAGAGGCATTGAAGTGTTGATTCCGGAAGCTGCAGAACGCGACATGATTAACGAAATCATTTTTGATGAATTATGCCTAGGGAAAATCAACGATTCGTCAAAAGTGAAATATCAACAAGCCATCCAAAACCTCATCGATCGCGGGGCACAAGGAATCATTCTTGGATGTACAGAAATCGGTTTGTTAATTCACGATGAAGATGCAGAAGTGCCGCTGTTTGATACGGCGAAGATCCACGTCAAAGCGGCGGTGAAAGAAGCGCTGGACAACTAAAAGTAAAAAGGGGGGAGCCGACATGGGATCACGCATGATGCATTTGATTATTGCTGAGCACGTGGCGGAAAGAATCGAGATTTCCGACCGGCCGCGGTTTCTGCTGGGTGGCATTGCACCGGATGCAGTTCACGGCAGAGAGCAAAAGACCAAGTCTCATTATTACGAAGGCAGCGTAGACGATGGGACGAGACGTGTACATTATGAAGCCTTCATAGAGAAATATCGGAAAGAGATACAGGACGAATTCATTCTCGGGTACGTCGTGCATTTAGTGGCGGACGATGTGTGGATGAAAGACATTTATTTTAAAAAAGACATGAAAAATCGCATCGATGCCGACCCGTCAGTGCTGGAGAAATGGCATGCGGATTTCAGGAAGCTTAACGGCATGCTCGTTAACCAATTTGATTGCGCAGGACTAGAACAACAACTGGCATCCGCCGAACTTCCTGAGACTCTTATAGAAGAAATTGAAATCAATAACTTACGAAAGTTCACCGAAGAAACGCTCGGTGACTTCCACTCAACAAAAGTATTTTCCAGTAAGGATTTGGAGATATACACAGTTGAAGAAATTACCGGCTATATCAAGTCCGCGACAGAACAGGCAGTCCGCGTATGTCTGTCTCTTGGGATGCAGGAACGGCAAGGGAGTAGACACATTGGCCATTAGAAATTCCGCGAAAGCGATCATTGTCAAAGACGGCAAAGTGTTGCTGACGACCAATGAAGACGCACAGGGCAGCTATTACCTATTTCCCGGCGGTGGCCAGGAGCTCGCCGAAACTTTGCCGGAAGCAGCCGTACGTGAATGCATCGAAGAAATCGGCTGTGCTGTCGAAGTGAAAAGCTTGATCCATATCCGCGAATACATAGGCGAGCGCCACGAATATGCCGAGACCGATAACGGCGTTCACCGGATTGAATATTATTTTGAATGCCTTTTGCAGGGTGACTTGCAATCGGCCGCACCGTCGAATCCCGACACGCAGCAAACCGGCTTTGAATGGGTGAAGATCGAGGACTTATTGGAGCATCGGCTCTATCCGAAAGGCATCCGGCGCTGGATCCAAGAGTTTGAAAGTGGTGGGGGAAATTCGGTTTACTTGGGGGCGTTTAACTAGCGGAGTCTAAGAACAAAAATGATAGAGGGGGATTAGTTTTGACGATTACTTTAAAAGGCCATGAATTGAATTCCGTTCATGATATGAAGAAACTATGGATCGTGATTGCGCAAGTACATCTCGAGGAACTGCAGAAAGATACGGAGAAAAAGAGAGCAATCCAGATCACTACTTCTAGTGCGTTGATCATTGCCAAAGAAATAAGCACACAAACACCTGATATAGAAAATCTTCCATTACTGGATTCTGCCATTCTTAAATCAGAAGATACGATCTTTCCATTAATCAAAGACAGCAATGTCACCAATATCTCCGGGATGATCGTTTTGAATGACGTCAAGATCGTGCCATTTGCGAACCCTGAAAATGTCATTGAATATGAAAGCTATGCCGTTTTTTCGGATCATATTATGGGATTTAGCCTGACAGATTAAATTTAACAATGAAAAGGGACAGCCGACATCTTCCGGCTGTCCCTTTTTCGTGTATTTATTTATTGCTGGACCATGCGTTGAAAGGAGCTGCGGCCACGGTAAGCGATCCAACTGGCGATAGCGAGCAAAAGGCTAGACAAGACAAAGACCGAGCGGATGCCGAACAGGTCGGCCATTATCCCCATCAATAGCGAAGAAACGCCGAATGTGCCCATGCCGATTGCCCCGAGTGTCGTGAACACTGTCGGCAATTGCTCTTTGGGCACGCTCGTCTGTACAACGGTCTGCTGCGGGATGTTTTTCAACTGGCTGAAGACGCCGACCAGTACGGATAAGCCGAGCGCGACGAGCGGCATGCTGTTCAAGCCGAACAGGACAGTCGCTACGCTGCTGAAAATCGCGCCGGCTAGGATGAAGCGGCTGAGATTGCGTTCGACCCATTCGGTAAAGCGCAGGCAAATGAGGCTCCCTGCGATCAAGCCGATAAAGAACGAACCGTTGATAAAGCCCCACCATTTCTCATCGACTGCGAGCGCTTCGCTGACGAATACATACAAAATAGCGGCGATCCACACGGCGCCGGCAATGGTCTCGAGCATTTCCATCAAAGCGAT
Source organism: Planococcus sp. MSAK28401 (assembly GCF_018283455.1). NCBI lineage: Bacteria > Bacillati > Bacillota > Bacilli > Caryophanales > Caryophanaceae > Planococcus > Planococcus alpniumensis. The sequence continues at coordinate 3,204,260 of NZ_JAAMTH010000001.1, read as the reverse complement.
GCGTTTTAATACCGGCGTTTTTGAGACGGTCTGCCAGCCTTTGGTAATTTGGCGCCATTTATTTTGAGGTTCTGGCGGGGCGCTGTCGACTCTATCCAAGCCGCTCAACAACAAACTTGAAAGCAGGAACAATCCCGCTGTCAGCCAGACCAGTTCGATGGCGGCCAGCCAAATCAATAAGGAACTGCCGATAAACCACATCGCCGTTTGGATCAGCTGCGTAACGGTCTCGGTGATGCCGTTCGCTTTCAACAGCTGTTCGTTTTTCACGTAATTGGGAATCAAGGCCTGTGTCACCGGATTGGCGCAGCCATCCAAAAGCGCCACCAAACTGATCAATAAAAACAGCACAATAAAATTGGCCGGGTTTAACTGCGGCAGAAACAATGCCAAGGCAATCAACAAGCCGGTCTTGCCCAGTTGCGATCCTGCAAGCAGCCATTTTAAATCAAAGCGCTGCATGAGTAGCGGCGTTAAAGTATTCGAGACGAACATCGAACTGGTGATGACAAACGGCACCATTGCAGCAGCCGTGGCGGAACCGGTCAATTCAAAAATCAAGTAAATGATGCTGACAATATAGAGCACGTCGCCGATATTCGCAAGCGACTGACCCGTCAGCAATAATTTAAAATTTCTATTCAGTTTCATGATAAATCCCCCAAGAGTCAATTTCGTAAATGACTTCTACTGCAGGGGATAACTTAAATTGGACTGATCGTCACGCCGGATGTTCCTTTCGTAAGGAAGATAAAGCTTGGGGAATTTATCTTCAGGATGGATTGATTTCATTATACTCTAAATAATTGGAAAACAAATGGCGGCGAAAGAAAATATTGGATATAGTAGAAGCAAAGCTTATATAGCGAAAAAAATAGTACGGGAAATCTTTGAAATGGAAAGCAGGTCATCATATGAATAAAGCGAAGTTACAAGCAGCCGTTCGTCACGCAGCAGTAAAGTCTCCGGAATTTTTAGGGGAAGGGGCCTGGCATCATGCATGGAAAGTCGAAAAAGATGGCCGTGAACTGGTGTTGCGGATTCCAAAGGACGTTATATATGGCAAGCCGGCTGAATTCGACGAAGAAGAATTGACCGCAGAATACGCAGCGACAGAACTTTACTACCGCTCGGTTAATGAGGCAGTAAAAGGTGCGGCACCGGAGTTTTTCGAGTTCCACGTTTCTGAACAATTAAGCTATACGCTCGAGTCGTTCGCTGGAAAGCATATCGATCTGCATGACCTGTCGCGAGCGCAAGCGGTTGAGACCGGAAAGGCACTCGGTGAGATTTACCGGAAAACAGAAGAAATCCCGCACGGCTTGGACGGTTTTGGCTACTTGCATTGGACAGAGGAAAGCGGGCTGAGAGGCAGCATCACCGGAGACGTCCGCCGTTTTTTGAAAGAAGAAAGTGAAGAGCAGTTGTCGGATTACCGGGAACTCAGCGAGGCGCGCCCTGAATTTCAGGACGCTGCGGTGAATGATGCGCTGAACTTGGCAGTGGAGCTCCGAGAGCGGGGATTCATCCAGGCGCGCCTCAGCAATCAAGATGCTTCACCAGAAAATATATTGATAAACGGCACGCAAATTTGCCTGATCGATCCGTTTCCAAATATTTATTACCCAAGAGGAATGGCCGGGAACTTCATGAATCTTTACGAAACATTCTTTATCGCACTGTCGGATACCGAGCGTTATGGAAAGCACCGCTTTGCCGATTGCGCGGACAATTTAAAGGGTATTGCCGATGGATTCCTGGACGGTTATAGCGCCGGCGACAAGCGGGTTCAGGCTGAAGTCAGGGGCGAACAATTACTGCAGCTGCTGGAAACCGGCTACAGCCATTTTCATTTATTGACTGGGAAGCTGCTGGAAGAAGCACGCATCCGCTACGGTGACAAAAAGCAGATTGAAGATAGGCTTGCGACATTGGCAGGGGAACTGAAAGCGCTGGCTGCATCGGAAATCAAGAATCTCGCAAAAGCACTGAAGAGCGAAATCACACATTAAATAGAGGAAGGGGCACTGTTATGGATTTTCAGGAAATGGCTACAGATAGACTGGAACTCGTACAGATCGAAAAACATCACGCCAAGAGCTTCTTCGACATCATGTCGAGAGACGAAGTGGCGAAGTATTACGGCATGAGCAGCTTAAATGAACTGGATGAGGCTGAGAGCATAATCGAGTCGTTCAGGCAGACCTTCGAAAGCGGCAGGGGAATCCGCTGGGGCATCGTCGTGAAAGAAACGGGGGCTTTCATCGGAACAGTCGGGTTGAACAATTTGAATCTCAAAGGCAAAAAAGCGGAAATCGGTTTTGAGCTGCATCCGTCCTATTGGAACAAAGGCTATGTCTCCGAAGCCGTCAAAGAAGTTTTGGCGTATTGTTTCGGCCAACTCGGATTATTCCGCTTGGGTGCAGTTACATTTCCTGAAAACGGTGCATCCATCGCTTTGCTGCAAAAATTAGGATTCGAAAAAGAAGGCAGGCTAAGGGCTTATCTCTATCAGAACAACCGCTCCCATGATGCGTTTATCTTTTCACTATTGGCTGATGAAGGAACCAAAAGTGCTAATAAAGATATTTCATTATAAAAATCCTAAGCTACGTCTATTGCCATAACTTAGGTAGCGATTGAAAAGCCCGATTGTATCACAATAATAAAAAACGTAAGGAGGGAGAAGGTATCGACCTTTTCATATTTGCCGTTATCCATATCCTTATAGGTGTAGCACTCATATATAGCCATAAAAAATTACCAAGAACAATTACCACATTCGGTACAGTTTTTTTGATTATGAGCTTTCTATACTGGGGAAGAGTGGTAATGGAAGGTTTTTCGAGTAACCTATAAATAAAACCTGAATAAGGTCTATTATAAGTCCTTTAAGATAGTTGAATTCTCAGTAAGAATTTTGTCGCTATAAGCATCTGAAAGGGGAGCAAAATGGAGCTTTTCAAATTCGATAAAAACAATGGCAAACAGATTTCAAAGTTCAACTCAGATTTCATCATGTCCCGAATTACTCAAACGGCACAGCCCGCTCACATCGGCTGCATGCATTTAGGAGGAGATGGAGTAGTCGGGTATCACCAAGCAGTGAGCCCCCAGTTACTTTTAATCGTGAGCGGAGAAGGGCTTGTTCGTGGTGAGCAAGAAGAATATTTCAAAGTCGAGACTGGCGATGCGGTGTTCTGGAACAAGGGAGAATGGCATGAAACAAAGACAGACACAGGTTTGATGGCTATCGTTATCGAGAGCGAGAAGCTATCTCCCCTAATGCATATGGCATAATTAGTTTCATGTTTTCAACAACTCAAAGGAGTGTCCACATGGCCGTTCTAGTTATCGATTTTGAATTAGATCCTTCATTAAGGCTGGAGCAAAAATTACTTCGCCAAAGAAATGGAAAACTATTGCTTGATGTAGAGGGAGAGTTGAGAATTAGCGTCGATCATTCCTGCTTCTTTAGGGAACCATCGCTTGCATTATTGGAGTTCGCAGTGAGTTTGAAAGAGTGGCGTACAAAAGATTCCAGTGCAATCCACAGCTTTTATTACTTCACAATGGAACATGATGAAAGAGAAGGGCCTATCTTAGCTCTTATTAAGGAAAACGAAAGTGCATGGAAACTATTTTCTATATGGCAAGAATTTAACCATGAAAGCATTATCAGCACTGATGTTCTATTGAAGGCAGTCGATCGATATTTAACGGCATTCGAAGAAATATTAGTTACACGCTTCAATATCCGGTACTCGGATTTCATTAACCTGTAGTAGGTTTAACAGGACTGGTTATAAAAAAACATTTTAAAAGACCAATCAAGGTAGAATTCCTTTAATTGGTCTCTTTATTTATTTCAAAATAAAATCAGTTTCTTTAAAAATCCTGTTTCACAGCACGCCCAACCACAAAGTAAGCGATGAGAAAGCCAAGCAGGCCGAGGAAAACAGGAACGGCGGTAACAGAAAACAGGTTTGTATCGTTCGTATTCACCGATGACGACAGCAAGGCAACGATGGCGATTCCTGAAACGATCGTAGCGGGAACGGAGTATTTCCTCATGCCGAAGAATAGCGGAATCAACGACATTCCGGAGCAGGCTATGGCAAGCACGACTAAATGCAAGAGGTAGCCAGAAGGCAAAGCCAGTCCCAGCTCAACCGGCGTAAAGGCATACAGCTTATTGAAAGCTAAAAAGCTGTAGTAGACGATCAATGTCGAAGCTATGACGAAAAAAAAAGTGAGTACGCTGACAATGATCAACTTAGCGAACAATAGCTTTTTTCGGCTGATCGGATACATGAAGAGAAACGAAATGGTCTTGTTTTTGAATTCCTCAACAATGATCTGTGACAGTAGGACAGAAGCATAGATGACAAAGGCTGCAATGACAAAGAGTTCAATGATTACGCGAAGGTCATCAGAGCTGGATAAAAATTCAGTGACTGCTTCCGGTTCGATGCCGAGCAGCATCAACATGCCGACAATCGCCGCGTTGATCAGCACGAACGTGACAGCTACACCCACCAAATTCATTCTTTTCAATTCCAGTTTAATTAGATTTAGCATACGAACCCTCTCCTTCTATCAATTGAAGGAAGTAATCTTCAAGAGGCTGTTTTTTATGGTTGAGCGATTCGATTTCCACTTGGTTTTGCATCATGGACTGGAAAATATCATTCTGGGAAATGTCGTCGTAAATATTGATGATGCTTTTATCTTCCCTGACACGGAAATTCCGTGCCTTTAATTTATTTTCCAAAATGAACGCTGCTTTTGGATAATCTTTCACGACCAGCTCGATGTGATTGGCGTGGGTATTGCGGATTTCTTCCATCGACGCTTCTTTGATCAGCTGGCCTTTGCGGATGACGCCAATTGTGTCGGCGATTTGCTCGATTTCCGATAAGTTGTGGCTTGAAATCAACAAAGTAATGCCGTATTGACGGCTCAGTTTCACAAACAATTCGCGGAGTTCATGCATGCCGACAGGATCCAGGCCATTTACCGGTTCGTCCAAAATGAGAATTTCCGGTTTTGTGATGACGGCACGCGCAATGCCAAGCCGCTGCTTCATGCCGAGCGAAAAATCCTTCACGGGCTTGTTCTCCACATTCACTAAATTGACCAAGGCCAATGTCTCGGGAATCGCTTGTTTATCGTAATAGCCCATGTATTCACAATGCAGTTCCAGGTTTTTTCTGGCGGTCAGCTTTTCGAAAAAGATGGGGTATTCAATGATGCTGCCCATTCTTTTCAATAATTCATACGAAGTGTCATGCACTTTCTCGCCGAACAGTTCAATTTCTCCTCCGGAAGGCTTCACTAAATTGGTGATCATTTTCATGATCGTCGTTTTCCCGGCACCGTTCGGCCCCAGAAATCCGTAAATTTCCCCGTGGCGGACATTCATGTCAACGCCAGACACTACTTCTTCGCCGTTATACGCTTTGGTCAACTGATGCGTTCTAAGAATATGAGTCATGTTGCATTCTCCTCTCTTCCTTCTTAGAATCACTTTATCAAACGCTTCTGTCGCCCCACTTACTAAATCCTTACGAATTCCTTACGTTTCCTGAGTTTTTGAAAGTAACGGCAAATACGGTCTTGTTGAAAGGCACACTAGTGAAGCGGATGCTGCCTTTCATTCGTTCGACCAATCGTTTGGCGATCGTTAATCCAAGCCCGCTGCCTTCCGCCGAAGAACTTCTGGCATCTTCCAAAGTGTACAGGCGTTCGAAAATCTGATGGACGTCTTTGTCGTTAATGCCTTTGCCTCGGTCCCAGACTTCCATGATGACGTCATTCTTTTCCTGCCGCAGTGAAAGGCCTAAGACTTTTCCGTCTTTGCCGTAGCGGATCGCATTGGACAATAAATTTTCCAAGACACGCATCAAGGCGTCCCGGTCGGCTTCGATGAAAACCGCTTCTTCCGGAATGTCGATAAGAACTTCAAAACCTGTGGAACTTAAGGTGTCGTAATAGCCGAGAATGGCTTCGCGGCAAATTTCACTGGCATTGATGTTTTTCATTTCAATGGGCCAATCATTCGATTCCAGCTTCGCCAAATCGAAGAATTTACTGATGAGGTGGCTGACTTCCATCACTTTGCCGTTGACCTTCGAAAGCAGCTGTTCTCGTTCTTCGTCCGTGTATCTATTGTCGTGCTGAATCGTTTCGATGTAGCCGAGCACTACCGTCAAGGGCGTTTTCAAATCGTGGGAAACATTGGACAGCATGCGGTTCATCGACATCCGTAAGCGTGTGCCATCCGCAATGTATTCCTGGTGGTAATCAAGCAAGGAATTGATGCTGACGAGCAACTCCCTCAACGACTGTTCTTCGGTCCGGACCAGCAGCCTTTCCGTCGATTGTTTTTCGATGATATCGTCCAGCTTGTTTGAAATATAGGGGAGATCTTTCGTGATCGTCTGTTTGATTTTGTAATAGCGATAGCTAACAACTGTCAAAAGGAGCGCGAGGACTGCAGACACATAAATCATTTCGCTGCCTCGATTTTATAGCCGATGCCCCAAATGGTTTTTATGTATTTTGGCGAAGACGGATCTTCTTCGATTTTTCCTCTGAGACGCCGGATGTGGACATTGATGACATTGTCATCCCCGTAATAGGCCTCTTTCCAGATGCTTTCGAACAATTGGCCTTTAGTAAAAACACGATTGGGATTGGTCGCGAGCAGGGACAGAATCTGAAATTCTTTCGCAGTTAAACTCAGTTCTCGCCCGTTCTTGATGACCGTGAAATTAGCCAAATGGATCTCCAGGCCATCCATTCTCACAATTTGTTCCGGCTGGTCCGGCGCGCTTTGGCTGTATTGCTTCGAACGGCGCAAAGCCGCTTTGACCCGTGCCGTCATTTCAATCAACGAAAACGGTTTGGCGATATAGTCATCCGCCCCAAATCCGAGTCCCAAAGCTTTATCCAAGTCGCTGCCTTTTGCCGACATGATCAAGATCGGCAAGGTGCTGTCGTTGCGCATGAGCTGCAAAACATCCAAACCGTTCGCAGTCGGCAGCATCAAATCCAGAATAACCAAATCGAAGGGTCCTGTTGAGAACAAGCGCAATGCTTCGTCGCCATCAAATGCGGACGTCACGGCATACCCTTCTTTTTTCATATGGTTCAATACCATTTCATGAATTTGATGATCGTCTTCTACCAGCAAAATCGCTTCATTCATCGCCATCACTTCTTTCTATTCAAGTATTATCTGAAGGAATTTAACAGTTCCTGTGAAATTGAGAATTTTTGGTTCCTTTCCATCATTATAAACATTTTCCATCTCAAAAATATCGATCTACTCATTCCAGCGTGAAAATAGAATGCGATTCTGCTTGCAAATGGTATTGAACAAGGTGCGGGAATCCAGTTATCTTCTGGCGAAATAGATTTTTTAGGTATAATCAGGCTAATGACCAATCAGCAGGAGGGAAGCTTATGGAAATCACGTTGCACTTGCTCCAACAACAGGATGCGGCCGGATTGTTCCAGTTTGAATTGGAGAATCGGGAGTTTTTCGAGCGGCTGGTGCCGAGCCGTGGAGATGATTTCTACGTCTTCGAAAATTTTCTTTCGAGGCATGAGGAGTTATTGAAAGAACAACAAGAAAGCTTTGCAAACTTCTACCTGATTAAGAACGATTCAGGAGACATTCTGGGAAGAATCAACTTAGTGGATATAGACAGGAACAATCAAACGGCAGAAATCGGATTTCGGATTGGGGCGAAATACGGAGGGAAAGGGATAGGAAACCGGGCCTTGAACCTGTTGCTAAATGCCGATTTGGGGTTGAAGCAAATACACGGAAAAACGACGACTGTCAATGGAGCTTCCCAAAAAATACTGACGAAAAACGGATTTAAAGAAGTAGACGTTAGCGAAGAGGAATTCAAAATGGATGGCCAGAATATGCGCTTTGTGCATTATTTGTGGGAAGCGGGAAAAAGATGATTTCGCTCCTCCAGCTTGAATGAGAGTTCTCTTCTAAACATCGATAAAGTGTTTGATTTTGAAGATGTATTGCAAGCACTCGATTATCTTGAAACGGGGAGAGCAAAAGGAAAAGTCATCGTCCGAATGAAATAAAGGCAGTTTGAAACTCTTTTCAATATATAGAAAAGAGTTTCTTTTTTTATCTAATGATTAGTGAAAAAGGGTTCTTTTAAGAGAGTTCATATATAGATAAATCGGCACAAAATTAGTAAGCTGTGTATAAGTACAAGGTTTGGCTGCTTGTGCTGGAAAGGAAATCCACATGACAAAGAATTTTGTTTTGACGGCACTTATTTTAGCATTGCTTTTGAATGGCTGGCTGGTGGCCTATTTTGCAGTGCCCAATTATCTTGAGCTGATTGCGGTGGGGCTGTTATCGCTCGTCTTCATGTCCATTCTTAGCGAGCGCTATATTTTTTTATATGCGATTACGATGGTTTTATTATACGGGGCTTATTTAACAGTAACCTCATTCGGCCAGTCGTTGCCTGAGGGCATGCAAGTGCAATACATGTACAGCCATTTGCTGTTCACCAGTTTCCATTTGATTTTTTGGATGCTGATGAACGCTGTGAAAAAAATAGGTTATCAAAATTCGGATTTGCAACATCAGGTCCAATTGCTCCAAAAATACAGACAGGGATCTCAAATCCTCACAATGACTGAGTTTAAAGATCAAGCAGAGTGGCTGTTAAAATCGACGGCCCGAAATGGAAAGGAATCCTATTTCCTGAAGGTTGAGCTTGAATCTTCCAAAAAGAGAACAAAACAGAATATGCAGGAGATGCTTGAAAAAGCAGCCCTCCAATCCATTCGGCAAAAATACGATTTAGTTTCCAGCGACTTTGGCATCATCTACTTTCTTTTAAAAGATACCCATCAAGAAGGCGCAGACATTGTCATGGAGCGCTTCCGGGAAAAAAGCCAAACCGAACTGAATTTCATCACACCTCCTTATCGATTCGAACAAGTCCACATTAAAGATGCCGAGCAGTTGAATGAGTTGTTGGGGGCAAGATCATGACACACGTGATTTTACTCATCATGCTGTTCTTTTGGATGCTGTTGATTTTTTATTCAATTTTGACCATCTCTGGAGTTTGGTACCGAATGCGATTCAAAAAGCCGCAAAAGCTGTCAGATTATCCAAGCGTCGCCGTGTTGATCCCTGCGCATAATGAAGGCATTGTCATGGAAGATACCTTGCGGGCAATGGCTAGGTTGCAGTATAGCGGCCAATTGGATATCTACGTACTGGATGACAATTCGAAAGACGAGACTGCAGAGATTGCACAGGAATTCGCGGAAGTGTTTTCCAGAATCCATTACATTCCTGTACCCGTCAGTTCTCCTTCTGGAAAATCCCGTGTATTGAATTATGGGCTGAGCATTTCACAGTCGGATTACTTTGTGGTATACGATGCAGATAACGAACCAGAACCCGACGCAGTGGAATTATTGGTAGAAGTCGCAGAACAAACTAAGAAAGCCGCCGGAGCGGTAGGTTATGTCAAAACCAAAAACGCGCACATAAATACGCTGACCCGAATGATCGGTTTGGAGTTTCAAGTGTTTCAATTATTGATGCAATGCGGGCGCTGGCAGTTTTTGAAACTCGGATCCCTGGCTGGCACGAATATGCTGCTTCGCAGAAGTGTATTGGAAGAATTGGGTGGCTATGACGTCAATGCTCTAGCAGAAGATGCAGAGTTGACGGTTCGGCTCCACGCAAAAGGCTATTTGTTACCAGTAGTGCCAGAATCAAAAACATGGGAACAAGAGCCAGAAAAATTGATGACGTTTATCAAGCAGCGTACACGTTGGCTTACAGGGAATATATATTTGCTGGAGAAGTCATTTAAGGACTTGTCCCATTGGCGTGGAATGACTTTTTTCTTGAGCCTGCAGCATGTACTAACCTATTTGGTTTTCGTGGTCGTTCTTCTATTCTCGGATATCTTTTTCATCATGAGTGTTCTGGGGATGGAGTTGCCGAATATGGAAGCCCCATTATTGATGCTGTGGTTTATGAGCTATATCGTTTACACAGCCCAGTTATTAAGCGCATTGGTTGTGGACAGGAATGTATCGCCTAAGAACGTATTCTTCATCTTCATCATGTATTTCACGTATGCCCAATTATTCATTATCCTATTGCTTCGCAGCGTGACGGTCTACATCTGGAGCCGTCTTCGCGGCAACACGATTGCATGGGACAAAACGAAGCGTTTTAAGGGAGTGGGGTAAATGGTGAGCAACTCGATTCAATTAAGAGAATTTAAAAAAAGCGATTGGGAAGGCGTACATAAATATGCCTCTCAGGAAACAGTTTGCCGAACACAGCAATGGGGCCCGAATTCGGTAGAAGAGACCATCGAGTACGTCGATCAAGTTCTTGCAGACGAAAAAAAAGTTCCGAGAACACGGTTTACGTTTGCTGTAGTTTATACAGAAGACGACGCAATGATCGGTGCTGGGGAACTCACTATCAAAAGCTTTGAGAACAGGACCGCTGAAATCGGCTATATCATTAATCCTGATTATTGGGGCAGGGGAATCGCCACAGAAGTTGCCGAAAAGCTCATTTGTTTTGGTTTTGATAAATTGAATTTTCACCGAATTTACGCCACATGTGCACCTGAAAATATCGGTTCCCGAAAAGTCCTGGAAAAAGCAGGTCTGTTGTTCGAAGGGCACATGAGAGAAACTTTGTGGGTAAAGGGGAAATGGAGAGATTCACTTCTTTATAGTGTTTTAGAAAATGAATGGGATGGGCAGGGAAAATAGGTTTTGACTTGCACATTAGACATTCTCATATCATCAACAAAAAGCGCATTCGGTAAAATCGAATGCGCTTTTTCTTATTTCAAATTCACATTAATCCATTTTAGCAAAGGCTACGAGCGTCCCTACATCACATGAACGAAATCTGTTCTTTTCGTAGAAATGACGAACATTCGGCGCTTCTTCCGTTAATAGTACTTTTTGGCGCACTCCGCTGAATTTATGCAAGGTTTGGTGCATAAGATCTGAAGCAATTCCGTTGTTTTGGTGACTCGTTAAAATGAGAATGTCCTGAATATAAACAATCGTGAGCCCATCACCGACTACACGGATTAGCCCAACTAATCTTTCTTTTTCCCATGCAGACAATACATACAACGAGCAGGACAGGGCTCGTTCCAGCTCATCCATATCCTTCGTGTAGGCATACCATTCCGCATCTTCGTAAAGTGCTTTCAACTGTTCACGTGGGATTTGCTTTTGTTCTTTAAATGTAATGGCCATTATGTTTCCTCCTCAAAATTATTATTTTGAAGAGTGTGAACGCAATTTTTCCACTGTCTTATACCTCCTCTCAACAAAAGAATATTTGCGCTGAGTTAAACGGGTTACGGCTATTTCTGGTTTAGCCATTGGATAATGGAGTGCGAAGTCATTTCGGGTTCGTCCCATTGAATCATGTGCATTGCATTTTCTAAGGACTGCACGGATAGGTTTTCGATATGTTCAGAGAGCTGGCGAACCCCCTCGATTCTGGCTTGCTCCAAGCTTTCGGGATGTGCAGCGTGTATCAACAAAGTGGGCGCCTTTATGAATGGATATGCTTCTCTGAAAGGCTCTTTGAAAAAGGCTTTGACGATGGCGAGCACACTAAACTTCGAAACGATAAGCTCGAATTTTCCATCTGGTCTCTTGGTGAAAAGCGAAGCGGCATAACGCTCTTTCTGGACATCCCACTGTTTCGCATATATCCGGTATTCCTCAAAGATTTCTGCTTCGCTATTAAATATTGAACGGTCCATATAATCATTCCAACCTGTATAAGCATAATCGAAGCTCATTTCTGGCTGGTTGTGAGGAAATGTAAACGCGCCATCCAACAAGATCAAGCCGGCTACATTGTCTGGATAATAGCGGGTGTAATGAAGAGCGATATCTGCTCCCCAAGAATGTCCCATGATATAGAACGGGCCATCAATAATCCTGTCGACTACTTGATCGACCCAAGCGGCCAAATTTGAAAATAAATAATCGTCTTCTTTCGGCAAAGGAGCCGTTTTTCCATGGCCTGGATTGTCCAAAATAATGACATGAAAGTCCTCACACAGATAGGGAATAAGCTCTCCAAAACTGTAAAGCCCATTTCCGCCAAGGCCATGCAGGCAAAGAACAGTCGGCTGATCGGGATTCCCGAATTCATGATAGTTCACTGTTCCCTTTTGAATCGAATTTTGAAATTTGCCCATAGTTAAGAATTTCTTTTCAGAAGATGGGTTGGACCCTTCAGGGAGTTCACCATCTCTCGAATTTCACTGACGACCGCTTTGGGATTATCGATATGAACGGAATGTCCCGCATCTTCCAGTATGACGTGACGGCTATTGGTGCTCAAACTGGCTAAATCTTTTTGGAAACTCATCCAGTGATTCCAGGACTCTTCAGTATGGTCAGGCTGTTTGCCGCCGGTCACGACGGTTAATGGGATGTCGCCGAGTGTTTTGTATTTCCGCACTTGCTCCAAGCTTTCTTCAAATTCCGCTAAAGTGCCTTCTGCGCCAAACTGGCCGTAATAATCAGCTTGCATGTCAGGAGATAATTCATCGGCCATGAGCTTATTTTGATCTTCGTGGCATGAATCCAAAAGAATCAGTCCTGCTATTTCGTCCGGATACATGCTTGCGTAAAGGCGGACATTCAAGCCGCCGAAAGAATGGCCGACTAGTATATATGGAGGTTTTATTTCCTTTTCTTGAAGCAAGCTGCGCAGATTCGCAACATTTTGAAGGCTATGGTGCGGCCGGGCGTCTGCAGTACTGCGCCCAAGGCCAGCTCTGTCGTAGATGAGCAGTTTAGAAAATGAAGAGACTTCCGCTTTGATGCTATTCCATCTCCTCGTGGGCACCCCATACCCTGAATCGAAAACAATTACAGGACCGTTCGTACCTTCCCCCAACACTTTGCAATAAAGCTGAATTCCTCCAATATCAACGCGTGCGTCTTCCATCTGCTTCGTCATATACTTCCTCCATTTCATCGAACAATTCATCTGATTAGTACTTGAAAAAATATTTCCCTAATTATACTACAATATTCTGTAAATTGGTTGGATGTATATACAATAATTGGATATAGTAAGAGGAGCAGTTAATTTACAAAACATACGAGGTGGGCAAATGCTAAGACTCTACATTACGAGGCACGGAGAAACACAGTGGAATATTGAAAAGAAAATGCAAGGATGGCAGGATTCACCTTTGACAGCCAAAGGAATTCAAAATGCATTATGGCTAAGTGAAAGAATGGAGCCAGTCGATATAGATGTAATTTATGCGAGTCCGAGTGGCAGAGCACAACATACTGCGGAACTGGTTCGTGGAAACAAGTCAACTGAGATTGTATTTGATCCCAAGTTGAAGGAAATCAATATGGGTGAGTGGGAAGGCCACAATGTATCAGCCATTAAAGCACGGGATCAAGCAAGCTTTCATACATTTTGGAATGAACCGGCATCGTATAATCCGAGCGGCGGTGAATCGTTCCCTGAATTAATCGAGAGAATCCGGACGGCTTTAAAAGAAATCGAAGCGAAACATTCTTCTGGCAACGTCTTGATCGTCACGCATTCGGTCGTCATCAAAGCGCTATTCATGATTTTCAACGACACAGAAATCGAACACTTCTGGGCACCGCCGTATATTGAGGACACCAGCCTCACTATCGTAGAAGTCGATGACACAGGCTATCGAGTAAGCTTGGAGGGCTGTACGTTACATAAAGAAAATAACGGTGAGAGATTGAAGCTTTAAGGTCAAGCGGATTTAGAAAGGTAGATTAAAAAAATGGTTGAAATTAAAGGAAGAAAAATTAAGTTAATCGAAAATACAGCAGAGAACTTGGATGAATTATATTTTTGGCGGTTCGAGGAAAAAGAGCAGGAAGCGAAAAAGTGGAATGGGCCGTATATTCCTGAAGAACATATGAGCAAAGAACAGCACAGGGAAAAATGGCTCAGTGATGAGGAGATTGCTGTGGGTGTTCCGACATCTCTTATGATTATGGCAGACGAAAAAGTGATCGGGTACGTAGGAGCATATTGGGTGGACCAGAACACGAATTGGCTCGAAACAGGAATCGTCATCTATGATAAAAATTATTGGAACGGCGGTTACGGCCGAGAAGCCTATACCTTATGGATCGATTTCCTTTTTGAATCGACGGACTTGCACAGGCTCGGAATGTCGACTTGGTCAGGTAATGAAAGAATGATGAAAGTTGCCGAAAAGATCGGCATGAAAGAAGAGGCGCGCATCCGAAAAGCGCGAATGGTAGAAGGGCAATACTTCGACGCCATCAAGATGGGAATGCTGCGAGAAGAGTGGGAAAAGTAAACGCTGGTTTTCTTTAAAGAACTGATGAATAAATATGTTGAAAGAAGGAAATCTTATGAAAAAGTCTATCTTATAAGATTGTCCAATTTTTCTTCATTTCAAATAGGGGAAGAAATGGACGTTTTTTAAGACGTGATGAAAGGGATGAAGTGTTTGCTGATTGTCCCATTGCTAATTGGTGCATACATATGTGGAACGCTAAACGGTGCATATTACATCGATAAAATTCATTTTAGAAAAGACATCAGGGAATTAGGCAGTACTACTGCAGGTGCACGGAATGCTGGGCGCGTATTTGGAAAAGGCGCGTTTGTCGGTGCCTTATTAATCGATACAATCAAAACCGTCATTCCTTTGGCTGCAGGCTTTATGCTTTCGTTTTCTTCTTGGATGATTGGCATACTCGCATTATTCGTTCTGATTGGGCATATTTGGCCTATTCAATTGGGATACAAGGGCGGAAAAGGGATAGTCGTCTATTTGGCATCTGTTTTAGTCATTGTTCCGGTTGCTCTTCCGTTTTCGTTGTTTATTTTAATCACTGCAAAGCTGTTAAAAGTCAGTTTTACAAACGCGGGCTTGCTTGCCCTAATTCCGGCGCCTGTCCTTCTTTTTATACAAACTGAATGGCAACTAGCCTGTTTCTTCAGTTTTATGCTTATTATTGTGATTTTTGCGCATAAAAGGAGTGTCTTCAATGAATGAAAAATCTTCTATCTACTACAAAATTGCAGATTCTGAAGAAGAGATGGAACAAATCCACCGGTTGAATTATGAAACGTTCGTGGAGGAAATCCCCCAGCATAGTAAGAGCGAAGATAAAAGACTTGTGGACCGTTTTCATGAAGAGAACACCTATTGGATTGCAAAACAGGACAGCCGTTTAATTGGGATGGTAGCGATCCGTGGAATCCGCCCATTTTCTCTAGATGAAAAACTCGGTACTGTAGACAGCTATTTGCCAGATGATACAAAACCATGTGAAGTTCGCTTGCTGTCCGTGCGGGAAGAGTATCGGGGGAAACGGATTTTTTTCGGTCTTCTTCAGCAAGTCGTAGGTTCTTGTTTACAGCAAGGATACGATTGCGTACTCATTTCAGGGACAGTGCGGCAGGCGCGATTATATCAGCACATAGGCTTTAAGCCGTTTGGACCCCTCATTGGCACTGAAAATGCTAAGTACCAGCCTATGCTTTTAACAAAAAAATATTTCACTTCTGCAGGAAAACTTTTTGATCAAATGATACAAGAGAATAAACAAGCGTTTTCGATTCGTCTTTTGCCAGGGCCGGTATCAATGCATCCAAAAGTTCAGGAAGCCTGGACACAGCCGGCTATATCGCATCGGTCAGAAGTTTTTTGCAATGAGATTCGTTCTTTGCAGTCAGAGTTAAAGCGATTAACGAGTGCGCGCAATGTTCAAATTGCTATTGGCACAGGAACAATGGCGAATGATCTTATTGCAGGGCAACTTACTAGAGTTGGTGGCAAAGGACTTATTTTATCTAATGGAGAGTTTGGCCAACGCTTGGCAAAACAAGCAATGCGCTGGCAGTTGGAATTTATTCATAGCCGAAAACGATGGAATGAACCGTTTTCTGTAAATGAAGTGAAAGAGCTATTGAAACAGCATCCGGAGATTCGCTGGTTGTGGACGGTGCATTGCGAAACCTCGACGGGCTATCTTTATCCACTTGAAGAACTGAAGTCATTGTGTGAGAAAGAGGAGATTCGATTGTGCCTGGATGCTTGCAGCAGTTTGGGGACGGTCCAGTTGGACTTGTCGAATGTTTACATGGCGAGTGCCGTTAGCGGAAAAGGATTAGGATCATACCCTGGACTTGCGATGGTTTTTCACAATAATACTGTTTCTCCCGATGCTAATTTGCCGGCATATTTGGATTTGGGCTTATATGAAAAAAGCGGCACGGTGCCGTTCACCCATTCTTCGAATAGCGTAGCCGCGCTTCGCGCAGCACTTGACCATCACCGCTTTTCAGACACTCTCCTCGCAACGGAAATCCGAAACGGGCTGAGAGATGCCGGCTTAGAAGTTTTGGGGAATGACCGGTATTTGTCTGGCATCCTAACGATTGCCTTGCCAAGCGGAATAGACGCCCGGGCTGTGGGCGATGCGCTGAAAGCTAAAGGAATCGAAATTAGCTACGAGAGCGATTATTTATTGAAGCGGAACTGGGTTCAACTAGCTTTGATGGGTCACTTGGACCACCAACACGTCAAACAAGCTGTAGCTGAATTAAGAGAAATATTCATGGAGGCGCAAAAAATATAAGCTATACATATTTCTAAGGAAAATATTCTGAGCACAATGAAAACGGAGTGTAGCCATGGCCATCTTGAGTAATGTAGATCCATTAAAAGCGGATCTGCTAAAACAAGTATTGAGAGATACTGAAAAGAGAAAATGGAGAGAAGAAAATAAATCAATTCTAATAAAATCAATGATGGTGCATATCGGTTCCCCGGATAATGAACTACGCGATGGCCTAATATACGGTACGTTCTGTGAGCTGGTTTTAGGAGATGAAATAGAAGCAGATGTATTGAGCGAGATGCTCAAGTCTTGTTTAAACGAGCAAATGCTGTTCAAAGGGATAGGCGAATCCGGAACAGACAGCGTTTTTACGAGGTCGTTCACCAGTTTATTAATAGCGCTCATTCTGCACGCAGATAACCAGAAAGATTTTCTTTCAAGAGAGTCAATTTTCGAAGTGAAGGATCAATTAATTTCCTATATAACTCTCGAAAAAGACTTGAGGGGATTTGTCGTTGATAAAGGCTGGGCGCATAGTATCGCCCATATTGCGGATGCCATTGATGAACTCATTAAAAATAAAAAAATCACAGCTGATGATTATGTAGAGCTAGCAAATGTCTTATGGGGAAAAATATTTATAACAGACTATATCTATATTCACGACGAAGAAGAAAGGATTCTGATTCCACTATTGGAAACGTTAAAGCAGGGATTGCCATACGAAGTGATACAAGGCTTCGTAGAAAATATTCCTGTGGAATTGGAAAAGCAAAAAGACCAACTAGCAGAAGAAAACTATTGGTGTCTATACGCCAACTGCAAGAAATTCCTAAAAAGTTTCTATGTGGAGATTGATAATGACCCTGACTTACTACCGCTCCAAAGAAGTATAGGGGCTTGCCTGTCAGAAATTTAAAGACTCCTTAATGCGGTTTTGGGAACTAATCCTTGTACACTCCCGTAAATAGAATAATGGAAGGAGTCCGATCGTGAATAAAAAAACCCATATCTTCTTAGTCATTGTCCTAGCGATTAATACGTTAAGATACGGCACTTATCTACTAGAAGGGAACACGCACATCTATTACATCATCATGTTTTTGGCCAATCTAATAGCTATGTTATTTGTCATTATCTCTAGATTGAACAGAAAAAGATCAGAAACTGATGGTTTCATGAGTGAGAGCCGGTGAACGAATGGTTAAGTGGCTGTCCACAATAGCAGCTTATTAACCTTGATAGCGCATACAATTTTTTGTGAACAAAAAGTCAAAATTGCACTAAAATGAAAGCAGTTAAATGCCGTTCCCGCCGTTCCGGGGTTGAGGGCAATTGCCGGGTAAAAGTAAGCGTATTCCTGTTCCAGATCGACAGAAAACAGCCGAGCGGATATATTCATTCAACAGCCCGAAAGGCGTATAATCCTCCTTGCATAAAATACAGTATTTAAAAAGGAGAAGTAGGATGAATACTCAAAAAAAAGGAGAAGTGAACTGGAAGTTGCTCTTGATTTGTGTCGCTATCGGGGCGGTTATCTGGTTCATTCCGGCACCTTCTGGATTGGAAACGGATGCCTGGCATTTGTTCAGTATATTTGTGGCGACGATTGTGGCATTGGTGATCAAACCGATACCGATGGGAAGCACGGCGATTCTTGCGCTGACAATGATTGCGCTAACCCAAATCCTTACCTTGGAACAATCGTTAAGCGGATTTCAAAACACGACAATTTGGTTGATTGTCATTGCTTTCTTCATTTCACGAGGATTTATCAAAACCGGCTTGGGGACACGGGTTTCTTATCTGTTTGTCCGGCTGTTCGGCAAGAAAACGCTCGGCTTGTCGTATTCGATGCTGCTGAGTGATTTGATCTTGGCGCCAGCCATGCCATCGAATACCGCACGGGCCGGCGGAATCATTTTCCCGATCATTCGCTCGCTTTCTGAAACATACGAATCGAGAGTCGGAGACGGCACGGAGCGGCGCATTGGGGCATTTTTGGTCAAGGTCTCTTTCCAAGGAGATATGATCACTTCGGCGATGTTCGTCACGGCCATGGCCGCGAACCCGCTCGCTGTCCAGATTACACAGGAAATCACAGGAGTGACAATCACTTGGGGCGGTTGGGCGCTCGCCGCATTAGTGCCTGGTTTGATCAGTTTGGCGCTCATTCCTTTTGTTATTTACAAATTGTATCCGCCTGAATTAAAGGAAACACCGGAAGCCTCTGCGATTGCGGTAGAGAAATTGAAGGAAATGGGACCGATGAAAAAAGAAGAACGCTATATGATCGGCGTCTTCGTCCTGCTGTTATCGCTATGGATTTTTGGCGGAAACTTCGGTATCAGTGCGACGACCAGTGCGTTCGTCGGGCTTTGTGTGCTGCTGCTCAGCGGCGTATTGACCTGGTCGGATATCAAGAAAGAACAAGGTGCCTGGGATACGCTCGTCTGGTTCTCAGTGCTCGTCATGATGGCGACGTATTTGAACGAATTAGGCATGATTCCTTGGTTTAGCAACTTGATGGGGGATGCAGTTGGCCAACTATCTTGGATGATGACCTTAGTAATCCTGGCGATTGTCTATTTTTACTCTCATTACTTCTTTGCCAGCAACACAGCTCACGTCAGCGCGATGTATGCGGCGTTCTTGTCGGTCATCGTCGCTTCGGGCGCACCACCGCTATTGTCCGCACTGATTCTCGCGTTCTTCTCGAACTTGTTCAGCTGCTTGACGCATTATGGTGCTGGCCCGGCTCCGGTCTTTTTCGGAAGCGGCTATGTCAGTCAGAAAAAATGGTGGAGCCTTGGGTTCATCATTTCCCTCATCCACATTGTGGTCTGGTTTGGTGCAGGCGGCCTGTGGTGGAAAGCGCTTGGACTTTGGTAATAAAGTAGAAATTTCTCGAACTTTTTTCTACTAATACGAACGATGACTTTGGAGGATGGCAATGGAGCACAAAATGAAACTTTACGAGGAACCTTTCCGGGCAATCCAGTCCGGAAAGAAAACGGTAGAAGTCCGGCTTCATGATCCAAAGAGGCGGAAATTGAAAGAGAACGACACGATAGAATTCACGAAACTGCCCGGCGAAGACGAAAAACTAACGGTGAAAATCACAAAGTTATGCACATATCCGACGTTTCGGGAAATGTTTGAAGACATTCCCGCTGAAAAATTCGGATTTGTGGATAACAATATTGAAAAACGGGTGGAATCCATCCACACCCTCTATTCACCAACGCGTGAACAGGAATGGGGCAGCTTGGCGATTAAAATCGAGCTGCTTTCTTCTTAAAACGGTGGATAAGCTGTGAAGGAGCTGTAAGAAATGACAAAAACCATGATTATGTTTTCCACAGGTTCAATAATGCTTATGGCAGGTATGTATATATCCACATACTTATCCACTTTTGCGGTGGCCGTTGGGACTGCGCTGGCTGTAGCAGGTGGTTGGTTTATGGGAAGCAGCGCCTTTTTCTTACCAAAACCTACGAAGAAATCAAATTAGGATGCTCGATTTAAATAGAGGTGACTTATGCACATAGTTAAAAATATTATTTTGAGCTTCCTCGGTTTGTTTTTGTTGACGGCGGGATTCGGGGTTTTGCTGTTGTATTTGGATGTAGGGCAAAGCTTGATTGCTTGGCTTGCCGCAAGCGCGTTCGTGATCGCGGGCATTGTGTTGGCGATTGTCTGGATTACAAAAGCGGGTGATGGCAGAAAAAGTTTGACAGATGCGGTCTTTCTGATAGCTTCTTCCATTCTCTTCTGGATTTTTACGCTCTTTTTATTCGGTACAAACTTTCTGCTCTATGATGTTGAGTACGATATGACGGAAGCAACGGAGCTGACGCCTGGAGAGAAATTAGCTTATTACCAGCGACTGATTACAGGAGAAGACGGTTCCATTGATTTAGCCACACTGGACTCAAAAGAAATCAATGGAATCACATTCTATTTTGCGCCGGGAAGCGAACCATTAGAAGAAATGGAACAGTTGGTGGACCTTGTAGAAACCAATCATCCGCAATTGGAGCGTGAGCTGGGCGGTGAAACCGATGCCCCAGTTTCTTTCGTTCTCTATGGAGAGAATCTCGACATGCCGATTCGGGAAACGATTGAGGCGGAGTACAGCGGGTTTTACAAAGAACACGATCAGACGATTCATTTGCCTCTGCCGATCGACAAGGTTGCGGTCATCCATGAATACACGCATCATTTGTTTTACAGCATCGCGGAGGAGCAGGGGATGTATAGTACTGAAATTCCTGTTTGGTTTGCGGAAGGCGTAGCTACTTATTTGTCGGAAAAAGATCAGGCACTGCCATTTGATCCGGATTACCCGATTAAATATGCTGCCTTTGAAAAACTGGAGCACCCGGGTGGCTGGGAAAATCATTTGTCCGATCCCTATAGTCCTTATACTCAAAGCCGTGCTTTTGTAGAATTCTTGGTAAATGGGAAGGGAGAAGATATTCTTCTGAGAATTTTTGCGGAAATGGAACATTCTACGTTTGAATCAAGTTTTAAAAAAGTGACCGGAAAAACTCTAGAAAGTTACGAGGCTAAGTTTTTTGCCAGTTTTGAACAGCTGAGTGATTTATGGAAAAGGGCAGATTTGTTAGCACAGCAGCAAGGGAAGCCAGAAGAAGCATTGGAGATTTTTCTGGAAATCGCAGAAACTGCTCCTAATTTAGAAACGGTCAACCATCGGATTGCGAGCCTGTATAGGGAGATAGGAGACTACGACAATACGAACCTTTATCGACAGAATGAGCTGAGGCTCGTCAATCCAGAGGGCATGACAGGTTTATCAAATTCTTATAGTTACATTACTCAGGATTTATTGTTTACAGACGTTTCCGAAGCAGTGAAATATGCAAAAATGGGTGTTGATTCAGCTGGAGAATGGGAGCGTGCTTGGAGCGAAAAGGTCTTTGCCGAAGTATCGGAGTTAGCAAACCAGGTTGAAATTGGCCAGCCACTCAAAGGCTACTACGGTGTGTTAGAAGGCGAGCATGCTGTGACTGGGGGATTCTCTCCAAGGGAAAAAGCGAACTTGATCGATGTCGTTTTAGCAAGATACCCTGAAGATCTCTCAGCAAACAGAACAGCATTGATCGAGTTGAAAGAACAGTTTGAAGCCGAGCTGGCAGCTCAACAATAATAAATAAGAAACGGAGCCGATCGACAAGATCAGCTCCGTTTTTTGTATTGTTTTTTATTTTGAAACCAGCTGTGCGAGGCCATCGTTGATCGGTGTTAGCGGGCGGCCAAGCACTTGTTCAAAATCGCTGTTTGCGACTTCGAGCGAACCGTTGCGGATGCTTTCCTGGATGCCGACGACAATTGGGATGGCGAAGTCCGGCACGCCGGCACCCTTCATGACTTCTGCGTATTCTTCGTCGCTTACTTGCTTAACTGAAACTGGTTTATCCAACACGTCACCAAGTGCTGAAGCTAGTTGTTCCTGTGTTAACAAGGGACCTGAAAGTTCGTAAGTTTTGTTTTCATGGCCGCTGCCAGTCAATACGGCGACAGCTGCGTCGGCATAATCCTGCTGTAAAGCCCAGCCGACTTTTCCTTCACCAGCCGAAGTGACCCAAGGCGCGCCTGCTTCTACAGCTTGAATGCTGCCCAGTTCGTTTTCCAAATACCAATTATTGCGAAGGAATGTATAAGGGATACCCGTTTTGATGATGGCCGCTTCTGTGGCTACGTGCGGCGGAGCCATCAGGTTTTGGCTTTCTGTCGCATTGGCGAGGCTCGTATAGGCGATAAATTTAACGCCTGCGCGCTCAGCGGCGTGAACCGCATTCTCGTGCTGGCGGATTCTTGTTTCGTTGTCACCGTCAGTTGATATGATCAATAAGCGGTCGATTTCTTGAAAAGCTTGATCCAATGTTTCCGGAGCATCGAAATCACCGTGGCGAACGTCTACGCCTTGAGCGCGCAGGTCTTCAGCCTTTTCGGGATTACGGACACTTACCGCAAGATCGCTAGCAGGTACTTGTTTCAATAAAGATGCCACTACTTTTGAGCCCAGTTTTCCTGTAGCCCCTGTCACCAAAATTTTCATCAATAATTCCTCCTGTTCATTTGTTGTTGTAACTGAATTGATTACATGTTTAGTTTATTCACTTGTAACCATCTTGTCAACAGGTTGAATTTAATATATTTTCAGCTCGAAATTTGATACAATTACTTGTAACCGGAACAATTACATCATGTGAAATTCAACATAAATAAGCAATGGAGGGCTCAACATGTCAATCAGCAGTCGATTTTCCGTCGGAATCCACATACTGGCGTTAATTGATTTAAATAAAGAAACCGCCTCATCTTCCGAATTTATCGCCGGCAGTGTCAATACCAATGCAGCGGTCATCAGAAAGATTATGGGAATGCTGAAAAAAGCAGGATTAATCGACGTGCAGCCAGGGGTGGCGGGCGCTAAACTGTCGAGAGAGTTATCGGAGATTACGCTATTTGATATTTACAAGGCAGTGAACGTGGTCGAGGAGAACGAATTATTCAGCATCCACGACAAGCCGCATCCCGATTGCGTAGTCGGCAAAAATATCCAAAGCACCATCGAGCCGATCTTCATGGCCGCCCAGTCGGCGATGGAAAAAGTGTTCCAGAACCTGACGCTTGAGGACATCGTGAAAGATATTGAGGCGAAAGAACATATTCAGTGAAAAGACATTCCAAGCGGATGTCTTTTTTTATGGATAAGCTTAGAGAGATTTTGAAAGACATAACATTCAATTATTTAAAATATTTTGTGGGAATTATTGGTATAATAATTTTTAAGATAATAAGGAGTGATGAGTGTGGAATATACAATGAGAGAAGCTAAAATTAGTGATTATGAAAAGCTGCAGGCTATACATAAAGAAGTTCATGCTTTCCATGTGAATGGAAGACCGGATATTTATAAAGAGGCTGAAAAGACATTGGACAAGCAATACTTTGCTCAACTCGTTGAATCGGATGAAGGGGTCATTTATGTTATTGAAAACAAAACCGAAATTATCGGATTTACAATTCTGAGGATCAACGAATCACCGAACCGGGCGACTATTACAAAAAGAAAGTATCTCTTCATGGAGGATTTGGGCGTGAATGAACGATACAGGTCTCATGGTCTCGGGAGAAAATTATTTCAACAAGCCATGGAGTTTGCGAATGAAAATGACGCGGCTACATTGGAACTTGGAGTTTGGGAATTTAACGAAGATGCTATTAATTTCTACAAATCTATGGGGATGAACAATCAGGCAAGAAAAATGGAAATCCGTATTGAGTAAACTGCAGAATTAAGATGGAGAGAGGTGACTCATGAAAGACAAAATCAAAGAAACCTTTAACAGTCTCGCCGGCGCATACGAACATTCGGTAGACGCGGAAAACTTATACAATAGCGAATACGAAAGGCCGGCTATGCTGGCTCAGCTGCCAAAGGATTTAAGCGAAAAAAGAATATTGGATGCCGGATGCGCAGCGGGTTGGTACACAGAACAATTGGTAGATAGAGGAGCACAAGTAACCGCTGTGGATATGAGTCCGGAAATGGCCGCTGCGACTAAGAGAAGGATCGGAGATAAAGCGGATGTCATCTGTTTGGATTTGGCGTCTACTTTGCCTTTTGAAGATGGGATTTTCGACTATATCGTCAGCTCGTTGACCCTCCATTACATAGAAGACTGGGATTTCACGTTCAAAGAGTTTCAGCACATATTAAAACCTGGAGGCACCCTGCTGTTCTCGGTTCATCATCCGTTCACCGATATCAAACTATCTCGGGAAATGAATTATTTTTCTACCGAACTGATTGTGGACAAATGGAAAAAGGCAGGCAAAGTCTACAAAGTCCCGTTTTTCAGAAGGCCACTTGGCGACATCTTAGCGACAACACTTCAGCATTTCTCGATGGAAGATGTCATCGAACCCAAGCCGACAGAAAAATTCAAAGAGTTGGATGTTGAACGCTATGAACGCTTGATGAAAGCGCCGAACTTTCTGATTGTAAAAGCACGGAAACAATAATGTTCACACAAAAATTTTTAGCGGAAAGGGGGAAGGGATTTGAGTGGAACATGGGGAGGTTGGAAAAATCCATCTTTATTATTGCTGTCACTCGGAATCGCCGGAATCGGGGATTTCATCTATTTGGTGGCGATCAATATCATCGTCTATCAGATGACAGGGTCGGCCGCGGCTGTCGCTGGACTTTGGATTGTAGGGCCCATCGTCAATATCCTGACGAAGTTTTGGACGGGCAGTTTTATCGATTACCGAAGCAAAAAAGCAATCATCATTTCTACATATCTGCTGCGGGCCGGGTTCATCGCGTTGATTCCGTTTGCACCGAATGTATTCGTCGTTTATATTTTCCTCGTTTTCTTGAGTATCGCGAAATCCTTTTTCGGCCCTTCCTCTGTGACGTATATCGCGATGCTTGTGCCGAAACCGAAGCGCAAACGTTTCAACTCGATTCGCTCCTTTACATCTTCCGGTGCGTTCATTATCGGGCCGGCAATCGGCGGTGTGCTGATTCTGGCGAGTTCGCTCGAGGTGACCTTGTGGATCAATGCCCTGTTCTTTGTTCTAGCAGCGTTATTGGTCACAAGGCTTCCTCAAGTGGAAGACATCGATCGGACCTCTACTCCAGCATTGACCGTTTCCCAAGTCATCAGCGATTTTACAGTCGTGAGCGATTTTATCACACGAAATAAATACGTCACTTTCATCTATCTGGGTTTTACCGCTGTCCTGATTTTCTCGTTCGCGATGGATGCCCAGGAAGTGGTTTTCACCCAGCAGGTGATCGGCTTGTCGGAACTCGACTATAGCTTGTTGATCAGCCTCACCGGCATCGGGTCGGTGACCGGCGGTATTTTGCTTTCGGTTTTTTCGTCTAAAATTTCATTGAAGTCCATGATGGTCTATGGCTTACTCATGACAACTATTGGCTACGTGATCTATGCGTTTTCTTGGTCCTTTGCCTCGGTCATGGCCGGTTTTTTGATTCTGGGATTTTTTATCGTCTTCATGAACGCTGGACTCGCCACGTTCTATCAGAACAATATTCCGGTGGCGCTGATGGGGCGCATCACCAGTATTTTTCAGCTGTTCCAAAGCGTGCTGCAGATTGTCTTTCTATTGGCTGTCGGTGTATTCGCTGACTTCATTTCATTGCGGATAACGATTGTCGCTTTAGCGCTCGTGATGCTTGCCGGGGCTGTCATACTCGCCTTCTTTGTGAAGAATCGCGAGAACTCTAAGTACTTTGAAGAAGATGATGCTACGAATGAAGTGTATGTCTAATGGAATGTATCTGCGTTCAAGGATGCTAATAAAGGATAAAGGGAAGGAGATTGAACATGTCTCATATAAAGACAGATAGATTGATGCTCATCACTTTCACCGTAGAAATGATGAAAGCTGCGCTGGTAAATGAGCGTGAGTTAGAACAAGCTGCGGGTTATCAAGTCATTGATGACTATCCGTCCGATGACTATAAAGAAATTATTCCTTTCAAAATTCAGCGCTATCGCCAGTATCCTGAAGAAAATGAGTGGGAGAGTTTGATTGTTCATCAACAAGATCAAATCATTATGGGAGACATGGGTTTCAGGCGAAGTACGGACAATCCGGAAGAGTTGGAGCTGGGCTATAGCATTGTACCGGCTTACCAAGGATATGGATATGCGACGGAAATGGCGCAGGCGATCATCTCGTGGGGGTTAACGCAAACAGGCATCAAAAGGATCATCGCGAGTTGTGATAGCGATAATCAGGCTTCCATCCGCGTATTGGAAAAAGCGGGATTGAAAAAGCTTGGCGAACAAGAACATAAAATACGCTGGTCTACATAAAATAATCGATTTAATGCAAAGAGGTGAGAAACAATGGACTACATATTCCAAAAAATGACGCAAGAACAAGCGCAGGACATTGCCGGAAACTGGCGGTACGACGGGGAATATTCCTTTTACGATATGGATGCAGATCCTGAAGATTTGGAGGAGTTTTTGGATCCCGAAAAACGCGCGGACAATTATTTTATAGTCTTTCAGGATAACGAAGCCGTGGGTTTCTACAGTTTCCGGCTAGCAGATCAAGAGACGCTGGATATCGGGTTCGGCATGAAGCCGGATTTGACCGGCCGCGGACAAGGTTCTGCGTTTTTGAAGGCCGGATTAGACTTTGCCAAAAGCAATTACCATCCGCAAAAAATCACTTTGTCCGTAGCGGATTTCAATAAGCGGGCTATCAAGCTATACGAAAAGCTTGGATTCAGGAAAGTCGAGTCATTCGTGCAGGCAACGAATGGCGGACATTTCGATTTTGTGAAAATGGAATTGAATGGTTGACGAAAAACTAAGAAGCGGGAGGTGAGGATGTGAGAGAAATTGATTCGAACAAAATGCATCCTTCCGTAAACAAGCTATTGTCTTATGCCACTTCTGCTGAAAAAGTAGAGCGGGAGTATGAGAAATACATGGCTTCTCCAAACCTCAACCTGTACGGTGAAGCGGCTGCAGATGAATTTTTTGCTTGCATCGGGATTGCGTTATTGGAAGAAGGCAATTGCGAAATCCGGCATATCGCCGTGTTACCTGAACTGCGTGGGAAAAATATTGCCAGTGGAATGATCGATGCAATCTGCCAGCTGTATCAACCGGATCAAATCCTTGCTGAAACCGATCGGCAAGCAGTGGAGTTTTACAGAAACTATGGATTTTCTATTGCCAGTTTAGGGGAGAAGTATCCAGGAGTTGAACGATTCCGCTGTGTATATAAGGTGAAATTTTAAGAATGTCTCTATAAAAGGAAGCGATTCGAATGAGTTATGATTGGAGCAATTGCCCGCAGGAGTTAAAAAATTTTATAGCTGATTTGATGGACGGGGTAAACGATATGATCGAACAACCGCCAGTGGGGATGTATTTGCACGGTTCCCTGGCAATGGGCGGGTTCAATCCACACAGAAGCGATATCGACTTGCTGTTGGTGACAGAGCGGCCCTTATCTATGCATCATAAGCAGCAATTGGCGCATTTCTTTCTCGAGAAATCCAGCAAGCCTTTCCCAATTGAGATCAGTTCATTGACTCTCGAGCAATTAGAAAGCTGGAGTCACCCAACGCCGTATGATTTTCATTTCAGTGAGTATTGGCGTGAGCGCTATGAGACTGAGTTAAACAAGTACATAAATAATGAAGAAAAGACCGATGGCGATTTGGCTGCGCATTTCATGATTTTAAAGCATCGCGGCATTTGCCTGGCGGGGCGTCCGATTGAAGAAGTTTTTCCGAGTATCCCCCAACAGGACTACTTGGCTTCTATTTTGGAAGACTATGAAGACTGCTTGGAAAATATTCACGAAAAGCCAGTGTATTGCACATTGAATTTAGTTCGTGTGTATTGGTATGTAAAAGAAGGCAAAGTTTCCTCGAAGCAAGAGGCGGGGAGATGGGGACAGGAGAATTTACCGGAACAGTTCACGGCAGTTATTCAGCAAGCAGCAGAAGCTTATCAATCGGATCGTCCGGAAGCAGATTTTGTGAAAAAAGATTTATCGGCAGTGCGAGACTATTTGCGAAATGAAGTTGAAACGCTACTGAACGCTCCAGATTAAATAACCTTTTCGAAATCCTTCCTTATAATTGGAGGGATTTTTCATTGCCGGCGAACAGAACGGCTGTTTAAGGTGCATATTAATTCAAATGCGCATTGACAAACTGCCGATATATTATTATATTTACAGGAGTGAAATTGAGAATCATTATCAGTAATTGAAATGAGAGAGGAATACATTACCCATGAAAATACATAACAGCAAAAAGAACTTGTTTTTAGCACTGGCCGCTTGTGCAGCGCTTGCCTTGTCCGCTTGCTCGGATGACAATGCTGCGGGTTCGGCTGATGCAGAAACCGATAACCCGAATTCCATTACGATGTCTTGGCCGCGTGATATCGGTCCGATGAATCCACATGTCTATAATCCGTCACAATTGATCACTCAATCGATGATTTACGAGCCGCTTGTCAGCTACGAAGAAGGCGGAGAAGTGAAACCCCACTTGGCCGAGTCATGGACAGTGTCGGAAGACGGCCGTGAATATACATTCAATCTGCGCGAAGGCGTCAAGTTTACGGATGGCTCATCGCTCACTTCAGAAGTGGTGAAAAAGAATTTTGATGCAGTCCTGGCCAATAAAAATTCCCACAGCTGGCTTGGCGTCATCAACGTGCTCGACAAGATCGAAGTCGTGGATGAACTGACATTCAAAATGGTGCTGACACAAGCGTATTACCCGGCTTTGCAGGATTTAGCGGTCGTGCGCCCGGTGCGGATGCTTGGCGAAGCGGGCTTCCCGGAAGATGGCGATACATCCAAAGGAATCACAGAACCAGTAGGGACCGGGCCTTGGGTATTGGACGAGTATAAAACAGATGAATATGCGGTTTTCAAACGCAATCCCGATTACTGGGGAGAAAGTCCGGAATTAGAAGAAGTGACCATCAAAATCATTCCGGATGCGGAAACGCGCGTCCTTGCTTTTGAAAAAGGCGAGCTTGACTTGATTTACGGTGAAGGCGTCGTCAGCATGGATTCGTTCAATTATTTGAAAGAAACCGGTGAATACACGACTGATCTATCCGATCCGGTGGCGACGAGAACGATGCTTGTGAATTCAACGAGCGAAAAACTGTCTGATTTGAATGTGCGCTTGGCGCTCCATCATGGGTTCAATAAACAAGCGATGGTCGAAGGCATCACGCTTGGCCTTGAAGAAAAAGCGGATTCGATTCTGTCATCCAATTTCCCATATGCGCAAGAAGATATCGAAGCAATCGAATATGACGTGGAAAAAGCGGCTTCTTATTTGGACGAAGCTGGTTGGAAACTGGAGTCCGGCGGCGCTGTCCGTGAAAAAGACGGACAGCCGCTCGAACTGGAATTGATCTACGACAAGACCGACCCGATTCAAAAAGCAATGGCCGAAACGCTTCAGGCGGAATGGTCAGCGATCGGCGTCAAGCTGAACATTGCAGGCTTGGAATTGACCGAGCAAATCGAGCGCCGCAAAGCGGGCAACTTCGATTTGGATTTCTGGTACAACTACGGGGCTCCTTATGATCCGCATTCCATGATCAATGTCGTCGCTGAAGACGGCTGGGGCGTGGCAGAAGCGCATTCCAATCTGCCGATGAAAACCGAACTGGACGAGCAGGTGCGCGAAGCGTTGGCTTCTACCGATGAAACGAAACGCCAGGAATTATATGGCACTATTTTAACGACTTTGCAGGAACAATCGGTCTTCATTCCGATTTCCTATATGAAAAAGACGGTGGCCTATCAAAACGATATCGAGTCCTTTGAATTTCCGGCCAACCGCGACGAACATCCATTCAATGATATTTCAGTAAGTAAGTGATAACAGGAGGGCAATCCAATGGTCATCTATCTCATAAAACGGCTTTTTGCGGTTGTTCCAATTATTCTTTTTGCGATTTTCTTGATGTTCGTGTTGGTGCGCTTGTCGCCGGTAGATCCCGCACAAGCGTATCTGGCGGCTTCCAATATTCATCCGACAGAAGAATTGCTGACTGAAAAGCGCCAGGAATTCGGCTTGGACCGGCCGCTGATTGTCCAATATTTTCAGACGGTCGCAGATATCGTGCGGTTTGACTTTGGCAACTCTTACGTAACGAACACGCCGGTATGGCAGGAAATCGCGACGCGGCTGCCGGCAACGCTTCAACTGGCCTTCAGCAGTATTTTAGTCGCTATCATTGTAAGTGTGCCGCTCGGATTTTTATCAGCGGTCTATAAGAACAGCTGGCTGGATCATTTCAGCCGGCTGCTTTCCTATTTAGGCGCATCGATTCCGCAGTTCTGGCTTGGCTATGTATTGATTTTCTTCTTTGCCGTCAAACTGGACTTGTTTCCGGTTGAAGGCCGGGGGACATGGCAACACTTCGTTTTGCCTAGCATTACGCTGTCACTTGCTTTGATCGCCATTTATACACGGCTGTTGCGAGCAAGTGTGCTGGAGGAATTGGAAGAGGCCTATGTTTTATATGGCAGAACGCGCGGCTTAAAGGAAAAAGGCATCATGGTCAAGCACGTATTGAGAATTTCCATCTCTCCGATGCTGACGGGACTTGGGATGAATTTGGGGAAATTGCTCACGGGGACGATTATTGTCGAGCAAGTCTTTTCCTGGCCGGGCTTCGGACGGTTTTTCATCGAAGCTATTTTTAACCGGGACATTCCGGTGATTCAAAGCTATGTTGTACTCGCTGCATGCTTGTTCATCGTCTGCAATTTGATCGTGGATATCATCCAACTGTATTTGGATCCGCGCATTTCACGGGAAGGTAGGACGCAATTTTGATGGCACGTATACGAACTGCATTAAAAGGCAAATGGCCATTCGCGATTTGCTCAGGCATTTTGGTGGTGTTCTTCCTCGTCAGCATCCTGGCGCCGTGGATCGCCCCGAATGATCCGATACAAGTAAACTTGGCACTTAAACTCATGCCGCCATCTCTCGAATATCCGCTCGGCACCGATCAGCTCGGACGCTGCAATTTGTCCCGGTTGTTGTTCGGAGCCCGCGTGTCGCTTGGGTTTGCAACTTTAATTTTTGTGGCATCGCTCGGCATCGGGCTGGTCGTTGGAACTTTGGCAGGCTATCGCGGCGGCTGGATCGATACCTTATTGATGCGCTTTTGCGACGGCGTCATGGCTTTTCCGAATTTGGTATTGGTATTGGGAATCGTCGGCCTTCTTGGGCCGGGGCTATGGCAAGTGGTCGTGGCGTTGATGATGGTGCAGTGGGTGTATTACGCCCGTATGATCCGCGGCATGGTCGTCTCGATGAAAGAACAGAACTTCATTACAGCGGCGCGCATCAGCGGGTCGTCCAATTGGAAAATCATCAGGCGCCATCTCGTACCGAATGTACTGCCGCCGATCATGGTCATGGGCACGCTTGAGATGGGCTGGGCCATTATGGACATTTCAGCCTTATCGTTTCTTGGGCTCGGCATCCAGCCGCCTACACCGGAATGGGGCGCGATGATTCACGAAGGCACCAGCTTTATGAGAAGCAATCTGGAACTGATGCTGTATCCGGGATTGATGATTTTATTCGTGGTCATTTCGTTCAATGTCATTGGTGAATCGTTATCAGAGCAGTTCGGCGTCAAACGGCGCTACTGAAAGGAGAAGACGTATGCATACACAACCGAATGTTCTGCAAGTCGACAACTTGAATATCGCTGCCAAATCCAGCCGAGGGGCTCTTCCGTTGGTGCGGAACGTGAATTTGGAATTAAAACCGGGCAAAGTGCTCGGACTGATTGGGGAAAGCGGAAGCGGCAAGACGGTCACTTCCATGGCTTTGATGCAATTATTGGACCAGCGGGCAATGCAAGTCCAAGGAAGCATCCAATTGAATGGCCAGGAGCTGAATGGTTTGGCGACGAAAGCGATGCGTACGATTCGCGGCAAGGAAATCGGCTTTATCATGCAAAACCCCATGAACGCTTTTACGCCGGTCTACACAATCGGCAATCAATTTGTCGAAACGATCCGTACACATACAGGGCTTGGAAAAAAACAAGCAGTCGAATTGGCAATCGCTTCACTGGAGAGCATGAATTTAGAAGAACCGGCTAAACTGATGAAAAAATATCCATTTCAATTGAGCGGCGGCATGCTGCAACGGGTCATGATCGCGATCTCCATGTCTTTGCGCCCGGCTGTCGTCATTGCCGATGAACCGACAACCGCACTTGATGTAACCAATCAGCTGCAAGTATTGAAAGAGCTGGACCGGTTGCGGACAGAATGCGGGACAGCGATTCTGCTGATTTCCCATGACTTGGGCGTGATTTCACAACTTGCGGATGAAGTAGCAGTCATGCGACGCGGAGAAATCGTGGAACAAGCGGAAGTGTGCGACTTATTCGATCGTCCGCAGCATGAGTACACCAAGAAATTGCTGCAGGCGAGACCGATGTTTTCAGGCAACGAAGCCTTGAACCGGCTCGTCATCTAACTCATGACTGAAAGAAGGAGGAAGCCATAGATGAGTTTATTGGAAGTTAAGGATATTACCCATTCATACGGCGCCTCCCGCTCTTTCTGGCGCAAGCAGGACGTGAAGCCCGTTCTTTCCGGGATCTCATTATCGATAGAAGAAGGGACGTGCCTGGGACTGCTCGGATCAAGCGGAGCCGGCAAAAGTACGCTCGGAAAAGTTATTCTGGGCCTTGAAAAGCCGCAACAAGGACAAGTGATTTTTCAAGGGCAAGATGTATACGCCATGGATGCCAAAAGCCGCCAGCAAATGCGCAGGAATTTACAAGTGGTGTTCCAAGATAGCTATTCTTCCGTAAATCCGCGCCTGACGGCTGAGAAAATCATTGCAGAACCCTTGGAGAATTACGAAAAGCTGTCCGCCGGCGAGCAGAACCGGGCCATTGCAGATTTATTGGAGCAAGTTGGGCTTAGCAGCAGCGACATGAAAAAATACCCGCGCGAGTTCAGCGGCGGGCAATTGCAGCGCATCAATATTGCAAGAGCCCTTGCGTTGAAGCCGAAGATGATCGTGTTGGACGAATCCGTCAGCAGTTTGGACATGGTGACCCAAACGACCATTTTGAATTTATTGCAGGACTTGAAAACGATGCATGGCCTTTCTTATCTATTTATTACACACGATATCCGCGCTGCCTATTCCATTTCAGACACGATGGCCATCATGGACAAGGGGCAAATTGCAGGAGTGTTTCATGACAAAGACGAGGTGTTTACTTCTCAGCAGCCTGCAGTGAAGAGCCTGGTAGACGCCATGCTTCCTGAACATCCGCGCTACCGCAATGCGGCTGCGCCAAAAGAAGCCAAGAAACTTTTCTCAAGATGAACCCGTAGAAAGGCCTTAGAGAAGTTTTGCACGAATGTAGGGGGATGGATTATGAAGAAAGTGAAATTGGTTGCGCATAAAGACGAATTTTGCGAAGAAA
Source organism: Planococcus sp. MSAK28401 (assembly GCF_018283455.1). Lineage (NCBI taxonomy): Bacteria > Bacillati > Bacillota > Bacilli > Caryophanales > Caryophanaceae > Planococcus > Planococcus alpniumensis. Next base: position 3,170,508 of record NZ_JAAMTH010000001.1, on the reverse strand, counting down.
TTTTCCGCTTATCCTCGGTGCCGGGGGTAAAAGACGCTTTAGGTTTGCCGGATGGGACACTGGACGATACAATCCGCTTCAGCCGTCTGGTGAGGGAAGAAGAAAAAGCAGGCACACGAATAGCGCGCGTCATTTTAAATGAGCACGCCCAGCTGGTCGGCCTGACGGATTTGATGTTCATCGACCACGCCAAAAAATCTTGCCATATCGGGACCTGGATCGGCCAGGAATACTGGGGGCAAGGGTTTAACGAAGCATCCAAAGTCGAGATATTGAAAATCGCCTTTGAAGAACTGGGATTATCGCGTGTTTTTGCAGGGGCAAGAACGGTGAACATCCGCTCTCAAAAAGCGCAGGAAAAACTGCCTTTTATCAGCCTGAATGTAGAAGGTGAATTTCCGGAAGAGCATCAAGCGCTTGAGAACAAAGAAAAACAGCCATGCATTTTGCATGTTTTTCGGAAAGAAGATTTTGAAGTGTATCTCGCGGATATAGGAAATCTGGACAGGATATAAAAACAGAATGAACACAAAAACACCGGTGGCTGGATTTTCCTCACCGGTTTTTTTTACTTTTATTTTTGATGTTGTGTACCAAGTGCACTTTTTTCGACCTGCAAGCTTTCTTGTGAATTCAATGGCATATCGGGGATGTCAGCCTGCTCGGGTTGGTTGTTAATTTTATGGCCAATAAGAAAAAAATCCTGCGATGCTTAGTCCGTAAAAAAACCAACCGCTTGCCTTTAAGTAAAGCAACATTTCACCATAGCCATCGACACCATATGAGTGGATCAGCCATGCTTTAAACGAGTTTTGAAACAGGCTGGTAAAGAAGAAAAGGCCCGTCAGTAATTGAAACCAAAGGAAGATGGGTTTTTTCGAGAACAGGGCTTTGCTTTTGTTTTTTGGCATCCCTTGCAAGTAAACAAAATCAACTGCAAATTGAAGTGCCAGTGGCTTTTTCAGCATTATGGAAATCAAGTAAACCAGTCCAAAGGCATAACCTAAATACACTTGATTCCAAAGTAGATTTTCAGCGCTTCCAGACAACAAATTCACCATAGTTCCAAGGAATAGCGAAAGCAGAATGGAGAGCCCTGCAATATTAAATTGCCGCTCTTTTGAAAAGCGGTAGATTGTATAGAGAAAGCCTGGAACGGTTGAGAACAGCATGGCATAATAATCTCCTAACGGCTCACGTCCATAGGTCCAGATAAAGTAAGGCAGTGCGACGTAGCAAATCAGGTCGAGCAGAATGAATTTTTTCATATCAAGCTCTCCAATTGCTGGTTGTAATGTTTGATAGCCTGCTCAATAAAGAGAATAACCTCAGGTTCGTAGGAAAAGACCCGTTGGTGCGGTTTTTTCGTCTTATTCAATTCCCACACTTTATTCGCCAGTTTGCTGTTTCCCCGATACATTCTATTGACGAGTTCCAGCCACTCTTTCGCTAGGTCTTGCGCGGCAGAGCTTGCCGGGTCTTGACTTAAATTAGCTCGTACTTTTTGTACAAGCGCCTCCCACTGCGATTCGTCACCGCTTTGCTCTCCAAAAACGGGAAAACTGTCTACAATTTGCTGTTCTTCTTCGGAAAAATATTTGGTCCAGGACTCTCTCAAATGCTGTTTATTTGAAGAGTGGGAAGTATAAGTGGCAAAGATCGTCTCCCACTCCATGTGGGTTTCCATCTCCGCAATATCTATTAAAGCTTCAATGGAACCCTCGATTTTCTTTAACTGATTCAGTTCTTCCTGAATGATTTTTCTACGCATTTTCAAAACGCTCGATAAATCGAATTCGCGCCTAACGAGAAATTGTTGAATGGTAGACAAGTTGAAGCCTAGATCGCGAAGCATTAAGATGTGCTGTAATTTAGCCACTTTATCTTCCGAATAGAAACGTCGTCCTGCTGCATTCTTTTCTGAAGGCAGCAACAAGCCGATTTCATCATAATAGCGTAAAGTTCTTACCGACACCTGGCTGATTTCTGCGAGTTTTCCGATAGTATACACCCTATTTTACCCCTCGTTTTCATTTGTAATTATTTCCATTATACAAGCTGACGTTACGGAAGGTGCAAGTGTTATTTAGAATTTTTTGATTTTAAAGGCCGAAAAAACCTTCAAGTTATTGACAACTTACCTCGATTCAATTAATCTAATAAGAATTTAATTGCTAAACAACTTGTAATTTTAAGGACCAGTAAGCAAGCGGGGCTTTTCAAGAGAGGGGATCGAAAGCTGGAAGATACCCAAAGTGCCTTTGTTGAACCTGCCTTTCAGAATCTGTATTGAAAAATACAGCGGCCGATGCCGTTATCCATTGAGAGCGTAAAGCGTTGCTTTAAAGAAGGGTGGTACCACCTCCAAGGGTCCCTTCATTAGAGCGGCGCTTTTTATTGTTCAAAAATAGAACGAAAGAGGGAAATCCGATGAAAAAACAAATGGTTGAAAAAATCACGGCGATGGATGAAGATTTTGCGCAATGGTATACCGATGTAGTGACTAAAGCGGAACTCGTGGATTATTCGAGTGTTCGGGGATCGATGGTGATCCGTCCTTATGGCTATGCGATTTGGGAAAATATTAAAGATGCACTGGATGGGGAGATTAAACGCACGGGGCACGAAAATGTCTATATGCCGTTATTGATTCCAGAGAGCCTACTTCAAAAAGAGAAAGACCATATCGAGGGATTTGCGCCGGAAGTAGCTTGGGTGACGCATGGAGGAGATGAGAAACTGGCAGAAAGACTATGCATCCGCCCGACTTCCGAAGTGCTGTTCGCAGAGCATTATAAGAACATTGTCCATTCCTATCGGGATTTGCCTAAATTATATAATCAATGGTCGAATGTCGTGCGGTGGGAAAAAACGACACGCCCGTTCTTGAGAACCTTGGAATTTCTCTGGCAGGAAGGACATACATGCCACGAAACGGAAGAAGACGCGCATGAAGAAACGCTCCGGATGCTCGAAGTGTACGCGGATATCTGCGAACGGGTGCTGGCGATTCCAGTGATCAAAGGCCGTAAGACGGAAAAAGAGAAGTTTGCGGGCGCAGATTACACCTATACAATCGAAAGCTTGATGCATGACGGCAAAGCTTTGCAATCTGCGACTTCCCATAACTTGGGCACGGGCTTTGCCAAATCGTTCGGCATCGAATTTCTGGACCGCGAAGGCGCTCTCCAGCCGGTCCACCAAACATCTTGGGGATTCACGACACGCATCATTGGTGCAATGATCATGGTCCATGGTGACGATCAAGGACTGGTCCTGCCACCAGCGATCGCTCCTGTGCAAGTGAGAATCGTACCGATTGCCCAGCATAAAGAAGGTGTACTGGATGCCGCATATGATCTTAAAAACTCGCTGTCATCTGAGGTGCGCGTCGATATTGACGCTAGCGATAAAAAGCCAGGATGGAAGTTCAATGAAACGGAAATGAGGGGCATTCCGCTGCGCCTGGAAATTGGACCGAAAGACATCGAGCAGGAAAAAGTGGTATTGGTCCGCAGAGACACGGGAGAGAAGATAGAAGTGGCAAATAGCCAAATAGAAGCGGAAATAGCTCGCCTGCTGGAAAAAATTCAACATGGGCTTTACGAAAAAGCACTTGCGCACCGTTTGTCGGAAACAAGAACGGTACAGTCGATGGAACACTTCAGCGAGACTTTGAGTGCCCATGGCGGCTTCATCAAAGCGATGTGGTGCGGCAAACGGGAATGCGAAGACGCGATAAAAGAACAGACCCAAGCGACTTCGCGCTGCATTCCGTTCGACTCGCAAGCGGTGTCGGAAACATGTGTATATTGTAGTCAACCAGCGGATGAGCTGGTTTATTGGGCGAAGGCATATTGAGAAATGCTTTAAATAGAAAAAGCCTCGGCAATTGCCAAAGCTTTTAATGTGGCTCCACATGCACATGGACTGCCGAAATATCGTAGCGTTTCATGAGTTTGACTTCCACTTTGGTCGAGATGTCGTGTGCGACGGCAATGTCCAAATCACCCGGCACCAAGACGGTGACATCGACGACGGCCCGGTTGCCGTAGTTTCTGGCGCGGATTTCGCGGACTTCGGTGACGCCTTGCGTATTGAGCGCAGTTTCTTTGAACGACTTGATGAGCTCTTCGTCAAAGCCGTCCGTCAGTTCGTGGGTCGCTTCCCAAAAGATGCCCCAGCCGGTTTTGACGATCAATACACCGACAAGAAGAGCCGCAAGCGGATCGAGCCATGGCAGGTAAAACTGCGCCCCGACAATCCCGACGACCGCGGCGATGCTCACCCAGGCATCGGATAAATTGTCTTTTGCGGCCGCCGCAACAGCTTTGCTATTGATGCGCTCAGCTAGCTTTTTGTTATATCGATATACCAAATACATGACGATAGCAGAAAATCCTGCGGTCCAGGCCGAGAGCAGCCCAGGTGTTTCGCTGGTGCCTTGGAACATTGACACGACGGCTGAGTAGGTGACTTGAAGCCCGACTGCGACGATGATAAACGACGCCACCAAAGAAGCCACGGTCTCTGCTCGCCAATGCCCGTAAGGATGGTTGGCGTCTGCCGGCTTTTGGGATAATTTCAAGCCGATCAAAACTGCCGTTGACGCAACGATGTCGGTGACGTTGTTCAAGCCGTCCGCTTTTAAAGCTTCTGATCCTGCTATATAGCCGATCCATAATTTAATGACTGATAAAATAATATAGGTAGCAATGCTGAGCATCGCGCCCCGCTCGCCTAATTTCAGATTGTCGAATCGTTCTTGTTCCACCTTTAATTCCCCCGTCCTGCAAGTACTTGAGTAGGATACCACCCCGAAATCGAGTGTGTCTACGGCAAAGTTTTTTCAGGATAGCAACTGAAAAGGGGCGAGGAAAGAAAGTTTCGGGAGGGAAAACGGAAGAATATTTAGTCAATGGAACTTTGGGTATAAAGAGAGTAGTAAACAATGCCATAAACTAGAAAGTGGGGCGGACAGTTATGTGCACAGCGATCAGTTTCGAAACGAAAGATCATTATTTTGGCCGCAATCTCGATTTAGATATTTCCTATAATGAGATGGTGACCATCACGCCGCGGAATTTTCATTTTCGTTTCCGTAAAGCCCAGGACATGATGAGTCATTACGCCTTGATTGGCATGGTTACAGTCATTGACCATTATCCGTTATACTATGACGCTACCAATGAAAAAGGCTTGAGCATGGCAGGTCTTAATTTCCCGGGAAATGCTCATTTCCATCGAGAGGATTCGGACAAAGACAATATCGCGCCTTTTGAATTCATTCCGTGGATTCTAGGCCAATGTGAAACGGTCGAGGAAGCAAAAATGTTGTTGTCGAAACTCAATTTGGCGGATATTCCTTTCAGTGAACAGCTCCCAATCGCACCGCTTCACTGGATGATTTCCGACCAGCAGCAGTCGATCGTCGTGGAGTCTGTAAAAGAAGGGCTGAAAGTTTACGATAATCCAGTCGGCGTGCTGGCGAATAATCCCGAATTCGGCTATCATTTGTTCAATTTGAACCAGTATTTATCGGTGACAGCTTCCGCCCCTGAAAATCGCTTTTCGAAACAATTAGACCTCCAGCCATACAGCCTCGGCATGGGCGGCATCGGCTTGCCGGGGGATTTGTCCTCGACTTCGCGTTTTGTAAGAGCCACATTCGCCAAATTCAACTCGGCATCCGGCAGCAGTGAAGCAGACAGTGTCGGACAGTTCTTTCATATCCTGAATTCGGTGGCGCAGCCGAAAGGGCTCAACGCGCTAGAGGACGGGAAGTTCGAATACACTTTGTATTCTTCCTGCTGCAATATGGACAAGGGAATTTATTATTACACGACATATGACAACAGCCAAATCACGGCGGTGGATATGCACGCCGAAGATTTGGACAGCGCACAACTCGTCTCTTACCCGCTCATTTCGAGCCAGCAGTTCCGCTTCGTCAATTAAAAACAGCGCCCGGAAGAATTTCTTCTTCCGGGCGCTGTTTTTAATTGCGGATGTCGAGTATGTCGTTGAAAATCAAGCCTTCACCGTCGATATCGATGATCTTCAGGCGCTTTGTTTCTTTGACAAAAATGCTTTTGAATTCATCTCCGTCTTTATTCAATAGCAATACACGTTCACCTGGATTATCCGAGACGAGTTCTGCTTCCAATGAGTCGCTGCCGATTTCCTCGTCGATCACCGTAAACTCCGGCAAGGATTTCAAATCCTGCAGTTTGGAGTTTTCGGCGGACTCGTTTTGGATGGCGGTAAACGATTGTTCGTTTTCTGAAGCGGCTTCAATGCCGGCGTCTGCTTGTTCTCCGCTGCAGGCAGCGAGGAGAGCGGCAGTGGCCACGAGCGCAATCAGTGGGTTACGCATGTGTTTCAAACCCCTTTCAAATTCGTTTCCAGAAAAGCCTCAACTAGTCATGCTGGTGAAGTCGGGCGCTGTCGGATTGGCGATGTAATGGCCGCCTTCCACTTGAATCGTTTGGCCGGTGATGAATTTGGATTCATCGGAAGCGAGGAACAGCACTGTGTTCCCGATATCGTCCGCTTCGCCGTGATACGGGAGGGCGTTGTATTTCTCGAAAATCGCCAGTACTTTCGGCGATAGGTTATCTTTAGCGGCAGGGGTCAAAATCAAGCCGGGTGCGACGCCGTTGCAGCGGATTTTGTCCTTGCCATATTGGGCGGCGATATAGCGCGTCAAATTGACGACTGCGGCTTTGGATGCCCCGTATGCCGAGCGGATCGCATCTCCTGTGAAGCCGGCCATCGACGCGGTATTGATGATCGAACCGCCGCCCGCTTCGATCATATGGGGAATCGCGAACCGGCTGCCGAGCAACACGCTTTTGACGTTGACATTCATGAGGCGGTCCCATTCGTCCAAATCGATATGGACAACATCCAGGTCTTTTTGGAGGTTGGTGAGGCCGACATTATTGAACAAGATATGAAGGCTTCCGTAATGTTCAACAGTGAAGTCGACCGCGTCTCGAATCGATTGTTCTTTTGCGGCGTCGAGGAAAACGCCCATCGCTTCAAATCCTTGTTTTTGGATAGAAGCTGCGGCTTGCTTGGCGCCTTCTACGTTGTAATCCGCAATGACCACGCTTGCGCCTTCTTGTGCCAGTAATGTAGCGGCGGAAAGCCCGATGCCTGAAGCGCCTCCAGTGACCAATGCAACTTTTCCTTGAACTCGATTCATTTGGATTCCTTCTCTCTGTTTGTTCGTTTTGCTCTCAAGCCGTTTAAGATTTTTTCATTGAGCGCCAAATATTGGGCGATTTCGTCCGTATCCAGCACCTCGAACAGCTCCATATGCTGTTGTTGGCCAAGCGTTTGCGCTTCTTTCAGCACCTTCGTGCCTTCTTCGGTGATGTCCAGCAGTACTTGGCGGCGATCCTGATCGTTCGAACGGCGGACAGCGAGGCCCATTTTCACCAGCTTGCCGGCGATATTGGTCATCGCGCCTCCAGTAAACCCGAGCAGTTCCGCGAGCTTCATCTGGTTTTGTGCGCCGTTTCGCTCGAGTTCGCCGAGCACGAGAATAGGGGAGACCCCGACATTATGCGGAAAGGCATCATTCCACACGATGATGGATTCATTTGTCACGGCTTCGACAGTGTGAATCAATTTAAAAAGGTTGTTGGTATCCATAACTTTACACTCCTGTTTAATCAAAGGATTGGATTTCATATAAATATACTTTAACACTAAACTATTTAATGTTAAATAATTAAGCTTGTGGAACAAGAGGCTCTTATTTTCATAGAAGAGAAGGAATGAAGCTAGATTTATGGGAATTAATGTTAATATAAAAAGAAAGAAATTCACGTTAATCCAAAGAGATTTGTAAAAGGAGAAATGGAGATGCAGTATTTTATCGGAATTTCACCACCTGCAGACTATACAAACCAACTGAGCCAATTCAGGAAGCAGTGGCCGGATAACCGGATTGATAAAATAGTTGAACCGCATATTACCTTAAAGGCACAAGGGGGCTTAACACCTGATGAGAGCTGGCTTGAAAATGTGCGGAAAGCGTGCGAGAAAACGAATCGTTTTGAAGCAACTGTTGGCGGAACGGCGTTTTTCGGGGAAGAAATTCTGTATTTACAGGTTGAATCGCAGGGGCTGAAAAAACTGCACGAACGGCTTGTTGCGGTAGTTGAACCAACGGATGAAATGATCGCGCAGTATTTCGAACTTGATCAATTCGTTCCCCATCTGACTCTGGCAAAAACGAGTTACGGGTTGTCGGTACAACAGTTAAAAGCGATGGCGCAGCATGCCAGTGAGGAGCTGGACACTTGCCGGTTTGAGGTTGATTTTATACGGGTCTATCAGGAAAGCGGCACTGGCGTTTATCGGAAACACACGGACATTCCATTAGGTATATAAAAAGTTAAACTGAGGATAGGAGTATGAAGCCAATATGTTCAAATCATATGTCGCGGCAATTGAAAAGTACCGAGGCTTCATCATCGCCTTCAACTGTTTGATTGTCCTTATTAGTTCATGGGGAGATAATTGGGTGCTGACGTGGATCATGGCGGCAGGTGTCATGATTTGCCCATTGACCGGCATCTCGGATTTAAAGCAGGCTCGTGCACGGCAACGTGAGAGGTTAAACGATATGCAATGATGAAAAGTCCCGCTGCAAAAAAGCAGCGGGACTTTATATACATTCGATTGGACAATTTATAATTGGCTTATTCAATCAACCTGTTTTTCCATCGCGTATATCCCTAATAAAAGAACTACGATAAAGGTATTCGTGATTAATGCCCACAAAGTCAACGGTGCTGCTATTTCATTGTCAGCGTTCATGAATAAATAAACTCCTAATGAAATGCTGCATAGCGCTGCGATAGCCAGGGTGATTTTTAACAATATAATAACTTTCTTCATCAATAGCGCCTCGCAAGGAAAACCCATGAGGTAAACAAGGTGCTGATCATCAATGCGGTTAAAAGAGTAATAGCGTCACTGGCGGTTAATTGGATGATGTTAAACTCAAGCAATGAATTAAGGGCGAAAGAATAGAATAAAAAAGCAAGAAATGAAAAGAACATGCCTTTTTGGCGGATCAACTGCATGCGTTCATCCTTTTGGACAAATTGTGGATATAGGTAACTTAAACAAAAAGCCATGATAGACATCGAGAGAATGATGTAAGTGTCTGGTAGGGGAGCACTATTGTTCATGATTGCTGCGAGGAGCAAAAATCCTGCCATCAAGAAAAATAATGAGCCTAGAGCTGAAAATGCGATGCGGTAATTAATAAGAATTCCTCCTTACTGATTAAACAATTTAATCTGATTCGTCTTCCAAGAAGAAAATGTTCTCGATGTGGGTGCCGAAAATCTTGCCCATCTGCAAGGCGAGGGGAAGAGACGGATTATAGCGCCCTTTTTCGATTGAAATGATCGTCTGTCTCGAAACGTCCAGCTTTTTAGCGAGCTGGTCTTGTGAATAACCGTGTGTCTCCCGCAATTCCTTTAATTTATTATCCACTCTATCACGTCCTCGTAGTTATAATTCTATGTTACGTGTAAAGTCTGCTTTACGTCAAGCGAACTTTACACATCATTCCTCGAAGTTTACATGCGCAAAAAAAGACGAAGCCTATTCCAAGGCTTCGTCTTTTTCGTGTAATTCGATTTTGCGTGTGCTCATTCGAACCGTTTCCTGCAAAGCGGCGAGTTCCTGTTCGATTTCAGGGAATCCCGGGATTTCCGGAATCACGTGTTCCGCAAATGGCCAATTGCCTTCCAACGCATTCGCCATCATTTCGAAAAACAAATGGAGCTGTCCGAGCTGAACGGGAGATAAGGCAAGCCGGTCTTTTTGCGCTGCATTTTCGAGCAGGAAGGCGAGCTGTTCGGAAGCGAAAAATACCTGCTGCAAGAGAGCGAGGTTTGGTGGCCGCTGCGGCAATTCACCTTGCGCTGTGTCGAGTACCAACTTCAAATTGCTTAGGTTGGTACGCATTTTCTTTTGTTCGATCGGTTGTGCCTCGATGTCTGGGCTATAGGGTGAAAACAGCAGGCTCATGAAGCGCTGCTGGCTTCGCAAAGTTTTGGACATGAGCGGAGGAAGCAGCGTTGACGCACGGCGCCGGCCGATCAGCATAACCCCGATTAGCCCAATCGCGGAACCAATCAGCACATCGACAATGCGCGCGGAAGCGAAATAGGAAAGGTCTCCGATCTGCGATGTGCTTTCCGCGATCATCAATGCGTTCGGCGTGATGAAGAATGCCGCAACGGCATAGTTCAGCACAATCGCAAGCTCCGTGAGCGCCGTCAATGCAAAAATCATCAACGCAATGAACAACCCATCCGGTTGGAAGGACAGAATGACAGCGGCGACTACAATGCCGACAATGGTGCCAGCCGACCGCTGAAGCGAGCGGTTGAACGTCGACAGGATTGTGGCGCCGGACATGACCGCGGCAGCCGACAATGGCACCCAATACGACGGGTCGATCGGCAAGAAGTGGGCGACGAATGCCGCAAACGCCAAGACGACACCGAAGCGGATGGCGGCGAAAAATACCATGGAATGTTTATTGAAAGCATTGGCAAAGACGGCCTTGAACGGTTCCGCTTTCAGTTCTGTATCACGCGTTCGTTTATCGCGCTGGCCTGTAAGGATATCATATGCTTTTCGAGTGCTTTCGGTTAAGGCATCTCCTGTTTCCGTCTGCAGGCGCGGTGCCGCGGCAAAGGATTTTTTGCCGGACGCTTCGACTGATGAAGCGATGAGCCGCAAATTCTCCACGGTTTCTTTCGATACGGCTAAATAGCGGTCGCCGCGTTTGATGATTTCGGCATAAACCGATGTTGCTTGCGCATGCAATAAGGTCAACTGGACGAGCCGGTTCGAGCGCGTCCATTTAGCGCTTGCATTGCTGAGAGCCGTTTCGGCGGATTTCAAGGCGGACCAGGCATGTTGGCGGACTTCATAGAATTCAGCGGACCCGGCTGATTCAGCCAAAGCGGTGAGCGCCATGTATCCCTGTTTCACAGCCTTTGCTTCTGCGGCGTGCGGCTTGAAGGGATAAGCCCACATCGCCATCAGCCAGGACAGCATGCCGCCGAGGAACACGAGAAAGCCATGCAAAAGGAACAGCGCCGGAGTGTCTGTCATATTGTTATTAATCAAAAACACCAGAACGAAAAAAATCGCGGTCGGCCCTGTGAACTGATAGGCGCCGAAAATGAATACCGCCAATGCCCCGATAATGCCGACTGCGGCTGCGGCGAGCAAGGGCTGCTCGGACAGCAGGACGCCAAGGCCCGCAGAAAACGCCAAGCCGAGCGCGGCGAAAAAGATTTTTTTCGAGCGCAGCGCGTACGGTTCGTTGAACATATAAAGAAATGCCAGACCTCCGAGGCCTGCGATCAACCCATATTGCAACTGGCCCAATAAGACCCCGATCAGTACAGGAAGCCCGGAGCTGATGCCGGCAGCCAATGCTTTAGCCCAAGGGAGGGAGCGTTGGTTGATGGCGAAAGCCTGCTTTAGGAGCCTGCGGAATTCACCATTCTTTGCGATTCGGTTTCGTTTCATTCCAGCGCCTCCTAACGAATAAATTCTCTTACGCCTATTATTTCACAGATCGATTTTGAAGGGCGAGTCCCAGCTGTTCGTTTGCCAAGATTTCACAGCCAGTACAGGAATTGAGCCGTAAAAAAACCCTTCCGCATTCATGCGGAAGGGGGGAATTAAAGGTTTATTTATTCACAGTGCGTTCTTTGCGGACAAAGCTAGATCCGAAAATTCCTGCTAGGGAAGTGACAACCATCGTTAACAACAGTGCGACAAATCCCCAAATGGAAATAGTGGAAGCAGTTTGAGTTGCTTCTTCTGTAGACTGGCGTACATCAGCAATCGTGCTTTCCAATTCCTGAGAAGCGTCTTCCAAGGCAACTTGTGCATCTTCAATCTGCTGGCTGGCTTCAGTCGTAGCTTGGTTTAAGCCATCCACGATATTATTGGTTGCTTCTTCAGCTTCTGCCCCGGTCAACTCGGTGTTGGCGGCAACAGCTTCTGAGATAGCTTCTTCATCGACAGATTCTTGGATTTCTTCGGCTCTGGCCGTCAAGGAATCACCTAAGTCTTGAAGAATGGCATCTGAGTTTTCAGGGTTTACAGCTAATTCTTTTCCTGCATCGAGCACTTCATTGCGGCTCTCTTCCAATTCGCCTTCCAAATAGCCCGGCTGCAATTCCGAAATATCCGTATCGGTAAGAATCTCTTCAACATTTCCTTCCAGTTCGGCAGTATCGACGCCTGAGAAGTTTTCGGTTACGTTGTCGAATGTGCTTTGGATGGCGTCACCGGCAGTGGACGCGACAGATCCAGCCCCCTGGCCGACTGCGCTTCCCACATTCCCGAAAATGGAACCAACTGTCTGGAATGTGTTGATCGTGGTGAACGTCAATAGAACAAATAAGATGATGACGCTAGTTGCCCATGTCAAGAATCCATGGACCAACCCAGCGCGTGCTGCGGTAATCCCAGCGACAAATCCGGCTGCCAATAACGAAATCAGCAGTGTCAAAACACCCCAAATGGCTAATCCGGTTCCGACACCGGCAAATGGGTCATTTGAAGTAGCGTCTGTCACCCCAAGGCCAATGGCAGTACCAATCAAACTGAACATAATTAAGAATGCGATAAACGTCACGACTCCAGCAAAAATGGAGCTCCAGGAAATGTTGCGGCCTGCATCGTCCGTTTCAGGGGCAAGATACGATCTAAAATTTCTGCGAGTTTTCATAATTCATCTCCAAATCTATTTTTATTCTTACAGTAAATCCCTTTTACCAGTTTTCTCCTTTCATGAATTTATTATTTACAATTTAATATTTTTTGAAACATCTCGAAACTAGTATATTACTTACTTGTTTACGGAGAGGGGCTGTATTTCAGTATGAATGCTGTCATGACAGGAGGTTATTAGCCAGTTTATATATTCTTATTACCTACTTCGGCTGAGTCTTATGGATTGTAATAAAGAAAAAATACTATACAGACGAAAGTATTTGTCTATTCATCTAAATTATTGGTACCTAATACTAATGTTAGGTGCTAAAATGAGGTGAGTAAGCTAAAGGGGTGTATGAATGAGCAGATCAGCAGCACGAATTACAGCCATCGGATCGTATGTACCCGAAAAGAGGCTGACGAATTTGGACCTGGAACAATTGGTTGAAACAAATGACGAGTGGATCCTCCAGCGCACCGGCATCAGAGAGCGCCGCATTGCGGGAGAACACGAATTTACGAGTGATATAAGCACAAAAGCAGTACAAGATTTGGCAGAGCGTTACGGAAAATCGTTCGAGGATGTCGATTTGATCATTGCCTGCACGATGACGCCTGACTTCAAAACGCCAAGCGTGGCTGCAATGGTCCAGGCAAAACTGAACATCCCGAACGCAGGAACGATCGATTTGAACGCGGCTTGCGCAGGCTTCTCTTACGGCCTGCAGATGGCGAACGGCTTGATCACCTCCGGATTGCACAAGAAAATCCTGGTCATCGGCGCGGAAACGTTCTCGAAGATCCTCGATTACACCGACCGCTCGACGTGCATCCTGTTCGGCGATGGCGGCGGGGCGGTGCTGGTCGAACACGACGCAGACAACCCGAGCTTTATCGAATCGCATATGGGAACGAACGGCGCATTGGCGAACAACCTGTATTGCACAGACCTGGCAGGCGAAATGTTTGGCGAAGATTTGGCTGCCCGCAATGTCGTCTGGCAAAATGGCCGTGAAGTATACAAATGGGCGGTCAATACAGTGCCAAAAGGTGTCAACGCCTTAATGGACAAAGCGGGCGTCTCTCCATCCGATGTCGATTGGTTCGTGCCGCATAGTGCCAATCTGCGGATCATCGAGTCGATTTGCACGAGAAGCGGGCTGTCGCTCGACAAGACGGTGTATTCACTTGAGTATTACGGCAACACATCTGCCGGCTCGATTCCGCTATCGCTTGCCGAAGGCGTGAAAGACGGCCGCATCAAAGCCGGTGATCAATTGCTGCTGTACGGATTCGGTGGCGGCTTGACCCATGCCGGCATGCTGGTGAAATGGTCGATTTAATAGTTGTATTTTTAAACTCCTGCCAGGATGCAGGAGTTTTTCTTATGGAAGAAAATAATAGTGGATTAATGGGAACATTTGTTCTATAATGAAACAAAAAGAGTGAATATTCCGCCAATCGGTTTATAATAAAAGCCATAATCATGTGAATGTACCCTTAAAAGAAAAAGGTGAGGAGCATGGAAACAAGAGGTGTGGAACGGCAGGCGAACGGATTGGCTGTAGAAGCGGCGGGACTGGTGAAAATATACGGGAAAGAACGAGCGGTAGACGGCGTGGATTTGGTTATTCCAAGAGGGACGGTATACGGATTTTTAGGACCGAACGGGGCGGGGAAAACGACGACAATCCGCATGCTGGCGACATTGATCCAGCCGGACGGCGGTAGCGCGACCATTTTCGGGCACGATTTAAAGACGGAAAGCGCGGCCATCAAAAGCCGCATCAGTTTAACAGGCCAATATGCATCGATTGATGAAGACTTGACCGGAATTGAAAACTTGGTGCTGATTTCCAGGCTGATGGGTTATACGGTCAAGGAAGCAAAGTTGCGTGCGGCGGAATTGCTGTCGGCATTCGGTCTGGAGAACGCAGCCAAACGGCAAGTGAAAAAGTATTCTGGCGGCATGAGGCGGCGCATCGATATCGCCGCGAGCATCGTCGTGACGCCGGATCTATTGTTTCTCGATGAGCCAACGACTGGCCTCGACCCGCGCAGCCGCAACCAAGTGTGGGAGATTGTGCGCGCGCTCGTTCAAACAGGAACGACCGTGCTGTTGACGACACAGAATTTGGAGGAAGCGGACCAGCTGGCAGACCGCATTGCGGTCATCAATCACGGCAAAATCATTGCAGAAGGCACGAGCAGTGAATTGAAAGCGTCAGTCGGAACCGGCACATTGAATGTGCAATTGCTGGATGCAGCAGACCAACCGCAAGCAACAGCCATTCTTGAACGCAAGCTAGGTGTCCCGGTTCACACCTCTACAGATGGCGTAACCTTAAGCGCGCAGGCGAAAGATTCCTCAATCGTCGCAGAAGCGCTCGGGGAATTGGGTAAAGAAAAAATTGCCATCAGCGATTTTTCGCTCGGGCGGCCGAGCTTGGATGAAGTGTTTTTGACATTGACCGGACAATCCGCCAGCGACCAACCGACTGAGGAGGAGAACTCATGAGCGTTCAAATCGAACACGACAAAACGGCTTATGAAGAAGTGCACCCGCTGAACGCTGTTGCGGGCGGTAAGCGGCCGGATCCGCCGAGTGCAATGGCGTCCACAATGGCGTTTGCCCATCGTGCGCTATTGCGGATCAAGCATGTGCCGGAGCAGATGTTTGACGTAACGGTATTTCCGATCATCTTTCTATTGATGTTCACGTATTTGTTCGGCGGTGCGATCGCCGGGTCAACAGGCGAATATTTGCAGTTTCTTTTGCCCGGCATTTTGGTCATGACCGTTTCGCAGATTACAATGTACACCGGCATCGACTTGAACAATGATATTCGAAAAGGCATATTCGACCGCTTCCGGACCTTGCCGATTTGGCTGCCGTCCGCTTTGGTCGGCGCATTGCTCGTTGACGTCATCCGCTATTCGCTGGCGTCGGCCATTATGATCGGTCTCGGGCTAATTCTCGGATTTCGCCCGGAAGGCGGAGCGCTGGGGGTAGTAGGTGCGGTCTTGGTCATCCTATTGTTTTCGTTCAGCTTTTCGTGGATCTGGACCGCTGCCGGCATCATCATGCGTTCCGAAAAATCCTTGATGATGGTCAGTTTTTTGGTGGTGTTCCCTCTCACCTTTGTGAGCAATGTGTTCGTCGATCCGTCGACTTTGCCGTCTTGGCTGCAAGGATTCGTCAACATCAACCCGATTTCCATCCTCGCAACAGCCGTTCGTGGGTTGATGCACGGCAACGGGACTTGGGAGCAAATTGGCTGGGTGGTCGTCGTATCCGCGATTTTCGTGGTGATTTTTGCACCGCTGACGATGTATCTGTACCGGAGAAAAGAATAGCGCATCATCTTAAACGAAGGGTCTGCATGAGCAGATTCTTCGTTTTTTTATGCAGACAAAGAGCTGCTTCAAGTATACTGGACAAATATTATAAATTACTTTAATACGTAACAGGAGGTATATACATATGAAAACTAGCAAGGATCCAACAAGCTTCAGCTGGGTAGGAAGCGAGCAGTCTTTTGTCGACCAGCTGGACATTCAGCAAACTGGCCCTGTGACGGTAGGGCGGTTCGGCGGCAATTCAACTGCCGGTCAAACGAAAAATGAAGACGGCTGCATGGTGTGGTTGAACGCAGCGGAAGACTGGGAATTCACCGTGTTACTGGACGCCCATCAAACAGCCGAAAGCGCAAAGCTCGTTATAGCGGAAATCAGCCGCTTGGAACCTTCGATCAATGGAGCTTTGAAATTTCCAATCAAACAAGCATTCAGCCAGCTGTCGGAGATTTTGCTGGCAAGCTTTGACAGCGAACGCTTTAAAGCAGCGTGCAGCGAAGTGCAAGGCGAAACCGCTGTCTTATGCACAGCAAGAAAAGGCAAATTCCTTTGGTGGCTATCTGTCGGCGACTGCCTATTGTACTTGTTTCATCCTGAACTCGAAGCGCTCGGCGAGATGCAGCAGAATCATCGGAGCTTCTATGAATGGATCGGCAAAGCAAATACATTCGAGTTGCCGGTGCCTTGCTTTAGTACAGGAGCGAAAGAATTAAGAAAAGGCGTCAATCACATTTTGCTGACGACTGACGGGCTGGTGGAATGCCCCAATACCGATTTTTCAAATCCGCTGGAAGTGGCCAAACGTTTTGAAATGGCTTCAAATATAGAGGGTGTACAAGCGTTGCTGCAAGAAATCAAAGAAAAAGAGGTCCGTGACAGCACCACCATCTTGTCTTGGATGATAGAAGTGGAAAGTGAAGCGACACGCCCTGGGGATGAGCCGCAATAAGTTTCGCTGTCCTATTTTTATTTGCAAAAGGGATTTTAAGGAAAAAGAAGAATGAGTATAAAGATGCGTAAATAAGGCAGTGGGATGCTGCCGCAGATAAAAAGGGGATTATTCGTGGAACAGACAACTGCACACACATGGAATTTAACTTCTTTATATGCCGGAACAAGCCGATCAGAAGAACTAAAAGCGTTTATGGCAGATTTGCAAAATACACTCGAGCAAGCGGCTGGGCAATTGCAAAATTACCGCGAGATGGACGAGCGGGACAACGATGCCTTGCTGAAAGTCATTGATCAATTTCAATATGCCTTGCTTGCTTGGGAACAGCTTGATGATTTCGCCATCTGTGCATATGCAGAAAACGTGGCGGATCAGGCAGCGATCGCTTTGATGGATGAAAGCGCCGTGTTGAAAGCAAAGCTCGCTTCCTTGCAGATCGAGTTGGATCAAGCCTTTGCTGAATTTTCCGAAGCGGATTGGCAAGCGTTTACCGCTTCCGACCGCGTTCAGGCATCATCGTTTTATTTGAATGAAAGAAGAGGGATGGTCAAGGACCGGTTGCCGGCTGAGCTGGAGCGCATGATCAGCGCGCTGTCCGTTAATGGCCTGTCGGGTTGGGAACAGCAGCACGAACTGGTGTTAACTAAATTGAGAGTGCCAATTGAAGTGGACGGGGAACTGCAGCAAGTGTCGATCGGCCAGGCATTGAATGAAGCTATAAACGGCAAAGACCGCGCCAGCCGAAAGCGGGCAGCTGAAGCTGTGGACGAAACGTGCGTAGCACACGCGGATACAGTGGCAGCCATTTTGAACCGTGTGGCTGGATCTCGTTTGGCAATCTACGAACAGCGAGGCTGGGACAATAAATTGAAAGAGATGCTCGAGCATAATCGGATCCAGGAAGCTTCAATCGATGCGATGCTCACGGCCATCGATGATAATAAGGATTTGTACAGAGCGTATATCGAACGGAAATTGAAAGTGGCGGGCCAAGATCCAGCCAGCTGGTTCGATCTGGAGTCGCCGGCGTTTTCACTTTCAGACAAAGTGGATTTTGCCTCGGCGAAAACCACCATCAGCAAGCAGTTCCACCAGTTCAGCGACAAGCTCGGGAATTTTGCTGACCGCGCCTTTAAACAGGATTGGATCGAAGCCGAGAACCGGCCGGGCAAAGCAGAAGGCGGATTTTGCGCTTCGATGCCATTGGCCAAAGAAAGCCGGATCTTTGTGACATATCGTGATACTTATCAGGATTTGGTGACCTTGGCGCATGAACTGGGCCACGCCTATCACAATCAGATTATCCACGACGAACCGGCGCTTGCGCAGCAAAAAGGCACGAGTGTTGCGGAAACGGCTTCTACGTTTATGGAGAATCTGGTGCTGGATGCCGTAATCCAACAGACGACTGACGAAAACGAACGGCTCGCCATGCTCGAAATGAAGATCCGTGACGGCTTGAAATACGTCGTGAGCGTACCGAATATGTTCCGCTTCGAACGTAAGTTTTATGAGCAGCGGGCACAGGGCATGATTTCTGCGGCGCAAATCAAAACGATGATCGCCGAAGTGGAAAATGATATTTACGGCGGACTTGTTGAGGATTTGGCTCTTTACAAATGGATGTTCATCGGCCATTTCTATGATGCCGAAAAAGCGTTCTACAATATTCCGTATACGATCGGCTATTTATTCAGCAACGGCGTATATGAACAGGCCAAACAGCAGCCGGACGGATTCCCGGAGCGGTACGATGCGTTATTGCGCGATTCCGGGAAAATGACCGTCGAGCAATTGGGCGAACAGTATCTAGCAGCAGATATCACGCAAGTAGCATTTTGGCGAGATGCACAGAAATCCCTGACATCCGCCATTGAAGAATACTTGGAGTTGACTGAGAAGCACGTTGCAGCGGCTGGCAAAAATAAGCAATGAAGAAACTAGAAACTGAACGATTGGAAATCATTCCTTGCACCGCTGAAGTGACTCAGCTGCTTCAAAACCAGCAGTACGACAACGGGCCGGAAATTGATCGTCATTTACAAGAGTTGCTGGAAGACCCCAGCCTGTTTGCATGGGGAAGCTGGCTGATTATCCGAAAGTTAGATGGCCAGGTAATCGGGGATGGCGGGTTTAAAGGCAAACCTGATGACCAGCGGCAAGTGGAGATAGGATATGGGTTGCTCGAGCAATATTGGAATAAAGGCTATGCGAGCGAAGCGATGAACGCTTTGATCGAATGGGCGCTGGCAAACGAAAAGGTAGAAAAAGTGATTGCCGAAACCGAGCGCTCCAATCAAGCATCCATTCGCGTGCTTGAAAAAGCTAAGATGAAAAGAGCGCAAGAAACGGATGCAACGATTTATTGGGAAAGATAGCTAATCAACCGATACGCTAAGACTGGATCCTTAAAGGTTCAGTCTTTTTTTACGTTGTTTTTTCGGCATAGTATAAAAAAGCATAGCTTTCTCCCGAAACTCGGAGATGGCGATGCTTTTTAAGAGAGTGTTGATTATTGTTTAGAAACTAACGTAAAAATCGTCAGTTCGGGTTTAGCATTGATGCGGATCGGCACTGTGCTCATGCCGATTCCACGGTTTACGTACAACTGGTTGCCAGCGGCGCCGTAATTCTCAATCCACCCATCCGTATGCTTTTCTTCTTCTGAAGTAAAGTCCATCCAGGACCAGCCGGGCAAGCCAGGAAGTCTTATCTGGCCGCCATGTGTATGGCCAGCAACAGAAAATGGTGCCGAATTTGCCGGGAATTTCACAAAAGAATTCGGGTTGTGCATCATCACTATACGCGGGGCATCAGTGGCGATTCCTTCCAGGGCTTCTGATGCAGAATCATCACCCATCCAGTTTGAACCGACCCCCGCAATGTAAAGTCCTTTTGAGACATCAGGCAGAGCATCCCCATCTACACCGAGCAGGGCAGATTCATTGTGTAAAACTTCTACGCCTATTTCCTTTAATGCCTGGCGCAGTTTTGTCGCAGCTTCGTTTAATGGTTGTGAGTCCTTTTTCTTCAATCCGAAATCATGATTGCCCATAACGGAGTACACCGGAATATCAGCTTCGCCAATTGGTTTTAACGCTTCGATATTTTCGGTTATTTTCTTCTGCGTCTCGTTTTTCGGATGATAGATAAAATCGCCAAGCATTAAAACGGCTGCTGGGTCTCTTTCGATAATTTCTTCAACGGCTTCTTCCACCGTGTCGGCATTATCGCCCCATAATCCAATTTGAAAATCTCCCAGCACTGCGATTTCCTGGCCTTCCCAATTCTCAGGAAGGTTCGGGATGACAGCTTGCTCTTGTGTCACATCGAGCAAACGGGGTTCGAACAAGCCATATGCGACGACGAAAACGAATAGAATAACAAGTGCAATGGCTATATTTCTGACTGTCTTCATTCTTGACCCCCAACGATTTTTCGGTTTTTCTAGACTAAATAGTAGCTACCCGCCACTTTATCCGTATAAACTCTGTTTCAGCCTAATATGGCTCATGGGTAAAACACAAGGAATCCAGCCTGAATTTCTCTACGGCTGATGGATAGGAAAGTAAGGAAATACGTCGAATATAAGGAGGAATAGAAACTGCCGGCGCTTATGGATTTGAAATCCAGAGGAGGAGAAGGAAATGGACGTGATCAAGCATTCCGAATGGGCTGAAACGAAATTCACTTTGCATTTGCTATCCCAGATCCTTGGCAAGATCAAACTCGAAACCGCCCAGCAAGAACCTCAGTGGGCGCATGTGACACTAGCCATAACACCGAACGGATTTACGACGGGTTTATTATTCCATCAAGATCGGGCGTTTCAAGTCGACTTGGATATTTACGAAAGCCACATCCTCATCAATGTCGAAGGAAATGTGCAGACCGTGGCGCTTGAAACGGCCAAGTCGATCAAAATTTATTTCGAAGAGATCTTCGAAGCGTTGGCATCGAAAGGCATTCATTTGAAGATCAATCCGAAACCGCAAGAGATGGCATATAAGAACAATCTTAACGAAGACGATACGCCGCTGACGTTCAATTGGGAACAAGCGATACGGGGGCTCAAACTATTTCACTTTGCGGCTGCTGAACAGTTGAAGTTTATCGGCCCGCTGCGCTCCCGAAAAATGAAGCCCGCGCTGTTCTGGGGAACGTTTGACGTCTCGTCGCTCATTTTGCCAGGCATCCGCCAGCCGTACCCGGAAGACAAAGTCATCGAAAAAGCGGCGTTCGATGAACATTTCATCGAATATGGATTCTGGACTGGCGACGCCAATGTGGATGTGCCGGCATTTTTCGTGCTGCCGTATCCGTTCGTCAACAAAGAACTCGACAGCGAGCGTTTAAAACCTAAAGATGCGTATTTCGAAGCTTCGCTGAGCGAATACTTCCTGATGCTTGATAAAGTCGCCGGCTCGCCACGTCCGACAAAAGCGATGCAGGAATTTTTCCGCTCGACTTTTGACATTCTCAGCGAAGAACTGGGCTGGCCGGATTGTTCGTATTACTTTACGCCGCTTGATATGCCTGAACAGACAGCGAAAAAATGAAGGGATATATTGGGGAGAAGATGTGCTGACTCAAGCATGTCTTCTCCTTTTTTATTGTGGCGGGACTGTTCAATTCTTTTGGAAGAAAAAGACATCAATAGTCCCAAAAAAATATTTTTAAAAGCATCTATTTTTATGTCTTCCGATGTGCTTTAATAGATTTAATGTAATTGTAAAAAAATTGAAATGGGGATGGTAGGATGGACCGCGCGTTCAAGATTGCGACGAGTTTTTTGATGGGTGTATCACTTTTTGGGGTTTTACCGGCAACACAAACGGCGCAAGCTGAAGATTTAGTGGATGCAGATGCATTGGTGCAAGGAGATAGCGTAAGCGATACGTTTTCTGCAGAAGACAACGAACGTTGGTACAAGATCGATGTGGACCCTGCACAAGTCGCAGCGCATACTCATTTTGAAGTTTCCCTTCAGTCAGATGATGAATTGACCTTTACCGTCTACCCGGACGCAGAACGCGCGACCGAAGACCAGCCTTTTGACCCGTTCAGCAACTACAGCTTTGGAGAAAAGAAATCAACTGTGAAATTCCCAATCGCCTGGGAAGGCCCTTACTACGTAAAAGTATCTTCTTATGCTGAAGAGCTGCCGTTGGAAGTAACTGAAGGTGACGAAGCGGAAGAAGCGAGCTATACGATCGGCTTTGACGGCGTCACGGTGAAAGCATCAAAACCGACAAATGACGAGCAATGCCCGGCTGAGCTTGTCATGGGCGACGCAGCTGGAGATCAGGCGCTGCTTGACCAATTGCGCGTCATCCGCGGCGAAGTGCTTTCGCAAACAGAAAGCGGCAAAGAATTGACCAAGCTTTACTATAAGATGGCACCATTTATCGGCTATCAGGCCATGACGGATGCATCTGTTCGCGATTCATTGAAGAAAAACCTCAAGCAGCTCGACGGTTTGATCACGAGCATTGCGGAAAATGGCTTCCAAAGCTCGAAGACCATCACTGCCGCTGATCAAAAAGCGATCAACGAATTATACGCGCTCGCGTTGAAAACAGCGCCTGCGAATTTGAAAGATGATGTGGAAGCAGCAGGGCAAGCGATCAATATCAACAAGCTGGCTGGAAAATCGGTCATGTCAGCCATGCTTCCGACTCCTTATGTCGTAAAAGACGCTTCGATCAATAAGGTCATCGTGAAAGTAAAAGAAGGCGAAACGCTGACGAAAGCGGAAGCCGGAACAGCCGGTATCCAATCGGTTTCCGAGTTTGACGCTGAAGCACCGAAATTTGACCAGTTCTTCGTGGTAGATTTGAAGTCAGGCATGTCAGCCGCTTCAACGAATAAAACTTTGCAATCACTGGAAAACTTGCCGGAAGTCGACTTTATCGAACCGGTTCAGCAATACAAGCTTCATTCAGAAGATATCTATTATGATGAGCAATGGTCTCTTGAAAACAACGGTGACGGTTTCGGCATTAAAGACGCTGACATCGATTTCGAGGAAATGACTGCGCTGGCAGCACAAAAAGGCCAAACCGAAGTCATCACGGCGGTCATCGATACCGGGGTTGACTACACACTGGCCGATTTGAAAAACCAAATGATCAGCACAGGCTACGATTTCATCAATGATGATAATGAAGCACTCGATGATTATGGCCACGGCACACATGTTTCCGGCATCATCGCAGCGGAAGCGGACAATGATTATTCGATGACGGGCATCAACCAGTCGACGAAAATCCTGCCGGTCAAAGTGCTCGATGCATCAGGTTACGGTGACACGGAACAAATCGCATACGGCATTCTGTACGCAACGGACCAAGGTGCCGATATTATCAACATGAGCCTTGGCGGCGGTTATAGCCGTGTCTTGGAATACGCCATGAGATATGCAAGCGAGCGCGGCGTAACGATTGTCGCTGCTTCTGGAAATGAAGGATGGGAAGAAGTTTCCTACCCGGCTTCATCGAAATACGCCATCGCTGTCGGCGCAACGAATAAAATCGACCTAGTGTCGGATTATTCGAGCTACGGCGAAGGGCTTGACCTGGTTGCACCAGGTACCGATATCCCGAGTTTGATGCCGGATGGCAATGTAAGCTTGATGTCTGGAACATCTATGGCAGCACCGCATGTCGCGGCAGTTGCAGGTGTCTTGAAGTCGATCAATCCGGATCTCACGCCAGGCCAGTTGGAGAACGTATTGACGGCTTCGGCGGATGACGTTGAGTTTATCGCAGAAGATGCTCCTCCTGGTTTTGAGGAAGATCCTTTCTTTGAAGAAGATCCTTTCTTTGAAGAAGATTTTCCGTACGAAATGAAAGAATTGGCTCCTGGCTTTGATCTTGTCTCAGGTTGGGGCCGTTTGAACGGCGCACAAGCGATTCTTGCGTTGGACGATAAATGGAATCTCGCTGACCGCATCAGCGGGGCAAGCCGCTACGATACAGCGGTGGAAGTATCGAAAAAAGGCTGGAGCACATCCGGTAAAGCTGTACTTGCAACAGGCGGCGATTTCCCGGATGCCTTGAGCGCTGCGCCGCTTGCGGCATATCAAAACGCACCATTGCTTTTGACGAAAACCGATTCAATTCCACAATCGGTAAAAGATGAATTGAAACGCTTGAAAGTGAAAGAAGTGACATTGATCGGCGGAGAGGGCGCAATCAGCCCGATGGTCGAAATGGAACTGAACGAACTCGGCATTAAATCAACAAGCATCAAACGCATCAGCGGCAAAAATCGCTACGAAACGTCCGTCAATATCGCAAAACAAATGAAGACTTCGACGCAAGCGGTCGTAGCGACAGGTTCAGCGTTTGCTGATGCCTTGTCGATCGCACCGGTCGCAGGAAGCCAGAAAATGCCGATCTTGCTGACGAAACCGAACGGCTTGCCAGCAGAAGTGAAAGCTCATTTGGCGGCGAAAGCTTATAGCAAAACCTTCATCGTTGGCGGTAAAGGCGCTGTTTCTGACAACACAGCAAAAGAACTTAAAAACCCGGTCCGCCTGTCCGGCGCATCACGCTACGAAACGAACAGTGCGATCATCACTCATTTCAAAGCATCCTTCGACAACAAGAACATGTACTTGTCGACGGGCGCAAATTATCCGGATGCACTCGCTGGATCCGTACTGGCAGCAAAAACGAAAGCACCACTCGTATTGACTGCACCGAACGGCCCGAATGCAGCTACAGTGAAGACAGTTCAAACACAGTTGAAAACCGTCAGCGGCATTTACATCCTCGGCGGTGAAGGCGCTTTGCCGACGCAAAGCATCCAACAATTGTTCGAGTAAGACAGGAAAACAGGCGATTCGGATTCCGGACGCCTGTTTTTTTATAGCTAAATAGGAGGTAAAATAATGAGAGAATTGATTGCAGGCGGAATTGGTGTCATTTCAGGTATTCTATTGTTTGGCTTCACGTCGATTGCAGCGGCGGTGTATTCACCGCATTTAAGTGGAACCGGCTATTCGGGAGAGTTCGGCCTGTATTTATCAGCCTTATGGGAAGTGGGGGCTGTGCCAATCATTTTAAGCCTGATTTTCTTCTTTTTAGGACTGGGGTTTTTGTTCAGGGCGACAGATCGGGAATGGCGGGAAAAATACTTTTTAGTAGAAGAGGAAAAGAAGCCAAGCGACAAAGAAGCTTGAAAGGAAGATTAGATGGAGAACGGCTATTTATTCGAATCCGAACGGCTCGGATTCAGGCGGTGGAAAGCGTCTGACCGTGCACCATTCGCGGCATTGAATGCCAACCCTGACGTAATGGAGTTCTTTCCGAAAACCTTGAGCCGCACCGAATCGGATGCCTTGATCGACCGCATCGAAACGCATTTTGAGGAGAAAGGCTACGGGCTTTGGGCAGTGGAGCGAAAAGAAGACAGGGCTTTTATCGGCTTTATCGGTTTATTGGATGTCAATTTCGATATCGGAATTGAAGACGCAACCGAAATCGGCTGGCGTTTGGACCAGCAGTTTTGGAAAAAAGGCTATGCAACAGAAGGGGCGAAAGCTTGCCTGACATACGCATTCGATGAGCTTGGCAAAAAAGAAATCTACTCGTTTACTTCAACGATTAACACACCGTCTGAAACTGTCATTAAGCGGATCGGCATGGAGAAAGCAGTGGAATTCGAGCATCCGCGCGTTACAGAAGGCAGTCCTTTAAGAAAGCATGTTTTGTATAAAATACAGAATCCATAAAGAAGAGGCCGGACTGGGATGCCCCAGTCCGGCCTCTTTTGCGCTTTATTAATCAACCAATTGCTTCACTACAGCCATTTCTTTACCGAAGCGGTGCCCGTGATCTTCAAAGCCTAAGCTTTTATACAAGTGATGGGCTCCGGCGTTTTCAGGGTGATAGCCAACGATCACTTTTTTGGCCCCGAAGGCATCAGCCATTTCCGAGAGTATTAATGTCGTAGCAGCTTTTCCAATTCCTTGTCCTTGGTATGCTTGATCGACCATGATGCGGTAGATCCAATAGCCATCCAATTCTTCAGGAACCGAGTTGAACATCAAAAATCCCACTGTTTGCCCGTCTGCACAAATTACATATGGGCGCAGGCTCGGTTCGAACTTGGATTGGGCGATGGACACCGCATTCGGTTCCATATAGCTTTTCTGCTCATCGGCCACTTCCAGTTCGCAGCAGGCGTACCAGTTATTAACGTTCACTTCAGTAATGCTTACATTTGTCAGTTTCATAGTTTTCCCCTTTCGAATTTCGGGGAACGCGAACGAGCCAGGTCAATTCGGCGCTATCCCCTTGCAGTCATGGATAATGAAGATAGTTGTGTTTGTCATAATGAACGCCTCCTAAACTCGTAATGGATATCCGGCTTTTGCATCGGACCTTTTGACTATATCATGTCTTCGCGTCTGGATATCAGTAGTTTTGGAAAAGAAACTTGAACTACGCATTAAAGGTCTTTCAGCAAGTTTTGGTTTGCTCACTAAAAATGCTGAGGAGCAATAGACACATAATAGTCGCTTATGCAGGTTGAAAAAAATGGTATTATTGGAATAAATATTCGAACGATATTATTCGATTTGGAGGAATATCTATATGTCTACAGAAGCGTTGGTTTCGTTAAGCAGTTCATTCTTGTTCTTCTCATTTATTGTATTTTTAATCGCCATCATCCCATTTGGAGTAGCTGTAAAATCGAAAAAGCAGTCGGGTGTGAAAATTGCGATGGGCTTAACGATTGTCGGGTTTGCCGCGCAGCTTGGTTATTTTATTTTGCGCTGGGTAGCAGCAGGCCATGCGCCGGTCAGCAATTTAAATGAATTTCTGACATTCTTCGGCATTATGCTGATTGGGAGCTTTTTAGGGTTTTTCTATATTTACCGCCAGCCGGTCGTCGGCTTGTTCTTGCTGCCGGTTGCGATATTGATTATTGCCTATGCCAGCATGTTCGCCAATGAAGTATCGCCGCTAATTCCGGCGCTTCAAAGCCACTGGCTCACGATCCATGTCATTACGGTGGCTACCGCAAGTGCTGTGCTATCGGTATCGTTTGTAACAGGACTGATCTATTTGTTGAAGAAGGTAGATACATCGAACAAGAGCAAAAGTGCATTCTTTTTGGAATTAGTACTGTATTTCTTAGTGGTGGTTGTGGGCTTCATTCTCGTGACATCCGCGTTTGGAATTGCCGGCTACAGCGCCAGTTATCAATTTGAAAATCAAGAAGGCCAGAGCCAGGTGTATGAGTATGCCCTGCCAGCCATTGTGGTGCCGGATGAGGCGCAAGCCGTTTCTGGGACTGCCGAGAATTATGAACCGGCCTCTCACTATGCGGGGCTTGTAGAGATTCCCAATAACGTTGAGACAGCCAAGCTCAATTCGGTACTGTGGTCCTTTGTTGTCGGTTCAATCTTGTATTTAGTGATTCGCCTGATTGCGCGCAAGAAAATTTCGCAATTGCTTCAGCCTTTCACGAACAAAGTTGATTTAACTTTGATGGATGAGATTTCCTATCGATCGGTCGTTATCGGTTTTCCGTTATTTGCGCTGGGTGGCTTGTTTTTCGCCATGATTTGGGCGCAAATTGCGTGGAGCCGGTTTTGGGGATGGGACCCGAAAGAAGTCTGGGCGCTCATTACCTTCCTCTTCTATGCTGCATTTCTTCACCTGCGGATCGGCAAAGAGTGGACGGGCGAAAAGACGGCGTGGCTTGCAATTATCGGCTTCGGCACCATTATTTTTAATCAAGTCTTCGTTAATTTAGTCATTTCAGGCTTGCATTCATATGCATAATTATTTAATTCCAATCGGGGAGGGTCATATATGAAAGACCGAATCATTCTCGTCATAGTCCTAGCAAGTGTACTGGGCTCGTCCGCAGTCAGCGCTTCGTCTCTTAGCCAAACAATTAAATCGGGTTATCATGCGGCAGCGGCAAGCGTTCTTTTGGCGGTCGGCATCCACGCCCTTTATACGTATTTGAAGAAAAGAAAAGTACAAAAGGCACTATAGAAAACAAGCGGGGAGGGGTAGAATGAAGCGCACATTTTTAGTCGCGATTATACTGTCAGCCCTTATTACATGGGGGCACATCTTCTTTGACCTGAAAACCTTTGTTCCGGATTTGGCGGCCAATTTGGCTGTCGCGGTGTCAAACTTTATCTTGCTGTTAGGCGTAATTTATTGGATCGGACGAAAAGGGCAGGAAGAGGAACCGGACTCCTGAAATGGCTGGGAGAGGAAAAGTCGCAGCGATTCGGTATATAATACGGTTAAAGCAGAATAACGGGCACGTCATTGTATGAATCGTGGGTAATGGACGAAGCACTGAAGAAAGGGATGCGCTGAACGATGGCGCATCCCTCTTCTTATTGGGGCGGCATTCCATAATTTTTGCCGGGCTTTAATCTAAAAACGAATTTTAGACGTTTACTGAATAGAGTCGAAGAATACATAAAACAGGATACATAAGAAAGAGGCGGAACAGATGGAGAACGGAAAAAGAGAGAATCCGGTAGCTGAAAAAACGAAACAAGCAAAAGGCGGGCAGTTTTATAAATCTGTCTGGCGCTGGCACCTGTACGCGGGCGTTTTGTTCGCGCCGCTCTTGGTGCTGCTTGCGATCACCGGTTCGGTGTATTTATTCAAAGCGGAAATTGAGAATGTGCTGTACGCGGACTATTACGAAGTACAAGCGCAAGAAGAGCGTGTCGCGGTTTCGGAGCAGCTCTCAGAAGTAAATCGCCTGTATCCGGCAGGCATTGTTACAGCTTATCGCCCAGGTGAGACCGAATCACGTTCGAGTGAAGTGACGGTCGAAGCGGATGGCATGTCGATGACAGTATTCATCGATCCGTACACCGGCGAATCGCTCGGTGAATTGAACAACGACGACCGCATCATGGACAAAATCGAAGAAATCCACGGCGAGCTGATGGCCGGGACACTCGGCGACCGCATCGTTGAACTGGCCGCGAGCTGGGCGGTCGTGCTCATCGTTACTGGATTGTTCCTATGGTTTCCGAAAAAGATGAACGGAGCGGGCGGGGTATTGTTCCCGCGCCTTCGCCAAGGACCGAAAATTCGCAGAAGAGACCTCCACGCAGTGCCGGCATTTTGGCTGTCTGCCGGGTTATTGTTTTTGATCATGACCGGGCTTCCGTGGTCAGGCTTTTGGGGAACTAATTTCCAGGCGATGGTGACCAATACCGGAGAAGGCTATCCGCCGTCTGTCTGGATCGGCGACGCGCCGAAATCGGACGTCGAAACACAGGACATTGCAGAAGTGTCATGGGCGGCAGAGACTTTGGACGTGCCGCTGTCATCGGTGCAGGGGCTGGTCCCGCTGCCGCTCGATAAAGTAGTTGAGATTGCCGATCAAGAAGGCATTCATCCGTCCTACTCGGTGTTCATCCCGCAAGAACCTGAAGGCGTCTATACGCTGTCCGTGTTCCCGCCAAAAGCGCAGGACGAGGCAACGATGCACATCGACCAATATTCCGGCGCGGTGCTGGCCGATTACCGCTACGACAATTACGGCGTCATCGGCAAAGTCGTCGCGTGGGGCATCACGCTGCATAAAGGCTCGCAATTCGGCCTGCTCAATCAATTGATCAGCCTGTTCATCTGCCTCGGCATTGTCTTTGTGGCCGTGAGTGGCGTCTATCTGTGGTGGAAGCGCAAGCCGAAAAAAGGCATGGGCGCACCAAAAGCCCCGCCGTTGTTCAAGACAAAATCCTTTTTGTTATTGATGATTGTGCTCGGTTTGTTGTTCCCGCTTGCGGGATTGTCGATGGTCATCGTTTGGCTGTTCGATAAACTGGTGATCCAGCGGCTGCCGGCAGTGAAGAAATGGCTGAACGCATGAAAGGAGGAACGGAAATGAAGAAATTTTATGGGCCGCTTGTGGCGGCTGCCGCCATTTTGCTGTTAAGCGCTTGTGCCGTGCGCGACGACGCGGCGGATTTGTATAAGCAAGAAGCGCCGTTGCAGATCGCAGCGGAAGTGCCGGAAGAAATCGCTCCCGGTGAAACGGTGCGTTTTCAAGCAAAGTTAACGCAAAACGGAAAACCGGTGGACGAAGCGAATTTCGTTCATTTTGAAGTCGTTAAACAGGACGGCTCGATTCCGTATCCGATGAAAGAAGCACAAGAGTTGGGAGGCGGCGTTTATGAAATGGAAGCCAACTTCAGGAGCGATGGGCTTCATTTTCTTGAAGTGCATGCCGGGAGCGGAGATGCCATCAGCAATCCCCAATACCAATTCATTGTCGGCGAGCTGTCAGAAAGTGAACTCGACAGTCTGAAAGAAGGCCCTGCACCGGATGCGGGAAGTTCAGGGCATCATCATTAACTGCAGTTCGTTTATTAAAAATCCCTCCTGAAAACGCACCAAAGTCCTACTTAGCTAAAATTGTTAAAAAGGCATGTGCAAAAGTCTTAGAAAAAAATTTCATTGTATGGGAAAAAAGCAATAATTTCGGGTATAGGACATTATAGAAAATACTTGGAGCCGCGGAACAGGACGAAAGGACGGTATAAGTGAACGAAGAGTTATTGATTGCTGATGAAGTCAAAAGAACCTTAAAAGCACATTGCGAATACCGTGAAGGAAAATTTCATTTCACGAAAACAAAGAAACTGGAAATTTTCCTCGGCTCCAGTTTTTTCATTTTCAAACTGGATATGGAAATCAGCTTTGAGCATTTCCAGCAAGACGGGGCCGCTGTCAACAAAGCCCGCGTATACATCTTGCCGGAAGAGATGCTGGCTTTTGAAGACACCTTGCGCAAATTCCCGATTCCGCTGCCGATTGCATTCCGCCAGTGCATCCACACGAATCAGAACCTGGTTGAAATCACGATGGAATCGCTGGAGCCGCCGCGGAATTTTGCCTTGCGGCTGGCCGCAGCGCTGAAAGAAATCGAACCCTGATCCATCTCCGATCCAACTCAAGCAATGTCGACTTTGCCCGTGACAGAAACCAACCCTTATAGATCGGAGAGATTGAACATGAACCACTTAAAAACAGAAATCAAAAGCGAATTGCTAGAAGCCATGCTGAATGGCAGCCAAGTAGCGGCTGTCGTTACAGACCCCGAACAGCAAGACAATCCAATCATCTACTATAATGAAACCTTCGCACAACTGACAGGTTATACAGAACACGAGATTATCGGAAACAACTGCCGCTTTTTGCAAGGCGACAACACCGACCGTTTCACCATCGGAAAAGTCCGGCAGGCAATCGAAAAGCGCGAGAAAATCACCGTGACGCTGGAGAATTACCGCAAAGACGGCACGACGTTTTGGAACCGCCTGAACATCGAGCCTGTCACCATGGACGGCCATTTGTATTTCATCGGCACTCAGACGGACATCACCCAAGAAGTCGAACAACAAATGGAATTGAACGAAAAAGAGCAGGAGATCAACGAGCAGATGCTGCCGATTTTGCCGATTGACGACAATATCGGGGCGGTGGCCTTGGTCGGGAAAATGAACAATTTGCGTTTTGACGTCCTGACCTCCAAATTGAGCCATTTCGTTCGCGACACGCGCACACGCCACATCATCATCGATGTTACGGGTGTGTTATGGGAGAAGAATTTCCTCTATACTAACCTCCTGATGATCCAAGATGTGCTGAGATTGATGGGCAGTAAATTGTATATTTCCGGCATCAGCCCCAAAACCGCCATGGAAATCGTCAACATCAAAGACGACGACCAAAACCTGTTGACGTTTTCGACAGTGCAGCAAGTCATCCAGCGTTTGCAGGCGAAATAGGGAATTTCTGAAAGTTCTTGGCAAGCGGCTGTGATAAACTGGAAATGTCAATCAGATGATAGAGCATTCAAGGGGAGAATACAGTGGCAGAAACTGAAAAGTTCGAAGCAAGATCAGAAACAAAACACTTAATTGTTCGCCCACTGGAACGAGCGGATTATGCCGAATGGCTGGCAGGCTTCAACGGCCGTTCACCCTCAAAGCATGTCTACAATCCGGGCAGACTGGATATGAGTGCTTGCACGGAACACTGGTTTCAGGAGCTCGTGGAAAAGCACCGGCAACTGGCGCATAGCGACACGGCCCATGTATTCGCCGTATTCCGAAAAGAAGACGGGCGTCACATCGGCATGGTCGATTTTTCGACATTGGCGCGCCAGGAGTTTCAATGGGGACGGCTCGGCTACACTATCCATAACCAATATTGGAATCAAGGCTTCGGAAAAGAAGCGGTCACAGAAGCATTGCAAATCGCCTTCACCCAGCTTGGTTTCCACCGGATCGAAGCGCATATTAATCTTGATAACGAGGCTTCCGTCCGGCTGGCTGAAAGTGCCGGTATGAAATTCGAGTGTGTGCGGGAAGCTTTTCTGTATGAAGGCGGGGAGTGGGTTGACCATTTGATCTACTCAATCACTCACCAATAAGCAAAGAAAATCCCCTTGTTCCACATCGGAACAAGGGGATTTTTGCGTTCTATTGTTGTGATTTTCTGTAATCATAATAGCCTTGCTTGAAAAACCCGTACCATTCGTCGATCTCTGGCTGCGGTGCGGCGTTCAGCGCTTCGAGCACTTCTTTCCCGAATTCAAGGAACGCGGAGCCGTTGGCGGTAATGAGCTGGCCGCTGCGGACGGCTTGCTGTTGGAGATAGCGCGATTCATTTGTGTAGCGGTCGCCTGAAGTTTCCTGCAAATCGTCCAGATGATTGCTCGTATGCGGCGCATCGTTTAACAAACCGTTTTTCCCGAGAAACACCGAGGCATCGCAAATGGCGCCGAGCACGGCTTGCTGGCTGATTGCTTTATCGACCAGTTCCATGACACGTTCGCTGCCATCTTTGCGCCAGGAATTGCCGCCGATCAAGATCAATCCGGCAAATTCTTCCGGGGCATCGTCAATGCCGTAATCCGGCAAGACGGTAAAGCCGCCAATTGATCTCACCGGATCTTTCGTCAGCGACACCGTCTTCACATCGAATCTGCGGCCGTCGCCTTCCGGTTCTTCGTTCAATGCCGCCGCCAAAGACGCTGCTTCCCAGTCCGCGTATTCGTCCAATAGCACAAAAAGGACTTTTTCGTTCATGCTGTTCATTCCTTTCGTTTGAATATTCGCTTATTCGTTAAACGAATTATAACACAGTCATAAACGTTCGCTGCCGGGAAGTCTCGATCAATGGCCGCCGGTGATTTCCAAGTAGAAGATCATAAACAGGCTGATGAGGCCGATGATTGCCATGATGCCGTATGCGATTTTTCGGAACATGCCTTTTTTGAAATAAGCGAACAAGACAAAAAAGTACAGCACCGCTGCCGGCACGAGGAAGGTCAAAAAGCCGCTGACGTCTTCGAGATGGTGCGCGAAAATCGAGATCGCAAGCCCTAAGAACAAGGCGGCGCCATAGAGTGTCATAACGTTTTTCAAGCTTTTTTCAGGATCATTGTTTTGTGAAGCAGCCATAATATCCAAACTCCTTGTCGTTTTGTCAGTCCCAATGATTGAATATCAATTGGCCTGTCGTCTTCGGTTTCCAATAAGCCGCTTGTTTCCATTCGGCTTTGTTTAACTGTAGCGCGTTTAGCTGCTCGCTATCAAGCGGCACGTTCAGTTCAGTTGCGGAGAGTACGTAATAAGAAGGGGAAAAAACCTCCGACCAGTCGGCATAGTCGATAAAATCAAAGCTTTCACCTTGGCCGCCGGAAGCGAAAGCAAGATAAGGAAAATGAGCATTCAAAAGAATCAAGACAGCATCACCGCTTGCGTTCATTTCTGCGCAGTAATAATTGGCAGATGGCCCAGGTTCAGTAAATGAAATGAGTTGGATCGATGGATGAAAAGAAAGGGTAAAGCATAGTTGTTTAAATGGTGTGCAATCGGTTTTCGGAAGTTCGCCGAATGTGGCGTCAGTAAACCCGCTAATGCCTGTTGGTAATTTCATGTTTTCACCTCGGTTTGCGGTAAAATAGGAAGCATTTCAGTCTCAGCCTTTTTTCTTTTTGCGCAGTACATAAATAATGAAAAGAATTATGACAATCGGCAGGCCGTAAACTAAAACGGTTACTAAAAGGTCTATTATATTCAAACTGGTATCATTCATCGCACAACTCTCCTTTTGTGGGTTCTTGTCATTACTATACCCAGACTAATGGACGCAGGTTTCATTTTCTTTGAAACTTTTCATTCCCCAGGAAATAACACAAGCCAGGCATTTCTTGTTGACCGAAACATTTGCTAGTGGTAAATTAGTTTTAATTACAGACAATGAGAGTCTTTAATATCTGTGAAAGAAGTGGAGGAGGATGCCTGATGAAATATTCAAATGCCACGAACTACGCCTTGCATACGATGGTGCAGCTGATCCGCTTGCCTAGGGATGCGTCGATCGGCGTGCAGGAACTGGCGAAAGCCCAGCAGTTATCGCCGACTTATTTGTCGAAAATCTTGACGAAACTGACGAAAGCCGGCTTGATTGAATCGACACCTGGTGCAAAAGGGGGCTACCGGCTGGCGAGAGGCGAGCGAGACATCTCGTTCTTCGATGTGATTCAGGCGATTGAAGGCGAGAGCCATTTATTCGACTGCACGCTTCACCGCCACGAAGGCTGCCTGATCGAGAAAGTCATGCGGGATGCCGAAGCGAACATGAAACAAGAACTCCAGGAACAGCTGTTAGTGGATATTGCGGAACAGGCAGGACAACACCAAGGAGGCGATGGGAAATGAATGATTCATCTACAAACCATGAAACACTGCTCGATTGTGCGATTATCGGCGGCGGGCCGGCGGGGCTCAACGCAGCACTCGTGCTCGGCCGCTCATTAAAAAAGACCATTATGTTCGACGACAATCAGCCGAGAAACCGCGTGACGCATGAATCGCACGGATTTTTGACGCGTGACGGCATCAATCCACAGGAACTAAAGCTATTGGCGCAACAAGAACTCACGCATTATCCGGATGTTCAAATCGATACTAGCCGCGTCGCTGCAGTCACGAAAGAACCGAAATCTTTCCGCATCGAAACGGAAGGCGGGGAAGTCTTCCATGCGAGAAAAGTAATTCTAGCAACCGGATTTACGGAAACTTTGCCGGACATTCCGCGCGTGCAAGAGTTTTACGGCACGAGCCTGTTCAGTTGCCCGTTCTGCGACGGCTATGAAATGCGCAGCGAGCCGCTGGTCATCATTTCGGAAAATGAAGCAGCGGGCCATCTCGCAAAAGTAGTCTCCAACTGGACGAATAATTTGATCATCGCGACCAATGGCAAGAAACACATCACGCCGAGTGAACAGAAAACGCTTGAACACCACGGCGTCCTCGTCTACGAAGAACCGATTCGCTCATTGGACGGTGAAAACGGCAAGCTGCGCGCCATCACATTCGAAGACGGCACGACGATCGAACGTTCCGGCGGGTTTGTCACAGCCGAGTGGCATCAGTCCACCTCCATCGCGAAAGATTTGGGCTGTTATATCAATGAACGCGGCGGAGTCGAGACTGACCCGATGCAGCGCACCAATGTCGAAGGCGTCTTTGCCTGCGGCGATATTTCCATGGGGCCGGCGCAATTGATCATCGCAGCCGGGCAAGGCAGTCTCGCCGCTACCAGTGTGGTCGCTGCTTTCACAGAAGAACGGTTCGGCGAATGAATAATGCCAATACCTGACGAAAAAAATGCATGAAAAAAGGCTCTCCCAAGTGGAAGAGCCTTTTTTCATGCGAAACTTTACGCTTTCTCTGCTTTTTTCTCGGATGCCCGCGTATACTCGATCCAGGAAATCCACAACGCCGCCGCAGCACCGATCCATAAGACTGGGCTTGTCAGCGAAATGCTGTTCTGGGATTCTCCGCCGAGCGCTGTCAAGACAGTGATTACCAATAGCGGGACGCCGACCATCAATGCGGGAAAGATGATCATATAGCGCTTTTTCTCGCGTCGCGGCTTGACGGTTGCCCAGCTGAATATGGCCATTAAGACGATAACCACAAACAAGATCCACGTTGGAATGCCGAGCTCAGCGAGAGTACCTGGGAAATAATCGTTGATCAATAACAGAGACAAGTTCAGCAATAATACAGCAATAATGAGCCAATAGGTTTTCATCGTAAAAATCCTCTCCTAGCTGGCAAATATTCGCCTTCCTTTTAGTCTAACAAAAATAGTTTGAGATAAAAGGAATTGAACTGAATCCCTTACCCCGTGTGAAGATTCAGTGACACAAAAAAACCCTCCGGTACTGGAGGGTTTCGCTCTATTCTCTGGATTCTTGCATTTTTTTCTTGTATGCTTTTTTGTCATCGGAATAGCTCAACCATAAAAATACGATCAACGTTACCCACAGAGGCGTACTTGTAAGCGAGTAACCTGTGCTCGATTCACCGCCAAGCAAGGTGAGCAGCGCCATCAGCAAAATTGGATAACCCAATCCGATAGCGCTAAAGGTCAATTTAGAATACTTTCCTCTTTCAGGCGGTGGGCCGTCACCATTCGGCGTAACGAATATGGCAATGACGAGGCAAGCGAGTGCAGCCAAGATGAGCCAAGAGCTTACACCGAGTGCCTCCAATGTAGCTGGAAAGAAATCAGTGATGAGCCAAAGCGTGACAAGCGCTAAAGCTCCGAAGACTAAGGTTCGATACAAATTCATCCTACCAGTCCTTTCGTTTTGTGGATCAGCTTACAAGTTTGTCGTCGCCGCGAAAAAAATTTAACTGCTCCGTTCCCGGGCATCCGCTAAATTCGCCGTCCAATCGGCGAAAATGATTTTCATCAGCTTGTCCGACGCTTCCTGCGGCGCCATGGCAAATCCGCCCTTGACCCAGGACGCCAAATAGCCGATCGTGCCCCAGCCTGCGAAGACGGCGAGATCCTCGTCGCCAAAGACATGCTCGAGCTGGCTGGCAAAGCGGCTTGTCAGTTCATGAATGCGACCGGCATCGGAAAATTCCTGGCGGTAGAACGAGCGGTAGCGGAAGATGTGTCGGCAGATTTTCAAGTTGATGGTCTCTGCATCCGACGGCTCGGCGTAGATTTGGAGGAGCCGCCCATTCAATTGGCTGCGCACCGCCTCCATCAATTCGTATTTATCGGTGAAATGCAGGTAGAACGTCGAGCGTGAAATGCCGGCATAGGCGACGATGTCCTTGACCGATACGGCCTCGAAATCCTGTTCAGCAAGCAAGTGGATGAAAGTTTCAGTGATAGTTTGTTTCGCTGTTATCATTTATGTCACTCCATTAGACAATATTGTAGTAAATGTCTCGTGTTATTTACGGAAATTACGCTTACGCTAATTATAGTAGATAACAGGGGGAATTGCTCATGATGAAGGACGTTTATGTGATTACAGGCGGTTCAGAAGATCTGGCCATTGCACTGGCACAGCACATTGGCCCAAAAGGCACGCTGCTGTTGGTGGATTCATGCGAAAAATGCCTCGAACAAGTAAAGCAACAGCTTTTCCAAAAAGGCATGACTGACGTCCACTGCGAGACGTCCGACCTGACATCGAAACGAGCGGTCGGAGCGTTAGCTGAAAAAGCGTCGGAACTCGGAAGTTTGAGAGGGCTCGTCCACGCAGCGGGCTTATCGAACGCAAGCGATTCCAAGCGCAGGATGGCGGATAACGTCATCGGCATGAGCCACGTGCTCGAAGCATTTTTGCCGCTGGCGAATGAAACGACGTCTGCCGTCATGGTGTCCTCGATGACCGCCTATATGGTGCCGCAAAATGGCCAGTATATGGACGCCTTGAAACAACAGCTCGCAGCCAACCTGGTTGAAACGCTCGACCAGTTCACGCAAGGAGATGCGGGGGCGGCCAACAGCATGTCAAAGCTCGCCGTCCACTTGATCGTCGAAGATCAGGCCTGGGCGTGGGGCCAAAAAGGCGCGCGGCTCAATTCGGTATCGCCTGGCATGATGAGTGTGCCGGACGCATCGGGAGAAATTCAAATCATGCTCGACCACACGCCGCTGCGCCGGACAGCGGAACCGGAAGAAATCGCCTCCGCGATCGAATTCCTGTTGAGTGATTCGGCTTCCTATATTACCGGCATCGACTTGCGCATCGACGGCGGCACGATTGCCAACTACCCGCGAATGAAAGCAGCGATGTCTCAGGAGAAGATGAAACGCTTTTAATACATACGTAAACGAACCTCGCTGGCAAACAGTGGGGTTTTTTGTATGAAGATTTTTTGGTATTATTAATAACAATTTTTCCAATAAATGTTACCATCA
Organism: Planococcus sp. MSAK28401; assembly: GCF_018283455.1. Classification (NCBI taxonomy): domain Bacteria; kingdom Bacillati; phylum Bacillota; class Bacilli; order Caryophanales; family Caryophanaceae; genus Planococcus; species Planococcus alpniumensis. Next base: position 3,132,156 of record NZ_JAAMTH010000001.1, on the reverse strand, counting down.
ATGGAAAGACTTTAAATTTGAATAAAGGAGGAAAAGAAATGACATTTTGGGACGAATTTGCTTACTCGATTGGCTTTTTTAATTATATAGGGCTATTATTCGAATTGTTTTTCATCACGAGCTGCTTAGCGACCATTGTCTATATCGCAACTAAAAATCAGTATATTTCCTACTTGGCCACAGCACCGATTTTCTTCGTGCTGGCTCACATTTTCTACCAAACTTCGCATATTATCCTCGTGATTATCGCCATGTCCATTCAAGCGCTGGTCATCTTGTTTATCCAAAAGCAAGACTTGCTCGGGAAATTAGCGTCGAAGGCGAAAACATCAGGAGTAGAATGAGAAGACAGAAGTCTAAAAGCTATTCAATTATTCTTCCAAGCGTAAGGTCAAGAGGTCAGTTTGAGTGATCAAATCCACTCGGCTGCCATCTTTTTCATAATACTGGGATGCGCCTTCTTGTTCAGCTAAAGTCCACCCTTTCGATAGAATGGCTAATTTATAGAAATAAGGAATTCCGTTTTCTTCTGAAGCTTTTGGCCAATCATAGACGGCAACTGAATCGGTGTTCTTGATCAACACCGCGCTTTTGGGTATAGGAAACCCAGAGCTCGCTTGTTCTTGGTAGGGATAAAAGACACTTAAGGTAAAGAACATTCCAATAAGCACGAACGTCGATAGCATAATGCCAATCAACTTTTTAGACATAATTTTCCTCCAGTTTAGATCTAATTTTTTATCGTAAATACGAAAAGTACCATTGAAAAATCTCTTATTTTACACAATATACCATATTGGTGGGAACTGGAATTGGTTTTATCTGTAATTTAGTGATGAAACAATTCGAGAATTCGAAGAGGGGTGACTTCCATGAGTACAACAATCGCAGTGATTGCGGATGTCCACGGAAATAGCCGAGCTCTACTTTCAGCATTGGCAGAAATCGATCAACATCCTGAAGTGGAGCACATCTACTGTATAGGAGATATGGTCGGAATAGGGTATGAGACCAACGAAGTGCTGCGAATTTTGTTTTCCAGAAAAGACATTTCGTTTGTTAGCGGGAACCACGAAGAAGAATTGATTGCGATTTTGGAGGGGGAAGGTGGGGAAAGCCAAGGCGGCGAAAAACTTCATCACGAATGGTTGGCAAAACGATTCGATCAACGCCTGCTGCCTAAATTGAAAGCCATTCCGAAAGAAATAGTGGCAGAGCATGAAGGACACAAGATATTGTTTACTCATTATCATATGGACGCCGAGCAGCGATTTCTTCCGATTGATGCTGAGCCGACGGTTGAAAAGCTGGACCAGCTTTATGAAGAATCGCCGTTCGATTTGGTTTGTTTCGGCCATCCTCATCCAGTGCATCATTTTTCTTCTGCACAACGAACTTACTTGAATCCGGGGTCGCTTGGTTGTTATGACAAGCCGTCTGCTAGATATACCCTCGTTGAGTTAACAGGCAAAGAGATCAATGTCGCATTAAAGCAAGCTTCTTACGATAATCAAGATTTCCTCTTGGGATATGAACAATTGAACGTTCCAGAAAAAGAGTTCATTTTAAATGTTTTTCATGGCAATCAAACGCTAAACAAATAAAGTCGATTTATTTGTTGCACACAGGCGTTGATAAAAGGTGCATTCAAGTTAGCGGGAATTATTTTTTATCGACGATAACTCTTGAAAAAGGAAGTGCGCTCATGTGGCTGGAAATCGGATTGGTTATTCTAGGGATTGTTGTACTCGTCACCATAGTAAATTTCGTTCTGAGGAAACTATTGCAGATCGAAAAAGAAAAGAAAGATTTCTTTTCTTATGATTACATTAACGAGCAGCATCGTAAGATCGAGCAATGGGTGAGGTGGGGGTGGATGTTGGCAAGCTTAATCGCCTTTTCGTTGGTGCTCTACCAAGAGTTTCCAGTAATATTCTACCTTTTCTTATTCATTGCTTGGATGACAACAGATGCCTTCGTCAGAGCCTATTTCCAGTGGAAGCATTCCGACCAGCCGAAACAGGCGATTTTGACACTCAGCGAGATGGCGATTTGGATATCGGCAGTCACCTTAGTAATCTATTTCGACGTCTTTAACTTTTTAACTTAAGTCTCATGCTTTTTGAAAGGAGCGGAAAGATGACAGAAGAAAAGAAAGTACAGTATTTCAATATAGCGTTATGTCAAGCGGGCTTGCTGTTGGTTGGGCTAGGCCTCATTCGGGCGCTCTCGATTCACCAGGACCGACTCAGTTTCCTGCTTGGATTCATCGGATACTCATTATTCTCTTTGCATATTCGAGCGCTCGAAAAAAAGTGGGGCATTCCGAAAAAGCATGTATGGATCAGCAACGGAATCTTTATCCTTTTGTTGGTGCCGCTTGCCTATTGGCTTGCTTTTCCTGGGCGATAATAGAAAATGGGGGACTGAGATGAAGAACATCCAAAAGTTCGGTATTGCAATTTTATTTATCATTCTGCTCACTGGTTGTGCCGCGCAGACTGAGCTCGAGCCGTACGAGGGAAGAGATTTGAGCATCGCAGTAGTGGGAGAGGCGCCGGATGTGGAAGAACAACAAATTGAGTTCATTGAAATCTCTTTCGATGACTTTGAAGAAACTACTTTGTGGAAATACGATGCGGTGTTCATCATGAAGGAGCATCTTGCGGAAGCTGCGGAAAGTGAATACACTTCAGTCTATATGGGAGTGCATATCCCGTTTTTCTTTTTTGGATCGAATAAAGGCAAAGGTCCTTTGCCTGATTTGGGGCTAGCATTCGGTGAGGCGGAGAAAGATTACTACGCAACGAGTTTCTTGCAGAGGTCAAATAATGAACAATCTATTGCAAGATACGCTTTAAGCGACGAAGGAGAAACAGAAGAAAATATAAAAGCACTTTACGCTCAAATGTTTAGGTCAATTGAACTGAGCGATGGCGACCAGTAGAGCATGAATCGTCTGCTAATTTTATATTTTTAAACAGAGAAGAAGGGAGACTATATGAAACTAGTTTTAATGTTATACATATTCGGTTTATTGATGATGCTTGCGGGAGTTCTTACCGTCATCACATCCATTGCATCGGATGGAGAGAGCGGTCAATCCATTTTATATTCAGTATTTGCCATACTAAACGGTTTAATCGCGATGGGAGTTGCTGAAATTTTAAAGATTGTTAGGGGTAGAACTCCAAATTAAGCTTAGTATTCATCGTTTTTAGTTCTTAGGAATACAGCAGTGGAGCTTATATAATGATTTCAAAAAGAAAGAGGCAAGCTTATGAACATCAGCTATCACAAATTCATTGCCGAACCGCCCAAGCATATAACGGAAGAGATCATCACACTGCACCGGGAGATTTTTGACGGGCCAGGCTATTGGCTGGAGAAACTCAATAGCCAGGAACATGTGTTGATCTATGTGGCTTTAGTAGACAATCAAGTCGCGGGCTATAAGATTGGCTACGGGCTGGACGATCGAATTTTCTATAGTTGGCTCGGGGGCGTGCATCCAGACTTCCGGAAACTTGGAATCGCCTCTGAACTGATGAGCAGGCAGCACGCAGACCTAAAGAATTTGGGCTACGAAATCGTACGCACCAAGACGATGAACAAGTGGCGCGGCATGCTGCTGCTGAACATTCAGACAGAGTTTGACGTCTTAAAGACGGAAGTCGATCAGCGCGGACAGTTGAAAATCGTGTTGGAGAAAAAGCTGCTTTCTTGAAGCAGTCGATCTGACGTATCCTCGCGCCCAAAGTAATAGGGGATATTTGACGTGTGGTATCATAAGGAAAATCCGCAAAGCTTAGAGGCGGAAGCCTTCTTTCAGGCAGTAGTTGTGGATTGAGAAGACAGCTATGTCCCAAATACCTGTTCCGAAACAAAACGCACATTTTAAAACTTGCGGAGAATGGATATAATGAAGTCATTCTATACGAATCAGAGGTGTAAAACATGAAGTTGGATAATACCGATAAAAAAATTCTAGAGTTGTTGACGGTGAATGGCCGCACTTCATATGTGGATATCGGGAAAGAATTGAATCTGTCGCGTGTCGCCGTCCGGGAGCGGGTTCAAAACCTGATCGAGGAAGGCGTCATCGAGAAGTTTACCGTCGTCATCAACAGCGAAAAGGTAGGCAAGAAAGTTTCCGGGTTCTTTGAAGTGGATTGCGAGCCGGGATCACTCGTCGAAGTGGCGCAAGCCTTGGCAGACAACCCGCAAGTCGCCAGTTGCTATCAGATGACAGGACCTTCCACCTTGCACATGCACGTTTTGGTGGACGATTTTATCGATCTGGAAAAGTTCATCAACGAAGAATTGTATGCACTCGAAGGCATCACCCGAGTCGAAAGCCATATTCTGCTGCGAAGATTCAAAAGCAGAAACGGGCTTAAACTGTAATAGCTTCGAAAAATTTAAAAACCAGCACCCCATTTATTCTGCATCGCCCTCGTCTAGTAGAAATTCGACGAGCGTGGAGCAGTTTATTTTTTTTAGGGTGCTGGTTTTTATTTTGTGTCCCGTAATGAAATGTCGTGATTTTCCAATTGACGAACAAAATGGATAAGAAATTACAAATAATACGACATTGAGTAACTAAAAATTTAGTTTTTAGTGCTTAAAGAACCAAAATAACTATTTTTTATGTATTAATTGAAAATTCATATAGAATTTAATATTCGATTACTTTATACTGTAGAACATCAATATTTATTCTTTTGTTAATCAAAAAAGGATAAATGCTTTACTAATGTCTAGGAGGTGTGGATTTGGTTTCACTAATTATTCAGCGAACATTGCAATTGGTGTTTTTATTGTTCGGCATATCGTTTCTTGTCTTTTCGTCCATGCATATAGCGCCCGGGAATCCGGCTGCTGTCATTGGCGGACCGACAGCCACTGCTTCTGATATTGAGGCGATCGAAGAAAATCTCGGATTGAACGACCCGTTTCTGACGCAGTACTTTCGTTATGTAGGGAATGCCGTCCAAGGCGATTTCGGTTATTCGTATCAGACGACGCAGCCCGTAGCAGACGCGATCATGGTGCGCTTTCCCAATACATTGAAATTGGCTGTCGCCAGCATGATCGTCGCCGTGATTATCGGAATCATCACGGGCCTTATCTCGGCCTTGAGGCAAAATTCCTGGCTGGACGTTTCAGCGACCACGTTCGCACTGGCGGGCATCTCCATCCCGAACTTCTGGCTCGGGGCGTTATTGATCCTTGTGTTTGCGGTCAATCTCCAATGGCTGCCGGTAGGAGGCATGTCGAGCCCTTGGTACACACTCGATGGCATCAAGGAATTAATCCTGCCAGCGATTACTTTAGGGACAGGGTCGGCTGCGATGATTGCGCGCATGGCGAGATCTTCAATGCTTGAAGTCATCCGCGCCGATTACGTCAGAACAGCACGTGCCAAAGGCGTGAAAGAAAAGAACGTCATTTGGATCCACACATTGAAAAACGCCATGATCCCGATCATCACCATCATCGGATTGAACTTCGGCTTCTTGCTCGGCGGAACGATCATCACCGAAAAAGTATTCGCCATCAACGGCGTCGGGCGGCTGATGATCGATGCCATTGCAGCCCGCGACTTCCCGATGGTACAAGGCTCGGTTCTGTTGGTCGCGACTTTGTTCGTACTCGTCAATTTGCTGGTCGACATCATCTACACCTATATCGACCCGAGAATTAAATATGACTAAGAAAGGAGGAGGCTCATGGCAAATGTCGAGTCAGTAAAAACAAAAGAGAAAAAGCGCGAAAAATACATTGTCACCACCATGAGGCGCTTGTTCAAGAATAAATTGGCGATTGTCGGTTTGATCATCGTCATCTTGCAAATCATCTTAGCGGTGTTTGCGCCATTCATGACCGCCTATGACCCGGCCGCCCAAAACTTGGTGAACCGCGAACTGCCGGTGTTCAGTGAAGGGCATTGGCTCGGGACCGATAATTACGGACGCGACGTGTGGAGCCGGATTGTCTTCGGCGCCCGGATCTCGCTTGTGGTCGGCATCACCGCCGTCTCGCTCGGATTGATCGGCGGAACGATCCTCGGACTCTTAGCTGGCTATTACCGCAAGCTGGATGCGATCATCATGCGATTCGTCGATTTGCTGTTTTCCTTCCCGGGAATCTTACTGGCGATGCTGATCATTGCGATCCTTGGCACAAGCCTTGTGAATGTCGCGATTGCCATCAGCATCTGGTCGATCCCGACTTGTGCACGCATCGTCCGCGGCTCGGTTCTTTCCATTAAAGAGAAAGAATACATCATGGCGATGCGCTCGATGGGGGCATCGGATCTGCGTATCATGATCCGCCACATTTTGCCGAACGCTTCGGCACCCATCATCGTGTTTGCGACGATGCGCATGGCTACAGCCATTCTTTCCACGGCAGCACTTAGTTATTTAGGACTTGGCGCACAGCCTCCAACACCGGAATGGGGCGCCATGATTTCGCAGGGGCAGGATTTTATGTGGTCAGCGCCTCATTTGACCATCGTGCCCGGCATTGCGATCATGCTGACAGTTTTTGCTTTTAATGTACTCGGTGACGGATTACGCGATGCACTCGATCCGAACATGGATCTACAAGAATAAAAAATAGGGGGAATCATTTATGAAAAAATACTGGCTCGTACTACTGGCGTTCTTCGGCATCCTGGTGTTAAGCGCTTGTTCAGAAAGCACCATCCCGGAAGGCGCAGAAGGAACAGGCGGCGATTCATCAGGCGGATCAAGTGATGTCGACCAGGAAATCATCTATGCGTCCACGACTGATGCGGTAGGGCTTTCGCCAATTATGACCAATGACTCGGTGTCTTCAAGTGTCACAGAACAAGTATATGAAAAACTATTCGTCAGAAATCCCGAAACGATGGAAATCGAGCCGATGCTCGCAGAATCCTACGAAACACCGGACGATCTAACATGGGTTATTACCTTGAAAGAAGGCATTGAGTTCCAAGACGGCACGCCGTTCAACGCAGAAGCCGTAAAGTACACATTCGATAAGCTGCGCGACCCGGAAACGGCTGCGCCGCGTGCTTCCTTGTTGGAGCCAATTGATGAAATTACCGTAGTGGATGAAAATACTGTGGAAATCAAAACAAAATATCCGTACGGCCCGCTATTGGCTGCTTTGTCCCACTCGAATGCGGCAATCGTCAGCCCAACTGCTGACCAAGCACAAGATTTGATGCAAGAACCAGTCGGCACAGGCCCATTCAAATTCACGAGCTGGTCGATTGGCGACCAAGTCGTTCTTGAGAAAAACGAAGACTACTGGAACGGTGCACCGGAATTGGACCGCGTCGTCTTCAAAGTAGTCCCTGAAACGTCAACGGCGATCTCCATGCTGCAGACAGGCGAAGTCAATTTCCTCGATGCATTGCCAACAGAACAGATTTCACGTATTGAATCGATCGACAATGTAGAAGTGACGAAACAAGACGGGACACCGGTTTATTATTTGACGTTCAACCATTCAAGAGAGCGCAACCAAGACCCGGACTTCCGTAAAGCCGTCGCGAGTGCCATCGATCGTGATGCATTCGTTGACAACTTGAACGATTTGGGTGTCAGAAGCGACAGCATCCTCGGGCCGCAAGTATTCGGCTACGATGAATCAGCGGACGATGCAGGAACAGATTACGACCCTGAACTGGCGAAGCAATTGGTGGAAGAAAACGGATATGGCGACGAGCCGATCAAATTGTTGTCCGCCAACCGCGACAACTTCATCTTGATGGCGGAAATCGTCCAGTCCCAATTGACGGAAGCTGGATTCAACGTTGAAATCGAAACGATGGAATGGGCAACTTTCCTGGATACAGCACGCAGCGGCGACTACGACCTGACCTTCCTGAGCTGGTCGAATGTCACGGGTGATGGTTCTGAAATGCTCTATCCGAACTTCCATTCAGATAATATCGGCGCTTCCAACCGTGCTCAATACAACAATCCGGAATTCGACGAATTGGTCGAAGCATCCCGCACAAGCGTCGATCAAGATGAACGCCGTGAAATTTTAAACGAAGCGAACCAATTGATGCTCGCTGAAGATGCGGCCATCGTCATGTATCACGGCGTGGTCACATCGGCTACGGATGAATCCATCCAAGGCTTGGAAATGGACCCGAACGGACAATGGAGCTTGTATAACGTAACGAGAGAGTAGGGGAAATATGACACACGCATTGCTTGAAGTGAAAAATTTGGTGACATCGTTCCGCACTTCCGGAGGGACCGTGCAAGCCGTCAAAGACGTTTCATTTCATGTCCATAAAGGAGAAACGCTGTGCATCGTCGGGGAATCCGGATGCGGAAAAAGCATCACTTCGTTATCCGTCATGCGCTTGCTTCCTTCTAATGGGGAAATCGAAAGCGGCGAAATCCTGTTGGACAACGAACCGCTTCAACAGCTGTCGGCAGACCAAATGCGCAAACTTCGCGGCAACCGGATGTCGATGATTTTCCAGGAACCGATGACGGCGCTGAATCCGGTATTGACGATCGGCTATCAATTGCGCGAGCCGTTGATGCTGCATAAAGGCATTTCGAAAAAAGATGCATCTCAGCAAGGCATCGAATTATTGAGGCAAGTGGGCATCCCGAATCCCGAAAAACGGCTCAACCAATACCCACATGAACTGAGCGGCGGCATGCGCCAGCGCGTCATGATCGCGATGTCGCTCGCCTGCAACCCAAGCCTGTTGATTGCGGATGAACCGACGACGGCGCTCGATGTCACGATCCAGGCGCAGATTTTGGATTTGATCAATGACTTGAAAAAGGATTTTGATATGGGCGTCATGATGATCACCCATGACATGGGCGTTGTCGCTGAAGTCGCCGATCGCGTCATGGTCATGTACGCAGGAAAGAAAATCGAAGAAGGGCCGGTCGAAGAGATTTTCGAGAATCCGCAGCACCCGTATACACGCGGACTATTGAATTCGGTGCCAAACGTGGACGACCCGGATTTCGAACTCGAGCCGATCCCTGGCAATATGCCAGGATTGGATGAACAGATTTCAGGATGCCGCTTCCATCCGCGCTGTCCGTTCGCGACGGATAAGTGCAGAGCGGAAGTGCCTCCGGAAATCACGGTGTCAGAGGGCCACTTTGCCAGTTGCTGGTATGCCGAGAAAAAGGGGGTGGAACTAGATGAACACAGCAGAGACCTTGCCGCCAAAACCTGAAATCCTGTTGGAACTTCATAATGTGAAGAAATACTTTCCGATCAAAAGCGGCGTATTGAAGCGAGTCACCGGGAACGTCAAAGCGGTGGAATCGGTGTCGTTGAAATTGTATAAAGGCGAAAGCCTCGGCGTCGTCGGGGAATCTGGCTGCGGAAAGTCCACCCTCGGGCGTACGATCCTCGGTCTGGAAGACCTGACCGACGGCAAAATCCAGTTCGACCAACAGGAAATTCAGGACCTGAAAAAGAAAGAAAAAAAGAAATTCGTCAAGGAAATGCAGATGATTTTCCAGGATCCTTACGCTTCACTGAATCCGCGCCAGCGCGTAGGGCATGCACTCGATGAAGTGTTCCGCATGCATACCGATATGCCGGCACAGGAGCGCAAAACCGCTGTCATGGATTTACTGACAGAAGTGGGCTTGAAAGCTGAGCATTACGACCGCTACCCCCACGAATTCAGCGGCGGGCAGCGCCAGCGCATCGGCATCGCGAGAGCCATCGCGCTCAACCCGCAGTTCATCATCTGCGACGAAGCGGTATCGGCGTTGGACGTATCGGTTCAGGCACAAGTGCTGAAGCTGTTAAAAACCTTGCAGGATAAATACGATTTGTCCTATTTGTTCATCTCGCACGATCTTGGGGTGGTCCGCTATTTCTGCGACCGCGTCCTGGTCATGTACTTAGGGAACACGGTGGAAATGGGCGATGTCTCGAGCATCTTCAAAAACCCGTTGCACCCGTACACGCAAGCGTTGTTGTCAGCGATTCCAAGGCCGACTGTCAAAGCGAAAAAAGAACGCGTCCGCTTGGTCGGTGAAATGCCCAATCCGGCAAATCCGCCGACAGGCTGTCCGTTCCACACGCGCTGCCCGATTGCACAGGACGTGTGCAAAGTCGACAAGCCTGAGTTTATCGAACACCGGGAAAATCATTTTGCAGCGTGTCATTTTGCAGGATAACCCATAACGGAAGCGAAGAACCCTTCGCTTCCGTTATTTTTATTTGGGATAACGATAATCAATCGAATCGATTAGACAAGCTATCAAGAAGTTCCACTAGCTAATGGTTAAAGGATTTGAAGCAATAATAGGCAGGCCAGCTGGACATACAGCTGGTCTGTCTATTGCTGTTTACTGCTGTATTTCTGCACCTTGCTGGGTGTTTTCTGCTTGTTGCCGAAAAAGCGGGGACAGGACGCGAGATTTCGCATAAGCTAAGGCTATAACAACGAAGCAGTTTATATAAGAGAGTGGACCTGCAAATGGGCAATCTCATGCACACGCAGCACACCGTAAATTCGGAAGAAGAGGTGAGGGCAAGTGAAAGTATCTGTAGACATCGACAGCAAGCATGAAGAAACGAAAATCATCATTGAATGCAAGGAAATGGACGAGTCGATCAAAAACATCATCAATTTCATCAAAGGGCAGGATACGCGTTTTCTCGTCGGTCAGCTAGGCGATATGCGGCACATCCTGAAGCCCGCTGACATCCATTATTTCCACACCACCGACGAAGCGGTCTCAGCCGTTACCGCAACAGGCGAGTTCCGCCTAAAGGAAAAACTGTACGAACTGGAAGAACTATTGCCGCCAAGCCAATTTATCCGGCTGTCGAAATCGGTCATCGCCAATCTCGATGAAATGAGCCGCTTTGAAGCGTCGTTCAACGGCACCTTATGCGTCTACTTCAAATCAGGCAAGAAGGAATACGTCTCCCGCAATTACGTCAACGCCATCAAGGAATCCTTGAAAATGAATAGGAGGAAAGAAAAATGAAAACCTTTTTTATCAGAAGCATACTGGGCATCTTCTTCGGGGCTTTTCTCAGCGTCCTCATGACCAACGCCGTCGTCTTGAGCGGGCAGGAAACCTTGGACAGCGGCTTATTCTTGCGCAACTCGATCGGCAGCATGCTGTGCGGCTGGTTCTTCACGGCAAGCACCTTGTATTTTGAAAATGACAAATGGTCGCTCGCGAAACAAACGGCCGCCCATTTTGTCACCATCATCGTGCTGTACTTCGTGCTCGCTGTCGGCATCGGGTGGTTTCCGTTCACCGTTTCGAGCATGCTCTTGATGATCGCGGTCTTCGTGTTCTTCTATATCTTGTTCTGGACCGCTTTCTATCTCTACTTCAAAAACCAGGCGCGCAAAATGAACGAGGAATTGAATAATGGGTAAAAGAAAAAACCAGCCGCAGTGGCTGGTTTTTTGACTCAGGATAGGCTTTGACGGCACTTAAGCAAACTGTTAAATAGTGGACATTACTAAACCGTGTTTGGCACACTGGAATGAGCCACAGATGTCGATAATACTTAGGAGGAAACCAGATGTTCGGAAAAAATGATGAAGAACAACAGCGATTTTACATCAAGTCCTCAGAGAATGTCCCCTCACTCGGCCGATACGTCGTGTTAGTTGACCGCGAGACCGGTGTGAACTATCTCCAGTCATGGGTCGGAGGCGGAAGCGGAATCACTCCGCTATTGGACCGAAATGGGCAAGTGGTCGTGGAGGAAAATCTTTCTTAAGAAAAAAGTGATGAAAAGAATCAAGCTACTCTAGGAAAGCAGTCGATAAATTGAAGTTTCCGGAAACAAAGAAAAAAGCAGCCGATGCGACGGCTGCTTTTCTTATGGCTTTATTTATCTATCAATACACTTTATCCCCATTAAAGATTGAATTCTTGACGATGACATAATCTACTTGGCGGATGGCGAGCAAGTGGTTGCCGCCCGCATAGGAAATGGCCGACTGCAGATCCTGTTCCATTTCGACCAAAGTATCTTTCATCGAGCCTTTGAACTCCACAAACATTTTCTTGCCCTCGACGTTTTTCTTTTCGCCTTTTTGGAACTCGGACGCTGAACCGAAGTATTCCTTCAGGAGCTTGCCGTCCTGTTCGACGGTTTGTCCAGGGGATTCTTCGTGACCTGCGAACAACGAGCCGATCATCACCATCGAAGCGCCGAAACGCACCGATTTCGCGATATCGCCGTGCGTGCGGATGCCGCCGTCAGCGATGATTGGTTTACTCGCAGCTTTCGCGCACAAACGAAGTGCAGCCAACTGCCAGCCACCTGTACCGAAGCCAGTCTTGATCTTGGTGATGCACACTTTGCCTGGCCCGATGCCCACTTTCGTCGCGTCCGCGCCTGCATTTTCAAGCTCGCGCACGGCTTCGGGTGTCCCGACATTTCCGGCGATGACAAAGCTTCCTGGCAACGATTTCTTGATGTGACCGATCATGTCGATGACAGAATTCGAATGGCCATGCGCCACATCGATTGTAATGTATTCCGGTGTGATTCCAGCTTCCACCAATGCTTGGACGAAATCGTATTCTTCCGGTTTGACTCCTACGCTGATCGAGGCATACAGCCCGCGCTCTTGCATGTCTTTCGCGAACGCCAAGCGTTTTTCCGGTTCGAAGCGATGCATAATATAGAAGTAATTATTTTCTGCCAGGAATTTGGCGATCTTTTCATCGACGATTGTCTGCATATTGGCCGGCACGACCGGTAATTTAAACGTGCGCCCGCCAAACTCTATGGATGTATCACATTCTGAACGGCTATTTACCACTGCTTTTGCAGGAACTAGTTGGATATCTTCGTAATCAAATACATTTTCCATTAATTACACCCCTAAACACGAATATTATTCGATAGAACGAATGTTATTGTTCGTCCATATGATAATTTACTCCATTTATTGGGGAATGTCAAAAGTTCTTTGCGTGGAACGCCAAACTTTCTATCAGAGACTGACGATAGGGGTAATCAACTTTCTTTCTGTGACATTGCACTTGTTCTTGCAGGTTGTTTCAAGGCGCTTTTCACCCGCTTCAGCTGGGCGACGATGATGACCGAGATAATGACGAGCAAAAACCACGAGCTGATTTTGCCGATATGGACGAGCGACCAGGCTGCTTCTTGGTTCGGGTATTGCCAGGCGCCGAGGAAAGTCGTAATGTTTTCTGCGATCCAGATGAAGAAGCCGATCAACAGAAACGACAAGATCAGTGGCATCTTGAAGGTTTTCTCATCGATACGAAACGTCACGATTGTGCGGAAGAAAATCAGCACCAATAATAGCTTGAGCCCCCAGCGGATGTCGTAGGTGAAATGATGCGTGAAAAAATTCGCGTAGATCAAGACGCTGATGGCGATGCTGTAGAAAGGCTTTGGCCATCCATACATCTGCAAGTCGAAACGCCGCCACGCCTGGCAAATATAGCTCGCGACACTGGCGTACATGAATCCGCTATAGAGCGGCACGCCGAACAACTTGCTATAGGCGTCTTCGGGATACGCCCACGAGCCCATATGGACCTTGAACAATTCGAGGCCGAGCCCGATTGCGTGGAACACCAAAATCACTTTGAACTCATCCCACGTTTCCAGTTTGGATGTGAGCATGAACACCTGCGCGAGTATGCACACAAGCAAAATAAAATCATAACGGGGCAGATAAGGAATCTCGATGTATTTCGATAAAGCCAGTGCCGCGAAAATAATGACGGGAAAAATGCAGCACAGCGCTTGCCGATAGCCGAACAGCCAAAACGTTTTCATCACACAGCGCCTCCTGGGAGTGGGGTTTTAAGAATGGACGCTGTGGGTGGGGGGAAGTTGCCGTGGGAAAGATAGGAAAGAAGAGCCGGAGAAGTCATAAAAACGAAAAGATCCTCGGTCCGAGAACCGAGGATCTTTTCAGTTATTCAGTTCGGCTGATCAATCAGCACAGGAGCATCTACTCATTCGCCGCCTGCTCTTTCAATTTTTTAATTCTGCTAATTTCGCCTAAGTTATAGCCGAGCCAGGCCCCAAAAAACGGAAAGGTAAAGCTGGTTAAGTTCCAATTGGAGGAGTCGAGATCCGCGTCAAAGATCAAAATGGTTATGACAATACCCAATCCAGCGTATAGAACAATTTCGGTTATTTTAAGGAACTTCCATTTCTTCTCTCCCCAGCGCTTTCGATCGAATGCCTGAATGCGCCTTGTATTCTTTGTCCCGACAATTGCTCCTGTTATCAAGGAATATAAGCTGAGCATAGCCAGGATTAAGAGGGAGATGAGGATTGCCCAAGTTACAAATAGAATTTTTCCATTCCCCAATAAATAACTAAGCAATAAGAAAATCACCAGCATGAAGAGGTTGCCCCAAAGCAATTGTTTCTTCTTTAATTTTTTAATTTCTTTTATTTCCTGTTGTATTTCCTCTTCCTCCATTGTATCCGCCCTTTCTGTTAAAAAACCTTGATTCAGCTGTTTAATATTAATCGGGTTAACTGTTTTGTAGCTATGACCATATTTTAACATAAATAATCAGAATACTTTTGCGTAGTCTACTGAAATTGACATAAATGCATTTAAATAGGCTGTGTAAAAGTAAAAACCTTCAAAAGAGGAGTTGCCGCCTTTTGAAGGTTACCGAATCTACGCATAGGTCATATATGGTTATTGTTCAGGCATAGTGAATGTCACAGCAGCCCCATCGCTTTGATCGATTTTTGCGAAAATCTCCGTAAGAACTTCTAATGCTCTCTCATTCGAGTCGTATTTACCCATCACCTTATTCCATTGGTCCAATAGGCTGTTTTCTACAAAACCTACAATATGCTTTCCTTTTACAGAAACATCTTTTACGTTCATCAGGTTTTGTTTGTTTTGTGTAAGTATCCATAGCATAACAGGGATTCATCCTTTCCATTCCAGTTCCAAAATTTCGTATCAGCAACTATAAAGCACACTCATTCCGCCGCTTGCCCGTCCTGCTCTTTGTCTTTCTTATAATCACGCCATCCCATCCATAAAACCGCTCCCCATATGATCCAAAGGAGGGGGCTCGTTACAGACAGGCCGCTCTCTGACTCACCGCCAAGCAAGGCCAATAACACCATCACCAGCATCGGATAGACAGACAATAACAATAAGGCTTGGAGCCCGAAGCGCCTCTCCAGTTCGGGGTTATGCGTCAGTGTGCTTACCAGAACCAAAACCCCAAGCAGCGCATACAATGACCATACCGGGATGCCAAAAGAGCGGAGTGCGCCCGGAAAGTAATCATCCACTAATAGCAGCGTTAGATCGACAAGCAACACGATGCCAAGCAGCCAGTACATTTTCATCTATTTCCCTACTTTCCATGAACAATCCTCTATATATAATTGTATTAGAAAAAGATTGAAGTATTTTGAATATGGTATATTTTACATATTTCTTATACTTCTTCTAAATTGTAGTATTAGACCAACGAATTTTAATAACTGCAAAATATTTAATAAGATAAATTATCATAGTTTTGATTTCAAATTATTTACGTCAAACATAGATTTAATGCTATGTTTAGAACTCAATTTTTAATAGAAGGGTATATATTTTTAAGTACTACATCACTTAATCTTCGATATTGATTATCGATCATAAAATCTATCTATATGATAAAAAAAGAGAAAATAAATGTTATGTAAATCTTTAATATTTCAATTAAAGGTAATAATATCCTTATTTTAAACAAACAATAGCTTAATTACTATATAATTAAATCAATTAAAAAAAAGAATGAACAGGAGGAGAAAATATGAGTAAATACTCAGGACCAAGGTATGATGCAATAAAAAATACTATCAAAAATATGAAGGCAAACGGTAAAAGCTGGAAGTCTATAATATCTTCAGCGGGTACTGATAATCAAAGTTTAGAAGATGCGATAGGACTATTAAAAAGCGTGGGGGTTATTGAATCTTCAATAACATTAGAAAATTGGGTTGAAATAACACAAGAATTACAGAAGGTTGAAAAAGAAGAAGAAGAGTTTAGAGAAGCCGGGGACCGGACTATTCTCATCTCAGATAAATCGAACAATGATGCTAGAATTCCAAAGAACCCTCATTCATCTTGGCAATTATACAAATCGAAATTAGTTAATGATGGTTGGTCCGTTATTTCGATTAACGAATTAGAAAATACGACTTTAGATATTTTGAAAAAACTAAATCAGGATACTACAGTAAGTGGTCCAGTCAAAGGTTTGGTTATAGGTAACGTTCAATCAGGAAAAACTGCCAACATGGCTGGGCTTATGGCAATGGCCGCGGATCATGGCTGGAATATGTTTGTAGTGCTGTCTGGCTTAATTGATAATTTAAGAAAACAGACAGAGGAGAGATTGATTGGAGATTTGAATCACGCTGGTACGCTTGCTTGGCAAGCATTGGATAACCCTGCTAAACGACCGTCTGCAGCAAATAGTACACAAAATCTTCACTTTGGAGAACAAGATAGAAGACGTTACTTAACAGTATGTTTAAAACATAAAACGAGGCTGGAAAACCTATTAAAGTGGTTATATGCTGACGAGAATAAATTGAGACAAATGAAAATATTAGTAATCGATGATGAAGCGGATCAAGCTGGAATTAACACTTTAGATACTGAGAAGGAAGAGAGAGCGCGTATCAACAGTTTGATAGTTGAACTAGTGAATGGAAAAAAAGAAAATAATGCAAGACCAAAAGCCATGAATTATTTAAGTTATACTGCAACGCCATACGCTAATGTTCTAAATGAAACAACAGAAGAATCATTATATCCGAAAGATTTTATTGGACTGCTCAAAACACCAGCAGAATATTTTGGACCCAAAGAGATCTTTGGTCTTTATGAAACTGAGGAATACAGCGGTCTAAATATTATTAGAGACATTTGTCAAGGGAATTTAGAAGAGGTTTCAAAAGTTCATGAAGGAAAATCCACTCAACTTCCGTCGGCATTGCAGAAAGCAGTAATATGGTTTTACTGTGCTTCAGCGGTTCAAAGATTTAGAGGCTATAAAAAACCTGTGAGTATGCTTATACATACAAGTCAACAACAGGCTCACCACAAATATATTGCTGAATCAATAGAAGGATGGTTGAACAGTCTTTCTGAAAAAGAGTTTTTGAAACAAGCAAAAACCCTATACGAAGAAGAAAAAAGTAATTTTACTAAAGACGACTTTAGAAAAAGCTATCCTGAATATGGCATACCGGATGAAAATATAAATGACTATCCGAACTTTGAAGATATAATCGTTTATGTTTCTAGTCTAAAGAATCGGCTTTCACATATTGAATTGAACGAAGAAGGAGATCTGCAGTATCATGCTGGAACGCATTTGTGCATTGATAACTGTGCTAATAATGGTCTAAATGATGAGAATACTTATGTGCGATTGGCTTATCCAGATAAAAACAGTTCTCGTGTAGAAAGTGATGCACCTGCTTTCATTATTATTGGCGGCAGTACCCTTTCAAGAGGTTTGACCATTGAAGGCCTCGTCAGTACTTTCTTCCTTAGGTCAACGAAACAAGGAGATACTTTGATGCAAATGGGCAGATGGTTCGGATACAGAAAAGGGTACGAACTATTGCCGAGAATTTGGATGACTGAAGATACACAAGAAAAGTTTCGCTTCCTAGCTTCATTAGAATATGAATTGAGAGAAGATTTAAGACCCTTTCTTCTCGGAACGGCTAAACCAAACGAAGTAGGGCCGCGTATTAAAAACTCTCCCCAGCTTTCTTGGCTTAGAATTACTGCAAAGAATAGAATGCAGAACGCTGTAGAAACAGAATTAGATTTCTCTGGTACATCTAGTCAGACGGTTGTTTTTAAAAATGACAAAGAGGTATTAAAAAACAATATTAGAATAACTGAAGATTTTTTGAATTCTCTAGATAAGCCTAAAGTAACGCTTGATAAAGTAGGGCTGTTGTGGGAATATGTGCCGTTTGAAAAGGTAGAAGCTATATTAACCGAATACGTTTTTGAAAGCTCTCCTGTATTCGATCAAATAGAAGCTTTTATTGAATGGTATAAGAGTATTAGTAAGGAAGAAAAATTTACTGGATGGAATGTAATAGTTGGAGGCCGGGGCAAGGTTGATGAAAATGAAGAGGGTTGGCAATTAAATAGTTATAACGTGGGTAAAGTCGCGCGTACTCGAAAAGGTGAATTTTCTAAGTTTGGAGACAGAGTAAGTATTGGGGTTTTGAAAAATCCTTCAGATGTATACAAAGATTTTGATATGAATCATTTAAAACATTTGGGCATACAAAAGAGCTCGGAAATCAGTGATTTAAGTGTGAAGACTGAAGAAGTACACAGCAACAGAGAAGAAGTAGGGTTAGGAAAAACGCCTCAATTACTCATTTATCGTGTCGACGCTAAGTCTACAACTAGAACAGCATCCGCTGATAATGCTAAGAAGCATAATAGATTTGATTTAGAGTTTGATGAGGATATTATTGGTATAAGTATACTTGTCCCTGGCAAAAAGAATAGAAATTTAGCTAAAAAATTAACTGTGCAATTGAAGAGAATTGAAGAAAATGAAACTGAAGGTGATTTTAATGAAAATTGAAGTAGCTAAACATGCTCGAATGGCAGAGAGAGGCAGCTCTCTTTTAAAATTATTGCAAAATAATGATACACCTCTGCTCGATTTATTAATTCGAGAGGCAGTGCAAAATAGTTTAGATGCTTCAGCCGGACGAGAAGATTCGGTCGTAGTGGATATCGGTTCTAAAGATTTTTATGCTGATGATTTAATTGGTCATATGAACGGCATCCAAGAAGGCCTAAAGAAAAGGTTTGGAGCTAAATCAGCAAAAGCCTTGTATATTGCTGATACAAACACCGTAGGTTTAACAGGTCCATTTTATGCTGAAGAAGTAGAAGACAATGAGTATGGAAATCTGCAAAAATTAGTATATGAAATCAGCATACCTCAACAAAAGGAGGGTGCAGGCGGTTCGTG
This sequence comes from Planococcus sp. MSAK28401, assembly GCF_018283455.1. NCBI lineage: Bacteria > Bacillati > Bacillota > Bacilli > Caryophanales > Caryophanaceae > Planococcus > Planococcus alpniumensis. The sequence continues at coordinate 3,113,125 of NZ_JAAMTH010000001.1, read as the reverse complement.
GGGGTTAGGGAAAACTGTTTATTTCCGCTTTGGAATTGGTTTAGTTTTTTACTACTCGCGCATTCAAAAAGAAAACGGAGAATACGAGCATAGACTAGCTGCTACTATGGTCGAAGATGAGAGTAAACCGGAAGCCTTACTCCCTTCAATGGACAATAAACCGAAAAGAGGGATCGCTTGGTGGGGGCAAGAGTCTGCAGAAGATGCAACTGTCCCGCTAACAAATGAAAAAGAAATAGCAGAGATTTTACAGGTTTTTTCAATAGACCCTTATAAAGATGAAGAAACCGGAACTAAAATTATTATACCTTTTATTGATGAAGAGAGGTTGTTGCCAAAGGATCAGCAAATTTGGTGGAATAATAAAATTGATAATTATCTAGCCATCGCGTTCCAACGCTGGTATAGCCCAAGGCTTGATAATCCCAAGTATCCTTACGGAAGCTGGTTAGATGCCCGTGTTGGAGGTGAAAAGATACAGTTCAACTCAATGGAGAGATACTTTCAGCTAGTTCAAGAAATGTATAATGCAGCTTTGAGTAAAACAAAAAATAAGATTTCATCAAAAGCCAACACAATTGCAGATTTCAGTGTTGAAGATATAAATTTAAGAATCGATTTTAAAGAAACAGCAGGGGGAAATGCAGGAAAGATTGCATACAGCAAATTCGATATGAAAGATTTGAATATGCTTCCTCCGGAAAACCAGTATACCCCTTATTTATACAGTAACTTGGAAGCAGTAGAGGAAGGGCAAAATCCGCCCTTGATTTTATATTTAAGACAACCAGGGATGATTGTAAACTACGAAATAGATGGCGCATGGTGTGCCGATATTCCTTCGGCAGACAAAACCCAATTTATTATCGGAGTATTTGTTCCAAACTCTGAAAGTGAATTTAAAAGTGAATACATGAAAAAATATAAAAATCTCGAACAATACTTGCGCAGAAGTGAAAAAGCCGATCATACATCATGGAAAGATTTAATTGATGAGGAAAAAAAAATAACGATTATTTCACGTATCCAAAATAATGTTAACAAAACTATTCGTCAAACTTATGCCGAAGACAGTGCAGAAGTTAAGAAAGGGAAACGAAGTTACTTAAGCCGTTCATTAGCTTCTAAATTATTACCTCCACAAAATTTCGGCAAACGTCCAGGACCTGCAGGAGGGGGCGGTGGTAAAGGAGGTAAGGGGACCTCGCAAATTAGAAAAGCTGGATTCGAAATTATTGATCAAGAGATCAACGAAAACAACAAACTTGATATAGTCTTCGAGTTGAATGTTGAGAAAAATCATATTGGTCAATTTGAGTTAACTGTACCCTCTGAGACAGGCCATATGAAAGGCAACAGTTGGGAAGGCGATAAGGGAATTGGAACACCATTCCCGCTTGCTGTTGAAAACATTTACATTGAAGAAATTAATGACGCTAAATATAACAAGTATTTAAATCCGGCTGAAAAACTTAGAGAATTCCAGTTTAAATATGACTATACCAAGATAAACAAAGTAATTAGCGGAATTGAGATTAGGACTGGCAACGAAAAGTTGAAGCTTAAAGGGAAGATGAAAATTACAAGAAATGATTCATTTGTGCAAGCTGCAGTTTCTGTTGCTACAAAAGAGGTGCTAAATACATGAGCAGTGAATTAAAGTTTTATCGTGAGATGAATGAAAAATTATTTATGAAGATTGGGTATGAAGCTGAGCCGGTTTCTTTGAGCCACACTTTGAATGGCCAAATCCGAAAACTAGTTTTAGAAGACGATGCTCAGTTTGAAATGGGCTTAGATGAAAATACTGTTCTAATAGAAGATAAGGATGCAATTTGGGATGTGAACGAACATGATTTGAATATACACTTCAAGTGTTACATTAATAATCCTCAATTTTTATTTGGAGGTAATGGAGTAGCAACGGACGATGCGAAAGTCGGATTCGCGTTGAGGTGGCACTCGAAAAGTTCGAAGCAGAGAGGTACTGAAAAAGTAAAAGTTATAGACAGAAGCATAGAAGGAAGATGTGTTCTTGAGCATACTTTAAAATTCTCAGAGAAAAAGCTTTTTGGAGAATTAACTGTCGAATTAGTACTTTACTTAGAAGAACCCTCCAGTGTAGTTAGTCCTTCATATGCATCGAATAGTGGAACTGTGTTAGGAGTATTGGATTTCAAGAACTTCGTAATAGACGGGCAAAGTTCAGCTTTCCCAATTGTTGAAGTGCATGCTCCTGAAGCTCCGCTTTGGTACGTAACGTTCAACTACACAGATGTTATGAGTGACTCCTTTACGGAAGAAAACATAGCTATCAATTTAAATATGGCTCATAAAAATTACAATATTGTTAGTGGTAAAAAAGAGCAGATGAACAACCCTGTTCTGACCGAGATAATCAGTTCTGCACTACATGTAATTGTAGAAAAAGTTATGAAAGAAGATGACAGCCAGAACATTTTGAACGGCAACGGTTTCGAAAGCGGCTCCATTGGAGAGGCTATATTCTATTTTATAACGACATTTAACTGGGATATATCTTCTCCAGAAAAACTAGCAGCTTCGATACGAAATGACTGGGAGTCTAGAGTAGGAGGCGAAGGGTTTTGATCGGAGAACTAAGTAGAAAAGATGCTGCGGAAAAGTTTGCTGAATTAAGTAAAAGAGATTTTGAAAATTTATCTTTCCCCAAAGGGAGTGATGAATTTAGAAAAGATATTATAGAGTATTCTAAATCTATTAAAAGTACCATTGCTGAATCGAACGGCTCCATGTATGAATATGATCTACGGCTTGGTCTTTACTTTTATAAAAAAATAAACGAAGTATATAACTTTTCTGAAAGGGATGCATCTCAAGACGGAAAATGGAGATACATTTCTCTAGTTTTGCTTCCTGATGTTGTATACAGCCGATGGACTGCTAATGAAACTAGATTTTTCAGTCATCCAACACGGATATATTTTAAATCTTTATGGTGGTATATTCACCTTTCATGGCAAGGTTCAGAAGAGAAGACATTAGAAATTTTAAAAAACAATACGACCGATGATGTTGTACAGCTTGTTGAGCGTATAGGCAGTTTAGGATATCGAATTGATCTTTACAGAGAAATTATGAATTATTACGGAAATCTTGAGGTATCCCGTAAAGGAAGGAGCGCGGGTATTTTCCGTAAAGTAATGAAATTAAATACGACTCGAGGTAAAATGATTGAACCGGCTCTCCATAACGGAGGAACGAGAGGTTACGTAAAGGAGCTATTCGATTATTTTGACTAAGACAGCTGCTAAACAATTAAAAGTCCTTGATTTATTTTCGGGATGCGGGGGATTGGCTCTTGGTTTTCAAGAGGCAGGATTTTATATAGAAGCAGGAATGGAACTAAACGATGCTGCTGCGAATACTGCATCCTATAATCTGCACTGGAAAAAAGGTATAGAGAACGAACATTTATGCGGAGATGTTACGACCGCGAATTTCAAAGATTTTTTGCAGGAAACTGAAAATCCTATAGTTATAGGAGGTCCGCCTTGTCAAGCTTACTCATTAGCAGGCAGAGCTAAATTAAATTCATTGGGAGAAGATCGCAGTGCATTTAAAGACAGCCGAGGGTTTTTATTCGAGGATTTTCTAAGAGTAGCTCTCACTGTGGATGCCAAAGCAGTGGTAATGGAAAATGTTCCTGAATCGGTTAATTACAATGGGATGAATGTACCTGAAAGAGTTTGTGAAATTTTAGAGGAGCGAGGTTATGAAGCTTCTTGGACACTGCTGAACTCAGCAGATTATGGAGTACCTCAAATTCGTGAGCGCGTTTTCGTAATAGCGATTAAAAGAGAATTTACGGCAAAAATTGAAATGCCGATGCCAACGCACCAAAAACCAGATGATTCTGTGAAAACTGTTAACGGATCTAGGATACCGAAGCTTAGGGAGAATAAACATTTTATTGAGCCCAGAAAAGCCGATCATTCTATGCCTTTTTGGGTGACAGCTGGCGACGCTTTGTCTGATCTGCCATCATTATTTCCGACTTCTAACAGCGTATATAAATTATATAAACCAGAAATTACTCTTCCATACAAAAGCTCTCCTCAAAATGAGTACCAACGATTAATGAGATCTTTCAATAATAACGAAAGAACCTCTGTAAGTGGTCATGGCTTTAGAAGAACTAAACGAGATTTTAAGATCTTTGAAGAAATGAAACCGAATGACAATTATCGTGATGCTCATGATCTAGCAATGAAAATTTTGGCAAAAGAATGTTCAAAGCGAGGAATACGTGCAAAATCACATCCGGAATTGTATGAAGCTTTAAAGAAATCGATAGTCCCTCCATATGCTATAAATAAGTTTTTGTCAAAATGGAAGAAATTAGATCCTTCTAAACCTTCTCATACACTTGTGGCTCATCTAAGCACAGACACGTATAGTCATATACATCCTTGGGAAGCTCGTGGAATCTCTGTGAGAGAAGCAGCCCGTCTTCAATCTTTTCCGGATGATTTTTACTTTAATTGCTCTATGACCGAAGCTTTTCGTCAAATAGGTAACGCGGTCCCTCCTCTCTTATCGAAAGCAGTAGCTGAGGCCGTTAAAAATAGCCTTAATGATTTTAAGGAGTGAGAATATGAGTAATGTAGAGGAGATAAGAAGTTATTTATCGAATATTCAGCCAGGAAAAATGGTTAAGCTACAAGCTGGTAAGGGTGACTATGACTACTGGGTATTTCGTGATTATGGCAAGTATGGAGTAGCAGTAGAAATCGATCCTGATATCCAAGTTAATGAAAGATTTTCAAGTGCTGTGTTTCAAACCCGCTTTATCGTGACAAATGAGGGAGAAAAAAATTTCCTTTGTCTAACTTCAGGGAATGAAGAATTCAGGTATGAATTTGCTTCGATATGTTCTATTTTAGTAGACCCTGGTTCTGATGGTGAAGACAGAAAACATCTTCTAAACAATCCGGTAGAATGGTGGTCTAGCTACAAGCAACTAATTGGGAATAAAGCTGTTTCAAAAGAACCTTATAGTATCTTGGGGGAATTGACTGCTTTATTATGGCTCTATAATATAAACACTTCTACGGTATGGAGTGGGCATTTACAAGCTACGGTAGATATAGAAAGTAACATAGGCATGTATGAAGTGAAGTCTACTACCTTAAGAACAGACAATATTATTCAAATCTCTAATCAATTTCAGTTAAATGCTGCTAGAAATCAATTTTTGATTTTTTGCAGGTTCGAAAAAGCTGAAGATGGAAAGTCGATTAATGAAACAGTGGATTTGTTGGATAAAGCAGGCTATCCTAAAGCGAAGTTAGAACAAGCATTAATTAATCAAGGATTTGAGAAAAACTCTTTATCTAGAGAAGAAAAATATCGACTATATGAAATGAAGTCCTATCCTATCGACGAAAAATTTCCGTTGATCAACTTTAGAGAAGCAGTCCCAAATGAATTTTTAGATCATATAGTAAAAATAATGTATTCAATTGATTTAAAAGGAATTGAGTCTGAAGACATTGATTTAGCATTTTTAGCTTAAAAAACAACCTGCCTTAAAAAGGCAGGTTGTTTTTTAAAGAAAATTTGGGGGATTTTGAAGATGATACTACATCTTATACTAGGGAAAAATATAGATACATTTAGATGGAAAAGATACATAGAAAATAAATACGTGGGTGATATTGTGTGTGTAGATTATGAACTTGTTCAAGGAATGGTACTTAGAGAACACATAGTTTACGTTTCCGTTGAGCAGGCAAAAGATCTTATCATTAAATACAAAAAAATTCGATTCTATAGCTCTTTTTATAAATATCCTTTAATAGAGGAGGATAATTAAATTTAGTAGAAATATTTTGTCACATTAACTTGATTTTTAGAATTGGATAGAAGTAAAAAATATTCTTTATCTTTTTCAATGATGTCTATATGCCAATAAAAATTTCCATTATCTTTAGTAGTAATGCGAAACTCATCAATGTGGTTAATGAAAATTTCTGTTGGGATTATAATAATTTTCTTTTCTGATCCACATCCAAAAGCAATATTTGAAGCGGTGCTTTGGTTAAGAAATTCAATATGCCTTGGATGGATAGCATACCAATATCGAATACTGTCCTTTTTAGGATATTCTTTCGAAACTATACAGACAAAATGTTGACTATTAGTGTTGTCTATATAGAATGACTTTCCTTGTTTTAAAAAATTTGTCGAATATTTTTCTTCTAATCGAGCAATGCACAAATCATGGTAACTAGCCCGATTTTCTTTAGTTAAATTATCTTCTGACGAGTCCTTGTTTATTGTATTCTCATCATTTGAATTAATATCTTCTGAAGCATTAAAAACAATATCAATTAGGTTATCAACCCTCGTATATTCTAGTGGTTTTAGCAATTCATTAATTTGATTAAATGTTTGTCTAGTATTTAATTGTTCTTTAAGTTTCATTAACTTTATTAAGGCATAAACGCTTATGACCCTAACGTCCCAGGCGTGTTTGGAACCTCTAATTTGAGCTTCTAGATCTCCTGTGTCCTGTCTTCCTACTATTATAAGAATAGATGATTTTTCTGAAGTAATAGACTCTTGGGCAATCAGCTGTTTTCTGTATTTTGCTATTGTATCTAAATTTATTCTATAAGCATCTGTTGTCTTTACTTCCACAACAATACTATGCGAGTCGATTGCTTTCCAAAGACCATCGTAACCGATGCTTCCTTTGCGTCCTTGATAAAGACCATACTTCACATCAAAACCAATTCTTTTTCCTATTTGGTTTGTGATGTCTTGCAATACAAGTCCGCTGTTAGGGAAATTTTGATCTAAACAATCGTGAGCATACCTTTCCAAATAATCAATTGGCATATGATCAAGAAAATGTTTTAACTCTATCGATGTTTCACTTGAATCAGTAAGTTTACCGGTTCCAGAAAAAGACAAAATTTGTTCAATTGTTTTGTTTTCGAAACTACTCCTACTGGTTTTCCAAAGATCTAATATAGTCATAATTGCCTCCAATGATAGATAACTTAATTTTTCAAACACGGTTTTGAAAAAATTATTCATTTTAGTATAGTACATGTTATCAAATATTTACAGATGAGGAGGTTATAGTATACCAGTAAGCGAGTATTGCTATTGAGCTGGCTTCGAAAAGTCTCATTTAGTATAAACATTTTAAACAAGAGGAAAAGTAGAAGGACAGATCTATATTCCTAGTTTTGTAAATTATGTTTTAAAATTTAGATTATGTTAACAAGGTAGAAAACCTTAGTTTATGTTTAGTCTTACGTATAAAAATTTCAGATAGCTACAGGAGTACGTTGCTCCTAAAATTACTAACTAGAAAAAGCTAAAGGTTTCTTTTCCAAGAAGAATGCTCTTTGGCTTTTTGTATAAAAAGAGCTAATTCTTCAGTTGTTTTTTCAAGATCCTCCTTAATTTGGTGTTCCCAAACCCTTTTGATAAACCATCCTTTTTCTTCGTAATGTGCAGTTACTTCCAAATCCCGTTCTTTATTTCTTGCAAGCTTCCTGTCCCAATAAACTTTATTACTTTTAGGTTTGTTTCCATGGATCTCGCACGCATGCCAAAAACACGAGTCGATAAAAATTACAACTTTATACTTCTTTATAGAAATATCTGGTTTACCGAAAAGTGTTCGATCATTTTTACGGAAACGGTAGCCTTTGTTCCAAAGCAGACGAGAAACCCTATTTTCCAAATTTGACTGAGACCTAATGGCCTGCATGTTTTTCCGGCGCTGTTCTTTAGTAATTTTATCTGCCATAGCCTATCCCTCACTTTTTTATATTATTCCCCTTCAAAGAAAAGATACACTAAGCGAAAATAGGATTTAACGAGACCAACAAATATATACATGAGGATGTTTTTTTTTTATTAAAGTGTATAATTAATAAGCATAGGGGTATGCAAGAACATACTTTCGCATAATTCCACTAAGGAGCGATTTTTATTATGATATTTAAAAAAGGTGAACTTTTTAACGGTCCAGGTGGGCTGAGTTTAGCAGCAAAGAATGCAAAGGTTATTCATCCTGAAACAGGAGAAGAATTTCGAATTGAGCACCTTTGGTCGAACGATTATGATGCTACAGCATGTGAGACTTTTCGTTTAAATATATGTGGAAATCCAGATGATCCATCTGTACATTGGGGACCTGTTGAAGAATTGCCGATTGGTGATAAAACAATTCTCGGTGACATTGACTGTTTTGCTTTCGGTTTTCCTTGCAACGACTTTAGTATTGTTGGCGAAACAAAAGGATTAGGCGGCAAGTTCGGGCCTTTATATACCTACGGGGTTAAAGTCTTAAAGGACTACCAACCTAAGTTTTTCGTGGCTGAGAATGTTGGCGGACTCCAAGGAGCTAATGAAGGAAAAGCATTTATTCAAATTTTGACTGAACTTGAAGAGTGCGGATATGCATTAACTCCTCATTTATATAAGTTTCAAGAATACGGGGTACCACAGGCAAGACATCGAATTATCATTGTAGGAATTCGAAACGATCTAGTCGAAGAAGGAATTGTGTTCAAAGTGCCGGCGCCAACTACGCTTGCATCGACTGAATACAAAACGGCATCCGAAGCGATCCTAAATCCGCCTATACCAGAAGATGCTACGAACCACGAAATGCCGAAACACACGGCTAAAGTTAAAGAGATGTTGAGCTACATACCGCCAGGCAGTAACGCTTGGTATCCAGGAATTCCTGAGAAAGTGCAACTTAAAGTTAAGGGTGCACGTATGAGTTCAATTTATAAACGTTTAGATCCAGAACGCCCGGCGTACACGGTAACAGGCAGTGGTGGTGGTGGAACGCATATGTATCATTGGGAAGAACTGCGTGCTTTGACTAACAGAGAACGTGCACGTTTGCAGACTTTCCCTGACGACTTTGTGTTCGCTGGCAATAAAGAAGCTGTACGCAAACAGATTGGTATGGCTGTGCCGCCGCTTGGTGCACAAGTTGTGTTTGAAGCCATCTTAAAGACCTTCGCAAAAATTGAGTATGATTTTGTAGAGGCTTCACCTAAGCTACAACTTGAAAACTTACGCGGAAAGAAAAGAGTTATGATTGATGAAGTAGAACCTAGATTTAAACAAGAGGTATTCGATATTTAATATATTAAAAGTTTGTACGAGTTAAATTGAAGTTTAAAAGGGACTTTGGCATACTGCTAAAGTCCCTTTTTCTCTAGAGACTGATTAGATGATATTAAGAATGGGGTTTAAAGGCTCTGATAAAATATATGTGCAAAAGAAAAAAATACTTTTTTTTTGAATTTATTCGTAAAATGATTGATTATTCTGATATTATATAGTGTAGAAAATATTGAAATGGGGGTAGAGAAATTGAAAGTATGGAAACACGTCATTGAACAGGTAGAATTTATAGATCCAAACTCAATATCTATTAAGGGTTATTCCTTCCTTGAAGATACTGGAAGGGTAGTGCATTGGAAACATAGCTGGGACAAAGAAGGTCCAAGTTTTAACAATCAAACTTCTTCCTTTAATGATAAATTAAATCATCTTTCTAACTCCAAGTTGTCAAATTGCCTAGATTATTTTATAGAAAAATCGAATATAAAAAACAAAGTTGCTCTTAAAAGTATATTTAATGAATGCGATACTATTAAGAAAACTTATTATGTAGAAAAGGATGGTAGTATAATATCTGAATAAATGTTATTTTATAGTAATTTATTTTTCAAAAGAATATTAACGACTGATTTAAAGGAGATCTCGAAATGCCGATTTACAACAAACTAGTAAGGGACAAAATTCCGCAAGTAATCAAAAAAAGATGTCTTCAATTCGAAACCCGTATTTTGTTAGAAGAAGAATATAAAACAGAAGTAACGAAAAAACTCTCAGAGGAGCTTCGTGAATTTGAGGAAACTGATAATAAAAAAGATGCAATAGAGGAGCTCGCAGACATTCTCGAACTGATTCATGCAGCTGCTGAACTTAATGGATCCTCATTTGAAGAAGTTGAAGAAGTTCGCGTGAAAAAAGCAGCAAAACGCGGCGGTTTTAAAGAACGTATCTTTTTAATCGAGGTTGAAGATGAGTAAACTGCAGCTGGTCACTTCGCAGCTCGTGAGTCATTTGAATCGCTTAGCTCAAGAAGCTATAGAGATTAATTGGATTACGGCGTTTGCGATGAAATCGGGTGTGCGAATCGTGATACCGTTCTTGAAAGAAGCGGCAGACCGAGGTGTGCCGATCAAATTATTAATCGGTGATTATCTTTTTGTAACGCAGCCGGAAGCACTTGAGATTTTGCTGGATGAATTACCGTCTGCTGAAATTCGCTTGTGGAAAAGCGGAGGCGCTTCCTTTCATCCCAAGTCATATTTATTCCGCGGTGAAGAAACTTCGCATCTTATTGTCGGCTCGTCCAATTTGTCCCGCTCCGCTTTGACGGAAGGGGTGGAATGGAATTTAATCGCTCCGACCTCAGTAGATGAGACGGTATTTGATGAAGCGGCTGAGCAGTTTTTAGCACATTTCTACGCAGATGAGACGATTCCTCTCAACAAAGAAACGCTCCAGGAATACAAGATGCTTCATGAAAAAGCGAATCTCAAACGACCAATCAGCCCTGTTTGGTCAGAAGCGGAAGAAACTGGTCTTATGCTCGGGTCATCAGAACCCCAGGAAATTATTGAAACAGAAACACCTTACATAACTGAATTAACGCCTCGGCCTGCCCAGCAGGAAGCACTTGATGCACTCGATACGGTGATAGAAGAAGAGTATAGTCGGGCGATGGCTGTACTTGCGACAGGACTCGGAAAAACCTATCTCGCGGCATTTTTTGCGAAGAAATTCAAGCGAGTGTTGTTTGTTGCACATCGCCAGGAGATCCTCCAGCAGGCAAAAGAATCGTTCCAAAAAGTTCACCCATATAAAAAGTCTGCGTTCTACCATGCAACTGAAAAAGACACATCCGCGGATTTTCTGTTTGCTTCCATCTATACACTGGGAAGTGAGTATCACTTGGCTCAATTCGAGCGGGATGCATTCGATTTAATCGTTGTGGATGAATTCCACCATGCAGCTTCCCCGACTTATAGAAGGCTATTGGAACATTTTAATCCGCAGTTTTTGCTTGGAATCACGGCAACTCCTGACCGCATGGACAATCAGGATGTATATGCCTTATGTGATGGCAATGTTGCGATTTCTATTCATTTCCTCGATGCCATCGAACGCAATTGGCTGGCGCCGTTTCGTTATTTCGGTGTATACGATAATACCGATTACTCGAAGATTCGCTGGCTCGGGAACCGCTACGACGAAGAGGAACTTCTTCAAGCGCAGTTGAGGGAAGACTATGCTAAAGCGGTATTTGAGGCGTGGCAAAAGCACAAACAAACGCGTACGATTGTCTTTTGTTCGACGGTCCGGCAGACGCAATTTATGGACCAGTTTTTCCGGGAGCGCGACATTCGTTCGATGAGTTTGTCGGGCGGTACGCCTGCAGAAGAGCGGAAAGCTGCGAGAGCACAATTGGATTCAGGTGAGTTAGAAATCATTTTCACGGTCGATCTGTTCAATGAAGGTGTCGATATTCCAAAAGTCGATACCTTGCTGTTTATTCGACCGACTGAGTCACTCACGGTTTACACCCAACAGATCGGCCGGGGACTGCGCATTGCGGACGAAAAAGATCATTGCGTAATTATCGATTTTATCGGCAATTACCGCAACGCCGATTTGAAGCTTTCGGTATTTGATACAGCGCCTCAAGCTAAAGGAAAAACTCAAGGTATCGAACCTTTAGTTCCTGCAAATTGCGATTTCAATTTAGAATTGGCAGTCGTCAATTTGTTGGAAGAGCTGCGGAAAAAACGCGCGCCTAGAAAAGAAGCACTGGTTCTTGCTTACCGTGAATTAAAACGGGAGCTCGGCAGGCGCCCGACTTATTTGGAATTTCATCTCCAAGGTACGGGGGATTCGAAGACGATCAAGCAGGAGTTCGGCAGCTGGTTCGGTTTGCTAGCTTATGCGGCGGAGCTGAATGCAGATGAGATTGAAGTATGGACAAAGCATCAGAATTGGTTTTTGGAAGTCGAGAAGACTGGCATGAACAAAAGCTATAAGATGGTTGTTTTGAGTTATATGTTGTCGAAAGGCGTGGAGAGCTGGCTGGAGCCGATTACGCCAGTGGAAGCTGCGCCGTATTTCCACGAGTTCCTGACAGCGAAACAATACCGTTTGAATGCTGATTTCAATGATGTGCAGGGCAGAAAGCTCAGAGACTACGATGAAAAGAAAATTGCAGATCTGATTGAGCGCATGCCGATGACAAAATGGAGCGGCAGTGCGAAAGAAGGCTTGGTGACGTTTGATTATAATTTATTTTCATTGAACGTATCTCCAAGTAATGAGCATCAGCGAATTCTTTATGAGTGGACAAAGGAAATTACTGAATATCGGCTGCATGCTTATTTTGAGCGGAGAGCGATTAATAGAAACTAAAATAACGGCAGGATGAGCGATTATAAAACTCACCCTGCCGTTTTTGAATTGACTAATTAAATTAAGAAGATACTACAAAACTGAGAGGGTGAGAACCAATCCTTTTTGCTAAGTGCCTTAAGGGATTACTTCAAAACAGTGAGCAATCTACTTGAAGAAATATACCCCAAAGGGTATATTTAATTTATAAAATAATTCTACTCAAACAGGAGGAATTTATATGACTAACCAAGTAACTGTTTACTCAACCAACACATGCCCTTATTGCACCATGATGAAGAACTTCCTAGATCAAAACGGCATTGCTTACACAGACGTCAATGTTCAGAAAGATCCGGTAGCGGCGAGCCGCCTCGTTCAGGCAACTGGACAAATGGGTGTTCCGCAGACGAACATCAACGGCGAGTGGGTGCTTGGCTTCGACCCGCAGCGCATTCAGTCTTTATTGAAGCAGTAAGGTATTCACACCAAACTTTTTTAAAAAACTTTCAACATCCTGTCTCCTTTTTCGCAGTTTCCATCTATCTAAGAGATGAAAGGCAATTTTCTTAGAATAGGGGGAAGGCTGATGGAAAAGGAGTTTTTTGTTACGGCGATTGAGCATCCGGAGTTTGGGGAAGTGTACCGCTTTTTTGAGATGGATCCGGCGACCGGGGAAGAGCAGGCGGTCGATCCGTTCGATAGCGGAATGGTGAAGCTTTATCATGAGACGCCGCCTGAATTATTCTACATCACGTCGAAACGCGGGGCGGATGCGAGCGGGTTTTACCAAGGTGAGCAGTTTGTCGTGCAGCGCGGCTCGAAGTTTGCGGGCTCGACTACGCCGAAATGCCCGAAGCGTTATTTGAAGCTGCGAGAAGAGCTATTGCTGTCGGGGAAATTGATGCCGCTCAGCCACCAGTACTTGGTGATGGAAGATGTGGAATTCGCGTCGCCTTTGATTGCGATGGGTGTCGCGATCGGCGGCTGGGCGAAGGGTACGCATGATTGGAAGAAGATTTGAGGTCTATAGATGGTACGCATTGTACAAGAGGCAATAGTGTAGCGATGACCAGACAGCTCGTTCATACAAGCCTTGAAATTTTAAGAGCTTAACCAGCTTTTGGTTAAGCTCTTTTTTATTTTTATCCCTAGAGCATCGGTTCAAATTTAATACGGAGGAATGTGCAATGTATCTATTTCTTCGTTTGTGCTTCGCTCCACAAGGGTTAAACTGCTTTCATTTACAAGCTCATCCGTTTCAAAATACCACAGAGACAAATCGCTCAAATGATCATTATCCATATCATCTGGCAATGAAAGTTCTAAAGGAATAGCAGGAGCAGGGGTGTTGTTCAGCATCACAACACGCTTGTCTCCTTCTTCCATTAAACCAAAGATAACCTCATCGCCATGAATTTGATAACCACCGATTTTTTCTCCAGTCGTGATCGAATTGAAAGAACTCCAAGTCAGAAAGTCAGATTTCCATCCCCATAGGTTTTTGTAAACCATCGCTGCACCTAAATTAGTTTCGTTTCGAATAAAAAAGAACAACGCTTCATCTTGGGTTATGTAAGCGGGAATTAACACTAAGTCTTCGTTTTCAGCTAATAATGCTTCTTGAGGTTTTTCGTAAGAAGCCTCACTTTCTGAAATCGACCATACAATGAATACAGATAATGCGATCAGGCTCAATGCGAGTAGCGAAATGAGTCGCTTAGAATTATTTTTCATAGTTAGATCTCCTTTCATTTGGGTAGAATGTGGATTTTGAATTCGCTGATGCAAGGTAATGAGAAGAATAAAAAAAAACACCGTCAATTCGCATAAACTAGGTTGTTGAAAACCTTACGTATTGGGGTGCTATGGTTTAAGTGAAAAGGTGAGTTCTCATTTCTAGTCGTTCCCAGGCAGTCAGTGTTCTTCCGAAAGTTATTCCCCAACCATCCCATCATTATCGTTATCGCGCATATGCGGATACAGCCAATGATCGCTCATGATGGGCATAGTGAAGCCGGCGTCTTTCGCTTCCTGGATCGTCACTTGCCCGTTGCTGTTTGCGTCGACGCTCGAGACGTCACCGCTTGCGGCTGGGCTGCTCGTTTCCGGAGCGCTTGATTCCGCTTCCGCGGGTTCGCTTTCCGTCAAACCGAGGGAGGCGTTGACTTCATCAGGGTTGACGTTATCAAATGTGTCGATCACTTCGTTGCCTCTGACGGTGTAGCTGTATTGGTAGCTGGAAGGCACTTGCGTTTCGGTGTCGGGATAGGTGATGATCGCTTCGAAATCCGTGGCGCCGCCCGCATCCCGAATGACGTCTTCCATATACGCCTGGTCGCCGTGGCGGTTGAGCGTGCTTTCTTGCGGGGTGATGTTATAGGCGTTCGAGACGCCACCGAGTGAATCCGCGATGACGTGCCCTTCGTCCAAGATGTCGCTCTCGACCCCTGGCACTTTGGCTTCGTCGGAATAATAGCGGCCGGAATCTAATACATCTTCGCTCGTGTCATCTTGCAAAATGATTTCGTCCGCCGTGACGCGTTCCAATTGGCCGTGTTCATTCGTGAAAGCCCAGTATTCACGGTCGTCGAAGCCAATGGAGACGACGGTATTCGCTTCGCGATGGCCCGACAAATCGCCGCCGTCCACTTCAACGAGTTCGTATCCTTCGAATTGTTCTTGCGCAGGTTCTGGGGCTGGTTCTTCTGCTTCCGGTTCTTCTTCAACAGTCGTGTCGCCTTGTTCCGTGTCGCTTGCGGCAGTTTCTTCCTCGTTGCTTGCTTCTGTCGCTTCGGTGTCGGCTTCCGCTTCTTCCGGCGTTTCCGTTTCAACAGCGGCTTGTTCTTGCACCGCGGTTTCTGGAGTTGCCGCTTGTTCTGTTTCGGTACAACCGGCCATAAAGATAGCCAGTAGCAGAACGATCAAATAGTTCATGTTCTTTTTCAATTGGAGACACTCCTCTAGTTGTATGGCGTTCGTTAAGGTTTTATCCGTTTCAATTGATACGGGGCGGTGAATGAAAGAAGAAATATCCTCTACTTTTATTTATTGTACCAATAATTTACATTGAATGTGGAGAACATTCCGATATTCCGATTCTCTAAAGGTGTCGAACTTGATTCGAGGCAGTACCAGCCAGCGCCTTTCTATAGATAAATTCTCATAAAAAAACAGCACGGACACTGGGAATCCTAGTGTCCGTGCTGTTTTTGTGTAAAGAGATTTATTCAAACGCGACATTGTGCTGCACTTGGTCCTGGTTGGTCCATTCAATGGTCGTGCCCGGTGCGACGGTGATCGTGTCTTCACCGAATTCATAATCGGCGATGTCGACAGAGACTTTATCCATCGCTTCTGCGCCTTCTTCGACGATGACGGTCATTTGCATGACTGGATGCGGTTCGCAGTAAATCGCGTATTCCCCGGCTTCATTGAACACAAAGCTGGTCATTTCGCCGTTCGACAATAAGTCGGAAGCTTCGCCGCTCATGGCTTCAGGGGCACTTGCCTGTTCGCCGCTTTCGGCGTCTTCTGCAGGTTCTTCCTCGGCAGCTTCTTCAGCAGGCTCTTCTTCTGTCGAATCTTCTTCCGTTTCCGGGTCTTCTTCCATGTCTTCCATCGGTTCTTCTTCAGGCATTTCTTCCATCTCCGTGCTTTCCTCTTGTGCAGGAGCTTGCGTTTCTTCTTCGTTGGCAGCGTCGTCTTGACCGCACGCAGCGAGTGACAGCATTCCGGCAGCGAGCAGTAAAGTGAATTTTTTGTTGGCCATGTTGTTTCCTCCTCCTTGTAGTTGCTTCTTGCTTATAAAACGCAGCGGCAAGCGAAATAGATCAACTTTTATGGCGGTGGGGGCGATTTTTTGGCGAACCGAGGAATGAATTCTTTTTTTCGATACAGCGTTTTCAAGAGTAGGTGAGCATCACCAACATGGCCACGGCCATGCTTCACAAGGCGTGTTCGACGATCGAGGTAGCAATCTGCTGGTATAAGCGGATAAAGGTAGCGCTAAGCATCCTCCGCTATAGCCGCTGAACTACAACAATTGGAACGGGATCTGTGTGGCAGCGAACAATAAAAACCCAGCGATGATCACACTAAGCCAAATGGCTAAACGTTTTAGCATGGGAATCACCTCCAGGAAATAGTGGAAGCCGCTCGAATTTTTCTATGTACGGCCATTATACTCCCACAGTGATGAGAATCTGCAAAAAACCGTTTGAGCCGATAGCCAAATAGGGAAAATAAAGCTATGGTGAAAACCAGACAATCCTGCTTGCTGCAGTGAAATACATTTCGACATTGGAGGAGCCATGAAAAAATTGATGCTGTATTCAGTTGCCGGCGCTGCGGCCGTCTCCGTTCTGTCGGGCGTTTTTTTAAAGCTCTACGCGCCGCTCGGGTCGACCCCGGATAAACGCCAGCGAGATCGCTTTAGTGAATTGGGCAATTACCGGGAAGGAAAGTTCGCCAATGCGGATTCGATAGAGCCTGTCATCCGCATGTCAGAAGGCCTGTCGATGCTGAAGGATTCCGTGCTCACCGGTGACGTCCAGCGCAATCCTTTGGGAAAATTGCCGGTAGCGGACATTGACTGGCAAGCCATCGACGACGCGCAAGACAGCGTGACTTGGTTCGGCCATTCGACCTTTTTGTTGAGCATCGACGGGCTCAAGCTGTTTGTTGACCCGATGCTCGGAAAACGGGCGTCTCCTTTGGCGTTTGCCGGAAGCGCGCGCTATAGCATGGACTGGCTGGAGACTGTCGAGCGGCTGCCGGAAATCGACGCGGTGCTGCTAACGCATGACCATTACGACCACTTGGATTACGGATCGATCCGTGCGCTGGAAAGTAAAGTCGGGCATTTCTTCGTGCCGCTCGGCGTCGGGGCGCATCTTGAGCGCTGGGGAGTGGAAGCGGGACGTATCACCGAACTGGATTGGTGGGACGAAGCGGCGTTTAACGGTTTGACGCTTGTGTTGACCCCGTCGCAGCATTTCTCCGGGCGCGGCTTGTTCAACCGCAATTCGACGCTGTGGGGCGGCTGGATCGTGCTTGGCAGCGAGACCCGTTTTTACACGAGCGGCGATGGCGGCTACGGCAGCCATTTCAAAGAAATTGGCGAACGTTACGGCCCGTTCGACCTCGTGTTGATGGAAGGCGGCCAGTACGACCCGCGCTGGGAAACTTCGCATATGGCGCCGGAGCAGTCGGTGCAGGCGGCGCTCGACGTTCGGGGGAGGAAGATGATGCTCGTTCACTGGGCGGCGTTCACTTTGGCGTTTCACAGCTGGACAGACCCGATCGAGCGGGCATCAAAAGAAGCGCAGCGTGTGGGTATGGATTTGCTGACGCCGAAAATCGGCGAGACGCTTTCTTTGGAAACGCTCGATTCGTACACGCCTGCACGCTGGTGGGAGCAATGAGTTCCCACGATTTGAGATTCACGCGCCATTCTTCTAAAATGGGTGCATCACTAGAAATTCGGAAAGAGGGATAGTATGACATTGACCAAAATTTCCATGCCGGACGCAATCCGGATTGAAAAGGTTCGCCGGGAAGGCGTAGAAATCGGCGACCTTCTGAAAAACGATGATTTCGCATCGCTCGGTTCAGAACTTGAGGCGGTATTCCGCGACGGCTACCAAGTGAAATTCCTGACGATCAACGGCGCGAAAAATTTGCTGCGCATCAAGTTCGACCAGGAAGCGGATCTTGATTACACAGAGACCGAATTTGGGCTGTCGGGCATTTCCATGGATGAAGCGCAAGTGGAAGCGTTCCGCCCGATCCTGTCCGATAATTGCCGCTTAGAACAAGAACCGAGCGGCTCGTACCAAATCTTGTGGGCGGAATAAGTTTTTGAATACATGAAAAAGCGGACGAGGCATAGGCTTCGTCCGCTTTTTTCTATAGTTTTCGGAATTTCTTCAAGGCTTGCGTGTTGATGATATACAGCACAAGCGCGTAAGTGGTGAGCCCGGCGAGATAGCCCCAGATATCCGACAACCCGTCGCCATAGACCATGATGCCTTTGATGGCAGCGGCTCCGTAATAAATCGGCATGATATACGACAAGTTGCCGAGATGATACGGAATCAAATCTAGCGGAATGAGACCCGAGAAGAACACTTGCGGGATGATGGTAAACGGAATCAGCTGGACAACTTGCAGCTCGGAGCCTGCGAAAATGGAAATGGTGGCGCCGAACGATACGGCGGTGACGGCGAGCAGCACCATCGTC
Organism: Planococcus sp. MSAK28401; assembly: GCF_018283455.1. NCBI lineage: Bacteria > Bacillati > Bacillota > Bacilli > Caryophanales > Caryophanaceae > Planococcus > Planococcus alpniumensis. Next base: position 3,094,365 of record NZ_JAAMTH010000001.1, on the reverse strand, counting down.
AGCAGCACCCAGCCGATATTCCCTTCATTGCTCAGCTGCAGCACGAATATCGCGTACAAGACGATGATGATCGCTTGGATGACGGCAAAAACACTGTAGCCGAGTGTGTAGCCGGCAATGACTTCGCCGCGCCGGATCGGCGTCATCATCAAGCGTTCGAGCGTGCCGCGGCTGCGCTCGCGCACCAGTGCCATCGCGGAGATGATGAACACGAAAAAGAACGAGAACAACGCAAGAAAGACGTAGCCAAGCGAATCGAATAAGCTTTGATCCTGAGTGCCGTAAACGTAGCTGACGGTGGTTTCAGCTGACGGATTGATATCAGCCATTGCCTCCTGGATTTCGCTCATGGCCGTGGCGCCTTTTGTCGAAGGCTCATAAAGCGTGATGTCCATGCCGGAATTTTCCGGGAAGCGCAGGACGGCGTCGACGTCTTCGTGCTGCTGCAAATAATCGAGTGCTTGATCGGCTTCGTCGGCGGTGATGTCGACCAGCTCCAGTTCCTGTTGTTCCAGCGCATTGATGACGGGAGCGGGCACAGCGTCCGGGTCGATGGCGACCGTAGCGACATAATCCGAATCACCGAGCAGGAAGTACACCAAGGTCAAGATCAATAGCGGCGCGACAAGGATGAGCATGACGCTGCGTTTGTCGTTGACGGTCTGGCGGATGACGCGTTTCGCTAGCTGAATCATGGGCGCGCCTCGCTTTCTGAAGCGGCGAAGAACAAATCCTCGATGCGGCCGCTTGCGGTTTTTTCGAGCAGTCGGTCGACGCTGTCGTATTCAATGAGCGTGCCGTTATACAATAGCGCCCCTTTATCGCATTCGATGACTTCGTCCATGACATGCGTCGAGACGATGATCGTCGTGCCTTGTGCTTTGAGCGCTTGGAACTGTGCCCAGATTTTTCGGCGCAGGACCGGGTCGATGCCGGCGGTCGGTTCGTCGAGAAACAGGATATCCGGTTTGTGCAAAATGGCGATGGCGAGCGACAGCCGCTTTTTCATGCCGCCGGAATAATTCTTCACCAGTTTTTGTTTGTGATCGGCCAGTTCCACCATATCGAGCACTTCGGCGATGCGTGCGTTGCGCGTGGCTTTCGGGAGATGGTAGAGGCCGCCGAAAAAGGCTAAATTATCCTGTGCGGACAAGTCTTCATACAAAGCATCATTTTGCGGCATGAAGCCGAGCCGTTTGAGAATCGCCATATTCGGCATTTCGGTGTCGCCATAGCGGATTGTGCCGCTGTCTGCCGGCAATGCGCCGATCATCAAGCGGATCAAGGTCGTCTTGCCAGAACCGGACGGGCCGAGCAAGCAGCAGATTTCCCCTGCTGCAACGGTGAAGCTCACATCTTTGATGACGGCCGTGTCGCCAAAACTTTTTTTGACGTGCGAGAGCTGGATGTCCATGTGGTTGCCTCCTCTGTTTGCTGGAGCGTTGTGAGTGCTTGCATTAAACTGTGCTGTTCTTCCTGTTTAATTGCGGCTAAGATAATAAACAAGCTGTCGTTTTAGTTCTTGGCTTTAGTATAATTCCTTGCCTATAAGGGAACAATAATCAAAAGCAGGCAATGTGTTGCTTAAGCGACAACTGGGGCAAAAGTGTTGGAAAACACATGAGGGAGGAATGAAAAATGAGTGGCAAACCAGCCGATTTACGCGTCATCCGGACGCAGCAGGCGATCCGGTCAGCGTTGATTGCATTGATTGAAGAAAAAGGGTTTGAGGCAATGAGTGTCAAGGACATTACCGAACGGGCGAACATCAACCGCGGCACGTTCTACAGCCATTACGAGGACAAATACGATTTGATGGACAAATGCCAGCAGCAATTGATCGAGGAAATGGAAGTCAAGATCATCCGCAACATTCCGCAGCTCATTGAAGGCATGAAGCAAATCCAGGATTTCGCCGTGCCGGTGCCGCTATTTGAATTTCTCCATCACAATAAAAGCTTGATGAAAGCATTGCTGGGGCCAAAAGGCGATGCCAGCTTCCAGATCAAGATGAAGGAATTCTTGAGCAAGGCGCTGTTCGAGCGCAATAAAGACGTCTTGGTTGGTGCCGGCAATTCACTCGTGCCGCCGCATTACCTGTCGGCTTATATCGCCTCAGCCTATATCGGCGTCATCCAGGAATGGCTGAACGGCGATACGGGGGAACCGCCGGAAGAAATCGCGCGCATCATCTCGACGATGACGATCAAAGGCCCATTCTTTGCGGCGGGCCTCAACCCCAAGGCCTGAAACTTGCTGGCAGGGAAACGGTCTGGGCTTATTAGTTTAAGCATTTTTGGAAGGGGTAAATAATCCTCATGAGTTGAAAACTGACAATCAATGAGGAGGATTTCTTCAATGGACTATATTAATTTGGGCAAGTCGGGGCTGCGCGTCCCGAAATACATTCTCGGCACGATTCCGTTCAGCGGGACAAATGGGTTTGAAGCGACAGGAAACATTCAGGAAAATACAGCAAACCGCATGATCGATATGTCGATTGATGCGGGAATCAATATGTTCGACACGGCGAACCTGTACTCGAAAGGCGATGCAGAAAAGGTGCTCGGCGCAGCCATTCGCGGCAAGCGCGACAAAGTGCTGATTTCGTCGAAAACCGGTTTCCCGTTCGACAGCCATCCGAATGAACGCGGGGCATCCCGCAATAACTTGATGAAATCGATCGATGAATCACTCGAACGGCTCGGCACGGATTACCTCGATTTGTATTTCGTCCACCTATGGGACGGGCAGACGCCGGTCGAAGAGACGGTCGAAACAATGAACGATTTGATCAAAGCCGGCAAGATCCGCCATTGGGGCGTATCGAACTACAGCGGCTGGGCACTTGCCAAGACGCACACGTATGCGGTGGAGAACGGCCTGATTCCGCCCGTCACCCAGCAGATCTACTACACGCCAGAAGCGCGCGAATCGGAATATGAACTGCTTCCGGCAGGTACGGAGCTTGGCGTTAGTTCAATGATCTGGAGCCCGCTCGGTGAAGGTTTATTGAACGGCAAGATTGGCCGCGACAAGGAAGCGCCGGAAGATACCCGCCAAGGCGGGGGCTGGCCGGAGCCTTGGATTTATGACCAGGAGCGTTTGTATACGGTGATCGATGCGCTGGAAGAAGTGGCCGCAAACCATAACGCCACTGTTCCGCAAATCGCTTATGCGTGGGTGCGCGACCGCCCGAACGTCGGCCCGATCGTCATCGCAGCACGCAACGAAGAGCAGCTGAAAGAAAATATCGAATCCTATAAAATCAAGCTCAAGCGCGACGAACACGACTTGATCGAAGCGGCAGCGCGCCCGGCGCCATTCTATCCGCATTGGCACCGCGCGATGAGTGGGCCGGACCAAGCGAGCCCGTCCGAACAAGTATATTTGGACGCTTATAAAAAAACCTTGGGCATTAAAAAATAATCCATAAAACCCGGCATGCGATTGCATGCCGGGTTTTATTTTTTGGCTTATACCGTTTCAGTAAAGATGGAACGGACAGCGCTCTTAACAATGGGGCTGTTAATCTTCTTCCTTTTTCTCCAGTATGCATAGAGTGTGCAACACAAGGATGTTCTTTTTCGTTATACAATTAACAACAGAAATGAGGGAGAACCAATGAAAACAGTCATTTTTGATATGGACGGCACCTTGTTCCAGACCGGCACGATTTTGGAGCCATCTTTGGAAGAAGCGTTCGCGGTTCTTCGCGAGCGGGGCGAGTGGCAAGGCACGGCGCCGATCGAAGCGTACCGAAAGATTATGGGGGTGCCGCTGCCCGCAGTATGGGAAGCGCTGTTGCCGGATAAGCCCGAAGAGACCAAGCGCGAGATGGATGCGTATTTTCTGGAGCGATTAATCGCAAATATCAGTGAAGGCAAAGGAGAACTTTACCCTAACGCTAGGGAAGTGTTCGCTGAACTAGCTGCGGAAGGCTACCGGATTTTCATTGCGAGCAACGGGCTGGTGCGTTATTTGGCGGCAATCGTCGAGCATTACGGCTTGGACGAATGGGTGACGGAAACGTTCAGCATCGAGCAAACCGTGACACTCGATAAAGGAGAACTCGTGCACATGATCAAAGAGAAATACGGTGTGACAGAAGGCGCGGTCGTCGGAGACCGTTTGTCCGATATCCGTGCGGCGAAAGCGAACGGTTTGTTTGCGGTCGGCTGCCGCTTTGATTTTGCGCAGGAACAGGAATTGAAAGAAGCAGACGCCGTGATTGATGGGTTACCCGAACTGAAAGCTCTGCTAGAGCAGGTACCAGCTAAGGGATAATCAGGGAAAATAGCAGATTTGGATATTCCCTTCCTTGAATCAATGTGGTAATATTAAGACAATTAAACGAAACGGAGGTGACAAGAATGGAGAAATGTGCTGCGGTGATGGGTGTGAAAATGGAGGAAGCTTTGTATTTCACACGTGTCATTACGTTTGATTTGACGCCGACGGGAGAAGTCTGCCCTTTTTTAGTCAATTTCAAAATCACGCGCAGCTGATATCTGACATTCTTTTCACCAGTAGAAAAGACTGCCCGATACGGGGCGGTCTTTTTTTGTACCGATTTTCAGCTGCGCCCTGGAGGCGTAAACTATGCAAATCACAGCACAACAACTAACAAAATCCATCGGCGGCAATGAAATCTTCGCCAATTTATCACTCGAAATCAATGAGAAAGAACGGATCGCAGTTGTCGGCCGCAACGGCTCGGGCAAAACGACTTTATTCCAGCTGCTGGCGGGACTGGAAGAGCCGGATGCCGGCACCATCATCCGGACGAAGAACACGCAAATCGGCTATCTGCACCAAATCCCGGACTATCCGGGATATAGCGTATATGAAGTCTTGAACGAAAGCTTCAGCGAATTGCACGGGATCGAGAGGCGGCTTGGCGAACTGGAAATCCAGCTGTCGGACGGGGCGGACGAACGGGTGCTGCGGCAATACGGCGAGCTGCAGGAGCAGTTTATGGAGGCTGGCGGATACGAAACGGAATCCAAGATCGCAGCCGTGGCGAACGGCCTTGGCGTCGCGCATCTGACGGGCCAGCGATTTGATTCGCTGAGCGGGGGCGAGAAGACGAAAGTGATGCTCGCGCAGCTCATTTTGCGCAAGCCGTCTGTCCTGCTGCTCGATGAACCGACGAACCATTTGGATCTGTCGGCGATTGAATGGCTCGAACATTACTTGGAATACTACAGCGGCACGGTCGTCGTCATTTCGCATGACCGGCAGTTCCTCAATAACGTCGTGCATAAAGTCTATGAAATCGAAGACGGCGAGATGTGGGAAAGCAAAGGCGATTACGATGCCTATTTGCGCAATAAGCAGGCGAAGATGGAGCAGCAATTTGCGGCGTATAAAGAACAGCAGAAGAAAATCCAGAAGATCAAGGAATCCATACGCCGCCTGCGCCAGTGGGCAAACGAAGCCTCGCCGCCGAATCCAGATTTGTTCCGCAAAGCAAAAATGATGGAGAAGATGCTCGAGCGCATGGAAAAAGTGAAGCGGCCGTCGGTAGAAAAGGCGATGAACTTAAAATTGCAAGCCAAGGACCGCAGCGGCAAGAGGGTATTCGAACTGCAGGACGTGTTCCATGGCTTCGGCGATGAGGTGCTGTTTGCCGATGTCGCGCTGTCCGTTTACTGGCAGGACCGCTTGGCGATTGTCGGAGACAACGGCACCGGAAAATCGACTTTACTGAAGATTTTATTGGGCGAGATCGAACCGGTCGGCGGGGAAGTGCGCCGCGGCAGCAATGTGAAAATCGGCTATCTCGCCCAGCAATTTGAGGCGTTCGACGGAGAGGCGCGTGTCATTGAAGCATTCCGTGACAAGTTGTCGATAACAGAAGGCGACGCCCGCCATTTGCTCGCGCAATTCCTGTTCTATGGCCACGACGTCTTCAAGCGCGTCAAGGATCTCAGCGGGGGCGAAAAAGTGCGTTTGCGTCTTGCGCAGCTGATGCAGGAAGACTGCAATGTGCTCATATTGGATGAGCCGACCAATCACCTCGACATCGAATCGCGTGAAGTGCTTGAGGAAACCTTGAAGGAGTTCAACGGCACGATCATCGCGATCAGCCACGACCGTTATTTCTTGCAGAAGCTGTTCACGAAAATCGCTTGGATTGAAGACCAAACCCTAACCTTGCATGAAGGTTCATATGAGTGGGCTGTGGACAAGCAAAAAGTGCGCATAGGTGCAATGCAATAACCAAAAATCGATATCTCAAAATTTTATAATCCAATAAAAACGTTCCCAGCTAAGCGCTTGGGAACGTTTGTTATCTTAATGGAACTAATAGCAGCTTTTTTAAATTTTGATTTAAATCTTCTTCCATTTTTTAAGATTTTGCTATAAATTGGAATAAAGTGCATTCAAATATGGGAGGGCTCGGATGAAATCAAGAATACGGGTAGCAGACGCTTTAAGAGGGTTTAGTTTATTGGGCATCATTTTGGCAAATCTTTTAATTTTTCAATATGGCGTGATTGGAAAGGGATATATTTCTTTTTATGAGTTAGATGCACCGAGTCTAGGTATTTATTATTTCATTAAAGTGTTTATTGAATACAGTGCGATGCCCATTTTCACTTTTTTATTTGGTTTTTCTTTAATTAAACTGCGGGATTCATTAATGAATAAAGGTAAGGGTATTAAAAGAAATATTTTAAGACGGGCATTGATGCTGATTGGTATCGGACTGCTTCATGCGACGTTTATCTGGGAAGGGGATATTCTTGTTTTTTATGGCTTGTCTTGTTTTCTATTGATTTTCTTTTTGGGGAGAACAAGGGAATTCTTGTTGAAAAGCTTTGTGGCCGTTTCAATTTTGACTATTTCAGCATCATTTTTCCCTATAGAAGAAAACCTTAGAGCAATCGCATTCGGTGGCGATATGACAGAAGGTGTCCGTAGTTACCTGGTGGAGGCAAAAGCGGTTTATGGCCAAGGTTCGTATAGTGAAATCAACGAGTTTGCTTCAGAGCTACCGGCTTTTTTTGATTTTCCGATTGGCCTGATGTTTGGGATGTATTTAATTGGCCAACTTTCTTTTTTGTTCATGTTTCTATTAGGGATGATCGTGGCGAAAAGCGATTGGTTCACCGATATCGAATCTTATTCAAGGAAATATCGTGTGGCGGTTTGGCTTATTCCTGCGGGGGTTGCATTAAAGATTCCTCATTTAATTGAAGGCCATCCCATAACGGACGGTTTGTTCACTACCGGAAGCTTTATTTTAGCAATCGGGTATGTGGCTTTCTTTGTGTTGATGTATCATAAATATCAGTCGTCTAGAATTATGGGGTTATTTGAAGCTGTGGGCAAACTATCTTTAACCAATTATTTGATGCAGTCGGTTCTTATGACTTCTATTTTTTATGGCTACGGATTAGGTTTGTTTGGCAACAGCCATTTATGGATTGGTTTTTTGCTTGCTATTGGTGTATACGCTTTACAAATGGCAGCGAGCAGCATGTATTTGAATTATTTCAATCAGGGACCGATTGAGTATCTGTTAAGAGTAGGAACTTATTTATCTCTAAAAGGAAAATCGAAAGAAGTGTTGCCGGTGCAATTTTCTTCAGACAAGGTACTGGAGAAACTATAATGTAACCGTAAAACGTTACACATAAAAAGGAAGAAACCATTAAACGGTTTCTTCCTTTTGCTTTTTCCGGTTCATTAGCAGCACCAATACAGGGCCGACCACCGGCAATAAAGCCAATTGTTTGAAGTTCGCCTCCGGCAAGAAGCGGTAGGTGGCGTAGACCGACAAGCCCCATAGCACGAGCCAGTCGATGGTCATGACCGATACCAAACTCGATGTTTGGAACGCTTCTGCGTAGGCTTCTATTGAAAAGCCGCGGAAGACGGTGAGGAAATTGATGATGCTGATGGCGGCGACAAAAATCAGCCACGCTTTCGAGCGCAGGATTCGGTGCAGCCAATTTGGCCCGCGGCGCTTTTTCTCTGGCGGCTTGTCGCCGAATGCGAAATACGGCAAGAGCGAGAACGCTCCGACCCCGAACGACACGAGTGCGAACGGCCACGCCGGCCAGCGGAAGCGGTCATTCGGCACGAGAAGCGTCAAAAAGACGAGCGGGAAGATGCCGAGCGAGTTGAAGACGGCGAGTATGAGCGGGTCTACCCCTTCCCAATCGCCCATCAGAAGCGGGCCAAACTCGATGCCGCCGGTACCCGAAGGCGCAAAAAAGACAGCGTATGCAATCATCAACAGCCAAATCACTAGAAATGCCATGCGTGTCACCTCGTTTTTCCATGGTTTTTCCTTATCATAACGTATACAGCCCTTGCTGTCTTTGCCGAGCCAAAACGCTATAATGAATGTATTCAGCAATAAGGGGGAATGGAACATGGATGCGTTGATGAAAAAACGCGGCAAGGCGCTCGCCATCGACTTGGCAATCTCGGGTGCGGTGAACGGAGTCGTGGAGCCGCTGCTGCGTAAAAAGGTCAAACAGGAATGGGTGCATGCACTCGTTACGCCGACCGTGGTGTTTTGGGGACTTGAATACGTTCAATTGAAGACGTGTGGACAGACTATCGGACAAAAGGTCGCTGGCATCAAGATCGAAAACGCAGACGGCGGCGAACTGACGGGAGAGCAGATCCTGAAACGTGTGGCACACCGCGATTCGGTCATGACCCTTCAATGGTTCAAACAACGCGGGCAGGACATGGACGCACAAATGCCGCATGACCGATACGCTCATACCTTGGTACGTGAACTTAACCAGTAAATCGAAAGACGGCATCCACTTGGGTGCCGTCTTTTTGTCAGTTTTTTAAAAACTCCGCAATCCTGTCCACCAGCCCGTCTGCAAGCGGCAATTCGGGGTCGGAGTAAGCCGCCATATTCGCTTGTTGGTCATCCGGTACGGATTTCAATACGTGGTTCATGCCGTCGACAATTAACAGTTCGGAACCGGGTTTCGCTTCGTGCAGCAGTTCCACATCCCGTGCCGGCACTTGCAAATCGCGTGTGCCGCCGACAAATAATGCCTGCGCGTCGAGTTTTTCGACTTGTTCGATCGGGTCATACGCCATCCATGACTGCAGATACGGCTGAACGGACGGGCGGAAGATTTGCTGCAGTTCTGGGCTTACGTCGTCCACCGTGTTGCCTTGTGCGAGTTGTTCGAGAATCGCATCGGCTTCCTCCTGTTGTGCGGCAGGCAAAGTACTGAGCTGTTCTCTTAACAGTTCATCGGCTGTGCGCCCGACGCCGGTCAGCGACACATAGGAATCGACGCCTTGTTGATTAGCTGCGACGAGACCGACGAGCGCGCCTTCGCTATGGCCGATAACCGCAACATCCGAAAAGCGCTCATCTTCTTTGGCAAAGCGGATCCAGGCAGCGGCATCTTCCACATAATCATCAAAGCGCAGCTCGGACTCATTTTTCGCGAGTGTGGCATTGTCGCCGACACCGCGCTTGTCGTAGCGGATCACGGCGATGCCCTCGGCTTTCAATTCTTCAGCGAGCATTTTCAAGCTATTGTTTTTGCCGGTGAGCGTCAGCGAGTTGCCGTCTTTATCGGTCGGCCCGGAACCGGCAATGAGGATCGCTACAGGGTGGGGGCCGTCCGTTTTCGGAATTTCTTCGAGCGCTTGCATCATGCCGCCCTCGACTTCCGTTTCGATGATTTTCTCGGGGTCGGCGGCTTGTTCTTTTTCGCCGCGCTCGAGTTCAAACGGAAAGTTTTGGTTTTGCTGCGTCATCTGGCCGGTGATTTTTTCTGCGTTCAGTTCGCCTTCGAACACTAACCGTTCGCCTTGTATGGTGACGTCAAAAGCCAGTTCCGGATCATTAAACTTAACTGTCGACAAAGGATAATTTTCGATGCCTTGCAGCGGAATGCTCAAGGTGCCTTCGTTTCCAGCGAATTCGATGGAAAACGGGATCGGCTGTCCCGGAACTTCAATCGCTCCTTGCCAAAACCCATCGATTTTCGAAGCCGTTTCGCTTTCGGCTGTGTCTTCGTCGTTATCGCCGGAACATCCGGCAGCGAGCAGGATTCCCGCAAGTATCAATGCAGCAGCTGTCCATTTTTTCATCTGCAGTCCTCCTAATGCTGTAACTTTCTTCTATAACTAGTTCAGCAGACGAGCGTTCTTCTCCTTCCTTTTTCAGCCGAATGGATGATTTCCACACCGTCGTGCGTACCGTTATACTGAAAAGGATTGGGAAAACGCAAGGCGAAAGGACGGAGAACATGGAACAATACCGCATCAATCCGAACAACGGCCTCGAGTTCGGCATCTATACACTCGGCGATCATTTGCCGGACCCGCATACAGGAAAACGGCAATCGGAAGGGGAGAGGATTCGCGAACTTATCCGCTTCGCGCAGCTTGCTGAACAGGCAGGCGTCGACTTTTTCAGCGTCGGCGAAAGCCATCAGGAATATTTCGCCACGCAAGCGCATTCGGTCGTCCTATCGGCAATCGCGCAGGCAACTGAAAAAATCAAAGTCTCAAGCTCTTCAACAATCATCTCTACCTCAGATCCGGTGCGCGTCTTCGAGGATTTCGCGACGATCGATTTGATCTCAGAAGGACGTGCGGAAATCATTGCCGGGCGGGCGTCCCGTGTCGGGCTATTCGATTTGCTTGGCTATGACATCCGCTATTACGAGGAATTGTACGAAGAGAAATTCAAGCTCTTGCTTGAAATTAATGAACAGGAAACCGTCAATTGGAACGGCCGCTTCCGCGCATCATTAAAAGATGCACAGATTTTACCTCGCCCGGAAAACGGCAGGCTGCCGATTTGGCGTGCGGTCGGCGGGCATCCATCAAGCGCCGTCAAAGCGGGGCATGCCGGTGTACCGATGATGCTCGCGACGCTCGGCGGCCCTGCGGAAACTTTCAAGATGACCATCGATGCTTACCGCAATGCCGCAACAGAAGCTGGTCACGACGCTTCTCAATTGCCGGTTGCGACGGCTGGATTCTTCAACGCCGCCGAAACGACTCAACAAGCGCTTGCGGAATATTATCCACATGTGGATAAAGGAATGGTCAAAACCAATGGCCGCGGTTATCCACAGGAAGCGTTCCAGCACGGCGCGACGAAAGAAAGCGTCATGAACATCGGCAGCCCCCAGCAGATCATCGAAAAGATTTTGTATCAGCACGAACTCTATGGCCATCAGCGCTATATCGCCCAAATGGATTTCGGCGGTGTGCCGATGGAGCGCCTCGAGCGCAATCTCGAACTCTTGTCGACAGAGATTTTGCCGGCAGTGCGCAAATACACGCGTAAAGATTAACCGGACACAAAAAAGGCGCGCAGCCGTTTAAGCTGCGCGCCTTTTTTATTATTCTAAGAGTTTTGCTGGGGTGCTTGCCGTAATATAATCGGACTCGCTGAGGAAGTCATCGAGACTGCCCGGCGGCAGCGGCCGGCTGAATAGATAGCCTTGTCCGAGTATGCCGAAAGGTCTCAACAGCTCTGCCTGTTCTTCAAGCTCGATGCCTTCGATGACGATGCAGGCATCGAGGTTTTTCCCCACCTCGATGATGGCGGCGAGGATGAACAAGTTGCGCCGGTTGATGAGCACTTCATCGATTAAGGATTTATCGATTTTCAAGGTATCGATTTCGACATTTTTGACAACGTTCAGCGACGAATAGCCAGCGCCGAAATCATCGATGGCGATGCGCAAACCGAGCGCTTTCAGCTCGCAGATAATGCGTGAAGATTGTTCGATGTCGAGCATGACGCTTTCCGTAATTTCGATTTCAAAGCGCCGGGGGTCGACTTGTTCGTGTTCGAAGATGGCTTGCACTTTTTCGCTGAAGTCCGGGTCCTTGAATTGGCGCGCCGAGACATTGACCGAAATTTTCTCCGCCGCATGGCCAAGTGCGCAAAACTCTTTGCTGTCCCGGCAAGCTTGGCGGAGCGCCCATTCCCCGATCGGCACAATCAAACCGGTTTCTTCTGCGATCGGGATGAATTCAGATGGCGGTACATTGCCGAACGGCGATTGCCAGCGCAGCAGCGCTTCGTAGCCGATGACTTCGCCGCTCGCCAAATTGATTTGCGGCTGGTAGTGGAGCGCGAATTGCTGCTCATCGATTGCTTTTTTCAGCGCTTGTTCCATCTGGCTTTTGCGTGTCATTTGACTGTCGAGTTCGTGCGTAAATACCTGTACATTATTCTTTCCGTTTTCCTTTGCTGAATACATCGCGAAATCGGCTTCCTTAATCAGTTCTTCTCCGTCACTTTCTGAACCTTTCTGGAAAGCGATGCCGATGCTTAAAGTCACCGAAAATTCCTGTCCGAGCAGTTGAACCGGCTCACGCATTACGCGAAGAATCGTTTGGGCAAGCGCATGGGCTTGAGGCTCGGTCGTATTTTCCGAGACGATAATGAATTCATCGCCGCCAAAACGTGAGATGGCGTCCTTGGGACCAAGACAGGAGTGGATGCGGTTGGCGACAATTTTCAAGAATTGGTCACCGCCGAAATGCCCAAGCAGGTCATTAACGTTTTTAAAGTCATCGAAATCCACTAAAAGCACGGCGATTTTCTGGTTCTGCGCTTGAGTTCGTGCCAAAACCTCGCGGATATTTTGATAAAACCAATGGCGATTCGGAAGCCCTGTCAGCTGATCGGTGAAAGCGAGGCGGTTGATTTCCTGTTCGGTCGCCTTTTTTTCCGTAATGTCACGGACGATGGCAAAGACGCCATCGATTTCGCCGTTCCTGTGTTTTGGCACGGCATTGATATCCACCTCGATGATTTCCCCGTCTTTCCGTTTGATGCGCTGTTCGAAATTGACAGCTTCCCCTGAAAGAGCCAAGAGGAAAAAGCCTTGCACACGCTCAAGATTTTCTGCAATGAGCGGAGCGAATGTAAGTCCGATCAGTTCATCACGCGTATAATCGCTCAATTCCTCTGTCATCGAATTGGCGTGGACGAAGTGTCCGGAGTTATCCAATTCAAAAACGGCGTCCAAATTATAGTCGAACAACGAGCGGTATTTCTCTTCGCTCTCCGCTAAGAGGGCGAGGGCTCTTTTTTCGGCTGAAATATCTTTGGCAATGCCGTAAACCCCGGTGACAGTCCCGTCCGTCACGATTGGCATGTGGGTGACGCGCAAGGAAATACGATGGCCGGATTTGTGGATGCCGAGTGTTTCATAATGTTGCGTGATGCCTTCAAGCGCAAGCAGGAACTTTACTCTCGTGGCATCCAGTTGGCATTCTTCAATCAATTCACGCAATGGCACTGAGGTGAGTTCGTCGCTGCTATAGCCGAGCAGGCGCTCAAAAGAGACATTCGTATCAACAAGTTTTCCAGCAGGATCCAAGGAAAAGATGCCATCCGAATTGTTTTGAAACAGCGATTCGTAGCGTTGGCGATTGTATTCAAGTTCGCGTGCAACTTTCTTTTGTTCTGTAATATCACGAATCAATAGCTGCACGGCTGCTTCACCTTCGAACTCTATCCCCATGCCGGTCACTTCGACTTCATGTGTTGTGCCTTTCGGCGTAACCCATACTTGTTCTGCGGGCGGAGTGCTGAGCCCCTGATTCATGGAGGCAATGCGTGACTTCGCTATTTCACGGTATTGGGGGTGGACATAATCGAGTACGGCAGTGCCGATCAATTTATCTGCATCGGTTTCATCAAACATTTGCAAGCAGGCATTGTTGACATACAATAGCTTTCCGCCGCTGTGAATGGCAATTGCTTCTGTAGACATTTCCGCAAGTTTGCGGAAACGCCGTTCGCTTTCGCGGATCTTGCTCAAATAAAGTTGTTCGTTGATTAATTGTTTACGGTCAAGGAACGCCAAATAACCGGCAATGGCCAGCAATAATAGAATCAGTGCTGATATAACAAAAGCCAAGCCCATATCGTTAAAGGAAGCTGTTCCTGTCGGTAAAGTAGAATAGCTGACCGCCTGCATCCCGATATAATGGACAGCGGAAATCGTCAGCCCAAGAATAATAGCGCTTTGGAATTTTCTTCCTGGCGAGTCCGGCCGTTTGCGGTTGCGGGAGAAAATCCGCAAAGCGGCAAAAGAAAAAACGAATGCCACGGCGATGGATAATAAAAATGGCATGAGATTAAATTGTGGGTCCCCTGGTACTTGGGCGGCGGCATCGCCGATATAATGCATGAACAAAACGCCGAACCCAATGGCAAATCCGCTAAAGTACAAATGGCTCTTCGGCGGATGGGAGGTCTGCAATACATAAAAAGCCGGAAAAGCGGCACCGATCGCCCCAAGGAGTGAAATACTCAATAAAATGGGGTCGTATTGGACCGGCGCTGCAGAATGATAGGTAAGGATTCCGATAAAATGCATAGAAAAAATACCCGTGCCAAACACCAGCGAGCTGCCGCCGACCCACCATAGCGGATGTTTGCGGCTTCGATCGGCGATGCGGCCAATCAATAGGAGGGCGATATAGGAAGCGGCGGTGGCCGTCAAGACGGAAAAAGCCATGAAAACCAGGCGCGCAAATTCGAGAGGCATGTGAAACAGTCCTTTCGTAATCATATTGTGAGGACTATTATACCCCATTTAAGCGGTACAAAAGTACAGAGAAAATACCCATAAAAGTTATATTTAAAAGAAATTTATGGCAATCGTTAAAAGAAAATAAAAAGCTGTTATGAGTTGCAGGCAGTGGGCTTAGCTATCACGCCGCTTTCGCATATAGTCGAGTGCATTTGTGATTTCTTTGACGACTTCCATTTTCGTTCCGGTGCCTTGGATGCGCCGGCACCAGATAAAAGCAGTAACCGGCGTGACGGGAAGGTGGTCGATGACGAGAATGTCATAAGGCGGGCCTTGTGTTCCTTGAGTTGGGACGAAGTAAGCTGAGTACAGCGTAGTTTCGACGATTCGGCGACGAACGGGGAATTTTTCACCGAGTGTATTCGGATCGAGTTCTTGAATGCGAGATAGATCAGGGTGTTCTAATGTAGACATTTAAATGCACCTGGCTTTCTTTGAATTTTCGACTAGGTCTTTGTCCATACCCAAAACCAAAAAAATGTATGCTAACTACTGGTAAATTCTGTAGCTTTATTCAAACAGTTGAACGTTTGGCTGCTTGCCGAGGCCATGGACGATCATGGAATGCAATTGCCCGCGATGATGGGCGAGGTGGACCAGCGTTTCGAGCAGCCATTCGAAACGGCTGTAACTGACACCCCAATACGCGATGTGGATTTTCTGGAGCTGGCTTTCATCTAATGGAAGGTAAGCGGTTTTGAGCCATTCGAAGCCATGCGCCAATTCAATAAGGGCTTGTTCTTTCGAATGTGGCGTTTTGCCACTATAGAATGCACGCATTTCGGATTCGCCGGCTCCACCTGCAATGCGCAAGTCTGCTTCGCAGATAAGCGCGAGATGGCCGATGAGTTCGCCGACCGAAAATTTTCCTGCAGTCGGCCGCACCTCCCAGTCGCTTTCTTCTATAGAAGAGATCAATTCGCCCGACGAGTTAACGAGCAGTTCCAATTGATGAAATACTTGTGCGCAATAAGGCTGCATAAGTGTCGCTCCTGTCCATTCATTTTCATCTAGCATAGCATTGATGTCTTCCGTGAAATAAATGGATTCTGGCAATTTAAAAAGTTTTTTTAAAAAAAGTGATCTAAACTGATCTCCCTTCCGTTGAGCTAGTAGAACAATAAAAACAACTGAGGAGTGATGGATGATGAAAATGAACAAATTAATGGTGGCACTACCACTAAGCTTATCCCTACTAGTACCGACAGCAGCACTTGCAGACAGCCACGGAGGCGGACACGGTGAATCGACTCAGCAGATGGAGGCGCCGACAGCAACGAAAGCAGCGGAACTTCGCATCGCACTCGATACAGTATTAACTGAGCACGCTTTCCTTGCAGTTGAAGCGATGCGTAAAGGCGTGGATGGAGCAGAAGATTTCGACCAGGCGTCCGGCGCATTACTGGCAAACGCTGAAGATTTGAAAGCGGCAGTCGCTTCGGTCTACGGTGAAGAAGGCGGAGAGCAATTCGATGCTATCTGGCAGTCACATATCGGCTATTTCGTTGATTATGTAACAGCAACTGCAGAAGGCAATGAAGAAGGCAAAGAGCAAGCCCTCGCTGAACTTGAAGAATACAAAGTAGAGCAAGCGAAATTCTTCGATACTGCTACAGAAGGACGTTTGTCTGAAAAAGCAGTCGTAGAAGGCCTTGATGTACACGTAGACCAATTGATCGGTGCATTTGATGCATATGTAGAAGGTGACTTCGAAACAGCTTATGAGTGGGAGCGCGAATCCATCCACCACATGAGCATGTTTGCAGAAACATTGTCGATCGCTATCACGGACCAGTTCCCTGAGAAGTTCGATAACACAAACCCTGATACACCAGCAGTAGACCTGCGTGCAGGATTGAATATGACGTTTACAGAACACGCTGGACTTGCGGCAATGGCGATGCAAGACGGTGCTGATGGAGCGGAAAGCTTCGACCAGGCAGCGGCAGCCCTTTTGGCGAACGCAGATGACCTTTCTGCAGCAGTCGGTTCTGTTTACGGCGAAGAAGCTGGAGCGCAGTTTGAAGAAACATGGAAATCCCATATCGGCTATTTCGTTGACTATGTAACAGCAACAGGTGAAGGCAACGAAGAAGGGCAAGAACAAGCACGAGCTGAATTGGATCAATACATTGTGGACCAAGCAGCATTCTTGGATTCAGCTACAGAAGGCCGCGTACCGGCTGATGCACTTGAAGCAGGCTTGACAGAGCATGTTGAGCAATTGCTGACAGCATTCGACAGCTACGTAGCTGGAGATTATGAAACAGCTTACGCTTCAATTCGTGAAGCTTACGCACACATGACAATGCCAGCTGCTGGATTGTCTGCAGCGATCACTGACCAATTCCCTGAAGAATTCGGCGAAGGAGCAATGCCGTCTGAAATGCCTTCAACAGGAATGGGCGGAATGAGCGCTAACTCAACAGCTCCTTACCTATGGGTATTGGCTGGACTATTGCTCGCAGCGTTAATCACGACAGTCGCTGTCCGCACAAGAAAACAATAATATAGCGAAAATTGTTGAAAACCGGAGAGGCTAATGCCTCCCCGGTTTTTTCTATGGAAAAAGCTAGAAAGTCAGGATGGGACGTGTTGACAAGGAAATTTTGAAATTAATTAACTGGAAAAAGTTTAGGGGAAACATGCGCTGGCAATGGTAGGGGAAATGGGCAGTGCATGGCGGAACATGTATCGGCCGACAATACTGTGAATAGGTGGGGCTGTTATGAAATATGCAGGAATCACGATGATCATTTTGGCGGCAGTTTGTTGGGGGATTACAGGAGGCTTGGCGGATATCCTATTGAGTAAAGGCTGGGATCCGTTGGTCATTTCCTTTTACCGTGGCTCCATTGGCCTGGTTTGTTTTGCGGGCTGGTTTTTGTTAAGCAAGACTGAAAAAAGGGATTTTTCCCTTCGCTTAATCTTATGGTCGATTGTAGCGGGCATTGGGGTAGCGGGAAACTTTACGTTTTATTTTCTGAGTATCGAGTCGACCAGCGTTCCGATCGCTGCGACCTTGATGTATACTGCCCCCTTGTTTGTTCTGCTTATTTCTTTTTTGTTTCGCTTGGAACGATCGACGTGGTTTAAATGGGGCTGCATTTTCAGTGTTCTTGCCGGCATCGTGCTATTGACCAAAGCCTATGATACTGGATCTTCCGCTGTCAATTTCATTGGCGTCGCCACCGGCTTAGGCGCAGGGCTGTCCTATGCGTTATTCATTTTCGGATTCAAAAATGCTTCTGAAAAAGGCAAGCCGCAAATGGTGTTAACACTGGCTTTTATTGCTTTCTGTGCCGTTTTGGCATGGTTTGTCGATTTCCAGGAAGCAGCTTCAGTGTTCAGTTCTAGCGATGTGGGGTGGTTTATTGCGATCGGGATTGTTGGCGCAGGCCTGTCTTTTGCGCTTTATACAATCGGTATCGAACGGACCGCGCCTTCTACTGCTTCCATCATTGCGATGGTGGAGCCGGTGACCGCTTCGTTATTTGGCTTGATTTTGCTCGGCGACGAGTTGGCCATTGTCCAAATAATCGGCATGGTTATTATTCTTTTGACGGTTACGACGCTGAGCTTTAAGAAAGGGAGTTGATCCTTCTTCGCTTGGGGTGAGCTGAAGGTTGTGGGGACGGTGAGTTTCTATTGCCTGAAGCTGGAATCTGAGAATCGCTTTCCGGGACGAGTGTGGAGCAGGTAGTGAGAGTTTGCATGTGAACCTGTTTTGGCATTCGAGTTGGGTTTCATGTTGGTAGTCGCCGCCTTGCTTGGGGTTGGCCTCCTGCAATAAGCCAGGAAGAGCACCTGTCTTATTGCATCGGCTCACCCTGGGCGCATGGCGGCTGGGAGATTTCGTTGATTCGTGTGCGTTTAATCAGATCTGCTTCTATATGCAATTGCCGGCTAGTGGGGAAATCGCTTCCTGAGCAGTAAAGGAATAGAGTTAGTGAGAGTTTACATGTGAAGCTGTTTCAGCATTCGATTTGGGTTTCATGTTGTTAGTCGCCGCCTTGCTTGGGGTTGGCCTTTAGCAGCAAGCCAAGAAGAACACTTGTCTTACTGCGTCGGCTCACCTTGGGCGCATGGCAGCTTGGAGATTTCGTTGTGTGCAGTTTGTTCAAATGGATCTGCTTCTATATGCAGTTGCCGGCTAGTGGGGGAATCGCTTCCTGAGCAGTAAAGGAATTGAGTTAGTGAGAGTTTACGTGTGAAGCTGTTTCGGGATTCGATTTGGGTTTCATGTTGGTAGTCGCCGCCCCGCTTTGGGTTGTCCTTTAGCCATAAGCCAAGAAGAACACTTGTCTTACTGCGTCGGCTCACCCTGGGCGCATGGCGGCTGGGAGATTTCGTTGATTCGTGTGCGTTTAATCAGATCTGCTTCTATATGCAATTGCCGGCTAGTGGGGAAATCGCTTCCTGGACTAGTCGTGTTTAAGGATAGCTAGGGTTTGCAAGTGGCATTGTTTCGCTGTTCTGTTGAAGCTTCAGGTTAGTAGTCGCCGCCGGGCTTTGGGTTGGCCTCTTGCCATAAGCCAGGAAGAGCGCCTGTCTTACGGCATCGGCTCACCCCTTTACGCTCGGCGGCTAGAAGATTTCATTGGACGTTTACTGTTTAAATTGTTCTGCTTCTTTATTTAGTTGCCGGCTAGTGGGGGAATCGCTTCCTGAGATGTGGCAACTGACGAATTGGTGCTTGAACCGAATAGCTTGTTTGAAGATTAGGCCAAAAAATCTCATTCTCTTTGCTACAAAAGACATGAGGTGCAAAGTATGACGCATTTCCACATTTTTAATTGAGTGTACATGAAAAATTCTTTTACTTCTAAAACTAGAGACGGAGTGGAAGGGGCCGACGCCTGAGGGACCGCGCGGGCTGGCGAGACAAATGTGCCGCGTTCTTTGGCACATTGGCTCAACACCCGCCCCTCGGCAAGCGTGCCCCTGAAACGCAGTCGAAAAGCGAGAGCTTTTCCCATCTCTTCTTTTTCATATAAATGTTTCCATCTCTTCAGCTGCATGATTCGCATCCTGCGAACCCCAAGCGTGCCCCTGAAACGCAGTCGAAAAGCGGAAGCTTTTCAGCTCACTTCTTTTCACTTCATACTTCCTGTCTTACATTAAAAAAATCCCTTGCCCGGCAACGCCGGACAGGGGATTCGCTATTCTTCAGGTATATAAGCTTTCTTGGATTCTTTTAAGTCGACGTTCACGGATACCACATAATAACGCTTGGATTCGTCCGCTTCGAGCGGGATGCTTTTGCGTTCGAATAATGATACGGTAGCAATTTGATTGGATTCGCCGCTCTCGAGGTCTTCCTCGTAGACGCGGTAGCCGATGACGGCATCATCGCGCACGGCATGCCATGACAAGGCAGTGGCAGTAAGTTTCAGGTTGTCAGGAGCACCGGGTGCCTGCTGTTTCATCGCAGAATCGGAGATGAGTTCAGCTGATACAACGAGGCGTTCTTCGTGCGAGCCGATGTCGCGGTTAAAATCACCGGTACAGGTAATCAGGTTGACCATGCGCTGGTCCGAGCGGCCGAAAATTTCTTCAACTGGCGCTTCGTCCGTGATGTAGCTCGAGGTGCCGCGGACTTCGAACACCATTTCGCGCCCGTCTGCATCTGTCAGTGTGAATTGATCGCCTTTTTCCAGTTGATCTAATTCATAGAAGACAGCGGGACCGGTAAGGCTGTCGACATGTCCTGCCAGTACAGCGTTTCCTTCTGCCCCGGCTTTAAAACCAGGTTCGAACCAGCCAACTTGATTGACGTCTTCCGGCACGCCCATTTCGCCGTTGTCCAACACGCCGGTTTCTTCAATCGCTGCATCGATGCCGATGGAAGGAATCGAAATGCGCACCGGCTTCATGCCTTGAAGATTGTCCATCCGCTCTTGGCGCAGTTCCGATAATTTTTCCTGCTGTTCCGGACGGACCGGGAATTCAGCGATCTTGTCTTTGTATTGTGTGTCTAGCCGTTCGCTCGGTGTTTTCTGTTCTGCTGGTTTAGCTGCCGTTTGGACGGTGTCTTGCTGTTTGCTTTCGGGTTTTGCGGGATTATTATTTCCATTCAGTGGATCTAAAATGAAAAATAAGGTGATACAAAGCGCTGTGGCCAATCCCATGATTAAATATTGTCTCATCTGCACATCCACCTTTCGTTGTCCGACGATTGATTGCTTCATTATTAAGGAGTCATTTCAGGCAGCTGCACAATCGAAAGCTCGTGAGCTTTTGTAAAGCGCTTAGCTGCATCACTTCCATTAGTATAACGCTTATAAAGATATAACGCAGAATCCGGCAATTTGGATCACTTCAATATATAGAATGTTTTCAAAAATTCGCGATCGCTGCATGTAAGCCTTTTGTGTAATCACTAGGTTCGATAATTGGAATAAAATTAAAGGGAAAGTGAACTAATTGGACCTCTTCTGCGTTGAATAGATAACAAGCAAACAAAGTCAATTAAGCGAAATGCCGCGGAATATAGTAAGCTAAGAATACGAAATCTGTAACAAAGGGGACACGGCATGGAAAAAATTTCAGACGCATTGCTTTATGAGCGCGTCAGGGGCAAGGATAAGGACGCGCTCGAAGAATTGTATGACCGCTATGAAAAGATGCTATTTTCCTATCTATGCAAAATGACGGGAGACCGTGATTTGGCAGAGGAAGCGCTGCAGGAAGTATTCGTTAAAGTGTGGCGCGGGGTTGGCAGCTATGACGAAGGAAAAGGAAAGTTTGTTGCCTGGCTGGTGACGATGTCGCGCAACGCGGCAGTGGATTTGATTCGCAAACAGAAAAAACCATCCGTTCCGTTGGATGAAATTGCGGAAGTGGAAAGCACCGACTCTTCGGTTGAAGAAACGGCCGAATGGCAAGAGAAGAGCGAACAGATCCATCAAGCCGTCCGGCATTTATCGGAGGAACAGCAGAAAATGGTACATCTATTTTATTTCAAAGGCTATACGCATGAAACCATCGCAGAAAAATGCGGTATTCCGCTCGGAACCGTAAAGAGCAGGATCCGCTTAGCATTAAAGAAATTGAAGACATCCTTGCAAATGGTGCAGGAAGGGGGAGTTCTGGATGACAAACGTGAATTGTGACCAATTGATCGATTATTTGAATGGCACGTTGAATGAAGAAGAGCAAAAACAGTTTGAAGCACATTTAGCGGAGTGTCCGGAATGTCGTGACATTGTGGATGCGACAGGAGAACTCCCTTACCTTGCAGATCCGGTAGCACCGGATGCCGGCATGAAGGCGCGGATTTTAGACGCGGTCTTTGATGAGGGAGAGCAGCAAGCGCCTTTGGCAGACGAGCCGAAAAAGCGTGATAGACCGACGCCTCCTGCCACTATGGCAAAGCGGGGATTCAGAACATCAAAGTGGACACCGCTCGTCGCGGCGGCGCTGCTCGTCTCGCTGCTTGGAAACGCCTACGCGTTTTACGAGCTAAGCGATCAGCCAGACGCACCAACGACACCTGAAGTCGCTTTTGAAACAGTGGATTTGCAGGCAAGCGAAACATTTGAGGGAACAGGAACAGCTGCATTGGTCCATGAAGAAGGGGCATTGAACCTCCTAGTTCAGGCAAACCAGCTGGAACCGACGAGCGGAGACCAAGTCTATCAAGTATGGCTGTTGAAAGATGGCCAGCCGATTCCAACCGGTGCATTCACGCCGAGTCAGGAAAACGAAGGCGCGGTATTCTTCAGTCTCGATGAAAATACCGAAGGCTGGGATACCATCG
The DNA here is from genome assembly GCF_018283455.1 of Planococcus sp. MSAK28401. Lineage (NCBI taxonomy): Bacteria > Bacillati > Bacillota > Bacilli > Caryophanales > Caryophanaceae > Planococcus > Planococcus alpniumensis. The sequence continues at coordinate 3,072,024 of NZ_JAAMTH010000001.1, read as the reverse complement.
CCGTCACATTGGAACCCAACCGTGGAAATACGGCGCCACAGGGCGAAATCGTTCTGAGCGCAGCGATTGATCCGGAAGCGTAAAAGCGTTTCCGCTTGAATGTAGAATATTTATTAAGAGCGGCACTTATCCGGTGCCGCTCTTTTTGTGTGGCAAGAACCTGTGCCGCTCTTTGTTTTGACTTCGGAGTTTGGATGAAGGTGGAAAAAAAACAGAGCTTTGGAATTGTTTTTTGCCGGTGCTGTATTAAATTGTTTTTTGGATGTTTAAAAGGGGTATAAATCTACAAAATTCTGCGCTTTTTTAAGAAGGAGGCGAGCACTGTGGGGGCAAAGCATTCAAATCAAGGCAAAGTCGTCGTCATTACAGGAGCATCAAGCGGAATCGGCCGTGGCCTGGCGGAACGGTTGGCGCACGAACAAGTGAAATTGGTCATTGCTGCCCGCCGGACACGGCTGATTGAGGAGCTCGCGAATTCGCTCGGTCCATTAGTTATCCCGGTAACAGCCGATGTTAGCCGTGTGAAGGATGTTGAGAGCCTGCACCGGGCCGCGATGCATAATTTCGGGCGTATCGATGTGTGGATCAATAACGCAGGAATCGGCGTGTACGGGCCGTTTATCGATACGCCGCTGCGCGATTTGAACCGGACGGTGGAAGTGAACATGCTCGGCACGATTTATGGCAGCCATTTCGCGCTGCGCCGCTTCAAAGAGCAGAAGCACGGCATTCTGATCAATGTCTCGTCATTCGCCAGCAAGGTTCCGATGCCTTATGGAGCGGCCTATACCGGCAGTAAATTCGGTGTCAGCGGATTATCTAACGGGTTGTACGAAGAGCTCCGGCTGGAAGACTACCCGGATGTCCATATCTGCTCGATCGACCCGTGGGTCACTGACACGCCGTGGACAGAACACGCAGCCAATTATTCGGGTCATGAAATCCTGGTCGGGCCGCCGGACGATCCAGCCAAAGTGATCGATGCCATTCTCGGTTTGATCGATGAACCGAGAAAAAACCAGGAAGTTGGCGGCAAGGGGAAAGCGGCGGCCATTTTCGGCCAGTTCTTGCCGGCAGTGGCGAAGGGGCTCGGCGGACAGGAACTCAAAGAGATGATTGAATCAGCACCGGCTGCGGAATTAACTTCCGGCAGCTTGCATGAGCCAGTTGAAGATGGGCGTGCAGTATCAGGAGATTTACGCGAACGTTTTGAACAACAAGAAGAACAGTGAAGAAAGGGGGAGGCGGCATGGCACAGGAAAAATCACGGCGCGGCAAAACGATCGTCATCACCGGCGCCTCCAGCGGACTTGGCAAAGAAGTGGCACGGCAATTGGCAAGGGAAGGCGCAAATTTGGTCTTAGCGGCAAGGAGCACCGGCTTAATCGAAGCGCTTGCAAGTGAACTCGGTCCGAACGCCATTGCGGTCACGATGGATGTCAGCCGTGAAGCGGACGTCGCTTGGCTATTCGAGGAAGCACTGACCAGTTTCGGGAAAATCGATGTGTGGATCAATAACGCTGGCGTCGGTGTGATCGGCCCGTTCACGGATATCCCACTTGAAGACCTTGCGCGCATGGTGGAAGTGAATGTCAAAGGCACAGTCAACGGCAGCCATTTTGCGCTGCGCCATTTCAAGGAAATCGGCAGCGGCACCTTGATCAATATCGGGTCGGTAGCGAGCGATGTCGCATTTCCTTATTTCACTGGCTATAGCGCAAGCAAACATGCAGTGCTTGGGTTCAGTTCGGCGCTCAATGAAGAAATGAAACTGGAAGGGTATCACGACATCCACGTGTGTTCCGTGCTCCCGTGGGCGACCGACACGCCGTGGTTCGAACACACTGGAAACTACTCGGGCCTTGTGGTCGACATGAAACCGATGGACGATCCGATGCAGGCGGTCAAGGTCATCATCGATTTGATCGATGAACCGAAAGAAGTCGTTGAAGTCGGACGGAAGATGAAAACCGTTCGTTTATTGACGCGGATTGCGCCGAAGATGTTGGAGAAGCGTTCGGCAAGATTTATCAAGCTGAATTTAGAGAAAACACCGCTTGAAGCACCGCATAGCGGAATACTTCATGAGCCGGAAGAGGAAATAAAAGAACGTGATGACGAAAATCCGAAAGCTTAAGCCGCAGTTGCTTAGGCTTTTTTTATTGGCATTAGCTAGCTATCCTCCTTCCAGTCATTTACAAGTGTAGGAGAATGTGATTAGATGGAAATAAAAGGGGGAATAGTTTATGAAGTATACAGAAAAAGGAAAACAAGGTGGGTTGTGGTATGAATGAACCAACTGCGTATACTGAATTGAATCCGTTTACGGCCATATGGACGCGCCCCCGCGAGACGGTGCGCTATGTGATTGAAGAAAAGCCGACGAGCTTTATTGTAATACTTCTTATTTTGACTGGTTTCACAGGTGGGCTTTCCGGTGCGTCGAGCGAGGAGCAAATATTTCCAGCAGTGGCAGTAATCTTCGGGTCTTTATTGCTTGGGCCACTTGCTGTAACCGCAGGGATCGGGATCGTCTCGGGCATCTATATTTTGCTCGGAAAACTATTCGGCGGTGTCGGAACGTATTCTGAAATGTTCCGTGCAGTCGTCACTTCGAGTATTCCACAAATTTGGCTATTGCCGATGTGGCTGATTTGGCTGCTCACATCGCCTTCGACATTCTATACGGAAATCGAACCTAGTGTAGCGGAACCGGATACTGGACTTGGCATGGTAATTGGCCTGGTGCTGCTGGCTGTCACAGTTGTCATCGGCATCTGGACCTTCGTAATCCAGTGTAAAGGCGTGGGAGAAGCACAGCGATTTTCAGCGTGGAAAGGATTTTTCGTAATAGTGATTCCATCCGTGCTGTTCACAGTTGTCATCATTACCTTTTTAGCGATGTTCCTGTTTGCCGCATTTTAAACATTAATAATAACTAAACAAAAGAGCCGTCGCGCAGAAGCGACAGCTCTTTTGTTTACGGTTTTTCGTAGCGCTGGACGTTGTTCTCATCAATATCAACTGTCTCACGCTGCACTGTTTCGCTGATATGCTTTGTTTCCTGTACTTTGCGTTTATGGACGATGATTTCCTCGCTGACGTATTTTACTTTGCGCACTTCCAGGCGTTCTTCAATGACGGGAATGTGCCAAAGGCCGTCTTTTTCGTATGTCTCGGCGGAGCGGCCGTTCGCTTCATATTCGGACAACTCTTGATTGATTGGACGGCGTTCGACTTCGACTTCTTCCCGTTCGTACGGAACATCAAGTGTCTGTCGTTCTTCGACCGTGTTCTTATGGATGTCGACGCTTCCGGATTCGACCCATTTCTTATCGACCGCCAGGCGTTCTTCGTGAAGTTTCATCTGTTGTTCGTCACTCAAATCGGGCGTTTCGGTTTTTTTATGATTTTCCTCTGCATAACCATCTCCAGATAAGCTGGCTGCGGCGGCATCGAAGTTCTGGTAATTCATGCCGTATTCACTGTCGACGTAAAGTATGATCTTGCCGCTTTGGATTTGGTTGTAATATTCGTCCGCTTCAGAATCCGAGAGGCCCATCTGCTTGAGCGCATCTTTTGTCGGGTCTTCCCCGGAAATGAACGATTTGAACTTGTCCATGAAATCGCCCTCATCCGTATTCAAATGGACATCCGTCTGCCCTTGTACCATTTGCAGTTGCTGGCCGTTCAAAGCGACGACGTAAATATCCTCTTCTTTATATCCCTGTGTTTTTAATTCGCCGATTTCATGGATTACTTCCGCCTGCACATCGAATGTGCCGATTAATTTATGGCCATGTTTTTGCATAATAGCATCCTCCTGTAAGGTCAATGTTTTGCCGTGTTTGCGTTATGGCTTATGTACCCGGAAAGCGAGAGGTCATAAACCTAAAGCATTGTTTCCGGCGTGCTGAGAAGTACATGGGAGCAATGGGCCAAAACTTAAAGAAGAATATAGGGAGTTGCAAAAATATTATTTAAATCTGAATGGTGAAAAAGTATTTATGCCTAATAAAAAATATTTTTGTAAACCTATTGTAATGTTCGTAAAATATCATATAATTGGAAAAGAAATGAATACATTACAGAATGGGGAAACGATTAATAATGAGTTACAGCAAAGTTTTGACGACTGCAGCATTGACTGCAGCTTTGGCTCTTGGAGCAGTTTTACCGACTGGCGCTGCTTCTGCAGCAACATTGACAGAAGGCAATTCAGATCGCATTTCCGGCAGCGACCGCTACCAGACAAGCTTGGAAGTTTCTTTGTATGGTTGGGAAGATGACAGTGTTGAGACAGTTGTAGTAGCCACTGGCGCTGATTTTCCGGATGCGTTAGCTGCAGCACCGCTAGCAGGTTTCCACTATTCTCCTCTGCTTTTGACGAAAAGAGACTCACTGCCTGCAGGATTCGCGGCTGAATTGAAGCGTTTGGGCGCAGAAAACGTTGTCTTGGTTGGCGGTACAGGCGCTATCTCTGAAAATGTTAAAAAACAAATCGCAGACCTTGGGGTAAAAGTTGAGCGTATCAGCGGAAAAACCCGTTATGAAACGGCTGTTAACATTGCTGAAGAAGTAGGCATGGGCGACACTCTATATGTAGCAACAGGCGCAAACTTTGCTGACTCATTATCGGTTTCCCCAGCAGCAGCACTTTCTGCTGATCCAATTATCCTTGTCCCAGCAAATGGCACTGTCCCGACAGTTGTTGCAGATTATATTGAAGCAAACCAGCCGGAATTGCCGATCATTGTTGGTGGCGAAGGTGCAGTCAAGCCGACAGTTGAAGAATTGTTCATGGAAGAACCGATTCGTCTCGCAGGTGCAACCCGCTATGAGACAAACAAGGAATTTAACGAATTTGCACTGGAAAATGGGTTGTTGCTAGATGAAAGCGAGATCTTCATCGCAACTGGCGCCAATTATCCGGATGCGTTGTCAGGAAGTTCTTTGGCCGCTTCGTACTTTGGACCATTAGTTCTAACGGCAAAAACGCCATCTGAAGCGTCTAAACAGCAAATCAAGAATTTCGAAACGCCAGATTCCTTCTACACAATCTTTGGTGGCGAAGGAGCCGTTTCTTCTGCAACTCTGAAACAGCTTTTCGCAAACTAATGCCTGAAAATGCCTGCCACTCGGCGGGCATTTTTTCTGATTAAAAGCAAAAGGCTATTTCTTGTATAGAAGATTAGGTATAATGAATCCGTTGCAAGAAATGAACAATGCAGCAATTGACGGAGGTACCAATGGAAAAAGAAATGGTGTTATTCGGTAAACGAGTGGAAGAAGAAAAATATATGATTGCGGAATTGATTCAGGAAGAACGGCATGCGGCTGTGGCAAAAGAAGTTCTGGAAAGTAACCGGGAGTTGTCAGAGGTGGTATTGAAGGAACGGGCGCGTTTCATCGAGCTGCTCGGAAAATCGATGCAGAACAGCTGCCGCCAGGAAGAAATCATGGCGGATATGGCACGGTGGGGAACCGCCACCGGGAACTTTTTTCTGGAGCAGGGCATGACCTTGGATGTGGCGCTTGCTGAAACGGCATTGTACCGGAAGCACATTGCGACTTTGATCAAAAGCGAAGGCCGACGCTTGGCTATTTCCCCGGGAATAACGTATGACGCGGCAGAATTATTGCATGCGCTTCTGGATCATGCAACGTATTCCTATACACATGCGTATACGACTTCCTATCAACGCAATTTGGCGACAGCACGCCAGGAGTTTCTGGAATTGTCGGCGCCTGTCGTTCCAATCAGTGATTCGGTTGCTATCTTGCCGCTTGTCGGCAGCATCGAAATCGACCGGGCGCATTATATTTTGGAGCGCACGCTCTTATCGGCAAGTGAATTGAAAATCAGCACCTTGATCATTGATTTGTCTGGAGTAATCCGTGTTGATACGATGGTGGCCGAACAAGTCATCAAAATCATCCAATCGCTCGGGCTGATCGGCGTCGAAGCGGTGTTGACGGGAATCCGGCCGGAAACGGCGCAATCCTTGACCACACTCGGCGTGGATGTGCGGACCTTGAATATTGGCGGCAGCTTGAAGCGGGCCATGGAACACGTCTATAACTGAAAAAAACTTCGCGGACCCTGAAACGGATCTGCGAAGTTTTTTTTAATTGGTGACCGCGTCCTGTTTAGCGGACGGCAGGAATTGCTGCAAAGTGACGGTTTCTTCTTCTGTTAGCGCGAGCATCGGCAAGCGCACGCCGCCGACCGGGACACCCGATAGGTTCAATGCGGCTTTGACCGGGCTCGGGCTCGGTGCTGCAAACAAGGCCTTCATCGTTGGCAGCAATTTTCGGTGAAGCGCCGCAGCTCCCGCTGTATCGCCCGTGCGGAACAATTTGACCATCTCCTGCATGTCATTGCCGATAATATGCGATGCGACCGAGACGATGCCCGTTCCGCCGATAGAAAGCATCGGCAAAGTCAAACTGTCATCGCCGCTGTAGACGGCAAAGTCACTGCTTGTGCGTTCGATGATTTCAGAAGCGGCGTCCAAATCTCCGCTTGCTTCTTTCACGCAGGTAATATTGTCGATAAGCGATAAGCGGACGATCGTATCGACCGATAGATTGACGACACTGCGGCCCGGGATGTTATAGAGCATGACCGGAAGCGCCGTCGCGTTTGCGATCGCTTCAAAATGACGGTACATGCCTTCTTGTGAGGGTTTGTTATAGTAAGGAGTGACGAGCATGATGCCGTCGACGCCTGCTTGCTCTGCTTGCTGGGTCAAGGCGACCGATGCGCGCGTGTTGTTCGAGCCGGTGCCTGCGATGATTTTCGCGCGCCCGTCTGCCACGGTGACGACATGGACGAACAGCGCCACTTTTTCATCTGTCGACAAAGTCGGCGATTCACCGGTCGTCCCGGCGACAACGATGCCGTCCGAACCGTTATTGATTAGATATTCCACGAGATTTGTTGTTGCCTGAAAATCGATTTCACCGTCTGAGTCGAATGGCGTTGCCATCGCAGTGATCACTTGACCGAATTTCATAGAGAACACACCCTTTTCTAAGTTTTTTTCAAAAGTTAGAGGTGGGGGCCGGTCCGGAGTAAACAAAAAGGCAGCAACGGGGGCCCGTTGCTGCCGTTAGAAACAATGTTTACCAATCGTTCCTGTTCGTCAGATAGCCCTCCATATAGTTTCCTATATGACAGTCCGGCACTTCTTCAGTGCAGAACCAGCGCACAGGAATATGAGCATCCTGCCGCTTCGGCAAATCCCCCTTTCGGCAATCGTCCTAAGAGCTCATACTCCTCGGATTGCGTACTGATGGTTTTTGCGCCTCTATCCTCGCTCCACTAAGGAAGCAAGAAATTATTGAATTAGCTGTAATATAACAGAAAGAAATAGGAATGGCAAGAGAAAAAGCGTTTTTTATTTTGCAAAATGTGGGAATACAAAGCTACGGCTTGAACTGCTCTCAATAGATCAAAGGAGGCAATCACATGGACGATCAACAAATGGACCGGCAATTGAATATCCAAACGGATGGCGAGCAGATGGGCTTTAATGCCTCGATGCATGAGCACCGGTTCGAAGTGACGCCCTATGCGTGGCTGGATAGATTGTTCAAGGCGCATCCGCTGAAGGGCAGCGGCAGGCTGGTCGATTTCGGGAGCGGCAAAGGGCGCTTGAATTTCTTTGCGCATCATATATTCGGGACGGCGTCTGCAGGAGTGGAAGTTGATCCGTCGCTTCATGAGGCCTCGCTGCGGAATTTAAAGCGCTTTAAGGGGAAGGCGGACATCAAGTTCATCAACGGCTACGCGCAGGATTATGAAATCCAGCCGGATGACCGCTGGTTTTATTTTTTCAATCCGTTTTCCGATCCGGTGTTCATGACTGTGGTGGATCGGATTTTGGCCTCTGCTGCTGAGAACCCGCGGGAAATCGAAGTAATTTTATTTTATCCGGCAATCGAATACACCGATTTCCTCGAACGGCGCACCGCTTTTGAATTGATCAGCGACATTGAGCTGCCGGTAGAGGCGGACGATCCGCGCGAACGATTTTTAGTCTACCGCTTGCCGAGATGGGATTAAGGTTTCCGGTGAAATGGGTATAACTTTATAAAAGTGAATGCAGAAAGAGGGTTTCGGTTATGAAATGGAAAGGGCGAGCGGGCAGCAGGAATGTAGAAGACAGGAGAGGGCGCGGTGTCGGCGGGCCGGTGCTTGCCGGCGGCGGAATCGGCGGCTTGCTGATCGTTCTGTTAATCGCGTTTCTCGGGGGCGACCCGGGAGCGATACTCGGAGATGGCGGAGGAGCTTCTACTTCGGAGCCGTATGTGGCAAGTGAGCGGGAAGAAGAACTGGCCGATTTCGTATCGGTTGTCCTCGCAGATACGGAAGAGGTGTGGGCGGAAGTGTTCGCTGAAGAAGGCATGGAGTATGTCGAGCCGACTTTGGTGCTGTTTTCTGGAAGCGTCCAGTCAGCGTGCGGCATGGCCGGTTCTGCAACGGGGCCGTTTTATTGCCCGGCGGATTCCAAGCTGTATATCGATTTGAGCTTTTACGATGAACTCGAGCGCCAGTTCAATGCACCCGGTGACTTTGCGATGGCGTATGTCGTCGCGCATGAAGTCGGCCATCACGTGCAGAACTTGCTTGGCGTGCTTGGAGATGTCCAGCAAGCGCGCAATCAACTGAGCGAGACCGAATACAATCAATTGCAAGTGCGCTTGGAATTGCAGGCAGATTATTTATCGGGTGTCTGGGCGCATCATGCTCAAGGCATGGGCTATTTGGAAGAAGGCGACCTGGAAGAAGCTTTGACTGCGGCTAGCGCGGTCGGCGACGATACGATCCAGAAGCGCACGCGCGGCTACGCCGTTCCGGAAAGCTTTACCCATGGCACATCCGAACAGCGCAAGGAATGGTTCTACAAAGGCTTCCGCGCCGGTGATTTGAATAGCGGCAATACCTTCGACGCCACGGAATTATAAGCTTTCGAAAAGATTGATATTTTGCGCTTGGTGATTCATTATAAAGAATAGACAGTCTTTTTCATCGCAATGAAAAATGAAGAAGAAATCCTATTCTATGAAGGAAGTACACTCATGACACAAGAGATAATGACAGAAGACAATATTACCCGGCTGGAAGTGGGCGGCAAACAAGTGATTTTAATCGGCACCGCACATGTCTCCAAACTGAGCGCAGAGCAAGTCAAGGAAGTCGTCGAACGCGAACGGCCGGATTCGGTGTGCATCGAACTTGATGCCCAGCGCTATGAATCGGTCATGCAGGACAAAAAATGGAAAGAAACCGATATTTTTAAGATCATCAAAGACAAGAAGGCAAGCCTGTTATTGATGAACTTGGCGATTTCTTCGTTCCAAAACCGTTTGGCCGACCAGTTCGGCATCAAACCCGGCTCGGAAATGATCCAAGGCATCCGTTCAGCAGAAGAGACCGGAGCAGAGCTGGTCCTTGCCGATCGCAATATCCAAGTAACGTTTTCACGCATCTGGGGCAATATCGGTTTGATGGGCAAGGTCCAGTTGATTTCGTCTGTGTTCTTCAGCATCTTCAGCAAGGAATCCATTTCCGAAGAAGAACTCGAAAAAATGAAGCAGCAAGACACCTTGAATGCTGTAATGGATGATTTCACCAAAGCCTTTCCGCGTATCAAAAAGCCGCTCATCGACGAACGGGACCAGTATTTGGCGCAGAAAATCAAAGAAGCTCCTGGGAACAAGGTCGTCGCGGTGCTCGGTGCCGCGCACATCCCGGGCATCACGCGTGAAATTCATCAAGAGCAGGATTTGAAGGCGCTTAATGAAGTGCCGAAGAAATCGAGCTGGCCGAAAATCATCGGCTGGGCCATCCCGCTGCTCATCTTGTCGATCATTGGGTATACGTTTTATGCAAACCCAGCGGCTGGTTTTGACCAGGCAATCAGCTGGATTCTTTGGAACGGCACGCTTGCCGCTATCGGAGCTGCTGTGGCATTCGGCCATCCGCTTGCGATTCTCACCGCCTTTGTTGCTGCACCGATTTCCTCGCTCAATCCGCTCGTTGCGGCTGGCTGGTTTTCAGGGCTCACACAAGCCTTTGTCCGGCGCCCGAATGTGGGCGATTTCGATACCTTATCGAAGGATGTGTTCACGGTTAAAGGCTTTTGGGACAATAAAGTGACACGTGTCTTGCTGGTCATCGTATTGACCAATCTCGGCAGTTCGCTCGGCACATTCATCGGCGGCGCGGACGTTCTGCGGCTGTTTTTCGAAAACTTATAAATCGTGTTGTGAAGCTTCTGCGGGGAATTCCGCGGAAGCTTTTTATTAGTAATTCCACATAATAAAATGTGCGAAAAATATCGAAAATGAATGATTTTTATCAGAAAAAGGAGTATAACTAAAGTATAAAACCGAACGGAGGCGCATGGAGATGGATTTCCTGTTGATGGGGATCTTATTGTGGTCGCTGGTGATTGCTGCACTGCTGCTCGGATTGTACGGAGTTTGGAAAAGATCGTGGAAAGCGTTGTTTTGGGGAGGGCTTGCATCACTTTTGCCGATGGGCCTCATCTTCATGGGGGATGACAGCTGGGTGTTCAAATTAAGCATCTTGCCGCCTCTCTTAATGTTTATCGGGGCATACCTGCTAAAACAGCGTCGCCCTGAAAAAATTTAACTGAGAACCGGCCGAAATTTTCGGCCGGTTTTCGAGTGTTTTAAGTGGTGCTTTCTGATTAGTAGTTATACAATAGTTATACAATAATCGGAGGGGGCAAATCCTTATGCAGTATATACTCGAACGCAGTAAGTTATTCATCTTTTTGATTTTGATCCTCATGCTGGTCGGGGTTTACACTTTCTTGACCTTGCCTCAGCGTGAAGTTCCCGAAACGCCTCCCGGGCTTGTGTTGATTTCCACTATTTTGCCCGGTGCAGAGCCTGAAGAAGTGGAAACGAGCATCACGAATCCGATTGAAAGGCAGTTGCAAAGCATCAATGGCATTGCTTCGATGAATTCCATCTCGGCGAATTCGGCTTCCATCATTACACTGGAAATCGAAGACGGGGTCGAACCTGATGGCTTAATCAATACGATTCAGCAGCAGGCACAGCGCGCATCCGGCAGCTTTCCGGATCAAGCACAGGATATCAGCGTCGAGAAGTTGGACCTGACTTTCCCGTTGGTTTCCTATTTATTCCACGGAGACGAAGCGGAACTTGCCGAACTTGAAGAACCGCTTGCCGACTTGTCGGATGAAGTGGAAGCGGTGTCCGGTGTGGCCGGTACGCAAATTAAAGGATTGAACGGCGAGCAGGTTGTCATCGAACTCGATGGGGATGCGCTCGCAGAAAATCAATTGCAGCCTTTTGAAGTGCTGCAAAGCCTTCAGCAAGCGAACCAGCCGCTGTCTCTTGGCACCCACAGCGACGGCGAGCAGCAATTCGTTTTGACTGTGCAGCAAGGCGAAGGCATTGAAAAATTGCGTGAGCTGCAAGTCGGCCAAGCAGCCGTCCCGCTAGCTGATGTCGCATCGGTCGAATTGGCTGAAACTCCAGCCGAAGACATCGTCACGTTCGAAGGAGAGCCGGCGATTTCCTATACGGTCTTCTTGCAGACTGGTCAGGATGTGCCGTCTGTCGATGATCGTGTCAGCGACGTGATCGATAGCTTTAATGAAGACTTGCCTGCTGGCATTTCGGCAGAACGCTATGTATCTCAAGCTGAGAATGTTAATGAAATCTTCAGCTCGCTTTATGTCTCTCTGTTGATTGCGGTACTGGCAGTATTAATTGTTACGACCGCCGGATTGACACTTTTCGGGGCGTTTGCTGTCGCACTGACGGTACTTGCATCCGTCTTGATCGGGCTCATCCCGATTCCGTCGCTTGGCGTCGATTTAAACCAGATCTCAGTTATCGGCTTGATTATCGCCATCGGGATATTGGTCGATGACAGCATTGTCGTCAACGATAATATCCAGCGGCGCTACAAGCTGGGCGATAATGCAATGACAGGAGCCATCAATGGTGTCAAAGAAGTCTATCCGTCGATCGTGTCGTCCAGTTTGGCGATTGTCGTAACGTTTTCTCCGCTCTTGCTGTTATCAGGCGGAAACGGTGCGTTCATTAAAGCACTGCCGAGTATTTTGATCACGACCATCTTGGCTTCGACAGTGTTGTCGATTACACTCGTGCCGATGATGCAATATTTGCGCACGAAACGCAAAAAACGCAAGGTTTCCGATACGCCGGGCTTCCTCGGCAAGCCGCTTGAAAAGCTTGCACAGGTGTATTCCGGAAAAGTACTGAAAGGTGTTCTGAAACACCCTTGGCTGACAGGAATCGGTGGATTGGTTATTTCGACTGCCTTGCTGTCACTGGCTTTGTTCACACCGTTTGAATTTTTCCCGGCAGCAGACCGTGAAGAAGTAACGATGAATGTGCGTCTTGCGGAAGGCACGACCATCGAAGAAACCGATGCATTTATCCAGGAAGTGACACAAGAAGTCGCTGCAGAAGACGAGGATGTCAACGAAACGACTATCTTCACGGGTGAAGGCCTTCCGAACCTCTTTGCTTCATCCATGGACAACACGGGTGCCAATACGGGCCAAGTGGCATTCCGCATCGACCGCGAAGCGACTTCCGCTTCCGCGTTTATCGATAAATGGCAGCCGGAACTTCGCGAACGCTACCCGGATGCGGAGATTTTCCTAGATACGATTGTCCAAGGGCCGCCAGTCGGTGCACCGGTAACCGTGACGGTGACGGGCGCAGATATCGATGAACTCGCTGCACTGCGTGACACGCTCCAAGAAGAGATGCTCGCAAACGGTGCGACCGTCGTCACCGATAACCTCGGTGCAGCCGTACCGGCCATTGAGTATGTGCCGGAACGGGAAACACTTGAAGACAATGGCATCGCCTTATCGACGGTCACCAATCAATTGCAGCTTCTGACACAAGGCGTCCCGCTTTATACATTGTATGAAGGGCAAACGCCTTACGATGTCGTCTTGAAGCAAGCAGGCATCACAGAAGGCGAACCGATCGACCTTGCTGACTTTAGTTTGCCGGCTTCCAGTTCAGCTGCAAGCGGCGAAGCAGGGCCGCCTGCTGCCCAGCCAGGACCGCCTGAATTGATCGGGCTGGACGAGCTATTGACGGCACAGGAAACGACGGCACTTGCACAGATTCCGCATAGATCAGGAGACCGCGCCATCACGCTCCGTGCGTTCGGTGAAGCGGATGATTTCGAAGCGCAGATGCTCGATGTCGTCGACAATGCACGCGCTGATTTGCCAGCGGGCTATGAACTATCCACTGGCGGCGAGAACTCCGATCAAGAAGCGTTCTTCGCTGAAATCGGCATCTTGTTCCTAGTCGTGCTCTTGCTGGTCTATTTGGTCATCGCGTTCCAGTTCAAATCGTTTGGATTGCCGTTCCTTGTGTTGATTGCCGTTTACCTCGGCATCTCGGGTGCCATCCTCGGATTATTCTTGACGCAGACGCCGCTCAGCTTCCTTGGTGTCATGGGGATCGTCTCCTTGACGGGGATCGTCGTGCGGAATGCGGTCGTACTCATCGACTTCGTGGAAACGCGCCGTCTGACGGGAGACTTCAATATCGAAGAAGCGATTATCGAATCGGGATATGCACGCATCAAACCAATCGTGCTGACATCCTTGACCTCGATTGTGGCACTCTTGCCGGTCGCATTTTCCGGCGACCCGTTGTTTGAACCACTGGCTGTGACGATCATTGCGGGTCTCATGTTCTCGGGAATTTTCACACTAGTCATGATTCCAGCCTTGTATTACTTGTTCAACCGTAAGAGCAAGAAACAAGCTGCCTGATGGAAAGCTGCAAGGTCTTCGGACTTTGCGGCTTTTTGTTTTTGTGGGCAGAGTAAAGCTTGCCTGATGGGGTAAGCAGGAGAGAAAGGGCAATTTTTGAAAAAGGGGGCGATGCGCTTGGGGACTTTGGAGTTAGAAGAAAAATATAGGAAACCGTTGCTCGCGGTATTAATGGCCGGCGTTTTTGTGGCGATACTCAATCAGACGCTGCTCGCCACCGCTTTGCCGCATATAATGGAAGATCTCGATATCACCGCCAACACGGCGCAATGGCTGACCACAGTGTTCATGCTCGTCAATGGCGTCATGATTCCGATCACTGCTTTTTTAATCAATAAATACACGACCCGCCATTTGTTTTTTGTCGCTATGGGCTTGTTCGCCACCGGGACAATCATCTGTGCACTCGCACCTGGCTTCAGCACTTTAATGATTGGGCGGATCGTCCAGGCCTCGGGGGCCGGCATCATGATGCCGCTCGCACAGACTGTATTGTTCGTCATCTTCCCCATTGAAAAGCGAGGGCAGGCAATGGGCATGTTCGGCTTGATCATTTCCTTCGCACCGGCAATCGGGCCGACTTTATCCGGATATTTGGTCGGGCAATACCCGTGGCGTTCGTTGTTCTATATCGTCATCCCGATCGCACTCATTGATTTGGCGTTGGCGTATTTCTTCCTGCGCAATGTAACGGAACGAACTTTCCCGAAAATCGATATTTTGTCGATCATGCTGTCGACCCTAGGGTTCGGCGGCTTGCTTTACGGCTTTTCGAGTGCGGGGGCAGCGGGCTGGGGCAGCGTTTCAGTCATCGCATCGATCGGCATCGGGGCTGTCGCTTTAGGGTTCTTCATCCGCCGGCAGGGCAGGCTCAAGCAGCCGATCTTGGAATTCCGTGTCTTTAAATACGGCTTGTTTACATTGTCGACGATTCTCAGCATCATCGTCTTCGTGACGATGATCGGCAGTGCGACGATCTTGCCGATCTATATGCAGGACATGCACGGGTTTACTGCTCTTGAATCCGGGCTCATGCTGCTGCCAGGTGCCATCATCATGGGGCTCATGAACCCGATTGCGGGCCGTATTTTCGATAAAGTCGGCGGCAAATGGCTGGCGGTGGCCGGACTGTCGATCGTCACCGGCTCGACCTTCCAGTTTACGGTGCTGACGGCCGAGACGGCGTTTGTCTATCTGACCGTCATGCACGCTATCCGTATGTTCGGCGTCGCACTCGTCATGATGCCTGTGACGACAGCGGGGCTCAATCAATTGCCGGACCACCTCATTCCGCACGGCACGGCCATGAGCAATACGATGCGCCAAGTATCGGGTTCAATCGGTACGGCGCTGCTGGTAACCATTATGACCAGCGCCGCGCTCGATCCGGATCGCTACGGCGTAGAAGGGCTGATCCGCGGCGTTAACATTTCGTTTATGGTGACCGGGGTATTGAGTGCAATCGGTATTGTATTGGCATTCTTTATGAAAAACCCAAAACACCAGGAGCATAGCGAAGGATGATAAGAAGCTGTCACAATATGTGTATTTACTTATCCTATTAGATTTGGTAAGATGTCTGACGACAGACAATGAATGATAATAACTTGTTCAATTTTCTGATAAAACTACTTTTAATGAGGTGAAGTTGTGAATTTATTGTGGGGCATCTTCGGTATCATCGTCGTTCTTGGAATCGCTTTCTTGTTCTCTGATGGGAAAAAATCCATCAAGCCGCGGACGATTCTCGGCGGATTGGCCATACAGCTTAC
Organism: Planococcus sp. MSAK28401; assembly: GCF_018283455.1. Taxonomy (NCBI): domain Bacteria; kingdom Bacillati; phylum Bacillota; class Bacilli; order Caryophanales; family Caryophanaceae; genus Planococcus; species Planococcus alpniumensis. The sequence continues at coordinate 3,056,405 of NZ_JAAMTH010000001.1, read as the reverse complement.
GTTTGCGTTCATGGTGCTGGAATGGGAACTTGGCAGACAGGCCTTGCTCAAATTGTCGCAAGGCGTTCAAAACATTATCAATTATGCTGGTGAAGGGATCGCGTTTGTGTTCGGTCCTGCAGCGGATACCGAGGGATTCGGGTTCGTCTTCGCTTTCCAAGTGCTGACGATCATCATTTTCTTCTCGTCTTTAATTTCTGTGCTTTATTATTTGGGCATCATGCAATTCATTATCCGCATACTCGGCGGGGCCTTGTCGAAGTTGCTTGGAACGAGTAAAGCAGAATCAATTTCGGCATCGGCTAACATCTTCGTCGGCCAGACGGAAGCGCCGCTTGTCGTGCGCCCGTTCCTGCCGAATATGAGCAAGTCGGAATTGTTCGCAGTCATGACAGGCGGGCTTGCATCGGTTGCGGGTTCTACACTGGCAGGCTATGCACTTCTCGGTGTCCCACTTGAATACTTGCTCGCTGCGAGTTTCATGGCGGCGCCTGCCGGCTTGATCATGGCGAAAATCATGATCCCAGAACAGGAAGAAATCGAAGAAAAAGAGTTTGTCATGGAAAAAGACGACCGTTCCGTCAACGTGGTTGATGCAGCGGCACGCGGGGCTTCAGATGGCCTCCAGCTGGCCTTGAACGTCGGGGCGATGCTTTTGGCGTTTATCGCACTCATCGCACTGGCAAATGGTGTCCTTGGCGGAATCGGCGGATACTTTGGCGCTGAAAACATCACCATTCAAGGCATTCTCGGCTATATCTTTGCGCCGCTTGCGTTTGCGATCGGTGTGCCGTGGGCAGAAGCGGTTCAAGCCGGAAGCTATATCGGCCAGAAGCTCGTCTTGAACGAGTTTGTCGCTTATACAGCATTTGCTCCGGAAATTGCGAACCTGTCTCCGAAAACGGTCATCATCGTCAGTTTCGCGCTTTGTGGATTTGCCAACTTCAGCTCACTCGCCATCCTTCTCGGCGGGCTCGGTGCGATGGCGCCAAGCCGCCGTCCGGAAATCGCGCGCCTTGGCATGCGTGCCATTGCAGCGGGTATGCTTGCATCGCTTTTGAGCGCAGCAATCGCAGGGATGTTCGTTTAAGCAATAGCTTCATTTTCAATTACATCAAAAACCGTCCGTTCTCTTTTTCATCTAATGTGATGAGCAGGGAACAGGCGGTTTTTTCTTTATTAAATTTTCAATCGATTGGTTGAAAGCGCTAGCAGATGCCTGCATAACTGCCTGTCCCCTTTCAAGAAAAAAGCCTTGACAGCGTCTTTTTTTAGGATTACACTTCTATCTTGGCTTACCTGATTTTTTCAGGCAGAGCGGGTAGGGAGAGGGCTAATTTCATAGAAGGTATGTCTTATGGCAAATTGGATGGACCGGTTTTTCGGTCTTAACGAAAACGGGACGACCATCAAGCGGGAAATGACTGCCGGCTTGATCGGATTTTTTACCGTTGTGTACATCATCGCCGTCAACTCGCTGATTTTATCGGAGTCCGGCATGCCAATCGAGTACGCGATCATCGGCACCATTGCTGCTTCCGTCATCGGCGCATTATTGATGGGCTTTTGGGGCAATGCGCCCATCTTGCTCATTCCGGGCATGGGAATCAACGCATTGTTCTCCTATACGCTCGTCCAGTCGATGGGGCTGAGCTGGCAGGAAGCGCTTGCGGTCGTCTTTGTCTCGGGTGTCATTTTCGTCTTTGTCGCGTTTACGCGCTTTTCGAAAATGCTCAGCGAGGCCGTGCCGAATTCGCTGAAAGAAGCGATCACGGTGGGGCTCGGGCTGTTTCTGATGCTATTAGGCCTTGAGAAAGGCGGCCTTGTCGGGCCAGGAGACGGTGCGATTCTGTCGCTCGGTTCGCTGTCGGATCCGCTCGTGCTGTCGACAATCGTGACGTTTTTGCTCGCGATCATTTTATTTATCCGCAATGTGCCGGGAAATTTTCTGATCACCATTGTACTGGGAACGGTCATTGCCTATTTCTTCGGCATGATCGATCTTGGCCAATTGAGCGAGCCAGGCGTCAATACGGCAGAAGCCTTTGCGGTGTTCGGCGCGATGTCGTTCGGCAATTTTTTGTCGACAACGTTTTGGGTGGCGGTATTTTCCCTGACGATGGTCTTGGTGTTTGAAAACATCGGCCTCGTCCACGGACAGGTGAATTTCATCGGCCGTCCGGAAAAATATTCGCGCGCGTTCCAGGCGACTTCAGTCTCGACGATGGCTTCCGGATTTCTCGGCACGAGCCCGACTGTGGCCAGTGTGGAAAGTGCGGCAGCGATGGCTGCTGGCGGGCGCACCGGTTTGACTTCACTGACGGCCGGCTTTTTGTTTATGGGTGCAGCGTTCTTCATTCCACTGATCAAGATCATTCCCGACAGCGCGATTGCGCCGATTTTAATCATCATCGGCGGGTTGATGCTTCAGAATATCAAGAATCTCGACATGAAGGACATGAGCGAAACTTTTCCGGCATTGTTGATCATTGCGCTGATTCCGTTTACGTACAGTATTGCGGACGGCATCGCGATCGGGTTTATCCTGTATCCGGTGCTGAAAGTGGCGATCGGCAAATGGCGTGAAGTTTCCCCGGCTCTTTATGTGATTGCTTGTCTATTTTTCGTCAATTACGTGTTTCACGTGGTCGGCTGAAAAAGCGCATCCGTTTGATGGATGCGCTTTTTCTTTGCTTTGCCGTGTTATAATAAAAGAAAAGGAGCGGATCACGATGCGCTATTTTAAATCGAATATGGAGAAATTGGTCAACCAGGAGCCGGAACTGAAAAAACGGCTGAAGGTATTGATGAAGGAAATGGAGCTTGAGAAAAGCTTTGCGTTGAAGGCGCTTTACCATTCGGAAGTGGCGGACAGCGGACCGTTCATGAAACAATACCAGGAAATTGACAACCAGTAAAAAAAGCCATGCGCGAAGGACTCCTTCACGCATGGCTTTTTTGTGCAATTACAAGGTATGGGCTGTCTTGAATCCGTCGAGCCATTGCTGCCAGGATTCGAGTGTGGTGCCGATGCAATAGCGGTTGATTTTTTCATCATCGCAATCGATGCCTTGCCCGCCCAGTAAAAAGTTAAGGCCGGGAACAGCATCAGAAAGTTCTTTGATGTATTGTTCTGCAACTGGCCGGCTTTTTGGCGTCATAACAGACATGCAAACCAACTGGAAATCCTGCTTGGCCACCATTTCTGCTAGGCCCTCAAGCGGTGTGTCCGGCCCCGTGTAGACGACGTGGAAGCCGTTTTCACGCAGGAACAACGAGAACAATAATAATCCCAGCTGGTGGTGTTCGCCACTCGGGCTAAGCGCCAGCACTCTCGGGAGATGGGGCGCTACCGGGAAGACCCGGAAAAACTGGTTGAAGCGCTGCTGGATGATATTGGTGATCATATGTTCATGGGCGACGCTGATTTGGCCATTTTCCCATTCTGCACCGATTCGCACCATAAGCGGCGCGATGATATGGAAGAAGACGGTTTGGTGGTGGAATAGCGAGAACTTCAAATCAAGCAAATAATTAAAACGGTCAATGTCTATTTCTACAGCGGCTTGGTACAGCTCTTCAATTTGCCTTGCATACTCAATGGGTTCGTGTGAATCGGTGACTTCTGGGTGGTAGAATTGTTTCCTTGAAGTGTGCAATTGCTTCACAGCTTCGCTGATTTTCATGCCATTTTCCTGAACTTGGATTTTCAGCCATTTCAAATCCTCTAAGTTTTGATCGGAATACAGGCGATGACCCGATTCTGTGCGCGCAGGCGTGATGGCATTATAGCGCGTCTCCCAGGAGCGGATGGTCACTTTAGGCATGTCGAGTATTTTGGCTGCAGCTTTGATGTTGTACATAGCATGACCTTCATTCCGTAGTTTTTTGTTATACAAATATTATACAACCATCTATCGCCAGCGTAAAGCTATTGGCTTTTCCCGTTAGCAGAAAAAGGCAAGAAAAAACAAATCTCTAGACAAAACCCACCTTCTCCCAGTGTAAAGTCTTGCAGTAAACCCTTTATATGGAAAAAGACAGGGCAGCTTAGTCGCTGCCCTGTCTTTTTATCGAATATAAAAGTGATACAAACTTATCCAGCAGTAAGCATTTGGATCATTGTTCGACTGTGCGTGCCTGCTTGGCAGACCTTGAGCGCTGCCAGCCGGCTGTGATGACCAGTGTAGCCAACAGCAACAACAGGCCGAGAATGAATGGGAAAATGATATTGATGTCGAATAGAATGCCGGCCAGGAGAGGCCCCATGACATTGCCGATGCTCATATAGGCATTGTTCATGCCCATGGCAAAGCCGACTTCGCCTTCTGCGAGTTTTGAAATCAATGTATTCAACACCGGTCGTAAAATCGAAGTGGCCAGGAAGATGATCAGTGACACCCCAAAGAACATGACATAACTACTCGCAAATAGCGATGCGAGGAACCCGCCCGCTGCAACGCCGAGAAACGTGATCAAGACGCCAATCTCGCCAAAGCGCGAGACAATGCGGTCAACGACAAATAATTGAACGATGACACTCACTGTACCGGTTGCTGTGATCATAAAGGCGATGTCTTTCGCAGTGGAATTAAATTGATTGTCGAGATAAAGCCCGAGGACGGATTCGTAGGCAAGCAAGCCAAAGCTCATGACCAGCGTGATGACCAGCGGCAAAAAGTAAGGAACCGAAGTTGAGCGGCCGATCTTTTTAAGCATTGATTCGGATTGTGTCATTGTCAAAGCGAGATCCGGATCCGCTTTTTCGGCGTCGCTGTCTTTTAACACGAAAACGGAAAACAGCACCGCTGCAAGGGATACGAGCGCTGATACGAGAAATGGCAGCTTTATATTGTAATCGGCGAGAAAACCACCGATTCCGGGCCCGATAACGATGCCCAGTGACATTGCCGCAGATACTAGGCTTGTGCCTTTAGCGCGTTGTTCGAAAGTAGTGATGTCAGCGATATATGCGAAAATGGCTGGAACAAGCATGGCCGCACCGATTCCCCCGATGACGCGGGAGAAATACAGCACCCAAATAAAGTCGGAAGCATAGAAAATAAACATCGATAAAGTGAGCCCCGCAAGGCCCCAGATAATCATGATGCGGCGCCCGTATTGATCTGCCCATTTACCGGCAATCGGCGAGAAGAGGAACTGGGCAGCAGCGAATATGGCGATCATCAGGCCGGCTGCCATGCCACCTTGATTGATGGAAACAAGATATGACGGCAGAATCGGGATAATGATGCCGAAACTGGCGATGGCGATGAACATATTGATCATCAAAATCAAGATCTTTTTGCGTTGGTCTTTGGACATGGGGGTGCCTTCTTTCTTATATATATGTACATATGGCAGTTATATTGACTTCCCCATATTATGGATACTTCTGAAGCTTGTCAATCACTTTGCAATCGGCAAACAGATTTTCTTTTCCGGCAGTCTGAAAGCTTCTCGGATGTTAAAAATCGAAACGGGTTGAGCGGTGTAGCTTCAAGGGTATAAGGTAATATTCAAGACTGACAGGGGGAAGGGGATGGCGATGGATCAACGACTCGAACGAATCAAGTTAACGGCTTTGCATGAACGGATAGTTAGTGCTGAACAGGCAGCCTCCTGGATAACGGACGGCATGGCGATCGGGCTCAGCGGATTCACGCGCGCAGGTGATGCCAAGGCCGTACCAAATGCCTTAGCGCAGCGCAGGGAGCAAGAGCCGTTTCAAATCGATGTCTACACAGGCGCTTCACTCGGTTCCGGAATTGACGGGCGTTTCGCACAAGCAGGCATCGTCCGAAAACGCGCGCCGTATCAATCCGATCCGGTCATGCGTTCTGCGATCAATTCGGGAGAGGTGCAATTCGTGGATCACCATTTGTCCCAAACGGCGGAATGGGTTCGCGGAGGCGTGACGGGCCCTTTGGATTTTGCCATTATTGAAGCGCTTGGCATCACGCGGGAAGGCTTGTTAATCCCGACCACTTCCGTCGGCAACTCGATGGTATTCGCCCATCATGCGGACAACCTCATTATTGAAATCAATACGGCACAGCCGATGGAACTTGAAGGGCTCCACGATTGCTACGAACCGCAAGCGATTGGATCGAGACAGCCGATCCCGCTCGTCTCGCCCAGGGACCGTATTGGCACAAAAGGCATCCCGATCGATCCGTCGAAAGTGAAAGGCATCGTCTGGACCGATCAAGCAGATTCGCCCTCGCCAATCGAGCCGCCTGATGAGGAAACGGATATCATGGCGGGACACTTGCTTAAGTTCCTGCGTGGGGAAGTGCAAGCCGGCCGCTTGAGCAAAAGTCTGCCGCCGCTTCAATCAGGTGTCGGATCTGTTGCAAATGCGGTGCTGCATGGCCTGATCGATTCGGAATTTGAAGGGCTGGAACTGTATTCCGAAGTGCTGCAAGATGCTGTGTTCGATTTGCTCGATTCTGGCAAGGCGTTATTCGCTTCTGCTTCGGCGATTACTTTATCCAAGCCTTATATGGAAAGAATTTATCAAAATCTCGGGCGCTACCGGGATCGTTTAGTGCTGCGGCCGCAGGAAATTTCCAATCATCCAGAAATCATTCGGCGCCTCGGCCTTATTTCCATCAACACGGCGTTGGAATTCGATTTATACGGCAATGTCAATTCAACTCATATCGCCGGCACCAAAATGATGAACGGCATCGGTGGGTCGGGTGATTTTGGGCGCAATGCGCAGCTCGCCATTTTCGTCACCAAATCCACCGCCAAGAATGGGAGGATTTCTTGTGTTGTGCCGTTCGCTTCCCATGTCGACCACACAGAACATGATGTAGACGTGTTGGTCACAGAGCACGGCTTTGCTGATATTCGCAACTTGGCACCACGTGAACGGGCGGAGCGGATTATCGCGAATTGCGTCCATCCGGATTACCATTCGCAGCTGCAGGATTACTTTAAAGAGGCAATCGCTCAAGGGGGGCATACGCCGCATGTCCTGGATGAAGCATTGTCATGGCATGCAAGATACAAGCGCACCGGCACGATGTTAAAGAAATCGCCATAATTTCCAAGAAACCGATGCGGCAGCCTTGTGGCTAACTTTTCTGTTCATGCAAAGTCATGTATACTAATACCACTTAGATATTATTGGAGGCCCGCGCGCGATGGAAAAAATTACACCCGGCCCGCTATTGGATGTGATGGGGGAGCTATTCTCCGATGAAGTCTCGATAGCGGTCTCTAATATGGATGAATATACTTATTATCGCCCGAGCAAACGCATTGACTTGAAGATCAAGGCAGGGGATAAAGTGCGTGAAGGCACCATCGCCCATAAAGCGCTGACGACCGGCCAAAAAGCATCGGAATTCATCAACCGGGAAGTGTTTGGCGTGCCTTATCATGGCATGGCGGTGCCGTTTGAAGAAGACGGCGTGCTCGCGGGCTGTGTCATGGCGATCTACCCGGCCTATACAGAAGGCAAATCGGTCGTGACGGTAAAAAGCCCGGATGGCTGGAAACCGATTCCGTTCACTGATGTGCGTTATCTTGAAGTGAAGGACCGAAAAACCCACGTCCACGCTGCTGACTTTTCCGGAACGAATAAAAACTCCCTGCAGGAATTCGAATATTTGCTGCCGAGGGATTCATTTATCCGCTGCCACCGTTCGTTTATTGTCAATGTCCATCATATAGAAGAAATCCATCCCGACACCCATTCCACATTCGTACTGGCGATGGATAATGGGGAACGGCTGCCGGTCAGCCAATCGTATTCCAGCTATTTCCGCAAACTACTCGGCTTCTGAGAACGCATGAAAATGCTGTCTCGGACAGCCGATTTTCTGTTTGACCCAAGGTATGCACTCTTCTATTCGGATATTCTCTGTTGCGCTCCGTTACGCGTTATCATTAATAATAGTTACACAATTAAATTGGGTGTTTTGCATCTGTTTTTTAAAAAATGAACCCAATATATTAATGTTCACTATTATGAAAACGCTTCAAAAATTGGTATATATTAGATAAAAAAACAGAAAGAGAGTGTGGATGGAATGGAAAAGAACCTCGAGCGGATCAAAGCGGCAGAATTGCAGGATCGTGTAGTCACAGCGCAAGAAGCAGCTGGGTGGATTCAAGACGGCATGACACTCGGACTTAGCGGATTTACAAGAGCGGGGGATGTAAAAGCGGTCCCTTATGCATTAGTTGAGCGCGCTGAAAGCGAAAGCTTCAAAGTCAACGTCTTCACTGGTGCATCCCTCGGGTCCGACATCGACCGCTTATTCGCGGAAGCAGGCATCGTCAACAAACGGTTGCCGTTCCAAGCAGAACCCGCCATGCGCAAAGCGATCAACGGCGGCGATATGTATTTCGTTGACCATCATTTGTCCCATACAGCGGAATGGATCCGTTCAGGGGTCATCGAGCCGATCGATTTCGCGATCGTCGAAGCATTGTCGATTACTGAAGACGGCATGATCATCCCGACGACTTCTGTCGGCAACTCTTCTGTTTTTGTGAAACATGCAAAAAACATTATTGTGGAAATCAATGCAGCCCAGCCGGAACTGTTTGAAGGCATCCACGATATTTACGATACCGGCAAACAAGGCGAGCGTGACCCGATTCCATTAACATCCGTTGATCAGCGCATCGGAACGAAAGGCATCCCGGTCGATATGGAACGCGTGCGCGGCATTGTCTTCACACATCAGGAAGATTCCCCGTCGACCATCGTAGCGCCAGATGAAGATACGAAAATTATGGCTGACCATTTGCTGAACTTTTTCCGCAGTGAAATTGAAGCCGGCCGCCTGACAGAAAAACTGGCTCCGCTTCAATCCGGAATCGGCTCTGTCGCAAACGCCGTGCTTCACGGCATGATCGATTCAGAATTCAAAAACTTGGAAGTCTATTCAGAAGTGCTCCAAGATGCGGTCTTCGATTTGATCGATGCCGGCAAAGTGGATTTCGCTTCGTGCTGCTCGATCACTTTGTCCGAGCCAAAAATGAAGCAAGTGTTCAGCGAGTTCGACCAATACCGTGACAAGATCATCATGCGACCACAGGAAATCTCGAACCATCCGGAAGTCGTCCGCCGACTCGGCTTGATCTCGATCAATACGGCACTTGAGTTCGATATGTACGGAAACGTCAACTCGACGCATGTCTCCGGCACGAAAATGATGAACGGCATTGGCGGCTCAGGGGACTTCGCCCGCAACGCGCGCCTTGCCATTTTCGTCACGAAATCCACCGCAAAAGACGGCAAGATTTCAAGCGTGGTGCCATTTGCCTCGCATGTCGACCATACCGAGCACGACGTCGATGTAGTTGTCACCGAACAAGGCTATGCCGACCTTCGCGGACTGGCGCCGCGCCAGCGCGTGGAAGTCATCATCGAAAATTGCGTGCATCCGGATTACCGCCCGCAAATGCGCGAGTATTACGAAGAAGCGCTGACACGCGGAGGCCAGACGCCGCACGTCCTCGAGAAAGCTTTGTCGTGGCACGACTCATTAGCCAAAAACGGCACAATGCTCGCGAAAAAAGAGCAATTGGTCTAAAACAAATAAAACCGGGCAGCCATTTCGGCTGTCCGGTTTCTTTTGGTTAACGATTGCCATACATTTCTGATGTGTTGCGTGAATATAATTCAATGATGTTGCCGAATGGGTCTTCGGTATATACTAAATAATGGGGCTTGCCTTTATTGATATTCCACATCTTGCTGCGCTGGCGCCCGCCATGCTGGACAATGCGTTCGATCGTTTCGACGATGTCATCGACCACCAAGGCAATATGGAAAAATCCTGCACGCCGCGGCGGCTTTTCAGAAAAAGAAGGGTCCTGGAATTCAAATAGCTCGATTCCGAAGCCGTCCGAAGACATGAGATGGACATTGCGCATCTTGCGAATCTCCGGCCCCTGTAAATCGTTGGTCATCGACTCCGTGCCTTCTGTTTCTGCATCAAATTCAAACGGTCCCGCCAAAATATGAAAATCGAATACTTTTCGGTACCATTTAATTGCCTTATCTAAATCGGGCACCGCCAGTCCCACATGCGTAATTGCTGCCATGATGATTCTCCTCCTTTTTGCTGTATTGATTCTGTACCCTTCTAGGAGCGGGAATATGCAGAAATACAGCGGGTATAAAAGGATTTAGTCGAAAATAGTTGTTGCCAGCCTGGATTTTTAGTATTATAATAAGCAATTGTGAAATTCTGAAATGAGGGTCCTAATATGAAAAATTCCATCTATGGATTGACGATAGAACAATTAAAAGATTGGTTTGTTGAAAATGGCCAAAAGAAATACCGCGCGGAACAAGTGTGGGATTGGCTTTACATTAAACGTGTCACTGAATTCTCGGAGATGAAGAACTTATCGAAGGATTGCATCGAGCTTTTGGAAAACAATTTTGCGATCCGTACATTAGACCAGGCAGTCAAGCAGGAATCGTCTGATGGCACAATCAAATTCCTTTTCCGTTTGCAGGATGGCAACTTGATCGAAACAGTTCTCATGCGCTTTAAATACGGCAACTCGGTATGTGTTACGACACAAGTCGGCTGCAACATCGGCTGCAGTTTCTGCGCGAGTGGCCTGTTGAAGAAGAGCCGTGACTTGAACGCCGGCGAAATCGTCGAGCAGATCATGCAAGTACAGGCGCACTTCGATGCAGAGCAAAAAGAAGAGCGCGTCAGCCACATCGTTGTTATGGGAATCGGTGAACCGTTCGATAACTACACAAACTTGATGGATTTCCTCCACGTTGTGAACTCTCAAAAAGGGTTGGCAATCGGAGCGCGCCATATCACGGTTTCCACAAGCGGTATCGTGCCGAAGATTTACGATTATGCGGATGAAGGCTTGCAGGTCAATTTGGCAATCTCCATCCACGCCCCAACGAACGAATTGCGTTCACGTATCATGAAAATCAACAAAGCTTACCCAGTTGAAAAATTGATGGATTCCATCGATTATTACCTGGAAAAATCGAATCGCCGTATCACATTCGAGTACATCATGCTGCGCGACGTCAACGACCATGTCGAAGAAGCGAACAAGCTGGCGAAATTGCTTGAAAACAAGCGTCATTTGTCTTACGTCAACTTGATTCCTTACAACTCGGTCGATGAGCACGACCAATACCAGCAAAGCACGCCTGAAGCCATCAGTGCATTCTATGATGCATTGAAGAAAAAAGGCATCAATTGCGGTGTCCGTCACGAACAAGGCGCAGACATCGACGCTGCCTGCGGACAGCTTCGCAGCAAGCAAATCAAAAAAGAGAAAAAACCGGTAACGGTCTAATTGCATGACAGACAGCAAGCTCCCGAATTCTTCGGGGGCTTTTTGTTTTGAGGGAAGAGGGGCCCAGGATCTGATGGGGAGTGAGTAATGCAGGTTTAATTGGTTGGAACGGAGCTTGTGCAACTTTTAAAAAGCCTGATAGAAAGGACTTTATGAATTGGTTGCCTCCCGAAGTGCGGGAATATTACCTCTGTAGAATGTATTTAGGCAAACGTTTGCACGATTGTATTTGTAATTTACTGCAAATTCTCTATAATGAAAGAAAACGCTTTAGAGGAGAATGGGAAATGTCAGAAATTAAAATTGAGCAATTAGGCAAACGCTATGACAAAGGCGCATTGGCAGTCAGTGATTTCAATTTACATATAAAAGATGAGGAGTTTATCGTGTTTGTCGGTCCTTCGGGGTGCGGGAAATCGACCACGTTGCGGATGATCGCAGGACTGGAAGAAATCTCGGAAGGCGAATTCTTCATTGACGGAAAACGCATGAATGATGTCGAGCCGAAAGAACGCGACATCGCAATGGTATTCCAAAACTACGCCTTATATCCACATATGACTGTTTATGAAAATATGGCATTTGGGTTGAAACTGAGAAAGTTCAAAAAGTCGGAGATTAAACAACGTGTAGATGAAGCTGCCGCGATCCTCGGATTGGAAGACTACCTGAACAGAAAACCGAAAGCGCTCTCAGGAGGGCAGCGCCAGCGTGTAGCCCTTGGACGTGCCATTGTCCGTGATGCAAAAGTTTTCCTGATGGATGAGCCCTTGTCGAACTTGGACGCGAAATTACGCGTACAGATGCGCGCTGAAATCTCCAAGCTGCATAACCGTCTGAAAACAACAACGATTTACGTCACTCATGACCAAACGGAAGCGATGACCATGGCCTCCCGTATCGTGGTCATGAAAGACGGATTGATTCAGCAAGTAGGCACGCCAAAAGAAGTCTATGATTTCCCGGAAAATCGCTTTGTCGGCGGCTTTATCGGTTCACCGGCAATGAACTTCTTTGAAGGCCAGCTAATCGACGGCACTTTCGCTGTAGGGAATAAAAAAATGGCGATTCCTTCAAAACTATTGGATATGTTGAAAGCAGAAGGCTATGACAATAAGCCAATCACGCTTGGCATCCGCCCGGAACATATCCATGTTAATAACGAAGACCTGTCTGGAATTCCGGCTAGTGAATTCGATGCGACTATTACCGTATCCGAACTGACAGGTGCTGAGACGATTCTCCACGCCGTCTACGAAGACCAGGAATTTATCGCGCGGGTCGACGCAGCAACTACAATCGAAGCAGGACATCAAGCGACACTCGCCTTTGACATGGCACACGTTCATTTCTTTGATGCAGAAACCGGCACACGCATCAAGGCACTAGAACGCACAGGAGTAACCGTATAAAATCCATTGGCCTCGACCGGCTCAAACGCCGGTTGGGGTTTTTGTTTATGTACTGAACAAATAGTCTGGAAGCAGGAAGATGAACAACAATATGTAGTCTGAACCGATTTCCATAGTTCCCGCTCGAAAAGTTCTACCATCCGCCTCGGAGCAGGAAGCGATTCCCCTGCAACCGGATGAATAACCGGGAAGCAGAACCATGTAAACACATCGGTCTCAACGAGATCTCTAAGCAGTCCAGCGCCAAGGGTGAGCCGATGCTATAAGACAGACGTTCTTTCTGGCTTATAGCAAGAGGCCAACCCCAAGCAGGACAGCGACGGCCTCTCTGATGCTAAAACCGAATATCAAATGCATCACTATCTGCCGTAAAGCAGGAAGTGATTTCCCCACTGGCCGACGAATACTCAAGAAGCATAAGCACTTAAATCCATGTCTCCCAACGAAATCTCTAAGCTGCCTAGCGCCAAGGGTGAGCCGATGCCATAAGACAGGTGCTCTTCCTGCCTTGTGGCAAGAGGCCAACCCCAAGCAGGGCGGCGACTATCCAACTGATGCTCAAAGTGAATGTGAAATGCCTCACTAAATATCTTGAAGCAGGAAGCGATTCCCCCACCGGCCGATGAATACTCAAGAAGCACAACCATTTAAACCCACTTGTCCCAATGAAATCTCTAAGCTGTCCAGCGTCAAGGGTGAGCCGATGCTATAAGACAGACGTTCTTTCTGGCTTATAGCAAGAGGCCAACTCCAAGCAGGGCAGCGTCTATCCATGTGATGCCTAAACACTTCATTATGAATAAGCGAATTCATTAAGCTATTCATAGCGTGAAAATTTGAAAAAAATAGGGGAGTTCGGAAAGGATAAGTTTAGAGAGGAGGATTAGGGGAAAACATCTTAACATAGAGTTTTCAAAAAAAAGGAGTGGACACAGAATGGTAAAAATTGCAGTTGAACATCCATTTACATCCGTACGCGATGCATTAGTACAAAAAGGGTATCGCGCAGAAATGCTTGAAAAGAAAACAGATGCTACAGATTACGACGTAGTGGTCGTCCGTGACCAAGAAGATTTGACGGATTTCCACATGAGCGTTTCATTAGTTGAAGCAAGAGGACGCACATTGTTTGAAATTGTAGAAGAAGTCGAAGAGCGTCTCGTGCGCCAAGGCAAAATTCAGTCGCCTGCACCGATGGCACAGGAACACGGTTCTGAATCAGGCGGAGGCGGCGGAAGCTTCGTTGCCGGCGCTGTAACAGGTGCTTTGATTGGCGCTGCAGCAGGCCTCTTGCTTGCCCCTAAGAGCGGTAAGGAATTGCAGGAGCAAGTGAAAGCAAAAACTTCGGATTCCAGTGAAAAAGTGAACACTTCCATCGAACAGGCGAAAGTGAAAGCTGATGAACTGAAGACGAAGCGTGATGAGAAGAAAGAAGAAAAAGAATTGAAGAAACAAGAAAAAGCGATTGAAAAAGAAGCAAAGCAGCAAGATAAAGCAGAAGAAAAAGAAGAGAAAAAAGAAGAAAAAGCCCAAAAAGAGCACGAAAAGGCTGAAAAGAAAGTAGAAAAAGAAGTGAAGAAAGCTGAGAAAGATGCCGGCGGCGTAGATGTCGTGGAATTCGGTGAATCATCACTCGGCAAAAACTCAGACGGCGAAATTAAAGTCGAGCCAACTGATGCAAAAAAGAATAACTAATCATGAATAAAAGCCTCCCACAGCTGTGGGAGGCTTTTTATCTGTTGAATTATTCAATAGCGACTTCGTCGATCGGATCATGTGGCTCCGGCTCCGGAACGAAGATGAGGACGACTAGGCCGATAACAAAGAGTACGACCAAACTCAAAACCCCTAAACTGGAGTTGCCGGTGATCTGGGAAGTGACACCGACCAGCAACGGCCCCGTAATCGCTGCGAATTTGCCGAAAATATTGTAGAAGCCAAAAAACTCATTGGCATTTTGCTTGGGCACCAGCTTGCCGAAGTAAGAGCGGCTCAAGGCTTGGATGCCGCCTTGGCTAGTAGCGACCAGCATTGCAAGAATCCAGAAATCCATGATAGTTTCAATGAAGACTGCATAGACACAGACGATAATATAGACAAAAATGCCGACATACAGCATTTTCTTTCCGGTAAAGCGATCGGCGAGCTTGCCGTAGAGAATCGCAAAAGGCGCGGCCACGACTTGAGTGGCGAACAAAACGATCAACAGGCTGGTGGCGCTTAACCCAAGATCGGTCCCGTAGGCAGTGGATAAAGAAATGATGGTGCCAACGCCGTCGATATAGAAGAAGTACGCAATCAGGAACAGGAACAAGGCGCGGTATTGCCGGATTTCCCGGATCGTTTTACTGAGCCGGCGGAAGCTTTGGGCCACGGGGCTCGCTTCGCGTTTGATGAAATGCTTTTGCTTTACATGACGGAATAACGGTATGGAGAAGAGGATCCACCAAGCCGCAGTGATCAAAAAGGCAAGCCGGCTGGCATTTGTAACGGATAGCGGCAGGACTTCATTTTGGGCAAGCAGGATGATTAAGATGGCGAGCGCAAACGGAATGGTCGAACCGATATAGCCGAGCCCATAGCCGAATGCGGAGACGCGGTTCATGCGCTTTTCAGTCGTGACATCGACAATGAAGGCATCATAGAATAGATTCGCGCCAGTCGCTCCAAGCGCCGCGAACACATAACAAATCAAGAGCCACAGCCACTGTCCTTCCGGAACGAAGGCGAGCATCGCTGTTGAAACTGTGCCAAGCAAGAAAAACACAGTGAAGAATTTCTTTTTCATTCCTTCGTAATCGGCAATTGTGCCGAGCAGCGGGCCGAGCATTGCCAAGATAAACGTGAAAATAGCGATGGTGTAGCTTAAATAAGCAGTGGAATCTGCAAGTTCCACACCGGCATCTGTTGCGGCTGCTTTATAGAAAAGCGGAAATACTGCGGTTGTGATGATAATGGAATATGCGGAGCTGCCCCAATCGTAAAATGCCCAGCTTTTTTCCGGTTTCGTGAACTTCGCCATAGCCGAAGGCCCCCTTTTTTGTTAAGTCTATTGTACAAGACAGACTCTAAAAAAAGACAGTTTTGACTGAATATTTGCTGAAATTTTACAATATAATGCAAAAAGAAATCGAAACCTCCACATTTGAGGCATGGCCTTTATTCCGCTACACTGATGAAAGAAAGTGAGTGAGTGGGATGAAGTTGGTATCATGGAATGTAAATGGCCTGCGTGCTGTGATGAAAAAAGGATTTATGGATTTTTTTGAGATAGTGGATGCAGATATTCTATGCGTTCAGGAGATTAAATTGCAGGAAGGCCAGATTGATTTGGAGCTTCCGGGTTACTATACATATTGGAATTATGCACAGAAGAAGGGCTATTCAGGGACTGCCATCTTCACCAAACAGCGTCCGTTGAATGTCCATTACGGGGTCGGTCTCGAGGAACACGATACAGAAGGCAGGCTGATCACATTGGAGTTCCCTGAATTTTATCTGGTCAATAGCTATACGCCGAATTCCCAGCACGGGCTGTTGCGCCTTGCGTACCGGTTATTATGGGAAGACCAGCTGCTTTCACATATCCAGAAATTGGACCTCGAAAAGCCTGTCATTTTATGCGGGGACTTAAACGTCGCGCATCAGGAAATCGATTTGAAAAACCCGAAAGCCAATAAAAAAAATTCAGGCTTTACGCCAGAAGAACGCGGGAAGATCAGTGATTTTCTCGGCAACGGTTTCGTGGATACATTCCGCCATTTCCATCCTGATGAAGGCGGCCATTATTCATGGTGGTCTTATCGTTCAAATTGCCGAGAGAAAAATGTTGGCTGGCGCATCGATTACTTCATCGCTTCCAACCGTCTCATCGGGAAAATGAAGAGCGCCTCGATCCATAAAGATGTACACGGATCGGATCATTGCCCGGTAGAACTGCAACTGAGCAATCTGTCATCTTAAAAGATTATTCATCTGTTAAATTACAAAAACCGGCAAGCCTGAAATGATCTCAGGTTTGCCGGTTTTTCGTCTCATAACAGAGTTCCACGTGAAACATTCAAACGTTCATGACGCGTTGTGCCAAGCGTTTGCAATTGTCCTGGTCGAAATAGTCGATGTACTCATCGGCTTTCCCATACCATTCGTTATGCGTAATATTGTTCTCAACCATATAGGTGAGCGTGTTGTAGACATCTTCTGCTGTCGGGGATCTATATCCATATAAATCTTTATCAAGGTCGAGATAAGATCCTCGTTTTTCCGTATACTCCTGTTGGTCGAACATGAAGAAAATGATCGGTTTATTCAAATACAGGAAGTCCCAGGAAACGCTTGTGATATCCGTCAGAAGCATATCATTTTCTTCAATCGAACGCTCGATGGATGCGTGGTTGAAATCCAGAAATTCGATGCCGTAATCCTGGTCGGCAAGCGAAAAGAAGTGCTCTTCAAATCGCTTCATGAACGGATGCAAGGCGATTTGTAGGCGTATGCCATTAGACTTCAGGAGATTTCGTATTCCTTCGTGCTCCAATAAGCCGATCGTGCTGCGGAAGTAATTGCTTTCGAGAAATTCTTCCCTTGAGAGGTCAAACAGCCATTCACGCCAAGTCATCATCATGAGGATGCGCTTCATTTCTTTTGGTGGCTGCTGGTTTGGCAAATAGCGGTCAAAACGGGGGAATCCGGTGATGATGAGTTTTTCTTCAGGGATTTTCCATTTGTCGCGTTTCAACTCGTATTCATAGCGCGAGGCACAGTTGAAGTAATCAGTCCGCTTGAGGAGTGGAACATCCTCTTTTTGGATGAGGATTTTCTTGAAGCCTTCGATGCCGTGGCTGACATGCGTAATAACCGTCCGGCGATTCAAATTCAAGAATTTATCGGCGGATGGCACGATGTCATAAAGCAAGGAATGCCCATGAAACGTGTAATCGGCGCGGAAAAACAGCAAGTAATTACGGAAGCTGCCAAGCGCTACGGCATTTGGGATACGCCCGTTCTTCGCATAGTCGGTCGCCGGGTCATACATCCAATAAGCCGTGACTTGTTCTGCATGGTTATTCACCACATATTTATGGAATACGGAAGCATTATCTTCGTATTTTTCTCCGAGGTTTCCTCCCACCAGGGCGATTTTCGGACCTTTTGCATTTCGGTAAAACCGAGAGAGAATATAGGCCACTGATACTTTCAAAAAAACTTTCAAAGGGTCCCATCTCCCTTTCTCTTTCAAGGTAACGCTCATTTCTAGCCCTGCTTTCTATTAGTCGATTCCATTCTAGTTTTCCATATCCAGCGGGATTTGTCTATTCCAAGAGAGGCGGGTTTAATTTTCAAATAGTAAAGGGCGCTTCTTGCAAAGAATGAGTCTGCGTCGAAGGGGTTATTTGGAAGAAAATAGGTTTATTTGAAAGTGAGGGTGGGAAGAGGGAAATGATGGCATTAAAATGAAGTAGGATTCTCATGAAAGACCATAATGAAGAGCTCTACAACAAAATGTCTGAAGGTGAGAACGAGGAAACTTTGACCAATCAAGTGCACGGGGCAGAACGCTATTAAATAGAAAAACCGGTGAGTCCTGAACTCACCGGTTTTTCTTATGGATTCAAAGAGGAATGATTGACGCCAAACACGTTTTCCACGTCGATCAAGAAGGCGATGCCTTTTCCTGGAGCGTCGAGGTCGACTGCCTGTTCGATGCTCGCAACCACTTTTGCTGCAAATACGGACGGCACCAATGTCAGGACAACGTCTTTTTCCGGGTCGATCGTAAAGTTCATGAACTTTTTCTGTTCATTAACTCCGGTGCCGCGCCCTTCCAGGATGGTCCCGCCTTCAGCGCCGGCTTTTGCGGCTGCCTTGACAACTTGTCCGGAATCTCCGGAATTGACGATGGTCACAATCAATTGAAAATCTTTCGGTTCTGGCATCTTTTCCACTCCTCGCTTCTTTTTGCGGTCGTCTTCGCGTTCGGTGAGATGGGGGACCCCCAGCAACTTGCTGAGGTGGACAGTAAAGCCGAGGCCATAACCTGACTTGCCTAATTTTCCGGCATGGCTGATGGCTTCTGCGACGGCAAATTCGATTTCGCCGTCAACAGCGATAAAGACGACATCTTTTTCGTGTGTAGCGGGAAGCCCGAGAAAAGTGGGCTTTTCGTTTCTCCCGATTCCTTCCGCATACAGCACTGTCGCTCCATCTGCGCCAGCTTCTTTCGCCGCTGCAATGACATCCCTCGAAGCACCGCGTTTTACGATGGCAATCATCAGTCTATGATTCAGATTCATGGTTTTGATTCCCTGCCTTTCGATTAAAGAGTAAACCGACAACAAGTACGGAAATGATCGGCGTCAATGCCACGATGGCAATCATACCGAAGCCATCGACAAGCGGGTCCCGCCCTTCGGTGACGGAAGCGATGCCGACTGCCACAGAGACGATGAATGTCACGGTCATCGGCCCGGTAGCAACGCCGCCTGAGTCAAAGGCGATTGCGATGAACGTGCGCGTGGAGAAAAAGATTAGGATCAGGGCGAGAATATAACCCGGCAGGATGAAATACCAGATTGACCAGCCTGTCAAAATCCGCAGCATCGATAAAGCGATGGATAAGCCGACCCCTGTCGATAAGGTGTAGAGCATAATCTGCGAGGAAATGTAACCGCCCGTTTCGCGGTCGACTTCCTCATTCATGATGCGGACAGCCGGTTCAGCAAATGTCGCGACAAAGCCGAGCACAAACCCAATCGGGATGATGGCCCAGCGGTATTGCCACTCGCCAAGTTCCGCACCCATCAATTCGCCAAAGGGCATAAAGCCGATATGGACGCCTTGGAGGAAAAAAGCCAATCCGAAAAACGTCAAAACAAAGCCGAGTCCGGTTTGCAGCACGCGTTCTTTTGGCAATTTAAGCATGAACAATTGGAATACGCTAAAGAATACGACAAGCGGGAGGAGAGCCATGCTGACTTCGATCAGCACTTCACCGAAACCTTGAAAAATATGCAAGTTCACCGGTACAGCACCCCCAGCAGCATGACAGCGATGATGGGGCCGATCGATGCCAGCCCGATCAAGCCGAAGCCTTCGCCGCTGCTCGGCTTATCGGAGCGCAGGACGGAAGCGACGCCGATGCCCAGCGCCAAAATGAAAGGCACTGCCATTGGGCCGGTCGTGACCCCGCCCGCATCGAAAGAAATCGGGATGAATGCATCAGGGACAAAAAAGGAAAGAAGAAAGACAAAGGTATATCCACCGATCAGCATATAATGGATTGGGATGCTGAACAGCGTCCGGACCATCGCCAAGGCAACAAAAATCGCCAAGCCCACCGAAACGGATAAGATGAGGATGTTTCGTGAAATATCCCCTCCTGAAACATTCTCAATCTGATTGGCCAACACACGGACATCCGGTTCGGCAATCGTGACAGCGAGTCCGAGCACCAAGCCCGTCCCGATGATCAGCCATGGCTTGCGGGTCAAGGGCAGCTTTTTGCCAATCAGTTCCCCGATTGGCAGCAGCCCCGCATTGACTCCGAGCAGGAACAGGAAAAAGCCGGTTCCGACAAAAACGACCCCGATCAAAAATTGCAGCAGCGCTTCGAGCGGTAGGCGGATGATCAGGACTTGAAGCAAAACGACGACAATCGTTACAGGAAGAATGGCAGAGGCGACTTCTTTAAAAGTACTTTTGACATTTTCCATGCAGCATCTCCTTTACAGCGGATTTGGCATAATGCAACTCGCGCGGCGAACGGGACAAGAAACTACAATAGTCGTTAAGATAAAGAAGAAGATATGCGAGCCAGGAGGAATGATGATGAAAAAGAATAAGAAGACCGAACCGATGCTTCCCACAGAGCTAGAAACTTTTTCTTTTATTGAAGCATTAGATGATGGATATGTCCATGATTGCCGGATTGTTTCCGAGGAATTAACGGCAGGAAGAATTCATTTTGACCGGGTGAAGTTCGAAAATGTCCGTTTTTCGGCTGGTGAATGGGAACGCAGCGAGTTTGCGGATGTGGTATTCATCAATTGCGATTTATCGAATGCTGATATGAGCCGCGCGGTGTTTCATCGGGTGAAGTTCGAAAATTGCCGGTTGCTCGGCACAGATTTTACGGAAAGCACGATCCGTTACACACAGTTTAGAGAATGCCGTCTCGATTATGCAGTTTTCGGGTTTTCCCATATAAGCGACGTGACATTCGAAAAAAGTGTTTTGCGGCAAGCAGACTTCTATGAAGTGAACTTGAAAAATGCGCAGTTTCTCGACAGCGATTTAAACGAAGCCAACTTCACGGGAACTTTTCTCAAAGGTGCCGATTTCAGTTCAAGCCGCTTTGAAGATCTGCAATTGACTACGGATTTGCTCGCGGGGTGCAAAGTATCTACGGATCAAGCATTGTTATTTGCCCGAAAATTGGGATTAAATATCATAAAATGAAATTTTTTAGTTTTTATAGTATTTATGGCTCTGTAAATTTCCAATAATTATATTAAATAGATACTGTTCACTAAATATTCATTCTATTTTAAAAAATTTCCATAAAATGATTGCTCATTCAGTTTAGTTGCAGTATATTTAAAATAATTAGAAATCTATTAAAAGGAGCAGGAATCAACTATGAAGCAGTTAAGCAAAAAAATAAAAGACTTGAGAGAAGCGAGAGGCCATTCTCCGGAAGAGCTTGCAGACCTTTTGGGCTTTGCGAAAAGTACGGTTTGGGCATACGAAAGCGGAAAGAAACAAGTATCAGTTGTGCATTTGGAACGCCTCGCCGATTTCTTTGAGATTTCTGTGGACAGCCTATTGGACCGCAACGACCGCATAATCAATGTTAATCTTCAAAATACGAATTTCCTGAACGAATATACAGTGATGCTCGATGACCAGCCATTGAATGAAGCGGAACTCGCCGAGGCGGCTTCCTTTATCCAAGTGAAGCGCCGCATGGGAAGCTACGGCTTGGCGACTTGATATCTGCACGGAAGCAAAAGCTTGTTCTCCTGTAATGAGGAGAGCAGGCTTTTTTTCGTATAGCAAGGGCGATTGGTGAATTGTTTTTGACAGAATTATCTGTCAAAATGAAAGAGAGACTTGAGGAAATGGCGGTGAGGGTTTGAGAAGATACATAATGTACGAAACATACCGGCTGGGCATTCTCATCGACCATTTAAAAGCGGAGGATTTGATCAGGCAAATCGATGAATATATTGAAGAAACGCCCGTTGATCAGATTCCCCATATTTTTTATGTCCTGTCGCTGGCGAGCAACCGGCGCATCATGATCGAACTGCTGACGGATTTGGCGCGGGGAGTGGACGAGGAACTTCCGGCGTCAATTGTGGCCGGCATCCTCTACAAGGATCGCGAGCGTTATACAGTCGAAGAACTGTACGGGAAAATTGGGATGCTAGCTTCGCTGTTATCCGACGAAGATGATGAACTGGCATCTAGTTTCCGTGAATTGAAATCCTCCTACGATGAATTGCAAGCCGTCTATGGGAGGCGCTTTAAACGGAAAAAAGCGAGGGAGCGCATGCTTGCCCGGAGCGAAAAGGTATTGGAGGAGACACTCTCTGAATATGCCCATTTTGCAGAAGAAATGGACCGTAAAGAATGGTGGCTCAATTAAACCTGTTTATTCTATTTGCTATGGGGAAGACAAACTATAGCAACCTACAGAATCAGGAGGAGAAATGATGACTAAAACGATTTTCATTACAGGAGCCGGAAGCGGGCTCGCAAAAGGTACGGCACTTGGACTGGCGGCGAAAGGCCATAAAGTCATCGCGCCAGTTGAAACAGCCCCTCAAGTAACATCACTCCGTGAAGCGGCATCTGAAGCCGGGGTGGAATTGACAACGTTTAAAATGGACATTAAAAATCCACAGGATCTGGCACAGATGCTTGAATACGATTTCGATATCTTTGTAGCAAATGCTGCCATCAACGAAGGCGGCCCACTCGGGGAAGTGCCAATGGCAAACTTCCGTGAATTATTTGAAGTAAACGTCTTCCAAACGCTTGAAACGGCTCAAATCGCCGCACGTAAATTCGTCGAGAAGGGCAAAGGCAAGATTATTTTCCTATCTTCCATGGCAGGGATCATGTCGACGCCTTACGTCGGCCCGTATACAGCGACGAAGCATGCTATCGAAGCAATTGCAAAAACATTGCGCAAAGAAATGTCAGAGTTTGGCGTACAAGTGGCGACGATTAACCCGGGAGCCTTCGCTACAGGATTTAACGATCGCAGTGCAGAAGCCAAGTGGAAATGGTTCGATGAGAAAATCCACTTTACACGTCCTGAAGACATGAAAGAAATGGAGAAGGGCTTGGAAGACCAATTCGATCCGCAGGACATGATCGATAAAATGGTGGAGATCATCCCGCAGGATTCTCACAAATTCCGCACGGCGTATCCAGAAGAGACCGAACAACAGATGAAAGAAGAAGAAGCTAAACAGTGGGAGATCGAAATTTAAGCTGAAAGGAAGAGGGCCATGAAGCCGGAACGCTGGGCTTGGGAAATGATGGAGCACGGTGCGGACAGCGCGGGCGAAGTTTGCCGCTTGTTCGATGCGCTTGAGCCAGTCGACCCGTACGAAATGTTCGGTACGTGGAAAGGGCGCGAATTGCCGTCAGGACATCCACTGGACGGCTGGCTTGAAAAGTCGGGCTGGTACGGCAAAGCTTTCCACAGCACCGAGCATGTCGACCCTTTATTGTTTAACTCCCCTTTTGGAAAACCGTTCCCGCTGCATCCGTTTCCACCCGCGCTGATCGCTAATCTGTTGAGCGGCGCGAAAGGTGCAGCACGGCTCCGCAAGATGGAGTGGCGCGGGAAAACGAGTGCGGTGATGATTTACGATCAATTGCCGATCCAGGACCATTTCCGCAAAGTGAATGAGGATGTATTATTGGGCATGATGGATTGGAAAGGCATGAAGCGGCCGTATTTCTTCCTATTAGCCAGAGTATACGCCTGAGATTATTCTCACTGGCATGATTCGAATAAAAAGGCCTTTTCAGCCACCCTGGAAACCAATCGATTTTCTGGGGTGGCTTTTCGTATGCCAAAAAAGAAATAGCCCTCTAAATATGGTAAGCTACGTTCATAGTAAAACAGTATGGGGAGTGTTCAAAGTTGTTGGAACAAGCAAGAAAACTACTGCAGTCGCATTTCGGGTATGATAGCTTCCGGACCGGCCAGGAGCAAGCCATCACGCAAGTTTTCGATGGCCAAAACACGATTTGCGTCATGCCGACAGGCGGCGGGAAATCGATGTGCTACCAGATTCCTGCACTTGCCATGGAAGGGACAACCATTGTCGTTTCGCCGCTGATCTCCCTGATGAAAGATCAAGTCGACTCATTGCAGGCAGCCGGCATTCCAGCTGCTTCTATTAATAGTTCGCTCGATGTCTATGAAGTCCGTGAAATCCTTCATGAAGTGCAGATGGGTATCATCAAATTATTGTATATCGCGCCAGAGCGCCTCGATTCGGAAATGTTTTTGGATGGTCTGCAAGGCGTCAAGGTACCGCTCATCGCCGTCGATGAAGCGCATTGCATTTCGCAATGGGGCCATGATTTCCGGCCGAGCTACCGGCTGATCAGCCGCATGCTGGAAATTTTCCCGGATAATCCGACGGTGCTTGCCTTGACGGCGACGGCGACGCCTCAAGTACGGGAAGATATTTGCCGCATCCTGGATATCGAAGAACAAAATACCGTCATCACTGGATTTGAACGGGCGAACTTAAGCTTTTCGGTCATCCAAGGACAGGATCGCGAACGCTTTATCCGGGATTACGTCCAGAAAAACGACAATGAAGCTGGAATCATTTACGCAGCGACGCGCAAAACAGTGGATTCGGTCTATGAATCGCTTGTCAAACGCGGCGTCAAGGCGGCAAAATACCATGCGGGTATGCCGGACGACGAACGCCGCCTTGGGCAAGAGCGCTTTTTGAACGACGAAGTGACCGTGATGGTCGCGACCAATGCATTCGGAATGGGCATCGACAAATCCAATATCCGGTATGTGATTCATTACCAACTGCCGAAAAACATGGAGAGCTATTATCAGGAAGCGGGGCGCGCGGGGCGGGATGGCCTGCCGAGTGAATGCATCGTCCTTTACGCTTCGCAAGACGTCCAGACGCAACGTTTTTTGATCGACCAGGCGCAAGACCCTTCGCGCATCCCGGGTGAGTTGAAAAAGCTTCAGGGGATGGTCGATTATTGCCATACGGAAAATTGCCTCCAGCAATTCATCGTCCATTATTTCGGCGATGGAAGTGCGGCCCCATGTGGCCATTGCGGAAATTGCGTCGATGAGCGGGAAGGCCAGGACGTGACTGAAGATGTCCAGAAAGTATTGTCATGCGTTATCCGCATGGGCCAGAAATTCGGCAAGACGATGACTGCCCAAGTATTGACCGGCTCGCGCAACAAGAAAGTGCTCGATTTCCGCTTTGATCAATTGTCGACATACGGCGTGTTAAAGCATATGAATTCAAAAGAAGTATCGAACCTTATCGAATTCATGATTTCGCAGGAATTGCTGGCAGTCGAACAAGGCAGCTTTCCGACGATCTTCGTCCCGGATGGCGGACGCGATGTGTTGCTTGGAAAACGCCGTGTCATGAGAAAAGGCGTGGTCGTCACGAAGCGGATTGCAACCAACGATCCGCTGTTCGAGGAATTGCGAACAGTCCGCAAAAAATTGGCGGATGAAGCGGGAGTTCCACCGTTTGTCATCTTCTCAGATAAGAGCTTGCAGGACATGGTTGCGCGCAAACCGAAAAACGAAGATGCCTTTCTCGAAGTCAGCGGTGTCGGCGCAAACAAGCTGGAGAAATACGGGGAATATTTTCTTGAAGCGATCCGTATTTATGAAACTGTGAATAATTCGTAGCAATTCAGTTGCTTCAGCAGAAGCTTTTGCCTTATGGGCTAGTATAAAAAATTGGATAAATCAAGAAAAGTTTATAGCTATTCGAAAAGAGCGCAGAAAATGATTCGTTTTCTGCGCTCTTTTATATGGAAATTTTTAAAGGGCGAATGACCGAAAAATCAGTTTGGGACGCTAGCTTTTCCGAATGATCAATCAAAAGATCTCGACCCAAATTGTCTAATTACTGGGAAAAAGGGCTTGAGAGAAAAGGGGAGGAAAAAAATACTGTATCAATATACACAAATAACGAATAATGCAGAATCGCTATAAGACCTCATTTGAAAGCGGTTTCACCTTTAATGCTAGGATTTGCGATGAATCTTCATGCACTTGATAAATTTTTCACAAAATGCAATTGTATATATATTCAGTTATATGATATACTATCATAATATTATGACAAATTAGCGTGTAAAAGGAGGCGGTTTAATTGAGCAAGAAAGAGTATCCGATCGCACAAGGACTGTATCATCCCGACCAGGAACATGAAGCTTGCGGTATTGGGATGATCGCTAATATAGACGGCAGAAAATCTCATAGCATTGTCCAGAACGCAGTGAACATCCTCTGTAACTTGGAGCACCGCGGCGGCCAATCATCTGATACGAGCACGGGGGACGGCGCCGGCATTTTGACGCAGATTCCACACCGCTTTTTCCTGAAGCAATGTGAAAAAGAAGGAATCGTTCTTCCGGATGAAGGAAAATACGGCATCGGCATGATTTTCATGCCACAGGATTATGATCTCCGCATGAAAGCAAAAGACATCATCCAGCGCATTGTCGAAGAAGAAGGCCAGGAATCACTCGGCTGGCGCCCTGTGCCGGTCAACGATTCGTTTGTCGGTAATGTCGCGGCGAAAACCAAACCGGTCATTCGCCAAATCTTTATTGGTGCATCAGCGGAGCTTGAAACGCGCATGGATTTGGAGCGCCGTTTGTATATTATCCGCAAACGCATTGAACAGGAAATGGGCGGTGTAGAAGAATTTAAAGACGTCTATTTCAGCAGCTTGTCTGCCGGAACGATCGTCTATAAAGGCATGCTCATTCCGGAACAATTGGACTCATTCTACATTGACCTCAACCATCCCGAATTCAAATCGGCGTTGGCACTCGTCCACTCACGGTTCAGTACGAATACCTTCCCGAGCTGGCAGCGTTCCCACCCGAACCGCTACTCCATCCATAACGGCGAATTCAATACGCTTCGCGGAAACGTCAATTGGATGAGAGCCCGCCAGCTCGCTTGCAACTCTCCTTATTTCAATGACCAAGATTTGCAAAAAGTCCTGCCGGTCATTGATGAGACAGGAAGCGATTCGTCGATGTTTGACAATTGCTTTGAGTTCCTTCACCTATCAGGCCGCTCGCTTGCTCATACGGCGATGATGATGGTGCCGGAGCCATGGGTCAACGACAAATCGATCGATAAGAAAAAGCGCGATTTCTACGAATACCACAGCACGCTCATGGAGCCATGGGATGGCCCGGCGGCGCTCGTGTTCACGGATGGACGCCAGATCGCAGCCTGCCTCGACCGCAATGGATTGCGCCCAGCGCGCTATTATATTACGAAAAGCGGCATGATCGTCCTCGGCTCTGAAGTCGGGGCGCTCGATATCTTTTCGGATGACATCATCTATAAAGACCGCCTGCGCCCAGGGAAGATGCTATTGGTCGACCTTGAAGCCGGTAAGATCATTCCGGATGATGAAATCAAAACGCAAATTGCATCAGAGCTTCCGTATAAAGACTGGGTCGAAAACAATTTATTCGACTTGGAGGATTTACCGGAACCGAAAGAAGTGGTGCATCCAAACAGTGAAGGCTTATTGAAGCAGCAGCTGGCATTTGGCTATACGCAAGAAGAAGTCCAGAAAATCATCAAACCGCTGGCGTCCGACGGAAAAGATCCGGTCGGTTCGATGGGATACGACTCACCGCTTGCGGTATTGTCGAAAAAACCACAGCTTTTATATAACTATTTCAAGCAATTGTTTGCACAAGTTACCAACCCGCCGATTGACGCCATCCGCGAGCAAATCATTACAGCAGCCCGAACGACCATCGGGGCAGAAGGCAATCTGGTGGATCCGAAACCGGAAAGCGCACGCCATATCCGCCTTGAAACACCGGTGTTGCTGAATGCAGAGCTTGAAAGGCTGCGCCAGCAGAACTTGCCGGAGTTCAAGGCCGTCACCTTGCCGATTCTATTTGAAGCGGATGGCGGCGCAGAAGCGATGGAAGCGCGCTTGGAAGCATTATTTGCTGAAGCGGACGAGGCCATCGAAAAAGGCGCAACGCTAGTCATTTTGTCTGACCGCGGCGTCGACAGCACGCACGCGGCGATTCCTGCACTGCTCGCAGTATCCGGGCTTCATCACCATTTAATCCGACAAGGCACGCGGACGCGCATGAGCATTCTCCTGGAGTCTGCGGAACCGCGCGAAGTCCATCATTTCGCGATGTTGATCGGCTATGGTGCGGAAGGGATCAATCCCTATTTGGCATTCGAATCGATTGAAGACTTGGTGGCGAAAGACGATATCCACGGCATGAACGCCGAACAAGCCGAAGCGAGCTATGTGCAAGCCGTAACGGATGGAATTATAAAAATATTGTCTAAAATGGGCATTTCAACCATTCAAAGTTACCGAGGGGCGCAAATTTTCGAAGCAATCGGGATTCATATGGATGTTATCGATAAATATTTCACGCGCACCTCTTCGCGCCTTGGAGGCATTGGGCTCGATATCATCGCCAAAGAAGTTCTGCTGCGCCACGCGTCCGCTTATCCCGACCGCGAAGGGGCGAACCCGGCGCTCGAATCCGGCGATGAGTATCAGTACCGTGAAAACGGCGAAGACCATCAATACAACCCAATGACGATCCACACGCTTCAACAAGCGTGCCGGACGAATAATTACGATACCTTCCGCAAGTATTCGAAACTGTTGACGGATGAAAAAGCCAATCTTCAATCATTGCGCGGTTTATTGAAATTCAAAGACCGCACCCCGATTCCGATCGAAGAAGTCGAAACGGTCGAAGAGATTTGCGCACGCTTTAAAACCGGCGCGATGTCCTACGGCTCGATCAGTAAAGAGGCCCACGAAGCATTAGCGATCGCCATGAATAAAATCGGGGGGCGCAGCAACTCGGGAGAAGGCGGCGAAGAAGTGTCACGCTTTATCCCGGATGATAACGGCGACAGCCGCAGAAGCGCCATCAAGCAAGTTGCTTCAGGCCGCTTTGGCGTCACAAGCCATTATTTAGTCAATGCTGACGAAATCCAGATCAAAGTCGCACAAGGGGCGAAACCTGGAGAAGGCGGGCATTTGCCAGGCAAGAAAGTATATCCGTGGATTGCGGAAGTGCGCGGTTCGACGACTGGCGTTGAATTGATTTCACCGCCGCCTCATCACGACATCTATTCGATCGAAGATTTGGCGGAATTGATCTTTAACTTGAAAAATGCCAATCCGCATGCGCGCATCAGCGTGAAGTTGGTATCTGCAGTCGGTGTCGGCACCATTGCAGCAGGCGTTGCCAAAGGCCGTGCAGATCTTGTGTTGATCAGCGGCTACGACGGCGGCACAGGCGCTGCGTCGAAAACGAGCTTAAAGCATACCGGCTTGCCATGGGAAATCGGCCTTGCAGAAACGCATCAGACGCTTCTGTTGAACGGCTTGCGTGACCGCATTGTCGTCGAAACAGACGGCAAAATGATGACCGGCCGCGATGTCGTCACTGCGGCGCTTCTGGGGGCAGAAGAATATGGCTTCTCGACAGCACCGCTCGTCGTACTTGGATGCGTCATGATGCGCGTCTGCCATTTGGATACATGCCCAGTCGGGATTGCGACGCAAAACCCGGAACTGCGCAAAAAATATACCGGCGAAGCGGATCATGTGGCAAACTTTATGCGCTTTATCGCCATGGAAGCACGCGAATTGATGGCGGAGCTCGGATTCCGCACAATTAACGAAATGATCGGCCGTACCGATGTGCTCGAAACGAATAAAGCGATCAAGCATTGGAAAGCGGAAGGGCTGGATTTAACACAGCTTCTTTATCAGCCGGACCTGCCGGAAAAAGTCGGCCGCTATGCGACGATCAAGCAAGACCATGGTTTGAAGCATACGCTTGACGTGCAGGAGCTTCTCCCGCGCTGCAGCAATGCAATCGAAAATGGCGAACGGGTTGAAGTATCAACAGCAATCCGCAATATTCACCGTGCGACCGGCACGATCATCGGCAGCGCCATCTCCCGCAAATACGGTGCAGAAGGCTTGCCGGAAGATACCATTACGTTAAACTTCCAAGGTTCAGCTGGGCAAAGTTTCGGTGCTTTCATTCCGAAAGGTATGACGCTCAATTTGATCGGAGACTCCAATGACTTTGTCGGAAAAGGCTTATCCGGCGGCAAGATCATCGTCAAGCCGGCAGCGGATTCGACATTCCTTCCTGAGAAGAACATCATCATCGGCAACGTATCGTTCTATGGTGCTTCAGCTGGGGAAGCGTATATCCACGGCATGGCCGGCGAGCGTTTCGCCGTCCGCAACTCAGGGGCCAAGATCGTCGTCGAAGGCGTCGGCGACCATGGCTGTGAATACATGACCGGCGGGCGCGTCGTCATTCTCGGAGATACCGGCAAGAACTTCGCAGCCGGCATGTCAGGCGGTGTCGCCTATGTCCTTGATGAAGATGAAACATTCAGCGCACGCTGCAACCCTGAAATGGTGCATATGCAGCCGCTCGCAGACCCTGAGGAAATTGCGGAACTGAAAGAGATGGTCGAAAACCATGTCCGCTACACAGCGAGCCTCAACGGCAAACGCGTATTGGATCATTGGGAGATCCTTTCGGCCAAATTCGTCCGCGTCATTCCGAAAGCCTATTTGAAGATCAACGAACGCATCAGCAAGCTGCAAGATAGCGGCATGGAGAAATTCGATGCTGAAATGGCCGCATTCGAAGAAAGCAAAATGGCTTCGGCCGGCAAGTAACAGCGTCGGCAATAGCTGCCTTTCATAGAGAAAAGCTTGGAAAATATGCGAACTGGAGGGAAACTATGGGGAAGATAACCGGATTTATGGAATACGACCGTCAGACTGTAAAAGAACGCGACCCGGCACAGCGGACAAAAGACTGGAAAGATTATACGATTCCGCTATCTGAACAGGAAGTACAAAAGCAAGGGGCGCGCTGCATGGATTGCGGCGTCCCGACCTGCCAGACCGGCATGGATCTCGACAACGGCACGACCGGCTGCCCGGTCAATCACCTGATTCCGGAGTGGAATGATCTTGTCTATCGCGGCCAGTGGAAAGAAGCGCTTCACCGTGAACATTTGAAGAATAATTTCCCTGAATTCACGGGCGTCGCTTGTCCGGCTCCGTGTGAAGGGGCTTGTGTTCTCGGCATCAATGAACCGCCTGTCGCCATCCGTACGGTCGAACGCTCAATCATCGAACGCGGATTTGCGGAAGGCTGGGTCGTTCCAGAACCGCCAAAACACCGCACCGGTAAAAAAGTAGCTGTTGTCGGATCGGGTCCTGCCGGGCTTGCATCGGCAGCTCAATTGAACAAAGCGGGCCATACCGTGACGGTGTTCGAAAAAAGCGACCGCATCGGCGGCCTGCTGACGTACGGCATCCCTGAAATGAAATTGCCTTATGATATGGTCATGCGCCGCGTCAAAATCCTTGAGCAGGAAGGCATCACCTTCGTGACGAATGTCGAAGTCGGCAAAAACTATCCTGCAACAAAATTGCGCGATGATTTCGATTCGGTCATTATGGCGACTGGTGCGACTGTGCACCGCAACATCGATGTCGAAGGGCGTGACTTAGAAGGTGTTCATTTCGCAATGGATTTCCTCCATGCCAGCACGAAAAGCTTGCTCGATTCTGATTTGGAAGACGGCAATTATATTTCGGCAAAAGGAAAAAACGTCATCGTCATCGGCGGCGGGGACACGGGGACAGACTGTCTCGCGACTTCTGTACGCCATGGCTGCGAGAGCCTTGTGCAATTCGATGTCTACGATCAAAAAGGCGCGATCCGTGACGAAAAAGGCAACCCTTGGCCACAGTATCCGAAAGTGCACCGCATAGAATACGGCCATAAAGAAGCCGCAGCGACTTTCGGCGATGACCCGCGTGCCTACGCGGTCATGACGAAGAAATTCGTCGGCGATGAAAAGGGCCACGTCAAAGAAGTCCATACCGTCAACGTCAAACTGAAAATCGATGAGCAAGGCAACCGCATCCGCGAAGAAATTCCGGGCACGGAAAAAGTTTGGAAAGCGGATCTGATCTTGATTGCTATCGGATTCAGCGGCCCTGAACAGCTGCTGATCGACCAATTGAATGTGGAAACGCATGCCAATTCACGCGTCAAAGCCGAATACGGCGATTACCGCACGAATGTCGAAGGCATCTTTGCGGCAGGTGATATGCGCAGAGGCCAGAGCTTGATCGTCTGGGCGATCAACGAAGGCCGTGAAGCTGCACGGGAATGCGACCGTTATTTAATGGGCAGCACTGTATTGCCTTAACTGAATGTCAATGAGAAAGAGTTCGCACTTTATAGTGGCGGACTCTTTTTTTACGAAAGAAAAGAAGACATTCAATATTTTTTCAGAAAATACAAATATTTATTTTTTGTTAATTTTTACATTCGTATTGTGCCAAAGTCCTGGTTTATATATACTAGTCAGTGTAGGACTATTGTTAACCTTGCATATAGTCACAGTAAGGATTCATAACCTACGAATTTAACTAAATGTCAGGAGGAAATGTAATGTTTAAGAAAAGTATTGCAGCTGTCGCTTTTTCATTTTTAATGATTTTATCTTTAGGTACAGGAGCTTTTGCAGAAGAGTTGCTCGTAGTATCGGAAGTTCCGTACTATGAAATTGAGGAAGGCATGAGTGCGGAAGTGCAGGCAGCTATCAAAGACATCAACAGCGTAAATGCAAAAATTGAAGCGGAAATCGTGAAAAACCAAGAAAAAGCCGCTGAGTTGCACGAGGAATATATCAATCAATTGGCTTCTGAAGAAGATGAAGCGAAACAAGCCGAACTTACAGCTAATTACGAAGAAGAAATCGCGCAATTGATTAAAGCTTTGCAGAAAAAAGCTGAAGAAATTACATTAGAAGGAATTAAAGATGCTACTGAATCAGGAATCGTAGCTGATATTGTTTTGGTTGAGGAAGATTTCGCAGACAAAACTGCTAAAATCGACCCAATTGTAGTAGTTTCCTGGTAAGCATATTGTAGATAATTAATAAAAAGAGTAGTATGAGGGTAGAGGAAACTTTGCTCTCATTTTTTTTATATAAGGGAAGTGAATTTGTGAGAGGCTTGGATATATTAAAGGGAAAATATCTGGAAAAAATTGAAAATGATACAACCACTCTGTCTTTATTGGGAAGAGGGGGAGGTCTGGAACTTCTAAAACAAACAATTCTAAAAGATAATAGCTTTATCCTTTTTCCAAGTGAAGTTGCCAATGCTCATGAATTCTATTACATATTAGAAGGAGAGATTCAGGCGGAAGTTGAAGGGAATATCATTACTTTAAGCAAGGATGGCTTCTTTTCATGTAACGAATTGGAAGTACCTGTTTCTTTCAGGGTTATAGAAACAGTGACACTTTTTTCCGTATCAACTGCTCCTGTCTTTCATTATTTAAGCAAAATCATCGAAGAGTTAAGAAAAATTGGCGAAAGAGTTGAGCAAAAGGACCGTTATACGTTCAACCATAGTGCCCGAGTAGCCAATTATGCTGTTAAAACTGCTGCTAAATTAAAGTTAACGAGAGAACATATGGAATCTTTATTCCTGGCTTCCATCCTTCACGATATCGGCAAAATCAATATTCCTGAGGAAGTATTGAAAAAGCCTTCCAAATTGACGGACGAAGAGTTTGACCTGGTGAAAAAACACCCAGGGGACGGCGCGGATATGATTCGCGACACCCCTTATAAAGATATTGCCGATATTGTCGAGCAGCATCATGAACGGGTGAACGGGCGAGGATATCCATTCGGCTTGAAAGGCAATGAAATCCTAATCGAGGCGAAAATAATTGGCGTCTGCGATACTTTTGATGCGATGACAGAAGACCGCGCTTACCGTTCTGCGTTCACGGCCGGATACGCGATGAACGAAATCGAGCGGTTGATCGGTATCCAATATGATGAGGAAGTCGTAAAAGCGTTTAAGCAAGTATTGTTAGAAGAAGGAAAATTAACAGATACACCGTAAAGGACACTCTTCCACAAGAGTGTCCTTTTCCTTTTTAAGGAGGTGATGTTTGAAAATAGGCAATTCCGTCTATACTTACTACACTAAGATTTATAAAATTTGAGGAGGAGGTCATAAAATGGCAAGAAAATCAGGTGGATTTTTCAGCAAACTTGTATTGCTTGGTGTAGGAGCAGCAATCGGGGCAGCAATGACACAGAAAAAATCGGAAACTGGCAACACGCAAAATACCGGTAGCTCTTCGACGAATACAAACGATATGAAAGAAAACATCAAAAAGAATTTGGACCGCTTCAACGAACAATCGGGAGGCATGGTCGACAAAGTGAAGCCTCATATTAACAAAGCAGTCGATACAGTCAAGACGACCATCGAGAAGCAACAGCAAATGATGGATAAGGAAAAAGACGCGCTCGACCAAGCGAATAAGACTGTCCAAGATGAAGTCGGCGAAACAAAAGGCTCGGATTCTGCAACAGGTAAAACGACATCTTCGTCGAACAACGGCTCGTCCTCGTCTACTGGGTCCTCTACAGAGTCCGACAAACCGAGCGGCGGCCAATTCGGCGGTAGCACCGACTATACGGATTCATTGAAAAAGAATCCGGAAACTGGTCCATCTTCTGACAAATCTTCAAGCGATGACACAACAAAAAAATAACTTCGGTTATAATAGAACAAAGAACAGCTATGCCGAGCATGGGCATGGCTTTTTCTTTCCCTCCAGTAGACAGAAAATTCATATCTTTTAAAAATCAGCGGAAGTTACTGGCGGTATTCTAACAGAGGGGGTTTGGCCACGTGTTTAACGACTATAAAACCAGTCCATTTTTTGATGAGATGTTTATGCCCGATGGAAAACCGAAAGCCCACTACAAGACTTTCCATGAAGTGATCAAGCGATTTTCAGAAGATGAATTAAAAGAAAAGCATGAAACGGCACAGTTGTCGTTTCTCCGCCAAGGAATCACTTTCACTGTCTACCATAATAATGTAGGAACTGAACGGACAATGCCGTTCGACTTTGTGCCGATCATTATCCCGCCGGAAGAATGGGAAGTCGTAGAAAAAGGAATGACACAGCGTGCAGAAGCGCTGAACCGTTTTTTGGATGATGTCTACCATGATCAAAAGATTATTGAAGCGGGAATTGTGCCGCGTCAGCTAGTTGAAGATAATCCCTATTATTATGAGAAGCAGATGAAAGATGTCGACATACCGCTCAGCAACCACATCTTCTTGGCGGGAATCGACTTAATACGGGATGAAAACGGCAAATACCACGTACTTGAAGATAATTTGCGCAACCCGTCCGGATTGTCTTATGTATACCAGAACCGTTACGTTATGCGGCAAGTGTACCCTGAGTTTTTCGTCAATCATTCGGTGATGACCCTCGAGCATCAAATGAGCTTCCTGCACGATTCGATTTTGGACCATGCCCCAAAAGGGAGAAAAGACAAACCGTTTGCGGTGCTATTGACTCCCGGCATGTATAATTCGGCTTATTACGACCACGTTTTCCTGGCCCAGCAAATGGGCATGGATTTAGTCGAAGGCCGCGATCTGGTCGTTCGCAATAACATCGTCTACATGAAATCAATTCGTGGGCTGAAGCGCGTCGATATCATCTACCGCCGCATCGACGACGATTTTTTGGATCCGGAAGCATTCCGTTCCGATTCTGCGCTCGGGGTACGGGGCGTGATGGAAGCTTATCAAAAGGGCAATGTCGCGATTTTGAATGCGGTCGGCAACG
Organism: Planococcus sp. MSAK28401; assembly: GCF_018283455.1. Taxonomy (NCBI): domain Bacteria; kingdom Bacillati; phylum Bacillota; class Bacilli; order Caryophanales; family Caryophanaceae; genus Planococcus; species Planococcus alpniumensis. The sequence continues at coordinate 3,020,658 of NZ_JAAMTH010000001.1, read as the reverse complement.
GCGTCGCGGATGATAAGGCGATCTATGCGTATGTGCCGGAGATGATCCGCTATTATTTGGACGAAGAACCGGTCATCGACAATGTGAAAACGTATTTGCTTGATAAGCCTGAAGATCGGGAATGGGTACTCGAGCATCTTGAAGAGCTCGTCGTTAAAAACGTAGGGGCATCCGGTGGTTACGACATGCTCGTCGGCCCGCACGCCTCGAAGGAGCTGATCGAAAAGTTCAGGGAGAAAATTATCGAAACGCCTCATCAATATATAGCGCAGCCGACGATCAAGCTGTCCCGCGCACCTGCTTACCAAGGAGACAAGTTCTACCCTTGTCACGTGGATTTGAGGGTATTCGTCATGAGGGGCGAAAAGACTCATGTCCTGCCTGGCGGATTATCCCGTGTCGCGCTGAAAGAAGGATCGCTTGTTGTCAACTCTTCACAGGGCGGCGGCGGAAAAGACACGTGGGTGTTTAAAAAGAAAGAAGAAGGGGAGGATGCGTAAATGTTAAGCCGTGTTGCAAATTCATTGTATTGGATGTCCCGGAATGTCGAGCGGGCGGAGAACAATGCGCGCATCCTCGACGTGCAATTGCTGCAGATGATTGAAGCGGCCGATGAAGAGCTGGTACGTGATTCGGATTGGCGGCTGATTTTTGAGATCTGTGATTCGACGGAAACGATGCGCCGGATCAAGGCCAATCCGACGTATGAAGAATCGGAGCTGGTGCAATATTTGGCGATGGCGCAGGAAAATTCCAATTCAGTCGCCAGTTGTTCCATGGTTGTTCGTGAAAATGCCCGCATCAGCCGTGACCATATTCCGGATGATTATTGGGAAACCTGGAACCGTTCGTATTTGGCGCTTGCGGATATGGATTTGAAAAACAGTTCAGTCCGTGACATGAGGTCATTCCTTGAAAACATCAAAACGACTTCGCTTATTTCCCAGGGAATTGTCGAGTCCTCGATGTCCAGGGGTGTGGCGTATCAAATGATTAAAATCGCCAAATGGCTCGAGCGGGCGGAAAAGACGGCACGCATTTTGAATGTCGTCTGCGAGCGGACGCGTGAACGCGTCAGAAAAGAAAAGACGGATGATTATTATTTCTGGCTGGCAGCTCTCAGGATGACGAACGGATACAACGCGTACTTGAAGAGCAATCCACCGCGCATGGAGCCGAAGAAAGTATTGAGTTTTTTGATCTCGGATAAAACCTTCCCGAGGTCGATTCGTTATTGCCTTGACCATGTACGGGCCGCAGTTGAAGAACTTGAAGAAGGAAAAGTATCTCATTATTCATGGGAGTTATATGCCAAACTCGATGAAGTCCGGACTTCCTTCAGCGAAACGGATATCGAATCATTGGATTCGGATGAGTTGATGCATTTTTTGAACCGTTTCCAAGACGGCTGCAACGAAATCAGCCGGGTTTTCTCCAGCACTTATTATTTGACCGATCCCGAAGCGGAAACGGCGATGGCGTTCCAATCCCAAGGGATGGATATGAAAGGAATAACTTCTATGAAATACAAAATCGAGCATACCAATATTTTTGATTACGAAACAATCGTTGACCAAAGCATGAACACCATCCGCTTGAAACCAAGAACGGATGAATGCCAGCGCCTTCTGTCTTACCGTGCGGATATTACGCCGGCGACATTGACGAAAGAACATGTTGATATTTTCGGCAATAACGTCGAGACGTTTTTCATTGCTGAACATCACCAGCACCTGGAAGTAAAATCGACATCCATCGTCAGCATCCAGAAAAGCCCGTTCATTCACCGCATCGATTATTCGCCGGAAATGAATGTTATTTTCCATTCTCAATTATTCACCGAGCATTATATGGCTTATTTGAGCAATACGGCGTATACCTACATCACCCCGGAGCAGATGGAACTGGTCGACCGCGAGCTTGGGGCGATGACCAACCCGGTGCAATACGCAATCGATGTGACCGAATATGTCTTTGATCATTTCACATATGACGGCGAGTCAACCACGGTTACGACCAAAGCGAGCGAATCTTTCGGTTTGAAAAAGGGCGTTTGCCAGGACATTACGCACGTCATGCTCGGCATCTTGCGCAGCAAGAATATTCCGGCGCGCTATGTCAGCGGTTATTTATACGTAGGGGAAGATTCGGCACTTGTCGGCGATGCAGCCAGCCATGCGTGGGTGGAATTCATGGTGCCGGGCATCGGCTGGGTTGGGCTCGATCCGACCAATAATGTCGAAGCGCTGGAAAACCATATCCGCGTCGGCGTCGGCCGCGATTATAACGATGTCAGTCCGGTTCAGGGCGTCTATAGAGGCGGTAGCCAGTCGCTTGATGTGAAAGTCTCCGTGAGCTTGCTGGACCAATAATGCCAATAATCGCTTAACTGCAAAACTGCCCGATCCGTGCCATAATGAAGAGATAAGACAGATGAACGGAGAAGGAGAACTTATGAACACGAACCAATTTAAAGAGTACGGCATCAGCGAGCCGATTGTAAAAGCGCTGGAAGGCCTTGGCTACCAAGAACCTACCGAGGTACAGCAGCAAGTCATCCCGGCCGCTCTCGAAAAAAACGATTTGACCGTCAAATCGCAAACCGGCAGCGGGAAGACAGCCGCATTTGGCATTCCGCTGTGCGAACTTGTCGATTGGGAAGAAAACAAGCCGCAGGCGCTGGTGTTGACACCAACACGTGAACTTGCCGACCAAGTGAAAGAAGACATCACCCATATCGGCCGCTTCAAGCGCATCAAAGCGGCCGCGATCTACGGCAAGCATCCTTTTGCGTACCAAAAAGAAGAATTAAAACAGAAATGCCATATCGTCGTTGGAACGCCGGGGCGCGTGCTCGACCATATCGAAAAAGGCACCTTAAAGCTCGAGAAAATCGAGTATCTGGTTCTCGATGAGGCAGATGAGATGCTCAATATGGGCTTCATCGAACAAGTCGAATCGATCATCAAGCAGCTTCCGAAAGAACGGACGACGATGCTGTTTTCGGCGACATTTCCGCAGCATCTGGAAAAACTGCAGCGTGATTTCATGCGCTCTCCGCGCTATATCGGAATTCAAGCAGCCGATACTTTGGAAGAACGTATCGAGCATTCACTTGTCATCGTGAAAGAACAAGACAAATTCCAGTTGTTGCGCGACGTGACCGTAGTGGAGAACCCGGATAGCTGCATCATTTTCTGCCGTACGAAAGACCAGGTCGATGCGGTCTCCGAAGGGCTTGAACGCCTGTTCTACACAAGCGATCAATTGCACGGGGGCATGACCCAGGAAGACCGTTTCGGCGTCATGGATGATTTCCGCCGCGGCGAGTTCCGCTATTTGGTCGCGACGGATGTCGCGGCACGTGGAATTGATATCGACGGCATCACCCATGTCATCAATTATGATTTTCCGCTCGAGAAGGAAAGCTATGTCCACCGCGCAGGACGCACAGGGCGTGCTGGCAAGAGCGGCAAGGCGATTTCGTTCGTCACACCGTTCGAAGACAAGTTCCTGAAAGAAACGGAAGACTATTTAGGGTTTGAGATTACGCGTACTGAACGGCCGTCGAGAGAGCAGGTCGCCTTGGCGAAACCGGCATTTGAAGACAAGATCGAGAGCCGCCAGAAGCCGAAAAAACACAAAGCGGCTGCGCTCAACCAAGACATCATGAAGCTATATTTCAACGGAGGCAAAAAGAAAAAGCTCCGCGCTGTCGATTTTGTCGGGACGCTGACCAGTATACCCGGCATCACGGCGGAAGATATCGGCATCATCAAAATCCAAGACACGGTCACGTACATCGATATTTTGAACGGCAAAGGGCTGAATGTCTTGAAGGCGATGAAAGACAAAACCGTCAAAGGCAAAACCTTGAAAGTCCATAAAGCAAAAAAATAATCTTAGGCCTTTTCCAAGCTTTGAAAGCTTTGGAGAGGGCCTTTTTTCTATAGTTGAGCGGAGAATATTAATGGTGAAGGTTCTTTTGTCATGAAAAAAAGTGCAATTGTAATCAAATATGCCTAATGCTGTCACATGATTGTAACCTTGCCGTGCTATTTTATTTTTACTGAAAAGCTTTCAACCGATTTACGCAAGGCGCAATTATCCGATACACAAAGGGGATAGAAACTTGAAAAAATTATTGGCGGCTTTAGGAATGGCATTGCTTTTATTACTCAGCACTTCACTTACGACTTCTGCAGCATCGAATGTTTATACAGTTAAAAGCGGTGATACGCTTTATAAAATTTCCCAACAAACGAAAGTCTCTGTTAATAACCTGAAATCCTGGAACGGATTGAAATCCAACTTGATTTATCCAAAGCAAAAATTAAAATTGAAAAAGACAACAGCACAAACTATTTCTAAACCGTCAACGCCATCTTCCAGCAAAGGTACAGTAGTGAAAGAATTCACTGTGTCAGCGACAGCTTATACGGCTTCTTGCAAAGGATGCTCGGGAATCACGAGAACCGGTATTAACCTGAAAAAGAATCCAGGACTTAAAGTCATCGCGGTCGACCCGAAAGTCATCCCGCTCGGTTCTAAAGTATGGGTGGAAGGCTACGGCAACGCAATCGCCGGGGACACAGGCGGCGCAATCAAAGGCAAGAAAATCGACGTCTTCATCCCAACTCAAAGCCAAGCGCTTAAATGGGGACGCAAGAACGTAAAAGTTAAAATTCTAAAATAAGCAAAACCCGGCTGATCCTTCAGCCGGGTTTTTTTGTGGCGTTTTTCACAGGAAGGCATCTGAAAAGAAATCTCACACTATCGTTCAGGCCATTCACTATCCAGATATCTTTCCGCTTTAAATATACATTACAAGACACCATCACCCGCGAAGCGATTCCCCCACTAGCCGGCAACTCAGTAAAGAAGCGGATCTAATTCAACACACCCGACTCAATGAAATCACTCAGCCGCCAAACGCCCAGGGTGAGCCGACGCCGTAAGACAGGTGCTCTTCCTGGCTTACGGCTAAAGGCCAACCCAAAGCAGGGCGGCGAATAACCAAACGAAGCTTCATTCCAAGCATCCAAATAACTCCACAACCAAACCATCCTTCCCACATAATGAATCTGAGAAGTGATTCTCTGAAAACACCGCTTGGATTCACCGCATCGTCGAATAAAAAACAACCATAATAAAGAGGTTAAATAATTAGTCTTTTAGGGAAGAGATGTATATACTGTTTGTATAGATATTGTATAACTTTTACGAGGCGAAACGGGGGCTTACGCAATGGCAAAACGGATGATTATTATTGGAGCGGGGCCAGGAGGCTTAGCAGCAGGAATGCTGTTAGCGAGCAAAGGATACCAAGTAGATATTTACGAAAAAAATGACCGCATCGGCGGGCGCAATGCTGCATTAACATTAGGCGATTTCACATTTGACACAGGACCGACGTTTTTGAGCATGCTTCATCTGGTGGAGGAATTATTTGAAACGACAGGACGCAATGTCCACGATTATATGGAAGCGATCGAACTAGACCCGATGTACGAACTGCGCTTTGAAGACCAGAACTTGGTGATGACGCGCGATCCTGAAGCAATGCGCAAGCAAATCGATGATAACTTCAAAGGCGATGGGGAAGGTTACGCACGCTTTATGAAAGACACCGGCAAGAAGCTCGAAGCCATGTCCCCATTGTTACAGACGAAAATGGACCGCATGACGGACCTCATGCAGCCGAAAGTGATCAAAGCACTTCCGGAACTTGAAGTAGGCAAGACCCTTTACGACGTGCTATCTCGTTACTTTAAAGACGAACGGCTGAAGATGGCGTTTGCGTTCCAGTCGAAATACCTCGGCATGTCGCCATGGGAATGCCCGGGAGCGTTCACCATTCTTTCCTATATGGAGCACGCCTACGGCATCTATCATCCAATAGGCGGCGTCAACCAATTGTCGGCAGCGATGGCGAAAGCGGTCAAAGAAATGGGCGGCCGCATCCATCTTGGAAAAGGCGTACAGAAATTATGGATCGAGGACCGCACGGTGAAAGGGGTCTACCTATACGACGGCAGCCGCGAAGCAGCGGACGAAGTAGTGATCAATGGTGACTTTGCACACGTGATGACCCACCTGGTGGAGCCGGGAATCTTGAAGAAATATACCCCTAAGAAGCTCGATAAGAAGAAATATTCATGTTCCACATTCATGCTTTATTTAGGGCTCGATAAAAAATACGATTTGTCGCACCACACGATCGTTTTTTCGAAAGATTACCAGAAGAATGTCGAAGAAATGACGAAATCCCGCATCTTGTCAGCGGACCCGTCGATCTATATCCAAAATGCCAGTGTGACGGATCCGACTTTGGCTCCTGACGGCAAGTCGGCGCTGTATATCTTGGCGCCGGTGCCGAATAATTTCAGCGATATCGGCTGGGAACACGAACAGGAAGCCTTCCGTGAGTTGGTGTTGGATATTATCGAAGAAAAAACCGATTTCAAGAATCTGCGGGAGCATATTGAAGTCGAGAAGATGCTGACGCCGTTCGGCTGGGAATCGGATTATTCCGTATACCGCGGTGCTACATTTAATTTAGGGCATCAATTATCGCAAATGATGGTGTTCCGCCCGCATAATAAATTCGAAGAGCTCGACAATTGCTGGCTGGTCGGAGGCGGAACGCATCCCGGCAGCGGCTTGCCGACTATTCTGGAATCTGCCCGCATCACGACGAACGGCATCTTGAAAGAAGACGGCAAATCCGGAATTCCGATCGGCCCGCTTCCGAAAGTGGAGGGATATGTATGAAAATAGCCATGATCGGCGGCGGCGTCGGCGGCTTGATGGGCGCGCTTTATTTAACGAAGCTCGGCTATGAGGTGACCATTTACGAAAAAGAACATAAGCTCGGTGGCAGAATGGCGTTTGTGGAACGGGACGGTTTTCGAATCGATGAGGGCCCAACCATCGTCTTGCTGCCGGAAATGTTCCGCGATTTGTTTGCACAGGCAGGAATCGATCCCGAAAGCATCGAATTATTACTATGCGACCCGCTTTACACAATCCGCTTTACAGACGGAAAAGTGTATACGAAATATCCTGGGCGCGAGCGGCAATTGCAGGAAGTCGAAGAGCAGTTTCCGGAAGATAAAGAGGGATTTATCCGCTTTATGGATGAAGGGCAGAAACGCTTTGATATCGGCAAGCCTGCTTTTCTGGAACATGATTTTGTCCGCAAAGCGGATTTTTGGACTTTCCGCAATATCCGCAATTTGATGAAACTGAAACCCCAGCAATCTGTCCATCAATTGATGGAGAATTATTTCAGGGACGAGCGGCTGCAGCTGGCCTATTCCCTTCAAGCGCTGTATATCGGTGGGGATCCTTACCGCGCGCCGGCCATGTATTCACTCGTGCCGTTCAGCGAGCATCAGCACGGAGTTTACTATGTGAAAGGCGGCTATGCGAGCATCATTCCCGTCATGGAGCGGGAATTGCGCAGCCGCGGCACTGAGATTCGGTTGGGCTCGACTGTTAAGCGCGTCTTGAAAAAAGATGGCCGGGCGACAGCGGTTGAAACTGAATCAGGCTTAGAGCCTTATGATGCGATTGTCTATAATGGGGATTTCCCTGGAATCAACCAATTAGCGCCGATGAAGAAGCAGAAGGAATATACACCTTCTTCCGGCTGTGTGTTGCTGTACTTCGGGCTGGATAAGGTTTATCAAGACGTAAATGTCCACCAATTCTTTATCGGTGATGATTACAAAGAACATATGGAAGATGTGTTTGTCAGAGGGCAGAAAACGGAAAATCCGGCGTTCTACACCTTCCACCCTTCTGTCATTGACGATTCTCTTGCCCCCCAAGGCAAATCGGTGCTTTATGTACTCGTACCGGTTCCTTCAGGCACAGAAATCGACTGGAAAAATGATGAACAGTGGATTGGGCGTATTTTGGACCGGATGGAGACATTATCGTTTCCAGGTATCCGGGAGTCGATTGAGTGGATGGACGTGCGCACGCCGAAAGATGCAGAAGCGTTCGGCTTGTTCAAGGGAGGAAGCTTCGGAATTGGCCCGACATTGCGGCAGTCGGGCGTTTTCCGCCCACAGATCAAACCGGACAACACAGAGAATTTGTATGCAGTAGGTGCTTCTGTCCACCCGGGCGGCGGCATACCAATCGTTATGCAAGGAGCGAAATTGCTGGCCGACAGAATTCACAGCGATTTGAAAGAAAGGGGCGGTTCATGATGGAATTGAAGCAAGCCTATAGCTATTGCGAACGTATTATCGCCGACAATTCAAAGAGCTTTTATAAAGCATTTTCCCTATTGCCGAAAGAAAAACGCAAAGCCGTGTGGGCGGTGTACGCCTTCTGCCGAAAAGTCGATGATATCGTCGACGAAGGCAGCCATCCTGAACCCGAGCTGAAGGCATTCCGAAAAGACTTCGACGAATTTCTAGCAGGGTCAATTCAATGGGACGACCCGATGTGGCTGGCGCTCGAAGATGTGTTTGAAAGCTACGATATGGATGCCAGCGCGTTTTATGGATTGATTAAAGGACAGGAAATGGATTTGACAATCAACCGCTACCGCACGCTGGAAGAGCTTTTGGACTATAGCTACCATGTCGCAAGCACAGTTGGGCTGATGCTGTTGCCGATACTGGCGCCAGGACGCACTGCCCTGTTAAAAGACGGCGCAATTTCGCTTGGCTACGCCATGCAAATTACTAACATCCTCCGCGATATCGGAGAAGACCTGGCCATGGACCGCATTTATTTGCCTCAGGATATCATGCGGAAATACGGCCTTGATGAGGAAGAACTTGGAAGCGGCACGGTATCAGAATCGTTCGTCCAGGTTTGGGAAGAGCTCGCCAGCATAGCTGAGTTCCATTACGACCGGGCATTTGAAACGATTAATGATTATCCTTTATCTTCCCGCGTTCCAGTGAAAGGGGCCGCGCTTGTCTACCGGGAAATCCTGTCGACGATCCGCTCGAAAGAATATACAGTGTTTCACGAAAAGCATTACGTAACGGACGATTCCAAGCAGTCCATCCTGCAATGCTTATGATAAATAGAAAAAAGCTGTTTCCACCCGCCACTACTGACGGATGGAAACAGCTTTTTTTGTTCGTTTTAGGATGAATAGCTTTCGATCAAGCGCTGCGCCACATTTAATCCGCTCAATGTGACCATCGGGGAGCCGCCGCCGGGGTGCACGCTTCCGCCGACAAAAAACAGCCCTTGAATGTCGCGGCTCGCATTCGACGGCCGCAAAAAGGCGTCTTTAGGCCGATTGGAGGACGGGCCGTATAAAGCTCCGCGGTGAGACCCGAATGTATCACGGATAAATTCAGGAGTGAAGATCCGTTCTTCCTGCAGGTGATCGCGTATTTTAATTCCATAATGTTCCAATAGATCGTAAATCCGTTCTTTGTATTGTTGCGGGTCAATCTGCAAATCGCCTTGCGCTGTAAGGGCAGGGGCATTGATGAGAATGAACAAATTATCCCCAAGCGGCGAAACGGATGGGTCCGAATGAGATGAGTTGCTGATATAGATGGTCGGCTCGCCGCTGTATTGTTTGTCGGCAAATAATTCACGGAACTCGCGGGGATAATCGGCTGAAAAGAAAACATTGTGATGCTTCAGTTCCGGTAAGCGGACATCCAGCCCTGCCGTGATGACAAAGGCGGAAATCGACGGCTCGAATCGATCACGCTTCGCATCCTGGAAAGACGGACGCTCTGTTTCATCCACCAACTCAGGAAATGCCGACAACAAATCGCCGTTTAAGATGACGGCATCGGCAACAATCCGTTCGCCGTCCGCGAGCTCCACGCCGCATGCTTCACCTTGTTCCGTCAGGATGCGTGTGACAGCCGTTTCGGCATGCATTTCCACGCCGCATTCCGCTGCGACCGTTGCAAAACCCTGTGCAATCGATACGTTTCCGCCTTTTGCGTAAAAAACGCCTTGCGCAAGTTCAAGGTGCGCGATCATCGCGAACGTGGCAGGCGCTTTATAAGGTGATGAGCCGATATAAGTAGCGTAGCGCCCGACTGCCTGAAGCAAGCCTTTATGTTTGAAGTAGCGGCTGAAAAAATGATCCATCGATTCGAGTGGACGCACTTTCAGCATGGCCGCCCCGAGTGACGGGGACAGATAATCCCGGAATGACTGGAAGCTTAGCGGAAAGAAATATTGTTCGGATGAACGATACAGGCGTGCGACTTCAGCTAAAAACGCATCGTATTTACTGGCTGCAAAAGGATCCAGCGTTTCGAGCTGGCGGATCATTTCGCCGCGGTCTGCCGTAAAGTCGATGTAGCTGCCGTCCGCGAAATGATTGCGTGTATGGACAGCGAGCTTTTCGAGTTGGAAATACTGTTCAGGGTCGCGCCCGGTCTGCTCAATGACCTGGCGGAAAATGTGAGGCATGGTGATTGTGTTGGGGCCGAAATCGAAACGATAGCTGCCCAGTTCGACAGGCATCAGTTTGCCGCCGAAATGGCTGTTTTTTTCGAATAGGCTGACGCGCATGCCGGCGTTCGCGAGCGTAATGGCAGCAGATAAGCCGCCAAGCCCGCCGCCGATGATGGCGATATGTGGTCGGTTCATGAATAATGCCTGCCTTTCCATGTGTAAGACTCATTTTTCAACGATTTTTTCATGGCCGTGAGCAGGACCGCGAGCATGGCTGCCGCTTGGAGTGGAATAAGGAACGCCAAATACCAGCGCTGATTGGTTACCATGTCGACATACCAGCGCTGCAAAACAGTCAGCGCGTATGGCGCGAGCCAAACCCAGTTGGCCGTTACGAGGCCGGCTGCGGCTAGAAATAGAGGAAAGATGTAAAAGACGCTGTAAAATAAGGTCAGAAGGATGGCGATTAACGGCGAACGCCCGATGCCGGTGTAGCTATTCTTCAAGAAGCCTTCCCATACTTCGGCTGGCGTTTCGTACATCCGGCATTTAACCGAAGCGGTGATATTAGCGAGCAGCACTTTATGGCCAGCTTGTTTTAAAGTGCGGGCGATATGTACATCTTCGACGAGTGACGTGCGCACGGCTTCGTGCCCGCCGATCGACTCATAGGCTTTTCGTTCAAAAGCCATCCACATGCCGTTTGCCGCGGTGGCTGCCGGGAATTTCGCGTAATTCGCCAGCGCCAATGGCAAATGGAATAAAATGACGAAATGAAGCATCGGCACGAGTAATTTACTCAAGAACACCGGCACTTCAAAAGCGGGGAATCCGGATAACAGGGCAGCGCGCCGCTTTTCCATCAAGCCGAGTGTCTGCCGCACCGCTTGCTTGCGGAAACGGACATCGGCATCGACGAAGAATAAGTAATCGCCGGAAGCGTGTTTCTGCAATTGATGGCAGGCATGGACTTTGCCGATCCATCCTACTGGCAGTTCGACACCTTGCAATACGGTGAAGCGCTTGTCGCCAGCAATTTCCCGGTCGAGTGCTGCTTGTGTGCCATCCGTCGACTGGTCATTCAAAAGGATGAATTCGGCCTTTTCCCAATCGGTCTCTTTTAACGAGCGGACGATCGTCGGCACGTTGCGTTCTTCGTTGCGCATTGGCACAAGAATGGACACCAGCGGCTCTGCTTTTACTACAGGCTGTTTGGGCAGCACCGGCAGGAACAAGCGGTTGAAGACGATCCATAAGAAAAAGGCGATATGGATGACGATCAAAGCCGTGATCATGATTTGCGCCTCCTTTTTAGCAACTCGGGGAATGCTCCGTAATTTTCTTCGAGCACTTCTTGTTTCAATTGGTCAAGCGCAGCAGTTTCCCGCTCCTGCAGCCACAAGGTCCGATCATGTCTTGAACCCACCGGGATGTCATCAAGTGTTAGGCTATCGCCTTGGTCGATCCACACTTCAGGATGTTTTTCACGGCGCATTGAATAATAAAAGCGAATGGGAACGAGCGGAACTTCCGGGCATTTCTCCATCAAATACAGGACGCCTGTATGAAATTCCAGGGGGCGCGTCTCCAAATGATATTCATCGCCTTGTGGAAACAGAATGACCGTTTTGCCTTGTTTCAATAAATTCTCGGCATAGCGCAGCGAAGCCAAAATATCTTTCGGGTTGCTGCGGTCGATTGAAAAGGCGCCAAGCCGGCGGAAAAAAGGAAATTCCTTCAGCCCGTGTTCGTGCATCATGATATGGACATCCAAGTTCCAGACGCGCCGGTTCAGAAAAAAGAACAGCAGCCCGTCCCACCATGAGCTGTGGTTCGAAATAATTAACGCCGGCCCTTTAGGCGGGCGGATGTTTCTGGCATACAGATGTGAAAAAGACCTGCGGATCGATGGCATCAAATACAGGGCGAACATGCGTTCAAAGAGCTTGGATTTTTTTGCCTGGATCATTGCGGACGCCTCTTCCATGCCAAGACGACAATCGCTGCCGTGAGGACGGAAGTCAATACGGCTGCAAGCCATAGCCCGCCGATCAGCCCGAGCATCACGAATAAGGCGATCATCAATACATACAAAAGAGCCATGCGCTTTTCTGCCTGACCTGCTGCCATTTTGAGCCCTTGCTTCTTGAATGCTGCATCGATTATGAGGTGAAGGGTGAACGCTACGATAAACCAGCCAGTGAAATTGGTCCACGGGATATCGTAGTAGAAACCTGTATCTTCCCATAGCCAGTAGCCTTTCACTTTATAGGCGACCGGATCGATGATCAAGTCGATGATGACCGCTGCAATGCCTCCGGTGGCTGCATACAAAAAGCCGCCGCCTGGCACGATCCAGCGGGCGATGACGTGGCTCGTCGCCATGACCATGAGCCAAGCGAAACCGATTGCGACCGGGACGCCGAAGACATTCGGGGCGAAGCGGTCGGTATAATCGTAAGAACCGAACAAGAAGCCACTGTCTGCGCCAGCCCATTCGACGATGAAGGTCGAGAAGAAAATGAGTAAGCCGATCGACCCGCCGATTGCAGGGCCGAAGCGCCGCCATAAATAAAGGAAGCCGAGTGTTCCTGCAAGGATGAGGAAGAAGGCGTTTGCCCATTCCAGCCAAGATGGCAATAAATCAAAACCTAGCAAGATAACACCGCAGATATACCAAAAAATGAATAGCTTAAAAATCCGATCTTCCCATTTCACGAGCAGCACCTCATCCAAATTAGTTATACAAATAGTGTACAACAATAGCTGGAAAAGGCGAAAGAAAAGGGCAGTGTGCTTGCTGCAAGGGATTATGAATTTTTTGCTTTGTGTATTTTTGCTCTGAATACTGGTTTAACAGTATATTTATGAGGAAAATGTCATAAATGCTAGCAGAATTTTCAGTAAAATATTGCAGGGAATCCTGCAAAAGTATATACTAAGTATAAGCAACTAGGCGTGTTCTTGCGATGGGGGAATGAATATGCAGGATTTACTGCGAAATGTGTCAACTTCTTATAAAGATTTCAGTTCTGGGCAAAAAAAGATAGCAGATCTCTTTTTCCGCGAACCGATTTTCATCGCATTTTCATCCGCTTTGGAAGTGGGCAGGCGTGTGCATGTCAGCGAGTCGACCGTCATCAGGTGGACGCAGAAGCTTGGTTATAAGGGTTATACAGAGTTTCAGCATACGCTCCAACGCAAACTGGCGGAAGAGCGGCTGGACAATGCGCAGCAGGAACAGCCTGCTGCTGCGGACCAGTCGTTTCTTGAAAACCTGCTCGACGCAGACATCACCAGCATCCTGAAGCTTAAGCAAACGATTAATGAAGAAAATTTACTGCAAGTGGTCGACCGCATCAGCAAGTCTGAACAGCGCTATGTCACGGGAAATTTCTTCGATTTCGGCTTAGCCGAATGGTTTGGGGGCTGGCTTGGCAGCGCGCTCGGGAATACAGCGATGATGCAGCCTGGCACTGCCGGTTATTATGGTCAAATGGCGGGGCTCGGGCCGCAAGATACGATCATTGCGTTCGCATTTCCGCGGTATACGCGAATCTTGATGGATACTTTGGAGCAAGCGAAGCGTAAGGGAGCGAAAGTGATCGTCTTGACCGATAAGGAAGACTCGCCAGCTGCTGAGAGCGCTGATATCGTGCTTACTGTTTCCGTCAATGCGAACTTGAATATTGATTCCTATACGGCCGTCCATGCGTTATTGACTTCTGTCATGCGCTTTGTCTATGTTAAGGAACACGAGAAAGTGAAAGAAAAGCTAGCGCAGCTCGAAGCGGCTTACACAGACCAGGATATCTTCATATGAGACAACCCATTGCAGGCACGTCCCGAATCGCTCCGGCGTTTTGGTCAAACATAAACGAAAAGGGGAGAGCAAGATGAATAAAAAATTTACAACGACAGGCGTAATTTTAACAGCGGGCATGCTTTTGGCAGCCTGTGGATCGGATGACTCAACCACCGGCTCGGAAGGATCAAGCGAAGGAGCAGGCAGTGACTTGAATCTTGTGGAAGAAGGCAAGTTCACTACCGCATCAAGCGGTTTATACAAACCGTTCAACTATGAGGAAGGCGGCGATTTGACCGGCTTCGATATTGAAATCGGCAACGCCATCGCCGAGGAAATGGGCCTTGAGCCAAATCCAGTGACGACTCCTTGGGAAACAATCATCCAAGGATTGACGACAAACCGCTTCGATGCCATCTTGGGGTCGATGGCCATTACAGAAGAGCGGGAAGAACAGGTCTCTTTCTCGGATCCATATTATTACTCAGGCGGTGTGATTTTCGTGCGTGAAGGCAATACGGAAATCCAGTCGGAAGAAGACCTTGAAGGCGCAACTATCGGCGTAGTCGGGCAAAGTACGTATGACACGGCAGCACAGCAATACACAGATGATATCCAATACTACAATAGTGACGTCGTCGCTTTGCAGGATTTAGAAGTTGAAGGGCGTTTGGATGCTGTTATCACGGCAGACGTTGTCGGCTTTGAAGCACAGAACGCCGGGCTTGAAATCGAAATGATCGGTAATCCGCTATGGATTGAGCAAGCAGCAGTAGCTGTACGCCCAGAAGACGAAGAATTGCTCGCGGCGATCAATGAAGCATTGGCGACGATCATCGAAAATGGAACTTACACAGAGATTTCGGAAAAATGGTTCGGACGCGATCTCCTCGATGTCGATCTTGAAGGCGTCGAAATTCTCAATTAAAATCAGCTGGGAATAGAAGGGAGATTCGACTATGTTTGAATTATTTGGAACAGTCTTTGAGGTATTCATGCGGACATATCCGGGCTTCCTTGAAGCTACAGTCGTTACGCTTCAGCTGACGGCGATTGGTGTCATTTTAGGGACACTCATCGGACTAGTATTTGCCTTAATGAAAATTTCTGGGTCCAAGATTTTGCAGTGGATTGCTAATATCTACATTACAGTTATTCGCGGAACGCCGTTGATTGTACAGATCATGTTCCTGTACTTCGGTATCGTGGAAATTTATACGATGTCGAACTTCTGGGCCGGCGCCATTGCGCTTGGCGTCCATAACGGTGCCTACATCGCGGAAATTTTCCGAGGCGCGATCCAAGGGGTAGATCCAGGCCAGCGCGAAGCGAGTATGTCGCTTGGGATGAACCGCAAGCAGACAATGCAGCGGATCGTGTTCCCACAGGCGCTGCGCCGTTCCATCCCACCGCTCGGCAACCAGTTCATCATCACGCTAAAAGATTCGTCGCTTGTCTATATTATCGGTGTTTCGGAGATTTTCTCCCTTGCCAACCGGGAAGCGGCACAATCATTCCAGCCGTTTGAATCGTTTCTTGTCGTAGCGCTTTATTACCTCGTGCTCGTCATGATCTTCACGTACTTGCTGCGCTGGTATGAAAACCGGCTTGATGTGGACAAAACCTAAGGAGGAGCAATTATGATTATTGGAGAGAATATACACAAATCCTTTGGTGATCTCGAGGTGTTGAAAGGCGTGGATCTCCACGTCCAGCCCCAAGAGGTGGTTGTTCTGGTCGGGGTCAGCGGATCCGGTAAAAGTACGCTGCTCAGATGCTTTAACTTCCTGGAGATGATCAACGAAGGATCCATCACGATCGACGGCAAGAAAGTCGATCCGAAAAAAGACAATTTGACGAAGATCCGCGCCGAAGTGGGCATGGTCTTCCAGCATTTCAATCTTTTCCCGCATAAGACGGTGCTTGAGAATGTCATTGAAGCACCCCTTACGGTCAAGAAAATGAACAAGGAAAAAGCGAAAAAGCTCGGCCTTGAACTATTGGAGAAAGTCGGCTTGAGTGACAAAGCGGATGTCTACCCGAGCAAATTATCAGGCGGGCAGAAGCAGCGTGTCGCCATCGCCCGTTCCCTTGCAATGGAGCCAAAAGTGATGCTCTTCGATGAGCCGACCTCAGCACTCGACCCGGAGCTTGTCGGGGAAGTGCTTCAGGTCATGAAGCAACTCGCTGAAGAAGGCATGACGATGGTCGTCGTGACCCATGAGATGAAATTCGCCAAAGAAGTGGCGGATCGCATCATCATGATCGATCAAGGGACTATCATTGAATCCGCGGACCCGGAGAATTTCTTCGGGAACCCGCAGCACGAACGGACGCGCCAATTCATCCAATTGGTTGAGTAAGGATCTATGGGGCATCCAATCCCTTTATCTCTTACGGCCACTAAAAAAACCAGATCCGAGCCGGATCTGGTTTTTTTATATTAAAGGTTGATGGTGACGTCTGCTTTTTCACGAAGTTCCGCTACAAGTGTTTGGGTAGCTTCATTTTCTTTTTGCATTTTAACTTGTTCTTCAAGTTCCGGTTTCAGTTCTTCAAAAGCAGGGAGTTCTTCGCCGCCCATTTGTTCTTGCTGGGCTTTGACTTGTTCATAGGCTGCTTCCAATTCTTCGTTGCTAGGATCGGTATCTCCGGCGGATTCAGCGATTAGCTGGTCCACTTTCACTTGTGTTTCAATTTGGGACATGACTTCTTCTTCGGCCATACCTTGTTCACTCAAGACAGACAGGAATTCATCCTTTGACTCGAGCCCATTTTGTTGTGCCAACTGGTCCAAAGTTTGTTCTACTTTTTCATCGGAAGCGGTCAATTCTTGTTTTTCAGCTTCCTGAACGAGTAACTTCTGGCCGACCATGCTTTCCGCCAATTGAGTTTTCAATTGATTCTGGTCGATTTCCTGGCCGGACATTTGTGCTTGCATGGCCACTTGCTGGAATTGGCCGGTATAGGCTGTTTCGAATTCCTCTTTGCTGACTTCTTCGCCGTTTACTTGTGCGACGACTTCAGGGATGCCTTCCAAGTCAGGCTGAGGCATTTCCGGTTGTTCTGCACTTTCCTCACCGCTCGGGGCTTGTTGTTCAGTTTCAGGTTGCACGTTTTCGTTTTCTGCGGATTCATCAGCACCGCCGCATGCTGACAAGACGAGAAGTGATGTACCAAGAGATAAGCCTAAAAACCATTTTTTGATCATTGTCATTCTCCTTCCAACGCATAATGTCCGGTAGTGTAGCATAGGCCGTAATTTGATGGGAAGCCAAAACACTCAAGAGCTTCAGAAGATGCAAATTAAAAGGCCGAAAATACCTATTCTTTTTACTATTGACGTTTTCAGCTCCCAAAAGAGGATAAAGACTATTAATAGGAAGAATTCGAGGAGGAGACGGCATGAAGATAGCGGAGATAATGACAACGGATGTAGAAACTTGTCCGCCGGATGTAACGATCCAGGATATTGCGGCCAAGATGCGCGAGATTAATGTCGGGTCGATTCCGATTTGTGAAGAAGGGAAGATTGTCGGCATCGTCACAGACCGTGATATCGTCCTGAGGGGCATCGCGGAAGAGCTTGAGACGGATGCGCCCATTTCGGAAATTTTTTCAGAAACTTTGATTACCGGAACGGAAGAGATGCTGGTTGAGGAAGCGGCTTCGTTGATGGCTAGGCACCAAATCCGCCGGTTGCCGATTGTGCGGCAAGAGCAAGTCATCGGCATCGTCTCGCTCGGCGATATTGCCGTCAGGGGCAAGACGCCAGGTGAAGCGGAAACCGCGCTTGAAAAGGTCTCTGAGCCAGCTAAACCACGGCGCTAAAGGCAGAGGCAACTAGCAGCATATGGTAGCGCATGGCTATCAGTTCGAATCAAAGCAAAAAACCTCCCGAGCAGCTGCCCGGGAGGTTTTTTTTTACCATTCCACTTGTTCAGGATATTCAGCCTGGATCCCGATTTCATGAATCGGCTGTTTTGCGGAGCTTGCCGCATCAATCACTTGTTTGCGGAATGCCTGGTACTCCGGATCCTGGAGCGCAAGTTTCATGGCGATGGCAGATAAGCTTTTTTCGCGCTGCTGCCGGGTCATGCCGATGTATTTCAAGTTCAACAGGTCGACATATTGGATGGCGTAATCGTTGACCGGCGGCGATTTGCGGAACGCTTCCAAGATCGCTGCATATTCTTCAGCCGGCACATGGCCTTGCAGGCATTCGAGGACGAGTGCCTGGAATTTTGCAATCACCGGCGCGTAGGCATCGGCCAGCAAGTCGCCGCGCTTGTCCCCGTAAAGCTGAATGAAATCACGGATTGCATAAGCTGCATACAAAAGCTCTGGCCATAGCACTTCCACCGAGAAATAAATATTCTTGTCGGGTGCGATAAAGCCGTGTTGTTTTTTCGTATGCTCATGCAAGCCATTGAAGACGAAGTCGACATTGCGGTCGCCTTGAGCGGCGTGGCGAATTTCGTATGAGACGCCTAGTATCCGCATGCGCGACCCTTCATAGCCATGGTATTCACCTTCTTTGCCGATGACTTTGTAGATGGCTTGGTTCAGTTCGTCCAAATCGAAATAATCTCCGCTGATCTTGACGCCGGTATGGTTTGGCGTCGTTTTCATGCTTAGCATAAAATGCCTCCTTAGCGTTTCGGTTGATAATCAAGCTGGCGGAACAGTTCCTGTTTTTCTTCTGCTGTCAGGTCGCGCCATTCGCCGGCTTTTAAATTGGCGAGGCGGATGTTCATGATGCGGATGCGCTGCAGGCGTTTCACTTCGTAGCCGAGCGCTGTACACATGCGGCGGATCTGCCGGTTGAGCCCTTGCTGCAAGGTCAATTTGAATACGTGCTTGGCGATCCGTTCAGCTTTCGCGGGGAGTGTCACCGTGTCGAGGATCTCGACGCCGCTTTCCATCTTCTCCAAGAATTCATCAGTGATTGGTTTATCAACCGTCACGATGTATTCTTTTTCATGTTCGTGCTCCGCCCGCAGGATTTCATTGACGATATCGCCGTCATTGGTCATGAGGATGAGCCCTTCTGAATCTTTGTCGAGCCGCCCTACATGGAAGATGCGCTCAGGGTGGTTGACGAAATCGACGATATTGCCTTCAATGTGGCGTTCGGTCGTGCTGGTGATGCCGACCGGCTTATTGAGCGCCAGGTAAACATAAGCACGATTCGGCTGCTGGATCACTTTACCGTCGACCCGTACTTCGTCTTCTGGCTCGACTTTGCTGCCGAGCTCCGCTTTTTGGCCGTTGATTTCGACACGGCCGGCTTCGATGAATTTATCCGCTCCGCGGCGGGAAGTGATGCCTGTTTCACTGAGGAATTTATTGATTCGCATAAAAAAATCCTTTCGGTTGTGTATTTCCACTGTCTGGTCCCATTATACTCCAGATGACCCTCATAAGAAAAAAATTTGTAGGCTAACAGTTGCAATTTTCCGATTTATTTGACAATATATAGAGGCGAGCCCTGAAATAAATGATGCGCCAAGCCAGAATTTGAAAGCGTATACATAGCAGGGCTAAACCAAGAAAAGGGGAGATGTAGAATGGTATATGCAGTTCCAAACACAGATGGTGCAAAAGTAAATTTTAAAGAGCAATATGATAATTATATAAACGGTGGATGGCAAGCGCCGAAAAATGGCCAGTATTTTGAAAACTTATCGCCTGTAAACGGCAAAGTGTTTACGAAAGTGGCGCGTTCAAGCGCAGAAGATGTCGAGTCGGCGCTGGATGCTGCGCACGCTGCGAGAGAAGCATGGGGTAAAACGTCCACGACAGAACGCGGCAATATTCTGTTGAAGATTGCTGACCGCATGGAAGAGAATTTGGAAATGCTGGCGGTCGCAGAAACTTGGGACAACGGGAAAGCGGTCCGCGAGACTTTAAACGCTGATATGCCGCTTGCAATCGACCATTTCCGTTATTTTGCCGGCGCGATCCGTGCCCAAGAAGGCGGCATCAGCCAAATCGACAACGACACGGTCGCTTATCACTTTCATGAGCCTCTCGGCGTAGTCGGCCAAATCATTCCTTGGAACTTCCCGCTTCTTATGGCGGTATGGAAATTGGCCCCTGCACTTGCAGCAGGGAACTGCGTCGTCTTGAAGCCGGCTGAACAAACACCGGTCAGCATCCTCGTATGGGCTGAATTAGTCGGAGATTTGCTTCCGCCAGGCGTCCTCAATATTGTCAACGGATTCGGGATTGAAACAGGCAAGCCGCTTGCATCGAGCCCGCGCATCAGCAAAATCGCCTTTACGGGTGAAACGACGACTGGGCGCATGATCATGCAATATGCGTCGCAAAACCTCATTCCGGTAACGCTCGAATTGGGCGGGAAATCACCGAACATCTTCTTCAAGGATGTCATGGACCAAGACGATGCGTTCCTCGATAAAGCAGTGGAAGGGTTTGTTATGTTCGCCTTGAACCAAGGCGAAGTATGTACATGCCCATCCCGTGCATTGATCCAGGAAGACATTTACGAGGAATTCATGAAGCGCGCCATCAAGCGGGTAGAACAAATCAAGACCGGAAACCCACTGGATCCGGCTACAATGATGGGTGCCCAGGCATCCACTGAGCAATTGGAGAAAATCCAATCCTATCTCGAAATCGGCAAGCAGGAAGGCGCAGAAGTCTTGGCAGGCGGAGACCGCAACCGATTGGAAGGCGATCTTTCAGAAGGTTTCTACATTCAACCGACAGTTTTCAAAGGCGACAACAAAATGCGTATTTTCCAGGAAGAGATTTTCGGGCCGGTACTCGCGGTCGCTACATTCAAAACGAAAGAAGAAGCGATGGAAATCGCCAACGACACGCTTTACGGCCTTGGGGCTGGCATCTGGACGCGCGACACGAATACAGCTTATCGTTTCGGCCGCGGCATCCAAGCGGGCCGTGTATGGACAAACTGCTACCACCAGTATCCTGCCCACGCAGCATTCGGAGGCTACAAAATGTCCGGCTTCGGGCGTGAGAACCATTTGATGATGCTTAGTCATTACCAAAACACGAAGAACATGCTCGTCAGCTACAGCGAAGACAAGCTTGGGTTCTTCTGATCAGAAAGAAGGGCTAGCCATGACAGAACGGGTAATCGCCACAGATGCCGCCTTGGAGCTGATCAATACCTTGAAGGAAAAACACGGCCCGTTGATGTTTCATCAATCGGGAGGCTGCTGCGACGGCAGTTCTCCGATGTGCTATCCAAAAGGGGATTTGATGGTCGGCGATCAGGATGTATTGATGGGTGTCATCGGCGACAGCGAGTTTTATATGCATAAGAGCCAGTTTGACTATTGGAGCCATACGCAATTGATCATCGATGTCGTGCCTGGGCGCGGCGGGATGTTTTCGCTTGAAGGCGCAGAAGGAAAACGATTCTTGACTCGCTCACGGGTCTTCACGGCAGAAGAAACCGAAGAACTGCAAAATCAATAAGCAAAAATCCCGGATGTCTGGCATCCGGGATTTTTGCGTTCATCAGCCGAAAGAAAATGCAGGAAACGGTGAGGTGAAAAAGCTTTTATAGAGCCATTTTAACCATTTTTAAAGAGGGGCAATCGTAGAAAAAAAGGCGCCAAAATGCTATAATAAGAGAATGAAAGGTGGTCATCCATGTGACGAATTTAGCTAACCGGGTATCCCATGAACAAGCCAATCACGCGATTTCCTGCGCCGAACACTCTCTTGTAACGGAAGGGTTTGATGTGACCCGTGAAGACCGGAATTTTGTCCGCTCTGTCCTGACCGGAGAACGGACGGAAGCTCAATTCCATCAGGCCATCAAAGCACGCTTCGATGTCTAAATACCAGCATACTCCCCTGTATTGCTACCCTGGAACCGATGTGTTGGTCAATGCATTCGATATCCGCGATGAAGACAAGCTGAAGGAATTGGAAACGGTCTATGCGCTTTACCGCTTGTCGGAACTGCAATTAAAAAAGCCGAAAGATCCCTCCGACCTCAAGGTGTTCCTCGATATTCATCGTTGCCTGCTGCAGGACGTCTACCCGTTTGCCGGGAAGCTTCGTGAGGAAATGACGTCCAAAGGAAGTTCGACATTCGCCCATCCTAAACACTTGGCGGGCCAACTGAAACAGCTTTTCGATGAATTGGCTGAGGAGGCTTATCTGAAGGATCTAGGCAAAGATGTTTTTATTGTACGACTTGCACATTATTTAGCGGAATTGAATGCACTCCATCCTTTCCGTGAAGGCAATGGCAGGACGGTCCGGGAATTTGCCCGCCAACTGGCATCGAATGCCGGCTACAGGTTGGATTGGGCGAAGATTGAAGAACCTGCCCACATCATCAATGCATTTGTGGATTCTTTTAATAAAGACAATGAGCGACTGGAAGCTTTATTAGGAGAAATCATTAGTTGAATGCGTCAACCGGATGTATTTCGACAGCAAAATAGGCTGAAGTGGCAGGTGCCTGCCGCTTCAGCCTATTTTTTTAACTTTCCTGTTTCTGTGGGGCTGGATTTCGCCTGAGCCAGTCGTTAGCGAACTGCACGAGCGGGCGCATTTCAGTGAGCTGGGTTTCAGCCTGCCCGAGAATTCCTTTAGTGATAGTGCCGGGAAAGTCTTTGGCGATTTCTGGGAAACGGTCAGAATCCATATCGACGCAATCGTATGTGGCCCATTGCCGCTCTCCGTTTATGTACATCGCCGCGCCTTGCGGGGAAGTGGTGCGTTCCGGCTGTGAAAATTCGGCATAATGGAGCGCGGTGCATGAATCGAATCCAGTGCCGATAAGCAGAATTTTCACCTGATGCGCCATCATTTTTCCAAGAGGCGAAGCGGGCCCGAAAGAATCCTCCAGGGGCTGTTCAGCCATCCATTCAGCGGCAAGACGCCCCCAGCCGATGAAGGAATGAGTTGGATGGGGGCTGCGGATCGTTGCTGGGTGGCGGTGGAGACATTCAGGTATTTTTCCCATCCCGTGCATATTCGTCAGGTGCGGGTCGTAGGCAGGCATCTGCTCGCGTGTTGGCTGATGCCAATTCTCAGGAATCGGTGGAGCCATCCAATAGACGGGATCGGAATTATCGGCAGACTGTGAAGGCATAACGAGAGTGCCTTCCGGAGTGATGACTTCCATCAAGGCTTCAACAACTGCCTGCGCGCCTCCGGCTATCCAGCCCATCGACTTTAGTGAAGAATGGACCATCAAATGATCGCCTGCAGCAATTCCGAGCTCCTGCAGTTGCCGCTTCAGCGAATCCTTGGATTGAAAATCGGGTGTGTTCAGAATTTGAAAAAGATCAGACATGGACTTGATTCCTCCTTTTTTCCACTTTACCATAAGGAGGAATTTCGGTTTTTGTTTTTCGGTTAGAATAAACCCGTAGTGGATTGAGAATTTTCTGCAGCGGGAATAACCTTAAAGAAGAAAGAGGAGGAACATATATGGAAGCGAAACCTATGAGTGAATCACGGACAATACAGACAAAGCTGGTACTGCCGCCTGACACCAATCACATGGAATCGATTTTCGGCGGGAAAGTGCTTGCCTATATCGATGAAATTGCCGGGATCTCGGCTATGAAACATGCGAGCCGCCATATCGTGGTGACTGCATCGATCGACTCAGTGGATTTCCTGTCGTCGGCGAAAGTGGGCGATGTACTGGAATTGGAGGCAAACGTCACTTCGACTGGCAGAACGTCGATGGAAGTGTATGTGCGCGTCAAATCGAAGAATCTGGAAACCGGAGAAGAACGTTTGACGACTGAATCGTTTTTGACGCTGGTCGCAATCGGCGAGAACGGAAAACCGACGCCGGTGCCACCGGTCTACCCTGAGACAGAAGGGGAGAAGCTGTTTTTTGAATCAGCGCCTGCACGCAGGGAACATCGGAAGCAACGCGCGAAGACGCCCAGATAAAAAAAGGATCCTATACGGGATCCTTTTTTGTATGCCCTTTGACGTTCGCAAGAGCTGAACCTGTTTTATTGGAGATGATGGACATGCTGCCGTCTGTTTCAAGAATGACAGCTTTGACGTTTTGCAGATCGCCTTCACCTGAATTGCGTACAGCCTGCATAATTTCAATATCCTTAACTCGTTCCTTGCGCATAGCTTGTTGGAGAAATTCACCTTCCAAAAACAAAAGGCGCGGTTCGGATTTGATCAAATCGTTAAACCACGACAAGCGGACAGCTGTAAATGTCAATAAATACTGCAATCCGATCAGGACGGCAAATGCAGTCAAGCCTTCCCATAAGCTGATTTGGCTGTTAAGCAGAATCGTCGCCAAAGTGGAACCGAGAGCAACAGTGACGACCAAATCAAACGCATTGAGTTTCGTCAAAGTACGCTTGCCTGAAGTTCTTAAAAAAATCAGCAGCCCAATATACGCCAGAACTCCTACAGTGATGATTCGGATAAAACTATCCCAAGTTATTTCAAACATAATCTCTTCCTCCTTCCGTAATGTGAATGATATGAATGGGTTATCAACATGTGGATAAGTCAACTTCCGGTAGAAATCGACTGTAAATTTAGACATTTACCCACATAACCCACGGTTTTTTAATAAATAGTGTGCATAACTGCCGTTTTTTCGCGGTCATTACCAGCTTTCCCCCAGAATCGGCTATTAAACGGGATTTTGTGGATAGTTGCGAAATAAGTGCAGCGAAAGAGGAGGCACCTTATAAGTATAGAATTTAAGAAACGGCCTGGTTTTTGTTCAAGTTAAGCGATTTCGGGAATAGGAGAGTAAGAGAATTGAGGTGAGATGAAAAGATGGAAGCTGTCCTGAATTTTTTTCGCTTTTTAGGCATGGGAGTGTTTTTCCTGAGCATCATCCTGTTTCTTTTTACGCTATTGAACAATGGGTTCGGCTTTGCCTCCGTGACTTGGCTAAGTGGGCCATTTTGGCGCGTATACTTGTTTTTCGCGGTTTCTGGTATTTTATTGTATATCCTGATCACATTCAGACGGAAAAATGGCGAATAAAAAAGCACCGGAGGCAATTGGTAGTGACCCCTTAAAGTTAGAGTTTAGTTCATGCAGCTAATTGGCTGGCATGTGCTCGGTATTTCACCGGGCTCATGCCGGCCAATTTTTGTTTAATGCGTTCATTGTTGTAGTAATCGATATAGTGTTCAATCCGCTGTTTTAACTCTTCATACGAAACCAACGTTTCTCCGTAATACATCTCTTGCTTTAGGAGACCAAAGAAATTTTCCATGGCCGCATTGTCGGCACAGGTCCCTTTTCGGGACATGCTCTGGAAGATGCGTTGTTTTTTCAACGCTTTCACCCAGGCAACGTGCTGGTAATGCCACCCTTGATCGGAATGGAGGGGGGTCCGGTAAACCGCTTGTTCCTGAATCACTGGCAGGGCTTGGTTAAGTGATTCCATCACGAATTCCAGCGTCGGTCGTTTGGCCATACTGAACCCAATGACTTCGCCGTTATAGAGATCCATCACTGGACTTAAATAAAGTTTTTGTTCGCCCGTACATTTGAACTCGGTCACATCTGTTGTCAGTTTTTGCAGGGCATACGGTGTGGAAAACCTGCGGTTCATCCGGTTTTTAGCGAGGGTTCCGACTTTCCCCTTATACGACTTGTAGCGGGATTTCCGGATGAACTTCACGCAGTTCAATCCCAAGTCTCGCATGAGACGCTGGACTTTCTTATGATTGATGTCGTATCCCTGTGCTCGCAATTCCAAATGAATCCGTCGGTATCCGTAACGGCCTTGGTGCTTCTCGAAGAGCATCCGGATCACTGTTTTCCACTCCCGGTCCGGGTCTTCGCAATCGAATCGCTGGCGATGGTAATGGTAGGTCGCATCTGGAAGATCGACGATGTTTAACACATCCGTTAATCGGAATCCTTCTTCGTGGAGTTCGAACGCCAGCGCTGCTTGTGCTTTTCGAGGAAGGCATCCGGATTCTCCTGGAAAGCTTTTAACTTTTTTAAATACGCCACTTCCAAACGAAGGAGCTCATTCTCCCGTTCCAATTGCGCTTCCCGAGACAGGGGCTTTTCGTTCTTGATCGGTTTTGGTCTTTTTGACATGGAGGGCCGTCCTTTCGCTCGTGCTTCCAGGCCTTTTACCCCTTTCGCCAGAACTCGACGGTTCCAATTCACAATGAGTGAAGGATTGTTCATCTTGAAATGGAGCGCTGCGTCTTGGTAAGAAGCACCTGTGTGTTCCATAAAGTGTAATACATCCACTTTGAATTGAACAGAATACACTTGTTTTGTCTGCTTTCTCCGCAAGGCTTTAAGGCCAAACTCCTGATACGCCCGAACCCAGCGCATAATCGGAGAGGGATCTGGCAAGCCGTATTTGTGGGCTAAGCGTCTATACCCCAACTTTCCTTCTGCGTATTCCTTCACTAGCTTCAACTTAAATTCTTCGCTATATTTCGCCATATAAAAACACCCCAAAAGTTAGATTTGAACTCTAACTTTTGGGGTGCACTACCATTCCGGTGCTTTTCTCAATTATTTTTTAGCTAGCAGTTCTTCAAAATAAGAACCGAACTCTTTAGAGCGTTTCAAGATCGTGCTGGACGAAACACCGAATTTTTCACTCAAGTCTTTTGCAGAAAGCATCGGCCCTTGAATCAGTTCGTGGTCTTGCAGGAAGCGCCAGTAGCCGGCAACAAGTGCTTCCGGTTTCTGGACGGTTGGCTGCTGGCTGACCAGGTAGCTGTTGAGGATGCTTGTCACATTCGTCACGGTTTCTTCGTCGAAGTCCGCTTCGTCGATGTGTTTTTTCAATTCGTCCATAACGGATTGATGCTCTGGGGAAAGCTCGACGCTTTCCTCAACAGCGCCTGTCGAGTATTGGACGATATGCTCGACCACTTCAAGATAATGCTCGCGAAGATAGTCTTCGTTCGCTGAAGCGCCTTTTTCTTCAATGCGCTTTTGCAGTTGCTCAAAGAATGGGGCGAATTTGCCGACAATCGTCAAATAGCCGTTCAAGAACAAGATGCCTTGTTCGCCTGCGCGCGCGTCCGGCAGAAGAATCGCGAGAAGTCCTTGATCTTCTTCCATATCCGTCGGCGGCTGGTCTGCCATGACGTAAGTTTCGCCGGTAAAGGCGTCTTTCAATTCCGCTTTTTCTGTATCGCCTGAGACCAACTGGCCAAGGAATACACGGAAGTTTGACCATTGTTCCAACACTTCTTGCGTTGTTGGGCGCTGCGTCTGTTCGATCTGCTTAGACAGGAAGTTTTGCCATAGTTCCGGTTTTTGCATGAACAGGAAGTTTTCGATGACAAAAGCTTGTGCATCGTTTTCCGCCATCGATTTCATCAAGCGCGGCTGCCATTCCTGTTGGAGCGCGCGGAAATCCGTTAGCTGGTCACGGTTCGGGTTTTCCGAGAAGAATTGCTGTCTGACTTGGAACAGTTCTTCGTTCACCAGATCATTGATGGAAACTGTCTGTTGTTTCCCGTGACATTTTTTATATTTCTTTCCGCTGCCACATGGACACGGATCATTTCTTCCTACCATTCTAATCACCTACATTTTTTCTTGAGTGTAACATAAAATCTTTCGTCGCTCAAAAGTCTGACGATTCAGACGTCTAAACAGCTCGATATCTCCTTGTAATTCCCATATTAAGAAAATAAACGGAATCCTAGTCCTTGCAGAACATGGTGTGGAACAAAGAACCTGGCTGTCACAAGAGGGTCGACGACTTGGCTGATCTGCGTTTCACCGGCTGCACTCATGAGCATGGTCATTTCGCTGAGGGATAAGTTGGATTGAGGCAGCAATAGATCGATCATTTCCTCAACCGCAGTGGAAACGGCTTCGTCCAAGGTCATCGCCGAGACGAGAAATGCCAAGCCCTCTTCGTTTTCAAGCAAAGGGTGCTTCAGGTGGCTGCCTTTGATGACATCGAATTGGACAGTGGCGCTGCCCGGCACTTCAATGCCCGAAACACTGATTTCGCCGTCACCCATCGCCGCATGGAAATCACCGAGTGCAAACAGCGCGCCTTCAGCCGCCACAGGGAAATAAAGCGTTGCGCCTTTTGTGATCAATTTCGTATCCATATTGCCGCCATGTGCGCCTGGCGTACCGCAGGAAACGGGTTCGCCTTCCGGGGCAACGCCAATGACGCCAATCATCGGATTCAGCGGCAGCTGCAGGCGTTCATTGAAGATGGCTTTGCCATTTTGGATGGGGATGATTTTCGATTCCATCGTTTCCATCCGGTGGCCCATCACGCCGAGGTCTGGTCCAGTGACCATGACGCCTTGCTCGCCGATTTCGAGGTCTTTGATCTCCACTTTCAACACATCGCCGATTTCGGCACCTTCAATGAAGATCGGCCCTGTCGCGGGATTCACCTGGTCCCAGTCGATGGCGGCGACTTCCTGGTCACTCGACTGGAGCTGGTTTTTAAAGCAATCGAAGGTATCGATCTTCACGGTATCGCCGGGCGCTGCACGCAAGCTCGGTTCATGTGTGTTGGAAAAAGCGTAAATGACATCTTGTGCAGATAATGTTTTCATCAATCCCACTCCTTTTGAATTAAGATAATAAACTATCTCGTATCTGATAATTCTTTCAACTCATACAGTTTCATTATCGAGTATGAAATCTCCGAGTGCAAGGCGTGAGGCGCTATAGTAAACTAGAGAAAAAACGGGGCGGGGGAGAGCCAGTGTACGAAGATCCGGTCAAAGAAATGCTTGTATGGATGAAAGTGCTGCTGCTGACGGCATTGATCATCTTTGGGGTTCGCCAGTTCCTGTTCGAGCCGGTCATCGTCGAAGGCGGCTCGATGCAGCCGAGTTATTATGAAAACGATAAATTAGTGCTGAGCAAAACGACAACAATCACCAACTTCGATACGATTGTGTTTTTCGCACCGGACGGCAGCCGATTCATCAAACGGGTCATCGGCGTTCCGGGCGACCACATCCAGATGTCGGGCGGGGAGATCATCCTGAACGGACAGCCGCTGGACGAACCTTACCTGGATGGAGGCGGAAATGACGAATTCACCACACAGCCTCAATTGGCCAGTGAATTTTCAGTTCCCCCGGATTGCTATTACGTCCTTGGGGACAATCGCGGCAATAGCACGGATTCCCGCGTACTGGGGTTCATCCAGGAAAAAGACGTGATCGGTGAAGTGAAATTCCGCTTTGCGCCTTTCAGGGAGTTCGGGTTCGTGGAATGAACGATAAGTTTACAGCAAAGGCTTTTTCTGTTGAGCATGGGCTCTTCGGGAAAAGCTTTTTTGGTTGGGTATACTTTTCAATATATATTGATGAAGCATTGCTTAAGGAATAGCCATGGATATACAGAAAGAATTTCAATTCCTTTTAAATAGTTCTAAATATTCACAATTTATTTCTTTTTAGTTCAATTGAATTATGATAAAATTTAATTACTGAATATTTGAAAAATAATAGATCGAATTGTTTACGAAGGGGTGGGGCAATGAAGACGATGTGGCGGGGTGCAGGGCGCGTTTTTCTCATGGCGATGGTTGCAGGAGCTGCGGCTTTTCAGCTGGGTGAGGGGCAAGCTGAAGCGGCAGAAGACGTACTTGAGATAGGTGCAGCGCAATTGATGGAAGGGCAGCGCCAGGCTTTTCAATCACATCTTTCCAGCTCGCTGTTATTTATGGACAGGGGCTTTTTGGATAGCGAAGCGGATGATTCGTACTCTGCGTCCCATATCGCCTTCGCGCCTGGGAGCGATGAGTCGGAGATGAACTTTTCGTGGTATTCACCGAGCGCAACGCGTACAGGCCAGGTGCAATACGCAAAAGTATCTTCCGGGACCGAAGATTTTCCGGAAAACGCTGCGGTAACGGTCGAAGCATCATTAAAAAATGCTACTTATGGCTATTCTGCTCATGAAGCAGTAATTACTCAGCTCGAAAATGAAACAGATTATATGTACCGTCTAGGGGATGGGCGTGGCAATTGGACACAAGCTTTTCATTTCCAGACTAAAGATCCTTCGTCATATGAATTTGTGATGGTTGCTGATCCGCAAATCGGCGCGTCTGGCGATATTGCAGAAGACCAAAGAGGTTGGGGAAAAACTTTGCGCCAAGCGATTGACCGCAGTCCGGACTCAAGCTTCATCCTATCGGCAGGCGATCAGGTCGATGCCCGCTATTCCGAAAAAGAATACGCGGCTTATTTCGCGCCTGAGCCGCTGCGCAATTATCCAACGGCTACCACCATCGGCAACCATGACGATACCTATCATTACGCCTATCATTTCAATGTGCCGAATGAAAACTTGGAACTCGGCAATTACGATAACTCCGGTGGTGATTATTATTTCTCTTACGGGGATACCTTGTTCATGAATTTGAATTCCAATAGCCAGAATCCGGAAGAGCATATTCAGTTCATGGAGGAAACAGCTGAAGCGACTGCCGGGCGGGACTGGAAATGGAAAATTCTCGTTTTCCATCATTCAATCTATAGCGCCGCTGCACATTCGCAAAGTGAAGTGGTGCTGAACTTGCGCGATCAGCTCGTGCCGACAATCGACGAACTCGGCTTTGATGCGGTATTGATGGGACACGACCATTCCTATGTGAGAACATATCAGATGGAGAACTTTCAGCCCTTGAAAAATCATATGATGGATGGCGAGGTGCCGGTCAATCCGGAAGGCACCGTCTATATTACAGGGAACACGGCGAGCGGCAGTAAATTCTATGGCATGCAGACTGAGCGCGAACCGTATTCGGCAGTGCGTGAACAATGGGGCGTGCCGACTTATATGAATATCCAAGTCGAGCCGACACGTTTGCGCTTTGAGACTTATCGAACGGATACGGAAGAACTGGTCGATGAATACGAGATCATTAAAGACCCGTCCATCGAAACGGTCGTGCCGGCGCTTGAAAAAGTGGAGCTCGAAGCAAGCAGCACCGTGCTGGCTACGGAAGAGAATTCTTTTTATCCGGAAACGGAATTGAAGCTTAAAGGCGAAAACATCGAAGGCGGGCAATACGATATTTCGCCTGACTCGGTCACGTACCGCACGAGCAGTGAGGATATCCAAATAAAAGACGGGAAAGTCCTGGCAGCAGAAGGTGCGGATCCTGGAAAAGTGGAGGTATTTGCGGAAGTAAAAGATGGCGATGAAGTATGGGAAAGCAATGCGATTGAATTCGAATTGGTGGCACACGAAGAAATCGCGCTGCTCGAAGCAGGCAGCGAGTGGCGTTATTTGGACGATGGCAGTGACCAGAAAAAAGACTGGATTGAAGCCGGTTTCGATGACAGTGAGTGGGTGCAAGGCGCTGGCCCGTTAGGATTTCCGGAAGATGAAGAACGGCCGGAATTCGGTCCTGTGGAAACGCTCGTCGGTTACGGCGGAGATGAGACCGAAAAAATCGCATTGACGTATTTCAGAGCCGCATTTGAAGTGGAAGATGCGGAAGAAATCGGCGACCTCGGATATGTGGAATTCGGTGTTGATGATGCGGTCATCCTGTATTTGAACGGAGAAGAAATTATGCGCTTCAATATTCCGGAGACCGGTGAGTTCGGTTTTGAGGACTATCAGGAAGCGGTGAGCGATGAAGACGTTGGCAGCGAAGATCGAATCGAACGCATCTACTTGGACGAAGAAGCCCTGGCGCATCTCAAAGATGGCGAGAATGTGCTGGCTGCCCAAGTGCATCAAGACGACCGCTTCAGTTCCGACCTGTATTGGGATATGGAAATGGTAGTTAATAAAAAATAAAAAAAAGAAGGCGCAATGCCTTCTTTTTTTTGCCTATTTAGTGAAAATACCCAATTTCTCGATTCGCTGGATTGCTTCTATAATGCGCTGTTCATCGACCAATAGCCCGACGCGAACGAAGCCTTCTCCGCCAGGGCCAAATCCACTGCCCGGCGCCACGGCGATGTCGACTTTGTCGAGCAGCAGGTCAGAGAACTCGATGCTCGTATAGCCTTCCGGGACAGGCAACCAGGCGAAAAATGATCCCTTCGGCGCTTCGAATTCCCAACCGATCCGGCGGCATTCATCCACCAGCGTCTGGCGTCTTTTTTCATATAGTGCATTCAGTTCCTCGACGCATTGCTGACTGCTGTTTAATGCTTCTACAGCGGCCAGTTGGACAGCCGGAAAGACGCCGGCGAACAAATGGTCTTGGATGAGGTTGAGTGCTTCGATCATTTTGGCATTGCCCACCGCAAAGCCGATGCGCCATCCGGCCATATTATACGTTTTGGACAAGGTATACATTTCAATGCCGATATCTTTGGCGCCTTTTGATTGCAGGAAGCTGACCGGCTTCTTACCATCAAAGCCAATGCGGCCATAAGCAAAGTCATGTACAACCCCGATGCCGTTTTCTTTGGCAAACTGAATCGTTTCATCGAAAAACGCAATGTCTGCTGTCGCGCCTGTCGGGTTGTTTGGATAGTTCAAGTACATCAGTTTGGCGCGTGCTTTCGCGGCGGCTGTCACATCGTTGTAGTCGGGAAGATAGCCGGTTTCCTGTTTCAGTTTCATTAAATCAAATTCGATATCCGCAAGCGGTGCGGCTGACAGGTAATCAGGATAGCCCGGATCCGGCAACAGCAGCGAATCGCCCGGGTTCAGCAGCGCAAGCGGCAATTCGATAAAACCGATTTTCGTTCCGGACAAAATAGCGACTTCCAAATCAGGATCGATATCGACATCGTATTCTTTTTTGTAGAAATCCGCAGCGGCTTTCCTCAATGAACTGAGGCCGCGAAACGGCGAATAGCGATGTGTTTGAGGATCGGCTACCGCTTGTTGCATGGCCTTGACTATATGCGCAGGCGTGGGCTGATCCGGGTTGCCCTGGCCGAAATTGATGACATCTCGTCCTTCTTCGACTGCTTGTGCCGTTTTTGCAACAAGCAGGGCGAAAAATTGATCAGGAAGATTTTGTAAGCGATTTGAAAAGTCCATGAAATCCTCCTCATTTTTTAAATAATTGCACTTCTACCTTAAATCTTATAGAGTTTAAGCTAAACTGTCTACAGGGGGAGAGAACATGAAAATCGCTTGTGTGCAGATGGATATCGCTTTCGGAGAGCCCGAAATGAATTTTCAGCGTGTAAAAAACTATTTGGAAGAAGCGGCAGAAAATGGTGCGGAGCTCATCGTCCTGCCTGAAATGTGGAACACTGGATATGCGTTAACACAGCTGGACGAACTGGCGGATAGCAATGGCCGAACCGTGGATTTCTTGAAACGATTCGCCAAAGAGCATAAGGTCCATATCGTCGGGGGCTCGGTCTCCACGAAAAAAGAAGATGGTTTCTATAACACAATGTATGTGGTCGACCAAACAGGCGCGCTCGTTTCGGAGTATGATAAAGCGCATCGCTTTGGCTTGATGGACGAGCATATCCATCTCGAGGAAGGCGAGTCGCTCGGCACATTCGAACTGGCCGGAGAAACATACGGAGGCGTTATTTGCTACGACATCCGCTTTCCGGAATGGCTGAGAGCGCAAGTGCTGAACGGTGCGAAGGCCATCTTCGTGCCCGCGGAATGGCCCGCAGCACGCATTGATCATTGGCGTATCCTATTGCAGGCGCGCGCGATCGAGAATCAGTGCTTCATCATCGCTGCGAACCGCATCGGCAGCGACCCGAAAAATGAGTTCGGCGGCCATTCGATGGTCATCGCGCCGTGGGGAGAAGTGCGGATGGACATGGGGCAAGAACAAGGCATCGGCTACACCGATATCGATCTCTCGGAAGTAGACGAAGTGCGTGGCCGCATTCCGGTATTTGATGACCGCCGCGTCCCATTGTACAAAAAGTTTGAAAAATCGCATTGACAAGCCCTCGCTCGGGCAGGTGATTTGATCGAAATCGTCGAGTCGGAAGAATTTGAAACGGTCATTGATGAGCAATTCGAAGGCTTCGGAAAACCGGAGTGGATGGCTGAATAATAGGAGAACCCAGCCGGAGAGATATTTTCTTCGGCTGCTTTTTTATGCGGAAATGCCGGTGCTCCGCGCTTTTCAGGCTTTTTTCTTGCCTCGCCCGTTTTCTGCTGAAATAATAGGGAAAGTGAATTTCAACAGGCCGCTGCAAATAAGGTAGCGGGCAAGGGTTCTTTGGAGAAAGGGAGAGGATTATGGAAGCTAACAGGCACGTCCTGACTTACGGCGACGCGTTTGTCGATTATATCGCATCCACTAAAAACAACGATTTATTCGATCTGTATCTCGGAGGCGCCACCGTCAACGTCTCTGCCGGCGTCAGCCGCCTCGGCGTTCCATCGGCATTCATCACGATCACCGGGGATGATGAGATTTCGGACTTTTTCTGCCAGGCGTTGCGGGCGGAAGGCGTCGATTTGACGCATTCAATTAAACGTCCGGAAAAGCGCATCAGCGGGGTGTATATTCATTTAACGGAAACGAACGACCGCGTCTTTGCTTCCTATGATAATGAAACGCCTGATTTGCAAGTAAAGGCAGACGAACTGGCGGATAAAGCGTTCGAATCTGCGAGTTTGTTCCATTTTTGCTCAGGAACGCTTTTCCATCCGGAAGCGCGTGAAACGACGGCGCAGGCTTTGGAATTGGCGAAGTCTCACGGCGTAATTTGTTCATACGATGTCAATATCCGGCCGCTGCGCTGGGAAAGCGAGGAGCTGTGCCGTCAGACCGTCCTGCGCTTTTTGCCGCAGGCGGATATTTTGAAACTGACAGTCGAAGAATTATTGTTCCTCATGGAAGCTGATTCAATGGAAGCAGGCATCGAGCGCCTCAAAGCTTACGGGCTTCCTGTCGTTTTTGTCACGGACGGGGAGCATGGCACGCACGCGGTATTCAAAGACGAGACGACCCATGTACCGGTTGAGCCGGTCAAGCCTGTAGATACGACGGGGGCCGGGGATGCATTCATGGCAGGCATCATCCGCCATGTCCATTTAAACGGCATGCCAAAAAACCAGCAACAACTGATTGCTTGCGCTGACTTCGGCAATAAGCTTGGGGCTCTTTGTGCAACACGGGCGGGAGCCATCACAGCGATGCCGCGAAGCGAAGATATGGAAGATTGGGAATAGAACAGGAGGAAACAGCAATGGCTTTGCATAGTTTTCATTTAACAGCAGACTGGCCCGGCAACCGTAATGATGTCGGGACCATCGAAACAGGGAATCTGAAGACACAAATCTCGATCCCCCCCGAAATGGACGGCCCAGGAGCCGGCACCAATCCCGACGAAATGCTGCTTGGTGCAGCAGCGACCTGCTATATCATCACGCTCGCCGCGATGATGGAGCGCAGCAAGCTGGCGAAAGAATCGCTGACGATGGAGTCGGAAGGAATCGTGGAAGTCGAAAATGGCGTCATCACCTATAAAAAGATCATCCACCGCCCGAAAGTCGTCTTGTCGCCAGAGGCAGGGGAGAAGGAATTCAAGCTGGCGCACAAACTCGCGGAAAAAGCGGAGTCTTCTTGCATGATCACACGCGCCATCCAAGGCAATGTCGCAGTGGAACTGGAAGCCGATATTACAAGAGCATAAAGCGAAGCCCTGATTTTCCGTTTTGGAGAACAGGGCTTTTTATTGGAAAATTGGTGTTTTTAGAGAATTCTAAGAATTTTCTCTTTCGGCCGTTTCGGGATATGGTAGACTACATTTAATGAAAAATGGTCTATACAGGAGACGGGTGCCATGAAAAAATTATCGCTGCAAACCAAAATCATCCTGCTGACGACTTCGCTCGTGCTATTGACGACAGTAGTCTTCGGCGGGATTTTGAGCTATCAGGAAATTGCGGAAATCAAAGAGAACATCGGCCAGCGAGCGCAGGAAACGGCGATCGGCATTTCGGCTATGCCAACGATCGTCGAAGCGATGGATGACGAGGAGCCGGCGCTGCAAATCCAGCCGCTCGCTGAGTATTTGCGTAAGCAAGTGGGCGCCGAGTTCATAGTCATCGGCAATAGGGAGAGCATCCGCTATTCACATCCGGATCCCGAAAAAATCGGCGAAAGTATGGTCGGCGGTGATAATGAACGTGCGCTCCAAGAAGGCAAAGTCTACGTCTCCGAAGCATTCGGATCGCTGGGCAGAAGCTTGCGCGGCAAAGCGCCAATCTATGACGGTGACGGGCGCATCATTGGTGTAGTTTCGGTGGGGTACATGATCGAAGACATTGAAGCGATCATTTTCGGCAATATCATGGATGTGATGGGGTTGGCCCTGTTGACGCTTGTCATCGGCGTGTTGGGGAGCATCCTGCTCGCGAAGAATATCCGAAAAGATACACTGGGTCT
Source organism: Planococcus sp. MSAK28401 (assembly GCF_018283455.1). Taxonomy (NCBI): domain Bacteria; kingdom Bacillati; phylum Bacillota; class Bacilli; order Caryophanales; family Caryophanaceae; genus Planococcus; species Planococcus alpniumensis. Next base: position 2,984,149 of record NZ_JAAMTH010000001.1, on the reverse strand, counting down.
TGAGCCGCGGGAAATCGCCCGTTTGTATCAGGACCGGGAAGCGTTGCTGTCATCGATTATTGAAGGAGTCATCGCCATCGATAAAGACGGCCGCATCACGGAGTTGAACAGTTCCGCAGAAAAAATGCTCGCCATGGACCAAAGTTTTCTCCACACGCCGTCTGATGATATATTGCCGGAACTGAGGATGGGCGAAACTTTAACGACGGGGAATTCATGGAAGAACAAAGAGATCCTCATTGGCGGAACCGTTTTTATCGTCAACCAAAAGCCGATTTGGGCAGCAGGGGAAATGGTCGGTGCCGTTTCGACATTCCGTGAAAAAACGGAAGTCCAAGAAGTTTTGGAAACTCTATCGGAAATCCGCCAATACTCGGAAAGCCTGCGGGCGCAAACACATGAATATGCCAATAAGCTGTATGCCATATCCGGGCTTCTGCAATTGGAGGAAACCGAGGAAGCGGTCCGGCTGATCCAGCAGGAGACGAATCATCACGAAAAACAGACAAAGCATACGCTGAATCATATCGAAGACAAAAAAGTTCAGGCAATCCTGCTCGGCAAAATGGGGAAAGCTTCTGAAGCGAAAGTCGAGCTGTCGGTGGACGAAAACAGTTCACTGGCCAAATTGCCTGCTCATGTCGATATTTCCAAAGTCATTCACATTGTCGGGAATTTGATCGACAACGCCATTGAAGAAGTCGAATCGAGCGAACGGAAAGAAGTGTCTTTCTTCATTACCGATATCGGCCACGACTTGGTCATTGAAGTCCAGGACAGCGGGCGTGGAATCGAAACCGGCAACCTCGACCAATTTTTCACACAAGGATTCTCAACGAAACTGGAAAAAGCGGATAGAGGCTACGGCTTGGCGATCGTCAAACAAGCGGTCGAAGACTTGAATGGCTGGATTGAGGTGGATTCAACGCCGCAGCGCGGGACGGTATTCAGCGTCTTTATCCCCAAAAAAACGATGGAGGTGGCATAATGCTGCGGGTAGTGATTGCAGAAGATGATTTTCGTGTTGCGCAAGTGCACGAGAAGTTTTTAGCGAAAATTAAACAAGTGGAACTGGCAGCAAAAGCGAAAGACTGCGCCGAAACCTTGGCGGCGGTCAAGCAAGAGCGGCCAGATTTGGTGTTATTGGATAATTACATGCCGGACGGGCTCGGCATTGAGTTGATCGATGAGTTAAGGAAAGAAAGCCCGGAGACCGACATCATCCTCGTCTCGGCAGCAAACGAGCGGGAGTATATCGAAACGGCGCTGCGCAAGGGCGTAAAAGGCATCATCTTAAAACCTGCCGAACTTAGCCAGTTCACTGCGACCATCGAAAAATACCGGAAAGACAAGGACAAGCTGTCGAACCAAGAAACCATCGACCAGGCGTATTTGGATGAACTGTTTGGCGTCAAGGCAGACAAAAAAGAAGCGCCAGCAGTCAAAGGCATCGACCCGCTGACGATGCAAAAAGTGCAGAAGTTGTTGGAGCAATACGAAGAAGGCGTGACGGCTGAGAAGATGGGCGAAGAGATGGGCGCTTCCCGCACGACCGCCAGGCGCTATCTGGAATATTTGGTGTCGACGGATGATTGCTACGCTGAGCTTGGCTATGGGATTGTCGGGAGGCCGGAACGGAAATACTTTGTTAAATGAAGTGAAGGCGAGTGACAAGCTTCGGCAGACACACTTCTCTAGAGTTCCAAAAAAAAAAAAGCAACTCCCTGAATTAGGGGAGTTGCTTTTTTGCGTTATCGTTTCGTTGTTGGCAATCAGTCGGTATGGCATTCAAAATGGGTCATTTGCCAACCGCTTTTCTCGATTTCGGGAAATCCGCCTAACTCATAGCAACGGTCGGCTGCTTCCGTCACTTCTACATAACTGAAATAGCTCTGTGCTGCAATGGCGCTTCCGATGCTGAGAACTAAAATGATGGCGAGCGCAATGGCCGTCATGCCGGGAGTTGCACCTGGTAGGCGTTTCATTATAGGCCTCCTTAAGATTTGTTTCATGCTATTTCTAGCCTAGCATAATTCCCTTTGGTTTCCTATAAATGAAATATCAGTAAAATGCCGATTTTTCTGTGAACTTTATGAACAAAATGTTCACAAAATCCTTTATACAGCTTATTTTGCAAACGGTTACATTCTGAAAATTCGCAGTTATACTTCAACTCATAAGAAAACTACATGAACTGAGGGGGAAATAAAATGAAAAAAACGATTTTTGCGAGTGTCTTGACTGTAAGCGCTTTAGCATTCGCGGGTTGCGGATCTGACGATGCAGCAAATACGGCAGGGGAAGACGGCAACTTCGAGCCGTCGAAAACAATCGAAATGGTGGCACCGGCCGGATCAGGCGGCGGCTGGGATACGACAGCCCGTGAAGTTGCCCGTGTCTTCGGCGAAACGGAAATCATCGATGAAAATATGACCGTCATCAACCGTGAAGGGGGAGGCGGGGCGATCGGATGGGCTTATGTCCATGGAAAAGAAGGCGATGCCCACAGCATGTTCGTCGCTTCACCGCCACTGATGTTCGTGCCGCTCAACGGCCAATCGGAACACGGCCATGAAGACTTTACGCCGCTTGCCAATATGATTGCGGATTACGGCGCATTCGCTGTCCGCGAAGATAGCGAGTTTGAAGATTTGAATGATCTATTCGACCAGATGAAAGACGATCCGGAAAGCATCACGGTCATCGGTACTTCCGCTCCAGGAAGCATGGACCATATGCAATTTGTCCGCATCGCCAAAGCGGCGGGCGTGGACCCGACTAAGATCAAATACGTTTCTGATCAAGAAGGCGGCGCTTTGACAGCAGTTCTGAACGGCTCAGTAGATGTCTTCTCCACAGGTGTCGGCGAAACGATCGAGCAAGTGCGTGCCGGCAATATCAAGGTTCTGGGTGTGACCGCAGAAGAGCGCATGGAAGGGGAAGTGCTTTCCGAATTCCCGACAGCGATTGAGCAGGGCATCGATGAGAGCTTCGTCAACTGGCGCGGATTCTTCGGGCCTCCAGGCATGGACCAGGCAGCAGTCGATTTTTATGAAGCCAAATTCCAGGAATTGAGTGAATCCGAAGAATTTGCGGAAGTCCGCGAGAAATACGGCTGGACCGAAATGTACATGGGCAGTGAAGAATACAGCGAATTCCTCGAAGGCGAAAAAGAAGAAATTGCCGCATTGCTCGAGGAAATCGGATTAGGCCAATAATACAGTTACTTAATAAAAGAAATTACAGCTGCCCAGGCAGCTCAAAAGTAAAGAAAGTCAACAAGTGAAACCGGATCTTTTGCATTCGGTTTCTCTCTTTTCAGTCAAAAGGAGGCGTTTCGTTTGCTTGCAAGCATAAACCGGAAGTTGGGGCTGCTGATTTTCATTGTTGCGGCCGTCTATTTATATTTAAGTTTTCAATTGCCCAGTTACGAATATGCACCGATCGATGCGGATGTCATTCCGAAGGGCTTGGGCATCTTGTTATTGGTGCTGTCCGTCTTCTTGTTCTTTTCCCGTGTAGTGGAAACGGATGCCGAAAAGGCGAAGCGCGATATCCCGAAAAAAGAACTAGGGGTCATTGCGGCGGTGTTTGCCATGATTTTTGTCTATATTCTATTGTTTGAAACGATCGGCTTTATCATCACGACGTCATTGTTCATTTTCTTCTGTTCGTGGTTTTTGGGTTATAGAGCATGGAAGACAAATATATTGGTCTCTCTTCTGTTCCCGATTGTTATGTATGCTATTTTCGTTTTCGCGCTGGGAATTGTCTTGCCGCGCGGCATCTTGCCATTTTAAGGAGGGAGTTTCCATATGGATGCATTTCAAGGTCTATTGACCGGTTTTCAAGTTGCCTTAAGTCTAGAAGGGATCATGTTCGTTTTGATCGGCGTCATCGTCGGTACTTTGATCGGGATGATGCCAGGCCTAGGCCCGATCAGTGCCATTGCGATCATGATTCCGATTACATACGGAATGGACCCGGCACCGGCACTCGTCATGATGGCGGGCGTCTATTACGGGGCTGTATTCGGGGGATCGACTTCTTCGATCCTGTTGAACGCCCCGGGAATTTCCGGAACGGTCGCTACAGCTTTTGACGGCTATCCGATGGCCCAGCAAGGAAAGGCCGGGAAAGCGCTGGCCATTGCGGCGATTTCTTCATTCGTTGGAGGTACCGTCTCGGTTGTCCTGTTGATGTTGCTCGCACCGGCATTGTCCAGCGTGGCAATTTCCTTTGGGCCGCCAGCGTATTTCGCCTTGATGTTCATGGGCTTGACCGCGATCTCCAGCCTATCTGAAGGCTCGACGATCAAAGCGATGATCGCAGCCGTCGCAGGCTTCATGGTCGTCACGATCGGTATCGACCCACAGACAGGAACGCAGCGTTTTACCTTCGGGAACGTCAACCTGTTCGACGGCTTCGACTTTTTGATCATTGCGCTTGGCCTCTTTGCGGTCGCTGAAGTTTGCATGCTCATCCTTAACCGCAAAAACCGCAGCTTGAGCGACGATCAGAAATTGGGCAGCTTGAAGTTGTCCAAGGCGGACCTGAAAGAAATGAGCGGGCCAGTCAGCCGCCAGTCGTTCGTCGGCTTTTTACTCGGCGTCTTGCCGGGTGCAGGAGCAACGATCGCTTCTTTCATCAGTTATATTTTTGAAAAACGAATCGCTAAAAATCCTGAAGAGTTCGGAAAAGGGTCCATCAAAGGGCTCGCAGCACCGGAAAGTTCCAATAACGCCGCGACAAGCGGTGCGTTCGTTCCGCTTTTGAGCTTGGGGATTCCAGGTTCGGGGACGACGGCTGTCATGTTAGGTGCGTTCCTTGTGCTCGGCGTACAGCCAGGGCCGCTATTGATGACTGACCGTCCGGAAATCTTCTGGGGCATCATCGCTTCCATGTATCTCGGGAACGTCTTCCTGTTGATCTTGAACTTGCCGCTGATTCCATATTTGGCGAAAATCTTGAGCATTCCACGCCCTTTGCTGATTTCCCTCGTTATCATGTTCAGTTTGATCGGCGTCTATTCAATCAGCTTCAATGTCTTTGATCTATACATGCTGCTGGTATTCGGTGCATTAGGGTTTGCGATGCGGATCTTTTCATTCCCCGCACCGCCATTCATCTTGGCATTTATCCTTGGAGGCATGATGGAGCAGGCTTTCCGCCAATCCATGACAATCTCCAACGGCAGCCTGAGCATTTTTGTCGATACTCCACTGCCGCTATCCTTGCTCTTGGTTGCATTGATTTCACTATTGGTTCCGGCATTCCTCAAATGGAGAAGCAACAGGCTAGCATATAAACAACGTTAAGGGGTGGGAAAGTGAGAAACTCTAAGCTAGTGCCGCGTGTTCTTGCTTTTCTGCTGGCCGCCGGTTTTGCTCTTTTATGGCTGATCGGCTTATTGGATGCTTATACGGATAACCAGAAACTGACGTTGCTATTGCTTGGCATCGCTATCGGTTTGTGGACGGTAAGCGCCATGCCGCTCGCCGCTTCGAGTCTTCTGGTGCTTGGCCTGCTGCTGCTTTTCCGCCTGACGGAAGAGCCGGAGCAGGCTTTTGCCGGTTTTCTGTCGGATGCGCTTTATTTTATCCTGGCACTGACTTTGATTTCCAAGGTGCTGGTGAAAGCGAAAGCCGATCAAGTATTTGTCGGCGTGTTATTGAAAGTGAGCAAAGGCAAAGTCCAGCGGCTGTTGATTGGCTTGCCGCTATTGATCGTCTTTTTGCCCATCCTGCTGCCTTCAGCTGTCGCCAGGTTCCGCATTCTTGAGCCGATCATCGAGCAAGTGAACGATCGTTTCGCGCTCGGCAAGAGAAGCCTGTTTCGCCAGTTCAGCTTTTATGTCATCGGCATGATGAATCAGAACTCGACGATGATCGTTTTCACAGGCGGCGGGTTTCCGATTTTAGCGGCTCAATTGCTGAGCGATTTTGGGGGTATCCAAATTTCCTGGCTCGGCTGGTTTGTGCGCATCGCACCTGCGCTTTGGCTGTCGCTGCTATTGATCAGTTTCGGTGTCTGGTTCTTTTTCAAACGCCGCAGCGGTGCCGGGCTTCAGATGGAGCAGATGGAATTCACTCCAGCGGCCCGCTTGCCGGAACGTTTCTGGTGGGTGATTATCCCATTTTTCGCTATGATCATCAGCTGGATTGTCATCGACCAGGAACAGATTCCGCTCATAGTGGCGCCTTTCCTATTGCTCGCTTATTATGCATTGCCGATGAATGGGCTTGTCGATGACCGGCTCGTCCGGGATTACGATTGGGAAACTTTCCTATTGCTCGGTGCCTCATTTTCACTTGGCTATTTAATAGAAGAAAACGGAACGGCCGGCGTCCTAGCGAGCCAATTGATCCAATTATTGCCCGCAGGAATGGGCCAGGGGGTAAATACTATCTTTATTGCTTGTCTCATTTTCCTATTGCGCTTCTTGTTTGTCGTGCCTTCTACGTCGATGATTGTCATTTTTCCGATCATCGTCAGTTTTGCGGAAATGCTGGGCTTGCCGATTTTGCCAATGGCGTTTTTATTGATCATGATCATCGGTGGCGTCACCATCTTGCCGATCCATTCACCGACCACTTTTCTGGCATTTCAAAAAGGGGCGTTTTCCCAGCGTGAACAATTGCTCATTGGCAGCTTTTCAAGTGTTGTCATCACGGCAATTGCCATCCTTTTCGCGGTTTTCATCTGGTGATGGAATCCATTCACAATTGCCAAAGCCACCCTTCAAAAGAAGGGTGGCTTTTTGTCTGAAAAGAGCCCATATGTTTAGTTGAAAAAATAGGGGGTAGGGTAATTCTAGAAGCGATTTAAATAAGAGGAGGCAGAAAAAATGTTTGATTATACCGTTACGACTAGCAAATCTGTAGATGAAGCAGTGGCATCACTTGAGGAAAACTTGAAAGAAGAGCAGTTTGGCGTCTTATGGAACTTCGATTTGACGGCAAAACTTCAGGAAAAGGGACAGGACTTCGATACCCCGTACAAGATCTTGGAAGTGTGCAACCCGAAAGAAGCGAATACGGTACTCTCTGAAAACTTGATGGTCGGCTATTTCCTGCCATGCAAAATTGTTGTTTACAAAGATGGTGAAGAAACGAAGATTGGCATGCCGAAGCCGACATCACTGATCGGCATGGCTGAAGATGGCGGCAAATTGACTGAAGTGGCGGCAGATATCGAAAATCGCCTGATCAGCTGCATCGACCGGACCGCCTAAGTTTCGAAAATTTACGAATGGAGGAGTTTTTTTATGACAGTCAAATTTACATCCGCTGAAGAAATTGCAGAAAAAGTAATGAACAATGAACCTGTTGCCATTCTCGATGTCCGCAGCAAAGAAGATGTGGAAAATTGGCATGTAGAAGGCAGCCAAGTTGAGTTGCATAATATTCCGTTCAATAAAATAGAAGAAAGCAGCGAAGAAATCAACAAGCTGCCGAAGGAAAAACCGCTCTATACAATGTGCGCAAAAGGCAATACATCGAAGAAAGCGGCGGAGTACTTGCAGGACCAAGGATTTGAAAACATCATTTCCATTGAAGGCGGGATGGCTTCTTGGAGTGAACAATTGGAACCGGTGAAAATCGGCGACTTGAAGACTGGCGGCGCGATCTATCAATTTGTCCGGGTGGGCAAGGGTTGCCTGTCTTATTTGATCGAATCGAATGGCGAAGCGGCGGTAGTCGATGCGGCACGAATGACCAAACCGTATGAAAACTTCGCAAAAGAGCATTCAGCGAAAATCACTCATGTGTTGGATACCCATCTCCATGCCGACCACATTTCGGGAGGCAGAAAACTGGCCGAACAATTCGGCGCACAGTACCATTTGCCTCCGGAAGATGCGGATGAAGTGGTATTCGGCTATGAACCAGTTGAAGACGGCACAACCGTGGAAGTAGGGAAAGCCAAGATCAAGGCATTCTATTCGCCCGGCCACACGATCGGCAGCACCTCATTTATCGTCGACGATGAATATTTGCTGACAGGCGATATTTTATTCATCGAATCAATCGGCCGTCCGGACCTTGCAGGGAAAGCGACGGATTGGGCAGAAGACCTGCATGAAACGCTTTATGGACGCTACGATAATTTGTCGAAAGAACTGATCGTTTTGCCTGCCCATTATGCCGACATCAAAGAAATGAACGAAGACGGCAGCGTCCATAAAAAACTCAGTGACTTGTATGACCAGAACGATGGCTTGAATATTGATGGTGAAGAACGTTTTATTAAGCGTGTAACGGAAAACTTGAAAGAACAGCCGAACGCTTATGAAGATATCCGCAAAACGAATATGGGGAAAATCACCCCATCCGAAGACGAACAAAAAGAAATGGAAACCGGCCCGAACAACTGCGCGGTCTAAGCAGTGCCGGCTATACAAGGGTCCCCGCTGTATTGGCGGGGACTTTACGTGTTAAAATAACTTCAGGCAAAGCGAAAAATAATCAGTGAGTTTTTCGTTTGACTTTATACCCTAAGGGGTATATTATTGGGCATAACAACTTCAATATATTGAACAGGAGGCTTGTCTGATGGAATACGATAAAAAGATTGAAAACCGCCTCAAGCGGATTGAAGGCCAATTGCGCGGAGTCATCAAAATGGTCGAAGCGGACGGTGAATGCCGTGATGTAGTGACCCAGCTGTCGGCAGTAAGAAGCGCAGTGGACCGGACGATCGGAGTCATTGTCAGTGAAAACCTACAGTCTTGTGTACGCGATAGCTTAGAAAAAGGCGAAAGTACCGAAGATGTCGTAAAAGAAGCGGTCGAGCTTCTCGTAAAAAGCCGTTAAAACGGGATAAAATAAAAAAAGAAGTTTCCTGTTGACATAGCAGAATAGATGCTTTAATATACCCTATAGGGTATTAAAAAGAAGTGCGACGCCACTATAAAACGTTCTTTTTTTTGGAATAAATTATACCCATAGGGGTAATTATTGGAGGAATTTACAGAATGGCAGAACAGAAGAAGACAACAATCGTACTTTTCAGCGGGGACTATGACAAAGCAATGGCCGCTTACATTATCGCAAACGGGGCAGCAGCTTACGATCACGAAGTTACCATTTTCCATACATTCTGGGGATTGAACGCATTACGCAAAGAAAATCCGCCAGCAATCAAAAAAGGCCGCCTCGAAACAATGTTCTCGAAAATGATGCCACGCGGGGCTGATAAACTCGGTCTTTCTAATATGCAATTCGGCGGCATGGGCCCGAAACTTATTAAGCAAGTGATGAAAAAACACAATGCAATGCCTTTGCCGGATCTGATCGAGATGGCTCAGGAGCAGGACATTAAATTGGTTGCCTGCACGATGACAATGGATCTTTTAGGTTTACAGAAGGAAGAGTTGCTTGATGATATCGTCTATGCAGGAGTTGCTGCTTACCTTGGCGACGCAGAAGACGGCAACGTCAACTTGTTTATCTAACTCCCAAAAGTGGAAAGGATGAAGTATAGATGGAATGGTTGCTCTGGATTGCAGTCGGGGTTATTGCCTATTTCGCGATCTCCCGCTTTACTGCACCAACTAAAGGAATCAAGACGATGTCCACTGACGAACTGAAACCTGCACTCGGCAAGAAAGATAAGCAGTATATTGATGTCCGGACGCCTGCAGAGTTCAAAGCTAACCATATTAAAGGCTTCAAGAACATTCCATTGAATGATTTGCCGAAGCGTGTGAATGAGCTGTCGAAAGATAAAGAAACACTGGTCATCTGCCAAAGCGGCATGCGCAGCAGCAGAGCGAGCCAATTATTGAAGAAAAACGGGTTTACCAATATAGTAAATATCAGAGGCGGAATGAGCAGTTACCGCGGATAATTTGAGGAGGAATTTAACATGAAAAGCATGACTACACAAGAAGTTCAGGAATACATCAAAAATAACCCCGAGGCATCGCTGATTGATGTGCGCGAAACAGAAGAAGTCGCTGCAGGGAAAATTCCAGGAGCTGAGCACATTCCATTAGGCTTGTTGGAATTCCGTTTGCAGGATATCGATAAATCAAAAGAGCATATCATGGTCTGCCGTTCGGGCAACCGCAGTGGACAGGCGACTCGCTTTCTTGAAGACCGCGGCTATAACGTCATCAATATGGACGGCGGCATGATGAACTGGGAAGGCGACACCGAGTAATATTCAGCCATAGGCACGGATTCATAAAAGGAGGAGAATGATTAATGGTTCAAACAGATAAAGTATTGGACGCTAAAGGGCTTGCATGCCCAATGCCGATCGTTAAGACGAAAAAAGCGATGAAAGACCTGGCTTCCGGCGATGTGCTGGAAATCCAGGCTACGGATAAAGGGTCAACAGCCGACTTACAGGCATGGGCGAAAAGCTCAGGCCACGAATACATCGGCACGGAAACAGAAGGAGACGTCTTGCTTCATTATTTGCGCAAAGACGGTGTAAATGAAGTGAGCGAGACGATTGAAATCCCTGAAGTCTCGCTTGCTGAATTCCAAGCCCGTGTTGAAAACGGAGATTCATTGAACATCCTGGACGTCCGCGAGCAAGAAGAATATGATGAAGCGCATATCCCTGGCGTCAAGCACATCCCGCTCGGCGAAGTGGAGAACCGCATGAACGAATTGGACCAGAACGAAGAAATCTACATCATTTGCCATTCAGGCCGCAGAAGCGGAATCGCTGGCGACATGATGGCGAAAAAAGGTTTCAAGACTTTGTATAACGTAGTGCCTGGCATGCGTGATTGGACTGGCAAAACCGAGTAATCGGGCCAGTCCCCAAATTTTGAAGGAGTGTGTTCATTAATGACCAAGAAAACAGCAATCATCGCCTCTAACGGCGGATTATTCGAAGCATATAAAGTATTCAATATTGCAACAGCAGCTGCAGCAAGTGATCACGAAGTGTCCATTTTCTTTACATTTGAAGGCTTGAACTTGATCCACAAAGAAGCGAACCAGCAATTGCCGATGCCAGAAGGCAAAGAGCATTTTGAAGAAGGCTTCAAGAAATCGAACGTACCGGCTATTCCGGAACTAATCGAAATGGCGCAAGACCTCGATGTTAAATTTATCGGCTGCCAAATGACGATGGATGTCATGGGCCTTGAGAAAGACGCATTCGTTGACGGCATTGAAGTCGGCGGCGCAGTAACATTCCTTGATTTTGCAAAAGATGCAGACGTGACACTTACATTCTAATCAATAGAAAAATTTTTTGCGAAAAAATATACCCCGGGAGGTAATTAGTTTATGTCAGTAAAAGCAATGACAGCGGCGCAAGTAGCCCGCAAAGTAATTGATAACGAACCATTGTTCATCCTAGATGTCCGCAACGGCGATGCATTCGCCGATTGGAAAATCGAAGGCGGCAACATCCAGTACTTGAACATTCCATATTTTGATTTATTGGACGGCGTTGAAGAAGTCATCGATCAATTGCCGAAAGACCGCGATATTTTGGTCGTCTGCGCCAAAGAAGGATCTTCCATCATGGTTGCAGATATGCTTGCGGATGAAGGCGTGGAAACGGCTTATCTATCAGGCGGCATGAAAGCATGGAGCGAGCACTTGGAGCCGGTGAAAGTCGGCGATTTGAAAGATGGCGGAGAACTTTACCAATTTGTCCGCATCGGCAAAGGCTGCTTGTCTTACATGGCTATTTCTGGCGGTGAAGCGGCAGTCATTGACGCGACTCGCATGACGGATGTCTTCTTGAACTTCGCGCAGGAAAAAGGCGCAGCGATCAAGCACGTATTCGATTCCCACCTTCACGCGGACCATATCTCAGGCGGACGCCAAATTGCACAAGCGACAGGCGCAACGTACTACTTGCCGCCAGCTGACGCTGAAGAAGTGGTATTCGATTATACACCGCTTGAAGGCGGCTTCGAAGCGGCATTCGGAAGCTCGAAAGTCGAAGCGCTCTACTCGCCAGGACACACAATCGGTTCGACTTCATTCATCGTTGATGATCAATACTTGATGACAGGTGATATCCTGTTCATCGATTCTATCGGACGCCCGGACCTTGCAGGGCTAGCGGAAGACTGGGTTGGCGATTTGCGCGAATCTCTATACAGCCGCTACCAAGCGCTTGCAAACGAATTGGTCGTTCTTCCGGCTCACTTCATGATTATGGAAGAATTGAATGAAGACGGCAGTGTCGCGAAAAAATTGAGCGACTTATTCAAAGAAAATCACGGCTTGAATATCGAAGATGAGCAGGAGTTCCGCGACATGGTGACGAAGAACCTACCACCGCAGCCGAATGCTTACGAAGATATCCGCAAGACCAACATGGGCAAGATCACACCAGAAGAAGAAATGCAGCGCGAAATGGAAATCGGCCCGAACCGCTGCGCCGTACGTTAAGTTTAATCAATAGCAAGTAACTATAATAAAACATTCTAAAGGAGAGATTTTGATGAACGCAGATAAAGTACTAGACGCAAAAGGCTTGGCTTGCCCAATGCCGATCGTAAAAACAAGAAAAGAAATGAAAGATATGGATTCCGGCCAAGTTTTGGAAATCCAAGCTACAGATAAAGGCGCATCAGCGGATTTGACTGCATGGGCTAAATCAGGCGGCCACGAACTCTTGGAACAGCAAGTCGATGGCGACGTGCTGAAGTTCTGGATCAAAAAGGGCTGAAGAGTGAAGGGCATCGAATGATGTCCTTTTCTTTTTCCCGTTTTTTAGCTGAAATTGTTCACACAATAAAAAATGACCGAAATAGCGGGAGCTGATGCGGATGTATCCCTCCTGCAGAATAGGCTTTTGCGATGGGCGATCATGCTTCATTGCATCGGTATGCTATAAAAGCGTTGCTTATTCGATAGGAGGGGTAAATTGTGTTGAAAAAATGGATTCCGGCTCTTGAGTGGCTGGGCAGCTATAAAAAATCAGACTTGAGCGGTGACTTGAATGCTGGCTTGATCGTTGCCATCATGCTCATTCCGCAGGGGATGGCATATGCGATGCTGGCTGGATTGCCGCCGGTGATCGGGCTTTACGCCTCGACGGTCCCGCTTATTATCTACGCATTGTTCGGAACATCGAGGCAGCTCGCTGTCGGGCCAGTGGCGATGGTCTCCTTGCTTGTGCTATCAGGAGTCTCGCTATTAGCGGAACCGGGAACGGACGAATACATCTCCCTAGTGCTGTTGTTGATGTTGATGATCGGGGTGATCCAGCTGCTATTGGGCGTCTTCAAGCTCGGCTTTATCGTCAACTTCCTGTCCCATGCGGTTATCAGTGGGTTTACGTCCGCGGCGGCCATCATTATCGGGCTCAGCCAATTGAAGCATTTGATCGGCGTCAGCCTGGAAGCTGATAAAAACGTCTTCCTGATTATCGGTGAGACGATTCGGCGCGCCGGGGAAATCAACCCTGCGACACTGGCCATCGGTCTGGGCAGTATCGTTTTGCTGATTTTCATGAAAAAATACGTCAAGAAAATACCAGGACCGCTAGTGGTCGTTGTATTGAGCATCTTGGCTGTCTATCTCTTCAATTTGAACGGGCTAGGGGTGAAAATCGTCGGGGAAGTGCCTGCCGGTTTGCCATCCTTATCCTTGCCTGCATTTCAGATGGATGCGTTGATAGCGTTAGTGCCGATTGCCTTAACGATTTCGTTTATCGGATATATGGAATCGATTGCGATGGCTAAGGCGATCGCAGCAAAAGAAAAATACAAGATCGACCCAGACCGCGAACTAGTCGGGCTAGGATTGGCCAATGTCGGGGGCTCCTTTTTTGCTGGCTATCCGGTAACGGGAGGGTTCTCCAGATCTGCCGTCAACTATCAGGCAGGGGCGCGCACACCGCTCGCGTCGATCATCACCGCCTTGCTGATTATCCTGACCTTGCTGTTCTTTACAGGCTTGTTCTATTATTTGCCGAATGCGGTGTTGGCTGCGATCATCATGGTCGCTGTGTACAGCTTGATCGATGCAAAAGAGCTGAAATACCTGTTCAAAGTGAATAAAGTAGACGGCCTGACATGGCTGTTGACGTTTCTTGCGACATTATTGATTGGTATAGAACAGGGCATCATTGCAGGGGCGATTTTTTCCTTACTCGTCTTTATCCGCCGCAGTGCTTATCCACACGTAGCCGAACTTGGTTATTTGCCGAAAGAAAAAGTGTACCGCAATACGAATCGGTATCCAGATGCCGAAACGGATCCGGAAATTCTCATTTTTCGTGTAGATGCCTCACTCTATTTCGCCAACATGACATTTTTGGAAGAGCAGCTTTGTAAGAGGCTCGCAGAAAAGCCCGAGACAAAATGGGTCGTCTTCGATTTCTCCAGCGTTAATTCCATTGATGCCGTCGCAATCCATGCGCTTGAAGACCTGATGGAGCAATGCCAGTCCGGCAAAGTGAGAATGGTCTTTGCAGGCATCAAGAATACGGTGTTGGATGTTCTGAAACGAGCGGATTGGGAACGTAAATACGGCGGTAGCATCCATTACATGAGCATTGAAGATGCTTTATCTTCAATCAAGGGCAGGGAGGAGCGGCTGTGAAAAGTGCAGAGCTGAAAAAGCAGAACGAAGAGTTCATCCAAAAAATCAAAGCTCAGGATCCATCCTATTTCGACGAGCTGAAAAAAGGACAAACGCCTGAATACTTCTTGTTGTCGTGCAGTGATTCGCGCGTCAGCCCTTCCATTATCATGCAGATGCCGCTTGGGCATATGTTCGTCCACCGCAACATCGCCAACCAAGTCGTGGAAGAAGACGAAAGCTTCTCTGCCAGTTTGTATTATGCAATCTGCCATTTGAACGTCAAGAAGCTTGTCGTCAAAGGCCATACAGACTGTGGAGGTGTAAAAGCCGCTTGGGAAGGCAATGAAGAGCCGGAACTGCAGAAATGGCTAGCTTATATCAGGAGAGGGTTGCCGGAGAAAACTGGCGGCGGCCAGCCGACACTTGATGAGCTGTCAAAATTGAACGTGCTCAGCCAAGTGAAGCGATTGCAGCAGCATCCGGTCTATCGGCAATATGGAAAAAGCGTTGAAATTTCAGGGTGCATTTTTCACGTGGAAACCGGTGAACTGGAACAGATTTATCCACTATAGCTTTTGGAATATAAGAAATCAGCAGGTTTTCTTTTAAGGAAGATGGCTAATTTCTTATATTTCAAGCACTTTTTCATATTTCAGATGGATTCCGAAATGATTGCAGGAATGTAAAGTTTCCATTTTTTAAGCAAAATCACTTCACAAATTTACCCCTGGGGGTATAATAGGAAGTGACATTAAATAGAGGCAAGAAAAAGCACAGGGCTTTTTCAGAAAGGTGAGTTTCCATGAGTATTGATTTTATGATTGTTATTTTCTTGATCGGCTTTGTCGGTTCCTTCATCTCAGGAATGGTCGGAATCGGCGGATCCATCATCAAGTATCCGATGCTGTTATATATCCCGGTCATGCTGGGATACACGGCATTTTCAGCACATGAAGTATCAGGTATCAGTGCCATTCAAGTATTCTTCGCGACAATCGCGGGGGTATGGGCATACCGAGGCAGCGGCTATTTGAATAAGTCCCTTATCGCCTATATGGGCGGCGCCATTTTAGTCGGTAGCTTTATCGGAGGGTACGGCTCGACTCTCTTGTCTGAGTCGGCTATCAACATCGTCTATGCCATCCTAGCAACCATCGCCGTCGTCATGATGTTCATCCCGAAAAAAGGCTTGGATGACATTCCAGCAGATCAAGTGACATTCAATAAGTGGATTGCTGCAAGCCTGGCGTTCATCGTCGGAATTGCGGCAGGGATTGTCGGTGCAGCAGGCGCCTTCATCCTGGTGCCGATCATGCTGGTCGTCTTGCGTATTCCAACTCGTATGACAATCGCGACTTCATTGGCGATTACATTTATCTCATCCATCGGTTCAACGGTCGGTAAAATCGTCACTGACCAGATCCTGTATGGTCCGGCTGCAGTCATGATCGTGGCCAGTATCCTGGCAGCTCCATTGGGTGCAAAAGTGGGCCAAAAAGCGAACACCAAAGTATTGCAATGGATCTTGTCGCTGTTGATTCTTGGTACAGCAATCAAAATCTGGCTTGATATTCTATAAAAGCGAAAAGCTTCCGGCAGTGGCCGGAAGCTTTTTTTGTTTTCACTTTGAAATTAAGCATATGCGGTTTTGTTCAGGCTTCGCTGGAAGCGATTTCCCCACTAGCCGGCAACTGAATATAGAAGCAGATCTATCTAATCAATCTTCGTACAATGAAATTTTCAAGCCGCCAAGCGCCAAGGGTGAGCCGACGCCATAAGACAAGTGCTCTTCTTGGCTTATGGCAAGAGGCCAACCCAAAGCAGGGCGGCGAATATCAAGGTGAAGCTCGAATCCACTTCAGCAACATGTCTACAGGAAAACCCTCATTTTCTATTTCTACGCTAGACTAGGGAAGCGATTTCCCCACTAGCCGGCAACTGAATATAGAAGCAGATCTATCTAATCAATCTTCGTACAATGAAATCTTCAAGCCGCCAAGCGCCAAGGGTGAGCCGACGCCATAAGACAAGTGCTCTTCTTGGCTTATGGCAAGAGGCCACCCCAAAGCAGGGCGGCGAATACCAAGATGAAGCCCGACTCAACAACTTCAGGAACATTTCCGCAAACAAACCTTCGCTATCTTCATTTAAAACACGCCCGACAAAGCAGTTAATTTCGGAAATACAAATAAGCTTTCATTTGGATTTTTCAGTGGAAAGAGTACAATGAAACAAAGAGCATGGGAAAGGAAGAACAGCATGAAACCAGTAATTGTAGCCGAAAAGCCGAGCCAGGCGAAAGCGTATGGCGATGCGTTCAAGACGGTGAAGCGGGAAGGCTATATGGAAATGGCGCCGAATCCGATCTTTCCAGAAGGCGCGTTCATTACCTGGGGCATCGGCCATCTTGTCGAATTGAAAGAGCCGAAAGCCTACGACCCGAAATGGGGCAAATGGTCGCTCGCTTCCTTGCCGATTCTGCCGGTCGAATACCAATTCCAAGTAGCCCGCGGCAAGTCGAAGCAATTCAATATCATCAAAAAACTCCTGAAAGAAACCGATACCGTCATCAATGCCTGCGACGTAGACCGCGAAGGCTCGAATATTTTCTACAGCATCTACCGGCAGACCGGCGTGCGTGGCAAACAAATCAAACGGCTGTGGATCAATTCACTCGAAATTGATGAAGTGCGCGAAGGCTTCCGCAATTTGCGCGATAACAAGGAAGACCTGCGCCTGTACGAAGAAGCGCGGGCGCGCCAGATCAGTGACTGGCTGGTCGGTATGAACGGCTCAAGGCTTTACTCGCTGTTGCTTCAAGAACGTGGCATCCACGAAGTATTTGCGATTGGGCGGGTTCAGACGCCAACCGTATTTTTGATTTATCAGCGCCAAAAGGAAATCGAGGCGTTCAAGCCGGAGAAGTTTTACGAAATCGAAGGGAAATTCAAAGCCGCGAAAGGCAGCTATAAAGGAAAAGCCAAGCTGAAAGCGAAAGAGCGCAAAAAAGCGGAAGAGCTCCTGGCTGTTCATGAGTTGACGGACGGCAAAGCGCAAGGCCATATCAAAGAATTGAAGACGGCGGAAAAACATATCCCCCCGCAGCCTTTGCATTCCTTATCCAGCTTGCAGGCAGCCGCGAACAGGAAATGGAAATACAGCCCGCAAAAAGTGCTGTCGGCGATGCAAAAGCTCTATGAGAAAAAACTGGTGAGTTACCCGCGGACCGATTCCCGCCATATCACTTCGGCGGAATTCGGCTATTTGTCAGCCCAAGTTGAGAGTTACCAAAAGCTTATCGATGCACCGTTCCCGATTGCATCGAAAATACCGAAAAAGCGTTTTGTCGATAACACAAAAGTGCAGGAGCATTATGCCATCATCCCGACGAAGAGCTTGCCAACAGCCCGTAAAATCGAAGGATTGCCGCAGGACGAACGGAATTTATACGAAGAAGTGATGCGTACGACGCTCGGCATGTTCCACCGGGATTACCGTTATGCCGAAACGAAAGTCGTAACTGATGTCAAAGGGCTTGAGTTCCATACGACGGGCCGGACAGAACTCGATAAAGGATGGAAATCTTTATTTCCAACAACTAAAGAAGCAAAACAGGACCCACCGCTTCCTGAATTGGCGGCACACGAGCAAGTGGCGGCAGCGATTGCCATTGTTGAAGGCATGACTACCGCGCCAAAGCCGTATACAGAAGGGCAATTGATCGCCATGATGAAAACTTGCGGAAAGTTCGCGGAAGATGTAGCCGATAGCGAAATCCTCAAGGAAGTCGAAGGGCTCGGGACGGAAGCGACGCGCAGCGGAATCATTGAAACGATAAAGCGCCATAATTATATCGAAGTAAAAAGAAACATTGTGTCAGTCACTGAAAAAGGGCGCATGCTGTGCCAAGCCATTGAAGGCAATTTGCTCTCGAGCCCGTCAATGACGGCGAAATGGGAAAGCTATTTGAAGAAAATCGGCAAAGGCGAAGGCTCCTCGGAAGTGTTTCTCGCCACGATCGGAAAGTTCATTGAGAAGCTGCTGCAAGATGTGCCGGAGCAATTGCGCAGCAACGGCATGCCGGACCAGATGCCTGCTTTGCAAGGAGCGGAAATTGCGATCTGCCCGCGCTGCCGAAAAGGCTCGATTGTTTCCCGCAGAGGCTCCTACGGCTGTACAGAACATGCCAATGGCTGCAAGCAATCATTCCCGGCGGTGTTTTTGAAAAAAAGGTTAACGGCAAAACATATCGAATACTTATGCACCAAAGGGAAAACGCCGGTCATTAAAGGTTTCGTATCGAAGAACGGTAAAAAATTCAATGCCAGTCTCGTATTGGAAGAGGGGAAATTGGCAATGAAGTTTTAATATTTCCCAGGGAATATACAGGAAGGAGTGCAGATGATGAGAAAAATGACGATCTATGTAGCGGAAGCGAAATCACAACGTCCGATTCACGAACTGGAGGATTTATTGCTGAATGAGCCAGGGGTTGAACGGGCTTTGGTGGATGTGAAAGATGGCGAAGTCAAACTGGAGCTGGACGAAACGAAGATCAAGGAAAGCCAGATAATCCTTCTCATTAAAGAAGCTGGGTTTCACGTGGAGTGATTTCTTTGCCACACAGTAGGTGTTCCTGTACAATAGGAATCATTGAATAGCAATAACTGCATATAACAGGTCAAATGCCGCGGACCATAGCGCCGGAGGCAAAGCCGAAAAGATTCCTTTCATTTTGAGAGGCTCTTTTCGGCTTTTTTTATAGGGGGGAAGCAGAAATGGGTTATTTTGTAGATCATCGAACGAAAAAAATCCATCACAGCCAGTTTGCAGGAGATAGTTGCGGCTTTTTGCAAACGCCTATAGAGCGTAGGGAGTTTACCGATAAAATGGAGTATGTGGAGGGTTTGGCAGAAAAGGAATATGAATATTGCCCGCATTGCCAAACTGCACAGTCGACTGTCGGTTAAATTGGATAGAGAAAAAAGCCGCCAATTGGTAGTGACCCCTTAAAGTTAGAGTTTAGTTCATGCAGCTAATTGGCTGGCATGTGCTCGGTATTTCACCGGGCTCATGCCGGCCAATTTTTGTTTAATGCGTTCATTGTTGTAGTAATCGATATAGTGTTCAATCCGCTGTTTTAACTCTTCATACGAAACCAACGTTTCTCCGTAATACATCTCTTGCTTTAGGAGACCAAAGAAATTTTCCATGGCCGCATTGTCGGCACAGGTCCCTTTTCGGGACATGCTCTGGAAGATGCGTTGTTTTTTCAACGCTTTCACCCAGGCAACGTGCTGGTAATGCCACCCTTGATCGGAATGGAGGGTGGTCCGGTAAACCGCTTGTTCCTGAATCACTGGCAGGGCTTGGTTAAGTGATTCCATCACGAATTCCAGCGTCGGTCGTTTGGCCATACTGAACCCAATGACTTCGCCGTTATAGAGATCCATCACTGGACTTAAATAAAGTTTTTGTTCGCCCGTGCATTTGAACTCGGTGACATCTGTTGTCAGTTTTTGCAGGGCATACGGTGTGGAAAACCTGCGGTTCATCCGGTTTTTAGCGAGGGTTCCGACTTTCCCCTTATACGACTTGTAGCGGGATTTCCGGATGAACTTCACGCAGTTCAATCCCAAGTCTCGCATGAGACGCTGGACTTTCTTATGATTGATGTCGTATCCCTGTGCTCGCAATTCCAAATGAATCCGTCGGTATCCGTAACGGCCTTGGTGCTTCTCGAAGAGCATCCGGATCACTGTTTTCCACTCCCGGTCCGGGTCTTCGCAATCGAATCGCTGGCGATGGTAATGGTAGGTCGCATCTGGAAGATCGACGATGTTTAACACATCCGTTAATCGGAATCCTTCTTCGTGGAGTTCGAACGCCAGCGCTGCTTGTGCTTTTCGAGGAAGGCATCCGGATTCTCCTGGAAAGCTTTTAACTTTTTTAAATACGCCACTTCCAAACGAAGGAGCTCATTCTCCCGTTCCAATTGCGCTTCCCGAGACAGGGGCTTTTCGTTCTTGATCGGTTTTGGTCTTTTTGACATGGAGGGCCGTCCTTTCGCTCGTGCTTCCAGGCCTTTTACCCCTTTCTCCAGAACTCGACGGTTCCAATTCACAATGAGTGAAGGATTGTTCATCTTGAAATGGATCGCTGCGTCTTGGTAAGAAGCACCTGTGTGTTCCATAAAGTGTAATACATCCACTTTGAATTGAACAGAATACACTTGTTTTGTCTGCTTTCTCCGCAAGGCTTTAAGGCCAAACTCCTGATACGCCCGAACCCAGCGCATAATCGGAGAGGGATCTGGCAAGCCGTATTTGTGGGCTAAGCGTCTATACCCCAACTTTCCTTCTGCGTATTCCTTCACTAGCTTCAACTTAAATTCTTCGCTATATTTCGCCATATAAAAACACCCCAAAAGTTAGATTTGAACTCTAACTTTTGGGGTGCACTACCATTGGGCGGCTTTTTCATTTTAAGAATGTCTACTCGGTTCAAGGAGCACGAGGATGTAACTGATATCCGTCGAGAATTCCCAATCGAGGAAAATCTCACGGATATCCCGTTTAAGTAGTTCAGGGAACGGGGTTTCTTTCAAAAGCAAGCGCTTTTCGAGAGGCCGTTTCACTTGTTTCAGTTCTTCGGCCAACCCATTGCGAATCAATTCACGTTCGATCTCCACCAAGAAGCCTGTGCGTTCGATCAATAAGGTCCGGTCATTCAACCAGAACAGCTCGGTGCTTTCGGGTTTCTTTTCGGCTTTGCGGCTGGCTTCCACGACTGAATCGTGGAGGGCTTCTTGCGTCGCGTCGGACTGCCAGTCAAATTCAGTTGCAGCATCCCGGCTAGCCATGACCCCGATAAGCATGCCGGTCTGGTTTTCCAGATGCCAATCGGAATAAATCGATTCGACTTTTTCGCCAGAAGCACGGGAGAAGGCAGCGCAAATATCTGGCTTCAGTTCTTCGATCAGCAAATGGCGGATTTCCATCACGCGCCTAAACTCGTTTTTCTGGAGCAGGATCTTTTCTGTCGGGCTTAGGAAACCTCTGAGGTGGACGATGACAAAGGGTGGTTTCACGATCACGAATACAGATGTCGGGCCTTTCCCGAAGTGTTCGCGGATGACGGTTGAAATATAGCCGCCGATTTCGCTTTGCATGGTTTTTGAATTCTGCAAATGGATCGCCTCCTTGGGTAAAGTAATTGGTCTGCCGGATAGGGCAATGTCTATTGTATTGGGCGTGCAATGCACTGAACGGCCAATAACGATTAAGGGGCCGGCATAGCGGGTATAAATGGAAAGACGGATACGGACGGAATTCAAAAGGGGTGGATCGAATGGTTTCGGCAGAACGCAAGACAGATCTTACGACAGCAAGAAACCGGCGCGTCCACACTTCACGGAATTTTTGGGCGGGCTTATTGTTCGGAGCCGGGATGTTTTCAGTGCTCGAGCAAAGCATTTTCCATTTTTTCCTGCAATGGCATCATTTCTACGAAGGCAATGGCCCCCAAGCGATTTTGACCGGGGAAGGAATTTACCAGGTCATCGGCTGGGCATTGACGGTGTTTTCTCTATGGATCGCTGCCGATTTGGCCAGGCGAAAAGCCTTTTGGCCAGCGCGCTTTTCAGGCAGTGCATTGATTGGAGGCGGCGTGTTGCTGGTATTCGACAGCCTGGTATTCCGCCTGCTGTTGAATCTTCATACAGTCAGGGACACTGGGGACCCTGTTTTCTACGAATCGTTATGGCTCGGAACAGCCGCTTTCCTGTTTTTGCTTGGCTGGTCGGTCTTGCGTAATGCTTCAAAGGATAGCGATTAATCCTCGTCACTTTACTATACACTAATTTTCATACTTCCCTTTCAATGGGACAAAGCGGACCGCTTCAAGCGCTGTCTTTTCCAATCTCCCATCGCTGGATTTGTCGATGGCGAGAAGGTCCTGGCTGTACTGATTGCCGACAGGGATGAGCATGCGCCCGCCGTTTGCTAATTGGTCCACCAATTCTTTCGGAATATCCGAGGCGGCAGCAGTGACGATGATCCGGTCGTACGGTGCATGTTCAGACCAGCCGAGGCTGCCATCGCCCAGCAGGAACGAGATGTTTTCGAACCCTTTCGCTTCGAGCCGCTTTTTTGCGCTCTCAGCTAGCTGCGGAATCTTCTCGACTGTATAGACTTCACGTGAAAAAGCTGCCAGAAGCGCTGTCTGGAAACCCGATCCTGTGCCGATCTCCAACACTTTGTGATGGTCTTCGAGATCGAGGGCAACCGTCATTTCCAAAACGAGTGAAGGTTGTGAAATCGTCTGGCCATATCCAATTGGCAAAGCTTCGTCTCGCCCGGCATCTTG
The DNA here is from genome assembly GCF_018283455.1 of Planococcus sp. MSAK28401. NCBI lineage: Bacteria > Bacillati > Bacillota > Bacilli > Caryophanales > Caryophanaceae > Planococcus > Planococcus alpniumensis. Next base: position 2,961,263 of record NZ_JAAMTH010000001.1, on the reverse strand, counting down.
CTGATGGCGATCCATGAACGAACCCCGGTCAAGTGAGCGGAAATAAGCGGTGATGTCCTGTTTACGCGCAGTCATGCAGATACACCTGCTTTCGTTCGATTTGTTTGATGGACTCCTTGCTACTATCATAAGGAAAAATGGCCCAAAGCACAAAGCGTGGCTCTTAAGGAGAGGAACCTCATATGGAGAACACAATAATTTCAGCACTTGAACAGGACTTGCCGGACACAATGAATCTCGAAACCGCAACCTTCGGGATGGGCTGCTTTTGGAGCCCGGATGCACAGTTCGGTTCATTGCCTGGCGTAATCCGGACACGGACCGGCTATGCAGGCGGCACTTCGGACAATCCCACATACCGGCAGATGGGGGACCATACGGAAACCATCCAAGTGGCATTTAATCCTGAACAAATCCGCTTTGAAGAAATCGTCAGGGAATTTTGGCGCAGCCATTACCCGAACCGCGACGCATACAAAGGGCGCCAATACATTTCCTTGCTGTTTTGGCAGTCCGAAGAGCAAAAGTACGTCATTGAGAAACTGAAGATAGAAAAAGAGCAGCAACTGAACGAGCCGGTCGAAACGGAAATCCGGCCGTTCGACGGATTTACGGAAGCGGAGGAGCGCCATCAGAAATATTATTTAAAACGCTATCCGAAAGCCCTTGAACAATTGGCAGAACTTTATCCCGAGCTGGGGCTTCTGACGCCGTCGACTTTCGCAGCCCGGCTGAACGGGTTTGTCAAAGGCTTCGGCAGCCGTCAGCAATTGCTCGAGGAAATCGACGGATGGCCGATCAACAAAGAGCACAGGGATGCTCTTCGGCAAGTGCTGCTTAAACTGAAATGGTAATGTGATGAGTGCTGGAAAGACCGCTGATTGCGGTCTTTTTTTATGCTGTTGCAGGGAGAGCCGACAGCCATACCGAAATAACAATAGAGAAAAAAGATGCAGGGGGGAACGTGGACATGTTGGATGAACGTACAATTCTATTAGTGCTGCCTATTCTGATTTTGCAGATCGCATTGATGATATTCGCATTAGTGGATTTGATCAGAAACCCGAATCCGAACGGTCCGAAATGGATGTGGGCGGCAATCATCATCTTGCTGAATATCATCGGGCCGATTCTGTACTTTGTCATAGGGAGGCGGAATTATTGAACGTATTGGAAGTCAGGTCATTATCAAAGCGCTTCGGTACTGAACAAGCAGTTGACGGGTTGGGCTTTGAACTTGCAGAAGGCAGTGCGACGGCATTGATCGGGCCAAATGGTGCCGGAAAGACCACGACGCTGTCGATGCTTGCGGGGTTATTGGAAGCGACAGCAGGAGAAATCCAGTGCAAGAAAAACTTATCAATCGGCTTCTTGCCGCAATATCCGAGATTCTTTCCCTGGCTGACGGCTTTGGAGTTTACGGAAATGGCCGCTAAGCTAAGCGGCGTCGATTCCAAAAAAGCCCGCCAGCAGGCAGAACGGACACTGGGGTTTGTCGGACTTGGTCAAGTGGCCAATAAGAAAATCGGCGGTTTTTCAGGAGGCATGAAGCAGCGGCTTGGATTGGCGCAGGCGATGGTGCATCAGCCGAGTCTGCTGCTTTTGGACGAACCGATTTCTTCCTTGGATCCGACGGGAAGAAGGGAAGTGATGGAGCTATTGAAGTCATTGCTCGGGCAAACGACGATTCTTTACTCCACCCATATTTTGAACGATGCCGAAGAAATGACGGACCAGCTATTGTTTTTGCAAAATGGGCGCCTGGTGGAACACGGTTCTCTTAATCAGGTACGCAGCCGTTACGCAGATCCGCAAATTCGAATTCGTTTTGAGAACACTAACGCTGCGGAAAGGTTTGTGCGCGAATCACCTTGGCCAGCTGCCATTCAGGGCACAGCGGCCATTATTCCTATAAAGGCGGAAGGGCCGATCATGCAGGATGTGTTCCGCTTCTTGTCAGTCAAGAGCCTGCCCGTGGTTGGGGTCGAACAACAGACCGCCAGCCTGGAAGATATTTTCTTGAAGGTGGTGGCAGGAAAATGAACCAATTTTCGACACTGCTATTGAAGGAATGGCGTGAGAACCTGCGCAATTATAAAATATTCTGGATTCCCGTCGTCTTCATTTTGTTAGGCGTCACAGAACCTTTATCGAATTATTTCCTTCCTCAGATTCTCGATGCAACAGGCGGTTTGCCAGACGGTGCCGTCATCGAATTGCCGGATCCTGAACCCGAACAATTGCTGGTGGCGGTCATGGGCCAATTCCAGCTGATCGGCATGCTTGTCCTCGTTCTCGCTTATATGGGCAGTATTGCTGGCGAGCGCAGAAATGGAACGGCGACTCTGTTATATGTACGCCCCTTATCGTATGTATCCTATTTCCTCAGTAAATGGCTGATGGCTTCCATCGTGGCATTGATTAGCATGTGGACAGGATTTTTGGCGGGTTATTATTATACGGCGGTGCTGTTTTCAGCGGTACCGTTCGGAGAGTTCTTGGCGTTTGCGGCGACTTATAGCTTATGGATGGTGCTGGTCGTTACTTTGATTTTATTCGCGAGTGCGTCTATGCCGAATGCAGGATTGGCCGCTGGGTTAACGCTTGCCACCTTGCTGATTTTACAGCTTGTCGACAGCCTGTTCGGCAACCGCTGGGAATGGTCGCCGTTAAAGCTTCCGAATTATGCGGCGTCCTTTCTGGATATCGGGCCGGGTGCGGCAGCGTTGACCTGGACACTCGCCATCTCGCTTGCATGCCTGATAGGACTGGCGGCACTGGGCATTTGGTTCACGAAAAGAAACCATGCAAAAACGAAAGTATAGAAGCGATCAGCGATTAGCTGATTGCTTTTCTTTTGGGCGAATGCTGGTAGAATAAGAACAGGATTTGGCAGCGCTAGAGAGCTTTCCTGCTGCAATGGATTGGCCGTTCAAGCGGAACAGCTATGATGCCAAACCAAGACGCCCGCACAGTGGCCAATACGATGGACGCACGGGTTACACCAATGAATTGAGGAATAGCATATGAAGAAACTGATCGCATTAATTTTTGTGGCATTGCTCCTGCTGGGGTTCGCCTGGGTCAATAATAACTGGATTGTCACGACCGAATATTCGGTCCAATCGGAAAAAGTGCCGGATGCATTTGCCGGCAAACGCATTGTCCAAGTATCGGACCTCCACAACGCCGAGTTTGGAGACCAACAGCAATCCCTATTGGATAAAGTCGAAGCGGCGAATCCGGATGTTATTTTCATCACTGGAGATTTAATCGACAGCAATCGCTATGATTTAGAGAGAAGCTTGGCGGCTGTCGACGGGCTGGTTGAGATGAGCGAAGTGTATTATGTCATTGGCAACCATGAAGTATCATCGAACCGGCTGGATGATGAAATCATTCCCGCCTTGGAAGAGCGCGGTGTGCAAGTGCTGCGCAATCGCTCGGTCATGTGGGAACAGGACGGAGAAGCTATACAAATTGCGGGTATCGACGACCCGTTGATGGATATCTATCTGCATGAAGAGGAATTCACACGCAACAGCATCGCAGAAGCCGGGCTTAACGACGCCTTTACCTTGTTGCTTGCCCATCGGCCCGAACAATTGGAGACTTACGCTAGCGAAGGCATCGATGTCGTTTTTTCGGGCCATGCACACGGCGGCCAGATTCGCATTCCTGGCCTTGGCGGCTTGATCGCCCCTGGGCAAGGCTGGTTTCCGAGCATGACAGAAGGCGTATTCGAATCAGGTGATACACAGCTTGTGTTGAGCCGTGGCCTTGGGAACAGCGGATTTCCACTGCGTGTTTTCAATTTGCCCGAAGTCGTAGTCGTAACGTTAGAAAATGAATAGCTCGTTTAGGGGGAACGATTTTCGTGATTAGAAAAAGTGAAGTGACATTGCATTGCTACACCAAAAGAACAGATGTCTCCTATGATCTCCCGGCAGACCAGCAGGAGTTTACCATGATGCCCCAGGACCTCATCAAGCGGGATGCGGGAAATCCTGAGAAGCATCTGATTGTTATCCGTGCGCGCGGCGAAGTAGCGGGATTTTTCGAGCTGGATGAATCTGAGGACCGGAAACGCTATTCCGATAATCCGAAAGCCCTGCTTTTGCGCGGCTATTCCGTCAATCCGAAATTTCAAGGGCGCGGCATCGCAACCGGCTCTCTTGAAGCGTTGCCGGCTTTTCTGCAAAAGGAATTTGAAGCTTTTGACGAAGTCGTGCTCGGCGTTAACGCGCGCAATATTGCTGCACAGAACCTCTATAAAAAAGCCGGTTTTGAAGACACCGGCCGAAGAGTAATGGGCAAAAAAGGCGAGCAATTCGCGATGTGCCTGAAAGTGAAATGACCAATTCAAAAACCGCCCGAAAAGCTGTGGGAATCCAGCTTTTCGGGCGGTTATTTTATTAGTTGGAATTATACCCCAAGTCATTTTAAACTTCGAAATACAGGTGCTTATGGAGACTGCAGCCGGGATTAAAGGCAGCTGCGCAAAACGGGCAGGAAGAAGCGCAATCGAGATAGTCGCGAATGGACAGCTCGTTGCCGCACGCCCCGCAAAGGATGGCTTTTTCATGGAACTGCTCTTTCGGCCAGACGGATGGGTTGTTGCAGCCGACTGCAGCATGGCATGCAAAGCAAGCGAAATATTCTCCGCAGCAGTGGAAGCGGATAGCAATTCGGTCGTTTTCCGAATGGTAATGGCGGCAGCGGGTTTCAGGGTCGACATCGATTCCGATGACGCGAGGGCGTTCACACATGGACAGGCACTCCTTATGAATTTGCATATTTCTTTCATGCTACTATGAAATAGAGCTGGTGGCGAGTGCAGGGAGATGGCTGAAAATGGTCGCGAACGCCGGAAGCCTTTATAATAGGGATAAGTATCTTGAAGGAGGAGACGGGCCAATGGTTAAGGAATTCGAAGATGAAGTCATGCGTGCGATGGATAAAGTGTTTGAAGATGAGATGAAGAAAGTGAGCGATACGCTCGAGCAGGATTTGCTGATCTCATTGATCGGTGAAGTCAATGCCGGGAAATCGACGACGGTGAATAAGATCATCGGTGAAGACATTGCCAGCACCAACCCGATGCCTGGCGAGACGGTCAGCGTGGACCCTTATAATATCCGCGGCTTGGAGAACATCAAGTTTATGGATACACCCGGGCTCAATGACCCGAATGATGAAAACCCAAAAAAGACTTTGGAATTCGTCCAGCAATCGGATGTCGTGCTGTTTTTCCTGAACGCTGCCGGAACGGTCTTTTCAGATAGCGAAAAGCAAAAATTCGCCGAGATCGAAAAACATAATAAAGACATCCTCATCGTCTTGAATAAAATCGATGCGGCAGAAGATATCCCATCGATCATTAGATTCATCAAAGGGCACACAAACAATAAATACAAAGTGATCCCAGTGTCTTCAAAAACTGGAGAGAACTTGGATCTGCTGAAGAAGGAAGTTTTGCTGTTGCTGGAAAAGAAGGGGAAAGACCTGCTCTTCGCGAAAAGCATGAAAGAGAAATCGTCTGCCGCCACGCGCTGGATCGTGGGGGCCGGGGTCTCAGCGGGAATCATCGGCGCGTCACCGATTCCAGGATCGGACGTATTGCCGCTAACAACGCTGCAGGTCGGACTCATCGTCAAATTGTCGAATCTGTACGATAAGCCTTTGACGAAAAAAGCGGCAAAAGATATGATTGTCATTACTGCCACGCAGACCATCGGCCATACACTCTACCGCCAGGCCTTGAAATTTGTCCCAGGGGCAGGCTCGATTATCGGCGGTACAGTGGCGAGTTCCATGACACTGGCACTTGGCTACGGCGTGAAATATGCGTACGAAAACAATATCGCCATCGATTATGAAATGATCGGCAGCCTCTATGATAAGCTGAAAAAGCGCGAAAAGAATGCTTAAACCATGTGGCCGCCCCGTTTTCAGGGCGGCTTTTTGGATTTTGTACACACAGGAGAGCGGAACTTGGAGGTGGAATCATGAAAATTTTAGTAGTAGAAGATAACCCGAGTGTCAGCTCGATGTTGGAATTGTTTTTTTCAAAAGAAGGGCTAGAAGGTGAATTCGCTGGAGATGGGCTGGAAGGCTACCGTAAATTCCAGGAAGAGGATTTCGACCTGTTGATCCTGGATTGGATGCTTCCGGGAATGGACGGCATCGCGCTGTGCCGGAAAATCCGCGAGACGGGAAGCGAAGTGCCCATCATTATGCTGACAGCGAAAGACAGTGAATCCGACCAAGTAATCGGTTTTGAAATGGGAGCAGATGATTACGTGACGAAGCCGTTCAGCCCTTTGACCTTGATGGCGCGCATCAAAGCGGTGACCAGAAGGGCGCGAAAAGATGAAGCGGCCGGGGACGGCATCCGCACATCCCATTTCCATGTCAGGAAAGAAACACGCGAAGTCGTCAAAGACGGCCAAGCGATCGACAATCTAACGCCGAAGGAATTCGATCTGCTGGTCTTTTTCCTGCAGCATCCGAAGCAAGTATTCAGCCGGGAGCAATTGCTTGAACAAGTTTGGGGCTATCAGTTCTACGGTGATGAACGGACAGTAGATGTCCATATCAAACGGCTGCGCAAGAAAATTCCGGAAGGGGACCAGCTCTTCCATACGGTGTGGGGAGTGGGCTATAAATTTGAAGAACTTGCGGGTTAAGTATTTCTATCAATTGATCGCGAGCCATATGGGCGTTTTGTTGTTTGCAGTGGCCATTTTAAGCACGCTATTCATTTTTTACGGTGAGCGGGTGGCGTATTCGGACAAGGCGGAGGAATTGGAGCGCTACGGCGAACAGATTCTCCAGGAACTGGAACAGGCGCGCCCAGGGACGGATTTGCAAGCCTATGTAACGGTGCTTGAAGCGCAGAACATCAATTTCATCGTCTTCGATCAGCAAAGCCGGATCCTTTATCCGATTAACGGCAATTTTCCGTCGGTCGAATTGACGCCGGAGGAATGGAATGTCATCGAGCGCGGCGAAACCTTGGTCGTCTACCGGGATGTCGAACGCTTTGAGCGGTCGATGACATTCGTCGCGTTGCCTTATGTGGAAGGCAGCACGCTTGCAGGAGGCGTATTATTGGCTTCGCCTGTAAGCGGCATCCGGGAAATGGTGGGAGAATTGAATCGGACGCTTGTCGCAGTGATCGCCATTTCTTTGCCGTTCGCCTTGCTGCTCAGCCTCTTGCTGGCCAAAATCCATGTGACGCGGCTGCAGCGTATGCGCAAAGCAACGTCGATGATCAGCGAAGGGCATTACCAAGTGAATTTACCTGAATCGAATTTTGACGAATTTGGGGATTTGGCGCATGACTTCAATATGATGGCCGATAAGCTGCAGCGTTCCAGCGAAGAAATCGAACAGCTCGAAAACCGCAGACGACGCTTCATGGCTGATGTCTCGCATGAAATGAGAACGCCACTTACGACCATTGCCGGCATCATCGAAGGCTTGAAGAGCGGCATGATCGAAGAACAGCAGCGCGAAAAAGGCATCCGTCTTGTAAGTGATGAGACGAAGCGGCTCATGCGCCTCGTCAATGAAAACCTGGATTATGAGAAGATCCGGTCAAATCAAGTGACGCTCATGAAAGAGGAAATCGAAGCGGCCGAACTCTTGGAAATTATCCAAGAGCAGCTGCAATTGCAAGCAAACGAAAAAGGCGATCGCTTGTTGATCGAAGCCGATCCAGGTGAGATGATTTATGGGGATATGGACCGGTTGATTCAAATCCTGGTGAATATCGTCAAAAATAGCATCCAATTCACCGAAAACGGCGACATTTTCCTTCGCGCCCGTGCGGAATCGGGCGTCTCTGTGCTGGAAGTGGAAGATACCGGAGACGGCATCGAAGTCGAGGAACTGGAGATGATTTGGCGGCGCTTCTACAAAGCGGACATGTCGCGTGGAAGCGGCCAGTTCGGGCTCGGCCTTTCCATCGTTCGCCAATTGGTCAATTTGCACGACGGAGAAATCTCGGTAGAAAGCGAAAAAGGGCGCGGAACCAAATTCACGATTCGCCTGCCTCATAAACAATCAAATAAGCCATGAAAATACTTAAAGCCTGCCGGTTGTTCCGGTAGGCTTTTGGGCATTTGGACACCGCAAAAACTTTACATTTCTGTTGCATGTTTGGTCATAATTTTTTCATATCTGCTTTGTATGATAAGAATATCGAAAGCCACAAGGCAAACGACAAACAATCATTAAGGGGATGGAAAAATAATGGGCTACTACAATACAACACCGCAAAACAATCAGAAGAATCCGTTGAAACGTTATATGGCTTCCAGTTTCGGAGGCGTATTGGCAGGTGCGTTGCTGGTAGGCACGCTGGTCACTGGAACCGATTTGGGTGAAACGGAATCCGCCACTGCCGGAGTCCAAAGCAGTGAACTGCAAAGCGAATCGGCAATTGTCACGACAGACGTCACAGAAACCGTTGACGCGACGGCAGATGCTGTGGTCGGCGTATCCAACCTGCAAGCGGGCAATAATCCATTTGCCCAAACGTCTACACAAGAAGCAGGGGCAGGATCTGGCGTCATCTATAAAAAACAAGGGGACGATGCATTCATTGTCACGAACCACCACGTTGTGGAGGGCGCTAAAGAGGTCGTCGTAACCTTGGCAAACGGCGAAGAGCTCGAGGCGGAAGTGCTCGGTTCGGATGTATGGACCGACCTCGCTGTCCTGAAAGTCCCTGGAGCACAGATTGAAACAGTTGCAGACTTCGGCGACTCCTCAGTGCTTAAATCAGGAGAACCGGTCATTGCAATCGGCAACCCGCTTGGCCTTCAATTTTCTGGGTCGGTGACAACAGGCGTCATTTCGGGGACAGAACGCGCTATCCCGATCGATATCAATAAAGACGGCCAGGAAGATTGGCAGTCAGAAGTGCTTCAAACCGATGCCGCGATTAATCCCGGCAATAGCGGCGGTGCATTATTGAATGCCCAAGGCCAAGTCATCGGCATCAACTCGATGAAAATCGCACAGGACGCAGTAGAAGGCATTGGACTCGCCATTCCGATCAATTCAGCAATCCCGATCATCTCAGAACTTGAAGGAGAAGGGGAAGTTTCCCGTCCGTCTTTAGGCGTTGCATTGCTTGAGTTGGAACAAGTACCTGCAGAAATCAGAAATGCGGAATTGAATCTTCCGAGTGAAGTGGAAGACGGTATCGTCGTCCAATCGGTACAAGAAGGATCCAGCGCGGATAAAGCAGGAATCGAAGCGAAAGATACCATCATTGAATTGAATGGCCAAACCGTTTCTTCTGTCTTGGAGCTCCGTCAGTATCTTTATACGGAAGTGGAAGAAGGGCCTGTAACGGTCAAAGCTTACCGGAACGGCGAATTGAAAACATTTGAAGTTCAGTTGAGCGAGCAAATTTAACAGGGCATACAAAAAAAGCGGCGGACAGGAATTTCCTGTCCGCCGCTTTTGCGTGATTCTTGCAATGCAATTAATTCCCGAACAAGCCGAACCAGTCGAAACCGATGGCAAATCCAACAATTACCAAAACAGCGATGCCAAAAATGATCAGTCCCAGCTGCAATGGCGGATAGCCTGTTCTCTTCGGCTCTTCAAGACCTTGTTTATGCTGTGGCGTCTTGTGGTCCACCTCCTGCTTACTCGTTTTCATGTATTCCTGTTCCCTGTCTTGTTCATTTTGATTGTTTTTATTATCCATTCCATTTCCTCCTCCATATAGTTGGTATCATTGTTGAGCTTATTGCTTCAAGCGCATGATTAGTCCAAGTGCTTGTCGAGTTGATGCTCTTCCATTTCGGTCAGTTTCTTCGCCAGTTCATGGCCGAATGCTTGTGAGGAACCAGGATCGCGGCCAGTCAGGAGGCGGTCGCTGCCCCAAACAAAGTATTCGTCTTGGCCATCGCCCTTGTCGTATTGCGCAATTTTGGCCATTTCGTCTTCAAGGCTGAATGGCAATAGCCCGTCGACTTCCTCAGGTTCCATATCATTCGGATATCCTGTCACTTTCAACCCTTGCAATAAGGGCTTGCCATCTTTCGTTTTTGTGAAAGCCAGCGGAGCCGGTCCGTGGCAGACAGCGGAAACGATGCCGCCTGTTTCATGAACGACATTGATGACGGCATGCAGATTTTCATCATGCGCTAAGTCGAACATCGCGCCGTGGCCGCCGACAATCATGATGGCATCGTAATCACTTGCTCGGACATCCACGACCGGTGTGGTCTTATCTGCGATGCCGGAATCGTATAATTTCTTATATTTGCCGTCGGGATCATAAGCCTTATCGAGGCTCAAGGGATCGACGACCGGTTTGCCGCCGTCAATCGAAGCCAACCCTACAGAGTGGCCCGCTTTTTCAAGTTCCGATAAAGGCTCGAATAATTCTTCTGCCCACCAGCCGGTTACGTAATTATGCTCTTCATTTGAATAGCCGCTTGATAATACTGCCAATACTTTTGCCATTTGGGTATCCTCTCCATTTCTTTAGAAAGCTCTTGTTGTACATTTACCCTTTGACGGATTCCTGAAACTTCCGGGTGCCCCAGTTTTGGTTGCATCCAAAGCTGTGCTAAAATAATATGAGTAAAAATTTGAGGTGAACTAATTTATATGGAAAAAATGGAAGTGGGTACACAGATTCAGCTGCTTGAAGCCATGCTAGATGGCAGCAAAGTCGGCACCATTGTCACGGATCCTGCACAAGAAGACAATCCAATCATTTATGCTAATCACACATTTACGGAAATGACCGGTTATGGCAAAGAAGAACTGCTCGGTCAGAACTGCCGTTTCCTGCAGGGCCCGAAAACAGCTCCTGAAGCCGTTGACCAAATTCGGCAAGCGATTAAAAAGCAGGAGAAAGCGACAGTGATTTTGCGCAATTACCGAAAAGATGGACTGCCGTTTTGGAACCGCCTGGCGATTTCGCCGGTGACTGTTGAAGGAAAGCTCTATTTTATCGGTACCCAGACGGACATTACAATTGAAACTTTGCAGCAAGAAGCGATTACCGCTAATGAAAGTGAAATAGAGAAACTGATGTTGCCAATTTTATCGATACAGCCAAACGTTGCGACAGTGGCATTGGTTGGAACGATGAGCCTGCAACGTTTTGAAGCATTAAAAGTGAAGCTATGCGAATACGTCAGCGAGCATCGAATTGAACATGCGCTTCTCGATATTACAGGATTGACGTGGGACGAGGAATCTCCGCTCCATTGGTTTACACAAATTTGCGAAGCACTGCGCATTATGGGGAGCCATATGTACATCACTGGAGTTACTCCGCAAGCGGCAACCGAATTGGTGCGCGATCTGGAACGGGACAATATGCTGAAAACTTATTCGAGCATCGAGAAGGCATTAGCTAGCATTAATGAATAGATTGAATAATTGATAAGCCTCGTTCAGGTAGAATGAGGCTTTTTTATGCGTTCGTATTTACAATAAAAGGAATTTTAAGGTTGCTTTTTAATCTGTTGTAAAAACGATAATATTACTATTTGGTTAATTAACTGAAAACAAAGTTTATTTGGTTTTAGCCTTTCAATGCTGGGTAGATTATTAGGGAATATAAATTCCAGATTTTCCAAGGAGGCGTAACGATGGGCACAGATCATAACCAGCGTGAAGGACCTGAAAATCATGAGAACCCGGATAAAGAAAATAAGCAGTTCAATGCGGGGAGCAATAGCTCGGATTACGACGGCGGGCAACCCCAGGACAGCACTCCTGGCAGTGAAGGCAGAGTTGGCGAAACACAAGGAAACGAAAAAAACGAACAGCGAAAGAAAACGTTCAATGCTGGAGGAAATGATTCCGACTATGATGGCGGACATCCAAAAGACACCAAGAAAGACAGTCAAGGACGGATAGATTAAGATAAATAACCCGAAAAATACGAGGAGGAAGTTAAATGTTTTTTAATAGAAAAGAACTTCAATTCGAAGCCAAGCCGGATAAACCGGACCCGATATTTGCGAAGCAATTGCAGGAAGTCATCGGCGGCCAGTTCGGCGAAATGTCTGTAGCGATGCAGTATTTGTTCCAAGGGTGGAATACGAGAGGGAACGAAAAATACAAAGATTTGCTGATGGACACTGGGACAGAAGAGCTCGGGCATATCGAAATGCTCGCCACCATGGTGGCCCAATTGCTTGAAGGCGCGCCGGTTTATGAACAAGAGAAAGCGGCGAGCGACCCGGTGATCGGAGCCATCATGGGCGGAATGAACCCGCACCATGCGATTGTTTCAGGCCTCGGGGCAACGCCGGAGAACAGTGCCGGGGTGCCATGGAGTGGCGGATACATCATCGCAAGCGGCAATTTGCTTGCCGACTTCCGTGCCAATGTCAACGCAGAATCGCAAGGCCGCCTGCAAGTGGCCCGTTTGTACAGCTTGACGGATGACAAAGGCGTAAAAGATCTACTGTCATTCCTGCTGGCTCGCGATACGATGCATCAAAACCAGTGGATCGCAGCGATACGCGATTTGGAAGAAAAAGAAGGGGGCGTGATCACACCTTCTACCGTGCCTCCAGAGTGGGAAGCGACCGAATATTCCCACACGCTTTATAATTTCTCGGAAGGCGAAGACAGTGCATCATTACCATGGATGAGCGGCAATGCACCGGACGGCCATCCGTTCAAATACGAACAGGCACAAGCTTTCGGGCAAAAGCCCAAGTTGAAGCCAGGGCCGCTTGAGTCGCATGACACGCTGCCTGAAGACAAATTAAAAGGATAGATGAATGAAAAGGGACGAAGAAAAATTCTTCGTCCCGTTTCATTATGAATATTTTTAAGGGGGAGTATAGATGAAACAGCCTTGGATTATGGCGCAGACATGGCGAGATCTTGTTTTTTTGCATTGGCCGATTGCGCCCAATACACTGCGGCCGTTTGTGCCGGCAGAACTCGAAATTGATTTGTTTGAAGGCCGAGCGTGGGTCGGCGTCGTTCCGTTTATTGCCGATCACACACGCCTGCGCTTTTCCTTGCCATTTCCCATTGTCGGGAGATACCGTGAATTGAATGTAAGAACATATGTAAAATATAAGGGCCGGTCTGGCGTCTATTTTTTCAGCTTGGATGCCGATAGCCTGCTAGCAGTAAAAGCGGCGAGTTCAGGAGGATTTCTTCTTTATCGGTATGCCCGCATGAAAGTAGTGAAAAAAGACAGGCGTTATGTATTTACGAGCCGCCTCGCTAAACCAGCTATTGGCGAGAGTTTCCAGGTGGGCTTCACGCCAAGCGCCGGAATACTGGAGTCATCAGAGCTCGAGCGATGGCTGACGGAACGTTATTGTTTATGGACAAAGCCAAAATCGGCCCTGTACCGCGTGGATATTGTACATGCGCCGTGGCAACTGCAAAAGGTCCATGCAGAAATTGCCAAAAATTCGCTTGCCGCATTTCTTCCGGTTGAATGGAATGCGGAAGCGCCGCTAGCCCATTTCTCGGCGCTGCAGAAAACACGGTTCTATCCGCCTGTAAAAGAAACGATTTGAAAAGCCGGCCACATGGAGTGGCCGGCTTACTGTTGGTCTGGAATATTATGAAGTGATGAAGTCTCCGCCGTTTACATGGATTGCCTGGCCGGTCACATATGTGGAATCAGTGGAAGCAAGATAAACGTATGCCGGAGCAAGTTCGGCTGGCTGCCCGCGGCGTTCTAACGGTGTGCCTTCGCCTTGCTTGCCAGATTTTTCGGCGTCGAATGTGGCAGGAATTAACGGCGTCCAAATCGGGCCTGGCGCTACTGAATTGACACGGATGCCCTGTTCGCTAACATTGGCCGCCAGTGAGCGCGTAAAGCTGGTGATTGCGCCTTTTGTAGACGAATAATCGATGAGTGCGGGTGATCCGCGATAAGCCGTCACGGAGGATGTATTGATAATGCTGTCTCCTTTGGAGAGATGCGGCAATGCTGCTTGGGACAAATAAAACATGCTGTAAATATTCGTCTCAAAAGTTTCATGCAATTGCCCCGGACTGATATCAAGGAAATCTTCTGTTGGGAATTGCTTGCCCGCATTATTGACAAGGATGTTCAATTGCCCGAATTCAGCGATGATATCCACGACTAATTGGTGGCAGTTTTCCACTTGGCTCACGTCCGTTGCAAATTTCTGGGCTTCTGCTCCGTAAGATTTCACGGCTTCGATGGTTTTATCGGCGTCATCGTGTTCGTCCAAATAGGCGATGGCGATGTTTGCGCCTTCTTTAGCGTAAGCGATCGCAACGGCGCGGCCGATGCCGCTGTCGCCCCCTGTGATCAACGCGACTTTTCCTGCCAACTTGCCTGCGCCTTTATAATTTTCGTCGTCATATATCGGTTCCGGGGACATTTCGCTTTCTACCCCTGGCTGATGGTCTTGCTCCTGCGGGTCGATTTGGTCATGGATCTTTTCGTATTTATCTTTTGACATGTAAGCGTCCTCCTCGATATGAATATATGGTAGTTATTCCCGTTCCGATTCGGGCTAAACGCGAAGAAAACTGTTATTCTTACACAGGTTTTTAATGGACAATAAAAAACCAGCCAGAGAAGATTCTCTGGCTGGTTTAGTGCTTAGTTTTCAGCTGTAACTACGCCGCAAGCGACGCGTTCACCGGAATCACCGGAAGGGTCGGTTTGGCCGTCATCTTCTGAAGCGTGGATGATGAGCGCTGTTCCGCCTTCTTTCAACAATGAGTTATCTTCGCCGATTTGCAAAGTGACTTCTTCTGCTGTCAGTTCATCCATTGAAGTACCGTCATCTGCAACTTCAATATTTTGAAGGTCACCGGCATGAGGGCCGTCCGGGTTATCAAGTCCATGGCTTGCGCCAGTCGGGTTGAAATGTCCGCCTGCTGATTCAAAATCAGGCGCTTCACACATTCCTTCTTCGTGGAAATGAATACCGTGCATGCCAGGTTCCAATCCTTCTACATTCAATGTGACCATAACGCCGTTGTCCTCTTCCGTCAATTCAGCAGTACCGGTAGCATCCCCGTCTGCGTTCAGGAATTCAACCGTCAGCAATTGAACTTCGCTGGCTCCTGATGATTCGCCTCCTGAACCATCCTGTGGCTCACCTTCCTGTTCTTCCACTTCCTCTTCTTGCGGTTCGGCTCCGTCTGTTTCCGTTGGAGGTTCTGTTGTGTCGTCCCCACATGCCGCCAGCAGCAGTAAAAGTCCTAAAAGCATAAGCATCAACCATGATTTCATCGCGTTCTCTCCTTCCTCCTAAAAATTGTATTACCTTACCTTACACATGTAGGAGGGGAGCTAAACCCGTTAATTCGTCATGGTGTCTTTTGGCTCATGTTTACGAGCGGCATTTCTTTTGCGCCGGTGCAGCCAAAACATTCCAGTGGCGAGCGCCAACAAGCTGGTGAAGAGAGAGGGCAAAAAGAACGGCGGGCGATAGCGCAGCTCAATTTTGTTCATGCCGTCTTCAAGAGGAACCGCTAAAAACGCATAGTTGGCTTTCAGCACATCGACCGGTTCATCATTGATGGTCGCCTGCCAGCCTCTTTCGTAAGGAATCGACAAATTGAGGTAAGGGGCGCCATCTTGATTATCGTAAGCCACATCAACTTGACTGCCGTCAATTTTCAAATTGCTCGTGCGGTCTGCTAAAGCATTTTGCTCTCTCAAAAGGGTATAGGGTTCTTTCACAATTTCAATATCCGTTAGCTCATATGTTCCTTCGGGCATGCGGATTTCAACTGTTTCGGCAGCCTTGACCCGGATTGTCAAATCGTCAACAAAGGTCTTGTAAATCGATTGATTGGACTTGCGGGTCGTGCGGTATTCATTGATTTCTAGCGGAAAGCCCTGATCCTCGGCCGTATTCTCCAAATGGAAGGAGATATACAAATCGCCTTCTTCAGGAACTTCATCGAGCAGCAAATCGATTCCGCCGGTTTCCTCGGAAATATCTAGCACGCCGTCTTCATAGTTAGCGCCTATTTCTTCGATTTCATATTCAGCTTCTCCCGGGAAGCGATCGGGAAGGGGTTCGGTTTCTGCCGTTTCATCCAAGACGATTCCACTGAGCATGGCGTGTTCGCGCAGCAAAGGCGGCTCATCCGCTAACTGGGACTCTTGGTATACCTGGAAAGCAGGACGCGCGAAAGGCAATGGGTAGCGATTTTGATAAGCGATGAAATTATCGGTAGCGGCAAATTTACGGAAACCGAATGGCACATTCGGATCTTCCCGTTCGCGTATCGCATAATTGCCTTGCAAAAGACTGTGTAGATTGCTGCGGTTGCCGAGTGTTGCGTAGCGGCTGACGCTTTCCCGCTGCATGTCGATCTCCAAATCGTATAAATAGAAATACAGCAAGTTCTTATTCAAGATGCTGGAATAAGCGCTGAGTCCTTGGAAGTCCTGGACAATCGGCGTGTTATTGCGCACGCCTTCCATCCAGTCGATGCGATACATCTCGCTCTTTTCGCGTTCTTGGATTTCGTCGATCAAAGTGCGTACTTCCTCGTTGTCGTAATCTTCACCGGTAATTAAAGCTTCATCGACGTCCGCGATATCGGCGTTGTCCAGCAGTTTTTCACTTTGGTAGACATTGGCGGTTGCCAACACCAAAGCAAGCAGCAAAACTGACAATAGCGGTTTTTGCCATCGCTGCCGAATGGCCATCGCTGCCAAAGCGGCTGCCAAGGTCAATACGAGACCTGCCAGTGCCAGGCGCGGATAAAGCGTGGTAAATTCAAGCGCTTCATCTCGCCAAGCGAACCATCCATAAAGGAGGGCGGTCAAAATTGCAGCCGGGACAACTTCCTTCAAGCGCAGCTTATGGAAATGATCCAAGCCGCTGGCAATTGCGCCTGCAGCGACAAACGACATAAAGTATTCCCAGCGGTGCTGAGGTGCAGAAAAGCCGTTGAAAATACTGCCGGCCATCGGACTGTGATACAGCACCATCGCCAGGAGGCCGAGCAATGCGAAAAGCCTGAAGCGATGGAGCTTATACAGGGATGGAATGAATAAAAATAGCATAAACATCGCCGGTAACAGGATGTAACGGCTCATGAACAGAATGTTTTCCGTTTCATCGAACCATAGAATATCTTGCTGGAATGCCGGCCGATGATTGTTCAAGAATGCATAGACAGAAGGGATGAACGATACCATGGACATGCCAGCGCCGATCGATCCGGCCATCAAGAACCATAGAATAGCTTGCTTCCACTTCGTTTCTGTCTTCTCAAGCGGAATGAACAGGCGGAACACAATGTAAATACCCGTCAGGAGAAAGTTGATATAAGCAAAATAGAAATTATCGATCATCGCGATCGCAACGGCGAACATAAACCAGCCGGGTTTTTGTTCGCGGAAGATTTTTTCGGCACCGAAAATCAGCAAGGGCAGCCAGATGAATGCATCCGCAAAAAACTCCCAAAATGCCGCATGGCGGAAGTACATGCCAGAGATCCCATAAATGCTTGCGCCGACAAATGCCGATAAGCGCGTGATGCGCATATAGCGGAACACGGTGTAAGTGACGATCAATACGATGGTCAGCCTGGCAACGCTGATGAAAACGGACGCGTTGGCCCAGAACAGGACATCGGGATCACCGATCAATTGAAGGGAATCGAATAAATAGACAATTACAAGTGTCGAGATATACACGAAAGACGTCGAAAAATAATACGATAGTTCGCTGAATATGCCAGCACCGAGGCCGAAATCGAAGGAATAGAAGAATTCGCCTTGCGTGTAGTGGTCATAAAGCAATTGCTTAAACGGCATCATTTGGGCAAGGCCGTCATTGGGACCGGCCATGAACTGGTTTTGGGTCCATTGAAACAGAAAGACGCCATGGCCGATGATGGCCATGGCTAAAAATGCAACTGTCAGTAGAAGATAGGGACGAAAAGAACGCATAATGCCACCGTCTTTATGATTATTTGGATTGCGCTGGCGCTTTAAGGATTTTTCCGGAGACGACAAAGGTCACGGGAATGGTGAAAATCACTGCAGCAAAAGGCGCGATATTGCTGTTGATGTGGAGAAATTCCACGAATATGAAAATCAAGAATGTAGAAACCGACATATTGACGACTTGTGTCAGCGGGAAATACAAATACTTCCTCAAGGTCGGTTTGACGCGATACGTTACGTAAGTGTTCAAGAAAAACGAAATGTTCAAGCTGATCAAAAATCCGATGATATGGGAAAGCATATAGACCCAGTCGAGCACATTATGCAAAAACAGATAGATGGAGTAATAGCTGAGCGTGTTGACGACCCCAACAAAAACAAAGCGGGTGAACTCCGTATTCAAGCGCTTAAGATTCATCGTATTCATCCACATTGCTCATCTCGACCAAGAAATGCGGCCGCTGCTTGGTTTCGTTATAGATGCGCCCGACGTATTCGCCGATGACGCCAAGGCTGATCAATTGAATGCCGCCAAGCAGCAAAATCGCCGTGATGGTCGTGAAATAACCGGGTGCGATGACGCCACGTACCATGATTTGGTAAAACGTAAAAGCGATATAAAGCAAGGACAGGAACAAGACGAGAAAGCCAGTATAAAAACAGATGCGCAACGGCTTCATGTTGAATGAAATGATCCCGTCGATGCCGTAATTGACGAGGCTTGCGAAGGACCATTTGGAATCGCCTTCTGCGCGCGCGACGTTGTCATAGCTGATGGTTTTCTTGCTGAGGCCGATCCACGAGTAGATGCCCTTAGAAAAACGATTGCTCTCACTGAGTGACAGGATGGAATTGATGGCTTTGCGGCTCAGGAGGCGGAAATCGCCTTCGCCGTCTTCGAAGCTGACATCGGTTACGGAATTGACTATTTTGTAATATAGGGAAGAAAATGCACTGCGCAGTTTCGAATCTCCCTTGCGAGACCGTTTGGCGACGACTTGATGGAAGCCGTCTTCATAACCTTGGATCATTTCGCAGATGAGTGTGGGAGGGTGCTGCATATCGCTGTCCATCAGGATGACAGCGTCTCCTTTGATTCGTTTCATGCCTGCAAACATAGCGGATTCTTTCCCGAAATTACGGGACAGGGAAATATATTTTACGGTTTCGTGTTCGTTGGCGAGTTTGAGTATTTTATCTAAAGTTCCGTCACTGCTGCCGTCATTGATAAACATGATTTCATACAGATAAGGAAGCGGCTCAAGTTCTTGCACCAAAGTCTTGTACATCGAAGCGATGTTCGCTTCTTCGTTGAAAGCTGGCACAATAATAGAGATCAGCTTCATAATGGTGTTCTCCTTTCAAAGGGCATTCAAAATCTTCCCCAAAAATCCATTTACCCATTCTTCAAGACATTATTCCTGAAAATACAACAAGTGAAAAGGGAAGCTCTATTCATTATACGCAAATTAGAGCCTACTAGCATGTGCGGGCCATCACAATTGAATTATCTCAGAGTGCGGAATTCTCTGAAAGGACAAGCGGGGAATGAAATTATTTTTTTGGCACCGATGCCTATAGTGGAATCAGCGTTGGAAACGCTTGCAAAGAAATCTAAATATTTTTTATATATTGACAATAGTTTTTTTCGTATATATGATGGACTCAATTCACTTATATCGATTAACTATTGCGACGGAGATAGGCCGTGGGCAGAGGAATCTTAAGAGAGCTGATGGGTGGTGCGAATCAGCGGTTCCGGCATTCGGCAGCACTCCCGAATAGATGTGCTGAACAGTTTAGTAAGCCCATCCGCTTCATGCACGTTACGCATGATATTAATGAGGCTGCCTGTATGCTGGGCAGTAAATTAGGGTGGTACCGCGACTAGAGACTCTTCGCCCCTTGCATCTTGGATGTGGGGCGTAGAGTCTTTTTTTGTATACAAATTTCCAAAAAACATTTTTTCAAATCGAAAGGGGATATTATCATGCTGACAGACCAACAAATTTTGCGAATTCCAGGACCGACACCAATTCCACCGAGCGTAGAACGGGCCATGGCACAACCGATGATCGGGCATCGCGGGGAAAGCACGTATTCATTGATCAGAGATATCCGCCCGAAATTGAAAAAAGTATTTGGCACAAAAGAAGAAGTGATGATTTTGACGGGCAGCGGAACTTCCGCGCTGGAAAGTGCAGTAGTCAATACGGTGGCGCCCGGCGACGAAGTAATGGTGCTTGTCACCGGTGCATTCGGCGAACGGTTCGCTAAAATCTGCCAAGCCTACGGGATCACGACACATGTTTTCAACGTGGAATGGGGACAAGCGGCGGATCCGGAAGCCGTAAAAAATTTCCTTGGGGAGCATCCGGACATCCGCGTCATTTTCTCTACGTTCTGTGAAACCTCAACCGGTGTCTTGAATCCGATTAAAGAACTTGCGGAGACGGTGAAACAAGTATCGGACGCGCTGATCGTCGTTGACGGCGTTTCATGCGTAGCGGGAACGGAGACGGAAATGGACAAATGGGGCGTCGATATTGTCGTGACCGGCTCCCAAAAAGCGTTCATGCTGCCGGCAGGGCTCGCGTTCATCGCAGCGAGCAAGCGGGCATGGAAAAAAATCGAAGCGAATCCGCAGCCGCGTTTTTACTTGGATTTAATTAAACACCGCGACAACATCGAGAAAGATACGACACCGTTTACACCGGCTATCTCCATCCTTTACGGCCTGCAGCAAGTGCTGAATTTATTGGAGGAAGAAGGGCTGGAAAATGTTTACCGCCGGCACCGCTTGATGCGCGATATGACCCGCGCTGCATTCAAGGCGCTGAACGTCCGGTTGCTCACAAGCGACAAGGACGCATCGCCGACCGTTACTGCCGTACATCCGGAAGATTTTGACGCAGAAAAATTCCGCAAAGTGCTAAAAGAAGAGTTTGCCATTGAATTTGCGGGTGGACAGCAGCATCTCGCGAAAAGCATCTTCCGCATCGGGCATATGGGCTATTGCTCCCCGGCGGAAGTGCTGCAGGCGCTCGCCGCATCGGAAGTCGTCTTGAAGAAACTTGGGCAAGATATTACGCTTGGCGCGGGCATCGCAGCCGCGCAGCAAGTCTTTTTGGAAGGGAAGGATAAGTAATGACATTTCACGTATTGATCAGCGACCCCCTATCAGAAGAAGGCGTATATCCACTGCGCCACGCCGACGGCATCAATATCGTCATGGAGACGAATTTAACTGAAGCGGAACTTGCTGAACGCATCGACGGATTCGATGCATTGCTCGTCCGGAGCCAAACGCAAGTGACGCGTGAATTGATCGAAAAAGCTTCCAATTTGAAAATCATCGGCCGCGCAGGCGTCGGTGTCGATAATATCGATTTGGCAGCGGCAACCGAGCACGGCATTATTGTCGTCAACGCACCGGACGGCAATACCAACTCAGCAGCCGAGCATACGATGGCGATGCTGATGGGGATGGCGCGCAAAATTCCACAAGCCTATAATTCCTTGAAGCAAGGAAAATGGGACCGCAAAGCCTATGTCGGCGTCGAATTGAAAAATAAGACGCTCGGCGTTGTCGGCTTCGGGCGCATTGGCCAGGAAGTGGCAGCGCGTGCCAAAGGACAGCGCATGAACATTATCGCTTACGATCCATTTTTGACCGCTGAAAAAGCCGAAAAACTCGGTGTGGATTTCGGCTCGGTGGAAGATGTCTTGAAAGTGGCTGACTTTATTACGGTCCATACGCCGCTGTTGAAAGAAACGAAGCATTTGATCGATGCGGAAGCTTTCAAGATAATGAAAGACGGCGTGCAGATCATCAACTGCGCACGCGGCGGCATCATCGACGAAAGCGCGCTGTACGACGCAGTAAAATCGGGCAAAGTGGCTGGTGCGGCACTCGATGTGTTTGAACAAGAGCCAATGGTGGATTTCCGCTTGCTGGAATTGCCGGAAATCATCGCGACGCCTCACTTGGGGGCGAGCACTTTTGAAGCGCAGGAAAGCGTTGCGGTCGACGTCAGCCAAGATGTCGTCAGCTTCGTCAAATATGGCACCGTCCGCAATTCTGTAAACTTGCCGTCTGTGCCGAAAGAAATCATGAAACGCATCGAGCCATATTTCGATTTGGCAGAACGCATCGGTACGTTTCTCACTGATTTGACCGGTGAAACGGCGGATGAAGTGAATGTCTATTATTCTGGCGAGCTCGCGAACCTTGAAGTCGGCCCATTGACGCGCAATATGCTCAAAGGGATGCTCAAACGCCATCTCGGCAAACACGTCAATGACGTCAATGCGATGTATATCGCCAACCAAAAAGGCATTCATGTCAACGAACATAAATCGACCGAATCCCGCGGCTTTACTAACCTCATCACTGTCGAAGTGAAAACGCAGAGCGGCACGCGAAAAGCATCCGGCACGCTTTTGAACGGCCAAGGCGCACGCATCGTCAAAGTGGATGATTATATCGTCGACTTCCTGCCGAACGGCCACCTGTTGTTCATCCGCCATAATGACCGTCCGGGCGTCATCGGCCGCGTCGGCACATTGCTCGGCGCAGAAGACATCAATATCGCGACGATGCAGGTTGGGCGTTCGAATGTCGGCGGCGACGCGATCATGATGCTGTCGATCGATAAGCACGCCGATCCGGAAGATTTGGAAGGATTGAAGAAACTCGAAGAAATCGAAAGCGTTACGGCAATCGATCTGTAAAAAAATAAAGCGCCCTCCTGATTGGTCTCTAGACACATTCGGGCGGGCGCTTTTCTTATGCAGATGTGGTTTCCAGCTTGTTGAGCAAGGGCAATAGCTCTTTCAGGCTGTTAATTTCATGAGTTGCGACAACCGTTTCATGAGGGGCTTTTTGCTCTCGGTTGAGCCAGACGGACGGGATGCCCGCACGCTCAGCCCCGAGGATGTCCGTCAGCGGATTGTCGCCGACCATCAATACGTCTTCCGGGGCATAGCCGAACTTCGACAAGGCGTGCTCGAAGATGGAGACATCGGGCTTGCCGCGCCCGAAAGCGCCGGAGATGACGATATGGTCGAAGTACGGCGCGATTTCCGGCGTGATGTCGAGTTTGATCTGCTGAAGGCTCGGTGACCCATTCGTCAACAGCAATAAATCGAAACGGTCTTTCAATTGATCGAGCACTTCCAAACTGTCTTCGTAGAGAATGGGATTGCGTTTTCTGGCTTCTGGGAAATACTCGGCTAGCTGTTTCCCTAAGGCAGGATCGTCGATGCCGATGCGTTTCAGCCCGAGCGTCCAGGCCTCTTGTTGATAGCCTGGGGCGACTTCTTTAAGTTGTTGGAAATCGTCTCCCGAATCATCGAAACGCCCCCACAGCCCTTCGAACGGGTTGATGCCGATCATTTGCGTAAAGGCATGTGTCGAATAGCCCGCATACAGTTTGCGGGCTTCTTCCCGCACCGCCTGTTCCAAATCGCTGCAATCGGTGTTCGTTTGTTCCGCTGCCCACTCACATGTTTCACGGAATGCTTCTTTCACGCTTTGCTGATCCCACAATAAAGTATCGTCCAAATCAAAGAAAATCGCTTTCACCATATCGCGCAGCTCCCTTGCTTTTTTATTATGTATCAATTTAGATGGATTTTATAAAAGAGTGGAAGGCGGTGACTCATGCAGCACCAGCTGCATGACCCACATCCTGTGGGCCGAAAGAGTCCGCCTAGAGCGAATTCATCGCTCTCTTTTAATTTTCAAAATGTTTAATTCACTTCATACAGTGTACTAAAGTGCGGCTGAAAATCAAAGAGTTGTCACAAATCTGGCGACCGCCGGCCAATTCCGGTGGTACGATGTACGGAAAGGAGTGAAACTATGGAAAAGCTTGCACAACGCCCTCTGTTATTCGAAGAGGCAGCTCATTTCATTGAAACTTGCTATTTGGAACTGGGAAAAGGTGAACAGGAAATCCGCCGCCGTGTAGAGGAAATTGAACAGGAAATCGAGTCTTCGGGCAGCTATTTACATACGACGGAAGAACTGCAACACGGTGCGCGCATGGCGTGGCGCAATAACAACCGCTGCATCGGGCGTTTGTTTTGGCAGACTTTAGAAATTTTTGATGAACGTGAAGCGGAGACGGAAGAACAAGTATTTTCGGCCATCGTCCGCCATTTGCGCTTTGCATTCAACGGAGGGCAAATCCGCCCGGCCATTACAATTTTCAAGCAGTCAGACAAAAGTGGGATGCGCATCTGGAACCATCAATTATTGCGCTATGCAGGATATGAACGGGACGCCCGGATCGTCGGCGACTCTTCGTCTCTTGCATTTACCAAACAATGCGAGGCGCTGGGATGGCAAGGGGCGGGCAGTGATTTCGACCTATTGCCAGTAGTGATCGGTGAAGCCGGCAAGCAGCCCAAATGGTTCGAGCTGCCAGCGGAGGCCAAGCCTGAAGTGGCGATTGGACATCCTGACTGGCCAGCTATGGCGGAGCTCGGGCTGAAATGGTATGCAGTGCCGCTCATATCCGATATGAAGCTTGAAATCGGGGGCATTGAATACGGTATGGCGCCGTTCAATGGCTGGTATATGGGAACGGAAATCGGCGCCCGCAATTTAGCCGATGAAGACCGCTATGACCTGTTGCCGACAATGGCGGAAATTATGGGGCTCAACACGAGTTCGCAGCGGACGCTATGGAAAGATAAAGCGCTCGTCGAATTGAACGTGGCGGTGCTTGAATCATTTGCGAATGCGGGCGTGACCATCGTCGATCACCATACCGCCGCCAAGCAGTTCAAGAATTTCGAGAAAATCGAAGAGCGGGAAGGGCGCAAAGTCACCGGGAATTGGGCATGGCTGATTCCGCCGGTGTCGCCGGCAACGACGCATATTTTCCATAAGCCTTATAAAAACGACGTCGTCAAACCGAATTATTTTTACCAGCAAACGCCTTACGGGGAATGAAAATTCGATCGCTTTGACTGTCCCGCTGGAGCTATTCACAGCCGAGAGAGTTAAAGCGATTTTTAGTATGGGCAAAGAAAATAAGCGGATGGAAGACGGTTTTTTTAAGGCTGAAGGTCGATAGAGCGGAAGGTATTGTATTATAATAGAATGAAATGATGTTCTTCATCGTAAGAAATTTGAGAAAGAAGGAATAACAATGGGACGCAAATGGAATAATATTAAAGAGAAAAAAGCTTCCAAAGATGCCAACACAAGCCGAATCTATGCAAAATTCGGCCGTGAAATATATGTAGCCGCCAAGCAAGGCGAACCAGACCCGGAATCAAACCAGGCATTGAAAGTCGTGCTGGAGCGCGCCAAAACCTATAACGTGCCAAGAGCCATCATCGACCGCGCTGTCGAAAAAGCAAAAGGCGGATCGGAAGAGAACTACGACGAGCTGCGCTACGAAGGATTCGGACCGAACGGCTCGATGGTCATCGTCGACACTTTGACCAATAACGTCAATCGCACCGCTTCCGACGTGCGCGCAGCATTCGGTAAAAACGGCGGCAATATGGGTGTCAGTGGATCGGTAGCTTACATGTTCGACCATACGGCGGTTATCGGCGTAGAAGGCAAGTCGGCCGACGATACACTGGAGCTATTGATGGAAGCGGATATCGATGTGCGTGACATCCTCGAAGAAGAAGGCACCGTCATCGTCTATGCAGAACCGGATCAATTCCACCTGGTGCAAGAAGCGTTCAAAGCGGACGGCGTAACGGATTTCACGGTCGCTGAATTGACGATGCTTCCGCAGAACGAATTGCCGCTGTCAGAAGAAGACCAGGCGCAATTCGAAAAGATGGTCGATGCCATCGAAGACCTCGAAGACGTCCAGCAGGTCTATCACAACGTCGACTTGGCGTAAAAAATTCCATAAACCATTCAACTTCTGTCCGAATATGGGCAGAAGTTTTTTTGCGATAATTAATAAAGAGAATATTTAAAATAATTTAAAAGTAAACTTGTAATTCAAAAAAGGAAAAGATATACTTTTTCTGAATATAGTTTAGTGAATGTTTAGACATATTATTTTTTAAAAATAATATGTAAGTGCTTTCACTTACTACCTAGAGTGATGTATTTGGTAACCAAAGAAACGAGAGAATTTTTGTTCGTGAAGATATTTGTGAATTTATATTCAGTTTTCGATCAATTGCTTGTAAACACAGCGGCATGCAATAAAGAAAACAAGCACTCATTACAGAGCAATAAACTTCAAGCTGATCGAACGATTTGTTCTATTGGAAAGCCTGCCGCGCAATGCGTCGTGGAAAAGATTAAAAAATACATTAAAAGAAACCGGGGGCCGATTAAATGTTTAAGGAATTATCACCAAAAGCAGAACAATTGCGTAAAGACTTATTGAAATTCATGGATAGCTACGTTTATCCAGCTGAACAGACAGTGAAAGAATATAAAGAAAGTGCTAGCGACCGCTGGACCATCTCGCCGGTGATCGAAGAGCTGAAACAAAAAGCGAAAGAGCAAGGCTTATGGAATTTGTTCCTGGATCACCCGGAATACGGGGCAGGCTTATCAAATTATGAATACTCCCATCTGTGTGAAATCATGGGTCGATCGCTTATTGCGCCAGAAATCTTCAACTGCAACGCGCCAGATACAGGCAATATGGAAGTATTCGTGAAATACGGCACGGATGAGCAGAAAAAGCAATGGCTCGAGCCTTTATTGAACGGCGAGATCCGCTCGTGCTTTTCCATGACCGAGCCGGACGTCGCTTCATCCGACGCCACCAATATCCAAAGCAGCATCGTCCGTGACGGCGATGAATACGTTATCAACGCCAAGAAATGGTGGACGACGGGCGCCATGGACCCGCGCTGCAGCATCGCAATCGTCATGGGCAAAACCGACCCTGATGCCGAAAAGCACAAACAACAGTCGATGATCCTGGTACCGTTCGATACGCCAGGCGTCAAGATTGTCCGCCCGCTTACCGTATTCGGCTACGACGATGCGCCGCAAGGGCATGCAGAAGTCCATTATGAAAACGTCCGCGTCCCGGCAAGCAATATGCTGCTTGGGGAAGGCCGAGGGTTTGAAATCGCACAAGGCCGCCTTGGCCCAGGTCGTATTCACCACTGCATGCGTGCAATCGGGGCAGCTGAACGAGCGCTAGAATTGTTGTGCAGGCGAGCGGAAAGCCGCGTCGCTTTCGGTTCAACATTGGCGGAAAAAGACGTCATCAAGGAAATCATCGCCGAAAGCCGTATTGAAATCGAACAGGCGCGCCTGCTGACTTTGAACGCCGCGCACAAGATCGATGAACACGGAGCAAAAGCCGCACGCAAGGAAATCGCCATGATCAAGATTGCCGTACCGCGCGTCTCGATCAACGTCATCGATCGAGCGATGCAAGTATTCGGAGGCGCAGGGCTGACAGAAGATTTCCCACTCGCAGAACATTATGCAAATGCACGAACCTTGCGTCTTGTTGATGGACCAGACCAAGTTCACTTGCGTGATGTTGGACGAATGGAGTTACGTGAACAGTTGAAAGCAAATGAATTACGGCAGTAAATGTACAAGCGAAATGAGGCTAGTGTTGCTGAATAAAATATGCGAAAAAAGTAATTATATGATTTGCTACGAGCGGTGTGAGAGATAAGTGCGACAAGCCGAGAAAATATGACGCGGATTCACTGGAGTAGGGGGGATCGGTGACTTGTTTTCAAATAATGACTTGCGTCGTAATCGATAAGATATGTACAGAGCTAGTAAGCACAGTAAGAAGTCGAGCAAAGGATTTTCAAATACGAATGACTTGGAGAGAATTGCTATGAGTGATGCAATACGGAAAACGCAAAAAACACAGGAAGTCGATTGGCAGAAAGTCGAGCGTTTCCTGAGAAATGCAATACCGCACTTGCCGGAAGGCGAGATGAAGGTCCGCCAATTTTCGGAAGGCTATTCGAATCTCACTTACTTGCTGCAGATCGAGCACTGGGAAGGTGTGTTGAGACGCCCGCCTTTTGGGGAGATTCCGCCTAAAGCGCATGATATGGAGCGCGAATTCAAGATGCTTGAAAAAGTGCATCCTGTTTTTCCGCTAGCGCCTGAACCATACGTGTATTGCGAAGACCCGGAAGTGATGGACAAGCATTTTTACGTTATGGAGAAAAAACAAGGGATTGTTATCGATGAAGAACTTCCGGAAGTGTACGGGAACCCGGAACAAGCAGGTCCGGTCATTTCGAAAAATGTCATTACGACATTGGTTCAGCTGCAGGCAATCGATTACAAAGAAGCCGGACTCGCCGAGATGGGCAAAGCGGAAGGTTTCATGGAACGCCAAGTGAAAGGCTGGATCAAACGCTATCACCACTCCAAAACCGATGATGTCGAAGGGCTTGAAGAGTTGGAGCAATGGCTCATAGCGAACATTCCCGTTAATGAAGAAACGACCATCGTCCATAATGACTTCAAATTGAACAATATGGTGATTGATGAACAAAGCCCAGGGCTTGCAACAGGCGTCCTCGATTGGGAATTGTCGACGATCGGCGATCCACTTAGCGATGTGGGTTCGACTTTGGCTTACTGGGGACAAGCGGAAGATGCAGATATCGGCATCAATATCATCTCAAGCCAGCCAGGCTTCTACAGCCGCAAGGAATTCGTGGAAGAGTATGCGAAGCAAAGCGGGCGCGATATGTCGAATATCAACTATTACCTGGCGTTTGGGTTTTATAAGCTGGCCGGAATTTTGCAGCAAATCTATTACCGTTGGGAAAAAGGTGAAATTGAAGATGAGCGTTTCCGCCATTTGAATAAGGCAGTCACGAACTTGATTGATATGGCGAACCGGACACGCAGGGGCGAAGTGTTATAACAAGCAACCGTGCGCATATTCTCGCTGATTGAAGTGAAGCGGACTAGCCGAAATGAGGAGGGATAGGATGGAGCAGGAATTTCACTACGCGCCTTTTCACGTAGAAGCTGGCAAGATCCGTGAGTTTGCATTGGCCCTCGGCTTAAGGAATCCAGTTTATTTCAACAAAGAAGCAGCATTGGATGCGGGGTATCCGGATATCCCAGCTCCGCCTACATACACAACAGTCATCGATTTCTGGAATGAACGGGATTTCTATCAATTGTTCAGGGTTTGGGGGTTGGAACCGAATGACATACTGCACGGCGAGCAAAGTTTTGAATATGTAAATGACATCATCAGCGGTGATATCATTTCAGCAAAGGCGGTGCTAACCGACCGATTCGATAAAAAAGACAAACGCTTTTACCAGATTGAAACAATTTATCGCAATCAAGGTAATGAAGTGGTTCGCATTGGGCGGGCCACTTTAATCGAAAGGCGGGAACAGCATGGCGCAGAAATTGCCGGACATTCATAAGAACCCACTCGCACCGATTGATATGGTGCGTTATTCAGGTGCTTCAGGGGATTTCAATGAAATCCACACGGTCCCAAAAGTCGCGCGCAGCAAAGGCTTCAAGGAACCGATCGTCCACGGCATGTTATTGATGGGCTGGGCTGCAGCTGCGATAGAAGAATGGTTTCCAGATAGGAAGCGGGCGAAATTCACCGTGCGTTTTGTCGGCATGGCACATGCAGGTGAAGCGTTCGTCATCGAAGGGATGCTGACCACGGACAATGCCGGTGAGCTGCAGATCAAAGATGCTTCCGGTACAGGAAAGCTTATGGGAAGCTTTGAACTAGTATGACCGGATGTTGGGTCACTGCAATATTTTATGAGTATATTTACTGAACGATACGATGAAATTGAAGTTTAATTTTCTGTTGATTATGTAAGCCCTTTCAATTGGGCGCGAAAAGGAGAAATGGACATGAAACGTGTATATCTAGTAGATGGTGCAAGAACGGCATTCGGGGCATTCGGCGGGTCGTTTGCGAATACAGATGCAACGGAGCTCGGCACGGCGACAGCGATCGAAGCGCTGAAAAGAGCGAATGTCAAAGCGAAAGATGTGGATCACGTCATTTACGGCAATGTTATCCAATCGAACGTCAATGCAGCATATCTTGCGCGCCATATCGGATTGAATGCAGGCATTCCCCAGGAAGTGCCAGCCTTAACCTTGAACCGCCTATGCGGATCCGGTGCGCAGGCAGTCGTTTCCGCGGCGCAGCATATTTTGCTCGGCGAAGCGAATATCGTTTTGGCGGGCGGTGCGGAGAATATGTCGATGTCGCCTTATGCGAACTTCACACAGCGTTTCAGCAAGGCGAAGATGGGGCCGATGCAGTTTGAGGATATGCTGCTTGCGACGCTGACCGACCAATATACCGGCAGCGGCATGGGCATGACGGCCGAGAAACTGGCTGAGCAATACGATATTTCCCGTGAAGCCCAAGATGAATTCGCGGTCGAATCAAACCAGCGGGCAGCGAAAGCGGCAACTGGCGGACAGTTTGACGAAGAAATTGTCGGCGTCGAGGTGAAAACACGCAAAGGCACGGTTGTGGTCGATAAAGACGAACACATCAAACCGGATGCCAATACGGAGGGCTTATCGAAGCTGCGCCCTTCGTTCAAGAAAGACGGCTCCGTAACAGCGGGCAATGCTTCAGGCATCAATGACGGTGCGGCGTCTCTTGTTGTGGCAGGGGAAGATGCAGTCAAAAAGCATGGCTTATCGCCTGTCGCGCGCATCGTGTCCTGGCATGTGGCTGGAGTGGATCCGACGATCATGGGCATTGGCCCGGTTCCTGCCATCCGCCGTGCACTGGAAAAAGCGGAATTGACGATGGATGATATCGATTTGGTCGAAGTGAACGAAGCGTTCGCGGCGCAATATTTGGCGGTGGAAAAAGAGCTTGGGCTCGATCGTTCGAAAGTGAACGTCAACGGCGGGGCGATTGCGCTTGGCCATCCGGTTGGCGCGAGCGGTGCACGTCTCTTGCTGTCAGCGGCTTATGAATTGAAGCGGCGCGGTGGGAAATACGCGGTCGCGAGCCTATGCATCGGCGGCGGTCAGGGAATTGCGGTGGTGATTGAACATGCCTAAACTGCCGGTCATCGTGGCGCCAATGTTTCTCGTATCGACGCCTCAAATGGTTATTGAATCAGGGCGTGCCGGCGTCATCGGTTCGTTTCCTCTATTGAATGCGCGTCCCGTCGAAGAATGTGCGAAATGGCTTGTTGAAGTAAAAGAAGCGCTCGGCGATGTTCCCTGGGCGGTCAATTTCATCAGCCACCGCGGTTCGAACAAGCGCTATGACGAAGACGTGGAATTGATCCGTGAGCATCAGCCGCCGATTGTCATCACTTCGCTCGGCTCGCCTGCAGAAGTACTCGAAATCGTCCACGCATACGGCGGCCTTGTTTATTCCGATGTGGCAAACGCTAAGCATGCGAAGAAAGCGGCACAAAGCGGTGTCGATGGATTGATCCTTGTATGCGCAGGCGCTGGCGGGCACGGGGGCACGCTCAATCCGTTCGCTTTCATTGCGGCGGTCAAAAAGTTCTTTGACGGCACCATCATCCTGTCCGGTTCTTTGTCCACCGGGCAAGATGTGGCAGCTGCTTTATTGATGGGCGCAGATTATGCCTATATGGGGACGCGCTTTTTGGCGGTCGAAGAAAGCAACGCTCCGGGAGAGTACAAGCAGATGGTCATCGACTCCTCGATCGAAGACGTTTTATATACCGATTCGTTCAGCGGCGTCCCGGTGAATGTCCTCATCCCAAGCCTTGAAAAACAAGGCATCGATCCGAAAACCTTAAAGCCGAAAACAGAAGTCGATTTGTCCCATCTCGTCAATGCCAAGGCGTGGCGCGATATTTGGTCGGCTGGACACGGCGTGACGACGGTGACGAAGCGCGAGACGGTCAAGGAAGCTGTTGAGCAGCTGGAGCGGGAATACGAAGAAGGGGTGAATGCGCTTGTACGAAACCATTAAAACCGAATTATCGGACGGGATTCTGACATTGACCTTGAATCGCCCTGAAAAAATGAACGCCTATACAGAAAAAATGAACGACGAGCTGCTTCATTTCTACCAAAACGTTAATGGTGACGATGCTGTGCGCGTCATTGTCGTGACCGGTGCCGGGCGGGCGTTTTGTGCCGGCATGGACTTATCGGACGGCGGCTCGACGTTCGCTTCCGAACAAAGTGCGGAAGAATACCGGGACCTCGGCGGGCAGGTCAGCAACCAAGTTTATGAAGTGAAAAAACCGATCATTGCCGCCATCAACGGCCCTGCAGTCGGCATCGGCATGACCATGACTTTGCCGATGGATATCCGCATCGTCAAAAAAGATGCGAAAATCGGCTTCGTCTTCGGACGCCGCGGCATTGGCCCGGAAGCTTCCTCCGGCTGGTTTTTGCCGCGCATCGTCGGCATCGGAAA
Source organism: Planococcus sp. MSAK28401 (assembly GCF_018283455.1). Lineage (NCBI taxonomy): Bacteria > Bacillati > Bacillota > Bacilli > Caryophanales > Caryophanaceae > Planococcus > Planococcus alpniumensis. The sequence continues at coordinate 2,928,965 of NZ_JAAMTH010000001.1, read as the reverse complement.
AGCACTCGAATGGACACTGACGGGGCGCTACATCCCGACGGCTGAAGCGGTGGAGGCGGGGCTCATGCAATATGAATCGGAAGATCCGCTTGAAAAAGCATATGAAATCGCACGGGACATTGCAGAAAATACCGCCGCCACATCCAATAGCTTTACGCGCCAATTATTATGGAAGATGCTTGGCGTGGATCATCCACATGAGTCGCATCTCGCCGAATCGAAGTTCCTTCACTGGGCCGGGCAAAATGCCGATGCGGATGAAGGCATCCAATCCTTCGTCGATAAGCGCAAAGCAGAGTTTCCCATGAAAGTGAGCGAGCTTCCGGATTTCTTCAACGGAAAAAAATAATACGCCTTTAAGCTTCAAGAGCGCAGTTGCTGCGCTCTTGAAGCTTTTTTTTATGTCTTGAGAAAAGCCAGTAAAAAACTAAAGCATATATATTTACATTTTATACCCTGCGGGGTATATTGGGTTTAAGAAACCGAAACCAACCAAAAGGAGATTGATTCCATGTTATTACGATATTTCTACGACGAAAAATTGGCTCACGCATCTTATGTAGTAGGGTGCCAAAAAACAGGCGAAGCAGTCGTCGTTGATCCGATGCGCGATATCACAGCATACGAGGAACTGGCGAAAAAAGAGAAACTGAATATTGTTGGCGCTCTTGAAACGCATATCCATGCTGACTTTGTGTCCGGTTCACGGGAACTGAATGACCGTTTTGGGACAAAGCTCTATATTTCGGATGAAGGCGATGCCGATTGGAAATATCTGAACCTGGATGGAATCAGCCATCAATTATTGAAAGAGGGCGATCAGTTTAAGATCGGCAATTTAATCTTTGACGTGATGCATACGCCAGGCCATACCCCAGAGAGCATTTCCTTCCTATTGACGGATAAAGGCGGATCCGCGGACAAGCCAATGGGCATTTTCACTGGCGACTTCGTCTTTGTCGGCGACGTCGGGCGCCCGGACCTTCTTGAAAAAGCGGCAGGCATCCAAGGGACTTCAGAGTCCGGTGCTGTGGCGATGTTCAAATCGATCGAACGTTTCAAGGCCCTTGCGGATTATTTGCAAGTTTGGCCAGCACATGGTGCCGGATCCGCTTGTGGTAAATCACTCGGCGCGGTGCCATCGACGACAGTCGGTTACGAAAAAGCCTTTAACTGGGCGATGCAATTCGATGATGAAGCTTCCTTCAAGAAAGCTTTGCTTGAAGGCCAGCCGGAACCGCCGTATTATTTCGCGGTGATGAAATCGGTCAATAAAGTCGGGCCGCAGTTGATCAAAGACTTGCCGAAACCAAAAGAAATCACATCAGCCACAGATATCGAAGCGCTGCTTGCAGAAGGCAAACAAGTACTCGATATGCGCCCAGCAGATGCTTATAGTAAAGGCCATATCCAAGGAACGATCAACATCCCGTTCAATAATTCCTTCACTAACTGGGCAGGTTGGGTCGTTGATTACAACAAGCCGCTCTATCTTCTTCTCGATACCAAAGTGCTCGACGAAGCTTTGACTGCATTGCGTTCAATCGGAATCGACGAAGTCTACGGTTATGCGCCAGTGGAAAAAATTATGGAGCAAGCTGAAAACTTGGCAACATATGAGAATGTGACACCAGCTGAAGCGAATGAAATGGTCGAAAAAGGCGAGGCCTATGTGCTGGACGTCCGCAATCAGACAGAATTTGATGAAGGCCATATCGATAACGCCAAGCACATCATGGTCGGTACCTTGAAAAACCGCCTGGATGAGGTCGCCACAGATAAAACTGTGATTGTTCAATGCCAAGCAGGTGCACGTTCTGCCATTGCAGCAAGTGTCCTGAAAGCGAACGGCATCGACAAGCTGGTCAATATGACAGGCGGCTACAGCAAATGGCAACAAGAAGTCGCATCCGTGAAACAATAATAGGAAGATAACCGCTTAAGCTTTGGCTTCGGCGGTTTTCCTTTGAAAAAACACAATCCAAAAGGGGAAGATCGAAACAATGAGTATTGGCATCCCGATTGCGCTGCTGGCTCTTGCCGGCTCCAACGGTTTTTATAAACGCTACGTCACGGCCAAAGGGGTCAAGCACGATTGTGCAGACAACCTGAAAGAAAACGATGATATTCTCTTGCTGGATGTGAGAGCCTATAATATTTCCTATAAAGATCCCATCGAAGGCGCATTCGAATTGCCGGTCGCTTATTTCATCCGTAGCTACGAAGAAATACCGGACCGCCCGATCCACATCATCGCTTCTGATGAGATGGAAAAGAATATGGCTGTCCGCATGCTTAGGAAAAAAGGGAAAAATGTTATCAGCTATAGCCTAACTGAAGAAAATTGCGGCGAGCGGATGCTGGCCCATTGATTCTCTCACCCCGATATCAATTGTCGGGGTATTTTTTTATGGAATTCGAAGCAGGATGAAATGAAAAATCGCGTTGACAAGAAGAAAGGGACGTTTTATAGTATGTGTAACCGGTTACATAAAACCTGAGAACGGAGAAGAGCGATGACAACGATCAGAGATGTGGCAAAAAAAGCAGGCGTTTCCGTTGCGACGGTTTCACGTTTTTTGAATGGCAGCGGTTATGTCAGTGCAGATGCGGCCAAAGCGGTGACAGAAGCAGTTGAGGAACTGGAATATGAGCTGAATCCGGTCGCACGCTCTTTGAACACGAAACGTTCCAATTTGATCGGGCTCATTTTACCGGACATCACGAATCCCTTTTTCCCGGAACTTGCACGAGCTGTGGAAGATGTGGCATTGAGCTACGGCTATACGGTGATTTTATGCAACTCCGATGAAGACCCGAAAAAAGAGAAAAATTATATCGAAACCTTGAAGAAAAAATACATCGCCGGCTTTATCGTAACTTCCAACCAGCTGGAGGCACCCCATTATGCAAATACCAAGCTGCCGATTGTAGCTCTTGACCGGGCGATCAATGAAAAAATCCCGGTCGTCTCATCGAATAATAAGGAAGGTGCGGTGCTTGGGACGAATGCGCTGCTCGAGCGCGGATGCCAAAACATCCTGTTCCTGAGAGGGCCGGAAGCGCTGAACCCGGCGAACGACCGTTATGAGGGATTTATGGAAGCGATCGGAAAAGCGCATGTCGATCACCGCATCGTCACTTGCCCGTTCCATTATGCCGATTCGCAAAAGATTGTTGAACGGGAATTGCAGAACGATCCGGGAATCGACGGCATATTCGCTTCAAGCGATGTGTCGGCAGCAGGGGCTTTGAAAGCAGCTGTTCTGCTCGGCAGAAAAGTGCCGGACGATTTGCAGATTGTCGGATTCGATGGCATCGCAATGGGCGAGATGCTGTCGCCGGGGCTCTCGACCGTTGCACAGGACGTTTACAAAATGGGCGCAATCGCCACCCGCGTTTTGATCAAGCGGATCGAGAATAAGCCCGTGGAAGAAAGCTTCTACGAAATTCCGGTCAAGCTTGTCTTACGTGGCACAACAAGGAGTGTGGAATGATGATTACAGTAGTAGGCAGCATCAATATGGACCTTGTGGTCGGAACAGAACGCTTTCCGAAGCAAGGTGAAACGGTGCTAGGGAATTTATATACGACCGTGCCTGGCGGAAAAGGCGCCAATCAGGCAGTCGCAGCAGCGAGGCTCGGCGACCAAGTCCATATCGTCGGGGCAGTCGGCAGCGATGCATTCGGTACACAACTTCTAAGTGGCTTGGAAACAGAACAGATTGACACACGAGGTGTCAAAAAAACGGACGGGGCGAGCGGAATCGCCAATATCCTATTGTCAGAAGGCGACAACCGCATTATCGTCGTCCCAGGTGCCAACCACGAACTAACGAAATCGGATATCGATGCGCAGAAGAAGGTAATCGAAAAAAGTTCGATGGTCATTCTGCAGTTGGAACTGCCGATTCCGGTTGTGGAATATACGCTGCAGCTTGCCAAACAACTCGGCGTGCCGGCTATTTTGAATCCAGCGCCAGCTGGTGGATTTACGGAGGCGATGAAACAAGCGGATTTTTTGACGCCGAATGAAACCGAAGCGGAAGAGCTGTTCGGCACGAATTGGGAACTTGAACTGGAACGCTATCCGAATCGCATGGTCGTGACGCTTGGAAAAAACGGTGCCCGCTATTTCGATGGCGACAAGCATATAACAGTCGAAGGATTTCCGACACAAGCGGTTGATACAACGGGCGCGGGAGATACTTTTAACGGTGCCTTGGCAGTTGCATTAGCTGAAGGCAGCGAGTTCAAGGAAGCTGTCCGCTTCGCCAACGCCGCTGCCTCCTTATCGGTGGAGAAATTCGGGGCACAAGGCGGCATGCCGAACCACGAGGAAGTCGTTTCCCGGATGGAGGCAGCAAAATGAAAAAACAAGGCATAATCAATCGCGATATCGCCGGCCACTTGGCACGGTTCGGGCATACGGATCTGCTTGTCATTGCCGATTGCGGGCTGCCGGTACCGGAACATGTCCCATGCGTCGATTTATCCTACCGCATCGGGGAGCCTTCTTTTGAAACAGTATTGGATGCAGTGCTTGAGGATTTCGAAGCGGAAGCGGCTTATATTGCCCGGGAAATAAGCGATCACAATAAAGGCTTGGAAGCTGGCATGCAACAGCAATTGGATTGCCGCTACCTGAGCCACGAGGAATTGAAGGCGATGAGCCATAACGCCAAACTGATCATCCGCACAGGGGAAGCAAGCCCTTATGCGAATGTCATTCTCCAGTCGGGCGTCATCTTTTAATGAGGCAGGTGACCGAAATGACCGAAATGATCAATATGACTGATATTTGCAAGTCGTTCAGCGGCAACGCCGTCTTGAAAAAAGTCCATTTCTCTCTTCAAAAAGGTGAGATTCACGCCTTAATGGGTGAGAACGGGGCTGGGAAATCAACATTGATGAAAATCATGTCCGGCATCTATACACGTGACTCCGGAACGGTAGAGGTGAAAGGCAAAAAAGTCGAATTCACTTCGCCGAAGCAAGCAGAAGCGGAAGGCATCGCAGTCATCCATCAAGAGTTGAATATCCTGCCGCACCTGTCAATTGCGGACAATCTCTTTCTCGGCCGCGAGGAAACCGTCGGGCGCACAGGCATCCTGAAGACAAAAGACATGGAACGCAAAACGAAAAAAATCCTGGGAGATTTGGGGCTCGATATCGACCCGTCTCTTCCCGCAAGCACATTGTCTGTCGGACAACAGCAATTGGTGGAAATCGGCAAAGCTTTGTCGATGGATGCAGAAATGATTATTATGGACGAACCGACCGCAGCATTGACGGACCGCGAAATCGAAACTTTATTCGTGACTATCCGTGATCTTCAAAAGCGCGGCGTGTCTTTCGTCTATATTTCTCACCGCATGGAAGAAATCTTTTCGCTATGCGACCGCATCACCATTTTGCGCGACGGTGAATTCGTCGGTGAACGGAAGATCAGCGAAACCAGCTTCGAAGAAATTGTCCAGTTGATGGTCGGCCGTGAACTCGGCGACCGTTTCCCGGAACGAAGCTCCACGATCGGAGACGTCAAGCTATCGGTTAAAGGCTTGTCGCGCAAAGATTGCTTTGAAGATATTTCCTTCGACATCCATAAAGGGGAAATCGTATCGATTGCTGGGCTCATGGGGGCAGGGCGCACAGAAGTGGCGCAGTCTTTATTCGGTTATAAGAAAGCGGATTCAGGAACGGTGGAACTCGATGGCAAGCCTGCGAAAATCGACAATCCGCAAAAAGCGAAAGAGCTCGGCATCGGCTACGTGACCGAAGACCGGAAATCCGAAGGGCTGATCGTCGATTTTACGGTAGAAGAAAACATCAGTATGGCGAACTTTGAATCCATTTCCAAAAAAGGTTTGCTGTCGAAAGACAAAGAACGCAGCCTGTACGACCGGATGGTAAAGCGCCTTGGCATCCGAACATCGGGGCCTGATCAAGCGGCTAAATCGCTCAGCGGAGGCAACCAGCAAAAAGTCGTCATCGCCAAATGGCTCGGCATTGAACCGGATGTGCTCATACTCGATGAGCCGACGCGGGGAGTCGATGTTGGCGCGAAGAAAGAGATTTATTCGATCATCAACGAATTGGCCGCTCGGGGCGTCGCCATCTTAATGATTTCTTCCGAACTTCCGGAAGTGATTGGCATGGCCGACCGTGTGCTCGTCATGCACGAAGGCAAGCTGGCGGCAGATGTGCCAAAACAGGAAATGACGCAGGAAACAATTATGCATTATGCAACAGGAGGTGGGAAACTTGAAGCTGAAGTCCGCTAATACAAGCTTGTTCCAAAAAATCGCGCCGTTCATCGGTTTGATTTTGATCATCATCATCATTACCGCAATTAACCCGAGTTTTCTATCCATGAGCAATATTTTGAACGTCCTCCGACAAGTGTCAATCAATGCGTTGATCGCATTCGGCATGACCTTCGTCATCTTGACCGGCGGAATCGACTTATCGGTCGGATCGATCTTGGCGCTTACGGGTGCTGTGACAGCCGGCATGATGGCTTCAGGAATTGACCCGATCTTAGCGATGCTGTTGGGGCTCTTCCTCGGGGCAGTTCTCGGAGCCATCAACGGCGTCATCATCGCAAAAGGGAAAGTAGCACCATTCATCGCGACACTTGCGACGATGACCATTTACCGGGGCTTGACGCTCGTCTACACAGAAGGCCGGCCGATTTCAGGGCTTGGCGATAGCATGGCTTTCCAGATGCTCGGGAAAGGCTATTTCCTCGGCATCCCGATTCCAGTCGTGACGATGCTCATCAGTTTCGGGATCCTTTACTTCATTTTGAAGAAAACGACGTTCGGACGCCGTGTTTACGCAGTGGGCGGCAACGAGGAAGCTTCCGTACTCTCAGGAATCAATGCCGACCGCATCAAGATTTATGTATATTCCTTGGTCGGCGCGCTTGCTGCACTGGCGTCACTGATCTTGACTTCGCGTTTGAATTCAGCTCAGCCGACAGCCGGCCAGATGTTTGAACTTGATGCCATCGCAGCCGTTGTACTCGGTGGAACGAGTTTGACTGGCGGCCGCGGATGGATCGTCGGCACCTTAATTGGTGCGCTGATCATTGGCGTCTTGAACAATGGATTGAATTTGATTGGGGTGTCCTCCTTCTTCCAGCAAGTGGTGAAGGGTGCAGTTATATTACTTGCAGTATTGCTAGACCGTAAAAAAACAGCATAAGGAGTGGTAGAAATGAAGAAAATGCTATTAATGTTCGTCCTTTTGGCAATGATGGTTTTGGCCGCATGTTCCATGGAAGCACCAGGTTCAGATTCAGAAGAAACAACAGGCGGCGAAGAAGCGAGCGGCGATTACACAATCGGTTTCTCGATTTCGACATTGAACAACCCGTTCTTCGTGACATTGAGTGAAGGGGCAGAAGCTAAAGCTTCTGAACTTGGCGCAACTCTTTCTGTAGTTGATGCACAAGACGACGCATCGAAGCAGGCAAGTGATGTAGAGGATTTGATCCAGCAAGGCGTGGACGTGATTCTAATCAACCCTGTCGATTCTGAGGCAGTCGCTTCAGCAGTGACTTCTGCTAATAATGCAGACATCCCGGTCATTACTGTAGACCGCAGCGCGGAAGGCGGAGAAGTCGTTTCCCACATTGCTTCGGATAACGTAGCCGGCGGCGAAATGGCTGCTGAACATTTATTGTCATTGGTAGGCGATGGCGCGAAAGTAGCTGAATTGGAAGGAGTTCCAGGATCTTCTGCAGCGCGTGAACGCGGAGAAGGCTTCAATAATATTGCAGCGGACAGCTTGGATGTCGTTGCTAAACAAACAGCAAATTTCAACCGTGCAGAAGGTTTGTCGGTCATGGAAAATATCCTGCAAGCAAACCCTGATGTAACCGGAGTGTTTGCGCACAATGACGAAATGGCGCTCGGTGCACTTGAAGCAATTGAAGCTTCTGGCAAAGATGTCACAGTTGTCGGATTTGATGCCACAAACGATGCAGTCGCAGCAGTAGAAGAAGGCCGTCTTGCCGGAACGATTGCCCAAAAACCGGAAATGATCGGTGAAATGGCTGTCGAAACGGCTATCCAGCACTTGGATGGCGAAGAAGTGGAAGCATCGATTCCTGTAGAATTGGAATTGATCGAGCAATAAGGAAGAAGAAACCGCATCGGCATTCTTGCCGGTGCGGTTTTTTAATGCAACTAGGCTGAAAGAACTTAGCGAAAAAGAATTCAAGCCAATAGAGAGATTTTATTTGGATTTTTTTACTATTAATATAAAATAGTAGTAAGCCATTAGTTCTGATTATTCAGGTATCAGAAAATTCTTACTTTCTTTGTGGTACATTTTTTGTAAACCACTTGGAGGAGGAAGCAAAATGGCGAAATTGAATCGATGGAGAGCCGCGGGATTGCTCGTGCTGGCAGGGGCTCTCGTGGCATCCCCATTGAAGATGGGAAGTGACGGGAAGATGGCAGGGGCAGACAGTGAATATGCAACCTTAACTGCGCAAGTGAATGATATTCTGCAAGACGAAAGTTTGGACGGCGCGCTAGCAGGCGTCAGTATCCGAAAAGCGGACAGTGGGGAAAAAATATACGATCACTTTGGCGACATCCGACTGAAACCGGCATCCAATATGAAGCTGTTCACCTTGGCGGCAGCACTTGAAACTTTAGGAGAAGATCATCGATTCTCGACAGAACTGCATACCGATGGGGAACTGAAAGGCAAAGTGCTGCAAGGCAATCTTTACTTGAAAGGCAAAGGCGACCCGACATTGCTCGAGGAGGATTTCGAGCGCTTTGCAAAAGAATTGAAAGTCCAAGGAATACATAAAGTGAAAGGCGACTTGGTCGGCGACGATAGCTGGTTCGACGATGAACGCTTGTCTGAAGACATGACATGGAAAAATGAAGTGTATTATGTCGGAGCCCAAGTATCCGCATTGACCGCCTCACCGAATAAAGATTATGACGCTGGGTCGATCATCGTGGAAGCGAACGCCGGAGAGGCGGCGGGAGATGAAGTGCGGGTAAGTTTGTCGCCCGAGACGGATTATGTGACGATCACCAATACCGCCCAAACGGTGGCAGCTGGCGAACCGAAAACGCTAAGCATCACGAGAGACCACGGCACGAATGAAATCATCGTGGAAGGCAATATCCCGGAACAGGGAAGCCGGACGCGTGAATGGATCGCAGTCGATGAACCATCCGGATACGCGCTCAGCTTGTTCGAAAAGGCACTGGATAAGGAAGGTGTTGAGTTGATTGGAAACTCGCAAACGGGGATGGGTGTTACGCCGTCGGATAGCCGCATGTTGCTAGAGCATCAATCGATGACGCTCGCGGAACTATCGATCCCGTTCATGAAACTGAGCAATAACGGGCACGGCGAAGCGTTGGCGAAACAAATGGGCCGCGTAGTGAACGGGGAAGGCAGCTGGGAAGCGGGGCTCGAAGTGATGGAGGAAACCGCTGACAAGCTTGGCGTCAATGTCGACACCATCCATCTGCGCGATGCTTCCGGAATGTCCCACGTCAATTTGATTCCTGCAAATGAGATTTCGCAGTTATTGGCCGGAGCGCAGGACGAGCCATGGTTCGATACGTTCCTTGAGTCCTTACCGGTCGCAGGAGCTTCTGAACGCCTTGTCGGCGGAACCTTGCGCAACCGCATGAAAGACACAGCCGCAGAAGGCAACGTCCAGGCGAAAACCGGCAGCTTATCCTCGGTTTCTTCTCTGGCAGGCTATGCGACGACACAAGACGGCGAACGGCTGGTCTTCGCGATCATCCTGAACAATGACCTGGCGAATGTCACGCCGATCGAAAACGCGATTGCCGAAGCGATTGCTAAATATCAAGCTGAGTGATGGGCAAGAGCTTCGAAGGGCGATAGAAAATCAGTTTTGACAGAAACAGCGGCGGAAGGCTTCGCGTCTTTCGCAGGCTGTTTCTTTTTGATGGGAAAGATTGGATTGTTCTTTCCATCCTGAAAAAACTTCTGTATGGTGAATATATCAAGTATTCAAACAACTTAGGAGTGATGGAAATGAGACCGATCATCGGCATTACTGCGTCAAAGGAATTGGGGAAAGATGAATACAATGTAGAGCTCGCGGACACAGAAGCGATTGTCCGGGCGGGGGGATTGCCGATCATGCTTCCGCATATTGAAGGGCAGGCGGAACTGGAAGAACTCGCCGAGCACATCGACGGATTGTTCCTTGCGGGCGGCTGGGATATTGACCCGATATTGTTCGGCGAAGAGCCGCATCCGGGTCTTGGCGTCATCATTCCTTCACGTGACCGCTTCGAGCTGGAGCTGCTGGAGAAAGTGATGGAGAAAAACAAACCGGTGCTGGCGATTTGCCGAGGCGCCCAGATTTTGAATATCGCAGCCGGAGGGGACATGTATCAGGATACGCCGTCTCAGCTGGCCGGTAACTTGCTGCAACATCAGCAGCGTGCACCGAAAGAGCATGGCTCGCATTTTGTTGAGGTAGCGGAAGGTTCGCTCTTGCACCGGCTGACAGATTCTTTGAAGCTCAAGGTCAATAGCCGCCATCACCAGTCGAATCGCCGAGTGTCGGAGCATTATCTCGTGTCGGGCATTGCGAGCGACGGGGTCATAGAAGCGATTGAAAGCAAAGAGCATGGTTTCGCGCTTGGGCTGCAATGGCATCCGGAAAACATGGCGCGTGCAGGGGACGCAGCGTCTTTGCGCATCTTTGAAGGCTTTGTCAGCGCGTGTAGAGAAGAAGGGGATGAGTGAGTGCAGATCATCGATACACATTGCGACGCGCTGCTGAAGCTTCAGGTAGCGAAGCGCAACGAATTGTTTCGGGGAAAGCAGTTGCGCTTTCTCGATGCGGAAGAACTCGACACCAATTTTCTGCGCCTGCAGCGAGGCGGTGTGAAAGTTCAATTTTTCGCAGTGTTCGTGCATCCGGAACTGCCGGACAATGAAAAATGGCAGCATTGCCTCGAGCAGGTCGATTTGTTCTACAGCGAAGTGCTCGGGCAGCCACTCATGAAACACATCCGTCGGTGGGAAGATATCGATACGCTGGGCCCGGGTGAAATCGGGGCGGTGCTTGCACTTGAAGGGGCGGACCCTTTCGGAAACGACCTTGCGAAATTGCGGCATCTCTATAGGCTAGGCGTGCTGTCGCTCGGACTGACATGGAATTTCGCCAATCTTTGCGCGGATGGTGTCGGAGAGCCTAGAGGAGGCGGCTTGACGCTGCTCGGCAAGCAAGTGGTGCAGCTGAATAATGACCATCATGTTTTCACGGACGTGTCCCATTTATCGCTCGCAGGATTCTGGGAAGTGATGGAACTCGCGGATTACCCAATCGCAAGCCATTCCAATGCAAGAAAGTTATGCGATCATCCGCGCAATCTGGACGACGGGCAAATCGAGGCGCTGTTCTCGCGCAACGGCTTGATCGATGTCGTATTCTGTCCAGAATTCATCAATTCCGGAAGCCGCCGGGCGACGATTGACGATTTGCTGCGCCATATCGATCATCTTTGTGCACTCGGTGGAGAACACCATATTGGACTCGGATCTGATTTTGACGGTATCTCCGATCATGTCACAAGGCTCGAAAATGCTTCGGTGTACCCGAACTTAATCGAAGCTTTGCAAAAACGCTATTCGGAAACTCAGGTAGAAGGGTTTGCGTTCCGAAATTTCCTTGCGCATCGTCCGGGTATCGGGTAAAGCGGCAAGACCGCATGAAAAAGCCATCCGCTTGTCAAACAGCGGATGGCTTTTGGCATTAATACTTATTCATTGAAGACTCTGTATTACCAGATTCGGCCATTTGCAATTTGCTTTCTTCCGTATCACTCTTGGCATGTCTATGGCGGTGCAAGATAGCGTTGATTTCAGCTCCGACTACGAGGATTAAACCTGTCAGGAAGAACCAAAGAATCAAAATGATCAAACCGCCGAGGCTCCCGTAAGTAGCCGAAAAGTTGCCGAAGTTTGAAACATAGAAAGAGAATCCAAGAGAAACAAGCTGCCAAAGAATCGTGGCAATCAAAGCACCTACAATAACCTCCTTGAAAGGAAATTGCTTATTCGGTGCAAATTTGTACAACATGGCCAAGACAAGGCTCATAACCGCGATGGAAATGACCCAACGAAGTACTTGGAAAATAATTTCTGTTTGTTGAGGCAAATTCAGGAACTCGGTGATCGTATTGATGATGGCGCCGCCAAAAATCGGTAGGACAAGCGCGACGATAACAGCAACTAGCATGAAAATCGTCAAAATGATGGCCATCCCTTTTTTCTTGAAAAATGAGCGGGTTTCCTCCACATCGTATGCTTGATTCGTCGCGTCTATAAACGCGGTCATAGCATTGGATGCTGACCAAAGCGTACCGAGGATACCGAAAGTCAGTAGACCGCCGGATGGTGTAGTCACGACGCTGATGATATTTTCTTCAAACGTAGCTGCGACTTCGCCCGGTAGGATGCTGCCAATAAAATCGACTACCCGTTGTGGGTCAAGCTGCAAATACGGCAGAATGGCCAATAGCAAAATTAATAAAGGAACGATTGCTAATAGGTAATAATAGGCCTGCGCTGCCGCAAGTGTCGTCGCATTGTCTTTCTTGAATTCTTGGCCAAGTTCTTTGGCATAAGACGTCACTTTGCTCATAACTTTGTACCTCCATTTTTTTATAAAGTTATTAAGTATATGCCCGATGCCGCCAAGAAAAAACCTTGAAAAAGGAAATTATCCGCTTTTGCGCCTTTAAAAGCCGTGTTAATCGATTGTGCGAATGCCGAGAAGATCGTCAAAATCGATGCGTGCAGCTGTAGTTCCGGATAACACCTCCACGGTTTGGGTGGACAAGTCGACTGACATGATGGTTCCGGACACGACTGCCAGCCCGCCGTCCCAATAACGCAGTTCCGCCATACATTGCCGCTGGTGGGCTATGCCGATTTCCTCCTGCAATAATCCGAGTTCTTCTTCATCGAGATGGGGTTTATGGAGAGAAGGCTCATCGGCCCGCCATTCCCGCAGCATCCGGACATGTTCCGGCAGCATCAGCGCTCCCCATTTCAATTGCCCCCTGTCCAATACGTCCCCTTTTACCGTCAAATGCTGATTCTTTTTCATTTCCACCACTCCTTTCTAAAAAAATAAGAACATTTGTTCTTATCGTAAAGAAATAATGATGAATGGTCAATTACTTCTTTTCTAAAAAAACAGGACTGCCTGGGGGCAGCCCTGTTTACGCGTTGATTTCCGGCTCTTCGAGTTTCTCAAAAGCGATTTTGAGGATATGGTGATTTTCCATGGCGATGATTTCCCAGTGGTAGCCGCCTTTTTCAAAAGAATCTCCGGCTTCGGCTTCGATGAGCTGATGCTGCATCCATCCGGCTATCGTATCGATTTCGTCGCTATCTGCAAATTTCAGGCTAAATCGCTCTTCCAAATCTTTCAACAGGACGCGGCCATTCACTATGTAGCGGGTATCGCTTTCTTTCACGATTTCAGCTTCTTCTTCTTCATCAAACTCATCCCGGATCTCCCCAACGATTTCTTCGAGGATATCTTCCATCGTGATCAGGCCGGATGTGCCGCCGTATTCATCGATGACAAGGGCAATGTGGGTGCGGTCTTTCTGCATTTTCACGAGCGCCATCTGCAGAGGCGTCGTCTCGTGGAAATACGGAAGGTTATGGATGAGTTCCGTCATTTGGACATTGCTGTTGATTGCATAATAGGTCAGCACTTCTTTGGCATTGATGAAACCGATCAGGTCATCTTTGTCGCCGTCGCGTGCAATCGGGTAGCGCGTAAAGCGGTGCTCCCGAAGTTCAGCGAGCAATTCCTCAGTGGACAAATCGTCTGGAAAAGCGACCATTTGTGTGCGCGGGATCATGACATCTTTGGCGCTGCGCTCGTCGAATGCAAAGATATTCTGCATATAGGAAAGCTCCGTCTGGTTGATTTCACCGCTCTGGAAACTTTGCGCCATGATAATCTTCAGTTCTTCTTCTGAATGGGCTTGCTGCTCGCCTGCAGGTTCCACACCGAACATGCGAAGCAGCAAACGGGCAGAGCCGTTCAAGACGAAAATGAACGGATACATGATTTTCCCGAAGATATAAAGCGCAGGGGCCAATGACAAAGTCATCCGTTCCGCAAACTGAAGTGCCAGCGATTTCGGCGCCAATTCCCCGATGACGACGTGCAAAAATGTCACCAGCGCAAAAGCAAAGGCGAACGAGACGATCGTCGACACGGCTGAAGGCACGCCCAGCCAGTCGAATAGAGGATGGAGAAGGCGCTCAACAGTTGGTTCCCCGAGCCATCCGAGGCCAAGGGCGGTCACCGTGATGCCAAGCTGGCAAGCGGACAAATAATAGTCCAAGTCGCCAACGACTTTTTTGACAATGACGGCTTGCTTATTGCCTTCCTCGATCAGTTGTTCGATGCGCGACATGCGGACTTTGACGACAGCAAATTCCGTGCCGACAAAAAATGCGGTTAATGCAATGAGTAAAACGAGAAGAGCTAAATTCAGTAAAAGTATGGGGTCCAATAAATTCCCTTAAATAAGGGATTCACCTCCGAGGTAGTTTGTTCTAATTTATCACAAGTCAGCGAGGGATGCCCAGAAAATCCATTAATGGGCTTCAAGCACGCGCTTGGTGATTTTGCGGATATCAATTGCCGTATCCTCTATCATGATATCGTCAAGGATGACATCGCGGAAATAATCGACGCTGGCAGTGAGTGGAAGATCGAGGATCTTGCTGAGTGCAATCCGGTACATTTTCAGAAATTCCTTATCGGTATTTCCGCGCTTCAGCTCCGCGAACGCTTCGTAGAATTGATCGAGTTTATCGGCAAACTCCAACAGCCTGCCTTCGAGCGACTCGTCTTTTCCTTCTTTCATGCGGTCGAAAAACACTTCCTGAAATTCTTCTGGAATTTCTTTTAAGATGAATTTCTCCATCATCCCTTCTTCGACTTTCGCCAGGATTTCCTTGAGTTCGGGGGATGCGTATTTCACCGGGGTTTTGATGTCCCCGATAAATACTTCCGCAAAATCATGGTTGATGGTCCGTTCATAGAGGGATTTCCAATCGACAGGACGGCCTTCGCGCTCTTCGATTGTAGCGAAGAACATCGCATACTGGCTGACTTTCCAGGAATGTGCGGCAACATTATGCTCTTCAAATTTGAACCTGCCCGGTGCCCGGATGATCCGCTCCAAATCATTTAATGAGGTGAAAAAACGGTGAATTCCCATAAAAAACGACTCCTTTTGCTGATTTCGATGTCTTCAGCATACCCGAAAAACGTTATAATAGAAATTAAAGAGTGATTCAAAAAGAAAAGGAGCGCAATCAGCTATGACAGGAAAAACACACATCACGGGCGGCATTGCAGCCAGTCTGGCATTTGCGCAAGTTTCCCATTACGAGCCCGCCATCTTATTGATCGGCGGTGTGGCCGGAGCGTTGATACCGGATATTTGCCACGGGTCGAGTAAGATTGGCCGAAGCTTCCCGATTTTATCGAAGCTGATCAGTACATTGTTTGGCCATCGGACTTTCACCCACAGCCTGCTGTTTTTGGTGCTCATGACTGTCCTGTTTCAGTCAGTGTTGCCGAATGAAGCCTTGGCAATGGGCATTCTTGTCGGAATGATCAGCCACATCATACTGGACATGGCAACGAAAAGAGGCGTAAAACTATTGTTTCCCCTGCGCGTAACGGTGCGCTTGCCGATTACCACATCAACCGGAAGCTTCACAGAATATCTGGTGTTCGCTGCCTTGTCAGTCCTGTCGGTTTATTTCGGCTATGGTCTGTTCAACTTCTCGTAATACGTTTCAAGCAGTGTCCTTAGGGAATAGGAGGAAAAAGCAGTCCAAGAGGAGGAACTATAATGCCTAGAGACGAATTTTCCAAAGATGCCAACCCGACAAGGGATAATAACCGAAGAAAACGTGAAGAGTTTGAAGGAATCGACCGTGAGTCGCAGGAAGATGGCGAGAAAATGAGAAAAGAAGGCGCCCACAGCAATACCGGCGTCGGCGATGAACGGAATCCGATCGGCGAATCGGAAAGCAAGTGATTGAATCTGCCTATAGAGAAGCTGCCGGAACTGATCGGCAGCTTCTTTTTTATGGCTTCAAGCTTTATCCGAGCAGCCTCTAGTTGCTAAGGAAACTATAGAAAATAAACTCGCTATGAAGAAATGTGAAATCTCTGTGCAAAGAGCGTTTCACAGCCCTTGTCCAGCAAAATGAAAACGGCTACACTTAAGCAAGTGGAATAATTAAACAATTTTCATTATTTGAAAAATGGAGGGATAAAATGATTTCAACGACATGGAACTGGATGTGGGCGAAGCACGATCAAGCGAAAGACATGCTGCGCTTTTTCGCCAAGCCCGGCTCAGCTTTGCAGCCGGATGACCGCGACCGTGCAGAAGATGCAGGTACATACGATGAGCGCTTCAAAAAGAAAAGTTATAATAAGCCGCAATTGGTGGGGCTGATCCTCGGCCCTTTACTGTTCGTCTTAACGATGCTGTTCGTGAACCCGGAAGGCTTGACGCCGGAAGCGAAGGCGATTTTGGCGAGTACTATATGGATTGCGACGTGGTGGATCACCGAGGCGATTCCAATTCCCGCCACTTCGCTTTTGCCGATTGTCTTGTTTCCTTTAACGGGGGGATTGGATGTGGGGGCGACTACTTCCGCTTATGGAAACGACACGATTTTCCTGTTCATGGGCGGCTTCATGATCGCCTTGACGATGGAAAAATGGAATCTGCATAAACGCATTGCTTTGACCATCATTTCATTGATCGGCACGAATACCGAGCGGATCATTCTCGGGTTCATGGTGGCGACTGGGTTCCTGTCGATGTGGATTTCCAACACCGCTACCGCCATGATGATGGTACCGATCGGGCTGGCTATCATTTACCAGGTGTCGGAAGCGCTGAAACATGACGACTCAATCGATACTTCCCAGGAAAATTTTGGGTTTGGCAAAGCGCTCATGCTCGGCATCGCCTATTCCGCATCACTTGGCGGGATCGCGACTTTAATCGGGACGCCGCCAAATACATTGCTTGCCGGCGCGGTCAATGAAATCTATGGGATTGAAATCACTTTTGCTGAGTGGATGCTGTTCGGCGTGCCGGTAGCGTGGATTTTCATCTTTGTGGCTTGGTTCTATTTAATTAAGATTGCCTTCCCATTAAAACTGAAGGAATTGCCGGGAGGCAGCGCCGTCATTAAAGAACAAAAGACGGCGCTCGGCAAAGCTTCCTACGAGGAAAAAATCGTTTTCGCGATCTTCCTGCTAGCAGCATTTTCATGGATTACCCGCTCGTTCCTGCTAGTGGAATTTTTGCCCGGACTGAATGATGCGATGGTCGGGTTGATTGCAGCATTGATCTTGTTCGCTATTCCCTCGAAAAACCGCAGAGGCGACAATTTGCTGGACTGGGCAACAGCCGTTAAATTGCCATGGGGCATCCTGCTGCTCTTCGGCGGGGGCTTGGCAATCGCCGCAGGTTTCACCCAATCTGGCCTTTCCGAATGGGTAGGCGGCCAGTTGATCGGCCTGCAAGGAATCAATGTCTTGATTATCGTTCTTGTCGTTGCGGCATTCGTACTGTTCCTGACAGAAATTACGTCCAATACCGCCACGGCTTCGATGATGTTCCCGATCATGGCTTCGTTGGCAGTGGCACTTGGCATCCATCCGTATGCACTGATGGTGACGGCGGCCGTGACAGCATCCTGCGCATTCATGCTGCCGGTGGCAACACCGCCAAATGCCGTCGTCTTCGGTTCAGGTTATTTGAAAATCATCGATATGGCCCGTGCCGGATTCATCCTCAACGTCTTCGGGATTGTCTTTGTCGGTCTGGCCGTCTACTACTTCCTGCCGCTCGTCTGGGGCATCGATTTATTGAGCACCCCGGCACAGTTCCTGGAATAAAATAAAAGAGCCGCCTCATGCAATCGAGGCGGCTCTTTTTCTGTACCAAGTAACGATTAATACATAAAACGCAGGCATCACTGCGCAAAGAAGGATCAGCACGGTCCATCCGAAGCGGGTCCAGATCGGGCTGAGCAATGAACTTCCAGCGGCCACGCCGATATAATACGATACGAGATACAAGCTTGATGCGCTGCCTTTATGATGCGTGGCTTGCTGGCCGACAGAAGCGGCGGTCAGTGAATGGGCCGTGAAAAACCCGAGGCAAGTCACACATAAGCCGACTGCCACCATCCATAGTTCAGGGCCGAGCGTCATCAACACGCCGGTGGAAAAAATGAACACGCCGATGATGCGCACTCGCCTCAAGCCGAATGCTTCAGCAGCCCGCCCGGCAAGCGGTGAGCCAATGACCCCGATGCCGTAGGCGAAGAACAGATAGGAAATCGCCTGCAGCGACATGGAGAATGGCGGTGCTTCAAGGTGAAACGGCAAATAGGTCCAGACGCCGGTGAAAGCGATTTGGAGAATCGCGCCGAGGCCGAACACAACGAGCAGTGCCGGATTTCTTAAATGGAATAGGAAACCTTCGATATCTTTTGAAAAGCTCAGCTCGCTCGGTTCAAAATGATGCGAAGGGGGCAATAGCAAAAAGACGGCAATAAACAAGGCGATGCCAGTCGCGCCGAATGCGAAAAACGTCAATTGCCAGGAAAACGCATCCGTGAGAAATCCGGTCAAGACGCGCCCGAGCATGCCGCCGAGTGCATTGCTCGATATGTATAAAGCTGTAGCATAGGCAATGTTTTTTCGGTCGATTTCTTCGCTGATATAGGCGAGCGCTGCAGCCGGAACCCCGGCAAGCGCAAAGCCCTGGATCAAGCGCAGCGCGAGAAACACAGTAAACGATTCGACAAACGGCAGGATGAAAAACGGGATGGCAGAGCCGAGCAGCGACCAGATGATATAGGCGCGCCGCCCGTTGCGGTCAGAGAAGAACCCGAGAATGACCAGTCCGGCAATCAATCCGATGATGGTCAGGGAAAGCGACAGGCTGGAAGTTGAAACCGACACTCCGAAATCCGAGACGAATACCGGCAGCAAAGGCTGGACGGCATAGATATTGGCAAAAATAAATAACGAAGCCAACAGCAGGCTCGCAATAATTTTCCAGAATTCACGGTCGCGTACCGTGTATGTGCGTTTTTCCATGAAGACAATCACTTCCGTTTCGTCAAAGCTTCTGCCATCCATTCTATCACTCATTGGCAAATAAGTGGGAGCGGCAAAAAGGGTGTAAAAAAGCCCGCATGAAAAATGCGGGCTGGGCGTTAAAGCTTATTGAAATACGCAAGAATTTGTTTGCGAGTAGGTTCTTGCAGGCGATAGCGCAATTCCTTGTTTTGGGTATTCACGAGATGATAGGCCGGGTTTTCGACAACCGTAAACTTCCAATGAGGCTTCACGTTCTTTTTCTTCAATTGCAGTTCAGGAGGCATCATCTTATCGGTGAAGCTTTCAAGTTTAGCCATCAGGAACGTATCCATATAACGCACAATAACAAACCCTTGGTGTTTCTCGGGGTCATATTTCGAGAGATTGTATTCACTTACATCAAAGCCTTTTTCGTAACGTTGCACAGACGGAGAAAGGACAAAAAAGTCCTCATTGTAAAAAACATTCGAGTTGCCGAATTGCTTGAGGCCCAATTCCTCAACCAAAAGATCCTTATTGACCAAATTCATTTCGCGCGCAGTAGCCATGCAATTCCTCCTCATTTCCTTATAGTCTCTCCATTATAACATTCTTTTGGATTGTACGCAGAAACGGCATACCTAAAGGAATGCACAGCAGATTGCTAGAGAAGTTTGAAAAATCTGTTATATTGGAGTTAAACCAATCCACTTAGAAAAGGAGAGGATTTCAGTGTGCGGAAGATTTGCGTTATATGCAGATTACGAAGCCTTGCTCGAGCGTTTTGAGATAGAAGAAGCCGCGCTCGACCGGGCTTCCTACGAAGAGAATTACAATGTGGCGCCCTCCCAGCAGATCGCTGCGGTCATCAATGACGGCAAACGCAATCGGCTCGGGACATTTCGTTGGGGGCTCATCCCGTCATGGGCAAAAGATCAGAAAATCGGCTACAAGATGATCAATGCCCGGGCAGAGACGGCGGCAGAAAAACCAAGTTTTCGAAGCGCCTTCAAGAAAAAGCGTTGCTTGATACCGGCGAATGCATTTTACGAATGGAAAAAAGGCCAGGATGGCAAAACGCCGATGCTTATCCATTTGGAGGACGATGAATTGTTCGCATTTGCAGGGCTATGGGAGTCGTGGGAATCGCCAGAAGGGGAATTGATCCATAGCTGCACGATTTTGACGACTCAACCGAATGCGGTGATGGCGGATATCCATGACCGCATGCCGGTGATTTTATCAAAGGGCGATGAGAAGGCTTGGCTGGATCCGAATATCCAGGATCCCGAGCTATTGCAGAAACTCCTCAAGCCTTACAATGCGGCAGAGTTGGAAGCGTACGAAGTATCTGGCGCGGTCAATTCCCCGAAAAACAAAGGACAGGAATTGACCCGGAAAATCGGATGATCACACTTTCATGCAAAGGGGAGGGTCATGGTGAAAAGCGGATTGATCTTGGAAGGCGGAGGCATGCGGGGCGTCTATACGGCTGGCGTGCTGCAGAAGTTTATGGAAGAGGGCCTGTTTACGGATTATGTGATCGGTGTATCCGCCGGGGCTTGCAACGCTGTATCGTATCTTTCCCGGCAAAGCGGCAGGAACCGGACGGTGATGATCGATTATGTCACGCATCCTGACTATATCTCAATGAAAAATTTTCTGAAAAAACGGGAACTGTTCGGCATGAACTTGATTTTCGATGACATCCCGAACCGCCTCGTGCCGTTTGACTACGGTGGATTCGGTGCAGCTGCGGAAGAATTCGTTGTCGGAACCACGGATTGCATGAGCGGAGAAGCAATCTACTACCGCAAGCCGCTGCCCCCGGAAGATTTGCTCACAGTCGTGCGGGCATCTAGTTCGCTGCCGTTCATGTCGCGCCCTGTGGAATACAACGGGCGACTGCTCATGGATGGAAGCCTGGCCGATCCGCTGCCGATCAAACGAGCTTTGTTGGATGGCGTGACCAAACCGATCATTGTGATGACGCGTGAAAAGAGCTACCGGAAGCGCCAGACGCCCCTTATGCGTCTCGCTCCGGCATTTGCACGGCAGTATCCGGGCCTTGCGCGGGCGCTAGAGGAACGGCAGCGCATCTATAACGAATCGCTGGAGCACATAGAGGCGCTCGAAGCACAAGATGAGGCCATTATCGTACGCCCCCGCAATTTGCACAGGCTGCGCGGCATCGAGCGGGACCAGGAGCGACTTGCGGCTTTGTATGTCCAAGGCTACCGGGATGCAGAACTGGTCGTGCCCCGCGCGAAAAAATTTATCCATGCACAACATGCCTTAGGGTTGGAAAGGAGCTTGTGATGATTACTGAAATAGACCAGACAGATGAGAGAATTGCACGCGACATCCAGTCGATCCAGCGTCCCGCTTACCGGATCGAAGCGGAACTGATGGGGTTTCATGATATCCCCCATATATCCGAGACGATCAACGAAATCCAGCAAAGCGGAGAGACCTTTCTTGGCTATCAGGACGACTATCTGAAAGGATTCATCTCCTATAAAGAAGAAGATGGCGTTATCGATATTTACCGGCTCGTGGTAGACCCGCTCCAGTTTCGGCAAGGGATCGCCCGCAGCTTGGTGGACCATCTCCTCAAGCAAAAGAATGCAGCGGAGTTCATTGTCAGTACCGGCACAGCAAATGTCCCGGCACGTAAATTATATGAATCGTTCGGCTTTCGTGAAGACGAAACCTTCGAAGTTGCGCCAGGTGTTACATGCACCCAGTTCCGCCTGGTTGTTTGAGCTTCGGCCGCCACAGTTCTCCTGAGGACTGTTGGCGGCTTTTTGTGCTTTTGGGAGATGCAGGCACATTTATTTATTTTTAATTCGAGATAATATAAAATGTAGGAAGTGGATATGTCCCTGTCCGCACAGAAAGGAGTGCGATTCAGATGATTAAGATCTTGCCGCGCATTAACGAATTGGCACAAAAAGAGCGCAGCTACGGATTGAGCTACGCGGAAATCCGGGAGCAGCAAGTGCTCCGCCGCGAATATCTCCAGGAAATCCGTGGACAAGTCGAGACAACTGTAACGAATATGACGGTAATTGACCCACTCGGCGCAGATGTCACGCCAAGCAAAGTCAAAGACTTAAAATAAAAAGAGTAAACCCAAACGATTTCAGAGAGGAAGAAAATAGATGAACGATTATTTAGTGAAAGCCTTGGCCTACGACGGCCAAATCCGTGCCTTCGCAACGCGCACGACAGAAACGGTGAACGAGGCGCAGCGCCGCCATTACACATGGCCCACAGCGTCCGCAGCACTTGGCCGTTCCATGACAGCAAGCGTCATGCTCGGCGCGATGCTGAAAGGCGAAGAAAAATTGACGATCAAAATCAATGGTGGCGGCCCGCTCGGCACCATCCTTGTTGATGCCAACGCAAAAGGCGAAGTACGTGGCTATGTTTCCAACCCGCAAACCCATTTTGACTTGAACGAGCAAGGCAAACTCGACGTCCGCCGGGCAGTCGGGACAGAAGGGACACTGACTGTCTCCAAAGACATCGGTTTGCAGCATCCGTATGTCGGCCAAGTGCCGATCATCTCGGGTGAACTTGGGGATGATTTCACCCATTATATCGTGACTTCTGAACAGACGCCTTCCTCTGTCGGCGTCGGCGTTATCGTCAATCCCGACAATACTATCCTGGCTTCGGGCGGGTTCATGATCCAATTGATGCCGGGGACTGATGAAAAGGTGATCAGCCAGCTTGAACAGCGGCTGACTGAAATCCCGACGATCTCAAATATGGTGCGTGCAGGTTTGACGCCTGAAGATATCTTGGACGAAGTATTAGGCAAAGAAAACGTCAAAGCGCTTGATACGATGCCTGTGAATTTCCAATGCCAATGCTCGCGGGAACGCATCCATAATGCGATTCAGGGCCTTGGGTCTGCGGAAATTGAAGACATTATCGTGACAGAAGGCCAAGCGGAAGCACAATGCCATTTCTGCAACGAAACCTATGTGTTCACGAAAGACGAATTGCAGGACATGTTGTCTTAATTCACTTTATGCAAAGCCTGTGGAATATTCCGCAGGCTTTTTGATTTGGAAGCTAAAGTTCAATATGATATGATGTTATTATCTCGAATTAAAGATATTATAAATAGGAGGTTTTTACATGATGAAACATATTTACAACCCACCAGCGGATGCATCCAAGCCAACATTCCTGCTATTGCACGGAACAGGTGGAACAGAAACGGACTTATTGCCAGCAGCAGGGCACATCGATCCGGAAGCGGGCGTGCTGAGTGTTCGCGGGAATGTGTCGGAAAACGGCATGCCGCGGTTTTTCAAACGTTTATCTGAAGGCGTCTTCGACATGGAAGATTTGCGTGAACGGACAGAAGAGCTGCATGCATTCATCGGCCAGGCAGCTGATGAATACGGCTTTGACCGCAATAACGTCATCGCGCTTGGCTATTCGAATGGCGCAAATATTGCCGCGAACCTGTTGTTCTCGTACAAAGATTCTTTGAAAGCGGCGATCTTGCACCACCCAATGGTACCGGACCGCAATAAGGAATTGCCGAATCTGGAAGGGACGCGCGTCTTCATCGCTGCCGGCACCAACGACCCAATCTGCCCGAAAGAGGAATCGGAAGATCTTGAAAAGCTGCTAAGCGGAGCCGGCGCTAAAGTCGATCTGCATTGGGAAAACCAAGGCCACCAGTTGACGATGGATGAATTGGTTGCAGCGAAAGCTTGGTATGAAAAAGGATGAACAAAGCTCCTCCGACTATGGAGGAGTTTTTTCTTTCGCCCGATTCCGTTCCGCAAGCTTTGACAATCATGATATGCTTCGGTCATGATTAATGAAAACGAACTGAAGGAGGGATGGCGGTGCAAAACAATCCGCGCATCACCGAGCAGCTTGAAGCTTGGGTGAAAGAAAACAAAGGGCATGCCGTTCTCGGCACCACAGCCCAGTACATACCGGCCTTGGGCAAAGTCGACCCGGGCAAACTTGGGATCTGCATGATCGATGAAGATGGACATTATTATTGTGCAGGGGACACCGACACCGAGTTCACTTTGCAAAGTATCTCCAAAGCGCTGACATTCGTGGCGCTCAGTTGCCATTATGGTTTGGACTTCGTATTGGAGAGGGTGGATGTGGAGCCAACAGGAGAAGCATTCAACTCCATCGTGCCGTTTGAAATCCATCGGCCAAATAAGCCGTTCAACCCATTTATCAATGCGGGAGCCATTACCATCTCATCGTTGCTCCCGGGGCGGAATGCGCAAAAGAAATTTGAGTTTTTGAAAGGTTTTCTGGAAGAGTTGCTTGGCCATCCTATCGAAATCGACAAGGAAGTCTACGATTCGGAATGGGCTACCTCACACCGCAACCGGGCGCTCGCTTATTATTTGAAGGAAGCGAAGTTCCTCGAGCTCGAAGTGGAAGAAGCGCTCGATATCTACATCAGCCAATGCTCCATTAAAGTTTCAGTGAAGGATTTAGCGCTTCTCGGCTTGATACTCGCCTACGACGGCTACAACCCGATCACGAAAGTGAAGCATTTTTCCGAAGAAATCGCACAAGTGACAAAAGTATTGATGGTCACTTGCGGCATGTATAATTCGTCCGGGAATTTTGCGGCGCATGTCGGCATTCCAGCCAAAAGCGGCGTTTCAGGAGGCATCATGGCAGCCGTTCCGCCGAAACTCCATTCGCAAACCTATGAATTCCGTGCAGGAGCGGGCATCGGCGTTTACGGGCCGGCAATTGACGTGCAAGGAAACAGCGCTGCCGGAACAATGATGCTGCGGCAAATTTCAAAAGAATGGGATTTAAGTATTTTTTAATAAAAATGCCAAAATCAAGCAGGGTCTTGCAATGAAATTACATCACTGCAAGGCCTTTTTTCATAGTTTTTTTCGATTTTTCTATTTATTTGTTTCTGTTTATGGTGAGGGGGTACAGAAATACTAGGCAATACATAAAAGATGAGGAGTGGAAAAATGGCACAAGATCCGAAGAAAGTTGATGAAAACAGCAAGAACGAACAATTAGAACAATTCCGTTCAGACGACAGTGGCAAAGATTTGACGACGAACCAAGGCTTGAAATTATCAGAGGATGAATTTTCCTTAAAAGCGGGTGAACGCGGGCCTACTTTGATGGAAGATTTTCATTTCCGTGAAAAAATGACCCATTTTGACCATGAGCGCATTCCAGAGCGCGTGGTCCATGCACGTGGATTCGCAGCACACGGTGAATTTGAAGCTTATGATTCGCTTGAACATTTGACGAAAGCAAAATTCCTTTCGAAAAAAGGCAAAAAAACCCCGGTCTTCGTCCGTTTTTCCACAGTAGCAGGCTCTCGCGGTTCTGCAGAGACAGTACGCGATGCACGCGGCTTTTCGACCAAGTTCTATACAGAAGAAGGCAATTACGATTTGGTCGGCAATAACATTCCGGTATTTTTCATCCAGGACGCCATCAAGTTCCCAGACTTGGTCCACGCGATTAAACCGGAGCCGCATAACGAGATTCCGCAAGCAGCAACAGCTCACGATACGTTCTGGGATTTTGTCGCCAACAATCAGGAATCGGCCCATATGGTCATGTGGACGATGTCTGACCGCGCCATTCCGAGAAGCTTCCGTACAATGGATGGATTCGGGGTCCACGCATTCCGTTTCGTCAACGCGGAAGGGAAATCCCATTTCGTGAAATTCAATTGGAAATCGACGCTCGGCGTGCACTCTCTCGTATGGGATGAAGCCCAGAAAATCAACGGGAAGAACCCCGACTTCCACCGGGCAGATTTGCATGAAGCTATTGAAAGCGGCGATTATCCAGAATATGAATTGGGCGTCCAGATCGTTCCGGAAGAAGACGAGCACAAATTCGATTTTGATTTGCTCGATGCGACGAAAATGTGGCCGCAGGAAGAGATTCCAATCCACATCGTCGGCAAGATGACCTTGAACCGCAATGTCGACAACGTCTTTGCGGAAACTGAGCAAGTGGCGTTCCATCCAGGCCATGTAGTGCCGGGAATTGATTTTTCGAATGATCCACTTCTTCAAGGCCGTTTATTCTCATACACGGATACGCAATTGATCCGCCTAGGCGGGCCGAATTTCCATGAGCTGCCGATTAACCGCGCTGTTTGCCCGTTCCATAATAACCAGCGCGATGGCTATGGCCGCCAGACGATCAATAAAGGAAAAGTGTCATATCAGAAGAGTTCCTTCACCAACCATACGCCGGCACCTGTCAGCGAAGAAGACGGAGGATATGTCCATTACCAGGAGAAAGTGGAAGGCCGCAAAGTTCGCAAACGCAGCGACAGCTTTAAAGACCACTTCTCGCAAGCGACGATGTTCTGGAACAGCATGAGCGAGCCGGAACAACAACATATTATCGAAGCGTTCAGCTTCGAGTTGGGTAAATGCGACAGCATCGATATCCGCCAACAGGTCGTGGATATGTATGCAAACGTCAATCTCAAGCTGGCACAGGAAATTGCCGGCAACATCGGCGTTAAAGCTCCACAGACCGGTACTACCGATACCAGCAAAAAATCGCCGGCTTTGAGCCAGGAAAATACCGTCAAATCCGCGAAGACGCGCAAAGTTGGCGTTATTATAGCACCTGACTTTAACGGCAAGGACGTTATGGAAGTGCTGGATCAGCTAGAATCCAAAGGCCTGCAATACGAAATCATCAGCGAACAGCAAGGCAAATTGGACGCCGGAAACGGTAAGCAAGTGAAAATCGACCATACGTTCACTACTGCAGACCCGGTACTGTTCGACGCCATCTATGCAGTCGGTGGTCCGGACATCAGCAAGAAATTCGCACGAAATGCCGCCTATTATGTAACGGAAGCATTCGGGCATTTCAAACCGATCGGCGCCACGCATGAAGGCAAAAAATGGCTGGATGCCAATGGTTATACCGGCGAGCCAGGCGTTGTTACAGGTGATTCCATGAAAGGCTTTGCAGACAGCTTTATCGAAGCCATCGCGGCACACCGCCATTGGAATCGTGAAGTTTGATAAAATATGGTGGAAAAGTAGTATTTTGGCACATTTCAAACTGAAAATGTTTAATAACACACCTGAGGGGTAATTTCAAGACTAGAAATCAAAAAACTTCTCAAAAAAATGGAGGAATTTGAAATGGCTAACAATAAATTCATGGGAACATTCGACACAGAAACAGAAGTACTGAAAAAGATCGAAGACATGAAAGAGCAAGGTTCACGTGAAGAAGACATGTATGTGATGGCCCGCAATGAAGACCAGATTTCAATGGTACGCGGACGCACAGACGTGGATTATAAATCATCCGAAGGCAATTGGATGGATAAATTCATGGGCTTCCTATCCGGCAATGAACCGACGCGCGAAGCCTTCTCCAATATGGGTGTAGACGAAGCAGAAGCAGACCGCTACTACAATGATGTACAAAACGGCAAGATCCTCTTGTTCGTAGACCGTGAATTCGGCGCGAACTACGAAGGGGAAGCGCCATACGATAACACCAGCTATGGAAACGTCGACAGCACGGAAAGCTCAGGTACAGTCGATAGCACGACGAGCCAGAGAAAAGTCGACAACTCGGCAGTGGCACGCGACGGGTTGACAGTCGATACTAACGAAGAAAACGACGTAGCGTACAACACGGAGCGCGATGCATTGGGCTCTGAAACTGCTGGAGTGGATAGAGAGCGTGGAACAGGATTCGGACTTGGAACAGAAGATCGTACAACAGATGATGTCGATTCAACAGGCACTCACCGGGCGACTTCGGATTTCAATGACGAAACGACAAACCGCAATCGTACAGTCGAAGATATCGACCGCGACCTAGACCGTGCAGATTCGGAAGAAGAACGCCTGCGTTTGCATGAAGAGCGCCTGCAAGTCAATAAAGAACGCGTTCAAACGGGCGAAGTCCACGTCGACAAGCATGTCGTCGAGGAAGAACAAACACTTGAAGTACCGGTTGAACGTGAAGAAGTATATGTCGAGCGCCGTCCAGTAAACGAGGAAGATACAACTGGCACGCATAACTATACGGAAGGTGAAGATATTCACGTACCGGTTTCTGAAGAACGCGTCGATGTCACGAAAAAAGACGTTGTCTCTGAAGAGATTTCCATCGGCAAAAATAAAGTGCAGGACACAGAGCATGTCAGCGAAACTGTCCGCAAGGAAGAAGCTGACATCCATAAAGACGGCGATTTAGTTGAGGACGACGAATTTGACCGTAAAGACCGCACAGACCGCGATAGACTATAAGCAGCATGGATGAAAAGCGGAGGGAGTCCCCTCCGCTTTTTTGTATGCCTAAGGCAATTCGATTATAATGGAAGCAAGCTTGGAGGGATGAAAATGGACGGGAAAAAAAGAAGTGACGTAAAGCCAGGGATTGAAGTGAATGTGATCTTGAAAAAAGACCAGCGTACCGGCAAGAAAACGCAAGGCGTCGTCAAAGATTTATTGACGAACTCAGCGACGCACCCTCACGGCATTAAAGTGCGCTTGGAAGACGGGCAAGTCGGGCGTGTTTGTGAAATTCTAAACGGCAAGTGAAAGGAAGGGAATTGCATGAGTGAACAGCACAACCAAGACGACCTGCAATCATCTGACCCGCGAAGAATTGGGGCGAATCGCACGAGTAAAGAACAAGACGAAAAAGAGCGTGTTCATGAAGATTTGGCAACGAGAAAAGACAAACGCCAAACAGGCGATCCTGCCAAACCCCAGGAACGAAATTTTATTTGAATGGAAAGCAGGCCGCTTAAAAGGGCCTGCTTTTGTGCTATTATGAAAGAGATTGCCAATGCAAAAGGAGTCTATTATGAGTGATTTTTTTGAAAGAAAAAAACAGGAGCTCGGTGTCGAGCTGAATAAAATACAGAAAAAAGCGGTCATGAAGACAGAAGGCCCGCTATTGCTTCTCGCCTGCCCAGGCTCCGGCAAAACCACGACCATGATCATGAGGATCGGTTATTTAATCGAGGAAAAAGCCGTCCAGCCGAAACGTATCAAAGCCATCACCTTCAGCAAAGCATCGGCAACTGATATGCTTGAGCGCTACGCCCGGTTTTTCCCTGGGCTTTCCCCGGTGGATTTTTCGACAATACATAGTCTAGCTTTTCAAATCACGAGAGAATACTTGTCGACGGATGATTATATAATGATTGAAGGGGCCGATTCGAATCGCCTCAATAAGAAACGCCTGCTGAAAGACATCTACGCCCGTGAAAACGATGAGCCGATTACCGATGATCAATTGGAAGAATTGGTGTCGTTCATCAGCTTTGTGAAAAACAAAATGGTGCCGAAGAAAAAGTGGAAGACACTGGACGAACCATTCCCGAGCGCCATCGACATTTTAACCATCTATGAAGAGTACAAAGAGAACCATGAACCGAGGCTCGTGGACTTCGATGATATGTTGACGATCGCTTTTGAAGCATTAAATACCAACGCCAAGCTGCTGTCAAAATACCAGCAGCGCTGGGATTATGTCATGACGGATGAAAGCCAAGACACGTCCATGGTCCAGCACGCCATCGTTGAAAAGCTGGTCGAGAGCCACCGCAATCTATGCGTCGTAGCGGATGACGACCAGTCCATCTATACGTGGCGGGCGGCAGAGCCGAGCTATTTGCTCAAATTCCGCCAAGTGTACCCGGATGCCTATATTATGAAAATGGAGCGCAATTACCGCTCATCGGGCACCATCGTCAGTACGGCCAATCAATTCATCAAAGCGAATAAATTGCGCCATGATAAAAATATGTTTACCGACAGGCCAGAAGGCGGGCCGATCGTTATCCGGCGTCTCGCCTCGCAGGAAGCGCAGCTGAAGTATTTATTAAAGGAACTTTCCACTCTCGAGGAATACGGAAATGTTGCGATTTTGTACCGCAACAACTCTTCCTCAACTTTATTGATGGATGAACTGGATCGCCTCGGCATACCGTTTTATATGAAAGATGCGGACAACCGCTTTTTCAGCCATTGGATTGTCCAGGACATCTTAAATTTCATGCGTTTCAGCCTGCGCCCCGAACGGGTAGACTTATATTCCAAGATCGCTTCGAAGACGAACGCCTATTGGTCGGCCTCTCAGCTTAAGCAATTAGGGCGGATGCAGCCGACGAAGCAGCATGCGTTCGAAGAAATCACTTTGGCTGTCACCATGAAGGATTACCAGCTGCGGATCATCGCGGAACAGCGGAAATGGATGGATGCGCTAAAAGACATGCCGCCTTTGAAAGTAATCCAGACCATCCGACGTGATATGGGCTATGACCAGATGCTCAAAAGCCGCGCGGAGAAATTCGGCATGAAGCTCGATTATTTGCAGCAGATCCTCAGCACGCTGGAACAAATCGCCGAACCGCTTCCAACGATGATGGATTTCGCAAAACGCTTAAAACAGCTGGAAGAAGTGACAAAGCAGGCAAAAACTGAAAAAACTGATGATATGCTGACCTTGTCCACCATGCACAGCTCAAAAGGCTTGGAGTTTGACCGGGTTTATTTAATCGATTTAGTCGAAGGGATCGTGCCGACAGAAGAAGACGCCGACGATCCCGCGTTGCTCGAAGAAGCAAGGCGCTTGTTCTATGTTGGCATGACCCGGGCGAAACGCCATCTGGAATTGCTCAGCTACGACAAGGAATCGCGTTTTGTAGAAGAAGTGCGGCGTATTGCCTTGCCAAAAATGAAACGCGAGGGAATCGTTAAGCCATCCGCGCCGAAAGCCCCGAAAGCGAAAGTTACTGTGCCGAATAATCCCGATGCCGTCCGTTCCGTTGAGGAATTGCGGGTGGGCGCAAATATACGCCACCGCGTCTTCGGAAATGGCCGGATTACGGATTTGGATGAAGAGAAAGTTGGCATCCAGTTTGCCAAAGAGCATAAAGAATTTCTATTGGAAATTTGTCTGCAATATCAATTGCTTGAACTAACTTAAGAAAGACAGACGCAGAAGCGAGGCATTATAGATGAAGATCAGGGATTGGAACCGCAGCCTGAAAGTTCGGCTAGTGGGCGAGTTTTTCATGAATACAAGTTTTTGGATGGTGTTCCCATTTCTAGCGATATATTTTGCGGAAGAGTTCGGGAAAGGGATGGCGGGCCTCTTATTGATCGTCTCCCAAATGTTTTCCGTGGCTGCCAATTTGTTTGGCGGCTATTTTGCTGACCGTTTCGGACGCAAGCGCATGCTCGTATCAGCGGCGGTGGCGCAAGGCTTTGCATTCTTGCTGTTCGCTGTGGCAAACTCGCCTTGGCTCAGTTCGCCCGAGCTCAGTTTTGTAGCGTTCACTTTGGCCGGCATGTGCGGCTCATTGTACTGGCCAGCAAGCCAGGCGATGATCGCGGACGTCATTCCGGAAAAATATCGGAGCGATGTATTTGCGGTGTTCTATACGACCCTGAATATTGCCGTCGTCATTGGCCCTCTGTTCGGTGCGGTGTTGTTCTTCTCCTACCGGTTCGAATTGCTGTTGTCAGTTGCCGTCATTTCGATGCTCCTTGGGTTGTTATTGCGTCTTTATACAGTGGAGACCTTGTCGGCAGAAGTTATGGACAAATGGAAAGAAGGCGGTGCGACTGGCTGGAGAGGGGCATTGATTTCGCAAGTGAAAGATTACGGCATCATTTTGAAGGACCGTGTCTTTTTGCTGTTTGTCATTGCGGGTGTCATGGGGGCGCAAACCTTTATGCAATTGGATCTCGTCATTCCGGTCTATTTGAAGGAAACAATCGATCGCCAAACGATTCTCGATTTTCTGGGGCGTGAATGGTCAGTGACCGGCGAAACTTCTTTCGGTATTTTGCTGGCGCAAAACGGCTTGATTGTAGCGCTCTTGACAGTAGTCATTACGCGTTGGATGACCAAGTTCCCGGAGAGATGGGTGTTCTTCTTCTCTGCCATGCTGTTCGGCTTATCGATGGCGATTTTCCCGATGACTTCGTGGTTTTGGGTGTTCTTCGTAGCGATGGCAGTCTTCACATTCGCTGAATTGATGGTCGTCGGGCTGCAGCAAAGCTTCATTTCCAAACTTGCGCCTGAATCAATGCGTGGACAGTATTTCGCCGCCGCGAGCCTGCGCTATACGATCGGCCGGATGATTGCGCCGGTCTCGATCCCGATGACCGCCTGGTTCGGGTTCGGCTGGACCTTTATCATCCTCGGCACATTTGCGGTGTTGAGCGGCTTTGTTTATCTAGCAATGTTCCGTTTATATGATAAAAGAACGGTTGCGGGTGTATAGTTGGACATAAAAAAGCCTGAGCGGTTAAGCTCAGGCTTTTTGTATAATCAGTCTTGTTCTTTTGCCAATTTGACTAGCATATGTGCGAGCATATGTTGTTCTTCTTTGTCGCCTACTTGCCATAAGCGCTGCAATAGATACTCTTCGCTATTTTTCGGATCTTCTTTTTTCGAAAGATAGTCAGCTACTTTAGATGCCAGCTGCGCGATGCGTTCTTCGCTTAAGCCCATTTTCTCGCCCATCGCTACTTTATCGCCTAAATAATCGATGAAAGTCGAGAATTCAGCCAAAATCTGTTCTTTCTTTTTATTGTCCGTATTGCTCAATTTTTCTTCTACTTTTTTATCAACGTTTTCCATGTATAATTCACTCCTCGTCATTTTTTGTTGCTAGTTAGTGTTTACCACAGTCTGGAAAATTTAAACGTTCGAATATTGAAAAAGAAAAAGCTGGCTGCCGTTTAAGTAGGGGCGGTTGGGGTATTCAGATAACAAGTAAGGATTAAAGGAGGATGATGGGTGAATGACATTATACGACGAAATCCAAGAACTGAAACAATTCGAATGTGAAGACCGCTGTGTGCTGAGTGTCTACCTCAATACGAATCCCGCAGACCGTGAAGCACAGAACGGGGCCTGGAAGATCCAGCTGAAGAATGGGCTGAAGCGCCTCGACGAATACTTGACCGTCTCAAAAGATGAAGAAGAGTTGAAAGCCTACAAGGCATTGCGTA
Source organism: Planococcus sp. MSAK28401 (assembly GCF_018283455.1). Taxonomy (NCBI): domain Bacteria; kingdom Bacillati; phylum Bacillota; class Bacilli; order Caryophanales; family Caryophanaceae; genus Planococcus; species Planococcus alpniumensis. Next base: position 2,895,737 of record NZ_JAAMTH010000001.1, on the reverse strand, counting down.
AAAAAGTGGAAAAGGAAATAACGGATAATCAAGGCGACCTCCAGAAGGGTGTCGTTATTTTTGCTTCGACTCAAGATGATTTGTTTTGGGTGAAGCATTTGCAGATTTCCGTCAAAACCGATTTCCAATGGGAAAACAAACCAGCGCTTGACCAATTGCGCTATATCTACAAAGCGTATCCATATGCGGGCGTTGTGCTGCCGAGCTTTAAAGGCATCCGCGTGCTCGATACCTCTGTCGGCATCGTCAATGAAGAAGTCTATTATGAATTCGATGCAGGCCTGGAAGTATGGACAGAACAAAAAGGTGTCAGAAGCTCAGGGCGCATTCAAGGGCGCAGCGGCGCCGGGTCGACTGGCGGCGGTGCTGCTGGCGGAAATAGCCCGGTCATCGGAGGCAGCGGCGGCGGAAGCCCGACCGACGAACTGGACCATCGCCTGAAAGAAAACTTGGACCGCTTCTATAAAGACATGGGCTCGAAAATCGAGAAGCTGAAAAAAGAGCGGCGCTGGGAAGAAATCCACGTCATCGGAGAAGCTGAACATGCCCAGTCGTTTTCGAAAGTGCTCCACAAAAAGCCGAATAGCTGCATCCACAAAAACCTGATCAATAACAGTGCAGATAAGATCTTGCACGAAGTGTTCGAGAAATAACAAAAAGCTCCGGGGCTAACCGGAGCTTTTTTAATTGGGCTGCGGGCAGAACGTGCAGGTGCCGAACGCAGATAATTCTTTATACAAGCAGCAAGTTTTCCGCATCGGCCCGGAAACTGCCCGTTCCAGCGGCGTGGTGCCGATGAAATTTCGCCACTGGGATTTGCGTAGCGGTTCCCAATTCAGGTCATCCATCAGCCAGTCGATATCTTCTGCGGCTATCCGTGGATGCTGCTGTTGAAGAGTAGCGTAATACCAGGCAAGTGAACCGAGTACGTTTTCCCAGCACGTAATCGGTGAGATCTTTGCATGGTTGCGCAATTGCTCGAGCAGTGCGCTTGTTTGCCCGATCAATATATAATGGAAAGCTTCACTTGTTTGCCCGGCAGGTATTTCGACGAAGTCAGCTGAATCGACGTGAAACGAAATGAGCGGCAAGCCGTAATTGTGCATCCGGCCATAGCGCAGATTTTCGGGAGGTGTCTTGAAATAGCCTCCATGCTTATGGATTAAGCTGAATTGTGCTGTCACGAACAACGCGATTTGGCGGAAAAAATAAGAAACTGCGACCCCGTTGTTTTCCGTCCCGCACCAATCCTTTAACTCTTCAATCAATATTTCGGGATTGGAAGAAAAGGGATAGGCAGAAATACGGTCAACGATGACAGATTGCATTTGAAGTGATTGTTTGGCAGCCATAGGCAAGTGCATCTCAATTCCCCCTTTTTCTCCATGCTACCGGAAGTGGGTGGGACTGCCAAGTATCATAAAAGCCGCTTTCCTGAATCGGAAAGCGGCTTTTGCTATTTAAACGGATTGCAGGGCGATGGCTGGGCCGAAGAATTCATAGTGGATCTGCTCATCAGACATGCCGATTGCATGCAATTCGCTGATCATTTTCTCCATGAAAGGAACGGGTCCACAGACGTACACTTCGCCGCTTACATCGACCATGTCTTCCAAGATTTCGCGCGTGATATAGCCTTGCGGTTCATCGGAATACAAAGTTTTGTATTTGGCATTGTCCATCGTCGCGACGTATTTTTGGACGTCTTTGTCGAAAGCATGCAAAGTTTCGTTGCGTGCTGCATGAAGGAAGGAAACCGGGCGTTCCGGTGTTTGCGTGGCAACCGTTTCGAACATACTCATCATTGGGGTAATGCCGACACCGCCGCTGACGAAAGCGACAGGCGTCTCGCGTTTTGCGTCGAGCACAAATTCACCTGCAGGAGCACTAACTTCAAGACGCTCGCCTTCGTTCATGTTTTCGTGCAGGTAGACGGATACCAGGCCGTTCGGGTCATTATCGGCTTCGCGTTTGACGGAAATGCGGAACTCATCGGGACGTGATGCTTGGGACAAGCTGTATTGGCGGTTGAAGAGGAACTCTTCTCCAGGGATCGCAAGGCGGAGCGTGATGTATTGGCCAGCTTTATAGCTTGGCACATTGTTGCCATCAGCCGGTTTTAAATAGAACGAAGTGATGTTTTCACTTTCTTTCACTTTGCGCGCAATCGTGAAGTCTTTGAAGAAGCTCCAGCCGTTTTCCTGGGTTTCGGATTTTTCGTACATGCCGTTTTCGATACTGATAAAGACATCGGCAATGACGCCATATGCTTCTGCCCAGGCATTGATGACCTCATCTGTTGCCGCATCGCCAAGCACTTCTTTGATTGCTTTCAGCAAATATTCACCGACGATTGGGTAATGTTCAGCTTTAACGCCAAGGCTGACGTGTTTGTTGGCGATCTGGACAACTGCTGGAAGGATCGCTTCGAGATTATCGATGTGCACTGCAGCTGCATACACCGTATTGGCAAGCGCCGCTTGTTGGCGGCCTTGTTTTTGGTTTGCTTGGTTAAAGATATTTAAGAGTTCCGGATGCGCTTCGAACATATTGCTGTAAAAGACGGTTGTGATGGTTTTTCCGTGTTCAGCTAATACAGGGGCGGTGGATTTGACGATGGTTCTTGTTTGTTCGGATAACATAGTCAATCTCTCCTTTTGTTTTCTATAATCCCACTATAAACCGAAAGGAATTTTAAAGATATATTTAAAATACATCTTTAAAATTTAGACACATTTCATTTCACAGAAAAGTCACACATGCAATAATGGGCTGAAAAAGCCCCGATTCTGCAGATGCGTTTCCTTTTCAGAAATTATGGCGGCGCGTATAATGGACGTTCAGGGAAGGTGAAACCAATGAGATTAACGATGTATACGGATTATTCATTGCGCGTACTCATCTATTTGGGGACAAAAGAAGACGGCAAATTGACAACTATACAGGAAATTTCCGATGCTTATCATATATCTAAAAACCATTTGATGAAAGTGACGTTTGAACTCGGCAAAGCGGGATTTATCGAAACGGTGAGGGGCAGGGGAGGCGGTATCCGATTGGCGGACCGTCCTGAGAATATCAATGTCGGAAAGGTCGTCCGCCAAATGGAAGAAGATTTCCACTTGGTAGAATGTTTCAATCCAGAGACCAATACTTGCCCGATTTCCCCAATCTGCGGATTGCGCGGCGTTCTTGGCAAAGCGTTGCATGCCTATTTGTCGGTATTGGATGAATATAATTTGCAAGATCTTCTATTTAATAAAGAAGGATTGCGTGATCTGTTGCGCACGTAAAAAGCCTCCGCTATCGGAGGCTTTTTTTATAATTCGATTGTTTGGGGGTCTTTGCCTTTGCGGTTCATCAAACGGACACGCGTTGGCGTAATTGCCAGGATGATCAAGTTCGGGTCTTCTGGGCCGTCGAACCAGCCGGTCAAGTGTTCGTTCCACACTTTGTCGATCATTTCGCGGTCATCCCGCAGCGACATCTGACCTTCGATTTCGAGGAAGCTATCGCCGACGCCTTCCCCTTCGTAGCCGAGCAAGATATGGGCGTTTGGATTTTTCTCCAATTCATCTACTTTTTGTGTCTGCTTGCTTGTAGCTGTATACAAAGTAAACTCGTCATTGAAAAACGTCATATACCGGGAATGCGGCTTCTCGTCTTTGATCGTTGCCAAAGTCCCAATCATGCTGTCTTCCAAGATTTTCAATGCTTGCTGTTTCAGTTGCTCTTGTGCCATTCAAATCTCTCCTTTGCGGTAATATCATTTGTCAAAGAAACTGCGGGCGAGATGCCCACAGGTAGAGTCAGTCAGGGTTTTTTTCCTCGCTAGCTGAATCATCTTTTGTATCACGCGGATTTTTTTCGTCTTGCATGTCCTGCTTTAAGTCTTCCAACGGAATGGAGTCCACGTTCATTTCTTCTTCATGCATTTCTGTCATCGTTTCTTTATCGGTTTTTACTTGCTCAGGATTGTCCATTGGAGCACCGTCGCTTGATTTGCGTTCCTTTTCATTGAAACGTTCTTTTTCTGCCATGGTTAGCACCTCTCCTTTAGCGTTCTTCTTTATCTATTCCTTAATTGAAGTGCTTTAAAACATTAGAGCTTGCTGGTGCAAACAGGCTGGCGTATGATTAATGGGTAGGACTAATTAATGGGGATGGCTATACAATGACCCAACAAGCGAAAATAAATGTGGGCGGCCTGAATTTTGAGTGGGACCTTTCGCAAGGGCGCTTCCTATTTGAAGGGCAGAATGCAGTTCTGTTTTGGACCTCTACTGCTATGAAGATGTTCTTTGATTCCATTGAGGAAATTTCGGGTGAGGAAGCAGCAGCGGTAGTTTTGGAGTCGACAGGATTTCGCCAAGGCCAAGTAGTCGGTGAGTATTTTCATAAAATGGGTGGTATCTCAGTATTGAAAGCATCTGAACTCATCACCAATACATACGCTTCAGCTGGCTGGGGTGTGGCCTCTATCCACAACTTAGATATGGCAGCCGGAACTTTAGAAGTGACGCTGAAAAATAGCTGGGAATATCAGATCAACCTGGCACAAGGAAAAAAGACTGGCGGCAGTTTTTTGCCGGCCCATTATGCAGGAATCTTCAGCTCGCTTCTGGACCGCAGCGTTTGGTATGAAGTGGTCCACTCGCAAATCGAAGGGCATGATGAATGCCTGATTCGCTATTTCCCGTCAGACGAGACGATTGAAAAGAACATCCATACGCTGGCACGCCGCAAGGAATCGGAGAAAATCCGCGAACTTGAACAGTTGGTGGATGAAAAGACAGCGGATCTTCATGACATGATCAGTGAAATCTCTTCTCCGCTTATTCCAGTGCTGGAAGATATTGTCGTCGTTCCGCTTCTTGGGCGTTACGATGAAGCGCGTGCCGAAGAGTTATTGATCAAAACGCTTGAAAATTTACCGAAATACAAAGCGCGCTACTTGCTGCTCGATTTGACTGGACTCAATGAGAGCTTCAATCAGCACGCGGCGATGCTGATCGAAAAATTAGGTTCTGCTGCGAATTTGATCGGCACAAAGACGGTGCTAGCCGGCATTTCGCCGCATACCAGCATAATGATAACAGAAGCGGGCGTAGACCTGTCAGGCTATGAATGCTTCCGTACACTTCAACACAGCATTCACTTTGCTTTGGCACAGAATGGCAAGACAATAATTTAATCACAAAACTTTCCCTATTCGCAGAAACGCATAGGGAAAGCTTTTTTGGATATTATTGAATAAATTGGATAAAAATTAAAGGAAAAACTATTTAGTATATTGAGATTTCTTGAAAAAAATGATAAGCTCGATTAGAACTATACATAGCTGACCACTGGGGGAGCCGGAATTGACTGGCTGAGACGAGCGAATGCTTGGACCCCTTGAACCTGATCTGGACCATGCCAGCGTAGGGAAGTGGTGCGTATGCTTCCTTTTGCCTGCATACACCGCTTCCCCATGGGAAAGCGGTGTTTTTTTATGGGCTTTGGAGTCATGCATAAGCTGAGAGGAGTTGAGATATTTTGGAGGAAACATGGGGCTATATGGAGTCGGGGCTTTGCACGCCGGCCCACAATATGGCAATGGACGAAGCATTAATGAACTGGCAGCGCAATACAGGCATGAAGCCTGTACTCCGATTCTACGGATGGGCGCCAGCCGGAATTTCAGTGGGATTTTTCCAGAAACTGAATGGCAGCATCGATCTCGAAAAAGCCGCGCAAATGGGCATCCCCCTGGTCAGGAGACAGACTGGCGGAAAAGCCGTACTCCATGACCAGGAATTGACTTACAGCGTGGTGATACCGGAACATCATCCATCCATGCCGAAATCAGTAAAAGAAGCGTATTTGGTCATTTCTCGAGGCTTGCTTGAAGGTTACCGCAATTTAGGGATTCAAGCACAACTGGCTGCGGAGAAGAAGCGTTCGAAAGAATCTTCAGCGGTCTGCTTTGAAGAACCTTCTTGGCATGAATTGACTGTTGAGGGTCGAAAAGCGGCAGGAAGCGCGCAGACCAGAAAACAAGGCATCATTTTGCAGCACGGCTCGATTCCGCTGCAGTTGGATGAAAACCAGTTGTTCGAATTGTTCGTGTACCCGAGTGAAGCGGTGAAGGAAAGGGCGCGCCAAGCTTTCCGAACACGCGCCGTTGCAATCAACGAACTAATGCAACAACCGGCAAGTTTAGAAGAAGTGCAGAAAGCATTCAAGGATGGATTTGAAACGGGGCTTGGCATCCGTTTGGAAAAATTTGAACCGCCAGCTGAACTGCTGGAACAAGTGCGCGTGCTCGAAGCCAAATATGCAAGCGAAGAGTGGAATCACAGACGAGAAGAGAAAGGGGAACTTATGCGATGACAAAAACAAAGCAGCGTGAACGTAAACCCGAATGGCTGAAAGTGAAATTGAACACGAACGAAACTTATAATGATCTGAAGAAATTGATGCGGGAGAAAAACTTGAACACTGTATGTGAAGAAGCGAGATGCCCGAATATCCATGAATGCTGGAGTGAACGCCGCACCGCGACCTTCATGATTTTGGGGGATACGTGCACAAGAGCGTGCCGGTTCTGCGCCGTCAAGACGGGGTTGCCGAACGAACTGGATTGGGGCGAGCCGGAGCGCGTAGCGGAATCGACGGAAATCATGAACTTGAAGCATGTGGTCGTTACAGCAGTCGCCCGCGATGATTTGAAAGATGGCGGAGCTGCAGTCTTTGCGGAAACCGTCCGCGCCATCCACCGGAAAATGCCGGAGACCACCGTCGAAATCTTGCCGTCTGATATGAAAGGCGATTACGAAAGCCTGCATATGTTGATGAGCAGCGAACCAGATATTTTCAACCATAATATTGAAACAGTGCGCCGCCTGACCAAACGGGTCCGTGCGAGAGCGACTTACGACCGTTCACTGGAATTGCTATTGCGGGTCAAGGAAATCGCGCCGCATGTGCCGACCAAATCGAGCATCATGGTCGGGCTCGGAGAAACGAAAGAAGAGATTATTGAAGCGATGGATGATTTATTGGCTCACAAAGTCGATATCATGACGATTGGACAATATTTGCAGCCGACATTGAAGCATTTGGATGTCGTTCGTTACTACCATCCGGACGAGTTCCAGGAATTGAAGGATATCGCATTGGCAAAAGGTTTCAAGCATTGCGAGGCCGGCCCAATGGTGCGTTCTTCATACCATGCCGATGAGCAAGTGAACGAAACTGCTGTCCAGAAACGCATCAAATACATGAAAGGCGTCGAATCGACTGGCGCAAAAATCGACCGCATCGAATTTTGAAATAGCGGAGCCAGTGTATAGAAACCTTTCTTAGAGGAGGGCTTGAATTGAGAAAAACATTTGCTAAGGCTGTGCTGCTATCCACTGCGCTGTTGGTTATGAGCGCATGCAGCCCGTTGTTTGCAGCAGAGGAACCAGACCTCTTCGAGTATGAAGGGGCGGCGGTCGGGAATAACAGTGCCGTCCTCAACACCCTTAACCGGCTGCCGGGTGCAGAGCATCTTACAGGCTTTGAATTGGAGACGAAACAACAGCCTTACGGAATCACCGCCTCTTACGATTGGGAAGAGGCCACACCATCGGATAAGGAAACAGCGGCCCATAATGCGACGTATTTGTTTACGTTGATCGACAATGTCGAGTGGGTCCAATTTGACTTCGACACAGGGGCAGGCGTGGAACAATACCGGCTAACGAGAGAGCAATTGCAAGCTTGGTACGGAGTGGATTTGACCGGAATTGATGAACAAGAGAAACTAGAAGAACTACTCGAACAGTATTTGGATGAAGGCCAAAAAATTGACGCGCTGTTAACACAACCTTAAAACTGTATGAAACCTAAAAAAAGCAGTGGCATTGTGCCGCTGCTTTTTTTGTATTGAATCGTGCTGAAAAGATTTCCCAGGAAATTGATAGAGGAAACCGGTTATTTTGCGATTTTTGCGACTTCCACAATCACTTGAGTCGCTTTTTCCATGTTTTCAGCGGAGATGAACTCGAATTTGCCGTGATAGTTTTCGCCGCCTGTGAAGATGTTCGGCGTCGGCAAGCCCATATAAGATAATTGGGATCCGTCCGTGCCGCCGCGTACCGGGATGATGTCGGGTGATAGGCCCAGTGTTTTCATCGCTTGTTCGGCCTGGTCGACGATTTCCATTACCGGCTCGATTTTCTCGCGCATATTATAGTACTGGTCTTCAAGCTCGAGTTCGATTGCTTCTTTCCCGAACTCTTCTTGCAATTCAGCCGCGACTTTTTCCATATGGCGTTTTTTCGCTTTGAATTTGTCTTTATCGAAATCGCGCACAATATACTGAAGCACCGCTTGTTCGACGGAACCGTTGAAATTGTTCAAGTGGATAAAGCCTTCATAGCCTTCCGTTTTCTCAGGTACTTCATTAGATGGCATTTCAGCCTGGAAGCGCGTTGCGACCGTAATGGCGTTGACCATCTTGTCTTTTGCGGAACCGGGATGGACGCTTGTCCCGTGGACTGTCAATTTCGCGCTCGCGGCATTAAAGCTTTCGTATTGAAGCTCGCCAAGCGGTCCACCGTCCATCGTGTACGCATAATCGGCGCCGAAACGGTCGACATCGAATTTATGCGGGCCGCGGCCAATTTCCTCATCCGGCGTGAAGCCAACGCGAATTTTGCCGTGCTCGATTTCAGGGTGTTCGATCAAATATTCCATTGCAGTCATGATTTCGGCAATTCCTGCTTTGTTGTCGGCACCGAGCAAAGTCGTACCGTCTGTCGTGATCAAAGTATGGCCGATGTAATTCTGCAAGGCCGGGAAATCAGCCGTTTTCATCGTCACTTTGTCGTTTAATGAAATGTCTTTCCCATCGTAATCTTCGATGCGCTGCGGGTTGACGCCTTTTCCGGTGAAGTCGGTGGCTGTGTCGACATGTGCCAGAAAGCCGATGACAGGGCGCTGTTCTTCAGTGTTCGCCGGCAAAGTGCCGAATAAATAGCCGTGATCGTCCACTTCGACTTCCTCTAAGCCAATGTTCTTCATTTCTTTTTCCAATTCAGCGAGTAAATCCCATTGCCCAGGTGTAGAGGGAGTTGCGTCATTTTCAAAATCGGATTGCGTATCGATTTTGGCGTAGCGAATCAGGCGTTCGATCAATTTTTCGATCATGGTAGAGCCTCCTATGTATGTAATGACTCCATTTTAACACGAAATTCGAAATACATAGAAAAACCAGCGCAGGGGCGCTGGTTTTCAACTTGTCGAGAAAGGTAAGAAGTCGTATTTTCCGAAGCTTATCGCTCGCTTTCCGTGGGGCGGGAATCGAGCCTCCTCGTCACTGAAAACGTTGCTCAACTCTCACTGCGTTCGAGCATCGCAAATGAATGTGCTCAGCCAAGCTTCGCCCATTCATTCCTTGCGGGGTCTCGGTCGTCTCGTCGCTTACGCTGCTCCACTGGAAAGATAAGGTCGATCTACGGGAGACCTTATCTTTGCGAAGTAATGCGCAGCATTATTGAGCAGAAGGGCTTACGAGCGAACTCTTCTCCAAATACTAAGATAATCCATTGATTTTCTATTGTAGAAAAGTTGATCGCCTTTTTGATTCGTTGTAGATTACAGACTTCTTCCACACTTTTTAAAAACCAGCGCAGGGGGTAGTGCACCCCAAAAGTTAGAGTTCAAATCTAACTTTTGGGGTGTTTTTATATGGCGAAATATAGCGAAGAATTTAAGTTGAAGCTAGTGAAGGAATACGCAGAAGGAAAGCTGGGGTATAGACGCTTAGCCCTCAAATACGGCTTGCCAGATCCCTCTCCGATTATGCGCTGGGTTCGGGCGTATCAAGAGTTTGGCCTTAAAGCCTTGCGGAGAAAGCAGACAAAACAAGTGTATTCTGTTCAATTCAAAGTGGATGTATTACACTTTATGAAACAAACAGGTGCTTCTTACCAAGACACAGCGATCCATTTCAAGATGAACAATCCTTCACTCATTGTGAATTGGAACCGTCGAGTTCTGGCGAAAGGGGTAAAAGGCCTGGAAGCACGAGCGAAAGGACGGCCCTCCATGTCAAAAAAACCAAAACCGATCAAGAACGAAAAGCCCCTGTCTCGGGAAGCGCAATTGGAACGGGAGAATGAGCTCCTTCGTTTGGAAGTAGCGTATTTAAAAAAGTTAAAAGCTTTCCAGGAGAATCCGGATGCCTTCCTCGAAAAGCACAAGCAGGGCTGGCGTTCGAACTCCACGAAGAAGGGTTCCGATTAACGGATGTGCTGAACATCGTCGATCTTCCAGAAGCGACCTACCATTACCATCGCCAGCGATTTGATTGTGAAGACCCGGACCGGGAGTGGAAAGCAGTGATCCGGACGCTCTTCGAGAAACACCAAGGCCGTTACGGATACCGGCGGATTCATCTGGAATTGCGAGCACAGCGATACGACATCAACCATAAGAAAGTCCAGCGTCTCATGCGAGACTTGGGATTGAACTGCGTGAAATTCGTCCGGAAATCCCGCTACAAGTCGTATAAGGGGAAAGTCGGAACCCTCGCTAAAAACCGGATGAACCGCAGGTTTTCCACACCGTATGCCCTGCAGAAACTGACAACAGATGTCACCGAGTTCAAATGTACGGGCGAACAAAAACTTTATTTAAGTCCAGTGATGGATCTCTATAACGGCGAAGTCATTGGGTTCAGTATGGCCAAACGACCGACGCTGGAATTCGTGATGGAATCACTTAACCAAGCCCTGCCAGTGATTCAGGAACAAGCGGTTTACCGGACCACCCTCCATTCCGATCAAGGGTGGCATTACCAGCACGTTGCCTGGGTGAAAGCGTTAAAAAAATAACGCATCTTCCAGAGCATGTCCCGAAAAGGGACCTGTGCCGACAATGCGGCCATGGAAAATTTCTTTGGTCTCCTAAAGCAAGAGATGTATTACGGAGAAACGTTGGTTTCGTATGAAGAGTTAAAACAGCGGATTGAACACTATATCGATTACTACAACAATGAACGCATTAAACAAAAATTGGCCGGCATGAGCCCGGTGAAATACCGAGCACATGCCAGCCAATTAGCTGCATGAACTAAACTCTAACTTTAAGGGGTCACTACCAGGGGCGCTGGTTTTTAATCTTGTTGTTTGGCGGCGAGTGAGCGGATATGGGCTTGTTTGACTTGCGCCAGTAATGCGTGTTCAGTCAGCAAACGATAACCTGTTTGCGCCAATGCTTTTGCGCCTTTGATCAAGGCTTCGTCGCCTGCTTTTGAACGGGCGGCTTCCCGGAATTGTTCGGTATGGGCAATGAGGCTTTCAGGGCCGATTTTGATATAGCCGTGGGCAGTCGGCACTTCATAGCTGATATTGCCGGCATCGGTCGAACCGAGCCCGGAAATACGTGAGTCGGCTACGTTGTCGCCCAGTGTTTCAAGTTCGGCTTTAAGGATTTCATCTAGCTCAGGCGTGACGACAAGATCTTTCACTTCATTCTGGAAACGTTCGATTTCGACACGGGCGCCTGTCGCCAGGGCAGCGCCTTCAGCGATGGCACGCACTTTTTTCGCCGTCTCGGCTGTTTTTTTCCAAGAATCGCCGCGGATGTAGAAGCGGGCAGAAGCGTATTCCGGGATGATATTCGGCGCGTCGCCCCCGTGCGTGATGATGCCATGTACCCGTGCATCATCCGGCAATTGTTGGCGAAGGGCATTGATGCCGTTAAACAATTGCAGCACGGCATCGAGAGCATTGATGCCCTTTTCGGGAGACCCGGCAGCATGAGCAGGCTTGCCGTAGAAATGAAAACTCAGCGGGTCGACAGCAAGCGAAGGTCCTGTAACAGCCGAGTTTCCGGATGGGTGAAGCATCAATGCGGCATCGATTTTTTCAAGCAGGCCGTGTTTGACGAAACTTCCTTTCGCACTGCCATTCGGTCCGCCTTCTTCGGCAGGGGTGCCGAGGACGACGACGCGCCCGCCAGTCAATTCCAATGTTTTACTGAGCGCAATGGCTGCTGCGACACTGGTCGTGCCGATAATATTGTGTCCGCACGCATGGCCGATGCCCGGCAAGGCGTCGTATTCAGCAAGAAAAGCGACAGTCGGTCCGGGCTTGTGGCTGTCGCGAACTGCGTAAAAAGCGGTGTGGTGGCCAGCGACACCGTCTTCTACCTGGAATCCGGCTTCTTCGAGTAATCCAGTCAAGAGGCCGCTCGCGAACACTTCTTCGTTGCCGATTTCCGGGTTTTCATGGATGGCATGGCTGATGCGTAAATATTGAGCACGGTTCTTGTCGATCGATTCCGTAATCGTCTCGCGTGCTTCGCTAATGATGGTCATGTGATTGTCCCCCTCGAATGGAATTTCATTTTTAACGGCGTGCAACTGCAGAGTGACTGTCTTCTTATTGGTAATCAACTAATTCTTCAACCGAAACGAAAGTCGGGATTTGAGCGCCTTCTGTGTGTTCGATGACAAATTCAGCTGTGTCTTCTTCTTGGTACAATTCGACGATGCGCTGATACGCTTCGTTATCTTCTTCGCCAGCTTGTGCGGCTATCAGGTTGATATAAGGTTTTGCCGTATCGCTTTCACGGGCAATCGGGTCTTCTGTCGGGTTCAATCCTGCATCCACTGCGATGCCGTTGTTGACGATGGAAGCAGCCACGTCAGCCATAGCGCGCGGCGTATGGGCGGAAGTCATCGGGACGACTTCAATGTTTTTCGGGTTGTCGATAATGTCTTCTGCTGTTCCGGTCAATCCGGCGTCATCGGATAAAGTGATGAGCCCGGATTCATCGAGCAAGAGGAGTGCGCGGCCCATGTTGGTCGCTTCATTCGGCATAGCGATTTGGGCGCCTTCGGGAAGTTCTTCGATGGATTCGTATTTGTCGGAATACAAGCCCATCGGCGCAATGACGGTAGAGCCGATCGGTACGATGTCGACATTGTGCTCTTCGACAAATTCATCGAAATACGAGATGGTCTGGAAGGCGTTCAAGTCGAGTTCGCCTTCAGCAAGTGCCAAGTTCGGGGCCACATAATCCGAGAAGGTGATGATGTCGAGTTCGATGCCTTCTTTAGCGGCTTTGTCGCCGACATAATCCCAAATCGTCGTGTCCGATCCACTGATGCCAAGTGTTACTTTCGTGGTTTCGCCTGCTGAGCTATCGTCTCCACATGCGCCGAGAAGCGCGGCGATGCCTGCTGTTGCTAAAAGAGCTGTAATTTTTTTCATGATGAAATCCTCCAATGGTTTTTTTGAGTGATTGTGCTGATGAATAAATCGCTTGATTGAATTTAATTGATGTGAATAAAAGGACTTAGCTCCGGCGTACTCTGCGGGACATGAGGTTGCCGAGCGATTGGACGCCCTGCACAAGGACGACCAGAATCGCGACAGTCAAGAGCATGACCAATGTGTCGAAGCGCTGATAGCCGTAAGTGATGGCCAAGTCGCCGAGTCCGCCGCCTCCAATCGCGCCAGCCATGGCGGATGCGCCGATCAGGCCGACGATAGCGATGGTCAATGCCAGGACAAGCGAGCTGAGCGCTTCCGGGATAAGGAAGCGGAAAATAATCTGGCCGGGAGAAGCGCCCATCGCCTGAGCTGCTTCGATGACGCCTTTATCGACTTCAAGCAATGAGTTTTCGATGAGGCGGGCGATATACGGCCCTGCGTAAAACACCAATGGAACGATGGCTGCGGCCGTGCCGATCGATGTGCCGACAATGACGCGCGTCAATGGAATGATGGCGACCATTAAGATGATGAATGGAATCGAACGGAAGATATTGATGACGATGTTCAATACGTTAAATACAGCTTCATTTTCAAGCAGATGGCCCTTTCTCGTGACGACCAGCAAGATGCCAAGCGGCAAGCCGATGAAGAGCGAGAAAACGAATGATGCACCCGTCATGTAAAGGGTCTCCCATAAAGCTTCTAAAATTTGCGATTGATCAACCTGCATGTTGCTGCACCTCCTCTACTTGGATATTGTCGTTTCGGATTGAGGCGAGTGCCCGGTCGATTTCTACGAGTGCGCCGTCGAACTCGACAATCAAGTTGCCGTATGGAATGCCTTGGAGTTCTGTAATGTTACCGAACAGCACATTCAAATCGAGCTGGAATTCACGTGACACCCTCGACATGAATGGCTGCCCGACTGAATTCCCGGTAAACTGCACACGGTAAATCGGCCGTGTGCCGTCGTTGTGGCGAATCTGCTCAAGCAACGAATCCGGCAATTCATCGTTCATGACAGAACGGACGAAACGCTTTGTCGTCGCGTGCTGAGGATTGGTGAACACTTCAAACACGCTGCCTTGCTCAATGACGCGTCCTTCTTCAAGCACGGCTACTTTGTCGCAGATTTCCCGGATGACGCCCATTTCGTGTGTAATGAGCAAGATGGTGATATTGTATTCTTGATTGATGCGGCGCAGCAGATCCAGTATGGACTGAGTCGTCTGCGGGTCGAGCGCTGACGTTGCTTCATCGCATAGCAGTATGGACGGGTTTGTGGCGAGTGCCCGCGCAATGCCAATTCGCTGCTTTTGCCCGCCGGACAATTGATCCGGGTATTTTTTCGCTTGGTCGGCAAGCCCGACAAATTCCAATAGTTCCGCCACTTTCCGGTCGACTTCCGCTTTCGGAGTCTTTGCCAGGAGTAGCGGCATCGCGATATTATGATGCACTGTTTTCGAGTTCAGCAAATTGAAATGCTGGAAGATCATGCCGATGTCTTTTCTTGTATCGCGGATTTTGCGTGCGCTTAAAGTGGAAATATCTTCTCCGTGGATGAGCACGCGTCCTGTTGATGGGCGCTCGAGCAAATTCACCGTGCGGATCAACGAGCTTTTTCCTGCGCCGCTGAACCCGATGACGCCGTAAATTTCTCCGGTTTCGACGGTCAAGTCAATGCCATTGAGCGCATGGACTTGCTGCTTGCCGGATACATAAGTTTTCTTGACTGCTTCAAATTGAATCATGGTGTCCCTCCTGTGGCTGCAAATAACGATTCGAATGAGTGCGAACGAACACTTTCTTGAAATAACAACAAAAAGCCCTCTTTTTTCTTATGCGCAAGAAAAAAGAGGGCTTCAAAATATGAAACCATCTCATTCTCATCTTCCAAATGCTAGAGCATTTGCAGGAATTAGCACAGTTTTCGCTGGTTTGCGAATCTGCTGCCGAAACGTCATAGGGCCTGTCCCTCGGTTTCTCTGGATAAGAAAGTGATGTAAGCTATTCAATTCGTGATTCCTACTCTATTTTGAAATAGCGAAAAAGTCAACAGCTTTCACGTAATTTTTTTTCGGTAGATGAGCTACTTATAGTAGTTAAAATTTTTAGAAAAATATCCTTGACTTTAGCCAGGGCTGTCCTCTATACTTTTCCACAAGCAAAAAAATAACTGAATACTCTTATCACGAGAGGCGGAGGGAATAGGCCCTACGATGCCCGGCAACCAACAGGCTCATGTCTGGAAAGGTGCTAAATCCTACAGCGCGCATTTGCGTCGCTGAAAGATAAGAGGAGGCAAATCCGTATATAACGGCCCTCTTCTTTCTGAAGAGGGTCTTTTTGTGTCCTCCTCAAACCGAAAAACTATTACAAAAACAGGAGGAATTGACAATGACAAACTTCAAACCAGAAACTCTTCTATTACACGGCGGCCAAGAGCCGGATCCAGTGACAGGCGCTCGCGGCGTACCGGTCCATAAAACGACTTCTTATGTATTCAAAGATACCGAACACGCACAAAACCTATTCGGCCTGAAAGAAGCGGGCAATATCTACTCGCGTATCATGAACCCGACAGTCGATGTGTTCGAACAGCGCGTCGCACTTCTTGAAGGCGGCACTGCTGCAGTAGCTTTATCATCAGGAATGGCAGCCATTGCATTCTCAGTATTGAATATAGCTGAAGCGGGAGACGAAATTGTTGCCGACAGCAATTTATATGGAGGAACCTATAATCTATTCGCCAACACATTGCCGCGCTATGGCATTAACGTAAAATTCGTCGATGCCACGGACCCTGAAAATTTCCGTGCAGCGATTACGGACAAGACGAAAGCCTTGTTCGGTGAAATTATCGGAAATCCAAGTTTGAACGTGTTCGACGTCGAGCGGGTAGCTAATATCGCACACGAAAATGGCGTACCGCTTTTGATCGATAATACCTTCGCGTCGCCTTTCGTCAGCAACCCGATCGAATTTGGTGCAGATGTAGTCATCCATTCAGCCACGAAATGGATCGGCGGGCACGGAACGACAATCGGCGGCGTAGCGGTCGATGCCGGACGCTTCAACTGGGACAATCCGCGCTTCCCGAATTATACGGAGCCGGATGAATCCTATCACGGCATCCGTTTCGGAATCGATGTACCGGAAGCGGCATTCGCGACGAAATTACGCGTCCAGCTGTTGCGCGATTTCGGTCCATCGCTCAGTGCGGACAGCGCCCACGCACTGCTTCAGGGACTTGAAACTTTGCATCTGCGGATTCCACGCCACGCGACGAACGCACAGAAGGTCGCGGAATATTTGAAAGACCATCCGCAAGTCGAGTGGGTCAATTACCTCGGATTGGAAGGACATCCATCCAAGACACTTGCTGATAAATACTTGAAAGACAGCTATGGTTCGATCGTCAACTTCGGCATCAAAGGCGGACGGGAAGCCGGCCGCAAAGTGATCGATGGCGTTAATTTATGGTCGCACGTGGCGAATGTCGGCGATGCCAAATCATTGATTATCCACCCGGCGTCAACAACACACCAGCAATTGACAGCAGAAGAGTTGAAAAACAGCGGCGTAACGGAAGAGTTGATCCGGTTGTCTGTAGGATTGGAAAACCACGAAGATTTAATCGCTGATTTGGAGCAAGCGATCCAAGCGGCAGTACTCGAGAACGCGTAAGGAGGGAATCGGATGACGACAGTATCCATCGGCCAGCTAAAACTTGAATCAGGTCAACTATTGCGCGAAGTGGAATTGGCGTATGAACGCGTCGGAGAAAGTTCTGCGCCGGCGATTCTGGTTTGCCACGCGCTGACGGGCGATCAATATGCAGTGGGAACTGCAGATCAACCGGGCTGGTGGTCAGGGCTGATCGGCCCAGGAAAAGCGGTGGATACCGGGCAGTTCCAAGTCATCACGTTCAATGTACTCGGCGGCTGCAGCGGTTCGACCGGCCCGCTTTCGATCAACCCGGAAACCGGTGAACCTTACCGCGCGTCATTTCCTGAACTGACCATCCGGGATATGGTGAGAGCGGAGCGGAAAGCTCTGGAGCTGCTAGGCATCAACCATTTGGCAGCGGTGATCGGCGGTTCTCTCGGCGGTATGAAAACCTTGGAATGGGCAAGCCTGTACCCTGAGTTTCTGGATACGGCGATTACACTCGCCGTAACGCCATATTACGGAGATTATGGTGTGGCGTTCAATCATATCGGGATCCAGGCGATCGAAAACGATCCCGAGTTCCAGTCAGGTGATTATCATCCGGAAACGAGGCTGAAAGGATTTGAAATCGCCCGCATGGCCGGCATGGTGACGTACCGGAGCAGCCAGTTATTCAATGGCCGCTTCGGCCGTGCACGCTGCGGAGAAGAATTTGAAGTTCAATCCTATTTGGATTACCAGGGGCGCAAATTGGCAGGGCGCTTTGACCCGAATAGCTATCTCGTTTTGCTGAAAGCCATGAATACACACGATGTGGAAGAAGTGGAATTAGCCGCCGAACTGCTATCGATCTCCTATAGCCACGATTTATTGTATCCGGGAGAATTGATGATTCCTTGGGTCGAAAATCAGCCCAATGCGAAATGGGAGAAAATTGAAACAGATTTTGGCCATGACGGCTTCTTGGTAGAATTCGAAAAATGGGCACATCACGTACAGGCTCAATTGCAGAAAACGGTGAATGCCAAAAGCCATGTATTAGCATAAATCCGTTCATCAAAAAAAGATCGAAGCCTATGCGGCTCCGATCTTTTTTTGCGTTTCGTCAATCCTCGTCTTTAATATCGATATCATCGGGGATCGGCGTAGCGCGCCACTCTTCCAGCTCCAGTTTGGCAACTTCCAGCTGTTTGAAATGGCTTTCGAATTGGGAGGTGTTGATCAAGTATTGTTCTCCGTCATGGACTGCGCGAATCCGGCCTTCAAGTACGTAACGGTTGACTTGCTCTTCCGGCATCGACAAAAAAACGGCAGTTTCCGGGACTGTCATATACATGCGATCGCCTCCTCTTTTCTTCTATTATAATGCTATTTGAACCCTATCTCAAACCATCCGTGCCGTGGTATGTTTAAGGATGTGAATAGATTTTCCATAATCTAGTACAAGCATGGCTGTTTTTAACAGTGGTGCTATAAATATATTTCAAACTTTAGAGAGAGAAAGCGGTGGGAAGCTGATGCAAATGAAGGCATACATATGGGTGTTATTCGCGGCGATGCTTTGGGGGACGACAGGAACAGCCCAGACTTTTCTAGTGGGAGAAGCCCATCCGTTGACGATCGGGGCATCCCGTCTCGCAATTGGCGGTTTTGGCCTTCTGGTATTTGTCTGGATTTCAGGAAAGCTGAAAGGCGTAAGGATTCCGTGGCTTTGGGTCGGGCTTTCCGCATTGTGCATGGCCTTGTTCCAACCGTTCTTTTTTTCAGCAGTGCAATTGACAGGAGTGGCAATTGGAACGGTCGTAGCAATCGGCAGTGCGCCAGCTTTTTCAGGCATATTGGAAGCGCTCGTATTGAAGCGCAGACCTGATCGTGTATGGGTATTTTCAAGCATTTTGTCTGTCGTTGGCTGTATGTTGCTTTTTGCGAACCGCGATAGTTATATCGTCGACCCGCTCGGCGTGATGCTCGGGCTGCTGGCAGGTTTGGCATTTGCGGGATATGCCATGTTCAGCAAAAATGTTTTAGGTATGATGGAAGTAGTGCCCGCGGTGGCTGTGATCTTTTCGCTCAGCGGCCTTGGCCTATTGCCCTTCCTGTTTTTCCTGGATACCGGCTATTTAGCGGAACCGCAAAACTTGATGATCGTTGCTTATTTGGGCCTTGTCGCGACAAGCCTTGCTTATTTATTATTCTCGAGCGGATTGAAGAGCATTCCTTCCTCCTCAGCGGTCACCTTATCGCTAGCAGAGCCGCTGACAGCTTCTGTTTTGGGAGTTGCTGTCGTCGGTGAAGCGCTAAACGGGCAGTCTTGGGTCGGGGTGGCATTGTTGATCGGCGGCATTGCGCTGCTGGCATTCGGCAAAAACCGCAAAGCTTAAGAATTTCTTCAGAATTTAAGTGGGCTTCGCTTAAGAATTTCATTCTATACTTAAGCCAGAAATGAAAAGAGGTGGAATGTGTGGAACAGCTGACAGTCATGGTGGCAGATGACGACCAAGAAATACGGGAAGGCATCAGCATCTATTTAAAAAATGAAGGCTTTCTGGTAGTAGGGGCAGCAGATGGGCAGGAAGCGCTCGATTTGCTGGAAACGACGCAAGTGCATCTGGTCATCATGGATATCATGATGCCGAAGCTTGACGGCATCCATTCAACATTCAAGATTCGTGAAAAACGCAATATCCCGATCATCATGCTGAGTGCCAGAAGCGAGGATTCCGATAAGATCCACGGGTTGTCGATCGGTGCGGACGATTATGTGACGAAGCCTTTCCATCCGATGGAATTGATGGCGCGGGTGAAATCACAACTCAGACGTTACGTGATGCTTGGGGATTATGGACAGTCCAGCCATACACTAGAAATCGACGGATTGCGGCTGGATTCAGAGTCGAAAACGGTTGCTGTAGACGGTGCAGAGATCCGCATGACCCCGACGGAATTCAATATAACTGAGTTGTTGATGCAGCATCCTGGTCGTGTCTTTTCCATCGGTGAGATCTACGAGCGGGTCTGGCGGGAGCCGGCATATAATGCAGAAAACATTGTCGCTGTACATATCCGTAAAATCCGGGAAAAGATCGAAGCGGATCCGAAAAATCCGAGATATGTGAAGGTGGTGTGGGGCATTGGCTACAAAATGGAAAAATGATCTTTGGTCGGTCGCTGCGATTGCGGTTGCTGCGATATGCCTTGTCTACTGTTCTTCTTTTATTTTAGATTTTGTCATTAAGTCGCCGGAAGATTTGCTTGCCACACTCCGCCATTTAACAAAAGGAGACCTATAATTATGAAGAAATGGATGTGGCTTGCAGGCCTTTCCTTATTGCTCTTATGCGTATGGACCGTCATGGAAAAAGGATCGGGTTATTTCGGCAAGGCTTATACGGACACAGAAGATTTTCGTTATGATTTTGCCAGGTTTACGGACGGGCTGCTGCTGTTCGAATTGGCCCCGCCAACATCCACTGTCGATCAATCGGTTGCTTCCTGGGAACTCGACCAATACCGCATGGATCATATTTCCCTCACTGACCAGATTCAGATGGTCCGGGATCAATATGCGGATGCGATTTCAGCGGCAGAAGAAGAGGGCGACAGCTCTTTAGTGGAAGAATTGGAAGAGCAGCGCGGAGAGGAAATTTCGGCTGTGCGTGAAAATTTTTCCGACGACGAAGCAGCGAAAAAAGCGATTATCGAGCAACGCGAAGCGGATTATGAAGAATCGCTCCGGCAATTGGCAGAACAGCAAGGGCAATTTGAAGCCCAAGCTTCGGGTTATGCCTATCAATTAAAGGATTTAGACAGCGGCGAAGTATTCACCAAAGGAACAATCACCGATGAGCCCTTTTTTGAACAACTGTATTCTGCGCAAGAGCCGCTTTATTTCAGCAATGGCTATTGGAGTTTCGACTTTCCATATGATGATGCCAACAGCACGCTGGCCGATAACCGCTTTTCAGGGGTCATCCAAATACCCGAAAAGGGGCTGGCAGGAGCTGCGGTGCAAAGTGGAATGAACCAATTCCAACTGCTTAAGTTCTTCCTTTATTTTGTGATGGCAGCAGTAGCAGCCAGTGCATGGTGGCTAGTCAAAAAGCGGCCGGTCCGGACAGCGTGGTATACCGGATTAACCAGCTACCACAAATGGCAGAAACTTGCGATCGAGTGGAAGCTTAGCGGGTTCATCGTATCGGCTATGCTCGCCTTGGCCGCTGCGAACCATTTCGCAGCAGTGTTGACAAGGCCGTGGCAAGGCGGGGGTAGCTCTTTCCTGGAAGTCTTCATCGCACTGGCACTCGCAGTTCTGTTCTGGTCGCTGACTATATTGCAGGCAATTTGGCTACGGCAGCATTTCGGAAAATGGAGTTTCTTTAAAGAAGAGATTCAACAAAGTTTCACCGCCTCCCAGGTTTATTCGGCGAAAGATGCGTTTCTCAACCGCACAATCGGCTTCCAGATGGCCTGGGTGCTAGCAATAGTGTTTTTATGGGGCGCCGGAACAGCATTCATGATATTACAACCGGTCGTAGTCATTGTTTGGCTGCCGGCTACATTATTGATCGGGCTGCCGTTGCTGCTGTTTTTGATGACGCGCTTTGGTTATTTGAACCGGCTGCTCAAAGGGACTGAACAGCTGGCTGCGGGAAGCTTGGGAGCGGAGTTGAAAGTGAAAGGCAAGTCGCCGCTTAGCCGCCACGCCCAACATTTGAATGTTTTGCGGGAAGGGTACAGGGCATCGGTGTCTGAACGTGCAAAAAGCGAGCGCCTGAAAACCGAGCTGATCACCAATGTCAGCCATGACCTCCGCACGCCGCTCACTTCGATTATCACCTATACGGATCTATTGAAAAATGAAGATCTAGGAAATGAAGAACGGCGGAAATACGTCGACATACTCGACCGGAAATCAGAGCGCTTGAAAGTGCTCATTGAAGATTTATTTGAAGTTTCAAAAATGGCTAGCGGAAACGCAGAACTCTCAAAGCAGCGCTTAGATATGAAACAACTGGTCACACAAGCCTTGGCAGAACATGAAGAAGCAGTGCAGGAAGCGGAACTCGACGTCCGTATCGCGGCCCCGGGCCATCCGGTATATGCTTCGGTCGACGGCCAGAAGTGGTGGCGCCTCCTTGATAATTTGATACTGAACGCAACCAAGTATTCATTGCCGGGAAGCCGTGTCTATATTACGCTGACAGAACAAGCCAGTGAATTGGCCATGACGATGAAAAATGTCACGCGCTACGAATTGGGCGACAATACAGAAGAATTGCTCGAACGCTTCAAGTGAGGGGACGCCTCGCGGCAAACCAAAGGCTCAGGGCTCGGGCTTGCTATTGCCCAGTCCATCGTGGATCTTCACGGCGGGCAGATGAAACTGGAAGTGGATGGTGATCTGTTCAAAGTGACCTTCCTGTTGCCGAATCATCAATAGATGAACGAATACTAGTAACCGCCGGTGGGATTCCTGCCGGCGGTTTTTTGCCGTGTTCGGAAAAAGCGCGATGCACTTTAAAAATTAAGTTGGCATTAGGGCTGGAATGCCGCCAGATTGCGTTTAGGAAAAAATATAAGGGGGGATACTAAAAATGAACCATTAAATTGTAAAGGAGATGACACATTTGAATGATGTAACCAATTCATTCCAGAATGTCGGGAACACGATCATCAATTACATCCCGAACATTCTCGGCGCCCTATTATTGCTTGTCGTTGCGTGGCTCGTCGCTACCATCGTTAAAGCGATCTTCTCGAAAGGGCTGAAAAAAATCGGTGCTGACAACGCCATGGTCAAAGGCCATATGGCTAAAACGAAGGAAGACGCGGATGACAAACTGGACTCTATCGGAAAAATTCTTTATTATTTGATTTTCATCCTGTTTATTCCAAGTGTATTGCAAGCGCTCGATATGCATAATGTCGCCCAGCCGATCTCGAACATGATGGACAAGTTCCTGGCCTTCCTGCCGAACCTGTTCATGGCGCTCTTGATCTTGGTGATTGGCTACTTTATCGCGAAGTTCGTCAAGAAATTGGTAGAGAGTTTATTGGCCACGATGAACATCGACAAGTGGTTCAATAAAATGACCAATAAATCCGGCACGAACGAGCGAGTGGCTCCAAGCGACCAAAACACGCTCGCTAAAGTTTTGGCGAATGTAGTCTTTGTGATCGTGCTCATCCCGATCGTAACGGTAGCGCTTGAAACCTTGAACATCGAATCGATTTCACAACCGATCGTATCGATGCTCAACCAGGTGCTGGGCATGATCCCGAATATCTTTGTCGGCATCATCCTTATCCTTGCGGGTGTCTTCATCGCGAAATTCGTCGCAGACTTATTGATTGGCCTATTGAACGGCACAGGGATCAACCGCTTCTCTTCATATCTGAGTCCTGACAAAAACAAAGAGCCGTCATTCGACATTGCCCAGATCATCGGCAAAGTCGTGCAGGCGATTATCATCATCTTCTTCGTGGTTGAAGCCATGAATGTCTTGCAGCTGGATGTGTTGAATTCAATTGGTAATGCAATCATCGCGTACTTGCCGCTATTGATCAGCTCATTGATCATCCTTGGGCTTGGGCTCATTGGAGGCAGCATGCTCGGGAATTACATTACGCGCGCTTCGGGCAATAGATTGTTCGGGGGTATCGTAAAATACGCAATATTCATCATTGCGATTTTCATGACACTTGACCAGTTGAACTTTGCTTCAAACATTGTCAACTTGGCCTTCCTGTTCATCATTGCCGGCCTTGCCGTGGCATTCGCCATCGCATTCGGAATTGGCGGCCGCGACTTTGCGAAAAACCAATTGGCTAAAATGGAAAAGAAAATGAAAGAAGAAGACAATAAACCAAATATGTAAGCGAAACTCTGCTGCGCCTGGCTCATGCCAAGGCGCAGTTTTTTTATGCATTCCTGGTATAGGGGGCAGAAGATACGTTTGATGAAAATGAATAATTACACATCGAAATGCATACACTTTGTCAGAAAAACCCTTTTTTATTTTGAATCAATTGTATATTTATATAGAGAAAAATTTGGTTGGGTTAAAAATAAAATGCTTTATGTAAAAGCAATAAAGGGCTAAATAGCATATTTATGAGAACCGATAAGCAGAAAACTAGTCAAAAAGGTTATTAATATAATTGTTTAAATTTTATAAAAATTCAGTTGACTATCATTTATGCAAGCGGTTACAATCAAGGGAGTTATTACGATAATAATTTTTGAAGGGGGATCGCATGCATAAAATCTGAGCGAACGCTCAGTCTGGGATGTATGGAGAGAGAAATCACACAAATTGGAGGGGAAAAATCATGAAAGCTTACAAAAAAGAAGTCCAATTTACGATTTGGATGACGGCAGCATTTATTCTGGTGGGGAATGTCGGTCTGATCTTTTCAATTTTTCCGGTAGACGCCATGCTATTCGGCTTTCCAGTCATGTACATCGTCCCTATCTTGATGGGCTGGTTCGGCGTTTTCTTGCTGACGCTTGTTGCAGGGAAAATCGGCAACCGGATTGATGATGAGATCGAAAGAGAAAATGACACGCTCGGCAATGCCGACGAAGCAAAGGAAGTGTAAGCGATGGAGCAGAACTGGCAACTGGACAATCCAATACTTGGACTTGTGGTCGTAGGCGCGACATTCGTCTTATTTTACATCGTCGGCTTCATTTCGAATCGCCAAAGCAAGTCAGCTAAAGAATTGTATGTGGGTGGATCGAATGTCGGGGCGATCACGAATGGCTTGGCGATGGCCGCTACATATATGAGTTTGGCAACATTTTTAGGTATTACCGCTCTTATTTTACAATTACAGGTTCCTTTTATTATGTTATGGATTCAATTGATCTTGGCGATTCCGTTGATCACGATCATTTACGGAACGAGTTTGCGCCGCATGGGTGCGTTCTCGCCGACTCATTTCATCCGTGACCGCTACGGTACAACGGCGTCTATCATCGCCGCCTTGTTCATGATCCTGGTTTCGATCATGTATGCGCTCGGCCAGATGATCGGCATCGCGATTACGTTTGAGACATTGCTCGGCATTCCATATATTACTGGGCTGTTCATCTTCGGTATCTTGATCGTCGGCTACATCACGATCGGGGGGATGGCAGGGGCAACGAATAACGCCGCCATTCAGATGGTCATCATCGCTTTGATGTTCATCGTGCCGCTTGCAGCGATCATGAAAGCGATCGGTGCTTCAGGCTGGTATTTCCCGCCATTGTTGTATTCGGACATGGTTCCGGCGATGATGGACGCATTGCCATCGTTCTTTGATTACCAATTCTCGCCGAAATGGTATTTCTCCATCATCCCAGCACTGACGATCGGGGCACTCGGCTTGCCTCACTTGGCGATGCGCGTCTACACAGCTTCTTCATTGAAGAGTGCGCGCTCTGCGATGGTCTGGTTTGCGTTCATTCTTGGGCTGGTTTTCTCCGCGACGTATGCGATGGGCTTTGTCGGCGTCTTTGCGACAACTACGCAAGGCGTGACGATTTCCGATGCAGATGCAGATAAGCTAACGATTATTTTGAATATGGTCTATAACCCGGAATGGGTGACAGCGCTTGTCATTGCCGGTGCAATTTCTGCCGGCCTCTCGACATTGAGCGGGAACTTGCTGGCGATCGGCGCATTGATTTCACAGGACATCATCTCTACATTGAAACCGAATATCTCGCAGCGCTTGAACTTGCGCATCGGGTTTATCGCGATTTTTGCAGGAGGCATTGCGAGTATCCTGCTTGCGATTAACCCGCCCGCTTTCCTTGTCGTCAGTATCCTGTGGGCGTTCGGGTTGGCTGGTGTCACCAATGCGCCGCTGATCATTGTCGGCGTCTGGTGGAAAGAAGCGAATAAATTCGGTGCGATTGCAGCGTCTGTCGTCGGCGGTGCCATCTATATCATCGTCTCGCCATTCGTTTTCCCGAGCATCGTATTGACAGGGCACGGGGTGACCGATGGGATGGGGCTGTCCGGTGCAATGCTTGCGGTGCCGATCAGCTTTATCTTATTGATCGTGGTTTCTTATATCACCAATCGTATTCCTGGGCTTTCCGGAAAATTGACGAAACAAGCCGATATCGAATTGATCGAGCGTATCCATGGCTGGAAAGATATCAAGGCTTACCGTTATAACAGCACGATCGGCGCAGGCATCACTGTCGTCGTCTCTGCAGCAGTCGCAATCTGGGCGCTAATGCCTTGGGGAATGTAAATGGCAAAGGGAGTGGCAAAGTTGGTTGGAAAAATGATAAGCCTGGATGATCCATCTTACCGGTCATTCCTGGAATTACCAAAAACCGAAACGGTGAGCCGGATTTTGCTGCTCATCGTGGGAATAGGCTACGGCGCGATTTCAATCGCGTCGCAAGCCTCGTACATAAGCAGTTTTGATTCCGCTTTATTGCAGAATTTTCTTGTCCCCGGTATCTTCATCATTTTTGGGATCTTGACGGCGTTTATCACGAAAGTCGGCATGGCAGCGCTGTTATGGGCGGGTTCCAAAGCATTAGGCGGAACTGCGAAATACCGCGCCATCAGCTTGGTGACTCCGGTTGCGCTACTACCAGGCTTGCTCGGCGCACCACATTTAGCCGGTCTTGGCGACGGTTCGTTAGGGGTAAATCTCTTGCTGCTCATCGGTGTGGTGTGGATGTATCTGGTCAGCGGGAAGATCATCCAAACTGTACAAGGATTTACGGCAACAAAAGCGTATTTGTCCGCCGGGATGGCGTTCCTGTTTTTGGCAAGCGTCTATTACTTGGTGATTCCTGCGAGTTGAATAGGAAAAGGAGGAAATTAGATGAATGTTGAACAATTGATTGCACCTGAACAGTACAATATTACTTCCGAATTGGAAGCATATAAAAATGATGCCGAGCGGATTGCGGTGCGCTGGTTTGATGCGGACAATAACCGCACGGAACTTTCTTATCAAGATCTTTTTTCCAAAATGAACCAGTATGCACAAGCTTTCATGAAACTAGGCCTCAATAAGGGAGATCGTGTCCTGATCATCCTGCCGCGGATTCCGGAAGCGTATATTACGTATTTGGCATGCTTGCGTGCGGGGCTTGTCGCGATTCCATGTTCTGAAATGCTGCGCAAAAAAGATTTGGGCTATCGCATGGAGCATTCCGGCGCAAAAGCGATCATCGCACATTACAAAACGACAGCTGAAACGAACTCCATTGAAGAGAACTATGATGCGTTGGACAATAAATTGATTGTCGGCGGAACGGAACAAGGATGGCAATCGCTGGAACAATTGGCTGCTGTAGAATCGGAGCAATTTGAAGCGGTCGACACGAACCGGGAAGATATGGCGTTTCTATCCTATACATCCGGTACGACCGGTAATCCAAAAGGGGTCGTGCATGTCCATGGATGGGGCTACGCTCATGTCCGGACGGCGGCGACGGAATGGCTTGGCGTGCAAAGCGGCGACATCGTTTGGGCAACCGCAGCTCCAGGCTGGCAAAAATGGATATGGAGCCCGTTCCTTTCTACGATCACTCTCGGGGCGACGGCGCTCGTCTATAACGGCGCTTTCGACGCACTGAAATATTTGGATATCCTGAAAGAAGAAAAAGTCAATGTGCTGTGCTGCACGCCGACTGAATATCGCATCATGGCAAAAGTCGAAAACTTAAACGATTATAAATTGCCTCACCTGCGCAGTGCTGTTTCTGCCGGTGAGCCGCTCAACCGCCAAGTGATCGATGCTTTCCAGGAAGCGTTCCAATTGAATGTGCGCGATGGCTACGGGCAGACAGAAAATACATTGCTTGTGTGCATCCTGCAAGATATGGACATGAAACCCGGTTCCATGGGCAAACCGACGCCAGGCAATCCGGTTGATATTATCAATGAAGGCGGACAGCCCGCGGCACCGGGGGAAGTTGGCGATATTGCCGTTCACAAAAGCTGTCCGGCGCTGTTCCGTGAATATTACCGGGACCCGGAACGGACGAAAGCCTCGTTCCGCGGCGATTGGTACTTGACGGGCGATCAGGCTTCACGCGATGAAGACGGCTATTTCTGGTTTGAAGGCCGCAGCGACGATATTATCATTTCTTCGGGCTATACGATCGGACCGTTTGAAGTGGAAGACGCGCTCATGAAGCATCCTGCTGTACAGGAATGCGCAGTCGTGGCAGCGCCGGATGAAATTCGCGGCAATATTGTCAAAGCGTTTGTCGTGTTGAGAGACGGAGGCAAACAGGATGAAGCGATGATCAAGGAATTGCAGGATCATGTCAAAGGAATTACTGCACCTTATAAATATCCGCGTGTCATCGAATTTTTGACGGAGCTCCCGAAAACGACATCGGGAAAAATCCGGCGTGTCGAATTGCGTAAAATGAACGCTTAAAAAGAAAGCTGCGCTGAGGTAGTGACCCCTTAAAGTTAGAGTTTAGTTCATGCAGCTAATTGGCTGGCATGTGCTCGGTATTTCACCGGGCTCATGCCGGCCAATTTTTGTTTAATGCGTTCATTGTTGTAGTAATCGATATAGTGTTCAATCCGCTGTTTTAACTCTTCATACGAAACCAACGTTTCTCCGTAATACATCTCTTGCTTTAGGAGACCAAAGAAATTTTCCATGGCCGCATTGTCGGCACAGGTCCCTTTTCGGGACATGCTCTGGAAGATGCGTTGTTTTTTCAACGCTTTCACCCAGGCAACGTGCTGGTAATGCCACCCTTGATCGGAATGGAGGGTGGTCCGGTAAACCGCTTGTTCCTGAATCACTGGCAGGGCTTGGTTAAGTGATTCCATCACGAATTCCAGCGTCGGTCGTTTGGCCATACTGAACCCAATGACTTCGCCGTTATAGAGATCCATCACTGGACTTAAATAAAGTTTTTGTTCGCCCGTGCATTTGAACTCGGTGACATCTGTTGTCAGTTTTTGCAGGGCATACGGTGTGGAAAACCTGCGGTTCATCCGGTTTTTAGCGAGGGTTCCGACTTTCCCCTTATACGACTTGTAGCGGGATTTCCGGATGAACTTCACGCAGTTCAATCCCAAGTCTCGCATGAGACGCTGGACTTTCTTATGATTGATGTCGTATCCCTGTGCTCGCAATTCCAAATGAATCCGTCGGTATCCGTAACGGCCTTGGTGCTTCTCGAAGAGCATCCGGATCACTGTTTTCCACTCCCGGTCCGGGTCTTCGCAATCGAATCGCTGGCGATGGTAATGGTAGGTCGCATCTGGAAGATCGACGATGTTTAACACATCCGTTAATCGGAATCCTTCTTCGTGGAGTTCGAACGCCAGCGCTGCTTGTGCTTTTCGAGGAAGGCATCCGGATTCTCCTGGAAAGCTTTTAACTTTTTTAAATACGCCACTTCCAAACGAAGGAGCTCATTCTCCCGTTCCAATTGCGCTTCCCGAGACAGGGGCTTTTCGTTCTTGATCGGTTTTGGTCTTTTTGACATGGAGGGCCGTCCTTTCGCTCGTGCTTCCAGGCCTTTTACCCCTTTCTCCAGAACTCGACGGTTCCAATTCACAATGAGTGAAGGATTGTTCATCTTGAAATGGATCGCTGCGTCTTGGTAAGAAGCACCTGTGTGTTCCATAAAGTGTAATACATCCACTTTGAATTGAACAGAATACACTTGTTTTGTCTGCTTTCTCCGCAAGGCTTTAAGGCCAAACTCCTGATACGCCCGAACCCAGCGCATAATCGGAGAGGGATCTGGCAAGCCGTATTTGTGGGCTAAGCGTCTATACCCCAACTTTCCTTCTGCGTATTCCTTCACTAGCTTCAACTTAAATTCTTCGCTATATTTCGCCATATAAAAACACCCCAAAAGTTAGATTTGAACTCTAACTTTTGGGGTGCACTACCTGAAACAAGCGCGGCTTTTTTGCTGCTGTTTAAGATGAGTGAGTTTCGTCAATATATAGATAGACGGACATGTGGAAACATCGGGCGTCCGGGGATTTAGAGGGGGCCTCCTATGGAACAGTGGATTACATCGATTATGGAGAATTACGGCTATTTCGGGATTTTCTTGCTTATTTTGTTGGAGAATGTGTTTCCGCCGGTGCCGTCAGAAGTGGTTCTGACAGCTGGCGGATTTATGACAACTACCACAAGCCTTACCGTGTGGGGAGTCATCCTATCAGCAACGGCAGGGTCTGTTGCCGGTGCTGTCATGCTCTATGGGCTTGGGCTTCTGTTGGATGTAGAACGGCTGGAACAGATTATCGATAAACATGGCAATTGGCTGCGCCTGAAAAAAGCGGATCTCTACAAAGCAGATCGATGGTTTGACCGCTTCGGGGTGTTTGCGGTATTCATCGGCCGGCTGATTCCGCTTGTCCGCAGCCTCATATCAATTCCAGCAGGCATGTCCAATATGAAGTTCGTTTTATTTTTGGCTTTTACGACAGCCGGCACTTTGATCTGGAATACGGTGCTCGTCTATATCGGGCAGGCGGTCGGGGAGAACCGGAAAGAAATCCTGGAGCAATTGGGCATTTATTCGAATATCGTCTATGCTTTGCTTTTTGCCGGTGCCATTATCGGATTGTGGCTGTTTAAGAAAAAGCGCAGCGCAGGGCGGTAAATATTATGGATAGGAAAGTTAATCAGGAGAAGGGTGGAGGAGTTTCATGAAACCGATTTTATTCATTACACAGCAATTGCCAGAAGAGGCAGTAGCGGATTTGCACGATGTCTATGAAGTGCGCATGTGGCCGGAAGAAGAACGCAATGCGCCTCGTGAAAAATTACTTGAAGAAGCGAAGGAAGCGAAGGCGCTGTGGACGATGCTCGGCGATGAAATCGACCGTGAGCTATTCGAATCGGCGCCGAACTTGAAAATCGTCGTGAATTTGGCGGTCGGTTATAATAATATCGATCTCGATGCAGCGAGAGAACATAAAGTGATCGTCACGAATACACCGGATGTTTTGACTGAAACAACGGCTGACTTAACATTTGCTTTGATGCTGGCCACGGCCCGCCGCTTGATCGAAGCGGAAAAGACAGTGAGAAACGGCGAATGGCAAGCTTGGACGCCGATGGGATTGACCGGCCAGAACGTGCATGGCACCACTGTTGGGATTGTCGGGATGGGACGCATCGGGGAAGCGGTGTGCATGCGTGCGCAAGGCTTCAATATGGAAGTCATCTATCATAACCGGACGCGCAAAAGCCTGGAAGAAGCCCAATATGCGGAGCTTGATGATTTATTGAAACGCTCCGATTTCGTTGTGGTCCTTGCGCCGCTTACCGAACAAACGAAAGGCATGATCGGCGAACGTGAGCTATCCTTGATGAAAGAGACTGCGATTCTCATCAATTGCGGCAGAGGCGGGATTGTCGATGAACAAGCCCTTTATGAAGCATTGAAGAATAAGTCCATTTGGGGAGCGGGGCTCGATGTGTTCGAACAAGAGCCGCTGCCGCTGGACCACCCACTTCAAACGCTCAATAATTTAACGGTTACGCCGCATATCGGGAGCGCAACGGTGCAGACGCGCTATGCGATGATGCAACTGAACAAAGAAGCGCTGCAAGCTTGCGCAAACAGCAAACCGGTCAAGAACCGGGTGTGCTAAGAAAACAGTCCCGTAAATCGGGGCTGTTTTTCTTACGATTAGTCAATAGTTTTTAATCAATTTCAAAGAGGTTTTTCCGTGAGGTCTTATCTTTTAGGAGGCGGAAATTAATCATAACTAAAAATAGGCATGCCAAAAAACCTCCGGCTTTTTCTTTTTTTTAGCAGGGGCAAAATGTGTTAAACTTTAGGTGCCACGGTACAGGGGCTTAGCCTGTAATCGTAGCGTAATTGGTGTGTGACCAAGTGGTGAATCGTTTTGAGCAGCTTGTTCATGCAGGCCACCACGGCAACCTTATGACATTTGTTATAAGGTTGTTTTTTTAATTTCTGATAATAATCCACCAGGTGGTTCTGAGACAGGCGCTTCTGTTTAAGCATGTTCATAATGATAATGTAAAGCAGTTTGCGGAGGTGTTTGTTTCCGCGTTTATTGATGCGGTCCCTTGCGAGAAACTTACCGGATTGGTAACGGCGAATGTCGATGCCGGCAAAGGCATTCAACTGCTTATGATTCTCAAATCGCCCGATATCGCCAATCTCAGCTAGCAAGCGAACGGCGGTATTGTCTCCGATGCCTGGAATACTTAACAGAATGGCATACTCGTCCAACGGAGAAGCAAGCGCGGCCATTTTCTCGATACACGCCTCTTTCAGAAAGACAAGCTCCTGGAACCGCTTAGCGTACAGTCGAACCAGCTCACAAGCAAGGTCATCGACCTTTACCGCAGGGTAGGAACTATTGGCGGCATCCAGCAGTTGGATGGCTTTTTCTTCTGCTTTTTTAGTGGACGTTCGCTTTTCAGTATTGGCGAGAATCCGGTTTCTAAGCAACGTTTTGGAGTTCCCTAACACGAGGTCGGGATGCGGAAACAACTGCACTAACCGAAGAAAGAGGTCCGATTTTGTCGTGAACAAGTCAGTCAGTTCCGGGAAAGTGAGCTGCAGTTCCGTGTGCAGACGTCCCCTGACGACGGCCAGCTCCGCATCCAGATCCGTGTAATGCCGGGATAGTTTCTTGAGTTGCCGGTAGACATCTAATGACGGTGTCTCCAGGCGACGTTCATTTTGGAAGTGGCTGCTTGCGAGCTGATGAGCGTCTGCGCGGTCCGTCTTATGTTTCCGCAACCGGTCATTCTGCAGTTTGGCTTCCAGGGGATTCATCAGATAATACGGATAACTGTTTTCTTGCATGAAGCGTTCGAGTTGGCGTGAATAAACGCCGGTGGATTCAAATACCAGGTGTGGCACCTCATCATAACCTGCGGTTAGGTCGTCAATCAGCAGCTTCAACGCAGCAAAATCTTCGCGCGTGTGCTGGATTTCTTTTTCAGCGATACAGGTTTTCAGCGCGTTATAGACCACAATATAGCTTTTCCCCATACTGACATCAAAAGCGATGACATGTTTCATCTCCCACACTCCTTCATTTTGATTGGAAGCTTCACCGATCCTTACCGATTCCCATTTCTTCTACACGATCTCAATGGATCCCACATACTCAAACCTGATTCAGATAAGGTGGGTGAAGGAGGTCCGTTTTATTTACGGATTCAAGATCCCAAAACTGCCTCGACCTCCGCTTCACCTCTACTATAAAAAAATAGTAGGACAAACCAATGCCTTGGTTCGTCCTACTAATCTTAGTATGTTTTATTTATATTTAGTGCATAGGGATTCGCGAGAAGTTGAATTTTTTAGCACGCTGGGGTAAAATAGGCTAGGTTTTTCCTGTATCAAGGAAATGTGCCAAATCGAAAATCAGGAGGTATGATTCATGCAAAATCATACACATAATGTCTTACTGTACTATCTATACACCCCAATTGAAAATCCGGAAGAGTTCGCTGCCGAGCATTTGGCTGCCTGTAAGGAATTGGGATTGAAAGGCCGCATCCTCGTATCGGACGAAGGAATCAATGGCACATGCTCCGGTACGATCGAGCAAACGGAACAATACATGGAGATGCTTAAGAGTGATTCGCGCTTTGCGGACATCGTCTTTAAAATCGACGAAGCAGAGGGCCATGCTTTCAAAAAAATGCACGTTCGTGCGAAAAACGAAATCGTCCACCTTGGACTTGAAGAAGATATCGACCCGAACGAATTGACCGGAAATTATTTGGAACCAAAAGAATTTTATAAATTGATGCAAGACCAGGATACCGTGGTCATCGATGCACGCAACGACTACGAATACGACTTGGGCCATTTCCGCGGTGCGGTGCGTCCTGACGTGGAAACCTTCCGTGATTTGCCGGAGTGGATCCGCGACAATAAAGAGCAGTTTGAAGGCAAGAAAATCCTGACCTATTGCACAGGCGGCATCCGCTGTGAAAAATTCTCAGGATGGCTGAAACGTGAAGGCTTTGATGACGTCAACCAACTTCACGGGGGCATCGTCACCTACGGCAAAGACCCAGAAGTCCAGGGCAAGCTTTGGGATGGCCAATTGTACGTCTTTGATGAGCGCATCGCTGTGCCGGTCAATCGCGTGGAGCATACCGTTGTCGGGAAAGACCATTTCACGGGCGAGCCTTGTGAGCGCTATGTCAACTGCGCAAACCCTGAATGCAACGCGAAGATTTTATCTTCAGAAGAAAACGAGCATAAATACATGCGTTCATGTTCAGATGAATGCCGCGAGCATCCACGCAACCGCTATGCTTTTGAACACGGGTTGACTGGCGAAGAAGTAAAACAGCGCCTTGATGCATTAAAAGAAACTGCACAATCATAAGTAACCCAAAAAGCCTGAACGGCATTATCCGTTCAGGCTTTTCTTTATGGTTTAATGTTCGAGTTCTTCTGCACAATCGTGGCAAATCAATTCGCCGTCGATATAGACGCCGTCCAAAAATCCGTCACGGCAATAGACATCTTTGCCGCAATTGCTGCAAGGGCCGATAAGCTCATGCATGCTGCAGGGCATCCGCGTGCACGTGCATCGCGTCTTTCAGATAGTCGGATAGACCGTCGCCATGCTGGTCGATGGTCCGCGAAAAGCGGCTGTCGTTCGCATAAAGATTGGCCAAGTTGCGGAACATGTTCGGCGTGCATTCATAGAAGCGGTCGAGCAAATGGTAATACGCGGCCATTTCCTTCTGGACTTCCCGTGCATCGGCCGGCAAATCCATAAGGCTCGCAACAGCGCTGTAGATGCGATTCGCTTCCCGGTCGATCTCTTCCAAGTTCTCGGCTTCTTTCTGCGGTTTTGCTGCTTCCGGTTCTGAAGCTTCCAGCACAGAAGTCTCTTCCTTGATGTTTTCAAGGTCGTCCTTGACGGATACTTCAATTTCAGGTTTCTGGTACAAGTCGATGCGATCCGGCGTATGGCGGATGGAGAACGCAGAAAAGCGCTGTTCGTTGCTGAGGGGTTCTCCCGATGAAAACTCCTCTTGCGTCATCCGTGCGTTATCGATCAATTGCTCAATGCGGAATTTTTTCTGTTCAAGCAATTCGATATGGCGTGCCATGGCATATTCTGCATCATAGCCATTTTTTATGATTTCCTGGATTTTCTTCAATGAAAATCCGAGTTCTTTAAGGAATAGGATTTGCTGCAGCAATTTCAAGTCGTCGTCGCTGTAATAGCGGTATCGGTTCGATCCTTTATTGCTCGGTTTCATTAAATCGATGCTGTCGTAATGGTGCAGCGTCCGTACGCTAACGCCCGCGATTTTTGCCACTTCTTGTACTTTGTACATTTCAATCACCTCTATCTTGATTAGACTATGACGAATGGTCAGTGTCAACCGTTTCCGGGGAATTTTATTGTAAAAGCGCCCGAATATGGCCGGCTTTGCAAAGTTGCAGAAGGAAGTTATGAAAGCATGTAGGAGTTTTCCGTTTTGTAGGGAATAGAGTAAATAGTGAGAGCGTTTACATTTATTGTAGAAAGGGGTAATTCGATGAAACTGACGAATTTTGTAAATGGGGAATTCCAACAGGAGGCGGGTGCTAGTTTTGTGCCTGTCGTCAATCCGGCAACAGGCGAAGAGTTGGCAGCGGTACAGCGGTCAACTGCCGCAGATGTAGAGGAAGCGGTGAAAGCAGCCAAAGCAGCGCAGAAAGGCTGGGCACTTGTCCCGGCACCGAAACGCGCGGATTATTTATATGAAATCGGGCGCTTGATGAAAGAGCGGAAAGAACAGCTCGCGGCAGTGTTGACGAAAGAAATGGGGAAAGTGATCGAAGAAGGCCGTGGCGAAGTTCAGGAAGGCATCGACATGGCGTTCTATATGGCAGGCGAAGGCAGAAGGTTATTTGGCGAAACGACGCCTTCGGAACTTGCGGATAAATTCGCGATGAGTGTCCGTGCGCCGATCGGTGTCGTCGGGCTTATCACCCCGTGGAATTTTCCGGTAGCGATTGCAACGTGGAAATCTTTCCCGGCGATCGTCGCGGGCAATGCATTCATCTGGAAACCAGCGACTGAAACGCCGATGATGGCTTATGAAATGGCTAAGATTTTCAAGGAAGCGGGCTTGCCGGACGGTGTGGCGAATATCGTTTTCGGTTCCGGTTCAGAAGTCGGGACGGCGATGATCGAGCACCGGGATGTCCGGGTCATTTCGTTTACGGGCTCGACGGATACAGGACGTAAAGTAGCAGAACTCGGCGGACGCCATTTGAAGAAAGTATCGCTTGAGATGGGCGGGAAAAATGCGGTCATCGTCATGGACGATGCGGATTTGGACCTAGCAGTCGACGGTATTTTATGGAGTGCGTTCGGCACCGCAGGCCAGCGATGCACCGCCTGCAGTCGTGTCATCGTCCATCGGGATGTCAAAGAACAGCTGCAGCAGCGCCTGCTTGAAAAGATGGACAAATTGACGATAGGTGACGGCATGGATGAATCCGTCAAAGTCGGGCCGGTCATCAATAAGAAAGCACTCGAGAAAATCCATTCCTATATTGAAATCGGCAAAGAAGAAGGTGCAGAACTCGTCAGGGGCGGCGAAATCTTAACGGGCGGGCATTACGATAAAGGGAACTATTACGCACCGACATTGTTTGCGGGTGTAACGCCAGGAATGCGCATTGCACAGGAAGAGATTTTCGGGCCAGTCATTTCCTTGATTGAAGTTGCAAGTTTCGAAGAAGCGATCGAAGTGAACAACGGAGTCATTTACGGATTGTCGAGCTCAATTTTCACAGCGGATGTTAACCGGGCATTCAAAGCCCAGCGCGACCTCGATACAGGAATCGTCTACATCAACGCCGGAACGACGGGGGCTGAAATCCATTTGCCGTTCGGTGGCACAAAAGGCACCGGCAATGGCCACCGCGATTCAGGCGTCGCAGCACTTGACGTCTTTACCGAATGGAAAAGCGTCTATGTGGACTTCAGCGGCAAACTGCAGCGGGCACAGATCGACAACGAATCATAAAGGGGGCGGCGGAGATGAAATTTGCGGTACTCGGAGCTGGATTGATGGGGAAACAGGCAGCGCGTGATTTACTTCGTAATGAGCAGGTGGAGAAAGTGATTCTGGCAGACCGGACAACGGAAAAAGCGCAAGCGTTCCGCCAGCAATTGAACGATCCGCGGCTTGAAATCGCCAAGATGGATGCAAGTAATAATATTGAACTAAAGCAAGTCATCGCACAGGCAGATGTCGTGATCAATGCGTTGTTCTATACCTTCAATGAGAAAGTGGCAAAAATCGCGATTGAATGCGGGGTTCATTCCGTCGACCTCGGCGGGCATATCGGCGGCGCTACGGACAAGGTGCTTGCCATGCACGAGCAAGCGGCCAGCCAAGGCGTGACCGTCATACCGGATCTTGGTGTTGCGCCAGGGATGATCAATATTTTAACCGGCTATGGGGCAAGCCAATTGGATGAGGTCGAATCGATCCGCATTTATGTCGGGGGTATTCCGCTTCACCCGGAACCGCCGCTCGAATACAAACATGTTTTCTCGCTCGAAGGCGTTTTTGATCATTACACCGATCCGTCGCATGTCATTCGCGGCGGGGCATTAGAAGAGGTCGAGTCGCTATCGGAAATCGAGCCGATCGCGTTCGAAGGGTTCAATGAGCTGGAAGCATTCCATACTTCAGGCGGCACATCGACCTTGACAAAAACCTTCCACGACGTGGATTCGCTGGAATACAAAACGATTCGCTACCGGGGGCATGCCGATAAGTTCCGTTTGCTTGTCGAATTAGGCTTGACGAACCGGGAAGAAAAAGTGACTGCTGGCGGGCATGAAGTTTCACTCCGCGAAGTGTTGCTGAAAGTGCTGGAGCCGATTACAGAACTGGGCGAAGACAAAGATGCAGTGCTTTTGCGTGTGACGGTTTCCGGGTTGAAAGAGCAAGAGGAATGCACATACCGATATGAAATGGTGACCATTCGCGATGAGTCAACCGGTGTCACGGCGATGGCGCAGGCAACGGCCTACAGCATCTCTGTCGTGGCGCAAATGATTGCGGATGGGCGCATCCAAAAACGCGGCGTCTATCCGCCCGAGCAAGTGGTGCCGGGTGATGTATACATCGCGGAAATGAAGCGGCGCGGCGTACACATTGAAGAAACCGTACAGCGGGCAACGCATCATAACTAGCAAGGAGGGAAACGGCATGGATTTTGAACATAGCGAAGAGCAAGAGATGCTGCGCAAAACCGTCCGAAAGTTTGTCGATGATGAAATAATGCCACATATAAAAGTCTGGGACACAGAGGGGCATTTCCCCGGATCGATTTGGCAGCGCTTGGCCGATCTCGGGCTTATGGGCGTGTGCATTCCGGAAGCATACGGTGGCAGCGGCATGGATTATAATTCACTGGCCATCGTCTGCGAAGAGCTGGAGCGCGGCGACACCACGTTCCGCACGGCCGTTTCTGTCCATACCGGCCTGAATTCACTATCGCTTCTGCAATGGGGCACAGAAGAGCAAAAGCAGAAATTTTTGGTGCCGCAGGCAAAAGGCGAAAAAATCGGCGCGTTCGGCCTGACAGAGCCGGGAGCCGGGTCGGACGTGGCGGCGCTTTCAACGACCGCTAAACGCGACGGAAACGACTATGTGCTGAACGGCCAGAAAACATGGATTTCACTCTGTGACCAAGCAGACCATTTCCTCGTTTTCGCCTATGTTGATAAAGAGAAATCGCATAAAGGAATCAGTGCTTTTATCGTAGAACGTGACCGTGAAGGATTTTCATCCAAGGCAATTAAAGGGAAATACGGTATACGGGCCGGAAATACCGGCGAATTGTTCATGGAAGATGTGCGTATTCCGGTAAGCAACCGGCTTGGGGAAGAAGGCGAGGGCTTTAAAATAGCGATGGCTTCACTCGACAATGGCCGTTTTACGGTCGCTGCCGGCGCATGCGGCTTGATGATGGCCTGTTTGGAAGCAAGCTTGGATTATTGCAAGACGCGCACAACCTTCGGCAAGCCGATCGGCGAGCATCAGCTGGTGCAGCAAATGCTCGCCAATATGGAAGCGGGCTACCAGATGAGCCGCTTGCTCGTTTACCGGGCGGGCGAATTGAAGAACAGTGGCAAGCGCAATACGCGCGAAACCTCTCTCGCCAAATGGCAGGCATGCAATTTTGCTAATAAAGCGGCGGACGACGCGGTGCAAATCCATGGTGCTTACGGCTATTCCGATGAGTATCCAGTCGCCCGCTATCTGCGCAATTCCAAAGCGCCGGTCATTTACGAAGGAACCCGGGAGATTCATACGCTCATGCAGGCGGATTATGTGCTCGGCAAACGGGAAGACAAAGAATTGAACCGGATGCTGCCTGCCTGGCCATTCGAGTAAAGCTGGATTCCACGCCTAGAAGTTCGACTTCTTTTCAAAAAAAATAAAAAGAACGGGCGTAGAGCCCGTTCCTTCAACCAACTGCCGAGTAGTATCCGGCAGTTTTTTTACGTAAAAATATCTTCTTCTTTTGGCACAAGCAAATTGAGTTTTCCTGGTTGGACGCTAATCGATGCCGGTGTCTTCATATAGATTTCACCGTCCGTATCAATATCCATCGGGGCGTCTGTGTGGATTTCGATTTCTTTTCCCTGCAAATGGATGATGTGCTCAAGGTCTTCTGCAGTAAGATTGGGTTTTGACAATGAAAACCATTCGCGTATGGCGGCGAATGATGAGCTTTGGATGATGAAAACATCCAAGAGCCCATCTGCGGGGTCAATGCTTTGCATCGGAAATAAATGAGTGCCGATGGATTTTCCGTTCATGGCTAGCACCACGACAGCTTCTTCTTCATATGCTTGCCCGTCAATCACCAGTGACACATTAAAAGACTCTGCTTGCCGCATCGTCTGCATTGCGCTCATGAAATAGCTGAGCTTGCCGTAGCGTTCCTTTAAGTCGGGATCGATGTTGAAGGAAGCATCCGTGATCAAGCCGATGCCTGCGAAGTTCAAGAACGTCCCTTCGTTGATGGTAGCAGTGTCGACTTGTTGCATTGTACCTTGGCTTAAGCTTTTTGCTGCCTCGTCAAGGTACAAAGGAATATTCATCGTGCGCGCAAAATCATTGCACGTTCCGCTCGGCAAAATGCCGAGGGGAGGCGGGTTGTCGATTGAGCTCAGTGCGTGTGCAGCCAAGTGGACGGTGCCGTCGCCGCCTGCGACAAATAATGCATCGGCGCGTTCGGCGGCAGAACGACAGATTGATTCCATTTCTTCCGGGGAATCGGTTTTAATCAGCTCCAGTGTTTTTGAAGACGCGGCAATTTGCGGGACAGCCAAGCTCATAACCGCATCTAACGTGGACGCACCTGCCTGAGCATTATACAATAATACGGAATGTGTGAATCCGGCCATGCGTAAGTCCTCCATTCTTCATCGTTACTCAACCATTCCACTTATGGAGGGGCAGTAAACGCATCAGCGGAATTCCGTGAAAAGGAGTGCTCATATGACGAAAAAATTATATTACGAGGATCCATATTTAAAAGAAATTACGGTTCAAGTGGCCGAATCGTCAGCTAATGAACGCGGGCCATATGTCGTTCTAAACGAGACCTGCTTTTATCCGGAAGGGGGCGGGCAGCCAGCAGACCAAGGAGTGATCGGAACGGCCGCAGTGCTTGATGTGCAAAATCAGGATGGGGAAATTCGCCATTATTTGGACCGACAGCTGGATCCAGGCGAATACAAGGCGACGCTGGATTGGCAAAGAAGGTGGGACCATATGCAGCAACATGCCGGCCAGCATCTTTTGAGCGCTTTACTGGAAGACCGTCATGGCTACCAGACCACCAGTTTCCATCTTGGTCAAGAGCGGGTGTCAATCGATTTGCATCAAGCGGCCATTGACCGCAAAACATTGCAGCAAGTGGAACTTGAAGCCAACCGGATCATTAGCCAGCATTTGCCGATCCGCAAGCGTTTTGTAAATGAACAGCAACTTGGGCAATTGGCTCTTCGGAAGCCGCCCGCTGTCACAGGCGACATCCGCTTGGTGGAAATAG
Source organism: Planococcus sp. MSAK28401 (assembly GCF_018283455.1). Classification (NCBI taxonomy): domain Bacteria; kingdom Bacillati; phylum Bacillota; class Bacilli; order Caryophanales; family Caryophanaceae; genus Planococcus; species Planococcus alpniumensis. The sequence goes on along the minus strand of NZ_JAAMTH010000001.1, from coordinate 2,854,739 downwards.
AAGGCATCGATTTGAATGCATGTGGCGGCACGCATCCTGACAATGCCGCGGAAATCGGTTTGATGAAAATTCTTGGGACTGAAAAAGCGAAAGGCGGCATGCGGCTCTATTTCCTATGCGGAGAACGAGCGCTCGAACATTTTGGCAAAGTGAGCGATGTGAGCGATGCATTGATCGGGAAGCTGAATGCCCCGCTCCCTGAACTGGTGCAAGCTGCTGATGCTTTGTTGTCAGAAAAAATTGCAGCCGACAAGGAAATAGCGGAATTGAAAAAACAGCTGCTATCGGCAGAGGCAAAAGCGTTAACACCGGAAGAGGGCGTCGCGATCCGGAATTTTGGCGACCGGCCAGTCAAGGAACTGCAGCAGCTGGCGCGCCTGGCGACTGAAGAATACCCGTCTGTCTGCCTGTTGTTTGCAGCCCACGCAGAAGGCAGCATTCGGTTAGTATGTGCTCGCGGCAATGAATCTTCCGCCGATATGAGAGAGACCCTGAAACGCTTGCTTCAAGAAACAGACGGCAAGGGAGGCGGAACTCCTGCACTTGCACAAGGCGGCGGCCATACAGAAAAACCGTTCGAACGCTTCCAGGAAATTTTCAACGAACTTCATGCAAATGGCTGAACACCAGCTGTAACTTTTTGGATACGTGAGGGGTCTAATGGGTAAATGGCATGGGAAAGGTCGTGATGTTCGTGAAATGGAGCAGAGCCTGGTGGATAGCGGCAATTCTTTTAGTGTTTTCAGGTATAGCTTTTATTATACTGACGGAAAATGTAGCCATCAGCGGATCCTCCACAGCCCTTTCAGAATCCGGCTGGCGGGCAAATTTTTCAGCACCGCTCGATGCAGACGCGATTGAAAAAGGTGCCCTTTACCTTACGGGCACGGATGGCCAAAAGCTCGATCTCGATATGCAATTGGCGAATGGCGGCAGGACGCTCGAAGTTCCGGAGATCGCAAGCGGAGACTATACGCTTCATGTCACCAAAGCCGCCTTATCGAGCAGTTTCCTGAAAAGCCTTTCGACAAACCGGCTCGAGTTCACGATACAAGATGAAGTCCAGAACCTGAGCGGGGAAGAGGAACTGCGTACTTATTTTACGCGATTGCTGAATCTCCAAAAGGATAACCCGTTTTATCGCGGCTTCGGCGAAGGAGTAGAGGAAGCGGAGGACAGCGCTTCAGGCGAGTCGGGCGGAATGGGAGGCGGCGACCATTCGTCCACAAATAACCAAGTCGAAGGCATCGATGAAGGGGATATTGTGCAAACGGACGGTAATTATTTATATTCCGTCAGCGAGTCGCGTGTCGTGATTTCTGATATCAGGGATCCCGAAAACATGGAGCTTGCAGCAGTGTTGGAGTTTGACGGAGAAACGTATCCAGAGGAATTATTCTTATTCGGCGATACGCTTGCCGTCATTTCCAGCCGCTTTTCGCTCATGGAAACTGAAGGAGATGCGGAAATGGAAAGCTTTATGCCTTATTCGGGCATTACAGCCGTCTCACTCTATGATGTAGCTTCACCTGAAAATCCGCAGCTGATCCGAGAATTCGGCAATGAAGGCTCATTCAATAATGCGAGGCTATCAAACGGCATCCTGTATTATGTCAGCAATGTGTTCCCGAATTATTGGATATTGGAAGAGCAGCCGGATATCGAACTGCGGCCAAGACTCTTCGATTCCGCGCAAGGCGGAGGCCTTGAACCTTTGCCTTACGAAGACTTGACCATCTTGCCAGGGACAATGGAAGGGAGCTACAGCGTCATCACCGCCGTTAGCATGGAAGCGCCCGCGTCAAACGAAATTTCCACAAAAGGCTTTTTAGGCGGCAATGAACAGCTGTATATGAACAAGCAGCATCTCTATTTGACGGCGTCTGCGTTTGAGACGGCTGAAGGGGAGTTTGAAGATACGGCGCTTTGGGTGCCACAGCAAGCGGATACGGAAATCTTCAAATTCGGCTTGGATGGCACCTTGGTGGAATTTATCGCTTCGGCCCGGGTGAAAGGTTCCTTGTTGAACCAATTTTCGATGGATGAATTCGAAGGGCATTTCCGTTTGGCGACAACAGAAGGAGTCGGCTGGTCGCCAGCTTCTGAATCGAAAAACCACCTGTTCATTTTAAACGAACAATTGGAGCAAGTCGTTCAGTGGAAAACTTGGCACCGGACGAACGCATCTATTCGGTTCGCTTTATCGGCAGCAAAGCCTATATGGTGACGTTCCGTGAGACCGATCCGCTGTTTGCGATCGATGTTTCAGACCCTGCTGATCCAGAAGTGTTGGGTGAATTGAAAATTCCTGGATTTTCCAATTATTTGCACCCACTTGATGACAATCATTTAATCGGTTTTGGCTATGATACGAAAATCGAGGCTGTTAAAGGGGGCGGCGAGCCACGCATCGTGACCGGCGGGATGAAAATTTCGCTGTTCGATGTCAGCGATATGGGCAACCCCAAGGAAACTGATACCGAAATCATCGGCGGGCCTGGAACTTATTCCGCCTTGCAATACGACCACAAAGCTTTATTTCGTCACGAACAGCAAAGCCTATTCGGTTTTCCTGTCTCGATCTATGAAGGCGACGGTGAGGAGTATATCGAATTTGAGGCAGAAGGAGCTTTGATTTACTCGATCACGCCAGAAGGGATCGAGCTATCAGGCGATTTGACTCAAGCGTCCGACCAGCCCTATGAAGATTGGAATACATCGGTCCAGCGCCTGGCTTATGCAAAAGACGCCTTGTTTACAGTGGCAAATACGGAAATCAGAAGTTATCGTCTATCCGATTTTGAACCACTCAACACTTTGCCACTTCAATAAATAGATTTTCTGTAAGCGGATCTCTTCAGGGAGATCCGCTTTTTGTTGATTCCAGGTGGAATGGGATTGGAAAATGAACGTTTGGGCTGACAGAAAACGGGAATAACAGAAATATTCTGATATCAATAAACGGGAGGGAAAAATATGAAGGCAGTAACATTTCAAGGAACAAAAGATATGCAAGTCAAAGAAGTAAAAGCACCCGAAATTCAAAAGCGTGACGACATTATCGTGAAAATCACATCCACCGCCATTTGTGGCACAGACTTGCACATCTATCAAGGGGCATTGCCTACAACTAAGAATACTGTCATCGGCCATGAACCGATGGGCATTGTTGAAGAGGTAGGACCGGATGTCACAAAAGTGAAAAAAGGCGACCGGATCGTCCTGCCATTCAATATCAGCTGCGGACATTGTTTCTATTGTTCTCACGAAATGGAAAGCCAATGCGATAATTCGAATGGCAACCCTCATTTCGATACAGGCGCTTATTTCGGCTTGACGGAACGCTATGGTGATTATTCTGGCGGCCAGGCTGAATATTTACGCGTCCCATATGCTAATTTCATGCCATTGGTCATTCCGGAATCATCAGAGCTCGAAGATGAGCAGGTACTGTTCCTCTCAGACGTGCTGCCGACAGCCTGGTGGAGCGTCGAGAACGCAGGTGTCAAAGAAGGCGACACGGTCGTCGTTCTCGGTTGCGGGCCGATTGGGCTTATGACCCAGAAGTTTGCCTGGATGAAAGGCGCGGCACGGGTTATTGCAGTAGATGAACTGCCGTACCGGATGGAAAAAGCGAAAAAGATGAATAACGTGGAAATCATCGATTTCAGCCAGCACGATAATACAGGGGCGTTGATCCATGAAATCACACAAGGCGGGGCACGGGTCGTCATCGATTGTGTGGGAATGGACGGCAAGAAATCGCCTGCGGAAGCTGTTCAGCAGAAACTGATGCTGCAAGGCGGAACGTTGAGCGCAATTGATATCGCGAAAGATGCCGTCAGTAAATTTGGGACTATCCAATTGACGGGCGTCTATGGATTGACCTATAATCAATTCCCACTCGGTAATTTGTTCGAACGCAACGTGACGATGAAGATGGGGCAAGCACCGGTCATCCATTTGATGCCAATGCTCCTAGAAAAAATCGAAAAAGGCGAGTTTGATCCGCGTGAGATCATCTCACACATCGTACCGCTCGATCAAGCCAGTGAAGCGTATCAGATTTTCAATGATCACGAAGACGAATGCACCAAAGTCATTTTAAAACCTTAAAATATGCCGATGAAACGCTCCGGTAACCGGAGCGTTTTAATTTTGCCTTGCCTGCGGTATGATGGTACAGAAGAAAAGGGGGGAGACCAGATGGCCGAAATATCGGAAGTCAGAAGAGAACTTGCGTTGGATTGTTTTCTGTTGGCCGGAAAAGTCATGATGGAAAGCGGCGCGGAGACATACCGGGTGGAAGATACGATGATCCGGATGGCGGTTTCGCAAAATATGATGGATTCCCATTGCTTTGTGACTCCAGCGGGCATCATGTTTTCCCCGAGCAATGATTTGCCGACGCGTTTCGTGCGCATTCACGGACGCCGCACCGACTTAGAACGGGTGGCGCGTGTCAATGCTGTATCGAGACGCCTTGTTGCAGGACAGCTGACATTACAGCAGGCGTATGAAGAAATGACGGAAATCGAAAAAAACCATTACTTGTTCCCTTTGTGGCTGCAAGTGCTCGCAGCTGCAGTTGCCAGTGCCTGCTTCCTGATTTTGATGGGCGGTGGCTGGGCGGACATTCCGTTCGCTTTTCTCATCGGGGGAATAGGATTTTATATTGTGGAAATGGTGCTCGTGAAAACAAGGGTCAAGTTTTTCGCAGAATTCATCGGAGCGGTCGCCATCGGTACTTTAGCGGTGCTCGTTGTATATAGCGGATTCGGGAACGATCCCGATACGATCATCATCGGTTCGGTCATGCCGCTCGTGCCCGGCTTGCTGATCACCAACGCCGTACGCGATATGATGGCAGGCCATTTTGTATCGGGCCTATCGATGGGTGCGGAAGCTTTTCTGACGGCATTCGCCATCGGGGCCGGCATCGCCATCGTATTGTCATTTTAAGGAGGAGATCGAATGAACTGGCCTTTGGAGGCGTTTCTAAGTTTTTTGGCAGCCGGCGCATTCGGCATCATTTTCAATATTCCAAGAAAGACGCTGATCAGTTGCGGACTTGTCGGGATGAGCGGCTGGCTTTTCTACCGGAGCTATTTCCTCATGTTTGATGACCCGATTCAAGCAACTTTCGCCGGCGCCTTTATTGTCGCGATTGTTGCGCACATCTTGGCGAAAATCTTCAAAATGCCGATGATCATTTTCAGTGTCGCCGGCATCATCCCGCTCGTTCCCGGAAGCCGTGCTTACAATGCGATGCGCAATATCGTGGAAAATGATTACATGGAAGCGGTCGATTTCGCTGTTCAAGCATTGATGATTTCAGGCGCCATCGCAATGGGCCTGGTGTTTGCGGAAGTGCTCATGCAATTGTATTTCAAGTATCAAGCACGACGCACTCAGAAAAAAATGGGCTTCACCCAGGAATGATTAATGAAACAACAGGCTGCCAGCTTTACGGGTGGCCTTTTTTTTGTGGGAACAATGTATGCAGGATCTGACAACAACGCCTCAATCTTTCACTAGCCCCGGGAAGCGATTCCCCCGCTAGCCGGCAACTTGTAAAAAAGCACATTCCTTTAAACACCCTACAATCAGTGAAATGTATAAGCTGCCGAGCGCACAGGGTGAGCCGACGCCGCAAGACAGGTGTTTTTCCTGTCTTGCGGCCAAAGGCCAACCCAAAGCAAGGCAGCGAGTAGCCATGCGATGCTAACTTCAAATGTCTAAATATCCACACTAAGACCAGCCCCGGGAAGCGATTCCCCCGCTAGCCGGCAACTCGTAAAAAAGCACATTCCCGTAAACGCCCTACAATCAGTGAAATGTATAAGCTGCCGAGCGCACAGGGTGAGCCGACGCCGCAAGACAGGCGTTCTTCCTGACTTGCGGCTAAAGGCCAACCCAAAGCGAGGCAGCGAGTAACCATGCGATGCCAACTCCAAATGTCTAAATATCCACGCTAAGACCAGCCCCGGGAAGCGATTCCCCCGCTAGCCGGCAACTCGTAAAAAAGCACATTCCCGTAAACGCCCTACAATCAGTGAAATGTATAAGCTGCCGAGCGCACAGGGTGAGCCGACGCCGCAAGACAGGCGTTCTTCCTGACTTGCGGCTAAAGGCCAACCCAAAGCGAGGCAGCGAATATCCATATGATGCGAACTCCAACAATTTAAAATTCCTATACTAAGTTTTCAATCCTAACAGAACAAAAAAACCCAGACCGCGGAATTTCCGCAGACTGGGGAAGAAAGATTATTTTAGCCATTTCTCGAGTTCCTGAGCGTTCATCGGGTGACTGATGATATAACCTTGGATACTATTGCAATCCATTATGCGGAGCAGTTCAAGCTGCTCGTTCGTTTCGACCCCTTCAGCAATCACTTGGAAATCAAGCGATTTGCCGAACTGGATCATGCCGTTAATCATTTTCTGCATTTTTTCCTGCTTCGTGATCGATTGGATGATGGTCTGGTCGATCTTCAACGAGGAAATCGGCAATAACAGCATGTAGCGGAAAGATGCATAGCCTGTTCCAAAATCATCGAGTGCAAATTTTACGCCTTGCTGGTTCAGGCGGTTCATTTGCTGCATGATCGGGCGTTCGGCTTCCGCTTCAAGCGCAAATTTTTCCGTGATTTCGATTGTCAGAGCTTGAGGATCGCAATTATTTGCCTTGATTTGCTCAATCAGCATGCTCGCCATATCCTTATCGCGGAATTCACGGATGGAGGAGTTGATGCTGATGCGCAAATTGATGCCTTTCGCTTTCCACTCCTTCAACTGCGCACAGGCGGTCTCCAAGACAAAGCTGCCGATTTCATGGATCATGCCATTCTCTTCTGCGATTGGAATGAGTTCATCAGGCGTCACAATGCCGACTTCAGCATCATTCCAACGGACGAGCGCTTCTACGCTTTCAACAGTGCCAGTCGAGAGATTCACTTGCGGCTGGTACAGCAATTGCAGGTTTTTTCGGTCCAGCGCATGGACAAGGCGTTTTTCGATGAGTGCTTTCCGGTTCAGGCGTTCGTGGTCGTCTGCCGTCAAAGTGGAAATGGCGCTGCCGCCGCGGTCTTTGACTTTCTTGATCGTCGCATAGGAAGCTTTGATCAAATGGACGAAGCTTTGCTGATCTTCCGGATATTTCGTGATGGCCCCGCTGACGGTCAGGGGAACTGCCGTACTGCCGATGTAGATTGGGTGCTGCTGCAAATAAGGCAGGAAACCCTCGATAAACCAGTTCGGCAACGGCGTGATCAACGCGAATTCATGAAGCCCGGCGCGCGTGATCAATGAATCCGAGAAATACATGCGCAAGCGCTTAGTGAATTCGATAAGCAATTCATTTTCAGTATCGGTATCCGATACGTCGCGCAAAGTATAGAAACGGTCGATATCAAGGAATAGGAAAGAGAAATGGCGTCCTTCCTTTATATGTTCTGCGACAGCTTGTTCAAGGCGATGGCGATTTTCAAGTCCTGTTATCGGGTCGATAAATGCGATTTCCTCGAGATGCTTTTGGGCGTGTTTCGTTTCCGTGATGTCCTTTTCAAGAAAGATATAATACGCGTCTGCCTCTGACAACTGCATTGGGATCGCCGTTAAGTCGACCCAATAAGTTTCACCGTCTTTTGTCGCTTTTTTTGCTTCGCCGTTCCATACTTGTCCTCTCTTCAAACTTTCCAGAATCGAATCGACAAATTCAATGTCTTCTTCGCTGTCATGGAACATTTGCCACACGGGCTTGCCGAGTACGCGTTTCGGGGTCCATTTGCTGAGTTTCAGGAAATTGGGATTCGCATAGGTGATGAGAAACTCTTGATCGAAGTAAGTCATCATGAATGAATCATCCAGCCCATGGCGGAGATGGCTCAATTCTCTTGCCGCCGAATCAGCGCTTAAACTATCATCGATCTCATAGATCGTCAGAAGAAAACGCTCGCCATGCGATGTGAACGCTTTCGTGACGACTGTAGAATAGCTTTGTCCGCCGCTGCCAAGGCCGATTTCCATATTTTCGAATCGAACAGGGTTCGAACTTTCCAACAGCATTTCCCACGGCTGTTTATGGAAAGCGGCTTGCTCTGGATTCATATAGGAAAAGGGTTGGCCTTTAGCAGTCTCTGTATTTAGTTGAAAGATGCGTTCGGCGTGCCCGTTGAACCAAGTGATGAGTCCTTCTTGATCAAAAATGATGATAGGGAAGGGAATATGGTTATATGCTACGGTTTGTGCCAAAAAATCCTGCTTTTCACTCATGAACTGACGCTCCTTAACTGTTTTGTACTTTCATTATAAAGAAGAAAAGGTCTTTCGTCACCACTTTACAAAAATATAACACAGGAATTTTAGCACAGAAAAGCTACTGTCCTTTTTTAGCACCTCATGAGAGAATAGGCATGATTCGATTGAAAATTGAGGGAATCGATTAATTTGTCCCGATTTTAAAGGTTTGAACAGATAAAAAAAGCCGAATTAGCCAATTCGTCACGGGTTGGTTTTTCATGTGTAAGGAGTGGAGGCGAATGCAACGCTTAAAGGGAGTATCCATGATATTGATAGGAGCGATGCTTTGGGGAGCTACTGGGCCGCTTATGGAATGGACACTCGATGTATACCCGATCTCTGTGCCATTTCTTCTGACCATCCGACTTATTGTCGCCGGCATTGTATTGTTGTTGTTTTTAAAAATGAAAAAGGTACAAGTGACATCGATTTTCCGGCAAAAGATATGGACCCGCCCCTTATTGATCTTTTCAGTAGCTGGCATGCTCGGCGTCCAATACAGTTTCGTTGCAGCAATCGATACGAGCAATGCTGTCTTTGCCACATTGATGCAATTTCTTGCTCCCGTCTATGTTATCGTCTTTGTTTCCATGCGCCTGCGCAAATGGCCGCCGGTCTATCAGGTGCTCGGCATGCTCGGCACGCTCGCCGGCTTGTTTTTATTATTGACGGACGGGCGTTTGGATTCGTTGGTCATCAGCGGGGAAGCGCTGTTCTGGGGAGTGCTGGTCGGTTTGGCGTTTACGTTCTATACGCTTTATCCTGCTAGGCTGATGCAAGAGTGGGGAGTATTGCTCGTGGTCGGCTGGTCTATGTTGTTCGGTGGGATTTTTCTCGGGCTCATCAATCCGATTTTCTTGTCGGACGAATGGGCGCTGTTGGCAGATTCGAGGCTCATTTTGGTGATCATGGCGATTATTGTGGTCGGCACAATGGCGTTTGTACTGTTCCTCAGCAGTATGCGATTCATCTCGCCTGTGGAGACGAGTATTTTATCTGCGATGGAGCCATTGACGGCAATGGTCATCTCGCTCGTCTGGTTCGGCCATTTTCTATCTCCGTTGCAAATCGCGGGAGCTTTTCTCATGTTGGTCTTCGTCACTTGGCTATCTTTTGCGGGCAATGAAAAAATCAGCGAAGATCGCTCTTGAGCACAGGCGTGCAGCAAAATGCTGCATGCCTTTTTTGTGTTCAAACGCAAAAAGCATTCCCTTTTTTTGCATGACAAAAAAAGGGATATCTCTACCTGATAACTGAAAATTATGGCATACTAGTTTTAAATAAAGTTCGAGTTTCGAAATGTTCAGGAGGCACCATTATGAAAACTGTTTTCTCTTATACCAAACCCTATTCCTTCCTAATAGGTGTTGCGCTGTTCCTGATGCTCTTGGAGTTGGTTGTCGAGCTCCTGCAGCCATTGGTCATTGCCAGCATCATCGATGACGGGATCGTGGCTGGAGACCAGGACACGATCATTCGCCTGGGGCTTGTGCTTATGGGCTTGTCATTGATTGGCTTTATGTCAGGCGTTGTCAATTCGTATTTCGCTTCCCATGTATCCCATAGCTTTTCGTTTGACGTCAGGCGGCAAGTCTATGAGCGTGTCCAGTCGTTCTCGCTTGCGATGTTCAATAAGTTTCCGGCATCAGGCCTCATCACGCGGCTGACAAGCGATATCCAGATGATTCAGCAAGTGCTGTATATGGGCTTGCGCATCATGCTGCGCGCGCCGCTGATAGTCATTGGCAGCATGGTCATGGCGTTTGTCGTCAATGCGCAACTGGCGTTTTATTTGATCATTGTCTTTCCGGTTTTACTGGTGTTTTTATACGTCATGGTAAGAAAAGGCGTGGTCTATTTCAGCTTTGTGCAGCGGCGGCTTGATAAAGTCAACCGGATGGTGCAGGAAAACCTGCAAGCGGTCCGGCTGATCAAAGCATATTTGCGCGGCAAGTACGAAGCTAACCGCTTCTCGGAAGTGGCGGGTGCGCTCAAGACCGATACGGTCAAAGCATTCCGCATCATGGAAATTATTTTGCCAATTCTGCTTTTTGGCATGAACGTGTCTCTACTCGCGGTTGTCTGGTTCGGGGCTTTTGAGATCCAAAGTGGAGACGCACAAATCGGTGAATTGGTCGCCATCATCAATTACGCAATGCGCATGACCGGTGCATTTTCAATGTTCTCGTTCATTATAATGGCCTTTGCGCGTGGCAAAGCATCTTCTGACCGTATCGAAGAAATTCTTTTAGCGGATGATGGCGGTGAGGCAGTAAATGGGACGACTGTGCCGCTTAGAGAAGGGGCCGTCCGTTTTGACGACGTTTCCTTTGCGTATCCAGGCACTTCAAGAAGAGTGCTTGAAAACATCAGCTTTGAACTGGCACCGCGTGAAAAGCTAGCCATTATGGGCGCCACGGGATCCGGGAAGACCTCGCTATTGCAGCTGATTCCGAGATTCTATGAAGCGACAGAAGGAAGCGTATCCGTCCACGGCCGTGACGTTCGTGAGTGGAACCTTCAGGAATTGCGCAAGACGATCGGGCTCGTGCCACAGCAATCGATGCTTTTTACCGGCAGCATTTCCAATAACTTGGCTTGGGGCAAAGAGCAGGCGGAGCTTCTAGAACTTACAGAGGCCGCAGAAAAAGCCCAAATTGACGAAACGGTCCAGCGCTTCCCGAAAGGCTATGAAACGCGCGTCGGCCAAAAAGGCGTCAATTTATCCGGCGGCCAGAAGCAGCGCTTGTCGATCGCACGGGCATTGGTCCGCAAACCATCGATTTTGATTCTCGATGACAGTACCAGCGCGCTTGATGTGAAGACCGAATCCGCGCTGTGGGCTGAGCTCGACAAAGAACAAGCGACGACGCTGCTGGTCACGCAGAAAGTGCGGACGGCGATGCGTGCAGACCGCATCCTGCTGTTGGAGGACGGCGTTGCATCAGCTTATGGCACGCACGAGGAACTATTGGATATGTCTCCGTTGTATCGTGAAATCGCACAGTCCCAACAAGCGGAGGAGGTGGATGAATATGTTTAATGCGATCCGCCGGCCTTTTGGCTATGAGCCGGTATTGACGAAAGAAGATTTGAAGAAATCACCGGATAAAAAGAATGAGCGGGCGAAAAACTGGAAATCCACCTTGCTGCGGATCTGGAAGCTGGTGGACGAACAGCGCACGCTGTTAATTGTCGTCTTGGCGCTTGTCTTCATTAGTTCCGCGATGGCTTTGCTTGGGCCGTTTTTGATCGGTCATATCATCGATACCTATATCGTGCCGGGTGCATTCGAAGGCATGGGATTGGTCATCGGCTGGCTCATCATGGTGTATGTGCTTCATTCGGTTTCTCTGTATTTGCAGAACTATTGGATGGTGGGCATCGCCCAGCAAGTCATCTATCAAATGCGCGTGGGGCTGTTTGGCCATCTGCAGCGCTTGCCGGTGTCGTTTTTTGATAAGCGCCAGCACGGCGAATTGATGAGCCGCGTGACCAACGATATCGAAAATGTTTCATCGACGCTTAATACTTCGTTCATTCAAGTGTTCTCGAGTATTTTGACGCTGGTCGGGACGGCAGTGGTGATGGTGTTTCTCAGCCCGATCCTGACTTTGCTGACATTTATTATCATCCCAGTCATGTACTGGTCGGTCCGCTGGATTACCAAGCGCACAGGCCGTTTGTATAAAGAGCAGCAAAAAGCAGTCGGGGATCTGAACGGCATGATCGAAGAAACCATTTCGGGGCAAAAGATTGTCAAAGCCTTTTCCCAGGAAGACCGCGTTATGGATGAGTTCCTCGTCAAAAGTGAACGCCTCCGCCGCACCGGTTTCTGGGCTTGGACATATGCCGGGTTCATCCCAAAAGTGATGAACTTCCTGAACAACGGCAGTTTTGCGCTCGTTGCGGGTGTCGGTGGATTGCTCGCGTTGAACGGCTCGGTCACAATCGGTGTCATCGTTATCTTTACCGAGTATTCACGCCAGTTTACGCGGCCGTTGAATGATTTAGCGAACCAATTCAATACGGTGCTCTCGGCAATCGCCGGGGCTGAACGCGTATTTGCCATCATGGACGAAGCAGAAGAAGCGGACGATACGAAAAACAACGCCGATAAACGTCTCGAAGGCAAAGTTGAATTCGATAATGTGTCTTTCAAATATGAAGGCGCCGAAGAAGAATGGACCATCCGTGATTTAAGCTTTACGGTGGAGACCGGACAGACGGCAGCATTCGTCGGCGCAACAGGTGCCGGCAAAACCACTGTCATGCAGCTATTGGCGAGGTTTTACGATGTCGATGAAGGCGAGATCCGCATCGACGGCACGCCGATCGGGGCGATGCCGCGTGAAACTTTGCGCAAGCAAATCGCTTTCGTTTTGCAGGACCCGTTTCTGTTCGAAGCTTCTGTCAGCGACAATATCCGCTACGGCAAACTCGATGCGAGCGATGAGGAAGTGATGGAAGCAGCGAAACAAGCCAATGCGCACGAATTCATCTCCAAGCTGCCGGAAGGCTATGATACGGTATTATCTGGCGACGGTTCGATGATCAGCCAAGGCCAGAAGCAACTTTTGTCGATCGCACGGGCGCTCATCGCCGATCCAGTCATTTTGCTGCTGGATGAAGCGACAAGTTCGATCGACACCGTGACAGAGCTGAAAATCCAGGAAGCGCTCGAACGCCTCATGGAAGGGCGCACGAGTTTTGTCATCGCCCACCGCTTGAATACAGTAAGGAAGGCGGATTTCGTCTACGTCATGGAGCTCGGCAAATTGGTGGAAGCGGGCAGCCAGGACGAATTGATGGAAAAAGGCGGCTTGTATGCCACCATGCTGGCAGATGCCAAATTATAGCGAAACCTAAGCAGAAGCCGGAGGAGATCCCGGCTTGTGCTTTTTTATTTTTAATGAAGAGCTAGTGAAGAAAATCATAATTTCAGGGAGCGGGTGGCGGCAAGCGCTTTGGGCGGTTATGATTAAAAGAAAAAGAAAGGCGGGATGGAAATGGAATTGTCCCTGTCGATTGCGTCGTTTCCGCTGGATGCGGAGACTGCCGGGGAAATGGAGCGGTTGATTGGCGGCGAGCCGGAACAATGCCGGACCTTGCTGCAAAATGAATTATGGCAAAAACCCTTTGCGAAAGGGTTTGCGGTGCTCGCTTACACCGATAGCGGGGAACTGGTGGCTTGTGCGGCGGCAGCGGATCTGGTCGGCGTGCACCATTACGAATGGTCTGCATTTGTCTCCCCGGATTACCGCCGCCTTGGGCTGGCGACAGCTTTGGCTGACGGCGTGCAGCATTCTCTCGCACAGCGCGGGGCGGAAAGTGAACTCGCAGCTTTTATTGAAAATGAAGCAACGGATGCTTGGTTGATGAGCCTTGGTTATAACCGGTCTTTCCAGGAGTTGCAGTTTGAAGCTGATCCTCTTCCTGCTTACGAACTCGCTGAGGGAATGGAAGTTATTCCGTATGAAGAAAAGCATCTGGATGAATTAGAGGTTCTTTTGTGCGCGGCATTTGATGAGTCGGTTCTTCCGGTCCTTGAGCATAACCTTGCCGATCCGGAACGCCAGGTCTATGTGATGCGCCAAAATGGAAAACTTATAGCTACAGCTACAATGAGCATGGAAGATCAGGCCATGTGGCTGACGGCGCTTGCGGTTTCCCCGGATGCACAGCGTTCAGGCTATGGGCAAATCTTTTTGCACTGGGCAAGGCATGCAGCACACGAAAAAGATTTAGCGCGCGTATTGATAGAAGTCGAAACCGAAAACAGGGCCTGGCCGGTCTATGAAAAGGCGGGCTTTTCAAAACTCTACACGATTTCATACTGGCAGCGCCCGCTGCAATAAAAAACCGCCCGGCGGATGATTCAGCAGGACAGTTATGTTTTAGCGCTTATTGATTTGTTTGTTCATAGTTTTTATCGGAGCCGTCCGCATAGTCTACTTCAATTTCGATTTTCTTGAAGCCAGGGTCTATACCGAAAGCTTCGACAACTTGGCTAATGACATCATCATCCGGTGTGTCAGGAGTTAAGCTTAACTGGGATAAGCCTTGTTCCAGTTCATTGAAAGCGTCATCGCCCATCAGGTCAACACCGTCGATTTTGTTCTCATATTCGGCTTCTGCTCGGCCACGCTCTTCTTCGTAGCTAATATCTAGGGCGTCATCCTGGTCGGGCATATCGACCTCAACAGACAAGTCAGTAAATCCGTAAGTTTCGCCGTCCGTAGTTACTTCAGTTCCGCCGCTTGCAGAAGCATCATCAGCCGATTCTGCTTCCGGTGCTGCCGTTTCTTCAGACGCATCATCTGTGACAGGCTGCGTGACTTCCTCGTCATCGCCGCAAGCCGCTAAGGCAAGTGTAGCGGACATGACAAGAACTGGAAAGATCATTTTTTTATGATTGGCCATAATAGAAAAACTCCCTTTCAATTTTAATGTTTACCGTTCTATTCCCGAAATTATGGGGAGTAAGCAATGAAAAATGCAAAAAAGTATCGTACGATAGGAATCAATAGAAGAGTCGAGCATAAGCTGAGCTTGAATGGGGCCATTTAAATGGATAAATACAAAAACGGGCAGAACATCGCCGCTGCAAACGAACAGAATATCCGCACGGATTTCAAGGAAAGCATGACGTACGGCGATTATTTGCATCTCGACAAGCTATTGTCGGCGCAAGACGGCGTCAGCGGGCACCACGATGAATCGCTTTTCATCATCATCCATCAAGTGTCTGAACTATGGATGAAGCTGATCTTGCATGAGTTGTCGGCGGCCATCCGCCATATCGAGGCCGACGATCTGCAGCCGGCGTTCAAGCAATTGGCACGCGTATCACGCATCCAGTCGCAGATCATCCAAGGCTGGGATGTGTTGTCGACTTTAACGCCTGCTGAATACTTGGAGTTCCGAGACGACCTCGGCAATGCGAGCGGCTTTCAGTCCTATCAGTACCGCATGATCGAATTCGCACTCGGCTACAAAACCAAACATGTCTTGAGCGTTTATGAAAAAGACCCGGTCTTGCACGAGCAATTAACACAAGCGTTCCACGCCCCGGGCTTGTATGATGCGGCGATCCAAAAATTGGCGCGCAGCGGATTCAAGATTGACGAAAGCGTGCTATCGCGCGATGTCAGTAAGGTATACGAGCCGAACGACAGCGTCCGGGAAGCGTGGAAGGAAATTTACCGCAATGTCGATGAACATTGGGAACTGTATCAATTGGCGGAGAAATTGGTCGATATTGAAGATTGGCTTCAACAATGGCGTTTCCGCCACATGAAAACAGTTGAACGGATCATTGGTTTCAAGCAGGGGACGGGTGGATCGTCGGGCGTCAACTACTTGAAAAAAGTATTGGATCAATATTTCTTCCCGGAACTTTGGCAAATTCGGACAGACGTTTAAAAGCAGGAGGCTGGCTTATGGAAATTTTTGCGCATCGCGGAAGTTCGGGCACGCATCCGGAAAATACGCTGCCTGCTTTTGAGGAAGCTGCAGCATTGCCGGTTCATGGCGTGGAACTGGACGTTCATTTATCGAAAGACGGTGAACTCGTCGTCATCCATGATGAAAAAGTGAACCGCACAACAAATGGAAAAGCTTATGTGAAAGACATGGCACTTGCCGAACTGAAAAAACTAGACGCCGGTAGTTGGAAAGCAGGCGAATGGGCCGGAACCGAAATGCCGACATTGGCAGAAGTTTTTAGGGTATTTAAAAACACCCAGCATGTGCTGAATGTGGAACTGAAAACGGACGTTTTCCCGTACGTGGGGGCGGTGGGAAAAGTGGCCAAGCTTGCGGCTGAACAGGGTATGGAGCATCGGCTTGTCATCTCTTCATTCAACCACTTGGACGTAAAGCTGGCGGTGGATCGCCATCAATTGCCAAGCGCGATTCTAGCTTCCAATATTTTAGTGGATATGGCCGCTTATGCAGAGACGGTCGGAACGAAACGGCTCCATCTCTCTTTGCCGTATGCGCTTCGCCACGGCACCGAACTGATTGAAAAAGGCTGCGAGGTTTATGTCTATACCGTCAATCGGCTGGACCACGCCGAGCAATTGCAGCAGATCGGCGTCTCGGGCATCTTTACGGATTATCCGGAAAAAATGCTGGGGGAATTGAAATGAAACTAGCTGCATTGAGTATGTGGATGGTTGCAGCATTAACTTTGGGATTTGCCGGCGCTGCAGGCTGGCCGCTCGTCGCAGGATTAATCCTGCTGCCTGTCTTTTTCATCGGCAAGCCCTGGTATAGCAGCTTTATAGGGAGAACGGCTAAACAAAAATAGAAAACCGCCTGGCGGATGTCGGATTGACATCCATCAGGCGGTTTTTAATTACCATTTTGCGTAATGCTCTTCTGTAGAACCGAGCAATTGGTGGATTTTCAGCTTCTTGCCGTCTGCATACCGGACATAGCCGTTGTAATAGCCGAACAATTGATGGATTTCCGATTTCACGAGCCGCGCATCCGATTTTGACACGCGCTCGTAAAAAGGAGTGAACGTCAATTTGACGTCATCGGTCAATTTTGTGTGGATCAGCCACGGCTTTTTGAAATCTTCGGCATCATAACGGAAAATGACATCTTCGCTGATTTTAGTCATGCGGTCATTAACGAAAAAAGCGTTTTCCGTCATGCCTGTGCCATCCGTCCATTTGCCGCCGAAATTCAAGCCGATTACTTTCCCGAGCGAACGCTGGGAAGCCATTCCCCAATTCCAGACGGCTGTTCGCGGCCATACGCCCCGACCATAGTCCAAAACGGAAAAGCTGTCCATTGCGTCAAAATCATAGCGCTTGGGCCCGATTTGGACCATCCCATTTGTCGGCAAGGCATGATGTTTTGAGGTGAATTGGAAGGTCTGGCGATTCCACGGAATGACGACGTTCAGTGACTCCATTTCGGTCGGATGGGCGATTGTCAGTGAGGCATGTAATTTCTCCCCGTCGAAATCGGGGATGGTTACTGCCAAACGTGTTTTGCCATCTTCGTAGATCGAATGAACCGATATCTCCGAATTGTGGAAAAGTGAGTTGTCCAACACGCTGTCGGATAGACGCAAATTCCTGGAATATGGCACCATAACCGTTTTTTCGAAAAAGCGCTGCGTTTCATAATTAAGGAAATAAACAAAGCACACAGCGGCATAATCCAAATGGCAGATGGTGGCTGAAAAGACAATTTCATCACCGAATACACACCAATAATTCCATTTTTTCTTGCGTAGAAAATTGCCTTTCAAATTGCATTCGACAAGCGGCTTCTTGGCGTAGCCGATGGCATTAGGATTCAATTGGCCTTTGGTATCACATAATTTAACGTGTTCTGTAAGTTCCCGTTCCACGTGTTGCATCGAATCCACCTCGCTGTCTTCATATGCCCTTATTGTATCAGAAATCTCCGGATTTTCCCGGAAAAATGCTGCAAGATGGGCATAAAGACTAGCGTTTTCTTATACGTGGGCAGGTGGACGTCTCCACATAAAGGCTAGGGTGCCTTCTCCGGCATGGACAGCCAGCGACGAACTCAAGTTGCCGATCAGCACTTTCGCATCAGGCGCGAACTTCAAAAGTTCCGCTTTCAATTCTTCGGCTTGTTCGGGGATATGGCCGTGCATAATTTGGAAGTAATTGATGCCGTATTGTTCGTGGTCCGCTTTGGCGCGCTCGAGCAAATACGCTAGCGCTTTCTTATGGGAGCGCACTTTGTCGATCGGTTCAAGCTCGCCTTTCTCGGTGATTTGGACAATTGGTTTGATCTTCAAGACACTGCCGATATAATACTGGGCGCCGCTCATCCGGCCGCCTTTATACAATTGGCTCAAATTGCCGATCAGGATGAAATTGCGGAAATCTGTCGTTTCCTGCTCGAGCCGCTGGGTGATTTCTTCAGCGGAAAGGCCTTGATCCTGAAGTGCCAACCCGCGTTCAAGAAGTCCGGATAGCCCATATGACAAGGCGAGTGAATCAACGGTGTAGACTTTAAAATCCGTCATTTCCGCACCGGTCATGGAAGAAGCGATCGTGCCGCTCAACTTGGCCGAAGCATGGACTGCGACGGCACATTCGTATTCCTCTTTCAGCTTTTCATAAAGTTCCGCAAACTTTCCGGCAGAAGGCTGGGAGGTTTTCGGGAAATCCTTCGAACTTTTCATGCGTGCATAGAGCTCGTCGTTCGACAAGTCAATGCCATCATCGACAAATTCTTCCGAGCCAAAATGGATATTCAGCGGCACAATATAGACATCGGGGTGCGATTTAAATTGGTCTGTGACATATCCGGTAGTATCCATAATCCATGCAATTGGTTTTTTCATCGTAAAACCCCCATCTATTGAGTATTTTGAATAATAAAACTATAACACGGATAATAAAATGGTCCTAGCTTTCTTGAAGAAAAATCTGCAACGATAGGCCACTCAGGCTTTACTTGAAGGAAACCGTGTTTCCATTGAAACTTTAATATCTGCTTTGTGGCGAATTACAATAATAATAATGGCAACAAACAGCGGCCAAACAACTGATTGCACCTGAAACGCGAAAGCGACGGCGAAAAAGGCACTGAACCCTGCAAGCATCGATAAAGTCGCGCTTTTCAGCCACGGATAGAAAGCGAATGATAAGACGATCATCGCTAAAAATAAATCGGGTGTCAGCCAAAATGCCACACCGGCAAAGGTCGAAATCCCTTTTCCGCCCCGGCCTTTGCGCCATATCGGATAAATGTGCCCAACGACTGAAAGCAAACCCGCTATGGCCACAGACAATAAAGAGAATTCAAGCCAAAGCCCTGCCCATACGACGACCGAACCTTTCAGGAAATCGCCGAGAAACACCAAAAAGGAAGCTCTGCGCCCGAGTAAGGCTAGGGCATTCCGGGCGCCGGGATTACCGCTGCCTGAAGCAGTCAAGTCTACACCTTTCCATTTCCCTATCCATAAGGCAGTCAAAACAGTGCCGAGTAAATAACTGCCTATCCAATACAAAATAACCATCGTATCCCTCCAACCAAAAAATGCAATTTCATAAAAATAATAGCCTCCCCAACTTGGGGGAGGCTATGAAGATTATTGGCCTAGTGTTGATGCTTCAAACAAGTAATCACTGATGACGCGGAGCCCTTTATCGAAGTTCTCCAAATGGAAATGTTCGTTCGGGGCGTGGAAATTTTCTGAAGCAAGCCCGAAGCCCATCAAGACAACAGGGAATCCAAGAATTTCATCGAATGCGGCGACGATCGGAATCGAACCGCCCATGCGAGTAAAGGCAGTCGGCACTTGGTAGATTTTTTCATAGGAGCGGCCCGCTGCCTGGATGGCTGGGTGGTCGTATGGTGTCAGGAACGGCTTGCCTTTATCGAATTCGGTAATGTCGACCGTGACACCTGCTGGCTTATGCGCTTCAACATGAGCTTTCAGCTTGGCAATGATGTCGTCCGGATCCTGGTCAGGAACGAGGCGGCAAGTGATCTTCGAGCTGGCTTCAGCCGGCAAGACGGTCTTGATGCCTTCGCCGGAAAATCCACCGGTGATGCCGTTGACTTCGAGTGTCGGGCGGATCCATGTCCGCTCGACGAACGAATAGCCTTTCTCGCCGAAATCTTCTGAGATGCCGATTGCCTGCTTTTCATTTTCCAAATCAAAATCAAGTGCGGCGAATTCCGCGCGTTCCTCATCCGACACGGGGCGTACATCGTCGTAGAAGCCCTCAACTTGGATGACGCCTTCTTTATCGCGGAACGATTCAAGGATGCCCACAATGGCGTGGAGTGGGTTCTGTACAGCACCGCCGTAAAGGCCAGAGTGCAAGTCGCCTTTAGGGCCGTTGACGTCGATCTGGATGCCCGCAAGCCCGCGCAAGCCGTAGCAAACTGCAGGGCGTCCCGGGCCTTGCATGCCGGTATCGGAAATGACGATGATGTCAGCCGACAGTTTTTCTTTATTGTCTTCGACGTATTTTGGCAAGCTCGGGCTGCCGATTTCTTCTTCGCCTTCAAGGATGAATTTAATATTGACGGGCAGTTCGCCGTTCAAATCAAGCAAAGCTTCCACCGCTTTCAAATGCATGAAAACTTGGCCTTTATCGTCGCTGGCACCGCGTGCATATAATTTATTGTCGCGCACATGCGGATCAAAGGGCGGCGTTTCCCATAAGTGGAGCGGGTCGACTGGCTGGACATCATAATGGCCGTAAACGAGAATGGTCGGTTTGCCGTCAGCATGGAGCCAGTCGGCGTAGACAACGGGATGGCCGTCGGTTTCATCGATGCTGATGTTTTCAAGCCCGGATTTTGTC
Source organism: Planococcus sp. MSAK28401 (assembly GCF_018283455.1). NCBI lineage: Bacteria > Bacillati > Bacillota > Bacilli > Caryophanales > Caryophanaceae > Planococcus > Planococcus alpniumensis. Next base: position 2,834,115 of record NZ_JAAMTH010000001.1, on the reverse strand, counting down.
ATGGACTTGACTAGCCATTCCGCACCTTTTTGCATATCAGCTTTATGTTCAGAAAGGGAGCTGACCGATGGGACGCGCAAAAAGCTTTTCAATTCTTCGAGATGGGCTTGGCGGTGATCTTTGAAGTACTTATCGATTTGAGTGGCGTTCATAAAATCCCTGCTTTCCAATATTTTTAGTATGTGGAAATTATAGCATAGCTAAGTTGTCCTTTTCGACAAGAGGAAAATTGCTGTGGTATTATGGATAATACGGAAACAGATCGAAAAAATTTTATATGTATTTTACTGGAGGAAGTAAATTTGTTTATAGCATTGGCATTATTTCTGATCATGTCGTTTTTCCTGTCGGGAAGCGAAACGGCGCTCACGGCAGTTAATAGGATGAAGGTCCATCTTCGCGCGGAGCAGGGGGATGTTAAAGCCCAAAAGCTCGAAAAATTGATCGCGAAGCCGGACCGGATGATCACGACTATTTTGATCGGTAATAATATTTCCAATATCATGCTGCCTACACTTGTCACGACCATCGCCATCACGGAAGGATGGGAGGTCGGATTGGCGACAGCCATTTTGACGGTTGTCCTGATTATTTTTGGCGAAGTGCTGCCGAAGACCATTGCTGCAACGTTTGCGGATAAAATCGCTTATATCGTAGCACCGGTCATCGGTTTTCTAGTATTGCTTTTCAAACCATTGACATGGCTGCTTGCCCAGTTCACCAATATCTTCATCCGCATCATCTCCAAAGGCAGCGTCAAAGAAGCGACGATGACTAAAGAAGAGCTGCGGACGATGGTCGATATTGCGTCGACTGAAGGGACCTTTGAAGCTGACGAATCGGAACGCATCAAAGGCGTGCTCGATTTCCCGCACAAAGACGTATCGGATGTTATGTCGACACACCGCACGGATACGGTCGGCATTTCCATCGACCTGACCTATGAAGAAGTCCGTGATTTGATCCTGGACTCCTCGTATACACGTTATCCTGTCTACGAAGAAAGCATGGACAATGTCGTCGGTTTGTTCTATTCCAAAAAACTCATCGAATGGTCGATGAACCCGAACTTGACCTTGGCGGAACTGATGGATGACAATCCATTATTCGTTGTTCAATCGGTGAGTGTCGAGAAAGTATTCAAATTGATGATGGCGAAGAAAAAGCATATGGCCGTCATTTTGGATGAATACGGCGGAACGCTCGGCATTGTCACACATGAGGACATCATCGAGGAAATGATCGGACAGGACATTGAAGACGAGACAGACGACGAAGACGACGAATTGGTCTTCGAAATCAACGACAGCCAATTGTCTTGCCACGGCCGCCTGGAAATTGAAGATGTTAATGAAATGTTCGAAGTCGAAGTGCCGGAAGACCATGACACGATTGCTGGCTTTGTCATGCAGCAGCTTGGCCATGTGCCGGAAGTCGGCGAAGAATTCACTTATGAGAATTTGCATGTCGTCGTCAACGAAATGGACAGAAACCGCATTGAACGGCTGACGATTACGAAAATCGCTGAACCTGAAGAGCAGGAATCCGTAAGCGAAAATTCAGCCAAAAGGCCATAATAGTAAAGCCGTCCCAGATTCTGGGATGGCTTTTTTGTTTCTTACAACATTGTAAGGAGACTGAAAGAGGGAACGATAGAGCGTAAGCCTAAACTCAGGCACAATAAGGGCATAAGAGATCACCGGACGGAGGTAACAACGATGGAAGAGCTATATGCCGAATATAACCGCTATATCTATCACTTATGCCTGAAACTTACCCGCAACAAAGCCGAAGCTGAAGACTTGATGCAGGAAGTATGGCTGAAAGTAGTACGCTATGAATCATCAATCGCCCAAGTCGATCATGCCAAAGCTTGGCTGACGACTATTTGCATGAATACATTCCGTGACCGCTACCGCAAGAACGTGCGCCGCAGTAAGCATATCGCCAATCAGCCGGAAGGACTCGATGTTTCGCTATTGGATTTGATTCCGACCGATGAGACCGGAACTGCTGAATTATTGGAAAAACAAGATGTCTCTATCATGATTCGCCATAAAATTTCGGAATTGGACGCGATTTACCGGACGACAATCGTTTACTTTTATGTCCATCAATATTCACTCGTGGAAATTGCCGAGACGATGAAAGTTTCCATCGGTACAGTGAAATCTCGCTTGCATCGCGGCAAACAGCGCTTGAAAGATATGCTTATGGAAGATGTAAGAACCCGCGAATATGTAGTCATTGCCTAATATTTTCCTAACCCCAGCCGAATAGTGGCTGGGGTTTTTATATGGAAAATAATAACTGATATTTTTCTATGACTCTTCCGCTTATAATGAAGCAAAGGGGCGGAAGTTTAATGAGAAGAATCAAGAATTACAGCAAGCGCCGGCGCATTATCATGGGTGTAATAGGATTGCTCGCTGCGATGTACATAATTGTAATTATTTGGCATACATTCAAGCCCTTGCCGGTCGGCGTTTCATTCGCTGGAGATTTGCATAGTGCCGATCAAGTAGAGATGATTTATGACCTGAGCTATGCACAGGATAAGGAAGGCACAGATTTAGAAAGCGAACTGCGGATTTTCGATGAAATTCACGAACTGATCGATGAAGCAGAGGAATTTCTCGTGCTCGATTTGTTCCTATTCGATAATTACAACGACACGGAAACTGCGTATCCAGCGATTGCGGCACGCCTAGCAGATCATTTAATCGAGAAAAAGAAAGAAAATCCGGATTTTCCGATTTATTTCATCACTGACCCGTTGAATATCGGATACGGCTCCTATGAAAGCTTGCTGCTGGAAACACTCGAAGCTGAAGGCGTGGAAGTGATCATCACCGATCTCGACAAATTGCGCGATTCGATGCCGCTGTATTCAGGTTTGTATCGTGTAATCTTTCAATGGTTCGATAATCCTGGGGACGGTTGGATAGCAAATGCCACGTCTAGCGACGCACCGGATATGACGCTTTCATCTTACATGCAAATGATGAACATCAAGGCGAATCATCGGAAGACCGTTGTTTCAGAGCAGGAAGCAATCATCAGTTCAGCCAATCCGCACGATGCAAGCGGTTTACATGGCAATATGGCATTCCGAGTCAGCGGGCCGGTGCTCGATGATATCCTGGAAGCTGAGGAAGCGGTCTCGAAATTATCAGGTGGCCCAGATTTTCCGAGAGCGGAAATGCCTGAACAATCAGGTGAATATGAAGTGCAATATGTCACGGAACGGCAAATTTTGAAAGCTCTCTTAAAGCACATGGACAGTACAGAGGAAGGCGATAGCATCCAGATGGCCATGTTCTATTTATCCGAGAGTAGTGTAGTCGACAGTTTGGTGGAAGCATCGAATCGCGGCGTGGAAGTACAGCTTGTACTCGATCCAAACAAAAATGCATTTGGCAACGAAAAGACCGGTTTGCCGAACCGGCCGGCAGTGAACGGGATGGTGGATGCAGCCAGCGACTCTTTGGCAGTCCGCTGGTACAATCCAGTAGTCGGGCAATTCCATACCAAAACTATAATGATTCAAAATGGCGAAGAAACGGTCATTCTAGGCGGTTCCGCCAATATGACCGAACGCACGCTGATGGATTATAATTTAGAAGCGGATATTCTCATCAAAGCGCCGACCGATAGCGAATTGGTCGGCGAACTGGATACGTATTTCGAACGGCTGTGGAACAACGAAGATGCCCTCTACACACTCGACCTGGAAGAATACCAAGACGAGTTCACGTTCTGGCAGCGCGGCATCTACAACTTCCAAAAGCTCTTCAAGCTGACGACTTATTGAAGGGAAGTAAGTAAAAGATATGAGAAACATAGTAAGTATAAATAGCTTGTGCTATTCGACTGTGCTTCAATGGCTGCTTGGGGCCAGCAGGATACTAGAGAAATAAAAATAAGTGAGTGGAAAAGCTTCCGCTTTTCGACTACGTTGCAGGGGGCTGCTTGCCGTGGGGCGGGTGTTGAGCCAACGTGCCGCAAAGGACGCGACACGATTGTCTCGCCAGCCCGCGCGGTCCCACAGGCGTCAGCCCCCTTCCACTCCGTCTCTATGTTTATATTAGAATAAAGTTTCTTTTGTGCACTCAATAGAAAATGTGGAAACATGTCAAAATTGATAGCTTATTCCTTCTTGAACCGTGAGATCTAATTGGCAGCTTTAATCTACCAGCATGCTTTTGGGTTCAAGCACCTATTTTCCAGCCGCTGCATCCCGGGAAGCGATTTCCCCACTAGCCGGTAACGGAGTAAAGAAGCAGATTTACTTAAACAGTCTTCGTACAATGAAATCACCAAGTCGCCAAGCGTCAAGGGTGAGCCGACGCGATAAGTGAAAGCTGCATTCAATCGTCATAAACCGGCTTGCTCAACTTTCGCTACGCTCAAGCATCGCAGATGAATTGGCTCAACTTCCTTTCGCCAATTCATTACTGCCAGAGCCAACACAAAGCAGGGCGGCGAATACCAGCAAGAAACGCCAATAGAACATCGGAACGATTCCACAACCAAATTCTAATTATCTTAATCGAAACTAGACCAGGGAAGTGATTTCCCCGCTAGCCGGCAACTACCTAAAGAAGCAGATCTATTTAAACGCACCCCAATCAATGAAATCTTCTGGCCGACCAGGGCCAAGGGTGAGCCGACGCAATAAGACAAGTGGTTTTCTTGGCTTATTGCAAGAGGCCAACCCAAAGCCTGGCGGCGAATAGTGAGATGAAGCAAAAATAGAATGTGAGAACGATTCCACAATCAAACTCTCGCTCTCTTTTTCTATTATTCATTCGCGCAGAGCTTTCTTATAAACCGTTTATATCCAACTAAAAAACCCGCTGCACACAAAATTTCATGTGTACAGCGGGTTTTTGGTTTAGTTTACTCTTGAGTTTGCTTGCCGGCTTCGATCCAGTCTTCCACGTTCCATACTTTCGTGGCTAGGCCGTCGTAGAAATCCGGTTCGTGGCTGACGAGAACGATTGTGCCTTTATAAGCTTGCATCGCACGCTTGAGTTCAGCTTTCGCATCGATGTCCAAGTGGTTTGTCGGTTCATCGAAGATCAGCCAATTGCTTTCTTCCAGCATCAATTTGCACAAACGCACTTTCGCTTGCTCGCCGCCGCTCAATTGGTTCATCGGGCGGCCGATGTGTTCGCTCTTCAATCCAGTGCGGGCAAGGGCGCCGCGTACTTGGCCCTGGTCCATCGAAGGATAGGCATCCCAGATTTCATCGATCGGGCGGTGCGTCGGTGCTTTGACTTCCTGTTCGAAATAGCTAGGCGTCAAGTATTCACCGCGGATGACGTCTCCGTCGAGCGGCTTGATCTTGCCGAGCATCGTCTTGAGCAAAGTCGATTTACCGACACCGTTCATGCCGACGAGCGCGATTTTTTCGCCGCGTTCGATCATGAATGACAAAGGCGGCAACAAGGGCTTGTCGTAGCCGATGCGGAGCGCTTCCGCTTCGACAACGTAGCGGCTTGGGCTGCGTGTTTCCTTAAAGGCGAATTGCGGTTTGGCCGCCATTTCAGGTTTTTCGATGCGGTCCATGCGGTCCAATTGCTTCTGGCGGGATTTCGCGCGTCCGGTAGTCGAAGCGCGCGCTTTGTTTTTTGCGATGAATGTCTCGGTTTTTTTGATCATGTCTTCTTGCTTTTCATAAGCTTCGAGATGCTGCTTTTTCGCCAATTCCGCAAGCTCGATGAACTTCTCATATGAAGCGGTGTAGCGGTTCAGGCGGGAGAATTCCAAGTGGAAAATAACCCCAGTTACTGAACTCATGAATTCCGTATCATGCGAGATGAGCAGGAAAGCATGCGGATAGTTTTTCAAGTAATTGACGAGCCACTGGATATGCTCTTCATCCAGATAGTTGGTCGGCTCATCCAGCAGTAGCACTTTCGGTTTTTCCAGCAATAGTTTGGCCAATAAAAGCTTGGTCCGCTGTCCGCCGGAAAGGGATTCGACGCTGCGCTCAAGCCCGATGGCATCAAGCCCAAGCCCACGTGCGATTTCGTCCACTTTGACATCCAAGGTATAGAAATCACCGGCATCGAGTGCATCCTGTACTTCGGCCATTTGCTCGAGCAATGATTCGAGTTGTTCAGGATCGGCTTCGCCCATTTGCATGGCGATGTCGTTCAATTCTTTTTCTTTTTCATAAAGCGGCAAGAAGGCATCCTGCAAAGTTTGACGGATGGTGCGGCCTGGTGCCAGCTGTGTGTGCTGGTCCAAATAGCCGTAATGGGTCTTTGGCTGCCATTCGACTTTTCCTTCATCATGGATTTGCTTGCCTGTCAAAATATTCATCAGTGTCGATTTTCCGACGCCGTTTGCCCCAACGAGCCCAACGTGTTCCCCTTCGACTAAACGAAAAGAAATATCATTGAATAGGGTACGGTCACCGAATGTGTGGCTCAGGCTTTCTACTGTTAATAAACTCATATATGTGTTCCTCCACTTTCCATAAAAAAAACCGCGGTTAAAGTTCCGCGAGTTCTTTGTTTAATTCCGCAAGACGCTGTTCCATTTTTTCAAGCCGTTCTTCGGCTTTGTCGACCATTTTCGTGTGGCCGGTCGTTTCCAGTTTTTCAATATCACCCTGTTGGCGTACGTAATCGCTCTTCAGTTCGGCGATGGCGTATTCGATTTCCTGCTTGTTCAACAAAATCACCCTAGTTTTTCTCTGTATTGTACCACAAGTAGAGAAAATTTAAATGGATACGCTCGGCTTCTCGCTTTCATTGCGCACTACAACTCCTTTATAATAACAAAAAATGAAAAAAGGAAGTGAGATGCCATCGACAGTTTATTGTTCGATATCATGTTAATTATTTTCCTCGGCGTTCTGTCACAATGGATCGCCTGGCGTCTCCGCCTTCCAGCGATTGTGTTGATGTCGATTGCCGGGTTGTTAATCGGCCCTATATTTGCCGTGATTTCCCCGGAAGAAAGTTTCGGGGATTTGTTCCGGCCGCTTGTGTCGCTTGCTGTAGCCATCATCCTATTTGAAGGCAGCTTGAACTTGAATTTCAAGGAGATCCGAGGGTTCAATAAGCCGGTGTGGCGGATCGTTACATTCGGCGCTTTGCTTGCCTGGGCGGGAGGCACTTTGGCTTCCCATTATGTCGCCGGCCTGTCGTGGGCGGTGTCATTTGTCATCGGTGGCTTGTTCATCGTAACAGGGCCGACTGTCATCATGCCGCTGCTTCGCCAAGCTAAACTGAAAGCTCGTCCTGCAGCGTTATTGAAATGGGAAGGCATTATTGTCGATCCGTTCGGCGCATTATTGGCTTTGTTTGCATTCCAATTCGTCTTATTTGCGGAAGGGGATGTTACCGCCGCTGCATTCGGGCTGTTCTTCCTCGCGGCGCTTTTCGCGACCGTACTCGGTGCAGCAGCAGGGCTCGGGATGGGCTGGATGTTCGAGCGCGGCCAAATTCCGGAATTCCTTAAATCGCCGATGGTGTTCGGCGTCGTGCTGTTGACGTTTGTCATCTCGGATATCGTGATGCACGAAACCGGCTTGCTTGCGGTAACCGCAATGGGGATGGTCATGGCCAATATGAACATCTCCTCCATCAACGATATGCGGCATTTTAAAGAGACCATGTCCATCTTGTTGATCTCCAGTGTCTTCATGATGCTGACGGCTTCACTCAGCATGGATGTGCTGTTTGAAATTTTCAATTGGTCAATCATTTCATTTGTCTTGGTCATGTTATTTATCGTCCGGCCCTTGTCCATCTGGTTGTCGACCATCGGCACCGACTTGAGCTGGCAGGAAAAAGCCTTGGTCGGGTGGATTGCCCCTCGAGGCATTGTTGCACTGACCGTCTCCGGCTATTTCGCCAGTGTCTTATTGGATGCCGGGTTCGAGGATGCGGAACTTTTGACCGCGCTGACCTTTGCGCTCGTCTTTTCTACAGTAGTTGCGCATGGATTTTCCATTACGTGGATCGGCCGCAAATTGGGCCTCGCTTCATCGGAAGATCCGGGAATTATCATCATTGGTGCCAGCAGGTTCACGACTGCGATGGCGAAAGCCCTTTACGATATGGATAAAAACGTCCTGCTCGTCGATGATTCGTGGGGCCGCTTGCAAAAAGCACGTCAAATCGGCATCAAGACTTATGTCGGGAATATCCTTTCTGAGCACACGGAATACGAAGTGGATTTGACGCCTTACGAGAAAATGATCGTCGCTTCGGAGACGGATTCGTTCAATGCGCTTGTCGTCAATAACTTCGTGCCGGAAATGGGGCGCATCAATTTGTTCCAGACGGCGCTTCACCAAGGGGATCCTGCTGATTTCCATTCCTCGTTAAGCGGGCGGATCCTTTTCACCGAAGATTGGAATATTCACGTGCTTGATGAGAAAGAAGAGCAAGGCTACGCCATCCGTTCCACGAAATTGACTGAGCGCTTCACTTATGAAGAATTCAATAAGAGATGGTCAGCCAATACGATTCCGTTATTCATTGAAACGGCGCAAGGAAATATCGAGTTCTTCACGTCCGATAAAGTGCTGGAACCGAAGCAAGGCGATACCGTTATTAGCTTCACTGGGCCGGAACGTGATTCCGACCGCATCCAGGAGCGCTTGGAAACAAAACGCATCAAAAAAGATTCTCAGACTAAAGAATGAAATCTTTCATTAAAAGCCCTATCGATACGCACGGGGAGTGTGTCTTTGCTATGATAAACAATAGCTGCAGCATGCACTGCACCAGATCAATCAATAGGAAAAGGCAGTGGGATTCCGCTGCCTGCTTATACGTAGTCAAGGAGGATTCAGGATCATGAAGATTTTATTAGTGGATGGAACGATACTTGGGCGCAAGACCGGCGCTGTATTGGAACAGGTCAAAGTCTATCTCGAGCGAGAGAATCCGGAGATGGAATTGAGCATTTTGAGCATGAGCGAGTATGAACATCAATTTATTGATGGCCGCCCGAATGCGGAATACAACGACAGCATGCGTGAAATGGTGCAACGTTTTGAAGAAGCGGACGGCTATATCATCGCTTCGCCCATTTTCCAAGGGTCGATTCCAGGTGTCTTGAAAAATGCCTTCGACATGCTTCACCCGCGGACGATGCGCTACAAACCGGTATCAATCGTCGCGAACGGCGGCACGTACCAGCATCACTTGGTCATTGAGAATCAGCTGAAACCGATTCTTGATTATTTCCGCTGCCTCGTAACGCCGAACTACGTCTACACGCATACGAGCCATTTCGATGACACGAACGCCATCATCAATGACGATGTCCATGACCGACTGCGCGAACTCGCCCGCGTATTTGTGCAATATGCAGAAATGAGCACCCACCTATCAAAAGAAACACTCGATATTGATGACCATTAAGAAAAACCTCCCTCGGGAGGTTTTTTTTCGGCCTGAACACTAAACTTAATTGAAAAAGGCATAAGGCCGATCAAATGCGCTTCCTCCACAAGAACGGGGAGAAGATGCTATACTAGACGCTGTAGAAAAGGGGTTTTAGCTTATGAAATCAGTAGTTCTTGCAGAAAAGCCGTCCGTTGCGCGTGATATTGCGCGAGTGCTTGGATGCTCTCAAAAAGGAAACGGTTTTTTAGAAGGCAAACAATATATCGTCACGTGGGCACTTGGCCATTTGGTGACGCATGCACAACCGGAACAATACAATAACGATTTGAAAGAATGGAAAATGGAAAGCCTGCCGATTCTTCCGGAGCCGTTTAAATTGGTACCGATCAAACAGACCATGAAGCAATACAATGCCGTCAAAGCGCAATTGAACCGCAGCGATGTGAAAGAAGTCATCATCGCGACCGATGCAGGGCGTGAAGGGGAGCTGGTCGCCCGTTGGATTTTGGAACAAGCCAAAGTCAACAAGCCGGTAAAACGACTATGGATTTCCTCGGTTACTGATAAAGCGATCAAAGACGGTTTCCAAAACTTGAAAGACGGTAAAGCATACGAAAGCTTATTCCAGGCGGCAGTCGCCCGCGCTGAAGCCGACTGGGTGGTAGGAATCAACGCCACGCGTGCACTGACAGTGAAGCATAATGCTCAATTGTCGACAGGACGCGTGCAGACACCGACGTTGGCGATGATCGCGCAGCGCGAACAGGACATCCGCAACTTCCATCCGAAACCGTATTATGGCCTTCAGGCAATCAGCGATAAAGCTTCGTTCACCTGGACGGACGGGAAATCGACGCAGAATTTCGACAAAGAGCGGATCGACCGTTTATTCGCCAAGCTCGATACGGCAAATAAAGGCAAGGTGACAGATGTCAAAGTTACGCCGAAAAAACAACCTGCGCCTCCATTATTCGATTTGACCGAATTGCAAAAGGAAGCGTATAAACGCTATAGCTGGTCGGCAAAAGAAACGCTCAATACTTTGCAGAACCTTTATGAACGCTATAAAATCGTCACCTATCCGCGTACGGACTCGAAGCATTTGACGAGCGATATGAAAGGCACGTTAAAAGAGCACATCAAAGCGGTGCAAGTCGGTGAATACCGTTCGCTTGCGAACACCGCATTGAAAAGTGCAGGGGTTCCGCAAAAAGGCGTCATCGACGATGCGAAAGTTTCGGATCACCACGCCATCATCCCGACCGAAGAAACGCCAATGCTTCACGAGCTCAGCGACAAGGAATACAAACTATATGATATGATCGTCCGCCGCTTTTTGGCCGTTTTCATGCCACAGCACGAATACGACCGGACGACCGTTACGCTCGACGTGGCGGGTGAAACATTCCAGGCAAAAGGCAACACAATCCGCAACGATGGCTGGAAGCGTGTCTATAACGACGCCGACGAAGAAGGCGAGTCGACGTTGCCGCCATTTGAACAAGGGCAGGCTGTAGAATTAAAAGGCATCACCTTGACTGAAGGCAAAACCAAACCGCCTGCATTCTTCAATGAAGGAACTTTGCTCGGGGCGATGGAGAATCCGGCCCAGTTCATGGCGGGGGAATCGAAAGCGCTGATCCAGACGCTCGGTGAAACCGGCGGCCTCGGAACTGTCGCCACGCGTGCTGACATTATCGATAAATTATTCAATAGCTTCCTGATCGAGAAAAAAGGCAAGGACTTGACGATTACGTCGAAAGGTCGCCAGCTATTGGAGCTCGTCCCAGAAGATTTGAAGTCACCGAAATTGACGGCGGATTGGGAAACGCAATTGACCAAAATCGCCAAAGGCCAGCTGAAGAAAGAGCAGTTCATGAAAGAAATGGTCGCGTTCTCGAAAAAGTCGGTAGCTGAAATCAAATCCAGCGACAAGAAATTCAAACACGATAACATCACCGGAAAAATGTGCCCGGACTGCGGCAAGCCGCTTCTTGAAGTGAATGGCAAACGCGGCAAGATGCACGTATGCCAGGACCGTGATTGCGGATTCAAGAAAAATGTCTCGATGCAGACCAATGCCCGCTGTCCAAATTGCCATAAACGCATGGACATGGTCGGCGATGGCGACAACAAAATGTTCGTCTGCAAATGCGGACACCGTGAAAAGTTATCGGCATTTGAAAAACGCAAAAAAGCAGGACAATCGAAAGCAAACAAGAAAGATGTTAATAAGTATTTGAAGAAGCAAGACGAGCCGCCGCAAAACACGGCAATGGCAGATGCCTTGAAGAAAATGCTCGAGCAAAACGACTGACAGGAGGGGGCAAGGTGGCGAAAAAAGCAGCAAAAACCAATGCCGCTCGCATATTGGACCGTGAAAAAATCGATTATGAGCCGCTGCAATACAGCACCGATGATGGAAAAATCGATGGGGTATCCGTTGCGGCGAAAATCGGGGCACCTGTTGAAACTGTCTACAAGACGCTCGTGGCAGCTGGGTCTTCCAATGAGCATTACGTGTTTCTTGTGCCCGTTGCCGATGAGCTGGATTTAAAGCGGGCTGCAAAAGCCTGCGGCGAAAAGAAAATCGAGATGGTGCCGGTCAAAGAGATTTTGCCGCTTACGGGTTACGTAAGTGGGGGCTGTTCGCCGTTCGGCATGAAAAAGCCGTTCAGGACATTCGTCGCCAAACAAGCCACCGAGTTGAACGACATCATCGTATCTGCTGGAAAAGTCGGGGCACAGTTGAAACTGGCACCGAAAGATTTACTGAAAGCAACGCAGGGTGAGTTTGCGGAATTGACGGTGAAGCCGTGAGCGTTTCCTGTCCGCTGCTTTGTCGTTCGAGGTTCAGAGGAAAGAAGGATAAAGGATGAAAGTTTCTATGTATTACCGGTGGCTGTTTTTCCTGTTAGGCATGATGCTATTGGGTCTGGGCATTTCGATGACCATCAAAGGATATCGTCTCGGCATCGGGCCGTGGGATGTCTTGCATGTCGGCTTATACGAGAACTTCGGCCTGACCATCGGCACTTGGTCGATCATTGCAGGGTTTACACTGATCAGTACTACATCTCTTGTGCGCAGAAGGTGGCCCCAGTTCGGGACCTGGCTTAATATGCTGCTGATTGGTTTGTTTATTGATTTATTCAATTTCCTTCTCCCGGATATCCATTCGCTGATTGGGCAAATCTTGATTTTTACAGCAGGGATCTTTGTGATGGGCTATGGTGTCGGCATGTACGTCTCACCTAAAATGGGAGCCGGCCCACGGGATGACTTGATGCTGATCTTGGTTCAGAAAACAGGGTTCAGCGTCAGCACGATCCGTACAGCGATTGAAGTGATTGTTGCGCTTCTTGGCTGGATGCTTGGCGGGCCTGTGGGAATCGGCACCGTCGTGAGTGCGCTATTGATCGGCAGGATTGTACAGAAATCACTCGTGCAATGTGAATCTTTATTGAAATGGCTCATCTTAAAACATCAAAAAGACGTACCACCGGTTTTGAAAATGTGAAGTTATTAAGTCCGGCGATTGCCGGGCTTTTTTATATGAGTACGGTGGGTCAACAGAAAAACCTTCCAGTTGAACTAGACAGGGGCATATGTTATAAATAAAACCAAGTAACATTATTGGTTTAGTGTAACATATCATTCAAGAGAGCGGGAGTGCATATATGGGAAGAGAATTTGTTGAGATATTTGATGAATGGGTGCACACTTATGATGAGTCAGTTAGCGGACATGATCCGGAATATAAAGCAGTTTTCGAAAACTACGAGGAGATTTTGACGGCTGTCGCGAAGAAAGCTAAAGGGCCAGTCGTGGAATTCGGCGTTGGCACAGGCAATTTGACAGCAGCACTTCTCCAAGAAGGGCTCACGGTAACTGGTATTGAGCCGAATGGCGCAATGCGAAGCGTGGCTGCACAAAAATTTCCTGAGCTCGACATAATGGATGGCGACTTTTTAGCGTTTGATTTGCGCCAGAAGCCAAACAGCTTCGTCAGCAGTTATGCCTTCCATCATTTGACGGATGAAGAAAAAGCCCAAGCAATTCAGCAGTATGCTGACATTTTGCCTTCGGGCGGGAAAGTCGTCTTCGCCGATACTGTATTCGAATCAGCCGAAGCCAAACTTGGGCGCATCGTTTACGAAGAAGGGGAAGGCCACGCCAATCTTGTCGAAGACTTGAAGCGCGAACATTACACGACAGTGCCTGCATTGGAAATGATTTTTCAGGAACATGGGTTTGACGTCACATTTACACGCTTAAATGAGTACGTATTCTTGATTGATGCAACTAAACGATGAAAGGGAGATTGTAATGAAAAAAATGAATGTTGAAAGCTTTAACTTGGACCATACAAAAGTAGCGGCACCTTATGTCCGCCTAGCCGGTGAAAAAACAGGATCAAACGGAGACACTATCAAAAAATATGATATCCGCTTCAAGCAGCCGAACAAAGAACATATGGACATGCCTGGCCTTCATTCGCTCGAGCACATGATGGCTGAGCATAGTCGCAACCACTCGGAGCAAATCATCGACATCGGGCCGATGGGCTGCCAAACCGGCTTTTATTTGTCAGTCATCAACCACGATGATTACGAAGACATTTTGCGCATTCTTGAAGCAACCTTGACGGATGTCATTGCAGCAGACGAAGTGCCGGCATGCAACGAAGTGCAATGCGGCTGGGCAGCAAGCCATAGCTTAGAAGGCGCACATGAACTGGCTAAGGAAATGCTTGCGAAAAAAGATGAGTGGCGCCAAGTGTTTAAAGAAGAAACGGCATAAGGGGAATCAGCATGGACTACGCAACAGAGATTCAGCAATTGATCGGCCGCACGCCGGTCCTGGAATTGACGCATAGCACAATTCCGAATGGCTGCCGGATATTCGCCAAACTGGAGTTTTTCAATCCGGGCGGCAGCGTCAAAGACCGTCTCGGCGTGGCGTTGATTGCCGACGCGGAGAAACGCGGAGAGCTCAAAGCAGGCGGCACGATTGTCGAGCCGACTGCCGGCAACACAGGCATCGGGCTCGCGATAGCAGCAATCGGCAAAGGCTACCGCTTGAAGCTGGTCGTCCCGCAAAAATTCAGCATGGAAAAACAGACACTCATGCGCGCATTAGGTGCTGAAGTGATCAATACGCCGACCGCTGAAGGCATCAAAGGCGCCATCGAAAAAGCGACTGAAATTGCCGAGCAAGAAGGCGCGTTCATGCCGGCGCAATTCGCAAACGCCGCCAATCCTGATACCTATGTCCAGACGCTTGGCCCTGAACTTTGGGAGCAGATGGACGGCAAGATCGATATCTTTGTTGCAGGTGCAGGATCGGGCGGTACGTTTATGGGAACTTCCCGTTATTTGAAAACACAAAACCAGGCGATCAAGACCGTCATTGTAGAACCGGAAGGCTCGATCCTAAACGGCGGGGAATCCGGCCCGCACAAGACGGAAGGCATCGGCATGGAATTGATTCCGCCGTTTATGGATACGCAGTATTTTGATAGCATCCACACGATTACAGATAAAGAGGCGTTTGCAGCCGTAAGGGAGCTTGCGCAGAAGGAAGGTCTTCTTGTCGGCAGTTCATCGGGCGCTGCATTTGTTGCGGCTTTGCGTGAAGCGCAATCAGCAAAACCAGGCAGCCATATCGCCACGGTCTTTGCCGATTCAAGCGAACGCTATTTGAGCCAAGATATTTACGGAGCTCTTTTTGAGGAGGAACAGCAATGAAACCGAAAACTAGATTGATTCACGGCGGGATCTTCGGAGACGAAGCGACCGGCGCTGTATCGACACCGATTTACCAAGTGAGTACCTACAAGCAAGAAGCTGTAGGCAAATTTAAAGGCTACGAATATTCACGGACCGGCAATCCGACGCGCCATGCGCTGGAAGAGTTGATCGCAGACGTAGAATACGGGCATGCTGGATTTGCATTCGGTTCTGGCATGGCGGCCATCTCTTCTGTCATGATGCTGTTTTCAGCAGGCGACCACGTCATTTTGACGGATGATGTGTACGGTGGGACTTATCGTGTTATAAATAAAGTGCTGAATCGCTTCGGGCTTGAATTTACCTTTGTTGATACGGGTGATTTGGAACAAGTGAAAGCTGCCGTTCAGGAAAATACGAAAGCAATCTTTATCGAAACACCAACCAATCCGCTCTTGAAAGTGACCGATATTGAAACAATTGCGACTTTTGCTAAAGGAAATGGGCTAATGACCATCGTGGATAACACCTTTATGACTCCTTATTTCCAAAATCCGATTTCTCTTGGAGCAGATATTGTCTTGCATAGCGCAACGAAGTATATCGGTGGCCATAGCGATGTCGTAGCGGGACTTGTTGTTGTCAATACAGCACAACTGGCCGAGGAATTGCATTTCGTCCAGAATTCCGTTGGCGCGATTCTTGGGCCGCAAGATTCGTGGCTGTTGATGCGCGGGTTGAAAACGCTTGGCATCCGCATGGAAGAGACCAACACCAACGCCCAGCAAATCGCAGAATTCTTAGATGGGCATGAGGCAGTCGAAGCGGTCATTTATCCGGGACTCGACAGCCATTCCGGCAAAGCTTTGATGGAAAAACAAGCACGCGGCTTTGGCGGGATGATTTCATTTGATGTCGGCAGCAAAGAAAAAGCGGATGAGCTGCTTGCCAAGCTCAAATACTTCACCCTAGCGGAAAGTTTAGGCGCAGTAGAAAGTTTAATCTCGGTTCCGGCGCAGATGACGCATGCTTCAATTCCTGAAGACCGCCGTGCAGAACTCGGCATCACAGAAGGCTTGGTACGCATTTCTGTTGGGATTGAAGATGTGGAAGATTTAATAGAAGACTTGCAGCAAGCTTTAGCGTAATTTTTGCGAAAGCGGACATTTGTCCGCTTTTTTTTAATGGAGTTCTATAGATTTTATTAAAAGATAAAGACTGTCAAATCAGAATGTTAATATAATTTACCTATTGAATACACACCCTTAATGTATCTAATATCCTATATTTCGGGTAGCGAAATAAATAGTTTACCCTATTCAGCAAGAACGAAAGAAGTGGTAATCTTTAGAAAGAAAAATATTCTGATATTTCTGGAAGGAGATACATATACATGAAAAAAAGCAAGTGGTTCCCTATTCTATCAGCGAGCGCATTGGCGCTTTCCCTTTATTCCCCTGCAGCGAGCGCAGCACCGGTTGAGGAGTTGCCGTCACTCGGTGCTTGGGATGAAGATCGCTACGGCGAACGCATCGATATCGACCAAGAATTAAACCGGTTAACGAATGATGAATCGTTCCAAAAAGAAGCAGCGCAGCGCATCAAAGATCAAGCTGGCGAATTGAATGATGAAACAGCAGACGGTGGAGAAAATGCTGCGGCAAGCGAACATTTCACATATGACGGCGGTACGAAAAAATTCTTGAACCGCAATTTGTCATTTAAGGATTTCACACTTCGCAGCGTCGGCGATAACGTGGAAATCTGGGTGGCCAATGATTTAGCGTACGGGCCAAACAATCCGAAACCCGCTGACATCGTCACGCAAGCGCAAGTGGACAAATTGAAAGATGAATTCGACAGTAATATCTACCCAGTAGCGACTGAATTTTTCGGCACTCCAGATACGCTTGATGGCTCAAAATCGCCGCTTCCTGGCATGGTTGGCCTTCCGGAAGGGTATTACGAAGGTTCGGATAAAGTGATCATGCTCGTCGATAACGTACAGGACGAAGGCTGGAACAACCCATCCTACCCGTTCTTCGTAGCCGGCTTCTTCTGGCAGACGCTTGAAAACTACACGGACCGCAATATCATCACCATCGATACCAATTCATGGGAAACGCGTCTGGAGAGCACGTTCTTCGGCACGACAATCCATGAGCTTCAGCATTTGATCCAAGCCGATAACGACGGCGCAGAAGAAACATGGGTTAACGAAGGGATGTCAACATTCTCTGAATTCCTGGGCGGCTACGGCCACGGCGAAGGATCGATCAACTTCTATTTGGACCACCCGGAAAACTCGCTCGTCAACTGGGATGAGCACGGGACAGCGGCAACTGGCCCTGAAACGATCGCAGATTATGGACAAGTCTATTTGTTCACGCTTTATATGTACGACAAGTTCGGTAAGGAATTCATCCGTGAAATTGCTACTGACGGAAACACTCAAGGCATCGCAAGCATTGATAAAGTATTGAAAGAATACGGCACAAACAAAACATTCACTGAACTATACCAGGATTTCATGACGGCTTTGACTTTGGATGACGACACGGTCAGCAAGGATTACAAATTCGATAGCATCGATTTGCGCGAACTGCCAGTCGGTGACGGCGTCCGCGGCAAAACAGTGGATTTCGAGAAAGCAAAAACTTTTGAAAAAGAAGGCGTTCCAGCATGGGGCGGCGACTTTAAGGAATTCAATTTGGACCGCACTGTCCGCGGCATGAAGTTTGACGGCGTGGATTTCCTGCCATTGCAATGGGAAACAGTCGCCAATCCGCTTGACGCTTCTGAGCAAGTGCTTCATGCGAATAATGGCGATGAAGCAGACCAAGCCTTGATCTTCGGGGCAACGGTTCCAGCTGCCAACCCGACTTTGAGCTTCGAGCATTATTACAATATCGAAGAGCAATGGGATTTCGCGGCCGTCCAAGTATCTACGGATAACGGCGAAACGTGGAAATCACTCGAGAATGACAACACGCGTTCCGATGTAGTGGAAGAAGGCTACCCGACGATCAAAGAGAACGTGCCAGGTTTCACAGGAGAGAAAACAAACTGGTCTACTGAAACATTCGATTTGGCTGACTACGCAGGGCAAGACGTATTGGTATCGTTCCGCAACATGACGGACTGGGGTTCCAATGAAGCAGGCTGGTTCATCAAAGATATCCAATTGGGTGATTTCACGGCAGATGGAACGTCTACAGAGCCGTTCCAGTCACTTGGCCAATTGAAAGGTGAGTACGTCGACTTTACGACAACCTTCATCCAAACGAAGAAAAACGGCAAGCAGCGCGTATTCAATGTCAATCCGTACAATGTGACGGAAAAAGAAGCACTCGACTTGCAGCAAGTGCTGCGTGAAGGCAACCTGAAAATGATCACTTCTTATGCAGCAGCGCCAGACCAGAAAGAAGCCAAAGAATTTACGTACGAAGTACTGTACAAAGAAGATAAAAGCAAAGGCAAGAAAAAAGGAAATGGCAAAAAGTAAGTAATGGAAAGAGCGGGCAGCTGCCCGCTCTTTTTTTTGCTGTAATTTTCAGTTGCCTCCACCAGGATAGCAAAATTCGTAGTACATGCTTGAATATATAGTACAGTAGGTGTACTATATAAAAAAGAAGTACAGGGGGTATACTAATGTCTCAGGAATTATTCACGGCTTACTCGAAATTCAGTGAAGCTATTTTGGAAGTGAATGTCTATGTAGCGGATGTATTCGCTAATCATGAAGAGTTAAAAGCCTATTCTCCACAACAATTGCAGACTTTGCGGATCATCAAAAAAAATCCAGCCATTTCCCAAAGTGAAATCGCGGATATTCAAGGGGTCTTTAAAACAGCCATCTCCAACCGAATCAGGAAATTGGAGCAAGATGGCTTAATTGCCATCTTGACCAATCAGGATTTACGGAAAAAAGCCATTTCAATTACTCAAAAGGGAGCGGAACTATTGGTGATAAGCGAGACAGTCATTTTTGAAAATCTAAATGATTTGCTGGGTGAACGCTTTACAGGCGATGAAATCATAAAGTTCACTAGCCAATTGGATGAAATCGTCAATTGCTTGAAAATGGAAAAGGATGGCGACAAACAATGATTCATGAACTGAAAACGGTTTTCTCGAAAAAAATGCTGATTATCTCATTAATCGCTGTTATGTTTTTGCCGGTTATCTACAGCGCTTCGTTCTTGACCTCTATGTGGGATCCATATGGAAAAACGGAGGATCTTCCGGTTGCGGTGGTCAATGAAGACCAAGCAGCTGAACTGGAAGGAGAAAGCATTCGAATCGGTGAAGAGATTGTGGACGAGCTAAAGGGCAATGAAGATTTTGAATGGCATTTCGTCGGAAGTGATGAAGCACATGCAGGCGTGGTCAAAGGGGATTACTATGCTTCCATTACATTGCCCAAGGACTTTTCGAGTAATGCATCCTCGCTTTTGACGGAAGAGCCGAGAGAAATGGCTTTGAATGTGGAGACCAATCCAGGCTATAGCTATTCCGGAAAATCAATTGCCGATCAAAGTATTTTGGCTGTGGAAACGGCAGTGGCATCCGAAGTCCGGGAATTATATACCGAAAAAGTATTTGAAACGGTAAACGACATGAATGACGGCTATAAAGAAGCCTCATCCGGGGCAGGGGAGTTAGCGGACGGGGCGGAGCAGCTTGCAGAATCGGCAGGGCAAGTAGGAGATGGCATGGAAACCCTTGCCGGCCAATCGCCCTCACCGCTCGCTGCAGAGCTGGCCAAATTGACAGAAGGCAACAAGCAGATAAGCCAAGGAATCGATGAATTGGGAAGTGGATCAGCGAGTTTGAGTGAAGAGTTGTCCGCAGCGTCGGAAGAAATTTCAGCTTACGCTTTTGAAACGGCAAATGCGCAAATCGTCAGTGAACCCGTGACGGTCAATAAAGAAATGGTCACGGAAGTCGAAAACTATGGCCAAAGTTTTGCTCCTTATATCATTGCGCTCAGTTTGTATGTCGGGGCGATCGCTTTTTCCACCATTTATCCTTTCCGGACACGCGACCAGGAATCGACCACACTGCTTAGTTGGTGGGGCAGTAAGCTGTCGGTCATCTTGGCGCAAGGAACGTTCCAAGCGGCTCTATTGGCAGTGTTTATCTTGAAAGTCCTGGATATTCCGGTTGAAAATATAGGGTCTTTCCTGCTGATTCTTTTTGTGATCTCGAACACATGGATGCTCATCTTGTCTTTTTTGGTCGCTGCATTCGATAAAGTAGGGAATTTCCTCGGGATCTTGCTGTTGGTGTTGCAGCTTGGTGCCAGTGAAGGAACGTTTCCTATTCAATTGACGAATGGCTTTTTCCAAGCTGTCCACCCGTATTCCCCAATGACTTATGCGATCAAAGCCTTGAGGGAGTCGATCTTCGGCTTTGAAGGAAATGTTCCGTTTGAACAAGCATTATGGATTCTTGCAGCTATTTTATCGGGGATGATTTTGCTGTTAGGAGCCGTCTATTACTACCGATTCCAAAAAGAAATGAAAACTGCATCTGAATTAGCATAAAGAGGAGCAGCCGTCTGAGGCCTGCTTTTTCTTTTGGAAAAAATCCCGGTGTGATAAGATGGAGTCAGAATTTGTTTTTTGAAAGGAAGAGGACTGTGTCGAAAAAATTAGATGCGTTTTTGGAAGAAAACTTAACAGAATTGAAAGACCAAGGCCTATACAATGAAATCGATCCGGTAGAAGGCCCGAACGGAGCGATTATTAAAATCGGCGGCAAGGACCTGATCAACTTGTCATCAAACAACTATTTGGGGCTTGCAACAGATGAAGGCTTGAAGAAAGTAGCGATCGAAGCGATCAAAAAATACGGAGTCGGCGCAGGCGCTGTCCGTACCATCAACGGAACGCTTGATCTTCACGTGCAATTGGAAGAAAAATTGGCCGAGTTCAAAGGAACAGAAGCGGCGATTTCATTCCAATCCGGCTTCAATTGCAATATGGCAGCGATTTCTGCGGTTATGGACAAAAACGATGCGATCCTGTCCGATCAATTGAACCATGCATCGATCATCGACGGCTGCCGCTTGTCGAAAGCGAAAATCATCGCGTTCAAACACTCTGATATGGAAGATCTTCGCGCGAAAGCGAAAGAAGCAACAGAATCCGGCCAATACAATAAAGTAATGGTCATCACAGACGGCGTCTTCTCGATGGACGGTGATATCGCGAAGCTTCCGGAAATCGTGGAAATCGCAAAAGAATTCGATTTGATCACTTACGTCGATGACGCGCACGGTTCAGGCGTTACTGGCAAAGGGAAAGGTACTGTGAAGCATTTCGGATTGGAAAAAGAAGTTGATATGCAGATGGGGACACTCTCGAAAGCAGTCGGCGTTGTCGGCGGCTATGTAGCCGGCAAGAAGCAATTGATTGACTGGCTGCGCGTACGCTCCCGCCCGTTCTTGTTCTCGACAGCAGTAACACCAGGAGACGTCGCAGCGACGACGGCCGCGGTCCAAAAGATCATCGATTCGACAGAACTTCACGACAAGCTTTGGGACAACGGTGATTATTTGAAGAAAGGCTTGAAAGAGCTTGGCTTCGATATCGGCGATTCCGCAACACCGATCACACCATGCATCATCGGCGACGAGAAATTGACACAGCAGTTCTCGAAACGCTTGTTCGAAGAAGGCGTCTACGCGAAATCAATCGTCTTCCCGACGGTTCCACGCGGCACTGGCCGTGTTCGCAACATGCCAACAGCGGCACATACGAAAGAAATGCTTGACGAAGCGATTGAAATCTACGCAAAAGTCGGCAAAGAACTGAATGTCATCAAGTAAGTCGAAACCCGCACAGCTCATTGAGTTGTGCGGGTTTTTTCTTTGCGTTTTTGGATAGGAATAATGAGTGGTGGGGATTTCGCTCCAGGGAGGACGCTTGGGGACTGCAGGATGCAGGTCATGCAGCTGATACGACAGGACGTCGCGTTTTCAGCTGCCCGAGTAAGGGCTCGCATTGAGCCACTTCCTTTGCTAGCTTTCAGTTCTATGGGCCCTAGTTTCTCTGGATTCAAGCATCGTAGAAGAACCGTTGCTCCCACATCTGCTCAACCCTCACTATGTTCGGGCATCGCAAAAAAATATATGCTGCGCAGATGCGTCGCAAATGAATGGACTCGGCTTCCCCTCGCCATCCATTCGCCCCTTTCCGCTCCATCTCTAGTTTTAGAGAGGAAATGAAATTCATTATATTTTGAAGTAAGCACAAACAGCTTTGGAAAGCTTCATAATTACAAGAAGAATAGTCAATGAAGCATCTTTATTACTATCGAGTTCAACTAAGCGTCTCCACCAACGAATGCACCCGACCGACAGCGATACTTTCTCGCACGCAACATCCATTGAAATCTATTAGCCGAACCGCGCTCACGGGCGAGCCGAAGCAATGAGACAAGCGTTCTTCTTGGCTCATTGCGGGAGGAATGCCCAAAGCGGGAGGCGGCTGCTTCGTGATGTTAAGATCGACAAACCATTCGTCTCACTCACAAGTTTAAATAAGCGTCATCCAACAGCGGATGAACATGTAAAAAAGAGATACTGCATCACTCAAAAAATCCATTGAAATCTATTAGCCGAACCGCGCTCACGGGCGAGCCGAAGCAATGAGACAAGTGCTCTTCTTGGCTCATTGCGGGAGGCCAGCCCAAAGCGGGAGGCGCTTACCAAAAGATGAAACAACAAACAATGGACAATCTATCTCGCTCACTTTCCCCTTAGCTCGCACATACCTGGTTTCGGTTAGCTTACAATAAAATACCCCTCCAGCGTTCATGAAGGGGGATATACTTTATTATTCGGCAGAATCGCTTTCTGCTTGCTGGGCGTTGAAATAGATGGAAGCGAACACTTTCGCTGTCGTGTTCATCGCGTCTTCATTGAAATCAAAGTTTTCGTGATGATGCGGGTAGGCGAGCGTTTCGTCAGTCATTTTTGCGCCGATGAAAAAGAAAGCGCCAGGTTTTGCTTGTGTATAATAAGAAAAATCCTCGACCGGCATGATGGGGGCAATATCGATGACGTTGTCTTCACCGACGACGGGGCGTGCGGAAGTACGGACGATTTCTGCCGCTTCGGGGTGGTTCCAAAGTGAATCGTAACCGGTCTCGACAATCACTTCAGCACGCGCGCCCATCGCAGCGGCGACGTTTTCTGCGATTGAACGCACACGTTCGCTGGCGAGCTTGCGCAGTTCCGGGTCGAACACGCGAATTGTGCCTTCCATGACGGCTTTGCTCGGGATGACATTGTCAGCGTCTCCGGCATGAAATTTGCCGATCGACACGACGAGTTCTTTCAACGGATCGGCATTTCGGCTGACAATCGATTGCAGGGCGACCATAATATGGCTCGCAGCAAGAATGGGGTCGATGCCGGTATGCGGTTCCGCGCCATGGGTTCCAGAGCCAAAGACATTGATTTTGATGGCATCTTCAGAAGCTTGCAGGTAACCATCGCGAAGGTAAACCTTGCCGGATTCCATTTTGCTCTGGAGATGAGCGCCGAACACCAGGTCGACGCCATCGAGACAGCCGTCTTCGATCATCGCGCGTGCCCCGCCCGGCGACAGCTCTTCGCCGAATTGATGGATCAGCACAATCGTTCCAGGCAGGTCTTCCTTGATCGCCATCATCGCTTTCGCAAAGCCGAGAAGGCCAGCAGTGTGGCCATCGTGACCGCAAGCGTGCATGACGCCTGGAATCGTCGATTTATAAGAAACCTCTTTTTGATCGTCGATTGGAAGCGCGTCAAAGTCAGCGCGGAAAGCGATCGTTTTGCCGGGTTTGCCGCCTCGGATCGTTCCGACGACTCCGCGACCGCCAACACCCCGGCGCACTTCGACTCCGATTTCTTTCAGTCGCTCTGCAATGTAAGCAGGGGTTTCCACTTCCTGATGGGACAGTTCCGGGTGCATATGGAGATGGCGGCGGATGTCCACCATTTCCTCTTGCAAGGAATCAATCAGGCTATCGGTTTGTTTTAATAAGTTCATCAACAATAACTCCTTTATCCTACAAAAGTTTTAAACATCTACTGACGTCATTATACGCCGTATCCCAGGAAGCATCAAAATTATTACGCTATTGCAAAAGTTTTTATAGTATAATCATACAGGACTACTTACAATTGGAGGCTTCATTATGAAAATCATTCAAGCACGATTGCATGCAGTGCGCTTTCCATTGCATGAACCATTTATCATTTCCTATGCGACCTATCCGGATATGCCGTCTTTGATTCTTGAACTGGAAACGGATAACGGCTTGGTCGGTTACGGGGAAGCGGTGCCTGATGAACATGTGACGGGGGAGTATTTTACGGCGAGCTACGAAGTGCTGAAGGGATTGTTCCTGCCGGCTGTGATTGGCATGAACCCATTCGATATTGAAGCAATCCATCATAAAATGAACGGAATTTTGGCAGGCAATCCGGCAGCGAAAGCCGCGGTCGATATCGCTTGTTACGACTTGATGGGAAAGGCTTCGGGACAACCGGTCTATAATTTACTTGGCGGGCAGTCGAAAGAGCATTTGTCTTATCCGCGCGTCTTGAGCATCGAGTCGCCTGACATCATGGCAGAAAAAGCGAAACAGGCCGTAGAAGCGGGTTACGGATCGTTGAAATTGAAAGTCGGGGCAGGCAATGCACAATTGGACGTGGAACGTATTTTAGCGGTACGGAACGAAGTAGGCCCGGAAATGCCAATCCGTGTCGACGTCAATCAAGGATGGAAATCGGTCGGGACAGCCGTTTCGGCGATCCGTCAGCTGGAAATGGCTGGACTCAGCTGGGTTGAGCAGCCGATCCGCATGGGCGACATACGGGGCTTGGCTGAAGTCCGCCAGAAAACAGCCGTGCCGATCATGGCGGATGAAACTGTGCAGTCGATGGAAGATTTGCTTGAAATCATCCGTCTCGATGCAGCGGATGTCATCAATATCAAATTGATGAAATGCGGCGGCATTTTCCATGCGGTGCAAATGGCGAAAACGGCAGAAGCGGCGGGCATGCTGTGCCAGATCGGTTCGATGGTGGAATCATCGGTCGCTTCAAGTGCCGGATATCACGCGGCGATGGCGCGGATCAATATCGAAAGCACAGAACTGACAGGGCCGCTGTTATTCAGTGAAGAAATCGGCGACTTGAAATACGAGCATCCGCATGTGCTCTTGAGCGGCAAGCCAGGGCTTGGCATTGAAGTCGATCCGGAGCAGCTGAAAAAATTGACGGTCACATCTTGTACAGTAGGAGGCGATCCTGCATGACAACAAAACCGCTAAAAGCTAATAAAGGCGGAGATAAGATTCCCCATACATATGCGATTTTATTTTTGATCATGATTGCAGCGATGGTTGCCTCATATTTGATTCCAGCAGGTCAATACGAACGGGAGGAAGTGGACAATCGCACGGTCGTCATCGATAATTCCTTTGCAGAAGTGGAACAGAGCCCAGTCGGCTTCTTTGAATTGTTCAAAGCGATTCCTACAGGGATGTCTGAAGCGTCGAATATCATCTTCTACATCTTCTTGGTAGGCGGCGCGTTTGGGATTATCCGCGCAACAGGGGCGATCGAATCTGGAATCGCCAAAGTGGTCGATAAACTGGAAGCAAGGGAAAAATGGCTCATCCCGATTATCATGATTCTCTTTTCAGTCCTTGGGGCAACAATCGGAATGTCAGAAGAGGTCATCATTTTCGTGCCGATCGGAATTGCGGTAGCACGGGCCATCGGTTTTGATGCCATGACCGGGACGGCGATGGTATCGCTCGGTGCAGCATCCGGCTTCATCGGGGGCATGCTCAATCCGTTTACTGTCGGGATTGCACAAGGCATTGCCGAGCTGCAAATCTTCTCGGGCATCGGCTTCCGCTTCGGGGCGTATATCTTCTTCCTGAGCTTTGCAATTTGGTACGTCATGCGCTATGCGGCAAAAGTCAAAAAAGATCCGACGCAGAGTATCATCTACGAAATCGAGAAGCGTGCAAAGAAATCGTCGACAAAAGATCAAGCTGAGGCTCTCGGTGAGTTCAACTGGCGCCACGGGATGGTTTTCGTGTTCCTTGCAGTCGGGCTTGGCATCAATGTCTACGGAGTGTTCGAATGGGGCTGGTATTTGACTGAACTTGCTGCGTCCTTCGTCATCATCGGTTTTGCAGCCGGGCTTGTCGGAAATCTCGGTGTTAACCGCATGTTCGATGCGTTCGTCGACGGCATGAAATTGGTGGTCTTCGGTGCATTGATCGTTGGCTTTGCCCGTGCGATTTTGGTCATCATGGAGCAGGGAGTCATCATGGATACGATGATCCATGGCTTATCGAGCGTCATCAGCGGTTTGCCGAATGCATTGACTGTCATCGGCATGTTCTTTACACAAGTCGTCATCAATTTCTTCATCCCTTCCGGAAGCGGGCAGGCGGCGACAACGATGCCGATCATGACGCCTTTATCGGATTTATTGGCAATCGAGCGCCAAGTGGCGGTTCTTGCGTATCAATACGGGGACGGCATCACCAATTCAATCATTCCGACATCTGCTTCTTTAATGGGATATTTAGCAGTGGCTGGAATTCCTTATGAAAAATGGGTGAAGTTCGTCTGGAAATTGGTCCTCGTTTGGTTAGCGATTGCGCTTGTCGCACTTGTGATTGCTGTCATGATCGGTGTTTCCTGAATAATATAAAAAACCCTCGGCGCTCAAGCGCCGGGGGTTTTAAATAGTGTCTGTGTTTTGAATCAGGTTCAAAAAGCGCTGTGTCCGTTCTTCTTTCGGATGATTGAAGACTTCAGCTGGTGTGCCGCGTTCGACGACGCGTCCAGCATCCATGAACAGCACTTCGTCTGCGGCGCCTTTAGCAAAGCGCATTTCGTGGGTCACGACCACCATGGTCATCCCTTCGGATGCAAGATCTTTCATTACTTGCAGCACTTCTCCGACGAGTTCCGGGTCAAGCGCTGAAGTCGGTTCGTCGAACAACATCACTTTTGGTTCGAGTGCAAGCGCACGGGCAATGCCGACGCGCTGCTGTTGGCCGCCTGATAATTGGTGTGGATAAGAATCGGCTTTATCAGACAGGCCGACTTTGTCAAGTAGCGCCAATGCCTTTTCTTTCGCCTGTGCTTTGTCTTTTTTCTGGACGGTGACAGGCCCTTCCAAAATATTATCAAGTGCAGTCATATGCGGAAACAAGTTGTAATGCTGGAATACCATTGCAGATTGTTTGCGGAATGCCATAATTTGTTTTTTTGACATCGGCTTCGAGAAATCAGCGACAAGTCCGCCGATTTCAACAGTCCCATCACTTGGTTTCTCCAAAATATTGAGGCATCGGAGAAAAGTAGTTTTTCCTGAACCGGAAGGGCCGATGACGACGATGGTCTGTCCTTTTTCGACGTCAAGATCGATGCCTTTCAGCACTTCCAGCTCGCCGAAGCTTTTATGCAAATTTTTAATTGAAATCATAATAAACTCCTATCTCTGGATCAATCTGGATTTAACGGGAAACATAGCGGTCAAAACGGTTTTCCAAGCGTCCTTGGACGAGTGACAGCAAGAAGCAAATGATCCAGTAGATCAATGCCGCCTGCCCATAAAGAAGCAGGAACTCGTAATTGGTCGCAGCGATCTGCTGGGCGACACGGAACATTTCTGTCACTAAGATCAACGCAGCAAGAGAAGTGTCTTTGACCAGGCTGATGAACGTATTGGATAGCGGCGGCACCGAGACGCGTGAAGCTTGAGGCAAAATCACGCGGCGCAAGGTTTGGGAATAAGACATGCCGATCGTATCGGCTGCTTCCCATTGGCCTTTCGGGATCGATAGGATTGCTGCACGGATGACCTCAGAGGCATAGGCGCCGACATTCAAGGAGAATCCGATAACTGCAGCCGGGAAGGGATCAATCGTGACACCAACCGTCGGCAAACCGTAAAACAGGATAAACAATTGGACGAGCAGTGGCGTGCCACGGATGATCGAGACGTAGACGCGCGCAATCCATTGAAAAATCCGGACAGTGGAAATGCGGGCAAGCGCAGTGACGACCGCCAGGAATAGCCCAATGATAAAAGAAATGACCGAAAGCGGCAAAGTGAATTGCACAGCCGCTTCGATCAAAGGCAAGAAGGAGGACTGGGCGATGTCGCCGAGCCGCTCCAACCGTTCAGGGTTTGAGAAAATACTATTCAAGTACATTTTCGCCGAACCACTTATTGGAGATTTCTTCGTATGTGCCGTCTTGGATCATTTCAGCAAGCGCCTCATTTGCTGCTTCAACGAATGTTTCGTTGCCTTTTCTAAACAATAACGCGCTTTGCGCCGCATCGTCAGATTTATCGACGATTTTAATGCCGGCATCCGGACGTTGGTTCTGGAAGTCAAGGACCGTCAAATTGTCATTGACTGTCGCATCGACACGTCCTGATACCAATAATTCGATTGCTTGGTTAAAGCCTTCGACGCCTTCAAGCTCTGCGCCAAACGAAGTAGCTGTTTCGGCGTAATTGCTTGTCAATGATTGTGCAGAGAGCTTGCCTTCCAAATCGTCAAAGCTTTGGATTTCCTCATTATCTTCAGCTACGACGAGAACTGCTGTCGAAGTGATGTATGGATCTGAGAAATCGTAGCTTTCCTGGCGTTCTTCATTAATGCCGACTTGGTTGGCGACCATATCAAAACGCTCAGCATCGAGGCCTGCGAACATTGCATCCCATTGCGTTTCAAGGAATTCAGCTTCGACACCGAGACGGTCTGCGACTTCACGGGCGATTTCCACGTCAAAGCCTGTCAATTCTCCGCTGTCGTCATGGAATGTGAAAGGAGGGTATGTGCCTTCAGTGCCGATGACCAAAGTTCCTTCTTCCTGGATTTCGGCGAGCAAGTCCGTTTCGCCTTCTGTGCTGCTGCCTGAGTCTGTGTTTTCTGAGTTGTCTGTGCTATCGGAAGATCCGCAAGCTGCTAAGAATAATGCAGCTGCACCGATCGGCAGAAATGCCCATTGCTTCTTCATTGATGGTTCCCCATTTCGTTAAATTATTGCCTTATGGCGTTGTTGTTCTATTTAAGCATAATAAAGCTTACCTGTATAGTAGGTTTAATCGGCTGCGGAAAATAAGCAAAAGCCATTGTTTTTTTAAAGAGAACAATTTATAATAACTCTAATGAAAAGCTTGATATGAAAGCATTTGAAAAGTCATTATTGTCTTTTTAGAGCGGACAAATGTTTTGTAGAAAAGGAGTGCTTGAAAAATGAAACGAATCATGGTGACAGGGGCTTTAGGGCAAATCGGCTCGGAATTAGTGGGCAAATTGCGTGAAACTTATGGTGCGGAAAATGTATTGGCAACAGATATCCGGCCATCCGATAATCAGGACGGGCCTTTCGAAATTTTGGACGTGACGGACGCAGAACGCATGATGAATCTGGCACGTGATTTCAATGCTGATACGATGATCCATATGGCAGCACTACTGTCTGCGACTGCAGAAGAAAAGCCGCTCCTTGCATGGAACTTGAATATGGGCGGATTGGTCAATGCCCTTGAAGCAGCCCGTGAACTCGATATGCAATTTTTCACGCCAAGCTCGATCGGCGCATTCGGCCCTTCAACACCGAAAAACGACACGCCGCAAGACACGCTTCAACGGCCGACAACAATGTACGGTGTCAATAAAGTAGCAGGAGAATTGCTTTGCGATTATTACTTCACGAAATTTGGTGTCGATACCCGCGGCCTTCGTTTCCCTGGCTTGATCTCCAACGTGGCACCTCCGGGTGGCGGAACGACCGATTACGCTGTGGACATCTATTACCAGGCAATCGAAAAAGGCAGCTACACTTCCTATATTGCACAAGGCACCCGCATGGACATGATGTATATGCCGGATGCGCTTCAGGCAATCGTCGACTTGATGGAAGCTGACGCGGACAAGCTCGTTCACCGTAATGCATTCAACGTCACGGCGATGAGCTTTGAACCTGAAGAGATCGCGGCATCAATCCGCAAGCATATGCCGGACTTCAAATTGAACTATGACGTCGACCCGGCGCGCCAGGCAATCGCAGCCAGCTGGCCGGATAGTATCGATGCCAGTGCCGCAAAAGACGAATGGAACTTCAAAACCGAGTATGACTTGGATGCCATGACGGCAGACATGCTGGAAAAATTAAAGCAAAAACTACAGCAAGCATAATAAAAAAGGCGCTTTTCCGAAACCGGAAAAGCGCCTTTTTATCGAGTTAAAACAACAAATGTGCAACACCCGCTATAATTGGCAAGGCGATAATTGTACGAAGCAGGAAGATAATAATTAAATCCACTATATTCACTGGAATCTTAGAACCGAGCAGCAGTCCACCAACTTCGGACATATAAATTAACTGGGTAACAGACATAGTAGCGACAACAAACCGAGTCATTTCAGACTCAATGCCAGCACCTAGAATAGCTGGTAAAAACATGTCCGCAAATCCAATGACCATCAATTGGGCAGCCTCAGCAGCTTCAGGGATTCCGAGTAAGTTTAAATAAGGCTCGAATGGAGTTCCAAGTATGGTGAATGTTGAAGTATACTCAGCAAGAATCAGTGCGATCGTTCCAAATGCCATTACAACAGGAGCGACTCCAATCCACATATCAAGAACGTTTTTAAATCCATCTTTAAAGAAGGTAACTACTGATCGATTGCGATCTGCTTTTTCTAATGCTTTTTCGATACCATGCGAAGCGACATTGTAACCTTTGGGCACATCT
This sequence comes from Planococcus sp. MSAK28401, assembly GCF_018283455.1. Classification (NCBI taxonomy): domain Bacteria; kingdom Bacillati; phylum Bacillota; class Bacilli; order Caryophanales; family Caryophanaceae; genus Planococcus; species Planococcus alpniumensis. Next base: position 2,803,197 of record NZ_JAAMTH010000001.1, on the reverse strand, counting down.
TCTGTTTGAGAATCTTGTGCAGAGCCATCTATAAAAGTAGTAGGTTTGTTAGTTAGAGGGTAGATCCTTGGCATAATTAGAGCAAGTATTACGCCAGTAAGAATAACAGTTCCATAGTACGGAAGGAAATAATTTGCAAGACCGATTTCGCCAATAACAACAATAGCGAATGTAATTGATACTACTGAAAAAGTTGTTCCAATGATGGCGGCTTCTCGTTGCGTGTACTTATTTTCTTCATATTGTTTATTAGTTAAAAGTACGCCGATAGTTCCATCGCCTACCCATGATGCTAATGCATCGATTGATGAACGACCAGGGAGTCGGAACAGAGGGCGCATAATTTTTGCCATCATTGTGCCAAAGAATTCTAGAAGCCCAAAATTCATTAACAATGGGAGTAGAAGTCCAGCAAATAAAAAGATCGTAAACAAGAAGGACAATAATCCGTCCTCACCATCTAATAAAAGACCGCCTGTTGCATCGCTCCAGATAGCTTCTGGACCAACTTGGAAAAGAACCATAAATGCAAAAATAGCTGCCACTAATCTAGTCATTGTCCAGAATAAATTCACGTTAAACAATTTGTTGAAAAATGCTACATTCCCATCAGTAACTGGTTTCTTTGTTATGTACAACAATGATCCTACAGCAGCAATAGTTAAAAGAATTAACAAAATCCACGGGACGATAGAGGTAATTTCTCCAGCCATCCAATTTGCTAAGACTGCAATAGTAACCATCCATTCTGTATCACCGTCAGCATTTGTTGTAGGCACTGGAACAAGGAACAACAGGATCCCCAGGAAAGACGGAATCAGGAATAATAACCAAGTAGAAGCTGAAAACTTTTTCAAAATAGTATTCCCCTTTTCTTTTTATTGTATGAATAAACGCATATTATACTAATTATACAACACTTTCCCCTTTGGAACCGCTGTCATTAGTAATGTTTATATTATCTGAAAACAGAAGAAAATAATAGTATTTTTGAGAAAGAAAATCTTATTGCTGAATATGGATAATATTGGCGGAGCATCTCCAGCAGTTTACTTTGGCTGGAAAGAGGAATAACGACGCTGTTTAACCTGCCATGTATCGGATGGAATCTCTGAAGAAGTGATTTACAGAATAAAAAAATCCCGCCTCACAGGTCTTTTCGACGTGCGAGGCGGGATTCGGCAAGATCCTACTCGAAATCCTGGTCCCAGCGGTAAGCATAGAACCGTTCAAGGGTCAGCCAGTTTTCGGTTTCGGTGTCGCCATTTTGCAGCTTGTGCTCCATTTCCTCGAGCATCCAAGCAGTTTGCGAAATATGGGCTTTCATTGAATTCATCTTATGCTCACGTACGGGCTTGATATCGTAGACGATGTCAGGCTCACCGAGCACATCCAGTGTATTGTTGGCGAACGCCACGCAATGAAGTTTCGGGCGGTCTTCCATGCGGCGCACAGCACGAACTACTGCGCGCGCTGTTGCTTCGTGGTCAGGATGCACGGCAAAATCCGGATAGAACGTGATGATTAGGGAAGGGTTGGTTTCTTCAATAAGCTCTTCCATCATGCGCACCATTTTTTCATCGTCTTCGAACTCCAGGGTTTTATCGCGTAGGCCCATCATGCGAAGGTCCGTCAAGCCCATCGCTTCGGCGGAGGCCAGCAGTTCTTTCTTGCGGATAGCAGGCAAAGATTCACGCGTCGCAAACGGCGGGTTGCCAAGATTGCGGCCCATTTCGCCAAGCGTCAAACAGGCGTATGTAACGGGGGTTCCTTGTTGGATGTGGGTCGTAATCGTTCCCGACACTCCGAACGCTTCGTCGTCGGGGTGGGGGAAGATGACCAGTACATGTCGTTCTTTCGGGATGGTCATTATAATTCCTCCTTAATAGCTGAACGGTGTTTCGCTGAGTTGCAGCGCCACCGCCAATTTTCCAGTTCCGTCGTGGCCGGCGAGCAGCAAACGGCCTTCTTCATCGATTTCAAAATGGGTAATGCCTTGTGCGTAAACCCAGCCTTGCGGGAGTTTCAGCCCGACACGGTGTGGACTGTCGCCGACGACTTTTCCGAGCTCGAAATTGATGACGACATTGCGGATAAATGCGCCGGCATTGAAAAAGCCTTCATTGAAATGGCTGGCGTAGCTGCCATTTGTCGTTTCTAAATGAAGGTAGACATCCTTGCCGACGAATGAGTCGATCGCCGCTTGGAGTTGTTTGACTTCTACTAGTTCCATGATGTTCCTCCTAATTAAATCGGTATTCTAATAGTATAAGGAACTCTGCTGCCGAATGCGATTAGTACGCTTGCAACAGAAAGGATGGATGATAAAATTAAAAAAGAGAGAATTTTCCAAAAAGGGGTGAAAGGTGTGAAATTTTTAACTAATTTCTTTATCGCCATCGCCGGGATTGTCTTGGCGGGCAGTTTGCCGATTCTCGTCAGGGGCTGGGTAGAAGGAGAATGGCGAGGGCGATTATACGTGGAATCGATACGCGAGACATTGGAAGGGCTTTGGCCCATCGGAGAAATTGCGTTTCTTAATTACCGTGCAGGGCAGGAGATGCCATTATTCCCAAACATTTTCGCCTACATCGTGTATTCACTTGAAATTCTATTTTTGGCTTTGCTAGTAGCCCTTATAGCGTCATTGACTTTAACGATAGTGACTATGCTGCTGTCTGACAGTATACGGGAACGGGTAAAAATGATGCTTTATTTTCTGGAGTCGGTCCCGGATTTGTTGATCATTATGCTGGCACAGCTCAGTGTCATTTTCTTCTTTAAAGAAACCGGGGTACTGATTTCGAAAATTGCTGTGGCAGGGGAGGATCAAATTTACTGGCTGCCTGTATTGTGTCTGGCAGTTTTGCCGACTATTCAACTTTACCGCCTATCAATGCTGACTTTTCAAGAGGAAGAGCGCCAGATGTATGTAGAACTTGCCCGCGCACTTGGCTTTTCAAAAGTCTACATCGTGCTCATACATATGTTCCGTAATGCAATCATTAGCGTGTTTTTTCAATCTAAGAGAACGATGTGGTTCATGCTATCGAACTTGTTTGTACTCGAGTTGATGTTCAATCTTCCAGGGATCATGCTATTTCTCAGTGGAAATATGCACCCACTCGGTTTTCTGGTGACCATTTTCAGCTTTTTCCTGCCGATGTTCATTTTGTATAGCTTAGGGGAATGGTTTTTCGTATCACGCCGGCACAACAAGGCGGTGATATAAATGTGGCGCCAACCGTACTTTATCTTTGGTTTTTTCATTTTGAGTTTTTTCCTCGTGGGCAGTTTTGTATACGAGTGGGTGTGGGGCGATGTTCCGGCGCAAACTCATTATTTGATGGAAGATGGTCGGGCAGTGGAAGCGGCCCCTATTTCTCCTAACTGGCAGCATCCGCTGGGAACTGACCAATATGGCTATGACCTGCTGGGGAAATTGATGCTCGGGGCGAAATACACCATCTTGGCTGCACTAGCAATAGCCGCAGTCCGTATGGCAATTGCGGTGCCAATCGGATATATATTCGGTATTTATTTCGATAAACAGCGCAAATTGATGTCCAGTTTTGCCGACTCGATGCATTACATTCCACTGACTTTGTTCGCGGCTTATGTGTTAACTCCGTTGTTGTGGATGCCGGAAAATGGATTTTCGAGCACGCTCTGGGAACGGATTTTCGTACAAGTGATCATAATGGGTCTGCTGACCGTTCCGATCGTCTCAGTTCTGATTGCCAATGAAGCTGCTTTGCTTAGGGATAAGGAGTATATCCTTGCAGCGAAAACCCTTGGCGCGGGACGTCTTCGGATTATCCGAAAGCATCTATATCCACAAATGCGTGAAAAAATTGCTGTCCTGTACGGTCAGCAAGTCATGGAGACATTCATCATACTGGCGCATCTTGGACTGCTGAATTTGTTTTTGGGAGGAACCAAAGTCAGCTATGATCCCATGTTTGGCGATCCGCCGATGTCAATTTCTTACGAATGGGCGGGACTGTTCGGCTCGAGCTTTCGATACTTGCAAAGCGCTCCCTGGCTCCCGCTTGCCCCTGTATTGTGTATCGGGCTCGCTATTTTCTCGGTATCTCTGATGATGGAAGGTTATTTGCGTTCGAAAAATCCCAAAGTCCAAAAAATACACCGACAAGTAAAAGAAGATCCGTTGATTGAATGGAACCGGGAACAGCTGCGTGAGAAAATGGTGCGATTGAAAAATGAAGAACTTCCTAAATGAATCCGTACAATCGAGCAATCACCTATAAAAAACGCAAAGGATTCCAGACATGAAATAGCATTATAAAAGGAGGGCGCCTGTGCGCCCTCCTTTTATATTTTATTGAATTATAGTTCCACAACATCCACTTCAGCTTTGTGAAATTTATTCGCCGCTCCGTGCATGACAGGGCCAACGTATTCGTTCAGCTTCCAGCCATGTGCAATCGCTGTAGAGACAAAGATTTTTGCGTTGTATACTGCATCTTTGACCGACTGCCCGTTAGCAAGGTTGGCCGTAATCGCCGCAGCAAATGTGCAACCGGCGCCGTGATTATAAGTCGTATCGGTTTTCTCAGCCGTCAACAGGTAATGTTTTTCCCCATCGTATAGAAGGTCGGCCGCTTTTTCGTGCTTCAATTGCTTGCCGCCTTTGATGACGACAAATTTGGTTCCGTGTGCGTGGATCTTTTCCGCCGCTTTTTGTAGATCTTCGACCGTGTGAAGGGTACCGAGTCCTGATAATTGGCCGGCTTCCACAAGGTTCGGTGTCACGACTTTTGCGTGCGGCAGCAAGTATTTAACCATTGCATCGACATTTTCAGGGAATAGTACTTCATCTTCGCCTTTACATGCCATTACCGGGTCGATGACAACATCGGTAATGCCGGATGCTTCGATGGCCTTGCCCGCCATTTCAATGATATCGACGGTCGGCAGCATGCCGGTTTTCAAGGAGTCGATCCCTGTCGAGAATGCTGTTTTCAATTGAGCATCGAGCGTATCGAGCGCGATCGGGTGGATGCCATGGCTCCAATGGTTGTTAGGGTCCATCGTAACGATGACTGTCAAAGCGTTCATGCCGTATGTGCCGTGTTCCTGGAACGTCTTCAAGTCGGCCTGGATACCAGCGCCGCCGGAAGTATCGGATCCTGCAATGGTGAGTGTCTTTTTGAGTGTCATAAGTCAATCTCCTTTAGGCTATTTAGTCATTGAGCTAATTTTATAGAAATTTTGCGTCATTTACAACGGTTTGGGCCTGTGCGGCCACGCTAAAGCCAGTACTGTTGCAATGGAAGCGAAAGAAAATAACAGCGTGACGCCCCCGATTACCCAATGTCCGCTCGTGAATAGGCCAACTGCCATCACCAATGTTAAAATGGCTGCTATTACAATCAAGCCGATCAGGCAGCCCATGCCAGCGCGCTTGGCGCTTTCGGGTGCACTATCGCCTTTTGTTTTGGAAATATCAGAAACCCTTTGCCGCCAGTCTGCCATATGTTATTCGCTCCTTTTTCCCATCGTAACATGTGGGACGCGTGAATTGAAGCGCTTGCAAATGAACAAGACTAGAGAAAAAAAGATCGGGTAATGAAAAGGTAAGAAAAGTTTTTTGATGAAGGAGTAGATACAATGACCAAACAAATTTTCACTAATGATTGGCAACAAGTCTTAGGGGAAGAATTCGACAAAAACTATTATCAGGAATTGAGAGCGTTCTTAAAAAATGAGTATGCTAATGAGACCATTTATCCGGTCAAAGAAAATATTTGGAATGCCTTTGAACATACGGCTTATCAAGATGTCAAAGCGGTCATCCTCGGGCAAGACCCTTATCACGGGCCGAATCAAGCGCATGGCTTGAGTTTTTCCGTTCAGCCAGGCATCGCCCATCCGCCGAGCCTGCGCAACATCTTGAAGGAACTCGAAGACGACATCGGCTGTGAGAAGCCAGTGGATGGGACTTTAACGAAATGGTCTGACCAAGGCGTGCTCATGCTCAACACAGTCCTGACGGTGAGGCAAGGGCAAGCACATTCACATCAGAAAAAAGGCTGGGAGCAGTTTACGGACGAAGTGATCCGCAAAGTATCGGCACGAAAAGAGCCAGTCATTTTCATTTTATGGGGCAAGCCGGCACAGACGAAAAAGCGCCTGATCGATACCGAACGCCACGACATCATTGAAGCGCCGCATCCGAGCCCACTCAGCGCACATCGCGGATTTTTCGGCAGTAAACCGTTCTCAAAAGTGAACAAGCTGTTACAATCACGCGGCGAAGAACCGATTGATTTCTGCCTGGACTGACGAATCCAGCTAGCACATGGTAAACTGGATAGGACTAACAGCGAGAGGGGCCATGACACATGGGCATCGAAACGACACGCATTTTAGATGAAATCGATAAGCATACGGCTCGCGCACGGGGAAGCGAACCTGAAAAGATCCGTGAATCCCTTGCCGCTATCCGTGCCTTATGCGACCTGCTTCTCGAAGATGGCATGCAAGCGCCCAAAAAACCGCGCGCCATGCCGCTTGCTGCAACGGAAACAGTAAACCGGCCGCAGTCGGTTCCCGCGGCTACAAGGCTTCAGGAAGAAGGAGCAAACGGCGATTCGCTTTTTGAATTTTAAATGGAAAGAGGACGAAACAAATGAAATTTTTCTTAATAGCGGGAGCGGTTAATGGACTGCTTGCCGTCGCATTCGGGGCATTCGGGGCACATTTGCTTGAAGGCCGCGTAGCGGATAAATACTTGGATACATGGCAGACAGCGGTGCAATACCAAATGTTCCATTCCATCGGCTTGATCGCCGTCGCCATTTTGATGAGCTCAGCGCTCATCGGCCCGCTCGGTTCCCTGAACTGGGCCGGCTATTTGATGCTCGCCGGAATCGTGATTTTCTCAGGCAGCCTATATGTTCTGAGCTTGACGGGCATCAGCGTGCTTGGCGCGATTACGCCAATCGGCGGCGTCGCGTTTATCGCGGGCTGGGTTATGCTTATCATCGCCGCGTCGAAGGCATTGTAATAAAAAAGAAAACTGCCTGCATGGCATATGCAGGCAGTTTTTTTTGAACTCACTTCACTGAGTTTAATAAGGACTTTAATTTTTCGGGATCATCCACTTTCAACGCGATTTGCGAGATGGGGCGCGTCTTGCCAAAAAACAGCACCGCCTGCTGGGGCACGTTGAAATCGATTACGACTTGGGGTTCCGGTTCTTCAAAATCTTTGGCGACAAATTCCAGCGCATCGGCCTCTGGTTTTACGCCCCAGCGCACCGCTGCAATCGATTCGAGCGGTGCACTGATTCGTTTGTTCAACCCTAACGATACATTCAAGTTTCCATCTTTGATGGTCAAGGGGTTCAATCGGGTGGCTTGAATATCGCCAATGAAATAAATGACGCTATAGACATTCAAGATGAGCAGGACAATAGAGAGTACAGCGGATTTATCATGGAGCCACCAATGGATACCGAGGGTCTCGATGACGATGGCGTGGATGAGCATGATGGTAAATGCGATGGAACTGGTATTTTTATGGAGCGTGATGGATGCTGGATCTTCTGGGGGCCGTTTTTTCCACGTAAAGAAGGCATAGTAAAACGCGAGTGCTTCAGACAGGACGACATGGATGAGCGGATTCGGCTTGACGTTCTCATGCACTGCAGGAAACAAAGTGAACAGCGGGCTGCCGGCTTGTTGGCTCATGGACCGCCGTATTTTTGGAATGTGGATGAGCAATAGGCCGAGCAAGGCCAGTTCTGCCGCCAATATGAATAGTTCGAATGCGATGCCTAGGTAGAATAGAGGGGCGAAGGGTTCGAAATACAGTGCAGGGATGATGAAGCGCACGGCGATCAACCCAGTGGCCATAACTGCAAGCAAGTGTTTGAAAGTTAAGCGGAAGGATAGCAGCAGCAATAAAGGGATGACGACCGCAAAATCAACTAAAGAGCCGGCAACGAGCCAAAAGCTATCTTCCGGTATCACAGTGGAAGAAAAGGGTGAGCGGTAGACTAAGAGATTGCTGATCAATACGAGAAACAAGAAAGCAAAAGCCCATTTTGCATAACGTGTCTGGCGCATTACGAACATACAAACACCTCGTTTTTCTTTTAGTATACCCAGCAAATGGAAGGTGGCGGTAGGGGAAGTATGGCGAAAAACAGAAAATTCACTCATGAATTTGGGCATGGAATGCAAAACGCCGCCTCCTAGTTAAAGGATGCGGCGCTTATCATAAACTTATACTTCTAGGAACTTCACGGTTTTTTCTTTGTCGAGAATCGTGCCGACGTAGAATGAACCGAATTCGCCGTAGCGGGCGGATACTTCGTCAAAACGCATTTCGTAGACAAGCTTTTTGAATTGGAGAACGTCTTCTGCAAACAATGTAACGCCCCACTCGTAATCATCGAATCCGACAGAGCCAGAAATGATTTGTTTGACTTTGCCTGCGTAGCTGCGGCCGATTTTGCCGTGTGACAGCATCAAATCTTTGCGCTCTTGCATTGGCAGCATATACCAATTGTCGTTGCCTTCGCGGCGCTTATCCATTGGATAGAAGCAAATATACTGGGAGCGTTGAAGCTCTGGGTACAGACGCGAACGGACATGCGGGTTTTGGTAAGGGTCTTCATTGCTTTCGCCTGATAGGTAGTTCGACAACTCGACGACAGAAACGTAGGAATACGTCGGCACTGTGTAGGCGATCAACGTCAATTTATTGTATTCGGTTTCAAGCTCGCGCAACTCATCCATCGTTTCACGCAAAAGCATGAGCATGAGGTCAGCTTTTTGGCCGATAATGGAATAAAGGGCGTGGGCACCGGTTTTGTTTTCGTCAGCTTGGTTAACTTTTTCCATGAACATATTGAACTCGTCGATCGCGAATTGGCGCTCGTCGTCGTCGAGCATTTTCCACGCGACCCAGTCCATTGAACGGAAATCGTGGAGCACGTACCAGCCGTCTAATGTAATTGCTGCTTCATTCATCAGTAGAACACTCCTTTTATGTGAATCTCTCTTCCACAGTTTATCATATGAAAGATATAAGTTCCTATCCGAATGGGGCCTGTCACTAATTTGACATGGGCATAGCGCCTTTTCAGCCTGCACCGAAAAGGGTAAACTGAAAAGAGTGAACTTAAAAGAGGAGAATGACAGCATGGCTTTATTTATGGAAGACAAGAAATGGCGCTTTTGGGACCAGTCCTTGAGCGCACGCAAACGCTCGGCGCTTGAATCGTTCGCGGCGGATGACACGTTATGTGAACTGGTCGGCTCCCAGAAAAGCCCGCCGACGGTCAGAACATGGGTGCATGATGACACGGTTGTGCTTGGCATCCAAGACCACCGCTTGCCTCATATCGATCAAGCGATGGCGGTCCTAGAAGACAACGGCTACCAGGCAATCGTCCGAAATTCCGGCGGCCTTGCCGTTGTTCTCGATTCCGGCGTGTTGAACATTTCCATCGTCCTGTCGGAAAAAGAAGGCGCCATCGATATTCCGCAAGGCTACGATATGATGGTCGAACTCGTCGAAGCCTTGTTTCCAGAAGCGGAAATCGACGCCTACGAAATTGTCGGTTCGTATTGCCCGGGCAGTTACGACCTGAGCATCGGCGGCAAGAAATTCGCCGGCATTTCCCAGCGCCGCATCCGCCGCGGCATCGCCGTGCAAGTGTATTTGTGCATCGAAGGAAGCGGCGCAGGGCGGGCGGAAGTGATCCGCGAGTTTTACGAAGCGGGCAAGCAAGGAGAAGAGACAAAGTTCAGCTACCCAGAAATCGAGCCAGACGTGATGGCGTCGCTCAGTGAATTGCTCGGCCACGATATCACCGTTCCTGAAGTGGTGCTCGATTTGCATGCGCTGCTCGGCTCTCCGGCCCCGATGCCGCTTCAGGAAGAAGAATTTGACTTGTATTCGTTTTATTTGAAACGGGTGCTTGAACGCAATGAAAAAATGCTCGAACGAACGCTTGAATGAGCGTAAGATTCGTGTAAAATAACCAGTACGATTCGAGGAGGAGTGCCCGTGAGCTACGCGACACAGAAATTAGCTGAAGAAAAAGTGTTCAAAGATCCGGTTCACCGGTATATCCATGTGCGCGACCAAGTGATTTGGGACCTCGTCAATTCGAAAGAGTTCCAGCGGCTGCGCCGCATCAAACAACTCGGGACATCCTACCTCGTCTTCCACGGCGCGGAGCATAGCCGTTTCAACCATTCTCTTGGCGTCTATGAAATCGTCCGGCGCATCTCAGACGATGTGTTTCACGGCCGCCCAGAGTGGGATGAAAGCGAGCGCTTGACGGTCTTGTGTGCAGCGCTTCTTCACGACCTCGGACATGGCCCGTTTTCACATTCATTTGAAAAAGTATTTAATGTCGATCACGAGGAATTCACGCGAGCGATTTTGACCGGTGATACCGAAGTGAACAGCATCTTGAAAAACGTATCGCCTGATTTTCCTGGCCATGTAGCGGAAGTCATAGCGAAAACGTATTCCAATAAACAAGTGATTTCGCTCATCTCCAGCCAGATTGATGCCGACCGGATGGATTATTTGCAGCGTGATGCGTATTACACCGGTGTTTCCTACGGCCATTTCGATATGGAACGCATACTGCGTGTCATGCGGCCGCTCGATGACCAAGTCGTCATCAAATCGAGCGGTATGCACGCGGTCGAAGACTATATCATGAGCCGCTACCAAATGTACTGGCAAGTGTATTTCCATCCGGTCGCGAGAAGCGCGGAAGTGATTTTGCGGAAGATTTTGCAGCGAGCCAAAGAATTGAGCGAAAGCGGCTATAAATTCCAGCAGCCGCCGACCCATTTTCTCGCCTTTTTCGACCGTAGCTTCACGCTCGCCGATTATTTGGCGCTCGATGAAGGCGTCTTGATGACTTACTTCCAATTGTGGATAAACGAGCGCGACCCGATACTCGCTGACCTGTGCGACCGTTTCGTCAATCGCCGCCTCTTCCAATATGTCGATTTCGATCCCGGGACGGATTACAAAAAACTTGGTGAGCTTTCGGCTTTATTCAAGAAGGCCGGCATCGATCCCGAATACTACTTGATCGATGATTCGACTTCTGACCTGCCCTATGATTTCTACCGGCCGGGTGAAGAGGAAGAACGCTTGCCGATCCAATTATTGATGCCAAACGGTGATATTAAGGAATTGTCTAGGCTGTCGCAGATTGTCGACGCCATTTCCGGTAAACGCCGAACCGATTATAAATTGTACTTTCCAGCGGAACTGCTCATCGATGGCAAGAAAAAAGCCATCAAGCAGCAAATCCTGGAGATGCTCAGAGAAGGAGGGGTTTAGTTGCTCCAAGAACATGCAAGAATCGTCGATTTTATCGCGACGGCCGAAGGAGTAACCGGCCGAAAGAAACTGCAGAAAATGGTCTATATCATGAAAAAACTCAATGTCCCGTTCAAGGAGAAATACGAGTTCCATATTTATGGGCCGTACTCGGAAGAATTGACGGCGCGCATCGAGGAATTATGCGATATGGGCTTTTTATCGGAAGCGCTTGAAGACAAAGGTTCCTATGTGCAATATAAATACGCCGTAACGGATGAAGGCATGGAATTTCGCAATGCCGTTGGCGCTTCGATTCCGAAAAATCCCGAAGCGGCTACTTTACTCAATGCCAAAAGCGGGCGTTTCCTTGAACTGGCCTCGACACTTTTATACTTCGGCCATCTAGAGCGCGGCGAACAGATCGCTAAATTACATAGCGTTAAAGGCAAACTTAACTTCACCGCAACTGAAATCGAAGAAGCCTATCGCTTTCTCGACGAACTCGAGCAATTGAAGCTTGCGTGAAGTGAGCCCTTTTTGATCAAGCGTATTTCGAGTGGAATGGTGCTTGTGCAAAAGAACGGTGTTTTGATTGAAGTACTTGTTGTGAACCGCAGCCGCGCTTGGGGCTGAGCTTTCGCAATAAGCCAGGAAAATCACCTGTCTCATTGCTTCGCTTCCCCGTAAGCGCGCGGTTGCTTTTACATTTCATTGAGAAATGAACGTTCCGCTCTCAAACTAAAGACAGAGCGGAAGCGGCTGGACGGATACAGTGAGATGAGCCATTCATTTGCGCAAAAAAAAAACTCCCCGAGGGGAGTTTTTCTCTACTCGTCGTTCAACAGCTTGCCGTTGACCGCGTATTCGCTTTTCTTCAGGTCTTCAAGGAACACGACAACCTTTTCCGGCGGGGCATCGATTGTTTCGGATACAGCGGCAGTGACCTTTTCGACAAGTGCGCGTTTTTGCTCATCTGTGCGGCCTTCGAGCATTTTTACAGTTACGTATGGCATAATGGATGCAGCTCCTTTTCATTGGATGTTAGCATTATCATATCAGAATGGAGGAATTGTACAAATGGCAAATGAAGAAAAGCCCAAAAAGAAATTGGGATTCACCATTATAAAGGACGATCCGACAGACGGACATAAAGGGTACGGCATCGGGTCCTTGTCTCTTGAGAACGTTTCGCCGCTCATTATCGATGTGGAAGAACAAGACGCGGTGCTTGATATCGGTGCGATGCATGCGAGAAGCCAGACGGAACGCGGCATCAAATTCACGACCAACCGAGAAGATTCTGCAGGCGGAAAAAATTATTGGCTCGTTTGGATCACCATCGACTTTAATCCGGCAGGGCCTTATTATGCCGGCATCACGGCATGTGAAATGGTCGTTAATCGCGAGAAGCGGCGCGGCTACAAAATCTTGGCGGACCACGTCAATTTGATGGATAAGTCGATGAAACGGAAAATCATCGTCGACCATATGGACGCGCCGTCGAAAAAAGTACTCGCCGATTATCTGAAAACCCACAACCCAGAAATGTGGGAACGCAGTTTAGAACAATTACACAATGATTTGTCACAATAAGGCTGGATTCTTGAACGAAATGTGAAACCTGAAATTCGGTGCTTCAGGCAGTTGAAGTTGAGCCGAAAAGAAAGTAAACTGAGATTACAGCTTTTCATCTAGAAAGCTAGGACACCTGATAGCGGGCAAGTGCTGTGAGCCATTGCGACAAACCCAAGCCCAATGCCTCATGTCACTTTCTCCGCGCCCATCAGGCCAAAAAGGTTTTCTGTGCAGGGAATCGATTCCCTTTGCAGAAAGCCTTTTTGCATGCAATGAAACAGAAGCTCGGTTAAGTCTCCAAGTGGGTCTTGTCCATATTCAGCATGCATAGTCCACGGTAATCCGGGTAAAGAAAAGTGGCGCAAAAGAGTATTGCACTTTTGCGGAAAACACTTATACTTTGTAAAGTGATTTCAATCTGATAAATAAAGGAGTTTGATTATACATGGCAGGATTCTGGTATACCGAAAAACAAACCGAAAACTTTGGCATTACAATGAAAATCAATAAAACGCTTCATACAGAACAAACGGATTTCCAATATTTAGAAATGGCTGAAACAGCTGAATGGGGCAATATGCTGTTCTTGGACGGCATGGTCATGACTTCTGAAAAAGACGAATTTGTCTACCACGAAATGGTGGCACATGTCCCGTTGTTCACGCATCCGAACCCGGAGAACGTATTGGTCGTTGGAGGCGGAGACGGCGGCGTCATCCGTGAAATCCTGAAACACCCTTCTGTCAAGAAAGCGACGCTTGTCGACATCGACGGAAAAGTCATCGAGTATTCGAAGAAATTCTTGCCATCGATCGCATCCGGACTCGAAGATGCGCGTGTTGAAGTGATCGTCGGCGACGGCTTCATGCACATCGCGGAATCGGAAAACGAATTCGATGTTATCATGGTCGATTCCACTGAACCGGTCGGGCCCGCAGTAAACTTGTTCTCGAAAGGCTTCTACGCTGGCATCTCGAAAGCCTTGAAAGAAGACGGTATTTTTGTCGCGCAATCGGACAACCCGTGGTTCACGCCGGACTTGATCAAACAAGTCCAAAGCGACGTGAAAGAGATTTTCCCGATTACGAAACTTTATCTAGCGAACATCCCGACTTACCCGAGCGGTTTGTGGTCATTCACGATCGGTTCGAAAAAATACAACCCGCTGGAAGTGCCAGCTGAGCGTTTCCACGATATTGAAACAAAATATTACACGCCGGAATTGCACAACGCGGCATTTGTTTTGCCGAAATTCGTGAAAGATTTGACGGGTGAATAAGATGCGTTTTGACGAAACTTATTCAGGAAAAGTATTCATTAAAAGCCATCCGAATTATGAAGAGTCGAAAGCAGTCCTTTATGGCATGCCGATGGACTGGACCGTCAGCTACCGCCCGGGATCGCGTTTCGGCCCGAACAAAATCCGTGAAGTTTCTATCGGGTTGGAAGAATACAGCCCGTATTTGGACCGCGAACTAGAAGATGTGAAATTCTTCGACGCTGGAGATATTCCACTGCCATTCGGCAATCCGGAAAAATCCCTTCTCGAGATTGAAAAGTATGTCCATACTTTATTGAAAGACAATAAAATTCCGATGGGCATGGGCGGCGAGCATTTAGTATCTCTGCCGGTCATGAAAGCGGTCGCCAGCAAATACGACGATCTTGCCATCATCCATTTTGATGCGCATACGGATCTCCGTGAAAACTATGAAGGCGAAGAATATTCGCATTCAACGCCGATCCGTAAAATTGCCGATCACATCGGCCCGAAAAATGTCTACTCGTTCGGCATCCGTTCAGGAATGAAAGAAGAATTTGAATGGGCGAAAGAGCAAGGCATGCATTTGTACAAATTCGAAGTGCTCGAGCCGTTGAAACAGGTACTGCCGACACTCGACGGTCGTCCGGTTTACATTACGATCGATATGGACGTGCTCGATCCAGCGCACGCTCCAGGCACGGGAACAGTTGATGCTGGTGGCATCACATCGCGCGAACTGCTCGCATCGATCCATGCCATCGCAGCATCAGGCGTCAACGTCGTCGGCTTCGACCTCGTTGAACTCGCGCCAGTTTACGATCATTCCGACCAAACAGCGAACACAGCGAGCAAACTCATCCGCGAAATGATCCTTGGGTGGGTTAAATAAGAAAAGCGGAAGCGCCCATGTAGATTCGACGGGCATAAGACGGTCTGGCGAAGCGGCGCTCTTTGCCGCACAGCCAGAATGGCTTATGACCCCGAGAATCTGGGCGCTGGAGCTAGACAATAAGAAAAGCGGAAGCGCCTGTTCAGCTCCGACAGGCGTAAGACGAATGACCGAAGCGGCGCTCTTTGCCGCACAGGGCAGTCGGCTTACGACCCGAGGAGCTAGGCGCTGGAGCTAGCCAAGAAGAAAAGCGGAAGCGGCTGTCCAGTCCTAAACCCATAAAAACCGGCCTGTTGAACCACAGGCCGGTTTTTTTGTTTACCAATAAAACCGCACATCCGTAAGGCATCATTTTTAGGTAAAGATGTTTACACAATCAGTTTTAGAGAAATGGGTAAAGAAATAAATTAAAAGGGGGATGCTGCGAAATGCATGATTTTAACGAAGTCTTCATTCAAATACTGATTCTCTTGGCGATCGCCATTGCGGTAGTGGGGATAGCGAAAAAAGTCGGGCAACCAGATACGATCGCTTTAGTATTGGTTGGCTTGTTATTGGGTGTCGTCAATTTGCCATTTCCTTTAATTGACCAGGCTGAAGCATTCATCACCCAGTCTGAAGTCTTCCAAGTCATCATCATTTCCCTGTTTTTACCGATTTTACTTGGAGATGCGACGCTCAAGCTTCCGTTCCATCACCTCTATCAACAGAAAAACACAGTAATCGGAATGGCGCTTGGCGGGACATTTTTATCTTTTGTCCTGATTGGCTTTGCAGCGCATTATTTAATTGGCCTGCCCATTGCCGTGGCATTTACGTTTGCGGCATTGATGAGTGCAACAGATCCGATCAGTGTCTTGTCCATCTTTAAATCTGCCGGCGTTTCACAAAAGCTATCGACCATTATGGAAGGGGAATCTTTATTCAATGATGGAATCGCCATCGTTCTCTTCCAGATTTCCTCTATTTATTTGCTTACCTACATAGAAATGGGATGGGCAGGCGTAGGAAGCGGCGTTTGGATGTTTTTAAGGTTTGCTGTGGGCGGAGTGTTGGTTGGTTTAGTGCTCGGCTTCCTCTTTTCCCAAGTCATCCGATTTTATGACGACTACCCGTTTGAAATCGCCGTCTCTGCATTGCTGTTTTTCGGCAGTTATTTTATCGCGGAACATCTCCACGTGTCCGGCGTAATTGCTGTAGTAGCAGGAGGCTTCGTATTTGGTGATTATGGCGGGAAGATCGGGATGTCGAAAACGACTGAACGAAATATCAATTCCTTTTGGGACGTCATCACCCTGATTGCTAATTCACTAATCTTCCTGATTGTGGGACTGGAAATCCGCAATATCGATTTCATGGGGCAATGGGGCATTATTGCATTGGCGATTGCCATTGTCATTATTGCGAGAATCATTGCACTGTTCATCAGCACCATGCCGGCGAAAAGCCTCAACAGGAAAGAACGGATTTTACTAAACTGGGGCGGTTTGAAGGGCAGTTTATCGATTGCCTTGGCTCTCAGCCTACCGTCTAGCTTCGAAGGAAGAGAAACCATCTTGCTGTTAACTTTTTCCGTCGTGCTGTTTTCCTTGATTGTCCAAGGCCTAACAATCAAGCCTTTAATTGGAAAATTGGGGCTGAAAGAGAAAGTTCCTGAAGACAATGCTCACTAAAGAAGCTGGCTTGAGACAACTCAAGCCAGCTTCGTTTTGAAAACAAAACAAAGCGCTGTAATTCAGAACCACTCATAAAAATATCTCTCTTCTCGCCACACTCTTCGAGGGATAAGACTAGCAGTTCCACAGCTGCTTTTTTCGAATAATGTCGAAATTGAAACTTAATTGAAAAGATCCTCCAATTCGGGCTATAATGAAACGGTTATGAACAATCGGAAAGGCGGATGCACATGAAGAAATCGGTGAAAATCAAATTGACGACAATCATCCGCCAGCCGGGGGCTGAAGATCAAGTGATGGAACTGCGTTCAGAAGGCGTTCTGACCGAAAAAAACGGTCGCCGCTATCTGCAATACGATGAGCGGCAGGACGATCTCGATATCCGGACAACGGTCAAACTCGGTGAAACAGATGCCGTCGTGATGCGCAGCGGAGGTTTGCAGATGCGCCTGCCGTTCCTGTTGGATAAGGAACAGACCGGCAATTTGCGCCACGGGGAAGAATCGTTTATGCTCACGACCAAAGCGCATGAACTCATCATGACGGAAAGCCGTTTCAAAGTGCGCTATGACTTAGCGCTCGGAAACGATTTTGCCGGCGAATACGAAATGGAAATACAGTTTACGGAGGGAACCAAATGAACGCAGTAGAACACGTGCAGCAAAACATTAAACAGGCGATTGCCGAAGCGGTCCAAAAAGCGGGCCTCACAGAAGAGCCGGTCCAGGTCCAATTGGAATCGCCGAGAGATAAAGCGAACGGCGATTATGCGACGAACGTAGCTATGCAATTGACGCGCCTTGCGAAAAAGCCGCCGCGTGCAATTGCAGAAGCCATCGTGGAAAACTTGAATACACAATCAGCGAATATCGAAAAAGTCGAAATTGCAGGCCCTGGCTTCATCAATATCGTCATCAAGAAAGATTATTTGAACGATGTCATCAAAACCGTACTTGAGCAAGTCGAGGAGTATGGCCGCTCGAACTCCGGCAACAGCCAGCGCGTCCAAGTCGAGTTCGTCTCTGCGAACCCGACAGGCGATCTTCATTTGGGCCATGCACGCGGTTCCTCGGTTGGCGATTCCATGTGCAATATCCTGGATCTTGCCGGCTATGACGTGTCCCGTGAATATTACATCAACGATGCCGGAAACCAGATCAATAATTTGGCGCTATCGATCGAAGGACGTTATTTCGAAGCGCTTGGTAAAGGCGAAAGCATGCCTGAAGACGGCTACCGTGGACAGGACATCATCGATATCGCTGCGGCACTCGTTGAAGAGCACGGCGATAAATTCCTTCATATGACAGAACAAGAACGCTACAAAGCATTCCGTGAGCACGGCTTGAAAGTGGAGCTTGCGAAACTGCAGAAAGACTTGGCGGACTTCCGTGTCCATTTCGATGTGTGGTATTCGGAAACATCCCTTTACGAAAACGGCAAGATCGATGCGGCATTGAAAAAACTGCGCGACAATGGCCATATCTACGAAGAAGACGGCGCGACGTGGTTCCGCTCGACGACATTTGGTGATGACAAAGACCGCGTGCTTATCAAAAACGATGGCACGTACACGTATTTGACTCCGGATATCGCGTACCACGAGGACAAAATCCAGCGTGGCTTCGACAAGCTCATCAATATTTGGGGAGCTGACCACCACGGCTACATCCCGCGCATGAAAGCGGCAATCGAAGCGCTTGGCTACGACCGCGATACGCTTGAAGTAAGCATCATCCAAATGGTGCAATTGTATAAAGACGGCGAAAAAATGAAAATGAGCAAACGTACCGGCAAAGCCGTCACGATGCGCGAATTGGTCGAATTGGTCGGCCTAGACGCTGTCCGTTATTTCTTTGCGATGCGCTCCGGCGATTCGCATATGGATTTCGACTTGGATTTGGCCGTTTCCCAGTCCAACGAAAACCCGGTTTATTATTCCCAGTACGCACATGCGCGCATCTGCTCGATCTTGCGCCAGGCAGCGGAGCAGAACTTCACCGCTTCGACTGAGCACCTGGAGCTGTTGACGGACGAAAAGGAAATCGAAGTATTAAAGAAAATCGGCGATTTCCCACAAGTTGTTGCAGATGCTGCGAAACTCCGTGCGCCTCACCGCGTCACGACTTATATCCATGAACTGGCGTCGAACTTCCACAGCTTCTATAACGCCAATAAAGTATTGGATGCCAGCAATGAAGAATTGACGCGTTCGCGCCTTGCCCTGATCGAAGGGGTTAAGACGACACTTGCAAACGCCTTGAAGACAGTCGGCGTCCAAGCTCCTGAAAAAATGTAGAAGACAACTAGAGCTTTCGGTGTATAATGGAGTCATCAAATCAACTGAATAGCAATCATGAAGGTGCTTATGTCTAAGAACATGAGTTAAAAGGGAAGCCGGTGCGATTCCGGCGCGGTCCCGCCACTGTATGTGAGAGCGAACTGCAACAAGCCACTGGGAAATTCCTGGGAAGGCGCAGCCAGCGATGATCACAAGCCAGGAGACCTGCCTTCATGAACACCGAACCGAAAGCTTGCGAGGACAGGCCGGACGCGCTTGTTTTTTGCGAACCCGTCCTGTAAGTCCCCTGCAGCCTTTATGCAGGGGACTTTTTTTATCGAAAAGCGAAAGTGCCCAAAAGCGGAAGCTAAGCTAAATGCGCGACATCCTGTCGCAACGCTCAGCTGACCCACATCCTGTGGGCCCCCGACAGGCATAAGACGATCTGGCGAAGCGGCGCTTTTTGCCGCACAGCCAGAGTGGCTTATGACCCGAGGAGTTGGGCACTGCAGCTAGACAAGAAAAAAAGTGGAAGCGGCTGTTATGCCTCGACAGGCGTAAGACGGATGCCCGAAGCGGCGCTTTTCAGCCGCACAGGGCAGTCGGCTTACGACCCGAGTGGCAGGCCACTGCAACTGGACAAGAAGAAATGTGCAAGCGCCTGAATGGAAGCTAAGCTAAGTGCGCGACGTCCTGTCGCAACGCTTAGCTGACTCACATCCTGTGAGTCCCCGAGCGAGCGCTTGATAGGAAAAATAAAAAACACCAGGAGGAATAGAGATGAAAAATATATGGAAATTCGGAACGGCTGCAGGAATGGCCGCAATTGTACTGGCTGGATGCGGCGACGGGGCGGCACCTGTCGAAGATCAAGATATAGAAACACCGGCTGAACCGCCATCGGAAGTAGCGGAAGCGGAATTTCCGGTCACATTAGTCGACGCAATGGGCGATGAAGTGGTCATCGAAGAAGAACCGGAATCATTCGTTTCCATGATTCCTTCCAATACGGAAATCGCTTATGAACTCGGGCTTGGCGAAAAAATGGTCGGCGTTTCGGATTTCGATAATTATCCGGAAGAAGTAGCAGATCTTGAGAAAATCGGTGGCCAGGAATTCAATGTAGAGAAAATCATCAGCCTGCAGCCGGATGTCGTTCTGGCCCATGAATCAGGGCTCGGCATGGGAACTGAGGGGTATCAGCAGCTGCGTGATGCCGGAGTGAATGTCTTTGTGGTGGAAAATGCGGAAACGTTTGAAGAAGTGTATGACACGATTTCCGTCATCGGCCAAGTATCAGGTGCAGTAGAAGCGGCAGACGGGTTAATCGAGGAAATGGAGACGCAAGTTGCAGCAGTTGAAGAACTGGCAACAGGCGTCGATGAAACGAAATCAGTATTTGTAGAGATTGGCAGTGAGCCGGAGCTTTATACAGCTGGAACGGGTACATTTATCCATGAAATGCTTACGTTAATCCAAGCGGAAAATGTTGCAGGAGACCAGGAAGGTTGGATCAGCATGGACCCTGAAGCAGTTGTTGCAGCAAATCCTGAAATCATCATCACTACAGAAGGTGGTTATATCGAAAATGCTGCCGAACTGATCAAAGAGCGCAGCGGTTATGCGGATGTAACAGCCGTTCAGGAAGATGCCATTTATGAATTGAATCCAGACACCGTCACACGTCCTGGCCCGCGTTTGACAGAAGGTTTGATGACTTTGGCAGAAGTGATCTATCCGGAGACCTTCAGTGAGTAAATCTGCACTCGCCTATGTGGTCTCCCTGATTTTGTTGGGCGGGGCAGTAGTGCTCGGAGTGACGGTCGGGACGGTGCCAATTTCACCGTCGGTTATCTGGAATCCTTCTTCGGACGAAGCAGCGGCGAATATTTTATGGAATATCCGTATGCCGCGTGTGGTTCTAGCGGGCCTGGTCGGCGCGGCACTTGCTATTGCAGGCGCAGCTTTTCAAGGCTTGCTGAAAAATCCGCTCGCTGATCCATATACTCTGGGAGTGTCGTCCGGTGCCGCTGTTGGTGCTGTGATGACACTTTTTTTCGGCATCTCGATTCCGTTTCTTGGCTTGTTTACCTTGCCAGTCATCAGCATGATCGGCGCCTTGATCACGATGCTCGCCGTTATGGGCTTTGCGCGGCTTGTCGACCGGTCCATGAAGATGGAAACCGTCATTCTAACGGGCATCATTTTCAGTTCGTTCTTAGGGTCGATCATGTCTTTGATGATCGCTTTGACCGGTGAAGAACTGCGGCAAATCATCGGCTGGCTGCTTGGCAGCGTGTCGATGCGCGGCTGGGCTTATGTCCAGATGGCGCTGCCGTTTGTGCTCGTTGGTTCCTTCGTCTTATGGCTTTACCGCCGGGAATTAAACGCGATGCTTTTTGGGGAAGAACGTGCCCAGCATCTTGGCGTAGACGTCAAAAAGAGCAAGATGGCGATTTTAATTGGCGGATCAGTCCTGACCGGCTCGGCAGTTGCCGTATCCGGGACGATCGGCTTTGTCGGCTTGGTCGTCCCGCATATGACGCGCCTCGTATGGGGCTCTGATCACCGCCATGTCTTGCCGTTATCGTTCATTAATGGGGCTGCGCTTCTGATTGTTTGCGACTTGGTGGCGCGGACGATTATTTCACCGACCGAATTGCCGATTGGTGTTATCACCGCGTTTATTGGGGCGCCGGTTTTTGCATTCATCTTTTTCCGCCAGCGCAGAGGAGGGCTTTAAATGTTGCAAATTGAAAATCTATCAGGCGGCTACGGCGACAAAAAAATCGTCGACCGCATCTCATTCGGTGTTGGAAAAGGCCGCATGCTCGGTATACTGGGGCCAAATGGCAGCGGCAAATCCACGTTGATGAAATTGATCAGCGGTGTATTGGAACCGACAGCAGGCGTTGTCCGGATCGATGGCAGGCCGGTCGGCGATTTCCCGGCCAAAGAATTGGCCCGCAAGATGGCAGTCTTGCCGCAGCTGCACGCGCATGCTTTTTCGCACACCGTCCGTGAAACGGTTTCTCTCGGCAGGTATCCGCACCAAAGCGGCTGGTTTTCGTCTTGGTCCGAAGAAGATGAAGCGGCAGTCCAGGAAGCGATGAAGCTCATGGACATCAGCCACTATGAATCGACATTGCTTGAGGAGATGTCCGGAGGCGAACAGCAGCGTGTCTTTGTGGCACAGGCCCTGGCGCAAAATGCAGCGGTCCTGTTGCTTGACGAGCCGACGAATCATCTCGATATCAATCACCAGAAAGAATTGCTGGATACCATCAAAAAACAGGCAATTGAAAAAGAATTGACGATCATTTCCATTTTCCATGACATCAATTTGGCATCGATGTATTGCGATGAACTTTTGTTGATGGACGAAGGAAGCATCGTCCGAAAAGGGGAGCCGCATGAAGTCGTCAGGACGCATGATGTAGAGTCTGTCTATCAGACGCGTGTCAGCAATCACCCTCATCCGGAGCTCCCGAAGCCGCAGATTACCTTATTGCCTGGTGTACGGAGAAAACCGGCAGGGCAGCAAGTGAGAGCCGCAGATTTTCTGGTGACCCCGGAATTTGTCGCCTACCAAAGCCAGCTTCCGCTGAAAACCGTTTCGTCAGCCGTCGTCAATGCAGGTTCGGGCTGGTTCCGCAATTTCCTCAATCGACGCGTCGATGCCAGCTATAATATTGACAATAGTTTCGAGGAAATGGTTGATTATATCGAAGACAGCGGGTTGAAGGCGACGGATACTGTGGCGATGATGACCGCTGTCCGCACAGAGCACGCCATCGTCCGTGAATACGCAAGCGATTTCGGAAGCATTGTTGTGGCGGTGACAGCGGGTGTCGGCAACGGCGTCGATGTATCACAGGCAGTGGCGCGTGAACAGCGTGTCGGCACCATCAACACGTGGATTATGGTCAACGGCATTTTGTCGGATGAAGCTTTTATACAAGCGATGATCACGGCGACTGAAGCCAAAACGAAAGCCTTGCAGCATGAAGAAGTCACCGATCCCTTGACCGGGACAATCGCGACGGGCACCTCGACCGATAGCTGTCTGGTCGCCGCAACGCAGCAAGGGCAAACACTGCCATATGCAGGGCCGATCACCGAAGTCGGGAAGCTCATTGGCACGGGTGTCTTCGAATGTACTGTGGAAGCGATCCACCTGTACCGCGAGGCGAAAAAAGCATGATCCACCATGTGTTGGCCATCGGCATCGGCCTATTGCTCGACCGAATAATCGGAGATCCGCCGACATGGCCGCATCCTGTTCGCTGGATCGGCACCTTGATCAACGGGTTGAAAAAACGGCTGAATATACCACGATATGCTTTTCGCAACGGCTTTGTCATGCTTTTTATTGTAGTGGCGATTGTCGCTTCAGTTACGATTGCTGTCGTGGCTGTTGCCTATTCGTTCAATCCGGCGATCGGCATTTTAGTCGAAGCGCTGTTGATCGCTTCCGGCTTATCGCAGAAAAGCTTGAAGCAGGCTGCAGAAGAAGTTTATGCGCCGCTCGTTCAAGGCGATTTTGCGCTTGCCCGCAACAAGCTGTCATGGATTGTCGGGCGCGATACGGAAGCTTTGGGAGAAAGCGACATTACCCGCGGTGTCGTCGAAACGGTTTCCGAAAATACAAGCGATGGCATTACCGCTCCGATGTTTTGGGCGCTATTGTTCGGTGCGCCTGGGTTATGGGTCTACAAAGCGGTCAATACATGCGATTCAATGGTCGGCTATAAAAATGAAGAATTCCGTGATTTCGGTTTCGCCTCTGCCAGATTCGACGATGTATTGAATTATGTGCCGAGCCGCGTGACCGGCTTATTGATTATATTATTGACCCGAAACGAAAGCGGCATGCCGTTGAAACAACGTCTGTCGATCTGGCTGCGCGATGCCAGGAAACATCCGAGCCCGAACAGCGGCTGGTTGGAAGCGGCAACGGCCGTGCAGCTCGGCATCGAACTTGGCGGCGTGAACTTCTATGGAGGCGTCCGGTCGATCCGCGCTAAAATGGGCGAACCATTGTTCAAACTCGAAGCACCCCATATTAGAAGCGCGGTGAATCAAATGAATATTGCCGCGATCAGTTTTTTCGTGCTGATTGCGATAGGGGGAATCCTGCTTGAAATTACCTGAACACGGCGCCAACCCGCACCGCCTCTATGAACAAACGGGGCATAATCAACCTTCGGAAGTGATCGATTTCAGTGAAAATGTTCATCCATTCGGGCCGCCCGTTTTTTTAAAAGAGCGATGGGGAGATTTTTTCGATTTGCTCAGTTCGTACCCAGATCCGCAAGCAGAGCCGTTCCGTTCGGCGGCAGCAAAATACCACGGCGTCGAAAAAGAGCAGCTTGCTGCTGGAAATGGTGCTGCGGAAGTCTTTACCTGGCTTGCCAAGCGTTACAGCGGCAAAAAGGTAATGCTGATAGAACCGGCGTTTTCTGAATACCGAAGCACCTTGGAATCCGAAAATGTCCATATATTGGAAATTAATTTGAAAGTAAGAGATAATTGGAAATTGCTGCTGAAAGACGTAAAAGAACAGGTGGCCAATTGCGCTGCATTGTATTTATGCAATCCGCATAATCCGACCGGGCGCTTACTGGACTTGGCAGAACTCGAAGAAATCGCCGCGTTTTGCACAGGAAAGTGTGAGCTGGTCATCGATGAAGCGTTTATTGATTTTATCGGTGAACACGCTTCGTTCATTCCGCTGCTAGAGCGTTATCCTCATGTCATCATCGTCCGGTCGATGACCAAAATGTATGCGCTTGCGGGTCTTCGGCTTGGCTACGTCATTGCCAAGTCCAGTGTCATCCGTGAATTGACAGGCGCTGCGGCCCATTGGAATGTCAACGGTTTAGCGGCCGCGGCGGGGGCACGCTGTTTTTCTGAAGAGTCTTATCGGGCGCAGGTAATTGCTGCAGCGGCAAGTGAACGCGCAAAAATGGAAGCTTATCTTGAGATGACGGGCTGCCCGTTTGTGCCTTCAGCCGCAAACTTTCTATGTTTTCAACTGCCGGACCCTAAGCGTTCAGAACAGTTCTTCCACGCAATGCTAGAAGCGGGGATGGTCTTGCGCCATACCTATTCATTTAAAGGAATGGACGGCGAATGGTTTCGCATCGGCATGAAAAGCGGCTCAGCAATGGAACGGTTGAGAAAGGAGATGCACCAATGGTTCCAGGACAATTAATATTCATATCTGGAGGTGTGCGCAGCGGCAAAAGCGCGTATGCTGAAACGCTTGTCCGGCAGGCGAAAGGTGAACGCAATGTATATATTGCCAGCGGCATCGCACGTGACCCCGAAATGGCTGAACGCATCACACGCCACCGCAAGGATCGTGCACAAGACGGATGGTGGACAATTGAACAGCCTCAGCAATTATCTGGAGTATTGCCGCTTATTCAGCAAAATGACGCAGTACTATGGGATTGCGTCACCACCTGGCTGGCAAATGAACTTTATGAAGGGTTTGAGCAAGGCAGTTCATGTGCTGATACGCCCGGATGCATGGAGCAGAAATGGCATGAGCTAAAACACACCATCGATTCGATCCGTGCAAAAGCCGCTTATTTTGCCATCGTTTCCAATGAATTACTGGATGAACCGCTTGTCGACCAGAGTTATCAGCAGTGGCTCGGAAAGATTCACCAATGGCTCGCAAGCCGTGCAGACTATGCAATCGAAATGGAGAACGGCCTTGCAATTCGAAGAAAGTGAAGGTGATGCGGATGGCGAATCGAACGCTTGGGGGCTTGCTGCTCGCGTTTCAATTCTTCTCATCCATTCCGGTACATAAAGAGATTTCAATAAAAAAGCCGCAAGTAACGGCAATGTACAGCTTGTTGCCTGTGGTCGGATTAGTGGCAGGGGCAATGGCTTCAGCCGTGATCTGGCTAATGCAGGAAACCACCGATATCGGCCCTTTAATGATTGCGTTTTTGCTGGCTTCGTTATTGTGGGCGATAACCGGGGGCTTGCATTTGGACGGGCTGGCGGACACAGGCGATGCTTATTTTTCATACCAGAATAAGACGAAGCGCCTTGAAATCTTGGGAGACCCGCGAATTGGCGCATTCGGGGCGATGGTGCTGATTTTTGCAATCGTCGGCAAGATCATTCTGCTTGCTGAACTGATTTCAACCATTTCACTGTTTGCCCTTTCCGTGGTGCCGGTCATCAGCCGAATTGGGCTGTCCATATTGTCAGCTACTGCAAAGCCAGCGAAAACAGATGGACTTGCGGCTTATTTCCAGCGCTTGATGGACCGCAGAACAATCTTGTCAGCAATGTTCGCCTGGTCGCTGATTGTGCTCGCCGCCTTATTCATATTTTGTGGTTGGGCAGTGGCGCTCGGCTTTTCGGCTGTTGCGACCATTGCGACATTGGTTTATAAAAAATGGAGCGACAAGAATTTCGGCGGTGTCACGGGCGATTTGCTTGGGGCATACGTAGAAGGAATGGAGCTGTTGTTATGGGGAATGCTTTTGTTCTTCGTTTGATCCGTCACGCGCCGACCGCTGGGAATCTGCGGAAAGCATATATCGGCTGGACTGATGAACCGATTTTGCCGTTCGAAATAAAGCCGGATTATGGCATTAGATGCATATGGGGAAGCGATTTGCTGCGCTGCAGGCAGACAGCGCATATTCTGTTTCCAAATGCCTGTTATAAGGCCGATTTCAATTTGAGGGAACTGAATTTCGGTGATTGGGAAAATATGACGTATGATGACTTGCGAAGTAATGAACGCTACCGCAATTGGATTGATGATCCTGAGTCAGTACAGCCGCCGAACGGGGAGAGTTTACCGCAACTGGCGGAACGGGTCGACCGGGCAATAGAAGCTTTTTCCGAAACAGGAGACTTTACGGTTGTCACTCACGGGGGCCCGATTCGTTACATTTTATCCAAAGCAAACACACAGCACTTCTTTTCCCAGCAAGCAGCACATGGGTTTTGTTATACCATCACATGGGCGAGCAAATCGGCGTATAAGGAGGGGCATCCATGCGTATCGTATTCGGCGGAGCCTTTAACGGCAAACGCAAGTATGTAAAAGAACAGATGAAACTGGATGTAAGCATTTGGCTCGAAGGTGAACTTCCGAAGCCGGGTGAGCAGGCGGTGATCGCCGGATTGGAGCAATGGATCCGCAAACAGCTGGAACAACAATGCCCGGAACAGGACATATTAGCGGCGATCCGTGAACTTGCGGAAAGCGCCGGCGAACGCATCTGGATTTTGACCGACATCAGCCGCGGCATCGTGCCGATTGATCCGCTTGAGCGTGAATGGCGCGATGTCACAGGCCGCAGCTATCAGTATTTATTTGGCAAAGCGCAGCACATCACACGCATTTGGTACGGTATTCCACAAACAATCAAAGGAGATGGTCGAGATGAATATCTACACGAAAACCGGGGATAAAGGGCAGACAGGATTAATTGGGGGGCGGACGGACAAAGACGATCCGCGCGTGGAAGCATACGGGACAATCGATGAGGTGAATTCCTTTATCGGAAAAGCGATGACAGAACTCGACCGCGATGTGTTCGCCGATTTATTGGAAGATTTGCAGACGATCCAAAATGAGCTGTTCGATTGCGGCGGCGACTTGGCTGATGTCCGCAACACGCCCCAATACAAGACGAATGAGGAATCGGTTGAACAGCTGGAACAGCGCATCGATGTATTGATGGACGAACCGCCGCTTCTTGAGCGTTTCATTCTTCCAGGAGGCACACCGGCTGCAGCAACTTTGCATATCGCACGTACGATTACACGCCGCGCAGAGCGCCAGACCGTAAGCCTGGCAAAAACCGGCGAAGAATTCCCAGCGGTCATCCAGCGTTATTTGAACCGTTTGTCCGATTATCTTTTTGCGGCAGCACGCGTTGCCAATTCGCGAATGGATGTAGCGGACAATGAATATGTGCGCAGCGCCAAAGTCTTCAAGAACGGCGGGCGTTCGAAAAAGCGGGAGGAATAACAATGAAGACGCAGCACATTGCCCTGGCCGCTATTTTTATCAGCTTGTCCGCAATCGGCGGCATGGTGAAAATTCCGCTCGGCATCGCGTCAATTGCACTTGATGCCATGCCGGCGCTTATTGCCGCGCTGTTTCTCGTGGCACCACTTGCCGGTTTTGTCGCCGCAGCGGGCCATCTGTTATCGGCTTTGTTTGGCGGGATGCCGCTCGGCCCGTTTCATTTATTGATCGCGCTTGAAATGTTTGCGGTCGTCTGGCTGTTTGCGAAACTGCATAGCAATGGCAAG
The DNA here is from genome assembly GCF_018283455.1 of Planococcus sp. MSAK28401. Lineage (NCBI taxonomy): Bacteria > Bacillati > Bacillota > Bacilli > Caryophanales > Caryophanaceae > Planococcus > Planococcus alpniumensis. The sequence continues at coordinate 2,774,872 of NZ_JAAMTH010000001.1, read as the reverse complement.
AACTGGTGGAAATGGGGAGCATTCATTATCGGGAACGGCGTATTGGCGGCCGTGCCGTTTTATTTCCTATTATCTCCTGCCTTTTTCTATGCATCAGTCCCGGGATTACTGCTGGCCGCATCGATTAATGCCGCAGCCGCTGCACTTGTCGCCCCGTTCATCACTCAAGCTGCCAGGAGATTAGCTTGATGCGCAACGCATTGATGGTGGATGGGTTGGTCATCACGACGGATAATTCTGCGGCAATCGGGGAGAAGCCGCACGACATTGTGCACGTTCCGGATGAAATCGCCGCGAAGTTTGCCGCGCGTGTCGCATTGGTTGAACAATGGGCGGCTGGAGGGGAAGCGATTGCCATCTTGCTCCATAATTTCAGCGGAGAGCTTCAATGGCCGCGTTATGTCTCGGGGATCACGCAATTATTTTCTGAGCTCGATATGCCGGTGCCGCCGGTGTCAGGAAGCACGGAAAGCAATATCGAGACGCTGCAATCGGCGCTAGCGGTAACCATTATCGGGCGAAAGCTTCACGAGCTCACTGATCCGCATGAGCTCGAATGGTTCATCTACGGAGAACCGCTTGTCGGGGAAGCGGTCATAACTCATCCCGAACGGATTGCCGATTTGCGAATCGTCAAAAACGCACTCGACCATGATCAAATCGAGCGTATCTGGCCGATTGGATCAGGAGGGATCGAGCGGGAAGCAGCAAAACTGTTCGGCCTGCCAATGCCACTTGCCCAAGGAATTTCCAAAGAAGATTCAGGCGGCCCTGCAACTTGTTTGTTGATTGGTGTCAACAAATACAAAGTAGAGGAAGCAAAGCGCCTATTCGGAAAATATTTTCGCGAATTGATTGAATGAACCGCCTATCCGGCGGTTTTTTTGTGGAGAAAAGAAATTGGCGAATGGTGTAAAGAAGCATTTCTCGGAAAAAGCAGGCGAAAGATAGCGGTCTCAATTGTTTCGGTGTGCAGGAAAGCAGCAGGGGCGCGTGGAATATCAGTTATTGGAAATTATATTTCGGAAAGGCTATAGATTTCTATTGACTGAATGCTCATTCACTTTTAAACTAGAACATAGTATCGACATTCTGCCGCAGTTCACGTAAACTTTGGAGTAGAATCGGGGATTTACACATTCAACAAGGGGGGACTACACGATGGAGTTTTTGCTCATCGCTAACTGGGTTTTATTTATACTTGTAACCGCTTACGCCATATACTTGTTCATCTACTTGCTGAAGTCACGCTATGATTACATCAAGCTCGGCAAAAAAGTAGAATTTGAAGAAAATTTCAATGAACGGGTTCGCAAAGTAATGGTCAACGTATTTGGCCAAAAGAAATTATTGAAAGATAAAAAGAGCGGCGCGATACATGTGATGTTCTTCTATGGCTTCCTGCTCGTGCAAGCGAGTGCCATCGATTTCATCATCAAAGGCTTATCGCCTGATTCGCATTTGCCGCTTGGCCCATTGTATCCGGCATTCACATTGTTCCAGGAATTCGTCACGTTGACGATTCTGGTAGCTGTCGTCTGGGCGTTCTACAGACGCTATATTGAAAAATTGGTCCGCTTGAAGCGCGGCTGGAAATCCGGGCTTGTCTTGATTTTTATCGGTGGCTTGATGGTGACAGTTCTTGTCGGGAACGGCATGAACATGATCTGGCACGGTCATGAAGGGGCTCGGACAGAACCTGTCGCAAGCGTCATCGGAGCGGCCTTCGCTTGGCTTCCTGAAGCAGCTGCAGTAACTATCTTCTACATTATGTGGTGGGCGCATCTATTGTTCCTATTAACATTCTTGGTTTATGTCCCGCAATCAAAGCACGCTCACTTGATTTTCGGGCCGGTCAACACATGGTTCCACCGTTTGGATCATGTCGGCCGCTTGAAGCCGATCAATTTTGAGGATATGGAAGAGGAAAACGAAGAAGATCCAGACGCGATGCCGACATTCGGAGTCGGCAAAATCACGGATTTCACGCAAGCCCAAATGATCGATTTCTACGCTTGTGTAGAATGCGGACGCTGCACGAATATGTGCCCAGCCACCGGAACCGGCAAAATGCTATCGCCGATGGACCTGATCACGAAACTACGTGACAACCTGACGAACACGGGTGCTGTCATGACTCAGAAAAAACCATGGGTGCCAGCTATGGCATTCAGCAATACGCAAGGAAACCAATTGGCGATGGCTGCCGGCGCTGAAGGCATCTCAATCGATGAACTTTACAGCCCGAGCTTGATCGGCGACGTTATCACAGAAGAAGAAATTTGGGCTTGTACAACTTGCCGCAACTGTGAAGACCAATGCCCGGTCATGAACGAACACGTCGACAAAATCATCGACCTCCGCCGTTACCTGGTTATGACTGAAGGGAAAATGGATAAAGATGCCCAGCGCGCGATGACCAACATCGAAAAGCAAGGCAATCCATGGGGCTTGAACCGCAAAGAAAAAGAGAACTGGAGAGATGCTCGCCCAGATATCTCGATCCCAACGGTCAAAGAAGTCAGCAAAGCCGGAGAAGAGTTTGAGTATTTGTTCTGGGTCGGTTCGATGGGGTCATTCGACAGCCGCTCACAGAAAATCGCGCTTTCCTTTGCACGTTTGATGAACGAAGCGGGCGTCAAATTCGCAATTCTCGGCAATAAAGAAAAGAACTCCGGCGATACGCCGCGTCGCCTCGGGAACGAATTCCTGTTCCAGGAGCTCGCGACTGCCAATATTAAAGAATTCGAAAAAGCGGGCGTGACGAAAATCGTTACAATTGATCCGCATGCCTACAATATCTTCAAAAATGAATACCCGGACTTTGGCTTTGAAGCAGAAGTCTATCATCATACGGAAATGCTCTTTGACCTTGTCCAGCAAGGGAAATTGAAACCGCAGCATGCAGTGAACGAGAAAATCACTTTCCATGATTCCTGCTACCTCGGCCGTTATAACGATGTATACGATGCACCGCGTGAAATCCTGAAAGCGATCGAAGGCGTTGAACTTGTCGAAATGGTTCGCAATCGCCAAGACGGCATGTGCTGTGGAGCCGGTGGCGGACTCATGTGGATGGAAGAAGACGCCGGACACCGCGTCAACGTGGCTCGCACCGAGCAGGCGCTTGAAGTAAGCCCGACGATGATTTCATCCGGCTGCCCTTATTGCTTGACGATGCTTTCAGATGGAACGAAAGCGAAAGAAGTCGAAGAGCAAGTCGGCACATACGATGTCGCTGAGCTTCTCGAGATGGCAGTTCTCGGAAAAGACGCACCGCCAGTTGAGGAAGTCGTTCAATAAATAGATTTGCCAACTAACAGAAAATTGAGTAGAATAACAGCATAGAGAAAAAAGTGAGGGAGTGCTATACTCCCTTTTCTTATGTAATCAAGTCGAGCGAGCGTTCAGTCAACCAAGAAAAGCAAAATCAGCCGTTTAGGTTCGACAGGCATAAGACGGAATGGCGAAGTGGCGCTTTTTGCCACACAGCCAGATCGGTTTAGGACCCGAGAACCTGGCTGAAATTTGCTAGACACCAAGAAAAGCAAAACCAGCCGTTAGGGCTGAAAAAATTTTAGCTTTTATGAAAACGTTTCCAAAATATAAGGAGGAATTGTAAATGGCAAAAACGGTCATCATTGATGGGGCACGCACAGCATTCGGAAAATTCGGCGGTGCACTCAGTTCATTCACGGCAAGCGACCTGGGAGCAGCGGCGATCAAAGAAGCGCTCCAGCGGGCGCAAGTAAATCCTGAAGATGTACAAGAAGTTATCATGGGCAATGTCCTGCAGGCAGGGCAAGGGCAAATTCCTTCCCGCCAGGCAGCTAAAAAAGCAGGCATTCCATATCATGTCAAATCCGAAACGATCAATAAAGTATGTGCCTCCGGTTTGCGGTCAGTAACGATGGCCGATCAGATCATCCGCTTGGGAGACGAAGAATTGATCGTCGCAGGCGGCATGGAATCGATGTCGAACGCGCCTTATTATTTACCAAAAGCACGCTTTGGCCTTCGCATGGGCGATTCACAAGTCGTGGATGGCATGGTCCATGACGGCTTGTCATGTTCATTCCACCCGGACAAAGTTCATATGGGCACATACGGCAACTCGACGGCAGAAACCTTCGAACTGACACGTGAAAGACAAGACGAGTGGTCAGCTCGTTCCCACGAACGTGCTATCAAAGCACGTGATCATTTTGCGGAAGAAATTACAGCGATGGAAGTGCCACAACGTAAAGGCGACCCGCTTACCGTTGACCAGGATGAAGCGCCGCGTGAAGGCACGACAGCTGAAGTTTTGGCGAAACTGCGCCCAGCATTCGGAAAAGACGGCACCATTACGGCTGGTAATGCACCAGGAATCAATGACGGAGCGGCTGCACTTGTATTGATGAGTGAAGAACGCGCCAAAAAAGACGGCAAAACCGTATTGGCTCATGTCGTAGGACATACAGAAGTCGCGGTCGAACCGCATCGCTTCCCGGAAACACCAGGGCTCGTCATCAACGAATTACTCAAAAAAACCGGCAAAACATTAGAAGAGATCGATCTTTTCGAAATTAACGAAGCTTTTGCTGCAGTAGCGCTTGCAAGCTCGAAAATTGCAGGCATTGATGAAGAGAAAGTTAATGTCAACGGTGGATCTGTTGCACTTGGCCATCCGATCGGGGCAAGTGGCGCACGCATTATCTTGACGCTTGCTTATGAATTGAAACGCCGCGGAGGCGGCATCGGAATCGCCGCGATCTGCTCTGGCGGCGGGCAAGGCGATGCAGTGATGATCGAAGTACCGAAGGAGGAAAACTAAACATGTCTATCCAAAACGTCATGGTCATCGGAGCCGGCCAAATGGGCTCCGGTATCGCGCAAGTTTGCGCGCAAGCTGGATTTAACGTGAAACTAAACGATATGAAACAAGAGGCATATGAACGCGGCATCGCGAACATCACGAAAAATTTGTCGCGCAATGTCGAAAAAGGGCGCATGACAGAAGACGAGAAATCGCAAGTGCTCGGCCGCATCCAATCTTCGTTGGATTTAAAAGACGCGCATGATGTCGACATCGTCATCGAAGCCGCTGTCGAGAACATGGAAATCAAATCGACGATCTTCAAGACTTTGGATGAAGTGGCGCCGAAGCATGCCATTCTCGCATCGAATACATCTTCACTTCCGATCACCGAAATCGCTGCAGCGACGAAGCGCCCGGAACAAGTCATCGGCATGCATTTCATGAACCCGGTACCGGTCATGAAGCTGGTCGAAATTATCCGCGGCCTTGCGACAACGGATGAAGTGTATCAGGCAGTCGAAGACATGACAGTGAAATTATCGAAAACACCGGTTGAAGTAAACGACTTCCCTGGATTCGTTTCGAACCGCATTTTGATGCCGATGATCAATGAAGCGATCTTTACGCTGCAAGAAGGCGTCGCAACGAAAGAAGCGATTGATGAAGTGATGAAGCTCGGCATGAACCATCCGATGGGGCCGCTTCAATTGGCTGATTTTATCGGCTTGGATACCTGCCTTTACATTATGGAAGTTCTGCACGACGGTTTCGGCGACAGCAAATACCGTCCAAGCCCGCTCCTGCGCCAATACGTAAAAGCCGGCTGGCTCGGCAAGAAGACCGGACGCGGTTTCTACGAATACAACTAAGATTTAGGAGGAGCCTTAATGGACCTGCACTTTACAGATGAACAATTAATGATGCGCAATATGGTGCGCGATTTTGCAAAAGAAGAAATCATGCCTTTTATCGAACGCATGGAAGAAGGCGAATTCCCGACGGACATCATCAAGAAAATGGGTGGGCTCGGACTCATGGGCATCACCGCGCCTGAAAAATACGGTGGCTCGGAAATGGATTTCACTTCTTATATCACGGCCATCCACGAACTGTCTAAAGCAAGCGGCGTCATCGGCGTCATTCTATCGGTTCATACATCGGTCGGCACCAATCCGATCATCAACTTCGGGACGGAAGAACAGATCGCAAAATACGTGCCCAAATTGGCGACTGGTGAGTATTTGGGAGCCTTCTGTTTGACGGAGCCATCGGCCGGGTCCGATGCAGCAGCGCTGAAAACGCGTGCTGTTAAAAAAGACGGACAGTACATCCTAAACGGCTCTAAAGTTTACATCACCAATGGCGGCGAAGCTGATTCGTACATCGTATTCGCCTCGACCAACCCGGAAGCTGGCCCTCGTGGAATTTCTGCCTTTATCGTGGAAAAAGATTTCCCAGGTTTTGTTGTCGGGAAAGACGAAAGAAAAATGGGGCTTCACGGTTCGCGGACCGTGCAGTTGACGTTCGAGAATATGGAAGTGCCAGTTGAAAACTTGCTTGGCGAAGAAGGCAAAGGATTTTCGATCGCGATGGCGAACTTGAACGCCGGCCGCATCGGCATTGCCGCACAAGCTTTGGGCATCGCAGAAGCTGCATATGATTACGCAGTAGCTTATGCAAAAGAGCGCGAACAATTCGGCAAGCCGATAGCCCAGCAACAAGGCATCGGATTCAAACTTGCCGATATGGCGACTCAAGTCGAAGCGGCCAAACTTTTGGTTTACAACGCAGCGGATATGTATGCAAAAGGAATCGAGTGCAATAAGGAATCGTCAATGGCGAAGCTATTCGCTTCAAAAGCGGCGATGGATATCACGACCGAAGCCATCCAAGTTTACGGCGGCTATGGCTATACGAAAGATTACCCGGTCGAGCGCTTGTTCCGCGACGCTAAAGTCACAGAAATTTACGAAGGCACAAGTGAAATTCAGCGCATCGTCATCAGCAAGCAACTATTAAAATAATTGGGGGAAACAACACAATGAACTTTCAACTTTCTGAAGAACATAAAATGATCCGCAAAATGGTCCGCGACTTCGCGAAAAACGAAGTGGCGCCGACAGCAGAACAGCGCGACGAAGACGAAAGCTTTGATATGAAAATTTTCCATCAAATGGCGGAACTTGGCCTGACAGGCATTCCATGGCCGGAAGAGTACGGCGGCATCGGTTCGGATTACTTGGCGTATTGCATCGCGGTTGAAGAACTGTCCCGTGTGGATGGTTCTGTCGGCGTTATCTTGTCCGCCCACACGTCACTAGCCGGATGGCCGGTCTATACATTCGGAACAGAAGAACAGAAACAGAAATACTTGCGCCCGATGGCAGAAGGCACAAAAGTCGGCGCTTATGGTCTGACGGAACCATCTGCAGGATCGGATGCAGGAAGCATGAAAACCAGCGCCAAAGAAGACGGCGACCATTATATCTTGAACGGTTCAAAAATCTTCATCACAAATGGCGGCATCGCTGATATCTATGTCGTCTTCGCGGTGACAGACCCAGAATCGAAACATAAAGGCACAACAGCCTTCATCGTCGAGAAAGATTTCGAAGGCTTTTCGGTCGGCAAGAAAGAGAAGAAACTAGGGATCCGCTCAAGCCCAACGACAGAAATCATCTTCGACAACTGCCGCGTACCGAAAGAAAACGTTCTCGGCGAACTTGGCCAAGGCTTTAAAATTGCCATGCAGACGCTTGATGGCGGACGCAACGGCATCGCAGCACAAGCTGTCGGAATCGCTCAAGGCGCGATGGACGCAGCGATTGACTACGCGAAAGAGCGTGAACAATTCGGCAAGCCGATTGCAGCGAACCAAGGTATTTCATTTAAATTGGCCGATATGGCGACAGGCATCGAAGCGTCTCGTCTATTGACGTATCAAGCGGCTTGGCTCGAGTCGAACAAATTATCCTATAGCAAAGAATCCGCCATGGCGAAATTGATGGCTGGCGATACAGCGATGAAAGTGACGACTGAAGCGGTTCAAGTCTTCGGCGGCTACGGCTATACGAAAGATTATCCAGTTGAGCGCTTCATGCGCGATGCGAAAATCACGCAAATCTACGAAGGCACACAGGAAGTCCAGCGTTTGGTCATTTCCCGTATGGTCACGAAATAAACGGAGGGTCGGCCTATGACAAAAAAGCGTGAAATTCAGTCCTCCGTAAAAGACGAAAGCCTGATTGAAAAGCGCCGTGAACAAATGATCAGCGGCGCTGTCACGCTTTTTAAAGAAAAGGGCTTTCACCGGACGACGACAAGGGAAATTGCAAAAGCAGCCGGGTTCAGCATCGGCACATTATATGAATATATCCGCACGAAAGAAGACGTACTCTATCTCGTGTGCGACTCGATTTACGACGAAGTCAATGCTCGGCTTGATCGGCTGGATTTGGAGGAAGGATCGCTTGAGACGCTGGTGAAAGCACTCGAGCAATACTATACATTAATCGACAATATGCAAGATGAATTCGTCGTCATGTATCAGGAGTCCAAATCGCTGCCGAAAGACGCACTGCGTTATGTGTTGAACAAGGAACTCGAAATGACGTCCTTGTTTGAACGGCTTCTATCGAAATGCGCGGCGTCAGGGGAATTGTCCCTGTCGCAAAAAGAAATTGTCCTGGCTTCCCATCATTTGTTCGTGCAAGGGCAAATGTGGGCGTTCAGGCGCTGGGCAATGGATGAGTACACCATTGGGGAATTTATCGAAATGCAAACGAAGTTTCTGCTGCAGGGGATGGCAGGGGAAAAAATCACGATACAGGGGGCTTGATTATAATGGCTACAATTCAAGAAAGCACGACGTATCAGCCGAATCATCATATCCGGTTTGTGACCGCGTCCGCTCTTTTTGACGGTCACGATGCATCGATCAATATTATGCGCCGTATTTTACAGGCAAATGGTGTAGAAGTCATTCATCTCGGGCACAACCGCTCGGTGGAAGAAGTTGTCAATGCAGCAATCCAGGAAGATGTTCAAGGAATCGCCATTTCGTCTTATCAAGGCGGCCATATGGAATACTTCAAATACATGTACGACCTGCTTCAAGAACGCGGAGCAGGACATATCCAAATATACGGCGGCGGCGGAGGGGTCATTTTGCCGCGCGAAATCCGCGAGCTGGAAGATTACGGCATCGCCGGCATCTTCTCTCCGGAAGACGGGCGTAAAAAAGGATTGCAGGGCATGATCGCGGAAATCGTTGAGAAATGTGATTTTTCGACAGCGAAAGAAGATGTCTCGCTTGATGAGATGTCCGCTGACAATCCAGTAGCCCTGGCAAATGTCATCACAACCGCTGAAGAAGCGCACACGAGAAATCTCGACACAACCGATTTGATGAAAGCGGTACGTGAAAAATCAAAGAACACGCCGGTTCTAGGGATCACCGGAACAGGCGGAGCCGGGAAAAGCTCGTTGACGGACGAGTTGATCCGCCGCTTCTTGACGGAATTGCCGGGCAAGAAAATCGCCATTTTGTCGATCGACCCGACGAAACAAAAAACTGGCGGCGCGCTGCTTGGCGACCGCATCCGCATGAACGCGATATTCAATAAGCGTGTCTTTATGAGAAGCCTGGCCACACGTGGGTCGAGAACTGAATTGTCCGCTGCAATCGGCGATGTGCTGGATGTCGTGAGAGCGGCAGGGTTCGATTTGATCGTCGTGGAAACGAGCGGAATCGGCCAAGGCGATGCTGAAATCGCGGGCATTTCCGATGCTTCGATGTACGTCATGACGAGCGAATTCGGTGCCCCGACACAGCTCGAGAAAATCGATATGATCGATTATGCAGACCTTATCGTCATCAATAAATATGAGCGCAAAGGCTCAGAAGATGCACGCCGCCAAGTGCAGAAACAATACCAGCGCAGCCACCTGTTATGGGACAAGGACTTGGACGATATGCCGGTATACGGCACCATCGCCAGCCAGTTCAACGATAAAGGGACCAATGCCTTGTTCGCGGCACTCGTCGGCACGCTCAACGAAAAATGCGGCACCGATTGGGAAACGAGCTATGAGGCGTTCGCTAAAACACAAAAAGAGAACTTGATCATTCCAAATGATCGCCGCTATTATTTGCGGGAAATTACGGAAACGGTGCGCGGCTACCACGCGAAAAGCGCGGAGCAAGCATCATTTGCCCGCCGCTTGTTCCAGCTAGAAGGCGCCATAGAAGAAGTCAAAAACAAGGCGCCGAACGATGCACTGGTCGATTCGTTGGAATCACTTGCTGCAGGCGTGCGCGATGAATTGACTGCAGAGTCAAAACGAATTCTCAACAACTGGGAGTCCTTGCAGTCCGATTATGCCGGCGATGAACTTGTCACCAAAGTGCGCGATAAGGAACTGCGCACTTTGTTGCGGACTAAAAGCTTGTCGGGCATCAAAATTCCGAGAGTGGCATTACCGAAATTCAAAGATTACGGCGAGATTTTGCGCTGGGTCTATGCTGAAAACGTGCCGGGTGCATTCCCTTATACAGCTGGCGTATTTCCGTTCAAACGCGCCGGTGAAGATCCAAAGCGCCAGTTCGCGGGTGAAGGAACTCCAGAACGCACGAATAGAAGGTTCCATTATTTGTCAAAGGGTGACGATGCTAAACGCTTGTCGACCGCTTTCGACTCGGTAACATTGTATGGAGAAGACCCAGATCACCGTCCTGATATTTACGGGAAAGTCGGCGAATCGGGGGTTTCCATCTGTACGCTTGAAGACATGAAGAAATTGTATGACGGTTTTGATTTGTGCTTGCCGTCGACATCCGTATCGATGACCATCAATGGGCCTGCACCGATTATCCTGGCGATGTTCATGAACACAGCGATCGACCAGCAAGTGAAAAAGCGCGAAGAAGAGCTCGGCCGCACCTTGAACGTTGAAGAATTCACAGAAGTCCGTGAAGCAACATTGCAAGTGGTCCGCGGAACCGTTCAAGCGGATATCTTGAAAGAAGACCAAGGGCAGAACACGTGCATCTTCTCGACGGAATTCGCACTTCGCATGATGGGAGATATTCAGCAATACTTTATCGACCACAAAGTGCGCAATTATTACTCTGTATCGATTTCCGGCTACCATATAGCAGAAGCAGGCGCGAACCCGATTTCCCAATTGGCGTTCACTTTGTCGAATGGCTTCACATACGTTGAGTATTATTTGAGCCGCGGCATGAACATCGATGATTTCGCACCGAACTTGTCGTTCTTCTTCTCGAACGGACTCGACCCGGAATATACGGTCATCGGACGCGTAGCCCGGCGCATCTGGGCAGTTGTTATGCGCGATAAATATGGCGCCAACGAACGCAGCCAGAAGCTGAAATACCATGTCCAAACATCTGGGCGCAGCTTGCACGCACAGGAAATCGACTTCAACGATATCCGTACAACTCTGCAAGCGCTCATGGCATTGCAGGATAACTGCAACTCACTCCACACGAACGCTTATGATGAAGCGATCACAACGCCGACAGAAGAATCGGTGCGCCGTGCGATGGCGATCCAGATGATCATCACAAAAGAGCACGGTCTTTCGAAAAACGAAAACCCGCTGCAAGGCGCGTTTGTCGTCGAAGAACTGACGGAATTGGTCGAGCAGGCCGTCTTGACGGAATTCGACCGCATCGATGACCGGGGCGGTGTTCTTGGCGCAATGGAAACGCAATACCAACGCGGCAAGATCCAGGAAGAATCCATGCATTACGAAATGAAGAAGCACACCGGCGAATTGCCGATCATCGGTGTCAACACGTACTTGAACCCGAATCCGCAATCGGACGATGATATCAATGCGATGGAAATCGCCCGTGCGACGGAAGAGGAAAAAGAAGCGCAAATCAACAACTTGCGCTCGTTCCAGGAGCGCAATCCATCAGATGAGGCGTTGGAACGCTTGAAGCAAGTAGCTAAAACAGGCGGCAATATTTTCGAAGAACTGATGGAGACAGTCAAAGTCGCAAGCCTTGGCCAAATCACCACAGCACTCTACGAAGTCGGCGGCCAGTATCGCAGAAATATGTAAGATTCCTCCCCTTGCCTGGAAACAGGCGAGGGGATTTTTTTGCGTTGTTTTGAGCACAGGGTGTCATCAGCTTTGTGATTTATTCATGAATCGGCGTGTGGAGAAGTGAGTTGGACAGGTGAGTGAAATGGATAGTTCGTCGATTGTTTCATAACGAAGCAGCCGCCTCCCGCTTTGGGCTGGCCTCTCGCAATAAGCCAAGAAGAGCACTTGTCTTATTGCTTCGGCTCGCCCTTATGCGCGGTTCGGCTAATAGAATTCACTATATTTTGCATGCGAGGAAGTGTCGCTATTAATTGTCTTCATCCGCGGGTGGTGACGCTTAGTTGGACTTGATAGCGAGATGTGTCGATCGTTGTTCATTTCATCTTTAAATCGCCGCCTCCCGCTTTGGGCTGGCCTCTCGCAATAAGCCAAGAAGAGCACTTGTCTTATTGCTTCGGCTCACCCTTATGCGTGGTTCGGCTAATTGATTTCATTGATGTTTTTGTGTGAAGAAGCGTCTGTGTTCATTCGTTTCATCCGCTTGTGGATGCCGCTTAGCTGGACGAGAGTGTGTGGAGTGAGTTGGATGAGTGAGCGAGGTGAATGGTTCGTTGATTATTTCTTCACAAAGCAATCGCCTCCCGCTTTGGGCTGGCCTCTTGCAATAAGCCAAGAAGACCACTTGTCTTATTGCTCCGGCTCGCCCGTTTACGCGGTTCGGCTAATAGAATTCACTATATTTTGCATGCGAGAAAGTGTCGCTGTTGATTAGCTTCATCCGCTGGTGGCGACGCTTAGTTGGACATGATAATTTCAGAGATGCTTTATATCTGTTCAATTTGAATTTACGAAGTAGATTGAAGTTGCTGAAGCTTAATTCACTGAGAGACAAATTTCAATTCTTCTCTCAAACTAGAGATGGAGCGAAAAGGGGCGACTCTGGAGGGATCAGGACGAGCTGAAGACCCTGGACTGAGCGATAGCGAGGGAAGCGGCTGAAGCCGGCCCCCTCAGAAAGCGTCCCCTTGTAGCGGAATCTCTTCTACTTAGTATTTTCTACATCTAGAGGCTGATGTATTTCATTCCATCCTAGCAGCAACAAGTAGAATCATCCGGCACTTCGGTCGATTTGGCGATGCAAGTCCGTTATAATGAAAGAAGTTGAAACTCTAAAGAAAAGAGATGGATGACACCATGCCCAAAGCTGCCCATTACGCCATCATCATTGCAGCGGTCGTGCTGCTTATTGTACTGTACAATAGAGCACTCGGCTCGATACCGTTTTTAATCCTGTCTGCCTACTTTTTCTATTTCGGGTGGGACCAGCTTATGCGCAGAAAAAAGAAATCCCGGTAGCGGACAGCAAGGACTTTGTATATAATGGATTAAGTTACGATACAAGAAGGGACGTGCACGAATGAACATCCGTGAATTAACGAAAGAAGAATTGCTAGAAGAGTCGTTCGTCGACTTAACATATGCCATTTTGGAAGAAACCAAAGAAACGAAAACTTTTTCAGAGCTTGTCGCTGAATTGCAGCAATTGATCGGCCTCTCTGAAGAAGAAATGAAGGCGCATCTTGCACAGTACTACACTGACATGAACATTGATGGCCGCTTCCTGATCCTTGGCGAAAACCGCTGGGGCCTTCGTGAATGGTATCCGGTCGAGCAGATTGAAGAAGAATCTGCACCTACAGTCAAAGCCCGTAAGAAGAAGAAATCGAAATCGACAGACGATGACTTCGACGATATGGATCTCGAGTTGGAAGACGAACTGGACTTCGAAGATTTCGGCGAAGACGATGGCGATGTTTCTTCAGACGATGACGACGACGATGACGATGATGACGAAGTAGCGGTCAAAGCACCGGTCGTTGATCTTGATTTCGATTCGACCGATGATGACGACGACGACGATGTCGACGAAGTGGAAGATGTTGGCGTGCTCGTAGAAGACCTTGACGGCAACATCATCGACGAAGAAGACGATGAAGAGGAAGAAGAGGATGGGCTGAAGTAGTCTGAACTTTTTTTCACCTTGACGGAAACGGCTGTACAGGATAAGATTTTATTGGGCTCCTTAAAATAGGAGAGATGATTCGTATAGCTAACGCGCTCCCCCTGCACGCTTTGCAGGAGGAGCGCTTTTTATTTTTTAGTGCTGCCATTCGGCGGCAAATCACCCGTGCCATCCGCCTTTTGGGATGGCCGAAGCTTTTTCTGGCTGAACACGATTCGGGACTGCAAGTCGTAGAACAATCACATTTTATTTCATTACTCGAGGAGGAAACAGAGCATGACAAAGTATATATTTGTAACAGGTGGAGTGGTTTCATCACTAGGGAAAGGGATCACGGCAGCCTCTCTTGGGCGCTTGCTGAAAAACCGCGGCCTGAGTGTGACGATTCAGAAATTCGACCCATACATCAATATTGACCCGGGTACGATGAGCCCTTACCAACACGGAGAAGTCTTCGTGACCGACGACGGCGCGGAAACGGATTTGGATCTTGGCCATTATGAACGCTTCATTGACATCAACTTGAACAAATATTCGAACGTGACGACGGGTAAAGTCTACTCAACGGTCATCCAAAAAGAACGCCGCGGCGATTATTTGGGTGGAACGGTCCAAGTCATTCCGCATATCACGAATGAAATCAAGGATCGTCTATTGCGCGCAGCGAAAACAGCTCAAGCCGATGTGGTCATCACAGAAATCGGTGGAACGGTCGGCGATATCGAATCGCTGCCATTTCTTGAAGCGATCCGCCAAATGCGTTCGGACCTTGGCCGTGAAGAAGTTATGTACATCCACTGTACTTTGATCCCTTACCTCGGCGCTGCAAAAGAAATGAAAACGAAACCGACACAACACAGCGTAAAAGAATTGCGCAGCCTCGGCATCCAGCCAAACCTGATCGTGGTGCGCACGGAATATCCAGTGCCTCAGGACATGAAAGACAAAATCGCGTTGTTCTGCGATATCAAATCCGAAGAAGTCATCGAGTCCCGCGATGTCGATGTCATTTATGAAATGCCGCTTCGCTTGCAGGAGCAGCATATGGACCAAATCGTCCTGGATCATTTCGGCATCGAAGCGCCGGAAGCGGATATGACGGAGTGGAATGGGCTTGTCGAGAAAGTGAAATCCTTGAAGAAGTCCGTAAAAATCGGCCTTGTCGGTAAATATGTAGAACTTCAGGATGCTTATATTTCCGTCGTGGAATCCTTGAAGCATGCCGGTTTCGCGTTCGACTCGGATATTGAAGTCGATTGGATTAATGCAGAGCACGTCAACGCTGAAAACGTAGCGGAAACACTCGAAGGCTGCGACGGCATCCTCGTGCCCGGTGGTTTCGGCGACCGCGGTGTGGAAGGGAAAGTCCTGGCAACGCAATACGCACGCGAAAACAAGGTGCCATTCTTCGGTATTTGCCTCGGCATGCAGCTTGCTTCTGTAGAGTTCGCACGCAATATCATGAACTTGGACGGCGCGCATTCGTCTGAACTTGACCCGAAAACTTTGTACCCGGTCATCGACTTGTTGCCGGAACAAAAAGACATCGAAGATTTGGGTGGCACATTGCGCCTTGGGTTATACCCAGCGAAGCTCGATAAGACTTCGAAAGCGTATGAAGCATACGGGGAAGAACTCGTATACGAAAGACACCGCCATCGCTATGAGTTCAACAATGAGTTCCGCGAGCAGTTCGAAAAAGCCGGCTTCAAATTCACAGGCACGAGCCCGGACGGCCGACTGGTTGAAATCATTGAAGTCGCTGACCATCCTTGGTTCGTCGCTTGCCAGTTCCACCCGGAATTCATCTCGCGCCCGAACCGCCCACAGCCATTGTTCCGTGAATTTGTTCGCGCATCTTTGGACAATCAGTAATCAGCATGTGAAAAGCCGCTTCATTTCCTGGCAGGCATCGATCAGATGGCAAAAGCCTTCCCGATTCCAGGGAAGGCTTTTTTTTGCGGCTTATCAATCTGCAAGTATTTCATCAATGGTCAATTTAACTGCATGGTAGATATACAAAGCGCCGAGCCCGTGGGGGATCATGATGCGCTCGCCGTCTTCGCCTGGCAGCAAGCCCTTGTCGATGTTCATGGAGAGTAAGACATCCGCCGTTTCATTGCCATGGCTTTCAGCTGTCAGCATCGCAAACGGAATGGCGCGTCCGGCTAATTCATCAGCCAAGGAGTCGCCTTCGTCTTTCCGGGCCAGTATCCAAACCCGGTCGGCTGTCGACAGTTCAGCGGCCGGGTCATAACGAATCGCTGATTGGAGCGTTTCGGGACCGTTCAAAGCACTGGCTGCGACAGCTTCTAGTTCGCCGAAAGCAGCCAGATGGATGCGGCCTTCGCCAATGATCGCTTGCGCGAGAAGTCGTGCCGTATCTTCGACGGCTTCTTCTTCCTTGGCGAGGCGCTGGAACAGGCCGGTCAATTGTGTCGTCAATATTTTCAAATGGGTTCACCTCAAACCGAGTATAGCAGAATGTGCTGCGCTTCGAAAAAAAGGTGGAAAGGAGTGGCTGATGTGAGAAAGATTCTAATAGTAGATGATCAACAAGGCATCCGCCTGTTATTGAAAGAAGTATTCGAGCGGGAAGGATACGAGACCTTGATTGCCGGCAGCGGGAAAGAGGCATTGGAACTTACGGAAGAAGCATGTCCCGATATGGTGCTGATGGATATGAAGATGCCGGGCATGGATGGCATTGAATTATTGAAGCGGTTAAAGAAGCGGCGCCATGATTGCAAAGTGATCATGATGACGGCTTACGGCGAAATGGGCGTGATCGAAGAGTCGATGAATTGGGGAGTGGTGCGTTATTTCACCAAACCCTTCGATGTTTTCGAATTGCGCGATGCGGTCCGCGAGCTGATTGGCGATTAAACAGGCACTGAGTGGCGAAACAGCGCCATTTTTGATATAGTGAAAAAGATATTGGGCTTGTGCCTATTCTGAGGAGGAAAAATAATAATGCCATTAGTTTCAATGAAAGAAATGATGATAAAAGGTAAGAAGGAAGGTTATGCCATCGGGCAATTTAACCTGAACAACCTGGAATTTACACAAGCGATCCTGCAGGCGGCGGAGGAAGAAAAATCCCCGGTCATCTGCGGCGTCTCAGAAGGTGCAGCACGCTATATGGGTGGATTCACGACTGTCGTACATATGGTGAAAGGCCTGATGCATGATTACAATATCACAGTTCCGGTCGCTATCCATTTAGATCACGGTTCCAGTTTTGAAAAATGCAAAGAAGCGATTGGTGCAGGTTTCACATCGGTCATGATCGATGCATCGCATCATCCATTCGATGAAAATATTGAAATTACGCGCAAAGTGGTTGAGTATGCTCACGCTAAAGGCGTTTCCGTGGAAGCGGAATTGGGCATAGTTGGCGGCCAAGAAGATGATGTTATTGCAGAAGGCGTCATCTACGCTGACCCGAAAGAATGCCAAGCACTCGTCGAACAGACGGGCATTGATTGCCTAGCGCCAGCACTTGGCTCTGTCCACGGGCCATATAAAGGCGAACCGAACCTCGGATTTGCCGAAATGGAAGAAATCTCACAGCTTTGTGATGTGCCGCTTGTCTTGCACGGCGGAACGGGCATCCCGCTAAAAGATGTTCAACGTGCGGTTTCACTTGGCACGTCGAAGATCAACGTCAACACTGAAAGCCAAATTGCCGCATCGAAAGCCATCCGTGAAAAATTGGCATCTGATGCAGACGTTTACGATCCACGTAAATACTTGACGCCGGCACGCGATGCCATTAAAGCGACCGTTATCGGCAAAATGCGCGATTTCGGAAGTTCACAACAAGCAAATTCATAAAAACTTGGGAAGAGAGGCGAATCCGTCTCTTTTTCCACATACAGGAGGAAACCATACATGAAATTTTTCATTGATACAGCAAACTTCGACGAAATTAAAGAAGCACACGCTTGGGGCATTCTCTCAGGCGTCACGACAAACCCATCACTTGTCGCAAAAGAAAAAGATGTCTCGTTCCACGACCGCCTGAAAGAAATCGCCGACCTTGTCGACGGATCGATCAGCGGAGAAGTCATTGCACTTGATTCAGAAGGCATGATCAAAGAAGGCCGTGAACTGGCTGAACTTGCGCCAAACATCACTGTGAAATTGCCGATGACTCCGGAAGGCTTGAAAGCATGTGCAGTTCTAGCTGGCGAAGGCAAAAAAGTCAATGTTACATTGATCTTCAGCGCCAACCAAGCGCTTCTAGCAGCACGCGCTGGAGCAGCTTACGTTTCCCCATTCCTTGGGCGCCTTGACGATATCGGGCACAACGGCATGGATTTGATTGCACAGATTGCTGAGATTTTCGCAATCCACGACATCGATTCAGAAATCATCGCCGCTTCAATCCGCCATCCGCAGCACGTGACGGAAGCAGCGCTTAACGGCGCGCATATCGGCACAATGCCGATGAAAGTGCTTGAAATGATGTTCAAGCATCCGTTGACGGATAAAGGCATCGAAGCATTCCTAGCCGATTGGGAAACCCGCTCTGTGAAATAAGGCTGACAGGGAAAAGGAGAAATACAATGGACGTTTATAAAATAAAAGGCGGCAAACGCTTGTCCGGAACGATTAAAGTCAACGGTGCTAAAAACAGCGCCGTGGCTTTGATTCCGGCTTCGATTTTGGCGAATTCGCCAGTATCGATTGAAGGTTTGCCAGAAATTTCCGATGTTTGGA
This sequence comes from Planococcus sp. MSAK28401, assembly GCF_018283455.1. Taxonomy (NCBI): domain Bacteria; kingdom Bacillati; phylum Bacillota; class Bacilli; order Caryophanales; family Caryophanaceae; genus Planococcus; species Planococcus alpniumensis. Next base: position 2,756,243 of record NZ_JAAMTH010000001.1, on the reverse strand, counting down.
CACTGAAAAGTATTTTGGAAGAAATTGGAGGTTCCGTCACATTCGAAGACGGCGTCATGCAAATCGACCCGACTGAAATGGTCGACATGCCACTGCCAAACGGCAACGTCAAGAAATTGCGGGCTTCCTACTATATGATGGGCGCGATGCTTGGGCGTTTCAAGCACGCGGCAATTGGCCTTCCAGGAGGTTGTTTCCTTGGGCCACGCCCAATCGACCAGCATATTAAAGGCTTCGAAGCGCTTGGCGCAAAAGTGACCAATGAGCACGGGGCGATTTATTTGCGTGCCGACGAATTGCGCGGCGCGAAAATCTACTTGGACGTTGTCAGCGTAGGCGCAACGATCAATATCATGCTCGCTGCCGTACGTGCGAAAGGGCAGACCGTCATCGAGAATGCGGCGAAAGAGCCGGAAATCATTGACGTCGCGACGCTCCTGACCAATATGGGCGCGAAAATCAAAGGCGCCGGCACCAACGTCATCCGTATCGAAGGCGTGGATGAATTGCACGGCACCAACCACACGATCATTCCTGACCGCATCGAAGCGGGCACATTCATGATCATGGCTGCCGCTGCTGGCGACGGCGTGACGATCGACAACGTCATTCCTTTCCATATGGAAGCCTTGACTGCAAAGCTCCGTGAAATGGGCGTGGAAGTTCAGGAAGATGAAGAATCGATCCACATTCCGAAAACCGAAAATTTGCAGCCGATCGACGTCAAGACTTTGGTCTATCCAGGCTTTGCGACCGATCTGCAGCAACCGTTCTCGGTCTTGATGACACAAGCGCACGGATCTTCGATGATTACCGATACCATTTATTCAGCACGCTTCAAGCACATCGATGAGCTGCGCCGCATGAATGCGGTCGGGCGCGTCGAAGGGCGTGCGGCCATTGTTACCGGGCCGACTCCGTTGAATGCAGCGACTGTTGTCGCCTCCGATCTGCGCGCAGGCGCGGCACTTGTTATCGCCGGGCTGCTGGCAGAAGGCGAAACGGAAGTGCGGGAGATCTATCACATCGAACGCGGCTACTCGAACATCATCGAAAAGCTGCGGGGCCTTGGCGCTGACATTCGCCGCGAAACGATCGACCCCGTGGCGAGCGGGAAGTCCGACCTCAGTTCTGACGTGAATTGACTCTCTAAAGGCGTTTGCATATATGCTACAATATAAATGGCATATACAAAGATTGAACGGAGGAAAATGAATTATGGAACGAAGTCTTTCGATGGAATTAGTACGGATTACAGAAGCGGCAGCAATCGCCTCTTCAAAATGGATGGGCCGCGGCCTGAAAAATGAAGCGGATGACGCGGCAACGGAAGCGATGCGGACCGTATTCGATACGATCCCGATGCGCGGAACCGTCGTTATCGGCGAAGGCGAAATGGACGAAGCGCCGATGCTCTACATCGGCGAAGAACTTGGTTCAGGCGACGGTCCTGAAGTGGACGTCGCGGTCGACCCTGTAGAAGGCACGAATATTGTCGCTGCGGGCGGATGGAATGCGATTGCCGTTCTGGCGATTGCGGATCGTGGAAATTTACTCAATGCACCGGATATGTACATGGAAAAAATTGCAGTCGGCCCTGAAGCTGTCGGCAAGATTGACATCAACGCTCCGGTCATCGACAATTTGCGCGCCGTCGCTAAAGCGAAAAACAAGGATATCGAAGACGTTGTTGCCACAATTATTGACCGGCCGCGCCATGCACAGATCATTAAGGAAATCCGCGATGCGGGAGCACGCATCAAATTGATTACCGATGGCGATATCGCCGGTGCCATCAACACGGCTTTCGACCAGACAGGTGTGGACATCCTATTCGGGATAGGCGGAGCTCCGGAAGGGGTTATTTCCGCAGTCGGATTGAAATGCCTTGGCGGAGAATTTCAAGGCAAGCTGGTTCCTCAGGATGAAGAGGAAAGACAGCGTTGCCTGGATATGGGCCTTGAAGTCGATAAAGTGTTGATGATGGATGACCTGGTCAAAGGCGACGATGCCATCTTTGCAGCGACAGGGATCACCGACGGAGAACTTCTTCGCGGCGTTCAGCTGAAAGGTTCTTTTGCAGAAAGCCATACCTTGGTCATGCGTGCGAAATCCGGCACTGTCCGTTTTGTCGAAGGGCGCCACAGCCTCAAGAAAAAACCGGATCTCGTCATGAAAGATTAATTTCCATACTCCAAAAATGAGTCCGGCTTTATGCCGGGCTCCTTCTTTACTGACTCCAGAACAATAGCAATTCCCCAGAAATCTTGAAACTAATGATAAGTGTGGTGTCCAACTAGATGGCAACGATGACAATTTCTGCATTAGAAAATATGACGCTCAAAGAGCTTTATAACCTGGCAAAAGAATACAAGCTGAACAATTACAGCAAACTGACGAAAAAAGAATTGATTTTCGCCATTTTGAAAACCCGTGCGGAACAGGAAGGCTTCTTTTTCATGGAAGGCGTCCTGGAAATCATCCAATCGGAAGGTTTCGGGTTCCTGCGCCCGATCAATTATTCTCCAAGTTCACAAGACATCTATATTTCCGCTTCCCAGATCCGCCGATTCGATCTTAGAAATGGTGATAAAGTATCCGGAAAAGTCCGCCCGCCAAAAGAAAATGAACGCTATTTCGGGCTGCTTCAAGTAGAAGCCGTCAATGGCGAAGACCCGGAAGTCGCAAAAGAACGTGTCCATTTTCCAGGACTGACGCCGCTGTATCCGGATCGCCATATCCGCCTCGAAACCGGGCCGGAACATTTATCCACGCGCATTATGGATCTCGTCTCCCCAGTCGGTTTCGGTCAGCGTGGCCTGATTGTTGCACCGCCAAAAGCCGGCAAAACGATGCTCTTGAAGGAAATCGCCAATGCCGTGACGACCAATCACCCGGAAGCAGAACTGATTGTGCTGTTGATTGATGAGCGCCCGGAAGAAGTAACGGATATCGAACGCTCGGTCGATGCTGATGTGGTGTCTTCGACTTTCGATGAAGTTCCTGAAAACCACGTCAAAGTAGCGGAGCTTGTACTCGAACGCGCCATGCGCCTTGTCGAGCACAAGCGCGATGTTGTCATTTTGATGGATTCGATCACGCGTCTTGCGCGAGCTTATAATCTGGTCATTCCGCCAAGCGGCCGAACGCTTTCCGGCGGGATCGACCCTGCCGCATTCCACCGACCGAAACGCTTTTTCGGGGCGGCACGTAATATTGAAGAAGGCGGCAGCTTGACGATCCTGGCGACGGCGCTCGTCGATACAGGGTCGCGCATGGATGAAGTCATTTACGAAGAGTTCAAAGGCACGGGCAATATGGAACTGCATCTCGACCGCAGTTTGGCCGAACGCCGCATTTTCCCGGCGCTCGACATCCGCCGTTCAGGCACGCGCAAGGAAGAATTGTTGATGGATCCAGAACAACTTGATAAACTATGGACTATCCGCAAAACCTTCTCGGATTCACCAGACTTTACAGAGCGCTTCATGAAAAAGCTCAGCCACTCAAAGACCAATGAGGAGTTTTTCGGGCAATTGCCGAGAGACGGGAAATCATCACGCACTCCGCGAAAGACGATTTGATTACTTGCAATAGCCTTTAGGTTTTGATATGATTATGAAAGTGAAACAAAACAGTACTATTGCATATACGGCCTAACGAGCCGTGTAAGGCAATAGGCAAAATAGATTAAACTCTGTTCCAGATGGTTCAGGGCGGGAGGAGAAAATATTATGAAAACAGGTATTCACCCAGAGTACAAAACAGCAACAGTGACTTGCTCATGCGGCAACTCATTCGAAACAGGTTCAGTAAAGGAAAACATCAACGTTGAGCTTTGCTCAGAATGTCATCCATTCTATACTGGACGCCAAAAATTCGCAGCTGCAGATGGCCGCGTAGACCGTTTCAACAAAAAATACGGTCTCAAAGAAGAAATCAACAACTAAGTCACTATTATACCCGTCCGTCGCGAAAACGCCGGATGGGTATTTTTTTTCGTCAATGAACAGAAAAAATCAATTACATAGCAGAAAAATGATAGGCATATCCACCATTTTTGGTATGATATTAACAGTAAATGTTTGAAAGGGGTCTCCACTATGTACGTCATGAAACAGACCGGATGGGTTGAGGTGATCTGCGGCAGCATGTTTTCCGGGAAATCGGAAGAGCTGATCCGCCGTATCCGCCGTGCGCAATTCGCCAAGCAGAAAATCGCGGTATTCAAGCCAAAACTCGATAACCGCTATAGCGAGGAAGCGGTCGTCTCCCATAACGGAACCACTGTTATTGCGCTGCCGATTGGGCATTCCGGCGAGATGAAAGAATATATAACTGATGAATTTGATATCATCGCCATCGATGAAGCGCAATTCTTTGATATGGAAATCGTCGATCATGTACAAAAATTGGCCGATCACGGTTTTCGTGTGATTGTCGCAGGCCTCGACCAGGACTTCCGCGGTGTGCCGTTCGGTCCGATGCCATCCCTGTTGTCGATCGCCGAGCAAGTGACCAAATTGCAGGCTGTCTGCACAGTCTGTGGATCTCCCGCAAGCCGCACACAGCGCTTAATCGACGGCAAGCCTGCCGGTTCAGATGACCCGATCATCCTAGTCGGTGCTTCCGAAGCCTACGAGCCGCGCTGCCGCCATCACCACGAAGTCCCGGCCGGCGTTACGGTTACAAAATAAGCACCAATTAGTTTGAAGAAGCGTTTATATAAACAAATCACAGACCTTGAGAAGTCAATGGACTTAAATTTTTGTTGTATTTCTTGAGAAAAGATATGAAGCGAAATAGCGCAGACTCCTGGGGGAGCAGCGAAGTACTGAAATCCATTCGGGCGCCTAGCCCGAATTAGTTCAGTGCAAGCCCCCCGGAAAGCCAGCTATTTCGCGGAATATCGTAAACAATGAAATCCTATGCACAGAATTATCGACTTTATATAGAAGAAACTAGAGGTGAAAACAATGTTTGACCGTTTACAGTCTGTCGAAGACAGATACGACCGTCTCAACGAAATGTTGAGTGACCCGGATATTGTCAGCGATACGAACAAGCTTCGCGATTATTCCAAAGAACAATCCGATTTGCAAGAAACTGTGGAAACGTACCGCGAATACAAGGACGTCCAGACGCAATTGGCCGATTCAAAAGCCATGTTTGAGGAAAAAATGGATGCCGATATGCGTGAAATGGTCAAAGAAGAAGTCTCAGAACTTGAAGGGCGCTCAAAAGTGTTGGAAGAACGCCTTCACGTCTTATTGATTCCAAAAGATCCGAACGATGACAAAAACGTCATCATGGAAATCCGCGGTGCAGCAGGCGGCGATGAGGCAGCTCTATTTGCAGGAGACCTGTTCAAGATGTATTCCCGTTTTGCTGAAGCGAACGGATGGAAAGTCCAAATCATGGACTCCAACCCGACAGAAATCGGCGGTTTTAAAGAATTGGTCTTTATGGTGACCGGTAAAGGTGCTTATTCTAAGTTGAAATACGAAAACGGTGCCCACCGCGTACAGCGCGTTCCTGAAACCGAATCCGGTGGACGTATCCATACTTCGACAGCGACGGTTGCATGCTTGCCGGAAGTGGAAGAAGTCGAAGTCGATATTCATGATAATGATATCCGCGTTGATACCTATGCATCATCAGGTGCAGGGGGCCAGTCGGTCAACACAACAATGTCGGCAGTCCGCTTGACGCATTTGCCGACGAATATTGTGGTGACATGTCAAGACGAGAAATCACAAATCAAGAATAAAGCGAGCGCCATGAAAGTCCTGCGCGCGCGCGTCTATGAAAAATTCCAGCAAGAAGCGCAAGCTGAATATGATTCCGTACGTAAATCCGCTGTCGGTACAGGTGACCGTTCAGAGCGTATCCGCACATACAATTTCCCGCAAAACCGTGTGACGGACCATCGCATCGGATTGACCATCCAAAAGCTGGATCAAATCCTGCAAGGCAAGATGGATGAAATTGTTGACGCCCTGGTGATCGATGAACAATCAACGAGGATGGAGAGCTTAAACAATGAACAAAGTTGAAACCTTAACGCCAGTGGAATTCGTCTATGAAGCCTTGGAGCAAGCGACAAGCTATTTAAAACAATACGGCCGTGAAGAAACGCCGGCCCGCATTTTGTTGCAGCATGAATTGGGAGTGGATTATTCTGGTTTGGTCGCGGCAATGCGCGATAAAATCGAAGATCGCCATTTCGAAGCCTATTGGGCCAATGTCGAAGAATTAGTCGAAGGCGTGCCTGTCCAGCATTTGACGGGCATTGAACAATTTTACGGCAGAACTTTTCACGTATCGCCAGCCGTCCTTATTCCACGCCCTGAGACAGAAGAGCTGATTGAAGAAACCCTGAAGTTGAAACGTGAGCTATTCGGCACAGAAGAAGTGCAGGCAGCGGATATCGGAACAGGCAGTGGAGTGATTGCGATTACCTTAAAATGCGAATTGCCGGAAGCGGAAGTGATGGCGACGGATATTTCCGAAGAAGCCTTGTTTATGGCGGAACGCAATGCTAAAACTTTAAGCGCCGATGTCCATTTCACAAAAGGGGACCTAGCAGCACCGCTTGCGGGGAGAAAATGGGATATCATCCTGTCCAACCCACCGTACATCGCTCATCATGAAGCGCCAGGCTTGTCCGATACGGTTCGCGAATTCGAGCCGCATGAAGCGTTGTTCGCAGACAGCAACGGGCTAGCCGCATATGAAACCTTGGCCGGGCAAGTGCCGGAATTAATCAGCCGCCCTGGCATCATCGGGCTTGAAATTGGCACTAGCCAAGGCGCTGCTGTAACGGAATTGTTCCAAAAAGCTTTGCCTGAAGCGCGTGTCTACTGCAAAAAAGATATCAACAAACACGACCGCATGGTATTTTGTATTTTAGAGTAATTTGTGCACAAATCACCTGATATTAAGGGGTGTTATCCACAAAATGTGGATATTGTCGCCAAAACCTTATTGTACTGGAGATGTTTAGGTGGAAACGAAAACAATTCTTGTGGATGAACATGTGAACAAAGATGAAAGTTATACACAAGCTGTGGATTATATCCGGGGAGGGGAGGTCGTCGCATTCCCGACCGAAACCGTTTATGGCCTTGGGGCGGATGCAATGAACGCGACCGCTGTCGACAAAATTTTCGGAGCGAAAGGCCGCCCGACCGACAATCCATTGATTGTTCATGTGGATTCCAAAGAAACTGCCTTAAAGTATGTTGAAGATGTTCCTGAAAAAGCCTTGCAATGCATGGATGCTTTTTGGCCAGGGGCACTGACTTTGATCATGCAGGCAAAACCGGACACCTTTGCTTCTAATGTAACAGCAGGCTTGCCGACGGTAGGCATTCGCGTACCGAACCATCCGGTTGCATTGAATTTATTAAAGCGCCTGAAGCAGCCAGTTGCAGCGCCGAGCGCCAATACGAGCGGAAAACCGAGCCCGACTTTGGCAGAGCATGTCTATTTCGATATGAACACCAAGATTCCGCTTATTTTGGACGGTGGGCCGACACAAGTTGGCATCGAATCGACAGTGCTCGACATGACGAGCGCACCGCCAGTTATCTTGCGTCCTGGACAAGTGACGAAAGAACAATTGGAAGAAGTAATCGGGACTGTCCGCTTGTCTTCCGAGACAAAAGGCAATACACCGAAATCACCTGGCATGAAGTATGCCCACTATGCACCGGCTGCCCCGCTTTATTTGATCGAGCACAATAGCAAGCTCATCGAAAAAGCGATCGATCATATTCACGGCAAGAAGAAAAAAATCGCTGTGCTGAGCCGCGAGGATTTCGAGACAGCGGATTATTGCTTCCCGCTTGCTGTGGATAAGTTATACGACAGCTTGCGCAGATGTGACCAAACAGATGCTGATTTGATCCTGGCGTGCGTGTTGCCGGAAAATGAAGACGCTGCCCTGATGAACCGCCTGGAAAAAGCAGCGGACCATAAATGGTTCAGCTGAATCCGGCAAATGAATTAGATGACAGTATGTAAAGCCACTGGGAAATTTCCAGTGGTTTTTTTGTGTTTAAAATTAAGGGAGAATGGGAGATTCCGCTGCAAAGGGCACGCTTGGGGCCTGCAGGATGCAGGTCATGCAGCTGATGCGACAGGACGTCGCGTTTTCAGCTGCCCGGGGATGGGGCGGGTGTTGAGCCGCTTCCCTCACTAGTGCTCAATCCAGGGTGCCTAGTTTCTCTGTGAAAGGGCATCACATGGAAAGCGTTGCTCCCACATCTGCTCAACCCTCACTATGTTCGGGCATCGCAAAAAAGATCTGCATGCAGATGCGTCGCAAATGAATGGACTCGGTTCACCTCGTTCATTCATTCATTGAGCCGCTTCGTCGCTACGCAAAACCACGCCTGCTCAACTCTCACGATGTTCGAGCTTCGCAAACGAATACGCTCAATACCTTTCGCATATTCGCTTGCAGGGTCTCAATTGTCTCGCTAATCCTCCCGGAGTCGCCCCTTTCCGCTTCATCTTTAGTTTTAGAAAGTAAATAAAATGCATTTCGCATTGGACTTAGTGTGAATAATTTTGTTCTGATTCGTAAGTCTAAATTATATAGCTACAGTAAATTCACAATTAGCAAGTCTGATTAAGCTTCTTCATCAGCGTATGCCCCCAATTAACAGGCGGGCTTTCTCGCATGCAATATCCAATGAAACCTAAAAGCCGAACCGCGCACAAGGGCGAGCCGGAGCGATGAGACAAGTGTTCTTCTTGGCTCATTGCGAGAGGCCAGCCCCAAGCGGGAGGCGACTGCTTCACGAAGAAAAGATCAATGAACAATCCAATTCACTCTCAAGTCCAGCTAAGCGACGATACCAGCGGATGAATCCAATCAACAGCGACATTTCCTTGCATGCAACATCCAATGAAATCTCAAAGCCGAACCGCGCACAAGGGCGAGCCGGAGCGATGAGACAAGTGTTCTTCTTGGCTCATTGCGGGAGGCCAGCCCAAAGCGGGAGGCAGCTGCTTCACGAAGAAAAAATCCATGAACAATCCAATTCACTCTCAAGTTCAGCTATCCGCAATGACTGCTACACCATCCAGCCCAATCCGCATCCATACAATAGCTCGATAAAATGCGGTATAATAATAGGTAGACACACGCTAATCTGGAGAGTTCATTGAACGCAAAAGATGGCGACACAGAAGCTTGGATAAGGGGGGATTGGATGAAGATTTTATTCGTCTGCACGGGAAATACGTGCCGCAGCCCGATGGCGGAAGCGATTGTGCATACCCGTAACATCGTGGGAATGGAAGCCCGCTCGGCCGGGATCTATGCGGGGCAAGCGCCGCTGTCAGCCAATGCACAGAAAGTATTGAGCGAGCAGTCCATCGAATTCGATCATATCTCGAAGCCGCTCGACCCGCGCGATGTGGAATGGGCGGAGCTGATCTTGACGATGACTTATTCGCATAAAATGGCACTCATGCAATACTATCCAGAAGTAGCGACAAAGCTGCACACGGTGAAGGAATTTGCGGAAGGCTCGAGCGGCGATGTCAGCGATCCTTACGGAGGTTCCTTGGCGGATTACCGCAAGACTTATCAAGAGCTGGAACAATTGATCGACAAGATGGCAAAGCAATTAGACATCACGTAACTGGAAAGAGCTGTCCAAGAGCATAAATGCATGTGCTTCGGGACAGTTTTTTTCGATTGCCGGCCACGAAGATTTCAGTTGCAGAAAGCAGGCGAGAGGAAGTAACATGGAACTGTTCAAAAATGTTAGAATTAAATAAAAGCGGCGGCGCTGATTTGAGAACTGTCCGCTAAATGAAAACGAAAAGAGGGTTAATCATGAGAATAGCAATTTCATCAGACCACGGCGGCAATAATCTGCGCAAGGAGATTGTCAATCTATTGAACGAGCTAGGCATTGAATACAAAGACTTCGGACCGCAAACGGACGACTCTGTCGACTACCCGGATTATGCACAACCGGTAGCGGAAGGTGTCGCCAGCGGAGAATTTGATAAAGGGATTTTGATTTGCGGCACAGGGATCGGCATGTCGATTTCCGCCAATAAAGTAAAAGGCATCCGTTGCGCGCTTGTACATGATGTATTCAGCGCAAAAGCGACGCGCGAGCACAACGATTCGAATATCTTGGCGATGGGCGAACGTGTCATCGGGCCAGGGCTCGCGCAAGAAATTGCGAAAACATGGCTAACGACTGATTTTGAAGGCGGCCGCCACCAAAACCGCGTACAGAAAATCAGCGCACTCGAAAACTAAGGAGGAGTAAGCATGCAAAGCTTATGGCAGTTGCAGCTTGAAGAGGTTCTCAGCGAATTGGAGCAACAGATTGCATTCAAGGAAGGCCAATTATTCGTCGTCGGCTGTTCGACTTCTGAAGTCGCCGGCGAGCGCATCGGTACAGGCGGCGGGCTTGATATTGCAGAAAGCCTGTTCGAACCGCTGCGCGTGTTTGTGGAACGGCACGGATTGTTTCTGGTGTTTCAAGGCTGTGAGCATATTAACCGCGCGCTGACCATTGAGCGGGCAGCTGCCGAACGCTATGGCTTGGAGCCGGTATCGGTAGTGCCGGTGGCAAAAGCCGGCGGGTCGATGAGTGCTTACGCCTTCATGAATATGAGTGACCCGGTCGTCGTCGAGGAAATTGCTGCCCACGCCGGAGTGGACATCGGGCAGACGATGATCGGCATGCATTTAAAAAGAGTCGCCGTTCCGGTGCGGACTTCTGTTAAACTAATAGGGGAAGCGATCGTATCAAGTGCGACGACACGTCCGAAATTGATCGGCGGTGTCCGTGCGAGCTATGATCGACAGGTTCTTCAATCACGGGAGGGAAAGACAGATGGAATTGATTAAGGCGCAGGATCAGGCAGTATATGAAGCAATGAACGCGGAAAAAGAACGCCAAGAAGCGAATATCGAATTGATCGCATCGGAAAACTTTGTATCCCAGGCAGTTATGGATGCACAAGGGTCCGTGTTGACCAATAAATACGCAGAAGGCTATCCGGGCAAACGCTATTACGGCGGTTGTGAATTTGTAGATGTAGTGGAAAATATCGCACGCGACCGCTTGAAAGAAATTTTCGGCGCAGAGCATGCAAACGTTCAGCCACACTCCGGTTCACAGGCGAATATGGCTGTCTACACAGCGATGCTTGAACAAGGCGATACCGTCCTTGGCATGAACTTGAACCATGGCGGACATTTGACACACGGCAGCAAAGTCAACTTCAGCGGCATGCAGTACAATTTCGTCGAATACGGCGTTGATAAAGATACGCAGTTGCTCGATTACGAAGCGGTTCGCCAGTCAGCTCTTGAGCATAAGCCGAAAATGATCGTTGCCGGCGCAAGTGCATATTCCCGCACATTGGATTTCGCGAAATTCCGCGAAATCGCTGATGAAGTCGGTGCGTACTTGATGGTCGACATGGCTCATATTGCAGGGCTTGTCGCAACCGGTGCCCATCCGAACCCAGTGCCTCATGCACATTTTGTTACTTCCACTACCCATAAAACATTGCGCGGCCCACGCGGCGGCTTGATTCTTTGCAAAGAAGAGTTTGCGAAAAAGATCGACAAAATCATTTTCCCTGGCATCCAGGGCGGCCCGTTAATGCACGTCATTGCGGCAAAGGCGGTCGCTTTCGGCGAAGCGCAAGAGCCAGAATTCAAAGATTACATCGACCAGGTCGTCAAAAACGCGAATGTCTTGGCTGATAGCTTAACGGCTGAAGGCGTCGATATCGTTTCCGGCGGCACAGACAACCACTTATTGCTGCTCGATCTCCGTTCACTTAACTTGACGGGCAAAGTAGCGGAACATGTGTTGGACGAAGTCGGCATCACGACCAATAAAAATACTATCCCGTTCGATCCGGAAAGCCCGTTTGTTACATCCGGCATCCGTCTCGGAACAGCAGCCGTCACATCCCGCGGTTTCAAAGAAGAAGAAATGAAAGAAATTGCTTCCATCATGGCGCTTCTATTGAAAAACCCGGAAGACGAAGCTGTGAAGAAGGAAGCGGCTGACCGTACAGCGAAATTAACAGCTGCCCATCCTTTGTACAAATAAGCAGTTGAATATTTAGATGAATATTGAAATGAATAAAGCCGCCACATGCATTGGCGGCTTTTTTTCACCATACATAATGAGAAAAACTGGGAGGGACGCGTATGCATCAATATGAAATCCAGGAAGACCGGAAAGTGATTATAGATTGGCTGCGCCGTCTCGGGATTGAATTCCACACGAGCTTTGTCGTCGTGAACCCGGAAATTTCCGATCATCCAATCGCCTATGCAAATGAAGCGTTTTTTGAAATGACCGGGTATAGCGAAAAGGAAGTTATCGGGAAAAACGGTAAATTCCTCCACGGGACGAAAACCGATGCCGATATCGGCATTAAGATTCGAGAGGCCACTGCATCGGCTAAGCACGGCGTTTTTGAAATCGTCAATTACCGAAAAGACGGCACGCCTTTCTGGAACGAAATCACCGTCCAACCCTTGGCGTTTCCGGAAAAATCATTGCGTTATATCCTGATGCTGCAACGGGATATCAGCGACCGCCGGCGGGCAGAAACCTTGATTGATTTGCAGAAAGAAACGTATAAAGGCATTGAAAAAGGGCATATGCTCGGAATGCTCCTGCAGAATATCTGTGAAACGGCTGAATCGTTTTTCCTCGACGATTCACACTGCACCGTCCTATTGGTGGACGAGGCGAAACGTTTTCAGGTGGGAGCGGCGAAATCGATGCCGGAAGAATTCACAGTCGGGATGCGCGGTTTAGAAGTATCAGCCGATGTGAGCCCTTGCGGAGCAGCATATCTTCGCCAAGAGCCGGTCATTGTGGAGGACGCAGCACAGGATGCGCTTCTAAGTGGCCAGCAAGACGTTCTCGACCGTTTCGGAATCAAAGCGATTTGGTCTGTGCCGATTTTTAACGGCAAGGAAGAAGCAATCGGCACATTCGGGATTTACTTTCCGGAAGTCTATAAGCCTTCGCACAAAGATCTGGTCTTTATGGAGGAAATTGCGTCGATTGTTTCGTTGGCAGTGAAGTTCTCGCGCCAACAGGAAGAGATCTTGCGCCTTGCCTATATCGATGAGGAATCAGGGCTGCCGAATCGCCACTATTTCCGCACCGAACTGAAAGAGCTAGTGAAAGATGGCAAAGAAGGTTTTGTCGCGTTCATCTCGGCAGACGAATTCATTAAAATCAGTGATCAATACGGCCACCGGGCAGGCAATGATCTGTGCCGGGAGCTTGGCCGCCGTCTTGTGCTGGCAGGAGGCGCCGGCGAAAAAATGGTCGCGCGCTTTTCCGACTCGAGACTGTCACTCTACAGCGCCATTCCATTAACACGCGCGCCTGAGTTTCTCGAGGATATTTTAAGCAGCCTGCGGGAGCCGGTGTCGATCGGCGAGATGGATTTGTTCTTAACGGTCAAAGTTGGGGTAGCAATTGTGACGCCTGCCCAGCAGAATGCAGAAGAGCTGGTCCGCTGTGCTGACAGTGCTTTATCGAAAGCGAAAGAACGCACCGGCGAGGCGGTCTGCTATTTTGAAAATGAACAAGACGAATTGATGATGCGCGATTTGCGAGTTGCCAATGCATTGACGGTGGCGCTTAAACGAAAAGAAATCAGTGTCTTCCTGCAGCCGAAAGTGGCGCTCGAAAGCCGCGAGATCCTCGGCTTTGAGGCGTTGGCACGTTGGAAGTCGCCGGAACTTGGGGATATTTCGCCCGCTATTTTCATTCCCGCTGCGGAGAAGAACGGCAAGATCCGCCAGCTGGAGCAGCACGTCATCGAGCAGGTCTTGTCTTGGCTGGAAAAGCGTCAAGAGCAAGGGCTGGAGCTGCGCCAAGTGGCGATCAACATTTCAGCAGAACATTTCTTTCATCATTCCTTCGTGCCGCATTTAGTGGATGAAACGAAAAAATTCGGCGTGGATCCAAAATGGATTCAACTGGAGATCACTGAGCGCATCGGCGTTGTCGATATCGATACAGCCGGCACGGTGTTCGATCAGCTGAAACAATATGGCTTTGCGACATCCATCGATGATTTCGGGACAGGCTATTCATCGCTCAGCTATCTTCAGAAGCTGCCTGTCGAAGAAATCAAGATTGACCGTTCCTTTGTGTCCAATATGGAGGAACACGGTGCGCGTGCCGTTATCCGGACCATCATCCAGCTAGCGAATAATTTAGGGCTGCGGGCAGTCGCGGAAGGCGTCGAAACTGAAGACGACCGGACGCAATTGCTTGAGATGGGCTGCACCATCGCCCAAGGCTTTTTATTCCACCGGCCGATGCCGATTGATGAAGCACATCTACTCTAACCGGGGCAATTGCCCTGGTTTTTTATTTTGCCTAGTGAAGTTGACTGAATAATTCTAATGCAGGGGTGAAGCTCTAAATCTTTTCGTTTTCTGTTATACTGTTTAGGAAAATGTATGAAAAAGGAGAGATACACTGTGGGAAAAGTATTCGTTTTTGATCATCCGTTAATTCAGCATAAACTGACGTATATCCGCGACAAATCGACTGGAACAAAAGAATTCCGTGAATTGGTTGATGAGATTTCAACCTTGATGGCCTTTGAAATCACACGCGAGCTTCCGCTTCAGGAAATCGATGTGGAAACGCCGGTGCAAGTTGCCAAATCAAATGTCTTGGCCGGGAAAAAATTGGGCATCGTTCCGATCTTGCGCGCAGGAATTGGAATGGTTGATGGTGTCTTGAAATTGATTCCAGCGGCAAAGGTTGGCCATATCGGCTTGTACCGTGATCCGGAAACTTTACAGCCTGTGGAATACTACTTTAAAATGCCTTCAGATGTCTCTGAACGCGAATTGATTGTCGTCGATCCGATGCTTGCGACAGGCGGCTCTGCAATTGAAGCGGTCAACTCGTTGAAAAAGCGCGGTGCGACGAAAATTAAGTTCATGTGCATCATCGCGGCTCCAGAAGGTGTGGAAGCTTTGCAAAAAGCACATCCGGATGTCGACATCTATATCGCGGCACTCGATGAGAAGCTCAACGAAAAAGGTTACATCGTGCCTGGCCTCGGCGATGCCGGAGATCGCTTGTTCGGAACAAAATAAGAAAGCGGGTTGATCAGAAGTGACGAAAAAATGGAAAGTGATGACGATTTTCGGTACACGTCCGGAAGCGATTAAAATGGCGCCTCTTGTGTTGGAATTGCAGAAGCACCCAGAAACAATCGAACCTCTTGTGACGGTGACCGCACAGCATCGCCAAATGCTTGACCAAGTGCTCGAAACATTCGGCATCACCCCCGATTTTGACTTGAACATCATGAAAGACCGCCAAACCTTGAGTGATGTAACAGTACGGGCTATGCAAGGTTTGGATGATGTGATGAAAGAAGCGAAACCGGATATCGTACTGGTCCATGGAGATACGACAACGACATTCGCGGCAAGTTTGGCCGCTTTGTACAATCAAATCTCAATCGGGCACGTAGAAGCCGGGCTTCGGACCCACAACAAGTACTCTCCTTTCCCGGAAGAGATGAACCGGCAATTGACAGGTGTCATGGCGGACATCCATTTTGCGCCGACCGAGAAGTCTGCACAGAATCTCCGTGATGAGAATAAAAAAGAAGAAACTATCTATATTACGGGCAATACAGCGATCGATGCCTTGCAGACGACGGTGCGTGATAATTACCATCACCCGGTGCTCGATAAAATCGGCAGCGACCGCATGATCTTGTTGACCGCCCACCGCCGCGAAAACCTCGGCGAACCGATGCGCAATATGTTCCGTGCGATCAAGCGCTTGACTGAAGAGCATGATGATATTCAAGTGGTCTATCCAGTCCACATGAATCCAGCTGTCCGCGAAGTGGCAGATGAAGTGCTCGGGCGAGATCCGCGCATCCATTTGATCGAGCCGCTCGAAGTATTGGATTTCCATAACTTTGCGGCCCAATCTTATTTCATCCTGACTGATTCAGGCGGGGTGCAGGAAGAAGCGCCGTCTCTCGGCAAGCCAGTTTTGGTATTGCGCGATACAACGGAACGCCCGGAAGGAATCGATGCCGGCACTTTGAAACTTGCCGGCACTGATGAAGAAACGATTTACCGCCTCGGCAAGGAATTGCTGACAGATGCCTCCGCGTATGAAGCGATGTCGCAAGCATCGAATCCATACGGCGATGGAAAAGCATCTCAGCGAATCGTGACAGCTTTGCACAAATATTTCGGCGAGTTGTAAGGAGGAGGGGAGTGGAGGGCTCGCAGGATGTAGGTCAGCTAAGCGTTGCGACAGGACGTCGCGTTCTTAGCTTAGCCTCCACTCGGCTGCCTACACATTTCTTTGTGTCTAGCTCGAGCGGCCTGGCTCTCGGGTCGCAAGTCAACTTCCCTGTGCGGCAAAAGGCGCCGCTTCGGGAATCTGCCTTGCGCCTGTCGAGCCAGAACGGCCACTCTCGCTTTTCTTGGTGTCTAGCTCCGGCAGCCAGACCCTCGAGGTCACAAGCCACTTTGCTTATGCGGCAAAAGGCGCCGCGTCAGCAAATCGTCTTGTGCTTGTCGGGTCTAAACGGCTGCCTACACATTTCTTGTAACAAATTTGTCAATCATATGTCGGTGGAATATGGCTTGTGAAGTTTTTCACTACATGTAATTGACATGATTTTGCCCCTATTGTATGCTTACAAAGGGTCTGCATGAGAGGGTTTTCATACATAATGGATGTGCTATTGAAAGCCAGATGCGACTGCTCTTTTTTATGAGCGTGAATGTCAAATCATTATGAATTTCGAGGGGTTTATCATGCACCCGAAAAAAAGTCCCTTACAAGCAATGGCGATTTATTCCGTCATTCTCTCACAACTTGTCGGGTCCGTACTAATCGGAGTCTTTACAGGGATGTGGCTTGATGAGCAATTCGGAACCGCCCCGCTCTTTTTGATCATCTGCTTGCTCGTCGGCCTTAGTGCCGGGGTTTGGGCGATGCTTCAGACCGTCCGAAAATTCGAATCAGGAGACATGTGAAAAATGGATGGACTTCAAGAGATCTATAAAAGATTGAAGAGGCTGATGTATTTCATCCTCGCCGTGTTCGTTTTAGGGTGGGGAGTCACTCCTTACCCAGAAGTGTTCGCTGGCTTAATCGTCGGATCTCTGTTCGGCATTTATAATATGTGGATCCTGGTCCGGAGAATGGAAAAATTCGACCGGGCGTTGGAAGAAGGCTCGAAAGTCCGTTCTCTCGGAACGGCATTACGGTTCGCATCAGGTGTAGCCGTTGTGGCGATCGCTATTTTGTTCGCTGAGCACATACACTTGGTCAGTGCGGTAATCGGGTTGATGATCCCTTATGGTCTCCTTTTAGTGGAGCGGATCGTTTATCACATGAAACACCATTAAAGAAAGTGGAAAGAGAGGTGAATTTATCGTGGATCATGGCGCTCCAATGCTCGAGGTGTTCGGAATCTGGTTCAACCTATCGAACGTTATGATGCTGCTTGTAGCCGCTCTTATTGTTTTCCTTATCGCGTTCTTCGCTACCCGCAACTTGAAGCTGAAGCCAACAGGCATGCAGAACTTCATGGAATGGGTAATGGACTTTGTCAAAGGAATCATTAAAAGCAATATGGACTGGCGGGATGGCGGACGATTCCATGTTCTTGGAATTACGCTGATCATGTTCATCTTCGTTTCGAACATGCTTGGGCTCCCATTTGCTGTCGTCGTCAACGGAGACCTTTGGTGGAAATCACCAACAGCGGATCCAGTCGTGACAATGACATTGGCTGCAACAATTATCATCTTGAGCCATTATTATGGTATTAAGCTGAAAGGCTTGAAAGGCTACAGTTCAGATTTCCTAAAACCGATGCCGTTCTTGTTCCCGCTTAAAATCATTGAGGAATTCGCAAATACGCTGACACTCGGTCTGCGTCTTTACGGTAACATCTACGCTGGTGAGATCTTGCTTACATTGTTGGCAGGGCTCGCTTCAGCAAGTATCTTCGGATTCGTCGGTGCAATCTTGCCGATGATGGCATGGCAAGGATTCTCGATCTTTATCGGGGCTATCCAAGCGTTCATTTTCGTTATGTTAACGATGGTTTATTTATCGCATAAAGTCAGCGAAGACCATTGAGTATAAACTGCCTTCGGGCAAAACAAAAAAACAATTATCCTGAGGAGGACATTTTAAAATGGGTTTATTAGCAGCAGCAATTGCAGTAGGATTAGCAGCACTAGGTGCAGGTATCGGTAACGGACTTATCGTTTCAAAAACAGTTGAAGGTATCGCTCGCCAGCCAGAAGCACGCGGCGTTCTTCAAACAACAATGTTCATCGGTGTAGCTTTGGTCGAGGCATTGCCGATCATCGCCGTAGTTATCGCGTTCATCGTAATGAACCGTTAATAAAGAAAAGCGAAAGTGCCTGTCAGAGCTAGGCACTGGAGTCTAGACATCGCGAAAAGCGAATCTAGGCAAAGCAATTTATGATTAAAAAGCTAAATGGCGAGAATGCTCCGGCATGTTTTTCGCCATTTATGCTTGTATGATGCATTTTGGATTTCGACAGCACATCTAACGATTTTAAGTAGTATATATAATAGAAGAAAAAGTATTTTAGGCTCTTGAAGGGAGTGAAACAATCGTGTTTTTTGATCACCTCGTACTCGGTGCAACCGGGGAGTTTTTGAATATTGGAGACATCATCGCAACATTGGTCATCTTTTTGCTCCTAATGGCCCTGTTGAAGAAATTTGCGTGGGGTCCATTGATGGGCGTTATGCAGCAACGTGAAGATCTGATCGCAAGTGAGATCGAAACTGCTGAGAAAAGCCGTCAGGAATCACAGCAAATGCTTGATGAGCAGCGCAACCTTTTGAAGGATGCCCGCAACCAGGCGCAGGAAATCGTTGAAAATGCCAAGAAACAAGGCGAAGTTTCTCGTGAGGAAATCATTACGACAGCGCGTGCTGAATCTGCCCGCATGAAAGAATCCGCAGTGGCAGAAATTGCTAATGAGCGCGAAAAAGCGATCGCAGCAGTACGTGAAGAAGTTGTGGCTCTGTCCTTGTTGGCAGCTACGAGAGTATTGGACAAGGAAATCTCTGAGGAAGACAACCGTCAGTTGATTAACGAAACGATTGCGAAGGCAGGCGAAGTGCAATGAGCCAAGTCGCTGAGCGCTACGCATCGGCATTATTCCAGGTAGCCAAAGAACACAATGTGACTTTGGAAATCGAACAGGATCTACGTGAAGTACGTAAAGTGTTTAAAATGACTCCTGAACTTTACCAATTGATCGTGTCACCGAAACTTTCATCTGAAAAGCGCACAAACCTCATCAACGAAGTATTCCAAGGCGTTAACACATACGTCTTGAATACACTTCAAATGTTAGGTGATCGCAGACGCATGAATGAAATCAGTGACATGACTCAAAGCTATATCAAGCTTTCGAACGATGAGCAGGGAATTGAAGATGCAACCGTTTATTCGACACGTCCTTTGACGGAAGAAGAAACAGCATCCCTTTCCACGGCTTTCGCGAAAAGCATCGGCAAGAATTCTTTACGGATTGAAAACGTAATCGACCCATCATTGATTGGTGGATTGCGCCTTCGAATCGGAAACCGGATCTACGACAGCAGCGTCAGCACAAAACTTGCCCGCCTGCAGCGTCAATTGATCGGTTAATTAATGAAATTATGAGAGGGTGACATACATGAGCATCAAAGCTGAAGAAATCAGCAATCTGATTAAGCAACAGATTGAAAACTATCAATCAGAGATGAAAGTTGACGAAGTCGGTACAGTCATCACGATTGGTGACGGTATCGCTCGCGCTCATGGCCTCGACAACATCATGGCTGGAGAACTTGTAGAATTCTCTAATGGTGTAATGGGTATGGCACAGAACTTGGAAGCCAACAACGTTGGTATCATCATCCTTGGGCCATTCGCAGACATCAAAGAAGGCGATGAAGTACGTCGAACTGGCCGTATTATGGAAGTACCGGTAGGAGAAGAACTTATCGGGCGCGTAGTAAATCCGCTAGGACAGCCGGTTGATGGTCTTGGACCGATCAACACGACGAAATCACGTCCTATCGAAAGCCCAGCACAAGGCGTTATGGCACGTAAATCCGTGCATGAACCGCTTCAAACTGGTATTAAAGCAATCGATGCTCTTGTGCCGATCGGCCGTGGGCAGCGCGAATTGATCATCGGTGACCGTCAGACTGGTAAAACATCTGTCGCGATCGATACGATCTTGAACCAAGGCGACCAAGACATGATCTGTATTTACGTAGCAATCGGCCAAAAAGAGTCGACTGTCCGTAACGTTGTTGAGACGTTCCGTAAAAACGGTGCGCTTGACTATACGATCGTTGTTACAGCGTCAGCTTCACAGCCAGCTCCACTTCTATACCTAGCTCCTTACGCTGGTATTACAATGGCTGAAGACTTCATGTTCGATGGCAAGCACGTTTTGATCGTCTA
The DNA here is from genome assembly GCF_018283455.1 of Planococcus sp. MSAK28401. Taxonomy (NCBI): domain Bacteria; kingdom Bacillati; phylum Bacillota; class Bacilli; order Caryophanales; family Caryophanaceae; genus Planococcus; species Planococcus alpniumensis. The sequence goes on along the minus strand of NZ_JAAMTH010000001.1, from coordinate 2,735,690 downwards.
TGATGATTTGACAAAACAAGCTTCCGCTTACCGTGAACTTTCACTCTTGCTTCGTCGTCCTCCGGGCCGTGAAGCTTACCCAGGTGACGTTTTCTACCTTCACTCACGCCTTCTTGAGCGCGCAGCGAAGTTGAACGAATCACTCGGATCGGGATCGATCACTGCATTGCCGTTCGTTGAAACGCAAGCAGGCGATATTTCCTCTTATATCCCAACAAACGTAATCTCGATTACGGATGGCCAGATCTTCCTTCAATCGGATCTATTCTTCGCCGGTGTTCGCCCAGCGATCAACGCAGGTCTTTCTGTATCCCGTGTAGGTGGTTCAGCACAGATCAAAGCGATGAAGAAAGTAGCCGGTACATTGCGTCTTGACTTGGCTGCTTACCGTGAATTGGAGTCATTCTCCCAATTCGGTTCCGACCTTGACCCAGCGACAGCTGCAAAACTTGAGCGCGGTAAACGTACAGTTGAAGTTCTCAAGCAGGACTTGAACAGCCCGATCAAAGTTGAAAAACAAGTTGTCATCTTCTACGCATTGACTCGTGGATTCCTCGACGATATTCCAGTACAAGATATCACTCGTTTCGAAGCTGAATTGACTAGCTGGTTGGATATTAACCACACAAATGTTTTGGATACCATCCGCTCAACTCAGGGATTGCCATCTGACGAAGAATTCGGTGCAGCAATCAACGAATTCAAGCACACATTCGCAAAATCAGAATAAGCTCCCTGGCAGGATCGGAAGAAAAAATAACAAGGTGGTGAAATACCAGTGGCATCTTTACGCGATATAAAAACACGAATTACGTCAACCAAGAAAACAAGCCAAATCACGAAAGCGATGCAGATGGTTTCTGCTTCTAAATTGAACAAAGCAGAAACGAGCGCGAAAGCTTTCGTTCCTTATATGGAAAAGATCCAGGATGTGGTCGCTTCGATCGCAGCCGGTTCTAGCGACGTGTCCAATCCTATGATGATGGCGCGCCCTGTAAAGAAAACGGCATATTTGGTCATTACTTCTGACCGTGGCCTTGTTGGCGGCTATAACAGTAACATCTTGCGTACTGTCATGGCGAAAATCAACGAGCGCCACACGTCAAGCGACGAATTTGTTATCCTCAGCGTCGGGCGGAAAGGCCGTGACTTCTTTGCGAAGAAAGGCTATAACATCATCGAAAGTTCAGTCGGGCTTCCAGACCACCCCGCGTTTGCGGATATCAAGGAAATAACGCGCAAAGCTGTTGGTATGTTCGCAGAAGGTACGTATGACGAAGTGTATATGTACTATAACCATTATGTTTCTGCCATCTCCCAGGAGGTTACCGAAAAGAAAGTGCTGCCGTTGACTGACATTCAGCCAACAGGATCGACTGCTTCTTACGAGTTCGACCCATCAGCGGAAGCGATTCTGGAAGTTCTTCTTCCACAATACGCGGAAAGCTTGATTTTTGGAGCCTTGCTGGACGGCAAAGCAAGTGAGCATGCTGCTTCCATGACAGCAATGAAGAGCGCAACCGACAACGCATCAGAATTGATCGGCGATCTGACGCTTGTCTACAACCGTGCACGCCAAGCTGCGATTACTCAGGAAATCACTGAGATCGTCGGCGGAGCTGCGGCACTAGAGTAAGAAAAGCGAAAGCACCTGTTCAGCTCCGACAGGCATAAGACGACTTCCCGAAGCGGCGCTCTATGCCGCACAGGGAAGTTGGCTTATGACCCGAGGAGCTAGGCGCTGCAGCTAGAAACAAAGAAAAGCGAAGACGGCCGTTTAGGCCCGACAAGCACAAGACGGTTTGCTGAAGCGGTGTTCTATGCCGCACAAGCAAAGTGGCTTGTGACCTCGAGGGCCTGGCCGTCGGAGACTAGACAATAAGAAAAGCGAAGACGGCCGTTTAGGCCCGACAAGCTTTAAATAGGTTTAATAAAAGTAAGACAGGAGGGAACAGCATGAACACAGGACACGTTCTTCAGGTTATGGGTCCGGTTGTAGACGTTAAGTTTTCCAATGGCCAACTTCCAGCGATCTACAACGCCCTAACCGTTACTATTGATCGTCCCAATCAGGCTCAAACTACTTTGACTCTTGAAGTAGCTTTGCACCTTGGCGACGACACAGTTCGTACCATCGCAATGGAATCCACTGACGGATTGCAGCGCGGTTCAGCAGTAACCGATTTGGGCAGAGCAATTTCTGTTCCTGTCGGAGATGTTACACTTGGCCGAGTATTCAACGTACTTGGTGAAGTAATCGACTTGGGTGAGGAAATCCCGGCATCAGAACGCCGCGACCCGATTCACCGTTCGGCTCCTACGTTCGAACACCTTTCCACTGAAGTTGAAATCCTTGAAACTGGTATCAAAGTTGTTGACTTGCTTGCTCCTTATATCAAAGGCGGTAAAATCGGCCTCTTCGGTGGTGCCGGTGTAGGTAAAACTGTCTTGATCCAGGAATTGATCAACAACATCGCACAAGAACACGGCGGTCTTTCTGTATTCGCTGGTGTTGGCGAGCGTACGCGCGAAGGAAATGACTTGTTCCACGAGATGAGCGAGTCCGGCGTTATCAAGAAAACTTCAATGGTCTTCGGCCAAATGAACGAGCCGCCTGGCGCACGTATGCGTGTTGCTTTGACAGGTTTAACAATGGCTGAATACTTCCGTGATGAGCAAGGTGCAGACGTTCTTTTGTTCATCGATAATATCTTCCGCTTCACGCAAGCAGGTTCTGAAGTATCCGCCCTTCTTGGACGTATGCCATCAGCGGTTGGTTACCAGCCGACACTTGCGACTGAAATGGGTCAATTGCAAGAGCGTATCACGACAACTAGCGCTGGTTCTGTAACATCGATCCAGGCAATCTATGTTCCAGCCGATGACTATACGGATCCGGCTCCGGCAACAACGTTTGCCCACCTTGATGCGACAACTAACCTTGAGCGTAAACTTTCTGAGATGGGTATCTACCCAGCGGTGGATCCACTTGCTTCTACTTCCCGCGCATTGTCTCCTGAAATCGTCGGTGCGGAACACTACGGTGTTTCCCGTCAGGTTCAAGAAACTTTGCAGCGTTACAGAGAGCTTCAGGATATCATTGCGATCCTTGGTATGGACGAATTGAGCGATGAGGACAAGCTGACGGTTAACCGTGCACGCCGCGTCCAAAACTTCTTGTCTCAAAACTTCCACGTTGCTGAACAGTTCACTGGCCAAAAAGGCTCGTATGTTCCAGTTCAGGAAACGATCAAAGGCTTCCAGGAAATCCTTGCAGGCAAATACGATCATCTTCCGGAAGATGCTTTCCGCCTAGTCGGCCGCATCGAAGAAGTTATCGAAAAAGCCAAAGGCATGGGCGTACAAGTCTAAAATCAGGGACCAGGAGGGAAAAAAATGAAGACCATTACAGTCAATATTGTCACTCCCGACGGCCCAGTATACGATTCAGAAGTTTCTATGGTGATTGCAGTTACAGCAACCGGTGAGATGGGCGTTTTGCCTGGTCACATCCCGACAGTAGCTCCTCTTGGAATCGGCGCAGTCCGGTTAAAGAAAGAAAACTCGACGGAATTGGTCGCTGTAAGCGGTGGGTTCCTTGAAATCCGCCCTGAAAAAGTGACGATTCTTGCTCAATCAGCAGAAACTGCGACTGAGATCGACTTGGCGCGTGCGCAGGAATCTGCAAAACGTGCTGAAGCACTTCTTCAGGCAAGAAAAGATGAGATCGACTACAAACGTGCGGAATTGGCGTTAAAACGTGCGACGAATCGTATCAACGTTTATGAGGGTAACATTTAATAAAAAGAGACGGACAGAAGCGCTTCGCTTCTGTCCGTTTTTTCATTGGATTATGGGCAGGATTTCACGAAAAACTCATGATTTTTTATGCCATGTGGAATAATTTCAGCTATACTAACAGCAGGGGTTTCAACAAATAAGATATGAGACGAAAGGAGAGTGTGGAGTGGAATTATACATCGGGCAGCAGGCATTGATTTCAATCATCAGCCATATCTTTTTCACCGGCGTTTCGTTTTATGCATTGCGGGCTGTGATGTTCGATAAATGGATAGCTAAACACCATGTATTGCAGGCGCAAATCTTATACATATTTTTGAGCATTGTCATCGGAACAGCCGTTTCCAACTTCTTTTTGGAAATTTCGGCATGGTCTAGGCAACTGCCATATCTATTTTAGCATGGCCGATTTGCCATGGTAATGCGGATATATGCCGTTCCTATGGCAAATCGGCAATGTTTTACTATTTCCCGGGAAATATTCACTGTATAGGGGTTTAATTCTATTGAAGTGGGGAAACAGTTAACTGTAATCAATTTGTAATATTTCTTTTTTCGCTACGGACATAAAAATACCTATGCTTACGAACAACATGGGGTATATTGAGTTTTTGATAAGAAACCTTTGTAATGCTTGTTTCTTATCAAAAAACAAGGTATTATGGATAAGGTTTTCATTTTTTACTACCATAAACTACAGAGATTATTAAATGTGAAAATATACGTGAGAGCTGTATAAATTAGGGACTATTAAACACATGGAGGGTTATGCTTTGGATCATATCATCGTTAAAGGCGGAAAGAAATTAACAGGGAAAGTACGGGTAGAAGGCGCGAAGAATGCGGTACTGCCAGTATTGGCAGGTGCGCTTCTTGCAAGTGAAGGGAAAAGCTTCATTTCGGAAGTACCTAATCTTGCAGATGTTTATACCATTCAGGAAGTATTGAGAAGCTTGAATGTCGACATCGAATATTTCCCAGAAAAAAACGAGATGCACATCGATGCTTCTTCACAACTTTCGAGTGAAGCACAGTTCGAGTATGTCCGTAAAATGCGCGCATCAATTCTGGTCATGGGACCGGTACTTGCACGCAATGGATTTGCCCGTGTTGCTTTGCCAGGCGGTTGCGCGATTGGATCCCGTCCAATCGATCAGCACCTAAAAGGCTTTGAAGCAATGGGAGCGAACATCACGTTCGGAAATGGTTTTGTTGAAGCTAAAACAGATGGCCGTTTGCGCGGTGCTAAAATCTACCTCGACTTCCCAAGTGTCGGTGCGACAGAGAACATCATGTCAGCTGCAGCGCTTGCAGACGGGGTAACGATTATCGAAAACGCAGCGAAAGAGCCGGAAATTGTTGACTTAGCGAATTATATCAACGAAATGGGCGGAAACGTCAAAGGCGCAGGTACGGACACTATGCGCATCGAAGGCGTGGAGACTCTTCACGGTTCGAATCACTCGATCATTCCTGACCGTGTAGAAGCCGGAACATTCATGGTGGCAGCTGCCATCACTGAAGGCGACGTCATCATTGAAAATGCCGTTCCGGAACATATGGCTGCCTTGATTTCGAAAATGGGCGAAATGGGAGTCGATATCCAAGAAACGGATGAAGGCTTGCGCATTCGTGCGACACGTCCGCTCCGTTCGATCGACATCAAAACGATGCCACACCCAGGCTTCCCGACAGATATGCAATCGCAGATGATGTCATTGATGTTGACGGCCCAAGGAAGCGGCATTTTGACTGAAACAGTTTTCGAAAACCGCTTTATGCACGTAGAAGAATTCCGCCGTATGAATGCATCCGTCAAGATTGAAGGACGTTCAGTCATTATGGAAGGCCCTTCTAAATTGCAAGGCGCACAAGTTTCAGCGACAGACCTTCGTGCAGCTGCTGCATTGATCTTGGCTGGACTGGCTGCTGAAGGAATTACACGCGTACACGAACTTTATCATTTAGACCGCGGATATGTTGATTTCCACTTGAAGCTTGAAGCTCTAGGTGCCGACATTGAACGTGTATCGACTGAAACAAGCGAAGTAAAAGAAGAACAAATGGTTTAATTCATCAGGACTTATACTTCATAAGATCAAGAGCCTGCCGCACAACTGAGCGGCAGGCTTTTTTCGTAGAAAAACGGTCTGAAAGTATTTTCGGAGAATTTTGTCAGCCGTTGCAGGATTATGATAAGATTTTAACTAGACAATTCTAATGGATATGTAAGGTTAGAAAGTTAAAATTCAATCAACATCGCAGAATATGGGAAGGGGACGGCGTAATGTTTTCGAAAGATATAGGCATCGATCTTGGAACAGCCAATGTGCTGATCTATGTAAAAGGCAAAGGCATCATTTTAAACGAGCCGTCCGTAGTAGCAGTTGATAAAAAATCCAATGAGTTGATTGCCGTTGGAACGGAAGCCCAGAAGATGATGGGCCGCACACCACAGCACATTGCGGTGATTCGTCCTTTAAAAGACGGCGTCATCTATGATTTTGATATTACGGAATTGATGCTCAAGCATTTTATCCAAGTGCTGAAATTGAAAGGCTTTATGATGAAGCCGCGCATCCTCATCTGCTGTCCGGCGAATATCACAAGCATCGAACAAAATGCCATCCGCGAAGTGGCTGAAAAAGCGGGGGCGAGAAAAGTTTATGTTGAAGTGGAGCCCAAAGTCGCAGCTATCGGGGCTGGGCTGGATATTTATCAGGCGGATGCGAGCCTCGTTATCGATATCGGCGGTGGAACTTCCGATATTGCAGTTTTGTCGATGGGCGAAATCGTCAAAAGCGTAACCTTGAAAGTGGCAGGCGATCATTTTGACTTGGACATCCTTCATTACATTAAGAAGAAATACAAATTGCTGATCGGAGAACGGACAGCCGAGAAACTGAAAGTCGAATTCGGGTCGCTCGGCGGCGATCAACAAGCCACGATGGACATACGCGGACGGGATATGTTGACGGGTTATCCGCGCACAATTACGTTGAAGGCGCAGGAGATTACGGAAGCCTTGCGTGGATCGGTCGAGCAAGTAGCAGAAGGGGTCCGCGTCGTGCTCGAACAAACACCTCCTGAATTGGCATCGGATATCATCGACCGTGGCGGGGTATTGACTGGCGGGGGTGCTTTGCTAGGTGGGTTGGACCGGCTTCTGTCGGAGCGTCTCGGCATTCCGGTCGCCATTGCGGAACATCCGAAAGAATGCGTCGCGCTTGGAACCGGGAAAATGCTCGAAGCGAAACAGGATATTTTCCGTTCAAAGAGATAAAATTTAAATTTATGTTCCACAGCCCAAGCTTTTTAGTATAATGGCAGATAGTGAAGTAACTTGTATAGCATTGGGCATTTAAAGAGGAAAGGTTGACATAGCGATGGCACAATCACGAAAAGCTGGCTCGACACAGCCAGATAAACCGAACACGCAAACCGACAAACCACAAAAAAAAACACGTTGGGTGCAAATCCGCATGTTTCCGATTTGGCTGCGCATCCTTCTGGTCATTGCGCTTCTCGTCGTTATGGCAGCACTGGGCGCTATGATCGGTTACGGCGTCATTGGAGATGGCAATGCAGGTGATGCCCTTAAATGGGAAACGTGGCAGCATATCTTTGATATCATGCGCGGCGTCACTTGATCAGAAAGCGGTAAAGCCTGGAGACAGGCAGAAAGAGTTGTAGAAGGGAATGGAATTTATGTTGACGACAGAACAAGTACAGGCAATTTTGCCTCACCGTTATCCATTTTTAATGGTCGATCGGATCGTTGAAATCGAAGCGGGGAAAAAAGCGGTCGGGCTGAAAAACGTCACCGCTAATGAAGATTTCTTTAACGGCCATTTTCCGGGTTACCCTGTCATGCCGGGCGTCTTGATTGTTGAAGCGCTGGCGCAGGTCGGGGCAGCTGCCGTTCTTCAAATGGAAGAAAACAAAGGCCGCCTAGCCTTCTTCACAGGCATCGATAATTGCCGTTTCAAGCGACAAGTCACGCCAGGGGACCAATTGCGCCTGGAAGTGGAGTTGACGCGTCTGCGCGGTTCTATGGGCAAAGGACATGCCATTGCGACAGTAGACGGCGAAATCGCTTGTGAATGCGACATTTTGTTCGCGCTTGGCCCAGTCCAGGAAAAATAAAATGAAAAACAAAACTGCCTCCCACAGCCATTTCGGCCGCGGGAGGCAGTTTTGTTATGTGGATTTGCTTTCGTCTTTGCGCAATACGGGCCGTTCCCGCATATCGCTTTCAAAACGCTCGAGCAGTTCCTCTCCTTCAAGCCCGTCTTCCAATAGCTCCGACAATAAAGTTTCGGCATATTTGCGGCGCGCCCGTTTCAAAGTCCCTTTCATCAGCACAGAGACATGGCCGCCGATCGGCTTGACGGCATGGATGATCACTTCAAACGTGGCTGGTTCATTTCCTGGGTAGGAAATGACGACTTTGACATCATACACTTTGCCGTTTTGTTTCATATCGAGAAAAACAGCTTCATGCTTTTCGTCCACCAGCAGTTCAAGAACCCATGAACGCTGGGAATTTTCCTGGTTGATAATCAGGCCATCGTGGAGCGGGTAGTCTACAAGTTGTTCTCCATCTACAACAGCAAACGACAGCATTTTAAAGGTTTTCATGAAATTCCCTCCAGATAAAGCTTTGTTTCAGTATAGCATAGCGGGGAAATACACGGCGAATGTCTATAGAAAAAATGCATTGCAACAAAATGGCGATTTTGCGTATAGGCTTGCCATTCCAGAAATGCTATAGTTCCTGCCGCGAAATGATCGAAAAAATTTTTTGCCCTTTTCGGAATTCCGCAAATGATGCCCGAAATCCTTTCAAATCCGCGATTTCCCACATTGCCAAGGAAATGGCGGTCTTAGTATGCTTTCATTACCGGCAGGACAGCAGGCAGGCCACGAGCCAGCAGCTGAATCGGCCTGGCCGGCAGGGGGTGAAATCAATGAATCAAGTAGGCATTGTAGGGCGATTGACGAAAGACCCATCGATGCGGGTGCTGGGGGAAGGGCGTGTACATACTACCTTCGTCGTGGCCATTTCCCGCAACTTCAGAAATCAGCGTGGTGAAATCGAAAGCGATTATGTCCTTTGCTCCACTTGGGGCCGGACAGCCCAAAACGTCGCCAAGTACTGCATGAAAGGCTCGCAAGTCGCCATTACGGGAAGAATTCAATCACGCCATTACGACAAGGAAGATGGCTCCCGCGTCTATGTAACGGAAGTGATCGGCGACCAAGTACGTTTCCTCGATAAACGAAAGCCCACAGAAGATCTCATCCCCAAACGGACGGAAGCGGATTCTAATGCGGAGTTCGATTTTCAGCCGCCCGAAACTGAGCAGGTGAACAGTTGATGCATAAGGAGGCAAGTGGAATGCCGAAAGAACTTCAGCTCCAATTGGAAGTCCATATGGAGCAATTGATCAAACTGACCGCTTCGCTTCATCAGCGCATGATTGAGGCAGAGCGGGAGCTGTCAGAACTGAAACGGGTCTTCGCTACAGGCGAGAAAAATTGATGATCGTTGTCCAAAAGAAAAAAATCCGTCCAGGTGGGGTCCTGGCCGGATTTTTTAGAAGCTATACGTAAACAATTCTTTTAGTTCGTCATCGGACAGGTCCGTCATCCATTGACTGGATTGGATAAACTGGTCCGACATCGACTGCTTCTGTGTAAGCAGTGAATCGATTTTTTCTTCGATCGTCCCGATCGTTACAAACTTATGGACGTGGACAAATTGCGTCTGCCCGATGCGGTATGCACGGTCTGTCGCCTGATTTTCCACAGCTGGGTTCCACCAGCGGTCCGCGTGCAGTACATGCGTAGCGGCCGTCAAGTTGAGCCCAGTTCCACCTGCTTTCAAGGATAGGATGAAGATTGGGAATTCGCCATTCTGGAATGCAGCGACAAGTGAATCACGTTGGTTTTTTGGCATATGGCCAGTCAAGAACGGCACTTCATGCCCGTATAATTCATTCAGCGCCTGCTGCAGCAGATGGCCCATTCCAATGTACTGCGTAAAGATCAAGCATTGCTCCCCGCGTTCCGCGATTTCCCCCGCAAGTGTCACGATACGCTCGAGTTTTTGGGAGCGAGGCAATAACTCGTCTGCAGTCGTATACGGTTCTTTCAAATAAAGGGACGGGTGATTGCACAGCTGTTTCAGCTTGCTGAGCATTTTCAGGACGAGGCCTTTTTTCTCGAAACCAGTGAGCGTCCCCATCTTCTGCACCGTATCCTGGACAAGCCCCTCATACAGCGCGGCTTGCTCCGGCGTCAGTGGGCAATATTCCAATTGCTCCAGTTTTTCCGGTAAATTGAGCTGTAGTTCGGGATCTTTTTTCGTGCGGCGGAGCAAGAATGGCTGTATGCGCTGCCGCAGCTTTTCTTTGGCCTGTTCGGAATCATCCCGCTCAATCGGCACCATAAAGGCTTCCTGGAACTGCTTGATGCGGTACAGGTAGCCTTTATTGATGAAATCGAAAATTGACCATAGTTCGGACAAGCGGTTCTCGATTGGCGTCCCGGTCAGGGCGATGTGATGCTGCCCTTTGAACTTGCGGATCGTCCGCGATTGTTTCGTGTACATGTTCTTAATATTTTGCGCTTCATCAAGCGTGATGCTCGTCCAAGTGATCGATTGGATTTCGACGCTGTCGGACGAAGCGATGCCGTATGTCGACAGCACGACGTCTGGCTGCTCCGTTGCAAGCGAGTCCAAGAAGGCCTGGCCTTTCGGGCGGTTGCTGCCGTAATGCGTCGCCACTTTCAAATCAGGCGCAAAACGCTCCAATTCCTTTTGCCAGTTGCCGAGGACCGAAGTCGGGCAAATGATGAGCGATGGCTGTTTTGGCTTTTCACTGTGCACATGAAGCAAGTAGGCGATCAATTGCACCGTCTTGCCGAGCCCCATATCATCTGCAAGGCACAAACCGAAGCCTTCCTCACGCATGAAAGTTAAATAATCAAAGCCGGTCTTCTGGTAAGGGCGCAATTCGGTTTTCAAGTTCTCCGGCAATGGCGTTTCCGGCAAGTCGCGCTTATCGAGCAATTTGTCGAGTAAAATCTTCAAGGATTTATTCAAATGGAACTCGACAAGCGGATCGTCTTCTTCGCCCGGTTCTTCGAGCATGACGTCCGGCACATTATGGAACAGCATGTCTTTCAATGTCCAATCGGCGTCTTCGGCTTCTTCAATCATTTGGCGCAGCTGCATCAATAGATTCGAGTCGACGCGCACCCATTCGTTGCCGACGCGGATGAATTCGCGATTTTCCGTCATCAGCTGCTCGAAATCCTGCATGCTCAAATCAACGCCGTTGAGCGAGAACTTCCAGTCGAAGCTGATGATTTGGTCCAGGCCGACGACCGATGCTTTCTTCGCCGGGGAAGTGACGTTTGCTTTAACGCGCACTTTCGATTCCTGAACAGCTTGCAGCCAGGAAGGAATTGATACTTCCACGCCGAATGCCTGCAATAAGTCGGCATCGTTGCGGAGGAAGTTCAACACTTCCGCATCGGTCCACCGGGCGATATACATTTGGTCCGCTTCATAGCGATCGACAGAAGGGCATAAGCTGAGAATCAAGCTTTGGCGTTCTTGAATGTCACGCGCATGGGCGCGCCATTTTTCAGGCAACACCTTTTCGATCACTTCGTTTTCACGGCGTTTCGAAGGCGTCCAATAAGCGCTCCCGCGTTTTGTTCGCAGCGCTGTCCGGAAAGCCCATAAGCCGCTATCGTCCGGTTCGGTCAATTGCATCGCGAGCACATAATCATTCGCGGGTTCAAGCCCATCCCAGCCGGCATGTTCGACGAAATGCAAAAGGTACGGCAATTGGGCGGAAGTGAGCCCTTTTTGGCGCAGTTGGTGTTGGATCGTGTCCGTTAAAAACGAACGGATTTCCGCATCGCCATATGCTGAATCGATGGAAATGACGCCGTCTTCGACATGGACATGCTGCCATAAGGCCGAATCGTTCAAGGAGTCGGCGACGCGGCGTGCAAGTTTCAGCCAAGCTTCGTCTTGCAGGCGTCGCCCAGAAAACTGGACGTAATGATGGGGATCCTGCTGAAACAAACGGACAAAATCGGCTGGCGTCAATAACAGATCCAAGCCATCTGTTTGAACGTTCATGCCGAAAAAGCTGTCCTTATCGGCGAAAAACAGGAAGGGCGACCAGATTTCCGGAGGGATCCGGTTGCCGCTGTCATTATAAGCTTGAAGCCGGAACACATCCGACTGTTCTATTTTTAAATAATACGTACGGCTTCCTTCGGTTTGGAATTGATTCATAACAGCTTTCCTTTCTCGATCTCTTCCTGGAGTGCGCGCAAGCGTTTATAGCGATGTTGGATTTCATTCATATAATCATTCCAAAATGGCAGTTGCCCGCTTTTCTTGCATGCAGCTTTCATTTTCTTCCATACGCGGACTGCTTGTTTATAGCTTGTCCGGCTGCGTTCTTCGAGATGCTGCAACGCATAACGGTGGTACAGCGGCAACGCGAAATCAGGAGCGGCATTGTGCACTTCCTTTAACCCGCATTCTTCTGCAAAATACAATGGGGAATTGTGCAATTGGTGAAGTTCCGCCCATTGTTTGTACATGCCTTTTTCGACGAGGTAAGCGGAATAGGCAGGCAAGCCGTAATGGCCGAACTGTGTAAACAAATCTTCCCAATCGTCTTCCGTCAGATCAATCAATGAATACAGGCGGCTCAACACCCGGACATAATGATGGCGGTACTGTGTAAACAATCCGTCAAACAAGAATGTCCGGACATGCGGCTTGATGGCCATCAAGATGGCGGAGAGCCCTTGTTGATGCCCTTCTTCTTCCGCTAGCACTGCAAGTTTGACCCAGTCAGCTGCAGCGCCCGGCGTAATGTTTCCGGGAGACACCTCGTTTCCAAGCAACAAAGCGAAAAATGCCTTGACCCGTTCGTCCGGGCGGCGGAATTCTTCAAGCCCGCTCAGCCGTTCGCGCCGGCTGATGAATAATTCGGTCCAGAACAGCTGATAGATTTCAAAGCGTTCCGAAAACGAATCGTCATTCGTTTCCGCAAATTCGCGGACCAGTTCACGCAAATGAGTGAAGAAAGCATCCGATTCAAACGTGCGGTGCAAGCCGCGCAATTGGCCAAGCATATCACGCAGTGCGTGCAATTCGTCCGCAAACCAGGTTTTGAAGAAGGAGTGATGCACTTCTTTTGTTCCCGCGCTGAACGTCTCCCATACTTCTGTCAATGAAATCAGGTGGGCATAAGTTTTATATAAAGTTTTCCATTCACGCTCGAGTGGCATGAAGGACAGGGCGTTTTTTAAGCGTCCTTCGTATAATTGCTCAAAATAGAAATAATTGCGCGTGACGTAATCATTGATTGGTTCGCGCCACGTGCTGCGGATCAGTGCTTCCCATTGATCGGGTGAGCGTTTGTTCGTCAGTGTCGACAATTTCTCATTCTCCTTATCACGCCATTTCGCGACCCATTCGGAAAGCGAGTCGATTTTTTGGTAGAGCGAAAAAATGACCGCCAAGCGGTGACGGCAGGTTTTTTCTTGTGGGCAAGCACAAACGGCAGTAAGTTTCCCAAAATTGAGTACTACTTTTACCGAATGGGCATCTTTCACGCTCGCTTCAAGCAGCAGGCGTTCTTCATTGAAAGAATGTATCTGCACGCCGTCATGGCGCACTAAAAAGACTGCTTTTCGAACCATTTCCTCATCCAGCGCACGCGTAGGATGAAGCGACTTGTCGATAGCAGCCATATAATTGTGAATCGTATCTTCGTATTGTTTTGCTAAGGATAAAACCGTAGCCATGTGCATCGCCCCAAATAAAAACATTTCCTTCTATTATACGGCTTTGTGGCAATACAGTAAACGAAGAAGGAAAAAGAAGCGAAAATGCCATCGTTTATACACACTTATTTCTATTCGTATCGACCAATTTATGGTATGATTTATGTAAGCAGAATATTCTGAAATATAAGGAGGGGAGTCAGATGTTGCATGTAAAATTGATGAAGCCGTTTTATACAAAGAGAGAAGGGCATCGCATCAAGTTTGTGTTCGCTTATCAATATTTTTCGATCTTGAAAGATGATGAAGTGTTTCATTTCATCCCTGTCGAGGGGAAGGAAATCATCGTCAACTTGAATACCTTCCAAGTAGAAAACCTTTCCGAAGTCTTTGTATTCCAGAAAGGGAACCGCTTTATCCGTTTGCCGCTCTACCAATTACTGCTGGTCTCGGATATCCACACACACCTTCAGAGCATATTGAAGGAAGAAAGGGCGGAATTGATCGAAGTGAACGAACAAACAAAGAAAGAAGCGACCGAAGCAATCCAGTTCCTGGAGCAGGAAAACTTCAACCGCATGATCGACCAGGCATTAGCCGCGGGGGATAAGGAACTGTTTGAGAAGCTGCTGTCTCAGCAAAAACAATTACTCGATGGAGGTCTATGATGAAGCATACAACAGCCTATGGATAAGAAACGCCTGCCCGGGAATGTGAGAGCAGGCGTTTTTATATGGAAGAAAACAAGCCAAAAGCCCTTTTCCATTAATCGGAAAAGGGCTTTTACGTATGTTCGGAAATCATATAGTGCTCCTTTCTACATGAGCATGAAGTAATTGAGTGCCAACATTACGATGGCTGAACCCGTTACGCCCAGCGCAAGATCTCCCCATTGCATCTCCAGTACTTTTTCGAAATTATTCATGATGATCCGCTCCTTCTCTGATTATCGGGAAACCCTGTTTGCTAGTTATAGTGTTCGGTTGAACTATTTATAACTTATTTACAGTGTATAAGGGACTGGAAAAAAATGCATGAGACTAAATTACCAAATATTCTAAAAATTAAAATAAATAAAGGGTTTCTCTTCATTCCACGGTAACGGCACGGTAAAAGAAAGAAGAGTAGGAGGAACGAATAAAAGCAAATCAAACAGTGTAGCAATTGAAAATAAACCAGGAAAAACGAATGGCAAAACTCATGCAATGCTTATGCAGAAAATTAAGTAAAGGGGGAGGGATATCATCAGTTTTCAATATGTTTTTTCAATTGGATGTATAGAGAATAAACTATTTCGAATAAAAAATTATATTGAAATATTCTTACAATATTGCTACATTAGTACATATAAAGTTTCAAAAATATTCCGAATAAGACAAACAAAGGGGATTTATGCGGCATGAAATTTTACTTATCGATGGACATGGAAGGCGTGACGGCCCTTCCGGATTATACATATGTGGATTCGAAAGAAGCGAATTATGAAAGAGGGCGGCGCCTCATGACGGGCGACGCCAATGCCATCATCCACGGGGCGTTTGATGGTGGGGCTGAAGCGTTTCTCGTCAACGACTCGCATTCCAAGATGAACAATTTGATTGCTGAAGACCTCCATGAAGAAGCGGAACTCATCACAGGCGGCGTCAAAGCATTTTCAATGGTCGAAGGCTTGGACGATAGCTTCACAGGTGCTTTTTTCGCCGGCTATCATGCGCGCGCCGGGCAAAAAGGCGTCATGTCGCACGCCATGATTTTCGGCGTCCGGTCGATGTGGATTGATGGCGTCGAAGTCGGCGAGCTCGGCTTGAATGCGTACGTCGCAGGATACCACGGCGTACCGGTCTTGATGGTAGCGGGCGATGACTGCGCATGCAGGGAAGCGCAAGCACTCATCCCGAATGTCACAACTGTCGCCGTCAAAGAAACCTTGACGCGTTCTGCAGTCAAAACACTGCATCCGAAAAAAGCGCAGCGGCTGCTGCGTGAGAAAACGCAGGAAGCGATCCAAAACAAAGATCGCGTAAAGCCGCTCGTGCCACCTGAGAAGCCGACGCTTCGCATGGAATTCACCAATTACGGGGAAGCGGAGCTGGCGGCGATGATGCCCGGCACCCACATTGAAGAAGGTACAACGATTGTCCGCTACGAAGCACAAAACATACTGGAAGCTTATCGCGCGATGCTGGTCATGACAGAACTGGCGATGCAAGCGAAGTTCTGTTAGGGGGAAGAGACAATAATGGGTAAATACATATTCAAACGATTTTTGATGATGCTCGTGACGATTTTCATCATCGCGACACTGACGTTTTTCCTCATGCACGCCGTTCCAGGCTCGCCGCTTGAAAGCGACCGCAATACAAACGAGACGGTGCAGGCGAATCTGGAGCGCTTCTACAAGCTCGATCAGCCACTACATATTCAGTACTTGAGTTATATGCAATCGATTGTCACGTTCGATTTCGGGCCATCGATCAAAGACCCGAACCGCACTGTTAACGAATTGTTAGCGAGGGGCTTCCCGATTTCCTTCGAACTTGGGATCATCACCATTCTCGTGGCGGTCGTCTCGGGAATCATTCTCGGGACGATGGCTGCACTGCGGCACAATAAAATGATCGATTACGCCGCCATGGCTTTTGCGGTCATTGGGATTTCGATCCCGAACTTTGTGCTTGCAACGGTGCTGATCCAGCAGCTCGCGGTCAACTGGAATCTGTTCCCGCCCGCAACCTGGACCAGCCCGATGCATATGGTGCTGCCGGTGCTGGCACTGGCGACCGGGCCGATGGCGATCATTGCCCGCCTGACGCGCTCGAGCATGCTCGAAGTGCTGACGCAGGATTACATTAAAATGGCGCGCGCCAAAGGCATCAAGCCGATGCGCATCGTTTTGCGGCATGCGCTGCGCAATGCCTTGATGCCGGTCGTTACGATCATGGGCACTTTGCTCGCCGGCATTTTGACAGGAACTTTCGTCATCGAGAAAATTTTCGCGATTCCGGGAATGGGCAAATACTTTGTCGATTCGATCAATAACCGCGATTATCCGGTCATCATGGGAACTACGGTATTCTATAGTGCGTTCTTGATTTTCATGCTGTTTCTGGTCGACATCGTCTACGGCATATTGGATCCGCGCATCAAGCTCCACAAGAAAGAAGGTGATGTGTGATGACGCAGGTCCGTGATGAATGGTTCCGCCCTTCCGATAAAAGTGGGGATGAAAAAGAAGCCGTCGTGCGCCCATCGCTTTCTTATTGGAAAGACGCCTGGCGCAGGCTCAAGCAAAACAAACTGGCGATGCTCGGCCTGATTTTCCTGGCCCTGCTCGCTGTTATGGCGATATTCGGCCCTATCTTCTCGCCGCATTCTGTCACCACACAAGACTTGCCGAACCAAAACCAGCCGCCGAGCGCGGCGCATTGGTTCGGCACCGATGAAGCAGGACGTGACGTCTTTACCCGCACCTGGTACGGCGCACGCATTTCCTTATTCGTCGGCTTGATGGCCGCATTGATCGACTTTGTCATCGGCATCGTCTACGGCGGATTCGCCGGCTATAAAGGCGGCAAAACCGATGGCATCATGATGCGCATCATCGAGATCCTTTACGGCTTACCGTATTTGCTTGTGGTCATCTTGCTGCTCGTCGTGATGGGGCCGTCTTTATGGACGATCATTCTCGCGCTCACCATCACCGGTTGGGTTGGCATGGCCCGAATTGTCAGGGGGCAGGTGCTGCAAGTGAAAAACTATGAATTCGTCACGGCTTCGAAATCGTTCGGAGCAAAGACGCCGCGCATCATCCGCAAGAACTTGATCCCGAACTCGATGGGGCCAATTATCGTACAAATGACCTTGACCGTGCCGAGCGCCATTTTCGCTGAAGCGTTTTTGAGCTTCCTCGGCCTGGGAATCCAGGCACCGTTTGCAAGTTGGGGTGTCATGGCGAATGACGCTTTGCCGGTCATTATTACCGGCGACTGGTGGCGATTGTTCTTCCCGGCATTATTTATTTCATTGACGATGTTCGCATTTAACGTACTTGGAGACGGGCTGCAAGATGCACTCGATCCGAAGATGAGGAAGTGAAGACATGACAGGAAAGCAGATAGCTGAAGAGTTGGCTCGGACCCGCCTGGAAGAAGGGGCGGAAATCGATGCAGTCGACCATACCGGCAAACGCGGCAAGATTGTAAAAGCGAAAAAGCGCAAGACCGTCACAGACGAGCGTATCCTTTCCGTACAGGACTTGCACGTGACCTTCAATACATATGGCGGAACGGTACAGGCTGTGCGCGGAGTCAATTTTGACTTATATAAAGGAGAAACTTTGGCGATTGTCGGAGAATCGGGCTGCGGCAAATCAGTGACATCCAATGCGATCATGGGCTTGATTCAGCAGCCGCCCGGCAAGATCAGTTCCAAAGGCGTTCATTTCAAAACACAGGATCTCACCCAATTATCGAAGAAAGAAATGCGCAAAATCCAAGGTGTCGACATCTCGATGATTTTCCAGGATCCGATGACCGCGCTCAACCCGACCTTGACGATCGGCGAGCAATTGACAGAAGGTGTCAAACAGCACAAGAGTTTGAGCAAAGCGCAAGCGAAAGAGCGCGCCATCGACATGCTCAAGCTGGTCGGCATCCCGAATCCAGATGAGCGGCTCAAGCAATACCCTCACCAATTCTCGGGAGGCATGCGCCAGCGCATCGTCATCGCGATCGCCTTGATCTGCGAGCCGGAATTATTGATTGCCGATGAACCAACGACTGCACTCGATGTAACGATCCAAGCCCAGATTCTGGAATTGTTTGAAGAAATCCAGGCAAAAACCGGCGTGTCGATCATTTTGATCACGCACGATCTCGGTGTCGTTGCGAAAATCGCCGATCGCATTGCGGTCATGTACGCCGGCAAAGTGATTGAAACCGGCGATAAGCGCGAGATTTTCTATACCCCGCAGCATCCGTATACGCAAGGCTTGCTGACTTCCGTGCCGCGGCTCGACCTCGCCGGTGGAGAACTCAAGCCGATCGACGGCACGCCGCCTGATCTGTTCGCACCGCCGGCCGGCTGCCCATTCGCTGCGCGCTGCCCGTTTTCAATGGACGTCTGCACGAACGTCTACCCAGAAGAGACAGCTTTATCCGAAACCCATAAAGTGGATTGCTGGCTCCAAGATCCGCGAGCTCAAAAGTTGATTGAAGAACAGGCTTTTTCAAGATAAATTTGGCTGGAAGCGCATTTGCGCATTCACATAAAAAGAAAACATTAGGGGGAAAACACATGAAGAAATGGCTCGTATTGTTTCTGATGGCGATGTTCGTGTTCGTTCTCGCCGCTTGTACAGCAAGCGAAGACGCGGGAGAAGACACAAGCGCCGGTTCAGGCGAAGAAGGCTCCGGTGATTCTGGCGGGGAGAAAACATTGTTCATGAATAACGCGGAAGAACCGACTTCATTCGACCCATCGATCGGCTTTAACGCCGTATCATGGAGCGCTTTGAACAATTTAATGGAAGGTTTGACACGCCTCGATGAATCATCTCAGCCGGTCGAAGCGACAGCTGGGTCGATCGATGTCTCTGAAGACGGTTTGACCTACACATTCAACATCCGTGAAGACGCCAATTGGTCGAACGGCGAACCTGTTACAGCCGGCGATTTCGTTTTCGCTTGGCAGCATATGCTGGACCCGGAAACGGCTTCTCCTGCAGCTTTCCTTGCTTACTTTATTGAAGGTGCGGAAGCCTATAACAACGGAGAAGGTCCTGTAGAAGATGTTGCGATTTCTGCAGAAGACGACAAAACCTTCGTCGTAAAATTGACGGAGCCGACAGAAGCATTTTTGAACATCATCACCAACCCAAGCTTCTTCCCGATCCATGAAGCGACAGCTACAGAAAACCCGGATTGGCACACAGAAGCGGATAGCTTTGTCGGTAACGGGCCGTTCACATTGGCTTCTTGGAGCCATGATGAAGATTTCGTCTTTGAAAAGAACGAAGAATACTGGGATGCTGAAAACGTGAACTTGGATAAAGTCCACTGGGCAATGGTCAACGACCCGAACACGGAATACCAAATGTATGAAGCGGGCGAACTGGACGTATCGAGTGTGCCAGCCGAAATGTCCGAGCAATTGCAGGATTCCCCTGAACTTGGCGTAATGGATCAGGCAGGTACGTACTTCTACCGCTACAATGTTGAAGAAGAACCATTCACGAATAAAAAAGTCCGCCAAGCATTCGCTTATGCGGTAAATCAAGATGATATCGTCCAATACGTGACGAAAAACGGTGAAAAACCAGCATACGGCTTTGTTTCTTACGGATTTGAAGGCCCGAATGGCCAGGAATTCCGCGACGAAGCGGGCGAATTGGTGAAATTCGACGCGGACAAAGCGAAGCAATTGCTTGAAGAAGGCATGGAAGAAGAAGGCTGGGATGAATTGCCGCCAGTCACGATTTCCTACTCAACAAGCGAATCCCACCAAAACATTGCTGAAACCTTGCAAGACCAGTTCAAGACCGCTTTGGATGTAGACGTTGAACTTCAAAACGTCGAAGCAAGTGTCTTCTTGACGGATCAAAAAGAGTTCAAATACCAATTGTCGCGCAGCTCATTCCTGCATGACTATGCTGACCCAGTCAACGCACTTGAAAGCTTCATCACTGATTCTTCTATGAACCGTACACAATGGTCCAACGAAGAATTCGATCAGCTCATCGCGGAAGCAAAAGCAGAGACAGATTCAGAAGTTCGTTGGGAAAAACTCATCGAAGCAGAAAAAATCCTGATGGATGAAATGCCGATCTTCCCGATCCATTTCTATAACCAAGTCCAGCTGCAAAAAGAAGGCGTCGAAGGCATCCTCCGCCATCCGGTTGGGTATATCGATCTGAAAAATGCGGATAAAAATTAAAAGCTGAAGCGGCCGAGTCGAGGCTAAGCTAAGTGCGCGACGTCTTGTCGCAACGCTTAGCTGACCCGCTTCCGGCGGGCCCTCGATAGGCATAAGACGAGTTCCCGAAGCGGCGTTTTTTGCCGCACAGGGAAATTGGCTTATGACCCGAGAGGCAGGCCGCTGAAGCTGGATAAAACTAAAAGCGATTACGCCCGTTCATCGATTGTAAGCACATGAAAAAACAGAAGCGCGGCCAGGCGCCGCGCTTTTCTGTTTTTCACTGAGGAAAACTGGTAGTTTTATGAGTGAAGAACAGAAAACAAGAGGAGTGAGCAATATGCGCACAATGCCAAAACGATTGCAAAAAGGGGATACGGTGGGCATCATTTCGCCATCAAGCCCCCCGAACTTAGAGAATTTGAAAAAGGCTTTGCCTTTCTTAGAAGAATTAGGGTTAAAAGTGAAAATGGGGAAATCGGTCGAAGCGAAAAACGGCTATCTCGCCGGAACGGATGACGAACGCTTGGCAGATCTGCATGCAATGTTCGAAGACCCGGAAGTGAAAGGCATCATTTGCGCTGGCGGAGGATACGGCGCTGCCCGTTATGCGGACCGGATCGATTACGCGATGATCAAAGAAAACCCGAAGATTTTCTGGGGCTACTCGGATGTGACATTTTTGCATAATGCAATTGGAATGTATGCAGAATTGGTAACGTTCCACGGGCCGATGTTGGCATCAGACGTCGGAAAGCCGGAATTCCATGAGCGCAGCGGCCGCATGTTCGGCCAGATGTTCCAGCCGTTCGAATTGCATTACGACGAAACCATCTCCGAGCTTGAAACTTTAGCGAGCGGCATGGCAGACGGCGAACTAGTAGGGGGCAACCTATCCTTGATTCGCGGGACGCTTGGGACAAAGTTTGAAATCGACACGAAAGACAAGATCTTGTTGATTGAAGACACGGGCGAAGAACCGTATCAAGTGGATGAAATGCTCAATCAGCTGAAGCAAGCCCGTAAGTTCGAGCAAGTAGCCGGAATTGTCATCGGCGATTTCAAAAACGCTGAGCCGAAAAAGCCGGAACAATCCTGGACACTCGCACAAGTGCTAGATGATTATTTCAAAGAGCTGGACGTGCCGGTCGTCAAAGGCTTTAAGATCGGCCATTGCGAACCGAATTTCTCCGTGCCACTCGGCGTAAAAGCCCGTCTTGATGCCAACGCGAAAACTTTGACCATTCTGCCGGGGGTCGAATGATATGCCGGTTTTAGCGGCTATCGAGACTTATCGCATAGCCGTTCCTTTAAAAAAGCCGTTCAAAACAGCGCTCCGGACCGTGGAAGCGGCTGAAGCGGTCATCGTCCATGTGACGACACAAGACGGCCGCTCTGGTTTCGGGGAAGCGCCGCCGACCCATGTCATTACGGGTGATACTTTGGATAGCATCGAACGCGCTGTCCACTTGATTGGGGCGGGGTTAATCGGGATGGACGTGAGGCGCCGGGAACAGCTTTTCGAGAAGCTTCACAAGACGCTCGTCGGCAACACCAGTGCCAAAGCGGCGGTTGATATGGCGCTCTATGATTTAATTTCCCAACAAGCCGGCATGCCCTTGACACAGTTTCTCGGCGGCTACCGCGAATCGATCGAGACCGATTACACGGTTTCGGTCAATGCTCCCGAAGAAATGGCACAAGATGCAGCAGACTATGAACAGCAAGGATTTACGGTTCTGAAAGTGAAAGTCGGCATCGATACCCCTGAACAGGACCTGAAGCGAATCCAGGCCATCCGGGAGCGTGTCGGGAATACAGTCACACTGCGTTTAGACGCCAATCAAGGATGGGACCCGAAATCGGCGGTGCGCATCATCAATCAGATGGAAGACGCCGGATTCAATATCGAATTGATCGAGCAGCCGGTACCAGCCCATGATATCGAAGGCTTAAAATATGTCACCGACCACACCCTGACACCAATCATGGCAGACGAGAGTGTTTTCTCGCCAATTGATGCGAAACGTGTTTTGGAATTGCGCGCAGCAGACTTGATCAATATCAAATTGATGAAAGCAGGCGGCATCCACCATGCATTAAAAATCAATGCGCTTGCAGAAACTTTCGGTGTGCCGTGCATGACCGGGAGCATGATCGAAACGAAACTCGGCCTGTCTGCGGCTGCCCATTTCGCGGCGAGCCAGCCGAATATTACACGCTTCGATTTTGATGCGCCGCTCATGCTGAAAGAGGATTTATTGCCAGGCGGCATCCAGTACAGCGGCAAGACTATCCACTTTTCAGATGAGCCGGGGCTTGGCATCGATCGGCAGCGGTTCCTGGAAACTTTACGTGAACGGAGAGGATAACATGGCACAGACAGAATCGACGACTTGGGTTTGCCGCGTTCCGGTGACAAGCGTCTGGACCCATCCTGATAAAGTGAGGGAAGTGGATGCACACGGCGTCGCTGATACGCCGGACATCAATAAATGGCGTGAAGCGATGAACCAAAAGGAAACCAAGGACCTCACTGTAAGCAACCGCCTTCAAACGCAGCTGCTTTACGGGGAGCCTGTTTTAATAGAAGAAATCGACGGCACGTGGGCGAAGATCATTGCCCCTTGGCAGCCGTCCAATAAAGATGAGCGCGGCTATCCAGGATGGCTGCCGCTAGCACATCTAAAAGAAGTCGATTCATTTGCGGATCGAAGCTATGCACGCGTATCCACCGATAAAGCGCAATTATGGACGCCAGACCGCCGGCCGATTGCCCAACTTCCATTTAACAGCTTGCTGCCGATCAAAGATGCGAACGAAACGCGTGTCCATGTCCATACGCCGGATGGCGATGCATATATAGAAGCTAAGCACGTACAGCTTGTCCCATCGCCTGAACAGATTCCGCTCGGGAACGGTGAGTCAATTGCGGATGAGGCGGAGCGCTTTTTAGGATTGCAATATCTCTGGGGTGGCATGTCGAGCCTCGGTTATGACTGTTCCGGATTTTCCCATCATATGCTAAAAGCGAACGGTTACTACATATCACGCGATGCAGGAGATCAGTCTGTGGAGGGAAGGGAAATCGACCATTTCGATTCTGCTGCTTGGCAAACTGGCGACCTCTTATTCTTCGCTTATGAAGAAGGGCAAGGAAAACTTCATCATGTCGGCATTTATTACGGCGATGGCATGATGATCCATTCGCCGACATCCGGCAAAGCTATTGAAATCAACCGTCTCGAAGGCACGGTCTATGACAAGGAATTATGTGCTGTCCGCAGGTTTACACAGGAGGAAACAACATGACGAACGAAACTTTATTGTCCGTACAGGAACTTAAGCGCCACTTCGATCTCGGCAAAGACACGACGTTAAAAGCGGTCGACGGTATTTCATTTGATATCAAGCGCGGCGAAACCTTTGGGCTCGTGGGAGAGTCAGGCTGCGGCAAATCGACAGCCGGCCGGACCATCATGGGCTTATACAGCTCGACAGACGGCAAAGTCGAATACGATGGCGTCGATATCCATAAAATGTCCGAAAAAGACCGATTCGATTATTTACGCAATATGCAGATGATTTTCCAGGATCCGTACGCGTCGCTCAATCCGCGTTCGACCGTCTTTGAAATCATCGCGGAACCGATGCAAGTCCACGGGCTTTATAAGAATAAAAAGGAATTGCAAGCGCGCGTTCATCAATTGCTGGAAGATGTCGGATTGAACCGCGATCATGCCAACCGCTATCCGCATGAATTCTCCGGTGGGCAAAGACAGCGCATCGGCATTGCCCGTGCCTTGTCGCTCGACCCGGATTTCATCATTGCGGACGAACCAATCTCGGCACTCGATGTATCGGTCCAAGCGCAAGTCGTCATGCTCTTGCAAAAGCTGCAGAAGGAAAAAGGGTTGACGTATTTGTTCATCGCCCATGACCTCAGCATGGTCAAATATATATCAGACCGCATCGGCGTCATGTACTTAGGGCATATGGTCGAACTGACAACGGCTGACCAGCTGTATGAGAAGCCGCTTCATCCCTATACGGAAGCCTTGCTGTCCGCGATTCCAATCCCAGACCCGGATATCGAAGAAGCCCGTGAACGCGTCATCTTGGAAGGGGAACTGCCAAGCCCAATCGATCCGCCAAGCGGCTGCGTATTCAGGACACGCTGCCCGCATGCGATGAGTATCTGCGCGGAGAAAAAGCCAGCATGGCAGGAAAAAGAGCCGGGGCACTATGTTGCCTGTCATCTATATGAGTAATTGAAACAGATGAAATAACCATAAATTTATGCTATAATAGATAGATAATGTTTTCATTATAGAGAGGCGTGGATAACTATGGCATTTCAACCCCATGAAAAAGAAGTATCTGAATTTGTAGCGGCCCGCAAAATCGGCGAATGGATTTCATTCACTCGCAACGGCGTCGACGTCAACGGAACCATCTTCAAAATTATGGACAACTCGGTGATCGTCGAGATTTCACCAGAAGACGCCAAGGAAATCGGCGCTGCTTCCAACATGACCGTAATTTCACATAAGAAATACAAGATTGTCGCAGATCAATAAATGAAACCTCCGCAGCCGCGGAGGTTTTTTCATTTTGTGAAATTAAGTGAAGTAAGCGAGTGTTTGTATGTGGAAATATTGCGATGTTCTATTTGAGCGTCTTCTAGGAAGACGCCGCCGTGCTTTGGGTTGGCCTCTTGCCATAAGCCAAGAAGAGCACTTGTCTTACGGCATCGGCTCACCCTTGGCGCTGGGCGGCTAAGAGATTTCGTTGATTGGGGTAAGTTTCATCAGATCTGCTTCTGTACGGGGTTGCCGTCTAGTGGGGGAATCGCTTTCCGAGTCTAGTATGGAATAAGATAGCGAGGGTTTGCTTGTGAAATTGTTTCGTAATTCTATTTAGGTGTCATCTGAGTAGTCACCGCCGTGCTTTGGGTTGGCCTCTTGCCATAAGCCAAGAAGAGCACTTGTCTTACGGCATCGGCTCACCCTTGGCGCTGGGCGGCTGGGAGATTTCGTTGGTTGTGGTGAGTTTCGTTAGATCTGCTTCTATAGTTAGTTGTCGGCTAGTGGGGAAATCGCTTCCCGAGTCTAGTGTGCAATGAGATGGAAAGGGTTTGCTTGTGAAATTGTTCCGATATTCTATTAAAGTGTCGGCTGAGTAGTTGCCGCCGTGCTTTGGGTTGGCCTCCTGCAATAAGCCAGGAAGAGCACCTGTCTTATTGCGTCGGCTCACCCTTGGCGCTGGGCGGCTGAGAGATTTCATTAAGAGAGGTGTGATTAGTTGAATCTGCTTCTGTAACTAGTTGCCGGCTAGTTGGAAAATCACTTCCCGAGATGCTGCAAACTGAAATCACATTCTCTTTGATCCAAGTAATATGAGCTAAAAACATAATGCATTTCCACACCTTACTTTAAATGAACTGAAAAAACGATCTTCCACTCTAAAATTAGAGACGGAGCGGAAATGGCTGACTCCTGGGGGACCGAGCGGGCTGGCGAGACAAACGTACCGCGCTTTTTGCGGGACGTTGGCTCAACACCCGCCCCCCGGAAAGCAGCCATTGGAGCGCAGTCGAAAAGCGGAAGCTTTTCCAATCACTTCTTTTCCAATCACTTCTTTTTCATTACTTCGCCCTTTACTAATTTGAAATTCACCACACTCCTATGCCATTCGTCTCAAAGCCACCAAATATTGAAAATTGTGGCAGGGAATTCGTTTCAAAGCGTCTGGTTTTTTGGTAAAGTAAAACTAAGCAGAACGCCATTTGCCTGAAAGGACTTAGACGCATGATATCTGATTTTAAATTTTGGCATTTCTTCCTGAACCAAGGCCAACTCATACATAATTTGCGACACACCGAAATGAGGCAAATCAATAAGCGGCTGGCCGTTATTCTTGTTCTCGGCTTGATTGTATTCGCCTTGCCTGAAATCTGGGGCATGAACACCGGATCGTTGACGCCGCTGCTCGCGGCAGGCATGTTCGACGGCTATACACTCGCGCGGTGGACTTCGCTTGTCGGCACCTTGCTGTGGGGCGGCTTGTATTTAAGCTTCCATTTGTACATAGCCGCGTATCTGTACGGCCGGATCATCGGCATCCCGTGGAAGGCGATGATCGTCATGCAAGCTTACGTTACGGCATTGTTGGTGCTGGAAAAAGGCTTGGTTTTCGGCATATTCGCCTGGAATGGCTATACGACAGCCTTTTCGCCGTTTTCATTCGGGCCGATCGCGGCAACATTCCTGGAAAACAGCTACCTGATTTATTTCTTTAACCAATTGACTCTGTTTACATCATTGATCATCGCGATTCAATACCGCTTCATCAAGAACTTTTCGCGTGTATCGCCGAAAATCATCTTGCTTTCACTGATCATCATCCATGTGATTTCGGCATTGATCGTCGCGTTGTTCAGCCAGATTCCGGTCGACGAAATGCTGCGTGACTTTATGCAAGGGGGGCCGATCCTATGAACCGCTTTTTCTTTATCGGCTTATCCATTGCCATCGTTGCTTTTTTGACCTCGAACTTCCTGTTGCTGTTCGGTGAGAAGAGCATCATTTCAAAACAATTGTATGTCAGCGAATATGAACAGGCGTATACCCATACATACACCGAAAATTTGCCGAAAGAAGCTTTGACGGCGCCGCAGGATACGATGGAAATCTACGTCCAGGACGATGAAGCGCTTGAGCAATGGCTCGTCAAAGAAGGCGATGCCGTAACGGCAGGCGCTGAACTGGCACGCTTGAACGAAAGCGAGTCGGAAGACCAACGAGCGATTTGGCAATCGGAACAAAGTGCGCTTCAAACAGAACGCAGTGAAGTTCAGTCGACATTGCAGGAATTGACGCAGGCGCGTGCCTCGCAAGACAGCAGCGTATCCGAAGACTCCAACAATAGCTCCAGTTATCCAGGGCTTGGCGAAGACATGGAACAGGAATTGCGCATGGACGTCAACGTGTCGGTTGGCGTGGAAGTGCCTGAAGATGGCTCGTATGCTTCAGGCATCGCGCAAGCCCAGCAACGTCTAGCGGCCATTGATTCTGAACTTGCGGTCGTAGAAGCGCAACTCGCCCAAAGCCAGGAAAACCCGGCGCTCATCAGCCCGGTCGAGGGGACGGTCGCGAGCATCAACCGTGACACCGCTCCGCTCAGCATCGAGATTTACAATAATGAACGTGAATTCGTGACGTATTTATTGGAAGACGAATGGCACGAAGTGGAACAAGCCGACCGCGTATTTATCCAGGCGCCAGGCATTGAAGGCGCGATTCCTGGAACGGTCCGCAGCGTTTCTGAAATTCCGGCGGAAGAATCCAAGTGGTTCGAAGCGTACCGGAATCTCGGCCGCATCGAACAAAACAACCCGATCGCCTTTTACGAAGTGCGCATCGCCCCTGAAACACCTTTGCAGGACACGATGCCTTATGGCAGCAACGTCAACGCAGAAATCACGTTGAACGAAGCGCAAGATGCGATTGCTTTGCGCGACGGCTGGGTTTACGATGACGACGACACGACGGGTACTGCCTATACCTTGAACATCGACGGCCGCCCGAATACCGTTCCTGTCGAAATCGCCTTCACCCAACAAGGCCGTGTCGTTCTCGCAAGCGGCATGGAAGCAGGGGACATCACCATCAATGAAGAACAGCTTCACGATTATCCGGGACGGCCCAAGCTCTTCATGCCGTTCCCGAGCCGCACACCGGACTTTAACTATGCGAAGAACACAGAATGGCGCGCTTATATCGAATATTCATTGGCACGCTAAGCAAACCCTCCGGAAAATTTCCGGAGGGTTTTTTGATGGCAATGAAAAAGGCAAAGCGCGAATATTTGCTGTGTAAATAGACGCAGCGAAAGCGCCGTCGAATTTTGCGCTTAATTTACGGCCGCCATTGGTGTACGATAGACACAATACATTACAGCCATTGATCGGAGTGGGATATCCATGAAAGAAACAGATTGGCGCTTCCGCGTCGCGCACCGGGAAGCCTGGATTGGCCTCGGCCTTGCGCTCTTCAACTTCGTCTGGTGGTTCGCTTTCGCCTATGGGCTTGGCAGTCGGCCAGTCGAAGAATACACGTACATATTCGGCTTGCCCGATTGGTTTTTCTACAGCTGCATCGTCGGCTTCTTGGTCATGGTCGTGCTCGTTACGGTCGTCGTTAAGTTTTTCTTTGTCGATGTGCCATTTGATGAAGAACAGGAGGAAAGCCGATGAACTATTCAGTCCTCATTCCCATGATCGTCTTTTTAATCATCATCTTTTTCATCGGCTATTGGTCGAGCAGAAAACTGGCCGGCTCTTCGAACTTCATCAGTGATTATTTCCTCGGGGGTCGTGAGCTTGGCGGTTTTGTCCTGGCGATGACCATGGTCGCGACATACGGCAGCGCCTCAAGTTTTCTCGGGGGGCCAGGGACCGCCTATACGATGGGCTTTGGCTGGGTGCTGCTGGCGATGACACAAGTGGTCACCGGTTATTTTGTCCTGATGATTCTCGGGAAAAAATACGCCATCATGGCCCGCCGCTATAACGCGGTGACGATGATCGATTTTCTCAAAGCCCGTTACAATAGCACAGCCGTCGTTTTGTTATCGGCGCTTAGCATCATCATCTTCCTGTTTTCCGCGATGGCGGCCCAGTGGATCGGCGGCGCGCGGCTCATCGAGTCTTTAACAGGACTCAGCTATCAATCGGCATTGTTCTTGTTTGCCATCAGCGTTCTCGTTTACGTGACGATCGGCGGCTTCCGGGCTGTCGCCTTGACCGATGCGGTGCAAGGAGCGGTCATGCTCATCGGCACGCTGATCCTGCTGATCGCCGTCATCATTTCAGGTGGCGGGATCTCGAACATCATGCAGGATTTGATCAATGAAAACCCGAATTTGGTTACGCCGTACGGAGCGGAAGGCAATCTTAGCGCCGCGTACGTGTCTTCGTTCTGGATTCTTGTCGGTGTCGGCGTCGTCGGCTTGCCGCAAATCGCGGTGCGCGCAATGTCTTATAAAAACGCTCGCTCGATGCACCGCGCGCTCATTATCGGTACCATCGTCACCGGCTTCATCATGCTCAATATGCATTTGATCGGCGTGTTTGCCCGTCCAATCCTTCCAGGCATCGATGTCGGGGACAAAGTCATTCCACTTATTGCGCTGGAGACTTTGCCGCCATGGGTTGCGGGCATCGTCCTGGCAGCTCCGATGGCCGCCATCATGTCGACGGTCGATTCGCTGCTATTGCTCGTCAGCTCATCTATTGTCAAAGACGTCTATTTAAATTACGTCAAACCGGATGCAAGCCTTAAGACCATCAAACGTATGTCGTTCGGGGTTACGGGGATTCTTGGTGTGATTGTC
The DNA here is from genome assembly GCF_018283455.1 of Planococcus sp. MSAK28401. Taxonomy (NCBI): domain Bacteria; kingdom Bacillati; phylum Bacillota; class Bacilli; order Caryophanales; family Caryophanaceae; genus Planococcus; species Planococcus alpniumensis. The sequence goes on along the minus strand of NZ_JAAMTH010000001.1, from coordinate 2,705,750 downwards.
TTCTTGCTGGCGCTTGATCCGCCTGATTTACTGATTTTCTTGAATTTATTTGCGTTCGGCGGATTGGAAGCGGCGTTCATCTGGCCGATCGTTCTTGGGCTGTATTGGAAATGGGGCAATAAATACGGGGCTGTTGCGAGTATGGCGACAGGGATCATCAGCTATATCGCCTTGCATTTCTACAACATCGAAAACGGCAATTTGTTCGGTGTCCATACCGTCACGTTGCCGGTCGTCTTCTCGTTTCTCGCCTTTATCGCATTCAGCCTGCTGATCAACCGGCAGGCGTATGATTACAATGCCATTCTATACAGAAACGAAAAACAAGCGTAAAATAAAGGGCTATATCTGGAATAAGGGAAAGAAGGGCTGCACTTTTGACTCCATGGAAAGTTTACGGCATCTTAACATCGGTGATGGTCGTGTGGGGATTCAACCTCGCAGCGGTCAAATATTTATTGGAATTTGTCGATCCGGTCACACTGACGGCGTTTCGGATCTTGCTGGCAGGTGTGACCGTGCTGATCATTTTGGCATCGCTCGGCATGATGCGCTGGCCAAAGCGCAGCGATTGGAAATACATATTGCTCGGAGCCCTGCTCAACGTAGTGGCGCATCATTATTTTCTGTCTCAAGGTTTGGCAATCACTTCCGGAACAAATGCCGGTTTGATTCTCGGGACTGGGCCGATGCTGACGGCAGTTCTCGTATCGCTAATCATGCGCATTGTGCCATCCCGACTGCAATGGCTTGGTGTGTTTATCGGTTTTGCCGGCGTCGCCATGACAGTGATGGTCGGAAGCGACTCGGCATCAGGCCTGAGCCTTGGAGATATATTGGTCTTCATCTCCATTTTGGCTCAAGTCTTCAGTTATATTGTTATAGCAAATGCAGCGCGTTCGCTGGATCCGCGCTTGTTGACGGGCTACATGCTCGTGACGGGAGCGGTCGTGTTGTTCATCATCGCGCTTATTCAGGAGCCGGGAGAAATCGCCGCATTCGCGGCAGTTCCATCGTCGTTCTGGCTGGCATTCTTCTTTTCTGGGATGCTCGGTACAGCGGTCGGTCATATGCTTTATAATTACTCGATCGGCCAGGCGGGACCGACGAAAGCGGCCATTTTCATGAATTTGAATACGCTGTTCTCGCTCGTGGCAGCAAGCCTCATTCTTGGTGAAACGATTACGCCAGGCCATTTGATCGGCCTCGTGCTTATTGTCATCGGCGTGATATTCGGATCAGGGGCAGCGGAGGATTTGCTTCGAAAACGCAGAAAACGGCTCCCCATATGAGCCGTTTTTTTCTATAGTAGAATAGCGAAAGGAGAATGAACGATGACGGGTTTATGGGGCACACCAGAACAATTGCGCCAGCTGACAGAGCAATTGGTCGGCTGGGAATCACAAGGATTGACAGAAGGGGAAGTAAAATTCCCGGAACGATTAAAAGCTAAATTAATGGAAATGGACTATTTCCATAACCATCCGGAACTCGTTTCCTTGGGCGAGGTCAATTGGGAGCGCCGTTATTTGACGGCTTTGTATAAGCACGAAAAAGCCTCACGCACCGTCGTGCTGCTCAGCCATTTCGATACCGTTGCTGTGCACGAATACGGAGATTTGGCACCGCTCGCGTACCAGCCGGCAGAACTGGAGAAAGCATTCCAAAAGATTAAAAGCGAATTCAAGCCGGAAATGCAGGCCGATCTCGCATCTGGCGATTATTTATTCGGCCGCGGCATCATGGACATGAAGTCGGGGCTTGCGATCCATATGGCGTTAATCGAGCGGGCCAGTTTGGAAAATTGGCCGATCAATATTGTGCTGATGTCGGTGCCGGATGAGGAAGTCAACTCGGCAGGCATGCGCTACGGCGTGTCGAAGCTGCTCGATCTCGAACGGCAATATGGCCTGGAATATGTACTGTTTTTGAACGGCGAGCCGGTGTTCGCGAAATCGCCTGTAGATGCATCGCAATACATCTACACCGGATCGATCGGGAAAATCATGCCGAGCGCCTTGTTTTACGGAAAAGAAACGCATGCGGGTGAGCCGCTTGCCGGCATGACTTCGAGCTATCTGTCGACGTATTTGACGCGGAAAATGGAGTGGAATCCGGCGTTTTCCGAGACCGTGCACGGGGAGGAAACACCGCTTCCGGTAACCCTGACGCAAGGGGATATGAAAGAAGAGTATTCGGTCCAGACGCCTTACCGGACAAAAGCACTCTATAATGTCTTCACGATGGAAAGAAATGCCGAAGACATCATGGATATTTTCGAGGGCTTGGCGAAGGAATCCGCTGCGGAATGCATGAAAGATTATCGTGCCTTGTGCGAAAAAGTCGGCATGGCACCCCGTGTAGAAGAAATCCGTGTCCTTCGTTATGAAGAACTTGTGGAGTATGCGAGAGAGAAATTCGGGCTTGATTACCTGAACCAATTGATTCACGATACCTTAATGGATCCGGAACGCGATGTTCGCGACAAATCATTCCATATAGCGGACATCTTGCTGCTCAATTGCCAGGAGTTGACGCCAAGCATCGTCTTATTGTTTGCGCCGCCCTATTACCCAGCGGTCAATTCAAGCGAAGACCCGTTCATCGAGAAATGTGTGGCACACGTCACGCATGATGCGCTCGAACGTTTTGATCTAGAGCTCGAGCAAGTACATTTCTTTAATGGCATTTCCGACCTCAGCTATGTCAATTACGAGGACACAGCGAGCGGCTGGATTAGCTACGAGAAAAACACGCCAGTGTACGGAAGCCAATACAGCATTCCGTTCCAAGCGATGCAACAACTCAAGGCGCCGGTCTTGAATATTGGCCCATTCGGCAAAGACCCGCATAAACGCACGGAACGGCTCCATATCAAAAATGCATTCGAGGAAATTCCGGAAATTATCGCAAGCTTGATTTTGCGTATTGGGGAAAGCGCGGATTGATTTACTAGGATGGACTCCGCCTTTTACAATCCGGTTTGTTTTGAATTGAGAAGACAGGTACAATTCAAAAAGATGAAAAATTTAAAGGAGCGGATCTTTTATGGAATTTAAACAGCAGACCGAAACTTATTTTGATCATTTTCATGCGCATCCGGAAGTCAGCTTTAAAGAAGTTGAGACGACGAAAAAACTCGCGCAGATCATGGATGAGCTCGGGGTAGAGTACCGGACATTCGAGGATGTCACGGGCCTGTTCGCAGAAATTGGCGAAGGGGAAGAAGTAGTCGCCGTCCGTGCGGATATCGATGCCTTGTGGCAGGAAGTAAATGGCAAAGTGCAAGCCAACCATTCCTGCGGCCATGACGCCAATATGTCGATGGTCCTCGGAGCGCTCCTGCGTTTGAAAGACGAATCCTTGAACAAGCGCATCCGCTTTATTTTCCAGCCGGCTGAAGAGCAGGGCAACGGTTCGCTTGCGATGATCGAGCGGGGAGCTCTAGAGGACGTGACGCATTTGTTCGGCGTCCATTTGCGTCCGCAGGAAGAGCTGCCGTTCGGCAAAGTGACGCCTGCGCTGCATCACGGTTCTGGAATTTTCCTGAAAGGCAAGATCGTTGGGGAAGATGCACACGGTGCACGGCCGCATCAAGGAAAAAATGCCATCGACGTTATCGCGGCGATCCATCAATTCGTGAAAACGATTTATTTTTCGCCGTTTGAATCCTATTCAGCCAAGCTGACGAATATCCAGACCGGCGGGGAAAGCTTGAATATCATTCCGGGAAGTGCGACATTCGCGCTGGATGTGCGTTCGCAGTCCAATGACTTGATGGAAACGATGAAAGTCCGACTTGAAGAAGGCATACGTGCGATTGCCGCTCTTCACGATGTGAAAATCGAGTTGAAATGGGACGATTACACACCGGCAGCCGAAGTGTCGCATGAAGCAATGGAGGTAGCTGCCCAGGCGATTCGCAATGTGCTCGGAGAGGAAGCTTTCGCTGAACCGATCCAGACGACCGGCGCGGACGATTTCCATTTCTACACGATCAAACAGCCTGAGTTGAAAGCGGCGATGGTCGGAATCGGGGCCGATTTAACACCGGGCCTGCATCATCCGGACATGACATTTAACCGGGAAGCGCTCGACATTGGTGCACGCGTCTTGGCTGAGACTTTGCGCTTAGCGTAACAGCATGCCAGTGAGCTGCCAGGAATGGTTTCCCGGCACCTCATTAAGGGTATGTATCAAAGGCTTAAACTATAGTAATTTAAAGGGGTCATCGAAATGGATGCAATATTCAACGGGTTGACGTGGATCGTCGACGAAGGCAATAACTTATTATGGACATACATACTGATCGGGCTCTTGCTTGGTCTTGGTTTATACTTCACCATCCGCACTCGTTTCGTGCAAGTGCGCTTGTTTGGCGAAATGTTCCGCGTCATTACCGAAAAGAAAGACGGAACCGGCGGGATTTCCGCATTCCAGGCATTCACGATTTCGACTGCGTCCCGCGTCGGGACCGGCAATATCACCGGAGTTGCTTTGGCGATTGCCATCGGCGGGCCGGGCGCCGTTTTCTGGATGTGGGTCGTTGCCTTGATTGGCATGGCGACCGCTTTCATCGAAAGTACGCTTGCTCAAGTGTATAAGATCAGAGACGGTGAACAATTCCGTGGAGGCCCTGCGTATTATATGGAAAAGGCACTCGGCACACGGAAACTGGGCATCATTTTTGCTATTCTCTTAACACTGGCATTTGGCTTTATTTTCAATTCAGTGCAATCGAACACGATCGCACAATCGGTCAGCGATGTGCTGGACATCCCTAATTGGGTTGTCGGTGCTAGCTTAGTCGTTCTATCCGCGATTGTTATTTTTGGCGGTGTTCGCCGGATCGCGCGCGTCACGCAAATTGTCGTGCCGGTCATGGCGGTTATTTATTTACTTGTCGTAGCATACATATCCATACTCAATTTCACGGAAATCCCAGCAGTCTTTACCTTAATCGTCCAAAACGCATTTGGTTTAGAAGAAGTAGTCGGGGGCGGTATCGGTGCTGCGATCATGCAAGGGATTCGCCGCGGCTTGTTCTCGAACGAAGCCGGTATGGGATCTGTGCCGAACGCTGCAGCTTCTGCGAACGTATCGCATCCTGCAAAACAAGGCTTAGTCCAAAGCCTTGGCGTGTTCTTCGACACGATCATCATCTGTTCGGCAACTGCGTTCGTCATCATATTGGCGGACTTGTACCGCACAAGTGAACAGGAAGGTATTTTGCTAACCCAAACTTCACTTGAGATGCATCTCGGAGCATGGGCCCCGTATTTCCTGGCAATCGCCATCACGTTCTTCGCCTTCAGCTCGATCGTCGGGAACTATTATTACGGCGAGACGAATATCGAATTCATCAATGCGCATAGCCTATGGCTGACAGCTTACCGCTTCGGCGTATTGGCAATGGTCATGTTCGGGTCAATCGCACAAGTCCAGCTTGTCTGGAACATGGCAGACCTGTTCATGGGCATGATGGCCGTCATCAACTTGATTGTCATCGCTCTGCTCGGGAAGATCGCTTTCCGCGTTCTCGACGATTATATGGGACAAAGGAAAGCCGGCAAGAATCCGGTGTTCTATGCAAAAAATTTACCTGGCCTGAAAAACACGGAATGCTGGGGAGAAGAAGCACATCGTCACGACGAATAACTTCTGGCCTCTTCCGCATTGCGGGAGAGGTTTTTCTTCGGGAACCCATTAAGCCATTGGGCGTCCTGTAACGAAACCGTAATGAAAAATACACTAAAACGATTTCTGCCTAAGGCTTTGCTATGGTAGAATGAACTATTGATATTAGCAAAAATTATTGATATAAGATCTCGCTTTTGGAGCGGGAGATAAAAAATTACTGGCAATTGAGGAGAATTAACGAAATGGAAAAAATCTGTGTAGTGGGATTAGGATATATCGGCTTGCCGACAGCGGTCATGTTCGCAAACCATGGTTATGATGTTCACGGCGTGGATGTCAATCAAAAAGCAGTGGACATGCTGTCCGATGGGCACATCCACATTGAAGAACCGTTTCTTCAAGATTACTTGAACAAAGCATTGGAAAAAGGCACTTTCTCGGTTTCGACAACACCTGCAGAAGCGGACATGTTCATCATCGCTGTGCCGTCTCCGATTGCGGAAGACAAAACAGCCAATATGGATTACATCCGTGCAGCGACTGAATCGATTGTGCCGTTCTTGAAAAAAGGCGATTTGGTCGTCTTGGAATCAACCGTTCCTCCGCGCACTGTGCTCGATGTCATGTTGCCGATCCTCGTGAAGAGCAATTTGGAAATCGGGACAGAACTATTTGTTTCGCATTCCCCGGAACGCGTCATTCCAGGAAAAGTGTTCGAAGAGCTCGTGAAAAATGATCGCATCATCGGCGGCATTAACGAAGAATCTTCCAAACGTACGCAAGTTTATTACGAATCATTCGTTAAAGGTGAATTCATCTTGACGGATGCGACCACTGCTGAAATGGTTAAAGTCATGGAAAATACTTACCGCGACGTCAACATCGCGTTCGCCAATGAAATCGCGAAAATCTCCGATAACGTCGGTGTCGATGCTTGGGAAGCGATTCGCCTCGCCAACCATCACCCGCGCGTCAATATCCATTTGCCAGGGCCTGGTGTCGGTGGGCATTGCATCGCCGTCGATCCATGGTTCTTGGTCGAAAAAGAGAAGGATCTGTCACAGATCATCCATCTATCGCGTACTACGAACGATGGCATGCCGCAATACACGGCAGATAAAATCGACGACATCCTAAAAGATGTGGCCGATGCGAAAGTTGCTGTATTTGGCTTGGCCTTCAAAGGCAATATCGACGACATCCGCGAAAGCCCATCGATGGAAGTGCTGGAACACCTGAAAGCGAAAAATCTGCGCATTTCTTCTTTTGACCCGCATGTCAAAGAAAACAAAGCGCCCTTCCAGACGCAATCCTACGACGAGGCAGTCGAAGGTGCAGACTTGATCGTCATCTTGACTGACCATAGAGCATTCAAAGAATACAATCCGCAAACGCTTGGCGGAACGATGCGCCATAAAGCTATCTTTGACACGAAAAACGCCATCAGCCGTGAAACTTATGAACAAGCCGGATTCACGGTTTACCGTCTCGGCGACGGCAAGGGCAACCCACAAAATTAAAATACACGGCCGCATTTTCAAGCTCTTGGAAATGCGGTTTTGCATGGAGGCACGAACTACATGAAAGAAGAAATTTTAGGCGTCACCGTCAATAAAGAGACCGAACAGCAATTGCTGGATAAAATCCAAACCGATATCGAAACAGGGCGCAAATCGCGCATCGTCGCCATTAACCCGGAAAAAGTCATGATGGCTTCAAAAGATCCGGCGCTCCGGACGCTGTTAAACGAATCGACATATCAGATTCCAGACGGAGTCGGCATTAAAATCGCCTCCCGCATGCGTGGAGGCGCGATTCGTGAGCGCGTCACAGGCATCGGTATGATGGATGCGCTGCTTCAGCTCGCGAATAAACACGGCCACCGCATCTTTATGTACGGTGCAAAAAAAGCGACGGTGGAATTGGCCGCGCAAAATATTCAAGCGAAATATCCAAATCTAGTGGTTGCCGGGACGCTTGACGGCTATGAAAAAGACCCGTTAAAAATCATTGAAACGATCAATGCTGCGCAACCGCAAATCCTGTTCGTCGCGCTTGGCAGTCCCAAGCAGGAATTGTTCATTCGCGAAAACATGGAGCAATTGGACGCCAACATCTTCCAGGGCGTCGGCGGCAGTTTCGATGTCTATAGCGGCAATGTCAAACGCGCGCCGAAGCTGTTCCTGAACACAGGAACCGAATGGCTTTACCGTCTTGCCAGCCAGCCTACGCGCATCAAACGCCAAATGGCGCTTCCGCAATTCCTCATCAAAGCCGTGCGCGATAAAGGCGGAAAACACTGATGAAAGTACTTCATGTTATCAGCGGCGGCGAAACCGGAGGCTCCAAAAAGCATTTATTGCAGCTATTGGCCAACTCTCCTGTAGAAGCAGAGTTGCTATTACTGACAGAAGGCGCCTTTGCGGAAGAAGCGAGAAAAGCCGGGATTCCTGTGACGGTCGTCCAGCAAAACAGCCGTCTTGACCGGTCGGCTCCGAGAAAAATTTTGATGGTCTTGAAAAAAGGTGGATTTTCCATTGTTCATTCCCACGGGGCACGTGCCAATTTTTTGATTGATTCTGTCTATAAAAAACTAGGCAAGCCATGGTTCATCACAGTCCATAGTGATCCGACACTCGATTTTCTCCATCAGCCCAAGCCGCTTGCGAAAGTATTTACCATCTTGAACCAGCGAGCGATGCGCCGCGCGGACCATTTGTTTGCCGTATCGGAAAAATTCAAGGACATGCTTGTTCAAATGGGCGTCGAACCGAAGAAAATCACTCCGGTTTTCAACGGCATTAATTTCCATGAAACCTTGCCGGAATTTGATCAACAGGCTATCCGAAAATCACTCGGCACTCGAGAAGATGAGTTTGTCTTTGCCATAGTGGCGCGTCTTCATCCGGTTAAAGGGCATGATATTCTGCTTGATGCTTTCGCGCAGATCGACCGGCCATGTAAACTGTGGGTCATCGGCGAAGGCGACCTGCGCCAGAAATTAAGTGAGCAGGCAGCGTCACTCGGCATTTCAGAACGCGTGCAATTTTTGGGAGCGCGGAAGGATGTCGACCAATTATTGTATGCGGCGGATGTATCTTTATTGACTTCCCATAGTGAGAGTTTTCCGCTGGTGCTGTTGGAATCTGCCGATATGGCAACGCCGGTTATCGCAACCAATGTGGGAGGCGTGCCGGCACTCGTCGATCCTGGAAAAACTGGATGGATCGTGGAACCGGGGCGTGCAGATGCACTCAAACACGTGATGGAAAAGGCAATGAACTCGGATACTCGTGAAATGGGAAGCATGCTTCGAAGCTTCGCAAAAGAAAATTTTTCCAATGAAAACTTACAACGGGAAATACAAAGAGTTTATAAGGTCGTATTGAAGTTAAACTAGGTAATTACTCCTGTTTATTTTAAACTGTTAATTTTATGAAATATACCGTTCAGCCTATACGTGACGCGGTTTTTAAAGCCCTTTGAGCATTGTCTCAAAGGGCTTTTTGTTTTGCCTGTAATATAATTGTAATATTACTCTCATAAATTCAGTGATAAACTCTGAATTATTCAGAACGAAAAAATGTCTAATAAATACAGATAAACAGACTATAGAACTCAGGGGGAAGAAGAAGCATATGAAAATGACAAAATGGTTTGGAACAATGATTGCCGCAACTGCTTTATCAATAACTGCTTTCGCTTCCACTTCAGAAGCAAGCGTTTATGAAAAGTTTGATCGAATTTCAGGAACAGATCGTTATGAGACGGCAATTCAAGTTTCACGTGAGGGCTGGGGTTACCATAGTACAGACAATGTAGTGCTCGTTATTGGCAATAACTATCCAGATGCTCTTGCAGGAGCGCCACTAGCTAAAAAGCTGAACGCACCGATTTTACTAGTTAAAAAAGATACTGTGCCAGCATCCGTTATGTCAGAAATCAGCCGAATCGGCGCAAAAAATGCTACGATCCTTGGAGGCGAAGGGGCTATCTCGGCAAAAGTTTTCAATGATTTGAGCAATAAAGGAATAAATGTTAAGCGCATTTCCGGCAAAAACCGTGCTGAAACTTCTGCTTTGATTGCTAAAGAAGTCGGAGGAAGTTCGGCTGTTCTAGCAAGTGGTTCAGGTTATGCGGATTCCTTAGCAATTGCATCACATGCAGCTGAGACTGGTAAGCCGATTCTATTAACTTCTGGAGATAAATTATCGTCCGAAGTTGAAGCAACACTTAAAAATTATAATAATGTCACAATTGTTGGCGGCGAGGGTGCTGTCAGCAAGGATGTTTTTAATAAAATTAGCCAAACTGCAAAAGTTCAGCGGATTTCAGGAAAAGACCGATATGCAACGGCGGCAGCCATTGTGGCCACCTTGTACCCAAACACAGTCAAAGATTCACTAGTAGCGTCCGGGCAACAGTTTGCTGATGCTTTAACAGGATCTGCGCTGGGCGGAAAACAAAAAAAGCCGATTCTATTGGTGCGTCAATCAGCTTTGCCGTCCTCTACGAAAGATGTTATCAACACTAAAAATGTCACTAAACTTACTGTCATTGGAGGAACAGGTGCTGTATCTAAAGATGCCTTGAATCCAAACCCAGCTCCTGCCCCTATACCTGTCGTGAAACCATCTGTAGATATTCGCCAGGAAATTTTGATAGAAGCAAATAAATACAAGGGTGTCCCATACCGTTGGGGCGGAACGACGCCAGCTGGTTTCGACTGCTCAGGATTTTTAATGTATGTATTCAATCAAAAAGGGATCACTATTCCGCGGACGACCGCTTTGATGGAGAAATCCGGAAAGCCGGTCAGTTATTCAAATGCTAAACCTGGTGATATCATTTTATTGGATTTGGTCAGAAGCACTCCGACATCGCCTACTCATGCAGGAATTTATATTGGAGATGGAAAGATAATCCATGCTGGATCAAGCACAGGAGTCGCTGTTACGGCACTTGATACTTCATGGGGCCATTGGGATAAGAAAATTGTTGCAGTGCGTTCTTATACAGACTAAAAATGGCTTCGGCCATTTTTTTTTGCCCTGGATATACAATTTTTGAATAAGATGTAACGAGCAAAAAATTTTGGTATAAATTACAAAAAAATATAAAATTTATATACCTTTTAATAAATATTTGAAATATACTGTTAAAAAAAGAGAATTGAAACAGATAACGAGGGGGAAATAGAGTGAGAATGTTGTTGAAGAGTTTAGCTGTCTTGCTTTTTATTGGTGTTTTTGCGGGGGGAGCAGATAATGTGGCAGCTGCTGAAGATTTTACAGTCAAAGTTAAGTTGGTAAATCAACTGGGTGCTGCAAATGGTTATGAGTTTACGCCGCAAGGTTCTTCTCAGTTAAAAGAAGACAAAACGGTTAAACTTGAAAAAAATACTCGCTATAGCATTCAAGTTTCAAGCGGGAAACTGGTACTGAAGCAAGGCGACAAAACTTTAAAAACTGGTTTGTCATCAGTAACGGTGGAACCGGTCATCTATTCAAAGGCCAACCATGTATATCTTTACAAAAAGGGATCATCAACTATCTATCCTTATATGGGTACTGTAGAATTCCGCATGTCTGGCACAAGCAATATGCAGCCGTCCAACTCTTTGCAGTTCGAAGATTACCTAAAAGGAGTGGTTCCATCTGAAAGCCCGGCAAGTTGGGGAGCAAACGGTGGAATGGAATCCCTGAAAGCACAGGCCATTACAGCCAGATCTTATATTTTTTCCAAAATGAACCAAAGTTCATTGGAAATAGATGACACAACGAAATTCCAAGTGTATAAAGGGTTTATCTGGGACCCGTCATCTCCTCTATATATGAATGCGTATAAATACACTAATCAAGCAGTTGATGAAACGAAAGGGCAAATTTTAACTTATAAGAAATCTGATGGCCAGACAGGCTTTGTCACTGCGTTCTTTTCATCGAGCAACGGGGGCCAAACAGAATTGCCTGAGCAATACTGGTCCGGGAAATTGCCGTATCTGTCCAAATCTCAGCCTGATCCATTTGATACTAATAATGTTTTATGGAAACTGGATTGGATGAAACGCCAATTGCCGGCAACAGCCGATTTGATGACACCGGCAACTTGGTGGCAGACAACTGCTGAACACAACTTGAATGGTTCGCTTGTCAATGAGCAAAGCAAAGCAGCCTTCACTAATTTCAAAATGGATTTACTTAAAAAAGCAAAAGCAAAAGATCCAAGTGTTGAATCCATTAAAATTGCCTCAATCGATAAAATTCAAACGGAAACTTACGCGAACACTGGGAAAGTTGAAGCCATCACATTAGAAATGGATTATTACGTCCGAAACAGTAAAAATGGGGCTTTAAGTTTTGACATGGAAGCGGGTGCTGCTTCCAAGACCTTAGTCGGGAAAGACCGCTACGAAACGGCTGTTGAAATCGCCAAAGAAACAATTGGGGAAGAAAAAGCACCAGCTATCGTTCTCGGGCGTGGAGATATTCCTGCGGATGCCCTTTCCGGAACAGTTTTAGCGCATAAGCACGGAGCGCCAGTTTTGTTGACGAGAAGCCAAAGCCTGCCGCCAGTTGTCGAACAGTTTCTGGACAATCAGACGAAACCGGGCGCCATGATTTATTTGTTGGGCGGAAAATCAGCAGTCTCAGAAGAAATTGAAACGGCATTAATCGGAAAAGGCTTTAATACAAAACGCCTATCCGGCAAAAATCGTTCGGAAACGTCACTTGCAGTAGCTAAAGAAGTGGGGCAGATGCAGACTGTGCTTTTTGCGACGGGCAATGATGATTCATCAGATGCTCTATCTGCTTCTGCCTACGCTGCTAAACATCAATTGCCGATTATTATCCACAGAGGAGCAAAAAGTCCGGAGTCTACATTGGCGTTCCTTGAAGAACACAACACTGAAAAAGCGATTCTTATAGGGGGAACTGGCGCAGTTCCGGAAGCGGTGGCGAGTGCTTTGGCAGAGCGTGGCATTCAAAGCGACCGCATCAGCGGGAAGGACCGTGTCGCTACTAGTGTCGAAATTAACCGATTGCTGCCGATGAATGGCACCAATATCGTGATAGGAAATGCATATTCTTACGTGGACGCCCTTGCAGGATCGGTACTTGCAGCGAAAACGAATTCACCGATTTTGATGGTACATCCAGATCCGGAGCGGTTGCCTGTTGCTTACATGGAACAAATCGGCCGAGTGACGAAAGATCAGGCTTATTATTTGGGAGGCGAAATGCTTATCCCGGCTGCTTTGAAAACTGCCAGCAATCAATACATCGGGTCTGCATTGAAGAAGCATCGCGTCTCTGTAACCTATAAAGCGGGTACGACGCCTAACATCACTGCATTCCGTACCTTGATTGGTGGAGCTAACTTGAAGAGCCTAGACTTTGAGGTAGCAGAAACTGCAGACCGTTTTGTCTTAGATGGAAGCGGCTTTGGGCATGGCATTGGCATGAGCCAGTGGGGTTCTTACCGCCGTTCGCAGGCCGGGGAATCTGCTGATCAGATTTTGAAGTTCTATTATCAAGGTGTATCGATTGAGAACACCACTAAGTTCGTGAAGTAAGCAAAAAACAGCCGCCCTCAAAAGGGGCGGCTGTTTTCAGGTTGTCGAGAAAGGTAAGAAGTCGTATTTTCCGAAGCTTATCGCTCGCTTTCCGTGGGGCGGGAATCGAGCCTCCTCAGCCGCTATCGCGACTTGCGGGGTCTCTCAAACCCGCTAGTCCCACAGGAGTCGAGCAAACGCTTCTCCAAATACTAAGATTAGATTACTGATTTTTAATGTCAAAACGCAATCACTTTTTTAAAAGTTCAGTAGATTTTAGACTTATTCAACACTCTGAAAACGGGGCTGTCCCATAAGCCCCTAAAATAAAGCAGACGGAGAAAAAGAATTTCTTTTTCTCCGTCTGTTTTTCATTTATTGGTGAGGTCACTGAAAGTAGCCGGCGCATGCCGGCTACTTTCAGGAGGTTGTGGGCCAATGCCACAATCCCGAACTCTGTATGCACTTTCTCTAAGCCCCGGAGGAGAAATCGGCGGAACGACCGATTGCCCTTGATATGACCGAACACACTTTCTACGTCAATTTTGCGTTGGGCGTAGATTTGTGTCTTCGTTTCATCTTCAAGAGCTGCTTTGGCCTTCGCTTTCATTTCTTCATAAATGGGATTCCATTGGACTTGTCGGTTGCCTTTTGCTTTCGTGCAGAGGGCTTTTAACGGACAATCCGAACAGTCTTCGCATTCATAGATTTTTAAGTTTTGTTCGTAACCGGAGGCATTCTTTTTATTCAGGTATTTTTTAAATGCGACACGCCGACCATTCGGACAGATGAAACAATCTTCCTCCTCTAGGTATGTCCAATTTTTCGCGTGTTTGATATTCTTCTTGTAACTCGCTGATTTTTCCTTCAGATACATTCCATATGGAATGAGAAAGTCGAAATGCGGCTCTTTTTCATCGCCCAACGCATACAGGTAATTCTCTTCACTGCCATAGCCTGCATCGGCAATGACCGTCTTCGGCATGGGCAGGCTGGAAGCCGCTAGTTTCTCCAGATGCGGAAGAAAACAGCGCGTGTCCGTTGGTCGCTGATGTATCGAATAATAAAGAATGAACTGATTTTCTGTGGCCATTTGTACATTATAAGCTGCTTTCAATTGACCATTTTTCATGTGATCATCTTTCATTCGCATAAAGGTCGCATCCGGGTCTGTTTTCGAAAAGCTGTTTCGATCACCGAAGATCTCGTGGTACTGACTATATTTCTCCAGACGCGGAAGGAAATCTTCGCGAATCGCTTTGACCGGCTTTTTCCACTCACTGCGCTTGGACCGGAGTTGCTTTCGTTTTTCGGTATCGTCTTCCAGATCAAGGGCTTCCGTGAATGCGTCAATCTGTTCTTCCATGGCTTCCGCCATTTCTTCCAGCTGTTCAGGCGTTGCTTCTTCTACCTGTTCGTTGAGTGGAATCGCTTCAGCTGCGGCCAGTTCATGGATATGCTGAATCGTTTCGGCAATCTTTACCTTCAACTTGCCTTCGAAATTCTGTGTCGCTTTTTTCCAGACGAATGAATACTTATTGGCATCAGCTTCAATTTTGGTGCCATCCAAAAAATAATGCTCCATAGTGATGTAGTTCTGTTCGATCAGCTGGTGAATCATCTGTTCAAAAAGGGAGTCCATCATCGCTTTTAAGTGGTCCGAACGGAACCGGTTAATCGTTCGGTGATCTGGTTGTTGGCCAGCTGCGAGCCACATGGACGGAATGTGTTCAGTAAGTGTTTCTTCAATACCTCGAGAAGAATAGATTTTCTTCGAATAAGCGTAAAGGATAACTTTGGTCATCATCTTTGGATGGAAAGAGCTTCTTCCGCCGCCTTTATAGTGCGCAAAAAACAGCTCATCATCAATCAATTCCACCATTTCGTCGATGACCCGGGCGACATGGTTGGCTGGCACAAGATCTTGTATATCAAAGATGGCAAAGCCTTGTTGGTTGTTATAGGGAATGAACGTAGGACTCGCTTTTTTGGATAGCGGAACGCCAGTTCCTTCTCCCAGAGCGAGTGGAAATGCGGCTTGTTCAGTGTTATAATTTGAGGAAGTAATCTTCGGATTGCACATAAAAATCGTCCTTTCTCTAATGGTGGTGTGGTAACTCCCATTTTACAGAAATGGACGATTTTTTTGTATCCTTTTTTCTTTTTAAACCGGCTGATGGGAATGGAGACGGCGACTCCAGCGGGAACAGCGCGAGCCGAAGACCCTGGACTGAGCGAAGCGAGGGAAGAGGCTAAGGCCGTGCCCGCGGAAAGCGTCCGTCGAAATGGACATCAGCCTTTTCTTTAGAAGACGAAAATGGACTGCCCCTAAAAGTCACTTTTCATGACCTTTTGGGACAGCCCCGTTTTAATATTATTAATGAGAAATCCATTTATTGGTATTTGAATAGGCAAGGGATTTCCGGTTCTTTGATTTCAATGATCCGATGGCGGGTGCGGCTTATTTTGTTCGTAGGAAACTCAATGGTCTTAATCATTTAACAAGAAGGACAGAAAGAAAAAAATCTAGTGATTTTGCGCTATAAATTGCATTTGACCCAAGCATTTAGCATGATAGCTTTACAAAAACTCAATACTATTGTAATAATATTCACAATAGTATTTAAGAAGTTATCCATCAAGAGGTGCTAATCATGCTGAAGA
The DNA here is from genome assembly GCF_018283455.1 of Planococcus sp. MSAK28401. Classification (NCBI taxonomy): domain Bacteria; kingdom Bacillati; phylum Bacillota; class Bacilli; order Caryophanales; family Caryophanaceae; genus Planococcus; species Planococcus alpniumensis. The sequence continues at coordinate 2,689,891 of NZ_JAAMTH010000001.1, read as the reverse complement.
AACTTAAAAATAACCATCCGTTATTAGTGTTGACTATCATATCGTTTATCCTGCTCATTAAATTGGCAGTCTTTCGCATTCAAGTGTATGGAGAAGTTTCCTGGCTGCGGCTATTGATAATTGATTTTCCTATTTGGATGCTGCTTCCTGTCATAGTATTTTTTGTGATTCGTCGGGTCAGTCCTATCATATCGCTTATTTACAATGTATTTGTTTCAGCTTTAATGGTCTCCATCATTTGGTATGAGCGTTATTTTCAAACAGTGCCAAGTTATTTCGACTTAAAGCAAGGCGATCAAGCTGGTTCAGTAATGGAAACCGTCAGTTTATTGTATTCACCATTGGATCTCCTATTTTTTGCGGATATCGTCGTATATGTGGTGTTGTTCATAGTTTCCTTAAATCGCCAGCTGACAATGAAAAATCGCAGGAAGATGGGGGCGGTAGCGGTTGCCCTTTTGGCTCTGAGTATCGTAACGACCGCTATAGCGATGCAACAGCCCATTATAGATATGACCTTATTTGCTAAAGAGCGCGGGTTTATGCAAACGCAATTGGTTCAAGTGGCCAAGCAAAACAGCGCATCTGCCGAAATGAATCTTTTGACTGATGGAGAGTTGGTAAGACTTAAAGGCAACGAGTTTGTTGCATACAGCGAGCACGAACGTTTTGGTATTGCAGAAGACCGTCATTTATTTGTCATTCAAGTCGAGTCCTTACAGAACTTCGCGATCAATCAAACGATTGACGGACAAGAACTGACACCGAACATCAACGACTTGCTTTCAGACAGCCTCTATTTCGACCGGATGTTCCAGCAGATCGGTGCTGGCAATACCTCAGATGCAGAATGGCTTCTTCATACGTCGTTGATGACCAAAGGACTGGATCCAACGGTTAATTACTTGAATGGTGAAGAGTTGCCTTCACTGGTCAATTTACTTAACGATCGGGAATATTACACCACGACTTACCATGCAGATGAACTGAAGTATTGGAACCGCGAAAACTTATACCCCGCACTCGGTTTTGATTATGCGTATTCGCTGGATGAAATACCGAATGAAGACATAATTGGGATTGGGCCATCCGATCGGATCATGTTCGAGTTTGCGGAAGAAGAAGTGAAAAAGCAATTGTCGGAAGGCAAGAAAATTTATGCGAATTTGATGACGCTGACGAGCCACACCCCGTTTAAAGTACCGGAAAAAGATGCATATCTGGAATTGCCGGTATCTTACGAAGATACTTATACAGGGAATTATTTGCAATCAGTCCGTTATGTCGATGAGACAATCGGTGAATTTATTGCTTTCTTGAAAGAGGAAGGTATTTACGAGGAATCAATTATTGTCATCAATGGTGATCATTCCGGGCTTCACGGGACCCCGATGAAAGTGAGCGACAATAAATTGATGGCCGAGTTATTAGGGCATCCCTATACTTTTAAAGATCGTTTTCTATTGCCCTTTGTTATTGCTGCCCCCGGTTTGTTTGAATCAGAAGTGAATTCCAATTTTGGAGGGCAAGTGGATATGATGCCGACCATCATGAACTTGATGGGCATCGAACCGCAAGCACCAATGATTGGGCACAATATGCTTCAATATGAAAATAACTTGCTCGCAGTCCGCTATTATTTGCCGGGCGGTTCGTATGTTACGGGCGACCACATGTATCTCGGGCAAAACGCCAGGTATCCTGAACGTTATTTTGACTTGGATACTATGGAGCGGATTGAACCGGATAAAGAAACCATTGAACAGAAACAGGAAAACGCTTTGAAAATTTTAAATCATTCTGATGCTTTGCTAAGCAATTTCTTGGATGAAGGCGAGATAGAAGTGGAATCCGGAGAAGAGAGTTAACTCTTCTCTGGATTTTTTTGTTAATTCATTTGAGCGAATGATAATGCAAATTTATTGCATAATCAATAGAATTATATTGGGTATAAAAGCATGTTTTAAGCCCTTATGAAGTGTGAAATACGTAATTTTAATAGGTCTTTTATCTTTAAGGCAATAAAATTCACTTTTAAACGCTGTATAAAGAATCATTTTAAGAAAATATTGTAAAATTCTCTTGTTTCTCCTAATTTTCCCCCGTACTATTAGGTCAGAAAGAGGGGAATGTAGCATTGAAAAAGAAACTTTTGTTTGTGCTGTTGTTGCTGCTAGCCATTGGAATGGGAACCGGAACTGCTTCGGCAGCCGGTAAGCCAACTGTTATTTTAGACCCGGGCCACGGAGGGATTTACGGAGGGACGGCAGGTTATTCTGGAAACCGAACCGGTTATTATGAAAAACACGCCAATATGGAAGTGTCAAATCGATTGAAATCCGAACTAGAGAAAAGAGGATTTGTCGTTATCATGACCAGAACATCCGATGTCCAGTTTTCACGCATTTCATCCGGTACAGATCTCGTCGAGCGGATGAAAGTCGCAAACGGCATGATTGCAAGCGGGAATAATGATAATACCGTATTCATGTCCGTGCACCACAATGCCACAAGTTCACCTACATACGGTGGATACGAAACGTATTACTTCGACAATCGATATGCGAGTTCGTCATATCCACCCTCATTACTGCAACGCCATTACTCACCGGAAAGCGGCCGTTTGGCAACAAACACACACCGCGCTGTCATCAATTCAGGCGTTAAGGAAGGGCGCGGCATCGTCGCAAACAGCCTTTATGTAACGCGTACAGCGAACATGCCGTCTGTCTTGCTCGAAGTCGGTTATATGTCCAACCCGACAGAAGAAGCGATGATCAAGCAAGGCTGGTTCCAGCAGAAAGTCGCAGCGAATGTTGCGAAAGGCGTAGATGATTTCTTCAACGTTTACGTTGTTAACGATAAAAACGGAAAAGCGATCAAACATTACACATCGAAAACTGATGCGTTGAATTATTCTAAAACTGTTTCAGGAAGCTATGTGATCCATAAGAAAACCGGAAAAGTGGATGGGGCAGCGAAGCCTGATCCGGAACCGGTTGACCGCCCATTAGTTTATGGCATTTATCATTCATCGGGCGATATTCCTGATAATCTATATGCTACTGAACAAGAGGCAATCGATGCAGCGAAAAAATGGAAGAATACGCGTGTCGTCCATACCACGACTGGAATCGTAAGCTGGTCAAACTACCTGCCGGAGAAATATGTGGTACTTGATAGCAGCGATAAGGAAGTAGCGCGTTTTTATCAAAAAGAAGCAGCGATCGCTCATGGCGGAAAGTTGCTAAAAGCTTCGGTCATTGATGAATCGACTCTTGAAGACGATATTGTTTGGTCGAACTTCAAACGCAAAAACTTCATTGTCCGTTCAAAAGACAAAGGAGAAATGATTCATTTCTATAACCGAGAAGAAGCTCGCGAGTATACGCGCAACTGGCCAAACTCGGAACTGTTCGATGTTTGGGCACAGAAAGTCATTTTCACGAATACAGATAAAACAAAATACTCATACACACCACAAATTGTAAAAGGCAAAAACCGGATTGAAACTGCGATTGGTGTTTCAAAACTGTTGTATCCAAATGGTTTTAGCTCAACAAAGTCTCAAAAAACAGTTGTACTGGCAACGTCACGCCAGTATGCAGATGCCCTATCAGCAGGCCCGTTAGCTGCCAGCTTCGATAATGCACCGATTCTATTGAGCACGTCGGAGAATTTGTCTCCAACGGTGGAGCAGGAATTGAAACGCTTGAAAGCGTCTAAAGTTACTATTGTAGGCGGAACAGGCGCTATCTCCACATCAATTGAAAGCAAACTAAAAGGCATGGGATTAAGTGTTGAACGTCTTTCCGGCAAGAATCGGTATGAGACAAACAGCAAAATCAACGCCAAGCTCCCAGCAGCAGACGGCATGTTTGTAACTGCAGGAAATAACTATCCTGATGCTCTCACTGCTGCGAGTGTTGCGGTCGTGAAAAAATGGCCGATCGTCCTTGTGCGTGATGGCATGGAATTGCCGAATAACTTGAAAACTGCCTATGGCGATGAAGTAGTCATCATTGGTGGTACTGGTGCAGTTCCGACTGCTTTGGAAACTGCGGTAAAACGTGAAATTGGTGCAGATGGTGTTCACCGTCTATCCGGTAAAAACCGTTATGAAACAGGTACTGCAACTATCGATCACTTTAGTGATGAGTTCATCTCGAACCGTTTGATTGTCTCTACGGGCACGAACTATCCAGATGCTCTCGTTTCGTCTGCTATCTCTGCACGCTACAATGCACCGCTATTCTTGGTGCCAAACAATGCCATGCCTGCTGCGTTAACTAGTTCTTTAACGCGACACAGCAAGGAAAAATTAATCAATCGCACGTATTACGTTGGCGGTGCAGTAGAGTCTTCCATTCAATCAACAATCAATGCAATGCAAAAATGATAAGGTGGTTATATATATGAAGAAATTCAGTGGGCTTTTGCTCTCAGCCGTCCTGCTTGGCGGCTGCGGCACCGCTGTGACCGACTCTGCAGAAGACAATAACGTCAACGGTACAGGCGGCACAGAAACAACCGAAACCGAAACCACGGAAACAGAAACAACTGAAACAGAAACAACCGAAGCAGGTGTGGAAGCAACAGAAAATGCGCCCATCGAAGTGACGGACCCAACAGGCCTTCAGCTGTACATGCCAGAACTCGGACTCGTCAAGGACTTCCAAGTAGAAGAATTCAAATTGACACGTGAAGTACTGGAAGTATCAGGGAATAAAGTGCTTGAAGAAATTACATTCGGCGAAGCTGCTACCGTTGAAGTGACTGAATGGAACGAGTCATCGATGAACATGTTGATCGAAACATCAGAGCTAGAAGGCGAGCGCGACATTTCGATCGAAGGATTGGTCCCAATGAATGCACCAGTCGTCATGATCGACGAAGCCAACAGCACAGAAGGTGAATGGATCGTCACATCGAATGACGAAACACTAGAAACACAAGCTGGCACATTTGAAGATGTATTGGTAGTCGAGCAAGTTTTGGCTTCTGAATCGTCCGACCAAGTAACAACAATGACGCGTTACTTCGCGCCGGGTCTTGGATTCATCCAGGAAAAAACAGTAGTTGCTAACGGCGACGACAAACAGGAATCTGTAGTTGCTTTGGTGAGCTACGAATAAAAACGAAGAACTATCTGCCCTTTGGCGGATGGTTCTTTTTGTGGAATGAAATGAAGTTGAACAAGGGGAGTGGGGGAATAGTCTGCCTCGCTAGTCTATAGTTCACGAGAAAGTTAAAGAAGAGCAGTAAATTCACACATAATGAACAAATAAAGCGTTGGAATATTACTGCAAGTAATTGCTGGAAAAATGGGGTGAATGATAAAAATATCCACTAATTTCTCTATAAATATATTTAAACCCAAGCATATCTGTAAAAAAGGTTGTTTATACCTAGTACGTGTAGAATCTTAAAAAAATAAATAGCAAAGTGCAGAAATTATAATTACAAAGACCTATTATAATTCGTTACTCGAAAATTTATTTTTACGAAAAGGTTCTATCAGCTCATGTAATTCTTAGGAAGATATTGTGCGTTTAAACATCTTTTGTGCTTATGGCATTTCTAATAAATTCCAATAATTCTATTCATAAGAATATCCAAATAACATATTGACATAATTGTATGACTATTGTTACTATTTTATCTGTGAGGAAATACATACATAACTTGGTAACATACATAGAATGAATTTCCTTGAAAAAAACATTAGGGGAGGCTACATTGTGCAAAACGGTTCAAAGACTTGGAAAAAGTTTGTATCTGTTGCTATGATCGCAGGTTTAGTTGCGAGTAACGGGGTTATGACTGCAAGTGCTACATCTGGCGACAAAGAGAATGCCAACGAGCAAGATTTGCAGGCAATCAACGTTCTTTCCAACGAAAAAGCAGAGCTAATCAAGCAACTTAAGAAACAGGAAAGCCCTGACATGGTCCAAAAAGATGCATTAGACCCGAACGAAGAAGTTCGCGTTATTATTGAAATTGAAGGACAGTCAGCAGTTGAAGTAGCATCTGCAAAAGGCGTTCAGTACAAGACACTTGCCAAAGCAGAAAAAGAACAGATTGAAACTCAATTAGTGAAAACGCATTCAAGCGTGAAGAAATCCATTTCTTCCGAAGGCGTTGAACTAAACTCCCAATATGAATACACGACGGCATTTAACGGATTCAGCGGTGTTGTGAAATTCAGCGACGTTGAGAAAATTAAAGATTTGCCGAACGTTAAGAACGTATACATTGCAAATGAATATGAAAGACCAGAAGCTAAGCCGGATATGACGACGAGCCACGATTTCATCCAATCTCGTCAAGTATGGGCTGACAGCAAATTCCAAGGTGAAGGCATGGTTGTTGCTGTAATTGATACAGGAATTGATCCTGATCATAAAGATTTCAACATCACTGACGATTCAAAAGTCGATTTGACGAAATCTGATGTTGATGGACTTATTTCAAAAGACGGTTTGAAAGGCGCTTACCAAAACGTTAAAGTTCCTTATGCTTATAACTATTACGATAAAAATGCTGAGATTCAAGACGATGGCCCAGGTGCTTCCATGCACGGCATGCACGTAGCGGGAACAGTCGGCGCTAACGGAGACGAAAGCGCAGGCGGCCTTAAAGGTGTGGCACCAGAATCCCAACTCCTCGGCATGAAAGTATTCTCGAACGATGTTAACTTCCCATCGACTTTCTCTGATATCTACTTGGCAGCGATTGACGATGCTGTGAAACTTGGCGCAGATGTATTGAACATGAGCTTAGGTTCAACTTCATCATTCTATGACGCTGACAGTGCGGAAGACAAAGCCATCACAAACGCTGTAAATAACGGAATCGTTTCCGCTGTATCTGCCGGCAACTCCGGGCACATCGGCTACGGCTACGATAACCCGCATTACGATAACCCAGACTACGGTTTGGTCGGATCTCCAGGATTGAACAAAGATACAATTCAAGTTGCAGCTACAGGAAATGTTGTGAATCTCTTCACGCATGAAGTGGAATTCGGTGATTTCTCAGTAGAAGGTTTCGGTGTCGATGACTGGACGGATTTCCAAGAAGACGGCGATGATTTTGAAGTCGTTTCTTTGAAAGAACTTTCAGGCAATCCAAATGCATTAGGAGCGGCTGCTGATTACAAAGGCATTGACGTTTCTGGCAAAGTGGTAGTCGTTGAACGCGGCGCCCATGCTTTTGCTGATAAAACGAAATGGGCAGCTGCAGCTGGTGCGGCGGGAATCATCGTATACAATACCGACAACCCTGTATTCTATAAAGATCAAGGCGGCTGGGATATTCCATTCATGAAGATCACAAGAGAAGATGGATTGGAACTTGAAAAAGCACTTGCTGCAGATGGCGAACTTGGAGCAGATGTTGAGCAAACGGGCAAAGAACTTGGACCTGAAGTAGGCCGTGCAACGGACTTCACATCATGGGGCGTAACGCCAGACCTTGAGTTCAAACCTGAATTGTCTGCACCAGGCGGGAACATCCTGTCGACGCTTGAAAATGACAAATACGGTGTGATGAGCGGAACGTCAATGGCAGCTCCACACGTTGCTGGCGGAGCGGCACTTGTCCAGCAATACTTGAAAAACCATGACGAGTTCAAAAACCTTTCATTAGAAGAACGTACTCGCCTAGCGAAAGTATTGCTATTGAACACAGCTGACATTACGCACGGCAAATCAGGCGACACGATTTCTCCTCGCCGCCAAGGCGCTGGTATGATGCAGTTGAACGGCGCTGTTACGACTCCGGTAATCATGACTGAAAAAGCGACAAACGAAGCGAAAGTGAATGTCAAAGACTTCACTGGCGATTCCTTCTCGTTCACTTTGAAAGCTGAAAACTTATCTAATGAAGCAGCAACATACTCTGTCGATACTTCAGTGCTAGTCGATATGTTCCAAGAAAATGGAGCTGTCACATCGAACTTGTTGCAGTCAGGCGCTCTTGAAGGAGCAAAAGTAACGGCTCCAGAAACAGTAACTGTACCGGCTAACGGAACAGTCGATGTGAAAGTGACAGTCGATATCAGCGAAGGCAAAGTGCCAGGGCTTGATAAAGACGGCAACGCCATCACAAAAGCGCTTGAAGAAGATGTCTTCGTAGAAGGCTTCGTGAAATTGACAGCTGAAGAAGGATCGGCGAATCCTGATTTGGTCTTGCCATACATCAGCTTCTACGGCGAATGGGACCGTCCGGACATCATTGATTCCTTCGGAGTCGATGAAAAAGACGAGCCTCATTTCTACCAGGCTTACTATGATGCATTCGGAATTAAGGATGCTGATGATACGACAATCAAAGATAAGAAGAAACACTATTACGACCTAGTAGAAGTTGATGGCAAATTGGTTTATCCAGTGTCACCAAACGGCGATGGCTTGAACGATAAAATCAACGGAAACATCACGCTTCTCCGTAATGCGGCTGAACTGCAAACAAACATCTTGAATGCAGAAGGCGAGAATGTCCGTACCGTCAATATCGAGAAAGACGTCCGTAAGAACTACTTTAACGGTGGATCTGGAACATACCTCAGCTATCTTCAAGCACGCGCTTGGGATGGCAAAGTGAAAGGTGAAGTAGCAGCAGACGGCTTGTACGAATATGAGTACAAAGCGAAAGTTGACTACGAAGATGCAGCATGGCAGAGCAAATCATTGCCAGTCTATATCGATACAACTGCACCGGAAGCTTCTATTACTGTAAACGAAGAAGACAATACGTTGGAAGTTTCCTTGTCTGATGAAGGAGTAGGCGTTGCATTCTTCTCTGTACACGTCGATGGCAAACGTTTGCCTGCTGAAGGCTACTTCGATGCAGATGAAACGGTTATTGACCTTGATGAATTCGGCTTGAATGCTTCAGAAGCTGACTTGATCCAAGTTAACGTTTATGACCATGCATTTAACGGCGGCTATGCTATCTCAAATGCGGATGACACTGTGAAACCAGTCATCTACGCGGATGATAACGGCCCAATTGCTCTTGGACTTTACTCAACAAACACTGTACCGGTTAAAGGCTATGTAGTGGAAGAAAACTTGAAGACGCTAAAAGTGAACGGCAAAGAAGTTAAATTCACTGAATCGGAAAGAGGTTTTGAATTCGACACAACTATCGAACTTGAAACTGGACGCCACGATGTGAAGCTCGAAGCGACAGACTACAATGGCAACACGTCTTCGATCATCCGCCCAGTATATGTGGATACAGTGAACCCGACACTTGCCATCGACGCTCCTAGCGTTGTTGACCAAGACGAAGAGTCAGTGGAATTCGACATTACAGTAAAAGATAACTTCAGCATGGTGAAATTATCGCTTGATGGAGATGTTCTTTACAACCAGGATGTCTTTGATGAAATCACTGTAGCTGACCCAGTCAGCAAAACAGTAACAGCGAAAGTCGATTTGGCTCCTGGCATGAATTCGTTCATGGTTGTCGCTGAAGACGGCGCTGGCAATAAAGTCGAAAAAGAAGTGAAGATCGACCGCTCTGATTCTGAACTTCGTGCAGAACGCATTTCGGGAGTAAACCGCTATGCTACTGCAGTTGAACTGAGCAAAGAAGGTTGGGATTCTGCGGATACAGTTGTCTTGGCGACAGGCAATAACTATGCCGATGCATTAGCAGGTGTTCCACTTGCGAAGAAACACGATGCACCACTTCTACTATCACAATCGTCGAAATTGACAGCTGAAACATACGAAGAAATCAAACGCCTTGGCGCGAAAACAGTCTACGTAGTTGGTGGAACTGGAGCAATTTCTGAAGCTGTCGTGAAGCAGTTGAAATCTGACGGCATTGATGTAAAACGACTCAGCGGTATGGACCGTTACGAAACGGCTGCGAAAATTGCAGAGCAGTTCGGTACTTCTGAAAAAGCGATTGTTGTAAGCGGCTTGAACTTCCCAGATGCTCTTAGCGTAGCTAGCTATGCTGGTACAGATGGAACGCCGATCTTATTGACACGCAATAACGCTGTGCCAAACGCAACTAAAGCTGCGTTGGTGAAACTAGGTGTTGAAAATACCCTAGTTATTGGCGGTACGGGCGCAGTAAGTGAAAAAGCAGCCTCTGAACTTCCGAATTCTTTCCGGATCCGTGGTTCAAACCGTTATGAAACTTCTCTGGAAGTGGCAAAATACTTCGGTAGCCCAACAGATACTGTTTACGTAGCAACAGGTAAAGGATTTGCAGATGCTCTAGCGGGCGGCGCATTGGCAGCAAAACAAAACACTGGTGTTTACTTGGTAGGAAATTCTGTACCAGCTGAACTTGGTGAATATTTGCAGAAAAATGGCGTTGAATACGCAAAAGTCATCGGTGGATCTGGAGCAGTATCGAATGACATCATGAAACAGTTGGATGAGTACTTGAACAATAAATAAAAAATAAAAACGGAGTGTCTTCGGACGCTCCGTTTTTATTATGCGCATTACTAGTATGGAAGGGATTTATTAAGCGAAGTAACGGCAACTGGAATGTTCTATTCATCTACTTTTAGGGGACTGGTTCAGCGAAATTAAGCAAGCCTCTTTCAATCAATCAAAAAATGTAACCGTTTTCGAAATATTTATCAAAATTTTACTTACCTTCGAAATCTTTTGTAGTATTATGGGTAATAGGGACAAACGTCTTCATACATAGTTAGAAAGATACAGCCCTGAGAGACGTTCGTCAAAAAAAATTGATAGGATGGTGTAGCAATGCCGAAAAAGATTTTCACTTCTGTAATGGCGACGACACTCGCTTTAACAATCGTCGGGATTTACGATTCGCAAAAAGCGGAGGCAGCTGAAGGCGATTTCGAATTAACGATCATGCACACGAATGACACGCACGCGAACTTGGACAACGCGCCGAAACGCGCAACCTTGATCAAGCAGCTTCGTGCGGAGAACGACAACAACCTATTACTTGATGCAGGCGATGTCTTCTCAGGCACATTATATTTCAACACTTTTGAAGGACAAGCGGATTTGGCGTTGATGAACTATATGCAGTATGACGCTATGACTTTCGGCAACCACGAGTTCGACCTTGGTTCGAGTGCAGAAGGGCACGCTTCACTTGCTGAATTCGTTGGCGGGGCAGACTTCCCATTGGTCGGAGCGAACGTTGACTTCTCAGGCGACGATAACATGTCACCACTTGTAGCAGGCGAAGCGTTTACGAAAACGGCTGCTAACGGACAAATCTATAGCGGCGTAGTGAAAGAAGTGAACGGCGAGGAAGTCGGGATCTTCGGTTTGACTACTGCTGAAACAGCAGACATCTCAAGCCCGGAAGATATTGTTTTTACAGATTATATCGACGCAGCAAATGAAGCAGTAGAGTGGTTTGAAGGGCAAGATGTTAATAAAATCGTCGCGTTGACGCACATCGGCTATGATGACAATGCGGCAGTCGATAACGACCGTACGCTTGCAGCTGAAGTGGATGGCATTGATGTCATTGTCGGCGGGCATACACATACGAAACTATTGCCGCCAGTACAAGTGGAAGATACAGTCATCGTTCAAGCGAACGAATACAATAAATTCCTCGGCCAATTGGATGTCACTTTTGATGAAGCTGGAAATGTAACGAACTTTGTCGGTGAACACCATGAAGTCGCAGCTGCTGCAGAAGATGCAGAAGCAGTAGAAATCCTCGCTCCATTTAAAGAAGAAGTGGAAGAGCTGAAAGAAACGGAAATCGGCGTTGAAGCGAATGTCTTCTTGAACGGCACACGAGGAGAGTTCGGAATCCGCTTGAGCGAGACGAACCTTGGAAACTTCATTACAGATGGCATGTTGGCAAAAGCGAAAACGATCAATCCTGATACGACAATTGCATTACAAAATGGCGGCGGCATCCGTGCTTCCATCGATCAAGGCCCAATCACTTACGGCGAAGTATTGACAGTCTTGCCATTTGGCAATGCCTTGGCAATCATGGAAGTGACTGGCCAAGAAATTAAAGAAGCACTCGAGCATAGTGTCCGTGAATATCCAAAAGAAAATGGTGGATTCCTTCACGTATCAGGCATGTTCTTCAACTATGATGGCAAAGCGCCAGTTGGCGACCGCGTCTTATCTGCCTTTGTCGATACTGGCGATAATAACTTCGAAGAACTAAACTTGGAAGAAACGTATACAGTAGCAACGAATACATTCACTGCTAAAGGCGGCGATGGTTTTGCTTCGTTTGGAAAAGCTTACGAAGAAGGCCGTGTTACAGAGCCAGGCTTCACTGACTGGGAAATGTTCGAAGAGCATGCGCAATCCTTCGCTGATGAAGGCGTAGAGCCTTACGAAGAGCGCCGCATCAACCAAGTGCGCTTGTCTGGTGCAGATCGTTATGAAACAGCAATCGCCGTTTCAAAACAAGGTTGGGAATCTGCAGACACAGTATTCATCGCAAATGGCAATACCTATGCAGATGCATTGACAGCAGCACCTCTTGCTGATCAGTACGAATCGCCAATTCTCTTAACGCGTTCTAATCAATTGGCAGCAGGCGTCACAGAAGAAATCGCCCGACTTGGCGCGACCCAGGCAGTTGTTCTCGGCGGCAATGGTGCCGTTTCAGACGACATCATGACTGCTCTTGATGAGATGGATTTGGAAGTTACACGTATTGGCGGGAAAGATCGCTACGAGACAGCTGTAGCCATCGCTTCTGAACTTGATACTGATGCAACAGATGCAGTAGTTGTCAGCGGTCTCAACTTCCCGGATGCATTGTCTGCAGGTGCCTATGCGGCATTGAATGACAAACCGATTCTATTGACTCGCCCAGACCGCATTCCAGCGTCAATCGAAGAGGAACTTGAGTTCTACAACTCTTCGACAATCATTGGAGGAACTGGTGCCGTGTCTGAGGCAGTAGCGGAGCAATTGCCGAATGCAAGACGTGTTAGTGGGGCAGACCGTTACTTGACTTCAGCGGCAGTCGCAGAACTATTGTTTGACGGAGCTGTAGAAGGCTTTGCTGCAAACGGCCAGAACTTCCCGGATGCTTTAACTGGAAACGTTCTTGCTGCAGCATATGAAGCGCCTATGCTTCTTGTGCAAAAAGACGAAATCAACCCACGAATTGAAACGCGTGCAAACTACTATGGAACAGTATTCACTACAGGTGGCACAGGAGCTGTTTCACCTAAGGTTATCAAAGAGCTTCATCAATAATAATAAGATTGCCCGGCTATTTAATTAGCCGGGTTTTTCTATGGAAAAATTTAAGCGCGATTCAAAAAGAGCGGTAGATTGAAAAACAAAAGCTGTATTTTTGGCATGGGAGTGCGAGAAGGGAAGACGCGGCAGGCGAAAATGAATGCAAAAAAAGAAACGCCTTTAGAAGGCGCTTCTTTTAAGTGGATATAATTAGAGCCGCTAGTTAAACAAGTTAATTATCGGAAACCGAACTTAATTTACTTATTCGCTGACGGACGTAAAGGAAAACTTTTAAAAGCAGCTGATAGGCGACAAATACTGCTGTAGACATTGCGATAAACAAGATAAACATTAAGGGCTGGTTATACCTTGGGAACGCATAAAAGGCTGAATTGAGCGCAGTGCTGTAGAACACGATGCCCGCTAGCAGCAAGTATTCTCTCCAGCGATGCCGCATAAAGAAGATGGCGATCAGGGAAAAGATGGACCATTCAACGATATAATCATGGATATCATTGATTACTGATTTTGAAAAGCCGTAAATTTCTATCCAATAAAATTGGGCATCCCATTGGATAATAGGCTTGGTCCTCAGGTAGGTCCTTAAGAAAGTATACTTATCGTCTTCCCACCAAATGCTGATTCGTTCTTTCGCGATTTCATCCTGTATCTTTAAATACAAGAATGCATTTTGAGATTCTACTGGATACTGTTCTTTAATCATATCGACTGTTTCATCGTAGGATTCTCCATAATGAATACCCGATCCCTGGTAGGTTCCTAAGAGCAGGGGATTGCCTCCACCGCCAGTAAGCGGTATAAATTCGCCGAACTGTACATAGTTTCTAGCCCACCATGGCCCAAGAACAACCAATAACATTATGGCGGCTACCGCAAATTGTTTGGCACCAACTTTTAATGGATACTTTTTCAGAATAAAATAGAACAGGAGCAGGACCGGATAAAGTGCAAATGTGGCTTTGAACATAATGACCGCCAAATAGGAAAGCATCAAAATGAAGAAATACTTCCAGTTGCTTGGTTCGTTTGCAAGCTTAACAGAGTAATAGACAAGTAAAAGAAGAACAAGCATAAATGGCGTTTCCGTAATAAATAAATTATCAGTCAGGATCTGAGGAATGAAGATAGCGAGCATTGTAGCGGAAGCGAGACCGATAAATTTATTGCCGATAAGCTTTCCGAGTTTGTAGACCATGAATATATTCACGGTTCCAATCGCCACAAATATTAATTTCCCCATGAGGAAGCCAAAGCTTCCCTTGCCAAAGATGAGAAAAATGAATGCTAACAAAAATGATTGGCCAGGCATGATATGAACAGTTGGCATATCTGCCCGGTGATATGTAAGCATGCCGGTTTCAAGAAGAGTAAGAGCGCTTCTTACGTAGCCCATGTCATCGCTATCGAGTGATAGGCCACTGCCATATTTCACGATTACGCCAATACGCAATAAGAACCCTACAGCGATAATGAAAATCAGCCAGTAATGTGATTTAAGAAAGTTTAAAATTTTTGTATTCATAAACAGATTCCACACTCTTCCTAGTCAAAGTTAGGCGCTGATGAAAAACCGATAAATGAGACGCCAATCATAATCATTAACACACCTAAGATCTTCATCATAGATAAAGGTTCATTGAAGATGAAGTAAGCACCAAATACTGCAAAGACATAAGCCAGACTCTGAATAGGGTAGGCCACGCTCAATGGAACGCGGGTTAAGATGAAGAGCCAAAGCACAGTCGCAAATCCGTACATGGTCAGTCCTGTTACGATGTATGGAGACAGCATCAATTTGATGATTGCGCCGACTGAAGTAAAGCTATCTTCCTTGCCAGTCATGCCAAATTTCCATAAAAATTGTCCAGAAACGAGTATCATTGTATTAAGTAAAATAAGTAAATAGTTAACTAACATTTTTATTGTCCTCTTTTTTTCCTTCATTTCTGAGCTCATCAATGTGCTTTGTAGCGTATGAGAGCTGTTGAGCAATCTGTTTTATTTGTATCTGTTGTTTAGTTATAGTAGTAGTTTGAAACACTAACATGGTGAGAATGATCAGGAAAGCAAGTACAAAAATAAGAGACGGCATATATTCAATTTCTAAAAACTGGGCGACATTATTCATGACAGGCAAGAAAAGGGCTAATAAAAGCCCGCTGAACGAAAGGATGAGCCAGATCAGCGCTTGTTGGTCTTGGAGTTTATTTTTTGATGTATAAAATAGCACTTGTGCAAAGAACAGAATTGCCACTAAGATTGAGATTCCTTGAACCATGGATACCCTCCTAAAATACGGATCGCACGAGCGAGATATAAGTTACTTTAAACATATAGTAGATAGATTTTTTAGGCGTAATGGAAGATTTTCCTCCCTGACGCTGATTCATTTCGACTTTGATTTCTTTAATTTTATAGTTTTTTCTGGCCAAATTCACAAGAACTTCCACTTCTGGATAGTCAGTAGGGTAATACTTACTGAACGATTCGATAATTTTCCGATTAACAATCCGGTAGCCTGATGTCGGATCGGTAATCTTCATTTTTGTAAGCAGGTGAATGAAGCGATAAAAATAATAAATCCCAATTCTGCGGGATAAAGTCCCCTTATAAGCACTTTGTTCAACAAACCTAGAACCGATAACCATGTCGTTATCCGTAGTTCTGATTTCATCTATAAGATTCATCAAATCAGCCGGATTGTGCTGACCATCTGCATCGAGTTGAATGGCATAGTCGTAGTTGTGGTCAAGGGCGTACTGATATCCAGTTTGCATAGCTCCGCCAATTCCAAGATTGATTGGCAAATCTATATGGTTAAATTTATTTTTATCAAGCAGTTCACGAGTGCGATCCTTTGAACCATCATTGACGACAATATAGTCAATATTGGTAGCAGCCTTAATGTTTCTTACTGTTTGCTCAATAGAATCTTCTTCATTGTATGCAGGAATAATAACGATTACTTTTGCTGACAATTCTAACCCTCCAAACGTATAATACAAATTCCCTTAACTTATTTATAGTACATAATTTTACCAGCAACGTCAATAAATTTGAAGATATCGAAAAATCTGTCTATTTTTAAAAGTTCTTTCGTAAAGTAAGTAATTTGTCTATTTCCAGTGCTTAGAAGTAGAGAAAACGCTATTCCAAAGTAGTGCAAAGCCATCAACGAATGCTCAAGTTCATTTTAATTTTGAAGTCCCCTGTGTTAAATCTTGCGCACTGAAGCATAAATTTTTTAAGTTTAATTACCCTGAATGAAGCAGCTAAATATTCTGGGGTATCAATGTCCCTTGCGTAAAAATTTATAGAGAAGGATTAAGAGTTGGTTAAGAATCCATGAGATTTCGTATTTATCCGTTTTTATATAGTAGACTGTTCAAGAGATCTTTTATAGAAACGGACGTGACAACGATGCAGAAAATCGTGACATTTTTAGCAGTGATCATGGTGGCTTTCACCGCCTTTCTAATGTGGCCGCAAAAAGACCAAAGTGAAGGCATAGGGGACGAAGAAGCGCCAGATCGAAAAGAAACAGCTTCAACAGACACCAAGCCAGATGAACCCGTGGAACCCGAACCGTTCGAACTGGCTTTGATTCACACAAACGATACCCATACCGTCATGGATAATATCTCACGGCGCGCTTCGTTAATTGAAGAAATCCGCAGAGCGAATCCCCATCATCTATTGCTGTCGGCAGGGGATGTGACCTCTTGGGAAATCGGACGAAAAGCGCAGGATTCGCTCGCCAATGCCGTATTCATGAACCATCTCGGTTATGACGGGATGGTGCTCGGCAATCATGAATTCGACCTCGGGGAAGGAGTCGTCGACCATGGACCGCTCAGTACTTATATTAAACACGCCGCATATCCGATTCTTGGAGCCAACGTCGACTTCTCGCAAGATCAATTCCTCGAGCCTTATGCAGACTATAGCTATACGGACGAACCCGTGGATGGCCGCATTAATAAAGGCTACGTGCAAACGGTTGGAGATGAACAAATCGGCATATTCGGCATCACGCATTACAAGGAAGTCGTGACCGTACCAGGTGATGTATCATTTTCGGATTATACAGAAGCTGCCAAACAAGCCGTCGCCCATTTTGAATCGATCGGCATCGACAAGATCGTGGCGCTGACCCATATTGGCATTGGGCATGATCGGACATTGGCTAAAGAAGTTCCAGGCATCGACGTTATTATCGGAGGCCATTCACACGTCACCACCGCTCCGCCTAATCAAATCGGCGATACCTTGGTCGTGCAGACCGGCGAATACGATACCTATCTCGGCGAACTGAATGTAGTCTTCGATGAAGCAGGCAAAATCGTCAACCATTCAGGCAAGCTGCATCCAACTAAAAATGCAGAAATTCACCCCCACACTGCACGCGTGCAGGAACTGTTTGATGAAGCCACGGCGCTCGGCATCGTCAACTACGAAGATTTTATCAGACATATTATCGAAGCCGGTGAACTGGATACATATGAAGCGTTTATCGAGTGATCATAAACCAGGCACCCCTTCGCAAAGAAAGGATGCTTGGTTTTTTTCGTAGGGTAGGAGGTTTGGAATGAAAAAGAAGTGATTTGAAAAACTTCCGCTTTTCGACTGCGTTGCAGGGGGCTGCTTGCCGTGGGGCGGGTGTTGAGCCAACGTGCCAAAGAGCGCGGCACGTTTGTCTCGCCAGCCCGCTCGGTCCCACAGGCGTCAGCCCCCTTCCACTCCGTCTCTATATCTAGAATGAGAGATATATTCTTCAACCTGCTAGTTTTTTTGCATGAAAGTGTGTCATGTTTTGTATCTTGAGTCATCTTAATCTTAAGAATGTGCAATTAATTCTGACCCACCCATAAAATTTAAAAGTAAGCAGCCATGTGCCAGATATACTGTCTTGGGAAGCGATTCCCCCACTAGCCGGCAACTAACTATAGAAGCAGATCTGATGAAACTCACCCGGATCAATGAAATCACTCAGCTGCCGGCGCCAAGGGTGAGCCGACGCAGTAAGACAGGTGCTCTTCCTGGCTTAATGCCAAAGGCCAACCCAAAGCAAGGCGGCGACTATTAACATGAAGAACAAATAGAACATCGCAACAATTCCACAAACAAATCCTCGCTATCTTCCCAAAACTTGTCCCGGGAAGCGATTCCCCCACTAGCCGGCAACTAACTATAGAAGCAGATCTGATGAAACTCACCCGAATCAATGAAATCACTCAGCTGCCGGCGCCAAGGGTGAGCCGACGCAGTAAGACAGGTGCTCTTCCTGGCTTAATGCCAAAGGCCAACCCAAAGCAAGGCGGCGAATATTACCAAGAAGAAAAAATAGAACCTCGCAATAATTCCACAACTAACCCCTTACTATCTCCTTATACACCTTCACGCCAAGTCCCCAACACACAAAAAAACCCTTCTCCCGGAATCCCGGAAGAAGGGCAAACGTTAATACGAATCAACATCCGACTGCGACAAATGCCAATCAGCCAGCTCGTCATAAGAACCCGTGCCAGTGAAATCCTTGATGACAAACGGCATCGGGCTATTGATGTGGAAAAAGCCGGCTTTCTTCAATGCGCGGTAGCGCGGGCTATCTGGCACGGCCCAGCAATTAAGCGCATCCGCTTTAGTGAAACGACGAATCGCCTTCAATTGATCCGCAATGATTGCTTCATCATTCGGCCCGAACAAATCCACAATCGTTGTAAATGTCACACCATTCGCTTTCGTTTCCTCGTGCAGCACGCAATACCCTTCGGCATAGCCATTCTGCTCCAGCGTATATACTTGGTAATTTTTCGTCGGATGGTCGAGGAAGCGGCGCTGAATATATCCGCCGTTGCGTTTGGCGTGAAGCGGGTACTGGTTTTCAAAGCGGTTATATAGCATTTCCGCTACTGGCAGACGGTCGCCAAGTTCACGTAATTGGTGTGTGCTCTTTTTTGGAACACTGATAGAAAATACTTTGTCGAGTGGCGATTGGATGGCTCTCAGCTTGCCGACCTTCGACGCAAGCAAAGCTCCTGGTTTATTGACCGCAAGAAAGCGCGGGACATTTCCGAGGTCTTTACCGCCTGCTATTTTCATGAACACTTGCTTCGCTGTTTCGGCAGGAAAGCCGTACAGGATATCGAGCCCTTCTGTTTCACATTCCTGAATCATGCGGGAAACGATTTGCTTGTAGATGCCGCGGCCTTGGAAATCTGGATCGACCATAATATCGACCCGTTCGCCGAGCAGCAATTCCGTTCCTTGCTGGCGTGATGTGACTTTCAAGAAAGCGGCATGGCCATTGATAAAGCCGTCTTCTTCGGAAACGACAATCGTGGAACTCTCTGGAAAACTTTCGAATTTCCATTGCCATTCAGCAAGTGAGCGCTTTTTACCGAATACTTTTTCATAAAGGGCGTTAATGCCGATTTCGTCGCCTGGCTGGTAAAGGCGGATCATAAAGTTTCACCGTCATCTGATAAGCCGAAATCTTCCCGACGAGATGCTGCAGCTAGCAGGGCGAAGAACGCAAGTCCGAAAATATCGGATTCCCATAAGTTGTAAACAAGGCCCATGAAGTACGCGCCGAGCAAAATGCTGGCAGTCAGCGAATACAGATAGCTTTCTTTATGCTTTTTGCCGTAGCGCCAAAGTATTGATAATAAGAAAGCGGCAAAAGCGATAACGCCAAGTACGCCAGTTTGGACGATGATTTGGATATATTGGTTATCGGAATAGAACTTATGTCCGATTCCGTACTCATCATAAATTGGCGATCCATTCGAAAGGGTAGTGGAATCACCAAACGTGGCAAATCCGGTACCGATAATCGGGTAATCCTTGAACACTTCAAAGCCAGTTTGGACAATGTACAGACGCCCTGAACTTTGGCTGCCGGTAACAGTGTCTTCACTGAACGTACTGCCGATGCGGTCACGGAACCCTGATTCGCCGCCGACATCGAATTGCTGGATATTGGTGACTTTCTCAGTGCCTGTATCTGTGCTTTCAAAGTAATTGGTTAATAAGTTCAGCGGCAGCACTACGAGCACAAGGGCAATCGCCGTATACTTGACGAAATCGATGAGCACACTCAATTTCCGCGTCATAATCAAGAAAGCGATGGCGGCAATCAAAAATCCTCCCCAAGTGCCGCGAGAATAGGTCAGGACCAAAATACCGACTAAAAGGACATTCAAGATATCCATATAGCGCGGATTGAATTCCTTCAGTTTATTCTTCGCATAATAGAAAGCGATGAACGCGAACATTAAATAAATGCCGAGCACGTTTGGATTTCCGAGCATGCCGTAGATGCGCACACGGTTTTTCGCCGACAAAGCCATGGCTTGCCACGATTCGGGCAAGAACAAGTTGCGGATCGAAAGTTTTTCAGTAATGGCTTGGATAATGACTAAAATCGCTGTCCAGACAAAAATCCAAACGAGGTTGACCAAGTCTTTGCGGGTAATGCCAAGACGGTAGACAATATAATATACCAGATAAAAGAGCAGGAACTGCCGCAATTGCATGGCGATCAAAACTGGGCTGATGCCCATGATCAGTGCAGAAACCGAACCGATGATCAGAAAAGCGAAATAGGCGTATTCGAAGTTCTTGAAGTGGAATAGCTTCCCGATCGTTTTGCGGTTCATCCAGAATACTTGGAATAGCGCACCGAATACGATGGCTTCGGTCAAATAGCTGAGTCCGGGATTGTATTGCGTGACAAACTCACGGACTGGGATGTAGACGAACAGCAGCAGGATGCCGTACTTGGGATTGATGAACGCAAAGGCGAACAACACAAGTGTCAGGGCATAGCCGATGATGGCTAGCTCTGAGTAACCTATTAGCATGATGGCGATCAAGGCGATGAGCCAAAACCATTTTTCGTTATCGTTCTTAAAAAAGTTCATAATATCCTCCAAATGCATTTATAATTAGCGGCTTTGATAAATCGCCTTTTTCAACTTTAAGTTCTTGAAGATGGCCCACCATAAAGTAACGGTGCGGTTCGCTTGCTTGAAATGTTTTTCATACTGGCGGTCTTGCGTCTTCAAATGATCGGCTGCCTGGATAAATTGCTGCGGTGTGTTTTCGATGAAGGTTTCTACGTAGCGTGCGTGTGCATCGTTTGTTTGTGCAGCTTTGATCTCAGCGAGCGCCAAAAATCCATCGAATGCAATCACTTGGCTTTTGAATGCTTCGGTCGCCCGTTGTTTGAGCGCAAACTGATCGGTAATGTCCATAATACAATTGATCGCTTCCGGCGGTACAGGACAATTGATCTCATATTCGCGGACGATTTTCGGCTGATGGTCCGTGTGTTTCAGGGCATCAGCCACCAAATGGGCGCTGTACACATGATCAGGATGGGCATCGATCAAGCTTGTCGTATAAATCGTATCAGGGCGGATCTCGTTGATCAGCTCCCCGAAACGTTCACTCGAAGTGACATCCTTGATCTCGCTATCGGGATAATCAAGGTAACGAACGTCCGTAAAGCCAAGCAGGTCTTGGATCGACCGCAATTCCTGTTTGCGTGTCTCTGCCAGCGCATCAGCTTCGACCGGAGCGGCATTACTATTTTTCCCATCGGTGATGATGGCAATCGTAACGTGCGCGCCAGTATCGGCATAACGGCGGATTGTTCCGCCGAGGCCGATCGTTTCGTCGTCAATATGAGGCGCAAATACAAGCACGCGCTCCGCCGGTTCAAGAGAGGTAAGTGGCTTGTCCGCTTTGTAAAAGCGTTTCAAGGAAGTTTTAATCGCCGGATTAAGCACCGGCGCAGCGTTTTTCATTAATACCTGTTTCATAATCCGAAAAACTCCTTATGATTTTCTAAGCTTGCTGATGAGGAAGCGTGCGATTTCCGTCTTCAAGACAAGAGCCGCCGCGGCGTAGACAATGGCGCCAATGATCGCCGTCAGGCCGAACCGGACATAGATATGTAAATCTTCGAGAAGCCCGGATACAAGCCATAACACCAGTAACATCGCAGCGGTCGCCATGAAAATCTTGGCAGCGTCTTTCACGATAAAGCGGGAGTCAAGCTTGCCTTGTGTCCGGTTGAAGACGACCCAATTGAGCGCAAAATAAACGAGCGCCATGACGGACGAAGCGAGCGGAATTGCCAGATACGAATCAAGCCATGCGATGAACAGGAAGTTCAATGCGACATTGAGCGCGATGGAGAACAAGGAAATGCGCAAAATGACATGGCCTTGTTTTTTTGAATAGAAAGCTTTGTTCAAGATGTTCTGCAAACTGAAGAACAATACCGATCCCAGATACAGATAGCCAACATTTGCAGTGGCTGCCGTCGCGTCCGCTGTAAAAGCACCGCGTTCGTAAACGATTGTGATGAGATCTTGCATCAGCCACATCATTCCCGCTACAGCCGGCAGTAAAACCAAAAGCGTTAGCATCAAGCCGTATTCGATGCCTTGCTTGAAGCTTTTTTCATTGGCATTCGCAATGGCTTTCGACAAAATCGGGAAGATGATCGTCCCGATTGTCACACCGATGATCGCTTGCGGGAAGTGGACGATATTCTTCGCATAGTTCACGTAATTGACCGCTGAATCGCTGAACGAGCTGGCGAAGATATTATCGATTGTCAAATTGACTTGGCCGACCATAACGGTAATAGCGACCGGAATGAAAATGATCGAAAAGGGCTTGATTTCTTCCCAATCGAGTTTGCCGATTACTTTATGGCTGCCTTTAGGGACGAACCAGAGCCGCTTGGCAATATACGATAACAACGCACCGGCCAAATAACCAAACGCCATTGAGTAAGCACCGATTTCATCTGCAAACAACAAGGTACTGAGAATGGTGCTGCCGATGACGATGATCTGTGAAATGACCGACAACGAAAATTTGTTTTCTGCATCGAGATAGGCCTCGTAAACCGAGTTTAACGATACGAGGAAGACAGCTATAAAGAAGATAATAGCTAAAGCAACACTCAATTCAATCGCTTCAGCTCGAACGTCGGGCTGAAGGTTAGGGAATTGAAATAGCAAAGGCAATAGCAATGGCGATGCCAATGCACCAATGACAGAGACGATTAATCCGAGCACCATCGTTCCACGGATAATTTGTGAAAAATGATGATGGCCTTTGCCATCCGCCTGTGCATGGATGAAACTTGGCACAAAAGCATTCTTCATGCCGGTAGTGAAAAATAAAATAAAGGTATTTGCCAAAGCGAATGCCGCGAAATACGCAGCTGATTGATAGGAATCCCCAAATTGATAAGCAATAACCATATCCCGGAGAAGCCCAGAAACTTTCAAAAACAACGACGCAATGACAAACAAAATACCGGTAAGTGCGAGTTTTCTACCCAAAACAAAATCCTACTTTCTTCAAATGGTTGAGCGCTTTAACGCAAAACCAAATTCTTTCCTTATACAGAGGAGCAATAATCTCCCAATTCCATTTCCCTATCTTATCACGAAACCTTTAGTTTAGACGTCTCTCGGGTGATTATGTTGCGGAAAAATTCACAACTGACTTAGTGGGAAAGTGAAGAAAAGAGAAACTGAGTGTTAAAAAATCGTAAAGACTATTTTATAGGTAATAAAAGGTAATTATATAGTTATTTTGGTCATAAATAGTTAGAATTTACAAATAATTAATAAAGCGCTTACAAATTTTTAGTATAATGGTTTGGTATGACAATAAATTATCTGAGGAGTGAAAGTTAGTGGCAAAAAGCGCGTTCATGAAGATCTTTTTGAGTCTCCTATTGGCTTTGTCCGCTGCGTTGCCGTATATGGCGACAGCTGAAGCAGCGGAAACCATCTCGGTGGCACAAGCCATTGAAAACAATACAGGAACGGCAACGGTGAAAGGGTTTATTGTTGGTACTGCCAGCAGCAAAACAAGCTACGACCAGGAAGCCCCTTTCACAACAGCCAGTAACATAGGATTGGCGGATTCGCCCGACGAAACCGACCCGACGAAAATCTTGCCGGTTCAATTGCCATCCGGTTCTATTCGTTCAGGCTTGAACTTGGTCGACAACCCGGCTAATTTTAAAGCAGAAGTCACTATTACGGGTTCATTGGAGGCCTATTTCACTACAGCTGGTTTGAAATCTCCAACAGCCTATACAATCCTGTCTGAAGGCGAAGAGCCGCCGACAGCGACTCCAGTAGCGAATGTCCAGGAAGCTCGCGATTCGGAGGGCTTGATTTCTGTCGAAGCAACCGTGACAACTGAAACAGGATTGTGGGGCGGCAATGCTTTTTACGTTCAGGATGAAACAGCTGGAATTTATGTTTATACATCCAGCGCAACAGTCACTGCAGGCGATATCGTCCGCTTGGTCGGCACTGTGTCCGAGTATGGCGGCGAGCTTCAATTGCAGCCGAACACGGTAGAAGTCTTGTCTTCTGGAAACGAATTGCCGGAAGCGCAAGTCATTTCACCAGCAGGCGTCAATGAAGAGACTCAAGGAGAACGCATTTCGATCGAACGCGTCGAAATCACCAACTTAGAATCCGTTAACACATACGGAACGTTCGAATTTACGGCAGTCGCGGAAAACGGCGAGCAAGTCGTCGTACGCAATGACAACCGCAACGGCTTAACGTTCGAAGATTTCACGAAACGATTCAAAGAAGGCGACTTGATTTACCTATCAGGAATCGCTTCGAAATTCAATGATGCGTATCAAGTGAAAACACTTGGCTTCGAAAGCTTTGAACTCGTCAACAAGCCGGCAGTGTATGCAGACATCTTCCCAGGCGTTGTTTCGGAAGGAACTGAAATCACGCTTGCGAGCGGATTGGATGATGCTGCGATTCATTACACAACAGACGGTTCGACACCGACTGCGGCCAGCACGGTTTATACTAAACCGATTGTCCTGACACAAGATACGGTCATCAAAGCGATCGCTGTTACTGACGAAACATCAGATGTCTTTTCATTCCAATACACGGTCCTGAAAACAAAGGACTTGAAAATCCGCGACATTCAAGGGCAAGGGCATTACTCAACTTATGAAAATGCCAATGTCAATGAAGTGACCGGTGTGATTACGCATTTCTATAACGGTGCAAATTTTGTCATTCAAGATACAGATGATGATGGCGACTGGACAACATCAGAAGCGATCATCGTCAATAAATCCTCTGCATCCAGCAGCTTGGCTGTCGGGGATGTAGTATCAGTCGCAGGAACAGTTGAAGAATGGTTCTATAGTGGCTATTCCGATATGAAAGAAAATGATTTACCTGTCACGCGCATCCGTTCGACGGACGTCGTGAAAACAGGCACAGCAGATCTTCCTGAACCAATCATTATCGGCGAAGATGTGTTCCCGCCTACACAAAATATCGACAACGACGGCTTGACGGAATTCCAGCCGGAAGAAGACGGCATCGATTTCTGGGAATCTCTTGAATTGATGCGCGTTGGCGTAGCTGATGCACAAATCGTCGGCCCGCAAGATTACGGCGAAGTATTTGTCGTATCGAAAAATGCAACAAACAACGATTTCCATAAACAAGGCGGAATCCTGCTTGAAGAAGACGATTTCAATCCGGAACGCATAAAGATTCAAACAAGTGAAGACCTGGTCGCAAAAGCGGGCGATACCTTCGCAGAGATGCCGGTCGGCGTTCTCGGCTACGGATTCGGCAACTACCAGATCTGGACTGAAGTAGCGCAAGTGCCGGCAATCGTAGACGGCGGCACACAACCGGAAGAAACATGGATCGAGAATGCAGATGATAAATTGACGGTTGCGGCTTATAACGTCGAAAACTTCTCTGCAGACCCGAGCCATACAACGAACGAAAAAGCACAACGCATTGCAGAATCATTCGTCAATGACTTGAACTCACCAGATGTCATCTCGATGATCGAAGTCCAAGACAGCGATGGGCCGATTGCGTCTGGCAACTCGGATGCAACCGCTTCTTATGAGCGCCTCATTGCAGACATCCAAGCAGCTGGCGGTCCAACGTATGCATGGACAGACATCGCACCGGAATACAATCAGGACGGCGGGCAGCCTGGAGGAAACATCCGTGTTGGTTTCTTGTACAATCCGGAACGCGTGACATTGGCTGAAGGCACAAAAGGTACGTCTACACAAGACAACTCTTGGACAGAATCAGGCGACCTTGCCTTGAACCCAGGGCGTGTCCAGCCAATCCCGATGCCAGGTACGCGTAAACCACTCGCGGCTCAATTTGAATTCCAAGGCGAAGAAATTGTGGTCATCGCAACGCATTTGAATTCAAAAGGTGGAGACCAGGGCTTGTTTGGCCAAAACCAGCCGCCGGAATTCAAATCGGAAGTTGAACGCATTGAATTGGCGCATGCTATCAACGGATTTATCGAACAAGGACTTGAGAAGAACCCTGAACTGAATGTCGTCGTTACAGGCGATATGAACGATTTCGAATTCACACCGGCACTTGAAGCTCTCCAAGGCGACATCTTGACAAATAAAGTCAATGATGTGCCGGAAGATGACCGTTTCTCTTATTATTACCAAGGCAATACACAAGTGTTGGATCACTTGCTTGTAACGAATAATTTGGCGGACCGTACAGAACTGGATATGGTCCACATCAACTCGATGTTCATGGAACAGCACGGACGAGCATCCGACCATGATCCGCTTCTGGCACAAATTACATTAGGCAAGCCTGAAGTACCAGGCCAGCAGCAAGCAGAACCGGAATACACCAAGTTCTCAGCGATTGTCAAAGCAGCGGCCTTTGATGACAACGGGATGCTGGATATCCATTTCACGGAAGATACGTTCACGCAAGTGCTGAACAGCAACAAGAATTTACGCGTGGAACTGGAAGATATGATTTTGACTTTGACTCCGAATAACTTGAAGCAATTGGCACAAAAAACGCCTGAAGGCATGACACTTTCCTTTGAGGCGGATGATGCCAAGCAAGTTGGCTTCTGGCCGGCTTTGACTGGACAGTTCGATATCGCAGTATTGAATGCTTCAGGTACTGAACTGAACATGAAGTTTGACGATACAGTGCAGTTGAGATTTGCTACTGATGCAAGCGTCAGAGTCCAGTTCGGGGCACATATCGACAAGCGCGACAGATGGCAAGTCATGAAAGGCAGCAAAAATGGTTCGAGCTTTACACTACAAGTAAAAGAGCTCGGCAATTACACAGTGGTCACCAACAGAGGGCAATTAGTGAGAAATAGAAGATAACTGAAACTTAAAAAGGCTGAGGGAGCAAATGCTCTCTCAGTTTTTTTTCTGAAAACGAAAAGTTTAATGAGGAAACTTATCGAAATAAGGGTTCCAAGCCTTTTCTTTTTGATTTGGGGGTTGCTATAATGAACTCACAATAACGGAAGCGGGTTGAGACGATGGAAAAGCAGATGATGCAATGGCTGATGGTGTTCTTTGCGGCGATGGTCCTCACAGCTTGTGGAGGAACGGATACTCAAGCGCCGCCGGAGGCAGAAACAGAACAGGGCGATTCACCGGTCGATACGTCAGCGCAGGAAAATGCAGTCATGATTGCCAATGCCAAAACGCATGTCTATACGATTTATACCGATTTTGAGCAAGGGTCTGGCTTTTTATACAACGATCGAGGGGATATTTTGACCAATGCCCACGTTGTACGCGACGCGACGTTTATCGCACTCGTCAATAGCGACGGGCAAGAGTTCGCTGGCAAAGTGATCGGCATGTCGCTCGATGAAGATTTGGCGCTCGTTCGTGTAGAAGACCTCGCAGGAAAAGAGCCGCTGGAGCAGGAAACGGAACCGGTTGATGTCGGGGCGCCGGTCATCGCGATCGGCAGTCCTGAGAATGCAGCCAATACAGCGACTGAAGGGGAAATTACCGAGACCGGAGTTGATTTCTCGGAAGTCTTCGTCTACACGGATTTGTATGAAATGAATGCTTTGATCAAACAAGGCTCAAGCGGTGGGCCGCTTCTGGACGCAAGCTCTGGAAAAGTGCTCGGCATCAATTCGGTCATGCTTGAAGACAACCCCGAAATCGGCTATGCAATTCCGCTTTATTTGAAAAAGGACATGTTAGATGGCTGGGCCTCAAATCCAGATCCGCTTCCTGAGTCGGAATTGGTCGAACCATCCGTAAAAGATGCCTATTTTGACGAAGCGCTGTTGTCGAGTTTCATCGAAGCCTATTATGACTTGCTGCCATATTCGATGAATGATGGGGAACTGAATTATTATTCTTCCTATTTAGTGCCGGGAAGCCAGGCAGTTGAAGCGGTAGACAGCGTCGTGCAAGAGTATTCAGCAGATGGCCGCGTGTTCGATTCAGTCGTCCCGGAAGTCAGCTCCGTGGAAATCGAAGGCAACCGCGCGTATGTTGAAGCAGGCGCGGTGTTCAATTACCATGAAGCAGACGGTGAAACGGGAACGATCGACCACCGGCGACTCTACACCGTCGTGATTGATGAGTACGGGGATTATCAGATTGAATATGTCGAAGAATGATAAAGGGCCTTCTGTTGAAGGCTCTTTTTTGAAATCAATCAATTTAAATTGAGCAGATTTTGCGCTTTATCGGATGGCCATTAAAAAAATAGCCCTTGATGCGGCAATTTATATAGAAGAAAAACACTCTACTCTTGTACTTTACGAGTACTAAAGTGGAACTCAAAGAGGGGAAAGGATGTTGATGAAAACCGAATAGATGGAACTGGAAACAATTTCTACCCTCGGATCTACAGTAAGTGGAGCGGCTGCCAGCGCAAACTATGGTTCAGACAGACGAAAGGGGAATGAACATGCCCAAAACAAAATGGTTTCGGTTCTTGCTCAGCACGCTTTTGATCTTTGCCATCATTAACTTGGCAGTGCGTGTGCCTTTTGTGTTTTATCCAGTCGGTGTTGCGTTTTCTACCTTGATGCCGATTATCATCATCGGGGGAATCCTGTTTTATATCTTTAGGCCAATCGTCAAGCTATTATCCAGGAAGATGCCCCGTGTCGTGGCCATTCTGGTGATTTTCTTCGTTTTCCTGGCGCTGCTCGTCGGCTTTTCCTTATGGATTGGCCCGCTGATTTTCCGGCAGATCCAATCCTTGACCGAAAACTTTCCGTCGATCGTAAGAGAAGTTCAAAATCAATCGAATAGGGCCTTATCCAGTCAATGGTGGAGCTATATTCAAGAACAGGATTTTCTGCCTGGCTTGAATCCGGACGCCATAGCCGCGAATTTCCGGAACGCACTGACGGGCATCGGTTCGAATATCCTGAGTTTTACCGGTGTGCTCGTCAGCGCCTTGACTTCACTTATCGTCGTGCCGTTTGTCCTGTTCTTTTTATTGAAAGACGGCGATAAATTGCCGGCTAGCTTCCTCAAATTATTGCCGCAGGATTCACGGACTGAAGGCGCCAAAATCCTTCATGATATGGACGAAAACCTCAGTGCCTATATTCAAGGGCAGGCGACCGTCAGTTTATTCGTCGGGGTGCTGAGCTATATCACGTACCTGATCCTTGGTGTGGATTATGCCATTATCCTGGCATTGGTGGCGACATTTGCAAATGTCAGCCCTTTTGTCGGGCCGATTATCGGGGCCGTCCCGGCGATTGTCGTGGCATTCTTCCAGGAACCAATCCTCGGCTTATGGGTGCTGATCGCCATTATTATCATCCAGCAAGTCGAAAGCAATCTCATCTCGCCCAATATCATGGGTAAGAAACTATCGGGGCATCCGGTAACCATCATTTTCCTGTTGTATATCGGGGGCAACTTGGCCGGCCTCATCGGCATGATCTTGGTCATCCCAACTTACGCTGTAGGAAAAGCAGTAGTCCAAAACCTTTACCGTCTCATCCATCTGCGCTACCCGGCGATGAGGTAGGGGATGTGGGCATTTCTTGATTAATTTCAGCGATTAAGAGCTATTTTGTTATCACGACAAGTTACTTTGGCGCGTGCCACAAGGTTCAAAACAGATTAAAAGCCACTTGGCTCTGGAGTCAGGTTGCTTTTCACAGCAGTTAGAATTACTTGGCTTGATGTATACTTGGAAAAAAGCTTCAAACAGAGATAGTCTGCAAAGAAGCTGGTTTATGCGAAACGAGGGAAAATTATGGGGATGGATTATCGCTGGGAAGCCATTGATGCTCTTGAAGTAGAGGAAAAGTATGCAGAAGCATTAACGCTGATGGTCATCGAATGGGAAAAGCGTCCTGAAGATTTGAAAGTGGTCATCCGGTTAGGGTTTCTTTGTTGGTATTTAATCGTGGAAGCGGGTGTACTTGGAGATGATGGCTTGGATGCGCACGGCATCACGGAATGCGAAAAATTATTTTCTGAACTGGCTCATTTTGGACAGGTGACATTTCCGGATGATCGGGAATTTTTATGGACGTTTGGCTATATGATTTCACTATTTCCCGAGTTTTTTGATTTGTCCGCCCTGATAGCTGCTGGAAATTACGGAGAAGATCAATACGAACTCGGAGAAAAGATGATTGAAAGGTCATATACACTGCAACCTGAGGATAAAATTATCCAATTAATTTATCTTTACAATGGCCCTGCGCTGACCAAATCACAAGAATACAGGGAATTATGTGAAGAGGTAGCGTTACAGTTGCCATTTAAATTCCAAGGCAAAGGTGAAATGCAGCAATATTTTAGGGAAGTCTTGAACCGGACAAATTCCGACTATGACTGACCCGTCCTATACACGACCACGAACTCACCAATCCAACTAAGCGATAGAACCAAAGTGGACGAACTTTTCAAAGACACTTACTTGCACATTCGAAATTCCAATGAATTGTAAAAGCAGCCACGCGCTTAAGGGTGAAGCGAAGCCAGAAGATGGCAAACTTCGCATACTCCACTAGATTGGGACATGAACACACAACCTTGCTCCCACATCTGCAAAAGCAGATGCGTCGCAAATGAATTGGCTCAACTGCCTTTCGCCAATTCATTGGCTTACTGCGAAAGCTCAACACCAAGCGTGGCTGCGGATAGCTGGCAGACGAACCGGGCAAGCTAATTCTAATTAAACAATTAGACTCTTGCAATCCCAAATTCAAAAAGTTTTGAATTCGGAAGCCAGCTATGGTATTCTATTGCCGACAATAAAAAAATATCGCTATTCCACTAGGGGAGCCATGTTGGCTGAGACGGACAAGAGTCCGGACCCTTTGAACCTGATCTGGATTATACCAGCGTAGGGAAGTGGGCGAATTGTGAGCATTTCTCCAATTTCTTCAGCTGACCTTTATCGCCGCTTCCTTACCTGGGAAGCGGTGTTTTATTTTGCCCAAAAAAGGAGAGAGCGACATGACATTTTGTAAAGAAGTCCGGTTGGAATGTGCAGATTTATGGGACGCCAGTTTTGAACACCCATTTGTAAAAGGCATCGCGAAAGGCGATTTACCGCTCGATGTTTTTAAATTCTACGTCATGCAAGACGCTTATTACCTGACCCATTTCGCGAAAGTGCAATCACTGGGCGCAGTGAAAGCGAAAGATTTGAAAACGACGCAGTCATTTGCGCATCACGCTGAACAGACTTGCGCCGCGGAACTCGCGCTTCATGAATCGTTTATGGAATTGCTTGGGGTGACTGAGGAAGATTGGAAGCTATTCGAACCCTCGCCGCATGCCTATGCATACGTTTCGCATATGTACCGCTCCGCAGAAGGCGATCTTGCAGATGTGCTCGCGGCCTTGCTTCCGTGTTATTGGCTTTATTACGAAATCGGCGAACGTTTGAAGACGGCGACGCCGGAAGAACCGATTTATCAGAAATGGATCGGCACATACGGCTCCGAATGGTTCGGGGAACTGGTCAATGAACAGATCAATCGGATGGACCATTTAGCTGAGGGCTTGCCGGAAGAGCGGCGCAAGGAATTGAAAACGCGCTTTATGAGAAGCAGCTATTACGAATGGCAGTTCTGGCAGCAGGCATGGACGATGGAAACTTGGGAACTGCCCGCGAAAAAGGAGAGTGTCCACCATGCTTAGGGAATTGCGCGCACGAAAACCATTGATTCACTGCATCACCAATCACGTCGTCTCGAATTTTCAGGCAAATGGCTTGCTCGCACTCGGCGTCTCGCCGGTCATGGGCGACGAACAACAGGAAGTGGCCGAACTCACAGGACACGCCGATGCCCTGTCACTCAACATTGGCACGATCACAGAACGCTCTTTTGAAAGCATGCTCATCGCAGGACGCGCCGCCATGGAAAAAGGCATCCCGATTGTGTTGGATCCGGTCGGTGCCGGCGCGACAGCTTATCGTTTGCAAGCCGTAAAACGATTGCTGACGGAACTGGATATCACGCTAATCCGCTGCAATGCTGGCGAACTCGCGGCTATCGCAGGAGCCGACTGGCAAGCGCGCGGTGTCGATGCTGGAGAAGGCCAAGGAGATTTGGAGACAATCGCTAAACAAGTGGCTGATGAATATCAAATAATTGTCGCGGTAACAGGCACAAACGATTTGGTAACAGACGGCGAACGGACCGAGCACATCACAGGCGGAGACCCGTTGATGGCGTCGGTTACTGGAATGGGTTGTTTGCTCAGTGCGGTGCTTGCGGCATTTTTAACGGACGAAGAATCTACCCCGCTTGATGCGCTTGCATATGGTTTGCAGATTTATGCGAATGCAGGAAGCCGTGCATCGAAAATCGCCTTGAACCCGGGAACTTTCCAAATGGCCTTTTTGGACGAGCTATCGAAACGACAGGAGGCGGCACTTTATGGACGCTAAAGCGCAAGTATTGACGATCGCAGGATCTGATTCAGGCGGTGGAGCGGGGATACAGGCGGATTTGAAAACATTCCAGGAACTCGGCGCATTCGGCTGTTCTGCAGTAACGGCGGTGACCGCCCAAAACACGCAGGGCGTTCACGGTATTTACCCGATGGACCGGCAAGCGGTCAAAGAGCAGCTCGATGCAATCGGGACAGATTTCGACATCCGTGCGCTCAAGACCGGCATGCTGTTTGATGCCGGTATCATCGAAGAAACGGCACAAGGCATCAAGCGCTATGGCTGGGAGCGCCTTGTTATTGATCCTGTCATGATCGCAAAAGGCGGTGCTTCTTTATTGCAGCAGGAAGCGGTCGAAGCAATCAAGACAATGCTCGTCCCGCTCGCTGCCATCATTACGCCGAACATCCCGGAAGCGGAAGCATTGAGCGGCATAGACATTACAGACGATGCGTCACGCAGAAAGGCGGCGGAAGCGATTTTATCGCTCGGTGCGGAAGCTGTGGTCATCAAAGGCGGCCATAGCAGTGACCCTGACGTTGCAGAAGACTTTTATCTAGATCAGCAAGGCATGGTGATCTTGCTACGCGCGGAGCGTCTCCAAACAGAACAAACGCATGGCACAGGCTGTACTTTTTCAGCAGCATTGACAGCTGAACTCGGCAAAGGCAAGCCAGTAGAAGAAGCCTTTTTCACGGCCAAGGAATTTATCCAGGCAGCACTCGCGTATCCGCTTAACATCGGCCATGGCCATGGCCCGACGCATCATGCGGCGTACAAAGAATCTATCGAAAAGGAAGTGGTTCATCTTGTTCGGGAATCCAGCGATTTATTTTCTAATGGGTACGACAAACGCCGGTACTAAAGAGCCGCTCGTGTTGCTTGAAGAAGCGCTTCAAGGCGGCATCACCCATTTCCAGCTGCGCGAAAAAGGGAGTGGCGCATTAACGGGCGATGCGCTTGTGGAGTTCGCTGCAAAATGCAAAGGACTATGCCGTGAGTACGATGTGCCGCTGTTCATCAATGACGATGTTGAACTCGCCTGCACGATCGAAGCGGACGGCATCCATATCGGGCAAGACGATATGGACTGTGGACAGGTGAGAAAACAAATCGGCGCGTCGATGGCTCTTGGCGTTTCAGTGCATTCAGTCAAAGAAGCGAACGAAGCGCTGACGTGCGGCGCTACCTATCTCGGAATGGGGCCGGTATTTGGCACGCGCACAAAAAGCGATGCGAAACTACCGGCGGGTGTCGCTGAAATCATTAAAGTGAAAGCTCAATATCCGCACGTACCCGTCATCGGCATCGGCGGCATCGAACCGGGCAACGCTGAAATGGTCTGGCGTGCAGGCGTATCGGGCATCGCCGTTATTTCTTCAATAGCACAGGCACAAGATGTCGCAGGACAAATCGAACGGTTCAAACAATCGATTCCGGGGAGACAGGTCGGATGAATACGAAAAAACTTGTGCTCATGGCGATGTTCGTCGCACTCGCCGTCGCAGGATCTGCATTCGTCTGGTTCCCGGCAGGCATCGCTCGCGCCTATCCGGTGCAGCATGCCATCAATGTCATCGCAGCTGTCGTCTTCGGTCCAGGGCCTGCGGTCGTCATCGCTTTATTGACCGGTGCGGTTCGCGTCTTGACGGGGACCGGCTCGCTGCTCGCGTTTCCGGGAGGCATGATCGGTGCCTTGCTTGCTGGTGTCTTTTACCGCTACAGCGGACGGCTCAGTTTTGCAGCAGCCGGTGAAATTCTCGGAACCGGCATTATCGCATCACTTGTTGCAGTACCTTACGCACGTGTTCTGATGGGAACCGAAGTCGGCGCCTTGTTCTTCATGCCACCATTTCTCGTATCGAGCATCAGCGGGGCGGTGCTTGGCGTGGTGTTAGTGTACCGTTTGGAGAAAACGAAAAGCAGTAAATTATTGGCGTAAAAGAAAGAGTTAGAAAACCGCATTTTCCGAAGCTTATCGCTCGCTTTCCGTGGGCTCGCGCCCAAGCCTCCTCAGTCGCTGTGCGCCTTGCGGGGTCTCGGTCGTCTCGCTGATCCACTGGAAAGATAAGGTCGACCTACGGGAGACATTATCTTTGCGAAAGTAATGCGCAGCATTATTGAGCAGAAGGGTTTACGAGCGAACACTTCTCCAAATACTCAGATAGGTCATTGATTTTTTAGTATCAAAAAGATGTCCCCCTTTTAATATATGACTGATTAATAAACTTCTTTAATAATTTGGAAAGGGTCGGCTCACAAAGCCGATCCTTATTTACGTCAACAAATCCTTATACTTGAACTATGAAAACTATTATAGTATTATTAGTTTTCACAAGGGGGTTCGGCTGTGAAAAATCGGATTATACAGGCGTTTATCGAAGAAACGAGAAACAACGGCATCAAATTTACGATGGATGATTTGGCAAAACGGCTGGGCATCAGCAAGCGCACCTTGTATGAGAACTTCTCATCCAAGCTGGAAATTCTGGAAACGATCATCGACCAGGCCTTTTCGGAGTACGAACAGCGTGCGCGTGTTATCCGAGAAGACGAAACCCTCGACTTGCAGGAAAAAATCCATCAACTCATCGTCATGATTCCGAACCATAATGACTTTTTCGATTTGCGCGTTTTGGAGCAATTAAAGCGTTATTACCCGGAACAATGGCAGCGGGTCGATCGGGAAATGAACCAATGGGATGACTTAAAGCAATTGCTTGAAGAAGGCATGGAAACCGGCCTGATCAAACAACAGAACATCGACCTGTTAATGAAAATGATTTTGAACGTCGTCAATATTTCCTTGGATCAGCAATTCTTCTCGGAACAAAGCATTTCCATCAAGGAAGCGGTTGAAACGATGAGTGAATTATTATTGGACGGGTTCGTCAAAAACGAATAGAGAAAATGCTGGCTAACCAAAGCCAGTATTTCTTCGGACTTAAAAAACTAAAAAAACAAATATAGTTTTCAATGTTTTAGAAAGCAAGGAGGCAATTCAATATGGCACAACAATCTATTCACCGTCTCGATACCGAATCAGTCGGAAAGGCATTTATCCGCTATTTGGTGCCTTCGACCATCGGCATGCTGCTGATGGCCATCAATATCGTTGCGGACGGCATCATGGTCGGCAATCGCCTCGGGCCGGTCGCGCTGGGCGGCGTTGGCATCGCGGCACCGGTCTATACTTTATTCGTCGCGATGTCGCTATGGATCGGCATCGGCGGCGCCACGAGATTTTCTGCTCTCATGGGGGCGAAGCGGACAGAGGAGGCGAGAATCGTCTTTTCGCACGCGATGGCCTCGATTTTTGCGGTGACGCTCATCATCGGCCTCGTAGCATTTCCGTTTCGGACAGAACTTGCTTACCTGCTCGGGGCGAATGCGGAAACCTATCCATACGTCTCCGATTATTTATACTTGATGCTGTTGTTCGGCTTTGTCTTTACGATGGAAAATGCCCTCAGCATCATGGTGCGCAATGACGGCAGCCCGAACCTCGCGATGGTGTCGCTCATCACGACGTCCTTATTGAACATCGGCTTGAATTATGTGTTCTTGTTTGTGTTGGATTTCGGTGTCAAGGGTGCGGCGGCTGCGACCTTGCTCGCTGCATTTGTCGGCATGCTTGTCTTGTGTACGCATTTCTTTAAAAAGAGCAATCAATTGCGCTTTGCCCGGTTCAAGCCGAACCGCAAATTACTGCTCTTGATTCTAGTGATCGGCTTTCCGAGCTTCTTGGCGGAAGTCGGCATGTCGGTGTTCACCATTTCGCATAATAATGTCTTTGAACGCCTGGCAGGAACGGAAGGCGTTGCGGCATTCGCGATTCTCAACTACGTCCACAGCGTTATGTTACTCGCATTTCTTGGGATGGGTTCGGCTATCCAGCCGCTGGTCAGTTATTACAGCGGGGCTAAAGACCAGGCGAAGATCAAGAAGACACTGCAATTGGCGATCGGGACGGCGTTTGTGGCAGGTTTGTTGTTCTTCCTCTTCGGGCAATTCTTTGCCGCGACCATCGCCAGCGTATTCGGTGATTTCCCGGACGCCGTGATGAATCTCGCGACTTCCGGCATCCAGCTGTTCTTTATTGCGTATTTGTTCATGGGCACCAATTTCGTCATGATGACTTATTATCAATCAACCGGCGAAATCCGCATGGCGACATGGATCACCGCAGCGCGTGAAATTGTTGTGCTGTTAATCTTGCTAAGCATCTTGCCCGTGTTTTTCGGCGTGACGGGCGCGTGGCTTGCGATTCCGTTATCGGAATTGATTGTGCTATTGACGATCGTTTATTATCGAATGAGGCAAAAAAAGAAAACACAGTTCACTGCGGATATGACGGCGCAATATAAATAACCGATTCCAATAGGTCAGGGGAAAATGAGATGCAACTAGCAAAACAGCTGTTTCAAGTAAAAGGCTTAGATTATTGCATACGGAGTGCAGAGATCCGTGACGCAGCGCAACTAGAGAAAGTCCGTTTACAAATCGATGGCGAGACGGAAAATATGGACCGCGAGCGGGGAGAAGCTTACTTGGATGCAGCGGCATTCGAACGGCTCATCGAAGAAGATGCAAAAAGCAGCCGGAATTTGTTTCTCGTAGCCGATGTGGACGGGCAGATTGCCGGGTTTTCCAGATGTGAAGGAAACGCGCTGAACCGAACCAAACATCAAGTGGAGTTCGGTGTCGGAGTGCTCCAAAAATTCTGGGGCTATCGCATCGGCCGTAAGCTGTTGGAGTCATCGATTCACTGGGCGGATGCACAAGAAATCAAGAAAATGAATTTAAAAGTACTTGAACGAAATGAAAAAGCCATTGAGCTGTATGCAAAATGCGGCTTTAAAGTGGAAGGCACGCTGAAAATGGACAAGCGCTTAGCGGATGGAAACTATTACGATACCGTAGTGATGGGGCGGATCCGTTAACTAAAAAACACGATAAAAGGCCGTGTTTACGCGAAAGCGCAGACACGGCCTTTTTTATTTCCTTGCTTTGATGATAAAACTCGTCGGGAATTTCTGTGCTTTATAGAGCGAGTAATAACGGTCGGACACTTCCGGCTCTATATCCTTCAAGTCGTGCGGAACATCCGGTTCGACCACTTGTTCGATCGAAAAACCGGCTTTCACCAAGGCGTTCAAATACGTGCTGAACTTGCGCTTCGGAATGGTCATCGGCGCATCTTCACCTTTAAAATTGGCATAATGCATGCTGCCTTCTTCCTGGTATGAACCGTTCAGTGAAACCAGCCCATCTTCGCTTTTCAAATGCACATACAGCGGGTGGTCCCAACTGAAGACGAACGAACCGCCTGGCCGTAAATAGGAATAGATCAATTCGAACGTACGGTCGAGATCCACCGTCCAGCCGATCGCATAAATCGAGTAGACAATATCGAAATAGGCTTCCGGCAGCCCAATATCTTCTTCCATCGCAGCGCAATAGAGCTGGGCATCTAAACCACTTAACATTTCAGTGGCCCGTTCGATTTGCTTTTGGGACAAGTCGACGCCCCAAATATCTTTAGCCCCTTGCCTGTTCATGTAAAGCAAGGAATGGCCGCTGCCACAGCCGATGTCGAGTACATTTTTGCCTTCAATGGAATCGAATAACTTCAATTCCTCCTCACTTTGCGTAAATGGACCATAGCCGGGCAGCGCATCGACGCCGTTAAAATGCTCGGCGACCGTGTCCCAGCTCGTGCGATTTTGTTTCAGAATTTCTATATTCACTTAAACCCCTCCTGTCCTTTAATCATTCTCGGGAAGTGAAAGAATCTCCTTCTTGCCGAATAAAGAAGCAACGAATAATACGGGCTCGTTCAGGGTAAGGAAAGAGAAAGACTGTTAGCCAACGTGAGAAATGAGGGAATCACATGCCCATGATCTATCATGAAACGTATATGGAAGCACCGATCGAGCGCTGTTTCGATTTGGCCAGAAGCATTGACGTGCACATCGAAACCGTCTCGAAGACCAACGAACGCGCCATTGCCGGCACGACGAGTGGATTGATGGAACTCGGCGACTGGGTGACATGGAAAGCGACGCATCTCGGCGTCCGGCAAAAGCTCACATCGAAAATCACGGATATGGAGCGGCCTTACCGCTTCAGCGATGCCATGGTAAAAGGCGCTTTTCACTCCTTTCACCATACGCATGAATTTATCGAAAGCGGAAGCGGCACGCTGATGAAAGACTGGTTTGTCTACCGGGCGCCGTTTGGAATCATCGGAAAACTCGCCGATAAATTATTTCTTGAACGCCATATGGAAAAATTCCTGTCGACGCGCGCAGCCGAATTAAAGCGCATCGCTGAAAACCAATAAGCACAAAAAAATCCATCCGCAACGACTATGCGGATGGATTTTCTTCTGGAGAAATTTAGTTTTTCGTAAATTCCAATTTGTGATAGCGCAGAGCCTGGTCCAATTTATTGTAGACATCGATCTCGCCGAAGTTGACGCCTAATTGAATCGCAGTCTGGGCGATTTCAGGGCTGATGCCAGCAAGTGCAGTGCGCACGCCGATGATTTTCAAGCCTTCGATCAGCTGGAAGATCTGGTGGGCGACCATCGTATCGATGATCGGCACACCCGAAAGATCGATGAACAGTCGCTCGATCGATTTCTCATGGCATTGCTGAAGGACTTTCTCGAAGACGATTTTTGCACGGTATGTATTGATTTCGCCAATCAGCGGAAGCAATCCACTGTCTTTCGAAAGCAAGATGACCGGTGCGCTCATTTCGACGATCATTTCCTGTTGGGCATTCAAACGGCGCTCAGCCGCTTTCGTGTTTTGGTTGATAAACTCCAGAATGATGGCATTTGTCGTGTCAACCACGGCTTGGTTCCATGCATTCAGTTGGGCATGCGAAATGGTTTCTTCCTGCAATACCGCGAATTCTTCGATCAGCTCCAAGTATTGCTTTTGCGTGCGGAAGAATTCTTTGATGACCGAGTTGAACGGCGTCGATAAATGCGCTTCATCATTGGCAACGCGTACGATCCAGTCATTGAAAATCTCAATGCAATCGCTCTTCTCTTTGCTGAACGCCGTACAGAACAGCTCGTGGAACTCATAATTCTGTTGCTTCAGCTTTTCGATTGCTTGTGGTTCGGTTTCAGCGTAGACGCCACCCGCACTCTTATCGAGTGTTTCATACCATTGTTCAGTCAATCCCCTGGTTCTCTCAAGCAAAAAATCTTGCAATTCAACATTTTTGAACATTCGCTTCTTCTCCTCAATCGCACAATCATTCTTCAGTGAAAATTATGCATGAAATAAATAGTATGATTTCAAAATAGCAGTATTATATATACATATTATAGCAGTTGAAAAAAATATGCACGAAGTCTGATGTTGGAATTGCAGACAAATTTTTAATGAAGAGTAAAATTTACTATAAAATCAAGCCTCATGCTGCGCTTTTTGTTTTTGGACAAACGGCTTTTGTTCCAATATAGGGCCCAGTTGGAACAATAAGATACCTGCGCTGATCAAAAGAACGCCAAGCAGCGATTGCCAGGTGAACGGAACTTGCTCAAGCCCGAACCAGCCCGCCGTGTCCCACATCAACCCGAAGAAAATTTGCGATACCATAACAATCGAGATCGCGCGGCTCGGGCCCAATGCCTGGACGCCTTGCGTGACGCAAACGACTACCCCGACCCCGAGTACGCCGCTGAACCAAAACCACGGCTCTGCCTCGAAGCGGAATAAGCTCGTGCCATTAACAGCAAAGCCTGCGATAAACGAGCCGAAAAAACCGAGAAATAACACGAGTGCCGTCGTCGCCCAGACGCTGACGTGTTGTTTCACATTCGCATTGAATATATTTTGCAGGCAGACAAAAACGCCGCCTGAAAGAGCCAGTATAATGCCGAGAACTATGAGAGTTCCTCCTATTCGTATATATTATGGCCCGCCTGATTCAATAAAGCGTCCCGGTCGAGCAAATCGATCTTGCCGTTGTTGCGTTTGATCCAGCCGGATTGCTCAAATTTTTGAAGCACCCGGTTCAAATGGCGATAGCTCGTGCCGATCAAGTCCGCCATATCGACGAGCGACGGGGAGTCGAGCCTCGGTTTATCCGGCGTCATCGATAACAAATAACTCGCGACACGGACATCGACCGCATACAGCAAATTGAAATTCAATTCCTGCGCTTTCGTCACGAACTTGCGCGTAATCGTCTCCAACAGAAATTGCTGAAATAGGAAATTGTCGCTCATTTCATGATCTAATGCGCGATGCGGAACCCTCAGCAATACCAAATCCGTTACAGCTTCGACCGTATTGATGAACGGGCATTTCTGTACGTATTCGATATCGCCGACGATATCAAAAGGCGTTTTGAATGCCAAAATCAGTCGTTTGCCTTCTGGCGACAACATGGAAATCTTCAATTTGCCCTCTACAAGCAAGTACAAGGTGTCCGCGGTGTCACCTTGTGAGAACAATCTATGCCCAGCCGCATACCGTTCGATCTGCATCGAGTCGACGACGCCAGCAGGGAACAAATCTGCCAATTCATACTGCTGAAGATACTCATCAATTGCCTTCATGGTTTTTCCTCCTCACCATTTCAATACAAGGATGCCGGTAATCATCAATAACACGCCCGCAATTTGCGTCTTTCCGACATTCTTCTTCGCCATATCGAACCAGCCTTTGCCATCGATGACGATCGCCGCAATCAGCTGTGCAATAAGGAACATGCTGATCGTCAGCGTCACGCCCATGCGATGGACAGCGGTCATATTGCTGAACAAAATAAACGCCGCGAGCAAGCCGCCTGAGGCATATAGAGGGGAGACTTGTTTCAAATGTTTGATGGATGTGTCTTTCAATGCCAAAACGATTAAGATCGCCAGCACAAAGCCTGTCAACTGGGTCATCGCCGCCGCTTGCCAAGTTCCGATTTGGTCACTGATCGTCGCATTCGCCACGCTCTGGAAGGTCAGGAAAAACCCGCCCGCCAGCGCAAATAGAATTCCTTTCATCTAGTTCGCCGCCTTTCGTTAATATAAGGATAATCGGCATTTCAAACACACGGAAGGACATATGTCCCTATTGATGGAGATTTACAAATTCTAAAAGCTCAATGTTAAATACAGAGTGGACTGAGATAAAACAAGCGTAGTTTTTATATAAACTTTATTTATTTCCATAATTATGTAGATATTCCAGCTGAGACTTAGTATATTAAAGAAAATAAATCTTAGTAATACAGGTAAGAAAATTGCTTGATTTGCAAAAGGATAGCGAAAAGGTGAGGGCATAAATAATGTTCAAAAAGAAGTTTTATGTCTGTTCAGTTTGTGGGTTTGACGGTCTTCGAGGACCACTTTATAGAAATGGACTTCCCGATTATAGCTTGATCTGCACTTGTTGTGCTTTCCAACCAGGCTACGATGATTTAGACCAAGGCTATACATTTGAAACCTACAGAACGGAATGGTTAGCAAACGGGGCAGAGTGGTTTATGAAAAAAGAGCAGCCGAAACATTGGAGTTTAAAAGAGCAATTAAAAAACATTGGCATCGAACTGTAAAACATATAACACCATTAACGAAAAGTTTGAAAGGGGAATTGCATGAAATTCAAAAACATCATTTACCTGATCGGCGCATTTTTGGTATTTATCTTTTCGACACTTGCCAGTTGGTATGAAGGCGGGCAATTGCGCGATATTTCGTGGGAGTGGAAATACTCGGCGGTTTTTTCCACATGGCTGAATGGGCCAGTGAACGAGGCGGATGATATTTTGGCGATCGACCATTTCGTCTACGCGGCAAAATTCGAGCCGCTGTTCCCATTATTGATGGCAGCATCACTCTTGTTCATCGTCTTTCAGCTATCAGCTTGGCTATTGAGAAACCGCAAGACCACGCACATCATTTTCCTGTCGCTAATGGCGGTAGGTTTGCTCTTGATGAGCGCGATGTTGCTCAATTCACCGACGATCGGGCTAACTTTATTCTCTGGTTTCTTCGGGCTATCAGGTCTCTTGACGCTCGTGCTCATCCTGTACAGCAACAATCAAAAATGGATGCGCCGCGCAGCCCAACGGACGAACTAAGGATTCTTAATTTGGAGGTGTTCAAATGGAATGGTTAATCGATCTCGTTCCGATTCTCATCATCGCAGCGTTTGCCTACGGAGCATTTGGGCAAATCAAAGAATCTCTTGTCGTCGCGAAGTCGGTGCCATGGGATTCGACAAACGATAAACGAATAATCGTTGGAAATCACATACTTACCTTGTCATACGTAGGATTTGTCCTGGCATTGATCGTCAATTTGGCTGTCTACAATTATTCATTTCCTCAACCCGCTAGCACAGCCAATGCCGCTAGCCTGACTGCGTTCTATTGCTTATTGATGATGTTCGTTGCTGAACTTGGAATTATGCCAAAACGGCAAGGCCCCAAAAAATTGTATTCAATCAGATAAAGCAGCCTCCGGTTCGAATTCTCTTGTGGGCTCGAACTAGAGGTATTAAGTAGGTGTAATCTTCTTTGCAGCCGTGTAGAAAAACTAGTGGTAAAGGGAGTATCAAATGAAATACGTCATTGTCTCAACTGGGCTTTTTATTTCTGCCGCAATTATGTTTTCCGCTGCCTATATTGCTTCAGCCGTTCTCAGGTCAATTACCGGAAGTTATGGGCAAAGTATTCTCACGCCTCAAACTCAATCGCTTTATTTGTTGAGCATAATTACTGCACTAGTAGCTATTGCATTATTAGCAATTGACTATTTTAAAAAAGACAAATAAATGGGATTCCATATTTGCTAAAAGGCCTCTTACACCAACTCGTGTCAGAAGCCTTTGGTATGAGTAATTATTCAGTCAAAAC
The DNA here is from genome assembly GCF_018283455.1 of Planococcus sp. MSAK28401. NCBI lineage: Bacteria > Bacillati > Bacillota > Bacilli > Caryophanales > Caryophanaceae > Planococcus > Planococcus alpniumensis. Next base: position 2,646,024 of record NZ_JAAMTH010000001.1, on the reverse strand, counting down.
TCGAGTTGTGAGTGAGCTTCAAGAATCGGTGACAAGAATATATGCCTCGCTAATACAAAATAACAACCAAATAAAACAGCCTTCAGTTCGAGCCATAGAATGGTCTCGAGCGGAGGCTGTTTTTGATATTAAAGAAGAAAAAGCAATACGCATAGGCTTACGACAGTAGCGCCGAACGAGATTTCGATTTTCGTTTCTTTCGCGCTGTCTTGCTTCACTTTGTGAACGACTGACAGTACGAATAGGCTATAGAGGAACAAGAAGAAATAAACGATCCCGTATAAATTCCAGCGATAATTTGTGAGCCATTCATTCACCGAGGTGATCAGTGAAGCGGCTATAAACAGTACGACAGAAACCGCGAGCAACAAGCCCGACAGCACGTTCATCTTGTTCCACAAAGGATGCGACAGGAAACGTTCGCTTTTTTTGCTGTGAAAGATGAAAAACAAATGAATCAAGCTCGTACTCAGCAAGATGAAGGTCAGTACGATCAGCATCGAACTGATGGCACCGGACGTAAGCGCGTTCCCGATATCAAGTGAATAAAATTCGGCCACAACAGCGAGTGCAATCAGACCTGCCACAGCGGCCGCTTGGTAGAGAGTCCATTTTGTAAATAGCATCCAATTCTCCTTTATCGATGAGGTAAGCCGGTCATTCTTTATTGACTTCCGCATAGCGGATTCGTACAAAAGATGGCTTTGGGTCTGAGCTCTTTGCCGTGTCACGCACGTCTTCAACTTCTGGCTGCACAACAGGCAATCGTTTCTGCGTAAGCCCTTCAGCGATTGTGATAAAGCAATAGATCAAAATCATGAACACAGCCAAGGGAGGGAGGATCATCCAGAATTGATTGGTGGAGAAAACTTCCCGGGAAATGGCGATCATGCCCGATAGTTCGTAAATTTCCGGAACGAGCCGCGTCGAATCGGCTTGGGCAAGAGCGCCGCCGACGAAGATATTCAAAATGCCAAGGTGGACGAACATCTGCAGCACTTGAATGATGTGCTGCACCCACATCAACACGAGTTTCGGCCATAGCTCCGGCTGGATGTGCTTCGAGAGGATCCAACTCATCGACCCGCCCATCAAGACCGAACTGATGACATACTCTTTCTTCAAGGTGTCGTTCATTTCATTCCCGATGGCGCTTGTCGTGATTGGCAAAACGACGAGTGACATGATCAACACTTGGAAAATTAAGCGCTCCGTCAAACTCAGATCCCATTGGCCGTAACTGATGAGGACCGGCAGCAATAAAATATAAGTCACCAAAGTCAGCGGCAAGAAATGCATGCCATCTGCGATTGAATTGACGAAATGCCGCAGCTTGTCGGTAAAGAAAAAGGTATACACCACGCCGAACAAATAGCCGAAAACGATGCGCAAACCGGCTATCAATAAACTCAAGACAATGGTGTATTTCATGCCGACCAATAATTGCTGGGCGATGGAATAGCCGTATGGATCGGTGCCGAATAGGCTTTCAGCGGACGGTGAATGCGGCGCGCTGCTTTCAATGCTGCCCTCTTCGTCGTATACATAATTCGTTTGCGCGATGGCATCACCGGTGAACACAGCATAAAGGACACTCGTTGTGAACAAACCGAGCACGATAACTGAAGGAATCAAGATGCGCGGGTTTTTGAGAGTTGCCAAGCGCGTCGAAGTGGACCGTCGATTGGCGAACAGCAAACGGAAACCAGCCCGGATTTCGTTCAAGTCGAAAAGGCGTAAATTGAATTTGGCAAACACCGCATTTCGCTCAATCTCGTATTTCCCAAGCCACAACTCCACTACGGCATAGAAAATGAAGAATGGGATGAACACTGTCAAGAGGATGAACGCAATGCCTTTCGGGCTGAAATCATTGCGCAAATAGTACAGGATGCCTTCCACCCCGAATAAATGCTCAATGATCAATAACGCAGAAAGCGCCAGCCACACAATCGATTTGGATTGATAGAATGCGCTTTTCAATACATTGGACGTGCAATGCTTCCACAAGACCTCAAAACGGCTCAGCCCTTTGGAACGTGCAAGTTCCACGTAAGGGTATCGCTGTTCTTCTTCGTACAATAAAATGAACAGCTTCAAAAATAATACCGCAGGCACGACCGATAAACAGACGACGGGCGCCAAGTAAATCTCCTCGCCGCCCAAGCTGTAAAAGCTAAGAAGCAAAAACCCGGTCCGTTGAAAAATAGCGATGACGCCAATTTGAATCAAGAATATGTAGGCGAAGTCAGGGAAAGACTGAAGGAGCTTAATGATTTCCAACATTGAGCGCTTCAAGGCGCCTTTCGACAACAACACGGCAAAGGAAAGAATAAAGGCTGAAACGAAAGCTAACGCCAGTGCCATGAGGAAAATCGACATCGAATACACATAAGGCCCGCTTAAAAACTTCTCAAAGGACACCGGAATCGTCTCAAGAGAACCCGGAACGCGGTAGCTCAAGGTCCATTCGGAAGCAGTCGTAAACCCGGTGAAGATCATTTGCAAAGCCTCTCCATAAGAACGGAAATTCAAAAAAGAAGTCCCGTTGAATAAAGCTGGAGCAGCACTGATTAAAATAATGCCAATCACACCAAAGATAAATTTTGTTAAAATCGTCCATAAACTTTTCATATTCGCCCCCCTTAAACAAAATGATGGTCGCTTCGCACTTAATTAAAGAAATAGTCACGATAGGCGAAAAACGTAACCCCGACCATCAGCACCAAATACAAAATCGAGCCGATCAAAATATAGGAGCGATCGGAGACAGGAGTGCTCTGTTCCATCCGGATGCCAGTCGATCCTTGAATCGACATATCCAAATGACGGCTGGCCATCCCGCCTTTCGACTTGAAAAAGAATACGATGACGACCGCGAGCCCAGCGAACGGGATGGCGATGTCCAAAAATCCGAGTGGCGTAAAAAAGCTTACAAGCCAATTGCCAAGTACGAGTACAAGCATGGTAATTAAGACGGTGAGTATGTTTTTCATAAGGACCTCCAGTTGGGTTTTTGAAAAAAATGTTAATTCCTTTAACATACTGTACGGTATAACGGGTAAATGGTTTCAAACAAGCAGAATATTCAAGCACTGCACAATAAATCAATCTTCAAAATTGGATTATAGGTTACTAATCAGAAACAATAGGAGGGCACATGGCTCAACACAATTCGAGAAAAAAAGACACTGTTACATTACTGGCGTACTTCTTATTGATCGGTGTTTCTTTCTATTTGATTGCTTACCTGAATATCTTTCCAGGAGCGTTCAGTTATGAAGAGGAGAGCGAAAGGATAGTAATTACACAAGGGAGTTTGGAGAAAAGTTCGGTGACCGTAAATGTTGAGGAGTATGAAACAAGTGATTGGCTGCGAATGAGCTTGTTGCAAGCCAATATTCGCACGCTGCAAAGCTTCTTAACGCTGTTTTCGGTACTCATCCCCATGAGCATATTCTTCTTGCTCGAGCACAAGCGCCTCGACTTTTTGAAAATAAGCAAGACGCTAAGAATCTTGAGTATTGCTTTGGTTTTCTTTGTCCCTTTTCTACTTTTAACAATCGGATATGTAGACATTTTGGAGAGAATTGAACAGGGGTTGGCAGCTATACTGATCGAAAGTTGAACAGAATATCAAAGCCGTCAAAATATGTGCCATCAATTTGGATAAACAAGGGGGACTGAACTTGCCGCAATGGGCCGTTTATATACTGACAACCTTACTGGGCGGCATCGCAATTCAAAATATATACATAGCCATCAAACCGATAAAAAATGGAGAGAAACAAGAGTTGGAAGAAGTGTTTTCGTATGGAGATGGGCCTTTTTTCGTTCTAGGGTTCTTGTTCAGCTTCCTGTTTTGGTGCAGCGAGAAATTTTTCTCGGAAAGATTGCAACTCGCCGCTTTTCGTTTGATCAGCTTGCTGATGGCAACTTCTTTAATCGGATTGATCCTTTTAATTTGGAATCTCGATATTGTGGCAGATTTTTTACTAAGCCTTTGAACAAGGGCACGATTCGCCATCTTTGGTGGCATTTGCACCCAGAAAGAGCTATCATGAAATCAACTGATACAAGCCGCATGATCAGAAATTTTCATGGGAAACAGTCAGCTATCAATTTAAGAATCTATAATTTGCTGAAAGGGGAGTTGAACGGTGGCTTATCAATTAAGAGACAACTTCAAGCTATTTTCATTGAATTCAAATCAGGAACTGGCGCAGGAGATTGCGGACCATCTCGGCTGTGAGCTGGGCAAGAACTCCATCACCCATTTTAGCGATGGGGAAATCCAAATCCATATCGAAGAAAGCGTGCGAGGGGCGGAAGTTTACGTCGTTCAATCGACATCACAGCCTGGACACGAGCACGTCATGGAATTATTGATCATGATCGACGCTTTGAAGCGGGCGTCGGCTGATTCCATCACAGCGGTCATTCCGTATTACGGATACGCACGCCAAGACCGCAAAGCAAGTTCACGTGAACCGATCACCGCGAAACTCGTGGCGAACATGCTGGTAAAAGCGGGAGTGGATCACGTCATCACGATGGATTTCCACGCACCGCAAGTACAAGGCTTCTTCAACATCCCGGTTGACCAATTGCTGGGCATCACCGAACTGTCCCAGCATTTCATCGATAAAAATCTCGAAGATGCCATCGTCGTAGCACCAGACAATGGCGGATTGACCAGAGCGCGCAGACTCGCGGATCGCTTGGACGTCCCGATTGGCTTTATCGATAAGCGTAAAATGCCAGGCGAAGCCGAGACGATGAACATCGTCGGCGACATCAAAGGCAAAAACGCCGTCATCATCGTCGACATCGTCGATACCGCGAAGACCATTTCCGATGCAGCGAACCTGCTCGTGGAAAATGGCGCGAAAGCAGTCTACGCTTGCTGTACGCATGCCGTATTGTCTGGCGACTCCATTCAACGCATCCAAGACTCCGCGTTGACGGAACTTGTGGTCACTAACACGATTCACGTGCCGAAAGAAAAACGCATCCCGAAAATCACCATTCTCTCGATCGCGCCATTGCTCGCAGAAGCAATCGAGCACGTGCACAACGAAAAACCAGTCAGTCCTTTGTTTGAAGGATGACAATAGAAAAATGCAGCGAACCCCAAATGAGTGCCAGAAAGACGGCGCGCAGTTGGGGTTCGTTTTTGTTTGAGTCAGCTTATCCAAACTCAATCGGTGTATCTGATGGGAAGTCGCCGGCAAGATTTCCCGGTGTTGAGTACTTTTCTTCACAAGTATAAAGATTGAATCCTTGTCCATCATGCCAAATGACGATTAACGAAGAAGGATTTTGCATGTTAAAGTGTGGGCGCGGTAATTGTTTTTTTCTGCCGAACCAACCTGTCAATTGCACCGTAGTATAGCTCAAGCTATCGGGATAGGAAACAGCATAGAACTGGTTGGCACAAGCAATCCAAAAAGTTTTCGCTAGCGCAAAGCTGAGGGCGATCGGATTCTCTAGAATGGCTCGAAACACAGCAGTACTTTTATGATTCTGTTCATTTATTATTGAATGGCTAATTCCTTGTTTCTGAAAACTGCTCTTGAGTTCATCGGATACTCCTGAGAATAGTTCAATGGTTAAATGAACAGGAAATCTGTTCTGGGCAATAAGGAAATGAATTAAAATCTGCTGCGTCTCGATATCGTAATGTTCATCATTAACCGGAGATACATATAGCTTCGTAAGATATGAGTCAGAATTAAATATAGGATATTCATCTTTTGGAATGAAATCTTCTGTGCATATATAAATAGGGTTCATCAGTAACCACCTCTATAAGAAGTATATCGATTCTGGAAGAAAACTGTTAAAGTTAAATTATGGAATTAAAGAGATAGAAGGTTCTGAATATCGCTTTATTAAGGAGGATCAAATGAAGAACATACTGAAACAATTTCGTTTAGCGATTCCACTTGTATTGCTCGCCATCAACCTCGTGCTATTTTCTTTTCTGCTGGAAGAGTTAGTAGACGCCTCGCCTCCGAATTATGGCGGCGGCATGCAATTAATGACGACGGTTTTCGGACTCATTTCATTTCTCTATATTCAAAAGACGGAAGGTCCGAAACCATCCGGTATATGGATTTTACAGGCTTTGAATTGGCTTTTCATTATTTTTCCGATTTCCGTCATCTTTATTTTCATGCTGGCATTCATCTGACTATAAATAAAACGAAACGTTTTTTCGTTTTTAACAGTATATATACTCATCAATCAATTTAAGGGGGAGAAAGGCAATGAAACGATTTTTCTATTATTTTATCTGGAGCATCGCGATTGCATTTATTGTGTATGCGGGATTGCAGCTTCAACAACTATTGAGTGAAAAGGCAGCTTCAGAATTTGAGCCAAGGCCTCTTTGGATTTACATAGTTATTTTTCCAATCATCATCGGCTTATTATTGCGCACGCCAAAGTTTATGTTGGAGAGAAAAGAAAGCCGGATTGGCGGATTCGATTGGAGCAAGTTCTTGGCGGTCGGCGTGCCGGCATTCATCGTATTAGCTTTATCTATTTTGCCTTTATTGCCTATCGAAAACCTGACTTTTTCTGATGAAGTCTATGTTCAAATTGACATGCTTCTTTTTAGCAGCACCACAGCACAAACAATCGCCGGTCTCGTCTTCGGCTATACTTTACTCGACAGCTTCAAAAGCGAGGAGCGGGGATTCCAGGAATCGACTTCCGACCTGTTCAACGCCGTGATGAAGTTTACGCCGAAAGGGTGAGTGGATGATGATTAGAAGAGCGAGAGTTTCGGACGCACGAGGAATTGCAAAAGTCCATGTAGACAGTTGGATTACCACGTACCGCAATATTGTCCCAGATGAATATTTGGATGGGCTGAAATACGAAGAAAGAGAGAAGCAATGGGAGCGCAACCTGCAGCATGCTACAGCGTTCGTAGCAGAAAACAAAGCCGGAGAAGTCATCGGCTTTGCAGACGGCGGCAAGGAGCGCTCCGGCGACTACCCGGACATAGGCGGAGAAGTGTATTCCATCTATATCCTGAAAGCTTACCAAGGGCAAGGTGTCGGTAAACTGTTGATGCAGGCAATAAGCAAGGAACTGCTGGGGCGTGACATTCAGTCCATGCTAGTTTGGGTGCTCAAGGAGAATCAATCCAGCGGCTTTTACAAAAATTTAGGCGGGACAGTCATCGATGAAAAACACATAACGATCGCCGGCAAACAAATACCCGAACTGGCCTATGAATGGGCAGATATCAGTATGATAGTAAAGCACAATTGAACGACATAGTTCAACGTCGTCATTCAGTGGGAGTGTCTTGATATGAAAAAACTGGTGTTACGAATTTCAGCCTTGTTAATGATTCTTATACTGATAGGTTGCATCGCCGAAGATTATGATGTAGGTGTTCCAAGAGCATATTTACTGGCAGATGATAGTTTGCGAGGCGAACCTATGCAATTAACAGAAGCAAATATCAGTTGGAGTTCGTCGAGTGGAGAAGTAACGGAAACGATAAATGACATTGAAGAAGTCGGCTTATCACAAGAGGCCACTATAGTCTCTCCAAACCAGCCAGCTTCTTTGGATTTCAAGGAGAATGAAGAGAACGGCGGGGACATTTGGACAGATCCGACAATCACGGCGGCCTTATGGAAAGATGGAGAAGAAACGGAGCTTGAACTAAACGATTCGAGAGAATTTCATTTTCCGCAAACCGAAGGGAATTATGTATTAGCAGTGGAATTTATTGATCGAGACAATGAAGCTCAATATATAGGGAATATCGTAATCGAAGAAACACCAGAGCAAAACGCCGGACAGCTTCCAAACTACGCAGATATGGCAATGCCTATAATTACGAAGATGTCATCTGCCGATTCAAACGGAGTGGTATTCGACCATAACTATACCCAGGTGTGCTGGAACAATTGTTATGCCAACAGCAGTATGGACGTAGCAGAAACAATTGATTGCACCATTGTCGGAGGATAACGAGGTAGAAGCGTTAGAATCCTCCTCCCGGGAGCAAGAAAGCGAACCGTCACTCCTAGAAAAGACACTCGAAGATTTTGGAAGTGAATTTGGAAGAGATACAAAGCTGCATCTAGAAAACCAGGAGGAATTTTTTGTTAAAGTTCAAAAGTAAAAACAGGGATAAGATAGGGATACTAGCTGTAACTACTGTTGTAGTTGTAATTTTACTTATAACAGCAGGCTTTGTAGGGTTGCCCTTTTTTGGCATCTACGGTTTATATGAGGTGTTGGAGGAATTAAATTTAATTAATGTCACCACTGGCGATAGTTTCATGGGAAATATAACGTATTTCACTTTTTTAATTTTCGTCATGTACGTTATTACACTTATTTTAGATTTAGTATCTAAAATAATAATTTATAAAAAGAAGAAGAAAGTAGCTATATCAAGAGGTAATATGCTTTTAAATTATGGAATCCAAGCAGTTATTGCTGCGTATCTATTTAAAATATTACTCGATAATTTTTTCTCAAGAATTGACTTATCCTTAGTTGGATCATTTATCTCTTTTGTAATCATGTATTTAATTTACTTTGCGTTACTCGATGATTACGAAGTAGAACAATAGTTTAATTGTAAAATTAAGGAAATGCAAAAGATCATCAATCAAAGGATCTTTTTACGCTTATATACATAGGTTTCAAACTTTGAGAATAGTAGAAATGAATGTAACTTAAGTGCATTTAAGTTACATTCATTTTTCTAAAGTTTTTTATTTCTAGAAATAAAAATTCCGAATATTTGAATAAAATTCACATTAAATTTAAAAATAATAAAAGAGATGGAATATTCGAATGGGGCGATGAAATGAAAGGTTTATTTTTAGCAATATTAGGGGCACTGGCAGCTTGGTTTGTAATTAGTTTCTTTACAAATGATTGGGATACTACTGGATTAATTTATTTGATCCTGGGGATTGTAGTAGGATACCAAGTTCGAAAGCAAAATACAGAGAAACCAGTTAATGATGATCACTAGTTACGCTAAATTAGTAAAGGCTTTAGAGTCTTGTTCTTAGAGAGGTGAATGTAACTTATTGTGAATTAAGTTACATTCACATTCAGACAAAAGGTTAATCTCTTTGGCCGAAATTTTGTAAGAGAACATCGAAAGAGGTGGAATGTTCCGTTATGAAATCCGAACAAAAAATAATGATTATCGAGGGATTTCTCGAGCAGGCTGGTCCGGATGCCATTGAGAACATTGCCACCTTTTTAGAAGACGAAGATCCTCACGTTATGTGGGTGGCCATCGAAGCTCTGGGAACATTACCGATCAGCGAAAAAATCAAAAACACCCTGCTGCCCCTAATCGCCAATCCGGATGAAGAAATTCGGTTTAAAACGCTCGAAGCACTGTGGGGTTATACGGGAGACGCTGTTTTAAACGCCGTGGTCAATCGATTGAAAGATGACGATGAACTCGTACGTATTTCAGCGGTGGAAGCCTTAGGTGAGATGCGAGATAACGGAGGGAAACAGCATCTGATCGATGCCTTAACCGATGTGGAAGAAATAGTCCGTAGGGAGGCCGCAGAAGGGCTAGGCAAACTTGGAGATGCATCAGCAGTCCCTGTACTGGAAGCCTTTCTTCAGAACGAAACAAGCAACACGGCGAAAGTCGGTTTCTATGTTGGTCTCTATCTTTTGGGTGCTGAATTCCGCCTGATATCTCTTTTGAATCTTTTGAAAGACCCATCCTATCAAGTGCGTTGTTCGGTTGCTAATTGCGTTTTGGACTTGGTCGATAAAGAAAATGAAAAGCTGATTATAAAAACGCTAAATGCTGCACTCATAAGGGAAACGACAATTGCCGCCCGTTTCACTTTGCAAAGCGCACTAGAGGAACTTAATTCCTCAAATGATTTACTATGAAATGATTATGTAAACATTTGAATGTAACTTATTAGCAATTAAGTTACATTCAGATCAAAAGACTATTCTGTAAGGTTTTAGAGACGGAATCGTGAAGTGTATATTTTACATTTTAAGACCCATCAAGAGAAGGAGCTTCAAATAAAGTTTTTCCTCTTTATAGGAATAGATCGTTATTAAGTTTCGATGCTTTGTAATTAAAACTTCGATTGAATATGAGTCTTGCAAACTTGTTGAGTGGGGTATAGTTCGAAATTTCAGTATGGTATCATATGGATATTCCATAACTTTTAGAAGAGGAGTATATATGAGTAAAGTACTTTATGTTTTAAGTCTTCTAATTTTTGCTTTTCTGATTTATAGTCTTTTCAGCGACCGAGAAACTCCACCTGTTTTATTAATGATTGCAGTTTTAGTTGCTTATATGATCTACTTTATATTTTTAAAAATGGATAAAAAGAAAGGCAATACATAAAAATCAATAAAACCTGGATTGCTCTACTAAGAGCGATCCAGGTTTTATTTTAGAGACAAAAAATAAATTAAAGAGTCTCAATAATACCGTTAACCTTTTTACTAATTAATGTTTTTATAAAACGTAGACGAGAGCGTAAAATACCTTTTGTAAATGAGAAGAAAGGGAATGCTTTTCTAATATTTAGTTTACATATCATCTATTATCGGTAAGGAAGAAGCTAAATAAGCTTCCCCCATTTTTGGGAGGTGTAAGTAAATTTTACGAACGCATTGAGAAGGTTTAAGGTCAGTTGAATACAACTACACAGAAAAACGCTACCTAAAGGCAGCGTCAATAAATTTCTTCATTCATTTCTGTAAGCAAGTCATCTTTATCCAGAAATTGTAGCTTCTCAATTTTTCCTTCTTTAGAAGTAATGGCTTCACCTTCGAAAGAATACGGATGGACTTCTCCGTTTGCTTTTTTGTAGTCCACTTGGAAAGTAAATTGATACATTTTCGGATTGTTTTCGTTCTGGGTGATCTTAATCTCCGACGCTGTCAGGTCATATTCGCCATCAAAACCACTGTACATAAAAGCAGGTGTGCCATTTAAAAAATTGTCATAGCCATTTTCTGTGAAATAAGCAGCATAGGTCTCGGCCATGTAGTTCATGTAATTTTGCCATACCGGAGTTTGCTGTAAGGCATCAAACTCTTCTTGAGTTGTCGCATTGTTTTGGGCTTCCATAGCAGCTTCCCATACTTCTTTATACATCTCATCTGGTCCGTTGAATTCTTCTTCAATGACAGCTTGAATGGTTTCTTTGCTTTTTTCTGTATCTACCTCTTCGCTTCCTACCAAAGCAGGTTCTTCATCTGTGTTATTTCCTTTTCCTGTCGACAAACCACTCTCTTCTTGAAGGATATTTTGTGAAAGGAACAGAACCCCGGCTACTAAAAGGATCGAGCACAGCACTAAACTAGAGGTGAATTTAAAGCCATTGAAAAACCGAGTTTTGGATTCCTGTTTACCCAAGTTCGATAAAATCTGGGAGTGCAGCTTTGCTTTGTGTTGCTGGTTCCAAATGATATCCTGATCCAATTGTTTCAACTGATTATCTAATGAGGTATGGATACCATCAGTTTTTTTCATGGATAATTCCCTCCTTATTTAACTGTTTTTCCAATGCGGAAAGGGCTCGGGAAAGGGTGTTTTTCACTTTGCTTTCGGTCCAATTTAAAATTTCTCCGGTTTCTTGTATACTAAACTCCCTTATTTTCCTCAAAATAATAACTTCGCGATACGGGCCTTTTAGCTGACTCAATGCGTGATAAAGCTCTGTAGAGTTCTCTCTGATCTCCACTATTCCTTCAGGAAAAGTGCTTGTGCTTTTTCCAATTAATACCAGTTCCTTTAATAGTTCCAAGGGCTTTTGCTTTCGAATAAAATCAATGGTGAGATTGTGGGCAATGCGAAACAGCCAGGTTTTCGGATTTGCCTTTCGTTCAAAGCTCTCAAAATGCTGGAATGCTTTAATAAACGTCTCTTGTGTTAAATCCTCCGCTTGTTGATGGTCGCGGACCATGAGCAATATATACCTGAATATCGAATCACCATGCTGCTGATACCACTCAGTGATTTCGCTTTTTCTCTCGCTAGTCAAGGAATCTCGCCCCCTAATTTATGGTTTCTACTTGTTAGACGTAATTAAAAAACAAAAGTCTTGTTTTTTGGAATATTTTTCATTTGCCTCGCGTATAAGAAAAGTATACAAGAAGAATATGTTTACATGTGACCCCTTATCGGAAGTGAAGAAAATCTAGAATGAGTTTCTTCTTTTTTTCTAAATAGACATATTTTTTTGAATGATTATAATTCATACTATTACATATAGGAAGTAGCGATAAGGTAAATTATGTTAAAGTTATAGTAGTCAGAAAACTTTTTCATTAAGTGAATTTAATAGAAATAGCCAACATAGAGATTCAAAATGAAAGGGTAATCAGATTCGAGATAACTATAAGATTATTGTTTTTGGTTGCGAGACAGATAAATAGAGATGATCGATGCAAAGCAAAATTTGTACTTAACAAAGAGGAGGCGTGGTTATGATGAGTTCTGGAATGATAGATAGCTTAATTGTGTACGGCCCAATTATTGTTTTAATTGTTGCTTGTATTGGGATAGTTTGGAGTGTTTTGAAAAAAAGAAGATATTTAATTGGATATATATTTCTCCTTGTAGGAGCAGGAATTTATTATTGGGGTATGTACGTAGGAAAGTGGGAAGGGATAGCTATCTCTTTATTTTGGGGTGGGGGGATGGTTCTTCTTGGCTTATTAACTTTGCTATTTATCCTTGTTTATACAAAGTTAGTGATAACTAAGCGAACAAAGACTGAGGTTAAATAAGCCTGACTTAAATAAGAAGAACTTCCAGGAAAGTGGAGTTCCTTATTGCCTGCAATATCGATACAAAATTTAATAAAGTCAATTTTCTAAGAGAGTTAATCAGTTTACATATTATGTGATTATCGAAAGGGAAGAAGCTAAACGCTTTTTCTCTTTCTTTATGTTTGAAAAACTGTATTTTACGAACAGAGTGGGCTGGTAACTATAATGTGTAAATTCTTTCTGCTGGATATATATGTTAAAGTGAAAAAATAATAGAGAAAGATGAAGAACTTCAAACAAAGATGACAGTCTAAATTTCAAAAGTAAAAGGAAGGAGGGGCTGAATTGAGAAAAACCGTGAAAATTATTCTAGGGATTTTAGGCGTCGTTTTTCTAGGTATGGTGGTGCTCGTCATATTATTTAACCTAAGCATGAAACCGGATCCTGATAGTGAAGAAAAGATACGGCAAGAAGCAGGGCGATACCTAGAAGCAAACTTCAATGATGATTTTGAGCTCTACGATACGTTATATGACAATATGGGGAATTTCGAATTTGAGTACGCAGCTAAGGTGCGAGAAATTCGAAGCAATATCGAATTTCTAGTGTATCCGGACGCTGAGACAGAACAGTTAGTGGATACATATGTTTCTGATAAATGGTCAGATGAACTTGAAGAGGAAATGAGCCCATACGTGCGTCAAGCTTTTGGAGAGTCGGCTGTAGTTTATGTATATATTGACGATGAGATAGGAGCTGCATTAAATATCGATCCGCTCAACCCTGGAAGTTTCAAAAATTATAATCTCGAACCCACAGTCCGACTGGATATACCGAGGAAAAGAATGGAGAGCGATGAGGAACGTTTCACTGATTTCATTTCTTACTTAACGGATGAAGACATTTTGCAACATGGTCAGCTTATTGTGTCCTATGTTGCTGAAACAGGTGAGATTTTGGAAGATAAAGAGTGGAGCCGGGAATTTTAAAAAATTATTTCATGTGTACTGGCGTTATTTATAACCTCGACATCGCTAAAATTCCAGATTATTTGAGAAAACCGATGAGTCAGAATCTTACGTCTCTGAATAAAACGAAAGTGCAGTTAATTTACATTTAGACTGAACGGGAATTAAATAAAAAGGAGAGGAATACATGGAAACCCAACCAAAGTTAGTTAACTGGGGTTTGGCTACGATGTTTTTAATAGGACCGCTTTTATCTTGGTTTCTTGGAAGAATCTACGGAATGATTGTTTCAAGTGGATTCGCTGCAGCTTACGTAACAATAATATCGTTTTTGGTTTTTTTCGTAATAGGAATTTATATCGTCGTCAAAGGGTTTAAAGAATCAAAGAAAATATAAAACAAAATTTTTAACAACGTTTTCTCGAATGTAACTTATTTTGAATTAAGTTACATTCAGTTTGTTGTTTATAAAGGAAAAAGAGCTCCATATAAAAGGGCAGTTCTTTTGTTAATTTGCTTGAAATCGATTAGCTATTTATCTATTTTTCTAATATGGTACAATTTGGATATACGTCTATGTTGTTAGGAGTTTTACAATGAGAGATAAAGTGTGGAAAGTTGCAGCGGGTGCTTTTTTAATCACATTTATCCTATTCTTTTGGCTAGGAGATCGAATAATAAATACCACTGATGTTAATGGAATGAGTTCACCAGCACTATTGAGCGATTCCGACTATTTTTTAAAAACAGTTGGTTATTCTTTAGTTATCACTGCGGTTATTGTATTAGTATTGTATTTAATTAACTGGATTCAAAAGAAAAATAAACAACAAACTTCTTAAATTTCTTTAAGTAAATTCCGTATTCCGAGCACTTATCGTCGATACATTAATGACGATAGGTGCTTCTTTCATTCTTAAGCGGGAAATGAATGTAAGTTAACAGCAGTTAAGTTACATTCAAAACCTTATGTAGAAAAGGAGATTTCCTGGAAATTCATCAAATATATACTTACTACTTTCACGATATCGTAATAATAAAAAATACTCGCAAAATGGTACCAATTTTGCGAGTGCTTTTTATTACAACTATGAATTCATATGATATCCAATTGCCATAAGTATAAAAAAGCTAAAGAACATGATGATATTTCCAATCATTAGCAAATAGTTTCTGCCCAAAGCAGCAAATACGGTACCGATAATTCCTAATACGAAAGTTGCCAGCCAAAAAGTGCTAGCAATTTTAAAAACAACATTTGGGATCCAGACTATGACGGCAACTACTAAGCAAAGTGATGATAAGATCTGGTAATTTTTCTTATTCAATTTAGCACCTCTTTTTTTGTCTACGGTCGCTCTCAAGTAAGTATATCATTCATTTACCAGTAAAATACCATTTATTCTATTAAGATGTGAATGGGACTTAATACTAAGTAAGTTACATTCAGAACTCGCATTTTAATGGCCTCATTAGAGAACCCAACGAAACCAATATTGTTGGAAAAATTGACACGTTCAAAATACTAATCGATAAAATTTTAAAGATGAAGTTTCAAAAGAATATGAGATTACCTATCAAGATTCGTCAGAAACCACAGGTGATCTGTGAATAGCAAAATAGAAATATAAAGAAGTGCCGAGTAGGTCGGTGCTTCTTTTTCATTTGTCTATACAAGTAATCATTACAAGAAAATTTTCAAAAAATGCATTTCAAAAACTTTCCTTTTTTGTGTTAACTTTTTAAAGGCTGAAAGGTCTTATAGATGAAGGGAGGGGACTAGTTGAATTCGCAGGAAGAATTGTATCAGGCATTAAACGAAAAGACAGACATCATTTTTAAATACTTGATAAAAATTGGAGCGAGTACAGGGGATGCTGAAGATATTGTTCAGGAAGCCTTGTATAAATTGTTGCTCTACATTGATTCGATTGATTCCACTAAAGCATACAGTTGGCTCTTCAAGGTAGCTATCAATCATTATTATGATTTGTGCCGGAAACAAAAAAAGGAAATACATACTTCTTTTGAAAACCTTGAGTTTGTGGACGAATCCTTTTTGCCCGAAGATTTTGTCCGGCAGGGCGAGATGAGACAAGAAATTGAATTCGTTCTGAATCAACTCCCTCCCCTCCATAAGCAGCTACTGCTATTAAAGTATGAGATGGAATTAAGTTACGCTGACATCGCGGCCCTCTTGAATTTGAATAACGGAACTTTAAAGACCTATTTATTCCGAGCCAGAAAGGCTTTCAAAGAATTATA
The DNA here is from genome assembly GCF_018283455.1 of Planococcus sp. MSAK28401. NCBI lineage: Bacteria > Bacillati > Bacillota > Bacilli > Caryophanales > Caryophanaceae > Planococcus > Planococcus alpniumensis. The sequence continues at coordinate 2,630,019 of NZ_JAAMTH010000001.1, read as the reverse complement.
TGAAAAGGAGCTTGATCGGCATGACCGAGAACAAAAAAGATAAAGAGTTAAATCAGCTTTTCGACTCAACTTCATCGAATGATTCATTCACTAAGATTATTGGCAAGGCGCGAAGAAAAACGCTTCTTCGCACAGCGGCTATTTCTTCTATCGTTCTGGTTTTATTCATAATTGTTTTGGGGATTAGCTGGCTTTCACTTATGAGATGGCAGGAGGGAAAAGCCATGCGGGATATAGAAATGTTTAGTCAAATAACGGATCCCAATGTCGAGGAGATGGGGATGCAGCATGAAGGGAATGGGCTTTTTGAGGGCATCATCCGATTTGAACGGTACAAGGTGATCGAAGGAATTCCAGTAGATTGGAGCGAGGATGTCATGTCCTACAGTTTATTTGGCGGTGTCAGCCGATTTGCAGGGGACCACTCTCCAATTCAAGTTGAAAAAGATGGTCAACTGAAGGCATATGATCGTGATACCAAACAGCGAATGCTCAATTTCTATCATCCCGAGGTGGAATACAGCAATTTGGCAGATGGATTAAGTGAACTGGAACGTTATCCAGAACAAACCGTAGCCGAAGTTGCCTTGTCTTTCGACAAAGGCTATGCACCGTCGGAGGTTAATGAAAGCATGCCAGAAGGCGTAACTTTGAAATGGTATTGGGTAGATACTTATTCTTCGGAAGACCTGAACTGGCTGAACCATCATCCAAGTATCGTAGAGGAAAAGAATAGTGTAAGCCTACCTGAACTCGGCGATCAGGTGTATGGGTTTGAGAACATCGAACTAAAACTTGAAGAGGAGGAAGTTGAGGAAAGCCAACTAAAGAGTGAAGAATTGTTCATTGAAAAGATTCAAATGGGTCTAGGGTTTGAAAGTGGAAAATATTATGGCGAATACAAACGTATTCATGATTTGTTGAAAGGGGAGGCCCCCCGTTTAACGGCAGACCATGTTCAAGTAATCGGGGCAGTGGTAACAGGAGATATTAAAAGTCTACAGTCTTTGCAAGACCTGGAATTCGTTCGCACGTCTGCTTTAGGAGTTACTGTGGATCCTTATCAGTAAGCTTCTATTTAATCCTTCAGGAAGGGTAGGTGCAGCTTGAAATGAGAACGAGTATACAAACAAGCGGCACGCTGGATATTGAAGAGAAGCTACTGGCAAGGAGGAATAGGTTCGAACTTTTAAAACTGTTGAGCGAATTAGAAATGTTAGATCGGGATATTTTAGTTATGAAGTTGATTCAAGGGTACTCGCACGAAGAAATCGCTGTGCACTTGGGGTTGTTCAAATACTCAGTGGAAAATCGGATCGTTTCTACTTTAAAGAGATGGGACGTCACGTAAGAGAAGGTAACGATAGAGAGAAGACTTTTATAGAAGTCTTTTCCCTTTTCCAGCCGATTTGGAAAGTGAGAAGCTGTTTTTGCTTTTATCTTTAAGGAATATAAGTATGGGAATTCATTTGTACTATTGTGGGCAGTGGTCATTCCATTTGTTTCTACTCTATTTTGGTATACACCGTAAACCGATAAACTAGATTCTAAAGAGTATAGTAACGAATACTCGCTTATAATCTGCTGGTTTTTAATGATCTATAGAAGTTCATAAAACTAAAATTGAGAAGGTGCTGGCGATGAGCACCTTCTTTTTTGCATTCTTGTAAATATATCTTTATGAAAGGTTTCTACTCTTGCATAACAAAAGCTTGCAGGGTGGAAATTTCTACCTCTTTCATTGAAACTTTCTGGAAGAAAAGCCGTATAAATTAGGAGGAAGAGGTGCTGAAATGGAAAGTCCTTTTATATTAATGGGGTTATTTGTCGTCTGTCTCATTACTTATCAACTTTTAACGCGAAATCGGCGGAAACTTAAGAAAATCCGGCAAGAGTGGGAAACTGAAACATATATTGCGATAAAAGAAGATGTTCAATCCGTGTCATCCTATTGGAGAAACAATAAAGAGCGTTCAGAATTTTCTGCAGGGGTCGATCAAATCACCTGGGACGACTTAGGGATGGATCAGGTGTTTAATAAGATGAATTACACCCAAACCAGTGTGGGCTCAGAATATTTATTCAACCAATTACGGGACATTGATCCGAAGCTTGATGGCCTTCAGTCCAAAGAAGAACTTTATACCATGATGGCGAAGGAAGACGGATTGAGAGAAAAAGTCCTTCTTATTTTATCCAGTCTTGGAAAACGCAATTATGCGGACACTTCCTCCTACTTTTACAATTTCAGCGACCATAAAATCAAGTTCGCATACATGTATATGCTTCTTGCATGTTTGCCCATTTTCTCATTGCTGTTGATGTTCTTTAGTTTAAAGGTAGGAATCGCCAGTTTGGCAAGCTCGCTAGTTATAAACGCTGTGATCTATTACCGCAATAAAAAGATGCTGGAAAATGATTTGCATTCTATTACATACGTAGCTGCCATTGTGAATACAGGCAGGAGTTTGACTTCCATTCGTCATCCACGATTTTCGGTGTTTGGCGATATTTTAAAAAAAGAAGGGAAAGGTCTGAAAAAAGTTTCTTTCTTTGGCAAGGTCTTATCCATTGGAACAAATACCGGTGACGATTTTGATGTTTTCTTTGAATACTTCCGGATTGTTTTTTTACTCGACTTTATTTCCTACAATCAAATCGTGAAAGCAATCGTCACGCATCAGAAAGCCTATCAGCAATTATGGGAATCGATTGGCGAATTGGATGCTGCGATTGCGATCGCTTTTTATCGAAAATCACTTTCATTTTATACCTTGCCTCAGTTTGTCGACGAAGAAGAGTTGTCATTTAAAGACATGGCCCACCCACTTTTAGATAAGCCAGTAACGAATTCCTCTACATTGGGCAAGACTGTATTGATTACTGGATCTAATGCTTCCGGAAAATCGACTTATATCAAAGCGGTCGCCATCAATGCAATTTTAGCCCAAACGATCCATACGGTATTGGCTAAAAATTGGATGATGAAACCGAGTTATATCGTGACTTCGATGGCAATCCAAGACAACGTACTGGATGGAGACAGTTATTTTATTGCAGAAATAAAGTCACTGAAACGAATTATCCAGTTGTGCAAGGCAAAGAAACCTGTTATTTCTTTCGTTGATGAGATTCTAAAAGGGACCAATACGATTGAGAGGATTTCCGCATCAGCAGCTATCATGGAGTGGCTGTCGGTCAATAAAGGCATGAACATTATTGCTTCGCACGATATTGAATTGACGGAAATTGCGGGGAATGTGTATACCAATTACCATTTCCGGGAGTCGATCGAGAACGGTGAAGTGCTGTTCGATTATAAAATTCATGAAGGCCCTTCCGAAACAAGGAACGCCATTAAACTATTGGAAATTCTGGATTATCCGGAAAGTGTAACAGACCAAGCGAACCAACTGGCTGAACATTTCACAGACATTCGTGAATGGAAAGAGTTGAATGCAGTCTAGCCGGTTTTGAATCTCCTTCATTAACTTTAAGTGGATCTTGGAAAATCAGTTTATATATAACATCTTTTGTCAGCTAAACAAAAAGAAAGAGAAGTTATTCTTAGCAACTTCTCTTTCTTTTTCCTGTATACGACTAGTACTTCTATGAATAAGTATTCAGCTTCATTTAGCCTTTATCGCTTTTAAAATATGGTAACCATCAGAATAACGCCCAGCATAAGGTTTTAACCAATTTGGATAAGTTATTGGGAGAATCGTAAAAATAAACATAGAAAGGTTGGCATAAAAAACGCCTGTGAAAAAATTGGTAATACTAAAATTCGTTAGACTAGTTGTAACTAAATGAGAGATGCCAGCTAATAATAAAGAAACAATAGGGCCGCCTGCAGAATACATTATATTACTGAACCGTGAAAAATCACTTTCATTTTTCACAAAACAAAACCCAGAATTAGCCCATATAATATGAAAATGGATTCTTCCAATTCGAAAGTTCTCATTATTTTTATCGTTTGCTGGTCCGAGATATACATGTGCTTCCTGTTTTGTGAATAGGATTACTCCTAAAGCATGGCCAATTTCATGTAATAATACAGATAAAGGTATTCCTAATAAAAATATAAGTAAAAATGAAAGCATTCTAATTCACCTCTGGAATTACTTACGGCATAAATCGTTTATAGTTTCAAAAAAATGCTAGTTTATATATGCCGACTTATCGGTAGGGTACTTTCACAAATGTTTGAAAGTATCCATGGAACAATAAGATAAGACTTTTTAGATTCGTAGAATAAGCATATTCGTTATTTTGCCGACGGAATGAGGACATAAAAATGAATGGAAAATACAGCAAGTATTCACTATTTTTAGTGATCATAGGAATCTTTATAGCATATATGATTTTTCCACCTCTCAATATAACTTTTGGGAAGTGGTCGATGATTGCCATACCTATTGGTTTCGCTATTTATATCACAGGTGTAATACTTGGATTAATTGCTTTCATTAAAAAAGAAAAAGGGATCATTAAATATATTTCATTACTATCTATTTCATTGGGCATTTTGTATGTTTTTTTCCTAATTTTTATATTTAGTGGAGAAATGTAAGTATTATCGATGAAAGTATTAAAAAGAGCATTAAGGACTTCCAACTGCTTGGAAGTCCTTTTGTCGATGGTGAAATTTTCAAGATAAAGTGAATACTGCTACTTTGTAAAAATATAAACGTCTATTATTGTACAAAAGGGGGACGAGATATATGAAAAAAAGGTCGGTGTTTATAATTGTTGGAATTCTAATCACAGCAATAGTTATATTTAAACCATTTCGTTTAGAACCGCCGACTCCAAAAATTTCAATAGGAGAGAGAGAAATTCCTACAACACAAGGATCATATTGCTGGGATGCTATTTTACTTGCTCACTGTGTAGATACCATTCATACTTCTCCAATCGACATGACAGAATCACATACCCCATCTATCGTATCTAAAAATGTGGAAATTGAAATTGAATTTCCGATAGCTTATCAACCTAAAAATCTGAGATTAGAGCAATGGTTTGGTGAAAACAATTCAAAAATTATTGAAATAAATAACGAAAGAATTAAAGCGCCTGATGAAAGTGGCATATATGTATATCATGTAATAGCTGACTGGAATCGAGGAGATGGAAATTATGCTTTTTTGATAGAGGTAGAATAATTAGCCAAGCTTGAATATTTATAGATTCGGGAACTAGAAAATGAAGAGAATACTAGTGAGTCGGTAAGTCATTAGAGAGGAGCTAGTAAATGGGTATTCAAACTTATGAGGGAAAACGGTCTGTAAGAAGTCGGATCCTCGAGAAATACTTAGTTTTGCGAGGCACAAAGAAAGGGTTTTCCAGTGTCGCCAACACGACAAAGTTCGTTCAGCAAAGAGGAACTGAAAATATCAAACCGTATGTGATTGAAAATATGAGCTTTTCCAATTCATTGAAAGAAGAGATGTATGAAGACATACAGGTGTTCACCTTAAACGACCAGAATTCCCCGAAACAAAAGGCGATATTGTATTTGCACGGGGGCGCGTGGACGAACCAGCCTTTATCTTTCCACTGGAAGCTCATGGATATGATGGCACAGTCATTGGATGCAAAGATTATCGCGCCTATTTATCCTAAAGTGCCTCATTTTAATTACAAGCATACATATCCGAAACTGTTGAGCATGTACAAAGAGATGCTTCGGACGGTTGAGAGTGCCAGGCAATTAATTATCATGGGGGATTCAGCCGGTGGGAATATCGCGCTTGGGCTGGCACAGCTGTTAAAGATAGATGATTTGCCTCAACCGAAGGATATCATTTTGCTGTCCCCAGCCGTCGATCTAACCCTCGATAATCCTCTTATCCCCCAATACGAAAAAAAGGATCCAATGTTATCGGTCGGGGGAATGGACGTGATCACTAATATTTGGTCTGATGATAAAAGCTTAAAGGATCCCTTGATTAGTCCGATTTATGGGGATTTATCTGGACTTGGCAAGATTACTCAATTTATCGGTACACATGAACTCATCTATCCGGATGCAATGAAGTTGGACGAAAAATTAACAGAGCAAGGAATTGAAATCCAAACCTATGTATATCCTAAGATGAATCATGTGTTTGTGGTGATGCCGGTTCCGGAAGCTGAAGATGCCCAACAGAAAATAATCAGTATAATTCGCAATTAACAACATATATTGCCGCTTCTAAAATCGGTCATGTCTAGGCTCTCTTAAAAGTGTGGAAAATCATATGTTTTTAATTGGAAAAGATGTATAATTCAGATAATGACGAAACTCTAAAATTCGAGGGGGAATTGAGATAAAAAATACGGTGAACACGATCTACCTTATGGTAAGCATACTCGTTTCTTTGCTAATGATATTCCTAGACCCTATTGCAATTGCATCTTCAGAAGATATAGCCGGTTTGCTGATCTATCTCATTTTATTTGGAGCAGCCATTACTTTGATTTTTTCGATACTTTTTATTCTCAACAAAATTAAGCGCAATCTTATTTCTATGTGTGCTTTCGTGATTACTGTAATTAACACAGTAGTTATTGCCTTGGTATTAATTTTTGGTTCTCTCTTAACTTAAATATCTGGAGAGATTGTTAAAGAAAAGAGTGTTAAGCGATTCTGCATATCACTAATAAGAAGTGGGGGATTTATATCTGGCATCCAATTATATGGGGGATTCTCGCGCTGTCTCTGGCGAGTGGAGCTATAACGTTTTATACGAAAAGAGATGGGCAAGTATTTTGGTCCCTGTTCGTTGTGATGCTAACAAATCTTATTTTGGGATTGTTTTTTCAAATCTCTGTGAATACTTTTATCGGTCTCATACTTTTTGTTGTGGTAATAGCTATGATGGGATTAAGTATTTTACGCTCTCGACGAAGCAGCATTTGAATTGATTCGCTTTGCTAGTTTCTAAGCAGGATAAACAAAATAGGTTTTAAAAACTAGTTTATATTTCATCTGTTCGTGAAAGTAGCTAATCCTGAAGTTAAACAAAAAAAGAGACCCTATACAATATAGGATCTCTTTTTTAGCTATTATTAAGCTTTTGTAACGTTTGTAGCTTGTAGGCCACGTTGTCCTTCTTCGATATCAAATGTTACAGTTTGACCTTCGTCTAAAGATTTGAAACCGTCGCTTTGGATAGCTGAGAAATGTACGAATACGTCATCTCCTGCTTCACGCTCGATAAAACCAAAACCTTTTTCTGCATTAAACCACTTAACTGTACCTTGTTCCATAGTTGTTGCCTCCTGGTGTGGATCTCCACACAATTTGTTACTATCCTTGCTCAAATACCTTAGACGAAAAACAAAATTTATTCTCAATCTGAAACCGAACAAAAATAACTCTTCTTAAAAGTAACAGATATGTGATAAAAAAGATAGCAATAGCATTTGTTGTTATTTTTTAGGAATGATAGTGATACTTGCCTTGTCAGCGAAATCGACCTTCAAAAGGGCGGTTTTGTGCGGGATAGACGCCATAGACAGAGGAAATGGAGGGGAATAGATGTTCATTCAAAAGAAGAGCCTAACCGTTGTTTCATTTATAGCTGTGTTGTTCCTTTCCGCCTGTAATAGTTCAGTCAATGATGAGATGGGAGTGGACGAAAATGGCCTCCCTTCCTTTACTGAAACGGAAAGAGTTGAAGGCGCTAATAAGAGCTTAATTGCAGTCAAACTGATGACAGAAGGTTCAGGGGAAGAAGCAGCAAAGAAATCAATTGCAGATTCTTTTGCTTTGCTGCAAGAGGAATACAGGGCAGTGTCCGTTGAATTGGAAGATGCAGATCAGGAAGACTGGTATGGAATGTATCTACGGGATCATACAGCTATTCAAAATATAAAAAATTCAACGACAGAGTTAACGAGGGAAGAAAAAGCTGTCATGAATTATTATGAAGGGTTGGAAAATAAGGAATTCCCAATCATCGAGTTTTCGGCAAATCCGATTTTACAATAATAGTACTGCTGATTATAGATATAATAAGAGTCTACATAACTTAAAAAATTGCGGGGCGAAATAAAGAAGGTCTTACAGAATTACTTTTTAGAAAACGAAAGCTTGCAAGAATAGGCGCCAAAAAGACCTTAGAACTCTACTTCTATCATGAAGTAGGGTTTTCGTATGGACAAAAATAATTCATTACAATTCGATATTTCACTTTCGTTTGGATAGTTTTTAGATTTGGCAAACGAATTAATAGGTAAGGCCTTTGGAAGGAGTTATTAGATTGAATGAAAATCACACATGAAAACCTTGTGCAGGAACTAAAACGAAAAAATGAAGATGCTTTACAATTTGTGATTGATCAATACGGTGGATTAATTAAAAGCATCGTCACACATCATTTGTATCGATTCAGCCATGTTCATGATGAATGTATAGATGACATTCTATTAGCCGTTTGGGATCATATTGATTCTTTTAATGAAAAAACCAACTCTTTGAAGAATTGGTTAGCTGCTATTTCCAAGTATAAAGCGATTGATTATAAGAGAAGGTACATAAAGTTGGCTGAAAAACAGCAGCCTGGAGATTACGAATTGGAGACAAACCAAGTGGATGAGAGGCAGCTGGTTATGAAAACGGAATTGAGTTTGGAAACAGAAGCACTATTAGAACAGCTGACACCAGAAGATCGACAGCTATTTATTGATTATTATATCGACGGAAAAGATACCACTAGTCTTGCAAACGAACTAAGCGTGAAAAAATCGGTAATCCATAACAGGTTATCCCGAGGGAGAAGAAAATTAAAAGGGTTGAAACGAATTTTCGGAAACCAATAACGCGGAATTGAGGTGTTGAAATGAAAGACGTTTATCAAATACTGAATGAAGTTGACGTGGATACGATGGAATACGACATTCCAGAATTGACTAGCTTCGAAAAAAAGAGAATGAAAAAGCGTATAAAAAAGAAGATACAACAGCGAACAACAAAAATCCGTTCAAAATTATGGGCTATTTCAGCCGCAGCGTTAATCATACTTTCATTGGGCATTGGAGTGCAGCCCACTGCACTGGCGAAAATGCCGATTCTTGGTCCTTTATTGGAACATTATTTGGGTATGGAAGACGGCCAAACATTGGAAAGTTACAAGACGATTCTCGGACAATCAATAGAAAATGAACAGGGCACTATCACCTTAAATGAAGTAATCATCGATGAGGGACGTTTATTGATCAATAGCACTTTTGAGACGACTTCCGAAAACATTAAGTTAGAGAACGTCAATCCATTCCCGACCATATTAATCAATGGGGAAGAGGTTTCTGGGAATGGTGGTGGCGATGTGCAGCAATTGGGAGATTCCACTTATTCCTTATTCAGCTCTATGGATGTCCAAGCGCTGGATATGGGCAAACCACTGGATATCAAAATTATTTATGAGGGGATAGTTCCAAGTATGTGGGCCAAAGAGGAATGGACTTTTGAATTCAGGGCCTCAGGCGAAGCGTTGCTTGCAGTAAGCAAGACTATCTCCATCAACCAACAATTTTCATTGGAAAATGGACAGCGCATCTTAGTGGAAGAATTAGTTTTGTCACCTGTCTCCAGCACCTTGAAATACCATTTATACAGCAATAATGACTTGGACTATGAGTTTGATGTCCGAATGTTAGTCGAAGACGGGACGGGCAAGGTCTATGAACCACAAGAAGAGCGTACTTTAGGAAAGGATGCCTATTTCCGATTTGAAGCGTTGGCAGAAGATGTCTCCACGTTGAAGGTAACGCCTTTCGTCATTTCTGGAAAAGAAGGGAAAGAAAAAACTGACTATCATGAGGTGCTGGACACGGAAGCCTTTGAGGTAGAGATTAAGTGATGTTAGATAGCATGTAAAGCGGAGGAACACTAAACAATCTAAGATGAGCAAAGTTTAACCTGTTTACCTTTGCTCTTTCTTATAACACATTAGTTTACCTATTTGAAGTGAAGAAAAGGAAAGGGACGGAATCTAGAATTTCTTTCTTTACTGTTTTACGTGCAAATTCGTAAGAAGCCTTAAGTTAGAAGTAGATTGAAAATTAAAATAAGACGTCATTATTCTTCTTCATACTTACAGAAAATATTTTGTTTTGTGATATTGTATTTATATGGTTGGAATTCTAAATATAGTAATAAACTTCATGGTCATCTCTTCGACTGGGTTTTATATTTAACGTAAACACACCTGACCTTACAGAATTATAAAAAATCGCATACAGCAAATGAGGCTACTGACTTTGATGAGAAAAATAACTTTGGAAGTTAATAATCTAGTTAAGAAATACAGTGGCAGAGGGTTCGAAGTTGAAGCGTTAAAAGATGTTTCGTTCAATTTGTATGCTGGGGAATTTGTCGCAATTATGGGGACGAGTGGATCTGGAAAAAGCACCTTACTCAATGTTATTGGCGCATTGGATGAACCGACCAGCGGTAAAATTCGATTGAATGGTGTAGATTCGGAAGGTTTCTTTTCTGAACCGAAAGCGACGGACTACCGACGGGAAAATATCGGATTTATCTTTCAAGCTTATAACTTGTTGAAAGACTTAACGGTGGAAGAGAATATTTCATTGCCACTGCTCTTAAAAAACGAATCTAAAGAATCCATTGAGAGAAAAACGGCCAGTATGGTGGAACGGATGGGGTTAACAAAGTGGAAAGCACATCGTCCGGTCCAATTATCGGGTGGACAGCAACAGCGCATTGCTATTGGCCGGGCTCTTATCGGCGAACCACCGATACTTTTGGCAGATGAATTGACGGGGAATTTAGATGCCAATACATCCGAAGAAATTTTAGAAGTATTGACTTCTATGAAGGACGAACTCAATCAAAGCATACTTGTGGTAACGCATGACCCCAAAGTCGCTACCTATGCAGATCGTGTCTTGTTTTTCCACGACGGCGCCATCATCAATGAGTACGAATGTTCCGGTGAACGGGATCTTGAACACATCATGGAAATCTCCCAGAGTATTTTAAAAGGTTCGGCTATATGAAATCACTCAATCAATTGGCGTTCCGTTTATTTAGAGAAAACAAGTTTTTGGTCTTCACCTCGGTTATGAGCATTGCCATAGCAGTCTCTCTTGTACTGACCATGGCGCTATTTACCGTAAATGCGAAACAAACCCTGCAAGATGATCTGCGAAAGATGTATGGGGATATGGATATGGCCCTTGTTTATAGCGATGACAATCCCGTGGAGGATGAGCAGGAATTATTGCAACTGATATCAGACCATCCTTCGACAGTTGCTGTTTCGCAAGCGCTGGTTACCCAAACATATGTAGAGCCGCTAGGCGGAAAAGTCTACACTCTGGGAATCGAAAACGATCCAATTGCAAAAAGCAGGTATAAAACAAGCGTAGATTTAACGAAAGACACAGTCGCCATCACAGAAAATCTGGCAGGGTCTCTCAAGCTTTCAGTAGGCGATCAAATCGAAATTGAAAACGATTCATTTGAAATCACTGAAATTTTGAAGAACGCTCAAGGAACAGGGATTGCTCCTGATATGGTGGTTTTCGCATTAGAGAGAGCAAAGCTATTTCACGACGAAGCACTGCCAGTCCTTAAAAACGAAACCACGGCTTTAATGGTGAAAACCGCAGAAGAAACCGACTTAATTGCAATGGCCAATGAAGTAAAAAAGATCCAGCCGGACTTGCGCGTGGATATTATTGAAGAGGATGAAACAGCAAAAAACAACTTGAACTCCTTGACCTTATTTATTGGCATCCTTTCGATGCTCATTTTGATCGTTACGGCTATCATGGTCATTTCCAATTTTGACTTGTTTATCTATAAGAATAAAAACCAGTTTGCGATTATGAGAGCGCTTGGCGCGAAAACTGAGCAACTGTCCAAGATTATCCGCATTCAAAGCACAATGATTACAGTTGCTGGCGCATTGCTTGGGTTGGCGATTGCTTATGCAGCGAATCAATTCCTGCAACCAAGTTTTGGAAAGTGGTTTTCCGTTTCACTGACTCAAATGCCATTTGCCTGGGAAGTGGCGATTCCCGTATTGGCCATAGCTAGTCTGTTGATTCAACTGTTCCTTTATATCCCAGTTCTCAAATCATCAAAAATTTTGCCATTAAGGATTCTCCAGGAAAATGAAGAGCTAGATTTTAAACATCATGGAATGCGAAAGGCAGCAATCAAGATCCTATGGATTTCATCACTTGTATCGCTGCTGATTGGCGTTATTCTTGCTGTGGAAGAAAACGCGAGGGCGATATTGATTTTATTGAGTGGTTTTTTGCTATTAGCTAGTCTTTTCTTAGTATTGCCCATGTGGCTGACTATGTTATTGAATGTGCTGATACCAGCATCCGGGAAGCTGCCATCCCGCAATGTATTAATTGCACTTCAGAATTTAAAGCCACAAGTCAAAAAGAATAGCTTCGTGATTCTTTCAATTAGCGTGGTCATGATTATCGCTGTTTTCGGTTCAGTAATGCTGAGTACCATTAAGCAGAACAATACAGACTATATCAATGAACAGTTTCCCACTTCTTTGGTTATTACAAGCCGCATTCAACAATCTGAAATTAATCCGGTTAAACTTAGTGAAGAACTACGTAACCAAGTCCAAGTCGCGCAAGTCGCCACTGTCAGCACTTTTGGCGGGGCAGAGTTGTTCATTGAAGACGGGTCGATGTCTTTTGACTATACGCTGGGTGATCTAAAGGCGCTAGAGAGTGCAAAGGTCATACCGGAAATCGGAAAAGAGGAACTAGCATCAGCAGCGATCATTTCCCCGCTGTTTGCTGAAAAGTACAAAGTCCAAGTGGGTGACTCCTTAAAAATTGGTATCTACTCGGATGAAAAGCAACACGCTGAATACGTGGTGACTATGGTAGTAAGTGCTGTTTCAGATGCAATTGATGATGGAGAAGTACTTTTTGATTGGCAAGCGAAGGCGTTAAATACTTCTTCAACTAACTTTAATAAAGCCTACGTGAATACATATGACGAATCAGAGGCCATCGATTCTCTTGAAACCTTGGCCAGCAAGTATCCAGAACTCACAGTCAATGTACATGCAACTTCGCTGGAAGAGGCTTCAGACATGTTCTTGCAGCGATGGGCCATCTTTATTTTGGTACTAATTATACTTGTTGTTTCTGTTATGGCAGGTGTCTTGAACACCCTCTTGAATAATATTCTGTCGAAACGAAAAGAGTTTGCAGTACTCCGGACAATCGGCGTTAGGCCAATGGGGGTTGTGAAAATCATTGTCTCCCAAATTTCTTTCTATCTTTTGATCGGCCTTGTCTTCGGTGCGCTATGCGGATTGGTATTTTCTGTTATCGTTTCACTGATTGATTCAGGCAATATGGCGATCGACTTTTCATTGATGATGTGGGTAGCCGCGAGTATGTGGGTGGTCAGTTTGATAATCTTTGTGCCTGTAGGATGGGCTATAGGAAATAAAAAGATAAGAATGGAAATATTGAGTGACAATAAGTAAAATTGGGTGCTTACTTGGATTCAATTAGCTGGACTGATTATCCTTCCGTTTATCGGCATTTCGAACATCAAAGAATCAAAACTCCCTAAAGCCTAGTTCAGCAGAGTATAGAGAGTGAAGGGGAATGAAAATAGTTAGGTTGCATTCGGCGCTTTGATGCTATTGTTGTTCAATATGTTGAGGCGCTCTCCCTTTGTCTAATAAAATTTCAGCATCATCTCCAGTTTCAGCACCCCAGAAACGTACTTGTTTTATAGTTGATTCAGTAATTTGATATTCATAGACTATTGTTGGTTCGTTATCAAAAATGACATGCAAAAATTTTACTTTCTTGATTTCGTAGTCGTCTGTATCAGAAATTTCCCAAGAGTCGGCTTTAAATGTAGTAGTTAAGTGAGCATCTAATTGCTGAATGGCATTATTTGTTTGGCTCTCAACTATAAAAGGATGTACGGAATAAAAAATTATTGAACTGATTAGAATAAGACCTGCTGCTGATAAAACTAGCATTTTTAATGGCTTTTTCAGAAAGTAGGCTACCAAAGTCAGCAATCCAGTCCCTACTAGAATAAAGATTATTTCAATGATTGTGGTTGGCTGCATCTTTTTCTCCCCGTTCCCATTCATTATTAATTAAATATAACAGCTAGATCGAAGAATAGTTATAGTATTCCGTAAACAATAACTTCAAATATTATTGATGGTGAATACAACCGATTCAGAAGTGAATTACATCCGTTTTTAGATGTAGTGGAAGCGATTGAAAAGGATCTTTCTCCCGACTGGATAGTGTATTAGCGTTAGTGTTTCTACATTTTTATGGATGATAATGCATTAGCAATTTTGACGTGACAGATGACTAAGGCACCCTATAAAACGGCAGACACAATCTTTTCATAAATTAGCAGAAATATCAGACTTTTTAAGTGTGAGGCTTTGAAAATATATCCTAAAGGTAGTACAATCCATTTAAGAAAACGCTTTCATAAATGGTGGATTAACTGATGCCATCCAAGGATTTCGATTATGGAAAGGGGGTTGCTGCAAGGAAATTTTTTTAGCTGTGTACAATATAAAATTCTGCTTTTATTAAAAGGAGAATGAGAGAAATGACAAAAATGGAGTTACCGCGGGGGAAAAGTTACATTCGGCTCGATCAGATCAGCCAAGAAGATATAGATAATTTGATTTTAAGGGTCAATAGCTGTACGTGGCGGCAAACCTTCCATATCCAACCGGTTTCTGGGCTTCTCAACGATCCGAACGGTTTCTGTTTTTACAACGGGGAATATCATTTATATTATCAATGGCATCCGCTCGGGCCGTTTCATGGCTTGAAGTATTGGTACCACACCAAATCGACAGACCTAGTCAACTGGGAGAATGTCGGAATCGCGATCAAGCCGGACGAGTATTTTGACAGCCACGGGGCATATTCGGGTAGTGCTGTGGAACATGACGGAAAATTATACTTGTTGTACACCGGAAATACACGGGATGAGAATCTCGTAAGACATCCTTACCTGTGCATCGCGCAGATGGACGATGATGGAAATATCATCAAGTCGAAAAAATCCGTGCTCGATAAAGTGCCAGATGGGTATACCGAGCATTTCCGCGATCCGAAATTATGGAAAGTGGAAGACCGGTATTACGCGGTCATCGGCGCCCAGCGAGCCGATGAGACAGGGGCTGTTTGTTTACTGAGTTCGACAGACTTGCTGGAATGGAAGTTTGAAGGAGAACTCGCTACCAATTTAGATAATTTCGGTTTTATGTGGGAATGCCCGGATTATTTTGAAATGGAAGACCGGGGCATCTTGATTTTTTCTCCTCAAGGACTCGAGCCAGAAGGGGATCTTTATCAAAACATCTACCAGGCCGGTTATGTGCTCGGCGAGAAAATCGATTTAGCACGCCGGGAATTGACTCACGGGGGCTTTATCGAATTGGATAGAGGGTTCGATTTTTACGCACCGCATACAATGAAAGATCCGAGCGGCAGGCGGCTTATGGTTGCCTGGATGGGTCTGCCCGAAATTGAATATCCTACCGACATCAATGGATGGGCCAACTGCTTGACCATCCTTCGGGAATTATCGCTTCGGGACGGGAAAATCATTCAAACGCCGATTCCGGAACTTCAATCACTACGCAAGGCTAAAACCGAAGCACAAGGGGAACTTTTGGATGAAAACAAAGTGATTGAAGGATTCTCTGGAGTCACGTATGAGCTAATTTGTGAGTTTGAACGAGGGGACGCCTTGGAATACGGCATTGAATTCCGTGCGAGTGAGGAAGAAAAAACGGTGATTAAATTCGATGCAGTCCAAGGGAAAGTCATCATGGACCGCGCATTATCGGGCAAAGTGATTGGCAGCAAGCATGGAACCGAACGCAAATGCCGGATGGACGGGGATGTGTACAAGTTCCATCTGTTTGTCGATTCATCATCCGTCGAGATCTTTGTGAACGACGGGGAAGAAGTGTTTACCGCACGGATTTTCCCGGATATCCGAAGCCAGGAAATTCGGTTTTTTGCGACCGGCGGCCAGGCAGCGTTCAAAGCAGTGAAGTGGGACTACTGAGAAATGAAAGTTGAAAAAGGGGGAGGTGCCGAATGGGAAGTTTGTTCTCGATTGGCGAAGTACTAATCGATTTTATTCCCCATCAAAAAGGCATCGCCTTGAAAGATGTGGATTCTTTTACGCGAGTGCCTGGAGGGGCGCCAGCCAATGTGGCAGCTGCGGTCGCGAAGTTTGGCGGCACGGCTTCAATGATCACCAAAGTGGGACAAGATGCCTTTGGTGATTTTCTGTTGGAACGGCTTGCCGAGGTGGGAGTAAAAACCGATAAGATTCCACGGACAAAAGAAGCGAATACCGGACTGGCTTTCGTTTCGCTGCGCGATGACGGGGAACGGGACTTTTCGTTTTACCGGAATCCTTCCGCCGATTTACTGCTTAAACCCTCAGAAGTGAATGCCGACTGGTTCGGGCAAGGGGACGTTCTGCATTTCGGTTCGGTCGATTTAGTCGACAGCCCGATGAAAAAAGCACACGTGAAAGCGATCGGTGCAGCCAAGTTGCACGGTGCCATCATCAGTTTTGACCCCAATGTGCGCCTGCCGCTTTGGGATAACCCCAAGCAGTGCCGGGAGGCCATTCAGGAATTTATTCCGAAGGCGCATATCGTCAAAGTTTCTGACGACGAACTGGAGTTCATCACCGGCATAGTGGACGAGTCCATAGCCATTAACTCGTTGTTCACAGGGGAGGTGTTGGCGGTGGTGTTAACGAAAGGCGCTAAGGGAGCAGATCTGTACGTACAAAATCAAAAATACTCGTCCACGGGATATTCAGTGAAAGTCGAAGATACCACTGGGGCAGGAGATGCATTCACTGGCGCTTTCTTGTACCAATTATTGAATCTGGATGCAGGCCCAGCCAATCTGGAAGCCATTTTAAGTGAGCATCACCAGGAACTGCTGGCTTTTGCGAATGCGAGCGGGGCGCTGGCCACTACTGGAAAAGGGGCTATATCTTCGCTTCCGACGAAAGATGAGGTCTTGGAGTTAATGGAATAGACTATTGGCAGAGGGAAGGCTTTGTCCGGAAAATACGCTATGAGTTGACAATGCATGGCTTTTTTAACTAGCTTGTCTCATTTTGCAAGAGGCACTTTAAACGTGGTTCATGTTTTAGCTACTTAGGCAGACGGGTAAACACAAGTAAGACAATACACCGGAGGCTGATTAGTATGAAATCGACAAACCATACGTTTGAAGTGGCTTATACTGAACAGGAACTTGAGGCAAAGGTGGAAGCATTGAAATCTCACGGGCATACAAAAAATGATATTCATGTTTTAGCAGAAAATGCGGATATTCTTAATGCCATTGAAATCCAAGAAGAAGTGCAGACGCACGAAACAGAAACCATCACAGACAAATTCAAGTCTATGTTTACCGGGAAAGACGCGGTACGCGAAGAATTAACTAAACTAAATTTAACCCAAACGGAAATCGAACAATTTCATGACATTCTTGAAAATGAAGGAATTGTGCTATATGCAGAGCATCGACATAATCACCAATAGTCTCTGAACACGACGGGACTCAGTGTCGCTTTTACACTTTTTACCCTTTCCACAAAGCTTTGTGAAGAAAAATGTGACGGGCAACGTTAGAGATGAACTTGTCCCGGCCGATTCTATTAAATGGCTAAGAGGGCGCAAATGACAAATGTATATCAAACTCTTATCGGAAATAACAAGGAGAAAACGAAAAACCCGCATCGCCACGTGCTCATTCGCACACGGCGTTGCGGGTTTTCTTATCTTATTCCTTCAAAAAATCCTTATCCATATAACGCGGGTTCGGGTAATCATAGAAGCCTTTGCCGTTCTGGATGCCCATGCGGCCTTTGTCGAGGAATTCCGTTTTCAAGTATTCCGCGACTTTTGCTGCTTCTCCGTCGCCGGCATTGGCTTTGGCGACTGACAAGTGATACGGCGTGTTGATGCCGATAACGTCCAAAATTGCGAACGGCCCTCTCGGTGCACCGGTTGCGATCATCCAGGTCTTGTCGACGGTATGCGGATCGGCGATGCCGTTGACGACCAAATACTGCGCCGAGTTCAAAAATGGCACGAGCAAGGTATTCAAAATATAGCCAGGTTGTTCTTTCTGGAGCGGCAACGCGACCATGCCAATCGCTTTAGAAAACTCGACCACGTCATTGAAGACCGACTCATCCGTGCCGCCATGGCCCATGATTTCCGCGGTATTGCTGCGCCAGATATCGTTAGCGAAGTGAAGCGCCAAAAACTTCTCAGGGCGCCCTGTGTATTCAGCAAACGTACTCGGCAGCATCGTCGACGTATTGGTCGCAAAGACCGTTTGTGCCGGTGCGACTTTCGCCAAATTCGTGTAGAACTCTTTTTTGATATCGAGCACTTCAGGCACCGCTTCAATCAGCAAATCGGCATTCTTTACGGCTTCCCCTAAATCCGTATGGAAAGACAGGCGGTTATACGCCGCATCCAACTCTTCATCCGTCGCTTTCAAGTCTTTCTTGAAATGTCCTTTAAGCACTTCGAAACGTTCTTTTGCACGAGTTAAAGCTTCATCGTTGATGTCGTATACCGCGACATCGAATCCATGATACGCAGACTGGAAAGCGATTTGGCTACCCAGCACACCGCTTCCCGCGACCGTGATATATTTGAAATCCATTCCATCCCACTCCCTTTGAATAGATGATGCCAGTCTTGGTGTATTGGCAAAAAAGGATGTTTCTGCCAACGATCTCTAATTTCCATAGTAGGGGATATGAAGGAATTTCGCCAATATTAATTAAGAAACAAGCTTCAAACCGACCGCTGAACCGAGCACCATCGCGATAAACAGGATGCGCCGCCAGTCTTTGGATTCGTTGTAAAACAGCATGCCGATGATTGCGCCACCCGATGCCCCGATGCCGGTCCAGATGGCATACGCCGTTCCCATCGGCAAGCTTTCCATCGCAACGGACAAGAATAAGAAGCTCGCGATAAAGCCGCCGAGGAGCATCGCGAGTGACTGCCATTTTCGGTCGTGATGCCATTTGTTGATCATCGCGACACCGACCATTTCAAAAAGCCCTGCAAATATCAATGAAATCCAAGCCATTACGCTTCGCTCCTTTCAGGTGCTGAATCCGGTGTTACGAGTTTCAAGCCGATAACACCGAGCAGTAAAATCCCGACCAATACCAGTTTTGCGGTACTGACAGGTTCGTTGAAAAAGACGATTTCGGACAAGACCGTCCCGGCCGTCCCGAGCCCGACGAACACTGCATACACCGTGCCGACCGGCAATTTGTTTCCGGCATCGATCAGCAAAGTGAAGCTGACGGCGATTGCGACAATCGTGATCAGCCATTCGCCGAGCGAATCCGCATGCTTTAATCCCACAACCCACGCCACTTCAAATAATGCCGCGATTAATACTTTTCCCCATTGAAGATTCATTGGAATTCCTCCTAATATTAAATAAAGTAAGAAACTAAAAAGTAGATCAACTAATGAAGTCGCTGCAGGTGGACGCTTTTTCATCTAGGTTAATAAAATTCAAAAAAACGAAGGTAACACGAATCCAAGTATGTTATTCGAGGTAGTTTTTCAACATATTTGCTGTAAAAAATCATGATTTTATCCAATGCTTTCCCCATTGAAGATTCATTGGAATTCCTCCTATTTAATATTGTTGGATTTTTAGACAGTGAAGCCGTTTCGGTATCGAAGCGACATCTGCCAGATACCACCGGAAATGGTACAATGAATATCTTCATTTCCGTGGAATAAAGCTTGTTTCTTTATAATTTCGATGCAATCGGTCCAGAGATAAGCGAAAAAAGCCTTGCTTAAGGTCAACAGAGGAGGGATTGCATGGAAGTTTTTGGACTCATGGGCTTTATTTTCGGCATGTCTGGTTTTACTTTTGCGATTATTGCCTTTACCACTGCACTTAACAACAACAAACGTGTCAAAGAACTTGAAAAAAGAATGAACGAGTCAGAGAAACCCTCATGAACCGTACCTCGGGGTGCTGGATTTTCTAAAGCTCGGACCATTAACGAGAACTTTCTGCCTGCAGGGGTTCTTTTTAGTTTGTCGCGTTATTTCGTGTGGATTCGTTCTCAACATCGCTCGCAAAAGCAGCGGGTTTCAAAATAAAAAGCCCGGGAGAACTGTGTGAAAACAGTTTCTCCCAGGCTTTTGTCCCTCCGTGTCACAGCGGTGGCTGTGTGTTTTCTCTCGGACCAGCCCAGCTATGCTGCGGAACCCTAGAAAACTTTTTTTAGTCATTCAATTACTTTAGTTATATAAGAAATGGGCCTGAACTTCAAGTCATACGGGTCAGATGGCTAGGGACGCCTTTTGTCCATGACGTCTGCGACTTCTTCAGACAAAGGGTCATTCTCTTTGCGCAAGCCATCAACGACATGCTGATAGTCTTCAGGCGACTGATTCTGGCTTAGCTTAAATGCAGCTTGGATATCGGTGATGTGGATCTTGAACCCGACGATGCCTTTAATATCTTTTTTGAGCAGCTCGGTCGGGAGGGTGTCCCACAGAACCGGCTCGTCGCGATGTTGTTCGTGCTTCTCGAGCAAGGTCACCAAATCTTCTCGCAGTTCATCTTCCGACAGCAAACGGCCCGTGCCGTACACATGCGCTGCTTGGTAATTCCATGTCGGAATGTCTTTTTCCTCGTACCAGGAAGAGGTGATGTAGGAATGCGGCCCTTGGAACGTCACCAATACTTCACCCGCGTCTTCAATTGTATGCCATTGCGGATTGCCGCGTGCAAAGTGCCCGCGCAGCACATATCCGTCTTGTTCTTTTTTCAGTTGGAAAGGCAAATGCGTCGCAAGCGGTCGGCCTTTGCCAGCGGTAATAATCGTACCGAATGAATGGGCTTCGATAAACTCGCGAATCTCTTCCGGGTCATTCACTTTATAGTATTTCGGGATATACATGGTAGGCCTCCTTATGCAATAAAGTTACAAAGTCTTCGTCAAAATCAAATCCGTCTGCTCGTCATCGCCCATGAAAAACGAATGGCTGCCGGTCTCGACAAAGCCTTTCTTGTCGTAAAAAGCCCGGGCATTGTTGTTGTGCTCCCATACGCCGAGCCATATCTTTTCTTTTCCCAGTTTTTCCGCCATCTCAAACGCTTGATTCATCAACACTTTACCGGCACCGTTTTTCTGGAACTTCTTCTTGATGTAGATGCGCTCCACTTCGAGCGCCTGGTCACCCATCGGCTCGGTTTGCGCTTCGTCTGTGTTAATTTTCAAATAGCCCGCCACTTCATCTTCGACCATCGCGAAATAGAAATGGGAAGAAGGGGTGGCGAGTTCTTTCTCGAGCTTCGGCTTGTTATAGGCCGCTTCAAGATAGGCGTTCATGTTTTCTTCGCTATTGTGTTCATCGAATGTTTCCTTATAAGTGAGAATACTGATGTCTTGCAGTTCTTGAAGGTCGCTTGCTGTGCATTTACGTAGGCTTGCCATGAAAATTCGCTCCTTTAGCTCTTTAATAATCGCGCTTTCGGCCTTTTTTGATCGACTCGAAATCGACTTCGATATTCTCTCGGATGCGTCGCAAATAGCGCTCGGCCTCCAACGCCTCCTGTTCCGAAAAGCCATCGAGTGCCACCGCATTGGAATGCTCGTTTTCCCGAATGATGAAAGGATAAGCCTTTCGAGCTTTTTCAGTCGGATAGATTTTTTTGATTTTCTTATTGTCCGGGTCACCCAGTTTTTCGATAAAGCCGTTGCTCTCTAATTTCTGGAGCGCGCGTGTCGCAGTGGAGCGGTCGACTTTTATCAAATCGAGCAATTGCTCCTGGATGATGCCGGGGTTTTCACAAATGCGGACGAGGTAAAGATATTGCCCTTTCGTCAGCTCGAGCTCTTTAAATTCGATATTGCTGATGGAATCAAGGGCACGGGCAATCATTCCGATTTCACGCAGGATTTCTGTCATAATAGAACTCCTTAATTTATGTTGCATTTGCAACAATGATGAATTATATCGAGTGTACAAGAACCATGCGGCCAATGCAAGAAGCGGGAGCGGAAAAATGAAATAATTCTTTTTTCGAGCTGATTCCAGTGGACCGCCTAACGCTTCTCGTAAAAGAGTTGGCGGAGACCACTCTATTTTCTCTCCGAACCGCCATCTATTTTATATTCCTAGTCTTGGCGATCATGTTCGGGGCACCGGTCGGCATCGGGACAGTGCTGACAGTCTGTTTCAGAGTGCTTATTTGAATGCAATCATGCCGATGACGGGGAAGACTTTGGATCGTGTTTTGTAGCCGAAGCAGATAACTGTGTACCGATAAAATTATTCAAAATAATTAGTTTATTTACATTTTTATGTTAAGCTTTCTGTGGGAGGTGTTTTTTTGGAAGTTAACAGAAAAACAGCTATTCTTTTGTTTGGGTCAGGTGTGGCATCGACCTTGCTTGTTTTGCCGTTGCTTTACGCATTAGGTCTGCCATCTTTCGAAGTCGTGCTCATCAGCTTATTTGGTGAAGGAAACATTTGGGCACTGGTTTTTACAGTTGTGCTGATTCTGCTAATACTCTTCAGTTTACGAAAGTCGTTTAAAAGTCCGGAATGATAAATAGAAGTTCATATGAAGTCCAAAAGACACTACCAGTACTAAAATCGCTGATGATTCAGCTTTTTTATCGTGGGTGGTGCTTTTTGTATTTACTGAAAGATTGAATTAGGATTTTTTGCTTTTACACTTCTAAAGATGATTAATTGAGTATAAATGAAAAATATGATCATTGAGAGTATATATTTAAAATTTCTCTACTATTTATGGATTTTATTGGTATATTTAAAGGTATAAAGGAGTTTAAAAAGAACTGGAGGGGTATCTTATGGAGGGATTTTTAAGTGGGTTTCGATTAGGGCTGGATTTAATGTGGAGTATCGCTACAGCTGAGCCTCAATTGACAGGGTTTCTGGTCGTATTTGGTTTAGGTGCACTTTTGCTTGCATCAATCACCAATATTTTAAAAGACCGCAAACTGAAGCGATCCGGCATGCTGCAAGTGGATCAGATGAAAGGCAAGGAATTTGAAGACTATCTCCGCGTATTGTTTTTAGAAAGAGGCTATCACGTGCAGATGACACCGGCTACCGGAGATTATGGCGCAGACCTCATTTTGTCGAAAGCTGGGCGGAGAATCGCAGTTCAAGCGAAGCGCTATAAAAAGAATGTCGGATTGAAAGCCGTACAAGAAGTTTCCACGGCGAAACTGCATTACAAAGTGGATGAGTGCTGGGTAGTCAGCAATAGCGGTTATACAGAACCGGCAAAGAAATTGGCTGCATCCAATGGAGTGAAATTGGTGGATCGTGTGATGCTCATGAGATGGATGCTGGAGATGAATAAAGAGACTGCCACCAGCAAGGTAGCAACAACTTCAAAAATTAAAGGGGATACCATCAATAAGGAGAAACTATAACTAACGGGGGAATGGCAATGAATTACATCCAAGACATGCGCCAGTTGATCGGTTCGAATTTATTGATGACGGTTGGCTGCGGAATCATTCTGGAAAAGGACGGCAACATTTTGCTTCAGCACCGGAAAGACCGAGACGTGTGGGGAATTCCGGGCGGAGTCATGGAGCCTGGCGAAACTTTTCTCGAGACGGCCGTCAGGGAAACACTTGAAGAAACCGGCCTGCATGCAGAGAACTTACAGCTATTCGGCCTCTATTCAGGGGAGCAAGGTTATGCCGAATACCAAAATGGCGATCAAGTCTATAGCGTGCAAATCATTTTTCACACACAGCAATTTTCAGGCGAGTTGATGCAAGAAGGGGAAGAAAGCCACGAGCACCGTTTCTTCAGCCCGGACGAATTGCCGAAAATCAACTCTCATCAGGAACGCTTCATCATGGATTGGGTAAACAAGGCGAGCTTGCCGATATTGAAATAAATGCGCAGCGAATGGGAGTGGATTTGATGAGAGAATACTTAGAAGAAAACAAGGCCTACCATTTATCATTCCTCGCCGCTGTCATCATCGGGTATATAGTTGCCAAGGTCTTTGCGGACGGGGCAGTAAACGGCCTACTCCTCTGGGTTCTCGGCTTCTTTTTTGTCGCTGAGCTTGTGAAGTTCATCGTTTGGCGGATTGAGCAGAAAGAGGAATAACAATCGAATAAGGGGGCAAGCCCGATGAAGAAACTGGTCATGATCGTATTCGCAGTTTTTTTGTTAAGTGGCTGTATTGGCGGAGAGCAATATCTTTATTCAGGAAAAAGCGAGAGTTGGAGCATGACGTATAAAGTAGTCGAGTCACAAAGCGGCAGCCAGCAAGTAGAGGGGGCGCTCGAGTATATAGGAGCGGGCACAGCACCAGAGACAATCGATTATTCGATGAATTCGGTTATTCGAGGCCAATCAACAACGAATGTGCCTGTAACAGATGATGGAAAAGTGACGCTGCAAAACGGAAGCTGCGTGGATTGTGCGATCATTCAAGAGCATACGAAAATTAAAGTCGAAGTCATATGGGATGGGAAATCGGAAACCTTCAATTTGGATGAGGAAGAATCTTAAACGACCTACTTATCGAGCTTTTTTTCTAACCGATTTACCTTTTTGAATAACACTACCAATGCAATAATGATGGCAATCGGCAAAATCCAGGTGAATATTGAACTTAACACTCCAGTCAGGAATACAGAAGTCATTGTAAAATCCCCTTTTTAGTTATATTTTCTCTACAGATCCTTGGATTTATTCATTTCCAATTAATTGTTAGTAAAACAAGCATAGCATAACGCCGGTGGCTTTGGAATGAGCCTTGAATCTGAAACACACTATCTAGAGGTAGAGGGATAGGCATGACAATCTGAATAAACACACGTAAAAACGACGCAGCTTTTTCAATAAGCTGCGTCGTTTTTTAGAGATCCGAATCAAAAAGATACTTTCACTTCTTTAAATAAGGGGATGCCAAAATAACTGTATTTGATATGAACGGTATGGATTTCTTCATCATGCATCACGCTGAGCCCGTAAGTTTCATCGTCTTCAGAAGCGGTGCCGTTGTTCTGTTTTTCCAGTGTCTCGGTAGGGGATGTGCCGGTTTTGATTGTGGCCTCGTCGAGTTCGGTGAAGCGGTACGGCTGTGCTTCAACGGATTCAAAATCATCTGTGATGATGAACCCTAGCATCGCATTGCTCATTTGGATTTTGCTTTCCGTCGGTTCTTCATAATCATTGACCGCCACTTCGGTCAATTGAATATCGCCCCATCCTTTATTGCCAAATCCCACAATCACAGAATGCTGGTTTTCGTTCGAAGCCAATGTATTCGTTTCAAGCGGCGGGTTGCTCTTCAAAAAAATAAGCGTTCCGCCGACTAAAGCCACAAATACCATTATGCTTAACACTACGATCAAAATCTTCTTATTCAATTTCCCCAATCCCTTCAACTAGAGCATTTCTTCAACCGAAGAACACTTGATACAAACCATAAGCAATCAATAAAATCACCAGCAGCAAAATGACCCCGCCGATTTCTTTCAAGCCCATGCCTCGCGTATCCGGCATGCCGTTTTGTGCGCGGTTAGCCGAGTCATTGACATTGCTGCCTGCGTGTTCTTTCTGGTCTTT
This sequence comes from Planococcus sp. MSAK28401, assembly GCF_018283455.1. Lineage (NCBI taxonomy): Bacteria > Bacillati > Bacillota > Bacilli > Caryophanales > Caryophanaceae > Planococcus > Planococcus alpniumensis. The sequence goes on along the minus strand of NZ_JAAMTH010000001.1, from coordinate 2,604,316 downwards.
CAACTGCAAGCGATCGCGCTGGTCTTCAGGTTTGTTGTTTTTGGGCATATCGATTCCTCCTAAAAGTGAGTATTCTATTGAAAAAAGGCAAACGCCATTGACCCAAACTCATTTCATTACCTTAATCTCTGTATCATTTTCGTCGTAAAAACGCAGTTCCATTGGAAAAGCTGTCTGGATGGAAGCAGGTAGTTTCGTATACTTTATGAAATACAATTCATTCGTTACTCCCGCTACAAATCCGAACGTTACTTCCAAGGAATCGGCGCGAATATGATCAATTTCGATGTTCGAGTTGTCGCCATAGATGACGCCGTAGCTGCCGTTTTCGGTTTGGATGTCGCGATAGGCAATCGCGGGTCCCCATCCGGATTCGACGATCTTGAATTTCCCATTCCATCCTTGGATCATGTGCGCAAAAGCGATTTCTCCGCTATCCAGTTCGAAAAGGACGATATGGGATGAAGTATTATCTAATTGGGTGGACCTTAAAATTTCAATCCTCTTTGAGTCCGCTTCCCCTTTATTAACCCAATCAGTTAAATCCTGTTGAAATGTTTCATTGCCGATTTGATATTGGAAATAAGTCGTTGCAGCATAAGAAAGAAAGAAGAGCAAAACGATACCCAAAACGATGAACCATCTTTTCTTCACTCGCATCCTCTCCTCAATAGATAGCTGTCACAGAAATGATCTTCATTTAACTATACACTTATCATTCCAAAAAGTTCCATAGACCCAGTATTTTTTTAGAGAAAAATTGCTCACGATTGACTATGTTCTCCCTAGAATATGTGTGATAGGATTTATTTATCAATATTTTCCATAAAATCATATTAATTGCAGTGAGCTGAAGGAGGCTAAATCATGGGTCCGGTTTCCATGCTCGTAATGATGATCATCACCATTGTGTTGGTGTATTTCGTAATTAAAGCGATTAAAAAAACGGTAGATGGCTTCAAAGAGTGAAAAATGTATAGATCCTTCGGGGATGGGAGTGGGGACGATTAAAAAGCTGCTTGGCTTATTTATCATTTCATCGATTTTATTGACAGGTTGCGGAAGTTTACACGGTACCGTGGCGGAAAAGACAGAGGCGAGTTTTATGCTGGACGTCCAAACCGATGATGCACGGCAAGAACCCTTTCAAGAGATTTTCCTAACCGACCATACCGAATTCATCGGCGCTGCAAGCTCGTTCGAGGAACTAGAAGAAGGCGATCGCGTCAAAGTCACGCCATTCGACACGACACCGGATATTCCTTATTTTCTTGCTTCTAGGGTCACAGTTGAATGAATATTAATGAAACGGGCAGAAACTTGTTATATACCAATCCTTCTGGCTCATGGTAATCTAGTAAAAATCAAAATTCAGTGCGATGAAGAGAACAGTAGCTGGCAATTCCTTTTCCTAGAGAGCTCCGGGGTGGTGAAACGGGGCAAAAGGATGCCAGCGAAACAAGCCTCTGAGCACCGCGTCGGAACCAGGAGGGGATGATGCGGCGGGAGCTCCCGTTACAGAGCTCATGTATAGATTCACTGTACCGAAAGAGGCGCATATGGCGACATATGGGCGAACAGGGGTGGCACCACGACCGGAATCTCGTCCCCAAGACAATTGTCTTGGGGGCGGGATTTTTTCTTTGCCGAAAAGAAGCGGGAAGTGGTGGGGTAGATGAAGAAGATAGGTAAAGACAAAGAGTGGCGGGAAGTAGCCATGTTACTGATGGGAATTGGCATCGCCAACTTCGGTGGATGGGTCTATTTGATTGTCTTGAACTTGATCGTGCTCGACATGACCGGCTCGGCGCTTGCAGTCGCGGGGCTATACATTGTCAAACCCGCTGCGACACTATTGACCAACTTTTGGTCGGGCAGCATCACCGACCGGGTCAACCAGCGCAATTTGATGATCACGCTTGATCTGTTGCGGGCAGTGCTCATTGCTTGCCTGCCGTTCGCTTCAACTTTATGGCTCATTTACGCATTCGTGCTGCTCATCAATATGGCGGGTTCGATGTTTGAACCAGCATCGATGACGTATATCACTAAACTCATTCCCGAGAAAAACCGCCAGCATTTTAATGCATTCCGCAGCCTGATCGACTCAGGCGCCTTTCTGATCGGTCCGGCAGTTGCTGGTCTCTTGTTCATGATGGGGACACCGATAACAGCCATTTACTTGAATGCAATTGCGCTCCTAATTTCTGCGCTCATTTTGAGTGCCATGCCGAAGCTCGAACAAAAAGCAGACGCCACGGAATTTTCTAAACGTATGTCCTGGGAAATAATCCGCACTGACTGGAGAATCGTCATCGCCTTCAGCAAGAGCGCGGCACTCGTCATGTCCGTATTTTTTCTCTTCAGTTGCATGACGGTTATGGCCACAGCGATCGATTCGCAGGAAGCAACGTTCTCGAAACGGGTGCTCGGCCTGACAGACGGCGAATATGGATTTCTCGTGAGTATTGCTGGAGCCGGAATCATTGCGGGGGCGATCGTCAACACCGTGTTTACGAAAAGATTGAGTGTCGCCGCATTGATCGGCGGTGGATCGGTGATGGTGTCGATTGGTTATCTCGTCTACGCGTTCTCGAGTTCATTCGCCGGCGCAGCGACCGGATTTTTCATCCTAGCGTTCTCGCTCGCCTTCGCCAATACCGGTTTCCACACCTTCACGCAAAACCATATCCCTGTCGACGTCATGGGCAGGACCGTCAGCGTCTATAGTCTGCTTGAAGCGCTGCTTATCATCGTCACGACCGCAATCATTGGGCTTGCGTCAGAAATTGTGACAGTTCAGCCGGTCGTCATCGCCTCGACCGCCGTCATGTTCGGGATCTCGGTGTTGCTATTGGCAGTGAGTTTCAAACAATCCAAAGAAAGCGGCTTGGCAGAGGCAGTATTGGAAGGCGAAACGCCAACCACATAAAGAAAGGCTTGCCGGATTTTCGGCAAGCCTTTCTTTATGTTTATTCTTCATTCTCCAAGTCCTCGATCAATTGCTTCATCTCGTCAATTTCCCTGCGCTGGGCTTCAATGATTTCATCCGCCAGCTGTCTCACGCGAGGATCCGAAATGTTCGCGCGTTCACTCGTCAAAATCGCGATCGAGTGGTGGGGGATCATCGCTTTCATCCAGCCAGTATCTTCAATGAGCACTTGGCTGCGCACGAGATAAAGCGATAAGGCGAAAATCAGCGCACTGCCGGCAAGGATTCCGGCATTCGCTTTCTTGTTCTTGTACATCGGCCACATGAACAGCATCATGACGATGGCCATGACAGAGCCCATGATGAGCGCCATATACAAGCGCGTTTCACTGTAGAAAATATGGTCGAGCTGGAACACATTCAAATACATCAGCCAATACATAATGAAAGTAGAAGTTCCGATCATGATCCCGAATTTCAAGTATTTGTTCATCATCTCTCTCTCCTTTATGATTTTTTTGTTGGGTTTTACTCCACAGGCGCTAATTCATCTTCTGTGACCCATTTGTGGTTGGTCACTTTCTCTCCGCTGTCAGTCGCATTGAAGTCAATCATATAGACGGTCGTCTGTTCTGCAGAGTCAACCGTCGCTGTCACTCCGTCCATGCCTTGCATATGGTCGGCATTCAGCACGACTTCATCGCCTTCCTCGAATGGGGCATCTCCGGCATTCTCCAATTCCTCGTGAATGACCCATTTATGGTTCTCAACCGGTTCACCGCCGCCAGCAGGCGTGTAACTCACCGCATAAACCGTGGTGTCGTAAGCTCCGACAATGGTCGCTTCGGCATCTTTCATTCCGTTCATGTGATCGGTTGTGATGATTGCCTGAGTGCCGACAGCGTATTCAGGGTCTTGTGCTTCCTGTAAATCATCCGGAACTTCTCCGGAGCCGGAATGATCCATCATATGGCCGTCCTCGTCGTCCATATTCTCGTCCATTTGGTCGTTCATGTCACCGGAGTTCTCTCCCATGTGATCATCCATCTGCTCGTCCATATCCACCGGCGCGTCAGCCGGCGACGGATCTGCATTGCACGCCGTTAGCGCCAAAGCAGCCACAATCGACAGCGCACCCATCATCATCTTCTCTTTAACCATCTTCTACCCCTCTTTTCTTAGTTGTATGCGTACTAACCATCAAATAAGTAGTGAATCACGCCTTATATTCTTAAGCTACCCCGAAGTTCTGCATAATGTGTGCAGGAACGGTGACAATTTATCTTTCTTGAAATTAATTAAGTTTTTCATGACAGAAGCAAGTAGTTTTCCCCGGATATGCACAAAAACTCGAAACTTATCCGTTACACTAGACAGTAGAAATAGCTTTGTCTCTATCTAGGGGGCAGGACAAAGGAAAGCGTAGCTCGAAGTTAAGCACAACATGAATGCGCAAGCCTGATAAGATTCAGGCTGATGCGCTGAAAGAGGGAGTATATGTTCAATCGACTGGCATTAAAAATCGGCCTATTGTTTTTCGTCTTCATCGTCAGCATCGAATTGTTCTTGTTTTCGACGCTCTACATCACCTATGTCAATGAACGCGTCGATGAAGTAATGTCGAATTTATTGGCAAGGGGTAATACCCATAGCGAAGTGCTCGAAGACAGCTTTAACGAATCGACCTTGTCCCACGTCGCGATGATGGAATCTTCTTCGGATTTTGTTGTCATCATCACGGATGAAACCGGCAATGAATTGGCCCATTCCGACCGGATCGAGCCGGAGATGCTCGAGGTGCTCGGCCATACCGATATCGAACAAGTGCCGGAACAAGGCGAAATCCTCCAAGACAATTGGCAAGACGAGCGCTTTATCGCGACCGACAGCCCGCTCACCATCGGCGGCGAGCATCCAGGCCATGTCTTTATGTTCGCGGAAACGAATCATATCAAAGAAATGGTCGACCGTATGAGAAACCAATTTCTTCTCGCTGGTTTGATCTCGGTATTATTGACGGTCATCACTATTTTTCTGTTGTCGCGCTTTATTACCTTGCCGCTCATTCGCATGAAAGAAGCGACAGAGAAGCTGGGCAAAGGGCAAAGCGAGGTGGCGCTTCATATCGAACGCAATGACGAACTGGGCGAACTGGCCAATGCCATCACCCATCTATCCGATGATTTGGACCGGCTCAAGCAAGAACGCAACGATTTTCTCGCGAGCATCTCACACGAACTGCGCACACCGCTCACCTATATGAAAGGCTATGCCGATATTGCGAGCCGCCCTGGGCTGACGGAACAAGAGCGGGAAGAGTACCTTGCAATCATTCGCGAGGAAACCGGCCATTTGACGAAGCTTATCAAGCAATTATTCGAACTGGCACAGCTCGACCACAACCAGTTCTCGATCCAGAAAGAACAGGTGCCGATCGATGCGCTATGCCATTCGGTCGCTGCGCTCGTGCGTCCGGCGTTCAATGAAAAGAACATCACGATATCGGTCGACTGCGAACCGGAAATCACCGCATGGATAGACCCGGCGCGTTTCCAGCAAGTCTTGCTCAATATCCTCGATAATGCGCGCAAGCATTCCGAGCCGAACACCATCGTCACCTTGCAAGGGCGCCAAGACGAAACATCCATTTTCCTCAGCGTGGCTGACCAAGGCGAGGGCATTCCGCAAGAAGATTTGCCATTCGTCTTCGACCGCTTGTACCGCGTCGATAAATCCAGATCCCGCAAGTACGGCGGCAGCGGGCTCGGGCTTGCGATCGCCAAGGAATTGGTCGAATCGCACGGCGGACAAATCCATATCGACTCTGTGCCAAACACCGGAACAACCCTGACGATTACTTTGAAAAGGGGGGATGGGCATGCATAAAATTTTATTGATCGACGACGAACAGCGCATGCTCGATTTGCTGTCCTTGTATTTAACGCCCCATCAGTACCAATGCACAAAAGCACAAGGCGCAAGGGAAGCGCTGCGCTATTTGGAGACGCAGGCGTTCGATATCGTCCTGCTCGACATCATGATGCCCGAAATGAGTGGCTTTGAGCTATGTGCGAAAATCCGCAGCTTTTCCGATGTGCCGATTATCATGCTGACAGCGCGCGAGCAGCAAGAAGACATCGTCAAAGGGCTCAAGCTCGGCGCGGATGATTACATCACCAAGCCGTTCAATGAAGAAGAATTGCTTGCCCGCATCGAAGCGCTGCTCAGGCGGCAGGCGCCGAAAAACATCATTGAAGTGGGAGGCTTGAAGTGGGATGAAGAGCGCTTTGAGCTGAGCTATTTGGGCACGCCGATCAAACTGACGCCGAAAGAATTCTTCATGGTCGGGCAATTAGTGAAAAACCCTGGCAAAGTGTTTTCGCGCGATCATTTGATTGTGCTCATTTGGGGCTATGACTCGGAAACGGAAGGGCGCACGATCGATTCGCATGTCCGCAACGTCCGGGAGAAAATCCGCCAATCCGGCTTTCCAATCGATAAGCATTTTCTGACCGTTTGGGGCGTCGGCTATAAATGGTTGAACGAAGCCGAATAACTACACAAAAGAGCCAGCTGGAAACGTTCCAGCTGGCTCTCTCCGTCTTATGCGATTGCACGGCAAGCTTCGGCGCATTTATGGCAAGCTTCTGCACAGCGTTTGCAATGATCGTGCATATCGGCGTGTTTCTGGCATTCGTCGCCGCAAGCCTGGCACATCTCCGCACAGACCTTCGCGAGCTGTGGGACGAACGGCGAGTTGCGTGTAATTGCCTGTTCCAGATATGCGCACATGTCTGCGCATTCCCGGTCCAGCCGGATGCATTCCGCCACCATTTTGACGTCGTCTTCCTTTAAGCAAGCGTCGAAGCAATGGTTGCACGCCGCCATGCATTCGTGCAGCGTGTCGAGCAATTGCTGATGTTGTTCGTGAGCCATTCCAAAAACCTCCTCATTAGTTTAGGTTGTCTGTAGGGAAATTTTCCGCTCGAACTGGAAGTAAACGGAATGTGCTGAACTCCATGGAAATTCCATAGAAACTGCACAAATTCAAAAAAAGCGATTGGGCCGTTCTCGATAATTTCTCGATACTTGTTGCTTATAATGAAAGCAAGAGAACCGAAAAACGATGCGAGAGGTGAAAGCTAATGGCAAAACATGACGAAACGAAACCGCATGCAGACGATCATTCACCAAGTGCAGATCATAGCATGCATGCAGACGATTCGACCGTGCAGGAAGAGCATGTGCACACAGAGCATGAAAATAACGAGCATGACTCGGAAGAACATGGAGGCGGACATGGCCATCATGGGCACGGGGGACACGAAGACATGGTGGAGGATTTCAAGAAGCGGTTTTTCATCTCGCTGATTTTGACACTCCCGATTCTCGCGATCTCGCCGATGATCCAGCATTTTATGGGCGTCGATTGGCGCTTTGACAACGATATGCTTGTGTTGTTCGCCTTATCGTCCATCGTCTTTTTCTATGGCGGCTGGCCGTTTCTCGTGGGCGGCATCGCTGAATTGAAAGACAAAGCGCCAGGCATGATGACCTTGATTGCGCTTGCGATCACCATTGCCTATAGCTATAGCACCCTGGTCGTGTTCGGCTGGGACGGCAATCAGTTGTACTGGGAGCTCGCGACGCTTGTCACCATCATGCTGCTCGGGCATTGGATCGAAATGCGCTCCATCATGGGGGCGTCGAACGCGCTCGAACAGCTCGTCAAATTGATGCCGAATGAAGCACACCGTTTGAATGACGATAAACAAGTCGAAGATGTGCCTTTGTCCGAAATCCGCAATAAGGATTGGGTATTGGTCAAGCCGGGCGAGAAAATCCCGGTTGATGGCGTCATTGTCGAAGGCCGTTCCGCTGTCGATGAATCGATGCTGACGGGTGAATCAATCCCGATTGAAAAAGAAGACGGCGATGCGGTCATCGGCGGCTCGGTCAATAAAGAGGGTTCGCTCGTCGTGGAAGTCGAGAAGACCGGAGAAGATTCGTATTTGTCCCAAGTCATCACGATGGTCAAAGAAGCCCAGGAATCCAAATCGAGAACGCAGGATTTAACGAACCGTGCTGCGAAATGGCTGTTTTATTTGGCGCTTGCTGCCGGATTTGTTACCCTTTTCGCCTGGCTCGCCCTCGGCTATTCCTTTGATATCGCCATTGAACGCATGGTGACGGTCATGGTCATCACTTGCCCGCACGCACTCGGCCTGGCGGCTCCGCTCGTCGTCGCGGTCTCGACATCGATTTCAGCGAAGCAAGGCTTGTTGATCCGCAACCGTGCCGATTTCGAAGGCGCGCGCAATTTGAACGCTGTCGTCTTCGATAAAACAGGAACCCTGACGAAAGGTGAGTTTGGAGTCACTGATATCATCGCGAGTGAGGGCTATAGCGAGGACCAAGTGTTGCAACTCGCTGCAGCGATCGAGCAGAACTCGGAACACCCGATTGCAACGGGCATCGTCCAATCGGCAAAAGACCGGAATTTGACGATCGGCAAAGTCACCGATTTCGAATCCATCACCGGCAAAGGCATACAAGGCCAAGTAGACGGCACGAAAATTAACGCCGTGAGCCCCGGTTATATCAAAGGTGAAAACTTGCCCTATGACGAATCCGTCTTCAACGCATTGTCGGAAGAAGGCAAAACGGTCGTCTTCGTCCTGGTTGATGACAAGCTTGCCGGCATGATCGCGCTTGCTGACATGGTGCGCGACACAGCGAAACAAGCGGTCGCGGCCTTGAAGGAAAAAGGTATCCATTCGATCATGCTGACAGGCGATAACCAGAAAGTCGCGAACTGGGTCGCCGCGCAACTCGGCATCGATGAAGTGTATGCTGAAGTGCTGCCGGACGATAAAGCGAATCAAATTAAGAAAATTAAAGACCAAGGCTGGCGCGTCGCCATGACCGGCGACGGCGTAAACGATGCCCCGGCACTGGCGACCGCCGACCTCGGCATCGCAATCGGTGCCGGGACGGACGTCGCAATGGAAACGGCAGACGTCGTGCTCGTCAAAAGCAATCCGAACGATGTCGTCGCGCTCATCGAGCTGTCGAAAAAGACCTACCGCAAAATGGTCCAGAACCTGTGGTGGGCGACTGGCTATAATATTTTCGCCATCCCGCTCGCTGCCGGCGTTTTGGCGCCGTGGGGCATCATCGTCAGCCCAGCAGTCGGCGCGGTGTTTATGAGCTTGAGTACCGTCATCGTCGCCATCAATGCGAAATTGTTGAAGGCTTAAAAGTAAGAAAAAACAGAGCGTCCATTCATTTTGAGTGGACGCTCTATTTCTGTTTGATATGTAATAGGGATAGGAAATGTGGAAAGAAAATTATATAATAAAACTAATAAGATTTGGCCGATTGCCAATATCAGAGCGAACGGAGAGATGGAATGGAGCTAAAAAAACTGGCGGTGCAAGCTGCTGAACAGTACGCGCGTATCCCAAATATTGAAGCGATCATGCTCGCGGGATCGGTGTCTCGGAATTGGCAGGACGAATTCTCGGATATTGAATTGCTCCTCTTTTGGAAGCAAGCGCCATCGGAAGAAGAACGTAAACAAATCATCGATCAACTGGACGGCAAACTATTGGAGTTTCACCCGTATGAAGAGGAAGAGTGGGCTGAAACCTACACAGTAAACGGCGTGAAATTCGAAATTAGCAGTTTTCTCACCGAAACGATTCACCAAACCATCCATCAAGTAACCCAAAAACTCGAGGTCAACCCAGACATGCAGTGCATAGCCGCTTCCGTACAATACGGCATTGCGCTTTATGGCGATAAGACGATCGAGCAATTAAAGAAAGATGTCGAGCATTATCCGCCAGAATTGCAAGTGGAAGTGATTAACCACTATAGCGACTTCGGAAGCCGTTGGAACAACCGCGAAGCGCTCGTTCACCGGAAGGATTGGCTCATGTTCTATAAAGTGGTCGTCTCCGTCCAAACGAATATTATGGGTTTGCTATTCGGCTTGAATCGACAATTCATTCCTCATCCGGCGTTTAAATGGCAGCGTAATTCACTCACGTTAATGGAAATCAAACCGGACAATTGTGGCGCCCGTTTGGAGTCTGTGTTTTTTCAAGAACCGTCTGATGCCATCAAAGAACTGGAAACGCTCATTGAAGAAATCTTTGGGCTGATCCATCAACAACTTCCGCATATCGACCTTTCCGACGCTGCCCGTAAAGCTGCGTTTGTCAGGCCAAAGACTTGAGCGAACGGGTTGTCTCCCTTTTTCGCAAAAGCTCATCGAACAGGAAAAACACTACGGCCACGAATAACGTGAAAAACATAAGCGTCCCGAGAAATAAATAAGAAAACAGCGCGAATTCTACATGGATGAGGAACGCAAGCGGAAAGCGATAGCGTTTCACACCGGAAGTCGCCAAATCAGAAAATGATGAAACGGGAATCCCGTAAACGACGGATCCAAATAGGAAAACCAAGAACAAAAAAATGGTAAGCCATAACGCTGCGAAATCTGCACCGTTACCCATAATCATTGAACTAATAGTCGAGAGCAATATGAAGGCGGTCAAAAGCAGTGAAGCATAGAGCGCTGCTTTGCCTTTTCGGAATAGCGCCTCGTCGTTATAGAGTTTTTTACTAATAACCGGCAAAAACGTCAATGCAATCAAACTTAAAGTGATTTTTACCTGTAGCCAGAAGAAACTCCCCCATACAATGAATGCCAATATAGAAAAAACTAATATGTATAAAAAAACTTTGTACATGCGGATTCCCCCTGCAATCATTGTAACAAGCTGAAGTCTATGGAACTATACAAAATAAAGCTGACTGAAACTAGAGTGCACAGACAGAGCCAAAAAAAAGGACAAAGCAGCTGCTTTGTCCTTTTTTGCATTCGGCGGCGCAAATCAAAATCTCGTGCCCCATCGGTGTTAAGCAACAGCCGCAATCACTGGTTCTCCAGCTTCATATTGTGGCTTGTCGTTCTGTTCGCCGCATCCTGCAAGCAATAACGCACCGGCTAAAAACAGCACAAACAAATGGCGCTTCATCGGAACCCCTCCTCAAGTTTTATGTAATAAGCAGGAAAGGAGGGTGAATCGAATTGCACGGCTGTCGCCTGGCGTTAGGCATGCATATCTTTTTATTTGGTAATTCTATTATACCACTTATAATCATGAAAAACTGCCACTTTATACTGAATAATCTGTGAAAGTGCGTTACACTAGAAATAACCATATTTTCAATATTATCTAATTTTGATGTTTGCGCACGCGGTCATATTATTCAAAGACAAGGGGAGATCAAATGATCTTACACGCAGAAAGTTTCGGCGAAGGGGAGCCGATCGTTTTCCTTCATAGCGGGTTGCAAACAGGGCTCACCGATTTTGAATACCAGCGTGATTATTTCAAGGAACAATTCCAGGTCATCGTGCCGGATCTTCGCGGCCATGGAAACTCCGTAACTGAGGATGTAAGTAATTTCTTTGAAGACAGTGCCAAAGATCTTTCGGAGTCACTTGAACATTTAGGGATCCAATCGGCGCATATTGTCGGAGCGTCGCTCGGCGCATTAGTAGCCATCTTTTTTGCGAAACGTTTTCCGGGGAAAGTAAAAAGCCTGACCATCTCTGGGGTGACCGCAGAAAAGCCGGGTGACTGGACGCAACTGCATGAACAGGAAGCGAGCAACCAACAGCAATTGCTTCAATACGAGGAAGCGACCGCTTATTTCGACCAATTGCACAATGGCAATTGGCGGCAATTCTTTGAAATGGCGAAGCACGAAAATTGGTATCCTTTCGAAGAAACGAAGGATCTATCTTCTATTGATTCGCCGATCCTCTACATCGCAGGCGAAGGCAACCCGAACGAAACGAGAGGCGTCCTTTATTATCCTGGTAAGCATGACCATGTGCGCGTCTCGATTATTCCGTTCGCGTCCCATTTGGTTCATGCCGAACAAGCAGAATTGCATGCCAAAACACTTGAATTGTTCCTTAGCCACGTCGACTAATCAGTAGGGGGCGCGTATCTCATGAAAAAACTTGGTTCACTTTTGATTGTACTGCTCATTGTTAGTGGCTGTTCGGAAGCCGACCGTTACGACTTCAAAGGAAGCGGTGACAATTGGGATGTCTTCTACACCGTTGACGCCACTTCACAGGACAGCAAGGAAGCGACAGGGAAAATCGTCTATACCGGCGAAGAGCCGCCACCTGAAACCATCATTTATTCAATTGAATCGACTGCCGGCGCATCGAGCGGAAATGTCTCGGTCGATGAAGGCGAAGTGCTGGTCGGCAAGAGCACCTGCGAAGGCTGTGCGGTTATTCAACAAGATGAAGAGTTGGACGTGGAGATCAAATGGGACGGGCAAGTTGAGGAATTCGCGTTGACCACGGAATGATAAAGTTTGATGGCTTGTAAGCACAGAGCATCACGGAGGAGAGTAACCGATGAACACAACAAGAAGCCATGGTTTTCAATTTCTCGACTTTCTATTTATGGAGGAACATGAGATCCATCAGTTTGAATCAATTGCAGGTTCATTTGCAGCCATCAAATGTGGCGGCAAAACGCTCATGGTTTACAATAAATGGCGCGAGCAATGGGAATTGCCAGCGGGCAGGAGAGAAGGCAGCGAGACGTCGAAAGAATGTGCCGTAAGGGAATTGTACGAAGAATCCGGCCAGGTCGTTGAAGACTTGGAATTCAGAGGCTTGCTCAAACTACAGCATACTGAAACCCGGGAAATCAAATACAATCCGATTTTTCTTGGAACGGTAGAGAAATTGCAGCCCTTTATTCCAAATGACGAAACAACGGAAATGAAGCTTTGGGATACAAAAGAGGAAATTGGCGTACTCGATGAAATGGATATCAAAATTCTCGATTATATTTAAGGCATTAAACTACTATGGGGGGGGGAGACCTGTGAAAGAAACAAAAAAAGTTTGGCAGGGTGCGGCTGGAGTGGTGATCGACCAAGAGAAGATCCTCATGGTGAAATCGAAGGCATCCGGCAAATGGAGCATCCCGTCCGGTGAAATTGAAACAGGTGAATCCCCGCAACAAGCGTGCGTGAGGGAAGTGTGGGAAGAAACCGGCTTTCGCATCGATGTGAAGCAACAGCTTCATACGAAAAATGTGCAAATCGGCAACTACGAAGTCACCAGCCATTATTTTCTATGCGAAGTTATCTCAGGCAATATTTGTTTCCAGGACCCCGACAACGAAATCGAGGAAATCACGTGGAAAACAGAAGCCGAATTGAAAGAACTGCTTCACGATTACCCAGAAGACCAAGAACACCTCATCGGGTTCATGAATCGCGCGGCTTCTATTTAATCATTCATTTTCACAAACCATACGAACGGAGTTGCGCATGTGAACAGAGTTGTGGTCATCACGGTCGGCAAAACCCATAGCGGCAAAACAACATTCGCCAAAGCGCTCGAGCGGAAGCTTGGCAATGCCATCGTCGTCGATCAGGACAATCATGCAGAAATCCTGCAAAGCTATTATCCGGCGCTGGTCCCGAAAGAAGGAGCCAATGCGATCAAGTATGCACTGACGCAGACCATCGTCAATCATGCGGTTACTCAAACCGATTGTCACATCATTTTGTGCAACGCCAATCGAAACCGCCAAGGCCGTTTGAAACTGCTGAAGTTTTACCAAACGAAAGGCTTCACGACCATTTTGGTGAACTTTAGCATCGCGGACGATGTGCTTGAAACGAGAATCGATCAGTCTGTGCGTGACACTGCCATCTTGCGCACCGTTTCTTCATTTAAAGATGTCCTTGTCCGTCAACAAGCTGAATCCGTTGATAACCCTGGCGTCACGCCCACGCCAGGCGAAGCGGATTATTTGTTTACCGTAGCGAATGAACAACAAATCGAAGCCGCTATTTCAGCAATCCGTGAACTAGCCGCAAGGGGAGAAGGCTCATGAAGAAACTGCCGGTCATGCTTATTTGCTTGTTCGTAGCCTTCATCTTGTCAGCCTGCCAGAACGGTTTGATTAGTGCCGAACAACAGGAAGCTGACAAACTCGTCTTATACCAAATGGAACGCTTCGGGGAAGTGAAAGAAAATACGCGCACTGAAGTGACGGATGCACAAACGATCGAGTTGTTTGCCGGTGCCATTTCGCGTGCCGATAAACTCCAGGGCATCGCGGATGTAGTAGATCCGGATTTTGAACTAGAGTTCGGGGGAAAGACATTCTATCTATGGGTGGCAAAAGATCAAGGTTCTGTCATGGACGAGTTGGATACCCACACGCTCTACACGCTAAAAGCAAAAGATGCCGAAGCACTCTATCGCTATCTGTCATCAGAAAATCTACTCGATGGATTGACTGATCATAGAGGAGGATGATGGATGAGGAAGTTTTTCTTATCGATCGTAGGCGGTGTCGTCATAGGGCTCATTCTATCATTCAGCTTCATGGACTATGAAAGCAGTTGGGCACACCATATCCAACGGGCTGGCGCCGACCAAGTGGTGCAAGAGATGGATTTCGATTTTGTCTTTACTGCCTCGCTCCTTGTTCTCGTGAGTTCCGCATTGATTTTTGCCGTCTGGAGTTTCATTGAAAAGAAGAAAGATGAAAAGTTTGTCAGAGACTTTGAGAATGACAAAAACCGTGACAACTAAATACATTTCAGAGAGTTAGATAAGTTTATAGTCTACTAGATGAAAAAAGGGGACTTTATTTCTACATTTAAAAATAAATGGACTGTCCCAGTATTTGGAGAAGTGTTCGCTCGACTCCTGTGGGATTAGCGGGTTTGAGAGACCCCGCAGGGAATGAATGAGCGAAGCTTTGCTGAGTTCATTTATTTGCGACGCTTGAGCATAGCGAAAGTGGAGCAAACCGAGGAGGCTCGATTCCCGCCCCACGGAAAGCGAGCGATAAGCTTCGGAAAATACGGTTTCTCAAGTTTCTCGACAACCTGAAATATACTCCAACGGCATCTTGCAGAAGATGCTTTTTTTTATGCCGTTATTTTTCTGTCTAAAAGGGGATACAAGGAAAAGCAGTGGAATTTATCAGCGAAAACCAGAGGAGGACGATCATATGGACAAACCGATCAAAGCGTTCGTCTTCGATGTGTACGGCACATTGTTCGACGTCATCGCCATCAAAGATCAATGCGAGGAAGTGTTTCCGGGGCACGGCGAAGCGATTAGTCAGACCTGGCGCACAAAACAAGTCGAATATTTTATGATGCGCCAGCTCATGGGGAAATACGATACGCTTTACGCGGTCACCCACAGCGCCTTGAAATACGCACTCGAAGACGAGGGGCTCGAATCGACGGAAGACATCGAGCAGCAATTGATGGACGCCTATTTGCATTTGCCACTCTATGAAGAATCAGAAGCGGTACTGAAACAGCTGCAGGACCACCAGCTCGTCGTGTTCTCGAACGGCTCTCACGATATGCTTGACCCGTTGATTGAAAATGCAGGTATCAAAGACTTGCTCGACAAAGCCGTCAGCGTCGATGAAATCAAGCAGTTCAAGCCCGCACCGGCCGCTTATCAATACGTCTTGGACCAGTTGAACATCGAGCGCGACGAAATCCTGTTCATGTCTTCCAACGGCTGGGACATTTCGGGTGCGAAGAATTTTGGTTTCCGCACTGCCTGGATCAACCGCAAAGAGGCACCGGTCGAACAGCTTGGCCTGGAGCCGGATTATGTCTTTGAGGATTTAAACGGCTTATTGAAATGGAAATAAATCCTATAAAAAGGTTAAAGCTGATCATTCCGGGTAAACTACTTATATAAGAGGAGGCATTTACATGAATAGACTACAATTAGGGGATTTAGCCCCATCATTTACATTGCCGCGCGCAGAAGGCGGAGACTATACGCTTCAACACGACTTATCAGAACGCCCAGGCTGGCGCTTCGTCATTTTCTTCAGAGGATCATGGTGCCCAGCGTGCAACGAGGAATTGCAGGACCTTCAGGACAGCTTGTCGTATTTCGAAGACAAGGACATCCATTTCACGGCTATTTCTACAGACAACCCAAAAGATCTCAATGAAATGAAAGAAAAGCACGGCTTGACGTTCCCGATTTTGGGTGACGCGAAGCAAGACATACTGAACCAATACGGCGTCTATTATCATGGAGAAGATTCACCGTATGAAGATCACGGCATTCACGGCGAGCCGGCGTATTACTTGCTCGATGAAGAAGGCAAAATCATGTACCAGCAGCAGCAAACGAGCCCATTCGGCCGTCCGCACGCAAAAGAATTGCGCAAAATCGCTGCATACATTCGCAAAAACTTAAAATAAGACCCTATAAAAAAGAGCTTGGAGGCAATTCTCCAAGCTCTTTTTTCATGGCTCAATTCGACTCCAGCACTGCGAAATAATTGTCTTCTGCATCCGCAAAATTGAAGGTCCGGCCCGTCGGCATCGCGACAATGTCACCGACCGTGACGCCTTTTTCAGCCAACTCGTTGCGCAGCTGTTCGAAATTACTCGCGTAAAACAATAGCGACGACGTCTCTAAACTTAAACCGGTATCCATCTGTTCGAGTAAATTCTTGTCGTGCAGCACGATGCTCGTCTCCGCATCTTCCCGAGGCGCAATTTCGATCCACCGCATGCCCTCGTTTTCTTTGTCATGTAAGACCGTAAAACCCATCTTCTCCGTCCAAAAC
Source organism: Planococcus sp. MSAK28401 (assembly GCF_018283455.1). Lineage (NCBI taxonomy): Bacteria > Bacillati > Bacillota > Bacilli > Caryophanales > Caryophanaceae > Planococcus > Planococcus alpniumensis. Next base: position 2,587,687 of record NZ_JAAMTH010000001.1, on the reverse strand, counting down.
GTCACTGCTGCGTCCTGATCACGCACATACACCATGACCTGCCCGATTTTTGTAATCATTGATTTTCCACCTCCGCATAAAGTGATGAATCTTGTCATCCTAATAATTCGATGGGGACACGGAAAACCCTTTTATAACAAACAGCCATTTAGGAGCTGCGTTTTAATCCAAGGGAAACAATAAAATTTTCGATAAAAGAAAGGATTCCAACTAGAAAGCAAGCAAAGGTCAAAAGGAACACTTCAATCCAAGAAGACTCCAAGAACCGGAATAATAAGATAGAAAGAAACCCAACGATAAAATAAACTGGGATGAATTTCTTGGACAATAATAGCTGGTTCAGATAAATCACCCCTTGTTTGATTCAATTCTCAAAGCTAATAAAGTAACTTGATAAATACCATTTTTTCATAAAAATGGAACAATCTCAAATCAAGCTCTGTAAGTTTGATACACTAATTAGAGTAAGTATAAAAGAGGAGGAGACACGTGAAAAAAACACCGAAACTCATTCTATTCTTTGCTCTCGGTATTATCACCGGGTTGATCTTGTCGTACTTGTTCAGCAGATAAGGAGGCAATTACATAATGGACATCCGGAAAGCATTAGCACAAGACGCGACGGGCATTCGTTCAGTGTGCGCAGCCGGCAACCGCAGCACTTACCCGGGCTTATTGCCGCAACACGAAATCGAACGCGTCATCGAGAAGTTTTATAACGAACAACGCATTTTGGGTGAAATCCACAATACCAGCCAAGACTGGAACGGCTGGTTTGTAGCAGTGGAAAACGGAGAAGTAATTGGAGCGGGCGGTGGCGGCTTCACCGATAAAACCGTAGCGGAAGTCTATGTTCTCTATTTGGATCCGGACCGCAAATATCAAGGCATCGGCACGAAACTGCTGGAAGCAATCACACAAGACCAGCTAGCCCATGGTGCCCAAACGCAATGGGTAGCGGTCGCAAAAGGCAATGGGATGGCGATTCCGTTTTACGAAGCACGCGGCTTTGTGTTTCAATCCGAGGAAGCGGCTTACGATATGCCCGAAGGCGAAAACCAGCGCTCGCTTCGGTATAAGCGCAATATCTAATTGGGATGAAAAAAACTGAATTCACGCCAACAAAACAGCGACTCCCGGAACAAGCATAAAGTGCTTGAGCCGGGAGTCGCTTTATATCAATTCAACCGGATGCAAATCCGTGTTGAAGTATCGCTCGGGCAATGAAAGCCTACTTGCGTTTAGTGAAAAAATCATGTCTTCAAGGTACTGAAGGCAGCGGACAAGCGGGCTGCGAAATCTTCTGGCGCTTCGACCGACTCCATGCACATGCTGACGATATGTGGATTGACCTGTTGCCATTGGCGATAATCGGTAGGCAAAGGGATGCGGAAATTCTTCCAGGCAAACAGGAAAGAAGGATACTCTTCCGGCAATAGAAAAATCTCTGCACGGTTCAATGCCGTACCGTCAGCATTCACTTTCCCGAACGAGATATCGTGCTCGATGATGCATGTAAAGCATTGCTGCTCTCGATAAATCTTCATTTCACGTGATTTTTTTACGAATGTCTGGCCTGCAGTAATTTCCACCTCAGCATCTAAGTAGGATTTGACCTGTTCCACTGCGCTTGCTCTTAAAGTGTCCATGTCATTCTTCCTTTCTGCCAGGATTAGGACTGCGTAGTGAAAATCAACTAAATTGAGATTGCTTGTGCCAGCAACTGTCCAGAAAATCCTTCGTCTCTTGAGTGGAGCACATTGCCTGGGAAATATGTTCTTCTTGAACGGCTTGAATCAGTGAACTGCCGATTCCCTGATTGCGGAGGGAAGGATGAACAGCGATGTGATGGACAGCGAAAGTCTGTTTTTGTATGTGGATGCCAATCACTCCAATCACTTTTTCATTTTCCATCCATACATATAGTCGGCGATCCGGCAGCCTTTCGTAGGTGCTCAATATTTGTTGGGTAGGAACTCCTTTACGGGCCGATGGTAAATGGGAAAGCAAGCGCAATACAGTTTCCCGGTGGCGTGATTCGTATTCGATCATCATTCAAATCCCTCCTTCTCAAGTATGCTTCATCAATGAACAGGCCATTAAAAAAGCGCCAAAAAGAATAGGACATTCTTTTTGGCGCCACCTCCAGCACTGGTGTCTGGTGTATACGACCGTTTTATTCATCATTGGATGGATGTTCAAAATCAACAATGCGCTTTATTTGAATTCAGTGATGGCTAGTACAACTACACAATACCCAAATTTCTTTGTAAAGTAAACTGAATATTATAAAAATAGTTATATGGAAACGGTTGTCATGAAAATTTACCTAAATTTTCAGCTGGAAGATGATCCATGTAGCCATTTCTGCTCCTTACGGCTGAAGCAGTCCGAGAACGATTTGCAAAACGATCAGACCGGCAATGACTCCTGCCTCGTTGCCCATGAAAAACCCGCCAAGCGGCAATAAATAGGCACCCGCACGGATCAATTGAATGCGCCGCAGCATCCGGTCTTTTCGCACGTGATTCAAAAACGGTGCGCTGACTCCCTGCAACAAGAGGGAAGGGATGAAGTAAACGAGCCATAAAACGCCCATCCATTCGCGCGAGCCGGTCAATTCGTATAGCAACAACCCGTTGACGATGGCGCCGGCCGCACCACCAAATTCCGAGATGACTTCACCGGCCCATAACGACTTGAAGGCACGTGAGTAACCTGTCACTCATCCAGGCCCAAATAACGGGTCAATTGTCTGGAAAACGCCTCGAGCTGATCCAACCGGATTGAATAAACGCCTTTCTCCACTTGAACGAATTTCGCCGCTTTCAATAAAGCCAGCTGGTGATGCAAGGTCGTCTTGGAGATGGCGAACTGGCCGCTGAGCTCTTGAAGGGAAGCGGGGCCTTGTCGCAAGTGATGTAATAGCTGCAAACGCAGTTCATCGCCAAGCGCTTTATGCCCTTGGATCAATTCATTCGGCGGCACTCCAGGGGCGAGCAGGTGCTGTTCGCTGACCGGATAGAAAAACAACTTCACATCAGCGGTGCGAATCGTCAGCAGCCAGGGCCGATACGACACATGGGGAATCAGTTTCACCGACCAAATGGAAGGCTCCGGCGCATAGTCGGCACCCGCCACGCGCTTGATTTCGCTCGCGGCTTTCGCCGACTCGAGCCCGCGATGCTGCTTTTCTTCAAAGACAAGAGCCTGTAGCCATTTCGCAATAAACGATTTTTCGGCCATCCAATTCTGCCATCCGTTCAACACCGTGAAAAACAATTCACTGAGCTGGGCTTTCGAATGTTTGTGGAGTTCGCGCACATAGCCCCCAAGATAAGCGTGCCCTTCAAACAAATCCGCATACTGTACCCATAAGGCATCATCGTTTGGCCGCTGCGCCGTCTCTTTGCGCAACACTTCCGCCGACCGGCTATGGTAAGGGAGCAGGACATCATAAAACTGCTCATCAGACATACCCGTCAACCGCTCAGCAAATTCATCAATAGAACGAGCCCCAAACTCATTTTGTAGTAAAAGCAGGCCATACCATAAATTCGTCTCTTGAATCTTCGCCAAGGAATCGTGCAAAGAAGCAGGCATTCTTTCCGCATCCTCGTTCCATTCCTCATCCATCTCAAACGTATGGCGCAATTGCCCGTGCGTATAGCCCGCAATTCCGACAATCCATTCCCACACCGGCGACTGTTCGACAGCTAGATGAATCGACTCTTCCGGTAAAGCAGCATCCATAATCTTCATTACAAAACCCCCTATAAGCATTTTCTTTATTCTAAAGGAATGGAATCTATAATTCAATATTAATTGAATTTTAAATTCGGTTTATTTTGAGTGAATGAAAAGGTGCGTACTATTATATAGAAGGAAGAGAGTAAATCTTGTGCAAAACAAGAAGTTCGCCCTTAAAATGGCAAAAGAAAAAGAGCACCCGAGATTTCGGATACTCCCTGAATCACATATTTAGCTTAGAAACGTCTGAAGCTGTGGAATTTAGCTCCCCAGTAAGGGCCGTTCAAGCTTTTCACTTCTGCTTTAGAACCGCCAGAGTGTACAAACTGGTTGTTCCCGATGTAGATCCCAACGTGTGAGATACCTGGGCGGTAAGTGTTCGCGAAGAAGACCAAGTCTCCTGGGCGTGGGCTTGAAACTTTGTAAGACTGAGCATATTGAGAAAGCGTTGTGCGTGAAACGCTTTTGCCTGCTTGTTTGAATGCGTATTGTACAAATCCTGAGCAGTCAAACCCAGCTCTTGTTGTGCCGCCGAAACGGTACGGGATGCCTTTAAGCGCTAGTGCTTGAGAAACAACTGCTGAAGAAGAAACGCTTGCTGTTTTAGCAGAAGCCTGGACAACGCCAGAACCTGATGATTTTGTAACGAGTGAGCTATGTACCCAACCGTGAGTTCCGCCTGTGCGAACTTTGAACCATGTGCCGCTTCCGATTGAAGCAGATTTAGTAACTGTTGCAGTTGCGCCTTTAGAAGCAACTCGGATCACACCGTGGCTTGTGCCAGCATCTCTGCGGACGTTTGTAGCGTATTTGAATTTGTATGTGCTGTTGGAAACTTGAACGATCGCTGGCTCAGATGCTTTCTGTGCGACTTCTGTCTGTGGCTGTTGTGCTTGTGCTGTATTTTGTGCGTCTGTAGCTGAACTAGAAAATACCAATGCGCCTGCTGCTAGTAGTGTAAAGAATGCTTTTTTCATATTGTCAGTACCTCCGAAGGATTAATTTTTTAAATTTATGTTATGTGGCTATAAGGATTATCATTAATTTGCTCTGCCACTTACTATATAGACTGCCTCCTACAAAAACAATGTCTGTGGAGTTTCAATTAGGTTACAGCAATATTACAAGTGAATGACGCCTCATAAACCTAGGTATATCAAGGGTTTTAAAGGTAGTAATATTTACAAGTAGATGTTTATTTCTTTGTGAAAGGGGAAATACGAGTGATTTTTGCGTGTTTGAATTCACAAAATATTACGGGCGAGCAGAAATTATTCTAAATATTAGAGCCTTTAATTTCCATATCGGGACACCAAGCCCTTTCGCAGCAGTTTTTCAGCTAAAATAATCATATAGTTATTAGAAAAATCAAAAACTATAGCAATAAAGCTTTGTTACATAACTGTAACAATCCATTCATTGCTTTATTTTTGTGGGTTAGGGGTATACGGGGATTAATAGGAGTAGTTGAGTGGGGAAGAGATTGCGCTGCAATCGGACGCTTTCCGGAGGGCTCGCATTGAGCCGCTTCGTCGCTGCGCTCATGCAGGGTCTCAATTGTCTCGCTGATCCTCCCGGAGTCGCCGATTTCCACTCCATCTCTAGTTTTAGATGAATAAGTAGATGGCATATTTCATTGATGTGTAGGCATTGATCGCAGATACTATTTTGTGAATTTGAGCTTGTGCTTGCTTATATAGAAGAAAGTAGATTTTACGAATCGCAACTTGAATCTAAAACTTCACTTCACCGCTAATAAAAGTTACCGCGACTCAGCGTGAAGCGCTGGGAGCAGTCTCACATTCTTCGTTTCACCACAAATAAAAGATAATGAAATCAAATCGATCCACCCATTTCACAATGAACTGACCTAAGCGCCGGCGCGTCCAAGGGCTAGGCGAAGTGATGAGACCGGTGGTTTTCCGGGCTCATCAATAAAGCCATGCCCAAAGCGCCAAGCGAAATAACCAGCCAGAAAAACAACACAATCTATTCAAGTGAATCGTTACATTTTCAATCAACTCACCGCGACTCAGCGTGAAGCGCTGGGAGCAGTCTCGCATTCTGTGTGCCACCCAAACTAGAAACAATGAAATCCAAGCGATCCACCCACTTCACAATGAACTGACCCAAGCGCCGGCGCGTCCAAGGGCTAGGCGAAGCGATGAGACCGGTGGTTTTCCGGGCTCATCACGAAAGCCATGCCCAAAGCGCCAAGCGCTGCATTACCGGATTCCATATCCAACATTCTCAATTCATCTATCCTAGAGTTCACTCATTCATTCATTAACTAATAGAAGAAACGAAACATATCTCTATAGAAGGAGGCTGTACCTATGAAGAAGATTCTATCGATCGATGGGGGAGGCATACGGGGGATTTTGCCGGCGATGATGCTGTGTGAACTGGAGCGGCGGACAGGGAAACCCGTCTCCGAACAATTCGATATCTTCGTAGGCACTTCAACCGGCGCGATCCTGGCACTCGGCCTCTTGGTGCCGGACGGCAAAAAGCCGCGCTACACAGCAAATGACATCCTCAAATTATACGAAACAGAAGCTGAGCGCATGTTCCGGAAATCCTTCCTTCACCGTTCGTTCGGTGTTGTCGGCCGTTTTCTTCATACTCAGTACAGCCATCAAGAATTTGAAAAAGTCCTCAAGCATTACTTCAAGCAATTGAAATTATCCGACTTGCTCCAGCCAGCCGTCATCCCGAGCTATGATATCCACGGCCGGCATGCCCATTTTTTCAAAAGCACCGTCATCAATTTGAATAAACGCCAGCCCGACAGTGAGATTCGCCACATCATTCGGGCAGCTACTGCTGCGCCGAGTTATTTCGCGCCGGCGAAGATTCCGGAGTATCCGAAAGCCGCGTTCATCGACGGTGGCGTGTTCGCCAATGACCCAGGGCTAAGCGCTTACACCGAAGGACTCGAACTCTACGGAGGCGAAGAAGAAGATTTTCTGCTCGTGTCGCTCGGTACCGGGGAAGCGCAGCGCGAAGTGGAAGTGACCGGTTGGCGCGCATGGTTCCATTACGGCTGGGCACGTTCGTTGTTGAAAGTCATGATGGACGGCAGTTCCGACTCGGTCGACCATCAGCTGCGCCACCTGTTGAAAGATGAAGGAATTGATCAGCGTTATTTTCGCTTCCAGGAAAAACTGCCCGCAGACGATTCGGGCATTGAACAGCTCGACCGCGTTACGCCTGAAAACCTCGCACGGCTTCGACGGGTCGGGCAGCGGATGATTGAAACGCAAAGCGCTGAACTCGATAAATTGTGCCGCTTGTTATGACTTGTCATGGAAGTGTAATGCGTTTGTCGTGGTAATTACAGAGGTGGCTCGGGTAAAATAAGCGAGGAACCATAGTGAAAAGAGGTCAACCCAATGGCACGGAGATACGGCTATATGGACTGGATGCGGGTGTTCGCGATCATTACGGTCGTCGGCGTCCACGTCGCATCGAAAATCATCAATAATTACACAACAGGCGATTGGGAATGGCATTACGCAAACGCGATCGACAGCGCACTTCGCTGGTGCGTGCCGATTTTCTTCATGCTGAGCGGCGCATTGCTCCTCACGCGCGACAGCAAAGAACCAATCGGCGAATTTCTTCGCAAGCGGCTCGGCAAAGTCTTGTTGCCGCTCGTGTTCTGGAGCGCCGTTTACTTGGCTTATAATATTTTTCAACTCGGAGAGGAATACACACCCAGTCAAATGCTCGGCGCTTTCCTCTCGGACGATATTTACTTCCATCTTTGGTTTCTCTACATCATTACGGGGCTATATTTGATGGCGCCGTTTCTGCGCATCCTCGTTAAGCATATGGACAAGACAATGTTCCATTATTTCTTCGCGTTCTGGTTTTTGTTCTCGGCTGCGGCACCAATCTTCACGCGCGTGACAGGGTATGAAGTCGCTTTCGCTGGAGAATTGTTCGCGCCGTATATCGGTTATTTCTTACTCGGCGCCTATCTCGTGATGTACCCGCTGCCAAAGCGCTGGCTTCCGACGCTCGGGGTCCTCGCAATTATTGGCTACGCGGTTACGCTATACGGTACGGTCTCGGCCAATGCCGGGCGTGAAGCCGGCGATTTCGATGACTTTTACTACGAGCATTATTACCCGCACGCTATCTTTGTTTCGTTATTCGTTTTCGTAGCGTTCCAGCAGCTCGGCAAAAACTTGAAATCGACGCTGCTCATTACGCGCATCAGCACGGCAACGTTTGGCGTATACATTATCCACCCGCTGATTCAGACCTATTTGAACCGATTGGTTAATTTCAACGAAACGACCCTTAATGTGGGAATCGGTGTGCCTTTATCGTGGATCGTCATCTTCATCCTGTCGTATATCATCATCCGCCTGATGCAGAAGACGCCGGTAGTGAGACGGCTAGTGCCATAGGCTGCTGAGAGAAGGACAAGCACTTATGCCTATATAACTCTATACACGATGGACCGCTGATTAATGTTGCAGTGTAGAGGGAGACTTATTGGTTAAAAATTTGATGAATTTATTAGAATAACTCGTATTAGATGAGATATCATGATAAGCTGTATTTAATTGTAAATTAAGGCTGGTTCATGGGTATAAAGGGGTGATAGCATCAAAAAGTCAATTTGGCTAGGAATTATGATAGCAATGGCGATTATGCTTTCGGCATGTACACACAACGAAGTCATTCGGGTCGGAGTGCCGTTTACGGATGGCATGACAGAAGGTGTCCATTTCCAAAAAGACATTAAGGACCGTGCTTCCGTTGTGTCACTCAAAACAATTCTACAAAACGAGAAAGAGCTTGAGTCGCTTGACCGATTGTCGATCGAACCACAAGCTGTCTTCACCATCGACCGCCCAGACGACGGAGTTCAAGAAGTACGCCGTTTTGTCTGGTACCGCGACAATGGCCGGGCTGTTATGTCCAATGAACGCAACGTCCTGTCCCACAAAGAAAACCAGGAATTTTTCAGGCTGACAGCAGAACAGACGCAAGAGTTGAAAAAGATTCTTCAATAGGGTGCATAAAGGTGATTGAGCTCTGCAGTTTGCAGGGCTTTTTGTTTTGGGCTAAAAAATGAAAATTCGTATAGACATGGTGGTTATGGCACTGGTCGTCTTTGCGGTGAATCCTTATTGCTGAATGGCAAGGATGAGACCCTGTGGTTGTGGGTGTCAAATAGGGGAGTGCTGATAGAATCTACGTTGAAGTTCTCTCGCAGGAGGGAGAAGGGGGTCCGGCAACTCGTTAAAATGAAACAATTAAACAACAAGATAAAAAACTTTTAAAAAACTTTTAAAAATAATATAATAAGATATAGTAAAAGCGAAGGGGCGGATAAACATGGCTTTAAAAACCATCCAGAATAAAACCGTTTCAATCAGTGATGTGAAACGGTCTCCTACTGACGTGTTCCGGGAAGCGAAAGAATCAAATGCCGGTGTGTATGTATTTAACCGAGGAGAAATTGCGGGTGTTATGTTGACGAAAGAACAATACAATGGCCTTAATGAAGAAGTATCGGTGCTGTACGAGCGGATTATTGAAATGGAAGCAGCTGAGCGCTTATTGAAAGAAAACGTGAAGACATTGACGGATCTGGAAGTTCGTGGCGCCATTGCCGAAGAAATGCCTGTTATTGATGAAAATGACGGGTGGGAATAACTTTGTACAAACTTCAATGGACAGAGCACTCCGCAAATGATTACAAATCGCTGGACGGGGATCAAAAAGTGTTCGTCAACAAAGCCCTCGATCGCATTCGATTGCGAGGTATGCAAGCGGGCGAAGCATTACATGGAAACTTAGCGGGCTGCAATAAATTGAAGAATAATCAAAAAGGCCTTCGTTTGATTTTTAGGGAAGTAAATGGCGAAATGCAATTGATTGAAATTGTCATCATAGGCAAACGGGATAAGAAGAAAGTATACAAAGAAGCTGAAAATCGGCTTTAACACACTAGATGAAGTGTCAAAAGTTGCTCATAATGCCTTATTTGACCGGCAAGCACTTGAGTGCCTTAACAAAAGGGGCAGTCACAACGACTGCTCTTTTTTTATGGATCGAAGTTCCCCGAATACTAAGCTGCATCTAACAGCGGATGCAAAATACCGAACAAATCTAGTCGGTCTCGCTATATCCAACGATATCTTCAAGCAGTTCCGCGCCAAGGGTGAAGCGAAGCAATAAGACAAGTGTTCTTTTTGGCTTATTGCGAAAGCTCAACCCCAAGCGGACACTGCGGCTTCTCAAACAGACACCCCAAATCGAATTCCTCTCATGTATCTATCAATATGGGATAAGCCCCAGAAATAAGCGAACTATGCAACGGATGCAACTATGAAACAAATCCAATCTATTTCTCTACAATCAGTGATATATAAAAGCAGTTCCGCGCCAAGGGTGAAGCGAAACAATAAGACGGACGTTCTTCCCGGCTTATTGTGAAAGCTCAACCCAAGCGGACACTGCGGCTTCTCAAACAGACACCTCAAATCGAATTCCTCTCATGTATCTAGCAATATGGGATAAGCCCCAGAAATAAGCGATCTATGCAGCGGATGCAACTATGGAACAAATCCGATCTATCTCTCTGCAATCAGTGATATATAAAAGCAGTTCCGCGCCAAGGGTGAAGCGAAGCAATAAGACAAGTGTTCTTTTTGGCTTATTGCGAAAGCTCAACCCCAAGCGGACACTGCGGCTCTCTCAAGAGACGCCCAAAATAGAACCCCTCTCATATATCTCTCTCAACTATCGATAAAAGCCGAAGCCATCCCATCTCACACAACTAATCATTTAGCTATAACTTCAGGATGACTATTTATCCTCCAAGGTCCTTTCAAAACTTATCCAAAAAGTAAATCTTGTTACAATTGATGCAATTTTGTGTAAACGCATTCTATTCCGAAATCCGAAGTAGTATAATGAACAAGCTTGACCATTATGAACTAAGAGGAGATGGACAGATGAGCAAGAAACTATCCTTGACGCTCGCCGCTTCGGTGTTGGCGCTTGGCAGTTTAACGGCAGGAGCTCCGGCGATTGCTGCGGGGGATTATCACGAAGTGGTGAAAGACAAAGCGCCAAAAACCGTGAAAGGCAATGGGCAAAGCTACAAAGAACGCATGGACAAATGGAAAAAGAACGGCGGCAAGCCGAAAGAAGTGGAACTGCAGATTCTCGGCACCTCAGATTTACATACAAATTTCGTCAACTACGATTATTACCGTGACGCTAAATCCAATTCATTATCGCTTGCGAAAACCGGCGTTTTGATTGAAGATGCACGCGAAGAAAACCCGAACAGTTTGTTGTTCGATAACGGCGACTTGATCCAAGGCACTCCGTTCGGCGGATATAAAGTCAACGTCGACCCGCTCGAAGACGACGAGTTGCACCCGGCATATGCTGCGCTTGAATCGCTTGATTTCGATGCATCGACACTCGGCAACCACGAGTTCAACTTCGGCCTCGATTATCTCGATAACGCATTGGAAGAAGCATCGTTCCCAGTATTGAACGCCAATGTGTACGATGCAGAAACGGGCAAGAACCGTTACACGCCGTACGCAATCATGGATAAAGAAGTCAAGGACCGCAAAGGCAAAAAGCACACAATCCAAGTCGGCGTCATCGGCGTTGTAGCGCCTGGCATCATGGGCTGGGACCGCGCGCATCTTGAAGGGGAAGTCATCGCAGAAGATGCAGCCGACACCGTGGAGAAATTCATTCCAGAAGTGAAGAAAGCGGGAGCGGATGTCGTGGTCGTTCTTTCCCACTCCGGAATGGGCGATGAAACCCATACCGATAAAGAAGATGACATCACGTATCAATTGACCGAAGTGGAAGGCGTGGATGCGATCATCACAGGCCATAACCACGACGTGTTCCCGGGATCGTTCAGCGAGCTCGAAAATGTTGATCAGGAAAAAGGCACGATCAACGGCGTCCCTGTCGTCATGCCTGGTAAATTTGGCAGCCATCTCGGCGTCATCGATTTGACGCTGGAGCCGCGTGGCAAGAAATGGCGCATCACGAACGGGGAAGCGGAACTGCGCGCCATTGATTCCACGACTGATGAAGTGGCAGAGCAAGTGATCGAAGCGGTAAAAGAAACGCACGAAGGCACAGTGGAATACATCCGCAGCCCTGTCGGCGAAACAACAGCACCGATCAATAGCTATTTCTCACTCGTGCAAGATGACCCATCCGTGCAGATCGTCAACAATGCACAACTTTGGTACGCCGAGCAGCAACTCGCTGGAACGGAAAACGCAGATCTTCCATTACTATCCGCAGCAGCGCCGTTTAAAGCAGGCGGGCGCAACGGCGGCGATTATTACACTAATATCGAAACCGGCGAAATCGCTATCAAAAACGTCGCGGACCTTTATGTCTATGACAACACTGTCTTCGTTCTGAAATTAACCGGCGCAGACCTCAAAGAATGGCTCGAAATGTCGGCTGGCCAGTTCAAGCAAATCGACCCGACCGCAACGGGCGAACAAACATTCATCAATGACAACTACCGTACGTATAACTTCGATGTCATCGACGGCGTCACATACGATATCGATATCACGGAGCCGGCGAAATACGACGGAGAAGGCGCAGTTGTTAATGAAGGCGCCGAACGCATCGAGAATCTTCAATACGAAGGAACAGCGATAGACCCGAACCAGGAATTCCTCGTTGTGACGAACAATTACCGGGCGAGCGGAAACTTCCCAGGTGTCCGCAATGGGACTGAATCGATCGACTTTGCTTACGAGAACCGTCAAGCAATCCAAGACTATATTTTAGAAGTCGGCACAATCGATCCATCGGCGGATGGCAACTGGCAATTTGCGCCCGTAGCAGGCAACCCGAACCTTGTGTTCGAAACCTCAAACTCAGCAAAAAGCCTGGCAGAATGCGAGCCAGCCATCCAGTATATCGAAGTCACACAAAACGGCTTCGCGAAATACGGCTACACGATCCAGTAAACGCAAAACAGACCCGAGATTTTTTCTCGGGTCTGTTTTTTTGGTTTCTATAGGAAGCAGCAGCGGGGAGCTTCCGCTGCAGGCGGAAGCTTGCTGAGGGGTCCGGCTTCAGCCGCTTCCCTCGCTTGCGCTCAGTGCAGGGTCTTCAGCTCGTCCTAATCCCTCCAGCGTCCCCGCCTTTCGCTGCATCTCTATTAATATAGGGCAGTACGGTGTCATAAAGTGCAGGGGAAGAAAGCGACTTTAGCGCATCAACCAAGCAAATAAGCGTAGAGACAGGCGTGTGAAAACTACAAACCCCATTGCATGTCACTATCATATCGCAACGAAATCTCCAAGCAGTTCCGCGCCGAGGGTGAAGCGAAGCAATAAGACAAGTGATCTTATTGGCTTATTGCGAGAGCTCAACCCAAAGCGGACACTGCGGCTCCGCATCCACATACTCCAAATCGGATCCTTCGGATTTATCTCGCAGTATAGGTAATCAGTAATCACTAAGCAATCTATTTCTTAGAAATAACTCCTTCACTTCTTAACCTCCAATACGCCGCAATCCCGAAAAAGAGATAAATCACAAATACAATCGCAGTAAGTGGACCGGAAATGTTCGACAGCGTCACCATCTGATAAACAATCCACAGAAGCAGCATGATACCTACCAGGGAGCCGACGCGTTTGTACTTACGATAAACGCCCATAAATACAATCGCAGCCAATGCCCCCGTAATGAGCGCGCCGCCTATTAAAAGGATATACATAATAATCGATAATTCGATACGCCAACTCTCCTTTCTTTTGCCTCCCCATACCATACCCAGTCTGGCTTTCTTCTAAAATAACGCTCGTTCTGCTAACGAAAATAACCATATCTTTAATTCTTTTTATCTAAATTCTTATACGAGAACAGTTTTTAAATAGCAATAATGCCTTCAGGAACACATTAACTGCTAAGTTGTTTTGAAATTAATATGAAAATGGATAATATCTTACAATAGTTAAAACTAAAGTCTAATTTAATTTACCAAATCTATTCCATAATACCTAATGATTATGTATAATTAAACCACTATTTTAAATGCGAGTTTTAACTTGGATTTAACTTCTAGCCGATACAGTAGAGAAAACGGCGGAAGAGGTAGGGGCAGGATGGGAATCGTTTCGACATTCCAAGCGAACGGAAAGGGAGAGCGATCAAATATGAGAACGATATTAGTGACGGGAGGAAACGGCTTTTTAGGATCGCGCTTTATCCACGAATTATTGGTTAAATACCCAGCCTACCAAGTAGTGGCGATTGACCATGAAGTGGAGAACGTTCCTGAATTATTGCGGCCGTTAGCTGCGTGCAAACGCTATGCGTTCCACCAAATCGATATCCGCAATAGAGATGCGGTCGAACAAGTATTTGAGCATTACGAAATCAGCGAAGTCGTCCATTTTGCGGCAAAAACGCATGTCGGCGAATCGATGCGCAATCCAGGCATCTTTGCAGAAACCAATGTGCTCGGCACGTTCCATGTGCTCGATGCCGCCCGCAAGCAGTGGATGGACGGCCCATTTGAACCGAAAGCGGCATACAGAGACTCTCGATTTATGCATATTTCAACGGATCAGGTATACGGGCCGAGAGCAGACGGTTTTGCGGACGAAACGTATAAATACGACCCGATCAGCCCGTATGCTGCAAGCAAGGCGAGTTCGGATTTGATGGTCAGCGGATTCCACGAAAGCTACGGGATGGATACGGTCATCTTGCAGGCGACGAATGTCTTCGGCCCGCATCAGCAAGACGACAAGCTCATTCCAATCATTTTGCAAAAAGCCTTGTCCGATAGCACCATTCCCGTTTATTCAGGAGGGGAAGATGTCCACGACTGGCTTTATATTGATGACTTTTGGCGTGCTGCCGATACCGTCTTCCATCTAGGAGACGCTGGCGAGACCTATCTCGCTGGAGGCAATGCACCGCTCAAGACGCTCGAGATTGTGGAACAAATCTGCGAATCGCTCGACCGTCATTTCCCGGGAAATGAAAGCTATCAAAATCGCATCCGTTTTGTGGAACCGGCAGGCGGGGCCAAGGCACCTCATCGATTTGCAGTTTCTGCAGATAAATTGAAACAACAGCTCGAGTTCGCTCCTGAGACCGGTTTTGACCAAGGCATCCGCGAAACGATCGAATGGATGCTTTCGAAAAAGCGGCTATGGGAAGTGGTCTGATGCATCATCCAAACGACAGTTGCCAAGAGGTGTCCCATGATTCCATATGAAGCAGTTGATAAGGAAAGCTCTCTAAGGGCGAACGGGAAAGTCCAAAAAATCGCCCTCGTCCATAAGCATATGAAAGCAGGCGGCGTCGAGGCATTGATCGTCCGCATGGCGCGCT
This sequence comes from Planococcus sp. MSAK28401, assembly GCF_018283455.1. Taxonomy (NCBI): domain Bacteria; kingdom Bacillati; phylum Bacillota; class Bacilli; order Caryophanales; family Caryophanaceae; genus Planococcus; species Planococcus alpniumensis. The sequence continues at coordinate 2,572,549 of NZ_JAAMTH010000001.1, read as the reverse complement.
GGCTTGCAGATAACGGCTATCAAGTTTGTGTTTATCTCTATAGCAGCGGAGGCCCTCTCTTGAAGCATCTCCAACAAATCGACGGGCTCAAAGTCATCGTCCGCGACAATGGCAAAGAACCGCCGCTCGCCTTATCGGTGTTTCATCAGCTCGTGCGTTCCGAGAAATACGATTTGGCCTATTCGTTCAGCCCGTCCAGTTTGCTGTTGTCGTATGCTTTGCCCGCGCATGTGCGTTTATCGGGTGTCTACCAGCCAGAACTGTATAAGCTCGAACGCAATAAAAAAGTCATTCGTGCCTTGAAAACAATCGACAAAGACTTTCATCAGAAATTGGTGTTCATGAACCCGACCGTCCGGCGCTATACAGCCCGTGCGCTCGAGGCAAAAGTGCCGGAACAATTCATGCCGCCGCCGATTGAACAAGCGGGACATGAAGTTGATTACGGCAGCCCACACTCGAGGCGCATCGTCTCGGTCGGGGCGATTCAAGCTTTCACGACCCATTACGCACAAGTCATTGAATTGATGGAAGAGCTTATCCAAATTGATCCGGAGTTCACTTACCATATATACGGGGATGGGCCGGACGAAGCGCGCTTGCGGAAAAGCATCAGTGAATCCGAAGCGAAAGACCATATCTTTCTTCATTCGATGCCAAAAGGCGGCTGGATGGAAGACGTAGTCAAAGACTGCTTTTGTTTTATCGGCTCCGGTGCCATGATGATCCAAGCCTGCAGCTCGGGCGTTCCGGGAATCACATCCCGCGCGAATGACGCAGAAGCCTTGTCTGAAGGGTATTTTCACGACTTGCCGCCTTATGAAGTGGGTGAATCTTACTGGGAAGCGCCAGAAACGTATGAAATCGGCGAGTTGGTAAAGAATCTGCTGGTGTCGGAAAATGCTTACCGCAAAACAGCGGAGCGCTGCAAACTAAAAGCACGTCAATTTGAAATCGATGCGGTGATGAATGAATTTCTTGTTTTAGTAAATAATAAAATTCAATAAAGTTGAGACAGTTGCTAACTTGCCGCACTAAAATAATCAGTCCTCTCACAGTTAAGCTGAAGCAGAGTAGAAAAATTTACTTCTTGTCTTATTATTAAAGTTGATACTTAAGCTGAAACTTCAGTTCTTTCGAGTTCAAAAAAATTCTACTGCATAAAAAACAGCTGCACCCGCCTTAGAAAAAGGCATAGGTGCAGCTGTTTCTATTATTATTCGGTTGCTTCGTCCAATTCCAAATGCTCTTTCAACGTCGATTGGATTTCTGCGAGTTCTGCATCGTCCATAATATAATACCAAATACCATTGATGGTTTCGCCGTAACCGTCTTCGACGATCATTTGGTCAACGTTCATGACAGCATCCTGATAATTGCGTTGAACGTCGACCATGTCATCGAAGGTCATATTGGTGCGGACGTTTTGTCCAAGGGCGTCAAAAATGTCTTTGTAGTTCCAGAGACTGTTAATGGATACGCCTTTTTTCATAACTCCTTGGATCACTTGTTTTTGGCGATCTTGGCGGCCAAAGTCACCGCGTGGATCTTCATAACGCATGCGGACAAAATCCAGTGCTTCTTCGCCGTTCAAATCGATTTCGCCTTCCTGGAATCCATCGAATGCAAGGGAGTTGTTCACGGTGACACCATCGACTGCATCGACGATATCTTCAAACCCTTCCATATTGACTTGAACCACATAGTCAATTGGAATATCAAGCAAGTTTTCGGTCGTATCCATCGACATTTCAATGCCGCCGAACGCATAAGCGTGGTTAATCTTGTCTGTTGTGCCGCGTCCAATGATTTCAGTGTAGGTGTCACGTGGAATTGAGACCATCTTCGTTGATTCTGTTGCCGGGTTGATCGTCATGACGACCATTGTATCGGATCGGCCACGGTCGTCTTCTCGTTCATCGACACCGAGCAGCAGCACCGAAAACGGATCTTGCTCATCAAATTCGACGATGTCTGTCCGTTTGACGGATGGGGTCTTGCGGTCGACAGGCTCATGGATAGTGTCAAGTGTCGTCGAGAAATTCGAGTAGACATTATAGGCGTAAACGCCCCCGACGAGTAACAATAGTAAAAAGCCAATCAATAAGTACTTGGGCCATTTGCGTTTCTTTTTCATGTTTATCCTCCGTTAGTTCGCGATAAAGTAATTGCTTAATTCGGTTGCCCAAGTTTCAGCGCCCTTGCTATTTGGGACGGCATCTTCAGTCAAATGTTCCTTTAAAGCAATATCATCTGTGTCCGGCCATGCATCCCAATGTTCAATATACGGGTAGCCATACAAATTGGCAAATTCCTCGAGAGCCTGAACTTGCGCGCGGTAATAGCCGGCACCGAAGATCGGCTGTGGGGCATGGAGAATGACAAGGGCGTCTGGATTTTCTTGCTTTAGACGCGTCGTGAACTCCTGGACATCTTCACGTTCTTCTTCAATAGAAAGGCGGTCATTATTCATCAAAGTAAGCGGCTCAAGCAATACCAAGTCGTAGCCTTCAGTAAGGTCGACGTATTGAAGGGCCTCAGAAGTTCCGTTTATAGATTCGATCGTTACTTCGATCGAACTGCTATAGGCTTCTTCTAAAGACGTTTTCAATCGGTCCGCATAACCAGGTTCCCCCGATTCAAGTGCCTGAGACCCAGCGATTAACAACTGGAGTGATTCGCCGTCTGAATTCTTTTGGAGAAAAAGTTCTTCAACCGATTCATCCATATTAGCGATCAAGTTGATGTTCACAGCATTGTCACTAGTTGACCTAGTTTGGGTAGTTTCAGTTTTAGTATTGGGGGTTTCAGTTGTAGTGCTTGCAACCTGTCCCGGTGTGCCTGCTCCTTGAAGTTTATCCTGCCAAGATAAGTAAGAATAGACAAGGATTCCTAGGCAGGCAAGGACTGCAATGCCCCCTCCTAATTTATACAGTTTCATATTTTACTCCTTTCAAAAATAGCCATTTATATAAATTAAAGATAGCATAAATCCACCCTTGTTCCTATAAATCTTTTTAAATTTGGAAGTCCAAATGATATATTCCTGTGATATACTGTCTTATGTTGTTTAAATTTGTCCCTAATTAAATTGAAATAGAAGGAGCCATTCACTACATGGAAGAGACTATTAGCTTACAAGACTTATTCAAAACATTAAAGAAGAACCTAGGGATTATTACCCTAACGACGATTCTTGCGATCACTATTGCTGGAGCAGTTTCATTCTTGTTCTTGACGCCGATTTACGAAAACTCAACACAAATCCTCGTCAACCAAGAGCAAACTGAAGCATCACAACTAACCAACCAAAATATTCAAACCGATCTTCAGCTCATTAACACATATTCTGTGATTATTAAAAGTCCGGCCATCCTTGATCAAGTCATTGAACAAATGAACTTGGATTTAAGTGCGGAGGAATTAACTGAGAAAATTACAGTTAATACTGCCGAAAACTCACAAGTTGTGAACGTCATAATACGTGATGAAGATCCAGCCCAAGCGGTTGAAATCGCCAATACAACAGCAGAAGTTTTTGAAAGTGATGTTCGTGAGTTGATGAACGTAGATAACGTATCAATTTTATCACCGGCAGTTCTGAAAGAAAATCCAAGCCCAGTCGAACCGAATCCTATTTTGAATATGGCGATTGCCGCAGTAGTCGGATTGATGTTAGGAGTGGGTATTGCATTCTTGCGTGAATACCTCGATACCTCAATGAAAACAGAACAAGACATTGAAGACATTCTAGGTGTCCCGTTACTAGGTGTGATCTCACCAATCAAAGAAGAAGCAAAAATGCAGTCAGCTCCAACTACTAATAGAAGAAAGCGAGGGAATTTAAATGGCCAAGAAGAAACAGCTGCAGGAAACCGCGCGTAAAGTCATTACGCATACGACTCCTCGCTCAATCGTCTCTGAACAATTTCGTACCTTGCGGACCAATGTCAACTTTGCTTCGCCAGATCAAGAGCTTCGCTCAATCGTGATCACATCTGCTGCACCGGGCGAAGGAAAGTCCACAACGTCAGCGAACTTAGCAACGGTATTCGCACAAGAAGGAAAAAATGTCTTGCTTGTCGATGGCGACATGCGAAAGCCAACAACTCATTATACATTCCATATGCCAAACACCATTGGTTTATCCAATGTTCTAACGCGTCAAACAACTGTTGAAGATGCAATCCGTCCAACAAAGATTGAGCGCTTAGATTTGATGACATGCGGGCCGATTCCGCCAAACCCTGCAGAACTATTGGCATCTAACGCAATGGGGATGCTCATTGCGGATTTGAAAAAACGATATGATGTTGTGATCTTCGATGCTCCGCCTGTTCTGTCAGTAACTGACGGACAGGTGTTGGCGAACAAGTGTGACGGTGCGATTATAGTCATTAACTCTGGCAGCACAGACAAAGAAATGGCAGCTAAAGCAAAAGAAGCCATTGAAGCATCTAACAGCAAGTTGATCGGCGCCGTATTAAACAATTTTGAGCTAGCAAAAGATAGCCATTATTACCAATACTACGGCACGGCTGAGTAAAAGGGGCTATCCCCTTTTACTTTTTCTTTTAATTCCGATACCCAATTTTTTCAAAATGTATTATTGGGCATTCATTTAGCAAACAATAGTTTACATAAGACTCCTTTAATACAAAAAAAAATACTTGGATCTGAAAATGAGTGTTTAATAATAGGGGGAACCACGAATGATTGATACGCATGCACATATCTTACCGGCGCTGGACGATGGCCCAGCCACAATGGAACATACGAAGCGGCTATTGGATATGGCTGTCAAAGAGCAGTTGACTGGAATCATTGCTACTCCACACGGACATCACCCTAACTTCAAGACTGATGTAGCTGCACTTCAAATACAGTTGAAAATAGTGAAGGATTATGTGAAAGAAGCGCAATTGCCGCTAGAAATCTACAGCGGACAGGAATGTCGCTTATCGGACAAGCTCCCAGAGTGGCTCACAAATGGCGAGGCCTTGACTTTGGCGGAATCACGCTATGTTCTACTCGAGCTTCCGTCAAACGGAATCCCTGTTTATACAGTGCCAGTCATTCAGCAATTGATCACTTCAGGTTACATTCCAATTATTGCCCATGCAGAACGCAACCAAGGAATTATTCAAAAGCCTGAACGCTTAAAAAAATTGCTGGTCCACGGTGCAATGGCACAAGTAACAGCCGGATCATTGTCTGGCAGTTTTGGTAAAAGCATTCAAAAGACGGCACTTCAGCTTATCGATGCAAATCTAATTCACATATATGGGTCAGATGTACACAGTGAGGATGTACGTCCATTTCACTTTAATGCAGGGCTTGATGTCCTTGAAAGAAAGAAACGGCACATTATGGTTGACATACTATTAGAGAATAATGACCGGATATTACTAGATCAAGATTTATATGTTCTTGAGCCACAAGACATAGAGAAGGGCAAGTGGTGGAATATCTTTGCTTAAAAAATAATATTATAGTATTAATTTTACATTTATACTCTATCTTTAATCGGGAATACATGTTAAAATTAGCAACGTATTTCCATTAATAGAGTATAAAGTATTAATTGAAATAAGGTGTATACTCATAGTTTTTATTAGTATTTTCAATACTTTTTTACTGAAATAAAGCGAGTCATCTATGTAATACTTACTGCACTGACTGATATACAAATTTAAAAAATAAACTACCATTGGAGGCCATCAATTAATGAAAAAAGTAACCAAGGCAATAATACCCGCTGCCGGATTAGGGACGAGATTCTTGCCCGCCACTAAAGCAATGCCCAAAGAAATGTTACCCATCCTAGATAAACCTACAATACAATACATAATCGAGGAAGCTGTCGCTTCTGGAATTGAAGATATAATAATTGTGACTGGCAAAGGAAAAAGAGCGATTGAAGATCACTTTGATAATAATTTTGAACTTGAAGCGAATTTGCTTGAAAAAGGCAAAATAGAATTATTGGAAAAAGTACAAAAAACATCAAAAGTAGAAATCCATTATATTCGTCAAAAAGAACCCAAAGGGCTAGGGCATGCCGTATGGAGCGCGAGAAAATTTATTGGCAACGAGCCATTTGCTATTTTATTGGGAGACGATATTGTTCAAGCTGAAAAACCTGGATTAAAGCAATTGATCGAACAATTTGAAAGCACACAAAGCTCGGTAATAGGTGTTCAAACAGTTCCATTTGAGGATACTCACCGATACGGAATCATTGAACCGAATTCGTCAAATGGCAGATTATATTCAGTAAATAAGTTTGTGGAAAAACCTATACAAGGAACTGCCCCTTCCAATTTAGCTATTATGGGGCGGTATATTTTGACACCTGAGATATTCGGTCTTCTAGCCAAACAAGAAACGGGAGCAGGAGGAGAAATACAATTAACAGACGCAATACAAAAATTAAATGAAGTACAAAATGTTTTTGCTTATGATTTTGAAGGAAAGCGTTATGACGTTGGTGAGATGCTAGGATTTGTAAAAACAACAATTGAATTTGCTTTACAAGACCCAGTCATTAAAGATGATTTATTGAATTTTATTGAAGAACTAAAAAAAGAATTCTCTAAAGAATTAGCATAGGGGGCAGAAATTTGAGAACAGAAGAATCTGGAATTATATTTAGCGCTTCAGAACCAAAAAGTGAACTAGCCAATATTACTATTTGGTATATTTTAGCAAAGCGTGCACTTGATATTATCGGTTCTATAGTAGGATTAATAGTATTATTAATAGTTATTCTTCCCTTATCTTTCTTTTATACAGTGGGTAGTAATAGAGGCCCAATGTTTTTTAAACAAGAGCGAATTGGGCAAAAAGGAAATGTTTTTTATATCTATAAATTTCGTTCAATGGTTACTAACGCAGAAGAAGTATTGAGAAAAGATATTAAATTATATGAAAAGTATGTAAATAGCAGTTATAAATTAGAGCCTGAAGAAGATCCGAGAATAACTGCTTTTGGTAGATTTATTAGAAAAACGAGTTTAGATGAGTTGCCACAGTTTTTAAATGTACTAAAGGGGGACATGAGTCTGGTTGGACCAAGACCCATTGTGCAAGTCGAATTAGATGAGTATCAAGAAAAAAAAGAATTGTTTTTATCTGCAAAACCGGGAATAACAGGGCATTGGCAAACATGCGGAAGAAGCAATATTAATTATCCAGAGCGTGTCGATATAGAATTGCATTATATGTATAGTCAATCTTTTTGGATGGATATTAAAATTCTATTCAAAACAGTTATCCAAGTGTTAATGAGAAAAGGTGCATACTGAATTACTTAATAAAAGAAGAATAGAGGGTCACTGATGGTTGTTAATAAAGAAAAATATGATTATTTAATAGTAGGGGCTGGACTGTTTGGGTCTGTGTTCGCACATGAAGCTAAAAAACGGGGTAAAACTAGTCTTGTAATTGATAAGAGAGAACATATTGGAGGAAATGTATATACTGAAAATGTTGATGAAATCAACGTACATAAATACGGAGCACATATTTTTCATACCAATAACAAAGAAATTTGGGATTATGTAAATAGCTTTGTGGAATTCAATAGATATACGAATTCTCCAGTTGCCAACTACAATGGTGAAATTTATAATTTACCTTTTAACATGAATACTTTTAATAAGTTATGGGGAGTAATTACTCCGGGTGAAGCGAAAGAGAAAATCGCCTTACAAAAGAAAAATGCGGGTATTGAAAACCCAAAAAATTTAGAAGAGCAAGCAATTTCTCTTGTTGGGACTGATATATATGAAAAGCTAATTAAAGGTTATACTGAAAAACAGTGGGGAAGACCAGCCACTGAGTTACCAGACTTTATTATCAAACGTTTGCCGGTTCGGTTCACATATGACAATAATTATTTTAATGACAAATATCAAGGTATCCCAGTTGGAGGATACACTAAAATAATCGAAAAAATGCTTGAGGGAATTGAAGTTGAATTAGAAGTTGACTTTTTTGAACAAAGAGAATTCTACGAAGAAAAGGCAGAAAAGATTGTATTTACTGGAATGATAGATGAATTTTACAATTTTCAATTTGGTGAATTGGAATATAGAAGTTTAACATTTAATAGTGAGAAGTTGAATATCCCCAATTATCAAGGGAATGCAGTAGTCAATTATACAGATCGAGAAACGCCATACACTAGAATTATTGAACATAAGCACTTTGAGTTTGGCAATCAAGAAGCCACAATAATAACTAGAGAATATCCGAGCGAATGGAGTAAGGGACAAGAACCCTACTACCCTATTAATGACGATAAAAACAGTTTGCTATATAAAAAGTACAAAGCACTCGCAGACGTAGAGAAAAACGTAGTGTTCGGTGGGAGATTAGCTACTTATAAATATTACGATATGCATCAGGTAATTGCTGCTGCTTTAACTCAAGTAGAAAAGGAATTCAAAAACAATGTCTGATATAAAAATATTAGTAGCTACGCACAAAAAATATGCCATGCCTATGGATGATATATACTTGCCCATACATGTAGGTAAAGAAGGCAAAGAGGATATTGGGTTCCAAGGTGATAATACAGGAGAAAACATATCTAATAAAAATTCTAATTACTGTGAGCTAACAGGACTTTACTGGGCTTGGAAAAACCTTGATTGCGAGTATATTGGTATGAGTCACTACAGGAGATATTTCACAACCCAAAACACTTTAAAGCGGTTGTTTGGAAAAAGAGAAAAAATAGAGACGATATTGAATAAGGAAGAAATTTTGGAGTATTGCAAAAAATTCGATGTTATTTTGCCTGTGAAAAGAAATTATTATATAGAAACTGTATGGTCACATTACGGTAATGCACATTATATAAAAGACCTTGAAGAAACTAAAAAGATCATTGAAGAAATTTATCCTTCATATACAGACAGCTTTAACACGGTAGTAAATAGGAAGAAAATATATTTATATAATATGTTTGTAATGAAAAAAAGTTGGTTCGACGAATACTCAGAGTGGTTATTTAATATCTTATTCGAATTAGAAAAACGTACTGATATGACAGGATATGACAAGTATCAACAGAGGATTTACGGATTTATCAGTGAGAGATTGTTTAACGTTTGGTTAGAGGAAAAAACGAATAAAGTAAAAGAATTAAATGTTTATAATTTAGAAGGTACAGAATGGTTAGGGAAAGTTAGAAAATTCATTTTGAGAAAATTGGTAGGGCAGAAAAGTGAAAGAAGAAAATTAGTTAAATGAAAGTTCTAGTCTACTTATTTCTAATTTCCATTTTTTTTCCGTATTTGCGTTTTTTCGGAATTGGATCTAACTCTGACACACAAATTTATTCATTAATCTTTGCCTTATTAATAATAGGTATAGAAACCATGACAAGAAAAAAAATACCCAAATTTTTTGTGGATTTTCAGCTTTATATGGTAGTTGTGATATTTTTTTTATTAATTCTATACATATATGATAATGGTGAAAACGTCTCTTTTGTAAGAGGTGTATACGGGTACATAAACTTAATTTTTCTGCCTTTAGCTGCGTATTTAATTTTTAAAAGTATTAGTGAAAAACACTTGGAAAGAGCCATTAAATTGTTTTACGCTATATGGGTTTTAGGTGGAATAACTCAGTTATTTTACCCTGCTTTTATTTCATCTTGGAAAATGAGAAATGTAATTTCTGAAGGAAGAGGAGTAATTTCTTTTTCAAATGAACCAGCATACTTTTCTATAACTCTGATTCTAATGACGATTATGCTTATACTCATTAACTACGATAAAAACAAGAAATATATTTACTTTACTATTTTAATATCATTAATACTTTCTCAAAGTGCGGTTGGATTTATATATTCAATGTTTGTGTTATTACTCTTTGGAATTAAACAGATTAATTTTAAAAAATTAATTTTGTATCTTACAACTCTTTTAATGGGTGTGCTAATTACGACATTAGTTTTGTATATTAACGTTGATAGTAGATTATCTTTAATGCTACTTAGTTTAATTCAAGATCCTTTGAAAATACTTTTATCAGATATTAGCCTAAATATTAGATTTGCACATTTATATATTTCCCTTAAAGGTTTCTTAGAAAATTTGTTATTGCCAAATGGAATCCATACTTGGGGAGATTACTATAAGAATGAGGTATTGAATAATAAAAGTATTTTTATTGAACCAGCATGGAGGTTAGAAAATTCAAATGGCAAAATAGTTAGTATGCATGGAAGTCTGTTATATGAACTTGGGATATTATGCTTTCCAATCTATGCGTTTATATATTCAATATTAAGAAATAATAAGAACAGTAATAAGTTAATCATCTTACTAATAATAATGGGTATAAATGGATTAACAATAACAAATCCTATTTTTTTATTTTTACTCGGTTTTCTAGTTTATAAAGGAGTAAAACAAGATGTGTGAAAAAAAACTTTTTTTGTGTAGATCCTATTATCATATTTTTATATCTTTAAATATTCTTATTAACTCGGAAAGTAAAGGAACGATTATCTGTGTTGATTCAGAATTAAAAACAGAAGAAATAAAAAAAATGAGAAGTAAAATAAATGTTCTTTTTGAAGGTATTGAATTAGAGTTAATTACAAATAGTAAGAAAAGTTATAATGAAATTTTAAATTCAAATTTCTATGAAGAAATATACTTCTTTCACTGGGTTATTTACAAAAAACCAGAATATGATTTTTACCGAGTATTTAGAAAGAAAGGTATTAACTTAATAGAGGATGGCACAACACATTACGGCGTATACCAAAATGATGTAAAAACCAAAAAAAAATACGTTAAAAGCATTGTTAATTTAATGCTATTTGGCAAGCAAGATTTTGTGTTGAATAATAATGTCAAGCAAGTTTTAGCAACCTATCCTGAAAAATTCCCCTCATTTGTGAACTGGAAAATATCTAACTTAGTATTAAGTGATTTAAAGGATACCGAAAAAAACAAAATTATTAAATTGTTTGGGCTCGAAGATTTTAAAGTAATCATCCCTGAACAAAAGATGGTAATTATATTTACTCAGCCTTTATCAGAAGATGGATACCTCGTTGAAACGGAAAAAATTAGTTTATATAGTGATATAGTCACTAAATATACCCGTGAAAATTATAAAGTTTTCTTTAAACAGCACCCTAGAGAAAAAACAACCTATAATTTTGATGACGTTGTTATAGTAAAAAAAGATTTTCCGGGCGAAGTGTTGAATTACCTAGACCTTGACTTCGATAAAGCAATAGCAGTATGTAGTGGGGTAATTGACAATATAAAGGCAACAGAAAAGATACAGTTATATCCCGATTTCTTCAGTACATATAAAAAAATGAATTAATTTATTTTTTTATTTATTAATATCTAAAAGCTTCTTAGTAATACAATGATATCAAAAGGAAGGGAAATGAAAATCATGAGAAAACCATTGATTCAAATAAAAGATAGAAAAATAGGAGTCGATTACAAACCATTAGTTATTGCAGAAATAGGTATAAATCATGAAGGAGATTTGAACGTTGCTAAAGAAATGGTGGATGCTGCTCACAATGCAGGAGCAGAAATAGTCAAACACCAAACACATGTAGTTGAAGACGAAATGAGTAAAGGTGCAAAAAATGTTATTCCTGGTAATACCGATGTTTCGATTTATGACGTAATGGCTAGATGTGCCTTAAATGAAGAAGATGAAACGACTTTGAAAGAATATGTTGAGTCAAAAGGAATGATTTTCCTGAGCACTCCATTTTCTAGAGCTGCTGCTGAAAGGTTGGAAAGAATGGGCGTCTCAGCTTATAAAATTGGATCGGGTGAATGTAATAACTATCCATTAATTGAGTTGATCGCTTCTTATGGTAAACCTATGATTGTATCAACCGGTATGAATGATATTGAAAGCGTCAGAAAAACTGTAGAAATTTTAGAAAAGTATAATGTTCAGTATTGCTTGTTGCACTGCACAAATATTTATCCAACACCTGCTTCACTTGTAAGATTGGGTGGTATGCAAGAACTCCAGAAAACCTTTCCAAATGCAGTAATTGGGTTATCCGATCATACTATTAATAATAATGCGTGCTTAGCGGCAACAGCTTTAGGAGCGTCGGTATTAGAAAGACACTTTACTGATTCGATGGACCGCCCAGGCCCTGATATTGTTTGTTCTATGGATCCGACTTCTTTATCAGAGTTGATCCAGGGAAGTGCGGAAATTGCAGAAATGCGTGGAGGTAAGAAAGAAGCGGCGGCTGAAGAGAAGGTAACTAGTGACTTTGCATTTTCAACAATTGTGGCCATACAAGATATTAAAGCAGGGGATACATTAAGTGAAAAAAATATTTGGGCAAAAAGACCAGGCACTGGAGAAATCAAAGCAGAGCACTATACTACTTTACTTGGGAAGAAAGCAACAATAGATATTGAAGCCGATGAACATCTGAAGTGGGATAACATAGAAGAGTGAATGGAGAAGCCATGAAAAAGATATTATTTTTAACAGGTACAAGAGCTGATTATGGAAAAATTAAGTCTTTAATGAAGCAAGTTGAGATTCATGAATTATTTGAGTTGAATATTTTTGTGACAGGTATGCATATGTTGTCAAAATATGGTTCAACCTGGAAAGAATTAGAAAAAGATGGATTTAAAAATATGTATCATTATATTAATCAAAATTATAATTCAACCATGGATATTGCTTTGAGCAATACGATTTCGGGCTTGAGTAACTACGTACAAGAACATAAGCCGGATTTAATAGTTATTCATGGAGATAGATTAGAGGCTTTAGCGGGTGCTATAGTCGGTGCCTTTAACAATATTAGGGTAGCTCACATCGAAGGCGGAGAAGTTTCAGGTACTATTGACGAATCAATAAGACATGCGATTACCAAGTTTTCTCATATTCACTTTGTAAGTAATGAAGAAGCCAAGAATCGTGTCATTCAATTAGGGGAAAGTGAAGAAAGTATATTTATAATTGGTTCACCCGACATGGATATTATGGTTTCTGATAATTTGCCTTCTATAGATGAAGTAAAAAGCAAGTACGATATAGATTTCGAGAATTATGCAATAGTGATGTATCATCCCGTAACCACTCAACTAGAATTTTTAGCATCAAATACTAAAGAGTTATTGGATGCATTAATCGAATCAGAGAAAAAATACGTTGTAATTTATCCTAATAACGATGCTGGAAGTTCAGTTATTTTAGAAGAGTATAAAAAGCTAGATAACAATTCTAATTTTAAAATATTCCCATCTATGAAATTTGAATATTTTTTAACTTTATTAAAAAATAGTGATTTTATGATAGGAAATTCTAGCGCCGGAATCAGAGAAACGGGTTTATATGGTGTTCCTTCAATAGATCTAGGAACTAGACAAAGTGGCAGGTATCTTATTGGTGGGGAAGAGCACATTATTCATGTCAAGGAAGATAAAGGTAGCATTTTAAATGCCTTTAGTCAGTTAGAAAATATTCGTAATTTTCCTGTTAATTTCGGTGATGGCAGAAGTGATGAAAGATTTATACAAATCCTAGAAGAAATATTCGTAAGTGAAGTTGATATACAAAAAAGGTTTATAGATGTTAGCTATAGGATGTGAAATTAATGTATAAAGAAAAAACTTTTCTAGCTATTATCCCTGCACGCGGTGGTAGTAAAGGAATCCCAAATAAAAATATTGTTCAAGTAAATGGGAAACCTCTCATTGAATATACTTTTGATGAGGTAAAGAAGTCAAAATATCTTGACAGAGTAATCGTTTCAACAGACAGTGAAAAAATAAAAAACGTTGCGATAGATAATAACATAGAAGTTCCCTTTTTAAGACCAGCAAATTTGGCAGCAGATACCTCTAAAACTATTGATTCCATCATCTACACTTTAGAAAATCTGCAGAGTTCTAAACAAACCTATGATTATATTGTCATTTTGCAACCAACGCAGCCTTTGAGAAGACATTGGCATATAGACGAAGCTATCGAAAAAATTATTAATACTAATGAAGAAAGTTTGGTCAGTGTATCGGAAGTAAATGAACATCCTATCTTGATGAGAACCCTCACTAAAGAAGGAATATTAGAAAGGTTGCTTGATACTGGAAGTACAGTTAGAAGACAGGATTTTTCAAAAGTATATAAAGTAAATGGTGCAATTTATATTAACAAAAATAATATTAATTACACGGTAAATAGTAGCTTGAATGACAATAAATCAGCATATATAATGGCTAAAGAATATGATATTGATATCGATGATTTATTTGATTTAAATGTTTTTAGTTTGCGGTTAAAGGATTAAGGATTGAAAAAGGAAGTAATAAATTGAAAAGAATATTTGAAAAAAATAGAGTAAATAGTGGAGATTTCAGATCCAAGCTGATTGAATCCTTCTTCGGAAAAGCTTCTTTTGTTATTTTCACAATGGTTTTTTCTTTAGTTTGTACAAGACTATATGGGGCAGAACTGTTCGGTCAGTATACATATGCATTTTCAATAGTAACACTACTGATGATTTTCGCTAAAGCAGGGTTTGATAACAGTTTAGTATACTATATACCTAAAACTAAACAAAAGTTTATAAGTTTAAGTTTTGTTCTTAATGCTTCAATTTCTTTAGTATTAGTAATCGTTTCTCTTTTTTTTATTACTGACGACTTTGTCCGTATTATGTTACCGTTGATTTGGTTAGTCTCGATGGAACAAATATTCTTCGGAATCTATAGAGCTAGTGGAAATATAAAAAAATATTTTTTCATAAACGGCTTTGTTTCAGTTTTGGTAAGAATTATCCTGATAATTTTTTTGTATTACATTTTCGGAAAAAGCTTCATTGGAATAGTAATCGGGGTATACGTTTCCTTTATCTTATCAAATGTATTATATTTTGTGCAAAACAAAACATATTTCAAAAAAATCGAATTCGACAAAAAATATTTATTGTATTCTGCCTCATTAGTACTTGCTGCAGTAATGGGAGTTGCAATGGATAAAATAGATATAATCATGTTGGGAAATATGACAAACATGAAAAATGTAGGAATCTATCAGATAGCGATTCAAGTAGCTAATCTTTTGTTTATGATATTAGTAGTCTTTGATACAGTTTTTGGTCCTCAAATCTCTAAACTCTACCATTCGAAAAAAATAGAAGAGTTGCGAATTTTGTATATTAAATCTACACGCGTACTAGGATTAATAGCTCTAGTCTTTATTGTTATATTAACCCTTACAAGTACGATGGTGTTGCAATTATTTGGACAAGAATTTGTTGAAGCGAAAACTGCGCTACTATTGAGATCTATTGGTCAGTTTGTAAATGTAGCCGTAGGAAGTGTATGGCTAATGCTAGCAATGACCGGCAAGCCTAGGTTCCATATTTATGCTAATTTATTTGCATTTACTTTAAATATTTCGATGAATTATATTCTCATCCCACTTTACGGGGTTAACGGTGCAGCTTTCGCCACAATGACCTCTATGATTGTCGTAAATATACTCGGGTATATTATGGTTTGTAATATTTTTAAACTCAAAGTTTATAAGTTTTTTTAGTATATCAGATTGTAGAATTAAGTTAGACAACTAAAAAATGTTCGGGGTACACTCATAATGTGTTTTTCAACCTAAGAAAACAGAGGAGTGACCACTAATAACTTCCTTCATCTCACTAAGAATGAATGGTATTGATTGAATCCTACTTTCACTAAAAACGCTTGTGGTAGCCTCATTTTATACCTGGAGCGTTTTAGGTGGGGGGGTTACAATGTTATACATTTGTTGAAATTGAAAAAACGGCGCTCGATTTTCAATCGATATCCGTAAAATAAGAAGCGCTGTGGAAGAGAAAAGATTGTCTTAGCATAAAAAACGACCGGCTTACATCCAAGCCTGGATGGTTCAATGTCGGACGACACATAGTCTGTCGAAGGACACGGCTTTCTACCATGTCTATAAATTGATAGCATCCATGGTCGCTGATAAATTGAATCACATTACGCGGGAGTCTTCGGATTACTGCACTCTCTAGAGACTATTTGTAAGTCACATGTGCGGGATAAATTTGACTAGCTTAAACTAAAATTTAACATTACATAAAAGAGGATGAATAAGATGGGAATTTTACTATGCGGCGGTGCAGGTTATATCGGTAGCCACACTGTTAAAGAATTAACAAGTAAATACGATGTAGTCATTTTAGATAATTTAACTACTGGTCATGATTTTTTGTTAAACAATAAAGCTAACTTTGAAAAAGGTGATTTAGGAGATTCAGTCGTGTTAGATCGCATCTTCAATAAATACAAGATTGACGCGGTATTCCATTTTGCGGCAAATAGCTTGGTTGGTGAATCTGTACAAGATCCTATAAAGTACTATAAGAATAATGTCAGTGCTACAATTACTCTTTTAGATAAAATGGTAGAATATGGAGTGGATAAATTCATTTTCTCGTCAACTGCTGCTACGTATGGTATTCCAGATACAAACCTGATTACAGAAGATACAGCTACCAATCCAATTAATCCTTATGGCAAATCAAAATTGATGATTGAAGATATTTTGTCTGATATTTCATATGCATGCGATTTAAAATATGTAGTTTTACGTTATTTTAATGCCGCTGGAGCCCATGAATCAGCAGAAATTGGAGAAAGTCATGATCCTGAAACGCATTTAATTCCCATTGTTCTGCAGCATTTGCTCGGTGAGCGCAAGCAAATTTCTGTATTTGGTACAGATTACGATACGCCAGACGGTACATGTGTAAGAGACTATATCCATGTCACTGACTTAGCTAATGCACATATCTTGGCCTATGAAGGTTTGGTTAACAAAGAAGTAGCCAATGAGGTATTTAATCTCGGGAACGGCGCGGGTTATTCCGTGAAAGAAATCATTGAAGTATGCGAAAAAGTATCTGGAAGATCAGCTGTCATCGAATACGCTGATCGCCGGCCAGGGGATCCTGCAACTCTAGTGGCATCTTCTAAGAAGATTGAAAAAAAGCTTGGCTGGAAACCTCAGTTTGATTTGGAAGAGATTATTGAGAGTGCTTGGAGATGGCATTCGAAAAAAACTAACTAGATTTAGGTAAGAGGCATCGATTCATTGAATCGATGCCTCTTTTTATTATACTAAATTAAGAATAATTGAAAATCAAATTAGTTATTTTATTCTGATTAATTATAGTTTTATTAACTGTATACAATTATTCAGATATTAAGACAGGAATTTTATCCTTATGACAGTTGGGGAAAGCGCTTCTATGGAATGGATTTATATATTTGTAGTTCTTTACTCTGCAAGTTGTGGCTCTATTATTAGCACTTGTTGATTTCATTACGCGCATAGTTGCTTATTCCTTAAATAGTTTACATTTTAAGATATAAAAAATGAATAATAATAATTAGGTTTTTTATATATCCGGATTGTTTGAACTAATACTTTATGTTGACCAATAATATGTTAAGTGGTTAAATAGTAATAGTTTAAAGTAATTATATTACTTTTATAGAAATTTCAAATTGAAATGAGGGAGTATTTTATTCTCTGTAAGGATACAACATTAATTTTAATCCTTACGTGTATTGGATTCTTGTAAGTACAGTTGACAGAATCCTGTCGCCAAATTCTTTATAAAAAGAGAATTCGCCTTAAGCAATTGACTAGTAAAAACTAACGGGACAGAAAGAGGCCGCAACCAAATGAAAATGAAACTTGGTGTTATATTATTGTTATTTATCAGCACACTCAATATCCAGGCCACTCCAACAGAAGCAAGTAGTTTGGGCTATCAGAATAATGCTATAAAGTCGACGGTATTGAATACTACCGGGGAATCGTCTTTTATCGGCACTAATGATGCTAGAGTGAAATGGATTTTCGAAACTGATGAGGCAGGAGCTGGGATAGAGATGTCTTCCCCGATTGTTGGGGCAGAGGGCAGTGTATATGTAATTAGTGGGGGAGGAGATCGTCAATTATATTCTGTCAACTCAGATGGAACAAAAGAATGGTCAAAACCACTATCATTTAATGGAGACGCAAATTATCTATTTCCTGTGCTTAATTCCACGGGAAACTTGTATATAAAAACGACGAATGCATATGAATTTAGACTTGATGGATTGAAAAGAGCCGTTTCGGATTTAGGTACTCCTTACTGGGGCAGTTTGGCAGTCGGGAATGATGGTACTTCGTATTTAGGAGGGAGTGGCGTAGTTCACGGCTTGGATGCGGATCTGAAAGAAAAATGGACATACACGGACTACAGTGATAACAAGACTCCAGTGCTAGGGCATGATGGCATGCTTTATGTTCTGGCAGGAAGCGGGCAGCAGGAACAATTGACAGCCCTCGATGCTAACGGGAAGCTTAAGTGGGCGTACAAGCTGGCACACGATGTTTCCAACTCCATTCCGGTGGTAGCGAATGACGGAACGATCTATGTAACTGTTCGGGGAGCGATATACGCTATTGATCCCGCAGGAAAGTTGAAATGGAAAAAAGAACTGCCTAATACTGTTGGAAACAGTGTGCCATCAGTAGATGAAGACGGTGTGGTTTACTTTGCTTATGATAATCAGTTGATGGCCTTAAACTCCGATGGTACAGAAAAATGGAAGTTTGCAAGCAAATACGCTATCAATACAAATCAAATAAGCAGAACCGTCATCGATAAAGATGGAGTTGCATATTTCACTGCTGGCGACCAAGGGAATGGAATTCTTTATGCGGTTAGTGATAAAGGTACGAAAAAATGGCATATGGACTTAGCAGGAGTAGCAGGGAATACTCCAGCGATCAATGCTGACGGTACCATTTATGTTTCCACGAGTCGAGGGAAACTCTATGCTATAGGTGCACCAGACAAACAAGAGAAAGTGCTGAAAGGAATTCTGCCTTCCAGCCAAGCAATGGCATTAAAGAAAGGTGAAAAAGGAATTCTCAAAGCAGCAGCTGTTTTTGACAATCTGTCGAGAGAAAACGTAACGGGTTTAAGCTCTTGGGAATCGAGTGACTCGTCGGTCGTGTCCATTTCCGATAAGGGCGTCTTGAAGGCCGGGAAAGAAGGCGTAGCAAGCGTTAAAGTGAAATACAAAGGCTTTGAAAAAACAGTTATAGTGACGGTGAAGGGCATGCTTGTTGATAGCAGCGATCCTTTTTATGGAAAAGAGCAAGCATCGCTGGATGGTCAAACTGCTGAAGCTTTAAATTATTTGAACGAAATGAGAAGAAACCTAGGCTTAGTGGAGTTTCGTCATGATGAAAAACTTAGAAAAGCAGCTCAATCCCATAGCAATTATAAACTGTTGAACGGAGATGGTTTCTTAGGTGCCCATGATCAGGAAGCTGATGGGCTGGGTTTTACAGGTTATGGTCCAACAGAACGGGCGAATTATTTCGGGTATGTAGGCTCGGTTGATTAAGGAATTGCCCGACTAACTATGGCCAAAGGAGCGGCAGAAGGTTTACTGAATGCACCCTACCATAGAATGAGCATCGTAGATCCCAATTATCAGGACATTGGGATCGGCTATAATCACTTGGGGGTCAGTGTATTGAATTATGCTACTAAGGGGAGCTTTGATAACGGAACTGCAGTGGCTTATCCATACGATGGACAAACTGATGTTTCTCCTGTTTGGTTTGATGACGAATCACCAAGTCCATTATCCCTTTTTAATAAAAGAAGAACCTATTCTGGATTCCCAATTAGCTTAAGTGTCCATGACCAGGAAACGGCTAAATTACTAGCTGAAGAAGTTCACTTATGGGATAGCGACAAGCGGGATGTAGAGTTTTATTTGATTGACAATAGAAACGATCCTTCTAATTCACGAAAAAATATTTTTATTATTCCAAAAGAAAAATTGAAACCAGAAAGTACCTATCACGTTTCCGTAAAAGCGAAAAAAATAGATACAAAAGGAAAAGAAGATTCGCTTAAAAAAGAATGGTCATTTAAAACACAGACAGTTTTAAAAATTAAGGAAATGTATTTCAACCCCCATCAAAATGGTTCCTCTAATTTAACTTTACCGAATGCCATTTCATTAGAGACATCACCAACCAATTTACCGGATATCAATTGGATGCTCAAAGATTCAAATGGAGAGATGGTCTATTCCGTAGAAGGTTCTAGTATCAATCAGACCATTCAATACAATAAAAGTTCAAATAAAAATATGAAGGAATTTCTGAATACATTATCACCTGGTAAATATGTATTGGAGGTAGGCACTTCTTTATTTTCGAAAAAAGAAGCATACGAAATTGTACTAAATGCAGATCGGCAATTTGAGATTGGCAGATTGTTTCAGAACTCAATAGTTTCGCCGGCTAACGTAACTTTTGATTGGTTTAAACGAGCAAAAGTGAATTTCACGCTTTCCTTGAATGGAAATAAATTGTTGTCAATAGCCGATGATGAAACGCAATTAGTAGAAGGCAAAGACTATTTGTTAATAAATGATACTGTTGAATTAAAAGAGGAGTATTTGAATAAAAAACCCCTAGGTGAATTTAAGCTTGTCTTTAAATTTGATGCTGGGTCCTCTCAAACAGTAAAAGTGACTGTAACTGATACGACGCCAATAGATACTGTACCGCCAAGCAGCCCAAGGATAGATAAAGTAACAGATGCTTCCACGAAAGTGACCGGGACTGCAGAAGCAGGCTCAACGATAAATGTCCAAGCAGGTGCAAAAAGTCTTGGAAAGGCCACAACTGATGTTGTTGGAAAATTCGTAGTGGAAATAGAAAGGCAAAAAGCAGGAACAAAACTATCAATCACAGCCACAGATGTTGCGGGCAACACAAGTGAATCCACTAGTATTTCAGTGATGGATGCTACAGCACCTGTAGTCCCAACTGTAGACCCAGTTACAAATCAATCCGAATCAGTGAGAGGGAAGGCTGAAGTTGGCTCTACAATTCAAGTAAAAGCAGGCTCAACAGTAATCGGAACGGGGCCAACGAAAGCGGATGGAACCTTCACGGTTTCAATTGCTAAACAAAAAGCAGAAACCAAGCTGTCCATTAATGCCACCGATGCAGCTAAAAATGTAAGTGAAGCGGCAATGATCACAGTTTTTGACGTCACTGCTCCAGCAATCCCTACAGTTGAAGAAGTGACAGATCAATCTATCAAAGTAGCTGGGAAGGCAGAAGGTGGAACTACTGTAAATGTGAAAGCTGGAGCTAAAGAAATCGGCATGGTAAAAACAACAGCCGATGGCAATTTTGCAGTCATCATTGAAAAACAAAGAGCGGGAACGAAACTATCCATCACAGCAACAGATAAAGCAGGAAATGTTAGTGACTCTGCAAATATTACTGTAAAAGATGGAACTGCACCAGTTGCGCCTGTCGTTGATAAAATGACTGAAAGAAGCTCGACAATCAGCGGTACAGCGGAAGCTGGCAGTGACGTCTTAGTTAAAGTGGGAACAAGAGAACTTATTAGAGGGAAAGCCTCTATAGAGGGAGCGTTCTCCTTGGCTATTGAACCGCAAATCGCCGGCACTGTTTTGACGGTAGTGGCAATTGATAGTTCAGGCAACCGCAGTGCTGAAACGAAAGTGTTGGTCGAAAAATCCTTGCCGGCACTGGCAGGCCGTATTTCTGGAACAGACCGTTATACAACTGCAATCGCTATTTCAAAAGAAGGATGGAAAACCGCGAATACAGTCATCTTGGCAACAGCTGGCGATTTCCCGGATGCATTAGCGGGCGGGCCGCTTGCGTACCAGGAAAACGCTCCGATTCTTTTGACACGTACCAAAGCATTGAATGTTGAAACAAAAGAAGAAATCGAACGCCTCGGGGCCAAAAAGGTCATCATCCTTGGCAGCAAGGGCGCAGTTTCAGCGGAAGCGGAAACGGAACTGAAGAAAATGGGGCTCGTTACTGAGCGTCTTGGCGGCAAGACTCGTTTTGAAACAGCGGCCTTGATTGCTGGGAAAATGGATTCTGATCAGGCAGTCATTGCGAATGGTTTGAACTTCCCAGATGTTCTTTCGGTTTCTTCGTACGCAGCGAAAAATGGCGTGCCGATCCTATTAACGCGAACAGATCGCCTGCCGGATGAAACAAAAGCGGCATTAGACGGCATCTCTTCTACTTATGTTATCGGCAGCACTGGTGTTGTCAGCAAGGCTGTTTCTGACAGCTTGCCGAAGCCTACACGTTTTGGCGGAAAAGACCGCTATGAGACAGGCTATGAAGTAGCGACAAAACTTAAGCTGGGTACTGACAAAGCGTACATCGCAACCGGCTCAAACTTCCCGGATGCTTTAGCTGGGTCTGTCTTGGCTGCCAAGAATAATGCGCCAATCCTGTTGGTGCGCCCGCAGCAAATTCCGGAAGCGACCAACAAACAATTGGCAAGTTACGACGGCTTCTCAATCTTTGGCGGGACTGGCGCTGTGTCAGATAGCGTTAAAAAACATTTGGATGAATCTTTGAAGAATTGATGGAAGAAAGAACGCTGTCGTAAAAGAGTAACGGATTAAAATGAGACAAAGAAAGAAATACTACTCCACTGCTGTATGCAGCAAAAACCTTGGATTGGAGAGGGGTTATGTTTGGAGGAATCTTGGTCCCAAGGGTTTCTTAATAACGCAAAACCGTTAAGTGTATAACTTAGCGGTTTTTTTATTTGGCTTCATAAACTATGAATCGATGAGCACACGTACCTGGTTATTCGCATTACTGATGAATATTAAATCCTATAAAAATTATTTTTTTAATCACAATTAACCACTTATATGTTATATTGTTGGAAAATAAAAATAATTCTGGCGGTGGTAACTAGCGGAAAAATTTCACTGGTAGTTTAGTTAAGTGCAAGAAGAAGTACGGATGTATTTAAAATTTATACAAACAGGGGGGAGAAAGATGAAAAGGTCGATTATTCATCCGAACGTAAAACCAAAGGCTCCACACAGCTTATCAGTAGAAAAAACGGTCACGTGGACACAGCAATTGACAGGAGTTGCGCTTGATAAACGCTTGAGACAGAAGCGATCTGAAGCTTTTATCAGCGCTATGACAAAACTCGATGCTGGGGGTGTCGCTTCTAGTCAAACGAAAATTGATGAATTGAAGCAAACCATTCAAAATGAATTTCCAGAACTAAGCCCTAGTCAATTATTGGAGGGGATTGTAGCCAAATGTTTTTTAGGAAATCCGTATGTGGTACATACGCTCGATCTGAATTTGGACGTCGTGGAGCATTTTCAAAAAGGGGCGTCCTTGCCTGGATCTTTAGAGCGGGCAAGAAGCTTAGCGCAACATCCGGGATATGAGTTTGTGGAAGTTTATACTGATGAGCTGCGGGCTGTTTCTGCAAATGGCACTGTAGCTGTCATTAAGGGGTGATAATATGACAGAACAAATAATTTCACATGCGGATTTAAATTATATAGAAAACAGTTTAAATTCTTTAGATCAGAATATTGGACACTTAACTAGCCAAGTGGACGCTGTCAATATGGATTTATATGAAGTGCATAACAATTTGAATCAGTTGATCCAAGAATTCCAGGATTATGTCCAGCGTGATTTGCTAGGCAAAAACCTTCAGTTAGCCGAAACCCGAATTGTAAAAGTTCGGCAGGAATTGGAATCGGAGTTTGGGCATTATGGCGAAGTAAGACGGCGAGTGAGCGGTATTTTACAGGCTGTGGATGTAGGGCTTGTAAAGAAAGAAAAAATCGAGAATTCTACTGAAGAGCATATGCTTGCATCTCCTCGTTATTGGCTAGCTCCTGCTTTGATCGCTTTAGCGGCTTGGTTGAATGACAACAAAGAACTAGCTGATAAAGCCATGAAGGAAGCGATGCGCCGTGATAATGAAAAAACGGCTTTATTTTTCGCTCTAGTCACTAGAAGAGGGGCACGTTATCAAGCGAGCAGCCAATGGGTCAGTCATTATTTCGGATTACAGAACCCCGAAGAACTTGAACGGGAAATTGTCATTATGATTGACGGTTTCACCAATGGAGTATTTGGACCGGATGCACGCGTGAAATGTGCTCATCAAGTAGAGGCCTGGGTTTCGGAATTGGCTGAAAAGGAAGGCTTTGTCGAAGAGCAAAATGCTCAGTGGGAAGAAGCGTTGATATCGAAAATGCAAGATTTACCGTCGGATGATTATCCATATTTACAAAAGTACAGCTCGACTTGGGGGCAGATGAGCGGCAGTATGCAAGGCGCGCAACTCCATCGAATCATTCATGACTATTTTGCAGATATTTTCAACCAGGAGGTTACGCCTTCTAAAACTGTGGCTTTTGCGGTCGATGAGATGCTGGACAAGTTAGTCACTAAATTTGACGAAGAAGAACTGCCCTTGCGTAAAGAAGAACGGTTATTGTCATTGATCATTCAACAAAATGGAGATGAGCAGCAGGCGCGAAACCTTTTTAATAACGAAAAATCATTGGAAGAACGCGTGTCTTTTACGCAATTGCTGACGAATTTCGCGATGCATCCAGAAACCTCCAACGCTTCACTGGCTACCCAAAAATTCTCGATTGCCTGGTCAAAAGACTGGATTAAAAACGCCCATGACGATATTACCGCTAAAGTGCGTTCTCTCGTACCGATGGATATTACGCTTCAAATCGAAGGATGGCAAGGAGTCACTCAGGACGGTGGGAATGAAACCGAATTGGTCAATTCGCTCTCTGCCCATATTGAAAAAAGAAAAAATGAACATCTTTCGAAAATGAAATTCGAAAAAAATCATTATATCGCGATGGGCCTAGCTGCTGTACTCGTTTATGGGGGATTTAATATGCCGTTTCTATTTCTCATTGCATTGGTTTGCGGTGGTTATATTTATATGGGATATAAAGGAATCCAAAAGAAAAAAGAAAAAATTGCAGAAGATTTCCAAGCATATTTCGAGAACTGTAAAGGCATATTGCGCGCTTCGCTAGCTGAAGTGGCCGATTGGCGCCAGGAGTATGCAGCGGAAGATGCTCATGCGCCTACTGTTTCTGAACTCTTGGATTCGATCAATCCGGAACAATATGCATTCTCAAGCCATGACAATGGCCGTGCGATTATAAGCTAAGGGGTGAAAAAGATGACAGTCAATGATCAAGCTACAGGAGTAGTCAATCGCAATAAATCGAAGGTGATACAACCTGAAACTGCCGAACCGTTACTGAAAATCGTGGGACAGGAAACTGTTAATGATGCACTTGCTACACAGTTTCCTGAGTGGGATTTAAAACCCCCGGCAAACCTTGTTAGACGGAAGCGAACAAAACTATGAAGCCGCCTGCAACTTATACGGAATGGTTAGACTTTCTAGAGTCAATGAAGTCGGAACAAATAGATGAAGAGACGATAGCGGCAATGGAACAGGGAAGTATCGAGTGGACACCTGGGGTAGCAGAACGGTTTGTCCAAAAAATTTACGATGTGATGGACCTTAAGCTGAAAAGCGCATCAAATCAATTTCAATTAGCATTAAATCGCAGCGGTAACGAGGAGACGCTGATGGTCGGGTCCATTTTAACTCTACGCAAGCGATTATCTTTTTGCCTAAGGTTTGCTAAATTGCCTGCTTTTCCCAATGAAGTACAAAGAGCTCTTGAACAAGTGGTGAGAGAATTTGCGGAAAGTGCACAGAATTCCTTGACCGACAGCGCGAAGACAGACCGTACTGGACACTTGCGGCTGTTAATAAAAAATAACCCCATCACTGGTTTTGATACAGAAAGACAAGTCACAGTTCCTTTGAGCAAGATGGGGCATACGCCAGAAACTGCAGGACAAGAAACTTCTGTGCGGAATTCTACTAAAAAGAGAAGGGTGATCTGGAAATGAACGATGCTGCGAGTTGTTATGCCACACTGGAAAGATATTTAAAAGCGCGAATCCCCTTTATTACCATCCGGACTTCCGAACATAAACGAGCGCTTGAAATCGCAGCCGAGATTGCAGAAAAAATGGCTTTGCCGGTTTTCAGCCATACGATTTCTCAAGGAACCCGGGACATCCACACCAATCGATTGGTAAATGAAGACCGGTCAGTGATGGGAGGTTTAGATTTTGCCAATCAAAAAATAAGCCAACAACAGAATTTGACTTTTATTTATACGGAAGTCCAGGACTTGGAAGATGACACCCCTATCGCCCGGCAATTCCAAGATCTCGCCATGATGGCAATTGAGACAGGGGGGAGCATTATCGTCATCACTAATAAACCGGTATGGGCTCCGCTGCAACGTTCAGGTATGTCGATTGCCTTAAATCCACCGAACGAAGATGAAATGCTCGAAATTATCCGGGATCAAATTACCGGTTACCGTGGAGAAATGCTCATTGAGTGGGGGGACGAGGAAGAAAAACAAGCTGCAGCGATTCTGGCAGGAATCAGCCAAATTGAGGCAGAAAACGTTATTGCCACACTTCTCGCTAACGGTTCAATCACTCATGGGGATTTGAAAGAATTAATGCATGCCAAAGATCGTATTTTTTCTGATATTTCAGGCATTGAACGTGTGCCGGTAAAAGCGGATTATGCAATAGGCGGTTTAGAAGGCATGAAGAAGTGGCTGGAAGCGAATGAAAAGCTCCTAACCGCTGATTTACGGGAACGGGGCATCCGGCCGCCAAGAGGCATTTTGTTGGTAGGAGTGCCAGGCTGTGGAAAATCACTCTCTGCAAAAGCCATTGCTTCAAGCTGGAATTTACCGCTTTATCGTTTAGACTTATCGACGATCCATGGCCAGTATCTAGGACAAAGTGAGTCGAGGCTGAAAGAAGCATTATCCACGGCAGATCACGTTGCACCTTGTGTACTGTGGATCGATGAAATAGAAAAAGGATTGGCAGGAGCGACAGGCGGCGGGGACGGAGGGACTTCTACACGTCTTGTCGGCCAATTTTTATACTGGCTACAGGAAAGCTTGGCACGTGTCTTTATCGTTGCAACCGCGAACGATGTCTCTCAATTGCCTCCTGAATTATTACGGCGGGGCCGTTTTGACGAATTGTTCTTTGTAGACTTGCCAACGCCGGAAGAGCGGGAACAAATCATCCGTATTTATGTCGAAAAAGGGTTGAAAATGGATTTGTCGGATGAGCTAATCCAACGCCTGGTGTTTATCTCGGACGGTTTTGCGGGATCGGATTTGGAAGCCGCAGTCAGGGAAGTGGTTAAACAGGCAGTAGTCAAAGGAGACGATTCCATCGACGAACAAACGTTTATCGACTATTTCCAAAACGTCGTGCCACTCTCGCAAACAAGCCCGGAACAAATTGAGAGCATACGGGCTTGGGGCAAAGAACGGGCGGTACCCGCGGGTAGACAGCATGATCATGCCGGGATCGATCCAAAACAATCGAAGAAAAGAAGTGGCCGGACGGTGCTGGTCTGATATAACGGACAGGCAGCTTTATTCGCTGCCTGTTTTTTTTATATCTTTTACCACTATGTCTTCATATCAAAAATAATAAAAATCGAGGTGAATTTATGAGGAGATTAGGGCAATTGCTAATCATTCTTATTTGTGCCGGAGTATTTCTCTCATACATGGGATACTTTGAAAAACCAGAAGACCGCGTACAGGAATTTTCAGAAGCTTATAATAGGCAAGATATAAAGAAAATGATAAGTATGATTCACCATCCAGAGGTAGATCAAATCAAAAACACATTTAATTTTACAGGAGCAATAAGTAGTGCTCTTTTAGGAGTTGATGTGGTAGACCTTTTAATTAATTTTATGCCCTTATCAGAAGAGTTACTAGGATATACCGGTTCTCGAATGTACATTGATGTGCAACCCAGTGAATCAGATTTATTACGGACAGAAGCAATAGTGTATGCAAAAGTGAAAACTGAATATGAAGGAGTTAGTGAAGAAGAACATCTAGTTTTTTATTTAAAGAAGAAAGATCGTTTATGGTACATAACTGATATAAAGTAAAAAACTAAAGCAAGATCATCTAAGGTTTAGATATCAAGTAAGTCTTTGACCTTGAGTCGTTGGCTGAGTATAAAAATTTGTAGAGTCGACTCAAGAATCCAAACGAGTCTGTTTTTCTAGGATTGCAGACTTGTAGTGATGTAATGAATATTAAGGAGGACCGATTCAGGCAAGCTTAGAACTGCTATGTTCTTCTATAAGCTTGCCTCTTTGTAGTTGAGCATGTACATCCCTTCTAAAAAGTGTGATATAGCCTGAAAATAATCGACCAAATTATTGAGCATTTAGTCAGCGGAACATAAATTTAGAGAACATGTAGTACTATCTAATTTTTTACTGATATTGCCTTTACTTACAGGTAGATTCTATTATAATAGTAAAAAGGTACTGTCTATATTAAAAAACGTGTACCTTTTGAATTCCTGCAATTGTACCTAATTTTATCTACTACTTATTAACAGGAGGGAACAGAAATGAAATGTCCAAATTGTCAACATGAACAAGATACGGGGAAATTCTGCGGAAAGTGTGGAGCGGGTCTCGTCGCAAATCCGAACGTGGAGTCTCAAGCAACAGCAGCACCAGAACCGGCCGGGTATAACGCAGCAGCTGCGGTTAACCCCGTACCCACTGAACCAAACCAGCACGTAGAGAAAGTGAAAGTACAGTCGAAGCAATATTGGAATTATTTCTTGCGCTATTTTAAGAAACCAGGATTGATTGTAGACCAGTCGGCTGATCAGTTTGTCAATGCACTTATCACCATGGGAATCTTCGCGTTGTTTTTCTCATTAGCCATTTATAAGAACCTGAGCATGGCCATTAGCCCAATGGACGATTTTGGCGATTTTTTCGGTAGTTCCCAAAGTCTTATGCCTTCGTTTTTCTCGGTCCTTTTTGGTACTGTTCTAACTTTGGGGTTCCTTTTCGCTTTGGCTGCAGCCTGCATCTTTGTGGTCAATAAGTTTGCCGGACCAGATGAGTCATTTAAAAGCATTGTGACCAGCTTTGGTACTTTGATGGTCCCATCCGTTGCACTTGTAGTGCTGGCGTATGCTTTATTGCTAATCAGCTCCATGACTTTCGGGAATTTAATGTTGTTCATCAGCTTGAGCTTAGCCATTTCGGTTATGCCATTGTACTTGGTCACAGCCTTATTGAAGAAAACAACAAAATCATTTGATTCGTACTATGCGTATCTTACTTACATCGTGTTGTTCACGGTGGGTACATTCATCATTATGACCGTTTTCTTTGACTCAACTATTGGGCGTTATATGGATGATTTAAACGAGCTATTTTACTTTTTTTAAATTCTGAAAGAATGGTGAAAATATGAAGACGTTTTGTACAAATTGCGGGCATGAAAATGACCAAGCCAACCAAGTATGTGTGGAGTGCGGAAAGCCGCTTTCTAAAGACAAGTTGAAAGCGAATTCCCCTGCGCCGAAAAAAAATAAAGAACCCCTCAGCTTAAAAACGAAAATACTGGGCGCAGTGGGCATCTTGCTCATCGCATCTTTAGTAGGAGTCTATTCATGGGGGACAAAGACGGCATCGGCGGAGACAGCGGTGTCCAAATTCTTCGAAGCATTAGAAAATGAAGATGCAAAAAGTTTGGCCAAACAGGTCCAGTTATCAAATGGCAAGAAGATGACGACCAAAGAGGCAGCTGCGTTTATCGAAGAGTATGGCGATATCACACCTTATGAGCTGGAAGATGTCGCGAACGTTGAGAAAAACGGGAAAGTGATGGGTGTTTTCAATGCCCATCGAGTTGTTATTCCGGTTCAGAAAGTGTCGTTTTATTTTGCTGATGAAGGGCTATCATTGAGCTTGAATGGGGAATTGGTGGAGGAGAGCAAAGCTAAAGACGATGAATACATATTTAGCGGCATTACTCCTGGTTACCATCAAGCTGAGTTTATCTATGAAGGCGAGTTTGCCGAATTCACCTATCCATTTGATTTATATGTAGGATTGAACCGGGCCTCATCGGAGCCAGAGGAAATTTACGAAGAGCTGCCGCTCACTTCAGTGGTATTTGCCTTGGATACTTTTGTTGTGGATACGCCAGAAGCGAATAAAGTGGTGATCGGAGAGAAAGAAATTCCAGTGAATGAAATGGGTGAAACCGATGAAATCGGGCCACTGTTAATGGATGGCAGCGTGACTGCCCAAGCTCAGGTAGATTTCCCATGGGGCACACAACTATCCGAACCGGTAAAGATTACTTCTGGATATGAAAACTTAGACTTTACTGGTCTGGATGAAAAACACCAGCCAGCTTTGATTGAGCAGTTAAAAGTCTTCGCTGAAGAGTACGTGGAGGCATTTGCTAAGCGAGATGAAGCCGTATTTACAAGCGTGGAAAAAGACCAGCTTGCTGTATTTAAGGAAGATTTTAAGTGGATGAAGGAATACGAAAACCACTTTATGGGAGCGTTGACTGAAGTCGGCATCGATGAAGATTCGATTGCGATTTTAGATGACGGGAAAACCCTAGAGCTCAGTGCAGAACTTCTGATTGACGGAGCCGAGTATTACGTGTCTGATACCCCAGAAGCTGAAGAAATCATCAAGGACGTTTCCATGAATTTTGTCTATGACCAAGATGAAGAAAAGTGGATGGTGACTTCGTACAACGATGATATATGGATGTACGACGTAGCACCGACTAAAACAGTTGAAGGCAGCAAGAAAATGCATAAATCCAGTGGGACTTCAAAAACAGCAGTTGAAGAGGAAAGCGAAGAAGAAAGTGAAGAAGATACTGGAGGTTTCGCTGATAGCGATGAAACAGTGGAATGGTTCATGAGTGATTACAACGACGCCAGTGTCGCGGCCATCAACCAGGGAGATTACTCAGTCGTGTCCGAATTTGTACTGAAAGGCAGCCCAAAAGCGAAAGAGCAGTCTGCATTCGTCGATAGCATGTATGAAAAAGGAATCACGGAAGAACACTTAGATACTACATTAGAAAACATTGAATCGGTTGGCGGAAAGTATTATGAAGTGACTACTATTGAAACGTTTATCATTCATGGTACAGAGAAAAGTAGTGAAAAAACCTATCGAACAGTCACGAAAATTACGGAAGAGGCTGATGGACTTCAGGTTTACGAGTTAATATCAACAAAAGAAATATAGGAGGGAAAAGATGAATCGTTTTTGTAGTGAATGTGGTCACAAACTAGATGCGGATCAGGTTTTTTGTCCGGAATGCGGGACCCAGCAGCAAACAGCAAAAGTCGAACCCCAGCAGGTTCCAGTGCAGCCAAAAGCTCCAGTCCCGCAACAAGCACCGAAGCCAGCTCGTAAGCCGTTGACCTTAAAGAAAAAAGTAGGCGTGACGCTTGTTGTGCTGCTTGCGGCAGGTGGAGTCGCTGGACACCAAATAATTAAAGCGAATACAGAACCACAACAGAAAGTAGATGCATTTCTCCAAGGCTTATACGAAGGGGACATGGACAGCGCAATGGGAGAAATCATCGTTCCCAAAGATACGGTCTCAGATCTCACCGCTTTTCAAGAGTATTTAGTGGAACAGGATTTAACGGAGTTTAAATCCCGTTTCTATGAAGCTGGCAGTGGAGTTGTAGAAGATGGCATTACAAGAGTCGTGCTTCATGAAAATGGTACGGAATTGTTCAAGGTGAAGGAAAGCAAATTCATCGGCATGTATCCAGGGATTGAGATCGAAGCGATTCCAATGAACGTGGAGCTTGCTTCAGACGTGGAAGGCATGGAGTTCATTTTGGGGGATGAGTCTGTTGCTACTGTAAATGGTGAACTCCCACTCGGGCAATATTTGCCGGGAGTCTATGACTGTTCTTTATCGATGAAAAATGGCGAAGTCGAAAAAATAGTGGAGTCCGAGTGTGGAATTACAGAAGGCGATGAAGTCCTGCTTGATTTCAATCTCAAAGACATGGGTGTTGAAATCTGGTCGAATGACGAAGAGGCCATAGTTTACATCAATGAGAAATCAACCGGAAAAACGGTAAAAGACTTGCCTTTCGTCGGTCCTGTTGACGCAGAAGAAACAATCAAGTTGTTCGCCGAGAGAAAGACTGAAAAAGGTGACGTAGAACAGTCGGAAGTGATAGAAGCAGCAGCCGGCAGTTTTGTTCAACTTCCGATTTATTCAGCGGTCGCTGAGGATGAGGAAAAGGAAAAGGCCGAAGAAAAGGAAGATGAGAAAGAAAGTGAAGAGGCGGCGGAAGAGGAAGTAGCGGAAGAGGAGACAGCAGAATCGGTAAACGAAGAACAACTGCAAACCTTCATCGCAGATTTCCGATCCGCCTACGAAATTTCATTGAATGCAAAAGATTTCTCCGTTGTTGATGAATACCTGAAAGAGGGTAGTGTCGCCCGCAAAGAACTGGTCGACTTTATTGGAAATATCGGGGACGACTATTACATGTATGAATTTTGGATTGACGAAGCGGTCGGTGTGGAAATTCTGGAAGACAAAGCGTTCGTCACGACCTATGAGGAATTCGACTTCACGAATCACTTGGGCGAAGTGACGAATTACAAACGAAGCAAAAAGTACGAGGTGCAGGGAACAGATAGCGGAGACCTCAAAATTTCGAGGATTGATATTATCGATACTACACGGGATTGATGTGTGGGGGCGTTCGTCCCTGTGCATGGAACTATTCTGACAACATCATTGTTGCCATGTGGGGATTTGCACAGCTGTTGGATCTTTTTTGTCCCTGTGCACGACACAATTCAAGTGAAAAAGCCAGCTATCGGTCATACATCGATAGCTGGCTTTTATCTATTTCTTTTGTTCGGTAAAAAGGCGAATAGGAGCTAAGTGGATATAGGGCTTTATAAGAACCATGTGTGTCGACTATTCATTTGCTGATATTATCGTCAGAATCAGCTTTACCTGACCGGATCTTCTTTAGGTGAATTTCCCTGAAAATTCGCATCAGTGGGCGAATGAGCAGTTGGATGCTTCCGAAAAGGAAAAACCAGATTGCTATCGTTTCAGTTTCCTTCCAAAAGAACAGCGTACTGCCAAGGATGAACCAAACTGCAATCAGCACATCGTTTACATTGTAATAGAACTTATAGCGGTGGTGAATAATGACTTCATGGTTCTTTGAACTGAACTCAATTTCCGAATCATTATTGCCGGTTTGTTGTGACATTGCTGGATGCACCTCCTACAGACACAGTGTCAATTCAATCTTTTCACTCCCGATGTTGTCTTGCTTCATTTTTCTATATACCCGAAAATGACAAGAAATAAAAGAACTTCTCTTCTTCGATCTTAAGCGCTTCCCGGTTTTGCGCGAAGTGGTATGGTTTTCTGACACAGGTAGTTCTTTGATGGCCCGGAAAATTGATAATATACACATGTCTGCAACGTTAGTTTGTATGTTGGAAAGTCCTCTTTTGAAAGATACAATAAATGAGACGAAATAAGAACGGAGTGGGGATTTGAATAAAACATTATGGATCGACTATATTTCGGCAGCAGTGCAGTTGTATGGGATCGCGCCATTTGGCCAAGTGGCGGAAATGATTTCTGCGCAGACGGAAGAGCAAGTGACTGAATCTGATATCAAACAGTGGATAGAAGATCCGTTTGGAGGCAGTTTGGCAAAAGCAGCTTTGGAACAGAAGTTTGTCTATTTATATCCTGGGAATTTTTTCGTGGGGCAGTGGATTGTGGAATTCGACGAATTTAATTCGCATTGGGCACGCCAGCAAGGCAAACCGTATTACGTGCCGAAACAGCAGGAATTATTACTATGGAGCGACCCGCATTATTTCCATAAGCCGGATGAGTATTGGGCGTTGCAGGAGTGGATTGAATCCAAATTTGAGGGCATTCAAGAAGAGTATTCACAAGGTATCGCTGAAGATATCCAGATGATGGCAGAAGACGCGTTTTCGCCGGAGAAAGTCTTATCCGAATTTGAGCGGAGAGATCTGAAGCTAACGGCAAAGCAAGTACAGTCTTTGATGCAGATCGTGACGCATCTTCACAACAACACGCGCCAGCAGATTAACCGTGGGCATACCCCATATGAGTTGTTCCAGCTGGAAAAGAAATTCTTGCGGCCGCTACCGGGGCAGGTAGGGCGCAACGAGCCATGTGTCTGCGGCAGCGGGAAGAAGTTCAAGAAGTGCTGCGGGAAATCGGGGTGAGTGTCCCTGTGCGCCATACAATTCATTAGGCTGGAAAAGCCGATAGAGTGGGATTTGTACTGTAGCGTGTTCAGGTTTTGTCCCTGTGCATGACACAATTCAGAAGGCAGGTAAGCGGATGAGAAAACTAAAAGCGAATCGAAACTTTACGCCTTGTGTGCCGGCAATCGATGATGAAAATTTCGGCGGTTTTCCGTTCACATGGAATATTACGCACGTGCAATCGTGGATTGACAAGAATTTGGATCAAGTCGATTTGTCGGTCGTACAAATCGAGCCGCCTTCAAAGGGGATGGATTCGGACTCTTTGGATGAGGCATGGATTCCACAGGCGGATCTGACGAAACCGGTCATTGTCGCTTGGATGCGTCCGGAATTTTTTAAGTTAATCGACGGCAATCACCGCGTGGCGAAAGCGAGGCGTCTCGGCGTTACAGAGCTGCCGGCGTACTATTTAACGGAGCAGCAGCACCGTCAGTTTTTCACACACGAAAAAGCGGACGAGCTGTATGTGAATTATTGGAACGAGAAGCTGGAGCAGATTGAAAAAGGCTGGGGGCGGTGGGCTGTCGTTGGGAAGATGGAAGTGTGAAAGATTTGGACGGTTTGTCATTGTTACTGCTGATTGTTGGAGGGGAGTCTGCTGAAATGCAGGCTTTTTTTGATGAAATCGAGAAAGCTGAGGTAAGCTGAAACGGAGGAAACACGCTTATTTTCGCATGACTTAAGATGAATAATAGCGAAATGAAGCGTTGAAATGACTTATTTCTAAATTGAAAATAAAATTATTTATAAAGTGTAAATTTTCATAAAAAATAGGAAATTAATTGTATACAAGTGATGCTAATAAACTATATAATAATAAAAGTTAGAATAGAGTGACAAATTAATTCCGCTTTAGCGGCCGCACGATTTCCAAGAGAATTCGCTGGAGATCAACGGTTGCGAGGGTCCGCTTGGATTGACGAAGTGCCAGAGGATGTCTGGCTGATGGGGGTTTATCTAAAACGTGGAAGAAGATGATATGCCGCGATAAGGATTGCGGGATATTGTTGAACCGGATAGCTGTTCTCGAAACTGACGATGAATATAGAAATGGGGAGGTGTGCTGTGTTCACGCATAGGGGGATGAAGGCAAAAAGAAACCTCCGGATGTAATGGTCTTGGGAGACAGACATCCGGAGGCACCAGTTGGAGTGTACCAACTATTAGTTAGTATACTCCTTTTTAGTGAAAGAGATAAGCGAAAACTCAAAAAAAGGGGATACGGAAATGAGAAAACGGAAGAATTTCAAGTTGGAAATGAACTTTGAAAAGGAAATCGGGCAAGATACCGTATTGATTTTGCCGGACTACGATGAAAATGGTTGCTTGAATTCAGTGATTTACCATACGGATGGCATGATCAAAGTCGAGTCGAAGCCTTTCGATTTAATCGATACGAATTTGCGCTTCCGAGGCTCTAGCATGCGCGGTGCGGTGGAAGGATCGGCCGCGATTCTTGGGAAGCTCAATAAGAACCCGATCATCATCGATCGCGATAAAGGGATTATTTTATTGCCAAGCAAGTCGGCGCTGTTGGAGGGCTGTGTGTGGCTGTCCTTGCAGCACATTATGGAATGCATCAGCATCGATGGCTGTACGACGAAAGTCAATTTGAGCAACGGCAGTTCGATCATCCTTGATGGCAGCAAGAAGTCAATCCAGCGTCGCATGGAAAAAGCGTACGAGCTCCAGTTCAAGATGGAAGCGCAAAAACGATTTTTCGAAAGCGGCCGGACAGTGCCGGAGACGACGTATCATTTGGTCAAGCAGGCGGGGCACGTGAATTATGAGCATAAGGCTGGGGAATAGATGAGACGGGGAGAGTGGGCTGTGTGCCTGCTCTTCTTTGTTTTTGTCCCTGTGCACCACACAATTCGGGAGTAGAGAAGATTGATAGAACGGGATTCGTCTCGAGTTGCGTCCCTGTGCACGACACAATTTGTTGCGGTAGAATGGAGAAAATGCAGTGGAAAGGAAGTCATACATATGGACAGCATCATTTTTGATTTGGACGGCACATTATGGAATTCGCTCGACGTCGTTTTGAAGGCATGGAATGAGGCGCTTGAGGAAAGCGGCGCAGAGGGAAACTTGACGAAAGAGGATATACGCGGCGTCATGGGGCTGCAAGCGCATGAAACCAGGGAGAAGCTATTTCCTCATCTATCGGACGAGCAGCATCGTACGTATACCGAGAAGGCATCGGAGTTAGAGAGTGCGTATTTGCGAAAACAAGGCGGGCAACTCTATTCCGGTGTGGAGCATGTGCTGAAGAGGCTCGCGCAGCAATACAATTTATACATCGTCAGCAATTGCCAGGAAGGCTATATCGAAAGCTTCTATGCCTACCACGAGTTGGATAAGTATTTCCTTGATTTCGAGAACCCGGGGAGAACAGGCTTGTCGAAGGGCGAGAATATCCAGCTGGTTATGGAACGAAATGATGTGGCGAAGGCCGTATATGTCGGGGATACGAATGGCGACCGGGAAGCGGCGAAAAAGGCGGATATTCCATTCGTCTATGCGGCGTATGGGTTTGGGGAAGTGGATGAGTTTGATTATGTGATTGAGGAGTTTAAGGAATTATTGAAGTTGTTTGGCTAAATGGTGGAGAATCAGGAAACAGTTTCGAGAGGATTTGAATTGTGAAACGGATTTCTTGTTCAAACGTAGTTAAAAGGTGAAGGTAATAAGTTGCTAAATTAGAATTCTATGAGAGGGCGGATATATATTATTGGCGATAAATTTACTTGCGAAAATTGCGGAAGAGAAGTTGAAAAAGATGAGAAGATGGCAATTATCGTTACACCGAAAAAGACAAATGGGTATGTTCTTTTAAAAGCCTGGGGTCCTGACCAAATTATCTATTGTTCAAGATGCTTTAGTAAGTTGGAATAAATATGAGTAACTATTTCTGTGGGAGTCTTGAGACCAAAAGTTAATAAACGGAGCATTTCTCGAAGGACATTAGTTAACGAATGACTGTTAGGACTAAATATAAGGGGAATGGATTCTTAGGGGGAATCGCAATGGAAAACAAAAAATTACCTTATATAATGTATTGGACTTTACTTGGTATTGGTATTTTGTCTTTCACCATACCTTTTTTCCAGGAATATGGAATCATTACGACTCTAATACTGACGTCTTTATGTAGTTTATTTAGTTGGGCAATAGCGATGGGACTTGGAAAACAGAACTATATGTATCTAAGCGCTCTACTCTTAGTGAGTCCTTGGCTATTCTTATTATCTAGACAGTTCATAAACTAGATTTTTTCTTAAAGTTTTTTAAAAACCGATATTAACGATTTAGGTGTTTTAGGTTGGAATTCAAGGATTTCGTTTTAGGCAGAAAAGCCGAGTATCTCGTTGTCGCGAGATACTCGGCTTTTGGTCGTCTAGGACTAATGTGATTTATCATCTTTTAGCACATTCGCTAGTTTCTCTGTAGCAACGAAGAAAGCCGGCACTATGCCGCCATGTATTTTGACGTATTCGCTCAACCAATACGCCACGTAAATGCCGGCAATGTCGATAAGTACATCGACAAGCCTGCCGCTGCGCTCAAAGAACAGCTGCAGGAACTCGGTGAAAAAGGCGAACATGCTGCACAGTGCGAAGGCGACGTGGCGTTCTTTAAGGGCTTGATTCATTAATAGATACAAAATGCCGAATGACAAGGCGTGACCGGTTTTCTGGAAGACGTAAAGCTTGCTGTCAAGATGGATATCGCTCGTGATGAGTAGGTCCGACAGGTTCGGAAACAGCCGGACATTGAAGTTGATGTCATTCGCCAACAGCGCCGTGAAATTGTAATTATTGGTGGCGATTAAGATGAATAGAGCCCACAAGATGGCCGGGATGTATTTGGCTTTCATGCAATGGTTTCCTCCGCAGCGGATGAATAGTTTAGTGGTGCAGGTGGTGGAGCTAGCATCTCCCAAGCTGCCTGATCAGCTTGATCGTAAAACCAAACCGCCTCACCAAGAATTCATTGCACTCGGCGGGCGGTTTGGTTTCAGTCATCCAGTTTGATAATGATGGTGTCGTCGATGCGACGAACAGAGCTTGCGGCGGGCCAGCTTTCCATTTCTTTGTACAAGTTACTGGCTTCGATGGCTGTTTTCTCTTCTGTTGTGGCTAGGTCGTAAGAATAGCCGAAATAGTTTTTCATCATCCGCTTGTAATGAGCAGGGTGGGCTAAGAAGCGGCTGCCGAGCATGCCGGTCATTGCGGGCACACTATTTGGCACTTCTTCACTGCTGACGCTCGGGTCCATGGAGATCCGTCCGAATATCGCGAGTGTAGTAATTTCAGAAGCGCCTTCGGTTTCTTCGATGCGGTCCACTACGCGGTTCAAGAATGCATAGGATCGTTCGTATTTTAAGTTCATATTGAAATAGGCGATGTTGGCGATGATTGCAAAGTTGAAGATTAATACCGCGGACACCAGTACAGTGCTCCAGGCCAAGAACGGCGTTGTGAATTTGACGTGAACATAATTGTCGTAGAAAACGATCGGTAAAAAGTAAATGCTGATTAATGCCATGACCATCAACATATGGTAGCTGACCTCAGCTGAAACGAAATACAAGCAATAAGCCGATAATGGCAAACTCAGCAATAAGACAATCGCAATTCCGAACAATGCCCCGTGGCGGTAGAGTTTGTGGTGGATGGCAAACCAGCTGAATCCTAAGATGATCAAGACGAACGTGGTAACATTTAACACTTCAAACAGGTTGACCGGCATATCCGTGATGAAACCGCGGAAGAAGAATTTTTGGAACGAGTCATTGATTAAAGTGAAGCGTTCAGCTAATGTTACCGAACTGTCTCCTACTTCACTCAAGCCTTGATAATCAGAAATCTTTCCAGCGAAGAAGTTGGTATAAAGTTTAAATGTGATGCCGTATAAAGACATACCGATAGCGGTGACGGCAAAAAAACGCAAGATGTGAGTTCCAACCGTTTTTAAGTCCACTTGCCGGCCGAGGATTTCAGCGATCAAGAAGACGGTGACAAGCGTCAGCAGGAATGGCAAATTCGCCTGATAGACCCCGACGCTGAGATAGAAAAGGAGTGCACCGGGCAAAAACCCGTATTTGTATTTCTTCGTGAGGATTAATGCAAGTACGGTCGTCAACGAGCCAAGCATATAAGCATCAGCTGTAAACATATAGGAAAAGGTCGAAGTGACGGTTGGAAATGTGACAAGCAATCCGGAGGTCAAGACGATGGATAGTTTTTTCCGTAAGTCGAATAATTCGACGAGAGCCACAGCCGTAAGCGCCAAATAGAAAATGGATAAAGTGCCATTCACCCACGGCAAGTCAAAATAAGAACTGATGCCGCTAAAGGGGGACAGAAAGAACCGGCCGAGGGCGAATTTTTTCTGAGAACCGTAAATATTGAGCAAGCTGTCATGGTTTGGCAAAGTATTGGTGAAGATGTATAGGTGGGTCAAAAAGCCGGTGATGATAGCGGCAAAAAACGCTGTCTTCCATTGCGGCTTGATATTGTTTTTTAGTCGAAGTAATAAATGTTCTGGCATAAAATTCTCCTTTTAAATAGATAGGCATGCGAGTATGTACAAAAAACAGTCTTGTTGTTTTAAAAACTCGATTGGTTGGACTGTATTGTTAGGCAAAATAAAACCTTCAAAATTGTACCATATAATGAAGGAGTTATCAGATTAGATCTTGAAAAGTTGTCCGGTATATATGGTAGCCAATAAATTCTTGTTCGCTTTTCAGAGAAGAAATTGTTATCATAATGATACAATATTTAACAAGTAAAGAGGGCGTGAAACAGATTAAGAAACTAATTACGATTCTTATTCCTGCATATAATGAAGAAGAAGTATTGAATCCGCTTATCCATCGCTTGAAAAGCGTTACGGCGAAATTACCGAACTATCAATTCGAATTTCTTTTCGTCAATGATGGCAGCAGCGACAATACGCTTGCTATGCTGAAAACATTGGCGAAAGTGCATTCCGAAATTTCCTATGTCAATTTATCGCGCAATTTCGGCAAGGAAGTCGCCATGCTCGCCGGGTTTGACCATATTAATGGTGATGCGGTCATCATCATCGACGCCGATTTGCAAGATCCTCCTGAACTGATTCCAAAAATGATTCGTTACTGGGAAAAGGGCTACGACGATGTATTTGCCAAACGCAAGACGCGGGCAGGAGAAACCTGGTTCAAAAAATGGTCGTCCAATTCGTACTACAAAATCTTGGAGAAAGTCTCCCATATCCCGACGCAAAATAATACCGGCGATTTTCGCTTGCTGGACCGCAAATGCATCGAAGCATTAAGGCAGATGCGTGAGTCCCAGCGTTATACAAAAGGCATGTTCAACTGGATTGGCTTCAACAAAAAGGAATTGCTGTTTGACCGCGAACAACGGGTAGCCGGCACCACCAAATGGAACTATCCGAAATTGTTCAATTTAGCCATTGATGGGCTGACCTCATCGACCGTAGCACCACTGCGGATTTCTTCTATTTTCGGAACTGTAATCTCGATACTCTCGCTCTTGTTCATGTTGTTTATCTTTATCCGCACTTTGGTTTTTGGCGGTTCAGTACCAGGGTATCCTTCGCTGATGACCGTTATTTTGTTTTTAGGCGGTATCCAATTGATTTCCCTTGGGATTATCGGCGAGTATTTAGGGAAAGTTTTCAATGAGACAAAAAACCGCCCCGTCTACCTGATTGATGAATACTATTCGCCGATCGCCTTGCGAAAAAGTGAAATGCGCCGAGATGGTTAAGTTCGAACGAAATAGTAAGGAAATAAGCAGCTCTTCCCATAAGGGGAGGGCTGCTTATTTTATGATCTGTCAGTGATAGATTCCATATAAGAGCAGACAGATTGCCAGATGCGCATATTACGCGAAAATACCAATTCTTAAGAAGCTGTTCAATCATGCGCGACAATGTTCAAAGTTTTACTCTGCTATTACACAAAACGCATATTATAAAATTGGATGAAATATAAATAATTGGGAAAGTATAAGTTATAGTTTACTGTCTATCACTATGATTAATAGGAATAAAGATAGTAGAAATACAGCATTTCATAGATTTTTACTGTATAATAGTCCTTACTGATTTTAAAAACGCTTTTATTGGGTGAACAGCCCGATGAAAGGAAGGACGTGTTTATTTGAAGACTG
The DNA here is from genome assembly GCF_018283455.1 of Planococcus sp. MSAK28401. Classification (NCBI taxonomy): domain Bacteria; kingdom Bacillati; phylum Bacillota; class Bacilli; order Caryophanales; family Caryophanaceae; genus Planococcus; species Planococcus alpniumensis. The sequence continues at coordinate 2,531,152 of NZ_JAAMTH010000001.1, read as the reverse complement.
TATTACGAACGATCATTATCCTCCTGGTGGGGCTGGCTATACTCGCGGGAGCTGGGTATTGGGCGTATAAGAGCTTAACCAATAGCGACGAGCAGCAAATCTCGCAAGCTGCGGAAGAGGCGGATGAGAAGCTGGCACAAGAAGAAGATACCGAACCGCCGAAAGCGAATGAGCAGGTGGAAACGGTGGGCTTGAGTGAAGGGGAATTCCAGATTCATCTTCACCAAATGACGCATCAAAAAATCGAGGCACCCGAAAAGCGCGGAGCCATCGAGATGACGCCGGAGCGGATCGATGAAATGCTGAAAATCTTGCGGGCCAATGAAGGCGCTTATGAGGAGTACGAATTCTATGAGCAAAGCTTGACCGCTTGGGAAGAAGGCAATTTCTCCAATGCCGTCAACGTGCACAACACCATCTGGGAATGGCATAACGGCACGGTCGGACGCGCGACGGGCTTGTTGTCGGAAGAGCAGGAAGCTCGGTATGTGGAAGATAATTTCTAAAAATGCAATCCAAGATCGCTGGGGTTGTAATGTTATTTGAGGATTACATTAAGCAAATGGCGAGGTAATATGTTCTTTGGTAAAGGACAGGCAGGAAGCGCCTCGTGTAAAAAGCATCCTTGAAGATTGAGTGCAGCCTTAATTTCATTACCTATCAGACGAAAGCCTTGGATTCCTTGATGGAGTCCGAGGCTTTTGTGTATTATGGGAGGAGCATTGGATTAACTGTAGCTTTCCAGCTTAGGTGAATTTGCCGAGTTTTTCTAAATTTACAAAAAAATTTCCTTATTTCCGTTTAACCCTTGTGCATCGAGGGAAATATTTCATATCTTGAAATATTATAGGGGGAAAACAGTTGGAACAGTTTTTAGAGGGAGTTGCTGATTTTTCAGCATGGTTATGGGGCATTCCGCTCATCACATTGTTATTGATTTCTGGACTTTATATGACTTTTAAATTAGGATTTTTTCAGTTTCGTTATTTCAGCTACATAGTAGGGCAAACTTTCGGCAGCATTTTCAGGAGGCCAAAAGGTGAAGGGACGGTCACGCCGTTTCAGGCATTGACCTCTGCCTTGTCATCGACAATCGGTGCGGCGAACATTGTCGGGGTGCCGGCAGCAATCATGTTCGGGGGACCGGGTGCGATTTTCTGGATGTGGGTCATCGCATTGATCGGTATGGCACTGAAGTTTGCGGAAAGTGTGCTGGCGGTTGAGTACCGCGAGAAAAACGCAAAAGGCGAATTTGTCGGCGGGCCGATGTATTACATGACAAAGGGCTTGAACATGAAATGGCTTGGGATTTGGTTCTCGTTCGCATTGATGATCGAATTGATCCCGAGCATCATGGTGCAAGGGAACTCCATTGCCAATACAGTACAAGCGACATTTAATGTACCTGTCTTGTGGACGGGCATTGCGACCGCTGTGCTTGTGTCGATCGTCGTCTTCGGCGGCATCAAGCGCATCGGTAAAGTGACGGAGATTTTCGTTCCGTTCATGGCGTTATTGTATGTCGGCGGGGCTGTAGTTATTCTATTGATGAACGTCAAAGCGGTACCTGAATTCTTCATGCTGATTTTCAACAACGCCTTTTCACCGGCGCCTGTTGTGGGCGGATTTGCCGGTGCGGCGATTGTGGAAGTTATCCGCTGGGGCTTTGCCCGCGGGCTTTATTCCAACGAAGCGGGACTTGGGACGGCACCCATCGCACACGCAGCTGCGACGACCGACCATCCCGTGCGTCAAGGCTTCTGGGCCGTCATTGGCGTAGTGGTCGATACGTTGATCGTCTGTACGGCAACAGCGTTTGTTATTTTGTCTTCCGGCGTGTGGACAGAAGAAGGCGCGATGGAAAATTCATCGGCGTTGACAAGCTTGGCCTTTGAACAGTATTTCGGTGATTTCGGCGCCATTCTCGTGACGATCGCACTCATTTTCTTCGTGCTCTCGACGATTCTGGTCGTGGTGTTCTACGGCGCGAAGCAAGCGGAGTTCTTGTTCGGCTTGAAAGCAGCATACGGCATGCAAGTGGTATACATATTCGCCGTCATTTTGGGCGCTGTCGGTGCAGCTGAAGTCATCTGGGGCTTCCTCGACATCATGCTTGCGGCCATCCTTATCCCGAACATCATCGCGATTTTGCTATTGAGCAACAAAGTGAAAGAGTTGAAGAACGAGTTCTTTACGTCGGATGAGTATTACCGGAAGGATCGGAAAGTGAAGAAACGCGCTAAACGCCAGAAAGCGGTTAGGGAAGGGTATGAATCGTAGGTTTTATCGGTTTTGTCCCTGTGCATCGACTTTGTCCCTGTGCACGACACAATTTCCGGCGTGCAATTCGCATAGCGGCGGGGTTCTGCTCCTTGGATGTCCCTGTGCGCCACACAATTTAGCGCAAAAAGCCTTGAACTCGATTGAGTTCAAGGCTTTTTGCATTGGGGTGAATTTTGTCTTTTCAGCCCAGGGGAGGCTCTAGCTGTGTGAGGAAATACTTGCTAGATTTTAGGCTAAGGGGAAGAATTAAAGAAAAACGGGAACAGAATGTTTTTTTTATATATCCGGTGAACAGGAAATCGGTGAGCGATGGCGGCAACAGGGGCGATAGCTAATGCAGCTTTGAATGTTTATGGAGTAGAGTGGATGGTTATAGATAGCTTGCCTTGAACATTATGAGTGAAAACGAACAGAAAAAGTTTTGAAAAATCATTATTTCAATTTACCTTTTATTGTAAACCTATCAGGGTATTTCTAAAAGGTGGTTAACGAGCGGAAGGATGCGAAAGCTGTAAACAGTGGTGTCTGAAGAGCTCTGACTTTGTCTAATTAAAGCGCTAGACTTGTTATTTTCCATTAAAAGTATATAAGAAAAACAAATTAATATCTGAATTATGAGAATTTTCATAGACTACTTTACATATTTTGGCCCCTGTTGTAGGTTTATTGTAGTGTTATTAGTTATACGAAATAATATTTTTGATAAATAATTGACTTTCGATTATTTATTGGCGGTTGTGAATTGATTTTTTGATTCATTTGGTGACCTAACAGAAAAGAGCTTTGGTAGATGAAGTTTTGTTGCTTGGGATGACAGCAGAAGGCGTGTATTGGCAGATCGATTAAATCGAGCGGAGGAATGGTTGAAATGATGAACACACAGCAGATGACTTCACCAGACGATAAGACAGCCAAGATGTTGGCCGCACAATCGGTAGAGAAGACGGGGAATGGTGCGGCCGGCATCTCGCCTGAAAGCGAAGGGCATAAAGTTCCTCAGTTGTATATCGGTTTTCCATCCGACCGGGACGTTTCCGTTCAATTGTACCGGGACGAGCAACAAGGGTTGAATGAAGCAAAGATCCTAATTCCGGTGGGGCAAATGCCGAGTTTTATGCGAGCGCTTATTGAACACCCGATATTGCTGCCGACGAGTTATTCCCAAAGTTCGTCAGTAGAAGGCGGACAGCATTTGCTTCGGATTACTTCGAAGGAAGCCCTCGCTGATTTTGTTGAACGCTTGACGGATGCGCTCAGTGTGCTGCCGCGAAAAAAGTGAATACGGCAAATCGATCCTGTGGCTATTGAATAGGGAAGGTATGCATTTATTTTAGCAACAACAGCAATGTGTAAATAAAGTAGTTGTTAGCCGCGTGATCAATACTTGTAAGGACCAAAATCGAGGAGGATGAATCGGATGACTGCGATTGTAAAAGAAGAAATGACAATGGAGATCCCGAACAAGACCTATTTGCAAACTTATAAGGAACATATTGACGGCTACAAAAAGTACAAGCTGGAGAAGTTGGCTCCGCAGTGGCATGTGCCAGCAGGCAGCAAGGCGAAAAAAATACAGGGCTGAAGCTGTCCCTGTGCACCACACAATTTACGAGGGAAGATCCGCGTCGCAGCGGGATTCTGCTGCTTGGATGTCCCTGTGCGCCACACAATTCAATCGTCAAAAAGCCGTGAACTCATTTGAGTTCACGGCTTTTTGCAATTAATCTCATGTATTCAATAGCTCTTCGTAAAAACGGGCCGGATGTATTCTTTTGATTTCTCCTATTTCAGCAGGGAACCTCCGATGATTAGAAGTCAATATGAAGTTGCAGTTTTCCTGTATGGCAGTTACCCACACATGAAAATCATCTTGATCAAATTTAGAAAGTGGTTCTGACATTTCCTGCTTTTCAGCAATGGTCTGTGCAGTGTAACAGTCACATCCACTTAATTCTATCAAGACGTCACCTATAGATAAATGCTCTCGAAGAATCGTTTCCACGCTATATCGCCCTAATATGCTATTGACCGGCAGACCCTCATAGTACTCAAAGATGGGGTTTAGAAATACTTGGAAAAATTCTTCGATATCATCTGATGAATAAGCCACACGATTTTTTCCTTTACCTAACCCTTCAGCCGCATTGCGTACGAATTCGAACAAGCATACTTTAGAAAAAACAGGTTGAAAGAAATGTGGAAATCTAGCAGCTTGTAAAATTTTTCGGTTGATTCCATCGGTTCGCAATGCTCCGCACAATATGGTGGTATCAATGAAAACTTTTGGTCGTATAGGCGAATCATAGATCAAATTCATCTACGTTCCCTGCTTTATGGTTTTTGACGTCGATTCGGTCGAAGAAAGCTTTTGCACGCTTATCTTGTTGATCTGTTGTGATGAAGTTTGCCTTTGGAATTCTCCAATGACCGCCATTTGTCTTATAGGCACCGGCAAATTTACCTTTCTCGCACATCCTTCTAATCGTTTGGTCGCTCAATCCGATTTTCTCAGCTGCTTCACTAGGAGAGTAAAAAGAGTTTTCTGTTTTCTGATGTCTAATTGGGCGATTAACGAGAGATGCTCTTAGCGAGTTCTTAGCGCTGTTCGCCATGAGGGAAGCAATCAGCTTTTTGTGGATTACTGACGGATCTTTGTCGGTCATCTCACTTAGTTTTGAAAGATAATCAATCAACAGTTCATAAGCTAGTTCCCGATCTTTATTCTTTAGTTGATGCTTTATTTTCCGTTCTATTTGATGTAAGTCTAATACCGATTGGGGATCGGCTATTTTTAATGAGAGACTCGAGATTGCAGGAGTTGTAAAGCCCAATTGGCTTAAGGAACGCTCGACTGTCGTTTTTAACACAGCTTCGGCTTGTTCGGTATTGATTGTAGACAATGTTTCGACGCTAGCCCAGAGCTTTTCTTGTTCTTGATCGATGGTAGGAATCATTTTTCCACCTCCTATTTGCTATTAATTATACGAATTAAAGTCAACAAAATCAACAAAATAGACATTTGGTTGAGCGGGTCCCTGTGCACCACACAATTCTCGAGGTAAAATCCGTGTCGCAGCGGGGTTTTGGTGCTTGAGTGTCCCTGTGCGCCACACAATTCAATTCAAAAAGCCGTGAACTCCAATGAGTTCACGGCTTTTTTGCATTAAAGGTTTTTGACGTAGTCTTCAACTTCCTGGGAAGTCGCGAGACCTAGGATATGCTCGGTGTGCCCTTCCATGTCCGCTTTGGATAGGCGGCTTAGCTGGGAGCGGGCTTTTAGGATGGACGAAGCGCTCATCGAGAATTCGTCCAGGCCGAGGCCGAGGAGAATCGGGATGGCGATTTCGTCGCCTGCCATTTCGCCGCACATGCCGGTCCATTTGCCTTCTTTGTGGGACGCGTCAATGACGGTCTTCACGAGGCGCAGGATGGCTGGGTTATACGGCTGATAGAGATACGACACGGATTCGTTCATGCGGTCGGCGGCCATCGTGTACTGGATCAAATCGTTCGTGCCGATGGAGAAGAAGTCGACTTCTTTGGCGAAAGTATCTGCCATGACGGCTGTCGACGGGATTTCTACCATGATGCCGACTTCGATTGAATCGCTCACTTCGACGCCTTCTGATTCGAGTTTCGCTTTTTCTTCCAATAGAAGAGCTTTCGCTTCGCGGAACTCATCGAGTGTCGCGATCATCGGGAACATGATTTTGAGATTCCCGTGGACGCTTGCACGGAGTAATGCGCGCAATTGCGTACGGAACATGTCCGGCATCTCGAGGCATAGACGGATGGCGCGAAGGCCTAGGAACGGGTTGAGTTCTTTCGGCAATTTCAAGTACGACAATTCCTTGTCACCGCCGATGTCGAGCGTGCGCACGACGGTCGGTTTGTTTTCCATGCCTTTAAGAACAGCTGAGTAAGCATCAAATTGTTCTTGTTCGGTTGGGAACTCGTCACGGCCCATGTACAGGAATTCTGTCCGGTACAATCCGATCGCTTCGCCGCCGTTTTCAAGAACGCCGGTGAGATCTTTCGGCGTGCCGATGTTCGCGCCGAGTTCGACTTCGACGCCGTCTTTCGTGAGCGTTGCTTCATTTTTCAGCTTGGCCCATTCGGCTTTTTGGCCGGCGAACGCTGTTTGTTTTTCTTTGTATTCAGCAAGTGTCGCTTCGTCCGGGTTGAGAAGGATTTCGCCTTCCAATCCGTCAATGATGACAATCGTGCCGTTATCAATGGAACTCATCGCTGATTTTGCGCCGACGACTGCCGGGATTTCCAATGTGCGGGCAAGGATCGCTGAGTGTGACGTGCGCCCGCCGATATCGGTGATGAAGCCTTTGATGTATTTCGGGTTTAATTGCACCGTATCCGAAGGCGTCAAATCTTCTGCGATGACGACAACTTCATCGGTGATCATGCTTGGGTTTTGAATCTTCACGCCTAAAAGATGGGCGAGCACGCGTTTCGTGACATCGCGCACATCAGCGGCGCGTTCTTTCATGTATTCATTGTCCATCGCTTCGAACATGTCGACGAACATCGTCGAAGTTTCGTGAAGCGCGAACTCTGCATTGACACTGTCGTTGCTGATTTTGTCTGTGATCGGCCCGATCAATTCCGGGTCTTCCAAGACGAGCAAGTGGGCGCCGAAAATGGCCGCTTCCTTGTCGCTGATTTCTTCAGCGGTGCGTTTTTTGATGACTTCGAGTTCAGCGATCGATTCGTTAACTGCTTGACCGAAGCGCTGGATTTCCGCCTGTGTATCCGCTACGTTTTTCTTGTCGACTGTCAGTTCCGGATTTTCCAGGCGGAAGGCCTTGGCGATAGCGATGCCGTTAGAGGCTGCGATTCCGGAGATGCGGTTCATTCGTTCGAGATTCCTTGCTCGTTAAGTACGCGTTCGATTGTTTCCATCGCTTCCGCTTCGTCTGCACCGTCAGCGGCGATCTGGACTGTTGAGCCAGAAGGCACGCCAAGTGACATGACGCCGAGGATTGATTTCAAGTTAACTTTTTTGTCTTTGAATTCCATCGTGATGTCCGATTGGAATTTGGATAACGAACCTACGAGTGCTGAAGCTGGACGTGCGTGCATACCTGCCGGGTCTGTGATTGTGAATGTTTTTTCTACCATGAATAATTCCTCCTTAGGGTGGGTGAGATGTAAGCGAATTCACCCTCCATTATGACAGTTTCTGTGGAAATTGCATAGCAGGGCGCCGTTTGAAGGTGGGATCAAAAACGACAGGGTTGTCGTTGAGGCGGCGACATGTCCCTGTGCACGGCACAATTCGGGGCGTGGAAATGGCGTTGTGGCGGGGTTTTGGTGCTTGTTCGTCCCTGTGCGCCACACAATTCGCTGGACGTTTTGAGCGGTCCCTGTGCACCACACAATTTGGCGTATCACATTCGCGCTGTAGCAGGATTCCGCTCTTGGTTCGTCCCTGTGCGCCACACAATTTACGGCAACGACAGCCTTGTCCGGACAGCGGCGACAAAGTTGGTTTTTCATTAGATTGAATGCGCTTACACAAAGAGCGTATAATCTGAATTAACAAAACAAACACAGCACAAGGGCAAGAGCCCAATAGAAGGAGGATGAAAGGAATGGAACGTGAACGTTCGAGCGCTAAAGTGAATGTCCAGAAGTTTGGTAACTTCCTCAGTTCGATGGTCATGCCGAATATCGGCGCGTTTATCGCCTGGGGGCTCATTACGGCATTATTTATTCCAACGGGCTTTTTCCCGAACGAGGAATTCGCGTCACTCGTCGGTCCGATGATTACGTATTTGCTTCCGCTATTGATCGGTTATACGGGCGGTAAGCTTGTGCACGACCAGCGAGGCGGCGTGATTGGTGCGATCGCCACGATGGGGGTTATCGTCGGGGCACCGGATACACCGATGTTCCTCGGCGCGATGATCATGGGTCCGCTTGCGGCTTGGGTCATCAAGCAGTTTGACCGTTTGATCGAAGGCAAGATCCGCTCCGGTTTTGAGATGCTCGTCAATAACTTCTCAGCCGGGATCCTCGGCGGCGCACTTGCGCTACTGGCTTTCCTGGGTATCGGGCCGGCCGTTAGCGCATTGACGCAAGTATTGGTCGCGGGCGTTGACTGGTTGCTTGAAACAGGCTTGCTTCCATTAACCAGTATTTTGATCGAACCGGGGAAAATTTTATTCCTCAATAACGCAATCAACCACGGCATCCTGACGCCGCTTGGGCTTGAGCAAGTGCAGCAAGCGGGCCGTTCGGTTCTGTTCTTGCTTGAAGCGAACCCAGGACCTGGTCTTGGCGTCTTGCTCGCGTTCATGTTCTTCGGCAAAGGCATTGCGAAACAATCGGCACCTGGTGCGATTATCATCCAATTCCTCGGCGGGATCCACGAGATTTACTTCCCGTACGTGTTAATGAAACCGATGCTTTTATTGTCCGTCATCCTTGGCGGCATGAGCGGCGTCTTCACGTTGGTCTTGATGGGCGGCGGCTTGGTTGCGCCGGCATCACCAGGCAGTATCTTCGCCATCGCAGCGGTCACACCGCCTGAAGGCATGGCGTATGTCGCAAACTTCACGGCGATTTTGGTTGCAGCGACTGTATCGTTCTTAATTTCAGCGGTCGTGTTGAAGCGCAGCAAAGACACAGCATCTGATGAAGACGTCGAAGCTGCAACGAAACGCATGGAAGAAATGAAAGGCAAGAAGAGCTCGGTTGCCGGCGCACTTGGCGCTAGCGCTGGAGCTGCAGGAACGGCTTCTACAGCTGGCACGTTCCCGGACGATGTCCAAAAAATCGTCTTTGCGTGTGACGCGGGGATGGGGTCGAGCGCAATGGGAGCCTCGCTTTTGAGTAAGAAAGTAAAAGAAGCGGGCATGCACATCAAAGTCACCAATAGCGCGATTTCGTCCATCCCTGCCGATTCGCAAATCATCATCACGCAGGATAAATTGACGCCGCGTGCAAAAGACAAACGCCCGGATGCATACCATATCTCGGTCGATAACTTCTTGTCGAGCCCGGAATACGACCGCTTGATCGAGCGCATGAAACACGGTGTGACAGAAGAGCAGAGTGAATTGGTCGACGACAGCGAAGCGAACGCAGCGACTGGCGATGAAGGCGACGCTCCACTACTCACAGAAGACAATATTTTCATCAATAAACGCTTCCGCAATAAAGAAGAAGCAATCCGCTTCGCAGGTGATGCACTTGTGAAAGCAGGATACGTGGAACCATCGTATGTCGATGAAATGTTGAAGCGCGAAGAAATCACGACGACCTATATGGGTAATGATGTCGCGATCCCGCACGGCACCGAAGAAGCGAAAAAAGCGGTTATCAAATCCGGCTTCACGGTTGTCCAAGTTCCGGACGGGGTAGATTTTGACGGAGAGAAAGCGAAATTGATCTTCGCCATCGCTGGCAAAGACGGCACGCACCTAGAGATCCTGTCAGGCATCGCGGTCATCTGCGCCGAGCAGTCGAACGTCAACGAACTCGTCGCCGCGAAATCTTCTAAAGAACTGCTCGACATCTTGAACAGTAAATAAATTACACCACGAAAAGGCAGGGGAGATCCTGCCTTTTTGTGCTATTTCTTTGGTTTATAAGAACTTAGTTAAGTATTTCAATTAACACATTCCGCAAACCTGCTGCGCTTGCCGCGGGCGAGCGACAAGCCTCCTCAGAAGCTGCGCTTCTTGCGGGGTCTCGCCTTTCTCGCTTTCCCGCAGGCAAGGTATTGTCGAAGCTTGCGAGGGCAATACCTTTGTGACGCAGTGCGCAGCGCTGTAGGAGCAGTACTTTTTGCTCCGCAGGTTTGCTCCATTTTTCATCGGGTTATGGTACTTAAAGCCATCTTCAGAATACCGAGAATGAGTTCAATATAAGTATTATGAGAGGCTAGCTGTTTTGCGGAATGTGGATAGTAGTGAGAAAATGAAGATAGTACGTTAATAAGTTTTTCTAGCCATAGGAAGAATGATCAGTGAATTAATCAGGTGTTTGGAGAAGCGTCCGCTCGATTCCTGGCTACGGTAAGCTTCGGAAAACACGGTTTATGACTCAGTATTTTATTTTACAAAGTCTTCATTAACGAAAGGTGACAAGGGAGTAGGTGAGGGGATGTTTGTCACGGTTAGGGAAAAGTCGATTATTGAGCTGGTGACGCGGATGTCGGCGAAGCATACGGTCAATTCCTTGGCGACGTATCTCGACGTCAGCGCGCGGACGATTCAGCGGGATTTGAAATCGGTGGATAAGCTTTTGGAGCAGTTTGGGCTCGGGATGAAGCGCAATGCGGCGGATGCGCTGTTTATTGATGGCAATAACGAGAAAATCTACCGGCTGATGCAGAAACTTGCGGCATCGAGCGCACCGGAAGCGACGCCAGAGGAGAAAAAGCTGCGCTTATTGGTCATCTTAATGGAAGAAGGCGCGTTTTTTAAAAAGCAGGTGCTGTCGAATCAACTCGGGATCAGCACGACGACGCTGACTTCCTATTTGGACGAGCTTGGCAATTGGCTGCGCAAGTTCTCGGTCACCTTGTCCAGGCAGCGCGGTGTCGGCGTGGAAGTGGATGGGGCGGAAGCGCATAAACGCCATGCGCTGGCGGCGTATTTCCTCATTCATTTCTACGAAGAGCTCATTGAAAGCCTGTATTATTTGCAGCGGGGCAAGACCCAGGACGAAAAAGTGCTCGGCTATTTCAAACCGGACTATCTCGCGGCGGCGAATAAATTGGTCGGCGAACACATCAGCGACGAGCAGATTCGTTTGGCGGACAGTGATTATACGGGATTGGTCGTGCATCTCGCGTTGGCGCTGCAGCGCACCGAGAATGGCTTATTGCTGGAGGCGCAAGAGCCGGTGGGTGAGCCGAACGGTGAGTACCACGTCATCGAAGCAATTTGTGAAGATTTGCATGCACATCTTGGCGTGGAGTTGACGGAGCGCGATATCGAGTTTCTCGCAGTGGTATTGAAGGGCTCGAAAATCCAGGCCTCGAACGTGCTGTATTACGATAGTGTGCTGCTTGGGAAGCTCGTCAAAAACATGATTCGCGATGTGTCGGCGCAGCTAGGCGTTGATTTGACGAAGGATTTCTCCTTGTACCAAGGCTTGCTTGCGCATATGGAGCCGCTCATTTTCCGTCTCAAGCAAAAGCTCGAATCGTTCAACCCGTTGACGGACGAGATCAAGAAAAAATACCCGATGCTGTTTCTCGCGGTCAAGCAGACTTTAGAGACGGAGTTTGACGACCTCGAGTTCTCGGCGGATGAAGTGGCATTTATCGTGCTTCATTTCGGATCGGCCTTATTGATGAATGAAGAGCGCGTGCAGATCGACGCAGTCGTTGTGTGCCCGACCGGCATCGGCACGTCGAAAATGCTCGCGAGCCGCATCCAAAAAGAGCTGCCGGAAATCGATACGGTGAAGATTTTGTCGATTCACGATTTCCAGACGGCGAATTTTGAGGACTACGATTTGGTCATTTCGACGATCCGCCTGCCGGTGACCGATGTGGATTATTTGATGGTGAGTCCACTTTTGAACGATCAGGACATCAGCCATATCGAAAATTACTTGCAGCACAATATCCAGAAAGTGACGCGCAACAAGCAGTATTTGCCGGCGGACGATTTGAGTGAAGTCGGCAGGAAACACCGGCCGGATCTCCGGCGCTTGCTGCTCGACATCAAGCAAGTGCAAACTGGCATGGAAGCGATACTCGAGCATTTCGGGGTCGTGAAAATGCGCGGCACCGATTATTGGCAGGTGCTCTCGGATGTATTGGACGGGATGGAGTCCGGCGGTTTGCTGGATGCGGCGAGCACCTTGCGGCAATTAAAAGACCGCGAAACGAAAGGCGGCCTCGGGATTCCGGGGACCAATATGGCGCTGTTTCATTGCCGAGATGAATCGGTAGGTCAGTTGATGTTCCAAGTGGTGCATTTGGATACGCCGAGTGCGGTTAAAGGGATGGACGGCCGCGACGTGCAGATGACGAATTTGTTGTTGATGCTGACGCCGCTGGAATTAAGCGAGCGCGAACAGGAAATCATGAGCTTGATTAGTTCGAGCCTGATTGAAAGCGAAGCCGCGATGATGATTTTTTCGTCGTCGAATGAAGGCGTCATCCGCGGCAAGTTGGAAGAGTTGTTTTACGAATACTTACAAAATAATTTGATGAAGGAATGATTCGAAATGAAACAAGCGATCCATTTTGGAGCAGGAAATATCGGCAGAGGGTTTATCGGGGCGTTGTTCTCGGAATCCGGCTATCACGTGAGTTTCGTCGATGTGGCGGAACAAGTCATCGACGGGTTGAACGAACAAGGCCAGTACCGCGTCAACATGGCGCAGGAGAGAGAAGAGAGCGTCTTGGTGGAGAATGTGTCGGGGATTAATAATATGAAAGACGAAGACGCAGTCATTGCGAAGATCATGGAAGCGACGTATTTGACGACGGCGATCGGGCCGAACATCTTGCCGCGCATCGCGCCGTTGATCGCGCGTGGAATCGAAGCGCGCGTCAAAGGCAATTTGGCGACGGGACCGGATTTGGTGCCGGCGTCTGATTTGGATGTGGCGACGGACATGAGCGCGGGTTCGGAAAAATTATACATCATTGCCTGTGAAAACCAGATCGGCGCGACCGATATTTTGAAAGGGCATATTTTAAGCCATTTGAGCGACGAAGCGAAAGCGGATCTCGCGGGGAAAGTGTATTTCTTTAATTCGGCAGTCGACCGCATCGTACCGATCCAGGAAGGCCATTCGCTTGATGTCTTGGTCGAGCCATATTACGAATGGGTTGTCGAGACGACTGAAGACATTCCTCACGTTTCCGGCATGACGATTGTCGACGACTTGGCGCCGTTTATCGAACGCAAGCTGTTCACGGTCAATACGGGGCATGCGGTTATCGCGTATTACGGCTATCTCGCGGGCAAAACGACGATTGATGAAACTTTGGATGATCCGAAAATCGAGCAGGAAGTGCGGGAAACCTTGAAAGAGACCGGGGCGTACCTCGTGAAACAATACGGCTTGGACGAAAACGAACACCTCGCGTATATCGATAAAAACATCGAACGCTTTAAAAACAGCTATTTGAACGACGGCGTCACGCGCGTCGGCCGCGCGCCGATCCGCAAACTCGGGCCGGAAGACCGCCTCGTGCGCCCGGCCGTGCAAGCGCAAAAAGCAGGATTAGCGTATTCGCATCTCGCGAAAGCGATCGCGGCAGCGTTGTTGTTCGATTATGCAGAAGACGAAGAAGCGGTGAAAATCCAGGAAATGATCGCACAAGGCGGGCCGGAGCGCGTATTGACAGAAGTCAGCGGACTCGAAGCCGACAGCGAACTGGCGAAAGAAGTTGTGCGCCAGTATGGGGCGATGAAGAAGTAGTTGTCCCTGTGCACCACACAATTCAAACCGCATCCCGGTGGCCGAAATGGCGCCGGGATGCGGTTTTTGTGTTGAGGATGGTGGTTTGCGTCCCTGTGCGCCACACAATTTCGACGGGGAGTATTCTTGCTTGTCCCTGTGCACCACACAATTTGACGGGCCGAAACCCCGTCGCAGCGGCATTTGATTGTCCGTTCGTCCCTGTGCACCACACAATTTCACACGTGACGGTATACTTTTTGTCTGTATGTGCGGTTAAAGTGCGTACTTCCCAAGATGCAGGGCAGGACTTACACTTGGGGAGCATCAAAATACGCATATGAGGAGCTACACATAGATGAAATTACAACTAGCATTGGATTTAGTAGATATTCCACAAGCCATCGAATTGATCAAAGAAGTTGAAGGGTCGATCGATATCGTGGAACTGGGCACACCAGTCATTAATAAAGAAGGATTGAAAGCCGTACGCGAAGTGAAAGAGGCGTTTCCGCACTTGGAAGTATTGGCAGATGTGAAAATCATGGATGCGGCGGCTTATGAAGTCGGCAATGCTGCGGCTGCTGGAGCGGACATCGTGACGATTCTTGCGCAGGCGGAAGATTCGTCGATTAAAGGCGCGGTGGAAGAAGCGAAGAAACTTGGCAAGAAGATCCTGGTCGATATGATTGCTGTGAAAGACATCGAAACACGTGCCGCTGAACTGGACGTGCTGGGAGCGGATTATATTTGCGTCCACACGGGCTATGATTTGCAGGCAGAAGGCAAAGATTCATTCGCAGACTTGCGCACCATCAAAAGCGTCGTGAAAAATGCGCAAACGGCGATTGCTGGGGGCATTAAACTTGAAACTTTGCCGGAAGTGATCAAAGCGCAGCCGGATTTGATTATCGTCGGGGGCGGCATCACGTCTAAAGACGATAAGCAATCAGAAGCGGCGAAAATCAAAGCGCTGATGAACGAAAGTGTGACGGTTTAAATTGAACGCTTCTGGATTCATGAATGAAATTTCAGCCGAACTTGCGCATACAGTCGGGCAAGTGAGTGATGCGGAAGCTTCCCGGTTGGTTACTGCGATGGGGCAAGCCGACAAGATTTTCGTCGCAGGCGGCGGTCGCTCGGGGTTCATGGCAAAAGCGTTCGTCATGCGCATGGTGCATATGGGCTTGAACGCCTATGTCGTCGGCGAAACGGTGACCCCGAGTTTGGAGGAAGAGGATTTGTTCATCGTCGGCTCGGGCTCCGGCGAAACGGGCAGTTTGCTTGCGATGACGGAGAAAGCCAAAACAATCGGCGCAACGGTCGCGGCCGTGACAACTAATCCGGCATCGTCGATCGGCAAGCTTGCCGATCTTCACCTCACCATTCCGGCGCAAGCCAAAGCGGAAGGCGCGAGCGGCAAATCCATCCAACCAATGGGTTCGTTGTTCGAGCAATCGCTATTGGTGGTGTACGACGCGCTCGTCTTGGCGTATATGGAGCAGCAAGACATTACAGCCGATGCGATGTTCGGCACACACGCCAATTTGGAATAGCAGAGAAGTAAGCTTGGGTCTGGAAGCGATTCCGTCTCAAGCTTATTTTTTATGCCAAGCTTACCTATTGGACAACTCGCTCGCAGAGGTGCAAAATTGATAGAATAGAGGACAGTGCGAAAGGATGATCTGATGAAAATACATGACGTGACGGGTGCTATTTTTGAAGGCATGGCCGTCTATAAGGACACGGCGGAAAAACAGCCAAAGTTCCATCAAGGAACCGATGGCTATGTAACAGAAACGCGGTTGGAGCTGGACGTTCATACCGGAACGCATATTGACGCGCCGTTGCATATGCTGCCGGGCGGCGAGACCTTTGAATCGATTCCGCTGGAGCGTTTGGTCGGTGATTGCAAAGTGGTCGATTTGACCAAGGTGACAGGCGGAATTTCACGCGCGGATTTGGAAGGCTTTGAAATCGATAAAAATGATTTCGTTCTGCTGAAAACACAAAATTCGTTTGACGACCATTTTAATTTTGAGTTTGTGTATTTGGCGCAGGACGGAGCGAATTGTTTGGCCGAAATCGGTGTCCGCGGCATCGGCACCGATGCGCTTGGCATTGAGAGAAGCCAGGAAGGCCATCCAACACATAAAACTTTATTCAAGAACAACATCATTATTATAGAAGGTTTGCGGTTGAAGGATGTCGCACAAGGCGACTATTATATGGTCGCGGCGCCATTGAAGTTAATCGGCACGGATGCCTCACCCGCAAGAGTCTTATTATTTGAAGGAGCGAGCTTATGTATAAAATGATCGCAATTGATTTAGATGGAACATTACTGAACGATGAGTTGACGGTGACAGAGGATACGATGGCAGCAATTCGGCAATCGATGGAACTTGGGGTGGTGGTGACGATTGCGACGGGAAGAATGTATCCGTCCGCACAGCGCATTGCCTTGGAGTTGGGCCTCGATGCACCAATGATCACGTACCAAGGGGCGATGATCAAATCGGCGATGAGCGGAGAAGTGCTGCGTGAGCGCGTCGTGCCGTTCGAGATCGCGCAAAAATGCATTCATTTGGCAGCGGAGAAGCAAATGCATATCCAAGTGTATCAAGACGATGTGCTCTACAGCGCCGTTGATAACGAACAAGTCAGAGCGTATTCCGAAGAAGTCGGCGTCGGCTATGAAATCGAACCGGATCTCCTTAAGCTCGCGAAAAACGGCTTCATGAAATTGCTGTTTATCGACGAACCGGAAGCACTCGCGCCGGTGCAGAAAGAATTGCAGACCATGCTCGGCGATGAAGCGTGCATCGAGAAATCCAAATTGCGCTACCTCGAAGTGACACATCCGGAAGCGAATAAAGGCAGCGCCTTGAACTTCTTGGCCGAAGAGCTCGGCATCGACCGCTCACAAGTCATCGGCATCGGCGACAACCATAACGATGCGGACCTCGTAAAAGCAGCCGGATTTGGCATCGCCATGGGCAATGCCGTCGACGAATTAAAAGAGCTCGCGGACTACATCAGTTTGTCGAACAACGAAGAAGGCGTGCTGCATGTACTCAATAAATTCATTTTGGAACCGCGGACAGCATCGGTTGATTCGGCACAGTGAGCTATGGGTTTCAGTAGACGGATAATAATGAAATGCGTGAACGATGGAGGGAAAATGAATGCCCAATTTGGGAGAGAAGACATTTAATTGCGAAAAAGAATTGACCCTTTCCATCATCGGCGGAAAGTGGAAGATGCTCGTGTTGTGGCATTTAGGGAAATCCGGCACGAAGCGCTTCGGCGAGTTGAAAAAACTCATGCCGGGCATCACCCAGCGTATGTTGGTCAACCAACTGCGTGAACTTGAAGATCACTTGATCGTCCACCGCGAAGTGTATCCGGTGGTGCCGCCAAAAGTGGAGTATTCGCTGACGGAGCAAGGCGAGAGCTTGATGCCGATTCTCGACTCGATGTATGACTGGGGCAAGGGGTATATGGAGCGGAATTTGAAAGAGTAGTTGTTGGTGCTGTCCCTGTGCACCACACAATTCCAACCGTATTCTGGCAGCCGAAAAGGCGCTGGGATGCGGTTTTTTTGTTTTGGGGGTTTGCTTGCGTCCCTGTGCACCACACAATTTCAAAAAATATTTGCATAGATCTAGAAGTTGCTTGATAATCGTACGAGGGTTGCTTGTAGGAACATTTTGGAAGTTGTGTTGAGCAGTTGTAAAGTTATTGGAGGTTCGATAGATGAAGAAATGGCATATTGGATTGATGGCAACGGCTGTACTTTTAGCAGGGTGCAGTGAAGAAAAGGCAGAACAAGAGGCGACTGAGTCTGCAAATACAAGTGAGCAAGTTACTGAATCGGAAGAGCTGGAAGTCCCTGAATACAGCATTGTAGAAATGGACGTTTTTGAAGATGCGGGAATTATACGCCGGGATTACTGGGTGCTCCCTGACGATATTTTTATTTCTGAAGAACAGATTGAATTATTGATTACCGATGCAGTCGATGAGGCTGAGGATGACGGGCCGTACAATTCTGTTTTGATTAACGTTATTGATGATGAGCGGTCCATAGATGAACTTCGGACGTTCGCAGAGGGCCAACATTCTCCCTATGGGAATTGGGCGCGATCAAGTGAGGTGGAAGCGGGTGATTACTCGAACCACGAACTTGTCATTGAGCTGGGTTCAGTAAGGAGTGGTCAAATTCCCGCCGACTATGAAGAAGGCACGTATCCTACTAAGGAAGAACGTGACGTGTATTATTTTATACTAGATAAGGTACTAGACGAGCGTGCCAGTGTAGATCCAGAAGAGTTCTTTGATGAGGAGAAGTTTGTAAGGGAGGCAGCAGAAGAGCTGTCTATCAGCTATGAGGAAGCACAGGATACTGTTAATAAAGTAAGAGGTCGGTGATGGTTTAAATACGTCCCTGTGCACCAAACAATTTGCCGGCCGGAAATCCTGTTGCGGCGGTATTTGTGCGCCCGTTCGTCCCTGTGCACCACACAATTCAAACAAAAAAAGCCCGTTCCAGGGAAGGAACGGGCTTTTCTTATGGAGATATTAACGGACGTTCATTTCGTTCGGGTGGGCGCCTTTGCGGCGGTTTTTGTCCAACCCGTTGATTTGGTTCATGTCCTCTTCGCTTAATTCGAAATCGAAGACGTTGAAGTTTTCTTCAATGCGGGACGGCGTGACAGATTTCGGGATGACGATTGTGTTGTTTTGCAGGTGCCAGCGCAAGACGATTTGAGCTGGTGATTTTTTGTGTGCTTCAGCGATTTGTTGAATCACTTCGTCTTTCAGTACTTCGCCCCCCTGGTCAAGCGGGCTCCATGCTTCAACGAAAATATCATGCTGCGCACAGAATTCTTTTACGTCATTTTGTGCCAAGTACGGATGGCATTCAATTTGGTTTAGCACCGGCGGTACGTCGCATTCATCCAACAAGCGTTGCAGATGTTCAGGTTGGAAGTTGCAGACGCCGATCGCTTTGACGCGGCCGTCTTTGTATAGTTTTTCCATCGCTTTATACGTCTCGACGTAATTGTCGAATTCAGGTGTCGGCCAGTGGATAAGGTAGAGGTCCACGTAATCGAGGCCAAGGCGCTTAAGGCTTTCGTCGAATGCGCGCAAAGTGCTGTCGTAGCCTTGGTCAGAGTTCCACACTTTTGTGGTGATGAACAAATCTTCACGCGGGACAGTTGTTTCTTTCAACGCCTGTCCGACGCCTTCTTCGTTTTTATAGATCATGGCTGTATCAATAGATGTATAACCAGTTTTCAGTGCAGTCGTTACGGCCTCAGCGGCTTGATCGCTGTCGACTTGCCATACACCGAATCCTAGTTGGGGCATTTCGAGTTTATTATTTAATGTTACATGATTCACGGGACATTTCTCCTTTTCGTGTTTTTATCACAACAATCTTTAGAATACCCTAAAATTAGAGGGTCTAAGCTTTTTTGTTTGTGTCCCTGTGCACGGCACAATTTGAGTGGAGAGATTGTTGTCGTAGAGGGGATTTGGTGAGCGCTTGTCCCTGTGCGCCACACAATTTAATGAGCTATTCGTGCGGCGAGTTGAAAAATGGTTATTTTTACTATTAGGTGTCAAAAATTTCAAATGCTACAAACTTATGACCTGTATTTCATTTTGATTTGATGTTTATTTGCGGTTCTAGCAATAATTATTAATAGAAAATTCTGTATTATTTTTTGTTAACAGAAATCACTGCAGCTCGAGGCTTTTTGGCACCTGGGTTATTAATTGCGGAAAAGGATAAATGTGTTAATATTCAGTTATTAATGCCTTTATGTTAAATATAGTAAAAAAAGGAGGCTTTAATTTAAAAAGGAAATAATTTACTCGTTCAACCATAACTTGATTTTTGGCTAACCAAAAAAAGAGGAGGAAGATGAATGAAGAGTTATTCTGGAAAGAAATTAACGTTGAATGGCAGGTCGAAACTATTTTCGGTGGCACTGATGGCAGGGGTGTTGGCGATGTCGCCGCTGTCGGCTGAGCTCAGTACCGGCAAAAACGGTATTTCGCTTCAACAAAACTCCGCACAAGCAGCGGGACTGGCGGACATTTCCTTGCTTGAAGACCAAGGCTTGCGGGCGGATTATAATTCGACGACCGGCGTGTTGACCTTGGACATTGATGGGGAAGTGCTGCTGAATGTCGGGGCGCTTAACGAACAATATTATAATTTCCAGCTCCCGGAAGCATTCCAGGAGATTTTAGCGCTGCCGAATTTCCAGGACGCAGCACAGATCGAGTATGAACAACGGCTCTTACTTGGCTTGATTCCTGTGAATAGCGGCACGATCAGCGGGGATGATTTGGATGTCGATCCATCCACCGGGCTCATCACGGGCACGAGTTTTGAGGCTCTCAACTTGAGCGTCGCGTCTACGTTAAGCGCTGAGCTGGTGATTGATTTGAACGCGCTGGGCGAAGACTTGCCGGTGAGCGATTCGGGTGAACTGGAGTTCTTCGGAGCTGCGACATCTTCTCCTCTGGTCGATGTGTTCGTACTGACGGATGAAGGCGCCCAAGCTTCCTTATACAACTTGGAGAACACTGATTTGTCCGTAGGCACGGTGACGGATCAGGATACAGTCGTTGAAGGAATCAAGAAGCGAGGTTCCGCGACAGAAATCCGGGTATTTGACGGCGATGAAGAAATCGGCAGCGGCACAGTCGACAGCGACGCCAATAGCCCCTACTCCGTCGACATCCCTCAGCAACAAGCGGGAACTGTGTTGACGGTCCAAGCGTATACTTCTTCTAGAGATCCTGTAGGCGAAGCGTTGGAAGTGACGGTGAGTGATGTGACAGCACCTGAAACGCCGGATGTGGACGGTGTGACCGACCGGGATACATCCGTCACGGGAACCGGTGAGCCGGGAACTGAAGTGACGGTGACCAAAGAAGATGAAGTGATCGGCAGCGGCACGGTGGACGGGTCCGGCAATTTTGAAGTGGACATTGCGGAACAGCCGGGCGGCACGGAACTCGGCGTCTTTTTGACGGATGACGCGGGGCTCACCAGTGAAGCTGTCGTCATTACCGTTGAAGATACGACCGCACCGAATGCGCCGGATGTCGATGGTGTAGAGGAAGGCGCGACAGAAGTGACAGGATCCGGTGAGCCGGGGGCAGAAGTCATCGTTACGACACCAGACGGATCGTATACAGGCGTGGTGGATGAAGACGGCAACTTCGCTGTGGAAATTCCGGAGCAAGAAGCTGGAACGGATATCACGGTGGTGCTGGAAGATGAAGATGGCAACACGAGCGACGAGACCGTCGTCACTGTGGAAGATGTGACAGCTCCGGATGCGCCGGTGCTCGATCAAGTGACCAGCAAATCGACAAGCGTCAGCGGAACGGCTGAAGCGGGAAGCACGGTCGTCATTTGGGCCGGCTCCGAAGAATTGGCGAGAGGCGAAGCCGGCAGTGACGGATCGTTCACTTTGCCGATTGACGCGCAAGATGGCGACACGGTGCTGACGGCGATTGCGATTGATGACGCGGGGAATGAAAGTGACGAAGCGACCACGACAGTCGTTAAGGTCGAAGCGGAAGTGACCGACCGGATTTCAGGAATTAATCGTTACTTGACGGCAATTGCGATTTCTCAAAAAGGCTGGGATTCAGCCGATACAGTAGTCCTGGCAACGTCACGTAACTTCCCGGATGCACTCGCTGGCGGCCCGATTGCCTATCAGGAAGATGCACCGATGCTCTTGACGATCAATAATAAATTAGGGACTGAAACGAGAGAAGAAATTGAACGCTTGGGAGCTAAGAAAGTTATCATTCTCGGAGGCACAGGAGCCATTTCTGCAAACGTTGAAGCGGAGCTAAGAGGCATGGATTTAGCGATTGACCGAATTGGAGGCAAAACGCGTTACGAAACGGCGACTTTGATTTCTGAAGAATTGCAATCCGATGAAGCGGTAGTGGTAAGCGGCTTGAACTTCCCCGATGTGTTGTCAGCTTCTCCATATGCGGCGAAAAACGGCGTACCGATTCTCTTAACACGCGCAGACCGTTTGCCCGCTGAGACGGAACAAGCGTTGGAAGACGTGACTTCTACTCAAGTTATCGGTGGAATTGGAGCAGTAAATGAAGATGTTTTCGATGAATTGCCGGATCCAACCCGTTATGGCGGCAAAAACCGCTATGAGACAGGCAATGAAATCGCTACGCGACTAATGATTGAAACCGATAAAGCCTATATTGCTACGGGGCTAGATTTCCCGGACGCGTTAACCGGTTCTGTTTTGGCAGCAAAAAATGATTCCCCGATCCTCCTGGTTCTTCCTGATAGAATCCCGGAAGCGACGAATGAACTATTGCCGAATTACGACGATTTCACGATCTTCGGCGGAACGGGCGCGGTGTCAGATAAGGTGAAAGGTTTATTGGATAAAGAATTGGAAGATTGATTGTCCCTGTGCGCCACACAATTCCAAACGCATGTCCGCTGCCAAAAAGGCGGCGGGATGCGGTTTATTGATTCACGGCGTGAGCGAGCGTCCCTGTGCGCCACACAATTCAAGCCGTATTTCCACTGCTGAAAAAGCGTGGAAATACGGTTTTTGGTTAGGGAAGGTATTTTTTTCGGGTGCGCCAGACAAAAGAGAATAGTCAGGGTAATCCATCTTTATTTAAGTCACAGAATCGGTTGTATCAGAGGTCACGGCTAGATAAGAAGAGGAATCCGAAGGTGTGTGGAGAAGATACGGGGAAAGGGATAAAATGGATAAGGAGGAAACGGCCATGAAACATGGAGGCGCGTCGAAACTTGCAGGAGCTTTGATCGGATTGTTTACTGGGGTCTTGATTGGCGCTTTTCTCGGACTGGTCATCGGCGGTACGTTTTTGGGCGGATTGGACATTCATGAGCATCTCGGGCTCGAAGGATATGAGCTGGCGGCGTATGTGGGAGCTGTGATTGGTGGTGTGGCTGGACTGGTGTTCGGGGTTCGCCGGATGGGTTCGTGATGTCCCTGTGCGCCACACAATTTGCTGGACTGAAATGCTGTTGTGGCAAGGTTTTACTGTTGGTGTGTCCCTGTGCATCACACAATTTACAAGAGAAGATCGGTATATTCGGCTACTTAATCGTTCCATTGATCATTGTGATCGTGGTGAACATTGTCATGAAATTCATTTTGAAGGACAAGGAGAAAAAAGATAAAGGGTTTGTGCTGTTTTATCAAAGGCTTTCTTATAGAAGAAGATTTATTCGCGCGTTATGGGGAATCCCATTTATGCTGCTGATGTATGGCGTGATCTATCAGCTGGAGGTCTTTACCGAAACGCAGCTGCAGGTTGTCGCGGTGGTGTTTGTGCTAACGGTGTTGTTTGATGCTGGATATAATTATTACCGGTGGAAAAAGCAAGAGCAGGCGGTGTAAACTGTCCCTGTGCACCACACAATTCCAACCGCATCCCCATTGCCGAAAAGGCGCGGGGATGCGGTTTTTTGATGCGCGGAATGCTTTGGCGTCCCTGTGCGCCACACAATTTGACTTGCTTCAGGCGATTTAGAAAAGAAATGATTGCCAAATAAGAAAGTGAATTACTATTAATTGGAAAATAATGATGTTACAATAAGCGGGAATTTACCAGCCACGGAGAACAGGCGAAAGGGGTCAACAATTTGAATACATCCAAGAAATTCGGAATTATGTTGCTTACGGGAGCGGCGGTGTTTCAGGCCGCGGGATTGGCGTCAGCGGATGAAGGCAATCAGACTGATCGTGTCATCGTCACACTTGAAAAAGGAACCAGCAGCCAGGCGCTGACAGGAGAAAACATCGATGCCTTGAACATCAACACAGCGAATGAAGTCGTGACGGTCGAGGTGCCGGAAGGGCAAAGCATGGAAGATTACATAGAACAACTCGGCAGCACAGCCGGCGTCACGAAGGTCGAGCCAGACCATTTGCTCAAAACGACGGCGGTGCCGAACGATCCGTATTATTCCTTCCAGTACCATCACGGATTGATCGGGTCGGAACTGGCTTGGACGAGAACGATGGGGACGACGGATGTGTTGGTCGCCGTGCTCGATAATGGGTTTGATTTGGATCATCCCGATTTGAAAGGCCAAATCGTAAGTTCTTATACCACTGCCACGAGCATGAGCGAAGACGATCATGGCACGCATGTTGCGGGCATCATTGGCGCTGCGCATAATAACCGGACATACGGCACAGGCGTTGCACCGGGAGCCGGTTTGCTGGCCATTGATGTGTTTGAAGATGAGTTGGCTTATACTTCGGACGTGATTGAAGGCATCTATTACGCGGCAGACGCAGGAGCCGACATCATCAATATGAGCCTCGGAAATTATTATTGGAGCGAACCTTATCAGGCGGCAATTGATTATGCGCATGAACGCGGCACGATGGTGATTGCATCTTCCGGAAATGATTTTACAGACGATACGCATTATCCATCGGGTTACGAAAACGTCATGGCGGTTGGGTCGACGGACCGCGCCGATCGGTTTTCAAGTTTCTCAAATTACGGAGCCGACCAGGATATCTCAGCACCCGGCACCGGCATTTGGTCGACGATCGCCGGGGGCAGCTTCGCTTCGATGAGCGGGACTTCGATGGCGAGTCCAGTCGTGGCAGGAATTGCTGCGCTCGTGAAAGCGAACGAGCCTGATTTATCGAATGAAGAGATCGCACAGCGTCTGTATGATACTTCGATCGATCTCGGCGCAGCCGGGAAAGATCCATATTTCGGCCACGGGCGCATCGATGCAGAAGCGGCGTTGATGATTTTTGACATCGCACAGCCGGCTGTCAGCGATGTCTACGATAGCTCGGTGGAAATTACCGGCACTTTGGATCAAGCGGTGGAAGACGCCGTGATTACTGTGGAAAATGAAAATGGTGAAATCGCGCGTACAGAAGGCTATGCGGGAGCGGGCAAGTTCAGCGTGGCCATTCCGAAGCAAGCAGCCGGCAGCGTATTGTCCTTGACGGTTCGCGATCGCTACGGCAATCAAAGCGAAGCGCTGGAAATCACCGTGAAAGAAACACAACCTGAGAAACTCCCAGGGCGCATTTCCGGAATCGACCGCTACCAGACCGCAATCGCGATTTCACAAACCGGCTGGGAGTCGGCTGATACAGTGGTCATCGCCACTGCCGCTGATTTTCCGGACGCTTTGGCCGGAGGGCCGCTTGCTTATCTAGAAGATGCGCCAATTTTATTGACCCGTTCCGCTGAACTTCATGCCGACACACGCAAAGAAATCCAACGTCTGGGCGCCGACAAGGCGATTATTCTAGGCGGCAGCGGGGCTGTGTCGAATGCGGTCAAAACGGAACTGGCTGGAATGAACCTTGCGACCGAACGCATCGGCGGCAAAACACGCTACGAGACAGCGGCTTTGATTGCAGAGAAAATGGACGCTAACCGTGCCGTCGTTGCAAGCGGCTTGAACTTCCCGGACGTCTTGTCGGTGTCGCCATATGCCGCGAAAAACGGCATCCCGATCCTGTTAACGCGCAGCAAGGCGTTGCCGAAAGAAACGGCGGATGCTCTTGAAAACTACACCTCCAGCTATGTCATCGGCGGAATCGGTGCGGTGAGTGACGACGTATTCGGCCGCTTGCCGAATCCGGAACGCTTCGGCGGCAAAACGCGCTATGACACAGGCTACGAAGTGGTAACACAGCTTGCACTCGGCGATAGCCGTGCATTTATCGCCACGGGCTTGAACTTCCCGGATGCCTTGACGGGATCGGTTTTAGCAGCGAAAAACGACGCGCCGATTCTACTCGTGCGCCCTGATAAAATCCCGCCTGCGACCGAACAACAGCTGCCGACATATCGCGGCTTCTCGATATTCGGAGGAACGGGCGCGGTTTCGGAAGACGTAAAAGGAATGCTTGGGAAGCAGCAGTAGTTGTCCCTGTGCACCACACAATTCTCGGAGCAGGAATGTTGTGGTGGCGGGGTTTCGGTACTTGATCGCCCCTGTGCACCACACAATTCGAGCGGATTTAGGTGTTGTCCCTGTGCAAGACACAATTCACGAGGGGAGAATCGTGCCGTAGCGGTATTCCGTTGCTCACTTGTCCCTGTGCAAGACACAATTCAGCAGAAAAAAGAAGCATCCAACCGTGAAAACGGTTGGATGCTTCTTTAAATTGTGTGGCGCACAGGGACGCATCAGAAAAAGAAATTCACCGAGCCCCCGCGGCGCCTGGTATTCCGAGAAAGAACGACACCAAAATTGTGTGGTGCACAGGGACACATTGTCACTCACACCCTATATTTCAGGCGCTTCAAGCTCTTCTGTCTTCATGTCTTCTTCCACTTTCTGTCGATACTTCAAGCAATATTGGCAATAAGCCGCGTTCGTTTTTTCGTGAGGAAATGGCATCAGCGTGGAGAGAAAGTAGCGATCTAAAAACGGAGGAGCTGGCAGATCTTCGTCCCAATAATACGGAAACGAGCTATACGGATAATGCGCAAGGCGCGCGACCAGTGGCGTGGATGTCTGAATGGGGTTTCGGTGGATGTAGCTGCTGACGACCAATAAGCCATGCGCCGAAGCGATTTCCTTCGCGAAAAAGCGCTTTTGATAGATGCGCCCGACATGATTGTAGCGCTTGCTGTAGGAGTAGCTATAGCGGCGGTTGATCATGCTCATAATTTTGCTGAGCGAATCCTCTTTCGGTTTAATCAAAATATGATAATGGTTGGTCATGAAACACCAGGCGAGAATGGTGAACGGATAGCGCTCGTGGGTGTATAAAAAGGCGCGTTTTAATTCGTTCATATCTTCTTTTGTGCTGAAAATGGGCTGCCGGTTGTTGCCGCGCATGATGACGTGGTAATAGGAATCGGGGTTGAACTCGCGTCTTCTCGTCATGAGTTGCCACCGTCCGTTCGGGAGGTGCTGGAAAGTTGGTGGCAGTAAGGATGTTCGGGAATCGGGGCGTTTCGGGTAGAGGCTGAAGAACTGCTGGGGAATAAGGAAACTGGAGACGGAGGAATAAAAAATGTGCTTATAAAAATCCCTTCTTTCTTTTAGAAAATGTAATCTCGTTCAGTATAATCGACGGGTGAAAAATAGTATACAGAATTGTGTGATGCACAGGGACAAAACCAAAAACTACAGCCTCAAAACCTCTACACAGCAAGCATGCGAGTATGTCGAATTGTGTGGTGCACAGGGACACACCAGAGAAAACGGACATTCCCGGCGCCCCCAAAAAACACCACTGTCAGAATACGGCGTTGAAAGGGTTTTCATGATAATATGAGAATAACGGCTTTGCCGAGAGAAAATGGAGGAATGAATTTTGAAGACGATGGGATTTGTAATTAGCCGCAAGAATAACGAGAAGCGGCGGGCGATTTTGCCGGCAGATGTGAAGCAGGTGGCCCATCCGGAGCGCTTGTATTTTGAGCAAGGCTACGGTGATGTGCTGGGGCTGACAGATGAGGATTATCGGGCGGTGGGCGTGAATATTGCCACGCGTGATGAGGTCTTGTCTTGTGATGCGATTGTCGATGTGAAACTGGGTTTTGCGGATTATTTCGATCAATTGGAAGACGGCAAGTTGTTGATCGGCTGGGCGCATGCGATCCAGGATGTTAAGTTCACTGACGGCGCCATTGCCGGCAAGCATACGGTCGTCGCTTGGGAAGAGTTATTTGAAGGCGGACGTTATATTTTCTATCGCAACCGTGAAGTGGCAGGCGAAGCGGCTGTGCTGCAGGCTTATCAGCATTGTGGCAAGATGCCGTACGAGACGCGTGTCGCGATTCTCGGCAACGGCCATACCGCTAAAGGCGCGATGCGCATCCTTCACGGATTGGGTGCGGATGTGGATGTTTACGGCCGCCGCGCTGAAGCGTTGTTCCGCGAGAAGATGGTGGATTACGATGTGCTTGTCAACTGCATCATGTGGGACACGACGCGCACCGACCGCATCATCTACCGTGAAGATTTGAAGCGTTTAAAAAAAGGCGCGATGATCATTGACGTCAGCTGCGATCCGGAACTCGAGATCGAGACTTCGACGCCGACAACGATCGACAACCCGGTCTACACAGTAGACGGCGTCATCCATTATGCCGTCGACAACACGCCGGCGATGTTCCCGCATACGATCACGAAAGTGCTCAGCAACGGCTTTGCGCCAATGCTCGATGAATTGCTTGAAGGCCATATGTCCGAAATGGTTCAACGTGCCATTGTCATCGAAGACGGCATCATCAAAGACCAGCGCATTACCGAATTCCGCCAAGCGCGTGGAATGGCAATTTAATAATAGTAGAAACCGATCATCCGCCTTTGTCACATTGACATGGGCGGATTTTATTATGGACATTCATTCAGAAAATAGTCATTGCTACCTAGTGGGGCGCGCTATATAATAAGTTAATTGATCTATGTCGTGGTGATAAAATTTTTTTGATCATTTTTTCTAAAAAGCTTCCTTCACGGCAAAGAAATCAAGGGAGGCATGACATGAAACTGTTTTCGGTTATATTTTTCAGCTCGATTTTGGGTTATTTGTTATTGATGCTGGGATCTCTAGTGGGTGGGATTCTGGCTTTTGGCATCTTATTCGGCTGTATTTTCAGGGTATTGTATTTATTGAATGACCTTCATAAAAAAATGTCGAAGATGCCAAGTGACAAAACCGGGAGCCCTCACGCATCCCGCCATGTAATTTAATAAGCAAAATCTCAAGAATCAAAAAGATAGGCAGTTGCTGTTTGAAATTTTGAAGAAACTATATGAAAAAGGGGATAGAGAGACATGATGGCGACTGTTCACATTGAGACAGCGGATGATTTGGTTCGCGTCATTGGGGAGTTATGGAAGAAGAAATCGCTAAAAGCGGCAAAGGAGTTTTTAACAAGTATCCCAAATGAAGAGGAATTCTATCGCTTGATCCGCATGGCGGATGAATCGGATTTATATGGCTATAGCAATTTACTGTCGACGGCAAGTTATAAACGCTTTGGCACGTTGCGGTCATTTGCCTGGCATTGCGTGCGTTTTATGGAAAATGGGCGCAGCCTGGAAGCGGAAGAGAAGATTCTCGCTCGGCTGCAAGGCATTCATGCCGATAGTTATCAAGACGAAGAATTGATACACGCGCATCATGTATTGATGAAGGTCTATTGCCAGTTGAATCGTATCCCGGAAGCTGCCGAGCAATTGGCACGCCTGCAAGAGCTCGGCGGTGCACGACCGGATCAGGAAGCATTTTTCGCTCTCCATAGCGGAGACTGGGACGGCGCAGAGAACATTTTGGTACGGGCACTTCCGGATACGAACAGCCGTTGGAGTACAAGCATTCACCTTTTGTATGCAGACCTACTAGCGATGCGTGGGGCCCCGGCCCGTTCGCTGGAGTTATTGATCGGGGCTGCTGAGGAGTTCCCGAAAGTCCATGCTTTCCACACGGAACAGATTGGAAGATTGCATCAGTTGGGCCGTTTTGAAGAAGCCTTGGCTGAGATGGAAGCGGCGGTCGAGCAGAACCCTTATCATTCGCGTAAAAAGCTGTTTATTCATTTGACAGCACATTGCTTGTACGAATTGGAACGCTTCGATGCACTGCAGCAATGGGTCGCCAAGCATCCCCAGGAATTGAAAGACAGTCTTTATACCAAAGTCGAGATCAACCCGAACGGCAAGTATAAAAAACTCTCGTTGACCCCCGAAGTGCAGAAACTTAATTATTGTGTCCCTGCCTCACTATCGTTGATTTTGCAAGCATTCGGCAAGCCGGCGACGCAAGACGACATCGCTGCGCACGTCTTTGATGTGACGGGTTCGAAATTGCAGACGACCATGTCCTATATGGAGACGCTCGGCTTTACTGCCCGCTACTTTAAAGGGACGATTGAGCGCTATAAAACTTTCATCGATGCCGGCGTTCCCGTGCTGCTCAGCATGATGATCGAAAACAGCGCCCATGTGCAGGTCGTGGTTGGATACGATGACCGCTTGCAAGCTTTGGTCATTCAAGACCCGAATGATTTGGGCCCGTTCCTCGTTGCCTACGACGAAGTGCCGAAAATGTTCCGCATGACGGATTCGCTGAGCATGGCGTTTGTGGACGATGGCCGTAAGGAATTGCTGGAAATACTGAATGATGCAGATCACCTGTTCTTTACGGAAATTTATGCGCTTCTTGATGTCGAGCCGATCAATGAACCGCAATTTGTCGATTTTTTGGAGCAGCACGAAGAACAGCGCTATGCAGCGGCCATCGGATTGACGATGGCGCTTGCCGGCAAGTCCGTCGAGTGGCACGAACAATGGTTGGAGCAGCTGAGAGCTGAGTTCGATGCCCACGATGCGGAATTGGAATTATTGGAAGCGCATCTATATTTCCAAAAAGACCAAGGCCAAAAAGCGTTGTCCGCTTTGCGGGAACCAGCACATGCCAGAAGCCCGTATGCATTGTTTTTAAAAGCGGCCATTTCCATGAATGAAGGAAAAGTGGAGCAAGCGATTCCTTTAGTGAAACGATCGATTGAACTCGACCATTACCAGCCCCTCGCCTATAGCCATTTGGCGCGCTGCTATTTGGAAGGCGGGCGCATTTTCCAGGCTTATAAATGGTCGAAAATCGCAATTGGCCAATTGCCGGAAGACATGTACGCACAAATTACCCACGCCCTCATCCAATATGAATACGGTGCTGTCGAGCAGGCTTACCGCCGCTTTACGGAGTTGAGCCAAACTCATCCGGACGATGGCTACTTCCTCTATGAAATGGGCCGCTGCCTGCAGGCATTGGATAAAACGGAAGAAGCACTGGACAGCTATCGCCAAGCACTCGCTTTGGATTCGGAACAGCCTTTTGCCTATTTGCGCATAGCCGAGCTGTACATGGAAAAAGAGCGCTGGGTGGAGGCGCAACAGATTATCGAAGAAGGTTTAAAGAATAAATTGGATCAAGATATCCTTCATGTTTATCTGGGCCATATCGCAATTGAGCAGGAGCAGTTTGATCAAGCAGAGGCCGCTTACAGGCGTGCTTATGAATTAGATCCCAAAGATTTATTCACACCCGTCCACATCGCACAAGCTTTATACGGCCAAAAGCGCAGCACCGAAGCATTAGCATTTTTAAAGCAAGACATGGAACGGGCAGATGCCGGCTACCGGATGCGTGCCGCTGACTTGATCCTAGAACAATCGGAGGATCTGGCATCTGCTGGGGAAGCATTGAAAATCATCGAAGACGGCTTCAAGCTTGCTGAAGGGGAAGAGTTGTACATGCTCGCTGAACGCTATAGCGAGTTTGGGGCTGCCCCGAGTTTGCGGCACAGGGTCATCGCCGGATTGAAAGAGTTGCGAAAAGCCGGTGACCCGCAGATTCTGTGTTTGGAAGCAGAACTTCATGAATTGGCTGGGAATGCACGTTTTGCAAAACATCTCTACGAGGCGGCTGGAGATATCCCGTTGGCTCTCTTCAAACAAGGCCAGCTAGCCGAAACGAGTGGCGCGATCGCAAGGGCCACTGCATTGTATGAACGGGCGGCTGGACAGGAAGCTGGATATGCACCGGCTCTGGGCGGGTTAGTGCGCTGCTATAGAGAGAGTGGGAAAAACCAAAAAGCATTTGCGGCAGCGCTGGATTTTATCGCAGCTGAACCTTTATCCGCTGTCTTGCCAGATTTGGCCGAATTGGCCGCAAGCCCAGCTGAGATAGAAAAATTAAACCGCTTGCTCGACCGAATCGAGGACCAGGTGCCGGCTGAATGGCTATATGCTGCACAGGCCCACGTCCAAGAAGCAGCGGGTGAATTGGACAAGGCGGAGACACAATTTTTGCAGGCAGTTAAAGAACCGGGTGCTTTTGCTTCCCGTTTTCAATATGTGCAATTTTTGAATCGCCACGGCGAGCATAAACGTGCGCTGGACGAGCTCAAGAAGCTGCTTGTGGAAACGCCTGAAGAAGAGGAATTGTACGGCGAATACGTGCTGACACTGGAAGAGCTCGGAAAGATTCCCTTCCTCAAGCGCAATTTGCAGAAATGGTTGCCGGCAGATGCACAGGCCACTGCCTATGAATTGGCAGGCAGTGTGATGATGAACCGGCTTGAACAGCTGGAGGAAGATCCGCCAGCCGGATTCATCAAGCGCATGCGCCATCGCAGCAAACGATTGATGTTTGCCAGCACTATCATCACGCTTTGCGAAACTGCAGCCAAGCTTGCACCAGATCGTGAAGACCCAGCGATCCAACTTGCGCAATTTTATTTAAACCGCGGCATGGCACAGGAAGCGGTCGATGAATTAAAGCCATACGCGAAAACGAAAGCCCCTGGAGAAGCGCAGCGAATGCTGATTTTTGCCGAACTTCAATTGGCGGAAGAAAGCGGAAAACCGAAATTTTATGAGTCCGTCATGAACCGCTTGGAAACCTACAAAAAAACGACGCCGCTTGATGCCGAAATGCTGGCTTGGTGGGGCGAGGCGCTGGAAATTCAAGAGGATATTCCGGGAGCGCTTGAAAAATTGGATGCCGCCATTGCACTGGAACCATTCAATCCGGATCTTTATATTCGCAAATGGAATGCTTTGGAGTCCCTGGATTCTGAAATGCGCATTGAATTGGAGGATAGCCTGCCGGAAGAAATGCACTACGCGGAATGGCTGATCCTCGCCCGGGCGTCAAGCTATTCGACGAAACGCCACGGGCAGCGGGCAAAAGAGATGGTCGAGCCGTTGCTTGCGGATATGCCAGGCTTTGTGCCGGCGAAGTATGAATTGGCCCGCGCACAAGCTGCACGCCATCAGCCACTGGCCGCAAAGACGATTCTAAAGGAACTACTCGAGACGGAAGAGGCTTCCGCGATTTGGGAGATGGCAGTGGAAGAGGACCTATTTGCTTCATTTCTTGTGGAGCTTTCTAGTCCATAAAGAGGAAGATAGTCTCTCGTGATTCGGTTTTGATTATGGTAGTCTGTAGGAGAATAAGACTGCACGGATCACGAGCCACGGACCACAAACCTGAAAGGGGCGTTCCGTATGAAGTTAGAGAGTATCCGCACATTTTTATCCACGCTTCTCGAATATCGCGGCGTGCGCATTACCCAGACCTTCAACTCCGAAGACGGTAAAACGCTTATCGTTCAGTGTGAGCCAAGCACCGGGGGACTGGTCATCCGCGACCTGTCCAATGGCATGACGTGGGAATACAAAACGCTTGAAGAAGCGGCGCAGTTCATTGACAGCTATTTGCATCCAGAGACACCCAAAGTCAACGCCTGAACAATTTTGTTCAGGTGTTTTTTATGCTTTTCTGGTATGTGGAGATAGATTTCCCTTGCTTCGAATAAGCCGATAGAAAAACTCGAAAGTTGCAGTGAACCTGTCAGTTAATTGTAAGAAAAGTGAATCTTTTCAAGAGTTCCAACGTATAGTTGTCATAAGCTTTCTTGGAATTCGATTTTCATTGAAAGGAAAGGGGGAATGGCCATGGAGAGCGGATTCAGTCGGTACAGAAATTTACTGCAATGCGCAGTGATATTGCTTTTTCTGAGCATGATGCTGGTAGGCTGTTCAAATGAAGAATCGGCGGAGAATACGGAATCTGAAGAAATTGTGGAATCAACGGAGACGACTGAACTTGAAGAGAGGATCGATGAAAGCGAAGAAGCGATCCGCGCGGTTATTGAAAAAGAATTCAATGGTCCGGATGAAAAATACAGGGACTTATGGGATGCGATGGCTGAAAAGCAACCCGTGGATCCGAGCGAGGAAGAATATAACGACTTTCTAAAATCCCCTGCATACACGAACTTAACGGATTATATGGAAGAAAGTTACGCGGCGTATTTTACTGACAATGGTTATGATAATTTTTCCAGAAGCGGTGCATTCTACTATAGTTTTAGTGATAGCGACTACCGAATAAGCACTTCGGACATCGATATTGTACAAAGTGACAACGGAGATACGTTGTACAGTTTTACATTCAAAGTATTATACGAAGCAGAGGGCGAGGCGGACGAATATGATTTCGAGGGCAGGGCAATCGTGCCGCAAGAAGGCAAAATCGGTAAAATTGATTTTAATGATAAAGATCAACTAATCGAAGACATCAGATAGCGGAAATTTTGAAACGCAGCCATCGACCGGCTGCGTTTTTTGATGCTCTAAAATGTTGTTAAAAACTATGTTTCGTATTCGATAACTTGAGCAAAAATGGAATTACTAATAAAGCAAGCGTTATATGCACCAAAAAGATAAGGATAAGAATCGCCCAACCCGCTTCCATATAGATACGGACGTAATTGAACACCAGAACAAAAGGAATGAGGAACAGCATATAGCTCCAGAAATGCGATTGATATGTTGGATATTGGAGAGTGTCGCAATTTCGACATTCTTGCTTTGCTTTAAGGTTGAGCTTGAACATGTCTTTCCAGTTCCACTGGTATCCGCAATTTTGACAGTGAGGCATAGGGTTCATCCTTTCTGGTAACCGTATATACATAGACTTAAAAGATTTAGATGCACATGACTGATTATCCGACCGTTTTGCCGAAGCGTTTTTGTGTGCTCGATAGTTTGTAAAAGAAAGGCATCAGTAGCAAAACAAGCGGTATGTAAATCGGTATAGCAAGGAAAATCCATAGCCAGCTAATTTCGTAATAAGCATGCAGGAAGTTCATGGGAAGGAGAAAAACCATGGAAGTCAAAAAAGTACTCCAGAAATTCGATTTGGCCGATATGTACTGGATTTTATGGCAGTTCGGACATTCTTTCTTGCCTTTCAAACTGAGCTTCATGACATCTTTCCAGCTCCATTTGAAATTACAGTTTTGGCAATGGGGCATAAAATACTTCCTTTCTTCAACGGGTTTTCGACAATTGATTTTTTACCAGATGGGTTTTTGCTTTGTTGAGAGTTTAATTGTATAAGGCATGAAAACAATGGCAACGAGTATATAAGGGGTTGCCAGTGCTATGAAAAGGCCCGTCGAAAACTCAAAGAGAATATTTAATACGATTAAGGTGATTACAGGCAAAAGATACAGTATGTAAGTTTTGAGGCTGAGATCAGGCACGACGTATTGTCGTTCCCCGCAATTCGTACATTTTTTATTGTTTTTGAAGCCGATTTTTAACGTGTCGGCCCAGTTCCACTTAGTTCCGCAGTTTTCGCAATGAGGCATCGTCATGGTCCTTCCGTAGTGAATTTTTACTTGTCTTTTTTTATATACCCTTGATTTCAGAAGTAATCCAAATTATTGGGAATAAATTAAGGAATCCTACCCTTCAAATTGATTTGCCTAACGAAAATAAGTTGATAAAAAAACCACCGCCATTTCTATGTAAAAGAAATGGCGGTGATTTCAAGATTGGAATTATTTTTACTTGTGCCCGTCTTTATCCAAGATGC
Organism: Planococcus sp. MSAK28401; assembly: GCF_018283455.1. NCBI lineage: Bacteria > Bacillati > Bacillota > Bacilli > Caryophanales > Caryophanaceae > Planococcus > Planococcus alpniumensis. Next base: position 2,496,014 of record NZ_JAAMTH010000001.1, on the reverse strand, counting down.
GCTTTTCAGCGACGAGGTGGGCGAGTTGGTCGTGGAGAAATTCGATTTCTTTGTTCAGCGATTCGTATTGTTCCTGGCTGATCATGACGCCAGCCACTTGTTCGTCGTTGAAGATGTAAACGCCGGTTCCTTCTTGACGGGCCAGTTGGAAAATTTCCAGCGGTGAACGCATCACTTGAGAAATCGGCCGTGTCGGAACATCCAATATTTTCATCATCAGAACCACTCCTTCGCTACTTGCCTAGTATACCTCTTTTATGCGGTTTAAGATGCCTTATGGATAAATAGTTTGTCAATGGGCCAATATATAAGCTGGATTAAGTGTAGTATGACCTTGCTATTGCATGACAATATTCTTAGAATAAAGGTATAAGTTGTAAATGGAGAGGGTGCGAGAGATGAAATTGAATATGGAGCAACGGCGCATTGTGGAAGTGGAGCCGGGCGGGCCGATGTTGGTAAAAGGGGTGGCCGGATCTGGCAAGACAACGGTGGCGATTCGGAGGATTCATTTTTTGATGGATCATTATTGTCACGAGGAAGATGACCAGATTTTATTGGTAACGTATAACAAGACTTTGCTCAATTACATAAAATTTCAATACGAGCGTTTGGCGGATGCGGCTGCAGGAGAGGCGGAGCGGCTGTTTTCATCGAACGCAGAAGTGAAGATCGCGACGATCGATTCACTCATGTACGGGCAATTTATGAAATACTTGCGGCGCACGAACCGCAAGCTGTCCATTGCACCAGCAGAAAAGGAATGGCAAGTACTCACGAAGGCAATCCACGAAGTGAAGAAATCCCATCCGGATGTGAAGCTGTTGACGCCGAAAAACCAAAAGTTCTTGAAAGATGAGGCGGAATGGATTACGGCATGTACGATGACGGATATCGAGACCTACCAATCGGTCGACCGTATCGGGCGGGCTTCTGGAAATAGCGGGACGCCGCAAAAATTATTGAAAAATTCGCCGACCCGTGAAGCGGTGTTTGAAGTAGCGAGATTATACCGTGAATTTCTGGGAAAAGAAGGACTCGTTTCATTCAAGCAAATGAACGAACTGGCGCTTGAGGAAATGAGGCGTTCGAACGGCGGCAAGTATACCCATATCATCATTGACGAAAGCCAGGATTTGACGCGTGTGCAGCTTGAATTCCTGAAAGAGCTGTATAAGGAAAAGACTCATTCTTCGCTGATGTTTGTGGCGGACAATACGCAAAGCATTTACCCGGATTCCTGGCTCGGCAAAGGGCGGCCGTATACGACGATCGGCTATGACATGAGCGGGAAATCACGGACTTTGAGCAAGAACTACCGGACGACGACGGAGATTTCGCAAGCTGCGTTCGATTTGATCGAAGCGGACGAAACCATCCAGTCGAACGTCGATTTCGTCAAGCCGGCACTCATCGACCGGCACGGCCACCCGCCGATTTACCAGTTCTTCATGCAGCCCGAGCAGCAAGTGGCCTTTCTCGCCGCAGAAATCGAGCGGCTGCGAGGCGATTACCGCTTATCGGAAATGTGCATCGTCGCACGCGGCAAACGCTCGGTCGAAAGCGCCGCCGCGGATTTAGCGGCTAAAGGCATTTCGTGCGAGATCCTCCAAAGCAATGAGCCGGATTTTGAATCAGATAAAGTGAAGCTGGTGACGATGCATTCGATCAAAGGCCTGGAATTCAAAGTGATTTTCCTTATCGATTTGAATCAAGGCGTCATTCCGCAGGAGCTTTACGATGATGCCGAAGACCAGAAGACGATCGATTCCGATGAACGCAAGCTATTGTACGTCGGCATGACGCGCGCGAATGAACTCTTGTATATGTCGTCGGTGAAAAAGCCGTCGAAATTCATTAAGGAAATCGACCGCAAGCATTTGCGCCTAAGAAAAGACGCAGCGCTTCGCCCGTTCGAATCCATCAGCATGACCGAGTACCGCTTGGCTGATCAATTGATCGATTTGCATTCCAAAGAGGAATTGACCCGTCAATGGCTCCTCCGTGAACTCCATGAAACCTACAGCTACCCGTATGAGATGATGCAGCTCGAATACCCGGTCCAACAGTTTTCGAAAAAAGGCTATTGTGATATCGCGGTCGAAATTTATGTAGACGGCGTGCCGCGGCCATATATTATCGCTGAAGTGAAACGTTTCGGAACAGGCATCGATGACGCGGTGACTCAATTGAAAAGTTATTTGGAAGCGGATGGCCAGGCGTTCTACGGCATCGCGACGGACGGCTTATCGGTGAAGATCATCGACCGAAAAGGCGAAGAAGTGCAGGACTTGCCGAAATGCCAGCCGCGCTTTTTGCCGGACACGAAGCAGCGCAGCTTATATAAAAACTTGAAGAACGGCCGCGATTACGAGTACGCCCAAGAACCGGGTGCGGACATCGAAGTGCGTGAAGCGGGCGAAGACGTATTGATTCAGGTGCATGAATTGGCGGAAGTGCCGCTCATTGGAAACGTCGCTGCCGGCATTCCTGCGCTTGCTTCTGAAAATTACGAGACCGCGCACAGTTTGCCGCGCGACTGGCTTGTCTCGCCGAAAGACAGTTTCTTGCTGACGGTGACAGGTGACAGCATGATCGGCGCCGGCATCGATAAAGGCGATATGGTCGTCGTCCACCAGCAAAACACGGCATCGAACGGTGACATCGTCATCGCGGTCATCGACGGCGAAGCGACGATGAAAAAGTATATGCCGATGGGCAGCGAGATCTTGCTCGTCGCGGAAAACCCCGAATTTGAACCGATCATGATGCGCAGTGAAGACGTCTACATCAACGGACGGGTCATTGGTGTAATGAAAAAATAGAAGGCATTAAAAAACAGCCCGCGGGCTGTTTTTATTTACAGTGTTGAAGAAGTCTATTAATCAGTTATGAATTAAAATGGGACCATCTTTTCGCCGTTCAAAGTCAATGATCTATCTAAGTATTTGGAGAAGCGTTCGCTCGTAACCCCGTCTGCTCAATAATGCTGCGCATTACTTTCGCAAAGATAAGTTCTTCCGTAGGTTGACCTTATCTTTCCTGTGGATCAGGGAGACGACCGAGACCCCGCAAGACGCGTAGCGGCTGAGGAGGCTTGGGCGCGAGCGATAAGCTTCGTAAAACATGGCTTCTTACTTTTTTCTAGAATCAGTAAAAATAACCCGCGGGCTGTTTTTAAATACTTTCTTTCGTATTCGATAATCTATAGAAGAATGGCCCCATGACTGTACTAAGCGTCATAATAAAGGCGAACGCGGTGATTGCCAAAGGCCAGCTGAAACCGAAATCGGAAGTAAGATAGGAATACAGCAGCACAAATGGCATCATCGTCAAAAACGCCCCGAAGAGATTCCGGCCGCTTTTGACGTATTGGTCTTTTTGGCAATTCGGACAAGGCATGTTTCCTTTCAGGGCAACTTTGATCATATCGCTCCAACTCCATTTAAAACCGCAGTTTTGGCAATTTGGCATGAGAGACTCCTTTCGATTAAAACATCATGTTTTTTTCATCATACTCTTGTTTTTCTTATTTGAGGACCGGTCAAGAAATCTTTTCATCAACCTTCAAATCAGGACACCGCTTTTTCAGCTCGGCAATAAAAGCACCTTGGTTTTCGGGCGAGATTTTCACCGTTCCCAATATTGTTTTGTTGTTGATCAGTTCGAGCGCATCCCGCGACGACAATAGGCGGTAGCCCGTGAAAATATCGCGTGTCGCAGTGACTTTCGAGATGCTGTCGTAAGGGATGCGGCTTCTGAAAGGGCCGGCTTTTACGAGAAGATGATTTTCCAGAAAGACATAGCGGATGGCGAAAGCGATCCACAGAATAAGGGCAGTGGCTACGGAGAAAGTAACCGTGACGATCACGAAAGCTGAAAATGGAGCACCTTCAAAAAATAGCGGAATAAACGAGACTGCAGCGATGATCAGGAGTGCCGACAGGATGAAACGGATAAAAAACGAGTCAATTTTCGAACGAAAAGTCATATATGCTCACCTCTATGCATCTATACGGATGAAAACGCCAAAAGCTTCATTAATTCAGGATCATTTTCTGAAACGAACATTAACGAATGGATGATAAATTAGGCTTAGCAAGAATGAAGGAGAGAGCATATGCTAAAGAAAAACATGAAAATAGCTTTGGTAATTTTTATTGGCTTATCGGTCAAAGATTATTTCTCCCAAGGTGAAATCCATTGGGGAGATAGCCTGCTATTTGCCAGTATGGTATTTGCGATCTATTTATTTTTGGACTGGACGCAAGAACCTTATGATTGGAGCAAGCATAAACGGTAAGCGGCAGCGCCCCTTTCCCTTGCTGGCTAGTACCCCTCTCACTCTCAAACTCAGGCCGGACACTGAATTAACTAGCTTCTCGAAAAAATGGTTTAAGCTCACCTTGTTCTATCTATAGGAATAACTGAGGCAATTCCAATCGACACTAGTTGAAGGAGGAATTTGGATGAGCATGCAGAACATCGAACAACAGGATTTAGTGCGCGACGAGTACGGCAATTACTATAAAGTGCTCGTTTTACATAAAGACGAAGAAACCTTGAAGGCGATCGAAATCTCCAATTTGTATTTCGAGACGTCCTTCCACTATGCGGCGGCTCAAATCGCCGATGCCAATAAGCCGATTGGCGTCTTCTTACAAGAAAAACGCAATGAATTCTTCGTGGATGCCGAAAGCCGCGAACGCCCGGTCTACGGCATTAAAGACTTGATGGTCAACAAAATCGAAGTGTATGCGGTCGATATCAGGCAGCCGCATCCGAAACGCGAAGAAACGGTATGATCTCATAGGCGCCCCGTCTGGATTCCGACAATCCAGACGGGGCGTTTTATCGGTTTTTTAACATTTCCTTAACCTTTTATCATTAGGCTAACAGAAGACAGCGAGGAGAAGAGGGGGACATATATGAAACAGGTCAAAATGGGAATAGGCATAGCCTTGCTCGCAGCGGCGGGGGGAGTGGGCATGTTTACGCAAGAAGCACTTGCCTCAGAAACAGAATACCGGGAACTGGTTAAGCTTCCAGACGGCATCAAAGCGGCCGAGTTTTCCGTTGTGGACAAACAAATCATAGCGGTGCTCGAGAACCAGATGGAAGCGCAGGCAATCGTCAGCTATGACGCAGAGGGCAATGAATTATGGCGCAAGGAGCTAGCAGGAGCCCGTTATGCAATTGACGATCAGTCGTTTGTCATGATATCCGGCAATGAAGTGTCGGTTCATGATTTAGTGGACGGCAAAGAATCAGCATCGTTTGCTCTTCCGGATGGCTTTCGCATGAGCAGTTCTGGGGCGGAGCTCGCGCTCGAGTCGGGACATGTCATCATCACTGGCAATCTCGGGGCGCAAATGCTTGTGCATAAACTCGACGGCCCGCCGGTTGCAGATATAGCGGGGGGCGATTTGCGGCAAGCAGTTATTTCAACTGGGTATTTGATGTATTTTGATGGTTCGGTACTTCATGGATTCTCACTTTTAAAAGGCAAGAATTGGAAGTCGGACAACGTACTGGAACCATACACAGTAAAAGACGGAATCGTCTACTATATAAAAGCGCCGAACGAAGAGCTGGATGCGCCGACACTGGTGGCGCGCTCGCTGGATGAAGCAAAAGTGAAATATGAGAAAGCTTTGCCGGCGTCAGAAGAAGTGAGGCTAGCCGGGGCCGATTCCAACGGGGCGATTGTCGAGTTTGTGGATTCCGAAGAATGGGCTTTTTTAAATGCAAAGGGGGGCGAACGCCTGCGCCAGCCAATTCGCTCGGCATCATTCCGTGCACTTGAGGACCGCTACCGGCCGGTCGTGACTGAATCCTCACTGAGCCATCAGCAGCAAAACGATCATCGCTTACTATTGCTTCAGGAGCAAGGGACAAGTGCGCTCGGCAATTCGTATCATCTCGGTGCTTTGCAAGTGATGGCGCCAAACGGTGGGTTCAATAAAGTGCTGGAGCATTCCGTTGAAGCGGCGGCGCTGTCTCCGTCTGGCGGTGCTGTGGTGCTTGGCGGCGGGAGTTTGAAGTTCTATGATGCAAATGGAAACCAAGTGGCACAGGAGAGCGTGCCTTCAGGCAGTGAACTGCTCACTTCTATAAATGACACCGTATATGTCTATGGCGGCAGCGGCATCGCGGCGTTCAGTGGAGAGCCCGAACCGAAAGCGGCAGCAGTGACGAAAATCAGCGGCGATGATGGCTACGAAACGGCAGCCCTCTTGTCAGAGGCAGTATGGGATTCGGCAGAAACCGTAGTGCTCGCCACAGGTGAAAGTTTTGCGGATGCTTTATCCGGTGCGCCACTGGCCTATTTGGAAGGCGGGCCGTTGCTGTTTACTGAAAAAGGGCGGCTAAACGCCTCGGCGAAAGCGGAAATCGAGCGTCTCGGGGTAAAAAAGGCCATTATTCTTGGCGGTGCGCCGGTCATTTCAGATGCGCAGCTAGAAGCATTGTCTTTGATGAACGTGGAAACCGAGCGGATCGGTGGCGTCAATCGCTATGAAACAGCGGCATTGGTATCGGAACGCATTGATTCTGTGGGCGCTGTCGTTGCGGATGGGGCGACGTTCAAAGATGTCTCGCTGGCTTCAGTCTTCGCGGCGCAGAATCAATACCCAATTCTGCTATCAAAAGGCAACCGCCTGCCGCGCGAGACGACCGAAGCGATGGCGGGACGCAGCGATATCGTGCTTGCTGCTGACCGGTTGTCGATCGAAGCCCGCACAAAAGAAGAAGATGCAAAGCGCCGCATGGCTGTTTTAGCTCCGGCATCGAGTTTCACCGATGCTTTGTCTGCGGCGACTGCTGCAGCGAGACGGAATGCTTCACTGTATTTGGTAGATGATGGCGGCTTGACTGAAGAATTGAAGTGGCAACTTGCGCAGTATGAATCGTTTTTGGTCGTCGATTCGGAAGACTTGATCGATGCAGAAATGGTCCGTTCACTCGAAGCGCTTGTCGATTGAAAGTGCTAGGTTATAATGGAAGCATGACAAGAACGAAAAGGATTTGGCAGGATGAAAAAGCAATTGCTGGCCTGGCTGTGGCCGGCCCTATGGATGGTTCTTATATTTATCTTATCGCATCAACCAGCCGGCGTGTCCGGCGGCATCAGTTCGGAAATCGTCCGGCAAGTGTTCGAAGCCGTGGCATCATTCATCCCGGTGGAGTTCGAAACGCTTCATACCTTATTCCGAAAAAGCGCGCATTTCTTTGCCTATCTTGTGCTGGGGATATTGTTTGCCCGAGCGCTTGAAAAAAACGGAATGGCTTCAGGGCGAGCAGCATTGTGGGCATTCGCCTTAAGTGCGCTGTATGCTGCTTCCGATGAATTCCATCAATTATTCATTCCGGGGCGTAGTGGGGAAATTCGCGATGTCTTGATCGACAGTGCAGGGGCAGCGACAGGTTTGTTATGCTACTGGCTATTCGCGAAAATTAAATGGCAACACGATAAGAAGGCCGAAACCAACTGGTAACGGCCTTTTTAATTTTGGCAAAACGGTGTTTTTGATAGCAGACAACGGGAATAGAACAAGCAGGAGGTGGATACCGATGAAAGATAAGTTGAAAGACAAAGAGGAAAAATTTGCGGTGAGCACCGAATACCGTGAAAACTTAAAACAAACGATCCAGGTATTGCAGGAACAGGTCGAGATTACCAAACAGTTCGAAGACGATCAAGATGTCGACGCAATGAAAGCGAAGCTCGGGGACCTTGTGAAAAAACATGAAGAGCTGGACGAACAATCGCATCGCCTGTCGAAATTGTTGTTGGATCTGTAAAGAATGTACCGCAATGCTCAAAAATGAGCGTTTGCGGTATTTTTTATGGCGTTATATCAGATTAAACACCTATTAAATTTTAATTTATTTCCAAACTATATGTACGAAAACATAATCCCTGCTAAACTTAGGATACTGATTAGAGTGGGGTGTAGTGATGGAAACGTATTTTTTTTATTTCCTTGAAAATATGGCGTTGATTATAGCGATGATGTACCTCGGGTTGAAAGCGCGCGAGTATGTCGTGCCAACCATTGCAAATTCGCGAAAAGCACCCTTGTTGAATGGGTTTTTAATGGGAGTATTGGCGTTTGTCATCATGTACAATCCCCTTATTCATGAAGGCATGCGAGTCGACCTTCGTGAAGCGCCCTTGTATTTCATCGCTTTTGTTGGAGGCTGGCTGCCTGGTATTGTGGCCTTGATTATCCCGGCGATTTACAGAGTGATGATGGAAGGCCCGACCGTTTTGCAAGGCATTTCGCAAGGGATCCTGCTGCCTGTGTTGATTGGCAGCCTGTTCCATGACTGGAAAAATTACCGGCCGCCTTATGCGCTGGTGAGCATTAAACGCATGATGCTCGGCTTTATGGTATTTGAAGTGATTAAATCTGTGTGGATGGCGTGGTCAACTCCAGCGACTGCCAGTATGGCAATTATCATGGCTTTGATGGGGGCGATTGGCGTATTGGCGATGGGCTGGATTCTCAACGATACACACCGCAACATCATCCGCTGGAAAGCGCTCGAACACGACTCGACGCATGACGCCTTGACGGGTTTGCCGAATCTTCGGTTTTTCCATGAACAGGTACGTGAATTAAAGTATCGCGGTGTTCCGATGGCGATTGTCATGATGGACGTCGATCATTTCAAGAATTACAACGATACGCATGGCCATCCGGCAGGAGACTGTGTGCTGCGGTCGATCGGCCGGCTGATGGAAGAAATCGCGAGGCCCGAAGATGTCATCGCCCGCTACGGAGGTGAAGAATTCATCTTGTGCTTCACGGGGGTGTCGACTGAACAGCAGGCATTCGAACTGGCAGATGGCTTGCGCGAACGCATCGAGAACTATGAGTTTTACGGTGCTGACAAACAGCCGGGCGGGCGTTTAACGGTCTCGCTTGGAGCTGCGATTTCAGCAACAGAGCAGCCGCTTGATGTATTGATCGAACAGGCGGACCGTGCGCTTTACCAATCGAAAAAATCCGGCCGCAATAAAGTTTCGGTCGCATCGATTAAAACCGGTGCCGAACTGAAGACGAGACAACAAGTGAACGCCTAACACTTAGTGATTTTGAAAGACGTGAAGCAAATTTGCTGCCAAAAAAACGCTATCCCAATTGTAATGGGATAGCGTTTTTTTAACCTTTGGCCGATTTGTATTCGTTATACCACGGGACAACACTGCGGTCGACGTATTGGTGGAAAAACCATTCGCCTGCCGACAGCACCAATGCGCTGACGAGTGCAGGGGCGACCATGGAAGCGAGTTCGCCGGTCAACAGCCAGCCAATCAGCAAAATGACAGCCAGTGCCATGATAAAATCAGCAAATGTAGCTAGCGTATTGCGGGTTGATTGGTGGGTCGGTTTTCCTGCATTCAAGAAGATGAGCAAATCGCCGATTGCATAAGATAAAGCAGTAAGCGCGAGGCTGATCATCAAAGTATTCATGAAGCTGACATCGAATGCCCATGTCAGGATAACCAGCAAGACAAGTGTAATAATGACGAATTTAATGGCGAGTGCAATAAGATGTTTCACGGAATCCCCCCTTTTTAATTGGAATGAGCTATAAAAACCTTTACCCGTTTCAATAGAAGGATATGCGTGCTTTTTTTATTGGGAATAAAAGAGTGGGCAAAAAAACACAAAAATATTCAAAAAATGGAAGAAAAGAATCACCATTATGGTAATATTATGAGAAAAAGAGAAAAGGGCGTTTTGTGATTGGAAAAATTGAAATCAGCCGGAAAATTCCTCCTTAACCAGTGGGATTATGCTTTATTTGTCTTATTATTGCTTGGAAAAGTGTATTATTTTTCAAATGTAAGCGGCACCTTGTTTACGACGCTTGAGCCGTTCGCGTACGTTCAACAATTCTTTTCGTGGCTCTTTGGGGGAGAGAGCAAAGGAATCTTTGAAGGAGTAATGCTGATCAGCGTCGGAACGATCCTGCTTGGTACGTTTTGGCTGTTGCTGTTGCATGGCCGAAAACGGTTGTTTTGGATGGCCATCACCAACCTGGTGCTGAGTTTCATCATTTTAGCGGATACTTTGTATTTCCGTTATTTCGAAGACATCATTTCTGTAACGGTGTTGATGCAAATGCGCCAAGTGGGCGATGTTGGGGAAAGCATTTTTGCCTTGTTCCGCTTAAGTGATGCACTGTTACTGGCAGATGTACTGCTGATGGCAATCCTTTGGTTGTTCATCAGCCGGAAAAAAACGGCTGCTACGAAACCGTCGGGCTTTGCGAAAGTCGGGACGGCGTTATTGGTGCTCGTGCTCGGTTGGCAATTGACAGCGGTGCCATTCAATAAATCGATGGAAGACGGCGGTGCGTGGCAGTTCAATAAATTGATTTCGAATATGCGGGTGTATAATTTCACCGGTTTGCTCGGCTTCCACAGTGCCAATATCACACGCTATATCGACGATAATTTCATCAACCGGAAAGTGTATAGCGAAGATGAAATCTCAGCGACTCAGGATTGGTTTGACGGGCGCAATGCCGAGCGCATGCCAGGTCCATATTCCGGCATGGCGGAAGGCAAGAATGTTATCGTTCTGCAAGTGGAAGCGCTGCAGAATTTCGTTCTGAACCGTGAAGTGAATGGGCAAGAGATCACGCCGAACTTGAACCGTTTGGCGAGGGAAAATCTCTATTTCCCGAACTTCTATGAACAAACGGCGCTTGGCCGGACTTCAGATGCCGAGTTTCTATTGAACACTTCCTTATATCCGACTGCTGCAGGTTCCGCTTATATGCTCTATGCGGAAAACCAGTTCGATGCCTTGCCTTCAATATTGAAAGAACAAGGCTATGGAACAAGCGTCTTTCATCCATACAAACCTAGTTTTTGGAACCGTTACATCATTTATCCTCAACTCGGCATCGACCGTTTTTATTCGGAAGGGGATTTTGAGGAAGCAGAAATTATCGGCTGGGCGATCAATGACGAAGCCTTGCTTGATCAATCACTAGAGAAAATGGAAACATTTACGGAGCCGTTTTATTCACATATTGTCACTTTAACGAGCCATCACCCGTTTGAGATGCCAGAACATCTGCAATTTCTCGATACAGAAGGCCAATACGATGGCTACCACGATCGTCATTTTAATAATTACTTGCAGTCGATTCATTATGTTGACCGGGCGATCGGCAAATTTGTGGATGGCCTCGAGCAAAAAGGCATACTGGATGATACCATGCTGGTAATTTACGGGGACCATAGCACGGGGATGAGTGGGAATACAGAAGCGTTTGTGGAATTTACAGAGGCTGATGATCCGCTGAGCTATTTTGAGACGAATAAAAACGTGCCGCTCATTCTTCAGATTCCTGGAGCTGAACCGAAAACTTTCAATCAAGTGGCAAGCCAGCTCGATCTCGCTCCAAGTTTACTCGATGTACTTGGCGGTGACCCAGCCGAGCATTATTTTGTCGGCAGCAATATGTGGAATGCACAAGACGCCCAAGCGACATTCCGCAATGGCTCGTTCATCACCAATGAACTCAGTTTTATCGCAAGTTCGGATGGGTTATACGACAATGGCAGCTGTTTCGAGAGAGCAACCGGTGAAGCGCTTGATGTCGAAGCGTGCAAAGAAGTTTTCAAAATTGGCTTGGAAGAACTCCGGAAGTCCGATGACGTGCTAAGCGGCAATATGATTAAAAAATTCAACAGTCAACCATAAGCAAAATTCACCAACTCACCGGATAGGAGCGGTACACTAGATGTGTTGTATCCATTCGAGAAAGGGAGTTTTTGCATGAACTATAATTTTGATGAAGCGGTCGAACGCCGCGGGACCTATTCACTGAAATGGGACGGGGCGGAGTTGATTAAGCAATTCGGCATCACCGATCGCTACGATGACGAGACGATTCCGCTGTTCACGGCGGATATGGACTTGCCGGTCGCACAGCCGATTGTCGATGCGCTCCATAAAACGGTTGACCACCGCATATTCGGTTACACGATTTTGCCCGATACGTATTTCGAGGCCATCCAACAATACTTCCACAAGCGCTATGACTGGTCGATCGCCAAAGAACACATCGTTTTCAGCCCAGGAACGGTGCACGCTTTGAATATCGCTGTAAAAGCCTTGACCGAAGCGGGGGACGGTGTCATTATCCAGCGGCCGGTTTATCCGCCATTTACCTCCGCTGTCGAAGGAAACGGGCGCGTCGTGAAAAACAACGCACTCGTCATGGATGAAGATGGCCATTACTCGATCAACTTCGAAGAATTCGAGGAGCTCGCGAAAGACGAAGATACGAAATTATTCATTCATTGCCATCCGCACAATCCGACAGGGCGCGTGTTCACGCCAGAAGAATCGAATCAGCTTGCGGACATCTGTAAGCGCCATAATGTGACGATCATCGCCGATGAAATCCACGGCGACTTGGTGCGCAGCGGACAAACTTTCACACCGATGGTTCTGGCAGCAGATGAGACCGACCACATCATCACGTGCACGGCCATCAACAAAACTTTCAACGTGGCGGGGCTGCATTGCACGAATGTCATCATCGAAAACGAAGCCTTGCGTGAGAAATTCACTGTGGAACTCGGCATGCAATTGCCGACGCCGTTTACAGTCGCAGCACTCATCGCTGCTTATACAGAAGGCGACGACTGGCTCGGGCAAGTGAATGAATACCTTGACGGCACGCTCGAATGGATGAAAGACTTCCTGGCTGAGCGCATGCCGAAAGTGAAAGTGCGCATTCCGGAAGGGACTTACGTCATGTGGCTCGATTTCCGCGGCTACGGGCTCGAGGACAAGGAAATCCATGAACGCATCTATAATAAAGCGAATGTCATTTTGGAGGACGGTACGATGTTCGGTCCTGAAGGCGCAGGGTTTCAGCGCATCTGCATCCCATCGCCGCGCCCGCTTATCCAACAAGCAATGGAACGAATCGCTAAGGAATTCGAAGATGTGAACTAATGTTTTTTTCGCGCCGTTTCAGGGAAAGCTAAAATGAGACGGAAAACGAAAGGACGTGCCTGCATGGCTTTGAAAGCAATATTTCTTAATTGTTCTTTGAAGAGTTCAGAAGACGAATCCAATACTGAAGGATTCATGAAGGATGTTCAAACACATTACAAAAAACTCGGTGTCGAGTCGGAAATCATCCGTTTGGCAGATTACTACATCGCTTACGGCGTGGAGGAAGACATGGAAGATGGCGACGAATGGCCGGAGATTCTGGAAAAAGTGAAAGATGCTGATATCCTGATCATCGGGACGCCAATCTGGCTGGGCGAAAAAAGTTCGCTTGCCACACAAGCTATCGAACGTTTATATGGATCGAGCAGCGTAACCAATGATAAAGGCCAGGCGATTTTCTATAATAAAGTCGGCGGCGCCGTCATTACTGGCAATGAAGACGGGGCGAAGCATTCAGCAGCCTCCCTCTTGTACGGCTTGTCGCATATCGGATTTGTCATCCCGCCGAATGTGGATGCGTATTGGGTCGGGGAAGCCGGTCCAGGGCCATCGTATTTGGAAGCGGGGCATGGCAACGACTTCTCCAAATCAGCGATCCAGCGCTTAGCGTATAATACGTACCATTTAGCGAATATGCTGAAAGAGAACCCGATTCCAGCAGAAGGCAATACATTGTAAAACAGAGCCCTTTCTCTTTTTTGAGAAGGGGTTTTTGTATTGGGAAGTGGGGGGACAGATACATATAAATGTTGGAGACTCTGTTTCAGGACGCGTTTTACAGTACAATGAAAGTTTATAGTGGAATTTTTCTGGCGTGGAGATTCCGTTGCAAGGGGCACGCTTGGGGCCCGCAGGATGCGGGTCATGCAGCTGAAGCGACAGGACGTCGCGTTTTCAGCTGCCCGGGTTGGTGGGGGCGTCGAGCCAATGTGCCGCAAAAAGCGCGTCACATTTGTCTCGCCAGTCCCACTCAGTCCCCCAGGCGTCACCGCCATCCGCTTCATCTCTAGTTTTAAAGGAGTAAAGCAAATGCGCGTTCATTTATAGCAAATGTGTAAATGAATATTAGCCAAGATTTGATATATAGTCGATTTTCTAAGGGGGAAGTTCATGAAGACTTTAGCAGGTTTTATTATTTTGATGGGCATCATCTTATTGTTTGCAGATGCTGAGCTGCTCGCTCCTTTGGAGGGATTTGCGGTTTACTTCATTGTCGGCGGGTTGGTGGTGTTGGCCATTGCGCAGCTTGTGGGGAATCGCGAGAAGCATTGGCTATGCCGGATCGGATTTCATGATTTCGAGCGCCAAGAACGGGTCGAAGAAGTTCCGGCTATGCGCTGGTATCGCTGCAAACGCTGCGGTAAGGAAAAGCGTGCGGCATCGATCGCCTGATCCTTGCATAAGAAAAAGCCAGGAATTTGGGTTCCTGGCTTTTTGGTGGTTAAAATTTGAATGCTTCGCCGTCTTGCGGGACGTGTAATTTTTCGGAAAAGCCTTGTTCGTCTGCAAAAGCTTTTAGGTCTTTGCGCGATAAGGCCCAGTGGTTGACGGCTTCCATATGGCTCGCGATCAATGTCGCTTGCGGCGCCGCTTTATGCGTTTGTAGGACATCTTCTTTGCCCATGACGAGCGAGCCGCCTTCTAGGAATTGATTGTCGCCTGCGTTCAGCACGATAATCTCTGGCTGATGCAAGTCAATTTCTTTTTGAACGCCTTCATACCACACGGTGTCGCCTGCGATATAAAGTGTTTTTTCGTCTTCGTGTTTAAAGACAACGCCGCATACTAGCCCGGCCATTTTCAGGATTTCACCACGGCCGTGCTCGCCTTGTGTCTTAATCAAGCGAATGCCTTCGAAGCTTGTGTCTTCACCAAGAACGGTGACGTTCGTGAAGCCATCGTTGCGGAGCACTTGTGCATCTTCCTCGTTTTGGCTGAAGAGTGGCAAGTGTTTTGGCAAGAATTCTTTGGCCGCTTCATCGTAATGATCCATATGAAGGTGCGTGATAATGAGCGCATCAATTCCTTCGATGAGCTGTTCTTTTGAAACCGGTAATTCCGATAAAGGATTGTTTTGATCTTGTCTTGCGGAATTCGGGAATGGCGGATAGCTTCCTTTATCGCCGAGAAACGGGTCGACGAGGAAATGCTTGCCTGCGTATTGGATGCGTAAAGTAGCGTTGCGGATCTGTTCGATTTTCATGATTCGAACTCCTTTCATGAGGTGTGACCCTAGTATATACTGTAACTCACTATAGAGACGATGGCCTCGTGAAGGTCTTTTGGCGTTTTCACTTGATTAATGAAAGGAATTGACCTGGCAATGGATCCGACAGATCAACTTATCTTGCGTGAACTTTCCCAAAGCGGCCGTATGACGATGAAAGAGCTTGGCGAAAAAGTGCATTTGACCGGGCAAGCGACCGCTGCACGCGTCTTGAAACTAGAGGAAGCGGGAATTATCGATGGCTATACGATCAGGGTACCGAAAGAAAAAATCGGTTATCCCGTACATGCTTTTGTCACGGCCATTATGCACGAACCCCGTCACCAGAAGTTTCTCGACGACTTAAACAGCCGGACAGAAACTGTCAGCCGTTATTTCAAGACCAGCGGCGAAGGCTGTTATTTGATTGAATGCCATTTCCCAACGCATCAACAACTGGACGAGTTCCTCAACGATATCAACGAGTTCGCGAGCTACAAAGTCACCATTGCCATCCAGCAATACGGGCAATGATTTATACATACAAAAAGCCGTGCAGCAAAAACTGCACGGCTTTTTTCTCTAGTTATTTCTTGCCGATCGCCAAGGCGAACTGCAAGTACATCATGCCGTTGCGCGCTTTTTGGCACATGGCGAGTGTCATGCGCTCAAGCTCGGCTTCCGTAATATGGTGGCTTTGTGCACGGGCATTGTCCTTTTCGAAAGGCTCCGCTTTTTCGACCACTTGCAAATAGCTATTGTCGATGCGGTTGCGGATGTGCAAGGCTTTTTTCACGAACAGGCTTTGCTCGTCCGATTTCTCATAGCCGTACACTTCTTTCGACTGCCAGTACAATGCTTTCAAGGCATCGTTTTTCGTGTTCTGGACAAATGGCTTGAGCGGCTTTTTCAAGTCTTCTTCCTCGAACCAAATGCGTTGGAAATTGACGCGTGGCTCTTCGACGCCGAGCTGCATCGTCTGGTTCAATAACAGCGCCATTTTGTCGAAGAGAGAATAGGCTTGGCGGTAAACTTGCTTCAAATCTTCATGGCGTTTCGTATAGCGCGTATTGTCGCCATCCATCTTATGGTCGTCCGCGACTTCGTCACTGTTCGTGGCGATGTAGAGAGAACGACGCATTGCCGTGAATTCATGCGTCAACGAGTCCAGGAAATTGCCGAGGAACGCGTTGTTCTGGATGCGCAGTGGAAGATCGCGCTTCGCCATCGTGTCCGGCTCGATATCATTGCCGCTGTTAAGGAATAATTGCTGCTCGGCACACCAGTTGAGGTAGCGCTGTTCGTCGGCAGCTGGTTCAGGCTGCTGGGCAAGTTTCACGGGATCCACATCGCCAAGCTGATCGATCATGTTCCCAGCAAGTTTGATGCGTTCGTCGTAAAGGGCTTGGCCTTTTTCATCTTTGATGTCGGTTTTGGCCGTCTTGAATAAATCGAGCGCTTTTTCAAGTGCGCCAAGACGTTCGGCTTTGACGGGCAGGAAAGTCGAATAGAAAATCAAGGTCCAGCCGAATTCGCCGTTCAATCGCTGGTAAGACGGATCGTTTTCATCTTTGACCATTTCTTTCAGGACTGCTTGCGCATCGATCGAGCGTCCGGTGTGGACAAGCGTTTCCGCATAGTTCAAGCACACCTGGTTCCAGACATTCGACGGAATGCGGCCACGGTACGATTCGATCGTATTGTCGTATAGATACAATTGCCGTTGTTTCAAGTCGGAGTTCCAGTCTTTTTTCAGCTGGTGCTGGATCGATAGATAACTGGTCTCAAGCAGCACGGCGAGCGGATATGCTGCTTTCCCTTGCAAGCGCTCCTTTAAATGATTGATCATGGCATTGATGCGGCCAGGGAAAGCTTCGGCTTTCGCTTGCTGCATTTCCTGCAGGAGCTGGTGGGTCGCTCCGTAAATTTCTTTTATTTCAAATTGCCCTAAATCATCAGCTAGAGCGATGTCGCTTAAAGTTGCCATCCTAGTTCCTCCTTGATGCGTTTTGATGTGTCTTTCTCTATTCTAAGGGAAAAATGTCCATTGGTCACCCCACGGCAGGAAATTGGCAGAAAATATGGAATACAGGAGACAAAGCGAAAGGGGAGGATGGGTATGGCGGAATCCAAGGAGCCGTTCATCTGGCTGCCGGTCATCGAAGAAGATCAAGTAACTGATTTTCAGGCTCAGGGGAGCGGCGTGAACATCAAACAATTCAAGATGGCATCCGAAACTGAAAGCCGCGGGCACGCACCGATTTCCCGTGACAAATTGGAAGAGATGGTACGTGGTTTCGAAGGCTATGAAGTGGAGACAATCGAATTGAACGTAGTGGGGGCAGTCGAGACAGGCGGCCTATTGCAGTTCATTGTCGCCGGCAAAGCCGAAGCTGGAATGACGGTGACATTGAAGAAGAAAGGGAGCAGCGGGAAATCAGGGGGATGATGGTGGATATCAAGTGGCGCTGCGATGGCAGCGCTTTTTCAATTTCCGGATAAAACTTTTAAATAAGCACTTATAGCAGGAGAATAGACATTGCTTATTTAAGAGAATGATAATTTTATGAGTAAATAGGAGGTATTAAGGTCTATGTGAAAAGAAGGAGAACAAAGGTATAATATTTACTATATTCCAGAAAAAAGAGCGTTAAGAATCACTGACTAAATTTTTTGATGATTATAAAGTCCTCTTTCCGATAGGTTTATGCCGAAAAACATCAAAATATTTAGTTGAACAACAATTTTTTGGTTCGCCAAGTCAGGAGGTTTACCATGGCTATGTTCCCCCATATGAGTTTAATCTTTTTATCCATGGTCGTTTCCATCGCTACTAGCTACACAGTGTTGATCCTCATTGAATATGTAAGCAAGCGGAAACAGGCTATCAATCCGCGCACTAAGCTGCTTGCAGTGTTGGCTCTGGGCAGCGGTTTTTTTGGGATTCAATTGATTGGCATCCTGACCTTTATAGCGGAATACCGTTTCACTCCGCGTTTATGGCTGCTTGTGCTCGGGCTGATAACCGCTTGTTTATTAGCGGCTTACGTCTTAAAATTTCTGCCCAAAGGTATTGGGAGCCGTAGCGACATGGCAAAGCGAGTGCTCGTGACAGCCTTTTTTGTGAAGGCGGTCCATTTTCTCGGATTATCGGGAGTATTGAACGTCCAGTTTTCGGCGATTTCACCAGGCTATTATGCCATGTCGGCGATAATGGCGCTCGGGATCAGCTATTTCGGCTTCCGCTTTGTCTCACAATCCAATATTAAACAAGTGACTGAGAACCAACGGCTTAGAAATGCCGCTATCATGGGGGGAGTACTCACTTTACTTCATTACACTTCAACAAACACTTTCTATTCGAATATGGCTCTTCCGGAAGCAGCGGCAGATAGTATGTGGGTTATCAGTATCGCTGTTTTTGTGGCATTGATTGTGAGCTTGCTGCTTTTCTCTGCGACCAATCTGGCTTTGGTCGATTTGCATGCGTTCGAAACAGAGACAGGTTTGCTACAGCAGGTTAAAGCCAGCGAAAGCCGGTTCCGGACACTCGCATATACCGACCAGTTGACGGGCATTCCAAATCGCCATTGGTTTTTTGCCCATTGTCGGGAGTTGCTCGATTCTGCGGATGGAGAAGTTGAATCAATCGGTGTGGTACTGCTCGATTTTAATGATTTTAAATCAATCAATGAACTGATTGGCCAGGATGGCGGCGACCAGTTCCTGAAAAAAGTCATCGGGCGCTTGAAGGCGGTACTGCCGGAAAGCGTCACGCTCGCCAGGCTTGGCGGAGATGAATTCGTATTTGCGGTGCCAAATGTGAAGAAGCCTTATCTTGAGCAGCTTTGCCAAAAGATTTTGCTGGCCAGCGAGGAGCCAATCCAAATCGGGAGCCGGTCAGTGTCTTCTGGTCTCAGCCTTGGCATCAGTTGCCAAAAAATCACAGAACTTAATGAAGAGAATTTGATCAAGCAAGCCGATTTGGCGCTGTTTATGGCGAAAAGTGGCGGCAAGGAATCCTATGAATTTTTTTCCCCAGAACTTCTGGACAGCTCAATCCGGAAACAGGAAATAACGGCAGCGCTGCAGCAGGCTTTGACGAACGGCGAATTTTCGGTCCATTATCAGCCGCAAATCGAGTTGTTGAGCGGGCGTGTGATCGGCTTTGAAGCATTGCTTCGGTGGAATTCTGCGCTGGGCGCTGTACCGCCATCTGAATTCATTCCGGTCGCAGAAGAATGCGGGGCGATCCATTCGATTGGCGAATGGGTGCTCCGTGAAGCCTGCCAGCAATTGAATGCGTGGCGCCAGCAAGGCCGGCCTGATATCCACGTCTCAGTCAATGTGTCGGCCAAGCAATTCCTGGATCCGGAGTTTCCCGAAAAAGTGGCGCGCATTTTAACCGCAACGGGCGTCCCCGCTAAATGCGTGGAAATTGAAATTACCGAAAGCGTCATGATCGATCTCGATACTGCAGTTGGCTTGGTCGAGGAGCTGCAGAAAATTGGTGTCAAACTGGCTATCGATGATTTCGGTACTGGATATTCATCGCTCAACGCAATCAAGAATATCCAGATCGATACATTGAAAATCGATAAATCCCTGGTCGATGAAGTGCTCGGCAGCGAGCGCAGCATGGCGATTCTGGCGACGATTATCGAGCTTGGGAAAAACCTGGGGGCGGATGTTGTGGTTGAAGGGCTCGAGACGATCGAGCAAGTAAGCTTGATGAGAAAGTATCAAATCATCGGGCAAGGCTATTATTTCAGCCGGCCGCTTCCTGCCGATAAGGCGGCGAGAGTATGGGACAAGTATCTGGAGCAGCCGGACGGGCTATTCCGTGCACCGATTTTATATTGAATTATGAAAAGACGCAGCGATGAGCTGCGTCTTTTCATTTGAATGAAGATAGCGAAAATTTTTTGTGTCATGGATCCGTTGCTTTAGTTGGGGCTTCATCTTCCTATTCACCGAGCTGCTTTGGGTTGAGCTCTTGCCGTAAGCCAGAAAGAGCAACTGTCTTCCGGCATCGGCTCACCCTTGGCGCTGGGCGGCTAAGAGATGGCATTGATAAGTTCGAGTTCAATCGAATCTGCTTCTATATGACGTTGCCGGCTAGTGGGGGAATCGCTTCCCTGGACAAGTGTTGAGAAGATCGTGAGTGTTTGCATGTTGAACTGTTCCGTTCTTCTGTTTTGTTTCACCTAGGTAGTCGCCGCCTTGCTTCGGGTTGAGCTCTCGCCGTAAGCCAGAAAGAGCACCTGTCTTACGTCTTCGCTTCACCCGTGGCGCCGGGCGGCTGAGAAATTTCATTAATCAGTTCGAGTTCAATCAGATCTGCTTCTATGTGACGTTGCCGGCGAGTGGGGGAATCGCTTCCCCATTATGGCATCGGGCAATGATTGGTTATGGAAATAGGAGACGGGCCCAACTGATGAGCTGAAAAGGAGAGAGAGATCAATTCAGCTTTCCTATTAAGCCTTGCAATAGTCGAGCAGGATTTTCTTCAGCACTTGCTGCTGGGTTTCGGGTTGGATGTCTTTGTCCAAATACGAGATGGATGATTTAAGCGCAACATTGTTCGTGAAACTGGAGTAGCTATTGATGACCGTAATGATGAGCGGTTTGATGGAAATGGAATGGTTGATCGAGCCATCCGTGGCGCCGTCTTTGATGAGCGGTTCGAGCGAATCCATGATCTGGCGCTGTCTTGCCAAGTAGCGGTCAATTTCAGGAAGCGGGTCGCTGCGGAACGATGCGTAGCTTTCGAATGCTTCCCGGAAACGTGCGGATTTATACTGTTCGGCTTTTTGTGCGTCCAGTAAGGTATCGAGCAATTGTTCCAGCCGTTCGTATGCGCTGGATTTCATGGAAACAATGCGCTGGAATTCGATTTCCACAGCATCCAAAGAACGGATGGCGACTTCGACGATCAATTCGTCCTTTTTCGGGAAATAGCGGAAGACGGTCGCCACGCCGGCGCCTGCGCGTTCAGCGACGTCTTTCATTTGCACGTCGTTCAGCCCGCGTTCCGTGAAGAGTTCTTTTGCGGCTTCAACGATTTTATCGGTTTGCAGTTGTTTGTTTTCTTGTCGTTTTGATGGCATAACGATTTCACTCCTTGCTTTTAGTATAGCGCTTTAATTGATGAAATGGCGTGGTGGGAGTATACTTGAAATAAATTGATAGTCATACTATCAAAATTTAATTCGAGGTGATCACAATGAGGTTGGAAAACAGAGTCGCTATCATTACTGGTGGCGCGTCCGGCATGGGAGAAGCGGCTGTACGCTTGTTTGCGAAAGAAGGAGCGAAAGTTGTCGCTACCGATATTAATTTGGAAGCAGCGGAAAAGGTGGCGCAAGAAGTTAGGGAAGAAGGCTTTGAAGCTGTGGCGATGAAGCAGAACGTGGCCGATAAATCGGATTGGCAAGCTGTCATCAGCCAGACCGTCGAAACTTTCGGCAAGCTTGATATCCTCGTCAACAATGCAGGCATTTCCGTCGCTAAAGATTTTCTGGACCAGACGGAAGCGGATTTTGCAAAAGGCTTTGCGATCAATACGAACAGCGTCATGTATGGCATGCAGCTGGCGATTCCGCACATGATTGAAAACGGCGGTGGCTCGATTGTCAATGTGTCATCGATCGCAGCTTTGACTGGCATGTCCGGGGCTGGCGTTTATACGGCATCCAAAGGGGCTGTCCGGTCGATCACCAAAGCGGCAGCTGTCGATTATGGGAAACAAAATATCCGCGTCAATTCGGTGCACCCGGGATATATCGTGACACCGATGAGCGCAGAATATATGGAAAGCGATAAGTTCCGCCCGCATTTCCTCGCACAGATTGCGCTGCCTGAACTCGGCAACGCGCTCGAAGTCGCCAATGCGATGTTGTTCCTCGCATCAGATGAAGCGAGCCACATCACGGGCATCGAGCTTCCGGTAGACGGTGGCGTGACGGCGAAATAAATATGGATCCAGTTACCAAAAGACGCACCCTTGCTGCGTCTTTTTTAATTGGAAAGTGTAGGTCAGCTTGAATCTTCAAGGCGGTTTGCCGCATTGCGTGTTAATGAAAGTGGATTCCATATTCAGTGTTATAAAAAGAGAATATGGAATCGATTTATTTTTTTAGATATACATTTGCTTTTAAATGAAAAGTTTAACTAGTCTTTAACCTTGCAGGTGAATAATGCCAATAGATACAGAATATCGATGTCTAATTCTGATTGGTGGGGGTGAAAAGATGACGTTGGACATTCGGGTTCCAAGCATGGCGATTATTGAAACAAAAGAACTTTGGAACCAAACGGTAAAAGATTTTGCTGTCCAGGACGTTTACTATACTTATGAATACAACGAGTGGAATGCCAAACAGGAAAAAGGAATTGCTAAACTGGTGCATTTCCAAAATAGTCTAGGCAGTGTGATTTATCCTTTTATCGTCCGAAAAATTGATTTCGAGTTTGCCGGACAGCCTGTTTACGACATTACATCAGCTTATGGTTATGGAGGGCCATTGATCTCGGGGGACCCCGGGGTACTCGAGGAATTCGGCCAATTATTCGAAGAGTATTGCAAAAGAACACATATCGTATCTGAAATTGTGCGCATGCATCCACTTCTGGAGAATGCCCGTTACCTGGATGGCTATTGTAGCTTGCAATATATCCGGAAAACAACAGCAGTAGACTTGGCAGGTGAACTTTCGGCCATCCAACAGCGGTACAGCCACATGACGAAGCGTAATATCAAAAAGGCTTATTCCCATCATCTTTATTGCCGTGAGGTTGAAAAAAATGAGGAGCATACCGGCTTGTTTCTTAAACTTTATAACGAAACGATGCAGAGAAAATCGGCTGCAAACAATTATTATTTCAGTCCGGCACGCCTTAAAGACCAATTGGCGGATACGGCCATTTCCAAGTCACATTTGATATTCGTTTACCACGGAGAGCAGGTAATTGCCGCAGCGATATTATTCACGGCCGAACGTTTTGCGCATTATCATTTGGGAGCATCTGATGAAAGGTTTTTGAGCATGCGGCCGAATAATTTGTTATTCGATTTCATGGTAGCTTTTTCAAAGGGAAAAGGCTGTGAATTACTGCATTTGGGAGGGGGGTATCAAGAAGGGGATTCCTTATTCAAGTACAAATCGTCGTTTACCAACCAAAACAATTATGATTATTATTTGGGGACCAATATTTACCACGATTCATTATATGAGGAGCTTACAAAATTGAATGGCTGCACAGGGGAAAGCGGTTTTTTTCCATTATATCGAAAACCTTAACAAACGATAGCGAGGATTCATATTATGTGGAGGGAGTGGTTTTAATGAATATTCATGGAAAAAAAGTCATCTTGCGCGCTCTGGAAAAATCCGACATGGAGAGTTTGAGAAGTTTTCATAACGATCCGGATGTCGGCCAATTGCTGGGGGGCTGGTCACATCCTATTTCATCAGAGCAGCAAAACGAATGGTTTCATCGGCAGGCGCTCGATACGCAGAATTTGCGCTTTGCGATTGATACAAAAGAAGATGGTTTTATCGGCATTTCCACGATCACGAACATCGATCTGAAAAACCGTTCAGCTTATCATGGGATCATTATCGGCAAAAAGAATATGCAAGGGCATGGCTATGGCCGTGATACCGTCATGACCACGATGAAATATGCGTTTGAAGAACTTCAGTTGCATCGGTTGGATGGTGATATTGTGGAGCATAATATACCATCCTATAATCTTTTTATCCAAAAATGCGGATGGAAAGAAGAAGGCAGAATCCGCGAGCATGCATATCGCAACAATCGATACTATGATCGAATCATCGTGGGCATACTAAAAAAAGAATACGATGAATTGTGTGAGCAGCAGGATTACTGGAACCGCAAATCAGCTGGATCGCTGAACAGTGTTTAAAGCAGATAAAAAGGATGAGGGGGTGAGGGCAACCATGGAGCGAAAGTTGGAAGGCAAAGTAGCGGTAATCACTGGAGCTGCAGGTGCCTTGGGTACTGCCATAGCGGAACAGCTATTGGCAGAAGGCGCAAAGGTCGCACTTGTAGACTTTAATCAACAAGCTCTGGATAAATTGGTGCACCGATTCAACGATGTGGCGAATGTAATGGGCTTGGTAGCCAATCTCAGTAGAGAGGAAGAAGTCAAAAATTATGTGGAGCGAGTGGTGGAGCGCTGGGGAAGTATCGATGTGTTTATGAATAATGCAGGCATTATCGGGAAGACTGCCCCCCTCACCGAACAAACGAGCGAGGATTTTGACGCAATGATGAATTTGAATGTGCGCGGTGTTTTTTTAGGGATTAAATATGTCTTGCCAGTCATGATTGCGCAACAAAATGGCAGTATCATCAACACTTCCTCTGTTTCGGGATTAATGGGAAGCAGCGGGAATTCCCTTTACTCGGCTGCTAAGCATGCGGTCGTCGGATTGACAAAAACAGCTGCATTGGAAGTTGCAAAAGATTCCGTTAGGGTAAACTCGATCCATCCGGCTCCCCTTGCATCCAATATGATGGAAACTATTGAGCAATCGATAAATAGGGACGATCCTGCCCGGGTCAGGCAAACAATAACTTCGAGAATACCATTGGGGCGTTACGGTCAACCTGAAGAGGTCGCTAAGCTAGTCATCTTTTTGGCTAGTGATGACTCAAGGTTCATTACGGGAAGCCAGTATAGAATCGATGGCGGCATGGGGGCGCGATAAAACTATGCGCAATTACTGCGAAAAATCACGAGTCAACCTGCAACAAGCCCAAACTCACGAGGGATCGATAACTAAAAAAGCTGGCGGCGTATTGAAGCTGCCGGTTTTTTTAGTTTACGAAGGAATATTCTGTTAATTAAGGCCTGCAAATGGTAAACTGTCCGTAAACAGCAGGACCTACACCTCAGACAGATTGGGGAATGGCGGATTCATATGACATTCGGCATTCACAATCCGGGAGGTGAGCAAAAATGAACAATGAACTCGCACAGAAATCCATCGGCGAACTGGCGCCGCTCATCCAATCGAAGCCATGGAGTTGATGAAAGGGCATGCGCCGAAGCTTGAAAATTAAAATGTTTCATGGACAGCTTCCGCCGGCAGAAACCGGTTTGTGGAGCTGTTTTCCGTTTCAAAGCGCTTAACCGATTTTTAACATTTAGCAGGTATAATTTTCATACAACATTCCGTAAGCAAAGGGGCGGCTCAATCATGGCATTTTGGAGAAAACCACGGGAGACGGAATTGCTTCCACGCAATAAAGAGGATATCATTCGCGAAATGTGGAGCCCTAAAAAGACATCTGACCAATTATTCAATGTGAAATCGTACGGCGCTATCGGTGATGGCAAGGCTGATGACCGGAAAGCGCTGCAAAAAGCGATTGATGCAGTTTATGGCACATCCAAAGGCGGCAACCTGTTTTTTCCGCCAGGATTATATCGCATCAGCGGGCCGGTCGAAGTGCCGGAATGGGGGAGCGGTACAGCTGTTTCGTGGATCGGCCATAGCTCGGAGACGACACGCATTGTACCATCCGAGCCAATGGATTATTTAGTGCGCATGCGTGGTGGCAGCGGTTCTGTCAAAGGCATCCAGTTCATGGGGACGGACCCCGAAAACGGCTATATACAGCTTGTCAAAGTGTGCATGGTCGCAAGCGGGATCCGTGATAAATTGTTCTCGGGCGCTGCGTTTATGTGGGGATCGGTACATGGCCTGCAGATTCTAGGGGAAGGCAATAATAATTTATGCGTTTTCGACCGGCTGTGCCAGTTTTCCCAAAATGGCTCAATCATCGAAGGCAGCGGAGCGTCAGGGCAGGGGACGAATATTTCATTCCTGCAACTTGAGCCGGCCGCGCGTGATGTGCATGTCGGCGCATACTTTAAAGTGGGGTCGGGGGATGGGTCTGTCTACCACATCGACGAAGTCGGCCCACGCAGCGTCACTGTGTCGCCGCCTTTGAAAGAAGCGATTTTTCCGGGAACCCCGTATAAAATCCATCTGGGCTGCGGTTTACAGACGGACCGTGGCAGTGATAATAATGTCTACGGAATTTACGATTGCCATTTTGTCGGCAACGCAGCCACTGGCTTGATGGTGCGCGGGCTTTACGGCCACCATATACAGGGCGGTAATTTCGATTCGAACGGCATCGCCGGGATTCATATTGGCAGCGGCGCCATCAACACGACGCCTGCGTATTCCGGCACCATTAACCATAGCTATTTTGAAAATAACGGCTATGCGAATGTACTGCTCGACTATCCCTCAGGACTTAGCATCATCGAACCGCTCCTCGCAAAACCGAGCGACGGCGTGGGAGTCGGCATTGCCTCGATCACGTCTTTGTATAATGAAGAATACCACTACAATACGACGAGCATCCTTTACAATGGGCGATTGCATCAATATGTACCTGAAGGAGGACGCTCTTCGCTCGATATGAAAGACGAGCCGCGCGTGACAGTCAATAAGATCGATGGCGCGACTGAAGCTGAAACCGTCAAACTGCCGCCAGCGCCGACCCATAAATTCAGCGAAGAAGTAGAAATCTTCGTTGAACATAGCGGCGGACAGCAAGTGCGGATTATCTGCGACGACGCCAAGGTCAATAACCGGCCTGGCAATGAAGGCGTGATGGCGCCTGCAGGAATCGGCTATAAAATCATCGCCTACTACAATAGAGCGGATGAGAGCTGGATGGTTTCGTATACAGAGCCTTTGGATTAAGTAGGTTTTTATACCTGAATTTTCAGTTTTTTATTGACGAAACTTCTTTTAATTGGTATTTTTGTATTAGTAAAATTCATTTATTTAGTCGTTTCGAATTAGAACTTATGCGATATCTACACGATTTTGCGAAATGGAGGGTTTTAGATGGATGCAAAGAAAATTTTGATCCTGGGCGGCACATTCCATATGGTCAATGTGGTCGAGACAGCTAAACGCATAGGCTATTATACGATTGTCGCTGATAATATGCTCGGTTCGCCGGCGAAGAAAATTGCCGATAAATCGTATGATATCAACACTGCAGATATCCGAAAACTTGCTGAAATTGGCAGGAAGGAACAAATCGATGGCGTGTTCACCGCCTTTGACGATATCAATACATGGCATGCAGTCGCGCTGTGCAAAACGCTTCATCTGCCGTTTTATGCCACGCCTGCACAGCTTGAGATCACTTCGCATAAAAAACGTTTCAAGGAATATTGCCGGACGTTCGGTGTGCAGGTCATTGAAGAATACGATTGTGACCCAGTCCAGGGCCTAGAGTTCCCCGTGGTGAAATTTCCGGTCATCGTCAAGCCGGCCGACAGCTTTGCAAGCAAAGGCATCACGGTGTGCTATAAGGAAGAGGAGATTGCAAAAAAGGCAGTAGGGGGATCGAAATCGGCTTAGTATTCATCCAGACGATGTACGTGGGCAGGAAGATGTACACCTGCGAAATCGGCTGCCGTTTTAATGGAGAAGCAGCATTATCAGATTATCCACAAGCAGCCAGTTGGCCATCTAGTTGGAGATGCTATTGTAATCTCGGAGAAGACTCAGCTATCTGATTGGGCAATTCGGCTATGCGCAGATGCCGTATCCTACCGCCAATTTGCCGTTGTTACTCGGTCCGTGCACGATTACGAAAAGTCGCGGAATAGAAGCAACGACTGCAATCCCGGAAGTAATGTCTCGTGTTATGAAGCGTCCTGAAGATGGCCGGACATGATCATGGCCCGTTTCCAACCGGTAAAAGTGGGGGTATCGTAATATAAGCAAAAAGCAGTGGAAGGAAGAATTTCCCCTTTTTTTTGTCTTTACATCGGCATTAAAAAGCGCAGGACCCAAATATTGGGCCCTGCGCTTTTTCTATCCTCGGTATAACGGGAAATGGCCAATGTTTTCAATGCCAAATTGGAGTCTTTTCAGCTCGGTCAGCCTACCGTACATATCGCTGTTACGAATACGTTTGCCAGTCAAGATTTCAAGCGGTTCCGTTTTGGTGAAACGCCTTTTAAAGCGGTAGAGCGCATCGGTTGAGGCATTCCCCAAATGAAATTGCGAAAACCCGTGTTCCATGCCATAGCGGCATGCTTCCGACAAGATCAATGAATTTCCGGCACAGCGAAAATGATCAGGGTCATCGGCGGCCAAATGGTAATGCATATAATCGCCGTGGTGAACAATCAACGCGGAAGAAATGGTCTTGCCGGCGTATTTCGCATTGAGCAGGAATTGCTTGCCTTCTAGGTATCTAAAGGATTCCTTCAATAATGCCGGATTGAATAGAGAGTGATCCGGAAACTCGTTGCGGTCGGCGGTGAAGCTATACAACCGGCAAAAATCATCCAAGCTGACTCCTGTAAAGTCATATTCGACCGTCACTCCGTTTTTCTGTGCCCGGCGCACTTGTTGGCGGGCAGCAGCGGAAAATTCATAACGGAAAGGGTCGTCGATGGTTAAGTCGATGTACATGACGATGCCGCGCATGTCGAGGCCGTAGAGCGGAAAGAAATCTTCAGCATTCTTGACCCATGAGCTGAAGCGGACGTATTCAGAAACAATGTGCTGCTGTTCGCAAAAGTCCTGGAAAGCCGCGTCAAACTCGTCGATCAAGTTACGGCGCTTTCCTTCTTCGGCATCAAGAATGACAGGGCCGCTTTGGCCGAATGCAGTAATCGTATCGAACCAGCCTTCTACTAGCGGTACCGGACGTTTGATGAAAGGGTGGATAATGTGGCCGAGCTCACTTTTCCATTCGAATTGCTGGTATTCCCCTCCTGCATGTGCAGCGTATGCTTCGTTCCATTCGGGCGTAAAGAAGATGTCCGGCACCGCTTGCCTAGTTGGTACTGCCATGGCTCTCTACCTCCTTAAAATAAACGAAATTCTTGTTCCTTCCACCTTAGGGTTTTCGGGTTAAAAAGAGGTAAAGATTTTTATGTGAAAATTATATTTTTTCAGATTGACAAGACAGCACTCTGGTTGGTAAATTTGTTCTACAAATTAAGGCGAAAAACGATAGGTTTTCGGCGATCAGAGAAATTTCTAGTCAATAATACCCGAAATGATTGAAGGGGGTGTTTCCTGTGCGACAACAAAAAAAGCTGCTCATTCTTGGCGGCATTACACACATGATCGATGTAGTCGAAACTGCGAAAAACATGGGACTTTATACGATTGTTACCGACAATCACGAAGAATCGCCGGCTAAAAGACATGCCGACAAAGCTTATCCCATTAGCACCGCAGACATTTACGCCTTGGAAGACATGGCGCGACGTGAAAAAATCGATGGGGTTCTGACGGCTTTTGACGATATCAACACATGGAATGCGCAATTGCTGGCAGACCGGCTTGGATTGCCATTCTGCGCAACCAAAGAACACTTGGAAATAAGTTCCAATAAAGACCGGTTCAAGGAATTTTGCCGGAGATTCGGTGTTCCGGTAATCGAGCAATACGAAAAGGGAGACGGGGTGCCGGTTCGCTACCCGGTCATTGTTAAACCAGTCGACAGCTATGCGAGCAAGGGAATTACCGTATGCCAAAATGAAGCGGAATTATACGAGGCAACCGAAAAAGCCAAGCGCTTTTCACGCCATGGCCGCGTTCTTGTCGAACGTTTTGTCGATACAAATCATGGCGTCGAAATGTACTATACCTTGCAAAACGGGGAAGTTATCTTATCTGCTGTCACGGATCGTTTTGTCTACAACCAAGGGCGGCAAAGCCCGCCGCTGCCGGTCGCTACGATTTACCCGTCGAGCCATCTCGCTGAATTCATCGCGCTTCATGACGCCAATATTCGGGAGATGTTGAGAGGCATGGGGCTCAAGAATGGGCTAGTGATGATCCAATCGCTCTATGATGGCGGGGAATTCTTTATGTACGAGATGGGATATAGATTGAGCGGGGAGCAACATTACCAGGTTGTCAAACGCCAAACCGACGTCAATTTACTGGAAATGATGATTGACTTTGCAGTCGGGGAAGATATCTCAAAATATGATTTAAGCAATTTCGATGATGGGTTTATCCGTTATCCATCTTGTAATTTGTCAGTGCTCCTTGGCCCGGGAACTGTCCGTGAAATCAAAGGGGTGGAACAAATCCTGGATTTTCCATCAGTGATTTCCTGGGTGCCGACACGTGAAGTGGGCGATGAAATCACGGTGACCGGCTCCTATTCACAGATGCTGGGGCGTTTCAATATCGTATGCCAAACGATAGAGGAACTGAATGGAACGATCCGCGAGATTAACCGGACGCTCGAAGTCGTTTCGGAAAACGGTGAAGATATGATACTCGCCCGCTATCTGGCAGGGGAAAAAGTGAACTAAACCGCAGCAGCTGCTGCGGTTTTTTTCTTTTGGATCATGAAGGGCGGGTTCTCTTTAAAAAATTGTAAAATATACGACTGATGGGATAGAACAAAGCTGTTTTTAAAAATTGATGCAAAAATGTATGTGGAAGAGATTTCGCTGCAAGTCAACAATATTGACGCATGGCTCAAACACATCGATGTACTCATATACTTCTCCACAGAAAAAGAGGCTTCCATTTGGAAGCCTCTTTGCTATTTGGAATAAGTGGTGACGAATGATGGGCGCGGGAAGATGTTCGGGCGTTTGTCGATGCCTTCCGATGTGCCGCGTTTTTTATGTGCGTGCGAGTAAGCTTGGGACGACTGCCAAGTAGTAAAGGCGGATTCGTCTTCCCACATCGTGAGAATGACATAAGTGTCGGAATCGAGCGGCCGCAAGATGCGGATCGCTGCAAAGCCCGGTTCTTTTTCAACGAGCCCGGCCCGGTTTTGGAAACGGGATTCGAATAGTTCGCGGCCTTCTTCAGTGACTGGGATATTGTTGAAAACGGCGAAAGCCCCGACTTCAAGCTGCCCTTTTTGGTCCAGCACCTCATAAGCTTCGACCTGTTCACCAACTGGGATTTCCTGTTCATTGATGGCTACTGCATCACTGCCGCTTGTTAAAACGAACCAGCCATTTTCTTTCAGCGTATCGGTTTCTTGTTCACTGCCAAGCCATTTATAAAGCTTCATCGGTTTACACCTCTTCTTTAAAAATTCTATATTCCCTATATTAAGTAAGTTATTTCATTTTCGCAAAGAATGTTGTCTCTTTTTCGGGCGTTTTTGTCTATATATACGGCTGGAAAAAATAGACTTGTTTAACCTGGCTTTAACCTGGGGCTTTTAGTATAGGTGCTGTTAAAGGGTTTCGCTTGGAAATGAATGTATGGGGTAGCAGGAAAGCTGGGAGCCGTTGGAGAGAAAGAGCACGCAACTTACCTTACAAGGAGAAAGAAGGAAAGGGCTATGGGGGATCTGTATTTCGATGAGCGGTATGGCAAGTTGTACGAAGAAATCGAGAAAGGCATATGCAAAGTATTTGAATTTGATCATCCGCGTGGGCGCATCCGGCATCTATTCATCAAGCGCGAAATTCCGATATTGCTCGGGCCTGAACGCTACTTCGATATTGTCACGCCCTATGGATACGGCGGCCCGCTGATGACAGGCTGTGCGCCGGAACATCG
The DNA here is from genome assembly GCF_018283455.1 of Planococcus sp. MSAK28401. NCBI lineage: Bacteria > Bacillati > Bacillota > Bacilli > Caryophanales > Caryophanaceae > Planococcus > Planococcus alpniumensis. The sequence goes on along the minus strand of NZ_JAAMTH010000001.1, from coordinate 2,464,227 downwards.
GGAAGAACTGGCATCCGCTTTTATGGAAGCATTTGCTGCATATTGCGAAGCAGAAGGCGTGGTCAGTGAATTTATCCGGTTCCATCCGGTTCTTGGCAATGCGCAGGATTTCGAAAAGAGCTACGAAGTTCGCTATTTGCGTGATACGGCCGGAACGTCGATCGCGGCTTATGACAATCCGGTAGAAGCGGAGTTCAGCGCATCTGCGCGCAAGAACATCCGCAAAGCGTTGCGTGAAGGAGTCGAATACCGTGTGACACTCGGGCCGCATGATCTCAAGGCTTTCCAGCAGATTTACTTTGCGACAATGGACCGCAATCGAGCAAATTCTTTCTATTATTTTAATGATCGGTATTTTACGCAATTGCTGGAGTCGTTCAGGCAGCAGCTTTTACTGGTTGAAGTGCTTTATAAGGGTGAAGTGATCGGCATGGAGCTGCAATTTGTCTACAACGATTTGATCCATATGCATTTGTCCGGAACGTATGAAGCGTTTCATCACCTGTCACCGGTGTATATCATGCAATACGCCACAGTTCTATGGGCTAAAGAAAATGGCATCAATCTTCTTCATGGGGGAGGCGGGCGGACCAATAGCCCGGTGGATAACTTGTTGCGGTTCAAACAACAATTCGCGCGACACACGAGCTTTTCATTCTATAGCGGCCAAAAGGTTTGGAATGAAGACATTTACAACAAACTTTGCAAAGAGGTCAACATCCCCCCAACGGATGAGTTCTTTCCTGCTTATCGGAAACGGCCGGCTAAAGAAACGAGTGAGGTTCAATAACGAGAAAGCAAAGAATTAGCGGATGAAAGATTTGTATTTGGAAAAATTCTAGTGGATTACATGAAGTGGCGGAACACGGCTGATGCCCCGAATGATATAACGAAGAACAATTTGTCGCTAAGTGCTGGAAATATTTTGCAGGCTGGATGTATACATCAAGGGGCTTAAACGATTACGGCCTTTAACGGTCAACTAGGAGAAAGAGAATGCTGACCGCCACTAAGGCGCAGCCAACGCCAAGGAAGATAACTTGTTCTGGTTCAAGTAGCCATTCGGAATCAAAGCTTCTGCTTCCCGTAGCAAAAAGCCTGTGAAAACGAGCCGCCTCCAAGCGGCGCATGATGAAAGGAAGTGTATCCATTGAATGACCTATTTTTTGAAAAAGCGTACGGCAAGCTTTACGAAAAGATGGAGCACGGTGTATGCCAAGAATTCTTGTTCCGGAGCGTACACGGTGAAATTAGGCATCTGTTTATCAAACGTGAAATCCCAATGCTGATTCATGGCGAGAAATGGTTCGATGCCATTACCCCATACGGCTACGGAGGGCCGCGGATCATGAACTGTGCTGCAGGATGCCAATCCGATTTGGTTGCTGCTTTTGAACAAGCATTCCGAGAATACTGCAAAAGCCAACGCATCGTCAGCGAATTTATCCGCTTCCATCCAATCTTCGACAATGCCCGCGACTTCTCGAATTGCTACGACATCCAGTACCAGCGTGAAACCGTGGGCACGACACTTGAAGGATTCGATGATCCGGTTTCAGCAGAGTTTTCAAAATCCGCCAGAAAAACCTTGCGCCGTTCCCTGAACGCAGGTGTCACGTCCCGTATCACCGTAGCACCTAGCAACCTTCGCCGTTTCAAGGAAATCTATCATGAAACGATGAGCCGGGTTCATGCCGATTCCTATTATTTCTTTGATGATACTTATTTCGATAGCTGCCTGCTGAAATTCGCGGACAAAATTATTTTGGCAGAAGCCATTTATGAAGGGCAAGTGATCGCCGCAGAGCTGCACTTTTTGTATGACGGCATTATGCATACGCATTTATCGGGCACTATCCAGAAATTCCATCAATTGTCGCCGATTTATGTCTTGCAATATGGTGCCGTGCGGTGGGGAAAAGAAAATGGTGTCAAATTGATCCATGCAGGTGGCGGGCGTACGAATGACGAGGAAGATCCCTTGTACAAGTTCAAGAAGAAGTTCGGCCAGCATACAGGCTATCGCTTCTATACCGGGCAAAAAATATGGAACGATAAAATTTACGAAGAGCTGTGCAAGAAGTCGGGAGCCAATCCGGAAGATTCTTTTTTCCCGGCTTACCGTGCAAATGCCTGCAAGCAATTGAGCAGTGTATGAAATTGAAAAAAGTCAGCAAGCGCCCGCCGCGTTTTGGCGGGTGTTTTTAATTGCTTCGATAGTGATGGAGAAAATTCACATGAAACGTGCAGCCGGACATGAGGAGTTATCCGTTTTTTCTTGATGAAGCTTGTGTGCTGAGCCTCTGCCGCTGGCTACACGATGAAGTTGCCTGGACGTGCCGCACAAAGTTTTTTTATAAGGCGTAAACAGTTTAACCCTCTTTTAACCTCTGCCGACTAGGATTAACAACAACAAGATTCGGTCTGTGCCAGATGTAAGGAGGAAAGCCGCAGCAAATAGATCGCAGGACCATGATCAACTGCATCAGAGTTTCGGGAGGGGATCCTTGCTTCCAGAATGAACGCAAAAGAGGTTGAAACTATGGAAAAAACCGTTATCTCCATCATGTTCATAGTTGTTGTAACGAAGGTTATGGGATTTTCACGCGATATATTCCTTGCCTATTTTTACGGAGCCAATGGCCTTACAGATGCTTATTTAATTTCCACCAATATCTCCACTGTCATCTTCGCATTCATCGGCATGGGCATTGCGGCCAGTTATATTCCTGTTTACACGAAAATTTTTAAGGAGCGTGGCAGTGAGCCGGCAGAAAAATTCACTGTAAATGTTACCAATGCAGTGATGTTGCTAACAACCATCTTGGTATTCCTGATTATGTGCTTCACTACGCCAATCGTGAAATTGTTTGCATTTGGTTTTGAAGGTGAAACTTTGCGCATAGCCGTAATATTTACCCGCATTATTTCAGTCACGTTATATTTCACCGCATTAATTTTTATTTTCACAAGCTACTTGGAAGTGAAAAATCGTTTTCTTACAACAGAATTAAGCGGATTACCCCTGAATATCGTATTGATTGCCACCATTGCAATCAGCTCCTGGCTTGGGCTGTATGTACTGGCAATAGGGACTGTAGTTGCGGTTGTTGTCCAATTTTTAAGCATGGTTCCCGCTATTAAGAAAAGTGGTTACCGGCACCGATGGATACTCGACTTTAAAGATCGGGATTTGAAAAACATGATGGTTCTTGCCATTCCGGTAATCATCGGGGTATCAGCTGATCAAATAAATGTTTTGGTGGACAGGACAATCGCTTCACAGATTACAGAGGGTGGAATCTCTGCCTTAACTTATGCACATAGGCTGGTCTTTTTTGTCCAAGCGATATTTGTGCTAGCCATAGTTAAAGTCATGTTTCCAAAAATTTCAAAATTAGCTGCAAGAAAAGAGATAGGGGAACTTAAGAACGTGGTAGGAAAGGTTGTTACGACAGTATCGGTCATCGTTATTCCAGCGGCGGTCGGGATGATGGTTTTTTCTAGGCAGATTACAGAGTTGATGTTTGGCAGAGGAGAGTTCGATGAGTTCGAAATTGAGATGACTGCTGGTTTGATGTTCTTTTACGCGCTTGGCCTGCTGGGGTTTGGCTTGCGGGAAGTACTGGCGAAAGTATTTTATTCATTGGAAGATTCGCGAACGCCCATGATCAACGCATTCGGCGCCATGTTTTTGAACGTCGCATTGAACTTGGTGTTATCGCGTGTCATGGGGCTGAACGGCCTGGCGCTTGCGACCAGTATTGCGGCAATCGTCAGTACGGTCCTTCTATATGCATCTCTCGTCCGGAAAATCGGTTCGCTCAACAGCAGGAAGCTGATGGCCGATTTGGTGAAAGGCATTCTGGCTGCAATCGTCATGGGCATTTCGGCCAAAACGGCCTTTACGTTTTCCTTGCTGGCGATGGGCGATATACCGGCATTATCCATCGGCGTCTTAACGGGCGTATTGGTGTATGCCAGTATGCTGTGGATGCTGCAATTAAGCGATATGGCGTATTACAAAGCCCGGTTGATGGCATTGGCCAGACGTTGAAAGAAAGGGGGGAGGTTCATGATTTATGTACTAGGATTTTTTGCCATACAGATTCTCGCAACATTTTTGATCAAAGATTTTCTTCCGCCAGGTGATGGATATGCAATGCTCCTTGTCTTTACCGGGATCATTGCCATTTCCTTATATCTATACCGCAATTTGAAGAATGAATGGCTGTTCATCATATTTGCCGGGTTCGCGGTGCGGGTAGCCGTTTTATTTATCGATTTGTATGTTCCGTCGATCGGGATTTTCTCGAGTGGAACGGATACGGAGTATTTCCATGAAGTATCGGTTTTGGTGGCGAATGGGCAATACCCGCTCGACCAGACCCATACGGTTTATGTGCCATTTTTATCAGGCCTCTACTACATGATTGGAGATCAGCGGGCTTACTCGCAATTCCTCAACATCGCTTGTTGGGTATTCTCGGCCGTATTCCTTTTCAAATCATTGAACTATCTGCAAATCGAGAAGAAATTAAGCTTTATCGCCTTGCTCATCTTCACGCTGATGCCGAACAGCATTTTCATGTCGAGCATCCTGCTCCGGGAAGCGCTGATCATTTTCTTCACGACCGTTTCGCTTTATTATTTCCTGCGCTGGATCGGCGAGAGGTCGTTCCTGCAATTCGGCTGGGCAGTGGTGTTGTCGATTCTGGCAATGATGTTCCATACCGGCATGATCGGATTGCTTCTCGTCTATATCGCATCATTCGTCTGGCTGGAGCGCGCGAAGATGGGCAGGAAAATATCCACGCCGCTTATCTATCTGTTATTTGTCGGAGGGATCTTGTTTATCGTTTTTCAAAATGCCGACGTCTTCTTAAGTAAATTCGTTACGGAAGAAGGCGGGACGGTCGATTATGAAATTTTCGCTGAGGGCGGTTCGGTTTATTTGGCAAGCTTCAGTGGTTTGTCCGGTATAGCAGCACTGCTCGTCGCGCCGCTTAAAATGTTCTACTTCCTGTTTTCCCCACTTCCGCTCGATTGGCGGGGAGGTGCAGATATGATCAGTTTCCTGTTTGATTCGAGCGTTTACTTATTCCTGATCGGTGCGACATTGTACGGGCTCTATCGGAGCGAAATGCCGGTCCGGACAAAAATATTCATCTTGCTAGTAATCGGGATGACCGTTTTCATCTACTCATACGGGACGCAAAGTGCCGGTACGGCGATGCGCCACCGCAATAAGATCATCCCGCTATTATTACTGTCTTACGCCGCAGCGAATAGCAAGCAATTGGTGGAATTCACCAAAATGAAATGGCCAGGCAAGAAGGGGGAGAAGGTGGGCTCATGATGGAAAACTTGAAAATCGCGATAATCGGGGCCGGCGAAACAAGTTTGTTGGCAGCCAAAGCATTCGGCACCGTTTATCCAGTCATCGTATTCGATCCGGATCGTTCCAAAAAAGCGGAATTTGACGAAAATGGCATTGTTTTTACCGATCAAGCTAGTGAACTGGCAGACGCCGGCATCCTCCTGATGACTGGTTCGAAGCGTCCAGCGTATAAATTGGACGCGCTTTCGGACTTGTGCCGAATTGTCGGAATGCATATGAAAAAAGGATCGGTGCTCATTTTCGAAGCACCGGTTTATCCGGGCACCACAGAAGAAATCTGTATCCCCCTGCTCGAGCAGCATTCCGGTTTTATCGCCGGGAAGGAATTCTTCGTTGGGTTTGCGCCTTCTAGGTGGCAAAGCAGTGAAGCACAACGCAAGCAGGGGAAAAGTCGCAAAGTAATCGCTGGCCAAAGCGGCCCAGTCATCGATTATCTTGCCGATCTATTCACCCCGATCCATGATGGGGGCATTTACAAAGCAAAGTCAATCCGTGTCGCTGAAGCTGCACAATTGCTTGAAATCGCCCAGAGAGAAGTGAATATCGCATTGATGAATGAAGTGGCAATGAGCTTGAACCAGCAGGGAATCGACACGCATGATGTGTTGGAAACAGCCAATACGAAGCGGGAATTTATCAAATTTGAACCTGATCTCCTCGGTGACCGATCTGTGCTGAGATATGGGATGGGCCATATCTGGTGCAAGGGCGAGCAGAAAGGGCGGCAAGTAGCGCAGCGGATCATTAAGAAGTTGATTCAAAACGAAGTCGTCATCCATGAAGCACGCATTACGGTGCTAGGCATCGCGAAACAAGACGAAACAAATAGCGCGCCGGAAGCCGGAGTGCTGGAACTCGTCTCAGAGCTTCAGGAATACGGCGTGGATGTCCAGGTTGCGGATGCCCAACTTGAACAAGCGGAGGCAGAATGTACGGGAGGCATTTTCTTGACGCGGCATGCGGAACTGCTTCCGGCGGTTTCGGTCATACTCGCGGTGCCGCACGAAGTTTACCGGAGAGCAGGGTGGAAGTTATTCGAGCCCTTGCTTGAAGGCAATGAAGGTTATGTCTTTGATGTCAAAAGTACACTCGAACGGGATGAGAAGCCGGAGAAGGTGACATTATGGAGAATGTGAGGAGGGGTCAGCCCATGATAATTGGAGACTTCAGTGAAGAAAAAAAGCAGCCGAAGCGATGGGATGCGGTGGTGAGATTTATTGAAGCTGTAACCGCCGCTTTGATGTTATTGGGCTTATCGCCATTATTGCTGGCAGTCGCCATATTGATTCGCCTCGAGTCTAAAGGGCCGGCCATGTTTACCCAGCAGCGAGGCGGGCTTTATGGGCGCCATTTCACTATCTACAAATTCCGGACGATGGAGCATGGGCGAGATAACAAGCATGACCACAGCACGCCGTTTGACGGCGACCCAAGCATTACCAAGGTCGGCAATATTCTCCGGAAAACTAGCATCGATGAATTGCCCCAGCTGATCAACATCGTTAAAGGCGATATGTCATTCATTGGCCCACGCCCGACCGTCACCGACCAGACCGATAATTATAACGACTACCAGAAGCAGCGGCTGACGGTGAAACCAGGTGTCACGGGCCTCGCGCAAGTCAGCGGCCGCAATAGTTTAAGTTGGGATGAAAAAATTGATATCGATATCGACTACATCAATCGCAAAAGCTTGCGGCTCGATTTGTATATCTTAATGCAGACGGTGGTCAAGGTGTTTCGGACCGAGGAAATCTACGGAAAAAACTGAGCGGAGGTTAGTGCCATGACGACGAAAGTGATTCACGCCGTAACCATTTCAGAAAGTTTGAGCTTTATGGATGGCCAATTGCGCTATTTGAAAGGCCGTGGATTCGAACCGAAAGCACTGAGTTCCAAAGGTCCCGGATTCGAAGAGTTTCAATCAAGCGAACAAGTGGAAATGCTTGAATTGCCGATGGATAGGGGCATCTCGCCGCTCCATGATCTGCAATCGCTTGCCCGCTGCATTGCATTATTTCGCCGGGAGCGGCCGCAAGTCGTCAATGCCAGCACGCCGAAAGCGGGGCTCATTGTAACCGTGGCGGCGCGTATTTGCCATGTGCCTGTCAGGGTTTACACGATGCGGGGGTTGAGAATGGAGACAACAGTAGGGTGGAAGCGCAATTTGTTATTGAATATGGAAAAAATCGCCGCTTCTTCCGCAACCCATTGTTTGGCGGTATCCGACAGTTTGAAGGAGCGGGCGATTGAATTCGGCATCGTCGCTGAAGAAAAAATCACCGTCCTCGGCAAAGGCAGCGGCGACGGATTTGATGTAGCGAAATTCCAATCTAGCCCTGAAATTGAGGCAGCCGCAATTAAACTGCGTGATCTTTATAAATTCAGCAAAGACGATATCGTTCTTGGGTTTGTCGGTAGGTTGACCAAAGACAAGGGAGTCAATGAACTGGTCGCGACTTTTAAACTGCTTAGCCAAAAAAACGGAAAGCTGCGCTTGCTGATTGTTGGCGATTACGAAGACGACGATCCGGTGGAAGAAAGCGTAAAGCAGGAAATCGAGAGCAATCCAAAAATCATTAAAACAGGGTTTGTTGCTGATCCGGTAGCGTACTACCATTTAATGGACATTTTCGTCTTCCTGACGAAACGTGAAGGTTTTGGCAATGTGTCCATTGAAGCAGCCTTGTGCGGGCTACCGGTCGTCGCCTCCGATGTCACGGGTGCGCGAAATACGATAATCGATGAAAAGACCGGTTTGCTGGTAGATCCTGAAAACTTGCAGGAAATCACGGAAACGATCGATAGGCTGATCGCCTCTGACAGTTTGCGCATTCGGTTTGGGGAAGCCGGGCGTGAATGGGCGAGTGCCAATTTCAGCAACGAGATGCTATGGAAAGAACTGGACAGTTTTTATAAAACCTGCCTCGGCGAATCACTGGTGCCAGCAGGCGAATTAAACTAGGGGATCCGGCCATGCGGGGGAAATCACAAACAAAGGGGAGTTTCATTTGAAAACACATTATTATATTGCATCTCCAGGGGTCCTTGGAGTCAAAACAAACATCAAAAAATTCGGATGGTCTTACGGGCATAATATCCCCGAAGGCACCATGGAACAATACGAACGCTGCGTGGTCCGCATGCAGGTCGAGCTGAAGGAATTCAATGATGATGCCGAACACGAAGGGATGGGGAAATATCATTATTTCAGCGGCATGCCTGGCGCGGATAAAATCTATTACACACGCAATTATGCAGGGATAGGCAGCATGCGTATTCGGGCAGAAGGATTTTTAACGGACGAGCCGAAAATCACCGTTAACCACGCTTATTATAAACTTATCATTCACCGGATCATGAACCTTCACTCCATACCTTATATTATGACTGATTTGGCCACTTTATTGCTATTGAAAAAAGGGTACGCGCCCATCCATTGTTCTGCGTTCAAAAAAGATAATTCTACAGTGACAGTTTTTGCGCCTTCCAATACGGGAAAAACCCTTAGTTGCATGACCGCATGTATGCAGTATGGCGCAGAATTTATTGCGGAAGATATGGCTATCACAGACGGAAATGCGATCCATTCTGTCCCGTGGACCAATAGTTTCAGAGATTATTCTGCAAAGGACCTTACCGGGAAGTCCAAATCTTCGCATGTAATCAATAGACTGTCATCGATCGGCAGCTATTTCAATAATAGAGGCGCACATCAAAAAGAGATGGCTGAATATCTCAGCCATATTCATCTTTCTGGAATAAATAAAGTCACGCATATCGCCATTCTTGAGAGAGGAGACAATCTAGTTAGAGAAACGGCTGAAATAGAGTCTTTGCAAAAAATAATGAACTTAAATCGCTATATTTTTAACTATCTCCGCTCGCCGCTTCTCACGGCCTATGAATTTTTCAATCCCGAACTGAGTATCGACCAAGCACTTGCCAATGAACGTGAAATCTTGACGAAATTGATCCGGGGCAGCGAGAAAGTATTCTCGGTGAAAAAGAATAACGCTACCCATTATGCGGCGGAATTATTGGAACAAATCGGCAGCCCGATTGCACCTGCCCCAGCGGTGCGAGGGGCCTGAAAGGGAGCGGTCCATCATGTCAGCGAAAGTATTGTACGCCATGACCATTGCCCAAAGCCTACAACTGGTGAAGGGGCAATTAAAGACATTGGAAATGCGCGGCTATGAGGTGAAAGCTTTGAGTTCAAAAGGCAGTTACGCAGAAATCTTTGAACAAGAAGAAGGCGTGAAGGTGCTGCACGTCAATATGGAACGTGAAATTGCCTTGAAACAAGACCTGAAGTCGTTGTTTGCCTGCATACGCGTCATTCGCTCCGAAAAGCCGGATATCGTCAATGCCGGAACGCCAAAAGCGGGGCTGATTGTGTCACTTGCCGCTTATTTCTGCAGGGTGCCTGTTCGCATCTATAATGTGCTGGGGTTGCGCCTCGAGACAACCGGAGGGATCAAGCGTCAAATCCTGTTGATGGCAGAGAAAATCGCCGCTGCATCGTCGACCCACCTGCTTGCGGTATCGCCGAGCCTAAAACGCCAGATTGTCGCTCTTGGCATTGCACCCGCTGATAAAATCAAGATTCTCGGTCATGGCAGCGTCAACGGCTTTGATCTGCAGCGTTTTGAACTGGATGACGATATGCAAGGGCGTGTGGAGAAAAAGCGCCAAGCATATGGATGGACCGGCGACGAACTTGTACTCGGGTCGATGGGGCGGATCACAAAAGACAAGGGCATCGACGAAACGGTGCGTGCTTTTACCGAGCTGCACGCGCAGCATCCGCATTTGCGGCTGCTCATCGTCGGCAATTACGAATCGGCAGATGCAGTTTCTGAGTGGACACGCAAGACGATCACGGATCATCCGTATATCGTCCACGAGGATTACCAATTGGACCCGGTACCGTTTTATTATTTAATGGATTTGTTTTTATTCCTGACAAAGCGTGAAGGGTTCGGCAATGTGTCTGCGGAAGCGGCGCTGACGGGAATGCCGGTCATTGCTGCGGACGTCACGGGCGCGCGCGATACCTTGGTGGACGGGGAAACCGGCTATTTGGTCGATCCCGACAGCCATGCAGATGTCATGGGGAAACTGGATAAGTTGATCAGCGATCCTGGATTGCGTGAAGCCATGGGGGCTGCAGGCCAGGAATGGGTACGCCACAATTTCAGCAATGAAACTTTGTGGGAAGAGATGGATCAATATTACCGAAGCTGCCTGCTGGAACGATCGAGTGTGCTCGGCGAAGCGCAGTGAAATCGGCTTGCACTTCATCAGTTTCCTGATTGCAAAACTTAAGCCAAACGAAAACCCGGCATAAGCATGCCGGGTTTTGTTTATGACTCATTCTTGTCTTGGGGCGATGCTGACTGGGCGGATGGAACCCCAAGGCGCCACGTCAATGGTAACTTCGAGGTCGACTGCTTCTTCAAGTTCAGGGCCTCGGCCTTGCTCGACGTAAAAGTTTTCAAGCTGTGGCGCGACAACACGGCGGTCGTATTTGCTGCCGTTGATAGCGCCGAAGAACGGGCGCTCTTCGATGCGGTCGATGACGGCGTAGCCATCTTCGCCTGTGGTCAAGGTGAAGTAGACGGCGCCATCGCGAATTCCGGCAGGCGCGTCGAGGTCCGGATATTGCAGCATGACGTATTCACCATAGAATGGATCGAACGGGTCGAATGGTTCAGCACGCAATAAGTATTGATCGCCGAACCAGGAAGTGGCGTAGAAGCTGACGACGAGCAATGCGACGAAGACAGTCTGTAAGGCAGGCATTAGCCATTTCTTCATGTCACTGCACCTTCTTTCTTGCGGTTAAGCCACCAGGCGATGCCTGACAGCACGAACAGCAGGATGGCGCCGATCAGGAAGAACAGCGACATGTCGAGCCGTTCCCACGCATAGATGACATAGATGACAAATTGGACGACGATGAAATAAGCGAAGCCCAAAGCGAGCGGCTGGTCTTGGCGCTGGGCGATGATCAAATAGGCGAGCGCGGTCAATTCTGCAACGATGGCCAGGGCAATGGCCGTTTCATCGAAGAGCATGAAGCCGACAAGCCCGAGCGTGCCAAGCCACATCAAATGGCGTTCGCGGAAGTAAGCGACTGCGATCACTAGGGCTCCCGCTGCTGCAAGGGCGATTGATTCAGGCAGGGACAACTCGGCGAAAGCCATATCGCTTTCCCCGCGGATCGCCAGGAAGACGATGAGCTGGATCCCGCCAATGATCAGATAAAGCGGGCTTAATAGCTTCTGCTTGTCTTTTGGGATCAGCAGCACGAGCAACACTAGCGCAAACAAGGTCCAGATCGGCACAAGCGGGCTGTCGATATCCCATATGCTCCACACAAGAAAACCAGAACCGAGCAATAACAGCCAGCTGAAGATCATCGTCGTTCCATCTTTGCTCAGGAAGAACCAAGCGAGCGTGACGGCAATGAACAGAAGCCATTCGATCAAGCCGATGCCAGGAGCTGCCGAGGTCAGGATGGTGATCCCGCTAATGAACGCCAATACTGTAAAGGCGGAGTGGCGCCAGATGAAGAAATGTGCAATAGCGGCAATGAACAAGGCCCATGGCACAATGCTGGAACCGGTTCCGAGATGAAAAGTTTGGCCGGTGACGATTAAACTTGCCCCGAACATCACATATCCGAGTATGCGGAAAATGACGGGATGGCCAAAATGTTTTTTCTCGGAGAAATACGCGAGTACATAGAAAATCCACATGAGCGATACGACCATGCCGACTTTCGCGATAGCCGGTATAGCTTGCCAGTTCGCGGCAATAAAACTGAAGACAGCGAGCGCGAAAAAGATCAAGCCAATGATGAGCAAAAGAGGCAGTTTGCGTTTTTTCGGCTGTCGGGTTTCAAACGCTTGGATGCGCTCAGCTGTCTCTTGATCGATGAGCCCTTCAGCACGCCACTGGGCGAGCTTGCGTTCCCATTCCATATAGGACACCTCCCTAATTATTAACTGTATTATAAACCTATATTGTCAGAAATGACAGAAAGCGTGCCTAGTTGTATAGGTCTTTTTTATTATTTCAGCTTGTGTATTAATTGATTTCAAACGGAGTGTTGTTGGATGGATATATCTAATGTAAGTATAGGAAAAAACTCATTGAAAGAGGGTTAAAGCTGTTTTGTAGCGAAAGTTAAAATACATCTATAAATTACAAAGACACTGTATATTGGCAATGACAGTTTAGGTTCATGATTTTGTAAGGGGTGAGTGAAAGAGGTGGAGTTTGTATACGAATGGATGGGCCATATCCAGTTGGGAGTATTTGTGCTGGCGCCGCTATTATTGCCATGGTGGCTGAAACGGTATATCTGGCTTGGTTTCGTGACAGTCGGGTATGTACTTTACATAGCTTGGGGGCTGTATCTTCAAGCTACGGGAACTATGGAAGAGTTCGGGACCGGTTTCGGCATGATGATCCTGCCGTATTTGGCGGGAATCTCATTGTTCGGCTATGTGCTTCAGAAATCGATCGATCATGCGAGGCATAACGGTTCGGAGGAATAGAAAAGGGAGTGGATATTTTTGATCATCGATCCTGCACAACAAACGAGCAAGGAAAATTATAAATTGCTGATTGGCAGTGTGTTGCCTCGGCCGATTGCTTGGGTATCGTCTGTATCGTCCGGCGGCGAGTTGAATTTGGCGCCTTTCAGTTTTTTTACGGTCGCTTCGCGCAATCCGCCGATGGTGATCTTTTCGATAGGTGAAGGGGTCGAAGCAAGAATGGGGACAGTAAAAGACACTCTCACGAATATCCGGGAGCGGGGCGAGTTTGTCGTCAACATCGTTTCGGCACCACTCGCGAATGAAATGGCGAAAAGTGGCGAGCATGTCGCGCCGGATGTCGATGAATTCGCTTATGTTGGATTGACGCCTGTCTCATCTGAAGTGGTTTCAGTACCGTGCGTAAAAGAATCGCCCGTCAGCATGGAATGTGAATTGGTGCAGGTCATTCCGCTTGGCGACGATCATCTCGTCATCGGCAAAGTGCTGCGCTTCCATATCGACGATGAATTATATGACAAGGGAAGAATCGATACGAAAAAACTTGCACCGATTGGACGGCTTGCCGGAAATTATTCGCCTGTAGAATCAATGTTTTCACTGCCGAATGAGCAATTGGAGGAATATTTGCGGACACCGGTAGATAAAGACCGGGAGTAGCCGCGCCCAAGAGGAGGGATGTTTCATGGCCTTACAGCTTGAAAATCTCAGATTCGAACGTTTGCGTCGGGAACATTTGCCGCAGCTTTATGAATGGATCACGAAAGAGCCGCAGATCAACCGGTTTTGGGGCTATAGCTATAATGGCACTTACGGGGAGTTCGTGCGCGAATTCGTCGGCAGCATCAAAGGACGGGATCCGACAAAGCCGTATCTCATCTATTACCTGGAGCAACCAATTGGATATATCCAGACATTTCGCTGGAGCGATTATCCAGGCAGTGAACAATTTGAGGAATTACAGCGAGCAGCTGGCCTGGATATTCTCATCGGCGCGCCTGCCTATCGCGGCAAAGGCTTCGGCCAAGCGATCATCCGGCGCTTTTTGGAAGAAGTGGTGTTTCGCGACGGTTCCTTGACTTGCTGCGTCACCGATCCCGATATCCGCAACAAGCCGGCGATTCGTGCCTACGAAAAGGTCGGGTTTGAAATTATCCGGCGAGTAGAGGAAGTTTCAGAAATTACACGGCCGGTGTGGTTTATGCGCGTCGGGCGCCAGCAACTGGAACGAAAAAAACCCTAGCCATTTTCGGCTAGGGTTTTAATTTTTGTTCGGCATCGCGGATGGCTTGTTCCATGAAGCGCATCGGGTGGTCGAGCATCTTGCCGTGACCGACGGCGAGAAAGCTTGGGTGCAGTAAAGTCAACTTTTTAGCGCTGTTGAGTGCTGTTTGCTTGTCCCATGTCGCCAGGGCTGGAAACGGGAACAGCGGCTTGAAAGTGCCAGAAACTGCAGTGCCTCCACATGTCTGAAAAGCATCTCCTGCGAGGAGGACGCCGGTGCGTCTATCGAAAAAGGAAATGGATCCTGGGGAATGCCCAGGAGATAGGACGACTTCAAGTGAGCCGACTCGGTCGCCTTCTTGCAGCAGCCGATCGGGTATTGTCTGGATATTTTTCGGGATTCCGCCCTTGACGGGTTTGCCTGCATCTTCAGGCGAAGCACTTTTGTCCCCCGAGAGAATTTTTGCTTCCCTTTCCGAGATCGAAACTTGTGCCGAGGGAAACTGTTTTTTCAAAGCATCGAGTGCACCGACGTGATCGATATGGGCATGCGTCAGCGCGATTTCTGTAATTGGTTTGCCGATGGTTTTTGCCGCCAGCGCGATATCCCTTGCCGCGAATCCCAAAGCGCAATCGACAAGCGTCAAGCCTTCCTGTTCTTCGACCAAATAACAATTCACCGGAAATACTCTAGGCATAAAAGCCAATTGATAGACATTCTGCACTTTCTTGACCCGCATAACCGCCAACTCCTTTTGGATGATTACTGTCATTTTAGCGCAATCGGCCGATGAAATGAAGCTGGGGGGCAAATAGTTGTGCAGGAAACAAAGCTGGCGCATAATGTCCGTAGATTGTTTTTAACTGAGGAGGAAAAAGTGTTGGTTAAGTTAAAAGGCGTAGTGCCTGTCATGCGCAACCTGAAGGAATTTGAACGGCTGCTTGCCAGTGACCAGGAAACCATCATTTTTCTGGAAGTCCGGCTCGCCCAGCTCAAGCCGCTTGTCGCTGCTGCCAAGAAAGCTGGCAAGAAAGTCATCTTGCATGCCGATTTGATTCAAGGCTTGAAGACGGACGCTTACGGCATTGAGTATTTGGTCCGGGAAGTGAAACCGGACGGCATCGTCTCAACAAGAAGCAATGTCATCGCTCTTGCAAAGAAAAATAAATTGACAACGATCCAGCGATTGTTCCTGCTCGACAGCCATGCGCTTGAACATAATTTGAGCTTGATCGATCAAGTAAAACCTGATTACATCGAGTTGTTGCCGGGGCTCATCCCGTCGATCATCAAAGAAGTGCACGAACGTACCGGCATTCCCATCATTGCAGGCGGCTTGATCCGCACAAGAGAAGATATCGAACTTGCCTACCAAGGCGGGGCAGAAGCCGTTTCAACATCCCAGGCAGAACTATGGGATACGTGATTCTGTAAAGCCCGTCCATCTGCGATCGTTCTTCACAAAGAAGGCGTGCCGATTTTTTCAGTTTCCAGTACTCCTAAACAAGCCCGAATTAATTGTTGACAGCGTTTTCAAAAACTGCTAAATTGATTTTACAAGTTAAGGACCGTGCAGGAGAAAAGAGATCCGCATCGGACAAGGCCCAGTCTATTGGGCCTTCGTTCAGTGCGGATTTTTTTGTGGCCGGTTTTTGATTATACATGGAGATTCTGTTGGACAGCGTGCCTTGTCATTCGGCAGGTTCGATAAAAGCGGAGGATCTGAAAAAGGGGTGTATGGAAAATGACAATATTTTTAGCAGAATTGATCGGTACGATGATCCTTATCATTTTTGGTGCTGGTGTCGTAGCAGGCGTAACGTTGAAAGACTCAAAAGCGGAGAACGGAGGATGGATCGTCATCACGATTGCGTGGGGGCTCGCGGTAACAATGGGCGTTTACGCAGTCGGGAATTTCTCGGGAGCGCATTTGAATCCGGCAGTCACTTTAGGTTTTGCATCTGTCGGTGAACTTCCATGGTCACAGGTGCCGGTTTATATAACCGCACAAATTCTGGGTGCCATCATCGGTGCCGTCATCGTCTTCTTCAACTATCTTCCTCACTGGGCAAGAACGAAAGAAGCGGAAACAAAGCTTGGCGTTTTTGCAACAATTCCGGCTATCCGCCGCCCGTTTTCCAACTTGATCAGTGAAATCGTCGGGACTTTCGTTTTGGTCATGGGTCTGTTGTTCATCGGCGCCAATGATTTTACGGAAGGCTTGAACCCGTTGATCGTCGGCGCGCTCATCATCGCGATTGGCATGTCGCTTGGCGGCACAACAGGATACGCAATCAACCCTGCTCGTGATTTAGGGCCGCGTATCGCACACGCGTTGCTGCCGATTCCAGGAAAAGGAAAGTCTGACTGGAGCTACGCTTGGGTGCCGATTGTCGGCCCGGCTTTCGGGGGGATTTACGGGGCAGTTTTCTACAAAGCCTTGTTCACTGGAGATTACGGTTTGCCATTCTTCGCATTAAGTTTAGTGCTTGTCCTGGTATTTATCGGTACAGCCAGTGTAGAATTGAAAAATGGTCGAGCGAAGGCCAAGCAATTGAAAGAAAAAACCATTTAATAAGTTAGCGGAGGAGATTCCAGTGAGTAAAAAATATATTTTATCGATCGACCAAGGAACAACCAGTTCACGGGCGGTCCTGTTGAACCATGCAGGCGAGATTGTTGGTACGGGCCAGCAGGAGTTCCAGCAATTTTTCCCGAAACCGGGTTGGGTCGAGCACGACGCCAATGAAATTTGGACTTCCGTCCTGGCGTGTATCGCAGAAGTTTTGCGCAAAACAGACGTCGATCCCTCTGAAATTTCGGGTATCGGGATCACCAACCAGCGTGAGACAACTGTTGTATGGGATCGCAATACAGGCAAGCCGATCTATAAAGCGATTGTTTGGCAATCGCGCCAAACGGACGGCATTTGCAACGAATTGAAAGACCAGGGATTGAACGATACATTCCGCAAAAAAACCGGCCTTTTGATCGACGCGTACTTCTCCGGCACGAAAGTGAAATGGATCCTTGACAATGTCGAAGGCGCGAGAGAAAAAGCGGACAATGGCGATTTGATGTTCGGCACCATCGACACATGGCTCGTCTACCGTTTATCAGGCGGTTCGACGCACATCACTGATTACAGCAATGCATCCCGTACGCTCATGTACAATATCCACGATCTTGAGTGGGACGATGAACTGCTCGACATCCTGACAGTGCCGAAGAGCATGCTGCCGGAAGTACGCCAGTCATCTGAAATTTATGCACATACTATTAATTATCATTTCTTCGGACATGAAGTGCCGATTGCAGGGATCGCCGGCGACCAGCAGGCAGCCTTATTCGGCCAAGCATGCTTTGAAAAAGGCATGGCGAAAAACACTTACGGAACTGGATGTTTCATGCTGATGAACACTGGCGAGAAAGCAGTCGAATCCGAACATGGCTTGTTAACGACACTTGCTTGGGGTGTTGATGGAAAAGTTGAGTATGCTCTCGAAGGCAGTATTTTCGTGGCAGGTTCTGCAATCCAGTGGCTGCGCGACGGGCTGCAGGTTATCGAGACGGCACCTGAGAGCGAAGATTTTGCAAAACAAGTGGAATCGACAGATGGCGTCTATATGGTGCCGGCATTTGTCGGCCTCGGTACGCCTTATTGGGATACCGATGCGAGAGGCGCTGTATTCGGCTTGACGCGCGGCACGACAAAAGCACATTTCATTCGTGCGACACTTGAGGCGCTCGCATATCAGACAAAAGACGTTGTAGATGTTATGATAGAAGATGCAGGGATTGAATTGAAGACTTTGCGCGTTGATGGCGGCGCAGTCGGCAACGATATGCTGATGCAGTTCCAATCGGATTTGCTTCACGTACCTGTTGAACGCCCACGCATTCAAGAAACGACGGCGATTGGGGCTGCTTACTTGGCAGGACTGGCTACTGGATTCTGGAAAGACAAAGACGAGATTGCCGCACAATGGCAGTTGGATAAAACTTACGAGCCGGAAATGTCCGACGAAACAAGCGAGCGACTGTATACAGGCTGGCAAAATGCGGTAGCCGCAACTCGCACATTCAAGCCCGTCAACTAAACTTACAAGTTAATCACACGAGAGATAAATGGCCGGAGACGAAGAGAGACCATGCCAGGACAGCAGATATAACTCTGCGGCTGTGTACAGGTCTCTCTTTTTAATATGGAATATATTGGAAAAGGAGTCGGTTAAGAATGAAATTCTCAAGCCTAGAACGCACAAAAACTTATGGACAAATGAAACAAGCGCCACTTGATGTATTGATCATCGGGGGCGGGATCACAGGAGCGGGAATCGCGCTCGATGCTGCAGCACGCGGCGTCCGTGCAGGAGTCATGGAAATGCAGGATTTTGCAGCAGGGACTTCAAGCCGTTCAACGAAACTCGTGCACGGTGGTTTGCGTTATTTGAAACAATTTGAAGTGAAGATGGTTGCAGAAGTCGGCAAAGAACGCGAAATCGTTTATGAAAACGGGCCGCACGTCACGACACCTGAATGGATGATGCTGCCATTCCACAAAGGCGGCACATTCGGGCCACTCAGCACAAACGTCGGCTTGCGCGTCTACGATTTCCTGGCAGGCGTCAAAAGAAGTGAACGCCGCCGCATGTTTTCGCGTGATGAAGCAATCCGCCGCGAGCCGCTTGTGAAACAACAGGGACTCAAAGGTGCAGGTTATTATGTCGAATACAAGACAGACGATGCGCGCTTGACGATGGAAGTCATGAAAAAAGCTGTTGAAAAAGGCACGCTGGCAATGAACTACGTGAAAGTGAAAGGCTTCCTTTACGACAACGGCAAAGTGGTCGGCGTCGTAGCAGAAGACCAGCTTGACGGCTCGATCCACGAAATATTTGCGAAGAAAATCGTCAATGCGGCAGGCCCTTGGGTCGATACATTGCGCGAAGAAGACAAATCGAAAAAAGGCAAAACGTTGCAGCTGACAAAAGGGATTCACTTGGTATTTGACCAGTCGCGCTTCCCGCTCAAACAGGCCATCTATTTTGACATGCCGGACGGCCGCATGGCATTCGCCATCCCGCGCCAAGGCAAAGTTTATGTCGGCACAACTGATACGGTATACAAACAAGATATCGCGCACCCGACGATGACAACAGAAGACCGTGACTACGTTCTCGAAGCCGTTAACTTCATGTTCCCGGACGTCTCGATTACAGCGGCTGATATCGAATCGAGCTGGGCAGGATTGCGTCCGCTGATCCACGAAGAAGGCAAAGACCCATCCGAGATTTCCCGTAAAGACGAAATCTTCGTATCGGATTCTGGCTTGATTTCAATCGCGGGCGGCAAGCTCACCGGCTACCGTAAAATGGGCGAGAGCATCATGGACTTGGTCACCAAACAGCTTCAAGAGGAATATGGTACTTCTTTCAAGAAAGTATCGACGAAGAAAATGGCGCTTTCCGGCGGAGAAGTCGGCGGTTCTAAAGGATTCAAGGAATTCAAAACCGATCGCTTGAAACGGGCGGCCGAGTTTGGGCTCACCGAAGATGCGATGGAAATGCTTGTCAATCGCTATGGCGCGAACGTCGACCATGTGCTGAGTCATTATACAGACGGTTTGGCTGATGCCGCATCGCATAATCTCGATCCGCTCGTCTATGCAATGCTGCAATACGGTATCGAATCGGAAGCAGTTTGCAAACCGGTTGATTTCTTCATCCGCCGTACAGGCGCACTGTATTTTGATATCCATTGGGTGCATGCCCATAAGGAAGCCGCTGCCGATTATATGGCAGGCGTCTTCAACTGGACAACTCAACAGAAAGAGCGTTATGTGGAAGAGCTGGAAATCCTTCTCCACGAAGCCGTTATTCCGACTCCTCAATCCGAATTAAGTAAATAAGCATCAATAGTTTCGACAGCTTCTTGTCATTCATTTGACGAGAAGCTGTTTTTTTGATTAAAATAATAAAAATTGTGCCTATAGTGCTAAGTCGGGGGTTTCAGAGGATAGAGAATAATATCCATTTTTATCTAAATTCAAAAGAATTTTTACATTGTCTAGGCATTTGTCCTGAAAGGTCGTATAATTTTTGTAAATAACTATTTGAATTATCAGAAAATAAAGAGTGGAAGACTACGGGATGTGAGGAGAATGACCATGAAACAGACAACTACAGCATTGGCGGCTATAACCTTAGCCCTTTCTCTGGTAGGTATCGGAACGGCTGGACAAGCCCAAGCCGCAACAGACAAGCCGGTGGACCGTGTCATTGTCAAACTGCGAGATGACGGCGCATTAAAAAACAAAGCTGCCGCGCAGCAGGTCGAGACAGCGGAAACAGGCAACGCGCAAATCGTCACACTTGAAGTGCCGGCAGGGCAGAGTGTGGAATCGTTTATCACAGAGCTTTCTAGTCAAGGTGATGTTGAGTATGCAGAACCCGACGGGCGTGTGGAGCTGGCCGCGATACCGAGCGACCCGTTTTATGCAGGATATCAATACCATCATCGGCTCATCGGTTCCGAAGCTGCCTGGGACAAGACGACCGGAAAAGCTGATGTGCTTGTGGCGGTGATTGATGATGGATTTGACTTGGCGCATCCCGATTTGTCTGGAAGGGTTTTGTCCCCTTTTAACGTAATCACCGGAAAATCTGGCAGTGTCAGTGTAGAAATTCACGGGACCCATGTAGCAGGGCTTATTGCGGGAAATATGAACAATGAATTATTTGGAGTCGGTGTGGCGCCCTCGACGAGCATCCTGCCGATCGATGTGTTCGACGGCGAAGATGGGTTTATCTCAGATGTTGCTGCTGGCGTATACTACGCGGTAGATAGTGGGGCGGACATCATCAATATGAGCCTGGTTGCTTATTCAGACACAAATCTCTTGAGAGAAGCTGTGCAGTATGCGCATTCCAAAAACGTTCTTGTCGTGGCGGCAGCCGGCAACGATGGCATTAGTTCCCCTTATTATCCGGCGGCCTATCAAAATGTAATGTCGGTAGCTTCGACCGATGCCGCCGACCAGCACTCCGATTTTTCTAATTTCGGAAAAACCATCGATATTGCGGCGCCGGGATCCAACGTTTTTTCCATCTTTCCAGGTGAGTCATTTGGCGGATTGGATGGAACATCTATGTCCACACCGATCGTTTCCGGTGCTGCGGCTCTATTGAAAGCGAATGAGCCAAAACTCAGCAATACCGATATCGCCGGGCGCTTGATGCTGACTGCGAAAGACCTTGGCGCTGCTGGAAAAGACGTGTATTACGGACACGGCCGCTTGAATATCGATCGTGCATTGACGTTGGACGCCAGCCATTGGTCAAACCGTTTGTCCGGTGCAACACGCTACGAAACAGCGGCGGCCATCTCCAAGGCAGGTTGGAGCTCTGCTTCGACGGTTATCATCGCTACAGGGAATGACTTTCCTGATGCCTTGGCGGGCGGGCCGCTCGCCTATCAGGAAAACGCCCCGATCTTGCTGACAAAAGGGGATCATCTCCATCCGGCTACTGTCGCTGAAATCCGCCGTTTAAAACCTGAAAAAGCCATACTTCTTGGCAGCAAAGGTGCACTTTCGGCAACGGTTGAAACTCAAGTGAGGCAGCTGGTCAATGAAGTCGATCGTATCGGCGGCAAAACTCGCTATGAAACAGCAGCCATGATTGCAAAAAGAATCACGAGTGACCGGGCAGTGGTCTCCAATGGCCAGAACTTCCCG
The DNA here is from genome assembly GCF_018283455.1 of Planococcus sp. MSAK28401. NCBI lineage: Bacteria > Bacillati > Bacillota > Bacilli > Caryophanales > Caryophanaceae > Planococcus > Planococcus alpniumensis. The sequence continues at coordinate 2,442,292 of NZ_JAAMTH010000001.1, read as the reverse complement.
GATGTTCTCTCTGTATCGCCTTACGCAGCGAAACATGGCATCCCGATTTTGCTGACGCGCAGTGGCACATTGCCTGCAGAAACAAAAGCGGCGCTGTCCGGTAAAGGCGCAACAATCGTCACTGGTGGCACAGGGGCTATCAGCAATGCCGTCATGGCGCAATTGCCTGGAGCCACACGCTATGGTGGAGCCAATCGCTTTGACACTGGCAAATTGATTAACCAGGGCTTACCCATGGGGAAACAGAAAGCTTATATTGCGACCGGTGCGAATTTCCCTGACGCATTAGCGGGGGCAGTCCTTGCAGCTAAAGCAGACGCCCCGATTCTCTTGACTGCCGCAAACTCGATTCCACCTTCAACGAAAAGCTTACTTTCTTCATATCCGGCGTATACAATCTTCGGCAGTAAAGGCGCCGTTACACCTGATGTGAAGTTTGAGATCGACCTACAATTAAAATAATCAATGGCTCGGATTTTTCTGACTCTTTCCTCTAAAAATATTTCCTTCTTTCCTTTACATACCTTCAGGGATTTCAGGGTAAAGGAAGTTAACGGACAGAATAAGCCGCAGCAGCTACTATATTGGAGGATGAAAAGATGAGAAAGATGAACCGCGGAATGATCACGTCACTCGGGGCGATCGGCATCGCACAAGGATTAAAAATCGTCACGCATAAAGTGGTGGCAGGGAAATGGGATTGGCAGCAAGCATTTACGACTGGCGGCATGCCAAGCTCCCACTCAGCAGGTGTATCGGCACTCGCTGCATACGTCGCTTCCAATAAAGGCGCACGCCATACAGAAACCGCACTCGCAGTCGTATTCGGAGCCATCGTCATGTATGATGCGCAAGGCATACGCCGCCACACAGGCGAAATCGCGCGTTTGGTCAATGACCTCGAGGACAGCTTTACAAAAATTTCGGGAGAGTTCCCGAGTTTTGAATTTGTGGAGCGCGATAAAGAGTTAAAAGAACTGCTCGGTCATCAGCCGATCGAAGTAGCCGCAGGAGCTGCATTCGGCACCTTGCTCGGCATCGTTGCCGCGAAGATCGAGAACCGCGAACGTGATTTGGAGCAGCAAAAACGGTTGCCATATAACGGGCGCATGACCCGTGCAGATTACAGATAAAGAAAAACCACTGAAACCGCTGATACAGCGGTTTTTTTCTTTGCGCTGAAAATAGAATGTAAAGTTTGTTAAGTATTGATGAAGACTGTCGATAAAGGGGTTACGAGGATAGACAAATCGGTTAGCCTAGAAGTGAAAGCAGACCAATTCGAAGGAGGAAGATCATTTGAAGATTTCTGCTCTGAACATTTCACTTTCTGCACTCGCTTTTGGGATGGTATTCATGGCACATTTCGAACCCGTAACGTTTGCAAGCGAGAATTCACCGGGCGGCAAAAAGTATGAGCCGGGGCGTGAAGTAATTGAGCGCCTTGGCCCTCAAAGCGATGTGGAACAAGAATTGGAACAGCTAGAACGCCATGTAGACAGCAAAAGCACATTGACCATTGAAGAGTATCAAGAGATTCAAGGACAGTTGGATGAACTGCTGCAGCGCGTAAACGACCAAGCGAAAGCAAGCGGGGAAGCGGATGCGCAGTTATTCGGAGAGGCCCTGGAACTACAGGAGACACTCACCGGTATCGACGTCCGATGATCTTGCCGAGAATTCCCATAGAAGCAAGTGTAGAAAGCGATGCTGAGGCATTGCTTTTTTTTTAGTGGAGATTGCACTTAAGGAAGGATGCTTTGTCTCAAGTGTCATAGAGCAAACGAATTATATTAGCGTGATCAGTTTTAATCAGCCATATAAAGGCAAATGGAATAGTCGCAAAAGGCTTTTGCGATTATCAAGTCTAACTAGGCGGCCACTGCCAGCGGATACATCCAATTAACGGAAATATTTCCTTGCACGTAATATGCAGAGAAATCTTAAGGTGAACCCAGAAGAGCGAGGAGATTATTCAGAGGTGAAACAGACAACAAACTACTCATTTGGCTTTCTGGTCCAACTAAGTAACATAAACCACCGAAAGAAAGAACCTCTTAATAATGTATTGCAGCTGGCAAGTTCTAATCTCCTATCCACTTATTACAAAAGCATTTCCCAAAAGAACGAGACGGTAATTTTATTCGATTTCTGATGATGTCAGGAAAAATGGCGCTTTAAGCATTTTTGATGAGTATAAAGGCTCATCAAAAACGTTCAGAATTTTGAAATTTATTACCAAATAAGGACAAAATATTACAAAGGCAACCTAAGGTGGAGGTTTGGCGTTCTAAGGTTTATAATGAAGAAAATTCGGGGATAAATTATGTCCGGCAGGAGGTACAGCTATGAAATGCACAAAGTGTGGCACGATGAATGATGAGTCTGCAAAGTTCTGTGATAATTGCGGAGCTCCGCTTTCCACAAGAAAGCAACGCAAACCGAAGCGCAATAAATTCATGTATGCGCTCGTGTTGTTGGCCGTATTATTGGGGCTTGGATTTGGATTAGGCCAGTTATTGGGAGAGGAAGAACCGGAAGTGGCATTGCCGCAGGAAGACACCGAAGCGGCGGAGGAAGTGCCTGAAGAGGTGCCTGAGGAAGAACCGGTGGAAGAAGAGCCGGCACAAGAGCCAGCAGAAGAGCCAGTTGAAGAAGAAATGCCGGTAGAAGAACCGGAAACGCAAGTATCTTCTGAAGAACCGGTTGAAGGCACGGTGACCAAAGCAGAAAATATTACTCACCCTTCCGACCAAGAAGAGAAAGTCGAGCCGAAGAAAAAAGACAAGACGGCTGTCATTAAAGGTGCTCAATCACGTGTCTACACGATTTTGGCTGAAGGCGGCCAAGGTTCCGGGTTCTTATTTACGGAAACAGGCATGGTCGTGACCAACGCCCACGTGGTGTCGGGTTATACGGATGTCATTGTACGCAATATCAATGGCCAAGACCATGAAGGAACCGTTGTCGGGATTTCAGCTGAATCCGACATTGCTTTAATCCAAGTAAATGATTTGACTGGCATCGAACCTTTGGATGTCGAGATGGGAGCAACCGATGTCGGAACGGAAGTTATCGCTCTTGGCAGCCCTTCCGGTTTTGAGAATACCGCGTCTATGGGGTATTTAACTGGCATCGACCGTGATTTCTACCAGGAATTCACTTACGAAAATATCTACCAGATCGATGCTGCACTGGCGCCGGGATCTAGCGGCGGGCCGCTGCTCGATGCAGGAACCGGAAAAGTAATCGGCATCAACTCGCTGCTGTTCCCGGAAGGGGATTCAATCGGATTTTCCATCCCGCTCTATTCGATGTATGACCAATTGGATGCATGGGCGAAAAACCCAATGAGCCGTGAAGCGGTCGCCGAGATTTTCCCTGTCTACGATGATTTCGACAGCAACTACGAAGACGAAGATTATGAATTCGACTACAGCACGACGCATGAATTCACGGAAGAGTCTTTGACGGAATTTGTCGTGAGCTATCAGGAATTCTACGAATTGGCATTACAGGAAGAAGATTTCTATTATGTCCAGAACTTGCTGGTCTATCAAAGCGATATTTACAATAGCATGATTGAGTATATCGACCAGATTGCCGGTAAAAACATGGAACATATCTTTAATAAGCTTGATATCACCAATATCGAGATCAAGGAAGATCATGCCCTTGTCTATACAGAAGAAGCGTTTGAATTCAAGGACGCGGAAGGCAATTGGTCGTTGCAGGAACGTACGAAAGTGTATACGATCGTCATGGACGATTACGGATTCTTCTATATTTCCGACATCGTCAACGTAGAATAGTGAAAAGCCCTGAATGCGAATTCAGGGCTTTTCTGTTGCATGCAAAAAGACCGCAGCCTCCCAAAGGGAAGCTGCGGTCTTTTGTTTAGCTGCTCGAGACAAGGTCAGCCACGAGAATATAGCGTTCTGGCGCATAGCCGACGAAATCGAAAGGATAGCAGGTCGAGACGGTCAAAGTGGCACGCGGTTTTGGGACAATGACAGTGCGATCGTCTTCATCGACGATGCGCACTTGGCGAACACGGTATGTGAACGTGCCGTCAGCAGTGTGGACGATGAACTCATCGCCTTTTCCGACCTTTCCGAGTTCCCGGAATACCGTGTCGCGATGCCCTGACAAGACGGAATTATCGTCTTCCCCGGGCAAGACGCTGCCTGCATAATGGCCGACGCCTTTTTCCAGCTCGTCTTCATCGGTGCCGTGGATGATCGGCAAGCTTGCGCCCAGTTTCGGGATGATCAGTTCGCCCATTAAATCGCCTATTTGCGGATCGGACGGATAGCGAATGTCTTTCGGGAGCTGTGTTGTTTCCGCTGGCTTTTCAATAATTTCTGGTTCCTCAATTGAAACCTCAGGGGATTCGACAGCTTCTGCATCCGGCAAAGATACTTTGGCGTTTGTCGTCTGCAGTTTGGGCGCAAAATCCTCTGCAGAGACTGAATCTGCTTTGTATAGAAGATAGCCCTTCGCGAAAGTTGCAGCCTGTGTACCACTGAACCATAGGCCGAAGACGATCATTCCGGCCGCCGCAATTGTCATCAACCAGGAAATTCGCTTTTTGTTCATGACGTGGGTTTCACCCGTGCACGTCTGAACAACAAAGCGCCGAAAGCGATAAAGCCCAGCCCAAGTGCTGCGTTTTGCGCGAAATCACTGGCTGTTTTCGGAAGTTTTCCGCCTTTGACGGTTTGATTCGTGTTATCCGCTGTTTGTTTAGGTGGCGGGGTAACCGTCGGGGTGCTGTTTTCCAACTCTTTTCCGGTGTCGACGATAAGATCAGAACCGAACATGTCAGCGGTCAACAGGATATCTGCCAAAAAATCGCCTTCTAAGTTATAAAGTTCAATCAACAGGTCATAGCCATCCGTCGACTCGAGAGAGATGAGAGATTGGACGCTCATTTCTTTTTTCTCATCGCCTTTGACGAAATAATACTTGGCTTCCATTTCGAAAATTTCCATGAATTCATCGTAGATTGACAAGAGTTCTGCGATTTGTTCTGCGGACAGTTCAGTTACCGTTGAGAAATCTTCAATCGCCATCATGCGCTCGCTGAGTGCCATTAAGCGTTGTTCGAATTCCGGATTCGTATAATCGAGCGTTTCAAAATGCTCTGCGAGGCGCTCAAGTTCCTGTTCGGTCACGCCGAATTCGGCAAATACACCTTCCATGTCCAGGTCGAAAAGCCATTCTTCCTGATAGAACATGATAGAGCTCTCCAAGTCCTCGATAAACTCGTAATCTGCGAGGGAATCATCAAACAAATTGAGGAATTCTTCGAGCTCATCTTTTGAAGTGAAACCGAAATCCTCAAGTAATGTGGCCAAATTCGCTTCAGTAATTGGTGTTAATTCTTCTTCAAAGTTTAAATAGAAGTCGAGTGAATCTTCCAGTTCTTCCGTGAAAATGATGAAGTCCCCGTCCAATACATCTACACCTGCATCCAAATCACCGAACTCTTCGAGCAGGCTGTTCAATTCAGCGCGTGTCAATTCGTAGGTACTCATAATTTGTGAAAGGCTGTCTTCTGTGAGCGGCGTGCCGAGATCTGCGGAAGAATAAAAATCATCCAGCGTCCAGCCTTTGCTGTCTAAATAATCGATGTAATCCGCTTTTTCCCAGCCGATTTCGCTTAATAAGCGGTTAAACCCGCGGTCATCCTCTGATATGGCGAAGGCCGGGACTGTTCCGATCGCTATAGCCAGTATGAGGGAAGTAATAAGTGTTAATGCAGCTTTCATTTAAATCCTCCTATATGTGAAATAAATGGAATATCTAGAATAGTATAGTCTTGAATAGTGACTTTTAGAATAGGTCTATTAGATTATAAGGTATTTTCTTTTAAATAGTTTGCTGGATTTTTTTCAACAAAACAAAAAATTGTTCGAATTGTCTTGCTTTTATATTATTCATTATCGTATAGTCTATACAATAATGAATAATCGAGGTGAAATATGCACGGACATTTACTTGTACCGGATGCTGTTGAAGAAGTTATGGCGATGCACGATGAAGACATCATCATCACGAACCGTGAAGGGCGCATCATTAAAGTAACGGAAATGAGCGGATTGCATTATGGATTGGAACCCGCCGCCCTGCTTGGCCGCTCAATCTACGAGTTGGAGCAGGAAGGCATATTTACGCCAGCAGTCACGCCACTTGTCATTGAACGAAAGAAAAAACTGGTGCTTGTCCAGGAAACGGCAACGGGTAAAAAAATGCTCATTACTGGGATGCCGGTATTCGATGAGCAGCGTGAGGTAGAATACGTCATCAGTTATTCCTATGAAGTATCAGAACTGATGGTCATAAAAGAATATCTGGAATCACTGGAAATGGAAATGGACCGGGTCAAGGGGGAATTGGCGTATTTGCGGGGCCGTCAATTATCGGTCGATGGAGTCATCGCCCAAAGCGTGCAGACCGAACGCGCGCTGCGCAGTGCGATGAAACTGGCTGAATATGATGCTTCCTTGGTGATCGAAGGGCCGCGTGGAACCGGCAAAAGTTTATTTGCCAAGCTTATTCACCAGCGCAGTGCGAGAAAGGATGAAGCCTTTATCGAAGTTGATTGCGGCGCAATTCCGGAAACGATCTTCGTTGAATCGTTTGAAGGCGAAGGCGGCTATTTCGGCCTGGCACAGGGCGGGACGCTCGTTTTGAATGAAATTGATCAGTTGTCAGGCCGAGCGCAGTCAATGCTGGAAAAATTGCTTGGGGAAAAACGCGATATCCGATTGATTGCCATCAGTGAAACCTCATTAGAAGAACGCACGCAAGAAGGCAGGTTTCGGGAAGCGTTATTTTATCTATTGCATGTGTCGCTCATCAGGCTTTCGGGGCTGCGGGAACGGCCAGAAGACCTTGAAGCGCATTTATCTCAGACGATCGAAGCGCTCGGGGAAAAATACGGCGTCCGGAAAAAATTGGCGGATACGGCATATGTCCATCTATTGCAATTGGATTGGCCCGGCAATGTCCGCGAGGTGCGCAATGTGCTCGAACGCAGCTATCTCGAAAGCGAGCACGGTGAAATCCGTCTCGAAGATTTACCCGCGAGCTATCGCCCGGCGAAAGACGAACAAGTCGGCATCGAACTCGAAGGGCGCAGTTTGCCGCATTTGCTCGATGTGGTCGAGAAAAAAGTATTGGAAAATGCCAAAAAGCGCTACCGCACAACGACTGAAATGGCGGAACGGCTGGGCATCAGCCAGCCTTCGGTCGTGCGCAAGTTGAAAAAACACGCGATCGCAACAGGAAAGGATGAAGACTTATGACAATGAAACAAACACAGGGCTGGATGGAAATGACGAACTCTATCGGCAATCTGCTGGCGCCGAGCATGGCGAAAGACCATCCGAATCTACCGGTCGTCAAAGCGGAAGGCTGCTATTACTACGGAGCGGATGGGCGCACTTATTTGGATTTCACATCCGGCATCGCGGTCGAGAATGTCGGGCATCGCCATCCGAAAGTCGTCCAGGCGATCAAAGACGGGGCGGACCATCTGATCCACGGGCCGTCCGGGGTCATCATCTATGAATCGATTTTGAAGCTGGCATACGAACTACAGCAGATTATGCCGGGGAAACTAGATAACTTCTTTTTCGCCAATAGCGGGACAGAAGCGATCGAAGGCGGCATCAAACTTGCGAAATATGTCACGAAACGCCCATACGTCGTTTCGTTCACCGGCTGTTTCCACGGCCGCTCGATGGGAGCTCTCAGCGTGTCAACTTCGAAAAGCAAATACCGCAAGCATATGCAGCCATCTTGGCTGACCTATCAATTGCCGTATGCGCATCCAGATGATTTACCAGAAGGTGCGGACCCGAAAGTGTTCTTCCCTGAAAAGCTGGAACGCGACATCGAAAAACTCTTCAATCACCAAGTGACGCCGGAAGAAGTGGCTTGTATCATTCTGGAGCCGGTACTTGGCGAAGGCGGCTACATCATCCCGCCCAAAGAATGGCTGGCAAAAGTGCGTGAAATCTGCGACCGCCACGGCATCCTGCTCATATTCGATGAAGTTCAGACCGGTTTTGGCCGTACCGGCAATTGGTTCGCTGCACAGACATTTGGCGTGACTCCGGACATCATGGCGGTCGCGAAAGGCATCGCTGCCGGGCTCCCGCTCAGCGCCACGGTCGCTTCGAAAGAATTGATGGATCAATGGCCGCTTGGCACGCATGGCACGACATTTGGCGGCAATCCGCTCGCCTGTTCTGCGGCACTTGCATCGATTGAAGTGCTGAAAGAAGAGCAGCTATTGGAGAATACCCAGAAGCTCGGTGCCTATGCCCTTGAAGAGCTAGATAAGTTGAAGCAAAAACATCCGGTCATTCGCGAAGTGCGCGGTGTCGGGCTCATGATCGGCATCGAATTGATGGATCCAAAAACCAAAAACCCAGATGGGAAAGCGGTCATGGAAGTATTGGATGATTGCCTGAAGCAAGGGGTGTTGTTCTATCTATGCGGCAATTCGGGGGAAGTCATCCGGATGATTCCGCCGTTGACAGTTACAAAAGAGCAGATTGACGAAGGCATCAAAGTGCTGGATCAGGCATTAACGAATTTGCAGTCATAATCGAAGGGGATTATACAAAAGGGGGAAACGTTCATGACCAGCTTTCCAAAAGAGAAACCGGCATTATCGCCATCTGCTACATGGAAATTCATCATCCCATCATTAATCGGCGCTTTATTATTTTTAGTGCCTGTTTCATATGATGGGCAAATTACAATAGGGGTCGGTATTTTGGCCTCATTCCTGCTCAGTACATTCGGAGAGTGGATTCCTGGATTCATCCTGGTTCTTCTCGGGTTCTCTGCATTCGCGGGCTTAGCAGCGAGCATCGTAAAACCTGGCTTTATCCAAAATTCTGAGATGCTTCGGCCGATTTTCATTATCGGCCCTATCAGCTTGGCGATACGTTTTATCGGATTTGCGGTCGGTGTCATGGCGTTTTATGAAATCGGTCCTGCAGCAATCGCTTCGCGCAACACAGGCGGTGTCGTGCTTTATGACCTGGCTCCGGTATTGTTGACATGGTTCTTATTTGCCGGCATTCTATTGCCGCTGCTTGTTGAATTCGGCTTGATGGAATTCGTCGGGACTTTGCTCAATAAAATCATGCGTCCAGTGTTCACGCTTCCGGGGCGTTCGTCGATCGATGCGATGGCTTCCTGGATGGGCGCTGCGCCAGTTGGCGTTCTCGTGACGATGAAACAATACGACGAAGGCTATTACACGAAACGTGAAGCTGCTGTCATTGCGACAACTTTCTCGATCGCTTCTGTTGCGTTCAGCCTGGTCGTCGCAAATGTTATTGGCATCGGCCACCTATTCTTGCCATTTTATTTGGCGGTTTCAGTTGCTTGCCTTATCGCGGCGGTCATCATGCCCCGCATTCCGCCTTTGTCCCGTAAAACCGATACATACCGGGAAGGTGTCGGAAAACAAATCGACGACAGTGTTCCTGAAAATGTGTCCTTATTCAAATGGGGATTTGAAGCGGCGCGCTTGAAAGCGAGCAGAGCCGCAAGTGGCAAGAAACTTGCACAGTCTGGTATCGGCACAGTCATGGATATCTGGCTAGGGTTAATCCCGCTGGTTATGGCTCTTGGAACGGCCGCGCTGGTCATTGCGGAATATACGCCGATTTTCCGTATCATCGCTTATCCGCTCATTCCGCTATTGACGTTTTTAGGCTTGCCGGAAGCGGCACAAGCGGCGCCGACTTTGTTGGTTGGATTTGCGGATATGTTCTTGCCGGCAGTGCTTGGCAGCGGCATTGAAAGTGATTTGACGAAATTTGTCATCGCAGGCATGTCACTCACCCAGTTAATCTATATGTCGGAAATCGGCATCTTGATCCTGAAATCGAATATTCCTGTGAAGTTCTGGGAACTGTTAGTTATTTTCCTCTTGCGTACAGCAATCACTTTGCCGGTCATCGTCTTGTTTGCGCATCTTTTCGTTTAAGCAAGAGCCTCCACTATGCTGGAGGCTTTTTTGCTTTTTCGAAACAATGCTATACTCTCAAGTAAACGATTGCATTAGGAAAGGTGAGAAGGTCCATGAAGATTACAAAAGCAATCATCCCGGCAGCAGGCCTCGGTACGCGTTTCTTGCCGGCGACAAAAGCAATGCCGAAAGAAATGCTGCCAATTGTCGATAAGCCAACCATCCAGTATATTGTCGAAGAAGCAATTGCATCCGGCATCACCAGCATCATCATTGTCACAGGAAAAGGAAAGCGCGCCATTGAGGACCATTTCGACCATGCCTTTGAACTTGAGCATATTCTGAAAGAGCAAGGTAAGCTCGATATGCTCGACTCGGTTCTTGCCACATCCGAAGTGGAAATCCATTATATCCGCCAAAAACAGCCCTTAGGATTAGGGCATGCCATTTGGTCAGCCCGTCATTTTATTGGTGATGAACCGTTTGCAGTACTACTGGGAGATGATATCGTCCAGAACGATCCTCCAGCGCTTCACCAGTTAATCGAGCAGTTCGAGAAAACAGACAGCCCGGTTATCGGGGTCAAAGAAGTAAGTGATAGTGAAACGCATCGCTATGGTATCATTGCGCCAGCAGAAATCGACGGGGATCTTATGAAAGTCGACCATTTTGTCGAGAAGCCGGAGCCTGGCCATGCACCCTCGAACTTTGCCATCATGGGCAGGTACGTGCTGACACCGGAAATTTTTCGCTTGCTGGCTGAGCAGAAACCGGGGGCTGGCGGGGAAATCCAATTGACCGATGCCATCGAAAAACTCAATACAATACGAGCTGTTCGGGCGTTTGCGTTCGAAGGAAAACGCTACGATGTAGGCGAAAAATACGGGTTTATCGAAACGACGATTGAATTTGCCTTGCAGCGCCCCGAATTGAAAGCGCGATTACTGGAGCTATTCGAGAAGAAATTGGCCGAGGAAAAGACAGGCCAATAGTTTGTGATAGTGATTGAATTTTCTGATAATAAATGACATACTTGATATACGTTCAGCTGAATGGACACTGTGAAGGAGGAGATTTGATGATTACAGAAGATGATATCCACGTCGACTACCGGATTGAGATGCGGCCGGGTACTGAAATTTTTGCTTGTAAAGCCGATTGCGTGTTAAAAGGGCAGGAAGAACAGCCGCAAGTCGGGGATGCCCATTTCTACCTGTTTAATCCCCAGCGCAGTTCGCTCGAGTCTTTGGCTATGTATGCAGAGCATATCTCCGAAGGTTTGGGGGATGTCTATCGAGATTTAAAGCATATACCGGATATCGATGATGTCTTTGGCCTAGTGGCAGTGTTTGATGATTTGCAAGTGGCCGAGGAAGAGCGGAACAAAGGCATCGGGGAATCGTTCGGGCAAAAAATGCTAGAGGAATTGAAGTTCTTGGATGTAGAATTGCTGGTCGTCATTCCAGGTTATTATACAAATACTTCCAAGCAAGACGAAGCATACAACAAGAAGATCAGGGCATATTACAAAAAGAATGGATTTAAACGCTTAAAGAAAAATACGGAAAATCCAGTTATGTATACGTACTTATAAAAGAAAACATACTAAGATTAGTAGGACGAACCAAGGCATTGGTTTGTCCTACTATTTTTTTATAGTAGAGGTGAAGCGGAGGTCGAGGCAGTTTTGGGATCTTGAATCCGTAAATAAAACGGACCTCCTTCACCCACCTTATCTGAATCAGGTTTGAGTATGTGGGATCCATTGAGATCGTGTAGAAGAAATGGGAATCGGTAAGGATCGGTGAAGCTTCCAATCAAAATGAAGGAGTGTGGGAGATGAAACATGTCATCGCTTTTGATGTCAGTATGGGGAAAAGCTATATTGTGGTCTATAACGCGCTGAAAACCTGTATCGCTGAAAAAGAAATCCAGCACACGCGCGAAGATTTTGCTGCGTTGAAGCTGCTGATTGACGACCTAACCGCAGGTTATGATGAGGTGCCACACCTGGTATTTGAATCCACCGGCGTTTATTCACGCCAACTCGAACGCTTCATGCAAGAAAACAGTTATCCGTATTATCTGATGAATCCCCTGGAAGCCAAACTGCAGAATGACCGGTTGCGGAAACATAAGACGGACCGCGCAGACGCTCATCAGCTCGCAAGCAGCCACTTCCAAAATGAACGTCGCCTGGAGACACCGTCATTAGATGTCTACCGGCAACTCAAGAAACTATCCCGGCATTACACGGATCTGGATGCGGAGCTGGCCGTCGTCAGGGGACGTCTGCACACGGAACTGCAGCTCACTTTCCCGGAACTGACTGACTTGTTCACGACAAAATCGGACCTCTTTCTTCGGTTAGTGCAGTTGTTTCCGCATCCCGACCTCGTGTTAGGGAACTCCAAAACGTTGCTTAGAAACCGGATTCTCGCCAATACTGAAAAGCGAACGTCCACTAAAAAAGCAGAAGAAAAAGCCATCCAACTGCTGGATGCCGCCAATAGTTCCTACCCTGCGGTAAAGGTCGATGACCTTGCTTGTGAGCTGGTTCGACTGTACGCTAAGCGGTTCCAGGAGCTTGTCTTTCTGAAAGAGGCGTGTATCGAGAAAATGGCCGCGCTTGCTTCTCCGTTGGACGAGTATGCCATTCTGTTAAGTATTCCAGGCATCGGAGACAATACCGCCGTTCGCTTGCTAGCTGAGATTGGCGATATCGGGCGATTTGAGAATCATAAGCAGTTGAATGCCTTTGCCGGCATCGACATTCGCCGTTACCAATCCGGTAAGTTTCTCGCAAGGGACCGCATCAATAAACGCGGAAACAAACACCTCCGCAAACTGCTTTACATTATCATTATGAACATGCTTAAACAGAAGCGCCTGTCTCAGAACCACCTGGTGGATTATTATCAGAAATTAAAAAAACAACCTTATAACAAATGTCATAAGGTTGCCGTGGTGGCCTGCATGAACAAGCTGCTCAAAACGATTCACCACTTGGTCACACACCAATTACGCTACGATTACAGGCTAAGCCCCTGTACCGTGGCACCTAAAGTTTAACACATTTTGCCCCTGCTAAAAAAAAGAAAAAGCCGGAGGTTTTTTGGCATGCCTATTTTTAGTTATGATTAATTTCCGCCTCCTAAAAGATAAGACCTCACGGAAAAACCTCTTTGAAATTGATTAAAAACTATTGACTAATCGTAAGAAAAACTGCCGATCCGGCAGTTTTTTTATTGCATTTTTATAAGGAATGAATAAAAACAAAAAAATTTTAAAAATTAATGACAATATCTGTATCCGCTTTCATGAGCTTTGGGTTAAGCGCACTATGTCTTTCTTCATGTTGAAAATGATATCTGAAAATTTGGTTTATATAATTATTTATACCTATAATAAACAAAAAATCACAGGATATTAATACTGACAATACTTTTTATACTAGTTTAAATTATCTTTCTGTAGTAGTATAGGTTTATGATATTTCAGTATTTATAATATTGAAATAAATAACGGGTATTTTAACCTATGCGATGGGGTGGGCGGAATGAAAAACAATTTAAAGCTCGGAATTTTAATTTTGATGGTGCTTGGATTTGGTTGGGCGTTGTTCTCGCTGGTTCTGCCTTTTTCCACTGAGATGTTGTTGGTGGCAGGACTATCCATCTTATTCATGACCTTGATTCATGAACGGTATGTGTTCCTGTATGGTATAAGCATTATTTTGAGTTACGGGATTTTCTTGACCGTATTTGCCTTTTTCTTCACGCAACGGCCAGAATTGGAAATCATGTATGTTTATAGCCATCTGCTGTTCACGGGCTTTATCCTGTCTTTCTGGTTGTTGTTGAACCAAATCAAACAGATTGGCTATGAGGCGAGCGAACTGCATCGCCAAGTGCAGCTTCTCCAGAAGTATCACGGAGAAACGGATATCCTAACGGTCAACGAGTTTACTGAACAAGCACAATGGGTGCTGAAGACAACTGAACGTCGCCAGGAAGAAGCTTGGTTTGTCGAAATCACAATCGATACGAAAAATAAGCGCACTCAACAAAATATTAAAGAATCATTGGAGCGGGCGACTTTGTCGACGATCCGCCAGAAGTTCGATTTGGCGACTTCGACTGGGCAATCGATTTACTTGCTGCTCAAAGATATTGACGAAGAAGGCGTCCGCCTCATGATGGAGCGCTACCGCGACAAAGTGAAGCAGGAATTGAACTTGTTGGACTCACCATACAAAGTCAGAAAGGAGCAGGTGTCCAATTTGAATGAATTGTCACGTGCTTTAGGTAAGGCCATATGAATATACTCATCACCGCCACAGTTGTCCTGTTTTGGATTTTGCTGCTGTTTTATTCCGCGGTGACAATCGGCGGTGTCTGGTACCGGCTGCAGTTCCGCAATCCGCCGAAGGTCAAACATTATCCGAGCGTAGCCGTGTTGATTCCTGCACATAATGAAGAAATCGTCATTGAAAATACATTGCGCGCCATGGCGCGGCTGAAATATGAAGGCAAGCTTGATGTTTATCTTTTGGATGACAGCTCCAAAGACGGAACTGCCGAAATCGTCCAGGAATTTGCGGAAGTCTTTTCGCGCATCCATTACATTCCTGTACCGCCTGGCAATCCAAAGGGAAAATCCCGGGTCTTAAACTATGGTTTGAGCGTAACGGATTCGGATTATTTTGTCGTCTATGATGCTGATAATGAACCGGAACCGGACGCATTGGAGAAATTGGTCCAGGCAGCGGAAACAGTGCCGAATGCTGCGGGTGCTGTCGGATATGTCAAAACGAAAAACGTTGATACGAATGTATTGACCCGTATGATTGCGCTCGAATTTCAAGTATTCCAGTTGCTTATGCAATGCGGGCGCTGGGCACTTTTCAGACTGGGCTCTCTCGCCGGGACGAACATGCTGCTGCGCCGTTCAGTGATTGAGAAGTTGGGCGGCTATGACGTATATGCCTTGGCGGAAGATGCAGAACTGACCGTCCGTCTGACAGCAGCTGGCTATGTGCTGCCGGTCATTCCAACTTCACGTACATGGGAGCAGGAGCCAGAAACGCTTAAAGCTTTCATCAAGCAACGGACGCGCTGGTTGACCGGCAACTTGTATTTGCTGGAGAAATCAATGAAGGACTGGTCACACTGGAGAGGCAGAACTTTCGTGCTTAGTTTGCAGCATCTCTTTACGTACCTGATTTTCGTGCTGATGCTGCTGATTTCGGACATCTTCTTCATACTGAGCATTGCAGGTGTTGATATCCCAAGTATCGGTGCACCGCTCATGATGCTATGGTTTATGACCTATATCGTCTATACGGCACAGCTTTTGAGTGCGCTTGTTGTCGATCGGAATGTCTCGCTGACCAATGTGCTGTACGTGCTGATTATGTACTTCACCTACGCCCAATTATTTATCTTGCTGCTGATTCGCAGCGTTGCCACTTATACATGGAGCAAATTGCGCAAAAAAACGATTGCCTGGGACAAAACCCAGCGCTTCAAAGGGAGAGTGGATTCATGAGGAAATGGCTCTTACCGGGTATGATGCTCGCTTTACTCCTTGGTGCATGCAGCGAGGAGTCGAGTGAACCTGCCCCCCCTCCAGAAGAGGAGCAGGTGCCTGTTGAAACTGAAGAGGTCGAGCAGCAAGCGATACCTGAAGATTTCGCAGAAAATTATTTTGATGAAAACCAGTTTATCCATGCCTATCCATCCGCTCCAGATTCACAATATTTGTCAGAAAGTATCGGATTATATATGGAGTACTTGGTGATGATGGAAGACGAAGAGAAGTTCGCGCAGCAGTATGAGAATCTAATGAGCGAATTTGTGGTGGAAGAAGGCGATAATTTTTTCATCAATTGGCTTATTTTTGAAGGGGCGACAGTCAATGCGCTGATCGATGATATCCGCATTGCCGCAGCGCTCAGAGAAGCTGATGCATTATTCGACCGTCCTGAATACTCCGAGACTGCAGACCGGATTATCGAAACGATTTCCCGCATCCAAACAAATAATGGATACACAGTCGACTATTATGACTGGGAAGTGGAATTTCCAGCACAGCGAATAACGTTGAGTTATTTAATCGATGATGTCCCGAAAGATATGAATGCAGATCGAGTGCTTGAAAATGTAGACACTGATGAAGTGTTCTTTCCGGAATATTTCGATGTGGCGGAAGAAGTGTATGTGAAGAGTGATGTAGTCCATCCAATCGATCAACTGCTAATTGCGATTAATCGTGAACGCATCGGGTTATCTTCAGATCTTTTTGAAGAATGGCTGAAAACGGAGTGGGCGGAAGAAGGTCGGTTATTCGGAAGATACGACCGTGAGACACTCGAACCTGCAGTGACATATGAATCACTGGCGATGTACTTTTTCATGAATGAATATTTTCTTATTATCGGTGAAGAAGAAGCGGCTGAAGAGGTAAAAGTTCGTGCGACGAATATGATAGAAGAAAATGGGGAAGGTGAAACGCATTTCTTCGATTTCATCCATTATCATCTCATGATGGAAGATGAGACAAAGTAGGGAAGGGGGGCTATTGATGAAAAAGATCATTTCTTCCATGGTATTGATTATTCTATTAGCCAGCATTCCGTGGCAAGCGTTTGCTGATGAAACTTCTGGCAACGATCCGAAAGTATTGATTTTGTATCATGCAGAAGAAGAGACTCAAGAAGAAGAGGTGCCGCTTCTAGACATGCTGGTCGGGCACTTTAGCTCTGACATAACGATACAGTCAATCGAAGATGCCGCTGCTGAATATGTGAAAGGCGATTACACACATGTCATTTACTTTGGCCTTGGAAAACGGCAATTGACTGAGGAAGAATTGTTTATAGTCGACCAATATGATGATGTCAAAAAAATGTTCATCGGGAACTATTTTGAATACTTCAAAGAAGCCCCCGATCTCAGTGTCCGGGATTACCGTAACATTGATGCAGTAAGCGGAGATGGGAAAATGTTCGACTTAAAGGAAGAGAAGGAAATGCTGCTCATCAACGGAATCGAGCAGATGGAAGTTTTGTATGAAGGGCAGGCGGCAGATGGAGGTCATCCGCTTATATTCAAGGACGATAATCTCTATTACGTAGCTACCAACTCGATTACAGGAAGGCTCGGTGATATTGTTGGGGAATCGCTATTCGATTTTTTTGGAGAAGAAAAATCACCGCCGAAAAAATTGATTCGCTTGGAAGATATCCATCCGAGGAGCGATCCTGTATTGGTTAAACAAGTTGGTGATTACTTAGCGGAGCGGAATATTCCTTATGCGGTTACTGTCGTGCCGGTCTATACGAATCCAGAAACCGGTCAAAGCATCCATTTGTCCCAAGCAATCGAACTGGTTGAGGTTCTACAAGAAATGCAGAAAAATGGCGCTAGTCTTATCCAGCATGGTTATCTTCATCAATATCGGGCGGATGAAACCGGTGAGGGGTTTGAATATTGGGACGTGGAGAATGATCGTCCGATTTATCAAGCGCATGATGACGAAGTGAAGTTGCGTGATGACTTCGCGTCGGGTGAGGAGTATGAAGAATTTGTCCGAAACGTTGGTCTGCCATATGAACAGACTCATATTTATGATTCGATCGTCAATGGTGTATATGAAATGACAGCGGAAGGACTTTATCCAATCGCTTTCGAAGCCCCACATTATTCGATGTCAGAAACTGGTTATAAAGAGTTGGCAAAGTACTTCTCTACGTATGTTGGGCAAATCCAAATATCCGACCGTACCTATGATGGAACATACATCTCAGTCTATGACTCGAAGCCTACCAATCTCTATGGCATGAAAGTAATCCCTGAAACTTTGGGTTATATCGATCCTGAAAATCCGAATGCAGTTGATGAGATGATTGAAAGAGCTGAGTATACTGCACAATTCGGCGATAGTTATTTAGCGTTTTTCTACCATCCATACCTTGGAATTGAAAATTTTGAAGAAGTGATGCAGAAACTGGAGAAGTTTGATCAATATGAGTGGGTGGATTTAAAGGAAATGGACCATAAAACGGAAGTTGACGGCATAGTTGTGGAAACGGCAAATGGAGAAATCAATGTTTCCCGTCCGATGAGCGTACTTTTCGCCCAAACGACCAGGGATCTTTGGTGGATAACGATTCCAATTGCGATCTTTATCATCATTGCCCTTTTTGCGCTCATTAAGAAAATCGGCCGGCGCAAAACGGATAGTCAATTTTGGGAAAAACAATAATGGAATACATTAAAAGGAAGGGACAGAGATTTTCTCTGTCCCATAGTTTTTTTTCGCCAGCTGGTGTAAGATAATTTTGGTAATGAAATTCAATACCTTTTTGAGTTTTTACCAATTATTTTACGGGGAAGATATTAAAATGAATAAGTATAAATTTTTACCGTTTTTCATATGTTTAGCGTTTCTTTCAGGTATTGCTCTGCTTTTCTTTCGATGGCCGTTTTATGAAAATGCCATAGCGGCAGCTTTCATCTCAGTTCCTTTTATCTTGCTGTTGCCTAGAAAATGGCTTCCGGCCTTTCTGTTTCTTGTTTTGATTGTCTCGATTGGAATCGCAGCTCAGGAACCTGCTGATTCGATGACGTCAATCGGATCTTATTTCCTTTTGTCGGTTTTTCAATTTTCACTTTGGGTTGTTTCTGAGCAAGTGAAGTTGCTGGAAGAAGAGGCAATTCGACTAGAAGCTCAGCGACAGTCTCTTTTGAAAAAGGGTGGGGATCTTCGCGCATTGAATCTTCAGGAATTCGTCGAACAGGCTTTATGGATGCTGAAGACGAGCAAGCGCAAAGAGCGTGCTTGGTTGATGGAAGTAACCCCTTCGGTCAATTGCCCCATTATGATTTCGAAGTTAGAGAGGGCGGCCCTCTTGTCTATTGTTCGACAACGTGATCTCGTCACAAGCAGAAAAGGGGCGGTTTATGTACTGGTCAAGGAGGCTAATGGCGATGCCATTCAACCATTATTGAAGCGCATTGAGCAAGCGATCGGAGCACAGAATGAACTTTCAGGATATGAAGTTAAAAAAACAGCGATTACTACAGTCGGGGAAATGGGGAGTTTGCTCAATTGAAGCAATCAAAAGGATGTAAATCATTATTAGTGGCGATTTTTGTCAGTTTGGCAATTGTAAGTGGGGGGTGCGGAATGGTCAATGGACAAGGAACTACAGTTCAAGAAACGGTCGATTCCCATTACGTAAATGATGATGGGGTCATCCATGCCTACCCAGACAACCGGGAATCTGAATATTTATCGGAAAGTCTCGGCTTGTATTTGGAGTATTTGCTTCAAATTGAAGATGAAGAAAATTTTGCGAAGCAGGCGGCCATTTTGCAAGAACGTTTCTTAATCGAAACAGGTGGCCAGGTGTTTATTCCTTGGCGCTTATACGAGGAAGCGAATGTAAATGCGTTGATCGATGATGTGCGCATCGCATCGGCTTTGGAAGGCGCGGCAGAACAGTTTGCAGAACCAGGCTATTTGGAACTTTCCAGGAAAATTTCATCTGCGATTGAAGATCGTCAACATCAGGGCGGCATAGCCGTAGATTATTATGATTGGTCCTATCAGCTTGCAGGCAACCGGCTTACGCTCAGCTATCTGATCGACGAAATGACCGTACTTCCCAAATCGTTTGCCATGCTGGATGCTGGGGAAACTGAAGTTTTTTTTCCTGAGTATTATGACTTCGATGAAAAACGGTATGTGAAAAGCGACGAAGTCCATATGATTGACCAATTATTGATTGCGGTCAATCGCTATGACCGGGGCATTGAATCTCCGGAATTCGAGAACTGGCTGATTGAGGAATGGGTTAACCAAGGGCAAGTGGCCGGTCGATACGAGCGGGAAACAGGAAAGCCGACTGTCGGTTACGAGTCATTGGCGGTCTATTATTACCTATGGCAGTATTTCGAACGGATCGATCAATCCGAATTTGCGAAACAGGCAGTTCAGCGTGCCGAGTCGCTGGCAGGAGAAGAGTTACCGGGCGATTTGCATTTCTTTGACTTCATCCATTATCAAATGATGATGGACGAACAATAATCGAGCCGTTTCGGTGGAAGGATGAAAAGGGGAATCCTTTTTCATCCTTTTTTAATGAGGATGGCTCGTGTGTTTTCAGCTCATATAGTTAGTTTGTTTTCCAGAAGGGTATGGAATCGGTAAGGAGAAGATTTCTGGAGGTGGTTAAATGGAAATGGTCATGGCGGTTCTTATCGGCCTGGCGTTGAGCGCGACGGTCGGATTCCGTATTTTCACCCCATTATTGATAACAGGGATTTTCGAACGGGTGGATTGGATCACTTTGTCTGAAGGTTTCAGTTGGGTTGGCAGCACGCCGGCGCTTATTGCGTTCGGAGCAGCCACGATATTCGAAGTTCTGGTCAATTATATTCCAGCAGTCGGGTCGTTTATGAAATTGATTTCCACGCCGGTCGCGGCCCTGGCAGGGATTTTATTGACGGCATCGTTTATAGGCGATATGAACCCGTTTCTGGAATGGGCAATCGCGATTATTGGGGGCGGCGGTGTGGCTACGGCTTCTCATGCGACTTTGACGGCAGTGAAAGGGGTCAGCGATACAGCGTTGATGGGCCCGGCTATCTCGGTTGCTGAGGATGTCACCGCCACCATTGCGCCGATTTTGATTTTCTTTGTGCCAGTGCTGGCCATCGTTTTTTTGCTAGTGATGGCAATTGTTATTTTTCGTTTGTATAAACGATTTTTGTACAGGAAAAGCCCGGCTTAATTCACTGTGGAATCAATATTTTATCAATCAGGAAATACAAAAAAGCCATCCGAGGATGGCTTTTTCTTTATGTCAATTGTTAGCGGGGGATGATCAGCACTTGGCCGACGCGAATGGCATTAACGTTGGTGATGTTATTCGCTTTGGCGATTGCAGTGACGGTCGTATTGTACTTTCTGGCGATGCTGTAAAGTGTATCGCCCGCTTTCACTGTATACTTGACGGTCGTCACTGGCGGCGGTGCTTGTTTAACTGGAATGATCAAGACTTGCCCGACGCTGATGAGATTGGTGTTGGTGATTTTATTGGCAGATGCAATGGCTGCAACAGTCGTATTGTATTTACTCGCGATACTATATAGTGTATCGCCGGCTTTGACGGTGTATTTGACAGTTGTGGACGGCGGTGGTGTGGGGGCAGTGGTTCCTGGAATCACCAAGACTTGGCCGACACGGATCAAATTGTAATTGGTGATGTTATTGGCTTTTGCTAGAGCGGCAACAGTGACATTATATTTTTTGGCGATGCTGTATAGCGTGTCGCCCGCTTTGACTGTATAAGTCGCTCCGCTTGTTGGAGGCAATTTCAACAGTTCGGAAACGGTGACAAATTTATAGCCTTTCGCTTTCAGTTTGCTAATCATGCCAGGCAATGCACCCGGTGTTCCGGAAGCTCCCGCGCCGGTATGCATCAAAACGATGGAGCCTGGCACGATATTGTTGACGACTTTATTGGTGATTTCTGTGGACGATAGGCCTCTCCAATCGATGGTGTCGATATTCCATTGAATCGTATGTGTGTAACCCGCATCACCGACTCCTTTTAAAACGGTTGCGTTGGAGGCGCCGAATGGAGCTCGGAAAATAGGTTTCGTCGATTTGCCTGTGACGTTTTTATAAGCGGTTTCCGTTCGGGCGAGTTCACTTTGCATGGCTGCAATGCTGATCTTTGTGAAATCCGGATGCGAATAGGAATGGTTGCCGACTTGATGTCCTGCATTAGCGATGTTGCGGATCCAACTCGGATGATGGTTGATGCCGGAACCAGTTAGAAAGAAAGTGGCTTTAACATTATTGGTTTTCAGGATGTCGAGGATTTTATTGATGTTCGTTCCGTCGGATCCATCATCAAAAGTTAAAGCGACCACTTTGCTCGTCGTATTGCCTTTTGTGACATAAGTTGAGGCTGCGGCATCGGCCTGGCCTGTGAACGACAGCAGTGAAAAGAGCAATAACCCCGTGATCGCTAGCAATTTGCTCCATCTGGATAACATTCTGCTCACCTCTTATTTGATTTAGCCGACAGACGGCTTATGTATTTGGAAAAGATTTGTATGTCTCGGGGCACATGAAAATTTTATAATCTTTAAAACGTTCATTTTTATAGTCTTATTATATCACATTATCATACAAAAACTATATTATTGATTGAAAATTCAGTAAATATTGAATGGGATACAATAAATCTTTCCTAGGTAATGAAAGCTTCCAGGCAAACTGAAAAATAACAGCTGAGTTAGTGGAATGCCGCTTGGACTGAAAAAGTCTCACGGCGGGTATGGAGAAGCAAATGATGGAACGGGAGGAGCTTGTACATGCGTTATATAAATGAACCGAACATTGAGACGCGCGGAGAACAGCCATATGTCGGCATTCAAGTCAGGGTTTCAAGCCATATTGGAAAAACGACTGAGCTAGCGGCTGAAGTGTTGACGTGGTTGAGTGCGCATAATGAATCGCCTGCGGGGCTGCCGTTTATCCGCTTCTGGTGCATGGATGACAATGACCAGCGGCTGATTGAAGTCGGCATTCCGACAAAAAAGCTGCTGGCTGAGGATCAACGCATTCTATCGGGGTATTTGCCAGGAGGGGATTTTGCCCACGCTATTTACCATGGTCCCGCGAAAGAACTTTGGGCGTCTACAGATGAACTGGCGGGCTGGCTGGAAAGGGAAGGGCTTTCCGCGGCACTGCGTTACGAAGCTGAAACAAAGATATGGGATGGACATATGGCATTTTTTGTTACCGACCCGCTAGAAAAAGAAAGGCAGGATGACTGGGCGATTGAGTTGTTTATTTTGTTGCTCGCTGATCATGCCGCATAAAAAAAGAAACCACGCCATTTGCCGGATTCTGCCGGCAGACGGCGTGGTTTCTTTATGGGTTCAGCTGATGGAAACGCTGCTTTCTTATCATTAAAAAATTATTTCATGCAGCCTTTTCCTCTGTTTGGATAAGTTATGGATAGAGGCATCGACTTCTTTGGAGATCCCGAAGCGTTCGTAAATGATACGTGTCCTGATGGATGAGATGGCCTCCAGTTTGTAGCGGTGATTGAAGATCCATACACACCCCAATTGGCAAGGAGAGTGAGTCGGGTAGGCGGCAAGCCCGCAATTTGAGAATAAAATGATGTTCTCCCCATGTATCTTGAGGTTATGACGCGTAGCTTTTGCACGTCTGCCGTTAGGGAAAGCGAACAACATAGATGCTTTATCGATCAAAGTTAGCGGCGCGTCGGGCGAATAGAAGACGCCGTATGTAGTAGTGATGCGTGAACGCCTTCCTGTCTCGTACCATGATTCGAGAAATAAGACGTCCCGATCAACCTGTAAATCGCCACAATTTTTCATTCCGTGTCTCTCCTTTGGTTTGTATGAAAATCGTATCATTTCTCTTTTAATGAATCAATAGTAATATACATATAATTGTAATTATTATGGAATTTATTAAAAACTTAAGTATTATAAAATGGTTTTATTATCCAAATTAAAAGCATTACTATTCACATTCTAATCTGTACTAAAAAAGGAAGCTCTCATAAGCTGTACTCACCCGGGAATAAACAGGATGTCCAGAAGGAAAAGAAGATGGAAGCTTTTACGGAAGTGGCCGAACAGTACGCACCGATGATCTCCTCGCTTATCCGCAAATTGAATATCTATACCGATTATGACGCATTCCGCCAGCTTGGATTTATCGCGCTGTGGCAAGCGTGGGAAAAACATGATCCGGAAATCGGCCATTTTGCGCCGTTTGCCTATCGCAGCATCAAAGGCGCCATGAAAGACGAATTGACAAGGCGCCAAAAAGGAGGCAAGAAGGTCAAAAACTCCGATTTATTCCTTGAGGAAGAAGAAGCGATAGAGTGGGTAGCTGAAAAATTGCCGGATTGGCTGGATGCGGCTTTATTGAGCCAGAAAGAACGGCGGTTGCTCCAGGAGATGTATATAGATGGCTACAGTCTGACAGAATTGCAAAAACATTATGGGGTCACTTTATCTGGTATGAAGAAGCGCAGGGAGCGGACCTTGACGAAGATAAGGGCGGCAATTGACCATCCGTATAAAGATCGCTAAAAATAGCTGGAAGGAGAGGGGGAGTTATCGGTATAATAGTAATCTGAAACGGTAAAGGGAGGTGCACCCATGGAAGCGATGATGACGGGCATGATCAATAATATTTTCTTCATCATTTTTCCGATTATCCTCTACCAGATGTTTGCGACAGCCGGGCAGCGAAACTTCTTCGTCAGCCACCGGATTACCATGACAGTCATGTTTTCCATTTCCATCATCCTGTGCATGGTGTTTCCATATCAATTTCTCACAGAAGATTATATATTCGATCTCCGGCAAGTACCAATGATTGTCGGTGCGTTATACGGTGGGCCGCTAGTCAGTGCAGTGTTGTTCGTGGTATCGGCTGTGGGGCGCATAGCCATTGGCGGGGACGGCATGTATATTGCCATCTTGAACCAGCTGTTAGTGGCGGCAGGCGTGCCTTTCCTTGGGCCGCTTTACCGAAAAGTCAATCGCTGGTGGAAAGCTGCACTTGTTTTCTCTATTTCGATTGTGTCGCTGTTATTCAATATGTTTGCAGGCTATTTTTTCTTCGGGGATCCGATCCACAACCTCATTGGAATTTGGCTCATGCTCATGCTCAATCAAGGCGGCATCATTATATTGACTGCTTTGCTCATCGAGCATTTGCAAAAACAGGAGTATTTATATAATTCGCTCATGCGCCATGAAAAGATGGAGACGGTTAGCCATTTCGCTGCGGCCGTGTCTCATGAGCTGCGCAATCCGCTGCAAAGCGTAAAAGGATTTGTCCAGCTGCTTCAGGAATATGAATATCCGCGGGCGAAACAATTGGAGTTCCAGCAGACTATTCTAGAAGAAATCAAAGTAGCCGAAGACTTAATCGACGACTACTTGATCTATGCAAAACCGGTTTATGGTGAAATGAAGCGCATCGAAGTGGAACTTGAATTATCCCATGTCATCAAAATCATGACGCCTTATGCCAATGCCAGGAATGTTGAGATTTTAGTGCAGGGTGCTGACGCATCCAGCCCGATTTTGGGTGATTCCCAAAAGCTCCATCAGGCTTTAGTGAACATTATCCGAAACGGCATTGAAGCGATGCCAGAAGGCGGAAAGCTGCAGGTCGAGCTTGAAACTTCTGCCCCAACGGTTTGTGTGCACATCCAGGACGAAGGGGTGGGCATGACAAAAGAGCAGGTCAAGCGACTGGGAGAACCGTATTTTTCCAATAAGTCAAAAGGGACAGGGCTTGGGCTCATGGTCACTTACAGCATACTCAATCAAATGGGCGGGGAAATTACCGTCGAATCAGAAGTCGGCAAAGGCACCAAGTTTACATTAGAATTCCCGAAACTGCCGAATAAATAGAAAACCGCCTGGATAGCTAATTGACGGCTGCCCAGGCGGTTTTTCTATTGGTTTTGGAGTTTATGGAGAAATGGCAAGACTGCTTGTTCTTTTAGCTTTGCCTCAAACATGATATCGACTTCATAGCCTTCCACGAGCTTCAGCAATTCACTGAAATCTTCTTCCGAAATCAGGTCGTGATGGCGCAGATCAGTAAATCCTTCGCGGCCAGTACTGATGTGGACTTTAGGGCGGCCGTATCCTTCCCAAGTAGCCAGAATTTCCGAGAAATCGACCGGCTCTCCGTCATTATTGCAGTTATGATGGTGGATGTCGAAACAAATTGGCACATGGCACATGGCGTGTACATCGAGCACATCGCGCAATGTAAATGTTTTGTCGTCGTTTTCAAGCCTTAGCCGCTGCCGAATGCTATCGGATAACTTCAAATAATTTTCTGCGAAACGCTGTTTGGCAGTTTCTTTATCGCCATATGCACCGCCTGTGTGCAAGATGATATCTGTTCCACCAAGCAATTGAATCAGTTTGTCGTGATATTCAAGGTCTTCGATCGATTTCCGGACTACTTCGGGCTTAGGCGAATTCAAGACCGTATACTGCCCGGGATGTACAGAAACCCGGATTCCATGCTCATTGACCAACCGGCGAATCTCTCCAGCTATCGCCAGGAAATCTTCATCTTCCCACCAGCGCCAATCATTAATCGGATGTGTTGATAACGGGACGATGGAACTGGAGGCGCGGTAAAAAAGAATGCCTTGCTCCAAATTCCAGCGAATGACTTCTAAAGTAGTTTCCATATTTTGGATTGTCAATTCTTTAATTTTTTCGACGCCTTCTTTTTCAGCTGTGGCTAGACGCAATGTGCGAAAAACCGTTTTCAGCTCGGTGTTCATGCATGCATATCCTAATTTCATCGTTTTCAGCTCCTCCCGCACAATATACCCGATTTACGTAGAAAACACACGGAACTTGGGTATACTATTGGTAAAGACGAGTGGAGGAGGAATTTCAATGACAGCAGAAATCACCAAAAATCCTACCGGCTACAACGCTACATTCGACAGATATTTTGAGCACTCCCCTGAGCAAGTGTGGGCAATGCTGACAGACAACCACAAAATCCATCGCTGGTTTTCAGGTCTTCAAGTAGAGAAGGAAGGCGAAGATGGCCATTTGACGCTGGACATGGGGCATGGGAAAAAGAAAGAATTTCCCATTACTGACTATAAAAAAGGCGAGGTTCTAGCTTTTGAATGGGGAGACGACCATGTGCATTTTGAACTTGGCCCGGATGGCCAGGGAACGAGAGTGAAAATGGTCGAGACTTTGCCTGACATTACCGGCCAAACCCCGAAAGACGTGGCTGGTTGGCACGTGGCCTTGGATATTATGGAAGCGATCTTGGATGGCCGCGGAATTGAGCGCACGTCTGAATGGGAGCGCTGGTATCCTGAATATAAGCGCTTGTTCGAAAGCATGGGCGTCGATTTTGCATAAAAAACGAACGACCCCAAGCGGGCAATCCGCTTGGGGTCGTTCGTTTTTTAAATGAAGATTGGTCTCTTAGGGATGGATTAGGTGTATGAAGTCGCTCATGGGCAAAAAGGTAAAAGTGCCGAGATGGATTGTTAAGCCATCTGTTGCTTCAGGAAATCCGGAATTCGTATTTACGGTCTTCCTGAAACTCGCCATTTTCGTAGCTTCGCTCAGCGAAAGTGACTAGCCCGTCATGATCGATGAGCAATACCGTGGCTGAGCGTGTGCCATAGTCGGGCATTTTGATGAACATTGGCGACAAAGCACGCTCCAAATCCAGGCCGACGCCGGTTTGTGGGAGGAGGTGGTCGGGCGCTTGTTCCGCATCCGCTAGAATTTCAAACAGGCGGTCGAGTTCCAATTGTTCATTCACCGATACATAGGCTTCGAGCTTTTCTTTTCCGCGTTCGACTTTTGGCCAAGGCGTGTTCAGGAAATGATTGCTTAACCCGTGCGTGCCCGGCGGAACTTTCACCGGTTCGCCGTGAATATTATTGTAATAATACAGTCCTTCGGCATCGCCTGCGATTAAATTGAATCCAGCATAGTCCTGGTCATCGATCGCCCGCAAATAATCTTCCGGAGAGATTTGGCCATCGAGGAATTGGGTGACCAGCTCGCCGCGTGATTTGGCGCCGGCTGCCATATGTTCAGGATCCCGGTAATTGGTCAGCGCGGCGAAACGCCCCGATTTATGGACACCGAGCCAAGTACCCATCTGGCTCAGATCTCGGCCGGCGAGAATTCCCGGCGAATCTTCCCAGAAATGGGCCGGTGCGGCGGGGCGTCCGTAAAATTCATCGCGGTTTGCGGCGACGATTAACTTATAGCGGGGATGCTGCTGGAATTGCAAATTGATTAAGCACACAATAGTCCCTCCTAATTGCAGTCCGGTCAGGAAATGAACGAAAAATTAGTTCAAGTGCATGAAACTGATTTCATTATAGCGGATGTAGATGAGCTTGGCTTATAGAATGCTTGCAAGTTGAGCTGATGTAGCCAATTGGATTGACTATGCCAAGTATTTTGATACTTTAGATGCGATTTAAGAAAATATGAGAGTTAATGTAGTCCGAAATGTATATTTGAATATTCGGAAATTAAAATGGTTTTCTTTTCCTGTGATAAATGATATAATTCTGTTAAATCAATAAACCTATTTAATATACATAAAATGTATTTATAATTATCAAAGTAAATCTTTAGGCTTAGGTATAATGATTATTCTTTGTTCTTATTCTTTTTAATTGCAAAGAAAAGGTCGAAAACTTAAATATCTGATAATTTGGAAAAAAGAGGTGCGATGCCATGAGTAAGTTCAACAGGAACATAAGCTCAGCTCTATTCTTTTTCCTTATATGCTGTGGGGCAATCTTCTGGGGTGGCATGAACATATCGGCGGATTCTGGGCGCCAGCTCTTGCTGGATGATGGGAAAGAAAAAATTGCAGCGGGCAGCCGGCTTTCTGTTTTTGAAGACGAATCAGGCAGTTTGCAAATCACGGATATTGAACAACCGCCATATCTTTGGAACTTCATGCCCGCTGGCAATACACCGTTGAATATCGGGTTTAGCTCATCGGTTTACTGGCTCATGCTTGAAGTGGAAAACGAGGCACAAACAAACACGGAATGGCTTCTTGAACTAGGGTCTTCGAGCGTCGACGAAGTGAGCCTCTATACAGCTGACGGCGAAGGCGGATTCACAGTGGAGCAGGCAGGCCAGGAAGTTGAGGCGGAGATCATCCACAGAACGGCAGTTTTTCCGATAGCACCGCCTCCAGGTGAATCGATCGTTTACTGGATGCGTGTTGAATCTTCTGCGCCGATTCAACTGCCGGTGACCGTTTGGGATCGGGAAGCATTTGAGAGCCAGACCAGGGAGCAGGTCGCGTTTGTCGGTGTACTTGGCGGGCTCGGGTTAATGTTTTTGCTCTATTATATTCACCGCTTTACTGTAATCCGGCAGCGCGCCTACTTGTATTTCGTCATTTATGCCATCACGGCGTTCTTCCTTTTTTCTTCTGCAGCCGGCTTGAGTTTGGATGTGATTTGGCCAGAACTGGATTTGTGGAACGGGCATAGCGTGTTCTTCATGGTCGGGCTGTCAGCACTGTCGGTGACGCTGCTGACGGAAGGCTTATTGAATACGAAACGCCATTTGCCTGAAACGGACCGCATGATCAAGTCGCTGCTCATATTCAATGCAGTGGTTTTGACTACTTTATTCATTTCGCTCGAATGGGCGAGGCTCTTGCTCGTGCTGGCACTCAGCTCTACATTGGCTGTTAGCTTATTATTGGCGGCTTATGGCATGAAAAGGGGATTGGTGCATGCCCGTTATTATTCGGTATCATTAATATTCTTTTCAGTTTCGGCTGCTTTGAATGCCTTTTATGTCTCGGGAATCTTGCCGATTACGATAGCAGCTCAGGGTTTGATTTTCTTTTTAGGTATCTTTGCGGTCCTGTTCGCTGCATTAGCGCTCCGGGATAAAGAGAAAATCAGGGAGCAGGAAAGGCTCCAGCGTGAGCGCAATTCTACTGAACGGCAGCGCATTGAAATCGAAAGGCTCCGGCAAGTCAATGAACGCAAAGATGAATTGCTCGCCATTACTTCACATAGCTTGCGGACTCCGCTGTATGGGATGGTCGGAATTGCGGAATCTCTTCAGGAATCCGCCTATAGCAAAATGCCCCATTCCGTTATCCAGCAATTGGAGACGATTTCTGAAAGCGGCAAAAAGCTGGCGCGGATGATCAATGAAACATTGGATTTTTCAGGGTCGAAACATCATATGCTGTCTTTGCATCTGGAAAAAGTGAAACTTCCAGCCATAGCGGATTCAGTCATCCGCTTATGCACCCCTTTACTGAAATCGAGTGAAGTCAACTTGAAACATACAATCCCCGCTGATTTCCCGGAAGCAATCGCCGATCCGGAACGGGTGCGCCAAGTGCTCTACAATCTTGTGGGAAATGCGGTGGAGCATACGGAAAGCGGCGATATTACGATTTCTGCAAAAATCATTAAAAAACAAGTCGCCATCACGGTCAAAGATACGGGAAGCGGGATGGAAGAACAGCAGCTGGATAGCTTGTTTGACCCGATCGGCACTTCGACAACCCCTCATCTGGGCATCGGGATGGGCCTGAAAATCACCAAAAGGCTGGTGGAAATGCAGGGTGGCTGGCTGAAGGCAGAATCGGCCATTGGCAAAGGCTCTTCCTTTACCTTCACGCTGCCGCTTACAGAAGAACAGGAACTGGAAACTGTGTCGCCGACAGAAATCAGGGAACTGACAGCTTCGCAGCTGGCAGACTCGCTGGTCAAAGAAAAGAACGTCAAAAAAGGCTTGCGCATCCTTGTTGTTGAAGCGGAAGAAGTCAACCGGCTGATGCTGGTCCATCAACTTAAAGGAGAAGGCTATAAAGCGGAAGGCGTCAGTTGCGGCGAAGAAGCTCTTGTGCATTTGGAGAACCGGCAGGCGGATTTGGTCATTCTCGACGATGAGCTTCCGGATATGGCGGGGGACGAATTGTGCCGCCGCATCCGGCTCAATGCGACATTAACGGAATTACCGATTTTGATGCTATCAGATAAAGAAGGAGTCAAGGAAAAGACCAATGCGTTCAGTGCAGGGGCCAACGATTATTTGGTGAAACCATGCGATGTCGAAGAGTTTCTCATGAGGGTCGAAACGCTTGCCACGCTTCGCAGCATGACACAGGAAATCACCAATTTGAATTTCTTCCTTGAACGCAATGTCAAAGAGCGGACGATGGCTTTGGAAATCACCAATATGAACTTGTTGACGGTGAATGACGAAATCCAGGAAGTCGAAAAATCACGCAATGAGATGCTCTCGGCGATTTCACATGAACTGGGCACGCCGATTACCTTGATCCACAGCTATATACAAGCGGTGAAAGAAAGTTTGATTGAAGAGAATAATCCACGCTATTTGGATATGATTCACAAAAAGTTGCTATTGCTGGAGCGCTTGACGGAAGATTTGGTGGAACTGTCGAAATACAAATCCGGGAATATGACGCTGCGTTTCGAGGAACTGAAGTTGAAAGAGTGGCTGGAGCGGATTGCGGCCTCCATGGAAGCGGACCTTGTACAAAGCGGCAGGCGCTTCCGGTTTGAAGGGCCGAATGGAAAAGAACAGCCAGCGGATTGGCAGCTTTTGGTCGATGTGGACCGTGTCGATCAAGTCTTCTCCAACTTGTTGTGGAATGCGGTCAAGCACACGTCGCCGGAAGAAGGGCGCATCACCTTGTCTGCATCCATCCGGGAAAGCGCAAATGTACTGGATGAAACGGAAGCGGATGGCGAATTGATCATCCGTGTAGAAGATAATGGGTGCGGCATCCAAAAAGAAGCATTGCCGCATATCTTCGACCGGTTCTTCAAAATCGATGAATCGATCCATTATAAAGGAAGCGGGCTCGGCCTTGCGATTGCCAAAGAAATCATCCAATCGCATAAAGGCGAAATCTGGGCGGAAAGCGAAGAAGGCGCAGGCAGCACATTCATCATTGCCCTGCCCTTGAGATACTAACACATGGGAGGGATCTTCATGAACAGTGCGACTGTATTGATTGTTGAAGACGAAGACGGCATCCGCGAGTTGATGCGTTTGTTCTTGGTGAAAAAAGGCTATAAAATCATCGAGGCCGAAGATGGCTATGAGGCGATGGATGTGCTGTCGAAAGAAAACCCGGACTTGATCTTGCTGGATATCGAGATGCCTGGCATGAGCGGCTTGGAATTATGCGAGAAAATCCGAATACGCACCAAGACACCGATCCTTTTCGTCAGTTACCGAAAAGAACTAGCCTATAAAATTCAAGGGCTGGAAGTGGGCGGCGATGATTACATTACCAAGCCGTTCGATTTTACGGAATTGGAAGCGCGCGTCAAAGCGATCCTGCGCCGCAACGGTTGGAAGAGTGGGGAGGAGGACAAACTGTCGATCCTGAAATTTGGGGATCTCCATATCCATGTCGATTCACGCGAACTGTATGTGAAAGGCAAACCGGTGAAACTCTACCATAAAGAATTTCAATTATTGCTCTTGATGGCCCAAACACCGAACCGCGTCTGGACAGCCGAACAATTATACGACCAGGTATGGGGTTATTATTCGGAAGGCGACGTCCAAACCGTCAAGGTCCACATCAGCAATCTGCGGCGGAAAGTGGAGAACGATCCTGCCACCCCGCGCTATATCCAGACCGTCCGTGGATTCGGTTATAAGTTCACGAATTGAAAATGGGAAGGCCGATCGTTTTTGCCAAACAGGCAAAAGCGGTCGGTTTTTTTATTTGCTGAAATTTTGCGGGTCTTTTTGCATGCGAGCAGGACAAAAGCGCCACCGGAAATTAATTTATTAGATAAATAAAACTAGTGAAACTATTTAACTTTGTTTTAACCTGCTCTCTTTAGTATGGGTCGTAATAGATAGGAAGACAGATCTCAAGGAGGAAAAGCAGATGATTGAAAACAAAATCAAAATGACGAATGAACCGCCTATCAGTTTTGAGAAGCAGACCGTCTTTAAGCAGAGCCGGGAAGCGCCGAGTACACAGCCTCCCATCACTGGGCTGGGCCTTTCGGAAAATGTTGCAGGATCGCTTGCGTATTTGCTTGGATTTTTCTCAGGGTTCATCCTGCTGATTGTTGAGCGGGAAAATCGTTTCGTCCGTTACCACGCTTTCCAGTCTGTATACGTCTCGATTCTTTTTTTCACATTGTTTACAGCAGCCGGCATGATGCCGATGACAGGATGGGTGGCCGAAGTTCTATTGATGCCGATTGGCTTGGTGTTGTGGATCATCCTCATGTTGAATGCACATAACGGAAAGGCGATGCGTCTATGGATCATCGGGCGCTTTGCAGAAAAACAGCTCCATTGAACAAGCAAAATCACCCCGTATATGGGGATATGAGGTGAAGACATGGAAAGTACATTCAATATGAAAGAGTTTTTCAAGAACCTGAAGAAACGCCTGCCGCTCATCATTGCGATGACGGTCGCTTTCGTCGCCATTGCGGCAGCTGTCAGTTATTTATGGATGAAACCAGTCTACCAGGCATCGACACAGATCCTGGTTAATAAAGCACCAGCAAATGCCCAGGAATTCAGCATGCAAGACATCGATACGAACCTGCAATTGATCAGCACCTATAACGTCATCATTAAGAGCCCGGCGATTTTGACAGAAGTCATCGATGAGCTTGGATTAGACGAAACGGTGCAATCATTGAATGAGCGGATCGAAGTGTCGAGCATTGAAGATTCACAAGTCGTGACGCTGGAAGTTGAAGATGGATCGATGCAGCAGGCGGTGTTGATTGCCAATACGACCGCCAAAGTATTTGAACAGGAGATCCGCAATTTGATGCGTGTCGACAATGTCAGCATCCTGGCGCCAGCGACGATGCCAGCGAGCCCTGAGCCAGTCAAGCCGGATCCTCTGTTCAATATGGCAGTGGGCGCGATTATCGGCTTCATGCTTGGCACAGGCCTGGCGATCGTCCTCGATCAATTGAACACGACAGTTCGTACGGAAGAAGATATCGATGAATTGCTTGGCCTGCAAGTGCTTGGCGTAGTGAGCCCGGTCGGCGACTTGGACAGAATCGATAAACCATCGAAACATACTGACAGAATGGAGTTGGATGAGAATGTTGAATCAGACAGCGTCAAAACGGCCGCTCGCCCGAAAGTTGGTAGCACGTACTAAGCCGAACTCGGTGATCAGCGAACAATATCGCACAATTCGCACGACCATCAATTTTTCCTTGCCTGGGAATGAAATGAAAACTTTATTGTTCACTTCCGCTTCGAAAGAAGAAGGGAAATCGACGACTTCAGCCAATATGGCGATCGTTTTTGCTGAATCCGGAAAAAAGGTGCTGCTGGTCGATGCCGATATGCGAAAACCGACACTGCACCATACCTTCAATTTGAACAATCATATTGGCTTGTCGAATTTGTTGGTCGGAAAAGGGGAGCTTGAGCAAAGTGTCCGCGACAGCGGCATTCGCGGACTGGAACTGTTGACATCAGGGCAGATTCCACACAACCCGGCAGAACTGCTGGATTCGCCGATGCTGGATCAATTGGTCATTGAGATGAAGGAACGCTACGATTTGATCATTTTCGATTCACCGCCAATCCTGTCCGTGACAGATTCCAAAATCCTCGCGAATAAATGCGACGGTACAGTGCTCATCGTCAATACTGGGAAAACCGAAAAGCAAAGCGCAATTAAGGCGCGCGACAGTTTAGCGACTTCTAGAGCCTATATCGTTGGAGTCGTGATGAATAACTACAAACTCAGCAAGGACCATTATTACAGCCATGACTACAATTAATAAGCGTTGCCTGCGCGATGTGAAGGAGCTAATGACATGACGATTACAAAACGCTATACATCATTGTTCATAATCGACTCGCTGATCATCCTCTCAGCCACGTATCTCTGTTATTTGTTTTTGCTGCCATTCGACAACATCATGTCGAACCGGCTGCTATTGCTCATGACAATCACTTTGTTTATTGCCCATCATTCTTTTGCCTGGCATTACGGGCTTTACCGGAAAGTATGGGCTTATGCTTCGGTCCATGAATTGAAATCAATCGTTAAAGCAGTCACTTTGACAATGTTCGTGGCGACGGTCATGCAATATATCCAAACGGGCGGGGTGTTCGTACGGATCCTGGCGCTGACATGGATGTTCCTCATTCTATTTCTTGGGGCATCGCGCTTTTCATTCCGGCTTTATCATGAACGCGAGCCGCGCAAAAGTGAAGGCCAATTGAGCCGAACGATTGTTGTCGGGGCTGGGGAAGCTGGCCGCATGATCGTCCGGCAGATGAAGCAGAATCCACAATGGGGCAGAAAGCCGATTCTTTTCATCGATGATGACCGTACAAAATGGGGGTTGGAAATTTTTGGATTAGGAGTGGCGGGGCCGATTTCAGAAATTCCGCGCTTAGCTGTCCACAACGAGATTGACCAAATTGTCATCGCCATTCCATCACTGTCGAAAAGGGAAATGGCGGAAGTGACAAAACTATGCATTGAAACCGGCATTAAAGTACAGACCATTCCGCGAATTGAAGATTTGATGGTCGGGAAGGTCAAAGTCAGCGATATCCGGGACGTGAAAATCGAGGATCTTCTCGGCCGCGAAGAGGTCCGGCTCGATATGGAAGCTTTAACGGAAAAGGTTGCAGGCAAGAGCATCATGGTCACCGGCGCCGGCGGATCGATCGGTTCGGAAATCTGCCGACAGATCAGTGTATTTAAACCTGCACGACTCCTATTGCTCGGCCATGGCGAGAACTCGATTTACACAATCGACCGTGAGTTGCGGGCGAAAGTGCCGAAAGAAATCGATATCGTCCCGATCATCGCCGATATCCAGGACCGCGAACGGATCTTCGAAATGGTCGGCAAATACAAGCCGGATATCATTTATCATGCAGCTGCCCATAAGCACGTGCCTTTGATGGAAGCAAATCCGCTTGAAGCGGTGAAAAATAACATTTTCGGGACAAAGAATGTCGCAGAAGCGGCAGATCGCCACGGGGTTGGCAACTTCGTTATGATTTCTACCGATAAAGCTGTCAATCCGCCGAATATTATGGGAGCCTCCAAGCGCTTCGCGGAAATGATCGTCCAAAACTTAGCGGTGTCTTCCGATACCACATTTGCTGCAGTGCGTTTCGGCAATGTCCTCGGGTCGAGAGGCAGTGTCGTACCGCTATTCCGCGAACAAATCGCTAAAGGCGGCCCAGTCACCATCACCGACCCGAAAATGACCCGCTATTTCATGACGATTCCGGAAGCATCTCGACTGGTGATCCAGGCTGGCATGCTTGCCTCAGGCGGTGAAGTGTTCGTATTGGATATGGGAGAACCGGTAAAAATCGTCGACTTGGCACGCAATATGATCCGCTTATCCGGCTTTGAAGAGGATGAAATCCAAATCAAGTACACGGGCATGCGACCTGGTGAAAAGCTCTATGAAGAACTGCTGGATCCGAGTGAGATCCAATCGGAAAAAGTGTTTGCAAAAATCCATATCGGAAAAGCCACTCCGATCAGCCAAGTTGAAATCAGCCGAATTTTGAAGAAGCTTCCTGAAATGGAAGAACAGGATATCCGCGATACCTTATTGAAACTCGCGAATCGGCCGAAAGAAGAAAAAACGAAAGAACCGGTATGGCAAGAAGAATGGAAAATCGAAGGAGGATTGGCCTGATTAAAGTTGCTTCCTACAAGCGCAGGGGGGATGCCAAGTGAAACTGCTATCAACGGAACTGTATGGGAATTCTCCTGTTTACCTCCAAAATCTGCTGCTCAGTTTCCGCGAATACGCCAATTCACGAAAACGATACGGAATGGGCTATTACCGCTTTCTCCATCAACTTTCTGGCATGAACGAGAATGACCGACAGTCAGAAGAGCGCTACCAGGACCTGGAACTGCGCTCGCTGCTCCGCCATTCCGCCGAGCATAGTGCATTTTATCAGGAACTGTATGGGAGTAATTTGGCTGATATTCGAGTTGCCAGCGATTTGCGGCAGCTTCCATTCATCGAAGAAGAACTTTTCAATGAACGGATTAACGAAATCCGCATGAAATTTACTGCGAATAAAAAAGTAGTACACAAAACTTCAGGAGAAGGCCCGTTGCCCCGTTTATGGCTGACCAATTTGGATCTGCAAAAACAAACGGCAGCAGTTGACCATTTCAAAAAGCAGCATGGCGCGATCAACTTGGAGATGAAACGTGCGACATTCTACCAAGGTGATTTTGTTCCACGCGGCCAAACACAAGGGGCGTTCTGGCGTGATATTTATTATCTCAATCAGCGGCTGTATTCAGCTCATCATTGCACGGAGCCGTATCTTTCGGCAGTGGTGCGCAACCTGAATGGTTTCCGTCCTGATTTTGTCGACGGTTTATCTGAAGCGATTCTCACGCTTGCCCGTTTCATCAACGATCATCGCTTGTTGCTGGATTTTCAGCCCATTGCCATTTTTGTGGAAACGGAGATATTGTCGGACAGCGAGCGATTGGAAATCGAGAGCGCGTTCGGCTGTTCTGTCCGCCTGTGGACCATGAAAACCGAACGCTCACCATTTCTCTCGGAATGCGCAGCTGGGAATCTGCATTTCAATATGCGGACAGGGGTGATGGAGTTTACAGAGCAAGGCGAAGTACTCTTGACCCGCTTCCATACAAAAGGGACGCCACTGATCCGGCTAAAGATTAAAGATCAGTGGATGCCAGTAGATTGCCCTTGCCCATGCGGGAGCGTTCATCCGGTGGTCCGCAAGCCACTTCAGCCAATCTCTGCTTTTTTGCAATCCAGGAGCAGGGGCCGGGTGACCAGTTTGTATTTGGCGACTGTGCAGGAGAAATTCCAGCAAGCAGCGCCTTCGATGCAATTTATCCAAAATTCAGTAGATGCAATTGAAATCTGGCTTAGCGGAACCGAAATGGTCTCTAAAAAACTTGAGCAAGACATTGTCCAGGAAATGGCCGGCATATTCGGCGAAGACATGAGTTTTACGGTGAGAGGCCGCTCGAATAAACAGGCAGAAGAAATAGGGTCTGCCGGATTGATTATCAATAATCTGCAATTTCCCAAAAATTGCCAAAACGATTACGGCATGGACTGAACATGCTGATGAATAAGAGGAGGCTGTTGTACATGAACATTCGACAGGATACAGGAGCATCGGTTGTGCCGTTTCCAGTTCCGGTAAAAGAAACAAGCGATAGGATTTTTCTTTCTGCCCCGCACATGACAGGGAATGAGCAGAAGTATATCAGCGAAGCGTTCGAGTCCAACTGGATTGCGCCAATGGGAGGGAATGTCAACCAGTTCGAAGCGGAGATGGCAGCGTATGCCACGACACAGGCAGCAGCTGCTTTATCTTCAGGGACTGCCGCGATTCATTTGGCGCTGCAGTTGCTGGGGATCGGAAAAGGAGACCGTGTATTCTGTTCGAGTTTGACGTTTGTGGCAAGTGCCAATCCGATCCTCTACGCTGGGGCGGAGCCCGTATTTATCGATTCGGAAGAAGAAACGTGGAATATGTCTCCGTGGGCGCTGCAAAAAGCATTCGCAGCGGCAGAACAAGAGGGCAAACTTCCAAAAGCGGTGATCATTGTACATATTTACGGACAAAGCGCCCGCATGGATGAACTCACTGCCCTTTGCGATCATTATGGGGTACCGATCATCGAAGACGCAGCGGAATCGCTCGGATCCACCTATAAAGGGAAAAAAACCGGCAGTCTCGGAACATACGGCATTTATTCATTCAATGGCAATAAGATCATCACGACGTCCGGAGGCGGCATGCTGATGTCGAACGACCGCAAAGGCGTAGCGCAAGCGAGATTTCTCGCCTCGCAGGCGAAAGACGATGCGCCGTTCTATGAACATAGCCGGGTCGGCTATAATTACCGGATGAGCAATGTGCTGGCAGGAATCGGGCGTGCGCAACTCGAAGCGATCGAGCTGCGCGTTTCGGCCCGCAGAGCTGTCTTCAACCGCTATTTTTTAGCGCTCGGCAAATACGAAGCAGTAAAATTTCAGCCCGAACTTGAAGGCACCCGCTCGAACCGCTGGCTGACAGTCCTGCTGCTCGATCCGTCTCGAACCGACCGATCGCCTGATTACATCCGTGAATGGCTGGAATCACAAAATATCGAATCACGCCGTGTCTGGAAGCCACTCCATCTGCAGCCTTTATTTGCAGGCTGCAAGTTCTATTCACATAACCCGCATGGCAAGACGGCTGTCAGTGAAAAATTGTTTGCAGAAGGTCTTTGCTTGCCTTCGGGATCAGACTTGCAACCGGAACAGCAACAACGCATCATCCAGCTGCTTGAAAAAATATTGGGCTAAATGCCGTTCTTAGACGAAGCTGCATTTTGGTGGTACGATTAGTACGAAATCAAAAGACAGTTCGCAAGGAGCAGATGAGCGTGAATGAAAACACAAAAAAACAGCGAATGGTCAGGCTGCTTCCAGGCCTGGCCCTTTGTCTGTTGGTTATATGGGCAGGAATTTATGGAGCGGATTTGATCGGCGCTGCACTCGGTGCGACCGGTCTATTGCCGGAAGGCGGGCAAAGCCCGGTATCCGGGATTTTTGTGGCGATCCTGATCGGCATCATTATCCGCAATACCACCGGCTTGCCGGAAATCTTCATTAGCGGTATCGGTTTTGCGGTCAAATACGCATTGCGTTTGGGCA
This sequence comes from Planococcus sp. MSAK28401, assembly GCF_018283455.1. Lineage (NCBI taxonomy): Bacteria > Bacillati > Bacillota > Bacilli > Caryophanales > Caryophanaceae > Planococcus > Planococcus alpniumensis. The sequence goes on along the minus strand of NZ_JAAMTH010000001.1, from coordinate 2,402,954 downwards.
TTATCCTGCTTGGCCTGCGCTTGAGCTTAACGGAAGCTTTGACGCTCGGTGCCTGGGGCATGCCGCTCATCATAGCTTGCATCACCGTCGGCATCGGCGTCACTTTATTCTTCACGAAACTTTTCGGCCAGTCCAACCGGCTTGGGGCACTGATCGCGAATGGAACAGGAATATGCGGCGTGACTGCTATTATGGCCACAGCGCCTGTAATCCGCGCAAAAGAAAATGAAATATCGTATGCCATCGCCAATATTACGGTTTTCGGGCTAGTGGGCATGTTGTTTTATCCATATCTCGCCCATTTCTTTTTTGCAGATGAGCCAATTAAAGCCGGGCTATTTCTTGGTACTGCCATACATGACACAGCGCAAGTGACGGGTGCAGCCTTAATGTACGAACAGATGTATAATTCAACGCTTGCACTTGATGTGGCGACCATTACGAAATTGACGCGCAATTTGTTCATCATCGCCGTCATCCCGCTTATCGCATATTTATTCTTCCGGAGTGAAGGGCAGGACGGAGCAAACATGCCGAAATGGTATAAACTATTTCCGTTCTTCATTCTTGGATTTCTTCTGCTGTCGCTTCTCCGCACTATAGGGGATGCCACGCTTGCGTCAGGCGGCCAGGCGTTCGGCATCTTCGGAGCGTCAGGTTGGGAAGAGTTCTACAGCTTTTGGAGTTCCTTCGGCTCGACATATATGCTCGGCCTCGCGATGGCGGGGGTCGGGTTATCGACCAATTTAAAAATATTCCGCGGAATGGGAATGAAGCCGTTTTATATCGGCTTGATTGCAGCCATCTCCGTTGGAACGGTCAGTTTATTGCTCATTTCGCTGTTCGGCGATTTGGTACAACTGGCGTATTGAGTAGAAATCACCTGTGAGCCTTTAAAAGGCGTCCAGGTGATTTTTTTATGGTTTCAGAGATCCGGGTGAAACTGTTTTCGCCAAGCTTCTCAAGGGTATGGAAAAGTAATAGTGTTTAAAGGAGGAGAAGAGAATGGATATAAAAGCTGAACGTGATCTTTTGAAAGACGATTATGGCAATTATTATGTCGTTTCGTATGCGACGAAAGATTCTTTGACCGTGGTGAACGCAGCGCTTTATCATGCTTTCAATCAAGAACTGACGGATGAGTTCGTGGCTAAAGTGAAGAGTAAATATCCAAAAGGCGTGGCCGTCGGCGTCTATTTTGCGGATCTGGTGCATGAGCAAATCGAAAAGCTTGAAGATCCGGAACTTCCTGGGCATATTTACGATCTAAACGAAGTGCGGAAAGAATACGACATCCACCTGAAGCCGATTTACCACGATTCACTCCATCTGTAATCAGCTGGATAGAACAAGGGAATTTCATTCAGTTCTGTTTTTAAATAACTGAATATTCTTTTTTTAGAGAACGATTATTTAAAAAGGAGGAGAGTTGATGAAATATCACCTTGGTTTAGGAGGGCTGGCACTCGTGCTTACGGTAGCTGGCTGCGGGACGCAGGATACGGTGACAGAGGAACCTATAGAAGAGGCGCCTCAGGAAGATTCCGCTCAGGAAGAAGCGGCAACAGAAGAAACGGCAACAGAAGAAACGCCAGCGGAGAACACTAGCGGAGACAGCCATGATAGCGAAGAGGCCGCTGTCGATCCGTACGATTATTTTCTAGAAGATGGGTCGACTGCAAGATTTGAGGGAAATGGCAATGAGTTTGCAGAGTTTACATTGAAAACCGATTATATGGAAGCGAATCATGTCGCAACTTACGAAGATAATGGCGGGACTGTTGTACTCAAAGTCTATCGTTTGCACGATGACCGCATTGAACTCGTCAAACAAGAAGGTGAGTTTTATGATGAGTACACAGCAAGCTTTGAGGAATTGGAAGCTTTGGAAGTAATTTCGACTTATCTTGAATTCCCAATCGAAGAGGGGCAGGAAATCGGAGATGCGACGGTTATTGAAACCGGCACAAGCTTAGAGACACCTTACCAAAATTTCAATGATGTCTTTGTCCTTGAATCCGTGGCAGAAGAAGATGGCTCGGTCAACCGGAATTATTTTGTCGAAGGCTATGGCGAAGTGAAACGTGAATTCCAGGCAAATTTAGATGATCCCGATGAACTGGCAATCACTTCTACACTTGCCTCAATCAAACTCGCTGAAAAAGTGAAGTGAACAGATGGAATTGCTGATAAGCCCGCTCATGCAGCGGGTTTTTTGGCTTTATATAGAGGAATATTTTTATTACATGAAGGAGAGGATTGAGATGGAGAATATCGCAATTATCGGAGCGGGGACAATGGGGCATTCGATTGCATTGTCAGCGGCCTGGAGCGGGTTATCGGTTAAAATATTCGGAATCGACGCACGTGATGTAAAATCTGCAAGAGCAGGATTCGAAGCAAAATTACACCTTATGACAGATCATGAACTGATCAGTAAAGAGCAGGAAAAAGAGATAGCGGAACGTGTTGCGTTCACAATTTCCTTGGAAGAAGCCGTGAAAGAGGCGGAATTCATCATCGAAGCCGTCCCGGAAAACATGGCACTGAAGCATCAACTCTATCGGCAGCTGGAGGAACTTGTAGCCAACGATATAATCATTGCGAGCAATAGCTCAGGGCTGATGCCGACTGCTCTTGCTGAAGGGATGAAGCATCCTGAACGTTTTGTGCTGACGCATTTCTGGAATCCGGCACATTTAATTCCACTCGTGGAAATCGTCGGCGGAGAGAAGACCGATGAACAAACTTTGCAGCGAACGAAAGAGCTTATCGAACGGATGAACAAACAAGCGGTGCTATTGAAAAAAGAATTACCGGGCTTTATCGGAAACCGGCTTCAGTTTGCCTTGTTCCGTGAAGCGCAGGCTTTGCTGGACGCGGGAGTGGCATCGAAAGAAAATATTGATGCAGCTGTCACATATAGCATCGGCAGGCGCTTGCCGGTAACCGGTCCGCTTCAGACGGCAGATCTCGGCGGTTTGGACATTTTTTATGCGATTTCTGATTATCTGTTCGAAGACCTATCGACGGACCAGAAACCGGGACGCACACTGAGTGGACTAGCAGAAAACGGCGAGCTCGGGGCAAAGACAGGGAGCGGTTTCTACGACTGGCCGGAAGCGCAATCTCAAGCTGTGCAAGCGAAGCGGGAAGAAGCGTTGATCTATTTCCTCAAACAGGATATGGAAAAAGAGTGATGGAACCTCACTCTTTCTCTATCAGCCTAAAGTCTGAAATTAATCAGAATTATAAGAAAAGTCTTTCAATTTAATGAAGAGGGGATATAATAAACAATTATAATCAAAAGGGAGATGAGGCAAATGACCGATCTGAAAAACGATTCGCTGAACTTGCATAGAAGGCATCAAGGGAAATTGGAGATTCGTTCAAAAGTGACTGTGGAAAACGAGAGGGATTTGAGCCTCGCCTACTCTCCTGGCGTCGCTGCGCCGTGCCGTGAAATTCATGCCGATCCAAGCAAAGTGCATGACTACACGATGAAAGGCAATACGGTAGCGGTCATTACAGACGGCACCGCCGTGCTTGGGCTCGGCAATATCGGCCCGCAAGCAGCGCTTCCGGTCATGGAAGGAAAAGCTTTATTGTTCAAGGAATTTGCCGGTGTGGATGCATTCCCGATCTGCCTGGATACGACAGATGCCGAAGAAATCATCCGAACCGTCAAATTGCTCGAGCCAGGCTTCGGCGGCGTCAATTTGGAAGACATTGCCGCCCCGACTTGCTTTGTCGTGGAACAGCGCTTAAAACAGGAGATGAACATCCCAGTGTTCCATGATGACCAGCACGGCACCGCGATTGTCACGCTTGCCGGGCTGATCAATTCGTTGAAGTTGGTTGAAAAGGAAATCGAAGACGTGAAAGTGGTTGTCAACGGCGCCGGTGCAGCAGGCATCGCCATCGTCAAATTGCTCTCGAAATTCGGGTTTGGCCATATCGTCATGTGTGACACGAAAGGCGCGATATACGACGGGCGCCCGAATGGCATGAATCCCTTCAAGGCGGAAGTGGCAGAAATGAGCAATTATCACATGGAACAAGGGCAGTTGGCGGATGTCATCGCTGGTGCTGACGTGTTTGTCGGCGTCTCAGCAGAAGGCGCATTGACGGAAAGCATGGTGCGTTCGATGAATGAAGATCCGGTCATCTTTGCGATGGCGAACCCGAATCCCGAAATCTTGCCGCATGCTGCGAAAGCTGCCGGTGCACGGGTCATCGGGACAGGACGTTCCGATTTTGCCAACCAGGTCAATAATGTGCTGGCGTTTCCCGGATTGTTCCGCGGCGCCCTTGATGTACAAGCAAGTGACATCAATGACGCGATGAAAATCGCAGCAGTCGAAGCGATCGCCGCCTTGATCGCCACCCATGAACTTCACGAAGATTATGTGATACCGAAGCCGTTCGATCCGCGTGTGGCACAGGCGGTCGCTGAAGCAGTCGCAAGGGCTGCCGAAGAAACGGGCGTTGCCAAAGTATCGCTCAAAGAGCCTGCCCAGCAGATTGTCTTATAATAAATAGAAGAAAGCCTGAATTCCCTCCCCCTGGAATTCAGGCTTTCTTAGGTTTAGTGGCGTATGATGCAAAGGCATGAAAAAAAGACCGTCCGACTCATTAGCTTGATGACGAGTGGGACGGTCTTTTTGAATGAACAAAATTAATCAGCGACGCTGAGCCCTTTGGCAATGGCGATTTTTTCGAGTGCCTGGCTGAAATCGTTGATCAAGTCATCGGGATGCTCAAGCCCTGCGGAGAAGCGCAGAAGCCCATCGGTGATGCCGCGCTTTTCACGTTCAGCGGGTGGCATGGCGGCATGGGACATCGTGGCCGGATAGGACAGGATCGATTCGACCGCACCGAGGCTGACGGCGAACACAGGAATTTCCAAAGCATCTACGAGAATGCGGGCGGCGTCCTTATCCGCCAGGCGGAATGACAGCACACAACCTGCGTGGCTAGCCTGACGCTTATGGATAGGGTTTCCGGGATGAAACGAGAAGCCGGGATAATAGACTTCTTCGACAAGCGGGTGCCTATGCAGATACTCGGCAATGCGTGCGGTCGTCTCGCCGGATTGTTTTGTGCGGGCGCCGAGCGTTTTGATGCCTTGGATCAATGTATAGGAATCCTGTGCGCCGAGCACAGATCCGAATGTGTTTTGGATAAATGCCAATTGTTCGCCGAGGCCAGCATCTTTTGTCACCGCAAGGCCAGCTGTGATATCGCTATGGCCGGAGAGGAACTTCGTCGCGCTGTGGAGCACAATATCCGCGCCGAGTTCAAGCGGATTTTGGTAAAGCGGCGTCATGAAGGTATTGTCGACGAATGTCATGGCGTCGTTTGCTTTCGCCAGTTTCGCAGCCATTTCAATATCGGTAATTTTCATGACGGGATTGGAAGGCGTTTCGATGTAAACTACTTTCGTGTTCGGCTGGAACGCTGCGGCCACTTCGCCGAGGTCGGTCATATCGACGAATGTATAATCGACTTTGAATTTTTCCAGCACCTCCGTAATGAAGCGATAAGTGCCGCCGTAAACATCTTCTGAGACCAGTACATGGTCGCCGGCTTTCAATAGCATAAAGGCCGATGAGATGGCTGCCATGCCGGAAGAAAAGGCCAAGCCCCGCGCGCCGCCTTCAAGTTTGGCGATCGTTTCTTCAAGTGATTTGCGCGTCGGATTGCCGGAGCGGCTATAATCGAACGGACCGAACGAATCGATGCTTTCTTGGTGGAAAGTCGATGATAAATAGATCGGCACATTGACTGCGCCTGTTAATGGATCAATGCCTGCTGAATGGATCAATTTCGTCTCGCGTCGTTCACTCATGGGAAACGACCTCCTTTTCCAGTTTGGCCAGGGCTTGTGACAAATCAGCGATCAAATCTTCTGCCTGCTCGACGCCTACAGAGAAGCGGAGCAGGCGGTTACAGACGCCTCGTGCCGTCCGTTCTGCAATCGGCATATCGGCATGGGTCTGCGTCGCAGGATACGTGATGAAACTTTCCACACCACCGAGGCTCTCGGCGAATGTGATGAGCGACAGGCTCTCGAGGAATTTTCCGACCCATTGTTCTTCGCGCAGGCGGAACGACAGCATGCCGCCTTTTCCAGGGTATAGTACGTCTGTCACGGTCTCTTGAGTTTCAAGGAAGCGGGCGAGTTCTTTAGCGTTCGCTTCGTGTTGGCGCATGCGCAGCGGCAAGGTTTTCAAGCCGCGGATCAACAGCCAGGAATCGAGCGGTGACAGCACTGCGCCGGCTGAGTTATGGGCGTTGAAAAGCTGCTCGCATAAATCCTCGCCTTTTGCGGCGACTAGCCCAGCAAGCACATCGTTATGGCCACCGATGTATTTGGTCGCGCTATGGAGTACGATATCAGCGCCGATTGTGAGCGGCTGCTGCAGGAAAGGCGTCAAAAAGGTATTGTCGACAATCAGCAATAGATCGTGGCGTTTTGCCAGTTGTGCGTACAATCCCAGATCGATTTCCTGCATCAACGGGTTGGTCGGGGTTTCAATGAAAATCGCTTTTGTGTTGTCAGTGATTTTCGCTTCGGCCGTTTTCGGATCGACGAAGGGATCGTATACGGGACGGATATGGTATTTTTCTTTATATTGTTCCAGCAGACGATACGTGCCGCCGTAAATATCTTCAGGAAGCAAAATTTCATCGTTCGGGCGGAACAAGGAGAGGACCAGTTGGATCGCGGCCATTCCAGAGCTGCACGCAAAGCCTGCGTCGCCGCCTTCTAAGTTTGCGATTCCCTCTTCAAGAAGCTGGCGTGTCGGATTTTTCGTCCGCGTGTAATCATAGCCTGTGGATTTGCCAAGGCCTTCATGTTCGTAGGCAGTCGAAAGGTAAATCGGTGGATTAACCGCTCCTGTGCGTTGGTCGCTGCGGTTGCCGAGTTGTACCAGGCGTGTTTCTAAGCTATGTTGTGTCATGATCCTCATCCTTTCAAATCAAAAAGCAGGGGCTTTCTTCTGTGTTAAGAAGAAAGCCCCTGCCGTATATGCTATCTTCTCATCTACTAGGCTGCACCTATTGGAATTAGCACCGTGACAATGTCCGGTTGCTGAGACTTCACAGGGCCAAATCCCTCCATCTCTCTCGATAAGAATCATTTTATATAGTTGTGGTTGGTTGATGTTTTCCATCATACGGTAATTACTTTCGAAACACAAGCGGAATATTGAAAATACTCTTGTAAATGCCCTAAATGCGCTCGCTTTTATTTCGGAAGCTGAAATGGTATGCTGAGGTATACTTTTATCCTGCCCAGCTTATACAAAGTCAGTTGCAAAGGGGTTCTGAATTATGTACATCGTCACATCGACCGTCATTGTACCGGAAGACAAAATACAAGACGTCATTGAAATATATCAAAAACGATCGCGCCGTGTTGACCGGGCGGAAGGCTTCACTTCATTCCGGCTGATCCAAAACACGAAAAAGCGCCATGAATTGACCGTCCACTTGGAATGGCAATCCAAACAGGCATATATGAATTGGGTCAAGAGCCAGGAGTTCAAGGAGATCCATGATTTGGAGAAGAACTATCCTGATCAGGAACTCGCGGGCATTGTCCCGAAAGTCCATCAATACGAAGTGGTGGCCGAATGAACCAGGAGCAAAAACAGCAAATCGCGGAAGTCACGGCAGACGGCATTTACGAAGCGTACCCGAACTTATGGGAACGTTTCGGAGATCGGGGCTATGCCCACACGGTCAAAGACAATCATCACCACTTGGATTACCTTGAAACGGCCTGGGAGCTGCAGAGTGAACAATCCTTTCTTGATTATGCCATCTGGCTCGAGACGGTGCTCGTGAGCCGCAATGTCGAAACTGCGCTCATCATCGATAATTTTCAACGGCTTATCGAAATTGTGCCGCGCTATACTGAAACAACGCAAGGAGATTTCATGCGGGGCTGCCTCGATCGCGCAGTCCGGTTATTGGAGCTCCCTCCACATAAAAGGGGCTGATCAAATGAACGAGTCAACACAGCTTTCGGATCTTTTCCTGCAAGGACAGGAAGAGGAAGCTTTGAAATATGTCCAGGATTTCCTGGAAAGCCATTCGCATGAACAGCTTTACGGCGAACTTTTGACGCCGGCGATGTACCGCATCGGGGAATTATGGGAACAAAATGAGATTTCAGTTGCAGAAGAGCATTTGGCAACCGCCGTTTGTGATTTTGTCTTATCCGCTACGGAACTGCGCAATAAAAATAAAGAGGGACGAAATAAGGCGATGATTTTTGGCCCGGAAGGCGAAGAGCATTATATCGGGCTCAAGATGGTCGCTGCGATGTTCCGCGAAGAGGGATACGAAGTCCGTTATATGGGGCCGAATTTGCCGCTCGATTCAGCACTCCAATCGACTCGTGACTGGCAGCCGGATGTTGTTGCATTGTCGGGCGCACTCGCACACCGCTTGCCGGTTTTGAAAACCTACGCAGAAGCATTTGCACAAGTGGAATCCAAGCCTGCTGTCCTCATTGGCGGCAGGGCCGTCACCTTGTCGAGCTTTGCGGATTTGCATATAAAAGGAGCGGTCGTCGTCCGGGAACTCGGTGCGCTCCGCGAATGGATCCGCACAGGAAAGGGGTCGAACGATGACACGCTCTCCACTGGCTGAATGGCCGCTTCCGGCTTTTCAATTGAACAATAGCTTTACGGTCGTCGACTATTCCCAAGAGGCAGAACAGCTCTTTGGAAATCCAGTGAGATTTTTTGACTTGCTCGATGAAGGCAGCCGCTCCAAAGCGGAACGGCTTTTAAAAACCCGCGGCAGCAAAAAACCTGTCGAATTGAATTTCATCACAGCGGCCGGCTTTTTCTTGGCAGACGTCTATTACCGTTGGGACAGCGATTTTTCGCTAAATCTGGTACTGGTGCCGAAAGATGAACAAATGGCTGCGATCACAGCGCAATTAATTCGCTTGCGGGGGCGCCTGAAAGAAACGGATTATGAATTGCTCAAGGAAAAAGAACGATCGGATGCGCTGCTGGAGAAAGTTCGCGAACTCTCCGCACCATGCATCGCAATCGGGGCAGGCTATGTGCTCATTCCGTTGTTCGGCAATTTGGATGCCAAAAAAGTTGAAGCGATCCGCCCGCATATTGTGACGCGAATCTACGAATACGCAGCTGAAACAGTTGTTGTCGATTTGACAGCGATGGGGACGGTGGCGCAAGAGGGTGTCAGTTACCTGGAATCACTCGTGCAGACCTTAGGCGTCATGGGGATTGATGCGGTCATTACCGGGGTGAAACCAGAGCATGCCCAAAAATTGCATCTGTTGAAACGGGAAATGAATTTGCGTTTTGAAGCATCACTGGAATCCGTCCTGACAACAGCCTCAGAAAATCATTGATGAAACCGGCCATGGGAGCCGGTTTTTTTATGGTTAGGAAGACTAGTGACTGGATATTTGTTTCGTTTTCCATAGGATATTTGGCGATATTTCGGGAATACAGATAGAGAAGAGAATTATAAGAAGCTGCAGCGGAGGTGTTGGCGATGGAATCATCACATGATCATTCACATAGCCGCAATAAAAAAACATTATTGATCGCCTTTTTGATCATCACCAGTTATATGGTGGTCGAGGCGATTGGCGGATACTTGACGAACAGCCTTGCGCTGCTCGCGGATGCGGGACATATGCTGAGCGACTCCATTTCGCTCGGCGTCGGCTACCTGGCCTTTTCCATCGGAGAAAAAGCGGCCGACCAGACGAAGACTTACGGCTATAAACGTTTTGAAATTTTAGCGGCAGTCTTTAATGGAGTAACGCTCGTATTGATTTCGCTTTATATTTTCTATGAAGCCTACCACCGGATTTCCGATCCACCGGAAATTGCGACTTCTGGGATGCTGGCCATTGCGGTCATCGGCTTGCTCGTCAATATCCTCGTCGCGTGGATTTTGATGCGCGGGGGCGATACGAAAGAAAACTTGAACCTCCGTGCCGCTTTTATGCATGTCTTAAGTGATTTGCTCGGGTCGGTCGGTGCAATCACGGCAGCCCTTTTGATCATTTTCTTCGGATGGGCGTGGGCAGACCCATTGGCGAGTGTAGTCGTCGCCATCCTCGTTTTGATCAGCGGTTGGCGCGTGACGAAAGAAGCGATCCATGTTTTGATGGAAGGCACGCCAAAAAATGTCGACTTGGAACAAGTAGCGCAGACAATCGAAGCGCTGCCGGCCGTGAAAAGCATCCATGACCTTCATGTGTGGAGCATCACCAGCGGAAAAAATGCCATGTCGGGACATGTGGTCATCAATGAAGATATCTCGTTAAAAGGCAGTCAACAAGTGCTCAGGGACATTGAACAAGCGTTGTTGGAGCTCAAAATCGGTCATGTCACCGTGCAATTGGAAACCGAAGACCACCCCCACGACGACTCGATTCGCTGCCAAGGGCAAGATGAACCTGGGGCGGAAGGGCATCATCATCAATGAAGAAAAGAATCGACCAGTAAGGAGCGGGAACATGCCGCTCCTTTTTTCTATAAAAAATACGTGTTGTATATGTTTTATCATCCAGACCACTGCTTGAACATATAAGCATATGCTGATATGCTGTATTTGGCATAACAGTATTTAACCAGACCTAAGTTTAGAAGCGGGGGGAATCATCCGATGGAAGTAAAAGCGCGCGAAATAGAAATCGACAAGGCGAGCATGGTGCTGAAGCTATTAGGCGACAAGACGAGATTGTCGATGGTCAAATTGCTCGAAAAAAACGATTGCTGCGTCTGTGAATTCGTGGAAATCTTTAACGTCAGCCAGTCGGCGATCAGCCAGCACTTGCGCAAGCTTCGCGATCTCGGTTTAGTGAAGGAAAAACGCAAGGGGCAATGGATTTTCTATTCATTGAACCAGGACAGTGAATTATACGATATGCTCATGCAAGTCTTGGCATTCATTCCGAGCCAGGATGAGCGCATCGAGAGATTGGTGGAGCAGGGATTACGCATTCGTTGTGAGTAATTGTCGATACGGAAAAGGCATCACGTTGAATAAACATAGAGATACTAAAAACCATTCATGGAACAAGGGAGTTAATCAATATGACGAAAAAAACATTGTACTTTTTATGCACAGGCAATTCATGCCGCAGCCAGATGGCGGAAGGCTGGGGGAAAGAAATTTTAGGCGACGAGTGGCAAGTATTGAGTGCCGGAATCGAAGCACATGGCTTGAACCCGAACGCGGTAAAAGCGATGAATGAAGTGAATATCGATATTTCGAATCAAACATCCGATGTCATCGATACCGAAATTTTAAACAATGCGGATTTTGTGGTGACACTTTGCGGCGACGCAGCAGATAAATGTCCGATGACGCCGCCTCACGTAAAACGCGACCACTGGGGCTTTACGGATCCAGCGAAAGCGCAAGGTACCGAAGAAGAGAAATGGAAAGTGTTCCAATCGGTACGCGATGATATCGAAGCGCGCATCCGCCATTTCGCTGCAACTGGTGAGTAAGTGAAGTTTCGCGAGGGGGAGATTGCGCTCCAGGCCTTGCTTTAGGGCCACAGGATGTGGGGCATGCAGGCGATGCGACAGGACGTCGCGATATCGGCTGCCCGGCGATCCCCCAGGAGTCATGGCCTTCTGCTTCATCTCCAATATTAGAATGTTAAATCTTTCAAATCTAGCTGTTCGAATTTTTGAATAGAGTAAGCATATGTACGATGACTCTAGTCTTATTTAATAGAACCAAACTACACAGGTTGAAGGAGAGCTGAATATGAAAAAGGTAGAAATTTTCGATCCGGCGATGTGTTGTTCGACGGGTGTTTGCGGCCCCACTGTGGATCCGGAACTGACGCGCATTGCGTCGGCTGTGTATTCACTCGAGAAAAAAGGATTTGCGATTTCACGCCATAATTTGACGGATGATCCGGGTGCGTTTGTGGACAATAGACAAGTCAATCAAGTGCTGGTCGAAAAAGGTCCGGATGCGTTGCCGGTTGTGCTGGTTAACGGAGAAGTCGTAAAAATTGCCGAATACCCGACAACAGAAGAATTGGCAGAGTGGTTCGAGGCCGCACCGTCCGAATTGCAGGAAAAGCCACGCGTGCGCGTGTCACTGAACATCAACAACTAAAGGAGCGTTCCTATGTATTCATTGTTCAATCCGAATCAAATGGCCGTCACTCCGTTTCTGTTTTTCACCGGTAAAGGCGGTGTCGGGAAAACTTCGACTGCGTGTGCAACAGCTGTCGCCTTAGCTGATCAGGGCAAGAAGGTATTGCTCGTCAGCACCGATCCTGCTTCTAATCTGCAAGACGTGCTAGAAGTCCAACTAACGAACGACCCGAAAGCCATTCCGTCTGTTGCCAATTTGTCCGCCTGCAATATCGATCCGGAACAAGCGGCCAAAGCTTATAAAGAAAGCGTCGTCGGCCCATACCGCGGCAAATTGCCGGATGCGGTGCTCGCGACGATGGAAGAGCAATTATCCGGAGCTTGCACGGTCGAAATCGCGGCGTTCAATGAGTTTTCGCATTTGCTGGCAGATGAAGCGATTTTAGCGCAGTACGACCATGTGCTGTTCGATACGGCACCGACCGGCCATACGCTGCGCCTGTTGCAATTGCCGACGGCGTGGAGCGGCTTTTTGGAAGACAGCACGCACGGCGCATCATGTCTCGGCCCGCTCGCTGGGCTTGAAGGCAAAAAGGAGCTGTATAAGAAGGCGGTCGATTCGCTGTCCGATGGCAATAAAACGACTTTGATCTTAGTGGCGCGCCCTGACAATTCCTCCTTGCTCGAGGCGGACCGCGCATCATTTGAATTAAAAGAAATCGGCATCAAAAACCAATTGCTCATCGTCAATGGGCTTCTTCAGACGCATCAGCCGGAAGACGCGGTCTCTACGGCATTCTACAAGCGGCAACGTGAAGCGATTGAACAGACACCTGAAGCGTTGAAGCAAGTGATGGCTTATTCATTGCCATATGTTTCTTATTCGCTCACGGGCGTGGAAAACTTACGCCATCTGTTCAGTTCATACGCAATCACTTCGTTCGAAACGGAAGATGCAGGAGAGCAGCTGGACTTGCCGGGATTGAACAGCGTCATCGATGACTTTTCCAAAAACAATACGCGTGTCATTTTCACGATGGGCAAAGGCGGCGTCGGCAAAACTTCTGTCGCCTCCGCCATCGCAGTCGGCTTGTCCGAGAAAGGCCATCAAGTCCATTTGACGACGACCGACCCTGCCGCGCATTTAGCGTATACGTTTGAAGGAAGCGGCACACGCGACAATTTGTCCATCAGCAGCATCAATCCAGACATCGAAGTGGCGCGTTATAAAGAAACCGTCATCGAGCAGGCAGGCGGCGGGATGACTGAGGAAGAGCTCGCTTATTTGAAAGAAGATCTGGAATCGCCGTGCACTGAAGAAATCGCGTTGTTCCAAGCTTTCGCCAAAGTAGTGGAGAAGTCCGAGAACGAAATCGTCGTCATAGATACCGCGCCGACGGGGCATACTTTATTGCTGCTCGATTCGACAGAAGCCTATCATAAGGAAATGAGCCGCTCGACCGGTGATGTGCCGGACAGTGTGAAAAAACTATTGCCGCGCCTGCGCAATCCAAAAGAAACAGGCGTCGTCATCGTCACCTTGGCGGAAGCGACACCGGTATTGGAAGCTGCGCGTCTCGAAGAAGACTTAAAGCGTGCCGGGATCGAGCCGAAATGGTGGGTCATTAACCAAAGTCTCTATGCTACAGATACAGCGGATGCTGTGCTGAGGGGACGCGCGATCTCCGAGAAAAAGTGGATTCGCAAAGTTGATGAGGAACTGGCCACAAAATGCGCCATCATTCCTTGGCTCGAAGAAGAGAAAATTGGTTATGATCAATTGAAAGAATTCATTTTATAATAATGTGGACATCAACTTATTTTGGAAGGGATGAGGCAAACGATGAGTGAAGCATACCAGCAATTAGTGAAAGGCCGCATTTTCATCGGCGGCGCAGCAGATGCGAAAACAGCAGTGGAAAACGAAGGCATCGACGTCGTCTTCGATTTGCGCGCAGAAGCAGGGGCCAGCGATGAAAGCTATACACGCATCCATGCACCGATTGTCGATGATTCCAAAGAACATCAGGATGAGTCGATCCAAGAAGCAGTGGACGGAGTCGTCACCGCTTACGAGGAAGGAAAGAAAATCTTTTTCCACTGCGCAGGCGGCAGCAACCGCACCGGTACTGTCGCAATCGGAACCTTGCTTGCATTAGGCGAAGCGAAGACTGTTGAAGAAGCTGAACAAATGGCGACGAACGTACGGCCGATCATCAGCGTGAAGCCGGAACTGAAAGAATCGCTGCACCGCATTTTTCCGCAAGCCTAATCCATGTTAACGTAAAGAATAATTGAAAAGAATAGGGGAGATGGAGTTTATGATGATTACCGATGAAGCTAAGAACTATATCCAATCCATTCTGGAAGAACAGCAAACGGAAAACTTGCGCCTTTATGCAGTCGCTGGCTGCTGCGGCCCGCAAATCGGCTTGTCACTCGATGCACCGGAACAAACGGATGAACTTATCGATGTGAACGGCATCCGTGTAGCGGTCGCGCCGGACGCTAAAGAAATGGCAGAGGAGCTCGCTTTGGATTTTGATACGCAAGGCGAGCAAGGCGGCCTGGTCATGATCGGTGCGCCGACTGGCTGTTGAATAGAAAAAAGAGCTCATCCGTGAGCTCTTTTTTTAGTGGCTTCCGTTTACTTTGATATTGTGAGAGAGAAATCGAGTGCTGGGGGCGTCTGCCTTCGGTGCTTTTTTATTTCGGAAGAAAATAATAAAACAGTAAAAAAAGTCTGTTAATTAATGGGAATATTCTTTAAAGTATATACAGGGCTAAAATAGGAAAGAAGTATGACATAGAACTATAATTCAAAGGAATGGGAGATATAGAAAATGGAAGTCTGGGATTTGTATGATGGGGAGCGCAACCCGCTCGGAAAGACACATATTAGAGGCAATAAACTGCAGCCTGGCGAGTTTCATATTGTCGTGGAAGTCATTACGCTCAATGCAGATGGAAGAATTTTCATGACGCAAAGAGATCCGGTAAAACCGCTTCCGATGCTGTGGGAAACAACGGGCGGGTCCGTGACTGTAGGAGAAAGCAGTTTGACGGGGGCTCTTCGCGAACTGGAAGAAGAAACAGGATTATTGGCAAGGCCTGATGAACTGCGCTTTTTAGGACAAACGAAAGGCGGCAATTATTTTCTGGACAGCTATGTGTGGAGATGCAAAGAGCGCATCGATATGGATGCCTTGCAGCTTCAGCCTGGGGAAGTGTGCGCCGCGCAGCTGGTCAATTGGATTGAGTTTCAGCAAATGAACCGGGAGCGCTTGATCATGCCTTCGGTCTATCAGCGCATGGAGCATTATTTCGAGAAATTGGCCTCTTTTTCGACTTATGCATGGGATGGTTCATTCAGGTAGTTGGAGGCAATACGTAAATTTGCAGAAAGCTAAAATGCAAAAGGGGCGATAGGATGATGAAAAAATTGCTCAGTTTATTTTTTGTAGAAGACACCGATAAACAAGACGGCGGCAAAGATGGATACTTTATGGTTTTCGCAGCGTGGGGATTGATTCTGTTGGCGAATGGCATTTCTGAATATTTTATTGGAAACGCATTGATCGACAACTGGTTTGTGATTTTGATGATCGGGCTCGTGGTATTTTTCGCTTCAGAAGTTTTTAGCAAAGAAACTAGCGAGGAGGGCGATTGAAATGAGAACGATCACCTTGGCAAATGGCGAAACCGTCGAAGTGGAGTGTCTGAGCTGCGCGTTGGTGGATGGCTTGATCGAACCGGAAGGCGGAGTCGTAGTGGAGACGGCGCATTTCCACGCCCATCAAGATGTGGCTTATCCCATTCCCGGCTTGATTATCCTTGCATCGAAGCGCCATTTGAAAAGCTTGGATGAATTGACGGAAGAAGAGCGGGTGGATTACATCACGGTCCTGTCAGAAATTCGCAAAGCGCAGCGAAACGTCCTGGGCATCGAGTCGGTCTATTATTTCTATAATGAAGACACGACACATCATTTCCATACGTGGATGGTGCCGCGGTATGAATGGATGTATGAGTTCGGGCGTTCCGTCGAATCGGTGCGGCCGGTGCTTTTGCATGCACGAAATGAAATGAACGATGAGGCAAATCTAAGGAGTGTCAAGCAAACGATTGCAGCCTTGACGGAAGAACTGAAACGATGAAGAAAGTGAAAATCTTCGACGCCCATTTACATATTATCGACCCGCGATTTCCGTTGACCGAAAATCAAGGCTATTTGCCGCCTGCATTCACCGCTTCGAATTATGTGGCCGCTGTAGAAAAGTTCGAAGTAACCGGAGGCGCCATTGTGTCGGGATCGTTCCAAGGTTTTGACCAATCGTATTTACTGGATGCACTCGACACGCTCGGTGACCGGTTTGTCGGCGTGACGCAATTGCCGGCGGACACGTCCGATGAGGAAATCCTCAAGTTGCATGGAAAAGGCGTACGTGCCGTAAGGTTTAATGTGAAGCGCGGCGGTTCAGAAGCGATCGAGCGGCTCGATCATTTCGCAGGCCGTGTCCATGAGATTTCCGGATGGCATGCTGAGTTGTACATCGATTCAAAAGATCTCGTAGAACTGAAAGACGTAATCAGCCGCTTGCCTGCCGTTTCCATCGATCATCTCGGCTTATCGAAACAAGGATTCCCCGAACTGTTGAAGCTGGTGGAACAAGGTGTCAAAGTGAAAGCAACCGGGTTCGGGCGGATTGACTTCGACCCGTCTTACGCAGTCCGGGCCATCCATGACATTAATCCGGAGGCGTTGCTATTCGGCACCGACCTGCCGTCGACTCGGGCAAAAACACCATTTCAAGCGAGTGATGTCACAGTTATCCAAGAAACTTTGGGTGACATCGAAGCAGAGAAAGTTCTCTATGAGAATGCATTGAAATGGTATGGAATTGAATAAGGTCTATCTCGAGCCAGCATCCTGTCCATTCGGCAGGCTGCTGGCTTTTTATATTTAGAAAGCTCTTGCGCTTTACGTTAACGTCAATGGTAAGCTTTAACTATCAAAAAAATCAGACAAAGGGGATGGGAGATGAAAACGATACGAGAAGCCGCAGAGGAATTCGGGGTGACCACGCGGACGATCCGCTATTACGAGGAACTAGGCATGCTGAAGCCAGAACGAACAGATTCCAATAAGCGGCTGTTTTCGAATGCCGAAATCGCGAAACTCAAGCTCATCGATCGAGGCAAAAAATACGGTTTCACACTAGAGGAAATCAAGGAAATGGTTCTGCTGTTCGATGCTGACCGCTCGGGCAAGAAACAGCTCGAACGCACAATCGAGTACGGTAAAAAGCAGATAGAGGAAATGGAGCGCCGCATCGAGGAGCTTGAAAAGACGAAACAAGAGATGGGGTCTTTACTGGGGGAGTTTAACGAAAAATTATCGAAACTAAAGGGGATGGAGAAATGAATATTTCACAATTGCTGGAGCGGAATGCACGGAAATATCCGGAACAAGAAGCACTCGTGGGGATGGGGCAGCGCTTGACGTTCCGTGAAGTGGACAAAATTGCGAATAACTTGGCGCACTCACTGATGAAACGGGGTATCAGCAAAGGGGACAAAATCGTCTTGTTCATGCCGAATGTACCGGAATTCGTTGTAACCTATTTTGCTGTGCAGCGTATCAATGCGATCATCGTGCCGATCAGTGCAAAACTCGGGCCAAAAGAAATCGGCTATATCTTGGAGCATTCGGATGCCAAAGCGCTTTTCGTTCATGAACTGATATTTGATGCTGTAAAGTCTCTGGAAACGAATGGATTGCTTTTGGTCAAGTCCGGGCAAGCAGTACCTGGCTGGGAAGCATTCTCCGACTTGATAAGAACGGAAACGGAAGAAATATTATCTTCCCATGCGCAGGACGACGAGCCATCGACGATTCTCTATACGTCCGGAACGACCGGCAAACCGAAAGGCGTCCTGTTCAGCCACCGCAATGTGCTGACGGTTGCGCAGATGATCTGTGTCGAAATGGAGATGAAACCGGATAGCCGCCTGCTCCATATGATGCCGCTCAGCCATTCTGCACCGCTCCATTTGTTTTTGGTGGCCGGAATGATCGTCGGCGCGAAGCATGTGCTCGTCCCGACGTTCACGCCGGACTTGTTGCTTGATACAGTCGAAGGGGAACGGACGACCCATTTCTTTGGTGCGCCGGTCGCTTATCTCATGACCGCCAAACATCCAGATGTCGGCCAGCGCGATTTGTCTTCGATGAAATGGTGGATTTACGGAAGTGCACCGCTGTCTGCGGGAGAAGTGAAATTCGTCCAAGAATCATTCCGTACCGATAATTTGGTCTGCGTGTATGGCCTGACAGAAGCAGGGCCGAGCGGAACCTTGATGACGGGGCCGGAACATGCGGAAAAAGCGGGGAGCATCGGCAAACGCGCCGCGCTCCATACCGAAATCCGCATTGTGGGTCTGGACGGGCAGGACGTTGCGCCCGGCGAAGTCGGGGAGATCCTGCTCCGGGGCGAAGGCAATATGCTCGGCTATTACAAGAACGAGGAAGCGACGAAAGAAACCTTTATCGGCGATTGGCTGAAAACCGGCGACTTGGCGAAATTCGATGAAGACGGATTTATTTGGGTTGTCGACCGCAAGAAGGATTTGATCATTTCAGGCGGCGTCAATATTTACCCAAAGGAAATCGAAGAAGTGCTCATTACTCATCCCGATATCCATGAAACCGCAGTAATCGGCGTGCCGCATGCGGAATGGGGCGAAACGGTAAAAGCGTATTTCGCCGCATCGCGTGAATTGAGTGCAGAGGAAATTAAAGCATTCGCAGGAAATGAACTGGCAAGCTATAAAGTGCCGAAGCTCATCGAACAAGTCGAAGCATTGCCACGCAACGCATCCGGCAAGATCCTCAAGCAGCCGTTGCGGGAAGGACGTGTTTAAATGGTCGTCTTGAAAGGTGCCGCACCGAGCGGCGAACGCAATTTCTATGAAAATGACGAGACCTTGAAGAAAATATTGGGACAACAACTGCCGGAGGATTTTCTCCGCTATGCACAACGTGAGCTGCAATCATTCGGCAAACTTGCTGCGGGCGATATCGACGAACGCGCACGCTATACTGACCGGGAAGGCGCACCGAAGCTCGAGAAATACAACCGTCTCGGCGAAGACATTTCACACGTCTGGGTCAATGAAGGCTATAAAAAGACAGTCGATGAAACCTACAGAACCGGTATTGTCGGCTATGTCCATAAGGAAATTCCGGAGCTTGGGAGAAAAGGCAATTACGTTTACAGCTTTTCGCAAGGCTATTTATTATCGCAATCGGAACCCGGCTTTTATTGTCCGGTGACGTTGACGATGGCGACAGCTTATTTACTTGACCATTATGCAGATGAAGCACTGAAGAGAAAGTTCATGCCGCATGTCTGTGCGACAGGGGACACAGAACTATTTGAAGGAGCGACTTTCTTGACTGAACGCCAGGGCGGTTCGGATGTCGGGGCGAATGTCGTGCAGGCCCTTGAGACCGATGACGGTTACCGCTTATACGGGGAAAAATATTTCGCGTCGAATGCCGGTATGGCGGGGGTGGCGATGGTGCTCGCCCGCATGCCAGGGGCACAGGAAGGGTCGAAGGGGCTGACATTGTTCGCGGTGCCGTGGAAAGTGGACGGCGAACTGAACGGGATCAAGATTCGCCGCTTGAAAGACAAGCTCGGTGTACGAGCGGTGCCTTCCGGCGAAGTCGAGTTCGACGGCGCGAAAGCATATATCGTCGGCGACCCGAAACATGGCCTTAAGTATATGATGGAAGCGTTGAACTTGTCGCGCATCTGCAACGCGGTCGCCTCGATTGGCATCATGAAGCGCGCACTTGATGAAGCAGCGGAATACGCCGAACGCCGCAACGCGTTTGGAAAAAAACTCACCGATTTCCCGATGGTGCAGGACAGCCTAATGAAGCTGCGTGCCAAGCAGGAATTTGAAACGGCGGCAATCTTCGATTTGATTGGCTTGTACGACCACGTCACAGAGGGCAGCGCGACACAAGAAGAACAAGTACTGAACCGCTTACTCATCGCGATTTTAAAGAAAGAATCAGCGGAACAGGCGATCCATTTCTCTCACGAAGCGATCGAGATGCACGGTGGCAATGGCTATATCGAGGATTTTGTCACACCGCGCCTATTGCGCGACGCACAAGTGCTCACCGTTTGGGAAGGCACGGCAAATATTCTTGGGCTCGAGCTGATCCGCCTCGTTAATAAATTATCAGCGCATGAAATATTCATCGACCATATCCAAAAACGCTTGGTAAAGCTGCAGGCGAGCGCTGATGTGGAATTGCTGAAAGAGAAAACGAAAGAGCTTGGTGAGGAGTTGACGGCGTTTGCCGGATTCGATGCGGCGCTGCAAAGCTTCGAGGCGAAGAGCTTTATGAAGAAAATGGCGCAGCTTTTCGAGAACACTGTCGCGCTTGAATGGGCTGAAAAACATGGCGGCATGTATGCGCCGCTAGCGGAAATTTTCACCGAAGTGACATGGAACACAAGAACAATAGGCGGGGAAATGAAGACCGTGAACTATTTTAAAGAAGTGATGGATAAGTAAAAAAATCACCCGCTGCAATTTTTTGCAGCGGGTGATTTTCTGTCTAGTAAGCAGTCAGGCATATGGTAAGCTGAATTCAGGAGTGACAATAGACATATTACAGCAGAACCTTTTCATTCAAGAAGCGTCCAGTTATTAACATATTGAAAAGGGGTGGGCAGATGGGCTTCTGGTATATGCTGTTGTTATTCATCGGAATTTGTTTATTTTTCGCAGGGATTTTGCCGAAAAGAGGATTTCCGCTCGTTGTGAAAATCGGCTTGCTCGTTGGCGGTGCTCTATGCATCGGCTTTTCCCTATTCATGTTCTCGCCAGGCAGCGCAGAAATCATGGCGGATTTGCTTGGTTTATAAACGGAAATGGAGTGATTTCAAGTGACGAAGATTTACATCATCAGGCATTGTGCCGCTTCTGGACAGGAGCCGGGGGCAGAGCTTACGGAAACCGGAATGGCACAAGCTGTAGAATTAAGCGGATTTTTGAGTGAGCTGGGGATCGAGCGGATTGTCTCGAGCCCGTATACGCGAGCCGTCCAATCGATCGCACCGTTAGCAGAAGCGTTGGCTGTAGAAATCGAAACCGACGAGCGTTTGAAAGAACGGGTCTTGAGTTCAGGAAATCTTACGGATTGGTTCGAGCGCTTGAAGAGCACATTCGATGACCACGATCTTGTGCTTGAAGGCGGCGAATCCAGCAGACAGGCACTGGACCGTATTTCACAAGTCGTGGGCGAGCTTGAAAAAAGTGGCCAAACAGCAGCAATCGTTACCCACGGTAATATTATGGCCTTGCTTCTGTCGCGTTATGTAGAGGGCTTCGGATTTGAAGGATGGCGTGCTTTAAGCAATCCGGATGTGTTTGTTTTAACTGATACGCCAGATGGAAAGAGCGGGGAACGATTGTGGAATGAGGAATCTCGATGATTCAAGCGGTGCTGTTTGATTTGGATGGGACCTTGCTCAATCGGGATGCTTCAGTGGTGTCGTTTATCGACGATCAATACGAACGGATGCATGGATCTCTCGGGCATATTCCAAAGGACGTGTATGCCGAGCGCTTTATTGAATTGGACAGGCGGGGCTATGTGTGGAAAGACCGGGTCTATGCCCAGTTGATCCAGGAATTTGACATCGAACAGACAACGGTGGAACTTTTATTGGAAGATTATCTCACCCATTTTCGTTTCCATTGCCATCCTTTCGATGGCCTTCAAGCAACGCTGGAGAGCTTGAAACAACAAGGGGTGAAGCTAGGTATCATCTCAAATGGCAAAGGAAAGTTCCAGATGGATAATATTAAAGCCTTGGGAATCGAGAAGTGGTTTGATGTGATCTTAATTTCTGAAAGCGAGAATTTAAGAAAGCCCGATCCGCGGATTTTTGAAAGAGCGATGGCCCGCTTGAATGTCTTGCCCTCCCACAGTTTGTTTGTCGGGGATCATCCAACGACGGATGTAGAGGCCGCTAAAAATGCCGGCATGATCGGGGTATGGAAGAAAGATGCTGGGTGGAATGAAGCCGCGGCGGATTACGCTATAGATGAGTTGGACGAAGTGAATAGGATCGTCCAAGAGTTAAATGCATAAAATCAACTTTTGTAGAAGTTAGGTTTCATCAAACTTGCAAAGGAAGTGGCGGTGCATGAAAGCAGTCTTATTATGGGGCAATTTGTTGTTCAGCGGCTTTATGGCCATTTCGATTTCCATGTTTTTTGCAGAAGGGGCCATCGCGGAGAACTACACGGACAAGCGCTTTGTTGCAGCTGAATTTCTCTGGATGATTCCGCTATGGGTAGTGGAGGCAATTTTAGTCGTGATCTATTTCTATAAGAAGAAAGCAGAATCGGTTTCCTACCCAGTCATTTTATTGATTAACCTCGCGCTGTGGGTGAGCATTTTCCTCAGCGCATGGGTATGCCTGCGCTGGGCAGTTTAGCTTCAGTGACACAATGAAATACGATCTCTGAGCATTTTCGTACGCCTTCCGAAATTTGAGCGTTACAATAGGGGAGGTAAAGGAGTGCTTATAGATATGACACAAAAAACATTTCAGCAGATTCCTGTGGCGGTGCTCGATTTGGCGCCAGTCAATGAAGGCAGCAACGCAACGGAATCATTTGCAAATAGCGTAGAACTTGCGCAGCACGTAGAGAAACTTGGATTTAACCGCTACTGGCTGGCGGAGCACCACAATATGCCAGGCATCGGCAGCTCGGCAACGTCTGTGTTGATCGGGCATATCGCCGGAAAAACCAACTCGATCCGCGTCGGTTCAGGCGGCGTCATGCTACCAAACCACGCACCTTTGGTCATTGCGGAGCAATTCGGGACGCTCGCGTCATTGTATCCGGACCGCATCGACCTCGGCCTTGGCCGTGCGCCTGGCAGTGACCAGGCGACTGCTTATGCTTTGCGCCGTACGCTACACAGCACAGGCGATGAATTCCCACAGCAAGTGATGGAATTGGAGAATTATTTCTCCGATAAACCGGTCGGCCGTGTCAAAGCGTACCCGGGAACTGGCATGGACATTCCGCTCTGGCTGCTCGGTTCGAGCGGGTTCAGCGCACAACTCGCCGCGCAAAAAGGCTTGCCGTTTTCATTCGCGAGCCATTTCGCGCCGGACTTCACGATGCAGGCGCTGCAATTGTACCACCAAAACTTCAAGCCATCTGCCGCTTTGAAAAGCCCGTATGCAATGGTTGGCGTGTCACTGATTGTGGCTGATACGCAGGAGCGTGCAGAATGGCTCGCCACTTCTTCGCAACAGCAGATGTTCGCATTGATGAAAGGCGAACCGACGACTTTCCAACCGCCGATTGATGATCTTGGCTCGGTATGGACGCCGCGTGAAATTGTCATGTTCCGGGATAAACTGAAATCCGAATCGATGATTGTCGGCACGCCAGAAGTGGTGCGCGAGAAGCTTGAAGCATTTGTCTCGAAAACCCGCGCCAACGAAGTCATTGTCAATTCACCGATTTTCTATCAGGAAGACCGCCTGCATTCATATTCGTTGCTTGCGGAAATGATGGAATAACCTGAGCACCAGCCCTGAGCTGGTGCTTTTTTCAATAGAAAATCCCCTCCTGTTAAGAAGGGGGAGCAATCAGTGAAGGTCTCGGGATTTGGCTTCGTTGTGCTTCATGATTTGCATTTCGATATCTTCATCGTTCCGTGCATAGTCTGGGCCACCTTCGCCGATCATGTTCAAGATCGAATCGAATTCCTCAGCGAGCCAATCCTTCAACTCCTTCGGTTCTGTGTCTTCGTCGATTCTTGCATAGTCCGGGCCGCCTTCGCCGATCATGTTCAAAATTGCATTGAACTCTTCATCGAGCCGCAATTCGACTTCTTTCCGTTCCACCCATTTGCGTTCCATGACGATATCCTCCTTCTGTTAAAATCGCAAGAACGACGGACCATCTCTATATTCAATTTTTATTATACAGATTATTCTGTCTTTTTAATATTAATTTGACTTAAAGGACTGGAACGATTTTTGCAGAATTGAACCATCAAGGAAAGGTGTGTGGCAGCAGTGGAAATGGCGATAAGAGAATTGATAGGCGAGTCTTCAGGCCGTGTCAGTGTGGCGATAAAATTTCGGTCAAGCCGAGTGTATATGAATAGCGAGGCCCCGATGCGCGCAGCGAGTACAATCAAATTGGCCCTGTTATTCGAAGCGTGCCGGCAAATCGCAAATGGCACGCTATCGGGCGACCGGAAAATTGCATTCGGGGACAAGCCGACTGGAGGAGCAGGCGTGCTGGACCATCTGCCATCACTTAAAGAATTAGCCTTATGGGATGTATTGACCTTGATGATTATCGTTTCCGATAATACCGCCTCGAATGCGGTGCTGGAGTTGCTTGGGAAAGATGCCGTTAACCAGGCGTGCAACGCGCTGGATTTGCAAAATACACGAATCGAACGGAAATTCATGGATTTCCAAGCGGCTGAAAAAGGGCTTGATAACCGGACCAGTGCAAGCGATATGGTTTGTCTATTGGAAGCTTTCCTGATGCAAGGCGTCTTGCCGGAGCGGGAGCGAAAACGGGCCATGGAAATATTGGGCAATCAGCAAAGCCGCAAACTGACTGCGGCAATCGAGGAAGAGGAAGTGCAGTTTTACGGCAAAACCGGTGAACTGGCTGGCCTGCAGGCGGATGTCGGGGTTTTTGGGGAAGGAGAAAATGTCGCCATCGCTGCGGTTTTCGTGGAAGGGGCGGGTAATCCACTGGAAGCCCGTCATTTGATCGCGAACATCGGGCTCTTAATCCATCAACAGATGAAATCGGCCACTTAAGGAATTTTAAAAATCCCCCTGGCCAATTTCTAGGCGAGGGGGATTTAGGTTTATTCAGCTAAATACTGTTGTATCGATTCAAAAAAGCGTGAAGATGTCTGCTCGAACCATTCAGAGTACGCCGATTCCGGATCTTCTAGAATGGTATAGGCAAGCTCGGTCCGCAAATCATCCGTCAAGGCCATCTTTTGGCGCGGGCCATCCGGCGTCAGCCAATTGAATTGCGCGCGGCGGTTGGCGTTGGCGAATTGGACCCAATCGGTCTCTGTTTCAGGTGAGTCGAACAGCGCTTCGCTTGAAATGAGCATCCAGCTTTCGCTTTGGTGTTTCGGCGGGAGCCATAAGCTCTTTTCCATCACGCCTTCTTCGACAGGGAAATCGTAGATCTCATGGCGCAGTTCCTGCACGCGTTCACCGTTTCCGAGCGACAGGGCGCGGGAAACATAGATATTGCCTTGCAGCGTTTCGGTGTCTGCGCTGCGAATGACGCCGAACGGATTGCGCGTAGCATCAGTGCCGTAGATTTCTTCTTCTTGCTGCAGCATCGTGTCTTCATTCCAGCGTGTAATCATGGCATCTTCCACGCCGCTGCGGTTCATCGAAAAGGTAAATGGCATCCAGCCGGTATTTTCGACTTTGTCGAAGAGGAGGACATCGCCGTTCGGTAAAGTTTCTTCCGTAATGGCCAGCGAACCGATTGACAAGGTCAGGAAGGTTAGGGGATAGATGTCAGTGGTGACATTTCCGTTTGTTTCCGTCTGTGCTTCACCGAGCGTGATGAAGGTCGGCTTGTCGATACTGAGTTCGACGTCTTCATGTGTATAAAGGGTTTCCTCATTTTTCAAAAACATAACCGCTGTAAAGATGATCAGCGCCATGAAAAACAAAGTAATGATTAATATGACTAGCTTCCTGAACAAAATTTCCACCTCAAATTTCGGGTATTTCCTGCATTACCGATTATAGCACGGGGACAGGCCGAAAATGGGCAAGAGTTTTGAGCATCACATGAACGTTTTTTGTTATAGTACTTTATCCAAGAAATCGCGTGCGCGTTCGCTCGCTGGATGTTTGAAAAAGCTTTCAGGCTCGCCTTCTTCGACAAGGACGCCGTGGTCCAAAAACAAGACGCGGTCTGCGACTTCCCGGGCAAAGCCCATCTCATGCGTGACGATAATCATCGTCATGCCGGATTTCGCAAGATCTTTCATGACTTCCAGCACTTCCTTGACCATTTCCGGGTCGAGTGCAGAGGTCGGCTCGTCGAACAGCATGAGTTCCGGTTCCATCGCGAGTGCGCGTGCAATCGCGACACGCTGCTTCTGGCCGCCGGACAAGCTGTTCGGGTAGGCATCGGCTTTTTGCGCCAGGCCGACGCGCTCGAGCAATTGACGCGCCTTTTCTTCGGCATCGTATTTTTTGACGCCTTTCGCTTTCATCGGGGCATACATCAAATTCTCTCTCACCGTCATATGAGGGAAGAGGTGAAAGTGCTGGAACACCATGCCGATTTGCTGGCGGATTTTGTGAATCTCTTTTTTGGAGGCGGTCAAGTTCTTGCCGTTGATTTCGATGCTTCCCGAGCTCGGTGTCTCCAGTAAATTCAAGCAGCGCAGAAAAGTCGATTTGCCGGAGCCGGACGGGCCGATGATCGCAACGACTTCGCCTTTTTGGATGCTGGTTGTAATATCGCTCAATACGAGGTTGTCTCCGAATTTTTTCGATAAGGCTTGTACATCAATCACTAAGCTTCAATCTCCTTTCGACCATGCGCCCGATTACCGTCAAGCCCATGACCAGGCACCAATAGATCAGGCCGACAAACAATAGCGGCTCAAAGTTGCGGAACAAGTCTGCCCCGACCACTTGGGCGCGGCGCATCAAGTCCAAGTAGCCGATCGTCGAGACGATGGCGGATTCTTTCGTCAAGGTGATGAATTCATTCATCAAGGCAGGCAGGATATTCTTCAGCGCTTGCGGCAAGATGATGTCTTTCATCATCGCGCCGTACGGGACGCCAAGAGCCTGTGCTGCTTCGAGCTGGCCTTTGTCGACCGCTTGGATGCCGGCGCGGATGATTTCCGAAATATAAGCGGAGGAGTTCAACCCGAACGCAAGAATTGCGGATAGAAACGGCGAGATGTCATAGCCGGTCAATTGAGGAATCGAGTAATAAATGATCATCAGCTGCAAGATAAGCGGTGTTCCGCGAAAAATCGACGTATAAGCATCAGCGAACCATTTCAGCGGTTTAGCAGAACCGATCTTAAACAGCGCAAGCACGGTTCCAAGGATGGATCCGAGAATGATCGCGAAAAAGACGAATTTTAACGTCACCCAAATCCCTTCGAGCATGAAGGGAATATACGGGACGATTTGTGAAAAATCAAGATTCATAACAGTTCCAACTCTTTTCTAAGGGCGAATTTTACTGCTCGTCTGTGAGCCATTTGTCTTTTAGTTCATCGAGTTTGCCGCTCTCTTCCATTTCAGCGAGGACGGTATTGACTTCATCAACCAATTCACTGCCTTTTGGGAAAGCAACCGCCATGCCAGGAGAAGCAGTCGTCGGGTCGTCAAATGCATCGAGCCCTTGTGCTTCGATATAGCCGAGCGCAACTTGCTTATCCATATATGCGGCATCAATGCGGCTGGAAAGAATCTCCTGGATCAACGCGCCGGAATCGTCGAGTGCCTTCAGTTCGAAATCGATCGCTTCATCCTCGATGATGCTCTTCGCGCCTTCTTCCTGGATCGTTCCGAGTTGGACACCCACCGTCAATCCTTCCAGATCTTCAAGTGTCTCGAGGCCAGAGTCTTTTTGGGAGACGAACATTTCACCAGAATGGTTGTATTCCGTGGAGAAGTCGACGTTTTCCTTACGGGCATCCGTCGCGGACATGCCGGCCAAAACCAGGTCGACACGGTCATTTTGCAAAGCGCCGATCAAGCCGTCGAATTTCATATCAGTGATTTTCAGTTCAACGCCGAGTTCATCTGCGATATAATTGGCAAGGTCGATATCAAAACCGACGATGTCGCCTTGTGGGTTGCGTGATTCAAATGGCGCGAACTCAGCGGATGTGCCCATTTCCAGTACTTCTTTTTGCTCGGCAGCTCCAGTCGCTGAGTCTTCTTGGCCGCAAGCTGTCAATAGCAGTGCAGAAACGCCGCCTGCAAGTAAATATGATTTCTTCATAATAATTCCCTCCGTTGTATGTTTATTCGATAAAATGAATCTTAACACGACGAGAGAACAAGTAAAAGAGTTTTTATACATATTTATGAATAATTATTAATTCAAATAGTTCAGAAAATGGGAGTGTGAAAAGATGAAAACTTTGCTTTTGACAGGATTCGAACCTTTCTTGGAATACACGGTCAACCCGACGATGAGAATTGCGGAGAAATTGGACGGCGAACAGATGGGCGGATACCGCATCATCAGCCGCATCTTGCCGGTCGATTTTAACCATTCAGGCGAATTGATATTGAAATGGATCGAAGAGTTGAAGCCTGATGCGGTCGTATCTTTAGGGCTCGCAGCTGGCCGCTACAAGATTACGCCTGAGCGTGTCGCACTTAATGTCAAAGACGGCGATGCGGATAATGAAGGCTACCAGCCGGTCGACGAACCGATTTCCGCACAAGGGCCCGCCGCTTACCTATCAACTTTGCCGGTGCGCAGTATGACACAAGCTCTGCTTCAGGCAGGGTTGCCGGCGGAGATCTCCAATACAGCCGGTGCATATCTATGCAATAATATTATGTATGAAGGGCTTCATTGCGCAGCCACGAACAAGCCGGAAATGCTGTCGGGCTTTATCCATATCCCGGCGGACCACCAATTGGCAATTGAACACGGAAAGCTCCCGAGCTGGTCCCATGAAGACTTATTGCGCGGTGTGCAGATTTGTTTGGAAACGCTGAGTAACGATGTGGAAGAAGGGAAATAGTAAAACCGAAAAGACAGAGTGGCCTTCCTGGTGCTCTGTCTTTTATTAGGGGGATATTTGCAATATAAATCATTTTTGATTAGTTGGAATATTCTTGTAGAATATAATGGCATTTAATGTGAATTGCAGTAGGATGTAATTAACAAGTTTTTTAGGAAAAGAGGTGCCTTATGCTTGAGACGGATCAGCTGACAAAAAAGTTTAAAGATACCATTGCGGTCGATGACGTGAGTTTGGTGCTTAGGCAAGGGGAATCGGTTGGGCTATTGGGGCCGAACGGGGCTGGCAAGTCCACAGCGATTGCCATGATTTCCACGTTGATGAAGCCGAGCTCGGGAGATGTCAGGCTTAATGGCAAGAGTGTATTGAAAAAGCCTGGTGAAATGCGCCGTGTGCTTGGCGTCGTGCCGCAAAAAATCGCCTTATACGAAGAATTGAGCGCTTATGAGAACTTGAAATTCTTCGGCCGTCTTTACGGATTGTCGGGGAAAAAGCTCGAACAGCGCATCGATTATGTGCTCGAGCTCGTCGGTTTGGCAGACCGGAAAAAAGAACTGGTTAAAAATTATTCGGGAGGCATGCAGCGCAGAGTCAATCTGGCAGCAGCAATGATGCACGAACCGGAAGTGCTCATCATGGACGAACCGACCGTCGGCATCGATCCGCAATCGCGCAACCACCTGTTAGAGACGATCCGCAAGCTCAACCAGGACGAAGGAATGACGGTTCTGTATACAAGCCATTATATGGAAGAAGTAGAAAAGCTCTGTGACCGTGTTTACATCATGGACCACGGAAAAGTCATCGCGGAAGGGACGAAAGAAGAGCTCAAAGCGATTTTGTCAGATCAGGAAACAGTACTGATCGAATTCGACCAACATTATCCGGAACTCTTTACAAAACTCAGTGAAATAGAAGGAGTCCAGCACGCGACAGCCGAGGAGCATAGCTTGAAGTTGATCATCCCGAAAGGAACAAGGTTGCTTGGGGCTTTGTTTCATGAAGCAGAACGCTACGGAGCCCAAGTGGTCAACGTCAATGTCCAGACGCCGACGCTTGAAGATGTATTCCTGCGGCTGACCGGGCGCAAATTACGGGACTGAGGAGGGGAGCAGTATGGGCGCTTTTTTAATAAAAGACATGATGTTATTGCTCCGTGACCGCTCCGAATTATTAATACTGTTGGCGATGCCTTTTTTGCTTATTGCAATTCTTGGATTTTCATTGCGCGGCATTTTTTCAGGGGACCTGGAAGCATTGGAAATGGACATCGCACTTGTTTCAGAAGAGGATGAAGCACAGGAAGTGGCGTCGCTTCAAAGTGACATCGAGGAAATGGGGCTGCCGCCTGGAGAAACACAAGCGTTGAAACAGGCGGCTGAATCGGCCAGTCCGCAAACGATGCTCATCTCGCTGCTGGAAGATGAGAATTTGAGTGAGTTGATAACGGTCGAACGGATGGGCCAGGCGCAGGCGCAAGAAAGCCTGGATGAAGAAACGGTAGATGCCGTCATTACCTTGCCGCAAGGTTTTACGCAAAATTCTTTGAGAAATATGCTATTCGGTGAAAGCAAAAGCGGCGAACTGGAATTGCTGGTAGCGGATTTATCTTCACCGCAAACGGAAGTACTCGAGTCCATCCTCGACGAATTTGTGCGCACCGTAAATTTTGAAGCGTCGATTTCCAGGCTGTCGGGACAGGAGTCGTCAGTGGAAGTATCCGGCGGCATCGAAACGATCACCGCACGTGAGCCGATCACTTCGTTCCAATATTATACAATCGGCATGGCCGTTATGTTCGTACTGTTTGTCGGGTCGACCATTGCCAGACAGGCGAATCTGGAGCAAAAGCAGATGGTCTTCGATCGCATTCGTTTGTCGAACCGCCCACCGCTGTTGTATTTGAGCAGCAAGGCCATCGCTGCAGCGGCAATTGTCACCGTGCAGCTTACTTTATTGTTCGGTTTATCGGCGCTATTGTTCCAGACTTTTGCAGCCGATTCCTGGGCTTTTTGGTCGGGGATCGCCATCATTTCCATCGTACTGGCATTAGCGGTCGGCGGTCTTGCTGCTTTGATGGTCGCTATAACCTTGAGACTTGAAAGCGATGCCGTGCCGGCGATTTTCTCCGGCGGCGTCATTTCCCTAATGGCGTTTGTCGGCGGCAGTTTTATGCCGCTTGACGGCATGCCGGAAATGCTTCGGGCGATCGGCAATTGGACTCCGAATGGAGCGGCGCTGTCTGCCTATTTTTCCTGGCTGCTGGAACCTGAGATCGACCAACTGACAGGTCCACTCATTCGAATTGCAGCCGTGGCAGTAATATTTTTGCTATTGGCACTCGCCATATTTCCGAGAAAGGGGGGAGCGGCATGAAAGCTGTGTTCTTACTGCAATGGCGCCGTTTTTACCGAAAACCCCTGCTCGTTTTGGCGATGTTTGGGCTGACCGTCATTTTCGTCTCCGTCACAGCGGCAGGCGGGCAAAGCGGGCCGCAAATGATACCTGTCTATGCAGATGAATCGATGAATGAGCTGCAAGCGCAAACTTGGCTCGAGCGCTTGAACGGCGAAGATGAATTCCAGTTTGAATTAATGCCCGAATCCGAAGCCCGTTCGTATGTAGCGGAAGGAGACGTCTCGCAAGCCGTCAATTTACTTGAAGCCGATTACCGTTTGCTTGTCGGCAGGGGAGATCCGGCACGGTTTGCCCTGGATTCATTTCTGCGACGCATCTATTCAGAAGAATTGCGTCTCGAAAATGCGGAGCAAACAACGCCAGGAATCAGGGGAGAGATGGAATCTTCTTTGTCCGAGCCGGCGCTGGCGCTAACGGTCGAATCACTGCAAGGTGAGGAAGACAGTTTTCAATACAACGGGCAACTCCAGCTATTGTTCGGCATGACTTTATTCTTTGTCATCTATACAATCATGTTCAGCCTGGTACGCATCGTGGATGAAAAAAGGACGGGGACATGGAGCCGGATGATCATTTCGCCAGTCCGCAAATGGCAGATGTACCTTGGCCATCTGGGCTATAGTTTTTTGATCGGTTTTTCCCAGATCACCCTTATTTTCCTGCTGTTCCGCTTTGCGTTCGGTTTTGAGCTGGGAGACCGATTCTGGTTATTGATCGCCATTGCGGCGTGCTATACATTTTCCATCGTCGCACTTGGGTTGTTGATCATCTCGCTCATCACCAAACCGCAGCAACTCGGGGCCGTTATTCCGATTGTCGCCACGGGGATGGCGATGGTGGGCGGTGCGTTCTGGCCGATTGAGCTGGTGACCAATGAAATCCTGCTCGCGGTATCGAAAGCATTGCCCATCACATACGGATTGCAGGCGTTAACGAGTGTCGCCGTCTACGGAAACGGCCTGCAGGCAGTCGCGATGCCGCTATTGCTGCTGCTTGGTTTCGGCAGCATCTGCATGGCGATTGCCATTCGTTTGATGGAATGGCGAAGTGCTTCATAAAAAAAGAACCGCAGTTGCGGTTCTTTTTTTTAGATAATTTCCCAGTTGCGTTCAGAGGCGAGTGTACGGAGGCGGGCTTCGGGGCGAACAGCGACCGGATTGCCGACAAGCTCAAGGACAGGCACGTCTGACAGGCTGTCGCCGTAAGCATAGCTGTTTTTCCAATCGATTGTCTCATTTCCGAGTGCTTCTAGGATCTTTTCGGTTTTGAGTGGCCCTTGGATATGGATGACAGGTGTCCGATGGGCGAGAATATCCGCTTCGTAGGGGACTTCCGTGCCGATGATTTTCTCGATCGGCAGTTCTTTCGTTACAGCATGCAAAAGTGGCGTGAATGCGCCGGATACGAGCATGCAATAGTCTTCGTTGGAGACGTGTTGCTTTAGGCGTTCGACGACTTCCTGGTTGAAATCATTCTGCATGAGATCTGCGATTTCACCGAAGTATTCTTCGAGCTCTTGTTTTGAAAAGGTTTCGAGTGCTGCGAGATAAGCCTGGACGGAACGTGCACGCATTTTCGCTTCCGGATAAATCTTCAGTTTATGGCCGATATAGGGAGGCATGATGGCACGGTAAAACTTGCGGTATCTGCGGCTATGGATCGGGTGGTTCTTTAGATGGTTCATCATCAATTGAAATGTTTCTTTTGCATACAAAGTGCCATCAAAATCGAATATGGCGACGCGCATAGAATCCCTCCACTCTCATTTTCCTGCTGTTTCCATCATAGCGGAAATCTCCAGTTTTCACCAAGCATGTTTAGCCGTTTTCTTCACAAGGGTATGGAAAAGAAACAATGAAGCTGGAGGGGTAGACATGGCAAAACAACGAATTACGGTCGGTTACGTGGAATTGACGCAAGACGAATCGGACCGCCTGTTTGAACAAGTGAAAAAATCGAGAGACATCGATTCATACGGAGAACTCCAAAGTTTGATGGAAGATTACGATGCGACTGTTGAAGAACCGGTAAAGCAGCCGCTTAAGGAAGTTCTCGATGAAAACGAAGCACCGGAAGAACCTGCGCAGCAAGGCATGCGCTATATCAATATCTTTAACGCCATCGAAGCCGATGAAAGCTATCGCATTGAAGCATCGAACCAGGAATAATCGATAGAAAAGGGAGATCCGATTTCGGATCTCCCTTTTTATTATCTATTCGTCTTTATTATCTATTCGTCTTTATTAGCGATGCAGCGTTCGCATTCGTAGATGATCGATTCGCGGCGTTCCTTGATTTCACAACCGCATTCCCGGCATTCTTTGTGTGTACGCGTCTCATAAGTTTGCATGTTTTTCATAGTGATCTCCTCCAGTTTTTAGTTTAGTTTTTCGTACCCTGGCAGCGTCAAGAATTCAGCAAAATCACTTTGCAAGGTGAGACTTATAAACAACTCGCGGGCTTCCGCGTAGTGTCCGGCATTGTAGCGCTGTTCGCCGACCGCTTGTTTGATCAAAGCATCTTCTTCTTCGATGACTTCGTGGAACAAGCTGACGTCGACTTTACGTCCATCTTCTAAGACGCCTTTCGGATGGCGGATCCATTGCCACACTTGGGAACGGGAAATTTCCGCTGTTGCTGCATCTTCCATCAAATTATTGATCGGTGCAGCGCCGTTTCCGGAAAGCCAAGAGGCGATATATTGGATGCCGACTGAGATATTGGAACGCAGGCCATCTTCAGTGATCGATCCTTCAGGAACTTCGACCAGCTGTTCTGTGGCCACGTGGACATCGTCGCGCTGTTTGTCGATCTGGTTCGGTGTCGGCATGTAGTTGTCAAATTGCTCCATCGCCGTCTGGACCATGCCTGGGTGGGCAACCCACGTGCCATCATGGCCGTCCGTCACTTCACGGCGCTTGTCTTCAGCAACTTTGTTGAAAGCGGCCGTGTTTGCTTCTTCATCGCCCTTGACCGGGATTTGTGCCGCCATGCCGCCCATCGCTGGAGCCCCTCTTCGATGGCAAATTTTGATGCATAGTGAGGTATAGGCTTTCATGAATGGCACGGTCATCGTTACCTGGGCGCGGTCCGGAAAGATATAATCCGGATTGTTGCGCATCCGCTTGATGACAGAAAAGATATAATCCCAGCGGCCGCAGTTGAGGCCGGCGGAATGGTCGCGCAGTTCGTAAAGGATTTCGTCCATTTCGAATGCTGCCATGATCGTCTCGATCAACACCGTCGCCCGGATTGTGCCTTGCGGAATGCCGAGCTCATCTTGTGCAAAGATGAACACATCGTTCCAAAGGCGTGCTTCCAAATGGCTTTCAAGTTTCGGTAAATAGAAGTAAGGGCCAGTGCCGCGGTCTATCAGCTCTTTGGCATTGTGGAAAAAGTAGAGCCCGAAATCGACCAGGCTGCCGGAAGTCGGCTTTCCATCAATGAGTAGATTTTTCTCGGGAAGATGCCAGCCGCGCGGACGTACCATCAACACTGCTGTTTTTTCATTAAGCGTGTATTTCTTGCCGGTTTCAGGAATTTCAAAATCGATTTGCCGGCGAACTGCATCATGCAAATTGACTTGTCCGTCGATGACGTTGTACCAGCTTGGCGCTGTTGCGTCTTCAAGGTCCGCCATGAACATCTTCGCGCCAGAGTTCAGCGCGTTGATGAGCATTTTGCGGTTGGTCGGGCCGGTGATTTCCACTCGGCGGTCTTTCATATCTTCTGGAAGGGGAGCAATCTTCCAGCCCCCTTCACGGATTTCTTTCGTTTCAGGGAGGAAATCAAGCTTTTTGCCGCTATCGAGTTCTTGTTGGCGCACCTGGCGTTTCTCAAGCAATTCGATCCGACGCTTGTCGAAACGAGTGTGCAGCTTTTCAATGAACTCCAACGCTTCGGGAGTCAGGATCTCCTCCATGCCTGGAACTGCTTCACCTGTAATCTGTACATTCGATTTCGTCAGCACACGGATCACCCTTTCACTGTCTGGAATTGCTCGGTTTCAGTCGAGCCTTTCATCGCCGTCGTTGAGCTTGTGCCGCCCGAGACGATTTGTGAGATTTCATCGAAGTAGCTTGTTCCCACTTCGCGCTGGTGACGCGTTGCTGTGTAGCCTTTTGATTCTGAAGCGAATTCAGCTTGCTGCAATTTCGAGTAAGCAGCCATGCCGTTGTCTTTGTAGTCGTGAGCCAGTTCGAACATGCTGTGGTTGAGTGCATGGAATCCTGCAAGTGTAACGAATTGGAATTTATAGCCCATCTTGCCAAGTTCAACTTGGTATTTCGCGATGGTTTCCTCGTCAAGCTTCGCAGCCCAGTTAAATGAAGGTGAGCAATTGTATGCGAGCATCTTGCCTGGGAACTGTGCATGAATGGCATCGGCGAATTGTTGTGCTTCTTCCAAGTTCGGGTGGGACGTTTCGCACCAGATCAAGTCAGCGTATGGTGCGTACGCAAGCCCGCGGGCAATCGCTTGGTCGATGCCTGGGTTTGTGCGGTAGAAGCCTTCCGGTGTGCGTTCGCCGGTGATGAACTGGTGGTCGCGCTCATCGATATCGCTTGTGATCAAATCCGCTGCATCTGCATCCGTGCGGGCGATGATAAGTGTCGGAACACCCATGACGTCAGCTGCAAGTCTTGCAGAGACCAGGTTTTTCACTGCGTTTTGAGTCGGCAGCAATACTTTACCGCCAAGATGTCCACATTTTTTCTCGGAAGCGAGTTGATCTTCGAAGTGAACGCCAGCTGCGCCAGCTTCGATCATCGACTTCATCAATTCGTAGACGTTGAGCGGGCCGCCGAATCCTGCTTCAGCATCTGCGACGATCGGTGCAAACCAGTCGAAGCCTTCTGTGTTTTCAACGCTGTCGATTTGGTCTGCACGTTGAAGGGCACGGTTGATTTTGCGGACAACATCCGGAACCGAGTTAACCGGGTACAAGCTTTGGTCCGGGTACATCTGGCCTGCGGAGTTGGCGTCCGCTGCTACTTGCCAGCCGCTCAAGTAAATTGCCTGAAGCCCGGCTTTCACTTGCTGCACTGCCTGGTTACCGGTAAGTGCGCCGAGCGCGTTGACGAAAGGCATTTCATTGATCTGGCGGTAGAGGCGATCTGCGCCGCGTTTCGCGAGTGTATGCTCGATCATGACCGATCCGCGAAGCTTAATGACATCTTCCGCTGTATATGGACGCTCGATGTTCTCCCAGCGTTTATCTTCCTGCCACGCTTTGTTCAATTCCTCGATTTGCTGTTGTTTGTTTACCATTCCAACCATCCCTTTCCGGAGTGAAAATATTTTTTAATATCAACTGTATTAATACAGTTTGTTTTGATGTATATTAATATATAACAGAATATTCAGCTTGTCTCGAAAAAATGACAAAAGCCGATATGGGCGGATAAGAGACGGAATATTCGGACGAATGGACTTGAAAGGGGAAATGGCTATGGCAAACACTGTATTGGAGCAGGTAGGATTCATTATCGGAGACTGGATTCCGAAAGAGGCATCGATCGCGGTTGCGGCTGACGATCACTATATCTACTATAAAGCCGGCGTCCACGATCTCTCCATTAAAGAAGGGCAGCCAGTATCATCCGGCACCATCGCGGCACGTGTCGCTAAAGAAGGCAGCAAAGTCGAAATGTATGTCGAAGAAGCTGTTCTCGGATCTGCTTATTACGGCATCGGCTATCCGATTACCATCGATCATCGGGATGCTGTGCTTGTCATCACTTTGCCGCCCGATTACGTGGTAGGGAGAAAAAAGCCGCTCGCCTTTTTGACAGGCAAGCAAGATGACAGTTGGCGCCCGATTCCGGTCGAGAAAGTATCCCATATTGAAAGCAGCCAAAAGAAAACCTGGTTCTATGCAGAGGAAGATCCGTATTGTTCAAGCCATACATTGAAGAACCTGAAAGAACAATTGCCTGATTATTTCTTGACCGTCCATCGTTCATTTATCGTTAACGTGCATTATATAGAAGAAATCGCAAAAGACGTCGCCTCGAATTATGTTTTGACTTTGCGCGATGGCTCAACGATTCCCGTCAGCCAAAACTACACAGCCGATGTACGCAGCCGCCTCGGATTTTAATAATCTTTACAATCGGTTCGGCAGGAAATGGGGCAGGCAAGTGGAATACTTTATGCAGAACGTAAAATGAGAGGAAAGGTGGAGGCGGATATGACCATCTGGCCTAAATCCAAGCTCGGCAATATTTCTGTTGTCTTCACAGTCGTTCCGTTATTGTTGGCACTGGTCATCGCCCTTGCCGGCGCATTCCAGAATTTACCGCTCGGAGGGAAGATGTCCGATAATTTGCTTTTGACGTTTCTGTTGCTGATGTCCCTTGCGTCCTTTGTGATTGCACTGCTCTCTGGCATTACTTCGATGTTGATCCGGAGGGAACGTTCCATGGCAGTTATTGCTTCGATTTTCGTTTCCATTATCGCGCTCGCCGTTTCGTGGAGTTGGTGGGTATAAGTTTCTTCTATAAAAAAAGCCGTTGAGAAAGATTCAACGGCTTTTTGCACTTTACGCTATTGTTCTTTATATTGCTTTATTTTCTCAAGCACTTCTTCCTGTTCCTTTTCGGCATCCGATGTAGATGGAATGAAAGGATGTTCGTTGTAATCCATCCGTTTGCCATATCGGAGCATTTCGTAGATAATCATGCCATTATTGGGCATGCCGCCTTGCATTTTCATTGGCACCACATCAAACAATAGGTAAAAAATAGCGTAGAAAACAAATCGATCCCAAAAAGTCATGAATGACTGAAGAACGCCATTGGCAAGGAGCATATTGAGTGACAATGCCAGAACGAGAGTCATCAAGATAGGGCTCCCATATAAAAAAATATAAGCGAATTTATTGTCTCTCTTCAATGAATCGTAAGAAAACCAACTGTACAATTGATAGTATTTGCGCACATCGAATATCCCTATTTTAAAAACGCGCGGGCCAGAGCCGATCGTCAGCCTTGGGTTCTTCACTCCGACAAGGCCGCTGGCAATCAGATATCCCGTTTCCCTTACGAGAATCGTTAATGGCAGTATAATAAAGGCGGAAATCACAAGTGAAATAAAATCAGAAAAACCGAACATCGAATTCTCCTTTCTGTCTTTATTAACAACAAAAAGTATAGAAATAGGATTATTGTGCAAAATAAAAACACCAAAAAGAAGCTTGCACTCTCTTGGCGTTACTCCAGCTCAATCGTCTGGCTCACTCTACCGAATTATTATATTACGGAACAATCAATGTTTGGGCACAGGACGCGGCTCACATTTAAACAATGACCGTATCCTGTTACGGAGAAGAATCAATTCTATTATTTTATGATAGCCACTGATGTAGGCAATGTCAAAATATCCAACACTTATATGCTAAGAATTAGTATAACAAGCCAGTGATTAGGCAATGGACAGAACTCAGCAAAGTACAAAAATAGGCTTCTGTGAAATAAATTGTAAAAATGATGCGATAATAACAAATTAATGATTGTTATTTTCGGTAAAAGGGTACTTAAGTAATGTTAGAAACAAAAATAAAACAGGAAAGTAGGGAGGTAAAATGACTGAACTTCATTTGACACCTGTCCCTCCAGCCAAACAGAAAGAGCCTCAAACGCCGAAAGGGAAAAAACGGCTATCCAAAGTTCTCTTGTCATTTGCTCTAGTCTCGTCCGCAGCAGCGGCAGGCCCTGTCATGTCACCTAGTGCAGCAACGGAAGTGGCCAGCTATTACACAGTCCAAAAAGGGGACACGTTCTACAGCATCGCGAAAAAGTATGGCTTGGTGGTTGAACAACTGATGGCGGCGAACTTCACGACAAGCACCAAAATTATCGTTGGGCAAAAAATTGCCATCCCGCATAAAACTCAACCATGGTCTGGAAACCAGGAAGATTTGAATGCGAGAAATTATCAAGTGGTCAAAGGGGATACGTTGTACTCCATTTCCAAACGGACCGGTGTTTCGATTGACAGCATCAAGCGGTTGAACAACTTGTCATCCGACCTGATCATGGTCGGCCAAGTCTTGACGCTGTACCCGGATGTCGGGGTGATTCACCGGACTTCCGCAACGTATTATGTGAAGTCAGGTGATACGAAATACACGCTTCGCAATAAATTCGGCAACACGGTCACTTTGCCAAGTGGTGAATTGCAGGTGCTCCAGCCGCTTAAAATCACTGGGAAAGTTCTTGAACTTACTACAGAAGAACCTTTCGGGTTAGCGGATGGCCGAGTGATTGAAGTAAAAGTCGGCAATGATTATTATGCGATTAACCTTTATCAAGGAAACGAACCCATCCAGTATTTGGCGGATCGTAATGATCTTAGGCTGACGTTTACGGTCGTTCGGGTAGGCGAGCGTTATGAAATGGTTTCCTATGCGGTTCAAGAGCTGGAATGAAATGGCAGCTAATGTTTAGAAAGCTAAAGAAAAATCACCCGGACCTGGTTGGTCCGGGTGATTTTTTATGGGATGTCTTTCATTTTACGATTGCTGAAGTTCCTGGGCAGAAAAATGCGGCATCTCCGTTTTCTCGCATACGAGGATTTCACGTAGAAACAGTGATTTTTTTGCAATGCAGCGGTCGGTTATTATGAACCCTGCGTTCTCTATCATATGGTCGATCGGGTCGATCGTGACGACGAGCAGTTTTTCAGTAACCGGCAAGGCATGTTTCAGGATTTCCTGTTGTTCATCGGGTGTCGCGTGCGTGTAGAGGTTATAAGGCATGTCAATGATGGCGACATCGTATTGCTCTGTAATGTCGGCAATTGCGCCCAAATCGACCGATCCAGACAAACCGAAGTGCGCTATGTTTTCCCGCGAGCCATCGACGACGAGCGGGTTGATATCCCGGCCAACGATGTCGATCCCCATCGATAAGGCTTCGACTAGCACCGTCCCGATTCCGCAGCAAGGATCGATTGCTTTGATGCCTGTTGGCTCCGGCACGGCAATATTGGCAATGGCACGAGCGGTTTTCGTACTGAGTGCAGTGGAATATTCACGCGGTTTTTGCTGGTGTTTAAACCACACCGATTCACTCAATTGATAGATCCCGAAATGCCAGCGGCCGTCAAATGGAATTAGCCCGAATATGATATCCGGATTGTGGACATCGGCTTTTCCTTTAATGACAAAGCCGATTTGACGCTCCATGTCACGCTTTTTGTCAAAATCCACTTGTTCAGCCGCGTTCAAGCCGTTGATTTTTGGGAAGATCACTTTGAATGTGGAATCCTCCATATCCAATTCTCCAGCCAGTTTTACAATATCAGCAAATTCTGTTGCTTCAAACAAGAGCTCAATCCGTTCCTTGATGAATGGGCTTCGCCCGGGAGCGATGGCGCGACTGCTTTTAATGACTTTTCCGCCAGTGTCCGTTCCAAAAAATGCGCGCATTTCCAATTGGCATAAATCCTTTTCATCTTGATGGTAAGCATAGGTATATATAAATCCACCTGTTGGCGATAATGGTTTCAATTCATCCCGTCCTTCTTGAAGCTATCTCTCTAAACTACATATGACCAGTATACCAATACGAGCGGCACAATGAGTCATCTGCGACATCCAAAAGCCGGCCAGGTGGTACAATCCATTCGTCAAACATAGGATGGGACAATCCTGCACCAAAATACCAACACGTCATAAAGCATTCAATCCATCCTTGTAAACAGCAATAAGGTTTCTTGAGGTTTAGTACAATCCACTCGTCATTTAACTCTCAATTCATGTATTATTGCACGTAGTGGTCAAGTTAACAAAATGTTTTGAGATAGTGTGCTCATGTTCAAACAAAAATGGGACTGCCTTCCATCTAGTTACAAAAGCTAATTAGCATATCCAGCTCACTATAGTATAATTTTTTTTAAAAAAGTAATTGCTAGTTGAAGAAAGGTTGATTCTTTATGAGTATGAGATTAAATAAACGAGTCGAGTCGATTCAGATTTCTGGGATCCGACAATTCGCCAATCAAATACCGGCTTATCCCGAGGCGGTCAATTTGACGATCGGCCAGCCGGATTTCCCCACTCCTGAAGCAGTTAAACAAGCAGGGGTCGAGGCCATCCGCAATGATCAGACAAGCTATACACATAATGCAGGCGCGATGGAACTGCGCCAGGCTGTTCAATCATTTTTCAAAGACAGCTACGGCTTGTCGTACCGTGCAGAAGATGAAATAATCGTCACCAACGGCGCAAGCGAAGGGCTTGATTCCGTATTCCGAACCATTTTGGAAGAAGGCGATGAAGTGATCTTGCCGGCGCCGACTTACCCCGGCTACGAGCCGCTCGTGCAACTATGCGGCGCCACAGTCGTCTACTTGGATACATCTGGAACTGGCTTTAAACCAGATCCACAAGCGCTCGAAGAACTAATTACTGAGCGCACCAAAGCGGTCTTGATGAATTTTCCGTCCAATCCCACAGGCGTCACCATGACGATGGACGAGTTGGACGCTTTAAAAACAGTTTTCGAACGCCACGACCTGTTTATCTTGACGGATGAAATCTATAGTGAAAACACATTCGGTGGTGCTCACTGCACATTCGCCTGCTTTGAGAGCTTGCGAGAGAAAACCATACTCGTGCACGGTTTATCAAAATCCCATTCGATGACCGGGTGGCGTATCGGTTTTATTTTAGGGCCTGTGGAAGTGATGCAGCATGTCTTGAAAGTCCATCAATACAACGCAATCTGTGCCTCGACTCCTTCACAGCATGCTGCGATTGAAGCGCTTGTGCACCAGCGCCAAGTGCCGGCTGAAATGAACAAAGCCTATGTTGAACGGCGTGATTTTGTTTACAAGCGGCTGACGGAGATGGGTATTGAGGTGGTCATGCCGACAGGCGCATTCTATATTTTTCCGTCCATCAAAAAATTTGGTTTAACGTCTTATGACTTTGCCATCCGTTTATTGAAAGAAGGCGGTGTGGCAGCGGTACCTGGATCGGCATTCACTGAATACGGAGAAGGCTTCTTGCGAATTTCTTATGCTTACAGCATGCCGGTATTAAAGCAAGGGATGGACCGTCTGGAAAACTTTATTTCAACACTAAAAAAACAGGTATAGCAGCAATGCCAGCCGGTTTGCGGTGTAAAACCGGCTGGGCTGATTGAAAACTTAGCCAGTGAATTCAACTCGAAATTGTTTGCCTTTTTGTATTTTAATGAGGAATTTAATAGCCATATAATGGGATAAATGAACTGAATTTTTTATTGCACTTCAAGTATATGGAAACTGAAAGGGTGGATTTATAATGGAGCGTTTCTGGGACACACCGGAGAAAATGGAGGATTTGCTGTGCGAGTTGGTCAGCTGGGAAAGTATTTACCTGACTCAAGGGGAAGCGGAATTCCCGGTTAAATTGAAAGGTTTGTTGGGCGAATTGGATTATTTCAAACAGCACCCGGACCAATTGGAGCTCGGCGAAGTCAACTGGGGACGAACGTTTTTGACGGCGCTTTATAAACATGAAGACGCTGTGGATACGGTTGTTCTGATCAGCCATTTCGATACGGTGTCCACTGAGGATTATGGAGTTTTACGCCCATTGGCTTCAAACCCACGCCTGTTGACACGTGCGCTCCATGATTATAAGGAAATGCTCAGTGAAGAAGCACTGGCTGATTTGGAGTCGGGCAATTATTTGTTCGGCCGCGGCACGATGGATATGAAAGCAGGACTCGCTTTGCATATGGCGCTGCTCGAAAAGGCATCGACAGAACAATGGCCGGTCAATCTGGTGTTGTTGACGGTGCCGGATGAGGAAGTCAATTCCAACGGCATGCGCCATGCCGTCCCGTTTCTTTTGGAATTAGCGGAAACGCATCAGCTCGACTATTCCTTGTTTTTAAACGGAGAACCGGTATTCGCCCAGGATCCAAAAGAAAGCGATTTTAAAGTATACAGCGGAAGTATCGGGAAAATCATGCCGAGCGCCTTGTTTTACGGAAAAGAAACGCATGTCGGCGAACCGCTCAGCGGGCTGACTTCGAATTATATGGCTTCCTATTTGACTCAGGAAATGAGCTGGAACCCGAAATTCCGTGAAACGCTTTACGGCGAAACTTCGCCCCTTCCGGTCACAGTCTTGCAGCGTGACGTTAAAATGGAATACTCTGCGCAGACCCCGTATCGCGCGGTGTCCATGTACAATGTTTTCCTGCTCGAACGCAATGCGGAAGAAACGATGCAAATGTTTGAAGAAACGGCTCGTGAAGCACTGGCTAAAATGAGCCATGATTACGTCGAGATGTGTACGCGTGAAGGAATCGAGCCGGTCAACGAAGTGAAAGTTTTCCGCTTCGAAGAGCTGAAAGAATATGCACTTGAGAAACTGGGGGAAAAAGCGGTTGAGCAGATTATGTCCAATGTCACAGAAGATGTGGATCACGATGTGCGCGAACAATCCCACGCCATTACTGATCAATTATTGATTCAATGCCATGAACTGACGCCTGCGGTCATCTTGCTGTTTGCGCCGCCATATTATCCGCCAGTCAATTCGAGTGATTCAGAGCTTGTCCAGAAATGCATTCATCAAGTGCAGGAAACGGCGCTAGAGCGGTTTGGCCTGGAAGTGAAGCAAGGCCATTATTTCAACGGCATTTCCGATTTAAGCTATGTCAATTTCCAAGACCAAAACGAAGGCTGGCAGACGTATGAACAGAACACGCCTGTTTACGGCAGAAGTTATAGCATTCCGTTCGATTCGATGAACAAGCTCAAGGCGCCGGTATTGAATGTCGGTCCATTCGGGCGTGACGCGCATCAGCGTACGGAACGTTTGAATCGCAAGAGTGCATTCGAGGAGCTTCCTGTCCTGCTGGAAGA
This sequence comes from Planococcus sp. MSAK28401, assembly GCF_018283455.1. Classification (NCBI taxonomy): domain Bacteria; kingdom Bacillati; phylum Bacillota; class Bacilli; order Caryophanales; family Caryophanaceae; genus Planococcus; species Planococcus alpniumensis. The sequence goes on along the minus strand of NZ_JAAMTH010000001.1, from coordinate 2,358,674 downwards.
TTTGCTGCTGTCGCAGTTCACGCCGGTATTGTCGAATAAACAAGCATAACTGGGCGCATGCCGGGTAAAGAAGGGCAAAAGGAGCTGATTTCAATGAAAGATGCACAGTTTTTTCATTTTGAAGACGATGGCGCCATCCCGAATAACCCGGAGCTTCCAGTAGTTTTTTATCCCGCTGCATTCAGCGGCAAGACAGAACGAATCGAACAGGCTTTTCAGCAGCATGGCTGGGGCAATACGTGGCAAGGCGGCGTATTCGATTTTCATCATTACCATAGCAACACGCACGAAGCACTTGGAGTGGTGAGCGGATCGGCGCGGCTCCAATTGGGCGGTGAAAGCGGGGAAGAAGTGGAAGTGCAAGCTGGGGATGTCTGCGTTTTACCCGCGGGAACAGGCCATAAACGCCTATCAGCAAGCGATGATTTCCGCATCGTTGGCGCCTATCCCGGAGGTGTGGAATATAATCTGAAAACCGGTGAGCCAGATGAGCGTCCATATGTATTGGAAGATATCCAGAATACGCCGATTCCGAAGACCGATCCTGTTTACGGTGACGAAGGACCATTGCTTTTAGAGTGGAATGCTTGAGGCTGCATAACAAAAAGACGAAGCGCAAGGTGATGACCTCGCGCTTCGTCTTTTTTGTTTAGGGAATTTTACTGGCCGACAAGCGCCGGGGCGAAAAATTCTTTGTACAGTTCATTGAGGATTTTTGCTTCATCTTCTTTTAAGATGCCGAACACCAAGCTGACTTCGGAAGATCCCTGGTTGATCATTTCAATATTCACGTCGGTGCGCGCAAACGCAGCGGCAGCACGGGCAGTCAGGCCTTTATTATTGTTCATTCCTTCGCCGACCAAGACAATCATCGAGAAATCATTGCGGATATGGACATCGTCCGCCTGAAGTTCGTCCTTGACCCGTCCAATGATGCGTCGTTCTTTTTCATCATCGAGCTGATGGCTTCTGAGGATGACTGATAGATTATCGATGCCAGATGGGATATGTTCGTAGGAGATTTCCTCTTCTTCCAGGATTTGCAGCAGCTTTCGGCCGAATCCGACTTCGCGGTTCATTAAATACTTGCCGACATATAAGGTGGAGAAGCCGCTATCTGCGGAGATCCCGGTGACGGGGCGCGGGGAGCTAGCGCGTTCTGCGACAATCATCGTGCCTGGAGCGGACGGATTATTGGTGTTGCGGATGCACAGCGGCACCGACGCCCGGTAGGCAGGCATCAAGGCTTCATCATGAAGGACGGCGAATCCGGCGTAAGACAACTCGCGCATCTCGCGGTAAGTCATCTGCTCGATTTCTACCGGATTATCGACAACTTGTGGATTGGCGGCAAAGACACAGTCGACGTCTGTGAAATTCTCATACAGCTCCGCCTTGACGGCAGCTGCCAGGATCGACCCTGTAATATCGGAGCCGCCCCGATCGAACGTCCGAAGTATTCCGGATTTTGTGTAAGCAAAAAATCCAGGAAAGACGGTGATGGATGGCTTTTGCGCTAAAGAGGCAAGCTGGCCATAGGATTCCGGCAAGGCTTGGGCGCGTTCCGGCGGATCATTGACGAACAAACCAGCTGTGTGCGGATTGACGTACTCCGCCTGCATTCCGATGGATGTGAAGTAGGCAGCGATCAATTTCGCTGAATTGTCTTCTCCTGCCGCTTTGATCGAGTCGATATACAAATCATGCTGGCCGCTGTCTGCACGGAGGCGGCCTGTGAGATCGGCACGGATGATGTCGATGATATCCCGGTCGAGCCCGAGTTCATCGGCAATTTCCGTGTAACGCTCAATGACTGCCTGCAAGGGCTGTTGGATGGATTCGCCCAATAATGCGGCGGACGCGAGACGGATGAGCAGGTCGGTCACTTTTATATCTCCACTATGGCGTTTGCCTGGAGCTGAGACGACCACAATCCGGCGTGCTGGGTCCGCTTTGATGATGCTTGCGACTTTTTTGATTTGCTGTGCGCTAGCGACTGAAGTTCCACCGAATTTGCATACTTTCATCCTATCAAGTCCCATCTTTTTTAATAGTCTGTAAAAAGGGTTGTTTTCGTTAATATATAATACTATAATGTCTCTATGACAAAAACAACTGTTTTTTCACAGTGTACACACCATGGGAGGAATCGTCAATGAGAAATGAAATTTCAATCGGATTATTAGGTTTCGGGACAGTAGGGAGCGGCGTGGCAAAGATTATCCAGCAACATCAGGAAGATCTTCAGCACAAACTCGGCGCCCAAGTCGCGATCCGGAAAGTACTTGTCCGGGATGCCGGGAAAGATCGGCTGTCGGACCTCGATCCGAATGTCTTCACGACAGATATTGAAGAAATCTTGAATGATTCTTCCCTCGACATAATTGTAGAAGTGATGGGCGGCATCGAAGGCGCAAGGGCAGCGATGGAGCAGGCATTGAAATCTGGCAAGCAAGTCGTGACTGCTAATAAGGACGTCATGGCACAATATGGCCACGATTTATTGAAACTGGCGGATGCCGAGAAATGCGATCTCTTCTATGAAGCGAGTGTAGCCGGCGGCATTCCGATTATCCGTACGCTAGAAGACGGACTGGCTTCTGACCGTATCTCGAGCATGATGGGTATCGTCAATGGGACTACGAACTTTATCCTGACAAAGATGAAGCAGGAAAAGAAAAGCTATGAAGATGCACTCGCAGAAGCGACCGAACTCGGGTTTGCGGAAGCCGACCCGACAGCGGATGTCGGTGGCCTCGACGCAGCACGCAAGATGGTCATCTTGTCATCGCTTGCCTATTCGACAGAAGTGAAGCTGGATGATGTCAATATCCGCGGCATGGAAACGATTCAAGACGGTGATGTGGAGATGGGCGAGAGCTTAGGCTATACGATGAAAATGGTCGGCTCTTCGACAAAAGACGAAGATGGCATCGATGTGTCTGTTGAACCGATTTTCCTGGCGAACAGCCATCCTTTGGCTTCGGTCAATAACGAATTCAACGCTGTTTATATTTATGGGGATGCGGTCGGTGAAACGATGCTTTACGGACCAGGAGCAGGATCACTGCCGACTGCGACATCAGTCGTCTCCGATATCATTGCGGCATGCAGGAACTTGCTTCTCGGAGTGAACGGGAAACGCGAACACGCAGCGCAGCATGAACGTGTGATCAAGCCTGCGGATAAAAGCCGTTCGAAATATTTCCATCGTTTGCTGGTGGATGATGTGGTCGGTGTATTGTCCAAAGTGAGCGCCATATACAGCCAGCACGGCGCGAGTATTCAATCGATCGTGCAGAATCCGGGAACCGATGCAAACGAAGGGAAAGCGGAACTTATTTTAAAAACACACGAAATTTCACGCCAACAGCATTTGGATGTCTTGAAAAAACTGGAAGGAATGGCAAGCCTAATTAGTCATTACCGCATTGAAGGAGAGGGTGCAGCATGAGATGGCCTGGACTGATCGAACAATATAAAGAGTGGCTGCCGGTGACGGAAGCTACTCCTTCACTGACATTGCAAGAAGGCAATACACCGCTGATCCATCTTGAAAAGCTATCTGCTGATTGGGGCATCGAGGTCTATGCCAAAATCGAAGGCGCCAATCCGACCGGTTCCTTTAAGGATCGGGGAATGGTCATGGCAGTCGCTAAAGCGAAGGAAGAAGGTAAAAGCGTCCTGGTTTGTGCATCCACAGGAAACACATCGGCTTCGGCAGCTGCATATGGCGCAAGAGCGGGCATGCGGACGATTGTCGTCATTCCGGAAGGCCGCATTGCGCTTGGCAAGTTGGCTCAGGCAAAAATGTACGGTGCAGAAATTTTGGAAATCAAAGGCAATTTTGATGAAGCGCTGGAAATGGTCCGTGAAATCGGCAAATCCCCAGGTATCGCACTCGTCAACTCCGTTAACCCGTACCGTCTTGAAGGCCAGAAGACCATCGCTTTTGAAGTAATCGAGCAACTTGGGAAAGTACCGGACCTGTTCGCGCTTCCTGTTGGTAATGCCGGCAATATTTCAGCTGCTTGGAAAGGCTTTACTGAATACGCCGAACGCACTGGCGAAAAACGCCCTGAACTGCTCGGCGTCCAGGCGGAAGGCGCTTCGCCGATCGTCCAGAACAAAGTCGTGGAGCACCCTGAAACGGTCGCGACGGCGATCCGCATTGGCAACCCGGCAAGCTGGCAATTGGCACTTAACGCACTCGATGAATCGCAGGGCACGATCCTTTCGAGAAGTGATGATAAAATCCTCGAAGCTTACCAGCTGCTCGCCAAGACAGAAGGCGTCTTTGCGGAACCGGCATCTTGCGCATCGATCGCGGGCCTCAAAAAACAAGTCAAAGACGGCCAGATTAAAAAAGGATCGACCGTCGTCTGTGTACTGACAGGAAATGGCCTGAAAGACCCGGCGACAGCAATCGAAGTCAGTAAACAAGACGGCATGCTCGAAGCCGCAAACATGGAACAGTTTTGGGAGGAGTTAAAAAAGGAGGTCAAAGTATGAGCGGTAAAGAATTTTCGATAGCAGTACCTGCATCTACTGCCAACCTGGGCCCCGGATTTGATTCCATCGGACTTGCGCTGGACCTCCATTTAAATATTCACGTGTCGCCTGCCGATTCATGGCAACTTGATTATAAAACAGCAGAATATGCCCATTTGTCCGGTACTGAAGGTAATTTAATCCTGCAGGCGGCTGAACGCACAGCTGCCGCATACGGCAAAGAGTTGCCGGCAGCTAAACTCGAAATCGATACAGATATCCCGCTCGGGCGGGGGCTTGGCAGCAGCGCTTCGGCCATTGCAGCAGGCATTGAATTGGCGAACCGTTTGCTCGATCTGCGTATGTCCGACCAGGAAAAAGTTCAAATCGGCACTGAAATGGAAGGCCATCCGGACAATATCTCCGCTTCACTGCTCGGGGGGCTGACAATTTCCTATTATGATGAAGAGCAGATCGAAACTGTGCATGTCGGACAAGTCGATATCGGGGTCGTGCTATTGATCCCACAGGAGATTTTTCTGACAGAAGAGTCCAGAAGCCTGTTGCCCGAACAGCTTCAACATGCTGAAAGCGTGCGTGGAAGTGCCGCGGCCAATGTGCTTTCTGCAGCGATGGTGCGCGGCGATTGGGAAAAAGCCGGCAAGCTCATGAACAAAGATACGTTCCATCAGCCGTATCGCCAAAATCGCTTCCCGGATTTCAAGGAAATCGGTGAAGCGTGCCAGAAGCTCGGCGCTTATGGATACGCAATCAGCGGAGCGGGCCCGTCCCTCTTCATACCGGTCCGTGCCGGGGATGAAAAACGCATCGGACAAGCGCTCGGCCAGCTATTCCCGCATTATGAAAGCATGGCAATGAAGCCGGCCCGCAGCGGCACCAAATCACATGAAACAGTAGCATAAGAAAAAAGCTCCGGATCCCTTGATCCGGAGCTTTTTCTGCATAGTGTGCAAGTTGTTCACAATTTGATAGAGATATATTTGGTTTCAAGGAATGCATCGAGGCCTTCCTGTCCGCCTTCACGGCCAACGCCGCTTTCTTTCATTCCACCGAACGGGGCTTGTGCAGCCGATGGCAGGCCGTCATTCCAACCGACGATGCCGTATTCCAGGTTCTCGGCCATGAACGTGCCACGTGACATGCTTTCAGTGAAGAAATAAGAAGCCAGTCCGAAACGTGTGTCGTTTGCGAGCTTAACCGCTTCCTCGTCGGTTTTAAAACTCATGATCGGCGCAACAGGCCCGAAGGTTTCTTCGTTCATGACGAGCATATCCTCACTCGCATCAATGAGAACCGTAGGGTTGTAGAAATAAGCATCGTTTTCGGATTGGCCGTCGCCGCCGATCAATACTTTTGCGCCTTTATCGATGGCATCTTTTACGTGGCGCTCGACTTTTTCATAACCGTCTTTGTCGACGAGCGGGCCAATATCTACCCCATCTTCAAGGCCGTTGCCGACTTTCAGTTGACTGGTTGCTTGCTTAAGCTTCTCAGAAAATTCATCGACAATCCCTTCCTGTACGTAAATGCGATTGCCGCATACGCAAGTCTGCCCGGCGTTGCGGAATTTTGAAGCCATGACGCCTTCGACCGCTTTGTCGATATCTGCATCATCGAGAACAATGATCGGCGCATGCCCGCCAAGTTCCAATGACAGGTTCAGCATCGTATCGGCCCCTTGTTTCATCAATTCTTTGCCAATTTCAGTCGAACCGGTAAAAGTGAGCTTGCGGACTGATGGGTGGCTCGTAAACACTTCGCCGATTTGTGAGGCGCTGCCGGTTACCAAGTTGACGACGCCTTTCGGGAATCCGGCTTCTTCCGCCAGCTCGAACATGCGGACCGCTGTGAGCGGCGTCATCTTCGCCGGTTTCGAAACGAACGTGCAGCCAGCTGCGAGGGCAGGCGCAATTTTACGTGCCATCATCGCAGCTGGGAAATTCCAAGGAGTGATGGACGCAACTACACCTACTGGTTGTTTATTGATTTGAATCCGTTTGCCGTCTTTGCTCGCAGGGATAGTCCGGCCGTAAACGCGTTTGCCTTCTTCCGCGAACCAGGAAATGAAGGATGCGGAGTATTCCACTTCACCGATTGCTTCTTTCAGCGGTTTGCCCATTTCCTTCGTCAGGATTTCACCGACTTCTTCTTTATGTTCCAACAGGAGATCATGCCATTTCATCAATAGCTCTGCCCGTTCATAAGCCGTTGTCTTCGACCAGGAAGGAAATGCTGCAGCGGCAGCTTCAACCGCATCAGTCGCTTCCGCTTCGCCGCCATTTGGCACTGTCCCGACTTGTTCACCGGTCGCCGGGTTCATGACTTTAATTGAATCATTGCCTTTATCCGTCCATTCACCATTTATATAATGTTTGCCGTTCATCCAAACTCCTCCTTAAATTATGCTTCTTGTAGTCAATACCTCCCCTGGAAAATGTCTAAACTTTCGCTAGTCTTGCTTAACAGGCGGAGCGCATTTGAATATCGAAAAAAAATTAGCAAAAAGATTTACCAAGCTCATAAAATTAAAGATACGCAATATATCACTATTGGTTGCGCTTCCATTAAAATGAACGTTTGTTCAATTTAAAGTTATTTCAAAATAGTCTATAAATTATATTTCCGAACTCGAAATTCTGTGCTACTATTGCTTAAAACTAATAAGCTTCAGAAAAAACATGTTTTCGTATAATATTTTGAAGCAGAGAGAGGAATGAACAATATGCCCCAAATGTTAGCCTTGGCCATTATGGCTTTCATCCTGTTTATTGGAGAACTGATCTCCATTCGCACGAAAGCTTGGATTCCGTCGATTTTCGTCAGTGGGGTATTGTTCCTGATTGGGTATTGGACATTTTTCCCGGAAGATATCGTGACCATCGGCGGGATTCCGCCAGTCGTCGCCACTTTGCTGATTTATTTGCTGATCACGAATATGGGGACCTTATTGTCGCTGGATGAACTGAAAAAGCAGTGGCGCACGATTTTGATCGCCTTATCCGGAATTTTGGGGATTGTCGTATTTTTGCTTGCGATCGGGACACTGTTGTTTGATTTCCAGACAGTTATCGTAGCCATCCCGCCACTTGTCGGGGGATTGGTGTCGGCATTGATCATGTCGGAAGGGGCGACGGCCGCAGGGCTTCCGACGCTCGCTGTGTTCGCCATTGTCATTTATGTTATCCAAGGGTTTGCAGGCTATCCGCTGACTTCTGTCATGCTAAAAAGAGAAGGCCGTAATTTGCTGCAAAAATACCGCAATAACCAATTGACGGATTACGCACCTTTGGCAGCAGGAACCGCTGAAGAAAAAGTCCAAGACGAAAAACCGAAGTTGTTTGCGGCCTTGCCTGAGAAATACAATACCGATTTCTTCAAATTCTTCCGGCTTGCTTTAGTGGGCTACGCCGCTTATCTGGCTTCAACATTGGCAGCGCCGATTGTGGAAATCAGCCCGTATGTATTGTGTTTATTGTTTGGGGTATTAGCGCGTTCGATCGGATTTTTGGAGCGCCACCCGCTGCAGAAGGCGAATGGCTTCGGCTTTGCGATCATGGCTTTGCTGCTATTCATCTTCGACGGCTTAAAAACGGCGACACCTCAAATGATGCTGGAAATTCTGTATCCGTTAATTGGCTGCATCATTATCGGGCTTGCCGGGATGTATATCTTTTCGTTTATCATCGGAAAAATCCTCAAAGTCAGCAAAGAAATGGCGTTCGCTTGTTCGTTGACGGCGCTTTACGGATTCCCGGCGGATTACATCATCACGGTTGAAGTGATCAACGCATTGACGCAGGACGAAAAAGAACGCGAGATGCTGACTAGCCGCATGCTGCCGCCGATGCTCGTCGCCGGATTCATTACGGTCACCATCGTCTCGGTCATCTTGGCAGGAATCTTTGTCGGTTTCCTGTAAACAATCATTAGGAGGGTTTTGCTGTGATTCTTGAAGCGATCAAAAAAGAAATAGCAAATCATGCAGGGGAATTGGTTGATATCCGTAGAAAATTGCATAGCGAACCAGAGTTGTCTTGGGAAGAGTATGAGACAACGGAATACGTCTTTAGCTATTTGACCGAACTCGGGATCGAATGCCGCAAAACCGAACCGACCGGTGTTATTGGTGAATTGGTTGGCGCCAATCCCGGGAAGACGGTGGCCCTGCGGGCAGACATGGACGCTTTGTCTGTCGAAGAGCTCACTTCGGATTTGCCGTACCGCTCCAAAGAACAAGGGAAAATGCATGCTTGTGGGCATGATGCCCATACAGCGATGTTGTTAATTGCCGCAAAAACGCTCGTTTCGGTCAAAGACCAGCTCGAGGGAACGGTCAGGTTCTTGTTCCAGCCGGCAGAAGAAGTCGCGACAGGCGCACGGGCAATGGTCCAACAAGGCGCGATGGAAGGCGTCGATAATGTATTTGGCATGCACATTTGGTCACAAAGCCCAACCGGGATGGTATCTTGCACAGCAGGGCCATCATTCGCGTCTGCTGATATTTTCAATATCCGATTCACTGGGCGCGGCGGGCATGGTGCCATGCCACAAGCATGCATCGATGCGTCGGTCATGGCGTCTTCGTTTGTCATGAATGTCCAGTCAATCGTCTCAAGAACAATAGACCCGCAGCAGCCCGCAGTCGTCACGGTTGGCAAAATGACGGTCGGCACACGCTTTAATGTCATCGCAGAGAATGCGCTTATTGAAGGCACGGTCCGCTGTTTCGATCCGGAAGTGCGCGACCATATCGAAAAGCAGCTCGAAGTATATGCCAGAAATACTGCCGAGCTTTATGGTGGGACTGCTGAACTGGAATACATCCACGGCACGCAGGCGGTCATCAATGAAGCTGAAAGCGCACAGTTGGCACGTGTAGTGGCAGTAGAAGCTTTCGGGGAAGATGTTTTGTATCATGAAGAGCCGACGATGGGTGGAGAAGATTTCTCGTTCTTTTTGGACGAAGCACCAGGCTGTTTCGCATTGGTCGGAGCGGGGAATCCAGAAAAAGATACGCAATGGGCACATCATCACGGGCGGTTCAATATCGATGAAGAGGCGCTTTCAACCGGTGCGGAATTGTATGCACAATATGCTTATTCTTACTTGAATAAAAAATAATCAAATCGATGGAGGGGCTTATGGGAAATAGCACATTATACGAAGACTTGATCAAGGGATACGATAAGCAATTGGATCATTCGGGAATCAGCGGGGAACGCCTTGCAAAACGCTTGCATGCCTTGTCGGAAATCGGCTACACCGAACCTGGCGGAATCAAACGGCCGGGGTTATCCGGTGAAGAAAAACAAGCCAAGCGATTGGTCAGCTCCTGGATGGAAGAGGCTGGCCTTAGCGTGAGGGAAGATGGTGCCGGAAATGTTTTCGGTTCTTTACCTGGGCAGTCGGATGGCCCTGCTATCGCGTCGGGGTCTCATGTCGACAGCGTACCGAATGGCGGCAATTTTGATGGCCCGCTCGGTGTGCTATCTGCGCTTGAAGTGGTTGAAGCCTGGAAGTCAGTCGGCTTTGTTCCTGAAAAACCCTATGAAGTAGTGATTTTCACCGACGAGGAAGGCTCAAGATTCAACAGCGGCCTGACTGGGAGCCGTGCGATGACGGGGGACATTACCGAACAAGAGATGAAGCAGTTGCGGGATTACAACGGTGAAGGCTTGGAACAAGTTCTTAATTCTTACGGCAGCTCTCTGGATGGATTCCGCAAGTCGGTTAGGGATTTATCGGAGCTGGAGTTGTTCGCAGAAGTGCATATCGAGCAAGGCAAAAAGCTGGAACAAAAAAATCAGCCGGTTGGCATCGTCAACGGAATCGCCGGCCCGGCTTGGATGGAAGTGAAGTTTTCAGGGCAGGCAGGCCATGCCGGCAATACGCCAATGATCGGCAGAACGGATAGTTTGGTGGCAGCCGGTGAATTCGTCAGCCGCTTGCCTGAACTTCCCCCAGCAATCAGTGAGACGGCTGTTGCGACGGTCGGCAAGCTGGACGTATCGCCAAATGGCATTAATGTCATTCCGGAGCAGGTTGTGCTGCACGTCGATGCGCGTGACATCCATAAAGAACCGCGTGACCAACTCGTAGAGCGCATTCGAAGCCTGGCAGAAGAAGTAGCTGGCAAGCACCAGGTCGCTGTTTCACTCCAGCAGAATACAAGCATCACCCCCGTGCCGATCGCGGAAGACCTGCAGCGGGAAATTTCGGCGGTGTTAGAACAGCAAGGAATTGAACCGGCGCGGATCCCAAGCGGGGCAGGACATGACGCCATGATCGTCGGGCGCCACATTCCGGTTGCAATGTTATTTGTTCGCAGCAAGGAAGGCATCAGCCACAATCCAAAAGAATGGTCCTCCTTATCTGATTGCGTTCACGGAGTTCATGCTCTGAAAGCGTTCATTGAGTCGAGAATGAAAAAAGCATAAGTGATTTTTTCAAAAGACAGAGCAGATGCCTCTGTCTTTTTTTATGCAAGTATATTTGAAATATATGGATGAAGAGATCCTTATTATGGAATTTTCAGGTTAAATTGATATAGAGTGTATATTTACCAGTAAATCGGGTATATAAAACGTAAGTAATGATCCTAAAGACGGTACGGAGGTGATGAACGTGAAAGCAGTTGAGAACAATGCTTCTAATAATGCGCGCCCGTTTTCTGAAGAAAAAATTCTAAAGGAATGCCGCCATTATTTTTCATCGGAAACTGCTCGAACAGCAGAAATCGCTGAGAGATTTATGGAATATTTTATTCGAAATGCTTCTTCTGAAGGTGTTCTTTTCAAAACGATCAAAGAAATCACACACGATTTGAATATTTCTCACCAAACCTTGACCAAAGTGCTGAAACGGCTCGAGGAAGAAGAGATTATTTATAGAAGAAACGGAATCATTGGTTTGTGGCAGGAATAATTGAAGCGATCTGAAAAATCAGTTTAGCGAAGACTGGCGGATATTCCGCCAGTCTTTTTTTATGCCGATTTTTACAACATTTTAAAATAAAATTTTGGTTATAAGGAGAATTGTCTTTCGTATTGGGTATATATAATTATGCCGGTTTATATTAGATGAAATATATTTCCATATAAAGCCTATTTACTTATATTTATTAAAATTTTTTATGTAAATACGCTTTAAAGTGTAGAATGAACCAAAGAAGTGTGATATAAAGGTACTATAATAATCTGAATTTTTAGATAGGAAGATCGATAATGCTTAGCGAGGAGGATGGGAAATGGGGGAACAACTAATCGGCCGTCGACTTTTAGCATGCATCAGCCGAAATTTCGTGCTGGTAGCCGGTACAACGGTAGCTACAGTTTTTGCCGTATGGCTTGTGTCAGTCTTTATCTATGAACCAGAATACATGGCAACAAGCCAAGTATTTGTCGAACCGCTAAAATCCGATACCATTCATGGAGAGGCTTTAGTCACATCCGACTATCAAACTTTGGAAGCTTATCAAGTTTTAGCAAAAAGCCCGGCTGTCCTATCTCAAGTTTTAGAAAATACAGCTAGCCGCTATTCGATGGCCGAACTTCATAATCGCATAACCATCAATCGGCCGGAAAATTCCCAAGTTCTTAATATCGTTGTCTCTGCAGAAAATAAAAATGAAGCTGCTGCCATAGCGAACGCCATTGCCTTCAGTTTACAAGAAGAAGTAGAACACTTATTGAAAGTTGATAACGTGAGCATCATCTTAAAAGCAGACACATCCCAGGGCGCACTTGAAGAAAATAGCAGTTTGAGCGTCCTGTTGTCTCTTGCAGCCGTTGCCGGGCTAGTCGCTGGAGTCCTTCTAAGCCTGACGTTCGAGTTGCTGGGTGTTTTACGGCGATACGGCCAGTTTGGCAGAAAGAAAAGCGCACATTTACAAACTGTCTTCAAATAAGCAGCAGTTAAAGCAGAGGTGAGATTATGTACAAGCTGGTTTCGATCCAAGAGCATATCCAATGGCAGGAAATTCTTGATGCCTTGAACATACAGGATATTTACTACACAACCCAATACTTCCTGAGTGCCCTTAAATTGGATCCAGGGGAAGCTTACCTCTTTTATTTTCAATGTGATGACGGGGAAGTGGCATATCCTTTCATTAAAAGAAAAGTGGATGAAGCAAAGCCGCAATGTTTTGATATTGCCACGCCATTCGGCTATGGCGGCCCGGTCTTGAATATCCGTTCCGACAGCGCATCGCTCATAGAAAACTTTAGGAAAGAATTCAGCGATTTCTGTAAAAAGGAACAAATTATCGCTGAATTCATCCGCTTTCATCCTTCCCAGAAAAATGCTGAATTCTTCAAAGGCCATATGCAGTTATTGCCTTTATACAAGACCTACTCAATTGATCTGAAAAAATGGAAAAGCCCCTTCGTGAAGGAAAAGGAACCTTCAACTGAAGTGGATGTCCGAAAGTTAGGGACTGTCCGCCATATGTTCGAATTCCTTGTCCTTTATTATTCAAACGCCCGTAGAAGGGAAGAAGCTGATAGTTATTACTTTTTTACCAACGATTATTTCGAAGCTTTAGTCAGCACACTTGGTCCGAATCTTCATTTATTCGGTGCATATAGAGAAGATAAATTGGTTTCCGCCTGCTATGTGCTGGCGATGGGGAAGACGATGCATTTCCATCTGGAAGGCAATTTGCCAGGAGGGAAAGAGCATCAAGCTGGCCATGAATTATTGGCTAAAGTGGCTGAATGGGGCTTGGATAATTATTATGAAGAGTTTCATTTGGGAGGTAGCCTGGACAGCGAGCTGGGAGATGCGAAACGGGCGCTTGCCAATATGCCAGAATTCACCTTTTTTATCGGCAAATGCATCCATGAGCAACAGCTCTACGATCGATTCATTTCTTTGGATGACGAAGACATTATCCGGCGCTACCGTAATATTTGAACTAAATTCAGCAAATACAGGGAGGTAGAATAAATGAGATATACACAATACAAGGGAGTAGTGGAAAGGGAATATAAAAAGTCGTTGCGCAAAATCATGTATGAATTATGTATTGTAGAAGGGGTAGATTCAATTAATGGGGCACTGCGCCTCGGGGTTGCCAAAACCATCTTTGAATACTGGCGCAATTTTTACAGATATGATGATCATCAACGGCTATTCGACCAAAAAGTACAGGAGCTTGACAAAATGCATTTTCTTTATGTAAATGAAGGGAAGAAGCCGACTGTTACTGAACCGCTGCAGCATACCGGTGAATCGAGTTTGGACGGTTTCAAGGAGCAAGTCGAAAAAATAGCTGCTTATTACCGCCAAGTAAATGCCGAAAGTGAAGGGTTGGCTGTGGAAGCTTCAAATCTGCCGTTGTTTGAGTTTGTCGAAGAATTGCTGCAACGCTACGAGGCTGGCGAGTTGCTTGAAGAAATAATGAAGAATTCACCAAATGCTAAAAAGGGGTAGTTATTAAAGGATGCAGCCATTTACGAAGAAAGCGATCGACGTCATGAAAAGTATACCGCAAGGAAAAATAATGTCATATGGGCAAGTAGCCCGTGCTGCTGGGAGCCCTCGTTCTGCCCGCCAAGTGGCCAGGATTCTTCATAGCATGAGTGAAAAACAGAATATCCCTTGGCATAGAATCGTCAATGCAAAAGGCGAAATCGCTATCAAGGATGGGGAAGGGCGCTATACCCAAAAGCTGCTTTTGGAAGAAGAGGGACTTTGTTTTGAAGAGGATGGAAAAGTATCTTTAAGCCGCTATCAACACTTTCCAAATCTGTGAACATGAAAATGCAAGTTTATCATGAGCCTGAAAAAGGGTATAAACCTGCATCGACAAATTTTTTTGTGCAGAAATGGGGAATTATAGTGGCTACAGAAAACAAACCGGTTATTGGAATTACGGCCCGTGTAGAAGAAGATCAAATGTATTCTTTGGATCCTGTCTACGCAAATGCCATCTTACAAGCAGGCGGATTGCCTTTGATTGTCCCGATCGTGGACGAAGAGGATATTCCGCTTCTTTGCGAGCGATTGGATGGATTGATCGTAACAGGGGGTGGGGACATCAACCCGAATATTTATGGGGAAGAGCCTCATGTCCGTTTGGGCGCCGTTTATCCCGGCAGCGATAAATACGAAGCAGAACTTATTTTGAATTTCCTTAAATTGGATAAACCGTTTATTGGAATGTGCCGCGGCATGCAAATGTTTAACGTGGCCTTCGGTGGAACCGTGTATCAGGATTTAGAAGCTCAATATGAGGGCACGCTTTACCAGCATAAACAAATGGCTATGCGGACACACCGCACGCATTCCGTAAAATTGGAAGAAGACAGCTTGCTATATGAAATCATGAAAGAAAAGGAATTTCATGTGAATTCTTTCCATCACCAAGGTGTAAAAGACGTCGCAAAAGACTTAGAAGTAGCAGCCCGTGCCGCAGATGGCCTTGTGGAAGCGTTGCAGAGCCCAAATCATCAATTTGCGATGGGGATCCAATGGCATCCTGAAGAATTTGCGCTGCAAGGCGATGAAGCGTCACGTAATATCTTCTCGTATTTCGTAAAGGAATGCCTGATTGACAAAAAACAAAATCAATAAGAAAGATGCACGGGCATAACCGGTGGCGCTTCTTATTATCAAAAAAACCCGCTCTCCATTTTTGAGGGCGGGTTAAATTTTGGATGTAGAAAATTATGCTTTTGGATTAACAGACCAAGGTTCAGGAATACGGGCCTTAGCGGCAAATTGATCTTGTACAGACCAAGGTTCAGGAATACGGGCCTTAGCGGCAAATTGATCTTGTACAGACCAAGGTTCAGGAATACGGGCCTTAGCGGCAAATTGATCTTGTACAGACCAAGGTTCAGGAATACGGGCCTTAGCGGCAAATTGATCTTGTACAGACCAAGGCTCAGGAATACGGGCCTTAGCAGCAAATTGATCTTGTACAGACCAAGGTTCAGGAATACGGGCCTTAGCGGCAAATTGATCTTGTACAGACCAAGGTTCAGGAATACGGGCCTTAGCAGCAAATTGATCTTGTACAGACCAAGGCTCAGGAATACGGGCTTTAGCAGCAAATTCTTCAGATGCAGATGTACTATCAGAGTTTGGTAAAGTACTAATAGCAATAGCGAATACAAATAAAACAGCCATACCTTTTTTCATTATTTCCCACTCCTATCTAATATTGAGTACCTCTTTATAAGCATCTCTCGATTTTTCTAATGCTTCAGCAGATTCTTTATAACGTTCCTGCTTAAAGTAGACTTTACCCAAATAGCCTAAATAATATCCCAAATCATGATAACTGTTTGAATTTGTAAAACTAGTAATTAACTTATTTAATATAATTTCCTCAAACTTCTCATCTTCATCATTTAGTAAATAAGTTAAAGATACAAATTCCATATACGCATCCTTAAAAAGATCGTTTGAAGGAGAATCGATTCTAACATTTTTAGCTTCAACTAACCTTTGGCCAACTTTCATTATTTCTTTAGCTTTAGATTTGTTGCCTAGTTCTAGATAGCTCTTAATTAACACACAATGTGCTGAAATATTATCTGCTATATATTCTTCAGGTATATATTTCAAGGAGTTATTCAAATGTGGAATAGCCTCTTCATATTGTTGGTATATAAAGTTGGAATACCCGACATTATATTCGGTGGTAAATTTAAGGATATCAATATCCAATTTACTGCCTATAGTTAAAGCATTTTTATAGTGCTCCATAGACAACTTGTGATTACCAAAGTATTCATGGGTAATCGCAATATTCAAATGGCACTCTACAATTCGTTTGGGAACGAACTCTTGCTGGTAAATTTTTAAAGCCAACTCTGAATATTTGAAAGCTAATTCATGTTCTTCGCAGTGATTGCTTGAGATGCCAATAGAATAGTATAAATCTCCTATTTCAGCGGCAGATATAGACTTTGGAGCAATTTTTTCAGCAATTAAGTATGTTTTCAACGCATTCTCATAATCATTCAAGATGTAATTATAGTTACCATTGTATTTGTGATACAGATAATACTGCTCTTGATCCATGAACTCCTTGAAACGGTCCATCTCTTTGATTTTCTTTTCTGCACTTTCCAAATCGCCTGTAATGATGAAATAGCGGATTTGTTGAATATCGAATTCGAGTTCGACATCTTCGTCTGCGCGCAGGAGAGGATGGTTGCAGATATCTGCATAATGCTCCATGATCTTGCCTTTGTTTTGGGGATGGAGCAATGAATTTTTAAAGTTTTTCACTAGCACCTTGCCGATCGGATTGTCTTTGGCAGCTAGTGGGATTTCGAGTTTTTTGCATAACGCTTCTAAATCTTTAAGTGCGGGTTCTTTTAACCCAGCTTCAATTTTTTTTAAATCTTTTGAAGAGAAAATGCCCGATGCAGTTTCTTCCATGCTGAAACGTTTTTTCAGCCGATGATATTTCAGTCGCATTCCTGTGTCCATGTCCGCTCTCCTTTCCATTTGCATGGGCAGTACTTCAATCATCCATGTAGGAGAGTTTTCCTCCGCTTGGCCAGGCGGCCCTGACAAGCGTATATCCGAGAGATTGTTTAGTACGATAATTACCGCCTCCACATCCACATTTTACTTTATTTACATATATTAAATCTATGATAGCATCAATTTTCAAAATAAACTGCTTTTTTATTTCTATTACTCTTGTTTTGAGAAAAAAGGTAAAAAGTGCCTAACAGCTAAAATAATAGCCAAATCATTACAGTATTTGGACTTACTACTAGTCCTTTTGTTCTATCGAAATAATTTCGTGAAAGTTTAGATAAGGTGCAAAGAAGGGTAAGGAAGAATAATGAGCGTTAAAACCAATTAAACGGGGGTATTATAATGAACTCATCAAATAAAAAAGTGCTTGGGATTGTGTATTCTCAGGAGGACTTAGAGCGTAAAATGACCCAGCTTAATGAGCAAGGCTATTCTTCAAACGAAATCCATGCGGTCGCTGAACATACCGATGGATTGAACGATCGCCAAGTGGAAGTTGAAAAAGCGGGGACCTTTGGAGATAAAATGAAGAGTTTCGTGACAGGAAAAAGCGCAGTCAAGGAATCTATTGATTCACTTGGCCTATCACAAGAAGAGTCGCAGCGGTATACAGAAGATGTCGCTAAAGGCGGAATCTTGCTCTACGTAGAAGACGAAAGAAAAGGGATCATCGATGCGCTGGAAGAATCGGAAGGAGCACCGGAACATGAACCAACTGACGCAGAGCGCCGCCAGTATATCCAGTCTGTCGATAATAACTATGATGAACAGGAAGACCGTTTCGCCCGCGGAGAGACTTTCCTTCAAGATCCGACCTTAGTGAAAGACGAACGCCATGTATCGTTTACGACACAAGAAAAAGCAGAAGTCGAAAAAGCAAGAGGCGGAACGAGCAAAACCGAAGCACAAACCAAGACGGATAAAAAATACAGATGATGTCTCGGTCCCGGTCTATAAAGGACCGGGATTTTTTATTTTATCCGATAAACCGGGCTTTATCAGGCTTAAAGTAGTTATATAGAAGAAACGAAATGTTTTAGCAACGATAAAGTGCGGGTAAACAAATAGCAAGACAAGTTAAAATCAGGAGGTTTTATGAATGGCACAGACAAACCGTCAATTTGAAATTGTTTATACACAGGAAGAAATGGAACGTGCTCTGGAAGACCTTATTTCAAAAGGCTACCGGAATGAAGATATCCATGTGCTCGCAAATGACAAAAATTTAGTGAACGAAGCACACGACCGTTATGGCGTGGATTCCAACAAAGCGAACTCTTTTGGCAACCGTATCAAAACCCTTTTGACTGGGGAAGATAAAGCTCGTGCTAAGCTCGATGAATTCGGTGTCGATCGCGACAAGGCCGACCATTACGAGCGCGAAATTGAACGCGGCGCTGTCCTATTGTATACCGATGGGGCGCCTAATGGGGATGGTGAAAGCGAACATTTCTCTTCCCATTCGGACGATAACCGCCCGATGGACATGGACGCTGGGGAGCGCAATACAGCGTTTGCGCCATTTGGTCGTGATGTTGAACGGGACGGCAGAAGGCATGACGATGAAAAGCTCATCGACAAAGATATCCAAAAGCATGAAGGCCGCCACGATACTGGCGTTGAAGACATCTATACAAGCGATGCGACGCGTGAGCAGACGAATAAATCCCAATTACACAGCAAATCTCAGGATTCCCGTTTAAAAGGCGATGAAATCCATCCGACAACCGATCGTGTCAAACCATCGGAAGCGGAAAAGCCATCCGAAAAGCGTATGGAACATGAACCAAAACTTGGTGATCAAGACGGTGAAAAACAACTGAACCGTGAAGACGGCGTGAACCGCCGGCAAGATGAGCCTTCTCCAGGAGCCGATCCGAATCTCGGGCCAGCGCCGTTCGGCCGTGATTCAGAAGAAGAGCACCTAGCCGAGACGGAGCGCCGTGACGATTTCGAATCAACAAAAAACCCTAAAGACGTTGACGACTTCCATAAAAACGTAGAGAAAAAGACGGGAACGCCACCGACGCCGCGGCTATTTTAAAATTAGAAAAAGGCCAGAGAAATGTAAAATTTCTCTGGCCTTTTGTGTGCATGGAATTATCGTTTATGGTTGGTTCGTGCAATGACGATGCCTACAAGGGTTCCGATGATTGCGGGAACAAGCCAACCAATCCCTTGCTCGTAAAACGGCAGGTAAGAGAAAATCTGCGTGATTGCATTGAACTCAAAACCTGTACTTTTCAATGCATCAAAAACGCTGATAACACCCGTAAGAACAAGGGGAATGATATAAACGTACGATTTTCGATAAAAGGAATGATCGAAAAATGACAGGATAACAAGAACAATTGCGAGCGGATAGATGGCCAATAATACCGGCAATGAAATGGCAATCAATTGAGTTAATCCGACATTGGCAATGATAGTTGAAAATCCGGCGAATACGAATACATAGGCCACATAAGGGAGTTGAGGGAAGATTTTATTGAAAAACTGTGCTGTAGCTGACACAAGCCCGATGGAAGTTGTCAGGCAAGCGAATGTGATGGCAGCAGCCAAAATGATGCCGCCAATTTCGCCATACAGGACGCGTGAAGCGAGCGCAATGACTTCTCCGCCGTTGTCTTGCATGCCAATAGCTTCTACACTGGTTGCCCCGATATAGCTTAAGGATAGGTAGACTAGCGACAAACCGGCTGCCGCAATGAATCCAGCATACGCTGTTGTTTTCAAAATGGTGTTCTTGTCTTCAACGCCTTTTGCGCGGATGGATTGGATGATGACAATCCCGAATACGAGCGCAGCAATTGCGTCCATCGTCAAATAGCCTTGAAGAAAGCTTTCGAAGAACGCTTCTGTATCATAATTTCCGACAGGCGCACCGATTGGCCCCATAGGCGTCAGGAAACTCTTGACAGCCAGGAAGCCAATGACGACGATGAGGATCGGCGTCAGGATTTTACCGATTCGATCAACAAGTTTCGTCGGGTTCAGCGCAAACAGCACAGTAATGACAAAGAAGATGAGGGTGAAAAGGAGTAATGACCAGAAAGATGATGACATTTCAGCGGACAAAAAAGGCGCAGTGCCAATTTCAAAGGCGACAGTGGCGGTTCGGGGAATCCCAAAGAATGGCCCGATAGCCAAATAGACAATCATCGTGAAGACGATGCCAAAGACTGGGTGGACCCGTCCGGCAATCGACTGCAAGTCTCCGCCCGCTTTTGCGATGGCGAGTATGCCTAACAGCGGCAAGCCGACGCCTGTTAATAAAAAGCCCGTGATGGCGGGGAGCAATTGTTCTCCTGCCAATTGTCCGAGATAGGGAGGGAAGATTAAATTTCCAGCGCCAAGAAATAGCGCGAAAAGCATAAGGCCAATAGTTAAGGTTTCAGAATTTGTAAGCGTTTTCTTATTCATGGGAGTTCTCCTTCTACATTAAAGATAGTCGCACAAGGATTTATTATAACTGAATTCACGCAGTTATGAAAATTAAAATTTGGAAATAAAAAAACCCGGCAGTTGCGCCAGGTTTCGTGTACTTATTTATCTTTATTAAAGCCTTCTTTGAACTTGCCGACCGTATCTTGCACATTGCCCTTTGTTTTGTCTGATTTGCCTTCAGCCTGCATGTCAGGGTTATCTGTCGCGTTGCCCACTTGGTCTTTCAATTCGCCTTTGCCTTTGCTGACGGCGCCTTTCAGTTTATCAGAGAATCCTTTTTTATCAGCCATTTGAATGCCTCCCTTTGAAATTTCCTTACTGCATGTGTAGCCTGTTTTTAAATTTGTAAACCTCTGGCAATAATTAAAAAGCTTCCCTATGATTGGGAAGCATCAGTTTATGATTTTAAGGATTGTTCATTGAGTGTTTTTTTTTGCTTTTTCCTGTACGGAAATGCACAAATCCTGCTCTGCCAACCGTTTTAAGGTCGTCAATGGCGTGGCTGCATTTGCGGCGACACCTTTGCGGACTTCGGGATGCTGATCGAGCGACAAGTCAACAAGAAGCCCTTCGCAATTAATGGAGTGTGCGAGCTCTGCCCGTTTTGGGTAATCCATTTTCAATACAGCTGCTTCATCGTAAGGAGACCATTCTTTCTTCGATGCATAAAATAGAAGATTGCTGTCCATATCTGCACTCCCGCTCAAATTAGTATGATATTCGTGATCCATGGGTTTATTATAGCATATAATGGATATAATACTATAAAAGTGCCTGTTAATTCTGAAAATTATCAAAAAAAGTTATTTACCGGTCTAAAAGTAACGGCTTAGTGATTTGTTTGAATGAAATAGGGGAAGCTGGAAACTTTTCTTTCGTGAAGATCGTCTATAATTAAAGGAAAGATAAAGAATAGCAGTAGGTATCACTTTCTTTTTTTATCGTCCATGCTATAATAACGATGGATATGTATGCAAAATGAGAGTTTTTTAAGGAGGAAGGACATGCTATACCTGACGCTGGTTGTGGCATTTATCGCTTCGATTCTCCTGACACCCCTTGTGAAAAGATTGGCATTTCGCATCGGGGCAGTGGATCGTCCCAATTACCGTAAAGTACATGCAAGGATTATGCCGCGTTTGGGCGGATTAGCCATATTTGGGTCATTTTTGATTGCTTACCTTTTCCTTCAACCGAAGGATCCGGTTTCAGCTGCATTCGAGTCATCGTTGATCCCGATTGAAACAGCAATTATTATCGGCGCGTTTTTAATTATCGTGACGGGCGTCTTGGATGATATGCTCGAAATTACAGCGAAAGCCAAAATGCTTGGCCAATTGGCTGCAGCCGGTGTCGTGGTTATTGGCGGCGGGCTCGAAATATCATTCATTAACTTGCCGTTCGGCGGCGTCTTGGATTTTGGCTACTTCAGCATTCCGCTGACAATCATTTGGATTGTGGGGATCACCAACGCCATCAACTTGATTGACGGGCTTGATGGTTTGGCTGCAGGGGTTTCCACGGTTGCGTTATTGACGTTAACAGCAATGGCATTCATCATGGGTGACATTTTCGTTATGTCGACAGCCGCCATTCTTGCCGCCAGTTCCATCGGTTTCCTGTTCTACAATTTCCACCCGGCGAAGATTTTCATGGGGGATACAGGAGCGTTGTTCCTTGGCTTCATGATTTCCGTACTCGCATTGATGGGGTTCAAAAACGTGACAGTCGTTGCCTTGATCATTCCGATCATCATGCTCGGCGTCCCAATTTCAGATACCTTCTTTGCCATCGTGCGCCGCGTGCGTGAAAAGAAATCCATTTCAGAAGCAGACAAATCGCATTTGCATCATTGCTTGTTGAACATCGGGTTTTCACATAGCCAGACCGTGCTGATCATCTATGGCATCTCCGCATTATTCGGACTTGCTGCTTTGCTATTCTCCCAAGCGACTTTATGGGGAGGCATCCTGCTGATCGGTGTTATGCTTCTGGCAATCGAATTGTTTGTGGAAGTGGTCGGGCTGGCAGGAAAGAATTACCGCCCATTGATCAATATAGTGAGAATGATAGGGAAGTAAAAAGCGGCTGCGGCCGCTTTTTTATTTGGGGCAAAATCGGTAAGTACATAAAAAAACTGGCAACCGATAGCGGTTGCCAGTTTTTTATTCTTCTTCCTGATCTGATCCGGCAGCTGGAAAAGCCTGTTCAGTAAGATCATCTTCGTTTAATGAAAGATTGGAAGTATCCGGTTTTAAGCCAAGGTGGCTTTGGAGAATATCTTTTAATTCCTCAAGCGATTCTTCATCCGGCATGTAGTAGTAAATGCCTGTCGACATATCATCGTATCCTTGGACACTCATCGTATCTACATCCGGTTTGCCATTTTTCGCATATTCGAAGAATGCCTGCATATCGCGGAAACTCAAATTGGTTTTCATATTGTCTCCGACAGCTTCGATGACATTGCCGTATTTACTGATTGATCCTGCCGATAGGGCTTTATCCATGATGGATTCGAGAATCATCTGTTGGCGCTTGCCGCGTTCGATGTCGTTATCGTAATACCGCGTTCTGGCCAAGGCTAATGCTTCACTGCCGTTGAGCTGCTGGATTCCTTCTTCGAGTTCGATGGCGTTATGGGAGTCTGTTTCGTCTTTTTCTTTCAAGTCATAAGGGACTTCTGCTGTGATTCCGCCAAGCGCATCCACGACATCGACGAAAGCATCAAAGTTCATCGTCATGTAATAATCCACTGGCACATCAAGCAGGCCTTCGACGCTTTCAATCGTCGAGCGTGGGCCGTTCAGTGCATAAGCGTGTGTGATTTTGTCTTCATAGCCGGAGTCCGGAATGAAGGTATACGTATCACGCGGGATGCTGACGAGCTTCACTGATTTATCTTCATTATTCAATGTTGCCAACACCAATGCATCTGAACGAATGTTATCGCTGCTTTGGTCCCGTGCGGCGCTATCGTCAATTCCGATGAACAAAATCGAGATATTATCATTCAAAGGTTCGACTTGTTCTTCGCGGAGATCTGATTTGTCGCGTCCATCTGCCGATTCGTAGGCATTGTTTGCGGCAAACTCAGCTTTTTTCACCAGCCAAATTCCAAATGCGGATAAACTGATCAACAGGGAGACGGCCAGGATGGCAGAGATTTTAATGATTTTCCGCCGGCGGCTGGACTTGGCCTCCCGCTGCACTTTTCTACTCATTATAGTTGCTCCTCTAAAGGGGGATTATGTGCGGCTTTGGTAGTAGCCAAACACATGGATAGGGCTGATCACTATTCTTAAGGACATAGTGAATTTACGAATTTTCATTTTTTTGTGCTGTGGATATTATACAGTGATTTTTTCCATGCGTAAATGAAAAGAAACTAAGCGTGGGGAAATTCGAGGAATTCTGTGTGCGCTGACTCGATTTCAGCTTGTCCATTCGTCAGTTCATTGATCCAGTCAATAAACTGTTGTTCTTTTTCGACTGGCACATGGATGGATAGCACCACGGCATCGGAATAGTCAATACCTGCCAATGGATAATCCGACTGCCGGATTTCATTTTCAATCTTGCCGAGCCATGTATAATCGATGGATACTTTCATCAAATAATGCAGACGGCGTTCTACTACGCCGGAAGCTGCAACCGCTTCTGATGCTGATTTTCCATAAGCGCGGATCAGGCCGCCGCCTCCCAGTTTAATGCCGCCATAATAGCGCGTCACTACTAGCACAGTATCTTTCAATCCCTGTTTCTTGAGTACTTCCAGCATAGGAACGCCTGCTGTCCCGCTCGGTTCCCCGTCATCATTTGCTTTTTGGATGGAGTCGTGTTCACCGATGATATAAGCTGAACAATTATGGGTAGCCTGGCGGTGTTTGGATTTTATGGAATCGATGAAAGCGATCGCTTCAGCCTCTGTTTCAGCCCGTGCTGCATGGCCGATGAAACGGGACTTGTTTATGAGTATTTCTGCATTGGCAGAAGAACCTACTGTTATGTAATTTTCTCGCATTTTTACTCCCCCTGTTGTAAAATGAAATCAGATAATTTGTAATGTATTCTTAATATGCTGTTGCGTATATAGTGATATACTTGTTAAAGCCCGTAAGGCGAAAGAAGCAAAGAGACGGATGGTTACAGTAAGTATAGCTAAGGCGGTTTTAGAATGGCAAAGAAAAACGATGGAACTTCATTAGATTCCATTTTTGACGAGCTGGTCGCAAAGATGGACCAGTCGAAACAGGATATTTTCGCCATTAGCGAAGAAAGTCGCCGCAGCTATGAAGAGATGAAGGACGAATTGGAGAATGTCAGGGCGAACATCAGCCGCATCATTGTGGAAGGTGACGCGCTTGAAGAGCGGACCCGCTCGGCACGCCGGCGACTCGCAGAACTATCGGGTTCTTTCGAATCTTTCACTGAAAGCCAGGTTCGCGAAGCTTTTGAATTGGCCAACGAACTGCAAGTGCAATTATCCTTGAACCGCGCCGAGGAAAAAAAGTTTCGGCAAAAGCGGGACCGCCTGCAGCGCAAGCTCCAGAAGTTACTTCAGACGATCGAACGTGCAGAGCGGCTAGTCAATCAAATCAATGTGGCCACCAATTATTTATCGTCGGATTTGGAAGATTTCGGGGACGCGGTCAACAAGTCGAAGAGCAAGCAGGATTACAGCTTAAGGATTATCGAAGCTCAGGAAGAAGAGCGTAAAAGGCTGTCGCGTGAAATCCACGACGGCCCAGCCCAGATGATGGCGAACGTCCTGCTGCGCTCGGATTTGATTGAAAAAACCTACCGCGAAAAAGGTGCGGATAAGGCCTTCAAGGAAATTTCTTCGTTAAAGGATATGGTGAGGCAAGCGCTCACGGAAGTCAGGCGCATCATTTATGACTTGCGTCCGATGGCGCTGGACGATCTCGGGCTGGTCCCGACTTTGAAAAAATATCTGGAGACGATTGAAGAATACAATCGCGGCGTCCGGCTGTTTTTCCTTTCCAATGGAAACGAGGTCCGGCTACCGAATAATTTTGAAACATCCATTTTCCGGCTTGTGCAAGAAGCGGTCTCAAATGCGATTCGCCACGGCAAATCGACTGATATCGAAGTCAAGATGGAGTGGCTCGCCGAACAGGTGTCCATTATTATCAAAGACAATGGATCCGGGTTTGACCAGGAAATTGTCAAAGACCAGTCATTCGGTTTGACCGGCATGAGAGAGCGGATTGAATTGATCGGCGGGGAATTTTTCATCAATTCCACGCTCGGCGAAGGAACGGTATTAATGTTTCATATCCCGCTGAAGGCGGGTATGTAAGATATGGTATTTTGAGGAGGACGACATAATGACAAAAATTATTATTATTGATGACCACCAATTGTTCCGGGAAGGCGTTAAGCGCATCCTGGACTTTGAAGAATCGTTTGAAGTGGTCGCAGAAGGCGGCGACGGCGAGGAAGTCATTAAGCTATACGAAGAGCATCAGCCGGATGTTGTGTTGATGGATATCAACATGCCGCAAAAAAACGGCGTCGAAGCAACGGGTGAATTGATTGAAAGATTCCCTGATGCTAAAGTCATTATGCTGTCCATTCACGATGATGAATCGTATGTGACGCATGCCCTTAAAACAGGCGCACTCGGCTATATGCTGAAAGAAATGGACGCAGACGCCATCATCCAAGCGATTAAAGTGGTCGCAAAAGGCGGTTCTTACCTGCATCCGAAAGTGACGCGTAATTTGGTGATGGAATTCCGCCGTTTGAGCGAACGTGAAAATAAAGGTTCTTTCCATCAAACAGAAATCCGCCGTCCTTACCATTTATTGACAAAGCGCGAAAGCGAAGTTTTACAGCTATTGACGGACGGACAGAGCAACCGCGTTATCGGTGAAACTTTGTTCATCTCTGAAAAAACAGTGAAAAACCACGTATCGAGCATACTGCAAAAAATGCAGGTCAATGACCGTACTCAGGCAGTCGTCACAGCCATTAAAAACGGCTGGGTGGAAGTGCGTTAAAAAGCATCGAGCGGCAGCGGTTCAACCGATGCCCAAAATATGAAAAAGCGCCGGAAGTTTTTCTTCCGGCGCTTTTTTACATACGTCCGATGCAAAATTGATAAATCGATGCAGTGACTAGGCAATCCCCGAGCGCATCGTGGGCATTGTGCTCGAGCTCGAGATAGGCCGACAAAGTCGTCAGTTTGTGGTTCGGCGTTTCAGTGATGAATTTGCGTGCCAGCCTGACTGTGTCGATAACTTGGTAAGGCGGCACCGGCGTGATGTGCTCAAGCGCGTAAAGAAATCCCATATCGAATGGTGCATTATGGGCGACAATCGGCAAATCGCCAATAAATTCGATCAATTGCGGAGCGATTTCCTCGATGACCGGTGCTTCCTGGACATCGCCATTGCGGATGCCTGTAATACGGGTGATTGTGCTGGAAATTGGCCGTTCTGGATTGATCAGCAGATACATCGTGTCTTGTTGTTGATGCCCGATGTATTTAACGGCACCGATTTGAATGATCTTATCTTCGCCTGCACGCAAACCGGTCGTTTCAAAATCCAACACAATATAGTCATCTGCCGGTGCCATCGTCAAATTGTATTTTTTCGCCCGTGCAGGGGTTCTTCTTTTTGGGTATGTGCGTGTGTCTTGCATCTTTTGGTTGAGCAAACGCTCTGCTTCCCATTTTTCCAAATGATCGCCTCCTTTGGCTTTTCTTCCATTGTACATGACAGTGGAACGAATTGTCCTGTCGCATATTGACACCGTTTCTTCATTGTATTCCGGGAAGAGCTATGGCAAAATGAGCGCAGGAGGAATGCATCATGAAAAAATGGATAATGGCAACGGGGCTCATGTTGGCGCTCGCAGGCTGTTCAGGCGAAGAAGATGCTTCGGTCAACGGCAATACTGCGGAAGACGGCAATGCGGCAAGTGAAAATAATGCGGTGGAACACGGTATCACTGACCAAGAAGTTGGGTTTACATTGGACGATGAAGGAGACATCATCGCTGCGGATGTTCCGGAAGCTGAAAAGCAGGAACTCCTTAGCGCATATGAGGAATACATCGCGGCTTTTAATGCTGAAGACATGGATCGATATATGGCGACCATCGCTGAAAACCCGGATGGCTTTGACCGCGAAGAAGATCAACAGGCATTGAGCGAAGCCTTTGAAAATTACGATACGACGTATACGACAAGCGATGAGACAATCGTCAAATACGAAGAGGACCGGGCGGAAGTTTTTGCCACGATCGATGTAGAAATGAATGAAGCCGGAACGGAGCAAGGAATGCAGCAATCCGGGCGCCAAGTGGTCGTTTTCAAGAAAGAGCAGGATGACTGGAAAGTGACGAGCCTGCACTTCATCGGAAATCAATAATGGAAAACTGTACGAAGGGCTTTTCCTGGCAGGCAAATCGATGCTTGTACCCGGAAAAGCTTTTTTTATTCGCGCCAGTTTAAAATCATGACGGAAATAGATCCGTTAATAGACCAGATTTTCTGTCTATCGGCAGATAAGTTTTGGTAAGATAGCAGTGGAGGCTGATTGAAAATGAAAACAGCAATTGTGACAGACAGCACGGCATATATTCCGCAGCAGCAAGCAAAAGATAAAGGCATACATGTAGTACCTTTGCAGATTACATTCGGCACAGAATCCTATGCGGAAACCGAATTGGATACTGCGGAATTTTACAAAAAAGCGCGGGAAGAACTGCCGAAAACCTCTCAGCCGCCGGTCGGTGAGTTCATTTCATTATATGAAAAGCTTTCAGGGCAATACGAGGAAGTGGTGGCCATTCATCTGTCGAGCGGCATCAGCGGAACGATGGCTGGGTCGAAGCAGGCAGGAGACATGACCGAAGGCTTGGATGTCCACGTGTTCGATTCTGAAATCGCTTGTGCAGTCCAAGGGTTCTATGCGCTAAAAGCAGCGGAACTGGCGGAGCAAGGCATGAATGCTAAAGGGATTTTAGCAGAGCTTGAGGTAATGAAAAAAACGCTGCGTGCTTATTTCATGGTGGAAGACCTTCGCCATTTGCAGCGCGGCGGGCGTTTGTCAGGGGCGCAGGCTTTAGTTGGAAGCATGCTCCAGATCAAACCACTGCTGCATTTCCAGGATAAGCTGATCGTTCCGTATGAAAAGATTCGCACACGAAAAAAGGCAATGAACCGCATTGCTGAAGAATTGAAAAAAGACTGCGGCAAAGAACCGCTTCAAGCGACGGTCATCCATGCCAACCGCCTGGAAGAAGCAGAAAAATGGAAAGCGGAGCTTGAACTGGCCTGCCCGGATGTGGAATTCACGATTTCCCATTTTGGCCCGGTGATTGGCACGCATTTAGGAGAGGGCGCGATGGGTCTTGGCTGGGCAAAGAAATGACCGGTCAAGGCCTTTTGGCTATAAAAGAAGGAGGAAACTCATGCAGGCAATCGAAGCATTTTTTAGAGGCAGGATATGGATGAAGCAATTCATTCCATTTCCAAAAGAACTTGTACAGGAAGTAATCGATCGAGGCGACGCAATCGTTATCAGCGGCATATCTGCTGATGGCGAGTGTGGAAGATGCCAGGAGACATCACCTGATTATGTGATTTCGTACGCATGCGCAACATGCGGGAAAGTTTGCAGCTATTGCCGAACATGCATCAAAATGGGACGCATCAGCAGCTGTACAGAATTGGTTTTGTGGACAGCTCCGGCCATTCTTAATGCCGGCCCCCGCGCCTTCGGATGGAATGGCAGTCTGACGCCACTGCAGGCAAACGCATCGAAAGCCATCGCAGATAGCATCCAAAAAGGAGCGGATCATCTGCTGTATGCTGTCTGCGGTGCCGGCAAGACAGAAATTCTATTTTCCCCGATTCACGAAGCGCTGCAAAAAGGATTGCGCATCTGTGTAGCGGCGCCGCGCACAGATGTCATCCTCGAATTGTCCCCCAGATTCAAACAGGCATTCCCCGATGCCCTCATCCATACACTCTACGGCGATAGCCCCGAACAAACCGGCTACGGTGAAATTATCCTGGCCACCACTCATCAATTGTATCGATTCCAAGAAGCTTTCGATTTGCTATTCGTCGATGAAGCGGATGCTTTCCCGTATTCGCTTGACCCATCGCTTGAACGGGCTGTGAAAAAAGCCGCCAAGCCGTCCGCTCCCGTTATCTACATTTCCGCCACCCCATCCAAAACACTCCAAAAACAAATTGCCGAACACTCCACCATATTTAGGCGCTATCATGGCGCAACCCTGCCAGTTCCCGCTTACCGGGCGATGTGGAATTATGAACGCCATCTCCGAAAAGGCAAGCTTCCGTCGCCATTAAAAGATTGGATAGAAGACAAGCTTCGGAAAAAGCAGCCGTTCCTCCTGTTCTTTCCGTCCATCCAGTTGATCGAGCTAGCAAGCCCGCTCCTGCACAAAATCGATTGCGCAATCGCTGCGGTCCATTCAAAAGATCCATATCGCAAAGAAAAAGTGATGCAATTGAGGGAAGGTGCTTTAGCAGGTCTTGCCACCTCCACTATATTAGAACGCGGCATCACCATCCCCCACTTGCAAGTCGCAGTCGTCGGGGCCGATCACCGGGTATTCGACCGGGCAGCGCTCATTCAAATTGCCGGGCGGGTCGGGCGAAGCGCAAAAGATCCTACTGGAGACGTCATCTTTTTCCACAATGGCATCACCAGGCAAATGGACGCGGCCAGACAAGAAATCCTCTTCTATAACAAGGAGGAGAAAGCATGAACTGCTGTCTATGCGACCAAGCATTGCGCTTTGTTCCCTCGTGGCGCGGCATTTTTCTCTATGAACCTCCAGAATTGGTGTGCCAGCAGTGCCGCAATGAGTTTTCAAAAATTACAGGACCATGCTGCAAACTTTGCGGTAAGGAAGGTGCAGCGATATGCCACGATTGCCATTATTGGGAACAGCACGGCTGCCGGGGTCTCATCCACTCAGGAAAAAGCCTATACCGCTACAACGATGCCATGAAAGACTGGTTTCACCAATATAAGTTTTTAAAAGATGTTTTATTGGCTCAAGTATTTGCGAAGGATTTGAATGATAACTTAGCAAATGAGCGGGCGCTGGTCGTGCCGATTCCGCTGAATGAAGAAAAGCTCCGCGAACGGAGCTTTTCGCAAGTGGACCAATTACTGCTGTCAGCGAATATTCCATACCGGCATCTGCTGGAGAAATGCGGTGAAACCTTGGGGGAGAAAACACGCCAGGAACGGATGGCAACAAAGCAGTTGTTTCGATTGAACGGGGAAGCGGTTCCGAAACAGCTGGTGCTCGTCGATGATCTCTATACCACAGGCACAACCATGCGGCAGGCGGCAAAAACTTTGCAGCAAGCGGGCGCAGAGTCGATCCGCATACTCACCTTGATTCGTGCCTAAGCTTGAAAAAACGACTGACGCCTAGGCATTAAAAAAAACGGCTGCATGGAGCAGCCGTTCACGTTTATATTAATGTTCATAGATCATCTTGCGTGTCATGCCACCGTCAATCGTCAAACATTCCCCTGTGATGAAGGAATTATCCGGATTCGACAAGAATAAGCACGCTCTAGCAATATCGTCCGTTGTGCCGACACGCCCGCTCCAATGCTGCTCATGATCGACTTTACGGAGCTCGTCCCGGTCGCCGGTATGTATCCAGCCAGGGGCAATCGAGTTAACGCGAATACCTTTTGTATGAAGGCTTGCTGCGAGTGAATGGCTGAGTGCGAAAATCCCGCCTTTGGAAGCAGAGTAGCTTTCCGTCCCTTGTTCTGACATGAACGCTCTTGTTGAAGACATGTTGACGATCGACCGGATGTCCTCATCCATATAACGGGCAGCTTCACGGCTGCAGATAAAGACGCTCTTCAAATTTGTATTGAGCACGCGGTCCCAATCTTCTTCCGTCAGCTCCCAAAGTGGCGTAAATTCCGAGATTCCGGCGTTGTTTATCAGCACATGGATGCTGCCGTGCGCATCATGGATGTCGGAAAAGACGCGTTCGACTTCCGTAAAGCTCCCTACATCACAGCGGCGGTATTCCACTCCGTCGATCTCGACTTCCTCAATGTCCAAGCCGATGACGTTTGCGCCTTCTTTTTGGAAATATTGTGCTACGGTTTTCCCGATGCCTTGTGCGGCACCTGTTACTACAATGGTTTTATTTGTAAACATGGGCTTCATCTCCTTGTCATATTGTTTACCTTTTTACTACAGCACTGAAACTTTTTACGTTTCAAGAAGGATTCCGTAGGGAACAACTAGAAATAGATAGACAGCAAAACAGAAGGAGGAGTTCACATGTTGCAATTCAACATCAGAGGCGAGAATATTGAGGTAACTCCCGCAATTCGCGAACACATCGAGAAGAAGGTAGAGAAAATCGAACGCTACTTCACCGATGGAGCGAATGCAACAGCGATGGTCAACTTGAAAACGTATAATCATAGCCAAACAAAAGTGGAAGTCACAATTCCGATGAAAAACCTGACACTACGTGCTGAAGAACGGCACGATGATCTCTATGCAGCGATCGATTTGATCGTTTCAAAACTGGAGCGTCAAATCCGCAAGTATAAAACGAAAGTCAACCGCAAATTCCGCGACCGCGAAGGAATGGGCCTTGCTTTTGCACAAGCCGAAAGCGAAGCGCAAAATAACAGCGCGGCAGAAACGGATGACGAGGAAGATTTGAAAATCGTCCGTACAAAACAATTCGACTTGAAACCGATGGACGAGGAAGAAGCAGTTCTGCAGATGAACATGCTCGGACATAGTTTCTTCGTCTTCACTGACGCCGAATCAAACGGCACCAATATCGTCTACAAACGCAAAGACGGTTCTTACGGGTTAATCGAAACAACTTCATAACAACAAAAGCCTCCTGTAACGGGAGGCTTTTGTTATGCAATTATTCAAGCACATTATTTTCTGCAACTGGTCTTTGAATGAAGCCTGTTAAGAATCGCTCTTTTTCAATGGAATTTTGCGAACGAGCAGAAAATGCATTGTTTGCACGCTTTATAGTGCAGTGTTAAAATAAATGGTGAGATTTTTTTTGAAAATGCTGCAGATGATTAAGATAAACCCAAAGAAATGAAAATATGAGCAATAGCGGTTTTTAGGTTGTCTTCAGCCTGAATCGCCATGCAGGGAGCGGTTAAACATGCTTGGAGTATTGAATAAAGTATTTGACCCGAATAAACGGGATTTAAAAAGATTGGAAAAAGTATCAGACCAAGTGGAAGCACTGGCCGATGAGTTTACGGCTAAGACAGACGAAGCCTTAAAAGCGAAAACTGCCGAATTCACAGCACGTTTCGAACAAGGCGAGTCGCTCGATGATATATTGCCTGAAGCATTTGCGACAGTCCGCGAGGCATCAAAGCGTGTCCTTGGAATGTATCCATTCCGCGTACAGATCATGGGTGCCGCGTCGCTTCATCAAGGGAATATTTCCGAGATGAAAACCGGTGAAGGTAAAACTTTGACTTCAACGATGGCTGTCTATTTAAACGCTATCACGAAAAAAGGCGTCCATGTCGTGACCGTCAACGAATACTTGGCGAGCCGCGATGCGGAAGAAATGGGCCAGCTTTATAATTGGCTCGGCCTGACAATTGGGCTGAACGTCAACAGCCTGACAAAAGAACAAAAACGAGAAGCTTACCAGGCGGACATTACTTATAGCACGAATAACGAGCTTGGCTTCGATTATTTGCGCGATAATATGGTGCTATATAAAGAAGATATGGTCCAACGTCCGCTTCATTTTGCCGTCATCGATGAGGTCGATTCGATCTTGATCGATGAAGCACGGACGCCGTTGATCATTTCAGGTCAGGCAGCGAAGTCCGCCCAGCTCTATATGCAAGCGAACGCTTTCGGGCGACTGCTTCAGAAAGACACGGATTACGCTTATGATGAAACGACGAAAGGTGTCGTGCTGACAGAAGAGGGCATCGAGAAAGTTGAGAAAGCATTCAGCATTGATAACTTGTTCGATTTAACGCACGTACGTTTGAACCACGCGATCAACCAATCGCTAAAAGCACATGTCACCATGCAAAAAGATGTCGACTACGTCGTCCAGGACGGCGAAGTGGTCATTGTCGACCAATTTACCGGCCGCCTTATGAAAGGCCGCCGCTACTCGGACGGGCTTCACCAAGCGATCGAAGCCAAGGAAGGCCTGGAAGTCCAGAACGAATCGATGACAATGGCAACGATCACGTTCCAGAATTATTTCCGCAAATATGAGAAATTGTCAGGTATGACCGGTACGGCGAAAACGGAAGAAGAAGAGTTCCGCAACATCTACAATATGAACGTTATCTCCATTCCGACAAACAAGCCGATCATCCGGGATGACCGTGTCGATTTAATTTATGCGACAACAGAAGGCAAGTACAAAGCGGTTTCTGAAGACATTATCGAGCGCCATAAAAATGGCCAGCCGGTTCTTGTCGGTACCGTAGCGATTGAAACGTCTGAAATCATTTCTGAGTATTTGACCAAAAAAGGCATCAAGCATTCGGTCTTGAACGCGAAGAACCACGCACATGAAGCTGAAATCATCTTGGATGCCGGCCAAAAAGGCGCTGTCACGATTGCTACGAATATGGCAGGGCGCGGAACGGACATCAAATTGGGTGAAGGCGTCATCGAAGCAGGCGGACTCGCGGTTATCGGTACCGAGCGCCACGAATCCCGCCGTATCGATAATCAGTTGCGCGGTCGTTCAGGACGCCAGGGAGATCCCGGTGTAACGCAATTCTATCTATCGCTTGAAGATGATCTGATGCGCCGCTTCGGTTCGGATGCCATGCGCAATATGATGGGTAAACTTGGCATGGATGATTCCCAGCCGCTTCAATCACGCATGGTGACACGTTCTGTCGAATCTGCCCAAAAACGTGTGGAAGGCAATAACTTCGATGCACGGAAACGCCTTTTGCAATATGATGATGTGTTGCGTGAACAACGTGAAATCATCTATAAAGAGCGGATGGAAGTGCTCGAGACCGATAATATGCGCGAACTTGTCGACAATATGATCGACAGCTCGATCGGCCGCATGGTCGCAAGCTATACAACAGCAGAGAAGCCGGAAGAGTGGCACTTGAAGTCGTTGACGGAAGTGATTTCTGCTAATCTCCTGCCGGAAGATACGATCACTGAACAAGATCTGGAAGGCAAAACGCAAGACCAGATCATCGAATTTGTGCGCAGCAAGGTAACAGCGCATTATGATGAAAAAGAAGTTGAAATGACGCCTGACCGCATGCGCGAATTCGAGAAAGTCGTCCTGTTGCGTTCGATCGATACGAAATGGATCGACCATATCGATGCGATGGACCAATTGAGACAAGGGATTCACTTACGTGCATACGGCCAGAATGACCCGCTTCGCGAATACCAGAACGAAGGCTTTGCCATGTTCGAAGCGATGATCGAGGCGATTGAAGACGACGTGGCGAAATACGCCATGAAAGCGGAAATCAAGAACAATCTCGAACGCGAAGAAGTGGCGAAAGGGCAAGCCGTCAACCCGAAAGAAGGCGGCGAAGCACCACGCAAGAAGAAAGAGCCGGCCCGCCGGGAAATGGAAGTCGGTCGCAATGACCTGTGCCCATGCGGCAGCGGCAAGAAATTCAAGAACTGCCACGGGGCAGCTTCGTAAACGAGTGTTCATGGCCGAAGAGCAAAAGCTCTTCGGCATTATTATGAGGAGGAACTTTATATGATGGAATTAGCGGATATTCGCAACGAGCTCGACAAAACAGCCGAAAAACTGGCGGACTTCAGGGGGTCTCTTTGACTTAGAAAACAAAGAGGCACGTATACAGGAATTGGACGAGAGAATGATCGACCCAAATTTCTGGAATAACCAAGAAGAAGCGCAAGTGGTCATTTCCGAAGTGAATGCATTAAAAGATACAGTCAATCGTTACCGCAAGTTCGAAGAAGATCAAGAGAATATGGAAATGACACTCGAACTTTTACGCGAAGAGCCGGACGAAGAACTTCACGAAGAAGTGAGCGGGGAGCTGAAGCAGTTTCTTAAAGACTTGAACGCTTTCGAGTTGGAGCTTCTGTTAAGCGAAGAGTACGATAAAAACAATGCCATATTGGAATTGCACCCAGGTGCTGGCGGAACAGAATCCCAGGATTGGTGTTCGATGCTTTTGCGCATGTATACGCGCTGGGCTGAAAAACGCGGATTCAAAGTGGAGACTTTGGATTATCTAGCGGGAGACGAGGCCGGCGTTAAATCGGTGACACTCGGCATCAAAGGACATAACGCATACGGTTACTTGAAAGCTGAAAAAGGCGTCCATCGCTTGGTCCGCATTTCGCCGTTCGACTCTTCTGGCCGCCGCCACACATCGTTTGTATCGTGTGAAGTGATGCCGGAATTTACCGGCGAAATCGAAATCGATATCCGCACCGAAGATCTGAAAGTCGATACTTACCGTGCAAGCGGCGCTGGTGGACAGCACATCAATACGACAGACTCCGCTGTCCGGATTACCCACTTGCCGACAGGTGCTGTAGTGACATGCCAACAGGAACGTTCGCAAATTAAAAACCGTGAAAAAGCAATGCAAATGCTGAAAGCGAAACTCTATGCATTAAAGATCGAAGAGCAGGAAAAGGAATTGCTGGAAATCCGCGGCGAACAGAAAGAAATCGGCTGGGGCAGCCAAATCCGTTCTTACGTTTTCCACCCGTATTCCATGGTCAAAGACCACCGGACAAATTATGAAACAGGAAACCTCCAGGCTGTCATGGATGGCGACCTGGATGGGTTCATTCATGCGATGCTGCGTTCGAAAATGCAACAAGCTGAATAATACTTTTCTAAGCGTTAAAGATACGCCCCGAAAGTCGTTGCTCAATAGAGCGGCGCCTTTCGGGGTTTTTTTAATGGCTATAAAGGCAATAGAAGAAAAAGGAACGTGTATTTGCAAGGAGGTATTGGACATGATGACGCATCAATTATTGGTCTTGCTGATGATTGGCTATATCGTTTATACAATCGATATCAAAAAGAATTTTTTTCCGGTTCCGGTCGTGTTGGTAGCAATTGGTTTGGGGCTTTCGTTTATTCCGTATTTCGACGGATTTAATATCTCAAAAGAAATTATCTTCAATGTTTTTTTACCGGCAATGTTGTTTACCTCGGCTTATCAATTTCCATTAAAGCAGCTAAAGCAAAACATCGGCATTATTGTCAGTTTGAGCACGATTGGACTGATCCTCACCGTTGCTCTGCTCGGCTTGTCCATCTATTTCGCAGGCGGGATATTTACCAGCCTGACCATCACGGCGGCTTTCTTGCTAGCGGCGATCCTGACACCGACCGATCCGGTATCGGTGACCGCTATTTTGAAAGAAAGCAGCGGTGCAGAACAGATTGCTGATGTCGTGGAAGGGGAGTCAATGATCAATGATGGGACGAGCATCGTCTTTTTCACGATTTTCCTGACGATGTATCAAACCGGAAACGGATTTTCATTGGGCAAATTTGTCTCGGAATTGTTGCTCGTTTCGATTGGGGGCGTCGTTCTCGGGATTGCTATAGGTTGGTTGATGAGCAGAACGATCCGCTTTACCCAAGATAAAAAATACCAAGTCATGCTGAGTGTCATCGGAGCTTACGGTGCTTTTTATATAGGGGAAGCGATCGGGGTGTCCGGGGTTCTTGCCACAGTGGCAGCCGGAGTATTCGTCGCTTATGAAATGGGAAGAAGCATTAAGGAAGATACACTCCCACAGTCATTGAACGGCTTTTGGGATATTGTTACACCGATTTTATTGGCGGTGCTGTTTTTGTTAATCGGCATACGCGGTGCAGAGTATCTGGCATTTTCAGGCTGGTGGTTCGCAATAGTCATTTTCCTATTGACCATCATCGTCCGTTTCATCGTTATCGCGCTGTTCATTTACGGGGTGCCTAAATGGCGGGATGAATTCAAAAATGATTTCTCGACAATCACGTTAACTACATGGTCAGGAATCAAGGGCGCCATGTCCATTGCACTGTTGCTGTGGCTCGAAGAAACGGCCTCCGGGCAAGACCAAGTGCTGATTTCCCTGGCATTTGCGGTAATTCTACTTTCCCTCGCCATTCAAAGCATCGGCATTTACCCACTGTCAAAAGTATTAAAAAAAATTCAATAGAAGAAGAGCAGCAAAAATGTCGGAGTTTGCCGATAGAATACAGCTAGCAGTTCAGTTGCGGGAAGGCTATTGCTTTATCCAGATGAAGTTCACAAAAAACGGGGGGTCTGCTATACTCTGACAGGGTTCAAGTGAATATAGACGAAAGAGGAATAATAGCTTATGGGTAAACGAAATATACGTAAATCAAGAGATCCACATCCGGTTTTGACAACTGTGATGGATTATATCGCCGTTCTGGCAGGAGCGGCAATTGTCGCCATTTCATTCAACGTGTTCCTATTGCCGAATGAAGTGGCCTCAGGCGGAGTCAGCGGCATCAGTACGATTCTATTCGGCTTGTTCGAATGGAAGCCGGCATTCGTTCAATGGGCATTCAATATTCCGCTGTTTATTTCGGGCATCATTTTGCTTGGAAAAAATTTCGGAATTAAGACAGCGGTCGGTACCGTGTTTTTGCCGCTCGTCGTGTTCATGACGGAAGATTGGGAAGCCTGGACGAGAGATCCGCTGCTCGGCTCGCTGTTTGGCGGCATCATGGTCGGTCTCGGGCTAGGAATCGTGTTCCGCGGGAAAGCATCGACTGGCGGAACCGATCTTGCAGCGCAGATCATCACCAAATACACCGGCCTCACTCTCGGTACAAGCGTTGCGATCATCGACGGCATGATCGTGTTGGCAGCAGCCATCGTTTTTGATATCGAAAAAGGCTTGTATGCATTGATCGGATTGTATCTGACGACCAAAACCATCGATTTGGTGCAGGTCGGATTCAGCCGTTCGAAGATGGTATACATCATCACGAACAAGCAAGTGGAAATCCGGGATGCCATTTACGATGAAGTCGATCGAGGCGTTACGGAATTAACAGCGACGGGCGGCTACTCCGGAAATGAAAAGCCGATTTTGATGGTCGTGATTCCTCAGACAGAATTTACAAGACTAAAACAATTGGTTAAATTGATCGATCCGCAAGCTTTTGTTATCGTATCCGACGCTTCCGAAGTTCTTGGGGAAGGTTTCAAACGTGCCTAAATTTGGTATACTCCTATAGAAGGTAAAAAAAGCAAGACGAAGAGGAGGATTTCCATGAAAAAGCAATTGATGACCGTATTGTTCGGTTCAGTTCTTGTGCTTGGTGCATGCGGCGGCGGGGAAGAAACATCTCCTGAAGAACCAGCTGATACAGGCGGCGATACAGAAACTGAAACAACGACAGTGGATGCAGAAGCAGTCATTCAGCAAAACTGTATTTCATGCCACGGTGAAAACTTAGAAGGCCAGGGCAACTTCCCGGCATTGAATGATGTGGGATCCCGCTTGTCACAAGAAGAAATCCTGTCAGTTATTCAAAATGGCCAAGGCGCTATGCCTCCGAACATCATCGAAGGCGAAGAAGCAGAAGCTGTAGCAGAGTATCTTGCGAACCAAAAATAAACCGGCATTTTGCCCGGTTTATTTTTTTGCCATAAAACGAGGTATTTTTGTTGGTGAATGATAAAAATAAGGTAAAAATAGATGAATTATGACCTTATATTATTAAAATTTCAGATAATTCTTTGTATCGAGACTGAGTCTGAATTGAAATGTAACTGTAACAAAAAAGGGGTTTAGGAGTGTTATAATAACCGTGCTGCAAAATTTGCTACGTACTTGGGAAATAAACTTCGGCAAAATGCCGAATGACTATAGGTGGTTTATCAATGATACAAATGAAGAATGTTTACAAAAAATATCCGAACGGCATTGTAGCGCTTAACGGATTGAACGTTGAGATTGCACAAGGTGAATTTGTTTATATTGTCGGCCCGAGTGGAGCTGGTAAATCCACGTTCATCAAAATGATGTATCGTGAAGAGCGTCCTTCTTCAGGGCAAATGCTTGTCGATGGAAAAGATATCGCAAAATTAAAGAACCGGAAAGTGCCTTTTCTTCGCCGTGACATCGGCGTAGTATTCCAGGATTTCAAACTACTGCCCCGATTGAACGTGTATGAAAATGTTGCGTTTGCACTCGAAGTCATCGAGGAAAAACCGCAAATTATCAAAGAGCGCGTCATGGAAGTCCTCGACATGGTCGGTCTGAAGCACAAGGCGAAAATGTTCCCGCGTGAATTGTCTGGCGGAGAGCAGCAACGTGTGTCCATCGCCCGTTCGATTGTCAACACACCGAAAGTGATGATTGCCGACGAACCGACAGGAAACCTTGACCCCGATACCTCGTGGGATATCATGAACCTTTTTGAACAGATCAACTCGACAGGGACGACCATCATCATGGCGACCCATAACCGGGAAATCGTCAACAAGTTAAGACATCGCGTCATTGCCATCGAAGGCGGGCTGATTGTGCGCGACGCAGCCGGAGGTGATTACGGCTATGAAGATTAGAACATTTGGCCGTCACATCAAAGAAAGCCTTAAGAGCCTCGGACGAAATGGCTGGATGACATTTGCCTCTGTCAGCGCCGTCACCGTTACTTTATTGCTTGTAGGGGTATTCGTCATGATTATGATGAACCTAAACAAAGTCGCCGATGATTTGGAAAACGATGTTGAAATCAAAGTCTTTGTCTCACTTGATGCAGAAGAAGAAGATGTTGCAGAACTCGAAGAAGAAATATCCGGCCTCGACGGTGTTGAATCGGCCGACTTTTCAACGAAAGAAGAAGAGTTGACGGATCTTGTGCTCGACTTTGGCGAAGAACTCAGTTTGTTCGAGCAAAGCAATCCGTTGTTTGATGTGTTCTATGTAAAAGCGACAGAACCTCAACAGACTGAAACGGTAGCCCAAGAAATTGCTGCATTTGAATATATCGAAGACGTAGAATACGGAGAAGGAAAAATTGAGAAGCTTTTCAATTTCCTTAACGCAGGGCGTAATGTTGGACTGATTCTCATTTTGGCATTATTGTTTACAGCGATGTTCTTGATTTCGAACACGATCCGCATCACAATTGTGGCGCGTCGCACTGAAATCGAGATCATGAAACTTGTCGGGGCGACCAATTGGTTTGTCCGTGTGCCATTTATTTTAGAAGGCATGTGGCTCGGGATCCTCGGTTCCATCATACCGATCGGGCTGGTCGTACTGCTATATCAGAAAATCACGGAATTTGTACAACCACGTCTCAGCGGAGAACTCTTCCAATTGCTCGAGTTTTCACCGTTCATCTACCAAGTAAGCGCGTTGATCTTGGCAATGGGTGTCTTTATCGGGATTTGGGGAAGTTTTATGTCCATTCGCAAGTTTTTACGGGTATAATCAATCCAAGGCCTATGGTCGCATGTTAACCATAGGTCTAAAACTTACATAAATCAGGAAATAAAATACAGACATAGAAAAAGAACGTATATCCAAAGGGGGAAAACGAACTTGAACTCGAAGTCTAAATGGATGTTGTCCGGTGTTTCATCAATTCTCGCATTGTCACTGCTGATGCCTAGTGCACACGCAAACACAAGCAAGCTCGATGAATTGGAACAGGAGCAACAGCAAGTACAAAAAGAACAGCAAAAATTGGAACAAGAGCGTAAAGAGTTGGAAGAAAAAGAAGAAGACTTGAGCTCGGGTATCCAAAAGAAAGAAGGCGAGATTCAGGAAACGTCTTCAAAGCTCGACAGCATCGTTTCGGAAATCCAGCAATTGGATAAGAAAATGCAGGAAACACAATCAAAAATAGACACAGTACAAGCAGAAATCGATCAAACCAAAGAAGAAATCGATGAATTGAAAGAAGCAATCAAAGAGCTCGAGCGTAAAATCGACGAACGCACTGAATTATTGAAAGAGCGTGCACGTGCCATCCAGATGAGCGGTGGATCTGTCGATTACATAGATGTTCTTCTAGGGGCCAATAGCTTTATTGATTTTATCGACCGGTTTTCAGCAGTCAACACTTTGATCGAAGCTGACCGTGAAATCATGCGTGAACAAGCAGCCGACAAAAAAGAATTGGCTGCGAAAAAAGAAGCGGTCGAAACAATTCTTGCTAACCAAGAAGAGCGCCGTGAAGAGCTGGTTTCATTGAAAGCATCATTGGATAGCCAGAAAAAAGAACAAGCTGGCTTGAAAGCTCAAATGGAAGCAGAACAGAAACGTTTAGCTTCAGAGAAAAACAATTTGGAAGCACAGCATGAAGAAGCGCTTGAAGTCAGCGCTGCAGTCGAAAAGCAGATTATGGGACAACAAGCTCGCATGGCGAAATTGGCTCAGCAAGAAGAATCTGAACGCGCACGCATAGC
The DNA here is from genome assembly GCF_018283455.1 of Planococcus sp. MSAK28401. NCBI lineage: Bacteria > Bacillati > Bacillota > Bacilli > Caryophanales > Caryophanaceae > Planococcus > Planococcus alpniumensis. The sequence continues at coordinate 2,316,742 of NZ_JAAMTH010000001.1, read as the reverse complement.
CGAAGCGGAACGGAAAGCGGCGGCTGAAAAAGCCGCAGCCGAAAAGGCCGCAGCTGAGCGTGCAGCAGCCGAGAAAGCAGCGGCTGAACGGGCAGCAGCCGAAAAAGCGGCCGCGGAAAAAGCTGCCGCCGAAAAAGCGGCTGCTAAATCTTCTTCAGTAAGCACCAGCGCTGCCAGCCCTGCGCCAGCACCCGCACCAGCTCCGGCACCAGCGCCAACGCCGGCACCGGCTCCTGTCGTTAAGCCATCAGCTAATTTCGTGATGCCGGCATCAGGGCGCCATACGTCCGGATTTGGCGGGCGTGATATCGGGGACGGTGCAGAGACGCATCTTGGTTACGATATCGCCAACAGCCCAGGAACACCTATCGTCGCTTCAGCGGCTGGATTCGTTTCATATGCAGGATCGATGGGCGGTTATGGCAATGTCATCATCATTACCCACTCGATTAATGGGCAGCCATATGCGACTGCTTATGCTCACTTGAGTTCAATTGGGGTATCAGTCGGGCAAAAAGTTGAGCAGCGCCAGTTTATCGGAGGCATGGGCAATACCGGCCGTTCGACTGGTTCTCATTTGCATTTTGAAATTCACGTAGGATCTTGGAATGGGGCGCGCAGCAATGCTGTGAACCCAGCCAATTATCTCTCTTATTAATCCAAAAAGCCGTCAAGGCCATTCTTTCCGCTTCACGACTGGTGAAGCTTGGATAAATGGCTTGGGCGGTTTTTTCGTTGACACAATTTGTTGCGGGGCAATTCCGGCGAATTTACTGGCTACAGACAGTTCGTTTATCGTATGATGGTAACGGAATGGAGTGAAAAGAATGTCGAAAAAAATGATCGGGCTCCTGATAGCTGCCATTTTGGTCATTGTTCTCGCAGTATGGGCCGTCTTCGATAGCCAGAAAGAAGACCGCGCGCTGAATAAAATGGCGCTTGGCAGCACGGTCGATTTTTTGCCGACCGATGAAGGCTTGGCAAAAGGCGAACTGGCTCCCGACTTTGAATTAACGACTTTGAAAGGCGAGGAAATACGCCTGTCGGATTACCGGGGCAAAGCGGTCATTCTTAATTTTTGGGCGACATGGTGCCCGCCTTGCCGCGCAGAAATGCCGCATATGCAAACTTTCTATGAGAACCAACAGGATAAAGATGTCGAAGTGGTTGCTGTCAATTTAACGACAGAGGACCGAGGCATGTCGGAAATTAAAAAATTTGTCGAAGAGTTCGACTTGAGCTTTCCGATTCCAATGGACGTGAATGGGGATATTGGTGCGCTCTACCAAGCGTTTTCCATTCCTACTTCCTATATCATAGACAGGGAGGGCCGTGTCCTGCATAAAATTGTCGGCCCAATGGATGAAGAAATGATGAATGGATTTATTGAAGAAATCAATAAGGGGGAATCATAATGACATCAATCGATACGAAATCTGTACACACAGCAGGCATGGAAGAGCGGACGATCCGCCCGAAAGTCATGCCAATCTACCAGACATCAGCTTTCTCTTTTTCTTCGTTAGAAGAGTTGGAAGGCTACTACGAAGGAAACGGAACTTATCTCTACACGCGGACAGCTAACCCGAATACAGATGCACTTGGGCAAACTGTCGCACAGCTAGAGGGCGCCCCGAAAGGTGTTGCTGCGTCTTCGGGCATGTCCGCGATACTTGCGGGCATCCTGTCTGTTGCTGAGGCGGGAGACCATATCCTCGCTGCAGAGGATGTTTACGGGGGCACTTTCCATTTGCTGAAGGAAGAATTAAAAAGACTCGGCATTACAGTCCATTTCGCGGATTTCTCGGAAACCAGTACGATTGAACAAATTTTGGTTGATTTTCCGGAAGTGAAATTGATGTTGAGTGAATCAATCACCAATCCATTTTTGCGAATTGAAGATATCGAAGGGCTTGTCCAATTAAAAAAACAATATGGCGTTAAAGTGATGATCGATAATACATTCGCGACACCTTATACGTATACGCCTTATGCACAAGGCGTGGATTTGGTCGTACATAGTTCAACCAAGTATCTTGGTGGACATAGCGATGTCACTTCAGGAGTATTGGTGGGCGATGAGGCTTTGATTGAAGAAGCCACAAAACGTGTCGTAAACCTCGGCATGAACCTAAGCCCTTTTGAAGCATGGCTGACGATACGCGGCATTAAAACATTGGCTTTGCGGATGGAGAAACAAAGTGCCAATGCCCAAGCGATCGCCGATTTTCTGCAAGACAAAGCCCGTGTTTGGTATCCGGGGAAAGGCGCAATCGTTTCGTTCGAACTTCCTGAATCAGCTGACGTCTCAGCCTTCTTTTCTTCACTCGGCTGGATCAAGATCGTTCCGACATTAGCCGGCGTCGAAACGACCGTCTCTTATCCGTTCGGCACGTCTCACCGTGCATTATCCGCTGAAGAAAAAGCGCGGATCGGCGTGACTGAGCGTGTCGTCAGGCTGTCGGCGGGAATTGAAGGCATTGAAGATATCCTCGGGCAGCTGCAGCAAGCGTTTAACTGATTGAAAAAGGTGTAGGGCAAACCCTGCATCTTTGGTACAATGGAACATAAGTTCATTTAGCTTAAGGATGGTGTCAGTGGAGTGTTAACGGATTTTTTGATGGCAATTGCCACGTTTTTTCTTAACCCTGTTTTTTATGTCGCATTATTTGCAGCGACGATGCTTGGATATTTTCGCGTCAAAAAAGAACGCCGCATTTTCCGTACACGGATCGTGTATGGCGGAACTGAATTCAAACGTTTGCTGAAAGATGGCTGGTTGTATGCGTTAATTTTATCGGTCATCGTGGCAGCTGCTGGTTTGGCGGTACCGATGGAGTGGTTGATCGCGCTCAGCATCGTGAGTATTGTTATCATGCTGACGGGTTTTTACCATCTCGCTTCTTTCGTCTATTTGGCGGGGGCGGCAGCGTTGATCGTTTGGTTATTTGAAGCTAATAATTGGAATGTCAATCTCGGGTTCGCCGAAATGACAGGCAGGGGGCTTACGGACGGCTGGCTTGTTTCAGTCGCTTTGATTGCAGGGCTTTTGTTGTTCATCGAAAGCCGTATGGTCGAAAAATCAGCTGCAGATTCCGCTTCGCCTCGCCTGCATAAATCGGCTCGTGGTTTACGTGCCGCTGCCTATATTTCGCGCCGCTTATGGCTGATACCGGCAGTTCTAGTCGTGCCCGGAGAAATGATTTCTGAATACGCACCATACTGGCCGCAGCTGCCGATCGGTGAATCGGCATTTTCCTTAATTTTGTTCCCGTTGGTATTCGGGTTTCAAGGACGCAGTAAACGCACTTTGCCCGTTTATTTGTACCCCAAAATTGCGAAATCGATCGCTTGGTCGGCTGTATTGACAATCGTTCTTGCCTTATTCGGTTTCCTTTGGCAGCCGATGGCGATCATCGCGCTTGCCGCAGGTGCATTGTTCCGTTTAGGCATTAGCATCTATTATGCTCAGAAAGAGCGCAGCGGAAATTATACTGTGACGCCTCAAGCGCAAGGCGTTATGATCATTGATGTTCTTCCGGGATCTCCGGCTGAGAAGATGGGCCTTGTGCGCGGGGAAGTCATCCGCAAAGTGAACGGCACGACCGTGACGAATGAAACGGAACTATACGAAGCCATCCAGCTCAATGCAGCGCATTGCCGCCTGGAAGTAATCGATCATAACCTGGAAATGCGTTTGCGGCAGCATGTCGTCTTCCGCCATGACCATCACCGTCTAGGTCTTTTGATTGTCGAGTAAGGAGAGAAGAGTATGGAGTCAATGGTGACCAAGTTTTTCCTATCGCTGTTTGTGCCCGGGCTTCTCGTTATCCTGTTTACGCGCGTGACATTCAACCATTATGTCGGCCTCATATTGACCGTGGCATTGATTGCCGCGGCCGTTTATGCCGGCTTCACACATACCTGGCTGTTGTTTATCGTCAACGCCGCTTCGTTAACAGCTGGTTTCTGGTATGCGAGCAATATGTATAATAAAAGAAAAAAAGCCGAAGCTCATGAAAATGAGTGACGGCTTTTTTTATTATCCGAACCAAAGTCCGTATATGGAGAGAATAGCTATAGTCCCGAGTACGACGAGGATAACGTTTGCCCCGGTAAACGCGATCACAAATGCAGAGACAGCTCCGATCACGCCGAACCAGACATTTTCTTGGATGAAAAAAACGGCTGGGAAAATCAAGGCGCCAAGCACGGCATAGGGAATATTGCGCAACACATTCTGCACAGCTTCCGGCAATTCTCGGCCTTCCAAAAAGGTTAACGGTATTGCGCGTGGAATGTAGGTAACAACGGCCATTCCAAAAATCATCCACCAAAACCAGGCACCCATCAGGCGGCAACTCCTTTCCGTGAAATCAGTTCAATAATGATCGCTGAAGCAAGAGTCGACACCATGATTGCCCAACCCGTGGAGAGCCAGCCGGTGAAGAAAAATAGCGAATTGAAGAGGGCGGCGATCAATGCCAGGCTGACGACTTTCCGGTTGCCTTTCATTGACGGCACAAGCAAGCCGACGAACATCGCATAAAGTGCGATCGACATGGACGCCTGCAGGAAACCAGGGAGGCTGGCGCCAATCAAATGGCCGAGCGAAGTGAACACTACCCAGCTTCCATAGGAAATGACGATAACACCCGCCGCAAATGAAGTGCGGATCTTGTCACCTGGCTGTGTGGCGAGTACCGTAAACGTTTCATCGGTAATGCCGAATGCGTAAAGCGCTTTTTTCCAGCGGGCATCCGGTTCCATCTTTTCATTCAATGCCGCTGTCATCAAAAAATGGCGGATGTTGACGATGAAGGTATTGACGACAATGAGTGCCGGGAGTACACCGGCTGTGATAAGGGAAAGTGATATGTACTGGGCAGCGCCAGCAAAAACGAAGATGCTCATGGCGGTCGCTTCGATGAGCGATAAACCTGTCGTTTTGGCCAGCAGCCCAAAAGTCAGCGCAACCGGGAAATAGCCGATGGCGATGCTCGTGCCGGCTTTCAGCCCCGAAGAGAATCCGTGTTCTTGCAATTTGTTTCGCTCCTTTTACCGCAAGTATTTCTCTTTTCCAAAACGGGAGAAAGAGTGTAAAGTAATTATAATAGCATAGCATATTTTTCCCTGTTATTAGATTCATTATTGAAAAATCGCGCAATTTAAAAGGAATGAGCCTATGTCGGATTTTTTTACTATGGAAAACATTGTCGAGTTAACGCAATCATACCGGGCGTTTGGCCCGTTCATCGGTTTTCTGCTGCCATTCATTGAATCGTTTTTGCCGTTCTTGCCGCTCTTCGTCTTCGTCTTCGCTAATGCGACCGCCTATGGTTTGTGGCTTGGCTTTCTCTTATCATGGGGCGGGGCAGTGGCAGGTTCGTACACTGTATTCCTGCTGATTCGCAAGTTCGGGCAAGCGCGATTCATGAATTTCATGACGCGCCATCAAAAAGTCGAAAGACTCATCCATTGGGTGGAGCGCAACGGCTTCGGCCCTTTGTTTTTGCTGCTGTGTTTCCCGTTTACGCCATCGGCATTGGTCAATTTGGTGGCCGGGCTATCGAATATTAGCCGCCATTATTATTTATTGACCTTGATGGCCGGGAAATTCGTCATGGTCTTGACGATTTCCTATGTCGGATATGATATCCGTGCCTTGTTTACTCAGCCGATTCGCACAGGTATTGTGATCGCCGTCATCGTGCTGCTGTATATTGTCGGAAAAGTTTTGGAGAAACGGCTCAATAAAAAAGTCGAAGCCGACTTCAAGAGGGCGAAAGAAGAACGTGAAAAAGAACGGCTATCTTAACGGGAAAGTCGTTCTTTTTTATCGTTTATAGTATAATAAGAACAAATGTTCTTTTTGAAAAGGGGTGCATTACATGTCTTTACGCATTGTCTACGGGCGCGCCGGAACCGGAAAAACCCGTTTTGTCCAAGAAGAAATTGCCGATAGTTTGAAAGACCAGGCAGATGGGGACCCTATATTTCTCATTGTCCCTGACCAAATGTCGTTTTCTACTGAATATCGATTGTCCGCAGCATATGGTATGAAGGGCATGATCCGTGCGCAAGCCGTAACTTTCAAGCGGCTAGCCTGGCGCGTATTGCAGGAAGTCGGCGGAATCAGCCGCAAGGAAATCGATACATTCGGCTACCGCATGTTAATCCGCAGTTTGCTCGAAGAACATAGAGATGAGTTTAATTTATTTAGAAGAGCTGCAGGTAAAAGAGGCTTCACTGATCAAATTGAACAATTAATCAAAGAATTTTCCCGTTATTGCATCGACTGCGATGAACTTGGAACCATCCGCTCATCTCTTGAAACAGCTGGGGCCCCAAGGACGCTGCAGGACAAGGCAGCGGACCTGGAGCTCATTCTGCTCGAGATCGATCGGAGGCTTGGCAAAGTGTTCGTGGATTCCGAAGGCCATCTCGGCTTATTGAGCGAAAAAATCCGCCACTCTGAGACGATCAAACATTCGGCTATTTACATCGACGGGTTTGTCAGCTTTACGGCGCGTGAGTTCCAAATCATTGAAGAGTTGCTGAAGCATGCCAAATCGGTGACGATCGTCTTGCCGATGGATGATACGAGCAGCACAGAAGACGAACAGTCGCTATTTTACCAGTCTGCCGTCACGGCAAGCCGACTTACAGATCTCGCTGCATCGGAAGGAATCGGGCTGGAACCGGAAGTATACTTGCAAGAGCCGAAACGCTTCATGAATGAAGAGCTTAGGCATATCGAACGCTTCATCGAAACCTTCCCTGCCCCGTCCATCGAAGGGCAAGGGGCCGTCGAACTGGTCGAAGCGTCCAACCGGCGGGCTGAAATCCACGAGCTTGCCCGCTCGATTCGGCAGCAAGTGATGGATGGCTGCCGTTATCATGATATTGCGGTGCTGTACCGCCAGCCGGAAGTATACGACGAATTGATCAACACTATTTTTCCGCAATACGAGATTCCTTATTTCATCAGCCAGAAGAAATCGATGCTTCATCATCCATTGATTGAATTCAGCCGTTCTGCACTCGAAGCGGTCATCGGCAATTATGCATATGAGCCGGTGTTCCGGGCATTGAAGACGGATTTGTTCTTTCCTGAAGGCAATATCAGCAAATGGCGGGAACGGGGAGACCAACTGGAGAATTTCGTCCTTGCCAATGGCATCTACGGAGACCGCTGGTTTGATGACAAGCGCTGGATCTATAAAAAATACCGAGGGCTCGAATTCCACTCCGGCATCCAGACAGACGAAGAATTGGCGCTCCAGATGGAATTGCAAACCATCCGGGATGTGGTGCGTGACCCGCTTGAGCGCTTGAAAACACGGCTCAGCGACTGCGTGACAGGCCGCGATTTTGCCACAGCGCTATTTCAGTTTATCGAAGAGCTCGATGTCTATTCGAAAATCCAATTGCTGAAAGACCGCGAAGAGGCCGATCATCAATTGCTTGCTGCGACAGAGCACGAGCAAGCGTGGAATCAATGGGTCGGCGTGCTTGACCAATTTGTCCTGATGTTCGGAGACAAAGAACTGGACCTCCAAAGCGCAGCGCGGATTCTTGATGAAGGCTTTGAAACTCTGGAGTTCTCCCGTATTCCACCTTCGCTCGATCAAGTAACCATCGCTAAAATGGACCTGGCGCGCTTGATGGATATCCGCTCAGTCTTCATCATCGGCGCAAATGACGGTGTTTTGCCACAGCGCATCGAACACGAAGGGCTCTTGACGGATGCAGAGCGCGAGTGGTTCCAAAAAATCGGCATCGAACTCGCGCCAAGTTCACGCATGCGTTTGATGGATGAAACCTATATGGCATATCGCTCGTTCTCTTCCGCTTCCGATCGGCTGAGCGTCTCTTACCCGATTGCGGACGAAGAAGGAAAAGCCTTATTGCCTTCTTTATATATCAGAAAAATTGCCGATTTGCTTCAGCTAGAGCCGAAATTGGCAGCGATCGGCCCGGAAGAGCTGCATGAGCCGGATGCATTGGAATACATTAGCCATCCGCGCGCAACGCTTTCGCATCTGGCTGCACAAATCAGGAGTGGCGAGCTTACCGGGCAGTGGCAGGCGGTGCTCGATTACTACCGCGAAGACCCGTTATGGTCGTCGATTATCAACCAAATCTTCAAGCCCTTGAGCCATGCGAAAGCTGAAAAGCTATCGGAAGAGATCGCTGAATCGCTTTACGGTGCACCGATCGCCTCAAGCGTATCCCGTATCGAGACGTACCACAGCTGCCAGTTTGCCCATTATGCAGCTTACGGCTTGAAACTCGAAGAGCGCAGCCAATACCGCTTGGCGGCGCCGGCAATGGGAGATTTATTCCATGCCGCAATCAAATGGATTTCCGATGAAGTGATGCGCCTTGGCGTTTCCTGGTCATCGCTAAGCAAAGAACAATGCGCAGATCTTGCCAAACGTGCGATCGAACAATTATCGCCTTATTTCGTCAACCAGATCTTGTTGAGTTCGCATCGCTACCGATATATTCAGTACAAGCTTGAGGGCATCATTCGCCAGACAGCGTTTATGTTGAGCAAGCATGCACAAGTATCCGGTTTCGTACCCGTCGCGCTTGAAGTGGGCTTCGGCACGAAAGAAGCGATTCCGCCGCTCGACATTCCGCTCGCGCATGGGCGCAAGATGAATGTCAGGGGGCGCATCGACCGCATCGATTCGACCGATATCGGCGGCAAGCCGTATTTACGTGTCGTCGATTATAAATCATCCAAGCAAGGGCTGGATTTGGGCGAAGTTTACCACGGCCTGGCCCTTCAAACCTTCACTTATTTGGATGTTGCCCTGACCCATTCGAAGCGCTGGCTCGGGGAGCAGGCGGAACCCGCAGGGGTGCTGTATTTCCATATGCACAACCCGATGCTGAAAATGACGAAATTACTGACCGCCGAAGAACTGGAAGAAGAACTTGCGAAGTCATTTAAGATGAATGGTTTAGTCGTGGAAGATCCGGAAGTCATACAGGCAATGGACGCGCAAATCGACGGGTATTCGAATGTCATTCCAGTGCGGCTCAACAAAAACGGTTCGGTCTCGAAAGGCTCATCGAAAACAGTTGAAAAAGACGACATGGAAACGATCCGCAAATTTGTCCGAAAAAAACACCAAGGGGCAGGAAATGGTATTCTTGACGGCAATACAGACGTTTCGCCATACCGCTTAAAAGACGACACGCCTTGCCAATTCTGCAATTTCCGCGCAGTGTGCCAATTCGACCCGAGTGACCCCGACCAGAGCTATCGCAAATTGCCGGTGTTGAGCCCCGAGCAGGCAGTGGAGAAAATACGCAAGGAGTTGAGCGCTGATGATACCGGAAAAACCGAATGATGCCACATGGACGGATGAACAATGGCAGGCGATATGGGCAAAAGGACAGGATATGCTCGTATCGGCTGCGGCCGGTTCCGGGAAAACGGCTGTCCTGATCAACCGGATGATTGAAAAAGTGCTCGATGAACAAGATCCGATATCCGTCGATGAGCTGTTGGTCGTGACGTTTACGAACGCTTCCGCAGCAGAAATGCGCCACCGTATGTCTGCAGCTTTAGAGCAGGCGGTCACGGCACAGCCCGAATCCGTTCATTTGAAAAAGCAGCTGCGGCTGATCAATAAAGCACAGATTTCGACTTTGCATTCGTTTTGCCTGCAAGTCGTGAAGCAATACGCCTATCTGCTGGAAATCGATCCCGGCTTCCGCATTGCGGGAGACACGGAAGCGGCATTGCTGCGTGACGATGTGATGGAAGCGGTGCTTGAATCCGCTTATGAAGGCGAAGGGCGCGAGAAGGTCTACAGGCTCGCGGACAGCTTCACGTCTGATCGCAGCGACCAGGCAATGGAGATCCTGCTGGGCAAATTATACGATTATTCGCGTGTGCATCCTGAACCGGAGCAATGGCTTGAACAATTGCCGACGCTTTACGATGTACCGGAACATGCCACGATCGACGACCTGCCGTTTATGGAAGACTTGAAGATGACAATACGTCATAGTTTTGAAGCGGCGCTTGATTTGCTGGATGAAGGATGGGAATTGGCCACTCGCCCCGACGGCCCTGCCGTACTGGAAGAGAATTTCCGAATGGACGCCACGCTGATTCGCGCCGCACTTGATGCATTGGATGAATCATGGGCATCGCTTCATGCTTATGCACGAAACATTAAATGGGAGCGTTTAGCATCTGTAAAAAAGGATTCCTGCGACCCGCAGCTGGCGGAAGAAGCCAAAGCACGGAGAAATGAAGCGAAGAAACTATTCAATGATGCAAAAGAGGGTTATCTTACCCGCACACCTGAACGCCTGCTTGAGGAGATGCGCGAAATGGCGCCGCTTATGCGGACATTGGTCGATTTGACGAAACGTTTTGCGGAAGAATACAAGGCCCTTAAAATTGACCGCGGTTTGGTGGATTTCTCGGATTTGGAACATTATGCACTGGAAATCCTGAGCGACGGCGGGGAACCTTCCGCAATCGCACAGGATTACCGCACGCGCTTCAAAGAAGTTTTGGTTGATGAATACCAGGATACGAACATGCTGCAGGAAACGATACTCGGCCTGGTGAAGTCCAGGTCAGAACAAGACGGTAATTTATTCATGGTAGGGGACGTTAAACAGTCCATCTACCGCTTCCGTTTGGCGGAGCCGATGTTGTTCTTGGGCAAGTATTCCCGCTTTAGCCGTAAAGCTGAAGGAACGGGTCTTAGAATCGATTTAAATGCCAATTTCAGAAGCCGCAAAGAAGTGCTCGATGGCACCAATTACATCTTTTCACAGATCATGGGCGAGCGCGTCGGTGAAATCAGCTATGATGAAGATGCGGCATTGAAGCCGAAAGCTCCTTATCCCGAAGAAGATGTGCCGATCCACTTGACGCTTATCCATGAACCGAAAATGGAAGAAGGGGAAGAAATGCCCGTCGACATGGATAAGTCGCAATGGGAAGCCCGTTGGATTGCGCAGAAGATCCGCCATATGATGGATGCGGGAACGCTTGTGCACGATCCATGGAGCGGGAAAGAGCGCCCGCTTGAATACCGCGATATTGTTGTATTGATGCGCTCAATGACTTGGTCGGGCGACTTTTCCGACGAATTCAAAATGGCTGGTGTGCCCCTTTATGCGGAGTTGAGCGGCGGGTATTTCGATGCTCTTGAAGTGATGATCATGCTCAATACATTGCGCGTCATCGATAACCCATATCAGGATATTCCGCTTGCCGCCGTTTTGCGCGCGCCGTTTTTCGGCCTACAGGAAAACGAGTTGGCAGCGATCCGCCTTGCCGATGCAAAAGGAACTTTTTACGATGCATTGAAAGCGTTTATCCGCATCGGCACAATGGATGAAGCGACTCGACTCAAACTGGCCCGCTTTACGGACAGCCTTCGTACTTGGCGGGATTTAGCACGCAGGGGCTCGTTGTCAGAATTGATTTGGAAAGTGTACCTGGACACGAATTACTATGAAATGGCGGGTGCCATGTCGAACGGCAAGCAGCGCCAAGCGAATCTGCGCGCCCTTCATGACCGAGCACTCGAATACGAGAAAACCGCTTTTCGCGGATTGTTCCGATTCCTGCGCTTTATTGACCGCATGCGGGAGCGCGGAGATGATCTTGGGACGGCAAAATCATTGAGCGAAAAAGAAAATGTCGTTCGGCTTATGACCGTCCATAAATCGAAAGGTCTGGAATTTCCGGTGGTCTTTTTTGCAGGGACAGGAAGGACGTTCAATGAAATGGATTTCCACAAACCCTATTTATTCGACCAGCAGTATGGACTTGCGGTTAAGGCCGTCAATCCCGATACGCGCATTGAATATACCTCACTGCCTTATCTTGCTGTTAAAGAAATGAAGCAATTGCAGATGAAGGCCGAGGAAATGCGGGTCTTGTATGTAGCGATGACGCGTGCGAAAGAAAAGCTCTACTTAACTGCCTCTATAAAAGACATCGACCGGTTGCTGGAGAAGTGGAAAACAGCTTCCGGGGACGTGCTGTTGCCCGATTTTAAACGTTCGCGTGCAAAATCCTATTTGGATTGGATCGGCCCTGCCGTTTCAAGACATCCCGATGCAGAGGCGCTGCATGTAGGCGGCGAAGTGCTCGAGCATCATTCACGCTTCCACATCGATATTGTTGAGACCGTTTCCTTGGAAGAGCCTCAGCCTTTACTTGAAGCGCAACAAGACCGGCCGGAAGCAGAAGCGGATGCGGCATTGATTCACAGTCGATTCGACTTCATTTACCCTCACCAGGCAGCTGTTGAAAAACGTTCCAAACAATCGGTGACGGAAATGAAGCGGCTGCAGTTATTGCAGCGTTCGGATGAGCCGGAATCGTTCATTCAACATTATCAGCCGAAAGCGCAAAAAAAAGCACCACACCGACCGGATTTTCTGATGGACCGCAAACTGTCAGCGGCAGATATCGGAACAGCAGTCCATACCGTCATGCAGCATTTGCCGCTTGAGCGGCAGATGGATGTGGAGGAAATCCGGCAGTTCCTCGATGAGTTGACAGGTCGCGAAATTCTGACGAAGGAAGAAGCTCAGGCGGTCAAAGCCGAACAAGTCGAAGCATTTTTCCATAGTACGATCGCACAGCGCCTGATGAACGCCGAGGATGTCAGACGGGAAGTGCCTTTTACGTATGCGCGCGCTGATGAAGACGGCGACCATCAGATCGTCCAAGGGATCGTCGATTGCCTGTTCAAGGAAAATGGGGAATGGATCCTGCTCGATTATAAAACAGATCAAACGCGCGGGATGGCCAATGTCCAATCCGCCATGAAAGAACGCTACACAATCCAATTGTCGGTTTACCAAGAAGCGGTGGAAGCGATTTTGCGCATTGCGATCAAAGAGCGTATCTTGTATCTATTCTCAACAAATGAAGAAGTGGAAGTCTAGGAGGATTATTTTGAAATTACAGCCGATCTCTTTACGTGAACGGGTGGATGCCATCGATTTGATGAGGGGATTTTCGTTATTCGGAATCCTGCTCATCAACATGCTGGCCTTCCACACGCCTTTAAGTTATATCGATCCGTATAAATGGTTTAGCGGCAATATGGACCAAACCATTTTCACCGGTTTGGACATTTTCGTTCAGGCCAGTTTTTATCCGTTATTCGCAATGTTATTCGGATACGGCTTGATGATGCAATTCTTGCGGGCTCAAGGACAAGGGCAGCCATTTTTGCCGGTAGCCATCAAGCGGCTGGTGATCTTATTGGGATTTGGGATCATCCATGCATTCTTCATTTGGTATGGAGATATTTTAATTACCTATGCACTTATGGGCTTGTTGTTGATCGGTATGCTCAGTTTGCCGGCAAACTGGCTTCTTGGCCTTGGCATACTGATCTACACATTGCCTCATTTGATGTTCACCGCCATTATGTTTATTTCGGTCATGGCAGATCCGAATATTTATATTGGTTATCAGGAAGCCGAGCAGTCCATTGCAGCATATGGCTCAGGGAGTTTCGCTGAAATTTTCAGCAGGCGGCTGACGGATTGGTATTATGGCAACAATCCATTCAGTTTTATCATTTATGTAGTCACCATCTTGCCATTGATGATGGTGGGCGCAGCAGCGGCTAAGTGGCAGATGATTGAACAAGTAGCCAATAAGAAAAAGACGTGGCTGATATTGACCTTTAGTTCGCTTGCTATCGGCTTATTGCTGAAATCAACTCCTTATCTATTCGACACCAATTATGCGTTCCAATATGTCCAGGAAATGTTTGGAGGCCCATTGGTGGCGGTAGGTTATGCAGGGCTCATCGCGTTATTGTCGATGAACCTTAATTTCATGAAGGCTTTATCTCCGGTGGTCAAAGCGGGGAGGATGTCGATGACGATTTACATTACGCAATCTATCATTGCGACGTCGATTTTTTATTCCTTCGGGCTCGGCTTGTATGGGCAAGTGGATCTATTGACCGGGACATTGATCGCTGTCGGTATATTCATTGTCCAATTGATCTTTGCGGAGCTTTGGTTCAGCAAATTCAAACGGGGGCCAATCGAAATGGTCTGGCGCCGTTGGACTTACGGAAGAAATTTTGAAAAAAGCAACAATTCAAAACGATGAATGTGTATAATGAATGCAATCACAGAAAAGGAGTGTTTGACGAATGAAACTTCTATCGTTTCGCTTTCAAGGAGAAGAACGTTTTGGACCAAAAGTAAAAAAAGAAGAAGCCGTGTGGGATGTCCTCGCCATCCAGGAGCAGCTGGAAGTATTGCCGGAATTTCCGGAAAAGCTGATTGATGGAGTATCGCAAGGAATGGAGTTTGTGGAACAGATCCGCAAATTGACGGAGGCGGCTGTCCAATCGGAAACCCCTGAGCAATTCAAACACTCTTTTTCGGAAATCGAATGGCAGGCACCTGTCCCAAGACCTCCGAAAAACTTTATCTGCATCGGCAAGAACTATGCTGACCACGCAGAAGAAATGGGCGGGCAGGCACCGGCAGATATGGTCGTTTTCACAAAAGCCCCGAATACGGTCGCTGCCGACGAAGAAACGGTCTCTGTGCATGCAGAGGTGACCGATTCGTATGATTACGAAGGCGAATTAGCTGTCGTAATCGGCAAGGCCGGGCATAAGATTCCAAAACAGCTGGCCTACGATCATGTCTTCGGTTATACTATCGCGCTCGATTTGACAGCGCGCGACCTTCAGGAAAAACACCAGCAGTATTTCCTTGGGAAAAGCTTGCCAGGTTCTTGCCCGATGGGTCCATATCTGGTCACGAAGGATGAAATCCCACAATCGCAGAATTTGTCACTTGTGACGAAAGTGAACGATGAAGTTCGTCAAAATGGCAATACGGAAAATATGATCCGACGCGTGGACGAGTTGATTGCAGAAATTTCCAAATCGGTGGCGCTTGAGCCGGGCGATGTCATTTTGACCGGAACCCCGGCTGGCGTCGGCAAAGGATTCAATCCGCCGAAGTTTTTGAAAGCGGGCGATACAATTAAAGTATCGATCCAGTCAATCGGTACACTCGTCACACATTTGTCATAAGGAACAATCACTTTCAGTGGTCCTGCATGTGGTAAACTTGAGAGGACTATATTAAATGAGGTGAGCTTTTGGGATTTTTAACTGATACAACGCATCTACACATCACTACTTGGGTAGTGGGCATCGTGCTTTTCCTCGTGGCTGCATTTATGCACCGCGACAGCAAAGGACGTAAAATCGTCCACATGATCACGAGACTGCTTTACGTTTTGATCATCATTACTGGGCTGACTTTGTTCATCGAGCATTCGTCATATGATGCCATGCTTTACGGCTTGAAATTCCTATTCGGGCTATTAACTATCGGCATGATGGAAATGGTCCTCGTGCGTGGCAAGAAACAAAAGCCGGTAACCTTGTTCTGGGCATTGTTTGCAGTATTCTTGCTCGTGACTTTATTCCTCGGCTTCAAATTGCCGATCGGCTTTAACTTCTTGGCATAAAATGGCCGTTTTATCTAATTGAAAGCTGCACGTTCCTTGTTGGTTTTGGTAGTGCACCCCAAAAGTTAGAGTTCAAATCTAACTTTTGGGGTGTTTTTATATGGCGAAATATAGCGAAGAATTTAAGTTGAAGCTAGTGAAGGAATACGCAGAAGGAAAGTTGGGGTATAGACGCTTAGCCCACAAATACGGCTTGCCAGATCCCTCTCCGATTATGCGCTGGGTTCGGGCGTATCAGGAGTTTGGCCTTAAAGCCTTGCGGAGAAAGCAGACAAAACAAGTGTATTCTGTTCAATTCAAAGTGGATGTATTACACTTTATGGAACACACAGGTGCTTCTTACCAAGACGCAGCGCTCCATTTCAAGATGAACAATCCTTCACTCATTGTGAATTGGAACCGTCGAGTTCTGGCGAAAGGGGTAAAAGGCCTGGAAGCACGAGCGAAAGGACGGCCCTCCATGTCAAAAAGACCAAAACCGATCAAGAACGAAAAGCCCCTGTCTCGGGAAGCGCAATTGGAACGGGAGAATGAGCTCCTTCGTTTGGAAGTGGCGTATTTAAAAAAGTTAAAAGCTTTCCAGGAGAATCCGGATGCCTTCCTCGAAAAGCACAAGCAGCGCTGGCGTTCGAACTCCACGAAGAAGGATTCCGATTAACGGATGTGTTAAACATCGTCGATCTTCCAGATGCGACCTACCATTACCATCGCCAGCGATTCGATTGCGAAGACCCGGACCGGGAGTGGAAAACAGTGATCCGGATGCTCTTCGAGAAGCACCAAGGCCGTTACGGATACCGACGGATTCATTTGGAATTGCGAGCACAGGGATACGACATCAATCATAAGAAAGTCCAGCGTCTCATGCGAGACTTGGGATTGAACTGCGTGAAGTTCATCCGGAAATCCCGCTACAAGTCGTATAAGGGGAAAGTCGGAACCCTCGCTAAAAACCGGATGAACCGCAGGTTTTCCACACCGTATGCCCTGCAAAAACTGACAACAGATGTGACCGAGTTCAAATGTACGGGCGAACAAAAACTTTATTTAAGTCCAGTGATGGATCTCTATAACGGCGAAGTCATTGGGTTCAGTATGGCCAAACGACCGACGCTGGAATTCGTGATGGAATCACTTAACCAAGCCCTGCCAGTGATTCAGGAACAAGCGGTTTACCGGACCACCCTCCATTCCGATCAAGGGTGGCATTACCAGCACGTTGCCTGGGTGAAAGCGTTGAAAAAACAACGCATCTTCCAGAGCATGTCCCGAAAAGGGACCTGTGCCGACAATGCGGCCATGGAAAATTTCTTTGGTCTCCTAAAGCAAGAGATGTATTACGGAGAAACGTTGGTTTCGTATGAAGAGTTAAAACAGCGGATTGAACACTATATCGATTACTACAACAATGAACGCATTAAACAAAAATTGGCCGGCATGAGCCCGGTGAAATACCGAGCTCATGCCAGCCAATTAGCTGCATGAACTAAACTCTAACTTTAAGGGGTCACTACCTTTACTGACAGGGAACGTGCAGCTTTTTTTGCGTTGTCATCAGAATAGGAAAAATCGGGCCATTCGTCCGGCGAATTTCACAGTTTGGACGAAACTAGGCGTAAACAGCTGCGCTTTCACGAATATGACATAGCGGCAGGCAGGCGAGTTTGATAAAATAGACCGGGTGAGCATCATCTTGGCCTCATTGAAGGAGGAGTACGGACTTGAAGAGAAAAACTATGATTTGGGCGTTGGCAGCAGCCTTGTTATTGCCGTCAATAGCCGGTGTGGCAGCTGAAGAGACCCGCACAATTGAAGACGAAAGCATCTATGACGTTCTCGTAGACCGCTATTTCAATAAACAGATCCAGAACGATTATGAAGTGGATTCCACTGATCCGGCATCGTTCAGCGGCGGTGATTTCTCAGGAATGGAAAGCGAACTAGCACACGTCCGGGATATGGGCTTCACGATGCTGTCGGTCGGTCCAGTGTTCCAAACTGCAAGCTACGATGGGCGGCAAGTGCTGGATTATAGCCAATTGGAACGCCATTTCGGAACGGCTGAAGAATTTCAGTCGCTCATCGATGAAGTGCATGAAGGCGACATGAAAGTCATCGTCGACTTGCCGACGCAAGAAGTGAGCGTAGATCACGTGTGGGCGCAGGAAAATCCGGATTGGTTCACTGATAATGGGGACCAGACGCTTTCGCTCGATACAGGCAATGAAGAAGTTCAACAGGCCTTGATCGAAATGTTCAGCGATTTCCGTGATACCTATGGAATAGATGGAGTCCGTCTGCAGGATTCAGAGGAACTGGACCCGGCATTCGTCGAAAATTTCTCTGAAGCCATTAAGCAGCAGGAAGGGTTCTACGTGCTGGCAGATGCCGAAATGGAGAGCCAGGCTGGATTTGACGCGGTCGTGCAAGAAGGTGTGGAACAGACGCTCCGAGACAGCTATCGTAATTTTGACCAGTCTTTAGCCGAGGTCCCTGAATTGATGCAGCAAGCGGAAGGAAAATTGATCCGTGTCGATTCACTCGACGGTTCACGCTTCACATCGGACATTGTCGAATCGAGAGGCTATCCGCCGACGCGCTGGCGCATGCTGTTTGCGCAATTATTGACGATGCCGGGCATTCCGGTCGTCCAGTATGGTTCTGAAACTGCGATGAACGGCGAAACCTTGCCGGAATCGCACCAAATTTTGGACATGGCGGTTGAAAAGGAATTAATCGACTATATCACCAATCTGAACTCATTGCGCAATTCCTCTGAAGCATTGCGCACAGGCGACTTGGAGCTGCTACATGAAGAAGAGGGCTGGATGGTTTATAAGCGTTCAAACGAAGAAGAGTCGTGGATCGTTGCCATCAATAACTCATCGGAAACGAAAAGCTTGAGTTTGGCGCCGGATGTCATCGGTGAAGGTATGGAACTTCGCGGACTGTTTGAGAGCGATATCGTCCGCCCGGATGAAGATGGGCAGTACCGTCTCACCTTGGACCGTGAATTGGCGGAAACCTACCATATTACAGAAAAACGCGGACTGAATACGGCTTATATCGTCACTCTTGGGCTAATGTACTTGATTTTCATGGGCTTTTTATGGATTGTCTGGAAAAAGGGCAAGCAGCGGAAAGCTGATGAAGCAGCTAACCAAAATAAATAATTAAAAGGCTGTAGACAGGCAATGACCTGTTCACAGCTTTTTTTTGCATAAAAAAACACCTGTTTCCAGGCGCTTTCAGTAGAAAATCAGTCGAATGCTTTATAGCCGATCATGTTGACGGGATCTTTTGGTGAAGAAAAGGGAGGAGCGTAACAGAGTTCAAGCGCTTGCAAATCATCGACGGTCAATCCTCCATAAATTGCGGTTGCTATTACATCGATACGCTTGTCGACGCCTTTTCCTCCAACACATTGTGCGCCTAAAATCTGTCTAGTTTCGGGGTTATAATGGACTTTTAAGGTCAGTTTTTCATGATCCGGATAATAACCCGCGTTCGAGTTTCCGGTATGGATAACTTTTTTTGCGATGAGTCCTTTTTCTTTGATTGCTGTTTCTGTCAGCCCAGTCATCGCTGCATCCAAATCGAAAACTTTCAAGGCAGAAGTGCCGAGCAGCCCTTTTTTCGCAATCGGGTTGCCGGTAATATGCTGCGCGACGAGAAAAGCTTGGCGGTGCGCAGGCCAAGCGAGCGGGACGCGTTTTGGGTCTCCGGTAATAAAATCGAAATTCTCCGACGCGTCTCCAATGGCGTAGATTGATTCATCGTCGGTCTGCATGAAGTCATTGGTCCGGATTCCTCCGGTTTCACCGATGCTGAGCCCGGCGTTTTCAGCGAGTTCGGTATTCGGTTTCAAGCCGATGCTCATGATGACAAAATCGGTTTCCAGACTCTTTCCATTGGATAAATGGACGTTTCGATCATCAATCTTTTCGATGACGGTGTCAGTGAGGACTTGGACGCCATTTTTCTCCAGTTCGGCATGCAACATCTGTGACAGGTCCTCGTCTAAAATCGATAGGATGGCGCTCGACTTATGGACGATATCGACTTCCAGGCCGAGATGCTTGAGGTTCTCTGCCATTTCAAGTCCGATAAATCCAGCACCTGAAATGACACAACGCGAAGGCTTTTCATGCTGGATATAGGAATGGATGGCTTGCATATCCCTATAACTGCGCAGCGTAAAAACGCGGCTCTTCTGTGAGCCTTCAATTTCCGGCATGATGGCGCTGCCGCCGGGAGACAAAATCAACACGTCATAGGAATCATCGAATTCCTCACCGTTTTTCAAATTGCGGACGCGAATTTTTTTCTCGGAACGGTGGATTTCCAAAACTTCGTGTTCGAGCCTGACATCGACATTTCGTTTTTGCTGGAACTGTTCCGGGTCGGCCATCAGGAGCGAAGTTTCGTCTTTAATGACCTCGCCAATTACATACGGCGTTCCACAAGCGGCATAAGACATCGTCGAATCCCTGTCATATACCGTAATAGCCATATCCTTATCATAAAAACGGAGTTGGCTTGCGGCAGTTGCACCCCCGGCCACTGCGCCGACTATAATCACTTTTTTCATCAACAGTCCACTCCTCAATCGGTTTTATTAAAGAAGAACAAGGCGAGCGTGCCCGGTCCTGTATGAGCGCCGATCACCGAACCGATCATGTGGATTTCGATTTCTTTCGGATTGTAAGCAGCTTCGATTTCGCTTTTCAAGGTGTTGGCGAACTCCAGGTCATCGGCATGGCTGATGGCAATCACTTGCTGGTCCAAATTGCTTCCGCGCTCTTTCATCAGTTCAACCATCCGCTTAATGACTTTTTTGCGCCCGCGTAATTTCTCGATCGGCACGAGCTTACCATCTTCGACATGAAGCAAAGGTTTGATATTCAATAAGCCGCCGACAAATGCGCTGCCTTTTGAAATACGGCCGCCTTTTGCCATGTAATCCAAATCTTCAACCGTGAACAGGCTTTCGAGATGGTCGGCCTTGAAACGCACTTTTTGGATGATCGCCTCGTGGTTTTCACCGGCATTGCGCAATTTCACGGCTTCTTTAACAAGCAGGCCATAGCCAAGTGAAGCCGCTTTGGAATCGACGATCGTCAAATTCAAATCCGGGTATTCTTCGCGCACTTGATCTGCCACCATCACCGCAGTGGAATAAGTTCCAGACAACTCCGAGGAAAAAGCAATGTAAAATCCCTGTTCTCCATCTTTTGCTAATTGTTCAAATGCCTTGAGCATTTCTTCCGGAGAAGCTTGAGACGTTTTCGGGTGGACGCCGGAACGGATGGTATCATAAACTTTCATGGAGTCGATGGTCCGGATATCTTCATATTCGTCCTCTCCGATATGGACGCGCAAAGGAAACAGGACGACTTGTTCCTGCTCAAAAAAAGCTTTTGGTAAATCAGATGCGCTATCTGCAAATAATCTCATGGATCTTCCTCCTTTAGAGTTTCAGTTTCAAGCGGTCCATCAGCAATTCTGCGATGCCGTCTTCATTATTGGTCAAGGTGATTTCGTTGGCGATATTTTTCAAAGGTTCAATGGCATTGCCCATGGCGACACCGACGCCTGCAAAATCGAGCATTTCCAAATCATTGTCTTCGTCACCGAATGCGATGATATGCTCTTTTGAAATACCCAGTGATTTTGAGACGCGGTCGATGCCGACAGCTTTGTTCATGCCTGAGCGAACGATTTCAATGACGTGCCAAGGTGCGCCCCAGCGTCGGTGGTCAATGACTTCCGCGTGCACTTCTGACAAATGGTCATGGATGGCGTGGACTTTCTCGTACGGTGCATGAATGAGCATCGACGTCGGATCCGTTTTTAAGTAATTGCGCAGGTCCCCTGTCGTGATGCTCGGGTCACCGAAGCTAAAAATGTCCATCAGTTTCTCATCATGGTGGTGGACATAGACATCATCCATCACTTCCGCTACGATGTTGTGGAAATCGAAATCGTGCATGGACTCCACGACTTCGTGTACGACATCCAAGCCGATCGGGCTGTGATGAAGTCCCCAGCGTTCATCGTTCGGGTGGTGGACAAAAGCTCCGTTGAAATTGACGATCGGCGTAGTGAGGCCGAGTTCACGGTAGTAGATTTCACTCGCACGGTATGGCCGACCCGTAGCGATCATCACTTGGTGGCCAGCTTGTTTCGCTTGATTTAAAATTGTTTTGGTTTTAGCTGAAATGACTTTTTGGTCGGTCAATAATGTCCCGTCCAAGTCGAGTACGATTAAATGTTGTTTCATAAAAAATCCGGCTCCCTTCTATCTATCTTCAGTTTAGCGATAACAATGGCTATCCGTCAAAAAAAGCTGACGGCAGGGGCTTAATTTGCGGGAATAGAGAAAAATTGGTAGGATTTAGGGTGAGGAGTGAAGCGCATGAAAGTAGCAAACGAATTATGGGGAAACATCCCGATCTTACATATAACACCTGAAAGCCATGAAGGCGGCCCGTTGCCGACTGTCATCTTTCTGCACGGGCACACAAGTGCCAAAGAACATAATTTACATTATGCTTGGCAATGGGCTAAAAAAGGGGTTCGTGTCATCTTGCCGGATGCGCTGCTTCACGGGGAGCGGGATCAATCGCTCGATGAAGTCCAGATCAGCCTGCGCTTTTGGGAAATCGTCTTGACGTCCATCGAAGAACTCGGATTCATACACGAAGAATTGCACAAACGCCAATTGACCAGTGGGGAACCGGCTGTCGGAGGTACGTCGATGGGCGGCATCACGACGCTTGGTGCATTGACGGCCTATCCGTGGATTAAAGCGGCAGCTGTCATGATGGGTTCAGGAAATTACGTGGAGCTCGCGAAAGCGCAAATGCGGCAATACGAGTCGCGCGGTTTTGATTTGCCGCTCACTGATGAGGAACGCGAAGGCATGCTTCAGGCACTGTCCCGTTTTGATAGCAGTTTGAACCGGCCATCATTCGGCGGCCGCCCAGTCTTTTTCTGGCACGGGGTGAAAGACCCGACCGTTCCTTTTGAACCGACTAACCGGCTTTTCCATGCCCTGCAGCAGGATTACGCTGCCTATCCTGAACGCCTGGCATTCATGAAAGAAACGGAAGCTGCGCACGCGGTCAGCCGTAAAGGGATGCTCGCGGCGACTGCCTGGATCGCCGACCGCCTAAGTGAATAAGCAAGTCGATTTCATTTCGCTATGATGTTTGGTAAGATAAGCAGTAACAGTAGAAGGAGGGATTCCGAATGGAACAAGAAACAAAAGATTATCTATTAGGCGCACTCGAAAATGTCATCGACCCAGAACTAGGTGTTGACATTGTCAATTTGGGCCTTGTATATGATGTAGAATTATCCGAAGATGGTTTCTGCGTAGTCACCATGACACTCACTTCAATGGGATGTCCAATGGGGCCGCAAATTGTCCAGATGGTTAAAACATCCTTGTATGAATTGCCGGAAGTTGAAGAAGTCGATGTAAAAATCGTCTGGCAGCCTGTCTGGAGCAAAGACCATATGTCACGCTACGCTAAAATGGCGCTCGGCGTTCGATAAAATGAACAGCAGAAAGCCGCAGGGAAAATATTCCTTGCGGCTTTTTTTGATGAGCATTTCCGTTGCAAAAGGGGTTGGGCAATCATATAATTTAATTAGTCAAAGATGGTCAAATTAATCAAGGGAGCGTGATTTTATTGGTTCAATTCCAAAATCCAAACGAACAACAAAAATCGCCATTGGAACAATTCGGACGTAATTTGGTCGAACAAGCACAGTCCGGCAAGATGGATCCGGTCATCGGCCGCGATCAGGAAATCCGCAATGTCATCCGGATTCTTTCCAGAAAGACAAAGAATAATCCGGTATTAATCGGTGAACCCGGCGTCGGGAAAACTGCAATCGTCGAAGGGCTCGCACAGCGCATCGTCCGCAATGATGTACCGGAAGGCTTGAAGGACCGTGTCATTTATGAACTGGATATGAGTGCATTGATTGCAGGCGCAAAATACCGGGGGGAATTCGAGGAACGGCTGAAAAGCGTATTGAAGCAAGTGAAAGACAGTGAAGGGCAAATTATCCTATTTATCGACGAGATCCATACAATCGTCGGCGCCGGTAAAACAGAAGGCGCGATGGACGCAGGGAATATGCTCAAACCGATGCTTGCGCGCGGAGAGCTGTATTGCATCGGGGCGACTACACTCGATGAATACCGCATGCACATCGAAAAGGATGCAGCACTTGAACGGCGCTTCCAGCAAGTAATGGTGCGCGAGCCTTCTGTCGAAGATGCGGTATCGATTCTCCGTGGATTGAAAGAGCGATTCGAACTTCACCACGGCGTGCGAATCCATGACCGGGCGATCGTTGCAGCGGCTACGATGTCTGACCGGTACATCACAGAGCGTTTCCTGCCGGACAAGGCAATTGACTTGATCGATGAAGCGTGTGCGATGATCCGGACAGAGATCGATTCGATGCCGCAGGAACTCGACGAAGTGACGCGGAGGCTCATGCAGCTTGAAATTGAAGAGCAGGCGCTGCGGAAAGAAAAAGACGAAGCGAGCAAAACACGCCTCGCTGCGCTGCGCGAAGAGATCGACGAGCTGAAGTCTTCTTCTGAAGGCATGCAGCAGCAATGGAACGAAGAAAAGCAATCGCTTCAGAAAATCCAGGCCAAGCGCGAACAATTGGATCAATACCGCCGCCAACTGGAAGATGCGGAAAATAAATATGACTTAAATACAGCAGCGATGTTGCAACACGGAAAAATTCCAGAGCTTGAAAAAGAGCTGAGCGCCATGGAAGTCGAACTTGCCGGAGATGGCGGGGAACGTTTACTGCGCGAGGAAGTGACCGAAGAAGAAATTGCCGGCATTGTCGCCCGATGGACGGGGATTCCGGTAACGAAATTGGTCGAAGGCGAACGCGAAAAACTATTGCGCCTCGGGGATACGTTGAAAGAGCGTGTAATTGGCCAGGACAGAGCGGTCGAACTGGTGACAGAAGCCGTATGGCGAGCACGTGCCGGCATCAAGGATGAACAAAAGCCGATCGGCTCGTTCATTTTCCTCGGTCCAACGGGTGTTGGGAAAACGGAGCTTGCGAAATCGCTGGCAGCGAATTTATTCGATTCGGAAGACCATTTCATCCGCATCGACATGTCCGAGTACATGGAAAAGCATAGCGTGTCGCGTCTTGTCGGGGCACCTCCGGGTTATATCGGTTACGAGGAAGGCGGCCAATTGACAGAAGCGGTTCGCCGCAATCCATATTCCGTCGTATTGCTGGATGAGATCGAGAAAGCCCATCCAGATGTCGCCAATATCCTTTTGCAGATTCTGGACGACGGGCGCATCACGGACAGCCAAGGGCGTCTCGTGAACTTCTCCAATACCGTCGTCATCATGACATCGAATATCGGTTCCCAGCATATCAGCGCAAGCAGTGACGAACACGATACAGAAGACATCGTCATGATGGAACTGCGCAAGCATTTCCGGCCGGAGCTGTTGAACCGCATTGACGATATCGTCATTTTCCACTCTCTGGCGAATGAGCATTTCTATGGCATCGCCAAGAAAATGATCGGGGAATTGGCCGCTCGGATGAAACAACAGCAAATTTCCTTGGAAGTCGAGGATTCGGTCATCGACTACATCATTGAAGCGGGAACCGACCCGGTTTTCGGTGCGCGCCCGCTGAAACGCTTTATCCAGCGTGAAATCGAAACACGCATCGCCAAGGAATTGATCAAGGGAGAGGTCACGCCAGGCTCCACAATGAAAGTCTCGATGGACGACAATAAACAATTGCTTATCACTGTATAAGAAAAGCCGCATTTCATTGAAATGCGGCTTTTTTCTATACAAAGTATCGAATTCGCCCAAATAAAAACCGGAAGCCACTGGGGCTTCCGGTTTTACCATTATTAATATTCT
This sequence comes from Planococcus sp. MSAK28401, assembly GCF_018283455.1. Taxonomy (NCBI): domain Bacteria; kingdom Bacillati; phylum Bacillota; class Bacilli; order Caryophanales; family Caryophanaceae; genus Planococcus; species Planococcus alpniumensis. The sequence continues at coordinate 2,291,269 of NZ_JAAMTH010000001.1, read as the reverse complement.
TTCGCTGCTTCTTTAGGGATGATGGCATCCATCACGATGACCAATACAGTGACTGCCACTGCCATGAAAATACCGATCATGAATTCGAATGGCACGTTTTGTACGGCACTTACTACATAGTTCAACATTGAAATAATAAGGACAGACCAGAAAAGTGTTCCGATATATTGCATCTGTTTTCACCTCTATATATAGAATAACTAGCTTTATCATAGCATAAGGAAGCCTTTTCAGAAAGAAAGTTTCGTGCCTTTCGAAAGTTTTTGTCAGAAATATGTCGGCAACTTGAAATCAGTGGGAAAAGGGCGTATTATTAACACCAGGTACTAATAATTGATGTTAATCGAAAAGAGGGACATAGATATGAATGCTGGAATCATCGGTACCGGCAGATGCCTGCCGGAAGATAAATTGACCAATTTTGATTTAGAGCAGCGCATGGACACCTCGGATGAATGGATCCGGACCATGACCGGGATTGAAGAACGCCGGATCGCAAACGATGAACAAGATACATCGGATATGGCACGGGTCGCGGCACAAAAGGCGATTGCGGATGCCGGCATCGATCCAGCGGACATCGGATTGATCTTGGTGGCGACAGTTACGCCAGACCGTCCGTTTCCGTCTGTTTCCTGCGATATCCAGCAACAGATCGGCGCTGTGAATGCGGCCGCTATGGATATCTCTGCAGCATGTGCTGGATTCATGTACGGCGTTATTACAGCGAAACAATTTATCGAGTCGGATACGTATCGCTACGTCTTAGTAGTTGGTGTTGAGAAACTCTCGAAAATCACCAACTGGGAAGACCGCAATACAGCTGTCCTATTCGGCGACGGGGCCGGCGCTGCCGTGATCGGCAAAGTGTCGGAAGGACGCGGGATTTTATCGTTCGAACTCGGTGCGGACGGCTCAGGCGGGGAACATTTGTATCAAGACAAGCATTTGGTGATGAATGGCCGTGAAGTATTCAAATTTGCGGTGCGCCAAATGGGCGAATCCGCCATCAACGTCATCGAAAAAGCAGGATTGGATAAAGAGGATGTCGATTTTCTTATACCGCATCAGGCGAATATCCGGATCATGGAATCATCCCGGGCTCGTCTTGATCTGCCGGTAGAGAAAATGTCGAAGACTATACAAAAATACGGAAACACTTCAGCTGCGTCGATTCCGATCTCCCTTGTGGAAGATTTAGAGGAAGGCCGTATTAAAGACGATGATGTCGTCGTCATGGTCGGCTTCGGGGGCGGATTGACTTGGGGCGCCATTGCTATGAAGTGGGGGAAATAATTGGATATGCGAAAGGAAGTAAAAGAAATGGAAAATCGTCGTGTAGTCATTACAGGTATCGGTGCCGTAACACCGCTTGGAAATAGTGCAGAATCTACGTGGGAAGCGGTGAAGGCAGGGCGTTCAGGCGTCGGCCCGTTAACGCGCATCGATGCGGATCAGTATCCGGCGAAAGTTGCCGCTGAATTAAAGGATTTCTCAATCGAAGATTATATTGAGCGTAAAGAAGCGCGCAAGATGGACCGCTTCACCCATTACGCACTCGCATCATCTATCATGGCAATGAAAGATGCAGCACTCGAGCTGGATGAAAAGACCGCTCTGCGCACAGGCGTCTGGATCGGATCAGGAATCGGCGGGATGGAAACGATCGAAAATCAGATGGACGTATTGAACTCCCGTGGAGTTCGACGCATCAGCCCGTTCTTCGTGCCAATGATCATTCCGGACATGGCGTCTGGACAGGTGTCGATCCATTTCGGCGCAAAAGCGATCAATTCCTGCTCGGTAACAGCTTGTGCATCCGGTACGAACTCAATCGGAGATGCCTTTAAAGTCATTCAGCGCGGCGATGCCGATGTCATGATTTCGGGGGGCGCGGAAGCTCCGATCACTCGTCTTTCTGTCGCTGGATTTACGGCCAATACCGCATTGACAACAAATGACGATGCATCGACTGCATCACGTCCATTCGATAAAAATCGAGACGGCTTTGTGATCGGCGAAGGCGCTGGAATCGTCATTCTGGAAGAATACGAACACGCCAAAGCACGCGGCGCGAAAATTTATGCAGAACTCATCGGATACGGTTCGACTGGCGACGCGCATCATATTACAGCTCCAGCCCCAGGCGGTGAAGGAGCAGCACGTGCCATGCAGCAGGCCATCGAAGACGCAGGCATCGAAAAGACCGATGTCGGTTACATCAATGCCCACGGAACGAGCACTCCGTATAACGATTTATTCGAGACAATGGCAGTCAAAACTGTGTTCGGAGACCATGCCTACAAACTTGGCATGAGCTCGACAAAATCCATGACAGGCCATTTGCTTGGAGCAGCTGGCGGAATCGAAGCGATCTTTACGGCATTGGCTTTGAAAGAAGGCATCATGCCGCCTACGATCAATTACGAAACGGCGGATGAAGAATTGGATTTGGATTATGTGGCGAACGAAGCAAGAACTGCGGAATTCTCCTACGCGATGAGCAATTCGCTTGGTTTTGGCGGACATAACGCTTCACTTGTATTGAAAAAAGTTTAAAGTTTATTGAAAAGCTCCCATTGCTGGGAGCTTTTTTATTGTCCATTTTTTATTATGATAAAAACATGCAAAATACGGATAAACAGGAAAAGTCAGTCGAAATAAGGAGTTGAGAGAAGAAATGATTAGAGGTTTTGGTAATCATTGCTTAAAATACAAAAATTATATTGCGCACGTAATACTTTTGTAATATGTTTAAAACTAGTTAGAATTGACAGAAAAAAAGAATTTTGAGGTGTTTTCATGACAGCTTATGGATCAAAAGCGATTACACCGCTCTTGCGGGTCAAAAATCTCCAAACGGGCTTCAAGATAGATGGGGATTATTACAATGCAGTTGAGGATGTCAGTTTCGATGTGCTACCTAAGCAAATCGTAGGAGTGGTAGGCGAATCGGGCTGTGGCAAAAGTGTCATGTCGCTCTCCATTATGCAATTGCTGCCAAACGGCATCGGAAAGATTCGCGGCGGCGAAATCGAATTCGAAGGACAAGGCATTTCCACTTTTTCAGACAAGCAGATGAACAGCATTCGTGGAAAAGACATCTCAATGATTTTCCAGGAACCGATGACTTCACTTAATCCGGTATTCACGATCGGCTATCAAATAGAAGAAGTGATCTTGAACCATGAGAAGCTGACGAAAAAAGAAGCACGGCTGCGGTCGGTCGCTTTGTTAAAGCAAGTCGGAATCCCGCGTGCTGAACAGATCGTGACGGAATATCCCCACCAATTATCCGGAGGGATGCGCCAGCGGGTCATGATTGCCATGGCCATTGCCTGCCAGCCGAAGTTGTTGATCGCCGATGAACCTACGACAGCTTTGGATGTAACAGTCCAAGCCCAAATCCTCGAATTGTTGAAAGGAATACAGGAAGCAAATGACATGTCGATCATCCTCATTACACACGATTTGGGCGTAGTAGCTGAAATCTGTGATGAAGTATTGGTCATGTATGCGGGCAAAATCGTGGAGCGCGCATTTGTCGAAGAGTTGTTCAGCCACCCCAAACACCCGTATACCGAATTATTAATGAAAGCGATACCGAAAATGGATGAAGATGTCGAAGAGCTCGCGACGATTGAAGGGCTGGTTCCGTCCGTCATCAATATGCCACAAGTCGGCTGCCGCTTTGCGAATCGCTGCCCGAAGGCGATGGCAGAATGCCTGACGGTGACACCGCAACTTGCGGAAGTCGCCGATCGCCATGAAGCTGCCTGTCTATTATATGAAGAAAGCTGGCCTACCGATGGAAAAAGAGAACGAGAAGGAGTCGCCGCATTATGACTACTAGAGATTTCATCCAGGATCGCATCGATTACTTAGATAAACGTGAAAATCTCCTCGAAATTCGCAATCTGAAGAAATACTACCCGGTAACAGGGGGCTTTTTCAAGCGGACCATCGGAAATGTCAAAGCGGTAGACGATGTATCGTTCGCTATCAGGAAAGGGGAAACGCTCGGTTTGGTCGGCGAATCGGGCTGCGGCAAATCAACCGCGGGACGCACCATCTTGAGGCTGATGAAACCGACAGGAGGCGAGATCCTCTTCGAAGGAAAAGACATCACCCGATTATCGGGAGCCAAATTGCAAAAGGCACGGCGTGATTTTCAAATGGTGTTCCAAGATCCATACGCATCGCTGAATCCGACGCAAATGGTCGGTGATATTATTGCCGAGCCGATCCTGAATTATGAAAAGCGCAATAAAAAAGAGTTGGAGCAGGAAATCAAAACCCTCCTGAAACGAGTTGGCTTGCCTGAAGAGGCTTATTATAAATACGCCCATGAATTTTCCGGCGGCCAAAGACAGCGCATCGGAATCGCCCGTGCGCTGGCACTGCACCCCAAGCTGATTGTAGCGGATGAACCGGTATCCGCACTCGATGTCTCCGTGCAATCGCAGGTGTTGAACTTGTTGAAAGAACTGCAAATCGAATTCGATCTGACTTATCTCTTTATTGCACACGACCTGAGTGTCGTAAAGCATATGAGCGATCGAATCGGAGTGATGTATTTGGGCAGCCTCGTAGAGCTTGCTTCAAATAAAGATTTATACAAAGAACCGCTGCATCCTTACACGCAAGCGCTCATTTCCGCAATTCCGGAACCGAATCCGGCGAAACGGAAAGAGCGGATTGTTTTAAAAGGGGATGTGCCGAGCCCGCAAAACCCACCCACTGGCTGCCCGTTTCATACGCGCTGCCCGGTAGCGATGGAAATCTGCTCACAAGAGAAACCAGCGTTGGCAGAAGTAAGGCCAGGCCATCAAGTCGCGTGCCATTTGTATTGATCAAAAAAAATTAGGGGGAAAAGAGATGAATAAAAAATCCTTGTTCTGGCTCTTCGCGCTTGTGCTTGTCCTGTCCACATTCCTTGCAGCATGCGGCGGCGACGATGCATCCAGTGAGTCCGGCTCAGAAGGCAAAGGTGCTGAAGGCGAACCGCAAAAAGGCGGAACGCTCGTATACGGCTTAGATGCTCCACCGGAAGGTTTGTACTCTTCCGCATTTTACGGCATTGCTACTGATTTCGAAGTCATCGAATTATTTGATGAAGCGTTGATCAACTACAACGAAAACTTAGAGCCGGAACCGAACGTCGCTTCTTGGGAAACCGAGGACAATAAAGTCTTCAACTTCACATTCGAAGAAGGCGTGAAATGGCATAACGGCGAAGAGTTGACTGTCAATGACTGGGTATTCGCACTTGAAACAATCGCGGATCCTGATTATGACGGCCCCCGCTACGCAAACGTGCAAACAATCGAAGGCGCTGAAGCATACCGCAGCGGCGACGCCGATTCCATTTCAGGGATCGAAGTGGTCAGCGATTATGAAATCAACATTACTTTCGATGAAGCACGCGTCAACAACTTAACCAACCTATGGGCATATCCACTGCCTGAGTCTGTTCTCGGTGATGTACCGGTTGCCGAAATGTCAGCATCTGAATGGGTGCGTTCGACTCCAATCGGAATCGGGCCATTCAAAGTAGACAAAATCGTTCCTGGCGAGTCAGTCGAATTTTCGAAATTCGATGAGTACTGGAATGGCGATGTCAATTTGGATAAAATCGTCCTGCGTGTTATCGATAACTCTTCTGTTGTCGGAGCTTTGCAGAACAATGACATCGATATGATCTCCCTTCAGCCGGTATCAGGGTCTGAAGTAGAACCTCTAGAAAATGTAGAAATCAGGACTTACCCTGGATTGACGTATTATTATGTAGGGTTCAAGCTCGGCAAATTCGACAACGAATCCCAAACGATCACAGAAGAACTTCCGAAATACCAAAGCAAAGAACTTCGCCAGGCGATGATGTATGCGTTGAACCGCCAAGAATGGGTGGATGCATTCTTCTTCGGTTATGCGGATGTTGTCAACAAGCCAGTACCGTCTGCTCACTGGAATTCGGCAGATGATAGCGAATTAATTCAATATGAATACGATCCTGAAAAATCAAAGCAAATGTTGGATGAAGCAGGCTACGTCGATACAAACGATGACGGGTTCCGTGAAGATCCGAATGGCGATGAGTTTGTTGTGAAGTTCTCTCATTATGCAACAGGCAACCCGACTTTCGAATCTCGTGCCCAAGCCATCGCACAGTATTTCGAAGCGGTCGGACTGCGTTCTGAAGTGGAAATGGTGGAAGTAAACCTTTACTACGATATGGTCGAAAAAGATGATGCTTCCATTGAAACATTCTTCGGCGGCTGGGGCACTGGAACTGACCCGGATCCATCGGGACTATGGAAAGCAGACCAGCTGTGGAACTACCCGCGTTACAACAATCCAGAGGCGGATCAATTGCTAGACGATGCACTTGATATCGAAATCGTCGGCACTGATCAGGAAAAACGCAAAGAATTGTATGTAGAATGGCAGAAGATCGTCAATGAAGAACTGCCGATGCTTTACATTGCGGAACTAGAAGAAATTAAGGCATTGAATACGCGTGTCGGTGGAGTTGAATATGACGTATCCGGTCAAAACAGCCCTGCTGAATGGTTCGTAACCGAATAAAATCAGCAACTAACCTTCAACGATGGGCGATTCGCCCATCGTTGAATCTTTATATGAAGCTCTTATGCACGGTAAGGGCTGTTTCAAAAAATAACCCTTACCGTGCACGAGAGCACAGCCGAGAACTTATCAGACAAGGAGAGTACCTATGCTTAAATATTCGATTAGACGGTTGCTTGGAATGATACCGATGCTGATTTTGATTTCGATTGTAGTCTTTAGTCTCGCCAAACTGATGCCGGGCGATTCGCTCAGCGGGGAAATCGACCCGCTCAACACCAACCCCGAATACATAGCGGAAATGCGTGAGAAGCTCGGCTATAATGACCCATTGCCGGTCCAATATGTTAACTGGATTACTGGATTCGTCCAAGGGGATTTCGGTAAATCCACGCGGTTTCAAATTCCAGTATTCGATTTGATCCTGGAAAAATTGCCGAATACTTTGTTATTGGGCGTTACAGCTTTAATCATCACATATATCATGGCGTTCATCATGGGCATGTATTCAGGGCGGCGGCCATATACATTAGGCGATAACGCCATTGCAGGATTCAATTATATTATGCTGGCGATTCCATCTTTTGTTGCTGCTGTTTTTGCGATTTATATTTTTGCATTCCAGTTAAACTGGTTCCCTTTTGCAGGCTCGGTAGACATTTTGGTGGAAGAGGGGAGCTTTGAGTACTATGTAAGCCGCATGCACCACGTCTTGTTGCCGGCGATTGTGCTCGGGGCGATGAGCACGGCAAGTTACACGCAGTTTTTGCGCAACGACATCATCGAGAACTCCCGGAAGGATTTTGTCCGGACAGCGCGCGCGAAAGGCACGCCGATGAAAAAAATCTAAAATGTCCATATTCTGCGCAATTCAATCATTCCGCTAGTTACATTCCTTGGATTTGATTTTGCTGCGTTGATTGGTGGAGCCATTATTACAGAAACAATTTTCACTTATCCGGGCATCGGCCAGCTGTTTTTGGAATCCGTGACAAGCAGGGATTTTCCAACCTTGATGGCATTGACTATGCTTTTATCGTTCCTTACATTATTCGGTAATCTATTGGCAGATATTTTATACGGCGTCGTGGACCCACGAATTCGCCTGGATTGAGGAGGAAGCATTAAAATGGCATCATCAACTACCATCACCCAACAAAAGAAGCCGGAAAGAAGTTTGTCTCCTTGGCAGATTGCCAGAAGGAAATTCGTGCGCAATAAATTGGCGATGATCAGTTCTTTTTTCATCATGCTGGTTACTTTGATGTCACTCTCGGCACCGTTCCTGGCACCTGTGTTGTCGCCGCTGCCGGATATTTCACAAGTCAACATCGGGGCGATGAATATCGAGCCGAATGGCGAACATTTTCTGGGTACGGACAAGAGCGGGCGCGATGTCTTAACGCGCTTGTTCTACGGAGGGCGAATTTCACTATTGGTCGGCTTCAGTGCAACGCTCATGGTTATCACTTTGGGAACAGTGGTCGGGGCGCTTGCTGGCTTTTTTGGCGGCTTTATCGATAGCATCCTAATGCGCTTCACGGATTTTGTGCTGAATTTCCCATTCCTCGTGTTTGTCATCGTCTTGAACACGATCCTTTATGGCATCGTAGATGGTTTGTGGGTCTTGATTATGGTCATCGGTGCGCTTAGCTGGGGCGGTGTCGCCCGCTTGGTGCGCAGTAAAGTGCTGGCGGAGAAAGAGAATGAGTATATTCTGGCTGCTTTATCAATCGGCTGTTCTCCATTCAAAGTGATTACGAAACACTTATTGCCGAATGTCATCTCGACCATCATCGTGCAAGGAACCTTGATTTTTGCGACGATGATCGTTATCGAATCAGCACTCAGCTATTTAGGTTTTGGCGTTCCGCAAGCGACACCGAGCTGGGGCAATATGCTATCATCTGCCAATGAGCCGGATGTCCTGCAAGGCAAGCCGTGGATCTGGATGCCCCCAGCCATCATCATTACCTTGACAATCCTGTCAATCAACTTTATTGGGGAAGGGCTGAAGGATGCGTTGAACCCGAAGTCATTGCGCTAACCAAAACTAAACAAAAAGGATGAACGAGTGGCAGGCCACCCGTTCATCCTTTTTTTGTTGATGTATTATCGTTTGCGCTTGCGGCCCAGCCCCATCGCGTTCTCCATTTTCTTCAATGTTTTATTGGCAATGAAATTGGCTTTTTCTGCGCCTTCGTCGAGAATCGTGTCAAGCTCCTCAGAATCGAGCAACTTATAGTAACGTTCTTGGATTGGCGCCAAATGTTCTGTGATGGCTTTGGCCACGCCAGATTTAAAGTCGCCATAGCCTCCGTTTTGGTATTTAGCGACCAGTTCATCGATGGAGGCTCCAGTTAAGGCAGCTTCGATCGACAGCAGGTTGGATACGCCGGGCTTGTTCTCCGGATCGTAGTTGACGATTCCTTCTGAGTCGGTGACGGCGCTCTTCACTTTCTTTTCGATTGTTTTTAAATCATCGAGCAAAGTGATGATCGATTTTTTATTTGAATCGGACTTGCTCATCTTTTTCGTCGGATCCTGCAAGGACATGACACGCGCTCCGTGTTTTGGAATACGGATGTCCGGGATCGTGAAAATGTCATTGTATTTTCTATTGAAACGCTCCGCTAAGTCGCGTGTCAATTCGATATGCTGTTTTTGGTCATCGCCGACAGGGACAATGTCTGTTTGGTACAATAGAATGTCAGCAGCCATTAAAGGCGGGTAAGTCAAGAGGCCAGCAGAGATGGAAGCGGCCTTGGCAGATTTGTCTTTGAACTGCGTCATGCGCTCGAGCTCACCGATGGTCGATACGCATTGCAGCATCCAACCTGCCTGTGCGTGCGCTGGCACTTCCGATTGAATGAACAGCGTGACTTTTTCAGGATCGATGCCGACAGCTAGATAAAGCGCGGCAAGCGATTTAATGTTTTTTCTTAACTCGAGACGATCTTGAGGCATGGTAATGGCGTGCTGGTCGACGATGCAGAAGATGCAATCATATTCTTCCTGCAGTTCGGTAAACTGCTTGAATGCACCGATATAATTACCGAGTGTAACTGTGCCGGTCGGCTGGACGCCTGAAAAAATTTTCTTCAATACAATTCCTCCTCTAAGTGGGTGGTCCTAAAAATGAATATAAAAAAGCACATCTCCGTCCCTGGAACTAAAGGGACGAATGATGTGCGGTTCCGCGGTACCACCCTGGTTGCCGCAAAAGCGGCCTCTTGCCTCCGTAACGTGGAGAATACGAAAGCGGCTACTTGTTTCGCCGCTTTAGCTCGAAAGTCCATTCAATGCAGTCTTCTGCTTGTTCACACCAGCCACAAGCTCTCTTATATAGAAGAAACTGCATCTACTACTCTTTGTCAACGCTCATTTTGTATTGGATTTATTATAATACAAAAAGGATTGGCGCTGCAATACGCAATTCTACGATTGGTAGAACGCCAAGGAAACAGCCATGGCTACTAAAGTCGCACCGCCTACTATCAAGAGGGGGGAACTTGAGAATGCCAGCACTTCCGATGGGAGGCGCATCTCGTCGTCTTCGAGTGTAGATTTGGTTTTGAACACTTTGCGCATGCTCATCGTAAATACATCGAAAACCCCTGTTCGGACAACGAACACCCAAGCCCCGAAGAATACAAGGATGCCCCCGTAGATAAAGGAATTATTGATATATGACAGCAGTGAAAACGGTTCGCTTCGCACGAGCATCGTCAACAAGATGATCAATTGCACAGCAGCAATTCCAATGATTATTTTTTTCATTTTGGCACCCCTATTCGTTCTTATTGTAGAAGAAATAACAAAAAAAATCAAAAAATTATTGGATTTCTAATTGAGAAGAAAACGCTTACATGACGCGCTTTTCAGGCGATTGGTGATTATTTGGTATACTATGATTAAGCTTCAAGTACAATTTATTCCAAAAAAAACGCTGTACAACAAAAAATATTTATGTATAATTAATCATGTACCAACTTTTCAGAAAATTTAAGGGGGCAAAATCAGTGAAAAACAGCAAGATTTTATGGCTACTTGGCCTGGTTTTGGTACTTAGTGCTTTCCTAGCTGCTTGCGGCGGCGGAGACGACACTGATACTGGGACAGAAAACACAGACACAGAAGGTACAGAAGGCGCAGAAGGCAACGGCGGCGAACCTGACTCTGTACAAGAACTAAACTTGATCGAAGGAGCAGAAATCCCGTCAATGGATTCTTCGATTGCTGAGGATGCAGTAGCATTCAACATCATGAACAACGTAAACGAAGGTTTGTTCCGTTTAAACCAAGAAAACATTGCTGAACCTGCACTTGCTGATGGCGAGCCTGAGATCAGTGAAGATGGCTTGACGTACACTTTCAAACTACGTGATGCTAACTGGTCGGACGGTACACCGATCACAGCTAACGATTTCGTCTATGCTTGGCAGCGCGCGATTGACCCAGACACTGGTTCACCTTACGGACCATACATGATGGCTGGAACAATCAAAAACGCTACTGAAGTTTCTGAAGGGGAAATGGAAGTCTCTGAACTAGGAATCACAGCTGAAGACGACAAAACTCTTGTCGTAGAACTTGAGCGCCCGACTCCTTACTTCATGTCATTGATGGCTTTCGCTACATTCTACCCATTGAATGAAGAATTCGTAACAGAACAAGGCGATAACTACGCTTCAAATTCTGATACACTTCTATACAATGGTCCATTCACTCTTACAAACTGGGATGGAACTGGACTCACTTGGACAATGGAGAAAAACCCTGAGTACTGGGATGCTGAAACTGTTCAACTTGACACAATCAATGTTGACGTAGTTAAAGAAACATCAACTGCAGTTAACCTTTACCAATCTGGTGAAAAAGACCGCGTTGGACTTTCTGGAGAATTCGCAATGCAATACGCTGAAGACCCAGAAGTTGTAAAAGAACTTGAACCAACTTTGTTCTACTTGAAATTTAACCAAGAACGCAACGGAGAAGAAACTCCACTCGCTAACGAAAACATCCGTAAAGCGATTGCAACTGGCTTCAACAAGCAAGACCTTGTAGATGTAGTTCTAGCTAACGGATCACTTCCAGCTAACTACCTAGTACCAACTGATTTCACTTTCAACGAAGCGGGCGAAGATTTCCGTGACATCAACGGAGACATGTTGCCATTCAACGCTGAAGAAGCGAAAACTTACTGGGAGCAAGGCCTAGAGGAAATCGGCGAAACAGAAGTGACTATGGAACTTCTTGGCGGCGACTCTGAGCTTGCGGGTAAAATGGATGCTTATTTGAAAGAGCAACTTGAAACAAACCTTGAAGGTTTGACAGTTAACTTGAAAGCTGTACCATTCGGCGTACGCCTTGAGCTTGATGAAGCACAAGACTACGATATCCAAAACTCTGGATGGGGCCCTGACTTCCAGGATCCGATGACATTCATCGACTTGTTCGTAACTGGATCTTCTCACAACTTGATGTCTTACTCTAACGAAGAGTTCGATAACTTGGTTGAGCAAGCTAAAGGCGAATTGGCACAGGATGCTGAAGGACGCTGGGAAGCAATGGCTCAAGCTGAAAAAATCTTGGTTGAAGAAGACGCTGCTATCGCACCGATCTATCAGCGCGGTATCATGTCCCTTCAAAAGCCATATGTTAACAACATCGTCAAACACCCATTCGGTGGAGACTACGGCTACAAATGGGCTTACATTTCCGGTAAGGAATAAGGATTCCCAACTGAATGTACTTTAGGAAAACATAATAGAAAGAGAGTATATCAAGGGATTGATATACTCTCTTTTCTACTGTGAATAAATTCACCGAAAATTAACGGTATTCTGCTTAATCAGAAAAATACAAGTATCTTTTGGTGCTTGATATAATAGAGCGATTTTATTTGGAGGTGCACCATGGCACGCTATATTGGAAAAAGATTAATTTATATGTTCATCACCTTAGCGCTTATTGCCACGTTTACATTTTTCTTGATGAAAATATTACCAGGTTCCCCAATTGCTTCCGCAGATAAACTATCTCCTGAACAACGGGCAGTCGTAGAGGCACGGTACGGACTGGACCAACCCCTTCCTGTTCAATATTTCGATTATATGTTTGGTTTGCTAAGAGGTGATTTGGGTATTTCGATTAACCAATTCAAAGGCGCAGACGTAACAGATGTTATTTTAAGCCGCATGGGGCCGTCAGCCCAGATTGGATTCCAAGGAATGCTTCTCGGGACTGTTCTCGGAATCCTGTTCGGGATGGTCGCGGCGCTCAGGCAAAATACATGGGTGGATTACGGAAGTACGATTGTTGCGATTATCGGTATATCCATTCCATCGTTTGTTTTTGCATCCATGCTACAATACTGGCTCGGTTTAAAATGGGACCTGTTCCCAGTGGCGCTGTGGAAAGATGGATTTATGTCCAGCGTATTGCCGTCAATAGCTTTGGCGATGTTCCCACTGGCAACGGCTGCACGGTTCATCCGTACAGAAATGATCGAAGTTCTTGGATCTGACTATATCACTTTGGCAAAAGCTAAAGGAGCAAGCGGATCAGAAATCGCTTTCAAGCATGCATTCCGCAACGCGTTGATTCCATTGATTACAGTACTTGGGCCGATGGCAGTCAGTATTTTGACAGGCTCTCTCGTGGTCGAGCAGATTTTCGCGATTCCTGGAATCGGTGAGCAATTCGTAAAATCAATCATGGTTAGTGACTTCTCAATCATCATGGGTACGACTATTTTCTTCTCCGTATTCTTGATTGTTATCATTTTAGTGGTAGATATTTTGTATGGCGTCATCGATCCTCGGATTCGTCTTTCAGGAGGTAAGAATTAATGACACAGAATTATGAAAAGCTTCCTCAAGATGCATTTACGCGCATCCCTAGAGATACCCAAGAGGCTGAGAAAATCTCAAAACCAAGTGTCAGCTTTTGGCAGGATGCTTGGCGCAGCCTAAAGAAAAACAAAGGGGCTATCATCAGCTTGATCTTGTTCGGTTTGATCGTCTTGATGTCCTTTATCGGGCCGATGATCAGCCCTTACGAACCAAACGACCAAACCATCACACACGCTAACTTGCCGCCGAAAGTACCTGTCATCGAAAACCTAGGCATCATGGATGGTGTCGGTACATTAGGCGGACGTCAAGTGGATATGTATGAACTGAAGAATGTCGAACAGAATTACTGGTTCGGGACGGACGGCCTTGGCCGTGATATGTTCTCCCGTGTATGGAAAGGGACTCAAGTTTCCTTGTTCATCGCATTTGTTGCAGCAGCAATTGATATGCTGATTGGTGTTATTTACGGAGGGATTTCCGGATACTTCGGAGGCCGCGTGGATGATGTCATGCAACGGATTGTCGAGATTTTAACAGGTATTCCGAACTTGGTCGTCGTTATCCTCTTTATCCTCATCATGGATCCGGGGATACTTGCGATCATCATAGCCTTGACGATAACCGGTTGGACCGGCATGTCACGGGTAGTGCGTGGACAGGTTCTTAAATACAAGAGCCAGGAATTCGTTCTCGCAGCACGCACGCTTGGTGCCAGTGACAGCCGCATCATTTGGAAGCATTTGATGCCAAACGTTCTTGGCGTCATCATCATCAACACGATGTTCACAATTCCGGGCGCTATTTTCTTCGAAGCCTTCTTGAGCTTTATCGGGCTTGGGCTTCAGGCTCCAGATGCGTCTCTAGGTACATTGATCAATGATGGCTATAAACTGATCCAGTATCAGCCGCATATTCTCTTATTCCCGGCTGTTGTGTTAAGTTTAATCATGATCGCATTTAACTTAATTGGTGACGGCTTGCGTGATGCGCTCGATCCGAAGATGAAAGATTAAGGAGGAAAGCCTTAGATGGAAAAGATACTTCAAGTAAAAGACCTCGAACTTTCCTTCAACACATACGGTGGCGAAGTAAAAGCAATCCGAGGCGTCAACTTTGATCTATATAAAGGTGAAACATTGGCAATCGTAGGTGAATCCGGTTCCGGTAAATCCGTTACAACGAAATCGATTATGCGTTTATTGCCTGAAGAGAGCGCTGAATTCAAAAGCGGGGAAATCCTATTTGGCGGGCGCGACTTGACGAAATTGAGCGATAAGGAAATGCAGAAGATCCGCGGTAAAGACATTTCGATGATTTTCCAGGATCCGATGACTTCGCTCAACCCAACAATGCCGATCGGCCGCCAGATTACAGAGCCGATCTTAAAGCACCAAAAAATCAGCAAGGACGAAGCGAAGAAAGTGGCGATCGACTTGCTGCGTTTAGTCGGCATGCCTAAACCTGAGCTTCGAATGAAACAATATCCTCACCAATTTTCAGGTGGACAGCGCCAGCGGATCGTTATTGCCATTGCGCTAGCGTGCAACCCGCAGGTCCTAATCGCCGATGAGCCGACAACTGCTCTCGACGTGACGATCCAAGCGCAAATCCTGGAATTGATGAAAGATTTGCAGAAGAAAATCGACACCTCGATTATTTTCATCACTCACGACCTTGGGGTAGTGGCAAACGTGGCAGACCGCGTAGCTGTTATGTACGGTGGGAAAATCGTTGAAATCGGCACAGTCGATGAAATTTTCTACAACCCACAGCATCCATATACATGGGGCCTTCTCAGTTCAATGCCTTCAATGGATTCAGAAGATGCAAAATTATATGCAATTCCTGGCACGCCGCCCGATCTTCTCGATCCGCCAAAAGGCGATGCATTTGCATTGCGCAGCGAATATGCCATGAAGATTGATATGGAACAGCCGCCTCCGTTCTTTAAAATCAGCGATACGCACATGGCGGCTACATGGCTTCTTCATCCTGAAGCGCCAACAGTCGAACCGCCTGAAATGGTCATCGAACGGATGAAAAAGTTCCCTGGCAGCCGCTATTATGAAGGGAGCGCAAATTGATGGCTGAAAAATTAGTTGAAATCAAAAACCTTAAACAGCATTTCAATGTCGGCAAAGCAAACGAAGTAAAAGCAGTTGATGGCATTACCTTCGATATTTATAAAGGCGAAACACTCGGCCTTGTAGGCGAGTCGGGTTGCGGGAAATCCACGACCGGCCGCTCGATCATTCGTTTATACGACGCAACGGATGGCCAAGTCCTTTATGAAGGCGAAAGTGTGCACGGCAAGAAAAACAAAAAAGACCTGAAGAAATTCAACCGCAAAATGCAGATGATTTTCCAAGATCCTTACGCTTCGTTGAACCAGCGTATGAAAGTCATGGACATTATCGCAGAAGGAATCGATATCCATGGCTTGGCAAAAAATGCTAGCGACCGTAAGAAAATGGTATACGACCTGTTAGAGACGGTTGGTTTGAACAAAGAGCACGCAAACCGCTACCCGCATGAATTCTCCGGCGGGCAGCGCCAGCGCCTAGGGATTGCGCGTGCTTTGGCAGTCGACCCGGACTTCATCATTGCGGATGAGCCGATTTCGGCACTGGACGTTTCCATCCAAGCACAGGTTGTCAACTTGCTGAAAGAATTGCAGGAAGAAAAAGGCTTGACGTATTTATTCATCGCACATGATTTGTCGATGGTTAAATATATCTCGGACCGTATCGGCGTGATGTACTTCGGCAAATTGGTGGAATTGGCGCCAGCCGATGAATTGTACGCCAACCCGATGCATCCTTACACGCAATCATTGCTTTCGGCCATCCCGCTTCCGGACCCGAACTATGAGCGCAACCGTACGCGTAAAGCATACGACCCGGCAGTCCATAACTATGCAGATGGCGAAGACGTGAAAATGCGCGAAGTTTCACCGAATCATTTTGTAGACTGCTCAGAGAAAGAGTTTGCAGAACTGCAAGATCGCCTAGCAGCTAAAAAGTAAAACCTGAAAAGCACGTGCCTTATAATTAGGCGCGTGCTTTTTTTGTGCTTGGAAGAAGGCATAATAATATTTGCTTAAAACAAATAAATGTCTGGGTTTCTCTAAATTTACTAAATTATCCTGCGGAAAACACTCAAAAATGGTAGACTGGAGAAAAGCGAAAAAGGTGTGTGAATTTGCGTGAAATCCTTAAAATGGCTTGCTGCATCCTTATTTCTACTAGGGAGTGCCAGCACTGTACAAGCGGCTGAAACCGCTGCAGAAGATTTTTCGACCCGTACATATGAAATAGTAAATATTGACTCAGCACTGCTCGGAACATCTGAACGGTTTGGGTTTGATTCAGGCTTGGCTTTCGAATATCCCGATGCGGTCCGGGGAATATTTGTTACTGGAAACTCGGCTGGAGGAGCTCGATTTTCTTCGCTAGTCGATTTGGTAGGGAATACTGACTTGAACGCGATGGTCATTGATGTCAAGGAAGATGTAGGTCATTTAACGTATACGCCAAAAGAAGATTCTCCGCTGGCTGATAAAGGCATCGGCACTTCATTGATTAAAGACCCCCGGGCAATGCTTGAGCAAATGGAACAGGAGCAAATTTACCCGATTGCGCGTGTGGTCGTCTTCAAGGATACGGTACTTGCGGAACAGCATCCTGAACTGTCCTTTACAACAGGTGGGCAAGTCTGGACCAATGGCCGGGGTGAAGCATTCGTCAATCCGTTCATGAAGGAAGTCTGGGACTATAATGTGGAAGTAGCGATCGAAGCGGCAAAATTAGGTTTCAAGGAAATACAATTCGATTATGTGCGTTTTCCTGAAGGATTTGAGCGGCTTGGTGAGCAGCTAGACTACTCAATGGGCGATTACGCAGAATCCAATCTAGATCCTGTTCAGCGCCGTGTAGAAGCTGTCACGGATTTTGTGGCCTATGCGAAAGAAAAACTCGAACCTTATGATGTAGAGGTATCAGTTGATATTTTCGGTTATGCGGCAACATTGCCAGAAGCGCCTGGCATTGGGCAAAACTTCTCGAAAATATCGGAGAATGTGGACGTCATTTCCTCAATGATATACCCTAGTCACTGGACATCATATTTCGGCATTGCAAAGCCGGATTTGGAACCGTATAAATTGGTTGCCGAATATGCAAAAGTTGAAAACGAAGTGCTTTCCAAATTGGATGAGGCACCTGTCTCACGGCCATGGCTTCAGGATTTCACCGCCAGCTACTTAGGTGCTGGAAATTATAAGCGCTATGGCAAGGCAGAAGTGGAAGCTCAGATCCGCGCTTTGAATGAACAAGGAATCGATGAATTCCTTCTTTGGAATGCAGGGAATAGCTATTCACCTGGCGTCGACTATACCCCGGAATAAAGAAATGCCCCTGCTGTCGGCAATGCCGAACAGCTGGGGTATTTTTACGCTTTTGAAAGGCAATTAAATTAAGCAGTAAATTGAAACCTTTTGAATGATGAGACGTACTATATAATAGAAGCTTTGTTTTCAAAACAATTTCGTAAATGAGAATAAAATTTTCTTATTGAAGTTTAATTGATAAAAGAAGCGGGTAAATTTCTAATGTATAAGTTTTACAAACTCTCAGAAAATGTAGCAAAACTGTGACAGAATCAATGTTTTTTTAAAATTCTCGCTGTCAGCTATATATTACTGAAGCCTAATGTTGTATAATGATTGTAGAGCTTCTAAACGATAGTGATTCTAATTTAAGAATGAATTTCCTCAACATCTATGAATCCGAAAGGAAGTGCTCCATTATGATGGTTACATTATTTACTTCTCCAAGCTGTACGTCTTGCCGCAAGGCGAAAGCGTGGCTGGAAGAACATGATATTCCATATACAGAACGCAATATCTTCTCTGAACCTTTGACAATAAGTGAAATCAAAGAAATTCTACGTATGACAGAGGATGGAACGGATGAGATCATTTCAACTCGTTCGAAGATCTTCCAAAAACTGAATGTGGACGTAGAGAGCTTGCCATTACAGCGACTCTATGAATTGATCCAAGAACATCCGGGCTTATTGAGACGCCCGATTATCATGGATGAAAAACGCCTGCAAGTTGGTTATAACGAAGATGAAATCCGCCGATTCCTGCCACGTAAAGTGCGCGCGTATCAATTGCTTGAAGCTCAGCGCATGGTCAACTGAGAATAAGTAGAAAAAGCTGTCCGGTCTTTATGGCATTTCATAAGGGATCATGGGACGGCTTTTCTTTATCTTTTTAATATATCGCCCAGACAAAGTATTTCCAACTGAACATGGGTTTCCCATCTTGATTAGTTGCAAAAGTCTGTCGATTCAATTAGACTCTAAGATAATTATCTTCTCTTGCCGCCTATAGGCAGAAAAATGTTTTTAAGCCTTCAGGAAAGGTATAATGAAGGTAGTAATAAATCACGGCTTTTGAGGAACTTCCTCTTAATCCGATCCGAAAAGGAGAGGTGTAAAATGGAAATAGAACGCATTAACGACAACACAGTGAAATTTTACATTTCCTATCTTGATGTTGAAGAGCGAGGGTTCAGCCGTGACGAAATTTGGTTTAACAGAGACAAAAGCGAAGAGCTTTTCTGGGAAATGATGGATGAAGTCAATGAAGAAGCCGATTTCGTTATGGAAGGGCCGCTGTGGATCCAAGTGCAAGCCATGGATAAAGGACTTGAAGTTACTGTCACTCGTGCGCAATTGACGAAAGACGGGCAAAAACTTGATTTGCCGGATGATATAGAAGAACGCCGCAAGATGTTTTCAGGGGAAGAAGCTGGTTCACAAGAGTTCGACGAATTCGAACCGGTTTATGACGAGGGTGACACAAAGAAACTCGAATATTCCTTTGTTCTTTCTGAAGTGGAAGAATTGCTTCCGATTGCGAAACGCCTTATGTATATGCCGGTCGATACGGCATTGTACCACTTTGACGGAAAGTACTATATGCATGTGAAGTTTGATGAAATCTTGCATTCTGAAAAAGACATCAAAGACCAATTGAGCGTCATCACCGAATACTTGCAGCAAACTCCAATGACAATCCACCGTCTTGAAGAATACGGCAAAGCGATTTTCAAAGAAGATGCATTGCCGAACGTATTGCATTATTTCGGATAAAAACCTCCTCTATGGGAGGTTTTTTTTTTGCCATTTTACGTAGTTGGGTTCATGATTTTTTAAAAGTCAGAGATACTTTTACGTATTGCGCCCAACGGCTCTTCCGCGTAAACTGAAAAAAAGGAGAGTGATTCATATATTAACAGCGCTCGATAAAGGCCGTTTATTTACGCTCCAAGCCTATCATACAAGGCAAGAGCTGATTCAGCTGAGAAGAGATCGAACCTTCCTGTGTCCCGCCTGTGAAGCACCGGTCGTCTTGAAAGTCGGTACAACGAAAATTCCCCATTTCGCCCATCTCCAGCAATTCTCCTGCACGCCAGGCAGCGAACCGGAAACGCCGCTTCATCTGCTTGGAAAATCCCGCTTAGCCTCATTTTTCCAAGACAAGAACATCCCCGTTCATGTTGAATGCTACTTGCCCCAAATCAAACAGAGGCCCGACCTGTTAGCCAAGAAATCGGCGATTGAAATCCAGTGCAGCAAATTGCCCCTAGAACAGGTGGTGAAGCGCAGCCAAGGATACGCCAAGATAGGTCTTCATGCCATTTGGATCCGTGGCACAAAGTGTGTGCCTGCTCCAGGGCTGGGCCTTGTCCAAATCCGCCCATTCGAAAGAGCGATGTTTCGTAGCAGGCCTCTTCATCCCCATCTCCTGCAATTCAACCCCAATCATTCCCTCTTCATCTACTATTCCAATCTTTTTTATGTACAAGGCAACCGCTGGATCGCAAAGGTATCGCTTTTGCCTGTGAAGGAACAAGTTTTTCCTTTTGCGGTGCCGAAAAAATTAACCAAAGCAGAGTACGTTCAGGCAATATCCTTGATGCGTATAGAAAATAATAAACACATCCGTTCGCAATTGTTCGCAAAAAATAGGATGAGAAATCCATTCTGGCGATTGAGCTATGAACTTCGACTCGATAAAGAAGCCATCCCGGAGATTTTCGGGCTGCCGCTTGCAGGTGGGCATCTATTTCTGGAGCATCCCCTCATATGGCAAATGAAAGCGGCACTCATGATCGAATCGGGAAAACCAGTGGAAACTTTATTAACCGAGAGACTGGTCAAGATTGCGTCTTCTGGAATTGATATGCGCACGCCCTTACAAGTGCTTTCGGCATATGAAACCATCTACAGAAATGGCCATTCCGAATGTTTTTCGGAAGTGATGGATATTTCCTATCATCTGCTTGCAAAAGCGTGGGAAAATTGAGAAAATAAGGTGTAATTCGTTTCCCGAAACAAGGGAAAGAGGAGGCAGCCAAATGACGGAAAAATTAATGACTAGAGATCAAGTGCCTGCAGAACTGACATGGCGCTTGGAAGATATTTTTGCTACAGATGCTCAATGGGAAGAGGAATTCAAAGCGGTCTCGGAGCTGGCAGAGAAAGCTGGACAGTATGAAGGTACCTTATCATCCGGAGCGAATGCCTTATACGAGGCGCTAAGCTATAAAGATGAACTGTCGGAGCGCCTGCGCAAGCTATACGCATACGCGCATATGCGTTATGACCAGGATACGACGAATTCAACATACCAGGCGATGGACAGCCGCATCAAATCGCTTTTTGCCAAGACGGCAGCAGGTTTGTCTTTCATGACGCCTGAAATCTTGTCTTTAGACGAAGCAGAGCTGAACCGCTACGTAGATGAACATGACGGTCTTAAGCTTTATCGACAAGCGCTCGAAGAACTCAATACGATGCGTCCGCACGTACTGAAAGCGGAGCAAGAAGCTCTTCTTGCACAATTATCAGAAGTGGTTGGAGCATCTTCTGAAACGTTCGGCATGCTTAATAATGCCGATTTGGAGTTTCCGGAAATTGAAAATGAAGACGGCGAAAAAGTGCAGATTACACACGGCAATTACATCCGTTTCATGGAAAGCAAAGATCGCCGCGTACGTGAAGATGCATTTAAAGCCGTTTATGCGACGTATGGCAAATTCCGCAATACCTTTGCTTCCACTTTATCCGGAAATGTTAAACGCGATAATGTCCACGCGAGAATCCGCAATTATTCATCGGCCCGTGAAGCAGCGTTGTCAGATGACCATATTCCGGAAGCTGTGTACGATCAATTAGTCGAAACAGTCAACAACAACCTGCATCTATTGCAGCGCTATGTAGCACTGCGCAAAGAAGTGTTGGGCCTTGACCAAGTTCATATGTATGATATGTACACACCGCTCGTCAAGGAAGTCAAAATGGAGATTCCATATGACAAGGCGACGGGCATGATGCTCGAAGGCTTGAATGCACTCGGTGAAGAATATGTCGGCATCGTCAAATCCGGCATCGACAACCGTTGGGTCGACGTGAAAGAAAACAAGGGCAAGCGCAGCGGTGCTTATTCTTCCGGTGCTTACGGCACAAACCCTTATATCCTGATGAACTGGCAGGACAATGTAGACAACTTGTTCACGTTGGCGCATGAATTCGGCCATAGCGTCCATAGCCATTATACGAGAGAAAATCAGCCGTTCGTCTACGGTGATTATTCCATCTTTGTGGCAGAAGTTGCATCGACGACGAATGAAGCCTTGTTGAATGAACACTTAGTCAATACGACAGAAGATGAGCAAGAACGTATCTACTTGCTCAATCACTGGCTGGATGGTTTCCGCGGCACGGTATTCCGCCAGACGATGTTTGCTGAATTCGAGCACACAATCCACCAGATGGACCAAGACGGTGAAGCTTTGACGGCTGACCGTTTGACGGAAGTGTATTACGAATTAAACAAAAAGTATTTCGGCGAGGACATGGCAGTGGATGAGGAAATCGGGCTAGAGTGGGCGCGCATCCCGCATTTCTACTATAACTACTATGTATTCCAGTATGCGACAGGATTCAGCGCCGCTACTGCGTTAAGCAAAAAGATCCTGGAAGAAGGGCAGCCAGCGGTAGAGCGTTATATTAACGAATTTCTTAAAGCTGGCAGCTCTGATTACCCGATTGAAGTATTGAAAAAAGCCGGTGTGGATATGACTTCTTCCGAGCCGGTCGAAGAGGCGTGCAAAGTCTTTGGGCAGAAGCTTGAAGAACTTGAAGCCTTGCTTTTGAAGAAATAAAGCGATCAATCAGCCAAACCTCTGCAGTTAAAACCCTGCAGAGGTTTTTGGTCTTTCTTTCGAGTGGTCGGTGGTTATTATTCGGTAGTGGGGGGGAGTGCATAAAGCAAACGAAGTTTTTCGTCATTATTATTGCGCAATGGAAAATAGGGGCTCATACATTAGGTAGAATCCTGTCGTAAATGCAAACAAGTTATTTCTAAATAACTTATTTTTGTGGAGTTATATATGTAAGCGTTTGCTATTATGACAGATTTGTGAAAAGGTTTGTGATTTATTGCATTAACTATTATGGCGTGATATTATTAGGCTGTGAAATTAATCACATACAAACATACACCCCTTTGTTTGAGCGTGAACATTTCTCCCATCCCCTTTGTGTAAGATAAGAAAGGCGCCTTCCGGACGTGGAAGGCGCCTTTCGCTATTATATGATGGAAGAAAAAATAAGCTAAGCTCCTGTTGGGAGCTTAGCTTATTTTACTTTCCATAATGTCTCGTCCTGCAGCGGGATGCGTTCAAGTTTTTGCTGCAATACTTGCTTTTTCAGTTCGCGTTCTGCAGTTTGTTCGCTGATATTGTAGATGCTCGCCACTTCGTGTGTCGCCATCGTTGGGTATTTTATGAACAGATCATCGAGAGAAGGCGGGGACTGCCGGTTAAGCCGGTCTTTTCCCAACATTTCTTGTAGGATGGTCAAATAGACGTCGTATGAATAAAGGCCAGAAACTTTGACACCTTCGTCTTCGATGCATTCATTGAAAAAGACGATGCTTGGCACTTCGGAAATTTCCATTTCACGGGTGATGCGAAGATCGCATTGGAATGCTTTTGCGCTGTGGACCGAGTGGAAATCATCTTTGAACTCTCCTTGGTCCAATTCAGCTTCTTCCGCAATTTCAAGCAGTACATCGTAGGATGTGACGTTTCTTGATTGTAAAAAGAGATGCTCTTGCAGTTTATACAGGAATCGATTGCCTGCTCGTTTGCCCTGGAGCTCTGCCGCTTTGATGGCAACAGAGGGAAGTGCGGGATGTTCAAGCTCATCGCCAGTCATATCCGCATTTTTCACGCTCATGTTCAGGGCGGATAATTGTGTACTCAAGATCATCCGCATTGAAAAGTAATGGCCGTACTCGATTTGCAATTTGCGGATGATGGATTGAAGTTCCCAGCATGCGGGATTCATCGGATCCATGAACACGTATAATTCCATCGGTTTGCAGGAAACTTGGTGTTCGCGGATATCCTCTGCCAGATCCAGGTTGCTCACTCCAACTCCTCCTCACTATCGTAATCATTCACCATATGGCGGGCGGTCAATACGAGACGGTTAAAAAAGGTCTCGCGAAATTGGCCGCTTAGCCCCACTTCATCCATTGCTTCACTCATGCACTCAAGCCAAGCTTGCGCGCGGTCTGGTGTAATCGGGAACGGATGATGGCGTGCTTTTAGGCGCGGGTGCCCGTGTTCTGCTGAGTAAATATTCGGGCCGCCTAAGTATTGTGTCAAGAATTGTTTTTGTTTTCTCGCTGTTTCGGTCAGGTCGTCAGGGAAAATGGGTGCAAGTTGCGGATGTGCTGAGACGCGTGCATAGAAGGCGTCCACCAGGTTCGATAAAGTTTCCGCGCCGATCTCATCGTACGGAATAAGCGGTTTTCCAGTCATCAGTCTTGTCCCCTTTGTATTTGCTGTAAATCCATTCTATCAACGCATGGTAAATATCTCAAACAAATCGCATGCCGCCGAACGGCTATGCCTTCTTTAGCGCTTAGTAGCCGCCTTCATAAAACGCGCGATTTTCTTGTCTGCTGGACGTATCGGGATGTGTTTTTCTTCCAGTAAGGAGAAGAAACTCCGCTTGCCGGCAGCTTCATCGGTGACTTCGTATTCCAGTTCATAATCTTCCACGTCTAAGTATTCCGAGTGGTCCAGCACAAGAAGCCCGCCTTCGTACGCGGCCTCTACGCGATGTGTCGTCAAGGAACCAATGGGCACTAAATCGGACGGGGAGACCCCGAGCCGTTCGAGCTCAGCAGAAACTTCCGGCGCATCAAACTGCCTTAAGTCCAGCATGTCGGAAGCCTGTTGTTCGTTCAAGATATCGGTCGTTTCATAATTTCCGGAAGCAGCTGGTGTTTTCAGCGTGCATTCGAAGCGGCTGCCGATACTGCGTAAGCGCAGCGCTGCCTTTTGGTCGCGCAGCTTAAAATCAGCCGTGTCGAAATAATGGTTGGTCTGGCTGATCGGGGAAGTGTTTTGCTCGGCCAATAATTTGCTATACTCTTCTTTTGTCAGCATGTTTTTAAATTCGATTTCAAGTTCTTTTGTCATTTGTTCACCTCATTACTCCCGCTTTTACAATACAGGCGCCTTTTCTATAGGAAAGAAGCGGCATTGCACAAGCGCGGTGGGTCAACCGGCGGGAAGCGAGGATTTCATGTTCACGCCGGTTGCTCTTGGTTTAGCCATTAATTTCATTATCGGATAGTTGGGTGCAATCTGCAACGCAGAGCCTTGCTGTGGTAAAATAGCGGTATGAAGAATCAGCCCTGTGCTGGGCTTAAAGGATAGTAGAATGGGCAAAGCAGTGAGGAGGGCCAGACATGGGGCAATGGAATCGTTTTTTGGCGCCGTATAAACAGGCGGTCGACGAGATGAAAGTGAAATTCAAAGGCATGCGCAAACAATTTGAAACGAATAACACGAATTCACCGATTGAGTTCGTTACCGGACGTGTAAAGCCGCTGGCGAGCATTTATGATAAGACCTTGGAAAAAGGGCTATTGTTTGAACCCTCAGAAGAATTGGCCCGCAATTTACAGGACATCGCCGGATTGCGGATGATGTGCCAATTTGTTGGAGATATCGAAACAGTCGTAGAGCTTTTGCGACAGCGCAATGATTTGCGCATTGTGGAAGAAAAAGATTATATTTCACATGAAAAGCAAAGCGGTTACCGTTCGTATCATGTCATCGTCGAGTATCCTGTGCAAACCATCGACGGCGAGCAGCTGATCCTCGCAGAAATCCAGATCCGTACCTTGGCGATGAATTTCTGGGCGTCGATCGAGCATTCTTTGAACTATAAGTATAAAGGGGTATTCCCCGAGGAGATCAAGCTTCGGCTGCAGCGTGCGGCGGAAGCGGCATTCCAGCTCGACGAGGAAATGACGCAGATCAGGGATGAAATCCAAGAAGCGCAAGCATATTTCAGCGAATACAAAGAATCTCCGGGAACACGATTTCCGGCGGATGGGGAAGGAGGTCGAAAGGATACATGAAATTTTATATCATATCGAGAAGTGATAATCTATCCAATCGATTGATGGAGGAGGCCCGTGAATACTTAGAGGATTTCGGCATGGAGTGGAACGAGGAATCTCCGCAGATCGTCTTGTCGATTGGCGGGGACGGCACTTTGCTCCATGCATTCCATAAATACAGCGACCGTTTGGATGCTGTCGCATTCGTTGGAATCCATACTGGCCACTTAGGGTTTTATGCGGACTGGAAGCCGATTGAAATCGAGAAGCTGGTCTTGGCGATCGCGAAAAAGGAATTCGAAGTCATTGAATATCCTTTGCTGGAAGTAACGGTGCATTACCGGAGCGACCAGGAGTCTTCCACTTATTTAGCTTTAAACGAATCGACCGTAAAATCCCCGGATGTCACGCTTGTCATGGACGTCTTTCTGAACGACAGCCATTTTGAGCGGTTCCGCGGGGACGGATTGTGCATGTCGACGCCTTCAGGAAGCACAGCGTATAATAAAGCGCTTGGCGGGGCGATTATCCATCCGTCCTTGCCGGCGATGCAACTGACCGAAATGGCTTCAATCAACAACCGGGTATTCCGGACTGTCGGTTCGCCGCTGGTGTTGCCGTCCCATCACCGATGCACTTTGCTTCCGGTGAAGGCGCCGGATTTCATGGTGACGATCGATCATCTTCAATTGCTGCATAAAGACGTTGAATCGATCGAGTATCGCGTAGCGAAAGAAAAAGTGCGCTTCGCCCGTTTCCGCGCGTTTCCGTTCTGGCGCCGCGTGCACGACTCATTCATCGACAGCGAACTGTCGGAGGATTGAGGATATGAAAGCATTTCAAGTAGAGTTCACTGCAACGAAACGCAGCTTGCTGCGGGAAGCGCTGCAAGATTATGGGATTTCCAAAAGGACTTTGGCTTCTGTGAAGTATAGCGGAGGCCATTTGCTGGTCAACGGTTCGGAAGTGACGGTCAGGCATCCGCTCGAAGTCGGGGATGCCGTGACCGTTATTTTTCCGAAAGAAACACAAGGCAAAGGCTTGACGGCAGAAGCAGGGCAGCTTGCCATCGTCTATGAAGACGACGCGTTGTTGATTGTCGAAAAGCCGCCAGGGCAAAACACCATTCCGTCGCGTGAACAGCCGTTCGGCAGCCTGGCGAATATTGTCGCTGGCCATTTCGAGCGTCATGCTATCCCGTCCACATTGCATATCGCAACTCGCCTTGATAAAGACACTTCAGGGCTGGTATGTATCGCGAAAAACCGCCATATCCATCATTTGCTGTCTATTCAGCAACAGGAAAAGCGCATGAACCGGCGCTATGAAGCATTTGTGCACGGCGAAGTGGCAGCAGGAAAAGCGATAATCACCGCCCCGATTGCCCGAAAAGGTACGAGCATCATCGAACGCGAGGTAAGGGAAGACGGCAAGTTCGCCGAGACCGAGCTGGAATTGATTCAGTCGGGTGGCGGCATCAGCCATGTCCGGCTGAAATTGAATACTGGCCGGACACACCAGATCCGTGTCCATCTAGCCCATATCGGGCACCCGCTGCTTGGGGATGATTTATACGGCGGCGGACGCGAGTTGATCGACAGGCAAGCGCTGCATTGCACAGAATTGCAACTCGATCATCCTGTCTCCGGGAAGCGGCTGGCATTTGCATCCGCTCTTGCTGCTGACATGCTGGCACTGGTCTAATCGTACTGATGAAAGCGGTCTGGCTGATAAACTTGTGTTGACGGGACCTGGTAAATCTCCATTTCCGGAAAACGCAAGGCAGTTAAATGCCCTCCGAATACACAGCCGGTATCGATATTGACGGTGCGATTCTTGAAATAAGGAGTCGCGACCGGCGTGTGGCCGTAAATGATCCATGGTTCGCCTTGGTAGCTTTTCGCCCAATTGCCGCGAACGGGACGCCCATCGGAATGGTACTTGCCGGTGATTTCGCCGTATAATGCAAACGTGATGATGCGGCGGCTCAGTGGCAGCCCAATCATATCCTGGCGCAGCCCGGCGTGGACGACAATCAAATCCTCTTGTAATCGGTGATAAAGCGGAAGCTCTTCATAAAAACGGATAAACCGGTTCCTGAACTGTTTTTGCGCGCCTTGTTCAAGCTGGCGCCATTCCGCTACGGTCATTTCCAAGCCGTGCAGGAGCTCGACCGGATTGCCTTTGAAAAAGCGATACAGTTTATTGCAATGATTGCCAGGGGAATAATAAAGGATGCCCGCGTCCTGCATGGCGAATAATAGCTGCAGGACGTCGAGAGATTTTGGGCCGCGGTCCATGGCGTCGCCGACAAAGGCAAGCTTGCGGCCTTCGGGATGTACAGGAAGGCCATTTTCGAATTGGTATCCAAGCTGTTCAATCAATTCGAGCAGCTCATCAAAACAGCCGTGGATATCACCAATAACATCATAATTCATACTCTTCAGCTCCTATAGGCGATATGCTGATTTCAGTGTAACGCATATCTGGAATAAAGCTGAAATGATTGAAAGGAGGGAGTATACATGATGGACGAAACGAAGATCCGTGACGAGGAACTGAACGAAGAATTATTGCATGAATTACTGAATAAAGGGGATGTCGAAGCATTCCGAGAAGAATTTTTGTCCCACCATCCATACGACCAAGCAAGCTTTTACGAAAAAGCGGACGGAGAAACGAGGCAATTGCTCTATCAGTATCTCTCTCCGAAAGAAATGGCGGATATTTTTGAAGCCATTGAAGTGGACGATGACGAATACGAAGATCTGTTCAAGGAAATGGATACACGCTATGCATCCGATATCCTGTCCTATATGTACACCGATGATGCAGTCGATGTACTCAATGAACTGAACAAAGACCAAGTCGCCAGCTATTTGACGATCATGGACAAGGAATCCGCCCAGCAGATCAAGGACTTGCTCCATTACGAAGAGTATACAGCCGGATCGATTATGACAACGGAATTTGTCGCGATCCCGAAAAATTCGACGGTGCGTTCGGCGATGAATATCCTGCGAAATGCCGCACCGAACGCCGAAACGATCTATTACGTCTTTGTCATCGATGAAGACCGCAAATTATCAGGCATCGTAACATTGCGCGATTTGATCGTTGCAGATGAAGACACCTTGATCGAAGCGATCATGAACGACCGTGTCGTCAGTGTCCAGGTAAGCGAAGACCAGGAAGAAGTCGCGCGCATGATCAAAGACTATGACTTTCTCGCACTTCCGGTCGTGGATTTCCAGGACCATCTGCTCGGCATCATCACAGTCGATGATATCATTGACGTGTTGGATGAAGAGGCGTCTGATGACTATTCCAAATTGGCTGCCGTATCCGACATGGATACCTTTGACCGCGGACCGCTGACAGCAGCGAAAAAACGTTTGCCATGGCTTATCTTGCTGACTTTCCTTGGCATGCTGACAGCGAATTTGATGGGCATGTTCGAAGCGACGCTCGACGAAGTGGCGCTGCTCGCCGTGTTTATCCCGTTGATTGCAGGGATGGCCGGAAATAGCGGCACGCAGGCACTCGCGGTTGCCGTACGCGGTATTGCGACGGGTGACATCGAAGAAGAAAGCAAGATGAAGCTATTGTTCCGCGAAGCAGGCACAGGTTTGATTACTGGCGTCATCTGCGGCATCGTTGTCGTGGGGCTCGTTTATTTTTGGAAGTCTGAATTACTCATAGGAATGTTGGTCGGCACTGCGGTCGCCAGCTCGATCTTTGTCGCGACATTGGCCGGCTCCTTTATCCCGTTATTGATTCACCGGATGAAGATCGATCCTGCCGTCGCATCCGGGCCGTTCATCACGACTTTGAACGATATCATTTCCATCCTCATTTATTTGGGCTTGGCGACGACGTTCCTGACGAATTTATAACGGTATAGGGCTAAATGAAGCAAGATCCCAGAAAGTGCAATTGCACTTTCTTTTTTTATGGGGTAATATTAGTACCAGGTAATAATATTAGGAGGTATATATATGTCGATTTCATTAAAAGATAAAACATACGTCATCATGGGGGTTGCCAATAAGCGCAGCATCGCATGGGGAATTGCGCGTTCATTGGATGCGGCTGGAGCGAATTTGATCTTTACATATGCAGGAGAGCGCTTTGAAAAGTCGGTGCGTGATTTGGTCGCGACACTCGATGGCAAGCATGAGCAAATCTTGCCGTGTGATGTGACCAGCGACGAAGACGTAGAGAAATGTTTCAATACGATCAAAGAAAGCGCTGGAAAAATTGATGGGCTTGCGCATTGCATCGCGTTCGCGAAAACCGAAGAATTATCAGGCGACTTTTCGGACACATCGCGCGATGGCTTTTTGCTCGCACATAACATCAGCTCGTACTCATTGACAATCGTTTCGAAATACGCAAAACCATTGATGACAGAAGGCGGCAGCATCGTAGCCTTGACATACATCGGTGGAGAGCGCGTTATGCCGAACTATAATGTCATGGGCGTGGCCAAAGCATCGCTTGAAATGTCTGTCCGGTATTTGGCAGCGGATCTTGGCAAGCATGATATCCGCGTCAATGCGATTTCATCCGGCCCGATCCGCACATTGTCTTCTAAAGGCGTCAGCGACTTCAACTCGATTTTGCGTGAAATCGAAGAGAAAGCACCGCTTCGCCGCAACACGACACCGGAAGAAGTCGGCGACACGGCCGTCTTCTTGTTCAGCAATATGTCCCGCGGCATCACGGGCGAGGTCTTGCACGTCGACAGCGGCTATCACGTCTTATAAAACGCATGAAAAAAACCTTCCGGAGTTTTCCGGAAGGTTTTTTATTATAGGGTTTTTTCCATTTGTCGGTGGGGAATGCCGGCGTCCATGAATTCGGGAGAGACCACATCATAGCCAAGCCGTTCGTAAAACGGGATGGCATGGCTCTGGGAATTGAGTTGCAAGCGGAAATAGCCGATCGAGCGGGCATATTCCTCCAGCTGTTCCATCATCTCCGCCCCGAAGTGATGTCCGCGGTATTCAGGCAACACGCAAACGCGCTCGACTTTGCCGACGCCTTGTTCGTATTCGCGGATCCGGGCAGCGGCAATCGGCTGTTCCAGTTCATAACCGATAAAATGAGTGGCGCTATCGTCATGTTCATCCATTTCCACATGAAGGGCGACGCCTTGCTCATCGACGAAAACTTTTCGGCGTATTTCAAAAGCCTGTTCTTTTTCGAGTTCGGTTTCAACGATTTTTACTTTTTGCAATTAAGCTTCATCTCCTGACAACCGGAATGTATCGTACACAGTCCACGAACCATCTTCCAATTGATAGAGCAGGTGGACGCGGTCGATTGTCTCTTCGTGATCGATTCCGGCCATTTTCAATTGGCCGTAGACATCAGCATGCTCCGAATCGGAGAGTTTTTGTGCGATGGTGATATGGGGCACAAAAGGATGGTCCGGCATGCCGCCAAGAAAATCGGAGTGGAGGTCTTCGTGAAGATCCATCAGCTCTTTTGAAGGTTCGATCTTGAAGTACAAAGCGTTTGTCACCGGCGTGAACGTGCTGACGCGCGTTGCATGGATACGGAACGGTTTTTGGCGTTTGGCGATATTGCCAAGCTCTTCCGCCATTGCTTTTACTTCTGAGTCATCCGCTTCGAAAGGCCCTTTCAATGTAATATGGGGCGTGATCAATTCGTAATGCGGGTCATAGCGTTTCCGGTAGGAATTCGCCAAGTCTTGTAGTTTTTTCGATGGAAATGCTGCAATGCCATATTTCATAATCAATAGACCTCCTCATCTAATAAATGCTTGCTCTTCAATTATATCAAATTGTTCAGTTTGTTTCCTTAAGGCCTACATGCCGAAATTCATCAGCAGCGCCCGTTTCAGGTCAGGCTGCCAGTATTTCCATGTATGGTCTCCTTTGAATTCTTCGTAAAACAGCGAAAACCCTTTATTTTTCATCAACTCATTCAACTCGCGGTTCGGCGTGAGAAAGTCGGCGGTTTCCCCGTTGGTCAGTTTGACTTCGGTTTCTTCCGAGCCGATGACATGATAGACCGTGAACGAATTGTTCATCGAAAACTTCTCGACAGCTTGCATCATTTCCGGCCCGACTTTCGGCGATT
Organism: Planococcus sp. MSAK28401; assembly: GCF_018283455.1. Taxonomy (NCBI): domain Bacteria; kingdom Bacillati; phylum Bacillota; class Bacilli; order Caryophanales; family Caryophanaceae; genus Planococcus; species Planococcus alpniumensis. The sequence continues at coordinate 2,259,205 of NZ_JAAMTH010000001.1, read as the reverse complement.
GGAGAATGACACGCCCGAAAATATTCGGGTATTTCAGTGCAGCCATCAAGGAAACCGTGGCTGCCAGCGAATCGCCAATCAATGTTCGGCCCATGCCGACTTGGTAGGTCGGGTATTTCTCATCGAGGTAAGGCGCCAGCTCGTGAGCCAAGAAACGCAAATAAGCGGCATGCTGTTCGCCGGTCGGTTCGTATTTTCGGTTGCGGTCTTCCACGCTTTTATATGGAATGCCAACGAAGATGATGTTTTCAATCTCCTGATTTTCCAGCAATTCATCAACGACACGCGGCACACGGCCGAGTTGGAAATAATCCTTGCCATCCGATGCGATGACGAGGCTGTATTTATAAAGGGGAGAATAATTTGACGGCAAATGGACGAGTACTTGCATGTCTTCTCCCAAGGCATCGCTGTAAAGCGTGAAATCTTCTACGCTTCCTTTGTTCATGATGTTGCCTCCTTCTAATTCTATTGTACAAAAATTGTAACATATTCCCCCATGCAAGGTATAATGGACGGGAAGACAAATCCAAATAGAGAGAGGGGATGGCATTATGGATGGAGGACGTTTCCGTGTGCATTCAGAAGAAGTGACCAAAGCGACGCATGAAGCTTTGGAAAGAAGGGGCGTTACGAAAGAAGATATCGCAAAAATCGTGTTGGAAATGCAATTGCCTTTTAATGAAGGGTTGACGCTGGACCATTGCATCGAGTCGGTCGAAAGCGTCTTACGCAAGCGGGAGATGCAACATGCTCTTCTGGTCGGCATTGAACTCGATGAACTGGCGGAGCAAGGCAAATTGTCCCAGCCGCTTCAACAAATCGTCGGTTCGGATGAAGGCTTGTTCGGGGTCGATGAAATGATTGGTCTCGGCGCTGTACTCACTTATGGCAGCATCGCCGTGACAACATTCGGGCATTTGGACAAAAACAAAACCGGCATTATCCATAAGCTCGATACGAAATATGGGGAGCACGTCCACACGTTTCTTGATGACCTTGTTTCGAGTATCGCGGCGTGTGCCTCTGCCCGCATCGCGCATCGCACACGCGACTTAGAGGAAGAAGGCAGAAGCTTCGAAGATCTAACTCCTGAAGAGACGACGCCGGAAACTCATGTGCCCGGAGCGGAAATATAAAAAAAGGTTTTTATTGCCATAAATTTGGTTTGAAACCGATTCCATTTGAAAAAATTAAATTGACAGATGGACAGAAAGTCATGGTAATATGAAGGGTGAAAGAAACTATAGATAAAGGGAGGCCGATTTATGTTAAACAAAAAGTTTGGATTCTATGCGACTGTCGCTTTGGCCGGATCCGTATTCCTGGCAGGCTGTGGAGACGATGCAGCAGATGAAGGAGAAGGCGGCGGAGCAGCTGAGCCGGAATTCATCAGTGTATTGACTGGCGGAACAACAGGTACTTATTATCCGCTTGGCGGAGCGATGGCGACGATCATCGAGAATGAGACAGGCATCGATACGACTGCCGAAGTGTCCCAGGCATCTGCAGCGAACATGACATCCCTTGCTGATGGCACGGGCGAGATCGCTTTTGTGCAGACAGACACGGCTTTCTACGCATCTGAAGGTTCGAACATGTTCGAAGGGGAAGTCATTGACAGCGTCTCCGCTATTGGAGCTCTTTACCCAGAAACGATCCAGATCGTCACGACTGAAGGGTCTGGCATCACGGCGTTTGAAGACTTGGCAGGCAAATCGGTATCTGTCGGTGCACCTGGTTCAGGTACCTATATCAATGCTGAGCAATTGCTTGAAATCCACGGGATGACCATGGATGATGTCGATGCGCAGAACTTGGACTTTGGCGAGTCGCAGGAAAGCTTGCAATCTGGACAAATCGATGCAGCGTTCATCACAGCTGGAACGCCAACTGGCGCAGTTGAAAGTTTGAGTGCCACTTCCGATGTAAATATCGTTCCAGTAGCAGAAGATAAGGCTGCTGAACTGATCGAGAAATACCCGTATTATGCAGAGGATGTAGTTCCATCTGGCACATACGGATTGACTGAAGATGTCCCGACAGTTTCCGTTCTTGCCATGCTTGTCGTCCAAAACGACATTTCTGAAGATACGGTCTATGACATCACAAAAGCAATTTATGAAAACACAGATCAAATCCAACACGCTAAAGCTGATTTCATCAAGGCTGAAACAGCTCTAGACGGCATCGGGATCGACATCCATCCTGGCGCTCAGCGTTACTTCGATGAAGTAAACCAATAAGAATTGATCAGAATAACGGGCGATAAAGCGAAAGCTTTATCGTCGTTATTTATTTTTTGTCACTAGGGGGGAATCATCTTGTGGAATAATAGGATTCTCAAAGCCCTTCTAATATTAACCATCCTCACCCTTATCTGCTCCGCACTTTTCTTCATCCCATATCAGAAACACTTCGTCTTCATCGATTCGGAAACAAACGAAATTACAACGCGCATTCCAGTGGTAGAAGACCGCTTCAAGATCCGCTATACGCATTCGATCCATCTATCGGATGTCATCGAAAGTTACCGTCTTGATGATGAGGGGCAGCTGGTGATGACGGAGCTGGAGTACGAAGATTTCAATATCGGCATGCCGTCTAATGCAGGAGAAGGGGAGCGCTTTGTCGAAAAAGACGGGAAATACTTTATTAAGGATATGAAGCGGAAGCTGCCCGAATTCCGGTTGCTAGTCGGGGACGTGGACGCGGAACTCGCTTTCCTATACGGGGGAAAAGAACTGGACTTGAAGAACAGTTTGGAAAGAGGCAAGATCTATACATTCCGTGCCCAGCGCTTATCCATTTATCAGCAATTAGAAGGAGTGAACATCTATGAGCGATAAACTATCGCCAGAAGAAAGAGAAAAGAAAAAACTTCCGCCTGAAGACGAAGGCCACTTTTCAGAGGAGCAGCAAAAAGAACTTCTCCAGAAATACGATCCGGAATCGAACACCCGTGATTTATCAGGCATAATCAAACATGTCGTGTTTTATGGGCTTTTGGCCTTTTCATTGTTTCAATTGTATACAGCCATCTTCGGCCAATACACAGCGTATATCCAGCGCTCTGTCCACTTAGGATTCGCACTATCGCTCATTTTCATCCTATTCCCAATGCGCCGCCGGAAAGGTGCGCGCCATAAAGTGGCCTGGTACGATTACATATTCGCCTTATTATCTATCGGTGTCGGCGCTTATTGGCCGATCATGTACGATGATTTGGTGTTCCGCATTGGCCGCGTGACTGAGCTGGATCTGATTGTCGGGATTTTAGCCGTTATTTTAACACTTGAAGCAACAAGACGGGCCGTTGGGATGCCGATTACGGTCATTGGTATACTGTTTTTGACCTACGGATTCTTCGGGCCGTATTTTCCAGGGTTTATGCGCCACCGCGGACAGGACCTGGAATCCTTAATCCAGTTGATGTTCTATACAACGGACGGGATTCTCGGCACGCCGATCGGGGTCTCTGCGACGTTCATCTTTACGTTCCTGTTATTCGGTTCGTTTCTGGTCAAGACAGGGGTTGGGCAGTATTTCAATGACCTCGCCGTGTCGCTAGCCGGAAATCTGACCGGTGGCCCGGCAAAAGTGGCAATTTTCTCCAGTGCCCTGCAAGGGACGATCTCAGGGAGCTCGGTTGCAAACGTTGTTACATCGGGGTCTTATACAATCCCGATGATGAAAAAGCTTGGATATAAGAAAGAATTTGCTGGCGGCGTTGAAGCAGCAGCTTCGACAGGCGGCCAATTGATGCCTCCAATCATGGGAGCGGCAGCGTTCCTGATGGTCGAATTTATCGGCGGTGTCACTTATTGGGAAATTGCCAAAGCGGCAGCCATTCCGGCACTCCTGTACTTCACAGGCGTTTGGATCATGACGCATTTCGAGGCGAAACGGATCGGCTTGAAAGGTCTGTCGCATGAAGAAATGCCGGACCGCAAGGAAGTATTGAAAAAAATCTATTTGTTGACGCCGATTCTTGCGATCATCTTGTTCTTGCTGGTCGGAATCCCGACGATGCAAGCGGCATTATACGGTATTTTGCTGACGATTTTTGTCAGTGCCTTCAATAAAGAAACACGCCTTGGCTTTAAAGACATCATCCACGCTCTTGTGGACGGGGCCAGAACTGCACTTGCGGTCGCAGCAGCGACAGCTACGGCAGGGATTATTGTTGGAGTGGTCGTCAAAACCGGACTTGGCCTGTCCTTGGCAAACGGACTCGTTTCCGCATCTGGCGGGAACGTCCTGTTGACATTGTTCTTCACCATGCTCGCAGCCATTGTGCTTGGTATGGGATCGCCGACAACGGCTAACTATGTCATCACGTCCACCATTGCTGCTCCTGCCATCATTACCTTGCTGATGGTCGATGAGCCTGCTGGCGCAGCTGTTCCAATCGTCGTTGCGCTGTCTGCGCATTTGTTCGTTTTCTATTTCGGGATCATCGCAGATATCACCCCGCCGGTCGCGCTCGCTGCCTTCGCAGCTTCCGGGATTTCCGGAGGGGAGCCGATACGGACTGGGTTCAATGCGGCGAAGCTGGCCATTGCGGCATTTATCATTCCGTATATGTTCGTCTTGTCGCCAGAACTGTTGATGATTGACACGACCTGGACCCAATTGATCTGGGTATTGATCACCGCCATCACCGGCATGATCGCCATCGGGGCCGGTTTGATCGGCTATTGGTATCGCAAGCTCAATTGGATTGAGCGAATCATCACATTTGTTACAGGAATTGCCTTGATCTACCCGGAAGGATTTACGGATCTTATCGGGGCGGCTGTCTTTATCATTTTGTTCGCGATCCAATGGATGTCGAGAGAGAAAAAGACGAAAAGACCTCAAACTGCATAATAAAAAAGATGGAAGCCCTCGGGCTCCCATCTTTTTTTGTTTGTGGAAATAATAAAAAAACACCAACCGTTTTACCGGTTGGTGTTTTGTGCAGCGCGTAGCATGCTTAGATGATTCCTACTGGGCTCGAACCAGCGACCTCTACCCTGTCAAGGTAGCGCTCTCCCAGCTGAGCTAAGGAATCGCAATCTCAAGGACATTTATTATTATATATGCCAGTTTAAAAAAAGACAATAGCTTTTGTGAAAAAACTTTCGGCTTTTTAAAACCGGCATTGTTTTTCAACTCTTCAAGAACAGGCTCCATTCGATTGTCGTGCGATCGCCGATCACGGACCAGCATTCCAGCGCCACGGCCGTTCCGTCCAGATGGTCAAATTCCAGCGCCAACCTTGCAAACAATGGGCCCCAAAACGGAGCGGGGACCTTGCCGATGAGCGGGACATGCGGCTGCCACTGCACATCAGCGCCATTGGAATATTCATGGGCTGCCAATTTCAATGAGCTGTATAATTCACCGAGTGCTTCATTTGGATGGACCTGCAAATAAAATCGCGCGCCGTCTTTGGAAAATCCGATATCGCTGGCATGGAAAGAAGGGGGAGCGGTTTTTTGGGCAATCGGTTCCAGTGCTGCCTTCAAATGATGCGGAGCGGTTTTTTCAAAAATCAGCAGCGGGATATGCGGCAATTGCAACGCTAGTTTGGAATTCGGTTGGCGTAGCTGTCTTTGCAGGTTTTCGATCGTTGTAGAGCTGCGGTAATCAAGGCGCAGGACAAGCAATTGCATCGTATTCCTCCTTTTTTACTGGCCGGAACTGCGGAAACCAGCATCTCTTGCTTGCTGCTCCGTACAGAACCATTGTTCAGGATTGGTCCCTTCATAGGAAGGAGAGCCGGGCATGTGATAAATTTTATTGCCGCTCCGATTGATATTGCCTTTAATGCGGCAGTCATCAGCGGTATCGGTGCCATCTACTTCAGTTTGCTCGTAAGCATTTGCATTGAATCCGCGGTCTGTCGAATAATCTTCAAATTCCCAAATACCGATTTCAGCATCTTTCGCTTCGGCCTCGGCGTCGCGGAATTCATCGACATAGCGTGTATTCGGCGGGAAGATATAGGCAACTCGTGCAAAGCCTTCTTCAAGCAATTGCTCCTGTATGCTTTCCCCATCAGCATAAAAATACGCGAGCAGGCGGTCGTAATCGTCAAACCGGTCGCCAACATCAAATTCAATTTCGACTTGCTTCGCCTGTTCGATCAGTTCGCGGTTGCGCTCGGTCGCTTGTGGACCGAGTGGCTGCTCGCCGAATCTTGGATGGTTTGTTTCCGGCGTATCGACCAACAAATAACGGACCGTGGTTTCTTTGGCATCATAGATGATTTTGACCGTGTCCCCGTCGATGACATCGGTGACTTCTACAGCCGTCCTGCCGGCAGTGCCGCCTGTATCGGTGGTGCCAGGAAAAGTACATCCCGACAACACCAGCAGGCTGATCAATAATAAGACGAATGACTTCATGGCAATCCCTGCTTTCTAAATCAAATTATAGCGAAAACAAGTGCAGGCGACAATGAACGGACAGGATACCATGAAAAAAAGCGCTTGCTCCCAATCGGACGGGATCAAGCGCTGCTATGTACTTGCCAAATGGTTGGGCATCTTCATTGCTCCAACGTGCTCGTGGTTTCACCGAAGTATAATAGGCTGTCTTCGTTGATGGTTTCCAGCTTTTCTTTATCGACACCCATTTCCAATGTTCCCGTAAAAATCGGCTCCCACCAGTTTTTCTGTTCATTCATGTTGTTTCCTCCTATTCTTTCGAATGTAATTGTTTGACTATTCTATACCCCACAAGGTTACACTTATAAACAATGAAACAAAAAAGGGGCGATGGTTTTGATAGCGATTGGAATTATTGGAGCGGGAATTGTCGGGGAGCGCCTCATCAAGCAAATCCAACAAGATGACGCAGCACAAATCGAAGCGGTTTATGACACGGACAGGAATCGGCTAAACTACATCGAAGAGCACTACGGCGTAGCCGTCACCGACTCCTTGGACGAACTGTTCCAAGCTGACATCGACTGGGTCTACATCGGCACACCGCCGAACAGCCATGCGGAGCTTGCAGAAACTGCTGCAAGAAGGGGCTTGCATGTATTGTGCGAAAAGCCGCTTGCCCAAGACGCACGGGCGGCACAGGCGATGGCAGAGTCCGCGACGAACAACCGGATCCACACCGCCATGCATTTCCCGTTGATGTATTCGCCGATCGTTCGCGACATGGCGATGCGCATCAAAAGCGGAGATATTGGAAAAGTCCGCCGTATCGAATTGCATACGGTGTTTCCAGAGTGGCCGCGGGCATGGCAGCAAAATCCGTGGATTGCCTCCAGGGACCAAGGAGGATTTGTGCGGGAAGTCTTCCCTCATTATTTGCAGTTAATGCATCGCCTGTTCGGGACATTGGAGATTTCCGCACACCAAGTGGATTTTCCCGAAGATATTGAGAAATGTGAAACCGGAATCATCGCCCACGGCAAGACGCAGCAAGGTTCGCCTTTTTTATTGTCTGGCATGAGCGGGGCAGGGCAGAACGAACTGTTGCAATTTAAAGTGTATGGTGATGACGGAGTGCTAACGCTTGAAAACTGGTCGCGTTTGTACCGCGAAGAACGGGGGAAAACACGTGTAGAAGTGCAAACGGAAAAAACCGTGCGTTCCTTATTCGATGAAATGAAAGAACAATCGACGTTCCTCGTCGGTTTTGACGAAGGTTTAGTCGTCCAGCGTTATATCGACCAATTATTGAAATGACCCACAGGAGGTTTTTAACAGTGAATTTTACAGCGAATGATGTAGAGGATATGATAGCTGATCAACGAGGCTATTATTTTACAGGCGTGACAAAATCGGCGGATTTCCGCATTGCGCAGCTGCAGCGCCTAAAGTCTGCGATTCAAGCCCATGAAGATGACATTATCGAAGCGCTGCAATTGGACCTTGGAAAAAGCGAGTTTGAAGGATATGCCACGGAAATAGGCTTTGTGCTCGATAGCATTGGCCATATGACTAAGCATCTTGAAAATTGGATGAAGCCCGAACAAGTAAAAACGCCAATCCACCTCCAGCCTGCCAAAAGCTTCATTATCCGTGAACCATACGGCTCGGTGCTGGTTATCGGCCCGTTTAATTATCCGTTCCAATTGGCGATGGAACCGCTCGTCGGCGCCCTGGCATCTGGTAATTGCGCCGTCGTCAAGCCCTCTGAAGCGACGCCGAACGTCGCACGCGTCATCCGCACGGTCTTAGAGGAAAGTTTTCAGCCGCATTATGTGAGAGTGGTCGAAGGAGAACGCGAGGAAGTGACCGCACTGATCCATGCTTCCTTTGATTATATTTTCTTTACCGGCAGCGTGCCGGTCGGGAAAGTGGTCATGAAAGCGGCATCCGAACGATTGACCCCGATTACGTTAGAGCTCGGCGGCAAAAGCCCGGCAATTGTCGACCAGACGGCCAACTTGGAGCTTGCGGCCAAACGCATCGCCTGGGGCAAATTCATGAATACCGGACAAACATGTGTGGCACCGGATTATCTTTGTGTCCATGAGTCGGTAAAGGCGGACTTCATGAAGATCTTCATCCAGACAATCCGTAAGTTTTATGGCGACAACGCCCAGGACAGTCCGGATTACGGCCGCATCGTCAATGAAAAACATCATGACCGGCTAACTGGAATCATTGAAAAAGAAAAAGCCCATATTGTCTATGGCGGCGACTTCGATAGAGCTGACCGTTATATTGAACCGACATTGCTCGACAACATCGATTGGAAAAGCCCATCAATGGAAGACGAATTGTTCGGACCAGTTTTGCCGATCATCACCTATAACGATTTGCCGCAATTGCTGCGGGACATCCGGCGTTTGCCGAAGCCGCTGTCTGCCTATCTATTCTCTGAGAATGATCGGGCCGTCCGGTTCTTCCTGGATCAATTGCCATTCGGCGGAGGCTGCATCAACGATACGGTTTCACATGTCGGCAGCCATTACTTGCCATTCGGTGGCGTCGGGCCATCGGGCATGAATTCGTATCATGGAAAATCAAGCTTTGAGACCTTTACCCATGCCAAATCGATCGTCAAAAAGTCCACGAAATTGTCGACCAATCTGACATACCCTCCTTATAAAAACCGGGCGAAATGGATCCGGACAGTATTGAAGTAGAAAGCGGCCTTTAGGTCGCTTTTTTCTTTTTGAACCTGCTATGATTAAGGAAAAAAGGGGGTGTGCAGATGACGGAGCGCATTTTGATCGTGGAAGATGAAAAAAGCATCGCCCGTGTCCTTGAGTTGGAACTGAAATTCGAAGGCTATGAAACTGCGGTCGCTTTGACAGGTTCGGAAGCCTTGATCCATTTCCGGGAGCAGGAATGGGATCTGGTGCTGCTCGATTTGATGTTGCCGGAAATTTATGGACTCGATGTCTTGAAACGGATCCGTGCATCTGATGCCAAGTTGCCGGTCATTTTACTGACCGCTAAAAACGATGTCAAAGACAAAGTGGCTGGGCTTGATCTTGGTGCAAATGACTATGTGACAAAACCGTTTGAAATCGAGGAGCTGCTTGCCAGAATTCGTGCCAACTTAAGGGAGAAAAATCCAGTTGATGGAAATTTGCACCGTTTTGAAGAGCTCACACTCAATGAAAGCACTAGGGAAGTCGTAAGGGCAGGGCGGCAAATCGAATTGACGCCTCGTGAATTCGATCTGCTATTGTATCTGATGCGTCATCCGAAACAAGTGCTGGGCCGTGAACAATTGCTGAATGCGGTGTGGGGCTATGATTATTATGGCGACACGAATGTTATCGATGTCTATATCCGTTATTTGCGCAAAAAGATTGATTTCGGTGAAGATGCCACCTATTTGCAGACAGTGCGAGGCGTCGGGTACGTCTTGAAGGAGCAGCCGCATGAAGCTCAAGCATAAGATTCACCTGTCCTCGACTTTATTGATGTTCTTTGTGCTAATGATCCTGGCGGTCGTCATTTACGTCTCCTTCAGCAGCCTGGCTTATGAAACAGAAGTCGAACGGCTGGAAGCTGAAGTGGAAGTGATGGTTGCGACATTCAATGCCAATAATACTGAAGAATCGCCAGATACTATCTTGCGCGCCTATGTGCCGGTAGACGGCTTGATCAAAGAGAAAAACCAAAGTAGCGGCTTGCTGAATACAATTATCCAGGATCCATCCGTCAATGTAGAATTTCCAAATGATGTCGAAGGGACTTCGGGAAGAATGGCTGTTGAAGGAGAACAATTTGCCTACGTCACGGCGCCCGTGATTTGGCCCGGTGGTGAAGTGCTGGAATTGATCGTCGCCCAATCGCTAGGTGAAGTGACCGCAAACCTCTCGACTTTGCGCTTGGTGCTCATTTCCGTGACGATGCTTGCGATGATCCCGATTTTCTTATCGAGTGCGTTGCTTGGCCGAGTATTGACCCGCCCGATCGAAGGGCTTACCGGGACGATGCGGCGCATCCAGCGCGACGGCTCTTTCGAGAAGCTGCCTGTCGCGGGAGAATCGCGGGATGAACTAAGCCAAATGGGCGTTACTTTTAATGAAATGATCGGTTTACTGGAAGAAAACTACCGCAAACAAGAAGAATTCGTTTCAAATGCTTCCCATGAACTGAAAACGCCGCTGACTGTCATTTCTAGCTATGCTGATTTATTGCAGCGCAGGGGTGCACAGAACCCGGCATTGCAGGATGAAGCTTTGACGGCCATACGCACTGAAACGGAACGAATGCGCCAACTGATTGAACAATTATTGCATATCGCGAGGCGCAGCCAAGCTCAAATGGATTGGCAAAAAACCGATCTGGATCCGGTGCTAAAACAAGTCATGACAGCTATGAACGCTTCCTATGACAGGGAATTCCGCCTCCAGTCCGAACAGCCGCTGATTGTCGAAACCGATGTCCAGCAGCTCAAGCAATTGCTCTATATCTTGCTCGACAATGCCCGCAAATATAGTGAAGACAGCATTGATATGGAGGCGGGGACAGATGGTGCGGTATATATCAAAATCCGTGATTACGGTGTAGGCATCCCGAAGGAATCGCTGCCTCATGTCTTTGAACGCTTTTACCGCGTCGACAAGGCGAGAAACCGCGAGACTGGCGGATTTGGGCTTGGCCTTTCACTCGCCAAAGAATTGGCGGATTCGCTTCATCTTCGTCTCGAGATAGACAGCATTGAACAATTGGGGACGACGGTGACCATCGTTTTCTCAGGGAATTTTAATGTTGGAGAGTTACAATCAGGGCAGGAGGGATGAGCATGCGAAAATGGTGGGCTATCGGAATAGTCGTCATCGTATTTTCCATCGCGGCACTGGCCTTTTTCCTGTTTCCGAGGACCGCTGCTGATTCCGTAACGATGGATGAAGCGGCACAATCAATTGAACAGCTTTACGGCGGTGCGATTGAAAATGTTACTGAAACGGAAGGGTTTTACCAAATCGAATTCAAGCGTAACGATGGCACCTATTTAGCGGCCATCAACCGCGCCGATGGACAGGTCGAATCGCTGGAATTGCTGGAGAAAACCGGTCCTGCAAAAGCACTTTCTGAAGAGCAAGCAAGTGAAGCAGCCTCAGCAGCGGAGCCAGGGGAAATAAAAGAAATCCAATATATAGAATCGGATAATCGTTACGAAGTGGAAATCCATAGCGAGACGGAACGGAAAATCTTGGCCATTTCCGCAGAAAGCGGGGAAGTACTGGATGTCCAAACAGAAGCGCTGGAAACTCCGGCTGAGCCGGAACCGGATTCAGCACCCGCACAACAAGAACCGGAACGCATCATCAGCCAGGATGCAGCAATCGCTATCGCAAAAGAGACTTTGGATGGAACAGTTGACGAAGTCGAATTTGTTCAGACAACGGACGGCGGCTATTATTTGGTTGAAATGGATGATGACGAATCCGACCGGGAAGCGACGATTCAAATCCATGCAATTCGTGGAGAGACGATGACCGTGGAATGGGATGATTGAGAAAAATTGAATGAAAACCGTTTTCACGAAATCGGAGCTGATGGCAAATTAACTCCGATTCGAGTTGAAAACGGTATTTTTTTGAATAGATTGTGCTGAATCCGCCTGTTCTCATGAATTTCTCATCTTTGTCTAAGCACAGTTTAAGCTTCAGTGGTTATATTCAAAGTAACGACAGAACAGGAGGAGATTAAATTGAAAAAATTAATCTATGTTTCAGCAGCGGTAGGCCTTTTGGTGTTCGGCGGCATTGTTCTCGCAGATACGGATGATACTGGAGTGAAGTTGGAGACGCAGAGTGTTCAAGGTCAACAGCTATTGAATAATGCACCAACTGATAGCTCGAACAATCCATCGGCATCTGGTACTGCAACAGCAGAATCCAGCGCGGAGGAGCAATCCGTAAAACAGTTTATCGGGGAGCAGCAAGCGATCGAAGCAGCACAAAGCGCAGCCCCAGGACAAGTAGAGGACATCGAGCGTGAGAACGAAGACGGCTGGGTACTTTATGAAGTGGAGCTTAAAGACGGCAAAGCCGAATACGATGTCATTATAGATGCCTCTGACGGCGCTGTGGTGTCGGTAGAAGCGGACGACGAAGATAACGACGACAACGACGACGATTACAATGATGATGACGACAACGACGATGATTATGATGACGATGATGACAACGACGATGAATGATTAGAAATTCAAAAACCTCCCGCCTGTTTTTAGGGCGGGAGGTTTTCATTGTTCCGGCAATAGCGGCAAAGTGACGATGACGCAGGCGCCTTTTTCTTCCGTGTTGTCGATCGCCAAGCTGCCGCCATGTTCTTGCGTAATCTTTTGGGAAATCAATAAGCCGAGGCCGGTGCCTGTAGCTTTTGTCGTGTAGAACGGTTCGAAAACACGTTCCGCAAGTTGAGGAGGGATGCCGGGGCCGTCATCTTTGAAATGGACCTTCAATACCGTTGCGTCGCGAATGGCAGTAATTCTCAATATTCCGCCGTCTTCCATCGCTTCGATGGCGTTCTTCAATAAGTTAATGAATACTTGCTTTAAATGATGTTCTTCGCCTTCTGCGATAAACGGGCCTGAGATTTCCGCTTTAACCGAAATGTCATGGAGCACGAATTCGGGCCCGAACAGGAAAATGCATTCGTCGAGTATTTTCCCGATATCGAGTTGCTTCTTTTGAGACGCTTGTGGTTTAGCAAGGAACAGGAATTCACTGATGATCAGATTGATGCGGTCGAGTTCCGATTGCATCAGCGATGTATAGCTCGGGTAGCGGTGATTCGGGTCATTGTGCATCATTTGGACAAAGCCTGAAATGACCGTCATCGGGTTGCGGATTTCATGTGCCACCCCAGCGGCAATTTCCCCCGCCATCTTCAGTTTTTCCGTTTGCAACAGCATCCGTTCGGTTTCCTTCCGGTAACTGATGTCCCGGGAAATGACAGACGTCGCGATGACCTGCCCCTGTGAATCGAAAATCGGGGAGAGCGTGATTTGTGCCGGAAAACGCGTGCCATCTTTTTTGATATCGTCTGTTTCAAGGGTGAAACTTTCGCCTTGCCGTACTTTTTCGGCGCGCAATTCCGCCGCTTCTGCATGTTCCGGCGGGTAAAGCGCAAGCACTTTTCCGAGGCATTCTTCTGCTGTCCAGCCGTATAATTGGACAAAAGCGGGATTGATGGCAATGATGCGCCCTTCGAAATCAAATACGGCAATCGCGTCTTTGGCGGCTTGGAAAAACAAATCGAGATAGCCTTCTTTTGAAGTGAGCGCTTTTTCCATTGATGCATTGCGCAGTTCCAATTGGCGCCAGTAATTGCTGAAATAAAAACTATGCAAAATCGTCAGCAGCATCACCAGGCCGAAAAACATCAGCATCGAAACATGGATGTACTCTAATGAACCGCTCGTTTGAAAACGGCCGAAGACAAATGTCAGAAGAGCCACTTCGATGATGGTCAAGAGCGAGAGCGCGATGATGGACCGTGTATCGTTATAAAGCGAGGCCGCAACGATTGGAATGATAAAGTAAATGGCCGTGACAAACGACAGCGATTCAAATTGCAAAATCAAAATATAGGCATTTAACGCAAACAATATCGCAAAACGCAACCGTGAAGGGGGTAATTTCGTATATAGTAGAGTGAATAGTACTGAGTAGGCCAGCATGCCGAAGATCGGCGCTATAATGGAAGCGTTGAAGTCGACAAAATAATTCAGCACTAAATGGGCAAGGCTGCCAAAGCCGAATAGATGGATAAATAATTGATTGCGCTTGCGGATTGTCAGTGAGCGTTCCATAATTGCACCTCATCATGCTAAGAGTCTTACTCATCTTACTATAGTCGGGACTGTGCGAAAATGGCAGTTTTTGATATGATTAAAAAATCAGGGAGTGATTAAATTGGCTTTTAACTGGAAAGAACAAGAAACGATCAGCACATTGGAGAAACTGGTGAAAATTCCAAGCCCTTCAGGCTACACGATGCAAGTGATGGATTTCGTCACGGATTTTTTCGACCAAGCAGCAATTCCATACATAATCAGCAATAAAGGCGGTGTTATCGCCACAATCAAAGGACAAGACGATAAACGCCATCGCCTGCTTACGGCACATGTCGATACACTTGGCGCAATGGTGAAGGAAATCAAACCTTCGGGACGTTTGAAGCTATCGCTTGTCGGCGGATTCAAATTCAATGCCATCGAAGGCGAAAATTGCCTGATTCACACAGCTAGCGGCGAAACCATCACCGGCACAATCTTGCTTCATCAGACGACTGTCCACGTGTACCGCGATTCCGGAACAGCGGAACGTTCTGCAGATAATATGGAAGTACGCTTGGATATCAAATGCAATTCCGTAGAAGATGTCCGCAAGCAGGGCATCGAAGTGGGCGATTTCGTTTCATTCGATCCACGCTTCACCAAAACGGAAAGCGGTTTTATCAAATCGCGTCATTTGGACGACAAAGCGAGTACGGCATTGTTGTTGGAATTGGCCAAGCAAGCGGCAAACGGTGAACCCTTGCCTCAGACGACTCATTTCTATATTTCCAATAATGAAGAAATCGGCTATGGCGGCAATTCCAATATTCCGCTTGAGACCGAAGAATATATTGCTGTCGATATGGGGGCGATTGGAGATGGGCAGGCTTCAGATGAATTCACGGTCTCCATTTGCGCAAAAGATTCAAGCGGCCCTTATCATTACGGGCTGACCCGCCAATTGATCGCCTTGGCTAAAGATCAGGAAATCGATCACAAAGTGGATATTTACCCGTATTATGGATCCGATGCTTCTGCAGCAATCGGGGCAGGTGCAGATGTGAAACACGCCTTGTTCGGCCCTGGAATCGAAGCATCCCATGCGTATGAACGAACGCATACCGATTCATTGAAAGCGACGGCAGCGCTTCTTCACGCGTATATCAACTCACCGCTCGGGTCATAACACTAGGAGGATTTCAGATGGACAGCAAGCAACTATTTTTAAATATCCCCATTTCATCTATAAAAGGAGAATTGCCGCAATCCATTTCGCATATGACGATGGATTCCCGGGAAATTGTTCCAGGCTCTCTTTTTGTCTGCATTGAAGGCTATACAGTCGACGGGCATGATTTTGCTGAGCAAGCGGTAAAGCAGGGCGCAACGGTTATATTGGCGGAAAAACCGCTGGCAATAGAAGGCGCAGCGGTCGTCATGGTAGCGGATACGAGCCGTACACTCGGTATTCTAGCGGCGCGTTTTTACGGACACCCTTCGAAAAAATTGAATATGATCGGCGTGACGGGGACAAACGGCAAAACAAGCGTCGCTGGCATGCTGCACGCGATGCTCATGAAACTTGGGAAGACATCGGCTTTAACCGGCACGATCGGCTTTAATTTAAACGGGGAATTGCACCCGTCTGCAAATACGACGAGCGATGCACTCACCACCCAGCAAATGATCAGCCGTGCTTTAGAGGCAGGCAGTTCCCATATGACGATGGAAGTTTCTTCTCACGGCCTCGTATTGGGCCGCTTGGCCGGTGTCGAATTCGATACGGCGATTTTTACGAACTTGACGCATGATCATCTGGATTTCCACGGAACGATGGAAGAATATGGACACGCCAAAGGGCTGCTATTCTCGCAGCTTGGCCAGGATTTGACGCAGAATAAGCGGGCGGTGCTGAATGCAGACGATGAATGGTCAGAGAAGTTTGCGGCCATGACGCCTTTTCCCGTCTATACTTACGGCTTGGAAAATGAAGCGATGTTCCGTGCCGCGGATATCCGGTTAGAAGCGAAAGGGACGTCCTTTACATTGCTTTGCCCAGAGGGAGAATTTCCGGTTGAAATGAAATTGCTTGGCCATTTCAACGTCTATAATGCGCTGGCGGCTATTGCGGCATTGTCTGCAGAAGGCTATTCAATCAAGCAGGTGATTGCCGCGCTCGAAGCCATTTCGCCAGTCGAAGGCCGCATGCAAAAAGCGGAAATCGATGCCCCGGTATCGGTCTTCATCGATTATGCACACACACCGGACGCCATAGAGAAAGCCATTGCCGCTGTTGAGGATTTCAAGACCGGCCGTCTTATTTTCTTAGTCGGTACGGGAGGCAACCGCGATAAGACGAAGCGGCCGATCATGGCAGAAAAAGCTTCGGTCGCAGATTACGTCGTGTTGACGACAGACGATCCGCGCTATGAACCGTATGACAGCATTCTAAATGACTTGGCAGCCGGTATGCAGCACGACCAATACGCGTGCATCGGCGACCGTGAACAAGCGGTGCGCCACGCCGTGCAGCAAGCGCAAGCAGGCGATATCATCATTTTGGCCGGCAAAGGGCACGAAGATTACCAGATTATCGAAAATACGAAATATCCGCATAGCGATAAAGAAATAGCAGAACAAGAAGCCCAGCGTAAATTCGGATCATAAAATGGAACGGAGAAAAATCGAAGTATTTTTCTCCGTTCATTTTTGCGTTTTTGCCGCTGTCACTTTCCGCAACTTCAGGCGATAGTTCTTGTTTTTTGCACGTCCCTTCTCTAAGATAGAGAGAGGAAATTAAAGGAGCGTATACAATGTCAGACCAATTACAACAAGCAATTGAAAGCAGAAGAACCTTCGCCATCATCTCCCACCCGGATGCTGGGAAAACGACCTTAACCGAGAAACTCTTGCTGTTCGGCGGCGCAATTCGCGATGCCGGGACGGTCAAAGGGAAAAAGACCGGGAAATTCGCCACATCCGACTGGATGGAAATCGAAAAGCAGCGCGGCATCTCAGTTACATCGTCCGTTATGCAATTCGATTATTCAGGGCACCGGGTCAACATCCTCGACACGCCTGGTCACCAAGATTTCAGTGAAGACACGTACCGGACGCTAATGGCAGTAGACAGTGCTGTCATGATTATCGATGTCGCCAAAGGGATCGAAGCACAGACTGTGAAATTATTCAAAGTCTGTAAAATGCGCGGCATTCCAATTTTTACCTTCATCAACAAAATGGACCGCCAAGGAAAAGAGCCGCTTGAGTTGATGGAAGAGTTGGAAGAAGTGCTCGGTATCCAATCCTACGCGATGAACTGGCCGATCGGCATGGGGAAAGAATTCATGGGGATTTATGACCGTTACAATAAACGCGTGGAACCATTCCGCACGGATGGGGACCGTTTCATGGAACTCGATGAGAACGGGCATCTCGTTGGTGAACACGAAATGACGAAAACTTCCTATTATACACAAGCGCTTGAAGATATCGAGTTGCTGGAAGAAGCAGGAAACGATTTTTCCATCGAAAGTGTGAAAAGAGGGGAATTGACGCCGGTCTTCTTCGGCTCTGCACTGGCGAATTTCGGTGTAGAAACCTTCCTCGAGACATACCTGCAATTTGCGCCGCAGCCCCAGCCTCGCCTAACAAAAGAAGAAGACATCGTTGAACCGGTGGAAACGCCGTTTTCCGGATTCGTCTTCAAGATTCAAGCCAATATGAACCCGGCGCACCGCGACCGCATCGCTTTTGTCCGAATCGTCTCAGGAAAATTCGACCGCGGCATGAACGTTACCCTATCCAGAACCGGTAAATCGTTCAAGTTGTCCCAAACGACGCAATTTTTGGCGGATGACCGGGAAATGGTATCCGAAGCCGTCGCTGGTGATATTATCGGCCTCCACGATGTCGGAAATTACCAGATCGGTGATACCATTACAAGCGGCAAGAAATTCGAATTCGAAGCCTTGCCTCAGTTTACTCCGGAATTGTTCATGAAAGTCACGGCGAAAAACGTCATGAAGCAAAAGCATTTTCATAAAGGGATTCTGCAGCTCGTACAAGAAGGCGCGATCCAGTACTATAAAACGCTGCACCTGGAAGAAGTCATTCTCGGTGCGGTCGGGCAGCTTCAGTTTGAAGTATTCGAGCATCGCATGAAGAACGAATACAATGTCGATGTAAGAATGGAGCCAGTCGGCAATAAAATTGCACGTTGGATCGAAAACGAAGAAGACGTCAAAGAGTCGATGTCGAGCGGACGCTCGATGCTGGTCAAAGACCGCTACGACAACTTGGTGTTCTTGTTCGAAAATGATTTTGCCACACGTTGGTTCCAGGACAAGAATCCGGAAATCCGCCTTTACAGCCTCCTATAGAAATGGAATCAAAACAGCCTGCTTTTCCAGCGGGCTGTTTTGCATTTGGCGAATAATTTGCCGTAGCGCATCATGCTTTTATAGGACCAGGAAAAACATGGCGTTCTTGTGAACAGACGCTCTCAAGTTTGCGGTATAGGGCATTTTTTCTTATGATAAAGGGACCAGGCATAGAGAGGGATTGAACAGATGAAATTAAGCGATTTTTCCATCAAACGACCAGTATTGACCATTGTTACCATGCTGTTGGTCATCATTTTAGGGGCAGTGTCATTTCTCCGCATACCTGTCACCTTAATTCCAGAGTTGAATCCGCCGATTGGCGTAGTGGTCACGAACTATCCAGGGGCCAGCCCGACGGAAGTGAACGAAAAAGTGACAAAACCGCTGGAAGAGAGCTTGGCAACATTGCCGGGAATTGAATCGATTCAGTCGAACAGCCAGGAAGGAACGAACTTTATCTTACTGGAATTCGGATGGGACACGGATATCGACGATGTTCAGGCGGAAGTCACGCAGCGAATTGACCAGACGCCGATTCCAGATGACTCGAATAACCCGCGTTTTTTGAAGTTCGACCCTTCGCAATTCCCGATTATCCAATTATCCTTGCGGGCGACTGACGCAGAGCAAGACGTCCGGGTAATAGCAGAGGAATTGGAAACACAGTTGCGCCAGACGGACGGCGTGGCGAGCGTAAATGTTTCGGGCTCGTTGATTGAAGATATTTCAATCCAGTTGGATCCGGCAGAACTAGAAGAGCGTGGTTTGCAGCAGGCGGATATTGTCCAGCTGATCCAAGCGAACAATATCTCCTTGCCGGGCGACCCGATTGAAACGGAAGATGGGCGTAATTTAACGACGCGCATCGTCAGCACTTTGGAAAGTGTAGAAGATATTGAAGATCTCATCGTGACGGTCGATCCAATGTCTGGAGATAATGTCACAGTGGCTGATGTAGCTGAAGTGGCGGTAACAGAACGGGAGACCAACAGCGAAACGCGTGCCAATGAAGAGCCTGCCGTTTTGCTATCAGTGCTGCAGGAGTCTGGAGGCAATACAGCAGACGTTTCGACAGCATTCCAGGAGCGCTTAGATGAATTGCTTGCTGAAGAGCGTTTTTCGGCAGTGGAAGCCGATATCCTATTCGACCAGGGGGATTACGTTAAACTCGCCATCAATAATATCGGCCAGACTTTGATCCTCGGCGGCATATTCGCGATGCTCGTCTTGTTCTTTTTCCTTCGCGGGATCAAGAGCCCGATCATTATCGGCGTAGCGATCCCTTATTCGGTCATCGTGACCTTTGTCTTGATGTTCTTTGCCGATTTCGCTTTGAATATCTTGACGCTCGGTGCCTTGGCGCTTGGCATCGGGATGCTCGTCGATAATGCCATTGTTGTCATCGAAAACATTGAACGGCATCTCGCGATGGGCAAAAAGCCTAAAAAAGCGGCATCCGACGGTTCACGTGAAGTAGCTGGGGCGATTACCGCTTCGACATTAACGACTATCGCCGTATTCGTGCCAGTTATTTTCATCTCCGGTTTGATTGGAGAAATTTTCTTCGAATTCGCATTGACGATTTCGTTCAGCTTGATCGCCTCGCTCGCTGTGGCCTTGACCGTCATCCCGATGATGGCATCAAGGATGCTCGGCCAGAAAGATGGCGTACAAAAGCCGGTGAAGGCAGATTCCAAGGGCGTCCAGCGCTTTGAAAAGAGTGTCTTGTGGGCGCTGCGCCACCGCATTCTCGTGCTCTTGACGGCATTCGTGTTCCTCGGAATTGGCGCGTACGGCGTCTCCCAAGTGGGAACTGAGTTCTTGCCGGCGACGGATGAAGGATTTGTCAGCGTTACTGTCGAACTTGAAAATGGTTCTTCGACATCTGCGACCAATGAAGTGGTCCAGAGTATCGAAGAAGAATTGAAGGCTGAAGAGGATGTTGATGTGTACGTCAGCTTAATCGGTACGACTCAACAAGGACAGGCGCAAGGCAGTGCGGAATCCAATACGGCAGAAATTTACGTGAAATTATTGCCGTTGGATGAACGCGATCGGTCAGTCTTTGAATTTGTGGATGACATACAGCCGCAAGTACTGGAGAAAATCGGCGACGATGCGCTTGTCAGCTTTAATCTTCAAACAGCTGCCGGTTCTACACCGAATACATTAAGCTTTACCGTGACGGACACTGATAAACAGCGTCTCGATGAAGCGGTAGCTGCAATTGATGAAGAATTGTCGAGCTTGCCGAATGTGATTGAATTGACGAACGACCGGCAAGAAACCATCGATGAAATCCAGATGACAATCGACCGCGAAGCGGCGACTGAAAATAACCTGGCGCCGGCACAAATTGCCCAAACGGTCAATAACATTACGCGCGGTGTCCTCGCGACTCAAGTCATCGATGAACAAGACGAAGTGCTCAGTGTCTTTGTCTCTTACGATGAGGAACAGCGCAATAGTGTAGAAAGTTTGCGCGAATTGACGCTTCGTACGCCATCCGGTGCATTTGTTGAATTGCAGGAACTGGCCGACATTGAAGTCGCACAAGGACCTGTTTCCATCAGCCGCGTCGACCAAGCGGAAAGTGTATCCTTTACACTGCAATACCCATCCGACCAGACTTTGGGCGATATGTCGACTGCTGTCGACACAGCCATAGCGGATCTTGATTTGTCTGAACAGACAGAAGTCTCGTTCGGAGGAGACCGAGAGCTGTTCGATGATGCGATCGATGATATGCTACTCGCGGTCGTATTGGCAATTGTCCTGGTCTATATCGTTATGGCAGCACAGTTCGAATCGTTCAAATACCCATTGGTTATCATGTTCACAGTGCCATTGATGGTCATCGGGGTCTCTATCGCGCTATTCGTGACACAAACACCGATCAGCATTACCGCTGTTATCGGCGTGCTGGTGCTCGTCGGGATTGTCGTCAATAACGGAATCGTGCTCGTCGATTACATCAATCAACGGAAAGCAGATGGATTAGGTTCCTTTGATGCGATTATAACGGCAGTCCATGACCGCAGAAGGCCGATCTTGATGACGGCCCTGACGACGATTCTAGGCCTCTTGCCGTTAGCCATTGGCATCGGTGAAGGTACGGAAATCAACCAGCCGATGGGAATTGCTGTCATCGGCGGACTGATCAGTTCGACTTTCTTGTCCTTATATGTCGTGCCAGTCGTCTACAGTATATTTGACCGGGACACACGTTTCATGAACAGCAAGAAGAGAAAACAAGCAAAAACAGAGGAATGACCCATCCTGTGCAGATGATTCTGCACAGGATTTTTTTATATATTTTAAGGGCGCAGCTATCCATTTTTTAGTAGAATACAGAAAAGGGGTGTGAATGGATGAAGACGATGGTGTTTACCGGGTTTCCCGGATTTATCGCAACACGTTTAATGGAATCATGTGCCCGAAAAGGCTGGGAATTGGCGGCAATCGTTCTGCCCAGTGAAATAGAGAAAGCGCAAAGGCAGGCAATCAGCATTGAGGAAAAGACCGGCTGTGGGCGGATTCGACTGCTGACGGGAGATATTACAATAGAAGGGTTGGCGCTTTCGCAGCAAGACCGGTCCTGGCTAGAAAACCAGCCGCTCATCTTTTGGCACTTGGCAGCCATCTATGATTTGGCGGTGCCGCAAGCTATCGCAAAAAAAATCAACATCTTAGGTACGCAAAACGTTAACGATCTAGTCAAGACACTTGATCAGCTGGAGCGCTATATGTATTTCAGTACGGCTTATGTGGCGGGCAGAAGAGAGGGCTTGTTGCTCGAAGATGAGCTTATCCGTCCGCAGACATTCAAGAACCATTATGAAGAAACAAAATTTGAAGCAGAATTGCTCGTCCAACAATTGAAAACACAAGTGCCGACGACCATCATCCGTCCAGGAATTGTCCGTGGCCATTCCATAAGCGGAGAGACCTCAAAGTTCGACGGCCCGTATTTCTTTTTGAATATGATCGACCGGATGAAACGGTTGCCTGCGATTCCGTATATCGGGCATTCGTACACAACCATCAACGTTGTACCGGTAGACTACATCTTAGAAGCTTCTATTTATTTGAGCGGCCTTAAAAAAGCCGAATCGGCAACCGTTCATTTGACTGACCCCAATCCTCATCCTGTAGAAGAAGTATACCGGGCAATGGTCCATGAAATGACTGGAAAGTATCCGAAAGGCCGGGTCCCGAAAAAACTTGCGGCCATCTCGATGAAGACACCGGCCATCCGCAAGTATCTCGGCGTTGAAGCCGAGACTTTGGATTACATGGACTGGCAGGCGCAATTCGATACGCGCAACGCCCAGTCCTTATTGGAAGGAAGCGGCATCCGGCCGGCTGATTTTCTGGAAACGATCCCGGCAATGGTGGCCTTCTATAATGAACATAAGGGATATCAAAAATACCATGTCACGATTGCCTAGATGTTTACAGTTCCAGCACAAGTGCTATAATACATCTACAGACCAATAATACAAACTCTCGACAAAGGGGAGTAGCTATAGGGAAACCTATTTCACAGTCGTCAAGACGTGGCTTCTGGCCATCGGTTGTGATAGCGGCACATCAGAACGCTTAGCAAGACCTTTGCCTTTTATTAGGCATGGGTCTTTTTTTGTCGGGTAAAATTAGGAGGGAAATTATGGATACTATCTTATTGGAATACGCATGGGTGCTGCTTGTGCTCATCGGGCTGGAAGGTTTGCTCGCTGCAGATAATGCGGTGGTCATGGCTGTCATGGTCAAGCATTTGCCAAAGCCCCAACAGAAGAAAGCCTTGTTCTATGGTTTGGCAGGTGCTTTTATCTTCCGTTTTGCAGCTTTGTTCATGATCACATTCTTGGTGAACATCTGGCAGATTCAGGCCCTTGGCGCCGCCTATCTGTTGTTTATCGCGGTCAAGCATATCTATGACCAGCGCAAAGGGAAAGAACATACAATAGAACCCGAAACGACAAAAGGATCGGGATTCTGGATGACCGTCTTAAAAGTGGAACTGGCAGATATCGCCTTTGCCATTGACTCTATGCTTGCGGCCGTTGCACTCGCGGTAACATTGCCGCATCTCGGCGATTTTGACATCGGCGGCATCAATGGCGGCCAGTTTGGCGTGATGCTCGCAGGCGGTTTAATTGGTGTCATCATTATGCGTTTCGCTGCGCATAAATTCGTCCGGCTGTTGGAGAAATACCCGCAGCTCGAAACAGCGGCATTTGTCGTGGTCGGTTGGGTAGGGGTCAAATTGGTCGTTTTGACCTTATCACACGAAAAATTGAACGTTCTGCCGCATGATTTTCCGCATTCGACGCCGTGGACAATTACGTTCTGGCTTGTGCTTTTAGGGATCGTCTTGACCGGAGTGTTTACAGGTCTTAAAAAGAATAAAGAACAAAACGCTTAATTGAATAAAGATTGGTCGAATAGCCTTGCGGAGCATTTTCTCCGTAAGGCTATTTTCATGCAATCCATAACAAGACGGACACAAACACTCGCTGTCACACGAATGTAATACTTAGCAAGACCGCCTCAATCTTCCAAATTCCTGGACTGAAAGATACAATAGAGAAAAAGGAATTGAAATGAGGTGAGTTGCATGCTATTGACTGCTTTGGGCGGTTTGTTTGGATATGGAGCAGAAATGCCCGCTGAAACATTGGTGAAGCTCGCACAACAAGGCGATGAAGAGGCCGAAGAGCAATTGATTTCTTCACATATCCCGTTCGTGAAAAAAACCGCCGCACAAGTATGCAAGCGGTTCATCGATGATAATCAGGATGAATTCAGCATCGCGCTCTTGGCATTTCATGAGGCAATGCGCCAATACCGTCCGGGACATGAGGCATCGTTTTTAACTTTCGCGCATATGGTCATCAGGCGCAGAGTAATTGACCATATCCGGAAAGAAAGCAAGCGTCTGGAATTCAGCCATGATTTCACAGCATCGCCGAATGAAGACCATCACAACCATATCGGCGACCGGGCATCATCGGCTCTCTATTCAGAACAGGAGCAGATTGCCAAGCGGCGTGAAGAGATTGTCCAATTCGAGGAAATGCTCTCAGAGTTCGGCTTATCTTTCCAAATGATCGCCAAAGTTTCTCCTGCACATGAAGACGCCAGGAGAAATGCAATCCAAATCGCGCAATTGGTAGCGGAAACGGATGAATACAAACACTTCTTGCTTGATAAGAAAAAACTGCCGGTCAAACATATCGAGGAACTTGTCCAGGTCTCGAGAAAAACTATTGAGAGAAACAGGAAATACATAATTGCAATGTCGCTATTGATAATGAGCGAGTTGCATTATTTAAAAGATTATTTAAAGGAGCGGTTGAACTGATGCGAATGCGAAAAGGCATATGTATGGAACTTGATGGAGACCGTTCTGTCTACATGCTTGCAGATGGCAGCTTTGTAACCGGCAGGCCGACAGGGAGTACGGTAGTGGGCGAAGAGGCATATTTCGAATCCGTAAAAGCTTCGAACCGCCGATTCAAGCCGTTTACCGTGCCGCTCATAGCGTCGGTCGCGGCTCTATTCTTACTGATTTCCACATGGATGCTCCCCGCCGAAGAAGCTTATGGCTATGTACAAGTTGAATCAAACCCGGGAATCGAACTCGGCGTAGACGAGGCATGGCACGTCATTTCGCTGAGGGAGCTGAATGAGGACGGTAAAAAATTGATTGCTCAATTAACCGATTGGGAAAATCGTGAACTCGAAGTGGTTTTAGAGAACGTGCTTGCCTTATCCGTGGATGAAGATACAGAGCATGTGACGATTACCACGATACGAGGAGATGGAGAATCGGATGCCGCGATCAACGTGGAACAGATCGCATTGGCGGCACTGTTTGCCGGCAGCAATAAAAACTTGCGGGTGCATTTGAAAGAAGCGAATAAAAAGCAATGGCGCGAGGCAAAAGAACAACAAGTGCCAGTCGCCAAGCTAATCGAAAAAGACCGAACTTTCACGTCGCCAAAGAAACAAGAAAATGATGTCCAGCCTGCGCAAAATGAAGAAAAAAACACGCAGAGAAAACAAGCCCCGGATAGCCAGGAGGCCCCTTCGAAAGCTGAAGATCCTGCTACTCCAAAGGCTAACCCGAAAAACGAGCCTTCCTCTCCAGGCAATAGCCAATCAAACAAAACACAAAAGTCGGATACACAGGCAAATCCTACTCCGGAAAAGAAACCTGTTCCGGAAAAGAAACCTGTTCCGGAAAAGAAACCTGTTCCAGAAAAGAAACCTGTTCCAGAAAAGAAACCTGTTCCAGAAAAGAAATCTGTTCCAGAAAAGAAATCTGACAGCAAACCAAAAGAATCTGGCTCCAACGCTCCAGCAGCAAAAAAAGTACCGAAAAAACCAGAAAAACCTGAGCCTGCTAAACCGAAAAACCCAAATGCTGGAAAAGGCAACAACGCTGGGAATTCAAAAGCTGAAACAAAACCGAAAAAAGAAATTCCTTCTTCCGGAAAGAACAAAACTGAACAACCGCCAAAAGACAATAACGGCAAAGACAAACCAAAAGAAAAGGACAGTAAAAAAGACAATTCTAACAGCAACAGCAACAGCAACAGCAACAGCAACAGCAACAGCAACAGCAACAGCAACAGCAACAGCAACAATAATAACGGCAATTCTTCCAAAGCAGATGGGGCGAAGACAGCGGAACCAAAGGACTTGAAAGCCGAACAGGCCAAACCCCCTGTGAAGGAAAAGGGAGTCTCGGATTCACCCAAAACCGATGAAAAGAAACCTCCAAAAGCAGACAAGCAAGATAAGAAAAATCCATAATGCCTTCTGTAAATGGCGCTTATTCCTTCAAATCCGCATTCAGCGGTGTAACTCAGAGGAATAAGCGCTTATTCTGCGGCAGTGGAAAATAAGACAGGAAAAGCGGCTCTTTTGCATTGGAACAGATAAAGCAGACTGTGCTTTACAAAAAAGCCCTTTTCTTTTCCCCGTACTTTACATAGAATGGGAAGAGAGTCAGTTGCGGAAGGGAATTTTACGCCTATGAATAAATCATTTCAACGTGTCCGAAATCTTACACCTGCACAGGCAATCGTGGCGTATTATTTCGTAGCGATTGCTTTTTCCTTTTTGCTCCTGCGGCTTCCAGGAGTCCTGCAGCCTGGGGTGAGCATGACCTATATCGATACATTATTTACCGCCGTCAGCGCTGTCAGCGTCACCGGCCTATCCGTCATTGATGTTTCCCAAACTTTGTCTACTTTCGGCATAATTGTGTTGATGGTCATCCTCCAATTCGGAGGCATCGGCATCATGTCGATCGGAACATTTTTCTGGATTCTGCTTGGCAAACGGATTGGGCTGAGAGAGCGCCAATTGATCATGGTCGACCATAACCAGTCGAGCATGTCCGGCGTTGTTAAATTGATCACTGAAATTGTCAAGATCCTATTGTTGATCGAAGCGATCGGCGCGCTCATATTGACCGTCTATTTCACGCAGTATTTCTATAGTTTCAGCGAAGCTCTATTGCACGGCGTTTTCGGATCGGTCACGGCCACAACTAATGGCGGGTTCGATATTACCGGCGCGTCCCTGCAGCCTTACGTCGATGACTATTTTGTCCAGATCGTCAATATGCTGCTGATTATCCTTGGTGCGATCGGTTTTCCGGTATTGATCGAGTTGAAAGAGTTTTTGTCGAACGAGACAAAAAATTTCCGGTTCTCGCTGTTTACCAAAATCACGACGAGCATCTTCGGCATTCTCTTGGTTGTCGGCACGGTCGGGATCTTGATTTTGGAGTCGGTCAATGCCTTTAAGGGGATGTCGTGGCATCAGACCTTTTTCGGGGCCCTGTTCCATTCAGTGTCATCCCGCTCCGGCGGCTTGGTCACCATCGATATCACCCAGTTCAGCGACGCGACCAATGTATTCATGAGTGCGCTCATGTTTATCGGAGCCTCACCAAGTTCGGCAGGCGGCGGTATTCGAACGACCACTTTTGCGATCGCTATCCTGTTTTTGATTAATTTTGCGAGAGGCAAGAACACGATCCAGATCTTTAACCGTGAAATCGAGTTGATTGATGTGTTCCGGTCATTTGCGGTCCTGTTCCTTGCAGGCACAATGGTCATCGTTGCGACGATGCTGTTGATCATCACTGAACCGAATGCATCCATCGTGGAAATTCTCTTTGAGATTACCTCAGCATTCGGTACGTGCGGCATGTCGCTCGGACTGACGAGTGAATTATCCTCGATTGGCAAAGTAATCGTCATGGTCCTGATGTTCATCGGACGAGTCGGCTTGATTTCCTTCTTGTTCACCATCGGCGGCAAGACGGATCCGACGAAATTCCATTATCCGAAAGAACGCGTCATTATCGGATAAGTCGACTGCACGTGCTATTCGGCTGTCAAAGGGATATAATTGAAGTAATCGAGTAATCATAGCGGAAATGAGTGAACGAAAATGAATGAAGACATCAAACAGTCATTGAAACTGTTTATCGTTTTGTCCCGTGCACATAAAGCGATTTCAGAACAAACCAACCAATTTTTCCAGGAAAACGGCGTTAATCCAACAGAATTTGCGGTGTTGGAGCTGCTCTATCATAAAGGGCGGCAGCCGTTGCAGAAAATCGGCGGCAAAATCCTGCTGGCCAGCGGGTCGATTACTTATGTCATCGATAAGCTGGAAAAGCGCGGATTTATCACGCGCGTCAATTGCCCGACCGACCGCCGCATTACCTATGCGGAAATTACGGAACAAGGGGAAGCCTTTATGGCAGACATCTTCCCGGCGCACGAGCAAAAGATTCATGAACTGACGGCTGCTTTATCTTCGGATGAAAAAGAGCAGGCCATCGAATTGATGAAGAAAATCGGCTTGTCGATCAAAGATTTGTCCTATTAAAAAAGATCCTCCGCTGTGGAGGATCTTTTTTATTTCTGCATATGCTCGATCGTTCGGGTCATTTGGATAAAGCCGCCATTTATCCTAAACCGGCAGCGGCATGACGATGAACAAGAGCACCAAGACAACCAAATGAGTAATGATCAACAGTGGCATGCTGCGCTTCCATTCATACAGGATGCCGAGTAATGCGCCTGCTACCACGCCTGCCACAATACCCGGCCAAAAGCCGCTGAAGGCAAGCGCAATGCCGAATAATAGCGATGCCCCGAGAATGGCGAACGGCAACTTCATGTATTTCTTCAATTGCTGTTGGATGTAGCCGCGCCAGAAAAGTTCTTCGCCTGGAACGATGACGAACATCAACAATAGGTAATGCCAAATGCTGGTTGGGGCAAATAAGGTTTGAAGGGCAGAGACCGGTCCTTCTACATTAACCGTCAGGACATCGAAGACTAGGTAGCCGAGTGCCAGGACGGTATAGATAAGGCTGCCGAACAACACACCGTATACTAATGATTTCCAGGTTTTTAATTCGTCGAATACAGAATAATTGACGATTGCGATTGACATCAGGGCCAAAATAGCGAATGTGTACATATACCAGAAGATGGCTGTATTTTCGAAAGCCAGATGATACAAATAAAGCGAAAGCGGCAATAGCCAAATTAGCGTATGGCGCTTTAATAAAGTAAACATAGAAAAAATCCTCCTAAAATCAACAAAGGCCGCCCATATTAGAGGGAAAGCACAATGTGGCTGGACGGCTATGGTTTCGTCCGTATAGTATTATAACAGAAGGATTTTAACATAACGAAAGGAAAGGAG
Source organism: Planococcus sp. MSAK28401 (assembly GCF_018283455.1). Taxonomy (NCBI): domain Bacteria; kingdom Bacillati; phylum Bacillota; class Bacilli; order Caryophanales; family Caryophanaceae; genus Planococcus; species Planococcus alpniumensis. The sequence goes on along the minus strand of NZ_JAAMTH010000001.1, from coordinate 2,229,860 downwards.
AACATTTCATGACTGATTATGCGAACGACCTGGATCGATTGAAAGCTGGCGAGATCGACACACTCGATATTCCCAAAGAAGAATTTCTGGAGTTCCGCAAGATTCTGACGGAACGGGAAGATTTCAAACACTTTAGGGGAACGGCTTTCCATCATGGCAAAACGCAATATGAATATACGGTAGAACCGTCTAAATAACGTCTTGAATCAAGATGGCGGCGCAAGAAAACATACAATGAAATTTTTTTTGTAAAAAAGGTTTAGCCTATGTTTGGAGGGGGCATAGTATACTTGAACACAGCAACATTCTCATTTCCCCCTTTTGTGGTCGGCCCTTTATGGACCGGCCTTTTTTTTATGCCAAAAAGAAGAGTGAATAGACTGACCATTTTTGCTATTATGGAAATATAGAGGAGGCAATAAAATGAAAATTGGATTTATCGGTACCGGAGTCATGGGCAATAGCATCGGGCGTCATTTGCTAGAAGGCGGACATGAACTTTCTGTTTTCACAAGAACGGCCAAGAAAGCTGAGGATTTGCTGGAACAAGGCGCGTCCTGGAAAAACAATCCGAAAGAGCTGGCTGAGTCTGCCGAAGTGATCTTTACGATGGTTGGATACCCAAGGGATGTACAAGAAATCTATTTCGGGGAAAATGGCTTGCTGGCAAATGCTACCGAAGGAACGGTGCTCATCGACTTGACTACTTCCCAGCCCAAACTGGCGCAGGAAATTGCCGATGCTGCACGCGCGAAAGGCTTGCATGCTTTGGATGCACCGGTCTCTGGAGGGGATATTGGCGCTAAAAATGCGGTGCTTTCCGTCATGGTCGGCGGCGAAGAAGACGTTTTCAATCGACTGCTTCCGCTATTTCGTTTGTTTGCAGGCAATATTATTTTGCAAGGTCCAGCGGGTTCCGGACAGCATACAAAGATGTGCAACCAGATCAATATCGCAAATAATATGCTGGGCGTCTGTGAGTCCCTTATATACGCGAAGAAAGCAGGCCTCGATCCCGAGAACGTATTGCGCTCGATTTCGGCGGGTGCAGCCGGGTCATGGTCCTTATCAAATTTAGCGCCGAAAATGATCGAAGGCGATTTCCGTCCAGGATTTTACATTAAGCATTTCATCAAGGACATGAAAATAGCGGTAGAGGAATCCGAGCGATGGGGCTTGGATCTTCCCGGGCTGAAATTATCACTTGGCATTTACGAGGAATTGGAACGCGCAGGGGATGGGGACCTTGGCACCCAGGCATTAATCCGCCATTTTGATTTTGCGGAAAAATAAACAGAAAAAACCGGCAGTGCAGGACTGCCGGAAGGATCAATCAAAATAGGATTTTTTCGGTGAATAGAAACGATTCATTTCTTTCGGTTCGTAGCGTTTGGAAAAAGCCGAGATGGCAGGCTTTTTTTCCGGCGCCTCCAGCCCGGTGTAATTTTGAAGCAATTCTTTCGCATGCTTCAAGTTCATGCGGCTGGGTGGATTGCGATAGGATTCATCCAAGTCTCCAAAATGCTCAAGTGAATGGAAATCTTCCTTTTTGGGGAGCATGTGGAAATAATAATTTCCGCATTTCACGAGGACAGATGATTGTTGTTGGCTTTTCCGGGGGTTTTTACTGAAGTGCAGGCCAAGTTTTTGCGCCCGTTTTTGTTGAATCATCAGATTCAATGCCTGTTTTTTTAATGCATACAGAAATTGATTGTCAGGAGCAGTCTTAGCGTGGCGGTTGACAGTGAAAATAGCTTGTGCGATTTCCGAATCTTTCGTCGTCAAGGACATGGGCTCATTCCTTTCGCAATAATGGATTGATCAGTCTTTGTTTATCATATCAAAATTTTCAGTCACTGTACATAAACCGAATCCAGTGCCAAACTGCAGGAAACCATTCGAAAAGGGGATGTTGAAATGTTGAGTGAACAAACAATAATCGTAACCGGGGGCTCCAGTGGGATGGGCTTTCATATGGCAGAAAAATTTGCAACTGAAGGCGCAAACGTCGTCATTACGGGACGGGATATGGAAAAACTGAATGAGTCATTGACGAAGTTGTCTGGGCTGCGGGGACAGGCGGAAGCGTTCCAGATGGATGTGCGCGAACCCGAACATGCCAAGGCAATGGTCAATTTCGCACACGAGAAGTTCGGGCGGATCGATGGCCTTGTCAATAATGCGGCGGGTAATTTCATCGTTCATGCTGAAAAATTATCGCCGAATGGATGGCGCTCAGTTATTGACATTGTTTTGAATGGGACATTTTTCTGTTCTCATGCGGTCGGCAATTATTGGATTGAAAATGGCACAAAGGGGAATATACTTAATATGCTGGCAACGTATGCCTGGAATGCCGGTGCCGGGGTCGCTCATTCCGCCGCCGCTAAAGCGGGGGTCATGTCGTTAACCCGGACACTCGCAGTTGAATGGGGCACGCAATACGGTATCCGTGTCAACGGGATTGCTCCTGGCCCGATCGAACGAACTGGGGGCGCAGATAAACTTTTTGAGTCTCAAGAAGCGATGCAGCGGACCTTGAAATCTGTCCCTTTAGGCCGGCTTGGAAAACCGGAAGAAGTGGCAGATCTGGCAGCGTTTATCATGTCAGAGAAAGCGGCTTATATGAATGGGGAAATCGTGACCTTAGACGGTGGCCAGTGGTTAAATAAATTCCCTTTTTAAGCCAAAACACCCAATTAAATAGTTTCGGGAATCGTGTTATGTTATGATGTAATCGAAGTGTTTCGGCATCAGACCATGCGATGCAAAAGGAGTAGAGCACATGATTTCATTACCGAGCAAAGATTTTCTTGAAACCCCGATCGAAGAATTTGTCATCTCGTCCGAAAAAGTAGCACATGTCCAAATCGGCAATAGTGCCGAGCATGCTTTATTGGTTTTGACGAAGACCGGCTATTCAGCCATCCCGGTTTTGGATGCGAAGTACCGGTTTCACGGCTTGATTAATGCCCAGCGCATCACAGACGCCATTCTTGGAATGGACCATATAGAATACGAGAAACTAGGCGATATTCGAGTCGAAGAGATTATGCAGACTGACCTGCCGCTGATCCATTTGAATGACCGCTTCCAAAGAGCTTTGGATCTGGTGATCGACCAGAATTTCCTTTGTGTAGTGGATGACGATGGAATGTTCATGGGGATTTTGACAAGACGGATCGTCTTGAAGCAATTGAAGAAACAACTTTACCAGTTCAAACGATAATTGCCCTGAAAAAGGTCTCATCCATTGAGGCCTTTTTTTCTGCTGGTTGAAAGAAGGAATGGATATGGAGCAAACGAAACGCCCGCTCATCTTGATCGCGGTCATGCTGGCTATGTTCGTTTCTGCGGTCGAAGCAACCATTGTCTCGACAGCGATGCCGAGCATTGCCGCAGACCTCGGCGGGTTTTCAAAATACAGTTGGGTGTTTTCTGCTTATTTACTGATGAGCACTGTTACTGTGCTGTTATATGGAAAGCTGGCCGATCTTGTCGGCAGGAAAATAATTTTTGCTTTCGGCATGTTATTGTTTTTAATTGGCTCGGGCCTCTGCGGTTTAGCCGATTCGATGGAGCAATTAATCGCTTTCCGTTTTATTCAAGGAGCGGGAGCGGGGGCTATCATGCCGATTGCGTCAACGATTGTGGGAGATATTTATTCTCCTGAAGAACGGGCGAAGATCCAAGGGTACTTGTCCAGCGTATGGGGCATCTCGGCCATCGCCGGCCCTGCTATCGGCGGTGTTTTGGTAGCGACCATCGGCTGGCAATACGTATTCTGGGTCAATTTGCCGCTGGGGATCTTGTCGCTGCTCGGCATCTTGATTTATTTGAAAGAACCGATGCGCATGGAGCGGGCGAAAGTCGATTACAGGGGGGCCTTGTTCTTGACGATTGCACTTAGCAGCATATTGTACCTGCTTATCGAAGGAGGAGTGTCTTTTAGCTGGCTCTCGGCTCCTTCTTATTTACTTGCCATTATCGGCGCTGTATTCATGTTTTGGTTTATCAAAGCAGAGCGCGCGTCAGACGATCCAATGATGCCATTTGAAATTTGGCAAAACCGTGCGATTCTTTATGCGAATTTGGTTTCGCTCGCGACAGGAATTATATTGATCGGCATTTCCAGCTATTTGCCGGCTTATGTGACTGGCGTCATGGAACAGCCAGCGGCGATCGCTGGCTTCACGTTGACGACAATGTCGATCGGATGGCCGATCGCTTCTGTCCTATCAGGAAGGCTCTTGATCAGCATCGGCTATTTCCGCACTTCGCTTATGGGGGGATCTTTCCTTCTCATCGGAACCGCTTTGTTTGTAACGATGCAACCTGGCTTTGGTCCATTATGGGCAGGAATGTCGAGTTTTTTTGTCGGTGTCGGCATGGGATTGACTAGCACCGCCTTCATCGTCTCCATCCAATCTGCAGTGTCCTACGATAAGCGGGGAGCGGCAACCGCTTCAAATATGTTTATGCGCAACCTTGGCAGCACAATCGGCGTGGCGCTTCTCGGCAGCATATTGAATAGCTCGCTACTGAATCGGCTGGACGATTCAAGCAATTTATCGCTGGAATCCGTCAACTCGATTTTAAGCATCGATAGCCGCCTGCAGCTTCCGGAAGCGGATAAGCTGGTGCTGCAGGAAGCCTTGGCTTTTGGGCTGCGCAATGTTTATAGCATAGCGTTTATCTGCGCGCTGATCAGTTTCTTGCTGATTTTCGGCTTGCGTGGTTTGAGAGGAGTGAAACCGGATGTCAAATGAAGAAATGATTATTAAAGTGCTCGCAGAAGAAGGCAATATGCGAAAAGCGGCAGAGCGGCTGTTCTTGTCACAGCCTGCCCTGTCGCAGCGGCTGCAATCGATTGAAAAGGAATGGGGCCAGCAATTATTCATTCGTTCACAAAAAGGGCTGACGCCGACTCCTGCTGGTGAATTGGTCATTCAATACGCAAAAGAAGCCGTGGTGCGACGGGAAGAGATTTTTGAACAGCTGCATACCTTAAGCGAAAAAGTGCATGGCACTTTGAAAATCGCCTGTGCGTCGATCATCGGCCAAAATTGGCTCCCAAAAGTGTTGAAAGATTTCATTACCCTGTATCCGGAAGCGAAAGTGCAATTGATCACCGGCTGGAGTTCTGAAATCGTCCGTGCCTTGTACGACGGCGAAGCCCATATTGGCATCGTCCGGGGGCAGACAGACTGGAAAGGCCCGAAAATTCATTTATTCAAAGACACTTTGTATTTGGTCGATAAAGAAATCAGTTCGCTAGAAGAAGTCATGAAGACCGAACGGCCGTTTATCCAATTCAAAAGCGATTCTACCTATTACGAGGAAATCCAGCAATGGTGGCAAAAGCATTTCGCCTCCAACCCGAAGCGCCAAATCACGGTGGACCAGATTGAGACCTGTAAGCAGATGGCCGTCAACGGCATTGGCTATGCAATCTTGCCATCCATTACCTTGACAGGTGCAGAGGATGTCCATACGGTGCCGCTGACGAATAGCGAACAGGAACTGGAGTTGACCCGGGATACGTGGTTGATCGGCTATGAATCGTCTTTCCAGCTTCGGCAGGTCGAGGCATTTGTCGATATTGTCAAAAAACATGCCACTCTGTTAAGCTAAAGGATGTATTATTATACTGAATCAGATATAATAACACCATTACACGAGAGAAAGAGGTTTTAATCAATGGAACAAATGGATGCAAATCAAATTATTTCGTACATACAGAATGCGAAGAAATCGACGCCTGTAAAAGTATATGTCAAAGGTGAAGGCGTAGCTGCGCTTGATTTTGGCGAAGGCTCGAAAGTATTCGGAGAAGGCAATCATGCAACAGTATTCGGCGAATGGGCTGAAGTGGAGAAGGCACTAGACCAGCACGCCTCAGTCATCGAAGATTCCGTAGTGGAAAACGATCGCAGAAACTCAGCAATCCCGATGCTTGATTTGAAAAACATCAATTCCCGGATTGAACCAGGTGCGTTTATTCGTGAAAACGTAGAGATTGGCAGCAACTGCATCATCATGATGGGCGCTGTCATCAATATCGGTTCTGTCATCGGCGATGGCACAATGATCGACATGGGCGTAATTATGGGCGGTCGCGCGACAGTCGGGAAAAACTGCCATATCGGCGCTGGCGCTGTCTTGGCAGGCGTAATCGAGCCTGCATCTGCCACACCGGTAATCGTTGAAGACGACGTCATGATCGGCGCAAACGCAGTAGTATTGGAAGGCGTCCGCATCGGCAAAGGTTCTGTCGTCGCTGCAGGGGCTGTCGTGATCGAAGATGTGCCTGAAAACGCAGTCGTTGGCGGTACTCCAGCGCGCGTGTTGAAACTGATGGATGAAAAGACCCGTTCGAAAACAGAAATCAAGCAAGAACTTCGCCAATTGTAAGAGGCCATTCTATGGATCTTATTCAAATCAGGAGAGAATTGCACGAAATTCCGGAAATCGGGTTCCAGGAATTCAAAACACAAAGCTATTTAAAAGAGATCATTTCCCGAATGGCTCCGGGCCGTATCGAGCTGGTTGAATGGCGCACAGGACTCGTCGTCAAAGTAAAGGGCAGTTCGCCTGAGAAAACAATCGGTTGGCGCACGGATATCGACGGTTTGCCAATTCGCGAAGAAACCGCGTTGCCATTTTCCTCACGCCACGAAGGGTTCATGCATGCATGTGGGCACGATATCCACATGACGGTGGCGCTCGGCTTGCTGGAACAGGTGGTTGAACACCCGCTTGAGAACGATGTAGTGATCTTGTTCCAACCTGCAGAAGAAGGGCCTGGCGGCGCACAGCCGCTTTTAGCATGGCTTGAAAAAGAGCGTCCGGATCTTTTGCCGGATGAACTTTTTGCCTTGCACATCGCACCTGAACTGCCAACCGGCACTGTAGCGACAAAGCCAGGGCTTTTTTTTGCTAACACATCGGAATTATTCATCGATCTGCACGGTAAAGGCGGCCATGCGGCTTATCCGCATCAGACACGTGATATGGCGGTGGCAGCAGCCGCTTTATTGATGCAATTGCAGACAGTCGTCAGCCGCAATGTCGACCCGATGGATTCGGCCGTTTTGACGGTCGGGAAGATGTCTGCCGGCACTGTCCAGAACATCATCGCCGAACGGGCGCGCCTGGAAGGGACAATCCGTACCCTAACGCCCGAGTCGATGGAAAGCGTAAAAAAACGCGTCGAATCGCTGTGCCGGTCGATCGAGGAAGGCTATGAATGCCAAGTGTCCATCGATTACGGGGCGAATTATCGCCAAGTGGACAATGACGAACAGCTTGCCGAGTCATTTTTGCGTTATGCAGAGGATGCTCCGGACATACAAGCTGTCCGCAGCAAAGCGGCCATGACAGGTGAGGATTTCGGTTACTTCACCGAACGGCTGCCGTCTTTGATGTTTTGGGCAGGGGCCGGCTCCGATTACGGCTTGCATCATTCAAAACTGATGCCGGACGAGAGAATCCTATCGTTCATGCCACGATTCATTTACGATTATTTTAAGCAACGATAAAAAAAGCGAGACGCCGCTATGGCGTCTCGCTTTTTCAGGCTGCCGAGAAAGGTAAGAAATCGTATTTTCCGAAGCTTATCGCTCGCTTTCCGTGGGCTCGCGCCCAAGCCTCCTCAGTCGCTTTGCGCCTTGCGGGGTCTCGGTCGTCTCGCTCAACCACAGGAGTCGAGCGAACGCTTCTCCAAATACTTAGAAAGATCATTGATTATTGAATGTAGAAAAAATGACTCCATTCTAGTTCGTTATGGATTAATAGACTTCTTCTACACCCATAAAAAGCGAGACGCCGCTATGGCGTCTCGCTTTTTTGCATCTAGATTAATCGGTGAATCAGGTGTTGCGGCTTTCCTGCAACAACTCTTTTTTTCTCGTCGACCAGTTAAAGGCGATGAAGAAACAGAAGAGCAAGATGAAAGTCCCTGTAATATACGGGAAGCTCATGTCGATATCGAACAGGATCCCGGCAAGCGCTGGCCCAATCATATTACCAAGGCTCATATAGGCGTTGTTCATCCCGGCCGCATACCCTTGCGAGTCGCCAGCGAGTTTTGAAATGAGCGTATTGATCGCTGGGCGCAGGAGAGAGGCGGCTGTGAAAAAGACAGCTGCCACGAACAGGATCGTCCAGAAGGTGTTGACGAAGAGAATACCGATCATCGCTGCGGCTGAAACAATTAAATTGACGAGGATGACGCGCATCTCGCCGAAACGCTTGAACAAGCTGTCGATGACGAAAGTTTGGACGATGACGCCGACAAAGCCACCGACAGTAATGACGACCGAAATTTCCTTCGGCGTGAATTGGAATTGTTTATCAACATACAAGGCGATTGTGGATTGGAAATTCGACAACCCGAATGCAAAGATGAACATGACCAGCAGCATGACAAAATACGGTGTGTAGACAGAGCGCTTCATCTGCTGGTATAGATTCTCCCGTTTATAGTCCACAGCCTGCACCGCCGGTTTGACATTTGGCAAGGCAAAGAAGGATAGCAGAGCGGACAGTAAAGCGACAGAGGTTGCGACATAGAACGGGAATTGCAGGCTGACTTCAGAAAGGAAGCCGCCAATGCCGGGCCCGATCATGAAACCAAGAGACATCGAAGCGCCAAGCAGCCCCATTCCTTTGCCTCGTTCTTCGTAGGTCGTGATATCGGCCACAAATGCCATCATTGGCGGGATCAGGAATGCTCCGCCGACGCCGCTGAAGAAGCGGGCAAGGTAGAGGACCCATAATTCGGTTGCCATGCCGAAGAGCAGCTGCGACAAGCCGAATACGATCAGCCCGAAAATGATCAAGTTCTTGCGCCCATATTTATCGGAGAGTTCCCCGGAAATTGGCGAAAATAGAAATTGCGCAAAAGCGAAAGTGGCGATTAATGTGCCGAGCGCTTGGCCTGCAACGCCGAATGTTTCCAGATAAGCTGGCATGATCGGGATGATGAGGCCGATTCCGCTCATGGCGATAAACATATTGAACATGAGAATATATAAGGCGAATTTTGTTGATTTGACGGCCATGAGGCTAACCTTCCCTCGTTTTTATTTCGTGTGGCTAAATTTCGGTGTTATGAACTTATTTACTATACCTCATTTAAACAGAAAAAAACAGGCAGAAGTTCTGCCTGTCATTTTTCCATATCCATCTTGAATTCCAAAAACAGTTCGTTGTAGATGCCGAGCATCTCGACTCCAAGGTTTTCGTAGACTTCGAGGCGGTCGCGCATTTCTTCTGTCGGATAAAATCGCTTATCTCCTGTCACTTCAGGGTCCATCAGTTCAAGTGCCGCTGCATTGGGGGAAGAATAGCCGACATAATCCGCATTTTGCGCAGCCACTTCCGCACCGAGCATGAAGTTGATGAATTGATGGGCGCCGTCAATATTGTCGGCTGTCGATGGGATGATCATGTTATCGAACCAAAGATTGGAGCCTTCTTCCGGGACTACATAATCGATGTCTTCATTGACAAACATCATATCTGCCGCTTGCCCGGACCAGGTAACGGCAACCGCCGCTTCCTCGCGGCGCATCATTTCGACGATTTCATCACCGATGATCGCTTTGACATTGGGCCCAAGTGTTTTCAATTTATCAGTCGCTTCGCGTAACTCCTCAAGATCGGTTGAATTCAGCGAATACCCTAGGCTGTTCAAGCCCATACCAATGACTTCGCGTGCGCTGTCGACCAAAATGACTTCCTGTTCGAGCGTTGGGTTCCACAAGTCATCCCAGCTTTCGAAAGTCTGCCCTTCGAGAAGAGTTGGATTATAGGCGATGCCCACGGTGCCCCAGAAATAGGGAATCGAATATTCATTTCCCGGATCGAATGGCAAATCCAAAAAGTATGGATCAATGTTTTCAAGATTGGGGATCTTGCTGTGGTCGATCGGCAACAGCAAATCGTTTTCTTTCATCTTGTCGATAGCGTATTCCGACGGGACGGCGACGTCATAAGACGTTCCGCCCTGCTCAATTTTTGTCATCATTGATTCATTCGAATCAAAGGTTTCGTAGATAACCTGGATGCCGGTTTCTTCTTCAAATTGGCTGATCAGTTCAGGGTCGATGTATTCGCCCCAGTTATAAACCGAGATCGAGCCGCTGCCGCTGGTGGCAGAGCTGCTCTCCAGTAGATGGACGGCATAGAAAAGGACTGCGGAAATGATTATAATGGCTGCACTTGCTCTCATGATGCCTTTCATGGTCGAGTTCCTCCTGTTCCAGCGTTCGCCCCGGAGCGCTGATTAAAGAAATAGTATCCGAGGACAAGGCCGAGCGTCACGACGAAAATCAAAGCGGACAAGGCATTGATGGTTAGCGTGATGCCTGCTCGTGCCATCGAGTAGATCTCAACGGACAATGTCGCAAAGCCATTGCCGGTGACAAAGAACGTGACGGCAAAATCATCGAGTGAATACGTCAGCGCCAGGAAAAAGCCGGCGAATATCCCCGGTTTGATGTAAGGGATGATGACTCGCGTCAAAATATCACGCTGCGATGCCCCGAGATCCGTCGCCGCATCAATTAAGCTTGAGCTCATTTCCTGCAGTTTCGGCAATACCATGATGACGACGATCGGGATGCTGAAGGCGATATGCGACACAAGGACGGACGCGAAGCCGAGCTTGACGCCGACCATCGTGAAGAGAATCAGAAACGAGGCACCGATGATGACATCTGGGCTGACGATCAACACGGTATTCAAGGACAATACGGCGTTGCGCATCTTCCGGTTGCGCAGAAAAATGATGCCGATCGCGCCGAGCACACCGATCGCTGTCGAGATGAGTGCGGACAGCAAAGCGACGATGACCGTGTTCAAGACGATGATAAGCAGGCGCGTGTCATTGAAGACCGCTGCGTAATGCTCCCACGTGAAATCTTCAAAGCCGGACATGGTGCCGCCGCTATTGAATGAATAGAAAATCAAATAGAAAATCGGGGCATAGAGAATAAAAAAGACCAATGCCAAATAGATTTTGGCGGGTTTACTTAGCTTTGCCATTCAATGCCCCTCCTTTCTCTTTCGGGCCTGTGAGCAGCATGATGATGATCATGAACAAGATCAAGAAGACAGCAATCGTCGAACCCATTCCCCAGTTTTGCGTAACCAGGAATTGCTGTTCGATGGCAGTACCGAGCGTAATCACTTTGTTGCCGGCAATAAGCCGTGTAATGACGAACAAGGATAAGGCTGGGATAAAGACGGCTTGTACGCCGGATTTAACGCCATTGATCGCCAGCGGAAAAATGACGCGTCGGAATGTCGTCCACTGGGAAGCGCCGAGATCGCGCGATGCATCAATCAAAGCCGGATTGATTTTATCGAGCGAGTTGAAGATCGGCAGTACCATGAACGGGATGAAAATATACACTGCGACAAACACAAAGCTGAAGTCGGTGAACAGGATCTGAAGCGGCCCTGCACCGAAAAACTGGATCAATTGGTTAGCAGGCCCGTACAGCCCGAAAATACCGATGAATGCATAGGCTTTCAGCAACAGGTTGATCCATGACGGGATGATGATCAACAGCAGCCATAATTGCTTATGCTTGGTTTTCGTCAGCCAGTAAGCCGTTGGGTAGGCAATCAGCACCGAAATGAAGGTGATGAGGAAGGCGTACCAGAACGAGCTGAGCGTCATGCGAAAATATGTCGATGAAAAGAAATTCGCGTAGTTTTCCAACGAAAAATCACCGGCTAGATCGAGAAACGAAAAATAGACAACGAGTGCAATTGGGGCAATGACAAATAACAAAATCCATATATAATAAGGCGCCAAATACCATGGTCGTGATGAACGATTAGTCATTGGAAACGGCTCCGTAAGACTCGAGTCTTGCATCGAAGGCTTCTTCGGATTCGTTCAAGCGCATGACGTGGATCGCCTCCGGATCGAAATCAAGGCCGATCTGCGCGCCGACTTCCACACGTTTTGTCGAATGGACCAGCCACTCATTACCCGTTTCGTCGTAAGTGGAGATTTCGTAATGGACGCCGCGGAACAATTGGCTGTCGACATGCACTGCCATTTTGCCGGTTTCAGGTTGGGTAATTTCCAAATCTTCCGGGCGGATGACGATTTCCACTTGTTCATTTGGGCTCAATCCTCTATCAACACATTCAAACTCCTTATTGGCAAAGCGCACACGGTAATCAGCGACCATGACGCCCTCAGCGATATTCGACTCCCCGATGAAATCAGCGACAAAGCGGTTGATCGGTTCATCGTAAATATCCATCGGTGTGCCGCTTTGCTGGATTTCTCCGGCATTCATGACGAAAATTTCATCGGACATCGCAAGTGCTTCTTCCTGGTCGTGTGTGACGAAAACGAAAGTTTTGCCGAGGCGTTGCTGCAGCTCCCGCAATTCATATTGCATTTCGGTACGCAGCTTCAAGTCGAGTGCGGACAGCGGTTCATCGAGCAGAATCACTTCCGGGTCGTTGATGATGGCACGTGCGATGGCGACGCGTTGGCGCTGGCCGCCGGACATTTCGTGGATTTCGCGGTTTTCATAGCCGCTCAAATTGACGAAAGCCAAAGCTTCTTTGACGCGGCGCTCGACTTCCGCTTTCTTGATTTTCTTGATGCGCAAGCCGAATGCGACATTTTCGAATACATTTAAATGAGGGAACAGCGCATAATCCTGAAATACCGTGTTCACTTGCCGCTCATTTGCCGGAATTTTATTGACTTTCTTGCCTTTGATGTAGATGTCGCCGCTGGTTGGCTGGTTAAAGCCGGCGATCAATCGCAGGATCGTCGTTTTGCCGCAGCCGGAAGGGCCGAGCAAAGTGTAGAATTTCCCTTTTTCCATTTCAAAACTGATATTGTTTAATACATTGCCCGCACCTTCGAAAGTTTGGACAACATTATCAAAGCGGATGATCGCTTGGTCCGTCATAATATACCTCCTGGATTATAAATAAGATTTCGTCGCGACGATAATCATTTCTGCACGGCCCGTCGAATGGTTCGCTAATTGATGTTCATGTTCCGCGCTATAGTAAATGGAATCACCGGCTTTTGCTGTATAGGAGCGGCTGCCGATATCCAGGCGGACTTCGCCTTCTAGGACATAGACAAAAGTTTCGGATGCTGAAGGTTCAAATGTTTTGAATTTCCCGGACGGTTCCAAAGTTAAGTAAACTGGTTCCATTTCCTTTTTATTCGATGTCGGGACGAGCCAGTCGATTTCATAACCGGCTTCACGGTCGATATGGACCGTATGATCTTCTTCCTTGAAGACGAGTTTTGCTTCTTCGGCGTCTGTGAAAAATTCTTTTGGAGTCGTTCCGAGAACTTCAAGAAGCGAAAATAGCGTTTCGATGGATGGGGAGTTCATGTCGCGTTCAAGCTGTGAAATGAACCCTTTGCTCAAATCTGTCCTCGAGCCAAGTTCTTCCTGCGTCAAGCCGTTTTTTAGCCGCAGATTCTTAATCTTTTTCCCGATTTGCATACAGTCTCCTCGATTCTTCAGTAATGGTACAATATAGAAGGGGTTGGCGAGAGATGGTGCACGCCCCGTCATTCGTATGAAATAGATGCGAATTGCTTGAATCAATAAATGAAGAACTAATAGTTTAGTAAAAATATACTTTTAGTTTAGTTAAAGTATTTATTCATTATACAAAACCTGCGTTGAAATTCAAGGGGAAAAAACTTTGGGAAATGAATCCGAATCTATTGCAATCAGCTAAAGCAATTACTATTATAGAGAAAGTGCAAAAGCCAAAAAGTCCACAAAGACTGATATAGAAGTTTTCGGTTGTGCAAAATTGACAGATGACAGGGATATAAAAGCCCAACCAACTACGGGAGTGATCAACTTGAACGGAAAGATGAATTTTTTCCTCGACCCGAAAAACCGGGTAGCGCAAAAACCATCCATTATGAATTATAAACAAGAAGAAAAAGGACTTTATCTATTAGCTGATAAGAAGTTCATCAATTGGATGGACGTCCACACATTTTGCCATACGTGCATGGACCCACTGACTTTCGACAATGAATTCGACGCAAGCTATTGCGCAAGCTGCAACGAGTGGCGCGAAGAGCGCTGCAGCGACATCAGCTGTGAATATTGCGAGAATCGACCTGAACGGCCACTAGATCCCCGCAAATAAGCGGGGGTTTTTTTATGGGCGAAAGAAGGATATGATGAAGAAGAGCAAACAAGAAGATGGGGGATGGACATGAAAAAGGAATTCGTGGTAATAGGCTTAGGACGTTTCGGCGGAAGCATCGTCCGGGAACTGATCGAACAAGGAGCTGACGTGATGGCTATCGATAAAGACCATGAGCGGGTAGATGAATTCGCTTCGATCGCTACACAAGCTGTTGTTGCCGATACAACTGACGAATCGGTATTAAAATCCCTCGGGGTCCGCAACTTTGAGCAGGTCATCGTCGCAATCGGCGAAAATATCCAAGCGAGCATTCTGACGACGCTCATGCTAAAAGAAATCGGCGTTAAAAAAATAACCGTCAAAGCCCAAAACGATTACCATGCCAAAGTACTGCATAAAATCGGGGCGGACAAAGTCGTACATCCGGAGCGCGATATGGGCATCCGAATCGCCCATAATATCCTATCGAATAATGTGCTCGATTACCTGGAGCTGTCCGATGAGCATTCGATTATGGAGATCAAAGCGAACGATAAACTGGCGGGCTATACCTTGATCGAATTGGATATCCGCGCCAAATACGGCATCAATATCGTCGCAATCAAAAGAGGGGACGATATCATCGTGTCCCCGCAGGCGGATATGGAAATCGAACGGGAGGATATCCTGATCATCATCGGATCCGATGCCGACATCAACCGTTTCGAAAAGAAAGTAATGAACTAAATAAGACCAAAAAAAGAAGCCGCTGAGGGCTTCTTTTTTTATACTTCCATAATCACTGGGAGAATCATCGGGCGGCGTTTCGTTTTTTCGTAAAGATACGGCCCGAGGACATCTGAAATTTCGGTCTTCAGTTCAGCCCAGTCAGTATTTTTGCTGTGGATTTTTTTGTTCAAGTGGCGATTCAGCATCTGCTGTGCCTCGTAGATCATCGTGCCGGATTCGCGCATATAGACGAACCCGCGTGAAATGAGGTCAGGACCTGACACCATGCGGCTTTTCTTCTTGTCGACGCTGACAACGACGATGACCAGTCCTTCTTCAGACAGCACACGGCGGTCGCGAAGGACGATATTACCGATGTCGCCGATTCCGCTGCCGTCGATGTAAACATCACCGGAAGGGATGCGGCCGGCAACCGAAGCTTCGTCTTGGCCAAGAGCCAAAACATCGCCGTTTTCCATAATGAAGGTATTCTCGCGCGGAACGTCGCAGTCGACTGCGAGTTCTGCATGTTGAGCCTGCATCCGGTATTCACCGTGGATCGGCATGAAGTATTTCGGCTTGATCAAGCGAAGCATTAATTTGTTTTCTTCTTGTGAACCATGCCCTGATGTATGAATATCATTCAATGAGCCATGGATGACATCAGCCCCAGCACGGAACAATAGGTTGATTGTGCGGTTGACGCTGCTCGTATTGCCCGGAATCGGGGAAGACGAGAAGACGACCGTATCGTTCGGCTGGATCTGGATTTGGCGATGTGTACCGTTGGCGATGCGTGACAGTGCAGCCATCGGTTCGCCTTGTGAACCGGTGCACAGGATGACGACTTTATCAGCCGGCATGCGGTTCAAGGTTTGCGTATCGATAAACGCATCTTCTGGAGCCGTGATATAGCCGAGTTCACGGCCAATCGTCATGGCATTATCCATGCTGCGGCCGAAAACGGCGATTTTGCGGCCTTGGCGCACTGCTTCATCGGTCACTTGTTGCAATCGGTAAATATTGGAAGCGAACGTAGCGAAAATCAAACGCCCTTCGACTTTCCGCATGATTTCTTTGATGGTTTCGCCGACTTTGCGTTCGGACATGGTGAAATTCGGGATCTCAGCATTGGTCGAGTCGGACAATAGACATAATACGCCTTCACTGCCGATTTGGGCCATCTTCAATAGATTGGCTGGTTCGCCGACTGGAGTGAAGTCGAATTTAAAGTCACCTGTATGGACGATGCTGCCGGGTGGTGTTTTGACGACTACGCCAAAAGAATCCGGGATACTGTGGGTCGTGCGGAAGAAACTGACCGAAGTTTTGCGGAATTTAATGACATCTTCCTCTTCGATTTCGATCATTTTCGTCTGGCGCAGCAAGCCGTGTTCTTCCAGTTTTTTACGCAATAAGCCAAGTGCTAGCTTACCGCCGTAAACCGGCATGTTCACTTGCTTGAGCAGGTATGGAATGCCGCCGATATGGTCTTCGTGGCCGTGGGTGACAAACAGGCCTTTAATTTTATCGGCATTTTTAACTAGATAAGTGTAATCCGGGATGACGTAATCGATTCCGAGCAAATCGTCTTCCGGGAATTTGATGCCGGCATCAATAAGGATGATTTCATCCTGGAATTGGACACCGTATGTGTTTTTGCCGATTTCGCCCAGTCCGCCGAGCGCGAAAACAGCTGTTTGATCATTTTTCACGAATTTCATTAGGCGTCGATAGACTCCACTTGATAATCTTGCGAGGCTTGTTCATATTCGAGGTGCTGGCCTTCTAGAAGCTGCACGAGCTCGATATTGAAGTTGCGGTCCTTGAGGTGGTGACGGACTTCCCGCTCGGTGGAAGCTTCTACATACAAACTTTGTGTGTTTTCGCGAACTGGTACTTCAAAACGGTTTTCTTGGTAATATACTTTAAAAATCATATTTTGCTCTCCTTTTTCCACGTTCAATATAAATGCACTTTCTTTATATTATCATGTCATTGTTCTAAAATAAAGAATAGCCCTCCTATTTATTGAGAAGGGCCGAAACAAACCTTATGCTATCTTCTTTTTGTTCATAATGCCGTTGAGCTGTCTGAGTAGTCTGCGTTTCAACCGTTTCAGCATGGCTCATCACTCCTTATGTATAGTATACTGTTTTTTCTGACAAAAGCAAAGAGGGCTTATTGAGAAATGCCCCAAAAGATTGGAGATAGGGATATGTCGAAATTATTATTATTGGATATCGATGGCACCTTGCTCGATACGAACAAGCAATTGCCGGAAGCTACTAAACAAGCATTGGTCGCAGCTCGCGCGAACGGGCATCAGCTTGCCATCGCGACGGGCCGTGCGCCGTTTATGATCGGTTCGTTGCTTGAGGAGTTATCGATTGATACGTATATTACGTTCAATGGCCAGTACATCGCGTTTGAAAACGAAGCGGTGCATAAACAAGCCATCGATTCCGAGACTTTGGAAAAAGTGCTGGCATTTGCAGAGCAGCGCGACCATCCGTTGGTTTTCTTGAACGAGCATAAGATGGTCTCTTCCACTGATTTTCATCCGGACATCGACGAAAGCATCAAGAGCTTGAAGTTCCCGCACCCGGAAATGGATAAAGACTTTTATCGCACGAACGATGTGTATCAGGCGCTGGTATTCTGTGAAGAGCATGAAGAAAGCCAATACCATGATGAATTCCACAACGTGGATTTTGTCCGCTGGCACCGCGTATCATGTGACATTCTTCCGAAAGGCGGCAGTAAAGCGGAAGGCATCAAGCAATTAATTCGCGCGACAGGCCATCGCCTGGAAGATACGATTGCGTTCGGCGACGGATTGAACGATCTTCAAATGATGGAAATCGCCGGCTACAGCGTTGCGATGGCAAACGGCCACGAAGAGACGAAGAAACGCGCAAACCATATCACCGGGCACGTAAATGAAGGCGGGCTCGCCAGCGCGTTCGAATTTCTCGGCTTGAGCCGTTAATTTTTAGCTAGTGCAGGAGTTTAAACTCAAATACAAAACCCCGCTCCCCAAAATTGGGTGAGCGGGGTTTTGTCATTCCACGGTTTCGGTTTGAAGATCGATGGGCGAAGCATTTTCGACTTCCTGAAAAGGATCATTCGGGTTGATGTGGTCGTAGAACATGATGCCGTTAAGATGATCGAGTTCATGTTGGAAGGCAATGGCTGGAAGTCCTTTTAAACGAATCTTGAACTCTTCGCCGGAAAGCGTATAGCCTTTGACGGTGATGCGGGCATAACGCGGCACATATCCCGGAACCGAACGGTCGACGGATAGGCAGCCTTCGCCGCCAGACAAATAGGCTTTCTCGACAGAATGGCTGACAATTTTCGGGTTCACTGCCACCAAGCTTAAGTTCTCGCCGGAATGTTCGTCAAAATGCAAAGCGAAAATCCGTTTAGAGATGTTAATCTGGGGGGCGGCGATTCCGACGCCCGGGCGTAAATCGTATTTTTCTGCCAGCTCGTCGTCCTGGCTGTTCTTTACATATTCCAAAAGCTCTTCACCGAGTTTTTGGTCTTCTTTTGAAAGCGGGAGCTTGACCTCTTCAGCTTTCTTGCGAAGAGCGGGGTGCCCTTCACGGACAATATCATTCATCAAAATCACTTATGTTCATCCTTTCATGGTGCTCGCTAGTATCCCTATTGTAGCGTATGATGGCATTTTTGAAAAAAGAAAAAGCTCTTTCCGTTATTGTATTTTACCTAAATTCATTCTATAGTTAATTCATGGAAATCAAGGGGGACTTTATTGTGAAGAAAATAGCCATCGCCACGGTTTTGACCGGCACACTCTTTCTTTCGGCATGTTCAGGGGCATCGACAGAAGAACAACTGAACGAAATTCTGGAGACGACTTTCGAAGAGGAAGCCGAGTACCGTGATGTGCAAAGCGAATTGCAGAGCCGTGAACAGAACGAACAAGAAATCTTCGAGTCAATCATGGCTTTGACCAAAGAACAGCAGGCAGAAGTGGAAGAGAAGTCTCAGGAAGCGATTGCTTCCGCCGATGAGCGGCTTGAATTATTGGAGACGGAACGCGAATCGATGCAAAGCGCTGCCGACGAATTCGATGGAATCGACGAATTGATTGAAGAAACGGAAGAAGAAGCCGTTAAGGCGGATCTTCAAGCGCTGAAAGAGCAAATGAATGAACGCTTTGCAAAACACGGTGAATTCACGGACGCCTATCAGGCACTTATCGAACAGCAGAAACAATTATATGCGATGGTAGCTGAAGAAGATATGGATCTTGCTACTCTACAGGACAAGACCAATGAAGTGAATGAACAGAATGAGCTGGTTCAAGAAGCCGTAACAGCTTTCAACGAACAAACGGAACAGTTCAATGAGCTGAAAAACGAAACCATTGAAAAAATGAATGCAGAAAACGATTGAGCAGCCGCTGTGGCTGCTTTTTTCTGTGCTATAAAAGTGCAGCAGAATGATTGTGTATTATAATACAGATGGCGTTTTCTTTGTAGTACAGTTACAGGTATTTTTAAGATCTACCAAAACGGGTATACACGTATAATGTATTGTTCTTCTATGATTGACCGTAATATTGTGGTGGCGTATACTGAAAAAGAATGTGGCGATTGTATCACTAAGCTAGTGTTAAAATTTTAATACAGATAAAGGAGAGTTGCTTTTATGGCTGCGAAAAAGAATCAGCAATTCGATCCGGTGGAAACACTCAATGCGATCGAAGAAAAGTTCGAAATGGTTCAAGTATTGAACGAAGAAGGCGAAATTGTTAATAAGGATTACGATCCGAATTTGTCCGATGAGCAATTGGAAGAATTGATGAGACGTATGGTTTATACGCGTATTTTGGACCAGCGTTCGATTTCATTGAACCGCCAAGGGCGTCTAGGATTCTATGCACCGACTGCAGGGCAGGAAGCGTCTCAATTGGCTTCCCATTTTGCGTTGGAGAAAGATGATTTCATCTTGCCGGGCTACCGCGACGTACCGCAATTGATCTGGCACGGCTGGCCGTTGCACCAAGCGTTCTTGTTCTCGCGTGGACACTTTAAAGGAAACCAGATGGCTGAAGGCTTGAACATCTTGCCTCCGCAAATCATCATCGGTGCCCAATTCATCCAGGCAGCCGGTGTTGCACTCGGTATGCAAAAGCGTAAAAAAGAAGCGGTCGCTGTAACCTATACAGGCGATGGCGGATCTTCACAGGGCGATTTCTACGAAGGCATCAACTTTGCCGGAGCATTCCGCGCACCAGCGATCTTTATCGTACAAAACAACCAATTCGCGATTTCGACACCGCGTGAATTGCAGACCTCAGCAAAAACGATTGCACAAAAAGCAGTATCAGCAGGGATTCCAGGAGTGCTTGTAGATGGCATGGACCCACTTGCAGTTTACGCTGTGACGCGTGATGCACGCGAACGCGCTGTGAAAGGCGAAGGGCCGACATTGATCGAAACAATGTGCTACCGTTACGGGCCGCATACAATGGCAGGCGATGACCCGACACGCTACCGTACTTCAGACATCGACAGCGAGTGGGAGAAAAAAGATCCGCTCGTACGCTTCCGTAAATACCTGGAAGCCAAAAAACTATGGAATGAAGAAAAAGAAAACGAAGTAATCGAGAAAGCAAAAGAAGAAATTAAAGCGGCGATTAAAGAAGCAGATGGCACGCCGAAACAAAAAGTTTCTGACCTTCTCGGAATCATGTACGAGGAAGTTCCATTTAATGTACAGGAACAGCTCGATATCTATAAAGCAAAGGAGTCGAAGTAAGCCATGGCACAAATGACGATGATCCAAGCTATTACGGACGCTCTGAAAACAGAAATGAAAAACGATGAAAATGTTCTGGTTTTCGGTGAAGACGTAGGTAATAACGGCGGTGTATTCCGCGCAACTGAAGGTTTGCAAAAAGAATTCGGTGAAGACCGTGTATTCGATACGCCACTTGCTGAGTCAGGAATCGGCGGTCTAGCGATCGGTCTTGGATTGCAAGGTTATCGCCCGGTACCGGAAATCCAGTTCTTTGGCTTCGTTTTCGAAGTAATGGACTCTATCAGCGGCCAAATGGCGCGTATGCGCTACCGCAGCGGCGGCACGTTGACATCGCCGGTAACGATCCGTTCACCATTCGGCGGCGGCGTACACACGCCGGAAATGCACGCTGATTCATTGGAAGGGCTCATGGCTTCACAACCTGGCTTGAAAGTAGTCATTCCATCAACACCATACGATGCAAAAGGCTTGTTGATTTCAGCGATCCGCGACAACGATCCGGTCATTTTCCTTGAGCATATGAAATTGTATCGTTCATTCCGCCAAGAAGTGCCGGAAGAAGAGTACACGATCCCACTCGGTAAAGCCGATGTGAAACGTGAAGGTACAGACCTTTCCATCATCACTTACGGTGCGATGGTCCAAGAAAGCGTGAAAGCTGCCGAAGAATTGGAAAAAGATGGCCATTCAGTGGAAGTTATCGATTTGCGCACAGTTCAGCCGCTTGATATCGAAGCGATTATCGCATCCGTTGAAAAGACGAACCGTGCAATCGTTGTGCAGGAAGCGCAAAAACAAGCTGGAATTGCAGCGAATGTCGTAGCTGAGATCAACGACCGCGCAATCTTGAGCCTTGAAGCTCCTGTGCTCCGTGTAACAGCGCCGGACTCTGTCTTCCCATTCTCGCAAGCTGAGCAAGTTTGGCTGCCGAATGCAAAGGATATAGTAGAAACAGCGAAAAAAGTACTGAACTTCTAATTGCCGGATAGCGGCTTTAAAACGCCGCTCTTTCCCAGGCAAAATTAGAAAACAGCCTGAATTCAGTTGAACTGGCTTTCGTATCCTGAAAGCCGGTGCTGAATCATTGCTAAATAGCAGCATTCCTTATGGCGCGCCGTATTGAATGTACAATTAGAAAGGGTGACTAGAATGGCTTTTGAATTTCGATTGCCGGATATCGGTGAAGGTATCCACGAAGGTGAAATAGTAAAATGGTTTATCAAGGCCGGAGACACGATCGAAGAAGACGATATTCTGTGTGAAGTACAGAATGATAAAGCGGTCGTAGAAATCCCGTCTCCTGTTTCAGGAACCATCGAAGAAGTGCTTGTTGAAGAAGGAACAGTCGCAGTCGTCGGAGATGTACTCGTGAAAATCGATTCTCCGGATGCAGATGACGTCCACTTCAAGGGCGGAAAAGACGACGAGGAAAAACCTGCCCCTGAAGCAAAACAAGAGGAAACGCAGGAAGAAACAGAAGAGCAGGTCCAGGCAGGCACAGCTGAATCTGGTGAAAATGTCGAAAAAGAGCCGGCTCCGGAAAGCAAGCCAGAAGGCGAAACCGGCGCAGGCGACCAGCCGCAAGCTGATGAAGCTGACAGTGACCCGAATAAACGCGTCATCGCGATGCCATCTGTGCGTAAATTTGCGCGTGAAAAAGAAGTCGATATCAAGAAAGTCAAAGGATCTGGAGACAACGGCCGTATCCTGAAACAAGATATCGAGGCATTTATGGATGGCGGGCAACAACAAGAAGCCCCAGCAGCAGAGCAGGAGACAGCTTCAAAAGAAACACAAGAAACAACAGAAGCCCCTGCAGCAGCCGCTCCAGAAGGCGAATTCCCGGAAACGCGCGAAAAAATGTCCGGCATGCGCAAAGCGATCGCCAAAGCGATGGTCCATTCGAAACACACTGCTCCGCACGTCGCATTGATGGACGAAGTCGATGTAACCGAACTCGTTGCACACCGCAAAAAGTTCAAAGACATCGCTGCAGAAAAAGAAATCAAGTTGACGTATTTGCCATATGTCGTCAAAGCTTTGGTCAGCACGTTGCGTGAATTCCCGGCGCTTAACACATCGTTCGATGACGAAACCGGCGAAGTGATCCACAAGCATTACTTCAATATCGGGATCGCAGCAGATACGGACAAAGGCTTACTCGTTCCGGTCATCAAAAATGCAGACCGCAAATCCGTCTTCGCCATTTCTGATGAAATCAACCAGCTCGCCACCAAAGCGCGCGAAGGCAAATTGTCCTCTGCTGAAATGAAAGGCGCTTCATGCTCGATTACGAATATCGGATCTGCAGGCGGCCAATGGTTCACGCCAGTCATCAACCACCCGGAAGTTGCCATTTTGGGCATCGGGCGCATTGCTGAAAAACCGGTAGTGAAAAATGGTGAAATTGTAGCAGCTCCTGTGTTAGCATTATCATTGAGCTTCGATCACCGCATGATCGACGGAGCAACGGCACAACACGCATTAAATCACATCAAGCGTTTGTTAAGTGAACCAGAATTACTATTAATGGAGGCGTAAAACTTATGGTAGTAGGAGATTTTCCAATCGAAACAGACACGCTCGTCATCGGCTCAGGCCCTGGCGGCTATGTCGCAGCTATCCGTGCAGCACAAACTGGCCAAAAAGTGACCATCGTTGAAAAAGAATACATCGGCGGCGTTTGTTTGAATGTCGGCTGTATCCCGTCAAAAGCGATGATCTCTGTCGGCCACCGTTTTGAAGAAGCCCAGCATTCTGATGAGATGGGAATCGTGGCAAAAGAAGTTTCCTTGAACTTCGAGAAAGCACAAGCGTTCAAAGACAGCGTCGTTAAGAAATTAACTGGCGGCGTCGAATCCTTGCTAAAAGGCAATAAAGTGGAAATTGTCCGCGGTGAAGCGTATTTCGTAGACGAAAACACCGTTCGCATCATGGACGCAGATTCTGCACAAACGTATAAGTTTAAAAATGCTATTATTGCAACGGGTTCACGCCCGGTTGAAATCCCGACATTCAAGTATTCAGAGCGCGTCATCGATTCGACTGGCGCTTTGGCTTTGAAAGAAGTACCGAAAAAACTGATCGTCATTGGCGGCGGCTATATCGGGACTGAGCTCGGAACTGCATATGCAAATATGGGTTCTGAAGTGACAATTCTTGAAGGTGCACCGGACATTCTTGCCGGATTCGAAAAGCAAATGACGTCCATCGTCAAAAAAGGCTTGAAGAAAAAAGGCGTAGAAGTCATCACAAAAGCGTCTGCTAAAGGCGTGGAAGAAAAAGACTCTGGCGTTTCCGTTTCCTACGAGGCTGGCGGCGAAGAGAAAACAATCGACGCTGACTATGTATTGGTTACTGTCGGGCGCCGTCCGAACACGGATGAAATGGGCCTTGAAGAGCTTAACATCAAAATGGGCGAGCGCGGCTTAATTGAAGTCGACAAGCAATGCCGCACAAGCATCCCAAGCATTTATGCAATCGGTGATGTTGTGGCTGGCCTTCAATTGGCACATAAAGCGTCATACGAAGGTAAAATCGCTGCAGAAGCGATTGCTGGTGAAAAATCAGAACTCGATTACTTGGCGATTCCAGCGGTCTGCTTTACAGACCCAGAACTTGCTAGCGTCGGTTTAACTGAAGAACAAGCTAAAGAAGAAGGTTTTGAAGTGACTGCTGCGAAATTCCCGTTCGGCGCAAACGGCCGTGCTTTGTCATTGAATGCTGCAGAGGGCTTCGTGAAACTTGTTTCTCGTAAAGAAGATGGCTTGCTATTAGGTGGGCAAATCGTCGGAGCAGGCGCATCTGATATGGTCGCAGAAATCGGTTTGGCGATTGAAGCTGGCATGACAGTGGAAGATATTGCAATGACAATCCACGCTCACCCAACTTTGGCTGAAACAACAATGGAAGCGGCGGAAGTGGCTCTAGGCACGCCGATTCACATCATTAAATAAACAAGTAATAGAAGGACCGCAAAATGCGGTCCTTTTTTCTATGCCTTGCACGCCCTAAGTATGTTAAAATTTCACATAAGGAGGATGATTATGAAAAAACAAAATTGGCTGCTGCCAGCATGTACTATATTTTTGCTCGGGGCTTGTTCTGATGAGGCTGCTTCAGAGCCGGAAGATACAGCACAAGAACAATCGGCGCAAACGGATGTTGAGGAAGATGTGGCGTCAGAGCAATCCGCAAGTGAACAATCCGATTCGTCCGATCAAGCAGAAATAGACGAGCAGGAAAACGAGGAAGAGCAAACCTCGGAAGAAGACAGCGAAAAAGCGACCGAGCCGCGCTATCGCATCAATCCGGAAAATTCAAAAGTCGAACCGATTGGGGATGCGAATGAACAAGCGGTCTTGATCACGATCGACGATGCACCGGATACATATTCGCTTGAAATGGCCGAAACCTTGAAAGAACTTGATGTCCCGGCGATCTTTTTCGTCAATGGCCATTTCTTGGATACAGAAGAAGAGCAAGAGACCTTGTCCAAAATTCACGATATGGGCTTTGCGATCGGCAATCATACCAACACCCATGTGAATTTGAAGCAGTCTACAGAAAGCGTCCAGCAAGATGAAATCGTCTCACTGAATGAGCATGTGGAAGCGATCATCGGAGAGGCGCCGAAATTTTTCCGTGCCCCGTTTGGCGTAAACACTGAGTTCAGCAAAGCACTCGCCCAAGAACAGGGTATGGTGCGCATGAACTGGACGTACGGCTACGATTTCATGCAAGGCTATATGGAGCCGCAAGCTTTGACGGAAATTATGGTCAACGCCCCGGAACTCAATAGCGGCGGGAATCTGCTGATGCATGACAGGGAGTGGACGAATGAAGCGCTGCCGCAAATCATCGAAGGGCTGCGCGACAAAGGCTATGAATTTGTAGATCCGGATGAAATAGAAGAAATCCAATCCTAAAAAAGGATCCGGCGCAATTTGCGCTGGATCCTTTTGGCTTTCTGTCAACGGAATGCATGATGTTCTTTGATGACATGAAGTGTTTGCAACGAATCATCTTCAGGCCCCTGTACCGGCAGCCCGGCTTTGACGTTTGTATGGATGTAGGAAATGTTTTCCTCGGTAATGATTTCCCCCGGAATAAAAATCGGGATGCCCGGTGGATAAACCATGATGAACTCGGCTGAGATGCGTCCTACCGCTTCATCGATCGGAATGATTTCCGTCTCTGCGTAGAAAGCATCGCGAGGCGTCATCGCAAGCCGTGGAATTTCAGGCAATAAGACAATCGGTTCTGAAATCGCATGTTCGGTCTCCAAAGCTTCGCTCATACGCTGCAAGGCATTGACAAGCAAATTAATTTCTTTCCGGCTGTCGCCGAGCGTGACGAGACAGAGGATGTTATACAAATCGGATAGTTCAATTTCGATATTGGCGTTCTCGCGCAGCCATTCTTCCGCCTGGTGGCCGGTGATGCCGAGATTTTTAACGCTGATCAATAATTTGGTCGGATCCATATCGTAAGTCGCGGAAGAATTGAGCAATTCTTTTCCGACGCATAATAGATGCGGAATCTTATTGATCCGCTTGCGCGCATCCTGGGCCAACCGGATTGTCTGATCGATTAGGTCAAAACCGTGGATCGCGAGCTGGCGCCGTGCCGTATCGAGCGATGCCAATATCGGATAAGAAGTGGATGTCGTCGTAAGCATCGATAGAGTTGCCTGGACACGCTTCGGCGACACCAATCCTTCACGCACATTCAACACAGAACTCTGTGTCATGGAGCCGCCCAGTTTATGCACGGAGGTGGCAGCCATGTCCGCTCCAGCTGCCATCGCGGAAACCGGCAAGGATTTATGGAAATGGATATGGACGCCATGCGCTTCATCGACAAGCACTGGAATGGATTTGCCATGGGCGATATCGACGATGCGTTTTAAATCAGCCGCGACACCGAAATAAGTCGGGTTGATGACGAGCACTGCTTTGGCATCGGGATATTCAATCAAGGCTTTCTCCACCGATTCAGGCGAAATGCCATGAGAAATCCCGAGTTCCGGATCAACTTCCGGATGGATAAAGACGGGAATGGCGCCGGCAAAAACGATCGCTGACATGATCGATTTATGAACATTGCGCGGGACGAGGATTTTATCGTTCGGCCCGACGACACTCAAAATCATCGTCATGATGGCGCCGCTCGTTCCTTGGACCGAGAAGAAGGTATGGTCTGCACCGAATGCCTGCGCTGCCAATTCCTGCGCTTGTTTAATAGCGCCTTTTGGTGAATGCAGATCATCGAGTGGTGCTATATTGATCAAGTCGATTGACAGGATATTATCGCCGACAAATTCCCGGAAAGCGGGATCGACTCCTTGGCCTTTTTTATGGCCGGGAATGTGAAATTGTATAGGATGCCGGTTCCGATGCTTCAATAGAGCATCAAAGAGCGGAGTTTCGAGTTGTGACAATGGGACGTGCACCTCACTTTATCAAAATGAAAACAAGAGAAATTATAGCATGCAAGACGCTGCGTTACTATACCTATAGCATCGATGCCTGAGTTATTTTCGTCCGTGCGGGACAAGCTGCATGCATTGAAAAGGGAATTTTAAAATTGAAGCGAATAGACAAATAGAGGACAAAAAAGGAGTGGGATTATGGCATTTAAGACAAGAATCACCGAACTGCTTGGAATCGACTACCCGATCATCCAAGGAGGATTGGCATATTTGGCATATGCGGACCTGGCCGCAGCTGTCTCGAACGCCGGAGGACTTGGGCAGATTACGGCGATGAGTTTGCCGGGGCCAGAAGAATTGCGTGAAGAAATCCGCAAAGTCCGTGAATTGACAAACAAGCCGTTCGGTGTAAACTTTGCGATTGGCGAGCATGGACGGGCATTTTCGCATATGCTCGATGTAGCAATCGAAGAACGGGTGCCTGTGGTATCAATGACTGGCGGCAACCCGACACCGATCTTTGAACAATTGGAAGGCACCGATATCAAGAAATTGGTGTTGGTGGCAGCAAGGCGCCAAGCTGAAAAGGCAGAATCGCTTGGTGCGGATGCCGTCATGGTCGTCGGGCATGAAGGTGGTGGTCATCTCGGCCGTGATGATATCGGAACAATGGTCCTGATTCCGCAAGTCGTTGATGCTGTATCGATTCCCGTGATCGCATCAGGCGGCATTGGCGATGGCCGCGGGTGGATGGCGGCGCATGCACTCGGAGCAGAAGGAATTGAAATGGGCACGCGCTTCATTGCAACGAAAGAATGCATTCACGCGTCCCAGCTGTATAAACAGCAGTTGATTGACAGCACAGAAAACGATACAGTTATTATCAAGCGCAGCATCGGTGCACCGGCCCGTACTTTGTCCAATGCATGGACGGATCGCATCTTGGAAATCGAAAAAGAGACACCGAGCTATGAAGCGCTGAAAGATTATATCAGCGGCACGGCCAATAAACGCTACATCTATGACGGGCAGCGAGAAAAAGGATTCGGTTGGGCAGGGCAAGTGACAGGCTTGATCCAGGATGTGCCGACTGTTCAGGAATTGTTCGACCGGATGATCCAGCAAACTGAAGAAATCCGAAAACGCTGGGGGATTATTGAAAGAGGGTAGGTGAAGGCCATGGAATATTCATATCCATTTTCCATCGATTGGACGACCGATGAGATCGTTGATGTCGTTGAATTTTTTGAGGCGATAGAAAAAGCTTGCGAAAAAGGAATCAAGCGGCAGGAACTGATGGACAAATACCGCAAGTTCAAGAAAGTCGTGCCATCGATGGCTGAAGAAAAGACATACTTCCGTGAATTCGAAGAAGAAAGCGGTTATGTCAGTTATGCGGTCGTCAAGAAGATGAAAGAAGCTTCAGGCGATGAATTGATCCGCATCAAAAGATAAAAAAACCGCCGTTCAGCGATGAACGGCGGTTTTTTTCGTTTGCTTGGAGCAAATTCCGGTAAACCGGAAGCAGCTCGCGGAATGTTTCTTCTGCAAAAGCATAGAATCCGTCTTTATCAAGCGCAGCAGCATCAGCACGTGCCAAATGCCTGCCGATGACGAGTTCCCCTTTTTTAACATCGCGCAGGCGTGTCAGCAGCTTTTCGATGCCCTCTTCGCCGAGCGATGCGATGGCTTCGGCTTCAGGTTTCATATGATCGCCCGAAACGACAAATTCGGCTGGCAAGTCGGCTAATGCCCCAGTGGAAATCAGTTGATTCGCCATTTGCGGTTTGCCGGGCGCTTCGTAAATGACAGCAAGAATGACAAATACATGGCTTTCCCAAAGCCCGATCTGGAAATGCGGCACGGCCTTATAGCCGCGTTTATAAGGCGCAAATGCTACCCAGCTATCATTGGGCGGATTGACGGTCCGGCGCATGTGTTTCGCGACATGCGGGAAAAATTCATCCCCGGTTTCCCCGGAGAAATAAGCGGAAAAGTCTTGGCCCAATGATTCGAATTTTGGCCGCACATGCGACGATAATGCTTCCATGCGCGCCTCGAGGCCTGGGGTTTCGAATACTTCAAAATCCTGTTCAGTCCAGTATGGATTCACGGACATCCCCTCCTTAAATAATCATCAGGTTTTATTTTAACGAAGTTTGCGAAGAATGAATATAAATAAGTTTTCAGCAGGAAAAAACGGGGTAAAGATGTGTAACAAACATCACAATCGGAATATTCCGATTATGAGGGAAGGGGGGCGCTCACTTATGAAACAGATGATACAGATCATCCGGAAAGCGGATGTAGAAAAAGAGTATATCAACACGTTGAAGCTGGAGCTTGATTACGAATTGGCCACCTTGTATGATGCCATGCAGCAAAATGATAGCAGCCAGAAGGACAAGAGCAAGAAACGGCTGGCAGAAATACAAGTAGAACTGGAGGCTCTTCATGCATTGTAAACAAAGACCTATACCGTAGAAGCATCTGCTGGCAAAAGACAGTGGATGCTTTTTTCGTTATACTGTAAACAAACAAGGAGGAGCTCATACATGGACCAGCACGCAATGGATCGTTACATAAAATCGATGATTAAAGAGGCGGGGCATCGGATCCGAAATTCATTTCTCAGTGATATTTCAGTAGATACGAAAGCTCATGCAAACGATTTAGTCACAAATGTAGACAAAGAAGTGGAGAAATTCTTCATTCAGCATATCCGGGAAGATTTTCCTGGCCACCGCGTTTTCGGTGAGGAGGGTTTTGGAGATCGAATCGAGGATTTGAGCGGCACTGTATGGATGCTCGATCCAATAGACGGCACGATGAATTTTGTGCACCAAAGACGCAATTTCGCCATTTCTCTCGGTATTTATGAAGATGGCGTAGGGAAGATGGGGTATATCTATGACGTCATCAATGACGATTTATATCATGCAATTGCAGGCGGCGGAGCTTATTACAACGATGAACGGCTGAAGCCTTTGATCGAGACAGATATCAGCGAATCGATTATCGGCATGAACACCATGTGGGCAACGCCGAACCGGCACGTAGAGCATGAAGCGACAATACGCCTCGTCCATGAAGCGCGCGGCATGCGTTCTTATGGTTCTGCGGCGCTTGAACTCGCCTATCTTGCAAGCGGTCGCCTCGACGCCTATATTTCCATGCGGCTATCGCCTTGGGATATTGCCGGTGGCTTGGTCATGGCTAAAGAAGTCGGGGCTGTCGCGAGTAATTTTTCAGGTGAAGCGGCAAATCTCCTGAAATCGGATACCTTCGTAGCTGCTAATCCGTCTATTCACGGAAAACTGCTCCAGGATTATATCAAGCCGAAGCAAACATAATAAAGCTGAAAATGGATTGCGCATAAAATCGTTCTTTCTGCAGGAGGGGGGCAATGCCCATTTAACAGAAAGGGCGATTTTTTTATACTTTGCTAGAAAGCAAGAAGGGGCTGCCCAAAAGGTCATGGAATATGACCTTTTGGGCAGCCCCTTTTTTTGTTTATAATACGCCTGCATCGCGCATTTCTTTTTTGCGTTTGAATCCAAAGCCCATGATGACCAATAGCAATAGGATGGAGAGGAAAACGCCGGTTACGCTGCGAAGTGCCACTGCGACGCCGATGAGCACCATTGCCCCAATTGCCGCGAATGAATATAATACAAAAATCCATTTTATATTATGCCATGATTCTATGATCGCTTCTTTCATACCATTTAACCTCCTGCATACAAGAAAATAAAATCGTAGGGTTTTTCCCCTATATGTGCTATACTAGCACAGTTATAGGCTCGAAAAAAGAATATTGGAGTGAAAGTATGACTAACCTTAGAAACGATTTACGAAACATTGCAATTATCGCACACGTTGACCACGGCAAAACGACATTGGTGGATCAGTTGCTTCAGCAATCAGGAATCTTCCGATCAAACGAACATGTTGATGAGCGGGCGATGGACTCAAACGACATTGAAAGAGAACGCGGAATCACAATCCTAGCGAAAAATACCGCGATTCAATATAAAGACGCTAAAATCAACATTTTGGATACTCCTGGACACGCCGATTTCGGCGGTGAAGTAGAGCGTATCATGAAAATGGTTGATGGTGTCTTGCTCGTTGTCGATGCGTACGAAGGCTGTATGCCACAGACACGCTTTGTGTTGAAAAAAGCGCTTGAGCAAAACCTCAAACCGATTGTAGTCGTCAACAAAATTGACCGCGATTTCGCGCGTCCTGATGAAGTTGTCGATGAAGTCATCGAATTGTTCATCGAACTTGAAGCAAATGACGATCAATTGGAATTCCCGGTTATTTTTGCATCAGGCATGAACGGAACGGCAAGTCTATCATCTGACCCATCTGACCAAGAAGAAAACATGCAGGTCATCTATGATGCCATCATGGACCACGTACCGGCACCGATCGATAACCGCGATGAGCCATTGCAATTCCAAGTGGCACTTCTTGATTACAACGACTATGTCGGCCGTATCGGTATCGGGCGCGTATTCCGCGGTACGATCGAAGTTGGGCAATCCGTTTCCTTGATGAAACTGGACGGCTCTGTCAAAAACTTCCGTATCACGAAAATCCACGGATTCATGGGCTTGAAGCGCATTGAGATCCAAAAAGCCGAAGCAGGCGACTTGATCGCAATCTCTGGCCTCGAAGACATCAACGTCGGCGAGACAGTATGCCCACAAGACCATCAAGAAGCATTGCCGATTCTCCGCATCGACGAACCGACGCTGCAAATGACATTCCTTGTCAACAACAGCCCGTTCGCCGGTAAAGAAGGCAAGTTCATCACATCAAGAAAAATCCAGGAAAGATTGGATGCTCAATTGGAGACAGACGTTTCCTTGCGCGTCGATCCTACTGATTCCCCTGATGCATGGGTCGTTTCGGGCCGCGGCGAATTGCATCTATCGATCTTGATTGAAAACATGCGCCGTGAAGGATTCGAGATTCAAGTGTCGAAACCTGAAGTTATCGTCCGCATGGTGGATGGCGTCCGCTGTGAACCGGTTGAACGCGTTCAAGTAGATGTTCCTGAAGAATACACTGGCGCAATCATCGAGTCACTTGGTGAACGCAAAGGTGAAATGCTCGACATGATCAATAACGGAAGCGGACAAGTCCGTTTGGTATTCAACGTACCAGCCCGTGGATTGATCGGCTACACAACTGAATTCCTGACGCAAACACGCGGATACGGAATCATCAACCACACATTCGACAGCTATCAGCCAGTTGCTTCAGGACGCGTAGGCGGCCGTCGCCAAGGCGTGCTCGTTTCTATGGAACGCGGCAAATCCTCAACTTACGGCTTGATGGGCATCGAAGATCGCGGAACTTCATTCGTTGAAGTCGGAACTGAAATCTATGAAGGCATGATCGTCGGTGAACATAACCGCGACAACGATTTGACAGTCAACATCGTCAAGATCAAAGCAGCGACTAACATCCGTTCTGCCAACAAAGACCAGACGACTACGATGAAAAAAGCGCGTCTTATGAGCCTTGAAGAAGCATTGGAATACTTGAACGATGACGAGTACTGCGAAATCACTCCTCAGTCAATCCGTTTGCGCAAGAAAATTCTTGATAAGAATGAACGCGAGCGCATGGCGAAGAAAAAGAAAGTAGCCATCGAAGAATAAACAACTGGAAGGATGTATAATCCGTGGACGAGCAGGCTTTTGTCTATGAAAATATGTATCCGGTAGCCCGTGTGCTTTAT
The DNA here is from genome assembly GCF_018283455.1 of Planococcus sp. MSAK28401. Taxonomy (NCBI): domain Bacteria; kingdom Bacillati; phylum Bacillota; class Bacilli; order Caryophanales; family Caryophanaceae; genus Planococcus; species Planococcus alpniumensis. Next base: position 2,196,981 of record NZ_JAAMTH010000001.1, on the reverse strand, counting down.
CAAAACTTGCCGAGTTATGAAATGGCAGGATATGCACTGTTTGCAGTCATCTTCCTGCTATCGGCACTTGTGTACAAGCTGGGCTTTGCCAAAAAATTATCGATCGGAAAAAATGCAGTCATTATCTTGTTCTTGGCTGCGGGAGGATTAGGCCTGACATTCTTGGCCTTTTTCCTGCCCGTTGTCGAGGGCTTGGTTATTGCCGCATTGATTCTCATCCTTTACAAAATTCGCCTATGGCGTGAAAAACGCGAAAACGCTGCTTCTCAATGAGAAGCAGCGTTTTTGCGTTCAAACATTTTGTAGAGTATTGGCAAGAGTAGTGCATATGTCAGATGGGCCAGAATCCAATAAAGGAATGCCCCCATATCGGTCGGTGCCGGAACATCGGCTTCTACCGCCAGCATGGACAGCGGGAAAAACAGGATATAGGTTGGCAAGGTCAGCACCAGGCTGATAATCGTCAATTGGCCGAACGTATAACGGCGGCGCTTGGCGATATACACATAAACGATGCCGATTACCAGTGAAATAATCAAATGAAATACGAATTCGGTCAGTTCCGACCAATTCACTTGATTAACCAGCGGGATGAAGTCGACATTCAACAGCAATTCATAATTTCGGACGCCGGTCACTGCCTGCATCCACTTCAGCAACAATCCAAGAATGAGGCCGCTCCAGAAACCGATCCATAAGCCTTTGAGTATTTTCATCAGAAATCATCCTCGATGCTGCGGGAGCTGCGGAAAAAATGGAAATGGCCCGTCGCTAGCCGTTCTTCGGTCCGTTTGGTGATGCGGTCGTGGCATTCTTCGCACATATGGGTGTGGATCGGCCGGTTGCGCAAGCGCTTGGCTTGCAGCGTATCGTCTTCCAATTCTTCGATCTTATCGCAAATGACGCATTGAACACGCATAGTCATTCCTCCTATTCGACCCGGATGGCAGAGACGTGGGTAATCGGCTGATCAACATTCGAGCCGTCCGGCAACAGGATGTGGACCGGCCCGTCTTCGCGAAGCGGCTTTCCATCCTGGCTGAATTTAAAGATCAATTGCTTGGCATCTTCAATCGGGAAATCATGTTCACCTGAGGTGGTTTCGAACACAACTTTCGATGCGCCATCAGCCGGCTCTGCATTGTCGAGGAATGGCTGGAAGCGCATGCCGAATGTACCTGTCAGCATGTCTTGCTTTTCCTGGCGCTTGTATTTCTTTTCGGAGTTCAAGGTTGGCGGAACCGTGGCGCCTTCCATGATTTCACGCGACCAATGTTCGCCCATGCCGCGTTTGTATTCTTCAAGATCATCCTTGTCGACATGCTCTTCTGTGAAGAATGTCTTAAGATCCAGTTTGCGGTCGTCAAAAATCCATACGGTTGGATCCAAGGTCAGTTTGTATGTGACTTGCCCTTTGAACGGTATGATGAATTCCATAAATAAAACCCTCCATTATAGTATCTCTCTTCTTCAGTATAACTGTTCACATACAATTCCCAAAGGGTTTAATCCCTTTCATGAGAGACTTGCAATTTGACACTGTAGAAGATACACTTTAAACAGGCTAATGGAGCAGAAATACAAGTGATGGGGGAGTCCTCATGGAACATACAGAAGAACAGACTTATCAGGAAAAAGCGCTGGAACTCCTTAAAGCTGATGCAGAGAAAATTGAGCAATTGATCAAGGTGCAGATGGATCATCTTACATTGCCTTCCTGCCCTTTATATGAAGAAGTTCTTGATACGCAAATGTTTGGCTTATCACGGGAAATCGATTTCGCTGTCAAACTTGGCTTGATCGAACGTGAGACCGGTAAAAATTTAATGGATACGCTGGAGAAGAAACTGTCCATCCTCCATGACGCGTATACAAATAAATGACCTAAAACTCAAACGATTCCAGTTTGAGTTTTTTTACTAATGAATCCAATTGAATGAGGTATAAAAACAATGAAATCCTACATCAAGAAATACGGCAAGTACATAGACTACCCGCTTCTCTTTGCATACCTGGCGCTGACCATTTTTGGCCTGATCATGATTTACTCCTCCAGCATGGCCTGGTCTGTTAACTATTATAACGATTCACCGGACCGCTTCTACATACAGCAATTGGTCAACTTGGCCATCGCTTATCCAGTATTCCTGCTTGCCGCTGTATTCCCCTATAAACATTTCAAGAAAAAATGGATGATGGCGACGGTGCTCGCTGTCATTTTTGCCGGGCTTATACTGGTCCATATGATCGGATTTGCGGCAGGTGGTGCGAAAAGCTGGATCAGCCTTGGTTTCGTCAATATCCAGCCATCTGAAGTCGCCAAAGTCGGCTTGATCTTTTATTTGGCTGGGGTGTTTTCAAATAAATACCGCAACGGGTCCATCAACAAACTGAATGAATCGATCATCCCGCCGGTTATCATTTTGACAGCTGTATTAATTTTAGTGTTTTTCGAACCGGACCTGGGTTCCATGGTCATTATTGGCGCAGTAGGCCTGTGCGTTATGGCTGCTTCCGGGGTGCGTTTGAAGCCCTTCGTAAAGTTAGCCGGTATTGTAATCACTGCAACAGCAGTGGTCATTGTGCCCATGATGGTATTCGCACAGGATCTTATTTTTACTGAAAAGCGCATGGGGCGCATCGACGCCTTTTTCAATCCATTTTCCGATGAACTCGGATTCGGCTTCCAGATCGTCAACGGGTATTTGGCTATCGGCTCTGGAGGGCTCAGCGGCCTCGGCCTTGGCCAATCCATCCAGAAGCTCGGCTATTTGCCAGAGCCCCATACGGATTTCATCATGTCGGTCATCGCTGAGGAGCTCGGCGTTTTGGGTGTCTTCGTCGTTATCGGCGGATTGGGCTTCGTTGTCCTGCGCGGGTTGTGGATCGCCATGACCACCAGCGACCCACTTGCGCGCATGCTCGCAGCAGGTGTTGCAAGCATGATCGGCATCCAGTCCTTCGTCAATCTTGGCGGGCTTTCGGGCATCATCCCGCTGACTGGCGTGACACTTCCATTTATCAGCTATGGCGGAACTTCGGTAATTTTGTTATCGTTAGCTATGGGAGTATTAATGAATGTTTCCATGTTCAATAAATACGAAAAAACGAAAAAGTAAAGGGTGTGCGTCGGAGTGAAAGAGATTAACAAGATCTTAGTAGCCAACCGCGGAGAAATTGCCATTCGGATCTTCCGCGCCTGTACAGAACTGAATCTTCGGACAGTTGCGATTTATTCGCAGGAAGACAGCGGTTCGTTTCATCGTTACAAAGCTGACGAATCGTATTTAGTCGGCAAAGGAAAAAAGCCGATCGATGCTTATTTGGACATTGAAGACATCATTCGCATCGCCAAGGACTCAGGCGTGGATGCCATTCACCCAGGGTACGGATTTTTATCCGAAAACGTGCATTTTGCGCGTCGCTGTGAAGAAGAAGGCATCGTATTCATTGGGCCGACATCCCGCCATCTCGATATGTTTGGCGATAAAGTCAAAGCCCGTGACCAGGCGATCGCTGCCGGCATCCCTGTCATTCCGGGAACGGATGGCCCTGTCGAATCATTGGCTGAAGTAGAGGCATTTGCTGAACAAGCCGGATTCCCGTTGATGATCAAAGCATCACTAGGTGGTGGCGGACGCGGCATGCGCATCGTCAAAGACGCCAGTGAATTGTCGTCATCTTACGAACGTGCGAAATCCGAAGCGAAAGCTGCTTTCGGTTCCGACGAAATGTATGTGGAAAAATTCGTAGACAAACCGAAACACATCGAAGTGCAGATCCTTGGTGATGCAGAAGGAAATGTCGTCCATCTGTATGAACGTGACTGCTCCATTCAGCGACGCCACCAGAAAGTCGTGGAAATCGCGCCATCCAACTCGATCAGCAATAAATTACGCAATGAAATTTGCGACGCTGCTGTTAAATTAATGAAAAACATCGATTACATAAATGCCGGGACAGTGGAATTTCTGGTAGCGGGAGATGAATTTTACTTTATCGAAGTAAATCCCCGCATCCAGGTTGAACACACGATCACCGAAATGGTTACAGGCATCGATATCGTCCATGCGCAGATTCATATTGCCCGCGGGCATATGCTGCATAGCGAAACGATTGCCATTCCGAAACAAGAAGATATCCCATTGTTCGGATTCGCCATTCAATCGCGCGTGACCACAGAAGATCCATTGAATGATTTCATGCCGGATGCCGGAAAACTGATGGTCTACCGTTCAGGCGGCGGATTTGGCGTACGCCTGGATGCCGGAAACGGTTTCCAGGGAGCGGTCATTTCCCCATATTACGATTCATTACTCGTTAAAGTGTCCACTTGGGCAACAACGTTCAAAGAAGCGGCAGCGAAGATGGACCGCAATTTACAGGAATTCCGTATCCGCGGCATCAAAACGAATATCCCGTTCCTTGAAAATGTGGTAAAACACAAAAATTTCATTAATGGAGATTTTGACACGAGTTTTATCGACACAACACCGGAATTGTTCAAATTCCCTGTGCGCCAAGACCGTGGAACGAAATTGCTTAGCTATATCGGCAATGTGACGGTAAATGGCTTCCCAGGAATCGAGCAGAAAAAGAAACCGATCCATGCCGCACCGCGCAAACCGGAAATCGACATCATTACGGAAGTTCCACAAGGCACAAAGCAAATCCTCGATGAGCGCGGTCCAGAAGGTTTGACAAAGTGGATACTCGAGCAAGACGATGTGCTGCTAACGGATACGACTTTACGCGATGCGCATCAATCGCTGCTTGCAACGCGCATGCGGTCACACGATATGTTTGCAGTCGCAAAAGAAACTGCCAGGCTTCAAAGTGATTTATTCTCGATGGAGATGTGGGGAGGGGCGACATTCGATGTCTCTTACCGCTTCTTGAAGGAAGACCCGTGGCAGCGCCTCATCAAATTGCGCGAAGACATTCCGAACGTCTTGTTCCAGATGTTGTTCCGCGGAGCGAACGCAGTTGGCTATAAAAACTATCCGGATAATGTCATCCGCGAGTTTGCACGGACATCGGCTGAAGCTGGCATCGACGTATTCCGTATTTTCGACAGCCTCAACTGGATTAAAGGGATGGAAGTTGCCATCGATGAAGTCCGCAACTCGGGCAAAGTCGCAGAAGCTGCGATTTGCTATACAGGTGACATTTTGGACCCGAGCCGCGATAAATATACGGTTCAATACTATAAGGATATGGCGAAAGAGCTGGAAGCAGCAGGCGCCCATATCCTGGCAATCAAAGACATGGCCGGCCTATTGAAGCCGGAAGCTGCGTACCGCCTCGTTTCTGAACTAAAGGACACGGTTTCCTTGCCGATCCATTTGCACACGCATGACACGAGCGGAAACGGAATTTACCTGTATTCTAAAGCGATTGAAGCAGGTGTCGACATCGTGGATACTGCTCTTGGCACAATGGCCGGGCTTACATCGCAGCCAAGTGCCAACTCGCTGTACTATGCGATGAGCGGCGGCAAGCGGAAAATCAGAGCGGATATCGAGTCTCTTGAGACCATGTCCCATTACTGGGAAGATGTCCGCAAGTATTATAGTGATTTCGAAAGCGGCATGAACAGCCCGCATTCCGAGATTTATGTCCACGAAATGCCAGGCGGGCAGTACAGCAACCTGCAGCAGCAGGCAAAAGCGGTCGGCCTCGGCATGCGCTGGGAAGAAGTGAAGGAAATGTATTCCCGCGTAAATATGCTATTCGGCGATGTCGTGAAAGTGACACCGTCATCGAAAGTCGTCGGGGACATGGCTTTGTTCATGGTCCAGAACGAATTGGATGAGAAAACGGTGTTGACACGCGGAGAGAATATCGACTTCCCTGAATCGGTCATCGAGTTCTTTGAAGGCTATATTGGCCAACCGCACGGCGGCTTCCCGAAAGAATTGCAAAAAGTGATCTTGAAAGAACGCGATCCGATTACAGTGCGTCCGGGCGAACTGCTCGAGCCTGCCGATTTCGACGCGATCCGCGAGACATTGTTTAAGCGGCTGGAGCGCCCGGTCACAAGCCATGAAGTGCTGGCCTATGCGCTATACCCAAAAGTATTTGAAGAGTACAGCCTGACGAATCAGACCTTCGGGGATGTATCGGTACTTGATACCTTGACCTTCCTGTACGGCATGCGCCTCAGCGAAGAAATCGAAGTCGAGATTGAAAAAGGCAAAACTTTGATGATCAAGCTGGTGTCCATCGGCGAACCGCAAAAAGACGGCACGCGCATTATTTATTTCGAATTGAACGGCCAACCGCGTGAAATCAGCATTCAAGATATGACAGTGGAAACCGATTCGGCAGCAAAACCGAAAGCCGACCCGACAAAAGAGAACCACATCGCAGCGACAATGCCTGGCACTGTCCTGAAAGTAGTCGGGGAAAAAGGCTTGAAAGTGAAGCGCGGCGACCATCTTTTGGTTACAGAAGCGATGAAGATGGAAACCACCGTTCAAGCACCATTTGACGGCACGATCCAGGAAATTTACGTAACAGCCGGCGACGGCATTTCAACGGGCGATCTGCTCATTGAAATGGAAGCAAAATAAAATAAAAAAATCCGGTGCGAATTCGCACCGGATTTTTTTATTTGGATTTAATGAACTTGCTTCTGGATACGAGAAGGACCATATAACATAACAATCCGAAAAGCATCGAGATGAGCAAGGAGTGGAGCAAGGCGACCGCCAGATTCAATTTCGTCAAGACGACGAGCATTCCGGATGTGGCTTGGAGAAGCACGATCGTAAAGGCGATAAGCCAACCCCAATAAATGACGCGCTGGTCGCGGTAATGGCGATACGCGTGGAGCGCAATCACGCCGATCCAGATAACGATGAGCGCAGCTGCGAAGCGATGGCCCATCTGAACCCATTCATACATATTGCTTGGCAGCGCGAACTGATCATTGCGGCATAAAGGCCAATCGGAACAAATCAAGCTCGATTCCGTATGGCGGACAAGAGCGCCAGTGTAGACGACAACATAAGAATATAGCGCTACGCCGAGCGTGTGAAACTTCAACGTGCGGCCGATTTGCACGCGGTCCGCATCGAATTTACGATCCACTTCAAAAATGAGCAAGGTCAACAGCAGGACAGCGGCGAACGACAGGAGGGAGATCCCAAAGTGGAGCGCTAAAATGAAATCGCCTTGGCCCCATAGCACTTGTGCAGCGCCGATCAATGCTTGCAATACGAGGAAGAAAACAGCCATGAAGGCGAGGAACTTCGTTTCCCGCACATGGCCGAACTTGCGCCAAGCCCATACGGCCAAGACAACGATCAAAATTCCGACTACTCCTGTTACCAGGCGGTGGGAGAACTCGATCAGCACTTCAGGAGTGATTTCCCGCGGAATCAAATTGCCGTTGCAGTCCGGCCAGTTGCGGCCGCACCCCATGCCGCTCTCGGTTTTGGTCACCAAAGCCCCGCCGAGGAGGATGAGCAGCATGCCGACAGATGCCAAGACACCGAATATTTTTATATAAATGTTGCTTTTCAAAATGCCACCTACTTTTTTTAGAAAAACTTTTAGCGTTAACGATTACCTGCATACTCGATGATAGCGAAACTACGTTTAAAATACAACGAGAAATGGGCGTTCGCCTAAAGTTTCAAGAATTGGACATAATAATAGCGACCTTCACAAACTGTTCAAAAACAACGTTTTTTCTATCTTAAAATAACGAGGAGGCTACTGTATCATTAGAGATGAATATTTGTAAGACCAATTACGTGAAATCATCATTTATATCAGGAAATTTCAGTAATATGTAGAAAACAAGCTGGATTTTAGATATAGTTATGGTTAGCGGAATATGCTTACAACTTTGAAAGGAGGGAGTTATATGTCAAACGGCCGGTCTTTGTCTGCAGAACCGACCGATGCTGTAGAATCGAGCACGTTCACTAAAGATTTTCTGGCACTTATTAAGATTGGGATTGTGAATTCCAATTTAATTACCGTCTTTACGGGACTGTGGCTCGCTTTCCAGTTTTCGGATCAGAATTTCCTTGATCATATGGATATTCTCGTCTACACCATCGTCGGTTCGGCATTGATCATTGCGGGGTCAGCGGCGATGAATAATTATATCGACACAGATATTGACCCATTGATGGCTAGCAAAAGAGCCCGTCCGACAGTTACGGGCCGGTTCAAGCCATCCGCTGTCTTGGCACTCGCCATTTCTTTCATCGTTATAGGCGAACTCTTTTTGTTTTCCGCTTCTGTTTCAGCAGGTCTGTTTGGAATCGCCGGCATCTTGGCTTATGTTGTGCTCTATTCGATGTGGTCGAAGAGACGGCATGTCGGCAACACGATCGTCGGCAGCATTTCCGGCGCAATCCCGCCGCTAATCGGCTGGGCTGCGGTGGAGCCGACGCTCGGTACGGGCGCATGGGCACTGTTTCTGATTATGTTCATCTGGCAGCCGCCGCATTTTTATGCGCTTGCCATGAAACGGACGGAAGAGTATCGGGCTGCAAATATTCCGATGCTTCCGGTGGTCAAAGGATTCCACCGGACAAAAAAATCGATGCTTGCATGGGTTTTACTGCTTTTCCCATTGCCGTTCCTGCTTATGGAACTTGGGATAGGCTTTATCATCTTAGCTACAGCTTTGAATATCGGATGGCTTGTCCTTGCGATACAAGGCTTTAAAGCAGCGGATGATTTGAAATGGGCGAAGAAAATGTTCATCTACTCGTTGAACTATATGACGATTTTATTTGTCTCGATGATCATTTTCGCAGTATTCGTCTAAATTTCTCTTTTACTTAACTGTAAAACATTTTATTCAGAGAGGGGTATGAAAAGCTATGATGAAAGGACCTAAGAAATGGCGCCTCTTCGCATTGATGACCGCTTTGCTTGTTTTTCTTTCAGGCTGCGGGCGCGAAGAGATCTCGACGCTGATACCGGCTGGTAAGGTTGCACAAGATCAGTTCAACTTGCTGATTTTGTCATCCATTGTCATGTTATTCGTTATTATCGTCGTCACTATCATCTATGTATTGGCAATTGTGAAATTCCGCCGTTCAAAAGTAGGGGAGGACATGATTCCTGAACAAGTCGAAGGAAGCGCGCGTCTTGAGTTTATCTGGACAGCCATTCCAATCGTCCTGCTTTTGATCCTTGCTGTTCCGACGGTCTATTCAACATTCGACTTGGCTGATGTCACGGCGATGGACGCAAAGGATGAAGACGGCGCGGCTGAAAACTTGACGGTCAATGTAACCGGCAAACTTTATTGGTGGGAATTCGAGTATCCTGAACAGGAAATTCGAACTGCACAGGAACTGGTCGTCCCGACTGGCGAACGCGTCTACTTCAATTTAATTGCTGCAGACGTTAAGCACTCGTTCTGGATTCCTTCTGTTGGCGGTAAACTCGACGTCAACCCTGAAAACGTCAACACCTTCTATTTGGAATTCGATAAAGAATCTTCAGAACTTGAAGAAGGCGTTTACTTCGGTAAATGTGCCGAGCTTTGCGGCCCTTCCCACGCGTTGATGGATTTCAAAGTCAAAACGCTTAACCGCGAAGACTTTGATGCATGGGTAGCTGCAATGCAAGAAGAACAAGAATCTCCTACTGAAACACTTGCTCAAGAGGGTGAAGAACTATTTGGCCCAGATGGTTTGAGTTGTATTCAATGTCACGCAGTTAACAGTGCTGGTGCGCCAACAGGAGTTGGACCAAACTTAACAACCTTCGGTGACCGTACAACAATCGCCGGTTTCATGGAGCATGATGAAGAAACATTGAAAAACTGGATTGCTGACCCTCAGCAATACAAGCCAGGCAACTTGATGCCTGACGCAGCTTCATTGAATAATGGCGAAGAACTTTCCGATCAAGAGCTGAATGCACTTGCTGCATATTTGATGAGCTTGAAAGTTGAAGAGTAAAAGTTAAAAAAGGAGGTAAACTATTGTGAGTTCTAACTCTCAGAAAAAGGGTTTCGGCGCTACAATATGGGACTACTTAACAACAGTAGACCATAAGAAAATCGCGATCCTCTACTTGATCTCCGGCGGATTCTTCTTCCTAGTCGGCGGCGTAGAAGCGATGATGATCCGGATTCAGCTTATGAAAGCCGGAAACGATTTCCTCAGCGCCGGAACGTATAACGAAGTTTTAACAATGCACGGAACGACCATGATCTTCCTAGCGGCGATGCCGATTCTCTTGGCATTCATGAACGCCGTCTCACCTTTGCAAATCGGTGCGCGTGATGTGGCGTTTCCTTTCCTGAACTCACTTGGGTTCTGGCTATTCTTCTTCGGTGGCGTATTCTTGAACCTTTCGTGGTTCTTGGGCGGGGCACCGGATGCAGGATGGACAAACTATGCTTCTTTGGCACTTGCCTCTGAAGGCCACGGAATCGATTTCTACTCGCTTGGTTTGACGATATCCGGTTTCGGTACATTGATCGCAGGGATTAACTTCCTTGTTACGATCATCAATATGCGTGCTCCGGGTATGACGTACATGAGAATGCCGCTTTTCACTTGGACGACTTTCGTAGCGTCCGCGTTGATTCTTTTGGCATTCCCTCCACTGACTGTCGGTATCTTCTTCATGGTATTCGACCGCTTGTTCGGGGCTAATTTCTTTGATGTAACAATGGGCGGTAACACCATTATCTGGGAGCACTTCTTCTGGATCTTCGGCCACCCGGAAGTTTATATCTTGATTTTGCCAGCATTTGGTATTTTCTCTGAAATCTTTGCGATCTTCTCCCGCAAACGCCTATTCGGTTACACGGCATTGGTCTTTGCGACAATCCTGATCGGTTTCTACGGATTCATGGTTTGGGCTCACCACATGTTTACAGTTGGTCTTGGACCGACAGCAAACGCGGTCTTCGCCCTTGCAACGATGATCATCGCAGTTCCGACTGGTATTAAAATCTTTAACTGGCTACTTACGATCTGGGGAGGAAACATTTCCTTCACAGTGCCGATGATCTACGCAGTTGCGTTTATCCCGTCATTCGTAGCCGGTGGGGTAACAGGCGTTATGCAGGCAATTGCGCCGCTTGATTACCAATTGCACGATTCTTACTTTATCGTCGCCCACTTCCACTACGTAATCGTTGGTGGTGTTGTGCTCGCAATTTTGGCAGGTACGCATTTGTACTGGCCGAAAATGTTCGGTACGATGTTGAGCGAAAAACTTGGAAAATGGACGTTCTGGTTCTTCTTCACTGGATTCCATTTGACATTCTTTATCCAGCATTTCCTCGGTCTTATGGGGATGCCTCGCCGCGTTTATACGTTCGGAGCAGACCAAGGCTGGGATCTATTTAACGCAATCAGCTCGGCTGGTGCCTTGCTCATGGCAATCGGGGTTATCATCCTCCTCGTCAATGTCGTCATGACAGTTGTTAAGGGCGAACGCGTCGGTAACGACCCATGGGGCGACGGACGTACGCTTGAATGGGCAATCCCGTCACCACCTCCATTCTATAACTTTGCACAAACACCGCTTGTCCGTGGACTTGACCCGTATTGGATCGAGAAAATGGAAGGCAATAAAGAAGGCATGGTCTATGCTGAGCCACTCGGCGATATCCACATGCCGAACGGATCATTCATTCCTTTCGTCATCTCACTCGGCATGTTCATTGCAGCGTTTGGCGCAATGTACCATATGGATGGGCATGCATGGGCGCTTCCTGTATTGATCGGCGGTCTTGCGATCACATTCGGTTCAATGCTTGTGCGTTCTTTGAAAGATGACCTTGGTTTCCATGTAACAAAAGAAGAATTGATTGCGGATAACGAACGCATTCAAAGAGAAGCAAGAGCGCTGGAAGGAGGCAAAAAAGGTGGACTTAAATAAACGATATACCCCACAAACTTGGCCCGATCATCCTGAAACGGCGACGCTCGAAGGGAAGAACAAGTTCGTTGGTTTCTGGTTGCTGCTGGCAGCTGAGACCGTCACCTTCGCCTCTCTCTTCGCAACTTATCTTGCGTTGAAAGATAAAGGCCCAAGCGGAATGGAATTTTCCGCTTCCGGCTTGTTCGAACTGCCGCTTGTTTTTGCCATGACGATGATTCTTTTGACGTCTTCGTTGACAAGTGTCTACGCGATGTATCATATGAAGAATCATAATTTCAAGGCAATGCAGGCATGGCTCGGAATTACCGTGCTTTTGGGGCTTGCGTTCCTAGGCTTGGAGATTTATGAGTTTAACCATTATGTTCATCTAGGCTTTGGCTTTACCAATAGTGCCTTTAGTTCCGCCTTCTATGTGTTAGTCGGAACGCACGGGGCGCACGTAGTCTTCGGGCTTAGCTGGTTCATCGCGTTGATGCTCCGTAACGCTAAACGTGGCTTGAACATGTACAATGCGCCGAAGTTCTACCTTGCCGCTCTTTACTGGCATTTCATTGACGTAGTATGGGTGTTCATCTTCACTGTAGTCTACTTGATGGGAGTGATCGGTTAATATGGCACACGATACTCACGATATTCACAGATCCAGAGCAGAATTTGAATTTATCAAGAGAAAACGCGCTACCGAGATGCGCAGCCAGTTGACATCATTCGCTATGATGATCTTCTTGACGCTAATCGCATTCACTGTAGTAGCAGCAGATTTTTCGAATTACTTGATCGTGCCGATTATCTTGTTATTGGCTGCAATCCAAGTAGTGCTTCAGCTTTATAATTTCATGCACATGAGCAATAAAGGCCACGGCATGATGGCATTCTTCATGTTCAGCGGCATGTTTGTCGCTTTCTTGACGGTCCTTGCGATGGTCACTATCGTTTGGTGGTAAAATCAAAAAAACACTCCGGACTTTTCAAGTCCGGAGTGTTTTTCTGTTTTAACGCAGGGGAGAAGAGGCAAATGTCATGATTCGTTCATTGATATAGCGTGATAACCCCTATATAATGAGGTTACTTAAGGAAAAGGAGGTACGGTCTAATGCCAATAAGCATTTTTGGCTTCGAAGCGTTATGGAGCCCCTGGTATTTTGGATTTCTCGTACTGATTACGCTTTTATATTTTCTGGTCACCACTAAGTGGAGACATAAATTCACTGCTAGTGAACCGCTTCAAACCAAACAGGCATTGCTCTTCGTTTCAGGGATGGCCCTGATCTACATCCTGAAAGGCTCGCCGGTCGACTTGCTTGGCCATATTACCTTGACGATGCATATGGTTCAGATGGCGCTGCTCTTGCTATTGGCTGCCCCTCTGGTGATCATGGGGATTCCTTCATATATTTGGCGGGCATTCATCGAGTTACCCGTCATCAACCCTCTGTTCATGTTTTTCACAAAGCCTTTGATTGCCTTGCTGCTATTCAGTTTGTTTTTCTCCGTTTACCATTTGCCGCTTGTCTTCGATTTCGTCAAGCAGGACATGCTGATCCACAGCATCGTCAGCACTTTATTATTCGTGTCGGCACTTCTTTACTGGTGGCCGGTGGTCAATAATCTAGAAGGCATGCATAAATTCCACGGACTCAAGAAATTGGGCTATTTATTCGGTTTGAGCGTTTTGATGACGCCAGCTTGTGCTTTGATCATTTTCAGCACGACACCGTTTTATGCAACGTATTCAGACGGGGAAGCTTGGATGCAGGCGATGGCTTTATGCGTACCTGCAGGGACATTGGCCCAGCTGAACTTGTCAGGCCCCGAACTCTTCACGAACATGTCGCTGATTGAAGACCAACGCACTGGCGGTATTACAATGAAGATTATCCAGGAATTGGTATTCACCGTATTCATTTGGCTGGTCTTCCATGAATGGCTCAAAAATGAAACAGCCAATGCCGATGAGATTACCGCTAAAGTTTTGCAAGACCGCAAAGATATGGCGTATTTCAGACATAATGGGCAATGACCCAAAAGGAGTTTAATTAAATGAATTTGCCGCTATTGCCAACCATCAGTACATTCTTTATCGTCTTGAGCGCCATATTGGTGGCGATCGGATGGAACTTGATTCTCAAACGCCGCATCGAAGCACATAAAAAAGTGATGCTTGGCGCTGGGGCCGCTGCGCTGACGTTTTTCATCATCTATGTCTCGCGCACTCTATTTGTCGGAAACACAGCATTCGGGGGACCGGATGAGCTGAAGATTTACTACACCGTCTTTCTGATCTTCCATATCACGCTCGCAACGATCGGGGCGGTAATGGGGCTGGTGACCATCTATTGGGGATTGAAAAATCGCCTCGACAAACACCGCAAGATCGGCCCATTCACCAGTGTTGTGTGGTTCTTCACCGCAATTACAGGAGTTACCGTTTATTTACTGCTTTATGTATTCTACGAAGGCGGACACACGACTTCGGTTTTCAAAGCGATTCTGGGTGGATAAAAAAAGCACTGAGCGTAACTCGCTCAGTGCTTTTTCGGTTTTCGAGAAAGGTTAGACACCGTATTTTCCGAAGCTTATCGCTCGCTTTCCGTGGGCTCGCGCCCAAGCCTCCTCAGCCGCTACGCTGCTTGCGGGGTCTCGGTCGTCTCGCTGATCCACAGGAGTCGAGCGAGCGCTTCTCCAAATACTTGCATAGAACATTGATTTTTGAATGTGGAATAAGCGGTCTCCTTTTTCATTTATAGCGATTTCAGATTTCTTCCACACTCTGAAAAAGCACTGAGCATAATTTGCTCAGTGCTTTTATTTTGCATTTTAAACTTTAAACTCCATTTTGATGATGCCGGCTTCACGTGCTGAAGTAAAGAGAATGACCAGTAGCGGTCCGATGAAGAAGCCAAGAAAACCGATCAATTGAAGGCCGATGAACATGGCGATCAATGTGGCAAGGGGGGATAGCCCGATTTGGGTACCCATCACTTTCGGTTCGACTGTTCTTCTGATGACCAGTAGCACTAAGGCCAAAATCGCAAGCTGCGTTCCTTGGACGATATCGCCGACAATGAACATATAAATGAACCAAGGGGTCAATACGATAATCGAACCGAGGATCGGGATGAAGTCGATGACCCAGATGACGAGCGACATGACCAAAGCATATTCCGGCGCGATGAACAACAAGGCGATCAATGAAACTGCAAAGATAATCAAGCTGACAAGGAATTGGGCTTTCAGGAAGCCGAAGACGACATTGTTCAGCCTTGCGCTCATAAAGCGCACTTTTTCAGCCGTCGATTCCTTCAGGCGGTTGAATAGCATGCCTTTCAAATCCATCAAATCGAGCATGAACAGGAACAAGGCAATGAGGAAGACGATAAAGCTGACCAAAAAAGAAGGGATGCCCGTCAATAAATTGGTCACCGTATCGTAATTGACGAATGTTAAGATCCAGTCGCGTATGCCTTCTGCAAAAGCGATCATTTCCGTCTCGAAGGAATTGACGACTTCCACCGGCATTTCGGCGGTAGAGCGCAGGAAGAAGGCTTCCACTTCACCCCACATATGTGAGAGGGAATTTGTATACTCTGGAACCATTTTTGAGAATTGTATAATTTGTCCGACCAACTGTGTGATAATCCAGTAAACCAAGCCCGAAGCAATGACGAGGAAAAGAATAAACACCGTGATGACTGCACCTTTGCGTTGCCATTTGAACCTTTTCTGAACAAATTTGACAAAAGGTTCGAGGAAGATGGCGGTGAGCAAAGCGATGATCAGCGGAACGGCAATCGGCAATATGTATATAGAGATTAAAACCACAATAGCGATGACCAGCAACAGCGTTGCCAGTTTTTTATTAAACCACTTGCCCACAATAAACCTCCTTCAATTGGCTAGGTGAAATTAAACGAAAAAAGCATTTGTTTAAAAAAACCGCAGTTCGTATTGAACTGCGGAGATTTTACGCTTTGATTTCGAACTCGGAAATTTCTTTTTTGATGGAAGCCAAAATTTCAGCGCCAGTTTTCAATAGGTGATCCGGGAAATGCTCGTCTTCACCATATTCAATGCCGTGCGGGTAGTAATGCTTGCCGATGACCGGCTTCAAGACACGCATAGTCGCATCGTTGGCATCGACGTCTCCATCGATTGCGTAAGCGAAAACGCGCAAGTAATAAGTGCCTTCACGGACGATGAATTTGCGGTCGTAAGTGACACGCTCATAATCCCACTGGCCTTCTTTCGTTAAGCCATGCTTGTTCATGATGTCTTCAAGCAATGTAATATCCACTTCGATGTTCTCTAGTCCTGTATTTTCAAAATACATGGGATCTCCTCCTCTATAACAAAAAAAGACTGAATGCTCCTTTAATAATAGATCATATTTTAGGTACATGCAATGGCTAGATTGTGTCAGAATGCAGGCGGCTGTTATAATGGGGAAAATGGGTGTCAGGAGCTGATTCAGTGAAGGACTTGTTACGCATCATGATTTTCTTGGCGATTGTCCTAATTGGACTGTTTTACTTGGACCCGTCAATCAGTGAAAATGAATTGCTGGAAGCTCCGCGGCCGGCGGATCCTTTGCCAGCCGATAATTTGACGGATTCGGCGATGGATATTGAACGGCCGACGAGCGGGCTTTCCGTACATATCGGAGAGTCATCGGAAGAATGGCTGGCAGAGCATGGCAAGCCCGACCGCATCGAGCCATCTGCTTTTGGGTATGAATGGTGGGTGTACGATGCCGCGTATTCCAATTTTGTCATGGTCGGGGTGAAGGAAGGGCGCGTTATCCAAGTATATGCAGCTGGGGAGTCTACGGATGTAGAGCCTTACACAATCGGGCAAACGCTAGCCGATTTGTACAGGTTCACAATCGTTGAGAACGAGGTGACTGTGAAATACGGCACCAATACCTATACCTTTAATTTGAGCGAGCAGGACATGGATAAACGGATATTGGTTAGTTTTGAAGATCTCTATGCACAATTGTATATCGATGCAGAAGATCAGCAGTTAGAGGCAGTCAGGTTCATGGACGCAGAAACGCTCATCCGCCACCAGCCTTACGATATGATGTATTCGGGAGATTTATTGGTGACGCCAAGGCCATCATCGACTTTGCAGCGGTCGATTGATGATGCCAATGCAAAACAATTGGTCGATTTGACCAATGTCTACCGGCTTCGCCATCAGCGTTCCTTAGTTAAGGAGAACGTCGGCATCAGTTTATTGGCCGAGCAGACGAGTGAGGAAATGGCGCGCATGGAATTCACTTCCGTAGAGATGGAAGTATCCGATTTGGAAGCTCGCCTGCAAGGTGCGGATATTCTATTCGATCTGGCGGCCATCAACACGGCTTCACGCTATTACGATGCAGCTGAGACATTGCATGGCTGGTTCAACTCGCCAAGCCATAGGGAAACTTTATTGAATACACAGTATAACCAGGTCGGTGTCGGCGTATTCGGCAAGTATTATAGCCAGATCCTATTAAAACAGGATCCCGGCGTTTATGAAAGCCAATAGGGCGAGCCTTTACTTTCAGCTATTTTCAGGAATAAACAGTGTATGAATCTGGAAAACAATCTGCTATGATGGAAGCGTAGAGGAGGAATGCAAAGTGATCATGACCTACGAATGGGTCGGTATAACTGACTCTTCGGACGAGCTGAGTGAAATGATACTGCAATCAGAACAGGCTGCGACATACCGCGATGCCTATGATTCTGTCTATAGCGATAAACTATTGGCGAAGGAGATCCATGACTTCGCCAGGCTGAAGGAGCTGTACGAGGAAGTGCAGCGCTTTGGCAAATACCACCCGGATTACAAACGGGTGATGAAGCAAATCCGCGTGGATAAACGCCGGCTGGACCTCAATGAAAAGGTGGCCGAGCTGCGGCTCGCGGAAAATGAGCTGCAGGACTTGATGGACCAAGTGAGTTTCATCCTTGGCCGGTCAGTGTCGGAAGCCGTTAAGATCCCTTCGAGCAATCCGTTCTTTTCTTCGGATTCCTCATGTGGAAGCGGCTGCGGCACAGGCGGCGGCTGTTCCTGTTCCGCATAATAAAAAAAGTGCAACCCCACCGGGTTGCACTTTTTTTATTAGCGTTGTTCTTCTAGTGCCGAAATCATTTCGATAGCGATATCAGGCCGGTCGGTAATAATGCCTTTGGCTCCGGCGTTGATCAATTTTTCCATCGCTTCCTTGTTGTCGATGACCCAATAATGAACCGGGACATTCAGTCGTTCCAGGAAGGCAATGAACCGTGCAGAGTCAAGGCGGAATACCGAATGTTTCACCGGAATCTGCACGACATCCGCACGCGGCGTATAAAGATGGCCGAATTGGCTATTGAAGGAAGTGAAAGCTTTGCGCACTTCATTTTCTCCAGCGCCGAGAGCGACTCGGTTTTGGGCGTATAGATTGAAGCGGTCGATTTGTTCGTCGTAGAAGCTGGTGACGACGACACGGTCTTCCGCACCAAGTGATTCAATCAGACGCCACAGTTTCGATGGCACCAAACTGCCTTCATACGTATCAGGTGCGTCTTTGATGTCGATATTGACGTACATCTGTGGGAATTTTTCCAGTAAATCACGAAGCAGGACGACTTTTTCGCCTTTGCCGCGGTATGAATTTTCACCCTTGTCATCGACGAAATGGTAGCCGAGATCAAGCTCACGCAATTCATCTAGTGTCATTTCGGCTACGCGGCCGGCTGATCCGGAAGTACGGTCGACAAATTCATCGTGGAAAACTAAGATCTCTTCGTCATTGGTCATGCGAATATCGATTTCAAACCCGTGTACGCCGAGTTCTGCGGCACGGTCAAAGGCTGCCATCGTATGCTCCGGTGCGAGCGAGCTGCCGCCGCGGTGGGCCAGGACAATCGGGTGCTGATAATCAAGAACCGCTTTTTGCGGCCGTTTCTGTGGTTCTGTAAATGCTTTTGAGCCGGCCCATGCCGCTGCGCCAACAGCAGCTGCGGCCAGGCCGATTTTCGTTTTCTTACCCATATATGTATAACCCCCTGTTTTGGTAGTATCCACATTATAGCGGAAGGCTTCACTTGCTGTCAGTTTATTCGGTTGCGGCTTTTTTTAGACCTATGGTATTCTAGAGTTTAGAAAAGAGGGATAGATATGCATGATCGCCAAGGTCTGATTGTCTATGTGCATCAGCTAAAACAAGCAAAATCGCTGCGGAAGTATGGACACGTCCATTTTATTTCCCGCAAATTGAAATATGTCGTCGTCTATATGGACCAGGACAAAATCGAAGCCACGAAAGAAAAACTATCTAAACTGCCGTATGTCAAGAAAGTGCTGGAGTCCCAGCGCCCTTTCCTTAAGACGGAATATGAAAATGCCAAGCCTGATAAAGCGAAAGAATACGATTATAAAATCGGCTTGTGATCATTGCATCGGCGGAATATAATGGTTGAGCCTGAGAATGGCGATGAGATGGCCGAAATAAAGTTTGGTGTCTGCGTATTGTGAAGAATGCTTGACGTCCATGCGAATCGGCTCATGGCCCATCTCCTTGACCGCATCCTCGAACACGGCCAATCGTTTTGACCCATCCGGTACACCTTCTCGGCACAGATAGATCGGCATGAAATTGCCTTCTGGGGCTGGCCGGAATGCAGCGGCGATGGAAACGACGGGTTGGCCGTCTTTTGTTTTTGAAACGAAAACGAACCCATGCATAAACCGTTCTCGATTGCTTTCCATCAATTGGCGAAGTTCATATATATCGCCGTACCCTTCTCCAAGTTCGATAAAACGTTGTATCATCTAAAACACGTCCTTTCCAGAATCCATTCTAACATTAAGGGCGGTATTTGCAGTACTAAAATGATAAAGTAAGAGGCGATTGTATGCGTGTAGTAGCAGGACAGGCGAAAGGCCTGCCTTTAAAAGCGGTTCCCGGGAATTCGACGAGACCGACGACTGACAAAGTAAAAGAATCCATCTTCAATATGATCGGCCCGTTTTTTGATGGCGGAACGGCAGTGGATTTGTTTGCCGGAAGCGGTGGGCTCGGAATCGAAGCCTTGAGCCGCGGTATCAACCATGTGATTTTTACCGATAAAGACAAAAAAGCCGTGGAGACCATCCAGGCCAATTTGGAAAAAACCAAGTTGACAGAATCAGCGGAAGTGTACCGCGCCGATGCGGAACGCGGATTGAAAGCCATGAAGAAAAATGGAGTGAAGGCGCGCTTGCTGTTTCTCGATCCACCTTACCATATGGAAAAAGCGTATGGGCTGATGGCAAAAGCGGTTGAATTCGGCTTGCTTGAGGACGACGCGATCATCGTCTGCGAACATGAGCGCGATATCGAATTGCCGGATGAAACTGCCGGATGCGTCCGTTTTAAAAAGGAATTATATGGGAATACTATTATTTCAATTTACCGTTACCAGGGGGAAGAGGGAGAACGCATTGACTAAAATTGCAGTAGTACCGGGGAGTTTCGACCCGATTACAATGGGCCATTTGGATATCGTCAAACGGGCATCATCGATTTTTGATGAAGTGAAAGTGGTGGTCATGAACAACTCGTCGAAAAATCCATTATTTGATGTGGATGAGCGGATGGCTTTAATTGCAGAAGTGACACAAGCCATTCCGAATGTGACCGTCGATTCTTTCGCCGGCTTGCTGATTGACTATGCGGTGGAAGCAAAAGCGAATGCGATCATCCGTGGCTTGCGGGCCGTGTCGGATTTTGAATACGAAATGCAAATCACATCCATGAACCGTTTTTTGAATGAAAACATTGAAACATTGTTCATGGTGTCAAACAACCAATATTCATTCCTTAGTTCGAGCATCGTCAAAGAAGTAGCGAAATATCAAGGCAATATTTCGGGGCTGGTGCCGGACGCTGTGGAAAAAGCATTAATAGAAAAATTCAAATAAGTCACGTGACACGTGGCTTTTTGTTGTGGTTCGAACGAAAAGGAGAGGGTATGCGATGAAAAATAAAAAACTATGGTTTTTTGTGCTGGTGATGGCGCTCGTCGTGTTTGTCAGCTCCTACCGGCTGGATGCTTACATTTCACGACCGGGCGACGCATACGAACTATCGCCGCTAGTAGAGGTCGAAGGACGGGATGAAGGCGACGAAGGTACGCTCAGCTTGATGACCGTGACGATGTTCAATGCGACTCCAGCTTTGTATATCATGGCGCAATTTCAGGAAGGCTATAAGGTGCTCGACCCGGAACAAGTGAGAAGCCCCCATGAAAGCGATGAGGAATATAATGTAAGGCAATTAAAGCTGATGTCTGATTCACAGGTCAATGCGCTGCAAGTGGCCTTTGAAGAAGCAGGGAAGCCTTATGAAGTATCGAGCAACGGCGTATTCATCCTAAACGTGCTGGAAGACGGGGCGGCTGCGGGTTTATTGTCGCCGGGCGACCGGTTGTTGGAAATAGATGGTCAAGCTTATGGTTCGATGGAAGATTTCCTTGATTATTTGAGCACCAAAAAGGTGGGAGATGAAGTGGAATTGGTGATCGAGCGTGATGAACGCACGATTAAGCAAACAGTCACATTGGCCCCATTGCCGACAGAGCCTGAACGTGCAGGCATCGGCATTTCGTTTGTGGAAGACAAAGAAATCGAAACGACTCCGGACGTTTCGATCGATTCCGACACCATCGGCGGGCCGTCCGCCGGATTAATGTTCACCTTGGAAATCCTGAATCAATTGCTCGATGAGGACATTACCCACGGATACGACATCGCCGGGACCGGCACAATGGAAAGCGACGGTACGGTCGGGCCAATCGGCGGGATCGACCAAAAAGTCATTGCAGCAGACCGTGCAGGCATCGATGTTTTCTTCGCACCCGACAACGAGGGCGAATCCGAAAGGCCGAGCAATTTTGATGTCGCGGTGGAAACGGCAGAAGAAATCGGCACCGAGATGGATATTGTCCCGGTTACGGACATCGATGCGGCCCTTGATTATTTGTCTGAACTATCGCCAAGATAAATAGGCGGTGTCGTGTATTCTTTTTTCAATGAGTCGGAACCGATTGCTTGAAGGTAAAGCGTTGATGCACGGATATCAAGCTGTCCCATATTTCCAGTCAAATCCGCAGCGCGGCTAATGACAGGGAGCGGGATGGCTTTTTTTCGTTCATTCAAATAACGCCTGCCGTTCTGCGTCATGCCGAGCAAGCGGATGTATTCAGGGTGTTTGGCAGCTTGTGCTTCCTGCTGTGTGTAGCCGGTAAAGATATGGGTTAGCATGCGCTGTATGCGCGTACGGGTAAAGCGTTTGCTTTTCACCCGGTTGACGAATACTTCGAACGTTTCCGAGCGCTTTGCCGACTCGTGGATCAGGTTTTCAATGCCTTCCGTCATTTCGGCAAAGCGGGCAAGTGCTTTTGGCCCTTCGCGCAAAATCGTGAAACGCAGCAGCGGATAAAATCTTTGCCAATCGACGAATCCTTGCTGCTCCGCGTGAACACGTTCGAGCAAGCGGATGCTGCTCGACGGTAAATACGGCGCTAGCTCCCCGAGCTCTTCGCCTTCGAAAAAGGCATTGCGGATTCCGGTCGCACTGGCGATTGCGACGCCGGGCTCTAATGGATCATGAAAGCCTGCACCGATACGTTGGATCGTAAGCGGTGCCATCGCGCTGTTGATTGTATGGGCGGCTTCTATATAATGATACCCGAGAATATTGTTCGGTTTGGTCAAGTCGGCATACCGGCTGCTGCCTTTCGTTAAAGAAAGGTAAGCCTCATTGAGCGCTTTCGGGTAGCTGATGCCCGTTTGGACCCTGTCATGGATGATTTTTTCGTATTGCTCTCTTTCTTTGCCCAATAATTCCAAGGTGCTCAGGAATGGTTCGATCTCGCCTTGTTCGCTGCCGAAGCAAAAAGAAGAGCATCCTGCTGCATCAAGCAATTCGATGGCGCCGCGTGCAAATTCAGAAGCCTGGGCAGTCGCAAAGGCATAGGGCAATTCGATGACCACGTCGACGCCAGCCGACAGTGCCATTTCCGTGCGTGTCCACTTGTCCGCAAACGCCGGCTCGCCACGCTGGAGAAATTGGCCGCTCATAACGGCGACGACCACATCGGCGCCTGACAGTTCCTTTGCTTTTGCCGCGTGATGCAAATGGCCATTATGGAAAGGGTTATATTCAACAACGATTCCTGTCGCTTTCATTACAGCACCTTCTTTTGGTATGATTAGTTCTAGTATAACGATGAGCGAATTATAGTGACAAGATTTTTTCTTGACATCGTTTGTTCTACATTATATAATCAACTTTGTTGTCTTGAGGTGATTACTTATGAAAATAGCGATTCAACAGCTACAAAAGTATCGTAACGACGGGATGCCAATTGACCAGTATGTTCAATTGGATGAGGCGAAAAAGCGCAATAGCGATATTCGCGCCGTATCTCCTATACACGTCACAGGACACTGTACGATTGGTTCGCAACAAATGACGTGCATGCTCCATCTTGAAGGGACGCTTACGCTGCCCTGTGCACGAACTTGGGAAGATGTCGAATACCCGATCAGCATCGACACCGTGGAAATCTTCGATTGGTCTGAAAAAGGCCGTGAAGAAGGCGAGGACGAATATGTCCACACGGTAACGACTGAAGTCATTAATCTTCAGCCGATATTGGAAGAGCTGATCGCCCTTGAAGTCCCTATACAGGTCTTCAAGGAAGACTCAGAACAAACCGTCATCAAAGGCGGCAACGACTGGTCTTATTTGTCAGACGAAGAAGTTCAGGCCGAGAAGGAAGAAGCACAATCAAAACCGGATCCAAGACTGGCTGATTTAGCCAAGTATTTCGATCAGACAGATGAATAGAATCATTGTAAGGAGGTGTCACCAATGGCTGTACCGTTCAGAAGAACATCCAAAACCGCTAAAAGAAAACGCCGTACGCATTTCAAGCTTTCCGTACCTGGTATGGTAGCGTGCCCAAGCTGTGGCGAAAGTAAATTGGCTCACCATGTCTGCAAAGCATGTGGATCATACAAAGGCAAAGAAGTAGTAGCTAGCAAATAAAACAGTATTTGCTTAGAAAAAGGTTATCTGGAGGCCATGGCTCCGGATAACCTTTTTCATTTGCCGAAAAACAGGTAAACTAGAGCCAGAGGTGAGTCAAAACATGGCATACATAATCGAAACCAAAAATCAGGTAATGACGTTTACGATCGACCGTCCCCATATCCGCAACGCTATCAATAACGAAGTGATGGAAGGGTTTGAAGAACTCGCTAAACGTGCCAGAGAAGAAGACATCCGCTATGTCATCATCACGGCAACAGGCGAGCAGGCATTTTGTTCAGGCGGCGACTTGTCTGTGTTCCATGAACTGAAAACAGAACAGGAGGCTTGGCCGATGCTCAGCCGCATGGGCGAAGCTTTGTATCGCATCAAGACGATCCCCGTCCCGGTCATTGCGCTCGTCAACGGCACCGCGGTCGGCGGGGGCTGTGAGATTGCGACAGCGTGCGATTACCGGCTGGTGAAGAGCCACGCCAAATGCGGCTTTATTCAAGGGACGCTGGCCATCACGAGCGGGTGGGGAGGCGGCACTTATCTTTTTGAAACTTTGAAGCATGACGCGGCACTGAAGATGCTCAGTGATGCGCGTGCCTACTCGGCAGGTGAATTGCTTGAGAACGGCTGGGCCAGTGCCATCATCAAAGAGGACGGAGATATCGAACAGTTTCTGGCATCGATGAACCGTGTGCTGCCGTCCGTGCATCGTGCGTATAAAGAGATTGCGATACGTAAATGGCAGGAAGCGAAATTAAAGCAGCGGGTCGATCAGGAGATCCACGAGTGCGCCAGATTGTGGGCACAAGAAGCCCATCATCAAGCCGTGGATGGGTTTTTGAATAAAAGCAAAAAATAAGGCTCCTAAGGGGTCTTTTTTTATATGGGAAAACAATGCCATCTTCTTATGAATGAAGCGAACAGACGGAACATTATGGAAAATATTTTTTTCAATAGTTGAAATCGCTTACAAAATTCGTATATGCTAGAGGAGGGAGAAAACTTAGGGGGTATTTCATACATGAAAAAAATCCTGATTGCCAACCGAGGCGAAATTGCACGGCGCATCATCCGCACATGCGACCGCCTCGGCATCGAAACCATCGCGACCCACTCCGAGGCAGATGGGGATCTGCCTTATGTGAGTGAAGCGACAGAAGCGGCAGCGATCGGCCCGAACCCGGTCGCGCAATCGTATTTACAAGCAGATAAAATCATTGAGGAAGCGGTAAAGCGCAACGCTGAAGCGATCCATCCAGGCTATGGCCTGCTATCGGAAAACGCGGATTTCGCGCGCAAAGTCAGACAAGCGGGACTGATCTTCATTGGCCCGGAACCGGAAGTCATCGAAACGATGGGCGATAAGCTCGGCTCCCGGCGCACGATGAAACAAGCCGGCGTGCCGGTCGTTCCTGGGACAGCTGAAGGGGTATCAGACATTGATGCGGCTGTCTTGGAAGCGAAAGCGATCGGTTATCCGCTGATGTTGAAGGCGAGTGCGGGAGGCGGCGGCATCGGCATGGTGCTGTGTGAAAATGAGCAAGCGCTCACTCAGCAGTTTGATTCGGTGAAAAACCGTGCTAAAGCGTACTTTGGAAACGATATCGTTTATTTGGAGAAATTCATTGCCAATGCACGCCATATCGAAGTTCAGATTTTTGGGGATGAGTCGGGCAATATCGTCCATTTGTATGAGCGCAATTGCTCTGTGCAGCGCCGCAACCAAAAGGTCATTGAAGAATCGCCGTCACCGGATTTGCCAGAATCCGCCAGAACCAAGTTGTGCGAAGCAGCCGTTCAAGCGGCCCGAGCGGTCGGTTATACAAATGCTGGGACAGTCGAATTCATTGTCGATGAAAATAATGATTTCTATTTTCTGGAAATGAATACCCGCCTGCAAGTGGAACATCCGATTACAGAAGAAGTGACAGGCGTCGATCTCGTCGAATGGCAAATCAATGTGGCAAGGGGCGAAACTTTGCCTGGGCAAGATACGATCCATTCAAACGGCCATTCGATCGAGTACCGCATCTATGCGGAGGACCCGAAAACGTTCTTTCCGTCACCAGGGACGCTAGCTGTCTTAAACTGGGGCACTGGCGCCCGCATTGAAACTGGATACGAAGAAGGCAATAAAGTGACGCCATTCTATGATCCGATGATCGCCAAAGTGATTTTGACAGGAGCTTCGCGAGAAGAGGTCTTGGAGAAGTCCAGGAAGTTCTTTGATGAAACAGCGATTGAAGGCGTGAAGACCAATTTGCCGCTCTTCGACCAATTCATTGAATCCAAACCATTTATAGAAGGAAATTATGCGACCGCTGTATTGGCTCAGTGGCTTACACAACAAAAGGAGGAAAAAACAGTATGAAACAACTAACAGCATCTATGGCCGGAACGGTCTTGAACATTGCAGTATCCGAAGGGGATTCCGTATCCGCGGGACAAACCGTCATGACCCTTGAATCAATGAAAATGGAGATTCCGGTAGAAGCGGAATTTGGCGGAAACGTTGAAAAAGTCGATGTGGAGGTTGGCAGCTTTGTCAACGAAGGGGACACATTGGTGACGCTCGGCGAATAAGGCATTTGAATCCAAAGGGGTGGAAGAAATGACGAAAACGACTGAAACAACAGGATATAATACAAGGCTCGAAGAAAAGCTTTCCAAGATTTTCGCGGGCGGGCAAGAGAAATACCATGACAAATTGAAAGAAAGCAATAAACTATTTGTCAGAGACCGTTTGAATTTGCTTTTTGATGATGGTGATTATATCGAAGACGGGCGTTTCGCGAATGTGGAAGCGGGCGATCTTCCGGCAGATGGCGTCGTGACAGCGATCGGCAAAGTGAATGGTGAAACGGTATGCGTCATGGCTAACGATTCCACTGTTAAAGCAGGCTCGTGGGGATCACGGACTGTGGAGAAAATCATCCGTATCCAGGAAACGGCTGAAAAGATGCAAGTGCCGATGCTCTATTTGGTCGATTCTGCAGGAGCCCGCATCACCGATCAATTGGAGATGTTCCCGAATCGCCGCGGCGCTGGGCGCATTTTCCACAACCAAGTGCGTATGTCCGGCATGGTGCCGCAAGTTTGCTTATTGTTCGGCCCATCTGCTGCAGGCGGGGCCTACATCCCGGCGTTTTGCGATATCGTTATCATGGTTGAAGGAAATGCTTCGATGTATCTGGGTTCACCTCGCATGGCTGAAAAAGTCATCGGTGAAAAAGTATCGCTCGAGGAAATGGGCGGAGCCCGCATGCACTGTACCGTGAGCGGCGTCGGCGATGTTCTCGTATCCACTGAAGAAGAAGCGATTTCGGAAGCGCGGCGCTATATGGCATTCTTCCCGGCGAATTTTGCCGGCAAGCCTGAAGTGCTCGAAGCGAAAGCGAAAAAAGCGGGCCGCAGCCTGGAAGAGATCATTCCGGAAAACCAGAACGCGCCGTTTGATATGTATGAATTGATCGACCAATTGATCGATGAAGACAGCTTCTTCGACATCAAAAAGCTGTTTGCGCCGGAATTGATCACTGGCCTTGCGCGCATCGACGGCCAAGCGGTCGGCATCATCGCCAACCAGCCGAAAGTAAAAGGCGGCGTGTTGTTCGGGGATTCTGCCGATAAAGGCGCCAAGTTCATCAATCTATGCGATGCCTTCTCGATTCCGCTCTTGTTCCTAGCCGATGTGCCTGGATTCATGATCGGCACGAAAGTGGAACGCGCAGGCATCATCCGCCACGGCGCTAAGTTCATCTCTGCAATGAGTGCGGCTACTGTGCCGAAGATTTCAGTCGTCGTGCGTAAAGCATATGGCGCTGGTTTGTATGCGATGGCTGGTCCTGCCTTTGAGCCGGATGTATGCATTGCGCTTCCGACAGCACAAATTGCCGTCATGGGCCCTGAAGCGGCAGTCAATGCGGTCTATTCCAACAAGATTGAAGCAATTGAAGACCCGAAAGAACGACTTGCTTACGTCCAGCAAAAACATCAGGAATATAAAGAAGAAATTAATATTTACCGGTTGGCATCAGAGCTTATTGTCGATGAAATCGTCGCGCCGTATGCACTTCGCGAAGAGTTGTCCAAGCGCTTATCGATTTATGCATCGAAAGATTTGCCTTTGCCATATCGAAAACATCCGATCATTCCTGTATAATGAGTAATAGACGTGGAGTCTGCCTAATAAGGCAGGCTTCTTTTTTAGCAGACGCTCAAGACAAGGCGGCGTCTGCTGCCTACGATTGCTCTGAAAAAAAGGAGGGGTTTCCATGAAATTCGCAATTATCGGCGGAAACGCCCAGGCATTGCTGCTGGCTCATCTACTAAGAAAAGAAGGCGATGTGCAGCTGATCATCACGAATGAAGAACAAGCCGCGGAGCTTAACGCGCATGGACTCATATGTGGAACAGAACAACAGCGAATCGCCGTTTATACCGATTTTGAACAGGTGGACCCAGATGCATATATATTTATTACGGTTCATTCAGAAGAATTGCCGCCTATATTAAGGTTGTTGAAAATTCGCCGGCCGAGCAATCCGCTCGTGTTTGTCCAGCAAGGGATGCTCTACATCGAAAAAGCCCGTTTATTGGCACATCGCCAAATCGCGGCTGCCACATTGGATTGCGATGCAGTCAAAGTTAATGCGCATGAAATAAAGTATACGAAAACGCCTCAGCTCAGCCTTGGCGTGTTGAAAGGCGAGCCTGCACAATTCGAACCACTCACGAAAGTGGATCAAATGAAGGTTCAGTGGACAGAGGATATCGAGAATCGGTTGTTCGAACAGCTATTGAGGGATAGCCTCATTAACCCGTTGACGGCATTGATGAAAATCGAAAAAGGGCGTTTGATCACCGATCCGAATGCCTACGAACTGTTCCGCAATCTGTACAACGAGATGTATTTGGCATTTCCGGAAATCGAAAGCTTGCAGCCGATCGAGCGCGTCGCTGCCTATTGCGCATCACGTCCGGAAGAAATATCTGCCATGCTTGCAGACCGCGTGGCGGGGGACCCAATGGATGTGGATGGACTGATGCTGTACATCCTGCAGATTTCGAAATTGGATTTGCCTTTATTCAAAGCGTTCTATCATTTATTGAAGACTGTTGAGGAAAACTGATGGAATGGATATCTACTGCCGGGAACGTATTGCTATACATCCCGTTTATCTTGTTTTTATTTGTCTACGCATTGACCTATAAATCCCAAAAACGCAAGGCGCTCGGCATCGCGGCTGATGTTACGGCTTTTCTCTTGTTCTTTTCAGTGCCGGCATCGATCGAATTGCTGTTTGGCTTAGGAATTCAGCCGTTCATCTTCATGGCGGCTTTATTGTTTGCGATTATTCTGCTGATCCGTGAATGGAAGACTCAAAAGGAATTGGAAGTGATCAAGTTCCTGCGCAAAGTCTGGCGTATTTGTTTTTTGGCTTTATCGGCAATTTATGCAGTCACTTGGCTTGCCGGCCTCATCTTTTTAGCAGTTCAATCATTCCGCTAGGCGGATTTTTTCTCAAGCAATCCTCCTTTTGTTATAGTAGTCTTTGAATGTAAAGCGAAAAGGGGATTCAACTTCATGAAATTAAAGGAGAAATACATACCGCCATCCTCCAAATTGATGGCTGATTATACGAACGAAGAACAAAAGATAGTGCAATACTTTTCCTATAAGCCTTCTTTGGAACAAGCCCGCAACAGGCTTAAAAACCTTGAAAGCCATCCGGTCGACCGAAAAAAACTGTCATCCATCATTTCAAATTATATGGAGCCTTTCGGCATATCTGAAGCGTCCAAGCAAAATTTGGCGTATTTCGAAGAAGGCGCATCGGTCGTCGTGACGGGCCAGCAGGCTGGCCTATTGACCGGTCCATTGTATACGGTGCACAAAGCGATTTCTTCGATTTTATTGGCGAAAGAAGCTACTGAAAAACTGGATACACCGGTCGTGCCAGTGTTTTGGATCGCCGGTGAGGATCATGATTTGGCAGAGATTTGCCATATTTACCGGGAAACGAACGGGCGTGTCGAAAAACTGAATTACCCGCATGCCAAACTCGGGAAATGCGCTGCTTCACACGCGCCACTTAAAGCGGATGAAATCGAGTCGTTTTTGGAAGAATACTTCCGCAGCTTACCTGAAACCGCTCATACGAAGGAAATTCATTCCTTAGTATTCGCCCATCTCGAGAAATCTGATACATTCACGTCATTTTTTGCGAGCCTGCTCAACCATTTCTTCGAGAAAGAAGGCCTGCTTTATATTGACGCTGCCTACGAACAATTGCGTGTTTATGAATCAAGCTTTTTCTCAAAGATCGTTGAAAATAGCCAAGCGATAGCGAAAACGGTCGTGGAAACTGAAACGGCGCTTCAAGAAGATGGCTATACAGCAGGGATCGATGCCAAAGAGGAAGCGGCGCATCTCTTCATCACGATCGAAGGCGAACGCTTATTGCTTGAGCGGG
The DNA here is from genome assembly GCF_018283455.1 of Planococcus sp. MSAK28401. Taxonomy (NCBI): domain Bacteria; kingdom Bacillati; phylum Bacillota; class Bacilli; order Caryophanales; family Caryophanaceae; genus Planococcus; species Planococcus alpniumensis. The sequence goes on along the minus strand of NZ_JAAMTH010000001.1, from coordinate 2,166,552 downwards.
ACGGAAGCCGTTTTGTCGTCAAAAATACGGCGCTCACCTATACACAACAGGAACTTTTGGAAATTGCCAAGAATGAGCCGGAGCGTCTCAGCAATAATGTTGTGACACGGCCGTTGATGCAGGATCTCGTCTTTCCGGTGCTGGCTTTTGTCGGAGGTCCAGGCGAGATCGCATATTGGGCGGCGTTAAAAGGCGCATTCGAAGTCATGGGAATGGAGATGCCGATCGTCATGCCAAGGCTCAGCGTCAGCTTGATTGACCGCCGGACTGCGGCGCTGTTGGAGAAACGGGACTTAAGTTTCGAAGAGGTCGTCGTTGAGCGGAAAATCCCCCAGCTGCGCAATGAACTATTCGACCACATAAGAGACGCCGAGACGGAAGCGAAAATCGATAAAGTCAAAAACAGTTTAACTGAAGAATACGAAGAACTGATTGGCCGCTTTACAGCGGTCAGCGCCGGGCTTACGCCTCTGGCTGAGAAGAATTTGCGCATCCACTTGGCTCAGCTTGATTTTCTGAAAAACAAGCTGCAAGACGAAGTGGCGATCCAGAACAGCACACAATTCAACCAACTCGCAGCGATCGAAAATGCTTTATTGCCGGAATCAGGGTTGCAGGAACGAATTTATAACCCGATCCCATATCTGAACCAATATGGCAAAGCTTTAGTGGAAGACCTACTAGCGCTGCCGATGAAATATGATGTTACCCACAAAATTGTCATTCTTTAACTTGGAAAAGCCTGCATATGCAGGCTTTTTTTATGTCAAGTAAACTCTTTGAGATGAAATGCTGTAACAATAGTGAAATATTTCAAAAACAAGTGGTGGCATGTGGGGGAATGTGGTACATTAATTATAATAAGTGGGGTGAAAGGCATGTTCATGGGCGAATTTCAACACAATGTTGATGCTAAGGGCAGATTAATCGTTCCTGCAAAATACCGTGAACTGCTTGGTGAGCATTTTGTGATCACTAGAGGCCTGGATCAGTGCTTATTTGGTTATCCAATGAATGAATGGAATAAAATTGAAGAGAAATTAAAAGAAATGCCAGTTACGAAAAAAGACGCACGCGCATTTACCCGTTTTTTCTTCTCAGGGGCCCAGGAAGTGGAACTTGATAAGCAGGGGCGCGTCAATATACCTGCAAACCTTTTGTCATATGCCAAAATCGAAAAAGAATGCGTCATTCTAGGCGTCTCCAACCGGTTCGAAATATGGGCGAAAGATGCATGGGAAGCGTATTTCGAAGAATCCGAAGAATCCTTTAATGAAATTGCCGAAAACTTAACTGACTTTGATTTTTAATTAACGAACGGGGGGACTGGGTTGTTCAATCACACTACAGTTTTGCTGCATGAAACTGTCGATGGGCTGAACGTTCGTCCTGATGGCATATATGTAGATTGTACACTCGGCGGTGCCGGCCATAGTGAATATTTGGCCCAGCAGCTATCCGATCAGGGACATCTGTACTGCTTTGATCAGGATGTAACAGCAATCGAACATGCAAAAGAAAAACTGAAAGACCATTTACATAAGATCACTTTTATCCATGCAAACTTCAAGGATTTAAAGGAAGAGCTGGAAAACCGCGGAATCGAGCAAGTTGACGGCATTTTGTACGATCTGGGCGTTTCATCGCCTCAGCTCGATACGCCGGAACGTGGATTCAGCTATCATCACGATGCACCGCTCGACATGCGTATGGACCAAAGTGCGGAACTGAGCGCTTACCATGTCGTGAACGAATGGCGTTTCGAAGACTTGGTACGCATTTTCTACCGTTACGGTGAAGAAAAATTCTCCAAGCAGATTGCGCGTAAAATCGAAGCTGCCAGGGACAAGCAACCGATCGAAACGACCGCGCAGCTGGTGGAATGCATCAAAGACGGCATTCCGGCCCCAGCAAGGCGTAAAGGCGGCCATCCGGCAAAACGCGTATTCCAGGCGATCCGCATCGCAGTTAATGATGAACTCGGGGCTGCTGAAACTTCTTTGCAGGATGCGATCGACATGCTCGCTATCGGCGGAAGAATCAGCGTCATCACTTTCCATTCGCTCGAAGACCGCTTGACAAAGGCGTTGTTCAAAGAAGCGTCATCGCTTCCGGAACTGCCTCCGAACTTGCCGGTCATCCCGGATGGGCTAGAACCAAAATTGAAATTAATTACACGAAAACCAATACTGCCATCGGAAGAAGAATTGGCACATAATAATCGGTCGCGTTCCGCTAAGTTGCGGATTGCGGAGAAAATCAAACTCTAAGGACGTGTTTAAATGGCGTTGAATGCGAGAACCCAAACCTACATCCAGCAGCCGGCCGTTCCGCAAAGTCCGAATAGACAGCCGGCAAAAAAGAAAAAACGCATCACAAAAGGCGAAAAAATCCTTTACACAGCTTTCCTGGCTGTTTGTATCATGTGTGCATTGCTCGTCTTGCAAAATCAGTCGACAATCCAAGCTTCCACGCAGGAAATCCAGACAATTGAAAATTCAATCAATGAAACAACGAAACAAAATACCGATTTGTCCGTGCAAGTAAGTGAACTGTCTTCATATGAGCGCATTTGGTCGAAAGCAAAGGATTACGGCTTAAAATTAAATGAGCGAAATGTAAAGGTAGTGCCGGGACAATGAAGAAAAAATTTCGTTTTCAAGGAGGAGCCTTTCTGCTATTTTTACTATTTGCAGGGCTCTTTTTCCTTTTAATGGCCAGAATAATCACAATTCAAGCGACGGGCAAAGTGGAAGGGCAGGAATTGGCTGCCAGAGCAGCTGCCAAATACAGCCAGGAAGAAGTACTGACCGCAGAACGCGGAAAAATTTTGGACCGCAACGGGGAAATTATTGCAGAAGACACATTAACGTATAGATTAGTGGCGGTGTTGGAGGAATCGATGACGACGAATCCTGAAAAACCGAACCACGTGATCGATGCCGAGGAAACAGCGGCGTACTTGTCTGAACAATTGGGTACGCCGAAAGAAGAATTGTTAAGCATTTTGGAGAATGGAATCGAAAAAGACCGTCACCAAGTGGAGTTCGGTGCAGCCGGACGCGAAATCAGCCACACCCAGATGCTCGAGATGAAAGAAAAAGATTTGCCGGGCTTATTGTTCGTCAAGGACCTTAAACGCCTTTACCCAAACGGTGTATTCGCCTCCCATCTGATCGGCTTCGCCATGAAAGAAGAATTAGAGGATGGCCAAGTCAAGACAAAAGGCAAGATGGGCTTGGAATCGATCCACGATGAAGTCCTAACAGGCAAAGACGGCAAGATGGAGTTCGATACCGACAAATGGGGCTATCTATTGCCGAATAGCCAAGAAGCGGTCACTCCCGCTGTCGACGGGTCCAATCTCCAATTGACGCTGGACCGCACGCTTCAGAACTTTCTGGAAGATGCTATGTCGAGTGTCCAGGAGGAATACAACCCGGCACGCATGATCGCAGTGATCGCTGATCCGGATACCGGCGAGATCCTCGGCATGTCTCAGCGCCCGACCTTCAATCCAAACACGCGCGAAGGTTTATCCGACAACTGGTTGAACGAAAGTATTGAGCTAACGATTGAGCCTGGCTCGCCGATGAAGGTTTTCACATTGGCAGCTGCTATCGAAGAAGGCAAATGGGATCCGAATGCTTATTATAATTCCGGAACCTATACATTGTTGGACCGCACGATCGGCGACCACAACAGCGGCCGTGGATGGGGAAGCATCACATTCCTTGAAGGCTTCCAGCGTTCTTCCAACGTATCGATGGGCTATTTGCTTGAACGCCTCGGCGCGGATAATTTCATGAATTACATCGATGCATTCGGTTTCGGCGAAAAAACCGGCATCGATTTGCCGAATGAAGCGGCAGGGAAGATTCTGGATCAATACCCGATCAATAAATTAACTACTTCCTATGGACAGGGATCGACGGTTACGCCGATCCAGATGATCCAGGCAGCGACAGCGCTGGCCGGAGATGGCACGATGATGAAGCCATATATCATCGATCAAATCAAGAATCCTGATACAGGCGACGTGACCGTGAAATCTGAACCTCAAGAAGCAGGTACACCGATCTCACCAGAAACAGCAAAAAAAGTCCGTGAAATCATGGCTTCCACTGTCACTTCGGAAGTTGGTTCTGCGCAAGGCTTCGCATTGCAGGATTATTCTGTCGCCGGTAAAACCGGTACAGCGCAAGTTCCTGGAGAAGACGACCGCTACATGACGGGCAGGAATAATTATTTGTTCTCATTCCTCGGAATGGCCCCGGCAGATGATCCGGAATTGTTAATTTATATCGGCGTGCAGCAGCCTCAATTGCCTGCAGATGAATATGGTTCTGTTCCGGTTTCAAAAATCTTCACGTCCGTCATGGAAAATGGCTTGAAGTATTTGAACATTGCACCTGAGAATTCTGTGGAAGCAAAGACTGTTGAAATTGAAGACTACAAAGGACTTGCCATGGAAGAGGCGGTTTCGCAGTTGAAAGCCAAGGGAGTGAACCCAGTTGTTGCTGGTGATAATTCTCAAATAAGTGATCAATACCCAGCAGCCGGTGAAAAATTGCTGGCCGGTGAAAACATCATTTTGAGAACCAGCGGCACCACGGCAATTCCAGATTTCACAGGCTGGTCAAAACGTGAACTGCTGGCATTCCAGGCGCTCAGTGGATTGCCTCTTGAAATCGCAGGGCAAGGCTTTGCCATGACGCAAAGCGTTGCTGAAGGCGCAGTGCCTGCAAAGGGAGAATCTGTTATCATCGAATTGCAGCCGCCAGAAGTATTCTATCCGGAGCAATCGCTGAATGCCGAAGAAGCACAGCAACAGACTGAAACGGATCCAGCTGGAGCGGAAAGCCAAGAAGCAACAGAACCCGCAACAGAACCAATAGCGGAAGAAGCAACAGAAGAACCAGCAGCAGAACAAACGGAACAACCGGTGGATAATGAAAACGAATAAATGAACGAGTGTACTCGTCTTTAAAGGAGCTCTATTTATGGAAGGTATAAGTATATTTGGATTTGGGATCGCATTGATCATGACCGTCGCATTGATGCCAGTATTCATCCCGCTATTGAAACGCATGAAATTCGGGCAAAGCATTCGCGAGGAAGGTCCGGAATCACATTTGAAAAAAACGGGGACACCGACGATGGGCGGATTGGTGTTCCTGATTTCCATTATCGTGACGGTCATCTTAGTGGCCGCCTTCAATGGCGAATTGAGTACTCAAGTAGTCATATTATTGATTGTCCTATTCGGTTACGGATTGATCGGATTTTTGGATGATTTCATCAAAGTGGTGCTTAAGCGCAATCTTGGGCTGACTTCGCTTCAGAAGTTGCTGGCGCAAATCGTCATTGCCGTTTTATCATTCTTTTTGCTGCGTGCAAACGAATTTAATACGGCACTGGGCATTCCGTTCACAGATGCATCCATCGAACTCGGCTGGGTATACGTCTTGTTCATCGTGTTCTGGTTGGTCGGCTTCTCAAACGCCGTCAATTTGACGGACGGGCTTGATGGGCTTGTCGCAGGAACGGCATCCATCGCTTTTGCTGCGTTCGGCATACTGGCAATCGTCCAGCAGGAAACCGGAATTGCCTTGTTCACGTTTACGGTAGCAGGCGGATTGATCGGATTCCTCATCTTCAACAAATACCCAGCAAAAGTATTCATGGGCGATACAGGGTCTTTGGCTCTTGGCGGTGCGTTAGCCATGGTGTCGATCCTATTGAAACAGGAATTGCTCCTGCTCTTGATTGGTTTGGTGTTCGTCATTGAAACCGCTTCTGTCATTTTGCAGGTCGGAAGTTTTAAACTACGGAAAAAACGCATATTTAAAATGAGCCCGATCCACCATCATTTTGAATTGAGCGGCTGGTCTGAATGGAAAGTGGTCACCGTATTTTGGGGTGTCGGTTTCATCAGTGCCGCGGTTGCCGTTTTATTGGAGGTCATGTAAATGAAAGATTTGCCGCAATTGCATCAAAAGAAAGTGCTTGTACTCGGATTGGCGAAAAGCGGCTTTACAGCTGCCCGCCTGTTACATAAACTCGGGGCATTCGTAACGGTCAATGATTCCAAGCCCTTCGAAGAAAATCCCGAAGCCCAGGAGCTATTAAATTTGGGCGTTACTGTCATTTGCGGGCGCCATCCGGAAGATTTATTGGATGAAGGTTTTGAACTTGTCATCAAGAATCCAGGGATTCCTTACCGAAACCTGCTGATCCAGAAAGCTTTGGAAAAAGGCATTCCGGTGTGGACGGAAATTGAGCTGGCCTACCGCATCAGCGAAGCGCCGTTTATCGGCATTACAGGATCGAACGGTAAAACCACAACGACGACTTTGTTGTTCCATATGCTCAACCAGGACGGCAAGTCACCGCTTATTGCAGGGAATATCGGCACAGTGGCAAGCGGCGTGGCAGAAAAAGCGACAGCTGACCACGTTATCGTCACAGAGCTTTCTTCATTCCAACTAAAAGGGACGGAATCCTTCCGCCCGCACATTTCGATCATCACCAATTTATATGAAGCGCATCTGGATTATCATGGATCGTTGGAAGATTATATCGGATCGAAAAAGAAAATCACGGAAAACCAGACAGCTGAAGATTATTTCATCTACAATGCCGATCAGCAGATGCTCGTGGACCATGCCAAGACAGTTAAAGCACAAGGTGTTCCTTTCACGTTGAAAGGCCGTACAGAAGAAAGCATCAGCGCAGACAGCGAATATATTTATTGGCAAGGCGAACCGTTAATCGAGCGCAAACGGATCATGCTGGCAGGTGAGCACAACCTCGAGAATATTTTATCCGCCACTGCGGCGACACTTCTTTCCGGAGGGACGAAAGAGACCATCATCCGCGTGCTAACTTCTTTCACTGGGGTCAAGCACCGTTCACAATTTGTTGGGGAATGGCAAGGCAGACGGTTTTATAACGATTCGAAGGCAACGAATGAACTTGCTACCAAAAGTGCGCTAGAAGCTTTCAACGATAACATCGTTTTGCTTGCAGGCGGATTGGAACGCCAGCATTCCTTAGAAGAATTGCGCCCATTCATGGACCGCGTGAAAGTGCTTGTCACTTTCGGCGAGACGGCGGATCGTTTTGCTGAATTTGCAGAAAGCTGCCATGTCCCAAACATTATCAAAGCCGGCTTGATGGACGATGCTGTCGAAAAAGCGGTCAGCAATTCGTCGCCAGAGGATACGATCCTATTGTCTCCTGCTTGTGCGAGCTGGGATCAATACGAAAGTTTTGAAGTTCGGGGCGATGCGTTCATTGAAGCGGCCCGAAAATATACAGAAGCGAACGAATAAGGCGAAGGAGCGGCGGTTATGGACAAAGTTATAGACATCGAAGAACGCATACCAACGCTCCGGGAGCGGCGCAGAAAAAGGTCGAACCGCAAGTTTGCGGCTTTATTGACCGTTTTTCTTTCGTTGCTGTTCATTCTTTTATACAGCCAGTCCACTTATAGCGAGATCCGTGACATCAAAGTGACAGGCGCTGAATTATTCGATGGCGAGAGCTATGAGCAGGCCAGCACTTTGGCAGTTGGGGATTCGATGTGGTCATTTGACAGCGGAGAGATTGAACAAGAAATCGAATCGCTCGAATGGGTCGAATCGGCAACTGTCGAAAAGAAATGGCTGAGCTCTGTTGAAATCGAAATCGAGGAATTTGTCGAGATGGGGTATTTGGATCAAGGCAATAGCTACCAGGTGGTCTTGTCGAATGGTGTCGTGCTCAACCAGCCGATCAGCGTCGTGGAAGGACCGATCTTTTTGAATTTCGAAGATGAAGCGAAACGTGAAGCGCTAATTGAGCAGTTGGTCAAAACTGACCCAGAAGTGCAAAATCTCATCTCTCAAGTCATTTTGGATACGGAACGGGAACGCGCGGATTACATCACGATTTATATGAATGACGGAAACGAAATCAAGGCGATTTTATCGACTTTGGCAGAAAAGATTAATTATTATCCTTCTGTCACCGCCCAACTCGAAGACCGCAAAGGCATTATCGATATGGAAGTCGGCATCTATTTCCGTTCCTATAACGATGTGTTCGGATTGGCGGAAGCGGGTGAGGAACTTGAAAACATCGAAGAACAATGACCGCAAAAGCATCAGCAAGTCGATCGTCTTCTCGCTCGTTTTCTTGGTTCTCGGATTTATCATGGCCTATTCGTATAGTTTGTCGAACCAGCAGGAAGCGGAAAGTAATTTCACGGGAGCCAGTTTTTTCGAGCAAAAAGAACAATACAGGAAAGAATTGATCGAACAGCAAGAGCGCAATAAAGAATTGCGCGACGAGCTGGATGATAAGCAAAAAGCTGTCCAGGAATTTGAGCGCTCTGTGGTGGATGGCGAGGAAAATTATATGGTTTACGCCCGGGAGGCAGAAGAGTTGAGACGCTTCCTCGGGCTTGTTCCGGTTAAAGGGCAAGGTTTGAAAGTGACTTTGCAGGACGGCGATTACACGGCTGACAATGTGAATCCGAACGACTATATTGTCCATGAAAGCCATGTATTTCAAGTGATCAACGAACTTTATCTTTCCGGAGCCGAGGCGATTGCAGTGAATGGGCAGCGGATTCACGGCAATTCCCATATTGTCTGCACGGGTCCTGTCATCACAGTCGACGGCATCCAGCATCCTGCGCCATTCATGATCGAAGCGATCGGCAGTCCAGAGGTGTTGACTGCCTCCATGCAGCTGTCAGGCGGCGTTCAGGATCAGCTCGTCAACGATAACCTCACTGTTACGCTTGATTCAGGGCAAGTCATCCGCATGCCGGCACTTTTGTCGGAGTTGGAGGCAGGAGGATGAGGATGCAAAAACGAATCACGGGCCGTTTTACGGTCATTCTTTTTATTATCGGTTTTATGACAGCGACACAATACAATACTATAAATACGGATGATAGCCGGGATTCCCGCGATACGTGGGAAATCCGCCAGCAATTATCAAGGGAAAAGCAACTTTATTCGGAACTGCTGTCAGAAATCAGTTTGCTTGAAGACACACTTGGCAAGTATAGCGACGAAGCGACTCAAGACCCGGAAGCGGTTTTGAAAGAAACGGTTGCAGATTTACGGAGCACCGCTGGTTTTTCGCAAGTGACTGGGCCGGGAATCGAACTCGAGATCCGCCCATCACTTGAAGCGATTGCGCTTGGAACCGAGATAACGGAAATTCCGCCGGATTTATTGATTCGTTTGGTGAATGAAATCAACCGCTTTGACGGCATTGAGTTAGCGATTGCAGGGGAGCGTATCATCAACACGACCGCAATACGCGATATCAATGGCTACACCACGGTCAACGCAGACCCCATCTCGACGCCGCCATTCACAATCGGCATTACGGCAACGAGCATGGAGGAAGCGCGGAAACTTGCAAGTCATCTGACGGCATCCGCGATTCATGATGATTTTTACATAGACGATTTGACGATAACTATTTCAGAGCTGCAGGAAGAATTGGTGCTGCCGGCTTTTGACAAAGAAATCAACATGGAGCATCTACAAGCTGTGGAGGGGGAGTAGGGATGTGGATATCGATTCTTGGATTGCTGTTGGGCATTTCGCTTGGCTTGTTGACGGATATCCAAATACCGCCTGAATACGCCAGTTATTTATCGATAGCGGTACTTGCTTCCCTGGATACACTCTTTGGAGGCATAAGGGCTCACTTGCAGCAAGTATACGACGACAAAGTTTTTGTTTCGGGGTTTTTCTTCAATATTGTTCTTGCCGCAGGCCTCGCTTTTCTCGGTGTCCATTTAGGTGTAGATTTGTATTTGGCAGCCATTTTCGCATTCGGCGTCCGGCTATTCCAGAATATTGCGGTGATCCGCCGCATTTTGCTTTCGAAATGGACCGAAAAAAACAAGCTTGGTGAGGCGAATTGACGAATTGCAGGAAAATTTTCTAAGTTTCGCTATTTTACTTAGACAAGGTGTGTATTTTACAATAGAATGTAATGTAGAGAAGTTTTATAAGGAGGTGCCACGAGTTGAGTCAATCAGAATTATATGTAAGTTTGGATATCGGGTCTTCCTCCGTTAAAGTATTAATCGGAGAAATGACCAATAAATCGTTGCACGTCATCGGCGTCGGCAACGTCAAATCTAATGGAATTAAAAAAGGTGCGATTGTTGATATAGATGCAACTGTCCAGTCCATCAAAAAAGCTGTCGATCAGGCAGAGCGAATGATCGGCAAAGAAATCCACGAAGTCGTGCTGGGCATTCCAGCCAACCAAGTGGCATTGCAGCCGGTTAAAGGAATCGTTGCAGTAAACAGCGAGAACCGTGAAATCACGGATGAGGACCTGGAACGCGTGTTGGAAGCGGCACAAGTAATGTCGATTCCGCCAGAACGTGAATTGGTCAATATCATTCCTGAAGAATATGTCGTCGATCACCTTGGCGAGATCAAAGACCCTAGAGGCATGATCGGCATCCGTCTTGAAATGGATGGTACAATGGTAACGACTTCGAAAACGGTCTTGCACAATGTGCTTCGCTGTGTTGAACGCGCGGGTCTTGAAATCCGCGAGATTTATGTTCAGCCGCTAGTAGCCGGAAGCTATGCGTTGACGGAAGATGAAAAGAACCACGGAACGGCCTGCATCGATATTGGCGGTGGGTCGACTTCAATCGCAGTATTCCGTGATGGCCACCTGCGTGCGGCATCGGTCATTCCCGTCGGAGGCGACCATGTGACGAAAGATTTGTCGATTGTCTTGAAAACCCCGACAGAGCAAGCTGAAAAAATCAAGCTCGAACATGGCCACGCGTTCTTTGACGACGCTTCTGAAGAAGAAGTATTCGAAGTGCCGGTGATCGGTTCGGATTCAAGAGAACAATATAGCCAAAAATACATATCTGAAATAATCGGAGTTCGCATGGAAGAACTTTTCGAATTGATTTTGGATGAGTTATATCGCCTTGGCATCGATGAGCTGCCTGGCGGTGTCGTATTGACAGGCGGGATGGCCAAAATGGACGGCCTTCCAGAACTGGCAAGAAGCATTCTCCAAACGCGGGTGCGCCTGTTCACGCCTGAGTTTATCGGAGTTCGCGAGCCGCAGTATACAACAGCGGTTGGATTGATCCAATACGCTTACGCAGAAGATTTGTTCTACGGAAACGTCGGCCATAGTTCAGCAGCTGCACATTCGCAGAAACCTGAGTATGTGGAGCAGCAGCCGAAAAAGCAAAAACAGCCGAAACAACCGAAACAGGATAACGAAGGTGTCGTAAGCAAAGCCAAAAAAATGTTTGATCGTTTTTTTGAATAAAATCATCATTGTGTCCGGCTTATGTTCAAAAGCTGAGCAATCTTAGGAGGAAAAAGAATGTTGGAATTTGATACAAATATCGATGCATTAGCCGTAATTAAAGTCATTGGTGTCGGTGGCGGCGGAAACAACGCAGTCAACCGGATGATCGAACATGGAGTTCAAGGGGTGGAATTCATCGCTGTCAACACAGATGCGCAAGCCTTGAACCTTTCGAAAGCAGAAACACGCCTGCAAATCGGCGGAAAATTGACACGCGGACTTGGCGCCGGCGCTAACCCGGATGTCGGGAAAAAAGCAGCAGAAGAAAGCAAAGAACAAATCGAAGAAGCTTTGCGCGGAGCCGATATGGTCTTCGTAACTGCCGGCATGGGCGGGGGCACCGGTACGGGTGCTGCACCGGTCATCGCAGGTATCGCTAAAGAACTTGGCGCATTGACAGTGGGCGTCGTTACTCGTCCGTTCACATTCGAAGGCCGCAAGCGTTCGACTCAGGCTATCGGCGGAATCGCGACAATGAAAGAATCAGTCGATACATTGATCGTCATCCCGAATGACCGTCTACTCGAAATCGTCGACAAAAACACGCCGATGCTTGAAGCATTCCGTGAAGCGGATAATGTCCTTCGCCAAGGTGTACAAGGCATCTCTGATTTGATCGCGGTTCCTGGCCTTATCAACCTTGACTTCGCCGACGTGAAAACGATCATGTCGAACAAAGGCTCAGCGCTTATGGGTATCGGTGTCTCTTCAGGAGAAAACCGCGCTGCCGAAGCTGCGAAAAAAGCCGTATCAAGCCCATTGCTTGAAGTATCTGTCGATGGGGCAAAAGGCGTCTTGATGAACATTACTGGCGGTTCGAACTTGAGCTTGTATGAAGTACAGGAGGCTGCCGATATCGTCGCATCCGCTTCAGATGAAGAAGTGAACATGATCTTCGGTTCCGTTATCAACGATAACTTGAAAGATGAAATCGTCGTCACGGTTATCGCTACTGGATTCAACGAAGAACAATTGAACCCTGCTGGACGCGCACCACGCGGATCTGGATTGAACGCAAACCGCATTCAGTCGATTCAGCAGCAAAACCCGGCTCCTTCTATTCGTGAAGCACGCCGCGAAGAACAGTCCCAGCGCCGCGAAGAGCAAACTCCTTATTACAACCAGGAGCCTCAGCGCCAGGATAAGCAAAGTGAAGATGCGTTGGACATCCCGACATTCCTACGCAACAGACAAAAACGCCGTTAATACGAAAACAGCTGCCGATTCGGCAGCTGTTTTTTCTTTTAGGAGGGCATGGAGGTTTTTAAAAAGTCGGTTGCCACGATTCCTTCATAAATTCGTTGAAAAATAGCTGTCTTTATTGTTTTAATGCCGGGCTGAATTGATAAATTTGCTTTGGCTTGGTACAATAAAGTGAACGTCTATAGAAAAGTTGTGAGCAGATGAAAGCGATTAAACCGATATTTGAAGAAATGGCCCATACATTAAATGAAATCAATAGCGGCATTGAAATCGTCGCAGTCACAAAACAAGTTGGAATCGACAGAACACAGGAAGCCGTTGATGCGGGTATCCGCCACCTGGGCGAAAACCGTCCGGAAGGCCTCAAGCTGAAACACGGGGAGATCAAAGGCGATGTCGTTTGGCATTATATCGGCACGCTTCAGTCACGGAAAGTCAAGGACGTGATTGGTCTCATCGATTATCTTCATTCCCTGGACCGTATGAGTTTGGCGAAAGAAATTCAAAAACGTGCCGATCAGCCTGTCAATTGCTTTATCCAAGTCAATGTTTCCGGTGAGGATTCCAAAAGCGGCTTTCCTCCTGAGGAAGTTCCTGCTGTTATCGAATCCTTGAAGGAATTCGATAAGGTGCGTGTGGTCGGCTTGATGACCATGGCACCGAACACAGATGATGAAGCTTTATTGAGAGCGACTTTTAAAGGATTGAAAGAGTTGCAGCAGCAAATTGCAGCCAAGAAATGGGCGCACGCCCCTTGCACAGAATTGTCGATGGGCATGTCGAATGATTACTTGATTGCGGCTGAAGAAGGCGCGACGTTTGTCCGCGTCGGGACCGCATTGGTAGGGTCGGAAAGTGAGGCGGAAAGATGAGCATGAAGGATAAATTCAAGAATTTCTTTTACCTGGATGAGTACGAGGAAGATCCTGTCCAGGAAGAACGCAAGCAGCGTCCTGTGCAGCGTTATGAGAAGCCGGCCCCGGCAGCAGCTGCCGAACAGCCGCAGAAGAAAGCACCAAAGCCAATGAAAGAACGCCGTGAGAATTTGGAGGAACCTACCGTGCAGAATATAGTCAATTTGCAGAATTCATCTGCTTCTTCATCAAAAGTCAGCTTGGCGGAACCGCGTGTCTATGCGGAAGCGCAGGATATTGCGGAGAGCTTGAAAACAAAACAGGCCGTCGTGGTCAACTTACAGCGCATTGAACGGGACCAAGGCCTCCGGATCATCGATTTCCTGAGCGGCACTGTTTATGCACTAGGCGGGGACATTCAGCGCATTGGGACCGACATCTTCCTGTGCGTGCCGGACACGGTCGAAGTGGATGGCGCCATCTCCGATTATTATCACGACGATCAACAATAGAAAGGTGCTAAAAATCGAATGATTCTTCTTATCAATATACTACTTGGAGCTATAAACATTTATTTCTATTTGCTGATCATCAGTGTCTTCATGAGCTGGGTGCCGAGTATCAAGGAATCTGCTTTCGGGCAGGCCATTTCCCGCATCACCGATCCTTATCTGGATATTTTCCGCCGCTTTATCCCGCCGATCGGCATGATCGATATCTCGCCGATTGTGGCCATTTTCACATTGAGCCTCGCAAGCCAAGGAATCCTCACATTGGCTGACTACCTTCTCTGATAAGAAGCTGAACCAACAGCAGCTGATATAGGAAGACGGAGAATCCATTTCTCTGTCTTTTTTATTTGCAGCAAACAGCGAGAGGGTTTTTCTTCTGTTTGTAGAATGCTTGTTAAACAACGAATGAATCCAAGAACCGGAGGGAACGGCACATGGAAGAGATATTCCAGCATTTCCGCAAAGATGAACAACAATTTATCGAGCAGGCATCCGACTGGCTGCGAGATGTAGAAGATATGTATGCACCGAAGCTCACGGATTTTCTGGACCCGCGCCAGCGCTTTATCGTCAAATCGCTGATCGGCGGCAGGGATGTGGAAATGGCTGCTTCCGGCTTGTTCAACCAAGCAGAGCGCCAGCGCGTCTTGCTGCATCCTTCGTATTACGTTCCGGAAGAAAGTGATTTCCAAGTCACCATGTTCGAATTGCGGTATCCTGTCAAATTCGTTACATTGAAGCATCCGGACATTCTCGGTGCGCTCATGTCGCTCGGCTTGGAGCGGGGAAAATTCGGGGATATCCGAATTGGCGACGGCACCGTGCAGCTCGCAGTGATGACAGAAATAGCGCCGTATTTGCGCGCCAATTTTATTAGCGCCGGCAAAGTGAAAGTCCAGCTCGAAGAAGTGACCGACCCCGCCAACTATCTCCCAGTCATCGAGGAGTGGACGGAAGAGGCGCATACGGTCAGTTCGCTGCGGCTCGACACGGTCATGAGCTCGGTCTATAAGATTTCCCGCCAGAAAGCAGCCGCATTGATTAATGGCGGTAAAGTGAAAGTCAATTGGACAGCACAAGAAAGTGTGTCGTTTGAACTCCACGAATCCGATTTGATTTCAGCGAGAGGGCTCGGGCGCGTGCAAATCATCGCGATTGAAGGGCGAACGAAAAAGGACAAGATCCGCCTGCAGGTCGGCAAATTGGAATTGAAAAAATAAAACACCAGCGAATGTGGTGAATATTACTGAAATTTCTCGCCATGAGCGGTATAATGAGTGTAACTATGCAGAGAGTAAGGAGAGATACGATGCCTTTATCACCATTAGATATACATAATAAAGAGTTCAGCCGCGCATTCCGTGGTTATCAAGAAGATGAGGTCAATGAATTCCTCGAACAAATCATGAAGGATTATGAAAAAGTCATTAAAGAACGCACTGAAATGGAAGAGCGCATGAAATCGACGGATGAGCGCATGGGCCATTTCACGAATCTGGAAACGACTTTGCAGAAATCGATCTTCGTCGCTCAAGAAGCGTCAGAAGAAGTCCGCCGAAACGCCCAGAAAGAAGCGGATTTGATCGTCCAGGAAGCGGAGAAGAATGCAGACCGCATCGTCAATGAATCCCTTGCGAAAGCGCGCCGCATCGCGACCGAAATCGAAGAGTTGAAAAAGCAGTCGAAGATTTTCCGCAACCGTTTCAAGATGCTGGTGGAAGCACAGCTGGACTTGATCGAAACGGAAGACTGGAACACCTTGCTGGAATACGACCTGGATACAGAAAATATCGACCAGCTCGAAAAGAAAGAATCAGGAAGCGCGGCGAAGGAATAAGCCCGCTCTTGACGGAGGCCTATTCTGCTTCTATAATTACGACATACTTATAAACGCATTGATGGAGACAGTACGAAACGGAAATCCGATCGAGCGAGCCGGGGGCGGTGGAAGCCTGGCGCGGTGCCGTCTTGGAAAATCACTCCTGAGCTGGACCGGTGAACGCAAGTAACCGGGCCCGTCCCCGCCACGTTACGGTGTAGAGTTGGCAGCTTACAGCTGCAACAAGGGTGGTACCGCGAGCTTCTCGTCCCTTTCCAGGGATGGGGGCTTTTTATTATGCTTACAGGAGGAATGGAAAATGGATTATAAAGATACATTATTGATGCCAAAAACCGAGTTTCCGATGCGCGGCAATTTGCCGAACCGGGAACCTGAAATGCAAAAGAAATGGGAAGAAATGGACATCTATAAAAAAGTCCAGGACCGGACAAAAGGACGTCCGTTCTTCGTGCTTCATGACGGGCCGCCATATGCAAACGGCGACCTTCACATGGGCCATGCATTGAACAAAGTATTGAAGGACATGATCGTCCGCTCGCGCAGCATGATGGGCTTCCATGCCCCGTACGTCCCAGGCTGGGATACACACGGTTTGCCAATCGAGCAGGCGTTGACCAATAAAGGTGTCAACCGCAAAGAATTGTCACTTGCGGAATTCCGCAAGCTCTGCGAAGAGTACGCGTACGAACAAATCGACAGCCAGCGCTCGCAATTCAAGCGGATCGGCGTGCGCGGTGACTGGGAAAACCCATACGTCACCTTGAAGCCTTCCTATGAAGCACGCCAAATCGAAGTATTCGGCAAAATGGCCAATAAAGGCTATATCTATAAAGGCTTGAAGCCGGTCTACTGGTCCCCATCCAGTGAATCTTCGCTTGCTGAAGCGGAGATCGAGTATCACGATAAAAAATCACCTTCGATTTACGTGTCATTCCCGGTTGCAGACGGAAAAGGCGTATTGGATGAAGGCGTTAAGCTGGTCATCTGGACGACGACGCCTTGGACAATCCCTGCCAACCTCGGAATCTCTGTACATGCTGATTTGGATTACGTGGAAGTCGCTCACGGCGGTTCGAAATTCGTCGTTGCGAAAGATTTGCTCGAAGAAGTGGCGAAAGAGCTAGAATGGACGGATTACGAAGTCGTCCGCACAGTGAAAGGCCAGGAACTGGAGCATATCCAGGCAAAACACCCATTGTACGACCGCACGTCACTCGTCATGCTTGGCGACCACGTCACGACCGATTCCGGTACAGGCTGCGTCCATACCGCTCCTGGACACGGGGAAGATGACTTTTTGATCGGCAAGAGATACGGCTTGGACGTGCTCTGCCCAGTCGATGAGCGCGGCGTCATGACAGACGAAGCGCCAGGATTTGCTGGTGAGTTCTATGACAAAGCGAACAAATCGATCACCGAAGCGCTCGACGAAGCAGGCGCACTAGAAGCACTATCATTTATCACCCACTCCTATCCGCATGACTGGCGCACGAAAAAGCCGGTTATCTACCGTGCAACGGCGCAATGGTTCGTATCGATTGATGCGTTCCGCGACCAGATCTTAAAAGCGATTGATGAAACATCGTTCACACCGGCGTGGGGCGAAACCCGCCTTTATAATATGTTGCGCGACCGCGGAGACTGGAACATTTCCCGCCAGCGCGTATGGGGTGTTCCAATTCCGGTATTTTATGCAGAAAACGGCGATCCGGTCATCACGGAAGAAACAATTGCGCATATTGCCGACTTATTCCGCGAGCACGGATCGAATATCTGGTTCGAGCGCACGGCAGCGGAATTATTGCCGGAAGGCTTTACGCACCCGAGCAGCCCGAACGGCATCTTTACGAAAGAAATGGACATCATGGACGTATGGTTCGATTCTGGTTCGTCCCACCAGGCAGTGCTCGATGAGCGCGAAGACCTGCAATACCCTGCTGACCTCTACCTTGAAGGTTCTGACCAATACCGCGGCTGGTTCAACTCATCGCTTACGACGAGCGTCGCCATCAACGGCATCGCCCCGTATAAAGGGGTCTTGAGCCACGGCTTTACATTGGATGGCAATGGCCGCAAAATGAGTAAATCGCTCGGCAATACCATTGTGCCGGCGAAAGTCATGAACCAAATGGGTGCGGACATCCTGCGCCTATGGGTTTCTTCTGTGGACTACACGGCGGATGTGCGCGTATCGGATGACAACTTCAAACAAGTTTCCGAAGTGTACCGCAAGATCCGCAACACGCTGAAATTCCTTCACGGCAACTTGGCTGATTTCGATGAGACAAAAGATCGCGTGCCGTTTGAAGACATGCGTGAAATGGACCAGTACATGGTCATGAAATTGAACAAACTGATCGAAACAGCCACTAAAGGCTATGACAATTATGAATTCGCCTCTGTCTATTTGGCATTGAACAGCTATTGCGCGAATGATCTCAGCTCGTTCTACCTGGATGTCGCAAAAGATGTCGTCTATATCGAACGTGCCGACCATCCACATCGCCGTGCGATGCAAACAGTCATGTTCGACAGCTTGATGGCGCTTGTGAAGCTTGCTTCGCCGATCATCCCACATACGGCGGATGAAATGTGGTCGTATTTGGAATCCGCATCTGAAGAAAGTGTCCAGTTGACGGACTTCCCAGAAGCAGTGGAGCGTCCTGAATTCAAGGATCTTGAAGCGAAATGGAGCCGTTTCATGGACGTTCGCGACGATGTCTTGAAAGCTTTGGAAGAAGCGCGTGCGGCGAAAACGATCGGGAAATCGCTCGAAGCGAAAGTAACGGTCTTTGCAAGTGACGAGTTGGCAAACTTATTGCCAGCGATCGATTCGAATCTGGCGCAATTGTTCATCGTTTCCGAATATGAATTCGGCGGGGCGAGAGAGCAAGCGCCGGAAAATGCATTGTCACTCGATGAAGTGTCAGTCATCGTAGAAAAAGCGCAAGGCGAGAAATGCGGCCGCTGCTGGACGATCTCCAAGCATATCGGGGAATCAGAAGCACACCCAGAGCTATGCCCGCGTTGTGCGGAAGTCGTTGAAATCGAATACGCTTAAGTTTGAACGGTCCGAAAGCCGGTTGTCCGGTTTTCGGACTTTTTTCTTTTTTCGCCCGCTCTGTGTTAAAATGAATAGACTGATGAATGACGGAGGAAATACAAGTGATTTATTATGGGATTGCTCTACTAATTATTGCATTGGATCAATTGACCAAATGGCTGGTCGTCAAAAATATGGAGCTCGGGGAACGGATTCCTGTGCTCGAACCGTATCTGGGATGGCTTTCCCACCGCAATCGCGGCGCGGCGTGGGGGATGCTGGAAGGGCAGATGTGGCTGTTCGCTATCATCACTGTCGTGGTGATCGTGGCGATTCTGTATTATTTCCATAAGCATGCCGGAGGGCAGCCGCTGTTTCAATTGGCGCTGATGGTGCTATTGGGAGGCGCAATCGGTAATTTTATCGACCGGATGTACCGCGGGGAAGTGGTCGATTTTGTCGATGTGCTGATTCCAATAATCAATTATGACTTTCCGATCTTCAATGTAGCGGATGCTGCATTGACCATTGGTGTCGTCTTAATGGTCATTTACGTGATCATGGATGAAAAACAACAAAAGAAAAAGGTGTCTTAATGGAAGAACTGACGATACACATTACAGAAGAACAAAAAGGCGAACGGATCGACAAAGTGATCTCTGCCGTCGATGAAGAATGGTCGCGTTCACAGATCAGCAATTGGGTCAAAGATGGCCATATCAAAGTGAACGGCGAAACGGTGAAACCGAATTATAAGGTGCGCCTGCAAGATGAGATCCTCATCACGCCGCCGCTGCTTGAAGAATTGGATGCAGAACCGGAAAACCTAGACCTCGATATCGTCTATGAAGATGAAGACGTGCTCGTTGTCAACAAACCGAAAGGCATGGTCGTCCACCCGGCGCCAGGACACGCGAGCGGGACGCTCGTCAACGGCCTCATGTACCATTGCACCGATCTTTCGGGCATCAACGGAATCGTGCGCCCAGGCATTGTCCACCGCATCGATAAAGATACGTCTGGCTTACTGATGGTCGCGAAAAATGACCTCGCCCATACTTCATTGGTGGATCAATTGGTCGAAAAATCCGTGACGCGCAAATATTTGGCGCTCGTCCATGGACATATTGCGCACGATAAAGGTACGATTGAAGCGCCGATCGCCCGCGACCCGAAAGAACGTCAGAAGATGGCTGTGGTCGATAAAGGCAAGCACGCAGTAACTCATTTCACCGTGCTTGAGCGTTTCGGCGATTTCACATTGGTGGAATGCCGACTCGAAACAGGACGCACCCACCAAATCCGCGTCCATATGCGCTATATCGGCTTCCCGCTTGTCGGGGACCCGAAATACGGCCCGAGAAAAACGATGGATGTTGGCGGCCAAGCCTTGCATGCTGGCGTCATCGGCTTTATCCATCCGCGGACGAAGGAGTACTTAGAATTCTCGGCTCCACTGCCGACAGAATTCGAAGAACTTCTCGAGACTCTCCGCTGAGGGGGTTGACAAATGAAATGGCTGTTCTTTATACTTAGACCAGTCAACTGAATACGCATCACCTTTAAGAACAGTCCAGAGAGGCTGAAAAGGGATATTCGCAAAGCCGGAAGTATGTCTTCCGGAAGGTTTTTTTCTGCGCTTATGCACCCTTCGCCTCTTTGGCGGAGGGTTTTTTCATGCAGAAATTTCGATGCAATCATAAAGGAGTGGAACACATGGCAGAAAAAGCGGTCATTCTCGATGACAAAGCAATCGGGCGCGCGATCACACGGATCGCCCATGAGATCATCGAGCGCAATAAAGGAATCGACGGCTGCATTTTAGTCGGCATTAAAACCCGGGGCGCATTCATCGCCAAGCGTCTGGCGGAGAAAATCGAACAAATCGAAGGCAAGCCCATTCTGACAGGCGTACTGGACATCACGCTTTACCGGGACGATTTAAGCCAAAAAAATCCAGGCCAGGAACCGCTTGTCCAGCAAGTCGATATCGAGCATAGCATCAAAGACCAGAAAGTCATCCTGGTCGATGATGTGCTTTATACGGGACGCACGGTGCGAGCAGCAATGGACGCAGTCATGGACCTTGGGCGTCCATCTCAAATCCAGCTCGCCGTACTAATCGACCGCGGACACCGGGAATTGCCGATCCGCTCCGATTATGTCGGGAAAAACATTCCGACATCGAGTGAAGAACGCATCGTCGTCGAGATGACAGAAAGCGACAGCACCGACCGCGTTACGATTAACGACTAAGAATCATTACAGAGACAGGGGAGAAACAGCTTGAGCAATGCCATTCTAGACATACACGATAAACCAAAAACGGGGCAATGGATTTCCCTTAGCCTGCAGCACATGTTCGCCATGTTCGGCGCAACGATCCTGGTGCCGCAACTGGTCGGCTTGAGCCCTGCGATTGCGCTATTGACGAGCGGCATCGCCACCATCATCTTTGTCCTCATCACACAGTTTAAAGTACCCGCTTATCTCGGGTCTTCATTCGCCTTCATCGTCCCGATACAGATTGCGACGGAAACTGGCGGCATCGGTTCGGCGATGATCGGCGCGATGTTCGTCTCGCTCGTCTACGCAATCGTCTCGCTGATCATATGGAAGACCGGCTACAAATGGCTCATGAAACTGCTGCCGCCGATTGTCGTCGGCCCAGTCATCATTGTCATCGGGCTGGCACTGTCCGGCACGGCGGTCGACATGGCCATGAACATCCCGACAGCAGACGGCGGCTCTGAGTACAGCCTGCTGCATTTCTCAGCCGCTTTGGTCACGCTCGCTACGGCGATCATCTGCAATATTTACTTTAAGAACATCATCTCGCTCATGCCAATTTTGATCGGCATCATCGCGGGTTATGCGTACTCGACACTGATCGGCATCATTGATTTTGCTCCAGTGGCGGCGGCTAGTTGGTTCCAAGTCCCGGAATTTCTCTTGCCGGGAATCGATTATTCTTTCCAAGTGACACCGACACTGCTGTTCGTCATGGTGCCGATCGCGATTGTCACGATCTCCGAGCATATCGGGCACCAGCTCGTACTCGGCAAAATTGTTGACCGCAACTACATAAAAGATCCGGGGCTTCATCGCTCGATTCTAGGTGATGGCATCGGAACGTTCATCTCCTCGCTTGTAGGGGGCCCGCCGAAAACAACATATGGCGAGAACATCGGCGTACTTGCCATCACGAAAGTGTTCAGTGTCTATGTCATTCTCGGTGCTGCGGTATTCGCGATCTTGTTTTCTTTCTTCGGAAAACTGATGGCGGTCATCGACACCATCCCGACCGCGGTACTCGGTGGCATTTCAATCCTATTGTTTGGAATCATTGCCTCGTCAGGCCTGAGGATGCTTGTCGATAACGGCATCGACTTCGGCAACAACCGCAACTTGGTTATCTCGTCGGTCATTCTGGTCATTGGGATCGGCGGCGCGAAACTCGAGTTCAGCGAATCGTTCGCAATCGAAGGAATGGCGCTGGCCGCCATCGTCGGTGTGATACTGAACATAATCCTCCCTGGGCTTGATAAACAGGAATTGGATGATGGAACTGAATAAACTTACCTTTTAAGGAATGTCCAGAGAGGCATGGAAAGGGTTATGGATAGGGGTGAAGTCTACCCTTATTTCCTTACACCTTCCTGCCCCTGGGAAGGTGTTTTTTTGTACAGTCAATGAAAGGGCGTGAGCAAATTGCCGAATCTGTTAACAATGAACAATCTCGAAAACGAAAAAATCATGAACTTGCTGAAGCGTGCCGAGCGGTTTGAAAGAGGCGAAAAGGCCTCACTCGACGGGGCGGTCGTCAATTTATTCTTCGAACCAAGCACTCGGACGAAAATGAGCTTTGAGATGGCTGAACATCGGCTTGGGCTATCCGTATTGCCATTCGAAACAGCCTTTTCCAGTATTCTAAAAGGCGAAACGCTCTATGACACGGTGAAAACGATGGAAGCGATCGGCGTCAAGGCGGTCATCATCCGCCACGAGGAAGAAGAATATTACCAGCAGCTAGCAGGCTGCAAGGTAGCGGTCATCAACGGCGGTGATGGCTCTGGCCAGCACCCGACGCAATCGCTGCTCGATCTGTACACGATCCATCAGGAGTTTGGCCGCATCGATGGCATCCACGTAACGATTGTCGGGGATATCGCCCATAGCCGTGTCGCCAAGTCGAATGCAGCCGCACTGAAACAGCTCGGCGCGAAAGTCAGCTTCGTGTGCCCGGAGGAATGGAGCGGCGAGTACGACACAACCGATGATTTGGATGCCTTGATCGGCGAAACGGACGTCGTTATGATGCTCCGCGTGCAGCATGAACGGCACGCCGTCTCCGCACTATTTTCCAAAGAACGCTACCATATTGAGTTCGGGTTGACAGAAGCACGCGAGCGCAAAATGAAAAAAGACGCCATCATCATGCATCCGGCACCAATCAATCGGGGAGTGGAGATCGCGGATTCGCTCGTCGAATGCCAGCGTTCAAGAATCTTCAAACAAATGGAAAACGGCGTCTTCGTCCGGATGGCCGTTCTCGAATATGCAATGAAAGGGAGAGAATAAAATGGGATTATTCATTAAGAACGTAAAGATGTTGAACGGGGAACAATTGGAGGAAACGAACATTCGCGTCAAGGATGGCCGCATCGAGGAGATTGGCGCACAGTTGAACGGGCAGGGAGAAACGGAAATCGACGGCAAAGGCCGAATGATCGCACCAGGATTTGTGGACGTCCATGTCCATCTGCGTGAACCGGGGGGAGAAAAAAAGGAAACCATCGAAAGCGGCACGAAATCAGCGGCACGCGGAGGCTATACGACCATCTGCGCCATGCCGAATACACGGCCGGTACCCGACACGAAAGAAAATCTCGATCACGTCAACGGCTTGATCGAAAAAAATGCGCTCATCCGGGTTTTGCCGTATGCATCCATCACGATCCGCGAAGCGGGCAAAGAACGGACCAATTTGAAGGAACTGAAAGAACACGGCGCCTTTGCGTTCACGGACGACGGCGTTGGCATCCAGGAAGCAGGAATGATGCTCGAGACGATGAAAGAGGCCGCAGCGCTCGACATGGCTGTCGTCGCACATTGCGAAGACAATAGCCTGATCTACGGCGGCGTCATGCATGATGGCAAGCGAAGCCGCGAGCTGGGCTTGCCTGGAATCCCGTCTGTTGCGGAATCAGTGCATATCGCACGCGACATCCTGCTCGCTGAGGCGGCTGGCGCCCATTATCACGTCTGCCACGTCAGCACGAAAGAGTCGGTTCGCGTCATCCGCGACGCAAAACGGGCAGGCGTCCGCGTCACGGCGGAAGTGACGCCCCATCATCTATTGCTAACGGAAGATGACATCCCAGGCGACGACGCGAATTACAAAATGAACCCGCCGCTTCGCGCACAGGAAGATTACGAAGCGCTTCACGAAGGGCTGCTCGACGGCACACTCGATTTCATTGCGACTGACCACGCCCCGCATGCTGCGGAAGAAAAAGCGAACGGCATGGAAAAAGCGCCATTCGGCATCGTCGGATTCGAAACGGCGTTCCCGCTCCTGTATACGGAATTTGTCCAAAGCGGCAAATGGACTCTCGGGCAATTGATCGGCTGGCTGACGAAAAAGCCGGCGGATGTGTTCGGCCTTCCTTACGGGACGATTGAGGCAGGGCAAGCGGCCGACCTGGTGCTGCTCGACTTGGACAAACAGCAGGAAATCCGCACGGAAGATTTCCTTTCCAAAGGAACGAATACGCCATTTGGCGGACAAACTTGCACCGGCTGGCCAGTAATGACCATTTTCGGCGGTGACATCGCATGGCAGGAGGAAAACTGATGAAACGTTATTTAATCTTAGAAGACGGCACAGTATTCGCAGGGGAAGCATTCGGCGCACAAGCGGCATCATTCGGGGAAGTGGTGTTCAACACGAGCATGACCGGCTATCAGGAAATCCTCTCCGACCCATCCTATTGCGGGCAGATCGTCACGATGACTTACCCGCTGCAAGGCAATTACGGCATCAACAGCGACGACTTCGAATCGATCGACCCAGCCGTCAAAGGCATGGTCGTCCGGGAAGCAGCAGATTTCCCGTCGAATTTCAGAAGCACGATGAGCTTGAGCGAATTGCTCGAGAAAAAGGGCATCCCGGGCATCGCAGGAATCGATACACGAAAGCTGACGCGGCTGATCCGCGTCAACGGATCGATCAAAGGCATTTTAACGGCTGCTGGGGAAGAGCCGAATGTGGAACAAGTGGTCGAGAAGCTGAAAGAAACCCATTTGCCGACCGACCAAGTGGCGCAAGTATCGATTACGCGCCCTTATCCAAGCCCGGGACGCGGCAAGCGTGTCGTATTGATCGATTACGGCATGAAGCACGGGATTTTGCGTGAATTGAACAAACGCAAATGCGACGTCATCGTCGTGCCGCATAATACAAGCGCGCAGGAAATTCTCGCCTGGGGCCCGGACGGCGTCATGCTGTCAAACGGCCCGGGAGACCCGAAAAACGTTCCCGAATGTGTAGAAGTCGTCAGCGAATTGCTCGGCGAAGTGCCGATTTTCGGAATTTGCCTCGGCCATCAATTGTTCGCAAGAGCGTGCGGCGCCGAGACGTTCAAGCTGAAATTCGGCCACCGCGGCGGCAACCACCCGGTGCGCGACCTGGTGACCGGCAAAATCGAAATCACCTCGCAAAACCACGGCTATGCTGTCGATGAAGAAACCTTGCAAGGCACACGCTTGAAAGTGACGCATACCGCACTCAACGACGGAACGAATGAAGGGCTGGCGCATCTCGATTACCCAGCTTTCACCGTGCAATATCACCCGGAATCCTCACCGGGTCCGGAAGACTCGAATTATCTATTCGACCGATTTTTGGAAATGATGAACGCACAGCGGAAGGAGCAACAATATGCCTAAAAGACAAGATATCAAAAGCATCCTCGTAATTGGTTCAGGCCCGATCGTCATCGGCCAAGCTGCAGAATTCGACTACGCGGGCACACAAGCCTGCCTCGCCTTGAAAGAAGAAGGCTACCGCGTCATTTTGATCAACTCCAATCCGGCAACGATCATGACCGATACCGAAATCGCCGATAAAGTGTATATCGAGCCGATCACTTTGGAATTTGTCAGCCGCATCTTGCGCAAGGAACGGCCGGATGCACTGCTTGCGACCCTCGGCGGGCAGACAGGGCTGAATATGGCCATCGAATTGGACGAATCTGGGATTTTGGATGAACTGGATATTGAAATCTTAGGAACCAAGCTGGAAGCGATCCATAAAGCGGAAGACCGCGATTTGTTCCGCACCTTGATGAACGAACTCGGCGAACCGGTACCGGATTCTGACATCATCCACAATATGGAAGAAGCAAAGCGGTTTGTAGAGAGAATCGGCTATCCGGTCATCGTCCGTCCAGCCTTCACACTTGGCGGAACGGGCGGCGGCATCTGCCATAACGACGAGCAATTACACGAAATCGTGGCATCAGGCTTGAAATACAGCCCGGTGACACAATGCTTGCTGGAAAAATCGATTGCCGGATTCAAGGAAATCGAATACGAAGTGATGCGCGATGCGGAAGATACCGCCATCGTCGTCTGCAATATGGAAAACATCGACCCTGTCGGCATCCATACCGGCGACTCGATTGTCGTTGCACCGAGCCAGACCTTATCGGACCGCGAATACCAGATGCTCCGCAATGTATCATTGAAAATCATCCGCGCCTTGAAGATTGAAGGCGGCTGCAACGTCCAGCTCGCGCTCGATCCGCATAGCTTCGATTATTACATCATCGAAGTGAACCCGCGAGTCAGCCGTTCCTCTGCGCTGGCATCCAAAGCGACCGGCTATCCGATCGCCAAACTGGCGGCTAAAATCGCGGTCGGTTTAACACTTGGGGAAATGATGAACCCGGTGACGGGGCGTACTTACGCCGCATTCGAACCGGCGCTTGACTATGTGGTATCGAAAATCCCGCGCTGGCCGTTCGATAAATTCGAATCGGCCAAACGCAACCTCGGCACGCAAATGAAAGCAACCGGCGAAGTCATGGCGATGGGCCGGACGTTCGAGGAATCGATGCTGAAAGCGGTCCGTTCGCTTGAAACCGGGCAATTCCATCTGGAACTGAAAAATGGCGACACGATGAGCGACGAATGGATCGAAAAACGCATCCGCAAAGCCGGCGACGAGCGGCTGTTCTTTATCGGCGAAGCGCTCCGCCGCGGGGTGACGATCGAAATGATCCACGACTGGAGCCAAATCGATTTGTTCTTCCTGGAGAAGTTCGATAAAATCGTCCGCTTTGAAGAGGTTTTGCAGCAAACCCCATTTGACTATGAGACAACGAGAAAAGCCAAACGCATGGGCTTTGCAGACAGAACGATCGCCAAACTATGGGATACGCAAGAAGCAAAAGTATATGAATGGCGCAAAGAGCAAGGTTTGATGCCGGTCTATAAAATGGTCGACACATGCGCTGCGGAATTCGAATCGGAAACGCCTTATTTTTACGCTAGCTACGAAGATGAAAACGAGTCGATCCGCACAGACAAAGAGAGTGTCATCGTGCTCGGATCCGGTCCGATCCGCATCGGCCAAGGCGTCGAATTTGATTACGCAACGGTCCATTCCGTCTGGGCGATCAAAGAAGCCGGCTATGAGGCGATTATCATCAACAACAACCCGGAGACGGTGTCGACCGACTTCTCCATTTCCGACAAGCTCTACTTCGAACCGTTGACAATTGAAGATGTCATGCACATCATCGACCTCGAACAACCAAAAGGCGTCGTTGTCCAGTTTGGTGGGCAGACGGCGATCAACTTGGCCGACAAGCTCGAGAAAAACGGCGTGAAAATTCTCGGCACGACGCTTGAAGATATCGATAGAGCAGAAAACCGCAACAAATTCGAAGCGGCGCTCCATGAAATCGGCATCCCGCAGCCGCTCGGCAAAACGGCGGTATCGACAGAAGAAGCGGTGGTCATCGCGTCTGACATTGGGTATCCGGTGCTGGTCCGCCCGTCTTACGTGCTCGGCGGCCGTGCGATGGAGATTGTTTATAACGAAGACGACTTGATTCATTATATGGAACACGCGGTTGAAGCAAGCCCGGAACATCCGGTATTAGTTGACCGTTATTTGACAGGCGAGGAAATTGAAGTTGATGCCATCTGCGACGGAGAGAATGTCTTGATTCCGGGAATCATGGAACATATCGAACGGGCAGGCGTGCACTCCGGTGACTCGATTGCCGTCTATCCGCCGCAAAATATCTCGCAACAGCAAATCGAGACTTTGACGGATTACACGACAAGGCTTGCCAAAGGCTTGAACATCGTCGGCCTGTTGAACATCCAGTACGTCATCTCGAAAGGCGAGGTGTTCGTGATCGAAGTCAATCCGCGCTCAAGCCGTACGGTGCCGTTCCTCAGCAAAATCACCGGCATTCCGATGGCGAACATCGCAACAAAAGCAATTTTAGGGCAGAGCATTATTGAACAAGGCTATACTACGGGTCTGGCGCCGCTGAAAAAAAGCGTCTACGTCAAAGTACCGGTCTTTTCATTCGCGAAACTGCGCCGCGTCGACATTACGCTCGGGCCGGAAATGAAATCGACCGGAGAAGTGATGGGCAAAGACGTCACGCTTGAAAAAGCACTCTATAAAGGATTGGCTGCGGCTGGCATGGAAGTAAAAGACCATGGCACCGTGCTTCTGACCGTCTCGGATAAGGACAAAGAAGAAGCGGTTGGACTGGCGAAGCGCTTCAGGGATATCGGGTACCAAATTATGGCAACTGGCGGAACGGCTCAAGCTTTCGAATCTGCAGGCATTGCCGTTGCTGAAGTCGGAAAAATCGGTGCGGAAGGCCGTACTTTGCTGGACGTCATCCAAAACGGCGACGCGCAGATCGTCATCAACACGCTGACAAAAGGCAAGCAACCGGAACGTGACGGATTCCGCATTCGCCGGGAATCGGTTGAAAACGGAGTGCCGTGCCTGACTTCACTCGATACAGCGGAAGCGATGCTCAGAGTCATCGAATCGATGACATTCCAAGCAGAGGAAATGGGGGCAGGTGTATGATCAAACAGGAGAAAATGGCGATTGTCTCCCAAACTGAAATCGCAAAGAACATTTTTGAACTGACCGTAGCAGGATCTTTAGTGCAGGAAATGAACGAACCGGGGCAATTTGTCCATGTGCGCGTAGCGGACAGCTTCGAGCCATTACTGCGCCGGCCGATCTCGGTGGCGAAAATCGACAAGGAAGCATCGAGCTTCACGATGATCTACCGGTCGGAAGGACGCGGGACCAGCTTATTGTCCCAAAAGACAGAACGCGACAAACTGGATGTCCTGGGGCCACTCGGACATGGTTTCCCGGTTGAGGAAGCTGGAAAAAAAGCTTATTTGATCGGCGGGGGGATCGGCGTGCCGCCGCTATACGAACTGGCATTGCAATTGAATGCGAGAGGTGTAGAAACCGTCCACATTCTCGGCTTCGAAAGCAGCGAAGCGGTGTTTTATGAAGACAAATTCCGCGCTCTCGGCGATACGCATATTGCGACAGTCGACGGTTCACACGGGACGGAAGGTTTCGTGACCCATATTTTGAATGCCTTGCCGAACGATTTCGATACCTATTATTCCTGCGGGCCGACGCCGATGCTTGAAGCGGTGCAATGGGCTTACCCGCAGAAAAAAGGGTTTTTATCTTATGAACAGCGCATGGGCTGCGGCATCGGGGCATGCTTTGCGTGCGTCTGCCGGACGACTAGAAGCGAAACGGATTACATCAAAGTATGTTCAGATGGCCCCGTATTTCCAGCAGGGGTGGTGATTTCATGACGGATTTAAGCGTGAAATTGCCTGGCCTCGACTTGAAAAACCCGATCATGCCGGCATCCGGCTGTTTCGGATTCGGGAAAGAATACGCTCAGCTCTATGATTTGTCGAAACTCGGCTCGATCATGATCAAAGCGACAACTGCCGAGATGCGTCTCGGAAATCCGACACCGCGCGTTGCGGAAACTTCATCCGGTATGCTCAATGCCATCGGGCTGCAAAACCCGGGTCTTGAAAAAGTGTTCGGCGAGGAACTGCCGTGGCTCGATCAATTTGACGTGCCGATCATCGCCAATGTCGCCGGGTCGCTCGCAGAGGATTATGTGGAAGTGGCAAGAACCATTTCACAAGCACCGAATGTCCATGCGCTGGAATTGAATATTTCCTGCCCGAACGTCAAGCAAGGCGGCATCACCTTCGGGACAGACCCGAACGTTGCAAAAGAATTGACGCGCATGGTTAAAGACGTATCGGACGTGCCGGTTTATGTGAAATTATCGCCGAACGTCACCGATGTCGTCCAATTGGCCAAAGCAGTTGAAGAAGGCGGGGCAGATGGCATCACGATGATCAATACGCTGCTCGGCATGCGGCTCGACCCGAAAACGGGACGCCCGGTCATCGCCAATATTACAGGCGGCTTGTCAGGCCCGGCGATCAAACCGGTGGCATTGCGCATGGTTTACGAAGTGAGACGCCATACAGATTTGCCGATCATCGGCATGGGCGGCGTCGCGGAAGTGGATGATGTCATCGACTTTTTGTCAGCGGGAGCGAATGCTGTCGCGGTCGGTACTGCAAACTTCGTCAATCCGTTCGTGTGCCCGGAACTGATCGATAAACTGCCGGAACGCTTGCATGAACTGGGCTATGAATCTGTTCAAGAACTCACCGGAAGGAGCCACCGCCTATGACCAGCAAACCGATCATCGCACTCGATTTCCCGTCGAAGCTCGATGTGGAAGAATTTTTATCGGAGTTCACGGAACCCTTGTTCTTGAAAGTCGGAATGGAATTGTTCTATCAGGAAGGGCCGGAACTCGTTCAGACATTAAATCATTACGGCCATGATATTTTCCTCGACTTGAAATTACACGATATCCCAAATACCGTTGAATCTGCCATGCGCCGCATCGCAGAACTCGGCGTCGATATGGTCAATGTCCATGCAGCGGGCGGCCTTGCCATGATGGAAGCCGCAAAACGTGGGCTTGCTGGCAGCGGGACGAAGTTGATCGCTGTGACGCAATTGACTTCGACCAGCGAAGAACAGATGCAACAAGAGCAATTGATTTCGGTGAGCCTGGAACAATCGGTCTTGCATTACGCGAAACTGGCGAAACAGGCAGGGCTTGATGGTGTCGTCTGTTCGGTCCATGAAGCGAAAGCAATCGGCGTGGCATGCGGCGAAGATTTCCTGCGCGTCACTCCGGGCATCCGCCCAGCTGCATCGGAAAGCCATGACCAAAAGCGCATCGCGACACCAAAAGATGCAAAAGCGCAAGGCTCGACCCATATCGTCGTCGGAAGAGCCATCACCCGCTCGGAAAACCCGCAAAAAAGCTATGACTACATCAACGGAGAATGGAGCGGTCGTTTATGAAAAAACAAATCGCACAACAGCTATTATCAATCGGCGCGGTCGAGCTGCGCCCGAACGACCCCTTTACTTGGGCATCAGGCGTCAAATCGCCGATTTACTGCGACAATCGGCTGACGATGTCCTATCCGGAAGTCCGCAAGGCGATCGCTGATGGGCTCGCGGAAACGATACGCCGCGAGTATCCCGATGCGCAAGTAATTGCGGGAACCGCGACGGCGGGCATCCCGCATGCGGCATGGGTTGCCGAACGCCTCGATCTGCCAATGGTCTATGTACGTTCGAAACCGAAAGGCCACGGGCAATCGAATTTGATTGAAGGAAAAATCGAGCCAGGACAAAAAGCCGTCGTCATCGAAGACTTGATCTCCAAAGGCGGATCCGTGCTGCAGGCGGCACAAGCCTTACAAAATGCCGGCTTTAAAGTGGCTGGAATTGCTGCGATCTTCACTTACGGGCTGCCTCAAGCACAGCAAGCGATACAGGAAGCGGGATTCACCTTCCACACCTTGACGGATTTCCCGGCACTGGTTGAACAAGCCAGGGAAAGCGGAGCGATAGCGGCAGAGGATTTGCCGATGCTCAGCGAATGGCACGAAAAACTGAAAGCTGGCGCATTGACTTCATAAGAAAACCTTCGCACATCGACAGGATGGGCGAAGGTTTTTTTCCGTTTTTTAGTTAAATAAAGAAAGCAAAAAGGGGTATGGTACAACTAACGATAAGGAGGCGGTAGACATGGGACTTACCAAACATGAAATCCACAAATGGACGGATGAACATCCGCTGATGGGGGATTTACTCGACTTGAAGCCGGTCGTCTGGCTGAACCCAAAGCGCAGGGAAATGGATCAGGTACAGGGCTTGCCAGTGACAATGCATGATTTGCAGGAGGCAGAACGCTTATGGCTGCGCTTCGCCCCGTATTTGATGAAAGTGTTCCCCGAGACGGTTGAAACGGGAGGAATCATCGAATCGGAATTGCGGGAAGTTAGCCACATGCGACGTCAACTGGAAGTGTATTACGGCGAGCAGCTGCCAGGGAAGTTATTCGTTAAATGCGACAATGAACTGCCTGTTGCAGGATCGGTGAAGGCGCGCGGCGGATTTTTTGAAGTGCTGCGCTATGCAGAGAACCTGGCGCTGGAAGAAGGGCTTATCACGCGTGAGGATTCCTATGAATGGTTTGCAACGGACGAAGCTAAAAAGTTCTTCGGACTCCATTCCATCGGCGTCGGCTCGACCGGGAATTTAGGCTTGAGCATCGGCATCATCAGCGCTGAACTCGGTTTCAAGGTCTCCGTCTATATGTCAGCGGATGCCAAAGGGTGGAAAAAAGAGCTGCTGCGGAAAAAGGGAGTTCGCGTCGTCGAATTCAGCGGCGACTTCAGTGAAGCGGTCACGGCAGGGCGCGAAGAGACGCTCCATCTGCCGAACGGCTATTTTGTCGATGACGAGAAATCCCGCGAATTGTTTCTCGGCTATAGCGTGGCGGCACTTCGTTTGAAACAGCAATTGGAACAAAAGAAAGTTCCGGTAGATAAAGAGCATCCGCTATTCGTCTACTTGCCATGCGGTGTCGGCGGGGCGCCAGGGGGCATCGCATTCGGGCTACGACACCTGTTCGGCGATCACGTCCATCCGGTGTTCATCGAACCGACGCATTCACCTGCCGTCTTGCTCGGTCTCATGACAGGCTTGAAGAGCGGCATCTGCGTCCAGGACATCGGCATCGACAATAGGACGGAGGCGGACGGGCTCGCAGTCGGCAGGGCATCAAGCTTCGCGTCCGCAAGTTCTGAACAATTGATATCGGGCATTGCGACGTTCGAAGACGAAGAGTTGTTTCCGCTGCTCGCCATGCTGAAAGATAGTGAAGAAATCAAAATCGAACCTTCCGCAGCAGCCGGATTTGCCGGGCCATTTATGATGGCAGCGACAAACTACGCTGAAGAACATGACATTGATGTGGAAAAAGCGACACATATCGTCTGGCTGACAGGAGGGGCACTCGTGCCCGAGGAAGAGATGGCCGGATTTTATGCAAGAGGGGTAAAGAAACTGAAACGATAGGGAGGATTTTCAGTTCATTCCACGAATAGAAGAGTGAACGATAAACGAAAAAGAAGGGAAGCGGAAACATGGCCATTCAAGCGAACCAGATTTTCGTTAATTTGCCGGTTAAGGATTTGGAAAGATCGATGAAGTTTTTTGGCGAAATGGGCTTTGATTTCGATGAGCGGATGACGGATAATAACGCCACTTGCATGATCATCGGCCAAAATATGTACGCCATGCTGCTGGTAGAAGACTTCTTCAAAAGCTTCACCCATAAAGACATTGCCGATACCTCCAACAGCGCAGAGGCGATCATTGCTCTATCGGCGTCTAGCCGGGAGGCCGTTGATGAATGGGTGGAAAAAGCGATGGCAGCCGGTGGCAGTTCCGCGAACGAGCCGATGGACAATAAGTTTATGTATTCCTGGAGTTTTCACGACCCGGACGGACATTTATGGGAAGTCATGTATATGGAAGACGAGGCCTTTGAATAATAAAGGGGCTGTCCCATAAGCCCCTAAAATAAAGCAGACGGAGAAAAAGAATTTCTTTTTCTCCGTCTGTTTTTCATTTATTGGTGAGGTCACTGAAAGTAGCCGGCGCATGCCGGCTACTTTCAGGAGGTTGTGGGCCAATGCCACAATCCCGAACTCTGTATGCACTTTCTCTAAGCCCCGGAGGAGAAATCGGCGGAACGACCGATTGCCCTTGATATGACCGAACACACTTTCTACGTCAATTTTGCGTTGGGCGTAGATTTGTGTCTTCGTTTCATCTTCAAGAGCTGCTTTGGCCTTCGCTTTCATTTCTTCATAAATGGGATTCCATTGGACTTGTCGGTTGCCTTTTGCTTTCGTGCAGAGGGCTTTTAACGGACAATCCGAACAGTCTTCGCATTCATAGATTTTTAAGTTTTGTTCGTAACCGGAGGCATTCTTTTTATTCAGGTATTTTTTAAATGCGACACGCCGACCATTCGGACAGATGAAACAATCTTCCTCCTCTAGGTATGTCCAATTTTTCGCGTGTTTGATATTCTTCTTGTAACTCGCTGATTTTTCCTTCAGATACATTCCATATGGAATGAGAAAGTCGAAATGCGGCTCTTTTTCATCGCCCAACGCATACAGGTAATTCTCTTCACTGCCATAGCCTGCATCGGCAATGACCGTCTTCGGCATGGGCAGGCTGGAAGCCGCTAGTTTCTCCAGATGCGGAAGAAAACAGCGCGTGTCCGTTGGTCGCTGATGTATCGAATAATAAAGAATGAACTGATTTTCTGTGGCCATTTGTACATTATAAGCTGCTTTCAATTGACCATTTTTCATGTGATCATCTTTCATTCGCATAAAGGTCGCATCCGGGTCTGTTTTCGAAAAGCTGTTTCGATCACCGAAGATCTCGTGGTACTGACTATATTTCTCCAGACGCGGAAGGAAATCTTCGCGAATCGCTTTGACCGGCTTTTTCCACTCACTGCGCTTGGACCGGAGTTGCTTTCGTTTTTCGGTATCGTCTTCCAGATCAAGGGCTTCCGTGAATGCGTCAATCTGTTCTTCCATGGCTTCCGCCATTTCTTCCAGCTGTTCAGGCGTTGCTTCTTCTACCTGTTCGTTGAGTGGAATCGCTTCAGCTGCGGCCAGTTCATGGATATGCTGAATCGTTTCGGCAATCTTTACCTTCAACTTGCCTTCGAAATTCTGTGTCGCTTTTTTCCAGACGAATGAATACTTATTGGCATCAGCTTCAATTTTGGTGCCATCCAAAAAATAATGCTCCATAGTGATGTAGTTCTGTTCGATCAGCTGGTGAATCATCTGTTCAAAAAGGGAGTCCATCATCGCTTTTAAGTGGTCCGAACGGAACCGGTTAATCGTTCGGTGATCTGGTTGTTGGCCAGCTGCGAGCCACATGGACGGAATGTGTTCAGTAAGTGTTTCTTCAATACCTCGAGAAGAATAGATTTTCTTCGAATAAGCGTAAAGGATAACTTTGGTCATCATCTTTGGATGGAAAGAGCTTCTTCCGCCGCCTTTATAGTGCGCGAAAAACAGCTCATCATCAATCAATTCCACCATTTCGTCGATGACCCGGGCGACATGGTTGGCTGGCACAAGATCTTGTATATCAAAGATGGCAAAGCCTTGTTGGTTGTTATAGGGAATGAACGTAGGACTCGCTTTTTTGGATAGCGGAACGCCAGTTCCTTCTCCCAGAGCGAGTGGAAATGCGGCTTGTTCAGTGTTATAATTTGAGGAAGTAATCTTCGGATTGCACATAAAAATCGTCCTTTCTCTAATGGTGGTGTGGTAACTCCCATTTTACAGAAATGGACGATTTTTTTTGTATCCTTTTTTCTTTTTAAACCGGCTGATGGGAATGGAGACGGCGACTCCAGCGGGAACAGCGCGAGCCGAAGACCCTGGACTGAGCGAAGCGAGGGAAGAGGCTAAGGCCGTGCCCGCGGAAAGCGTCCGTCGAAATGGACATCAGCCTTTTCTTTAGAAGACGAAAATGGACTGCCCCTAAAAGTCACTTTTCATGACCTTTTGGGACAGCCCCTTTTAGGCTGTCGAGAAACTCAGGAAACCGTATTTTCCGAAGCTTATCGCTCGCTTTCCGTGGGGCGGGAATCGAGCCTCCTCGTCACTACGTTCCTGCGGGGTCTCTCAAACCCGCTAGTCCCACAGGAGTCGAACGAACGCTTCTCCAAATACTCAGATAGCACATTGATTTTTGAATGTAGAAATGGTGCTTTCCTTTTTCATTTATAGCGGATTAATAGACTTCTTCAACACTCTGAAAACCGCACCGAATAAAATTCCGGTGCGGTTTTAGTTTTATAAGTATTCAGCATAGCGTTTTTCCAGGTAGTTCTGAAGCACGGTCATGACTGTGCAGATGGCCCAGTAGATGAGCGCGACCAGGATGAGCAATGTCAACAGGTCGTATTCACGTGCGCCGACAATGCGCGCTTTTTGGAAAATCTCCGGGACCGTGATCATGGCCGCGAGCGATGATGCCTTGATCAGGTCCAAATAGACATTCGATAAGGGTGGCACCGCAATGCGCACCGATTGCGGCAAGATGATCCGGCGCATCGTCTGCCAATAGCTAAGGCCAAGTGCGGTGGACGATTCCCATTGGCCTTTGTCGACAGACGCAAGAGCTGACCGGAACACTTCCGCGATATAGGCGGCGCTATTGATCGTAAAGCCGATGAGCGCTGCTTGCAAGGCGGTGAATTCGAGGCCGATGACAGGAAGTGCGAAATACAGCAAAAACAAGATGACGAGAATCGGCACACCGCGCATGAATGATATATAAAGGCGCGCCGGCAGATGGAGCAGCGGCTGTTTTGACGTCCTGGCGAGCGCCATGAAAAAGCCGATGACCAGTCCGCCGAGCATGCTGCCCATCGAAATCAACAGCGTCAACCAAATGCCTTCAAGCACATAGGGCAAGGAATTGATGGCAAGTTCGGGATCGAACAACAGCCCCCATTCGATATCGTTCATACAGATGGCCCTCCTTTAATTTGCCTCTTCGACATCCGGTTCGACGGAAACGTCCGCCCCGTCGAAGAATTCGGCTGAGATATCACTGATGGTGCCGTTGGAAAGCATTTCCTCAAGTGTGGTATTGACTTGTTCGAGAAGTTCTTCATTATCTTCATTAACGACCAGGCCGACTTCAGATGGTAGGTATTTGATATCCGGATGGATGGTGATGTTCAATTCCGGAAAAGCGGCCACGCCGAATTTCGACAAATAATAATCATTCAAAATAACATCGGTCCGTCCGATAGACACATCACGCAAATAGATTTCATTCGTCGCATTGTCATACGTCACTTCTTCCGCCCCATAATCGCGGGCGATCTGCATATAGACGGATGTTGAGACGCCGGCTGCTTTTTTGCCTTCCAAGTCTTCGAGGGATTCGATTCCGGACAGGTCGTCTTTACGCACGACGGCGGTGCCGTAGGAATATTTGATCGGTGTAGAAAACAGGAATTGATCGGTCATTTCTTCCGTCACTTCGATATCGTTCGCTGCCATATCGAGCTGTCCTGTGCTGACGCTTGTCAGCATTTCGTCGAATCCGAGTTCGCGGAATTCGATGTCAAGATCCAGGCGTTTGCCGAGTTCCCGTACGACTTCTACTTCAAAGCCCGTCAATTCGCCGCTTTCTTCGTCGCGGAATGAAGTCGCCAACAGCGTGCCGGATGTACCGACAGTTAAGACGCCTTCCTCCTGGATGCGGTCCCATTCCGACGGCTGTTCGGTTTCAGCAGCGTCATTTCCGCAAGCTGATAATGCAATTGCTGCCGTGCTGAACAGGGCGGCAGTTATGTATGTTCGTTTCGTCATGATATTCAATGATAGGCCCCCTTAATTGATGTCCTATAAAAAGATAGCATTAACTATAGCTCGGAGCAATGCTTTGTCGTACTATTTATTTTATAATATTATTATGTAAACTTAATTTATGGTAAGCAAAAACCCGCACTGCAAAAACCAGTACGGGCATGTCCAAACTTATTTTTTCAATTTCAACACCAGGTCTTCATCCGGCGTGACGTAGACGGTTTTCTGTTCGAAATAAATTACGAATCCAGGTTTGGCGCCGCTCGGTTTTTTCACTTGGCGGACTTCAGTGTAATCGACCGGGACGGATGCCGATTCGCGTGCTTTGCTGAAATAAGCGGCGATGCTGGCAGCTTCTAGAATGGTGTCTTCATCCGGTTCTTGGGAATGGATGATGACATGCGACCCCGGGATGTCTTTCGTGTGCAGCCAGGTATCGGATTTCGATGCGACCTTGAAGGTCACATAATCGTTTTGCTTATTGTTTTTGCCGACTGAAATCGGAATGCCGGTGCTCGATACATAATGCTCGACATTCGGTTTTTGCGGCTTTTTCTTTTTCTTCGATTTCTGTGCTTTCATATAGCCTTGCTCCGCCAATTCTTCACGGATCTCTTCGATATCGGAGAGCCCGGCCTGCTGCACTTGTTGCATGAGCAATTCGAAATAGCGGATGTCTTCTTCGGTCTTTTCGATTTGCTCATGCGTTTTGACGACAGCCGTTTTGGCTTTTTGGTATCGTGAATAGTATTTCTGGGAATTCTCGATCGGTGTCTTGCGTGGGTCGAGTGTGATCGTCACAGTTTCTTCATTATAATAATTGACGACTTCCGCTTGTTTCATTCCCTTTTTAATGGTGTGCAGATTGGCCATGATCAATTCGCCGTTCAATTGCAATTGATCACGTTTTTGCGCCTGATCCTGCTCTTTTTGCAATTTTTTCAGCTTCAATTTCAGTTTGGCGATTTCGTTCTGCAGCCAGCGCTCCAAATCACCTGCCTGTTGCTTAACGCGATCGCGCTCGGCTTTCGCATAATAAATCCGGTCGAGCAGTTCAGACAAATTGTCAAAACGCATATTGTCTTGTCCGAGATGCGTCAATTCAGTCGCAGAAAAATAGCTTTTTCCTTGCTGTTCGACGTAATAGCCGGCCGGTTCCGGAGCATTGAAATCCTGCAAAAAGGCAGCTGCGCTTTCCGGGTCCTGTTCTAGCCGATAGTTCAGCTCTTTCGCCGTCAGTGGGGAAAAGCCAGCAAAGCTTGAAACGATTTCCTTGTCGGTGAGCCCGCTGAAGTCAGCATCCGCCGCAAATGGGTCCTGTTTGTCTTGGGAAGGCGGAAAAATATAATCCTGGCCCGGCAAAATCGTCCGGTAGGAGTTGACGCTCGGCGGCAAATGCTTGAGGCTGTCGAGAATCATGTCGCGCTCGGCGTCGACTAAAATGATATTCGAATGCCGGCCCATCATTTCGACATGAAGCTCGCGGTCGATTTCATCGCCGATTTCGTTGCGGGCGCGGATGCGCAGGATGATCAGCCGGTCGGAGCCGTGCTGCTCGACACCCGTGATGACGCCGCCTTCAATATGCTTGCGGAGCAGCATGCAGAACATCGGTGGTTCTGACGGGTTGACGTTTGCCGTGTTGGTCAAATGAATCCGTGAATAGGACGGGTGGATCGAGATGAGCAATTTATGGTTCTTGCCTTGTGCGCGTATATGCAGGAGCAGTTCGAGCTGATTAGGCTGATGAACTTTTGAAATCCTTCCAGTGATGAGCTGTTGCAATTCGCTCGTCATCGCTTTCGTAAATAATCCATCAAATGCCATGAAAAATCCCTCTTTCAAATCGTTTTGTTCCATCTTATCATTTTCATGGAAGAATATGATATAATAAGACAGTTAGTTTTAAGCGTGAATATATTACTTGAGCATCGATGGCGGTGAGGAAGATGAAAAGAAAGTCGAAGTTCATATCCATCGGGGCGGGCAACGCGGTGTCAGTGGACCGCATCGTCTCGATGATCCAGCCGGACTCGGCGCCTTCCAAGCGCTTGATGCAAGAAGCGCGCAGCAAAGGCTTGCTCGTCGATGCGACAGGCGGCAAGAAGACCAAGTCGATCTTTATCATGGATAGCGATCATGTGGTCATTTCCGCTTTGTCGGTCGAGACGGCCCTTGCGCGGATTGAAGAAAATGATGATGAGGCAAGCGAGGGATAAAATGAGAAAACATCGTGGACTGCTCATCGTGCTGTCCGGGCCTTCGGGCGTCGGCAAAGGCACGGTGCGAAAAGAGCTGTTCCAACAGCCAGATACAAATTATGAATATTCCATTTCCATGACGACACGCGCGCCGCGTGAAGGGGAAGTGGACGAAGTCGATTATTTCTTCAAGACCCGTCATGAGTTTGAAGAACTGATCGACCAAGGGCAATTGCTTGAATATGCCGAGTATGTCGGCAATTATTATGGCACGCCGCTCGAATACGTCAATAAAATGCGCGATGCCGGGCGCGATGTATTCCTGGAAATCGAAGTGCAAGGGGCAGCGCAAGTGCGCGACAAAGTGCCGGATGGCTTGTTCATCTTCCTCGCGCCGCCTAGCCTCTCGGAACTTGAAGAGCGCTTGGTCGGCCGTGGCACGGAGTCGGATGAAGTGATCGCTTCCCGCATCCACGCTGCCAGAAAAGAACTCGAGATGATGAACCTGTACGATTACGTCGTCGAAAACGATGAAGTCGAACATGCATGCGACCGCATCAATGCCATCATCATTGCAGAACATTGCAAGCGGGAACGCGTCGAAAAAAGATACTTAGATATGCTAAAGGAGAATGCCTGATGTTATACCCATCCGTTGATAAACTAAAAAGCCGCATCGATTCGAAATACTCCCTGGTCGCTTTGGCGTCCAAGAGAGCCCGCCAATTGCACGAACATGGCGATGAGAAACTGGATTCCTACGTATCCCATAAAGCAGTTGGAAAAGCGCTTGAAGAGATTGCAGCTGGCTCATTGACGCCGGTTCAGCAAGATGCATCCGCGATTTACGAAGACGAAATTTAACTTATGATCTCAATTGACGACTCCCAGAGCGAAACTGTTCTTTGGGAGTTTGTTGTTTAGAAAGGGTGTTTAGCGGTGTTGGCAAATCGAAAAATCCTATTATGTGTAAGCGGTGGCATCGCCGTCTATAAAGCGGTCGCACTCGTCAGCAAATTGTCCCAGGCAGGGGCGGACGTGAAAGTGATCATGACAGAATCAGCGAAGCAATTCGTCCAGCCTTTATCGTTCCAGGTCATGTCCAGAAACGATGTCTATTTTGATACATTTGATGAAAAAGATTCGTCGGTCATCGCCCATATTGATTTGGCGGACTGGGCGGACCTTGTGATTGTTGCGCCTGCGACAGCCAATATGATCGCAAAAATGGCGAATGGCTTAGGCGATGACATGGCATCAACGGTGCTACTTGCGACGACTGCGCCGATTTGGGTTGCGCCTGCAATGAATGTCCATATGTACGACCATCCGGCAGTCAAGCGCAATATCGACCGTTTGCATCATGACGGCATCCGTTTCATTGAGCCGTCTGAAGGCTTTTTGGCCTGTGGCTATGTCGGCAAAGGGCGTTTGGAGGAACCGGAGAAAATCACCGAACTGGTGGCCGGCCATTTTACGAAAAACAAACCGCTGAAAGGCAAGAAAGTAATCGTGACGGCAGGGCCGACGCGTGAACGAATCGACCCGGTGCGGTTTTTGACAAACTTTTCGAGCGGCAAGATGGGCTATGCTATGGCTGAAGCGGCAGCGGAACTTGGGGCTGAGACAATTTTGATCAGCGGCCCAGTTTCATTGCCAGTGCCAAGCGGCGTTAAGCGAATTCAAGTTGAAAGTGCCCAGCAGATGCTCGAAGCGGTGCTTGGTGAATACGATAGCGCAGACTTGGTCGTCAAGACAGCAGCTGTCGCAGATTACCGTCCGTCGGCTATCGCCGGGCAGAAGGTCAAGAAAAAAGAAGGCAATTCGGTCCTTGAGCTGGAGCGCACAGTAGATATCCTGCAGCAGCTCGGCCAACTGAAGAGCCATCAAATCCTGGTCGGTTTCGCGGCAGAGACCGATCATGTGGCGCAATATGCAAAAGATAAACTTGAGCGAAAAAACGCCGATTACATCATCGCCAACGACGTCAGCGCAGAGCAGGCGGGCTTTGACCATGATACGAATGCAGTGACGGTATATGGCCAAGGGGAATTCGAAAAAACCTTCCCGGTCATGCCGAAAAAAGCGCTTGCGCTCGATTTGCTATCGCTCATCACTGAAAAGGAATTTGCAAAATGATTGCCGAAGTCATCGTCGATGTTGCCGCACATCCGATTGACCGGCCGTTCGATTATGCAGTGCCGAAAAAGTTCCAGGCACTCACAGAGCCGGGCATGCGCGTCAAAGTGCCTTTTGGCAACCGCAAAGTGCTCGGCTTTATTACAAATATCAAAGAAACATCCGAATTTGACCCAAAACGGCTCAAGCCGATCCACGAATTGATGGATGTCGTTCCGGTATTGAACGGGGAAATGCTCGAACTTGCACAGTGGATGAAACGCCAGACGGTGTGTTTTGAAATCGATGCCCTGCAAGTCATGGTGCCAGCAGCACTTCGCGCCAAATACGAGAAGCGGTTCGTGTTGAATGCTCCTATCGACGAGCTGCCGAAAGAGCTGCATCCGTATTTCGGCACTCGTGACTTTGTCCGTGCCCAGGAAGCGGAATCCGTATATGGGCTCATGAAAAAGGAAATGGACAAAGGCACCGTGTTGGCGGATACCAATATCCAGCAGAAAACCGGCGTGAAAAAAATACGCATGGTCCATATTACAGATTCCATAGGAGATATAGAAAATATTTCTATAAGGGCGAACGCCAAGCAGCAATTAAAGCTACAGGAGTTTTTCTTGAAACACGTGGGCCAAAGCTTTGAATCTTCCCAACTGCAAAAACAGGCAGGTGTTTCGCTTCCGACGGTTAACGCTCTGGCGGAAAAAGGCTTGGCCAATTTTTCGTCTATGGAATCGTACAGGGATCCTTCACTTCTGACCGCTATTGAACAAAAGATCGCCTTGGATTTGACGGATGAACAACAAACGGCATTCGATGCTATTCAATCCTCGCTCAACACGGAAAAAACCTTTTTGCTTCATGGCATCACCGGCAGCGGGAAAACAGAGATTTATTTACAGACGATCGCCCAAGTGCTTGAAGAAGGCAAGGAAGCGATCATGCTCGTCCCGGAAATTTCCTTGACCCCTCAGATGACCATCCGCTTTAAGGAGCGTTTCGGTGATTTGGTCGCCGTGCTGCACAGCGGCTTATCGGCAGGGGAAAAATACGATGAATGGCGAAAAATCCAGCGTGCGGAAGTGAAAGTCGTCGTAGGGGCCCGTTCGGCGATTTTTGCGCCGTTTCAAAATCTCGGGTTGAT
This sequence comes from Planococcus sp. MSAK28401, assembly GCF_018283455.1. NCBI lineage: Bacteria > Bacillati > Bacillota > Bacilli > Caryophanales > Caryophanaceae > Planococcus > Planococcus alpniumensis. The sequence continues at coordinate 2,123,328 of NZ_JAAMTH010000001.1, read as the reverse complement.
CATCCTCGACGAAGAGCATGAATCGAGCTATAAACAAGACGACTCACCCCGTTACCACGCACGGGATGTAGCGATTTGGCGCAGCCAGCAGCATCAATGCCCCGTCATTCTTGGTAGCGCGACGCCATCACTTGAATCGTATGCGCGCGCCCGAAAAGGCGTCTATGAATTACTCGCGCTGAAAAACCGGGCGAAAAACCAGCCGCTGCCTGAGGTTCATATTGTCGATATGCGCGAAGAGCTGCGGACCGGCAACCGGTCGATGTTTTCCGTGGAATTGGCGGAAGCGATACGCGAGCGCCTGGCGCGTAAAGAGCAAGTCGTGCTGTTTTTGAATAAGCGCGGCTACTCGTCATTCGTCTTATGCCGCGATTGCGGAACGGTGCTGCAATGCCCGAACTGCGATATTTCGCTAACCTATCACCGGGCGAGCGAACGCATGAAATGCCATTATTGCGGCTATGATGAACCCGTGCCGACGACTTGCCCGGAATGCGAAAGCGACCATATCCGCTTTTTCGGCACAGGGACACAAAAAGTTGAAGAGGAACTGGCAAAGCTCGTGCCGGATGCGCGTGTTCTGCGTATGGATGTCGATACGACCCGCAATAAAGGCGCACATGAAAAGATCTTGTCAGCGTTCGGCGAAGGCAAAGCCGATATTCTCCTCGGCACGCAAATGATCGCCAAGGGCTTGGATTTCCCGAATATCACCTTGGTCGGTGTCTTGTCGGCGGATACGACTTTGCATTTGCCGGATTTCCGTGCAGCCGAGAAAACCTACCAATTATTGACGCAAGTGAGCGGTCGTGCAGGACGCGACGTATTGCCCGGGGAAGTGTATGTGCAGACGTATACACCGGAGCATTACGCGATTACGCTCGCAAAAGACCAATTATACGAACCGTTCTATGAGCAGGAAATGGCTATGCGGCGGGCGAGCGGATACCCTCCGTATTATTATGTCGTCAATATCCAGTTCACCCATGAAGATTTGATGACGGTGTCGGGATATGCCCAGCAGATGACCGAATATCTGCGCCACCGCCTGTCGCCCAAAACCATTATTATCGGGCCTTCCGCATCGCTTATCGCCCGTGTGAACAATAGATATCGCTATCAATGTTTGATAAAATACAAAAATGAACCGAAGCTGGCTGAAGTGCTGCAGCAATTAATCAAAATTTACCGCAGCGACTGGATCAAAACGGGTGCGACTTTGTCCATCGACATGAATCCAACAGCAGTCATGTAGCAGAAAAGAGGAATAGAAATGGCAATCCGTGAAATTGTGAAACACCCGAACGAAGTATTGGAAACCCCGTGCAAGACGGTCACTGAATTCGACCGCGAGCTTGCTGTCCTCTTGGACGATATGCACGAGACGATGATCGAAGCGGACGGCGTCGGCATTGCCGCGCCGCAAGTAGGTGTCTCGCTGCGCGTCGCGATCGTCGATTTTCAGGAAGGGCAGGAACCGATTGAAATGATCAACCCGGAACTCGCTTTATTCGAAGGAAAAGAGATGGATATCGAGGGCTGCTTGAGCTTCCCGGGTATTTTCGGCGAAGTCGAGCGCCACGGCCGCATCAAAATCAAAGCCCAGGAACGCGACGGCTCCTGGTATGAGCTGGAAGCGGAAGGCTACGAAGCGCGGGCCATCCTTCACGAAATGGACCATTTGGACGGCGTGCTGTTCACGAGCAAAATCGAGAAATATGTCACGCAGGAAGAATTGGATGAAATGATCCGCCAGCAGGAAGAGGAGGATTTGCTTTGACCAAAATTGTTTTCATGGGAACGCCGGCATTTTCGGCTCCAATCTTGAAGATGCTTGCCGATGAAGGATATGACATCATCTCGGTCGTCACACAGCCCGACCGCCCTGTCGGCAGGAAGAAAATCCTGACGCCGACGCCGGTGAAAGAACAAGCGTTAGAACTTGGCTTGCCGGTCTACCAACCGGAAAAACTGAAAGATCCCGAACAGGCGCAAAAAATCCTTGATCTTAAGCCGGACTTAATTATCACGGCTGCGTTCGGTCAAATTCTCCCGACATCCGTACTTGAAGCACCGAAACTGGGCGCCATCAATGTGCACGCCTCGCTGCTTCCGGAATACCGGGGCGGTGCACCGATCCACCAAGCGATCATCGATGGCAAAAAAGAAACCGGCGTGACGATCATGTACATGGTCGACCGCTTGGATGCGGGGGATATCATTTCTCAAAAATCGGTGCCGATTGAAGAAAAGGACCATACTGGCAGCATGTTCAAGAAATTGAGTGCGGCAGGAATGGAATTATTGAAGGAGACCTTGCCATCGATCATTGATGGAAGCAATCCCCGGATCCCTCAAGACGAAGAGCGTGTCTCCTTTGCGCGCAATATTTCACGGGAGCAGGAACGCATCGACTGGAACAAATCCGCACGCGAGCTTTATAACCAAGTGCGCGGATTGCATCCATGGCCGGTCGCATTCACTACTTTAGAAGATGCCAATGTCAAACTGTGGTGGACGGAAATCGCCGACAGCCAGAAAACCGGCGCGCCGGGTGAAATCATCGAATTGACAAAAGATGCCATCATCGTCCAAACGGGCGAAGGAGCGCTTGCCATCAAGGAATTGCAGCCGGCCGGGAAAAAACGCATGACGGCTGAAGATTATTTGCGCGGGCCGAAATTACAGGCAGGAGACCGATTCGAATGAAAAACAAAAAAATTCACGGCAACGTAAGAGATGCAGCATTGTCGATTCTCTATGCCGTGGAAAACAAACAGGCATATAGCAACCTCTTATTGAATACGACAATGGACAGCTACGGCATTTCCGCCAAAAATAAAGGCTTGTTGACGGAAATCACTTATGGCACGCTGCAGCATCAAATGACCTTGGATTATTATTTAGAACCGTATATCAAAGGCAAGCTCGATCCATGGGTGCGGACGCTTCTGCGCTTATCGCTCTATCAGATCGTTTACTTGGACCGCATCCCGTTCCATGCCGTCATTAACGAAGCGGTGGAAATCGCCAAACGGCGCGGACACGGCGGCATTGCGTCTGTTGTGAACGGCATTCTGCGCTCCGTCCAGCGGTCAGGCGTGCGTTCATTCAATGAAATTGCCGACCCGATCGAAAAGATTTCCATCGAAACGAGCCATCCGGCTTGGATGATCAAGCGCTGGTCGGAACAATTCGGCATGCAAAAAGCCCGCGAAATGGCACTTGAGAACAATAAAGCGCCGCTTCAGACGGTGCGTGTCAATACTGTCCAGGCGACGCCGGCACAAGTGATCGAGATGCTCGAGTCGGAAGGGCTGACTGCCGAACCGAGCAAGATTATCCCGGAATGCCTCGTCGTCACGGGCGGGCAGCCGGTGCGCACGCAAACATTCGAAAAAGGCTTTATTACCATACAAGACGAAAGTTCCATGCTGCCGGCTTATGCCCTGCAAGTGGAACCAGGCATGAACGTCCTTGATATGTGCGCGGCACCTGGCGGGAAGACGACCCACATCGCCGAAAAGCTCGAAGCACGGGGGAAAGTACTAGCGATGGATTTGCATGCCCATAAAGTCAAATTGATTGAAGAAACCGCCAAGCGCTTAGGCCATCAGACAATCGAAACCACCGTCGGAGACGGCCGGGACAGCAGCGAGCGCTTCGGCGAAGAAAAATTTGACCGCATCTTGGTGGATGCCCCGTGCAGCGGGCTCGGCGTCATCAAGCGCAAGCCGGATATCAAATACACGAAAACGCCAGATGATTTCGGTCGCTTGCAGACGATTCAACTTGCTCTTCTCGATGAAGCGGTGAAGCTGTTGAAGCCGGGCGGCATTCTCGTCTACAGCACGTGTACGGTCGATACCGAAGAGAACCGCGGAACTGCCGAGAAATTCATGAACACACATCCGCAAATGGAACAGATCCCTGCTGAATTGCCTGCTGCTTTCAAGAGCAAAGGCCAGGGCTTTGTCCAAGTATTCCCGCAGGATTTCGGGAGTGACGGATTTTTTATCGCAAGCTTCAGAAAAACCGACGGCAAAGTTGCCGAAAGCTAAAAAGCGGGGTGTCCACTATTGTTTCAGTATGTAATTGAAAGCGATACCGGTAGAAAAAGGGAAGTCAATGAAGACCGCGTCGCTGTGCTCAAACGCCCCAGCGGGTTATTGCTGGCACTTGTCGCAGACGGCATGGGCGGCCATAATGCGGGGGATGTCGCGAGCCGTATGGCAGTCGATGAGCTCAGCAGAAGATTCATGGAAGCGGACGAAGAAACCTTCTTGACCACGGAAGAAAAGACAGCCTGGCTATCTGGACAAGTGTTGCAAGTCAACCGGCTTGTTTATGAACATTCCATCACCCATAGCGAATGCAAAGGGATGGGAACGACTCTGATCGCCGCATTGATTGAAGGGGATGATTGCGTGCTGTGCCATATCGGCGACAGCCGTGCGTATGTCATCGGCCCGTCGATGGCTCAAGTAACGCGGGACCATTCCTATGTCAATGTGCTGGTCGATAACGGGGAAATCACACAACAGCAGGCAGAAGACCATCCGAAGAAAAACTGGATCTTGCGCTCACTTGGCACGGAGCCGGACATCGAGCGGGAAATGCACCATTTTTCTCTTGCTGGCACTGCTTATTTTCTGATATGCACAGATGGTTTGAGCAATAAATTAAGCGAGCGGGACATGTCGTCGATTGTTCGCTCGAAAGCTTCACTGTCCCAAAAAGGCAAAGCCTTAATCGCGCTGGCCAATGACCTCGGCGGAGAAGACAATATTTCATTTGTATTGTTGACGGCGCTTGGTGAGGAGGTGTAGCGATGTTAGTCGGAAAACGAATCAATGGTCGCTATAAGGTGCTTGAAGCGATCGGCAGCGGCGGGATGTCCAATGTCTATTTGGCGCATGACATGATCCTTGACCGGGACGTCGCCATCAAAGTGCTGCGCTACGACTTCGGCAATGAAGAGGAGTTGAGGCGCCGCTTCAAACGGGAAGCGCTGTCCTCGACAAGCCTCGACCATCCGAACATCGTCAGCATTTTCGATGTCGGGGAAGACAATGCCTTGCCGTATCTCGTTATGGAGTATGTACCTGGAGATACATTGAAAGAATACATCATCAAACATTCTCCGGTCGAACCGGAACGCGCCGTGGAAATCATGAAGCAATTGGCATCGGCGCTTGCACATGCCCATCATAACCATATCGTCCACCGGGACATCAAGCCGCAAAATGTGCTGGTGGATGAAGACGGCAATGTCAAAATTTCGGATTTCGGCATTGCCATGGCATTAAGTGCCACTTCCTATACACAGACCAATTCAGTGCTTGGGACCGTTCATTATTTGTCCCCTGAACAGGCGAGAGGCGGCACGGCCAATAAAAAATCCGATATTTATTCGCTCGGCATCGTCATGTATGAATTATTGACTGGAAAGCTGCCGTTTTCAGGTGAATCGGCTGTGGCCATCGCCTTGAAACATTTGCAGACGGAAACGCCTTCATTGAAGGAGACCGTACCGGACCTGCCGCAAAGCTTGGAAAATATCGTATTGAAAGCAACTGCCAAAAATCCGCAATATCGCTATGCCTCAGCGGATGAAATGGCAGAAGATCTTTCGACGGCACTCACGCCAGAGCGAATCAACGAACCGAAATTTGCGGTACCGGTAGACGAAGGGGAAACCCGGGCCATGCCGGCAATCAAAGATTCGGGCACATACGAACAAACCGATGCGACCAAAACGATGGCGCTGCCGATTAAAGAAAATCAACAAGCGCCGAAAAAACCAGCTGAAAAGAAAAAACGCAAGAAGACACCGATCGTCTTGGCGATTATTGCAGCTTTAGTATTAATTGGCTTGATCCTGGCATTTGCTTTTCCTGAATTGTTCCAGCCGCGGCAAGTAGCTGTACCGGACGTTTCCGGCATGGAACGGGAAGCGGCACACGAAGAGCTAACCGCTGCGGGTTTTGTCGTTGAGGAAGAATCGGAACAATTCTCAGAAGAAGTTGATGAAAATCATGTGATTCGCACCATCCCAGAAGCGGGGAAAATGCGAGATCCGGAGTCAAGCATCAGCCTATTCATTAGCATGGGCAAAGAAACAACCGAGTTTGGTGATTATGTCGGCGACTCGCTTGAACAGGCACAGCGTATGCTAGACGGAACGAATTTTCCTTCGCCGGATGTGCGTGAGGAATTTTCCGATGAAGCGCCCGGCACGATCTTGAGTCAAGTCCCTGAAGCGGGAACCGAAGTTGTCATCAGTGAAACGGAAATTGAATTCGTTGTCAGCAAAGGGCCGGACATGCGTGAAGTGGAAGATTTGAGTGGCTACGGGGAAGCGGAATTGAACGAATACGCCCGGTCGTCGGGATTCAATATTCGCATCGTCCGTGAAGAAGAATCCGATACCGTGGAAGCTGGATTGGTGCTGTCACAGAATGTCGCTGGCGGGGAGATGCTCGAAGTCGGAAGCACGATTGAAGTCGTCTTATCTTCCGGCAGCGCGGAACTGCCGGTGAAAACCTATGTCGATACTGTGGAAATTCCTTATGAGCCGTCAGAGCCTGCAGAGGAAGGCGAAGACCCAGTTGAGCAGACAATCCGCGTCTATATTCAGGACCAGAACCAAACCATGGTCGAACCCGTCGAGGAATTCACCATCACGGAGACGACCGAACACCAGATTGAAATGCAGATTGTCGAAGGTGGCAGTGCTTCTTACCGAATTGTCAGGGATGCGACGATTATTCTGGAAGAGACAGTGGACTACGAGAACGCCGATTAAGGAAATTACAATAAAGGATAAGGGGTGGTGCTATGCCGAAAGGTCAGATCAGAAAAGCGTTAAGCGGCTTCTATTATGTACTCGATGAAGATGGGGAGCGTTACACGCAATGCCGCGGCCGCGGGATTTTCCGCAACCGCCAAATCACGCCGCTTGTCGGGGATTTTGTTGAGTACAAAGCGGATAACGAGCGCGAAGGGACGATACTGGATATTGAAGAACGCAAAAATGAACTGGTGCGCCCGCCGATCGCCAATATCGACCAAGCGATTCTCGTGTTTTCGGCCAAACAGCCCGATTTCCATCCGCTGCTATTGGACCGTTTTCTAGTAGCTGTTGAATCGTTCGATATCCAGCCGGTCATTTGCTTGACGAAAACCGACCTGTTGTCGGAAGCGGAACGCGAAGAACTGGACCGCTATGCAGACGATTACCGGACGATTGGTTACGATGTCATTGAATCTTTCATAGACGACCCGACATTGCAGGAAAGGCTGATGCCGGTCCTAGAAGGCAAGACAAGCGTTCTTGCCGGGCAGTCAGGTGTCGGGAAATCGACTTTGCTGAATACGATTTTGCCGTCGTTGAAGTTGAAGACCGATGACATCTCACAAGCCTTGAATCGCGGCAAGCATACGACGCGCCATGTGGAATTGATCGAAGTAAACGGCGGGTTGCTGGCGGATACGCCGGGATTCAGCTCGTTCGATTTTGAACAACTGGAGAAAGAACAATTGTCAGCATGCTTCCCGGAAATGGAAGAGCGTGCAGGAGGCTGCAAATTTCGCGAATGCCTGCATTTGAATGAACCAAAATGTGCCATCAAAAAAGCGGTGGAAACCGGGGATATTCCGGAATACCGCTATAAGCACTATTTGAAATTTTTGGAAGAAATAATGAATCGAAAGCCGAGGTATTCACATGATTAAAATTGCACCGTCTATTCTAGCAGCAGATTTTGCAAAACTTGGACAAGAAGTACAGGAAGTCGAAAAAGCTGGAGCCGATTGGATCCACATCGATGTTATGGACGGCCATTTCGTCCCGAATATCACGATGGGGCCGATTGTGGTCGATGCGCTACGCCCGTTGACACAGCTTCCGCTCGATGTCCATTTGATGATCGAGAACCCGGACCGTTATATCGAGGATTTTGCCAAGGCTGGTGCGGATTATATTACCGTCCATGTCGAAGCGTGCCCGCATCTTCACCGCACCATCCAATTGATCCGTTCGTTCGGCGTCAAACCGGGTGTCGTCTTGAACCCGCACACGCCCATCGAAACGATCCAGCATGTTCTGGAAGATATCGATTTGGTGCTGTTCATGACCGTTAACCCTGGATTTGGTGGACAGAAGTTCATCCATTCAGTGGTCCCGAAAGTTGAGGCATTGTCGCAATTGATCCAAGATAAAGGCTTGTCTGTCGATATCCAGATCGACGGCGGCATCAATGAAGAGACGATCGTTCCGTGCGCGCAAGCAGGGGCGAACGTGTTTGTGGCCGGTTCTGCCATTTTCGGCAAACAAGACCGCACGCAAGCGTTGCAGGCGATCAAAAAAGCGGGGCAAGGAGTTATCTCGTGATTATCGTAGTAACAGCAGGAGGTCCGGCAGACGAACTGCCGGACCTTTCTTCATATGAAGGAGCGTCCTATATCGGGGTGGATGCAGGGGTCATGACGTTGCTTGGGCTCGGCATTGAACCGGTGGAAGCAATCGGGGATTTTGATTCGGTGACAGACAGCGAGTACGAAAAAATCCGCTCGATTTTCCCGTCACTTGAACGGTCGCCGGCGGAAAAAGATGAATCGGATACAGAATTGGCGTTGAAAAAAGCGATGCATTACAATCCGGACACTGTCATTGTTACCGGTGTGACCGGCGGCAGGCTCGACCATTATATGGCCGCCTTGCACATCGTCTTTGCCTATCAAAGAAGCTATCCAAAAATCGATTTCATGATCGTGAACAAGCAGAACCGCATCCGTTTCATGGAACCCGGAACGTATCGCCTGGAAGCCGATCAAGCTTTTAAATACATCTCCTTTTATCCGTTCGCGGAAGAAGTGAGCGGCTTTACGATAGAAGGAGTTAAATATCCAGTGACAGAGGAGCAGATTCCGTTCGGCTCGACACGCTTTATCAGCAACGAATTGCTGGAGGAGGCAAAGCTTGAATTCACGGGCGGCCATTTGATCGTCATCGAAAGTTCAGATTGAACGCACGAAAAAATGCCAGGCTGACGAATGTCAGACCTGGCATTATTCATGAGCGGTTTAGACGCGCTCAACTTTTCCTGATTTCAATGCTCTCGCGGAAACCCATACACGTTTCGGCTTGCCGTCTACAAGGATGCGAACTTTTTGAAGGTTTGCTCCCCATGTACGTTTTGTCGAGTTCAACGCGTGTGAACGGCTGTTTCCTGCACGAGCTTTACGTCCAGATACTGCACATACTTTTGGCATGTAAGTCCCTCCTCACAAGTGAAGCTGAAAATTATAATAGAATTTCAGTTCGTTTTTCGTTTCACATACTTTAATAATTTACCATAGAAAAAAGACGGGCGCAAGTGAAATTCACAGCCTTTCAAGAAAAAAACCTTTACAGGCTAAAACGTTGGCTTTTCTTATAAAGGGCTTTCATGTAGAATGAAAAGAGTGAAATAGGACTCGAGGAGGAATTTTAATGTCGATTGAGTTAAATAATGAATATGGTCAAATCGATATTTCCAATGATGTGATAGCCCAAATAGCCGGCGGCGCTGCAATCGAATGCTACGGCATCGTAGGGATGGCAACCAAACACCAGATCCGCGATGGCCTCACGGATATCCTCCGCAAAGAAAACTTTGCCAAAGGGGTCCTTGTGCGCCAGGAAGATGGCGATTTGGTCATTGATATGTATGTAATCATCAGCTACGGAACGAAAATTTCGGAAGTGGCGTATCAAGTCCAATCCAAAGTGAAATATACAATTACAAAAACATTGGGCATGCCGGTTAGTGCGGTAAACATTTATGTCCAGGGCGTTCGTGTGACGAACCCGTAAGAGGAGGAAAATTCGGTTATGAAGTCATTAAACGGAGTGAAATTCGCTGAAATGGTTCAGATGGGTTCGCATCATCTATACCAAAACGCGGATTATGTGGATGCATTGAACGTCTTCCCGGTGCCGGACGGCGATACTGGGACAAACATGAATTTATCGATGACATCCGGTGCAAAAGAGACAGAAACCCATGCACAAGAACATATCGGGAAAACAGCAAGCGCTTTATCGAAAGGCCTCCTGATGGGAGCACGCGGCAACTCGGGCGTCATTTTGTCCCAATTGTTCCGTGGATTCGGCAAATTCATCGCTGATGAGCAGGAACTATCTGCAAAAAAATTGGCAGAAGCTTTGCAACATGGCGTCGAGACCGCCTACAAAGCTGTCATGAAACCGGTTGAAGGTACCATTCTGACAGTCGCCAAAGATGCCGCAGCAAAAGGCATGAGCCTGGCAGACAATGAAGAAGACATTATCGTGCTGTTCGAAGCGGTCGTTATTGAAGCGCAAGCATCGCTTGAGAGAACACCGGACCTATTGCCGGTACTGAAAGAAGTTGGCGTCGTTGACAGCGGCGGACAAGGGCTTGTCTATGTCTATGAAGGCTTCCTTGCTTCATTGAAAGGCGAAGCATTGCCAGAGAAGCATGTCGATAATTCGATGGATGAACTGGTCAGTGCTGAGCACCATAAGAACATTGCCGGTTTCATGAACACGGAAGATATCGAATTTGGCTATTGCACAGAATTTATGGTCAAATTCGAAGATGGCAAACGCTCATTCAATGAAGCAGCGTTCCGGACAGATTTGAGCGCTTACGGCGATTCCCTTCTGGTCATTTCAGATGAAGAGATCGCGAAAATCCATATCCACTCCGAAGAGCCGGGGAAAGTCCTTACATACGGCCAGGAATACGGAAGTCTGATCAGCATGAAGATCGAAAACATGCGCCAGCAGCATACCGATATTGTCGGCGAAGGCCATAAAAAGACCGCTGCAGTTGAAGAAGCCAAGCATCCATATGCAATCGTCACGGTAGCGATGGGCGAAGGCGTAGCGGAATTGCTTCGGTCAATCGGCGCGTCTTACGTTATCGAAGGCGGCCAGACGATGAACCCATCAACGGAAGATATTGTCAATGCCGTTCGTTCGATCGGCGCAGAGCGCGTGCTGATCTTGCCGAACAATAAAAACATCATCATGGCGGCGGAACAAGCGGCAGAGCTCCTTGATATCGAAGCGGCTGTCGTGCCGACAAAAGATGTCCCGCAAGGCATGTCAGCTCTTCTCGCTTTCAATCCGGAAGCGGCTGTCGCGGACAACCAACAAGCGATGGGGGATGCAATCAAGCACGTCAAGTCAGGGTCGGTCACTTTTGCGGTGCGCGATACATCGATTGACGGCGTCTCCATCAAAAAAGACGATTTCATGGGAATTTCAGAAGGCAAGATCGTCGTGTCGGATGAAAGCCTTGAAAAAGTCACAGAAGAATTATGCAAAACGCTGGTCGATGCGGATGCAGAGATCGTCACGATTCTCTTCGGTGAGGATGTCAGTGAAGCGGATGCCGAAAAGCTCGGCGCGTTCATCGAAACATTGAATGGCGACGTCGAAGTGGAAATCCACAACGGCAAACAGCCGCTCTATCCATATATTCTCGCAGTTGAATAATGTTAGGCGGAGGTCCGGGAACAAGACACCGGGCTTCCGCTTTTTTATTTTTCCACAATAGAAAAGTGCGAAATAGCTCCAAATAGGAAAAGCTTTGGCGAGTAGTTGAAAAAGCCCACGGTTAAGACAATGTATGCGCTTTATTATCTTTGTTTCCGTTGTGCTTTTCATGTAAAATGAAATTATACGAGAAAGAAAGTGAGGGGTTTGAGCATGAAGTTCAAATCTGTTTTTGATATAATCGGCCCGGTAATGATCGGGCCATCATCTTCGCACACGGCGGGGGCCGCACGCATCGGAAGGGTAGCGAGGGATTTGTTTGGCAGGCAGCCGGCGTGGGCGAAGATCCATTTATACGGATCTTTCGCAGAAACTTATAAAGGGCATTCGACCGATGTGGCGATTGTCGGCGGCTTACTAGATTACGATACATTCGACGAGCGCATCAAAACCGCTTTTGAAGAAGCGGAAAAGCTCGGCATGAGCTATGAGTTCATTCCGGAAACGGGGAATGTCGATCATCCGAATACCGCGCGCATCGTCATCGGGGATGAAAAATCCGAAATGTCGATGATGGGAATTTCCATCGGCGGAGGCAAAATCGAAATTACGGAACTGAACGGGTTCCCGCTCAGGCTATCCGGCAATCACCCGGCGATCCTCGTCGTCCACGACGACCGCTCGGGCTGTATCGCAAACGTAGCGAATTGTTTATATAAATACGACATCAACATCGGCCATATGGAAGTATCTCGCAAAGAGCGTGGAGACATGGCGTTGATGGTCATCGAAGTCGATCAGACGGTAGATGTAGATGTAATGGGCGAATTGCGCGAGTTGCCAAATATTACGCAAGTCACACGCATCGCCGACTAAACTGGAGGTAAGAGAAATGGATGTTCTATTCCGAAATGTAAGGGAGCTCGTCGAACGGGCAGAGAAAGAAGGCAAGCTCATTTCCGAGATCATGATCGAACAGGAGATGCTCATCACAGACCGTTCGCGGGAAGATATTATGCAGCAAATGGAGCGCAATTTGACTGTCATGGAAGAAGCGGTCGAAAAAGGCTTGCAAGGCGTTCATTCCGTTTCCGGCTTGACTGGTGGCGACGCGGTGCTGCTTCAAAAATACATGCAGCAAGGCAATAGCCTGTCCGGAGATCTGCTGCTTGATGCCGTCAGCAAAGCTGTCGCGACCAATGAAGTGAACGCGGCGATGGGCACGATCTGCGCGACGCCGACTGCAGGATCCGCAGGGGTTGTCCCGGGTACTTTGTTTGCCGTGAAGAATAAATTGAACCCGACGCGTGAACAGATGATTCGTTACCTGTTCACATCCGGTGCTTTCGGCTTTGTCGTGGCCAATAACGCCTCGATTTCCGGAGCAGCTGGTGGATGCCAGGCGGAAGTCGGCTCTGCAGCGGCGATGGCTTCTGCTGCCATCATTGAAATGGCCGGCGGCACGCCTCAGCAAAGTTCTGAAGCTTTTGCCATTACCTTGAAGAATATGCTCGGTCTAGTCTGCGACCCTGTGGCGGGGCTCGTGGAAGTGCCATGCGTGAAGCGCAATGCAATGGGTGCATCCAATGCGGTTGTCGCTGCCGATATGGCGCTCGCTGGCGTGACCAGCCGCATCCCGTGCGACGAAGTCATCAGCGCGATGTTCGAAATCGGGCAAGCGATGCCTAGTGCGTTCCGCGAAACGGCAAAAGGCGGATTGGCTGCGACACCTACCGGCAAATGGCTAGAATCAAAAATCTTCGGCGGGTCGGTAGTCGGCAGTGGACAATAAAGCACCGGTCTCTTCATTGAAGGGGGTCGGGAAGCAAGCGGCTGAAACCTTGCGGGACATGAAGATTGAAAGTCTTGAAGACTTGATCATGACCTTCCCGTATCGCCACGAGGATTTCCAGCTCAAAGATCTGGCTGAAACGCCCCATAATGAACGGGTAACGGTGGAGGGAAGGGTCGAAAATGAGCCTTCCGTCCTTTTTTTAGGAAAAAATAAATCGCGGACGACCGTGACGGTGCTTGTCGGCCGCCATCTCGTCAAAGCGGTATTCTTCAACCAGCATTACGTGAAAGCCAAACTTCAAATAGGCGCGATTGTCACTTTGACCGGCAAATGGGATCGGGGCCGCCAATTGATCACGGTTTCCAGCCATTCGATTGGCCCGCGGACAGATGGCGCGGATTTTGAACCAGTTTACAGCCTGAAAGGTTCTATGCACCAGAAAACGTTCCGCAAGCTCATGCGGCAGGCGCTGGATGCTACAAAAGGCGGCCTTCAGGATTGCCTGCCTGCTTCCATCCGTGAAGAATACCAGCTGCTGCCGTTTGAACAAGCGCTCGAGACTGTCCATTTTCCGGAAGATGCGGCATCGCTCAAGCAGGCACGCCGGCGCTTTGTGTATGAAGAGCTATTGCTGTTTCAATTGAAGATGCAGGCGCTGCGCAAAAAGAACCGGGAAGCGGAGGGCGGGTCGTTCATTGATTACGATTTGAATCGTTTGAAAGCGTTCATCGAGGCCTTGCCGTTCGATTTGACCAGTGCCCAAAAACGCGTCGTCAATGAAATTTGCCGCGACATGAAAGAGCCGTTCCGGATGAACCGCTTATTGCAGGGGGATGTCGGTTCCGGCAAGACCGTCGTCGCCGCGATCGCTTTATATGCCGCCGTTACAGCAGGCAAACAAGGAGCGCTCATGGCACCGACGGAAATCCTTGCTGAGCAGCATGCCAATACGCTCGAGGAATGGTTCCGGCCCTTTGGCGTCAGCGTCGCCTTACTAACAGGATCGGTCAAAGGCAAGAGGCGCAAGGAAGTATTGAAGCGTCTAGTAGACGGCGAAATCGACATTCTGATCGGCACCCATGCTTTGATCCAGCCGGAAGTTTTGTTCAAAAGCCTAGGATTGGTCATCACAGATGAGCAGCATCGCTTCGGCGTGGATCAACGGCGTGTGCTGAAAGATAAAGCCTTGAACCCGGATGTCCTGTTCATGACCGCCACGCCGATTCCGCGTACGCTCGCGATTTCGGCTTTCGGTGAAATGGACGTCTCGATCATCGATGAAATGCCAGCCGGGCGAAAAGAGATCGAAACCTATTGGATGAAAAAAGAAATGTTCGGCAAAATTGTCGGCCGCATGGAAAAAGAACTTCTCGCCGGACGGCAGGCGTATGTCATCGCACCGCTAATCGAAGAATCCGAAACTTTGGAATATCAGAATGCGGTCGAGCTGTACCAGCAATTGACGGTGTATTTCGAAGGCCGCCATACCGTGGGGTTGATGCACGGCCGTCTGCATCCTGACGAAAAAGAGCAAACGATGCGCGAATTTGCGGAAGGAAAGATTGCAGTGCTTGTATCGACGACCGTCGTCGAAGTCGGCGTCAACGTCCCGAATGCTTCGTTCATGCTCATTTATGACGCGGAACGCTTTGGGTTGTCCCAGCTCCATCAATTGCGTGGGCGCGTTGGCCGTGGCAGCGAGCAGTCCTATTGTGTGCTACTGGCGGACCCGAAAACGGAGATTGGCAAAGAGCGCATGAATTCGATGACGGAAACGAACGACGGCTTTATCCTTGCCGAAAAGGATCTGGAGCTGCGCGGCCCTGGCGATTTCTTCGGCCGCAAGCAAAGTGGCATTCCGGAATTCCGCATGGCGGATTTGGTCCATGATTACCGTGCGCTGGAAGCGGCGAGAAAAGACGCGGAAGCATTGATTGCAAGCGAGTCGTTTTGGGTCTCGGATGAAACGAAATGCCTGCGGGAGATGCTTGAAGAGTCCGGCATTCTCGAAGGCGGAAGGCTTGATTAGGATGCAGGGAGACCGATTTTCCTTGCATTCTTTTTTTGTTGTTTATATACTCATATTAGTACCAAGTGCTAATAGCGGGCGGTGACATAGTGAGAAAACCTAAAAAAGAGCGGCAGGCTGCGCTGAAATCCTCTATCAAAGACAATCCGTTTGTGACCGATGAAGAATTGTCGGCGGAGTTCGGGGTCAGTGTCCAGACCATCCGTCTCGACAGGATGGAGCTTTCGATTCCTGAACTTCGGGAGCGCATTAAACATGTTGCCGAGAAGACTTTTGATGATGAAGTGAAATCTTTGCCGATTGACGAAGTGATTGGCGAGATTATCGATATAGAATTGGACAATAAAGCCATTTCGATTTTTGATGTCAAACCGGAACACGTTTTCCAGCGCAATAGAATTGCCAGGGGTCATCATCTGTTTGCACAGGCGAATTCCTTGGCGGTAGCGGTGATGAACGAAGAATTGGCGTTGACGGTGAAATCGGAATTGCAATTTTTGAAGCCGGTTAAAGCCGGGCAGCGGGTCGTCGCGAAAGCGCAAGTGACCGACAGGCAGCCCCAAAAGCACCGCGCGTTCGTCAAAGTGGTGTCGACGGTTGACCAGGCAGTAGTTTTTATCGGGACATTTGAAATGTACCGCATGACTGAACAAAGTGAAGGTGACAATTCGTGAAAATAGCGATTGATGCAATGGGCGGGGACAACGCCCCGAAAGAAATTATCGAAGGTGTCAAACAAGCACTCGAAGCATTTGGCGACGTGGAGATTTTGCTTTACGGGCAACAGGACAAAATTGACGAATACATAAAACCGCAAGACCGTTTGACCATTACCCATTGCGCTGAAGTGATCGAATCGGAAGACGATCCGGTCCGTTCGGTGCGACGCAAAAAAGATGCATCGATGGTCCGTATGGCTGAAGCGGTCAAAGAAGGAACCGCGGACGCGGCAGTATCCGCAGGCAATACAGGAGCCCTTATGTCAGCGGGTTTGTTTATCGTCGGACGTATCGACGGTGTCGACCGCCCGGCGCTGGCACCGACTTTGCCGACGATGGACGGAAAAGGCTTTCTTATGCTGGATCTCGGTGCCAATGCCGATGCTAAGCCGGAGCACCTTGTGCAATACGCTATCATGGGCAGCATCTATGCCGAAAAAGTGAGAGGTATCAGCAATCCGACTGTCGGCTTGCTGAATATCGGGACAGAAGAGAAAAAAGGCAATGAACTGACGAAAGCGGCATTTCCGCTGCTTAAAGAAGCACCTGTTAACTTCATTGGAAATGTGGAGTCGCGTGATTTGCTGAACGGTGCTGCTGATGTAGTCGTCACTGACGGCTTTACCGGCAATATGGTCTTAAAGACGATCGAAGGGACTGCGATGAATGTATTCTCGATGATCAAAGATGTTTTTATGGCTTCAACTAAAACTAAAATAGCGGCAATGCTCGTGAAAAATGATTTGAGTGCGTTAAAAGGCATGCTGGATTACAGCGAGTACGGCGGTGCAGGATTATTCGGGCTGAAGGCGCCGGTCATCAAAGCGCACGGTTCATCCAACGGCACCGCATTTTATAACGCCATCCGCCAGGCGCGCACAATGGTCGAGCACGATGTGGCCGGCAAGATTTACAGTACCTTGAAGGAGGAACAATCGTCATGAGAAAGCAAATCGCATTTATTTATCCTGGGCAAGGCTCACAGGCAGTGGGCATGGGCGAAAGCTTTCTGGAAGATGACAAGAGCCGCCAATTTTACGAAAGCGCCGACCAAGTGCTTGGGATGGGCTTGTCGAAATTGATGCTCGAAGGCCCGCAGGAAGAATTGACTTTGACTTATCACGCACAGCCGGCGCTTTTGACTGTCAGCTCGATGATCACGGAACGATTGATTCGTGCAGGCATCCGACCGGATTATACAGCGGGGCATAGCCTTGGTGAATACAGTGCCCTCGTCGCATCGAATGTCCTGGAATTTCCAAAAGCGGTGGAAGTGGTCCATAAGCGCGGATTATTCATGAATGAAGCAGTGCCTGCAGGTGAAGGCGCGATGGCCGCCATTCTGGGGATGGACGCAGACAAGCTGGAACAAGTGACGGATGATGCGACCAATAGCGCAGGAGTCGTCCAATTGGCAAACTTGAACTGCCCGGGGCAAATCGTTATTTCCGGAACGAAAGCGGGAGTGGAAAAAGCGTGTGAACTGGCAAAAGAGCGCGGCGCAAAACGTGCCATTCCGCTCGATGTCAGCGGCCCGTTCCATTCGGAATTGATGCGTTCCGCGTCTCATGACTTGGCAAAAGTGCTAAGTGATTCATTTTTGCTTAATGCGAAAGTTCCCGTCGTAACGAATTTCAAGGCCGAGCCGGAAACAAACGCGACGCAATTGCAAGACATGTCGATTCACCAATTGTACTCGCCAGTCCTATGGGAGCAATCGGTGCGGAAGATGATTGACCTTGGCGTCACTACCTTTGTCGAAGTTGGACCTGGCAAAGTGCTGAGCGGCTTGGTGAAAAAAATCGACCGTTCAGTCACAGTGATTCCGGTCCATGACCTGGCGTCATTCGAAAAAGCGGTAGAGGAGTTGACAACATGAGCAAATTAACTGGAAAAACAGCCATCGTTACAGGGGCATCGCGAGGTATTGGCGCTGCCATTGCCCGGCGCTTTGCTGAAGAAGGCGCAAATATCGTCGTCAATTACAGCGGCAGCCAGGACAAAGCGGAAGCCGTCGTAGCTGAGATCGAACAAGCGGGTGGCAAAGCCATTGCCGTCAAAGCCAATGTCGCAGATGCCGATGCAGTGAAAGCGCTGGCGGATGCAGCGATGAAGGAATTCGGCTCGATCGACATCCTCATCAATAATGCCGGCATCACGCGTGATAATTTGATGATGCGCATGAAAGAAGACGAATGGGACGATGTGATCAATACGAACTTGAAAGGCGTTTTCCTGTGCACGAAAGCTGTGACACGCCAAATGATGAAACAGCGTGCGGGGCGCATCGTCAATATCGCCTCGATCGTCGGCGTCATGGGCAATGCAGGACAAGCGAATTACGTAGCAGCGAAAGCGGGCGTCATCGGTTTGACGAAGACGACAGCGAGAGAACTTGCGAGCCGCGGAATTACCGCTAACGCAGTCGCTCCTGGGTTTATTACAACTGATATGACAGAAAAGCTCGGCGACGACGTACAATCGACCATGCTTGCCCAGATTCCGCTTGCCCGTTTCGGGGCGCCTGAAGATGTAGCGAATGCGGCATTGTTCTTGGCTTCGGACGAAGCAAGTTATGTAACCGGCCAGACTTTACATTTGGACGGCGGCATGGTCATGTAGTCTACAATTATGTATACTGATTTGAGGGGAGGTGACGGCATTGTCAACAGTATTGGAGCGAGTAACCAAAGTAATCGTAGATCGTCTTGGTGTGGAAGAGAGCGAAGTGAAACCTGAAGCATCTTTCACAAACGACCTTGGAGCGGACTCATTGGATGTAGTTGAATTGGTCATGGAGCTAGAAGACGAATTCGACATGGAAATTTCCGATGAAGATGCAGAAGGAATGTCAACAGTAGGCGACGCAGTAACTTACATCGAAAAAAAACAAGCTTAAGTTGAATAAACGGGATCCGTCCCAGCTTGATAGCACAAAAGATTGACGCACAGCCTAGCTGTGCGTCAATTCTCTTTTTGCACAATGCCTGAAAAACAGGTAAAATCAACAGGAGAACAATAGAGGAAGGCAGATAAAAATGGCGATGAAACGAAAACCGAAACACACCAAACAAATGGCGCTTAAAGAAAGCGCGAAACAGGCATTTGAGCAATTGCAAAAAGAGCTGGACATCCAGTTTGAACAACCTGCCCTTCTGCAGCAGGCATTTACCCATTCATCTTATGTGAATGAGCATCGAAGAAGACAATTCACGGACAATGAGCGCCTGGAATTTTTAGGCGACGCCGTATTGGAATTGTCGGTATCGCATTTCCTCTATATGAAATATCCCGAAATGGCGGAAGGCGAACTGACCAAACTTCGCGCATCGATCGTATGCGAGCCGTCTCTTGTCCTATTCGCCAACGAACTGGGCTTTGGCAAATACATTCTGCTCGGCAAAGGCGAGGAATTGACAGGAGGCAGAACGCGCCCAGCACTTCTTGCGGACGTTTTCGAATCATTCGTCGGAGCGCTTTATTTGGATCAGGGACTGGAGAAGGTCGTGGCCTTTTTAGAGGTAGTGCTATTCCCGAAAGTGGAAGTCGGTGCTTTTTCTCATGCGATGGATTATAAAAGCCAATTGCAGGAGCTGGTGCAGCAGAAAAATACCGGCACCTTGAATTATGAAATCATCGAAGAAAAGGGTCCTGCACATAGCCGGATTTTTGTGACGCGCGTTTCTTTGGGCGACCAGGAACTGGGTCTAGGCGACGGGCGCTCCAAAAAAGAAGCGGAGCAGAAGGCAGCGCAGCTTGCCATCCTTAAATTGCAGGAAACAGCGGAGGATTGAACATGTTTTTGAAAAGACTGGAAGTAATTGGGTTTAAATCGTTCGCTGACCGTGTCGGCATCGATTTCGTCCCTGGCGTCACCGCCGTTGTCGGGCCAAATGGCAGCGGCAAAAGTAATGTAACCGATGCGATCCGTTGGGTCCTCGGCGAGCAATCCGCAAAATCGCTGCGTGGGGCAAAAATGGAAGACGTGATTTTTGCCGGAAGCGATTCAAGGAAAGCGCTTAATTTTGC
The DNA here is from genome assembly GCF_018283455.1 of Planococcus sp. MSAK28401. Taxonomy (NCBI): domain Bacteria; kingdom Bacillati; phylum Bacillota; class Bacilli; order Caryophanales; family Caryophanaceae; genus Planococcus; species Planococcus alpniumensis. The sequence goes on along the minus strand of NZ_JAAMTH010000001.1, from coordinate 2,103,226 downwards.
GGAAGTCACATTAATTTTGGATAACACGGACGGAGAAGCCCCTCTCGATTACAGCGAAATCAGCGTAACGAGAAGGGTTTTTCGCAGTGGGGAAAGTGCCTATCTGCTGAACAAACAGCCGTGCCGATTAAAGGATATCACCGATATGTTCATGGATTCGGGACTGGGCAAGGAAGCATTTTCTATCATTTCCCAAGGTCGTGTTGATGAAATCCTCAATAGCAAAGCGGACGAGCGGCGTTCCATTTTCGAAGAAGCGGCTGGGGTATTGAAATACAAACAGCGCAAACGGAAAGCCGAGTTCAAATTGAATGAAACAGACGAGAACTTGAACCGTGTGCTGGATATCCTGCATGAACTCGACGGGCGAATGGAGCCGCTGCAAATGCAAGCATCCGCAGCACGCGATTATCTCGACATGAGCGCACAATTGAAAGACGCGGATATAGCGTTGTTGGCACACGATGCCAATGCATTGAAGGCACAACTTTCCGAGTTGTCGCAAGAAGCTTTGCAGCACGCAGCGGAAGAACGGCGGCTAGCGGGTGAAATCTCGGGAACGGAACAATTGATAGCCGCTTCGAAGCGATCGGTGCATGCGCTGGATCAAAAAATCGACGCGGCACAAGCGGCATTGGTCGAAGCTAGCTCAGAGTCTGAAAAATGGGAAGGCCGCAAATTGCTCATGTCCGAGAAAAAGCATAATGCAGACCGCCAGCGCCATGCATTGGAAGAGTCTATCAAGGCTGAGCGCGAAGAAACTGCCAAGCTTGAACAGCGCCATGCGGAACAAAGTGAATCTCTTGAACAGCAGAAAATGGATCAGCAGCAGATCCGCAAGTCGATTCAGCAATTGGAGGCGCAATTGAACTTGACGCCTGCCGATATCGATAATGAAATTGAAGCAAAGAAATCCCTCTATATCGAATTGATGAACGAGCAGGCAGGTTTGAAGAACGAACTGAAAAACATCGATTTCCAGCAACAGCAAATGACGGAATCGAGTGGCCGAATCGCCGCGCAAGAAGCATCATTTGAAAAAGAACTTGCCCGCCTGTTGAAAGAGAAACAGCAAGCGCAAAAAGCTTACGAAGAAATTCGTGAGGACCTTGACAAAAAACGCCAGCATTTTAAAGAACAAGAAGCCGGAGCAAAACAATTGGCAGCGGATTACGACCACAAGAAATCCTTACTGTTCCAGGCGTATCAATCCCATAAACAGTTATCAGCACGCATTGAGACATTGCAGGACTTGGAAGCGGATTACTCCGGATTCTTCCATGGGGTGCGTGAAGTCTTGCAGGCAAGGGAGCGCAATGAACTAAATGGCATCATCGGCGCTGTGGCAGAGTTGGCAGATGTCCAAAAGCCCTACGCCAAAGCGATCGAAACGGCATTTGGCGCAGCCAGCCAGCACATCGTCACGAGTGATGAAAAAAGTGCCAGTGAAGCGATCCGCTTTTTGAGAACCAAACGCGCAGGGCGTTCAACGTTTCTGCCGATGACGGTTATGAAACCGAGGCAGATCTCCCAGCAAGTGGTGCAATCGGTTTCGGCGCATCCTTCATTTGTGGATACCGCTTCGCAGCTTGTCAGCTATGACGAACAGTACGCGATGATTTTCCAAAACCTGCTCGGCAATGTCCTTGTGGCAAAAGATCTCGAGGGCGCGACTTCGATAGCCAAAGCGATTGGCCACCGGTACCGCGTCGTGACATTGGAAGGCGATGTCATCAATGCCGGAGGTTCCATGACAGGCGGCGCGACGAAAAACCAGGCTTCGTTCTTTACGAGAAAGGCAGAACTGGAACAATTGCAGCAGCAGGCAGCTGACCTTCAAGGCACCATTGCAGAAGCCGAACAGAAAGTCCGTGAATTGCAATCGCGCGCGGAAATCGCGAAAGAGCAATTGGAGCAGCTTCGCACAGAAGGAGAGCGCTACAGGGAACTTGAGGCGGAAAGTGCAATTCATCTTCGTGAAATCGAAGCGGTGTGGAAAACGACCGACAGCCGCTTTGCGCTATTCCGTGCTGAACAGCAGACCAAGCAGGATCTTTCCGGACTTGCTTCACGCAGGGAAGAGGCAGCTGAGCGCATGGAGGCTATCGCAAGCGAACTGGAAGGCTTGAATAGCGAAATCGAGGAATTGACCGGCTTCAAGCAACAAAAAGAAACGGCCAGAGGCGAATTGCTGGCGAAACTCGCCGAATTCAAATCAGACATGGCGGTCCGCAAAGAACGCATCCAGCAGCTCACTGCGCAAGTGGATGAATTATTGGAACGCCGCATAGCCAGCCGCAATAGGCTCGGTGAGCTTGAACGCGAGCTGGAATGGATTCAATCAGATGAAGCTTCCAAAAGCTTTTCGGATGAAGAAATCGAGGCGGAAATCCAAAAATGGTCCGAGGCACGCAGTTCGGCAAACACAACGGTCGATGCCTCCCGGAAAGAGCGTCAAAAGCTGCAGCACGCGCTCGACGAAGAAGAACAGCAACTGCGTGAACAAAGCCGCATCCATAAAGGATTTACGGAAGCTGTGCGCATTTGTGAAGTGAAGACGACGCGCCTTGATGTGCAATTGCAGGGGCTTCTCGGGCAGCTCGGGGATCATTACGAAATGGATCTTGAAGCAGCAAGCAGCTATCCGCTAGAAGGCGAGGAAGCCACTGTCAGAAAGCAAGTGAAGCTTCTCAAACAATCGATTGAAGAACTCGGCAGCGTCAATATAGGCGCTATCGAGGAATATGACCATGTCGCAGAACGCCACCGCTTCCTGAGCGAGCAGCGGGATGATCTGAATGAAGCGAAAAATACACTCCGCACCTTGATCGAGGAAATGGACGAAGAGATGACTTTGCGCTTCGACGAAACATTCCACGCTATCCGCAGCCATTTCCGTCATGTCTTCCGTGAATTGTTCGGCGGGGGATCTGCGGATCTCGTGTTGACCAAACCATCCGACTTGCTCATGACGGGCGTCGACATCATCGCACAGCCACCAGGCAAGAAACTGCAGAATTTGAGCTTGTTGTCCGGAGGGGAGCGGGCGCTCACGGCGATCGCCTTGCTGTTCGCTATCTTGAAAGTGCGCCCCGTGCCGTTCTGTGTTCTCGATGAAGTCGAAGCGGCGCTTGATGAATCGAATGTCGTGCGTTACAGTCAATACTTGAAAAAATTCAGTGAAGACACACAGTTTATTGTCATCACCCACCGCAAAGGCACGATGGAAGGTGCTGACGTGCTATACGGCATCACGATGCAGGAATCCGGCATTTCCAAACTGGTTTCCGTGAAATTGCAGGAAGACATCAAATAAGGAGTGAGTCGATGAGTTTCTTTAAGAAGTTAAAAGATAAATTCAGCAATAATGTAGAAGAAGAACAATCAACAGAAAAATACCGCGAAGGCTTGAGCAAAACGCGTACCGGCTTTACATCGAAGATCAATGATTTGGTCGCTCGTTACCGCAAAGTCGACGAAGACTTTTTCGAAGAATTGGAAGAAGTGCTGCTTCAGGCAGACGTCGGCTTTGAGACGGTCATCGAATTAATGGAAGAACTGCGTTATGAAGTGCAGCGCCAGAATGTCAAAGACACATCCAATGTCCAGTCGGTCATTTCTGAAAAGCTTGTCGAAATCTATGAGGCAGGCGATCAGGAATTAAGCGAATTGACCTTTGCCGAATCCGGCCCGACCGTCATTTTAATGGTCGGCGTCAACGGCGTCGGAAAAACGACGACCATCGGGAAATTGGCACAGCGCCTGAAAAATGAAGGCAAGTCCGTCATGCTCGCAGCGGGTGACACGTTCCGCGCCGGAGCGATCGACCAGCTCGATGTGTGGGGGCAGCGCGTCGGCGTTGAAACCATCAAGCAAAGCGAAGGCTCCGACCCGGCAGCGGTCATGTACGACGCCGTGCGGGCCGCGAAATCGCGCAATATCGATGTCTTGATCTGCGATACGGCAGGCCGTCTTCAGAACAAAGTCAATTTGATGAATGAATTGCAGAAAGTGCACCGCGTCATTGCCCGTGAAATTCCAGGAGCGCCTCATGAAGTGTTGCTCGCACTTGATGCGACGACAGGGCAAAACGCCATGATCCAAGCCCAAACCTTTAAAGAAGTGACGGAAGTGACAGGCATCGTCTTGACGAAACTCGACGGAACCGCAAAAGGCGGCATCGTCCTAGCCATCCGCAACAAGCTCAATATCCCGGTGAAATTCGTCGGACTCGGCGAAAAACTCGATGACTTACAGCCATTCGACCCGCAGAAATACGTCTACGGTTTATTTGCCGAGGGCTTAGACCGTGAAGAGCAAGAAGAAACAGATTCAGACAAGTAAAATTACTTGACGGTAGCTTCGGGATTCAGTATGGTATACAGGAGTATGAATGGGGTGAGCGTCATTGATGGGACTGGAAAAAACGACACGAATGAATTATCTTTTTGATTTCTATCAGGAGCTGCTAACGCCCAAACAGCGCAGCTATATGAGCTTGTATTATCTGGACGACCATTCGCTCGGCGAAATTGCCGAAGAGTATGAAATCACCCGCCAAGCGGTGTACGACAATATCCGCCGGACCGAAGCGATGCTTGAAGAATATGAGGAGAAGTTGCAGCTGTTCGAGAAATTCCAGCGGCGCCAGCAGCTCGTCTCGACTTTTGAAAAACAGCCATTCACCGATGACAATGTCCAGAAGTTTTTGGACGAATTGAAGGAATGGGACTAGGAGGCGGTATATAGTGGCATTTGAAGGATTATCTGAACGCCTGCAAGGGACAATGACCAAAATCAAAGGTAAAGGGAAATTGTCCGAAGCAGACGTAAAAGAGATGATGCGCGAAGTCCGCTTTGCCTTGATCGAAGCGGATGTCAACTTGAAAGTCGTCAAATCGTTCATCAAGAAAGTCAGCGAACGCGCTGTCGGACTTGAAGTGATGGAGAGTTTGACGCCAGGCCAGCAAGTCGTAAAAATCGTTAAAGATGAACTGACTGAACTGATGGGCGGCGAACAAAGCAAAATCGAATTTGCGACACGCCAGCCAACCGTCATCATGATGGTCGGTTTGCAAGGGGCCGGTAAGACAACGACGACCGGTAAACTTGCAGGTGTGCTCCGCAAAAAGAATAACCGCAAGCCGTTGCTCGTCGCGGCGGACGTTTACCGCCCGGCTGCGATCAACCAGCTCGAGACGATCGGTAAGCAATTATCATTGCCGGTGTTCTCCAAAGGCACGGAAGCAAACCCTGTCGACATCGCCCGTGAAGCGATCGAACACGCTAAAGCGGAACATCTCGATACGGTCATCATCGATACGGCGGGCCGCCTGCATGTCGATGAGCAATTGATGCAAGAGCTAAAGGACATCCGGTCGATTAAAGAGCCGGATGAGATTTTCCTTGTTGTCGATGCGATGACCGGGCAGGATGCAGTCAACGTGGCCCAGAGCTTCGATGACGCAGTCGGCATCACAGGTGTCGTTTTGACGAAGCTTGACGGCGATACGCGCGGCGGTGCAGCATTGTCGATACGTACCGTCACCGAAAAACCGATCAAGTATATCGGGACAGGCGAGAAGATGGACGCGCTTGAGCCATTCCACCCAGAGCGCATGGCTTCCCGCATACTCGGCATGGGCGATATGCTATCCTTGATCGAAAAAGCGCAAACGAACGTCGATGAAGCCAAGGCGAAGGAGTTGGAAGAAAAATTCCGCACGTCTTCGTTCACATTCGATGATTTCTTGGAGCAATTGGATCAAGTGAAGCAAATGGGGCCGCTCGATGAAATTTTGAAGATGCTCCCAGGCGCGGGTAAAATTAAAGGCCTCGAAAATGCCCAAGTGGACGAGAGCCAAATGGGGCGTGTCGAAGCGATCATCCGCTCGATGACGATCCAGGAGAAGACGACTCCCGAAATCATCAATGCAAACCGCAAAAAACGGATTGCCCGCGGTTCCGGAACGTCCATCCAAGACGTCAACAGGCTGCTCAAGCAGTTTGAAGACATGAAGAAAATGATGAAACAAATGTCCGGAATGGCCGGCAAAAAGGGCAAGAAAAAGATGTCGATGCCAGGCCTGGACTCGCTTTTCAAGTAAATTTGGTAGTGTTAAGAAAAAATACTTTACAAACCTTTTAAAGCTTGCTAATATAATATCTTGTGTGAAACTATTCGGAGGTGCTTTATAAAATGGCAGTAAAAATTCGCTTAAAACGTATGGGAGCTAAAAAGTCTCCTTTTTACCGTATCGTAGTCGCTGATTCACGTGCTCCACGTGACGGCCGTCAAATCAAAACAGTAGGTACTTACAACCCGCTGACAGTTCCAGCTGAAGTGAAAATCGACGAAGAATTGGCGTTGAAATGGCTTCACGATGGCGCTAAACCATCTGACACAGTACGCAACTTGTTCTCTCAGAACGGCATTATGGAGAAATTCCATAACGAAAAACTAAACAAGTAAGGGAGCGTTCTTATGGAGCAGCTGATTGAAACGATCGTCAAGCCGCTAGTTGATTATCCGGAAGCAGTTCGTATTGAAAAAGACGAAAACACTAACCGAGTCGTCTACAAGCTTTCCGTGCATCAAAGCGATACAGGGAAAGTGATCGGCAAGCAAGGACGTGTGGCGAAAGCTGTACGCTCTGTCGTCTATTCAGCAGCAGGAAATTATCATAAGAAAAAAACGTACCTTGATATTGTGGATTGAAAGGAAGGAGCCCCGGTTCCTTCCTTTTTTTTCAGGAAAAAATGCAGGAAGGGTGTTTATGCGTGGAATGGTTTAATGTAGGAAAAATAGTCAATACGCACGGGATCCGTGGCGAAGTGCGCGTGATGTCCCGTACCGATTTCCCGGAAGAACGGTTTGCGATCGGCAATAAGCTCGGCTTGTTTACCGCCGGTGCGAAAAAGCCGATCATGGTGAAAGTGGCGAGCCACCGTACCCATAAAAACTTCAATCTTTTATCTTTTGAAGGCTATCCGACCATCAATGATGTCGAACCGTTCAAGGAAGGCTACCTGAAGATCGCTGAACACGATCTCGGCGATTTGGAGGAAGGCGCTTTTTACCATCACGAAATTCTCGGCTGCCAAGTGTTTTCTGTTGAAGGCGAGGAAATTGGCGAAGTGACCGAGATTTTGGAGACCGGCGCCAACGACGTCTGGGAAGTAACGCCGGCAAAAGGCAAAAAGCATTATATCCCTTATATCGAAGATGTGGTCAAAGAAGTCGATATCGATGAAAAGAAAATCACCATCGATGTATTGGATGGCTTGTTATCATGATGAACATCCAAGTGTTGTCTCTTTTTCCTCCCATGTTCGAAGGGGTGTTCCAGCATTCGATCATGAGAAAAGCGCAGGATAAAGGCGCGGTCACTTTAGGAGTTGTCGACATCCGCGAGTTTGCCGACAATAAGCGCCAAGTGGATGATTACCCGTTCGGCGGGGGCGCCGGCATGGTGCTGAAACCCGAACCGGTGTTCAATGCGGTCGAAAGCATCACAAATGACGGCAAGAAGCCGCGCGTCATCTTGATGTGCCCGCAAGGCGAGCGCTTTACGCAGAAGAAGGCGGAAGAACTTGCCCTTGAAGAGGAACTGGTGTTCATTTGCGGCCATTACGAAGGCTACGATGAACGCATCCGGGAACATTTGGTCACTGACGAGATCTCCATCGGCGATTTCGTATTGACCGGCGGGGAGCTGGCGGCCATGACCGTGATCGACAGCGTTGTAAGGCTGTTGCCGGGTGTGCTTGGCAATAGCGATTCACCGGTCCGCGATTCCTTTTCGACCGGCCTCTTGGAGCATCCGCATTACACGCGTCCAGCGATCTATAGAGACATGGCCGTCCCGGACGTATTGACTTCTGGCAACCACGCTAAAATTGAAGACTGGCGCGAAGAGCAAGGCTTGAAGCGCACGCTCGAACGCCGTCCGGACCTTCTCGACCATGTCGAACTTAGCGATAAGCAGAAAACCATATTGGCTCGTTTACAAGCCGAAAAATAAATCACGATAGCTCTTGCAGCCAGACGCATGAAGTGATAGTATGGAGAATGTACTTTTATGTAAAGTACACGAATCACGGTGTTCCGCTGCAAAGATTACGGATTGCAAGAGCATCTGTAGAAGGAGAGAAAAAACATGCAAAACATCATTGCTGAAATCACTAAAGAACAACTTCGTGCGGATCTTCCAGATTTCCGTCCAGGAGATACTGTTCGCGTCCACGTGAAAGTTGTCGAGGGAACTCGCGAACGTATCCAGGTATACGAAGGAGTCGTTATCAGCCGTCGCGGAGGCGGAATCAGTGAATCATTCACTGTCCGTAAAATCTCGTACGGTGTAGGTGTTGAACGTACATTCCCTGTACACACGCCGAAAATCGCTCAGCTTGAAGTTACTCGCCGTGGTAAAGTACGTCGTGCTAAATTGTACTACTTGCGCAACCTACGCGGTAAAGCAGCTCGTATCAAAGAAATCCGTTAATATCGCAAACAAGGAAGAAGGCGTTAAGCCTTCTTCCTTTGCATTTAAAAGGCCCGGGCTCATCGCCTGGGCCTTTTACTGTGCGGTTTATCAAGCGCTAAGGGCATAAGGAATGCGAGGAGATAGCTTTTCTTTTCTTTGCTAAACACCTTGTTTCGCTGTACAATTAAAGCATTAAGCGCGGGGAGGAACACGCATGGAAGCTGAAGGGAAGAAGAAGAATGAAGTGTGGGAATGGTCCAAAGCTCTATTGATCGCGTTCGGCCTTGCGGCAATTATCCGGTTTTTCCTATTCACCCCGATTGTGGTGGACGGGGAATCGATGATGCCGACTCTTGAACACGGCGACCGGATGATCGTCAATAAAATCGGCTATGACATAGGTGAACCGGATCGCTTCGACATCATCGTTTTTCATGCCCCGGAACAAAAAGACTATATTAAGCGGGTCATCGGATTACCGGGCGACCATGTTGCCTATGAGGAAGACCAGCTCTTTATAAATGGAGAAGCAGTGGAAGAACCTTATCTCGACCAGTACAAGACCGGCATTACCGGCACCTTGACAGAAGATTTTGTGCTCGAAGACATCACCAGCTATTCTACAATTCCGGACGGCTATGTATTCGTCATGGGGGATAACCGCAGAGCTAGCAAAGACAGCCGCCATATCGGGCTGGTGCCGATCGATGAAGTGATCGGCAATACGAATTTCGTTTTTTGGCCGGTGGATGAAGCCGGCATTGTAAATTAAGGAGTGATGGCATGACGATTCAATGGTTTCCCGGACATATGGCGAAAGCGCGCCGGGAAGTAACAGAAAAACTGAAGTTGGTGGATATTATCTTTGAATTGGTGGATGCACGATTGCCGCTGTCATCACGCAACCCGATGATCGACCAAGTGATCCAGCAAAAGCCCCGCCTCATCATTCTCAATAAAATGGATATGGCAGACGAGCGGGAAACAAAAAAATGGATCGAGCATTTCGAACGTGAAGGCACACGCGCTGTAGCAATCAATTCCTTGGAGGGAAAAGGGCTTCAGGCAGTCACCAAAGCTTCGAAGGAGATTCTTAAAGAGAAATGGGACCGGATGGAAGCGAAAGGCATTAAGCCGCGCGCCATCCGTGCTATGATCGTCGGCATTCCGAACGTCGGAAAATCGACATTGATTAACCGCCTTGCCAAGAAAAGCCTGGCGAAAACCGGCAATATGCCGGGCGTAACGAAAGCACAGCAATGGATCAAAGTCGGCAAGGAAATCGAATTGCTCGATACGCCAGGGATTCTTTGGCCTAAATTTGAGGACCAGGAGACCGGCCAGAAACTGGCGGTCACTGGTGCAATCAAGGATTCGGTCATTCAAATGCAGGAATTGGCGATCTATGCGCTGAAGTTTTTAGAAAAGCGTTATCCGGACCGTTTAATGGACCGTTACGGCATTGACCATATCGATGAAGACTTGGTGAAGACCTTCGACCATATCGGCAAAAAACGCTATATGATCGGCCCAGACAACGAAGTCGATTATGAAATGACAGCGGAGATCATCATCCGCGATATCCGCAACCAGCATCTCGGGCGCATTACATTCGATTACCGGGATGAAATGATTACAGAGCAAGACGAATTGGCATAAAACAGCGGGTCCTACAAACGGGGCCCGCTATTTCTTTGTGAAAAGGAAGTGGCGACATGGAAACGACAGCATCAATCAAGGAAAAATTACTGCAAGCAGAAACATTCGAGCCGTGGATGGAGGAACTGAAAAGCGATTCGCGCAAAAGCGTCCAGCAATTGCTTTCCTCCTGGCAGCGCCGTTTCGACAAAAAACTTTTCTTGCTGCGGAATTTGGAAGAAAAGCAGGGCTTCGATCGGCAGTTCAAGGCACAGGCAGATTCGCTCGTCGCTGGCATCGATGAGGCAGGTCGCGGGCCGCTTGCCGGACCGGTCGTGACGGCGGCCGTCATCTTGCCGGAAGATTGCAGCGCATTCATTGGATTGGACGATTCGAAAATAATAGCGAAAGCGAAGCGCAACGAATTGGCGCAGCTTATCAAACAACAGGCCATCAGTTGGTCAGTCCACATCCAGCCGCCTGAAGCCATCGACCGGCTGAATATTTACCAGGCGACAAAACAATCGATGGAAGCCGCCGCGAACGGCTTAGCTACCGCACCTGATATCGTATTGGCGGATGCCATGCAACTGGCGCTTGGGATGCCGTGTGAATCGATCATAAAGGGCGACGCAAAAAGTTTATGCATCGCTGCCGCGTCGATTCTAGCGAAGACCGGCCGCGATGATTTAATGGATGAATATGCCGAGATGTATCCACATTACGGTTTTTCGAAACATGCGGGTTACGGTACGAAAGACCATCTTGCGGCGCTTGAAGCGCATGGCCCGTGCCCGATTCACCGCAAGAGCTTTGAGCCGGTAAAATCAATGGCCCAAAAATTGTAAGAGACGGAAAATTCGAAGTTTTATGCAGAGTGGCTGTAAGCTGTGGACATTCTATGGCAACTTTAATACAATGGTAAAGGCAATAAAATTAAGAGACAGATGTTTGATTGGAGGATGACAGATGAATATCCATGAATATCAGGGAAAACAGGTCCTGAAACAATATGGCGTATCAGTTCCAGAAGGCCATGTTGCTTTTTCACCTGAAGAAGCAGTCAAAGCAGCGAAAGAACTTGGTTCGGATGTTGTCGTTGTTAAAGCTCAAATCCACGCAGGTGGACGAGGCAAGGCAGGCGGCGTCAAGCTGGCGAAAAACTTGGACGAAGTGCGTGAATATGCGAAGGAATTGCTTGGCAAGGTCCTCGTAACGCATCAGACAGGCCCAGAAGGCAAAGAAGTTAAACGCCTTTACATCGAAGCGGGCAGCAACATCGAAAAAGAATACTATCTTGGATTAGTTCTTGACCGTGAAACTTCCCTAGTCAACTTGATGGGATCAGAAGAAGGCGGAATGGACATCGAGGAAGTGGCAGCAAACACACCGGAGCGTATCTTCTATGAAGCAATCGATCCCGTTGTCGGTTTGACTGGCTTCCAAGCTCGCCGTATGGCATTCAACATGAACATCCCGGCTAAGCTTGTCAACAAAGCCGCGAAATTGATGCTAGGCCTTTATCAGGCTTATGTGGAAAAAGACGCAGCAATCGTTGAAATTAACCCATTGGTCGTTACAGGCGACGGGCAGGTAGTGGCTTTGGATGCGAAGTTCAACTTCGATGCAAACGCTCTTTACCGTCACCAGGACATTATGGAAATGCGCGATTACGACGAAGAAGATGCTAAAGAAATCGAAGCTTCCAAGTATGACTTGAGCTACATCTCTTTGGACGGAAACATCGGCTGTATGGTTAACGGTGCCGGCCTTGCTATGGCAACAATGGATACGATTAACTATTACGGCGGCTCACCCGCTAACTTCCTTGACGTTGGGGGCGGTGCCACTGCTGAGAAAGTAACGGAAGCATTCAAGATCATTCTTTCCGATAAGAATGTCAAAGGAATCTTCGTTAACATTTTCGGCGGGATCATGAAGTGTGACATCATTGCGGAAGGCGTTATCCAAGCGGCTAAAGAAGTTAGCCTGGAAGTGCCACTTGTCGTCCGTCTTGAAGGCACAAACGTAGAAATCGGTAAAAAACTGCTGAACGAATCAGGTCTGAACATCGTAGCTGCTGGCACTATGGCAGATGGCGCGAAACAGATCGTAGAACTTGTAGGCTAAAGAAGGGCAGGGACAAAAATGAGCGTATACATTAATAAAGACACAAAAGTGCTTGTACAGGGAATTACAGGGTCAACTGCCCTTTTCCATACAAAGCAAATGCTTGAATACGGAACGAAAATCGTTGCGGGCGTAACACCAGGCAAAGGCGGAACTGAAGTGGAAGGCGTACCTGTATTCAACACAGTTCAAGACGCCGTTGAAGCAACAGGCGCCAATGTATCTGTAATTTATGTGCCGGCTCCTTTTGCTGCTGACGCAATTCTTGAAGCAACAGAAGCTGAGTTGGATATGGCAATCTGCATCACTGAGCATATTCCGGTACTGGATATGGTCAAAGTGAAGCGTTATATGGAAGGCAAGAAAACACGTCTTGTCGGCCCGAACTGCCCGGGTGTCATCACTCCGGACGAGTGTAAGATCGGCATTATGCCTGGTTACATTCACAAAAAAGGACATGTCGGCGTTGTTTCTCGCTCTGGTACATTGACGTATGAAGCGACTCACCAATTGTCTGAAGAAGGTATCGGCCAATCAACGGCTGTTGGTATCGGCGGAGACCCGGTCAACGGAACGAACTTTATCGATGTATTGAAAGAATTCAATGAAGATGAAGATACGTATGCGGTTGTCATGATCGGTGAAATCGGCGGAACAGCTGAAGAAGAAGCTGCAGAATGGGTTAAGGCAAACATGACTAAACCTGTTGTCGGCTTTATCGGCGGCCAAACGGCTCCAGAAGGAAAACGCATGGGCCACGCTGGTGCGATCATTTCTGGAGGCAAAGGGACAGCTGCAGACAAGATCAAAGCAATGAACGCTGCTGGAATCGAAGTTGCAGATACTCCTTCCGTCATCGGCGAAACCTTGATCAACGTGATCAAGGAAAAAGGCCTTTACGACGCTTGTAAGACGCATTAATAAACGAATCCCCGAAGCATCTTTACTGATGCTTCGGGGATTTTTTCTTTTGGCAATCAAAAAAGAATTCAAGCCAATTTCCGGCGGTTTTGACTCATTGTCATCTATAATGGAATGAATAGCATGATGCGTAAGTAGGAGGGCACGGAATGGAAGCAGAATGGGTCTTAGGGATAGCGGCAGGGGCAATCGCTGCAGCTTCTGGGGTGAAGATGGCGAACGATAGGACGAAAAGCAAAAAGCAGGAACTCGCAGAACAGACCATTATGGATGAATTCGTTGTGCCATTCCTGCCAGGCGTGATGGGGTTTTACCATTTGGAAGTGTTGGGAAAAGATCCGCTTTCAGCTATAGACAACGAAAAGCTGGTGAACGGGATTTTTCAGCAGTGCCTCACCGAGGAATATCGGCGCTTTGACCGCCATGAAGCGCTGAGCCGCTTACAGAGTTTGGCACAAGGTGCACAAAACAGCCAACACGATCTGCTCAAGTTCTTGTTTTGGTATCTTGATTTTTCGAACGGGATAATAAAGGATGTACTGCCTCCATCGAATCCGTTGTTGCGTGAAGCCAGGCTGCTTGAGAAACAATTGGCGGTGTGGTGTATTTGCCATGAGGAATTACAGGCCGATGCACCCGCCAGCGTTCCTGAATTAATTCACCACAGTTCGTATTTTGCTGATGTATTGAAAGAAATTGAAGTTGGGGTTTTCCGTGAAATGATGGCAGATGATGAACTGCGCGATGAGCGCCGAGGAAATTTCGTTCGCATCATTTTCCAGGCATTTGAAAAGGAAGCGCAAGGGGAATCGGAGTTGAAAGCAGTCGAACAATTCCATGACCATTACAATAAACGGTATACACATCGCAATAAAGCGAAAATCCATTTTTAAAAATATTTACGAATTGTACCTGAAGCTCTATGATAAGTTTAGGCACAGCTTTTTTGCGCTGACTTTACCGGAGGAGGACTGTCATGAACGATGAATTCACTCAACGTTTGCTTGCCCTGCATTATGTGTATCCAAAGCCTTTGAACCGATTATCCAGGCTGATGAAAGATGACCCGAACCTCGAATATTTGCATGTTCGAAGCCCTGGCGACCTTGCAGAAACGATGCAAATCCCCTTGGAGAAAGCGAGTGCCTTGAAGCGCTCCTACCTGAATTACGCAAATACCCCTTTTCTGAAAATCTACAACCAACAGCGAATCAATCCCCTTACTTTCCGTGACCCCCTTTATCCATCTTCTTTGCACGATTTGATTGATCCACCCGCTGTACTTTATTTGAAAGGCGATTCCACTTTACTGGATGCACCAGAAAAAATAGCGGTCATCGGTTCGCGAAAAGCTGAAAGCTATTCGAAATCGGTTATTCAGCATTTGCTTCCACCCTTACTGGCAGAAGGCTTCGTCATCGTCAGTGGATTAGCGAAAGGAGCCGATGCGATGGCGCATCAATGCGCCATTGATTTCGGCGGTAAAACCATTGCTGTCATCGGGAGTGGATTTTTGCATCGCTACCCGAAAGTGAACGGTGAATTGTCCTTTATAATAGAAGAAACTCAATTGCTGATCACAGAGTACCCACCGTATATGCCCCCTAGAAAGTGGAATTTCCCGATGCGCAACCGTATCATCAGCGGTTTGTCGAAAGGGGTCATCGTTACTCAGGCAGAAGTGAAAAGCGGCACTTTGAGCACGATTGAGCATGCATTGGATCATGGAAAAGATATCTTCGCCGTTCCCGGGAATATCTTTTCCCCTCTTTCGGCCGGTCCGCATAAATTAATTGCAGAAGGCGCAAAACCCATCTGGAATGGGGCTCAAGTGCTGGAAGAATACCGACAATTGAGAAGCTGAAAACTGGCGGTTCGACGAAAAGCCTTGCAATCAGCCAAAAACTGTTATACATTTTGCATCAGGTGATTCTTTACACAATTTGAAGAGACCTCTATGAGGAGGAGTATGAATGGCAGATTATTTGGTGATTGTCGAATCGCCTGCAAAAGCGAAGACAATTGAACGGTATTTGGGAAAAAAGTATAAAGTGAAAGCCTCACTCGGCCATTTGCGCGATTTGCCGCGCAGCCAGATGGGGGTAGATGTTGAAAATAATTACGAACCCCGCTATATTACGATTCGCGGAAAAGGCCCGATCTTACAGGATCTAAAAAAAGAAGCGAAAAAAGCGAAAAAAGTCTTTCTCGCGGCTGACCCCGACAGAGAAGGTGAAGCGATCGCCTGGCATTTGGCGAACGCGCTCGGAGTGGACGTCGATTCGGATTGCCGCGTCGTATTCAACGAAATTACGAAAGACGCAGTAAAAGATGCGTTTAAGCAACCGCGCAAATTGGATATGGATTTAGTCGATGCCCAACAAGCGCGACGCATCCTTGACCGCCTCGTCGGCTATAGCATTAGCCCGATTCTATGGAAAAAAGTGAAAAAAGGCTTGTCGGCTGGCCGTGTGCAATCGGTTGCGTTGGGCCTGATCATCGACCGCGAGAACGAAATCAAGAATTTCGAACCGGAAGAGTATTGGTCGATTACCGGTGAGTTCGAAAAAGCGAAAAAAACTTTCGAGGCACAGTTTTACGGAACTCCCGAAAAGAAACTGAAGCTCTCGAATGAAGAAGAGGTCAAAGCCGTGCTGGCTACGATGAAAGGCAAGGATTTCTTAGTGAAGAGCGTTGTCAAAAAAGAACGCAAACGAAATCCTTCCCCATCTTTCACCACATCCTCTCTCCAGCAGGAAGCAGCGCGCAAGTTGAACTTCCGTGCCAAGAAAACGATGATGCTCGCCCAGCAGCTCTATGAAGGGATCTCGGTCGGAAAAGAAGGCGTAACCGGTTTGATCACGTATATGCGTACGGATTCCACCAGGATCTCCGAATCGGCCAAGCAAGATACGATCGGGTTTATCCTCGACAAATACGGAGAGGAATATTTGACGCAGAAGCCTGCAGCAAAACAATCTCAAAAATCGCAAGATGCCCATGAAGCTGTCCGACCGACTAGCGTCCACCGTACGCCGGAATCGTTGAAGAGCATTTTATCCCGCGACCTTTACCGCTTGTACAAGCTGATCTGGGACCGTTTTGTGGCGAGCCAGATGTCACCGGCTGTCCTTGATACGGTAATGGCAGAGCTGCAAAACGGCGAAGCGATTTTCCGTGCCAATGGTTCTCAAGTGAAGTTTCCTGGTTTCATGAAGCTTTATATTGAAGGGACCGATGATAAAAAAGAAGAAAAAGACAACATCCTCCCGGAAATGAAGGAAGGCGACAAAGTCAAAGCGACTGAAATCACGCCGAACCAGCATTTCACCCAGCCGCCTCCGCGCTATACGGAAGCGCGATTGGTACGCACTTTGGAAGAACTTGGGATAGGCCGACCGTCAACCTATGCGCCGACTTTGGATACCATCCAAAAACGCGGCTATGTGGCACTCGATGCGAAGCGTTTCATCCCGACCGAACTTGGAGAAATCGTCCATCAATTGGTGCGTGATTTCTTCCCGGATATTTTGAATATCGAGTTTACCGCGAAAATGGAAAACGATTTGGACAGCATCGAAGAAAGTGAAGTCGACTGGCGCGCGATCATCGATGTCTTTTACAAAGAGTTCGCCAAAGATCTCGAAGTGGCGGAAAATGAAATGGAGAAAGTCCAGATCAAAGACGAGCCCGCTGGAGAAGATTGCGAGGAGTGCGGTTCGCCGATGGTGTTCAAGCTTGGGCGCTACGGCAAGTTCATGGCCTGCAGCAATTTCCCGGAATGCCGCAACACGAAAGCGATCGTCAAACATATCGGCGTCAAGTGCCCGACTTGTAAAGAAGGCGAGATCGTCGAACGGAAAAGCAAGAAGCGCCGCGTATTCTACGGCTGCGAACGCTATCCGGAATGTGAATTCGTGTCTTGGGACAAGCCGATCGAACGCCCTTGCCCGAAATGCAGCAGCTTGATGGTGGAAAAGAAAGTGAAAAAAGGCGTGCAGATCAATTGCACAGCATGCGACTATAAAGAAGAAGTTCAATAATTATATAGAGGTGTTTTATCATGACGAAAATTGTAAATGTAATCGGTGCCGGACTTGCAGGAAGCGAAGCGGCATGGCAAATCGCCAAACGCGGCGTCAATGTCAGGCTTTATGAAATGCGCCCGGTCAAACAAACGCCGGCACACCATACGGATAAATTTGCGGAATTGGTCTGCAGCAACTCGCTGCGCGCCAATTCATTGACCAATGCGGTCGGCGTCATCAAAGAAGAAATGCGCAAGTTGGATTCAGTCATCATTGATGCAGCCGATAAAGCATCAGTGCCTGCTGGCGGCGCGCTTGCAGTCGACCGTCACGAGTTTGCAGGAATGGTCACGGAAAATGTCCGCAATCACCCACTCGTCGAAGTGATCAATGAAGAAGTGACAGAAATCCCGGAAGGCATCACCATCATCGCAACTGGCCCATTGACTTCGCCCGCGCTTGCCGAAAAAGTCCGCAAGCTGACTGGCGAAGAATATCTCTATTTCTACGACGCGGCAGCACCGATCGTCGAAAAAGACAGCATCGATATGGACAAAGTCTATTTGAAATCGCGCTACGATAAAGGCGAAGCCGCTTATCTGAATTGCCCGATGACCGAAGAAGAGTTCCGCCGCTTCCATACGGCTTTGGTCGAAGCGGAAGTCGTACCGCTTAAGGAATTCGAAAAAGAAATCTATTTCGAAGGCTGTATGCCGGTCGAAGTGATGGCTGCCAGAGGCGATAAGACCTTAACCTTTGGGCCGATGAAACCTGTCGGGCTCGAAGATCCGAAAACTGGCAAGCGGCCTTACGCAGTCGTGCAATTGCGCCAGGACGATGCAGCCGGCACGCTGTACAATATCGTCGGATTCCAGACCCATTTGAAATGGGGAGCGCAAAAAGAAATCCTGCGCATGATTCCGGGGCTAGAGAATGTCGAGATCGTCCGCTACGGCGTCATGCACCGCAATACATTCATTAACTCACCGAATGTCTTGAAGCCGACCTATCAGTTGAAAGCCGATCCGAATATCTTCTTCGCCGGCCAAATGACAGGCGTCGAAGGCTATGTGGAATCTGCGGGAAGCGGATTGCTCGCAGGCATCAACGCGGCGAAACTGGCACTTGGCGAAGAGCCGGTCGTATTGCCTGCAGAAACTGCACTTGGCAGCATGGCGCGTTATATTACTGAAGCGGATTCGAAGAACTTCCAGCCGATGAACATCAATTTCGGATTGTTCCCGGATCTTGGGGAACGCATCAAGTCCAAGCAGGAACGCGCTGAACGCCACGCCAACCGCGCTTTGGAATCAATTCAAAATTATATGAATTCAGTGACGATTTAATTGAAAAAAGCCTCTAAGTATTGGTATACTTTAGAGGCTTTTTTAATTGCCTGAAAGGCGGCGTGCCAGATGACGAAAGAACAGATGCTCGAATCGTTCATGAGCTATATCCAATTGGAAAAGAATTACTCTGCCCACACTGTCCACCAGTACCTACAGGATCTGGAGGGTTTTTTTCTGTTTTTGGAACAAGAAGGCGTGAGCGATCTGCACGAAGTCGAATACCTTCATGCGCGAAATTATGTAACGAAACTATATGAAGCCGAATTATCCAGAACGTCAATCTCTCGGAAAATCTCTGCTATCCGCTCGTTTTTCCGCTATGGCAACCGCGAATTCGGGCTCAGTGAAGCAGCATTTCGTTCGCTGTTCCATCCGAAGAAAGAAGAGCGGCTGCCGCAATTTTTCTACGAAGAAGAGCTTGAGCAGCTGTTCGCGTCACTCACGGGGGAAGATGCGCTGTCGCTTAGGAACCGTGCTTTGCTGGAGCTGCTTTATGCAACCGGCATGCGCGTCAGTGAATGCGTATCGATCAAGATGAAAGATTTGGACCGCCATATGCATATTGTCAAAGTGCTCGGCAAGGGCAGAAAAGAGCGTTACATCCCTTACGGCCAGTTTGCCCACGACGCATTGGAACTTTATATCGACTCGGCCCGTCCAAGGTTGATGAAGTCGAAAGAGCACGACATGCTATTCGTCAATAGCCGGGGGGATGGGGTGACGGACCGCGGGATCCGCCATATTTTGAACGAATGCATGAAAAAGGCATCGCTCAATTCATCGATCTACCCCCATATGATCCGCCATACATTCGCTACCCATCTTTTGAACAACGGGGCGGATATGCGCACGGTCCAGGAATTATTGGGCCATGCGCATCTCAGTTCCACGCAAGTCTATACGCACGTGACAAAAGACCATTTGCGCAATACGTATTTAAAAGCCCATCCAAGGGCATAAGGAGGAGAACCTTAACATGCAGGAATTTCATGCAACCACGATCTTTGCCGTAAAGCATAAAGGCAAATCGGCTATGGCAGGCGATGGGCAAGTGACATTCGGCAATGCCGTCGTCATGAAACATACCGCGAAAAAAGTCCGCAGGCTCTATAACAACGAAGTGCTGACTGGATTTGCCGGTTCTGTGGCAGATGCCTTTACGCTGTTTGAAATGTTTGAAGGCAAGCTTACTGAATACAACGGCAATCTTCAGCGCGCTGCCGTCGAACTTGCGAAGCAATGGCGCGGCGATAAAATGCTGCGGCAGCTGGAAGCGATGCTCATTGTCATGAACAAAGATGAACTATTGCTTGTCTCAGGCACTGGTGAAGTCATCGAACCTGATGACGGGATCTTGGCAATCGGCTCAGGCGGCAATTATGCGCTTGCGGCTGGCCGGGCATTGAAAAAATATGCAGGCGACCAGCTGACGGCAGGCGAAATTGCCCAATCCGCGCTTGAAACGGCTGCAGATATTTGCGTCTATACCAACCACCAAATCATCATGGAGGAGTTGTCAGAATGAAAACACAAACCGATTTAACTCCCCGGCAGATTACCGATCACTTGGACCGCTTCATCGTCGGGCAAAAAGACGCCAAGCGCTCAATCGCGATTGCGCTGCGCAACCGCTACCGCCGCAGCCGTCTCGATGAAGAAATGCAAGATGAAGTTATCCCGAAGAATATTTTAATGATCGGTCCGACAGGCGTCGGGAAAACGGAAATCGCGCGCCGCATCGCAAAACTGACTGGCGCGCCGTTCATCAAAGTCGAAGCGACGAAGTTTACGGAAGTCGGATATGTCGGTCGCGATGTGGAGTCGATGGTTCGTGATTTAGTGGAAGCATCGGTGCGCATCGTCAAAGAAGAAAAATACGAAGCTGTGAAAGAGCGTGCAGAATCCTCTGCCAATGACCGACTCGTGAAATTGCTGGCGCCGTCAATGAAGAAAAAACAGACGGCGCAAAACCCGCTTGAAATGTTCTTTGGCCAAAAACAAGAACAGGAAGAGGAAGATCCGGAAGCTGAAGTGGAAGTGCGCGTCAAGCGCCGCGAAATTGCCGCTGACCTGAAAGCCGGCAAGTTGGAAGACGAGTGGGTGACAGTGGAAGTGACGGAAAACACGGCTTCCATGTTTGACGCTTTCCAAGGCTCGGGAATGGAGCAGATGGGCGAAAATATGCAGGATGCCTTATCTTCCTTGATGCCAAAGAAAAAGAAAAAGCGCCGCATGCAAGTGAAAGACGCCCGGCGCGTACTGACGGCCGAGGAATCGGAAAAACTGGTCGACAGTGAGGAAATCTCGTCTGAGGCGATTCGCCGCGCTGAGCAGCATGGCATCATCTTCATCGACGAAATGGACAAAATCGCCAGCAAAAGTTCCAGTTCTTCTGCAGATGTTTCAAGAGAAGGGGTACAGCGCGACATCCTGCCGATCGTCGAAGGCTCGACTGTATCGACAAAATATGGCGCGGTGAAAACCGATTATGTACTGTTTGTCGCAGCCGGTGCTTTCCATATGTCAAAGCCTTCCGACTTGATCCCGGAATTGCAGGGCCGTTTCCCGATCCGCGTCGAATTGACCAAGCTGGAAGTCGATGATTTCGTGAAAATTTTGACGGAACCAAAACATTCCTTGCTCAATCAGTATAAAGCCCTTCTCGAAACCGAGGGAGTTATGGTACACTTTACTGATGCGTCAATCGTCAGACTTGCGGAAATTGCTTATGAAGTAAATCAACAGACGGATAATATCGGCGCTCGCCGACTTCATACAATATTGGAACGCTTATTGGAAGACCTGTCATTTGAGGCATCTGAGATTTCACCTGCTCAAATCGATATCACTCCTCAATACGTTAATGAAAAACTTGAAAATGTGGCGAAAAACAAAGATTTGTCACAATTTATCTTGTAGAACAAGGCGTATTGGTTTCATTAAAGTGTAAAAACCTTTAGAATATTGAATAAACGGTGCGAAATACGTACGAATCATGTAGGAGGTTCATAATTATGAATTTATTGGGAAAAACAAGACGCATTAACTCTATGTTGCAAGCAGCAGCCGGCAAGCCGGTAAACTTTAAGGACATGGCTGAAACATTGAGCGAAGTCATCGAGGCAAATGTCTTCGTCGTCAGCCGCAAAGGGAAGGTTCTTGGCTACGCTGTCAACCAGCAGATCGAAAACGACCGTATGAAGAACATGTTGGAAGAACGCCAATTCCCGGTCGAATACACACAAAACCTTTCGAACGTTACAGAAACATCCGCTAACATGGATGTGAACAGTGAGCACACAATCTTCCCTGTCGAAGAGCGCGAACTATTCAAAAACGGCTTGACCACAATCGTTCCAATCATCGGCGGCGGTGAGCGCCTTGGCACATTGTTGCTTGGCCGTGTTAACGACCAGTTCGGCGACGACGATTTGATCCTTGGTGAATACGGCGCAACAGTTGTCGGCATGGAGATCCTCCGTGAAAAAGGTGACCGCATCGAAGAAGAAGCCCGCAGCAAAGCTGTTGTCCAAATGGCGATCAGCTCGCTTTCATACAGCGAACTTGAAGCAATCGAGCATATCTTTGAAGAACTCGATGGCAACGAAGGATTGCTTGTGGCATCTAAAATTGCTGACCGCGTCGGCATCACGCGTTCGGTTATCGTCAACGCACTCCGCAAACTTGAGAGTGCTGGCGTTATCGAATCACGTTCACTCGGCATGAAAGGAACGTATATCAAAGTATTGAATACGAAATTCCTTGCAGAGCTCGAGCAATTAAAAATGAATTAATTTCACACGCCGCCCCGGACTATCCAATAGTTCCGGGGCGGTTTTTGCGTTTTGTACTACCTCGGAATGATAAAGAAGTTACAGCTTTTCATTACAAATTTTCTGTTTCATCTCCTGTTTATAATCAAGCGAATTTAAAAGGGTGTTGAAGAAATAATTCTCCGGCGCTAGTGTAGCGGAAGCCGGCGACTAATGAATATGCGAAGCCTTGCTGAGTATGTTCATTTGCGACGCATCTGCTAGCAGATGTGGGAGCAGCGGCTTTCTATGCGGGGCTTACTCGACGAATCGTGCCCAGGCAGCTGGCAACGCGATCTCCTGTCGCGCCAGCTGCATGACCCACATCCTGTGGGCCCGAAAGCGTCCGGCTGGAGCGGAACGAAAAAATAGCCGAGGTTTCTCAAAAGCCCCTATACCTTTTCCAAGCTTTTATAAATATCAGTTGCAGGCACCAGCAACTGCGTGGTATAATTTCAAATGGTGTTAAATACACACGCATTCCGATCTGTTCCGCAGGTGCCTGTATGGGTAACGGTTCAGAAGCGAAGAGTGCGGAGGCAAACAAAAACCTATTAGGAGGAAACACATCATGGCAGTAATTTCAATGAAACAATTGCTTGAAGCTGGTGTTCACTTTGGCCACCAGACGCGCCGCTGGAACCCGAAAATGAAAAAATACATCTTCGTGGAACGTAACGGCATCTACATCATCGACCTTCAAAAGACGGTCCGCAAACTTGAGGAAGCTTATAACTTCATGAAGCAAGTGGGCGAAGAAGGCGGTAAAGTCTTGTTCGTAGGAACAAAAAAACAAGCTCAGGACGCTATCAAAGAAGAAGCAGAACGTTCTGGCAACTACTACATCAACCAACGCTGGTTGGGTGGTACTTTGACTAACTTCGGCACGATCCAAAAACGTGTTAACCGCATGAAACAGATCGAGCGCATGGAAGAAGACGGCACTTTCGATGTCCTTCCGAAAAAAGAAGTAGTCCAATTGAAAAAACAACACGAACGCTTGGAGAAATTCCTAGGCGGTATCCGTGACATGAACGGTCTTCCAGACGTAATGTTCGTCGTAGACCCACGTAAAGAACGCATCGCAGTAGCAGAAGCTATGAAATTGAACATTCCAATCGTAGGTATCGTTGATACAAACTGCGACCCGGACGAAATCGATTACGTAATCCCTGCAAACGATGATGCTATCCGTGCGGTCAAACTATTGACTGGCAAAATGGCTGACGCTCTTCTTGAGTCTAAGCCAGAAGAAGACGAAGAAGCATCAGCGGAAACTGCTGAGTAATTCGCAATGTTTACAGGTGATAAGCGGCCAACCCCACTTATCACCTTTTTTTGAGAAAACACAGACAAGTTGAAGGAGGAATTTAATCATGGCAGTTACAGCTCAAATGGTTAAAGAATTGCGCGAAAAAACAGGCGCAGGTATGATGGATTGCAAAAAAGCATTGGTACAAACTGACGGTGACATTGAAGCAGCTCAAGATTTCCTTCGCGAAAAAGGATTGTCAAGCGCTTCTAAAAAAGCAGATCGCATCGCAGCTGAAGGGATCACGTCAATCCTTGAAGAAGGAAACGAAGCAGTCATCTATGAAGTCAACGCAGAAACTGATTTCGTAGCGAAAAACGAAGGCTTCCAGACTTTGGTCAAAGAAATCGGCGAGCATTTGCTTGCAACTAAACCGGCAACAATCGATGAAGCGAACGCTTCGACAATGTCTAACGGCTTGTCAGTAGCAGACCACATCTCGAACGCTATCGCTAAAATTGGCGAAAAAATTACATTGCGCCGCTTTGAAGTCCGCACAAAATCGGACAACGACGCTTTTGGCCCTTACTTGCACATGGGCGGCCGTATCGGCGTTCTAGTTGTATTGGAAGGTTCATCCGATTCACAAGCTGCACGCGATATCGCAATGCACATCGCTGCACTTAACCCGAAATACATTTCACGTGACGAAGTCTCTGCTGATGAAGTAGAACGCGAGCGCAGTGTATTGACTGAACAAGCATTGAACGAAGGCAAGCCAGAAAAAATCGTTGAAAAAATGGTTGAAGGCCGCCTTGGAAAATACTTCGAAGACATCTGCTTGCTTGACCAAGCATTCGTCAAAAACTCTGACCAGAAAGTCCGCGATTTCGCAGCATCTGTTGGCGGCACGGTAAAAGAGTTCATCCGTTACGAAGTGGGCGAAGGCATCGAAAAACGCGAAGACAACTTCGCTGACGAAGTTATGAGCCAAGTTAACAAAAAATAATCCAACTTTTATAAGAGTTATCCGGGGAGCACAATGTTGTGTTCCCTGTTTTTCAATAAACGTGTAACGGAGGGTACCGATGAGTGTTCCAAAATACAAACGCATTGTACTGAAATTAAGTGGAGAAGCGATGGCAGGCGGACAAGGTTTCGGTCTTTCCCCTGAAATCATTAAATCTGTCGCAGCGCAAGTGAAAGAAATCGTAGACCTCGGTGTTGAAGTAGCAGTAGTGGTCGGCGGAGGAAATATCTGGCGCGGCAAAGTAGGTTCGGAAATGGGCATGGACCGTGCGACTGCAGACTATATGGGGATGCTGGCAACCGTCATGAACTCACTAGCCTTGCAGGATTCGCTCGAGAAGCAAGACGTAGAAACGCGCGTATTGTCTTCGATTGAAATGCGCCAAGTCGCTGAACCGTATATCCGCAGAAGAGCGATTCGCCACCTCGAGAAAAAGCGTGTGGTCATTTTCTCGGCCGGAACTGGAAATCCTTACTTCTCAACAGATACGACAGCTGCCTTGCGTGCGGCAGAAATCGAGGCTGATGTCATCTTGATGGCGAAAAACAACGTGGATGGCGTGTATTCTGCTGATCCAAAAACCGATGTTGAAGCAGTCAAGTACGATGAACTATCGTATTTCGATGTGATTCAGCAAGGTCTTCAAGTGATGGACTCGACAGCTTCCACATTATGTATGGACAATGATATTCCACTCGTAGTATTCTCTATAATGGAAAAAGGAAACATAAAACGAGCTGTTCTGGGTGAAAAGATCGGGACAGTAGTGAGGAGATCATTATAATGCCGAAAACAATCATGAACGATACGAAAACGAAAATGAGCAATGCCATTCAAGCTTTTTCGCGTGATTTGGCTTCTATCCGCGCGGGGCGTGCGACGCCTTCATTGCTCGATAAGATCACGGTCGAATATTACGGGGCTCCTACACCGATCAACCAAGTTGCGGGTATTTCCGTACCGGAAGCTCGCTTGATCATGATCCAGCCTTACGACAAAACCGTATTGCCTGAAATCGAAAAAGCCATCATGAAATCAGATCTTGGACTCAGCCCTTCAAACGACGGCAACGTCATTCGTCTTGCGGTTCCGGCCCTTACTGAAGAGCGCCGCAAAGATTTGGTCAAACAAGTGAAAAAAGAGGCGGAAGAGGCAAAAGTCGTTATCCGCAATATTCGCCGCGATGCCAATGACGATTTGAAAAAGTTGGAGAAAAAGAGCGAAATTACAGCCGACGATTTGCGCGGCTACTCGGATGATGTGCAAGATATGACGAACACGCATATCGCCAAGATCGACGACATGGCCAAAGACAAAGAAACTGAAATCATGGCAGTTTAAGCGAACTTCATCTGTTTCCGGGCGTCCTGTATAACAGGACGCTTTTTTCATGCCAAAATTTCGGAAGTGCCTTGAAAGTTCACGCACAACGTACATTTTTTTGATATGATAAGCAATAGACATTCCGATTGGTTACAAGTGGAGGATTAATTATGTTCAATAAACTATTAAAGAGAAATATAGAGCCGGTAGTGGTGGAATATGGCGAACGTGCTATGGCTGTAGCTGGTGCAGGCGTACCGTCGCATGTAGCGATCATCATGGATGGCAACGGGCGCTGGGCGAAAAAGCGGTCCATGCCGAGAGTCGCAGGCCATCACGAAGGAATGAAAACAGTCCGCAAAATCACGAAGCTCTCGAGCCATCTTGGCGTCGATGTATTGACTTTATATGCCTTTTCGACGGAAAACTGGAAGCGCCCGAAAATGGAAGTGGACTTTCTGATGCGTTTGCCGGAAGAGTTTCTGTCCAGTTTCTTGCCGGAGCTGATTGAAGAGAACGTTCGCGTGGAAATGATGGGCTATGTGGATGATTTGCCTGCCCATACGATCCAAGCGATCCAAAAAGCGAAAGAAGCAACCAAGCATAACGATGGTTTGGTGTTGAATTTTGCATTGAATTACGGGAGTCGCGCCGAAATTGTCGACGCTGTCAAAAACATAGCAGCACTCGTACAGGCGGGTGAACTGGACCCGTCCGAAATTTCAGAAGAAATGATCACGAGCCGCCTCATGACGAGCGGTTTACCGGAACCTGATCTATTGATCCGAACGAGCGGGGAGGTTCGTTTGAGCAACTTCATGCTATGGCAATTGGCTTATACGGAGTTTTGGTTTACTGACACGCTGTGGCCGGATTTCGGTGAAGACTGCTTGCTTGAAGCATTTGAGGTTTATCAGAAACGAAATCGGCGTTTTGGTGGCTTGAAGGGGGAAGAAGCAAATTGAAGCAACGTATTATTACGGGAGCCGTAGCAGCTGCTCTATTTATTCCATTTGTTATTATCGGCGGGATTCCGTTTATTCTTTTGGTATACGTCCTTGCAACAATTGGTTTTCAAGAATTACTTAAAATGAAAGGCCGGAGTCTCATGAGTGTGCCCGGCCTTATTTCTCTTGTGGCTTTGTACGCATTTATGCTGCCTGGTGATTGGTCGCAGCAGGTGTACGAATGGACCGGCTATTTGAAAGTCGAATTTGTTTTCATGGCGGTCATTTTATTGCTAATACATACGGTCATCGTCAAAAACAGCTTTACTTTTGACGATGCCGCGTTCGCTATCCTTGGTACGCTTTATGTGGGCTTAGGGTTTTACTACTTAATCGAAACACGGGAATCAGAAGCAGGCCTCACTGTGTTAATCTTTGCGCTTCTTGTCGTCTGGTTTACCGATTCCGGCGCTTATTTTACGGGACGTAAAATCGGCAAACGGAAATTATGGCCTGAGATTTCGCCGAATAAGACCATTGAAGGGTTTGTCGGCGGCATTATTTGGGCAATCGGCATCGCCTTGATTTTCGCGTATTTTGCCGGCATGGAACAACCACTGCTATTGGTCATCATTGTGGCGATCGTCGCTTCGATTTTCGGTCAAATGGGCGATTTGGTGGAATCGGCCTTAAAACGCCATTTCAATGTAAAGGATTCCGGAAAAATGCTGCCGGGGCATGGGGGCATTTTAGACCGGTTCGACAGTATTCTTTTTGTTATGCCACTATTGCATTTCCTGCATTTTATTTAAGAGAGGGTTGTTTAATAGATGAAAAAAATCATATTGCTTGGCGCGACCGGCTCGATCGGCATCCAGACAGCGGATATCATTCGGGAACATCCCGAAGAATTTTCGCTGGTCGGATTATCTGCCGGTAAAAACATTGAAAAAACACGCGAGCTAATTCAAGAGTTCCAGCCAGAAATCGTCTGCGTCCAGCTTGCTGAGGACGCGCGACAATTACAACAGGAATTCAAGGGCATTCATTTTGCCCATGGCAGTAAAGGCTTGATTGATGCTTCGACATACGAGGCTGATGTCTTGGTCAATGCAGTAATCGGCAGTGTCGGGCTTGAGCCGACTTTGGAAGCAATTAAACTCGGCCGCACGATTGCCATCGCCAATAAAGAAACACTTGTGACAGCGGGGCATCTCGTCATGCAAAGCGCCAAAAAGTACGGAGCTGATATCTTGCCTGTGGATAGTGAACATTCAGCCTTGTTCCAAGCGCTCAACGGAGAAAAGCTTGAGCAGGCAAGCCGATTGATCCTGACGGCTTCAGGCGGCAGCTTCCGTGATAAAACGCGCGATGAACTTGCAAATGTCACAGTTGAAGATGCGCTCAATCACCCGAATTGGTCGATGGGATCCAAGATCACGATCGATTCCGCGACGATGTTGAATAAAGGCTTGGAAGTGATCGAAGCGCATGTGCTGTTCGATTTTGCCTATGATGATATTGATGTGCTGTTGCACCGGGAGAGCATCATCCACTCCATGGTTGAATTTCAAGATACGAGCGTCATGGCGCAGCTCGGGACGCCTGATATGAGAGTGCCGATCCAGTATGCACTGTCTTATCCAGACCGCCTGCCGCGACCAACTGCCAAACGGCTGGACTTGGCGGAAATCGCCCAGCTGAATTTCCGGGCAATGGATTACGAACGGTTCCGTGCATTGAAGCTGGCATTCGACGCTGGGCGGGAAGGCGGCACGATGACCACTGTTTTAAATGCCGCCAATGAGCAGGCGGTCGCAATGTTCTTGAACCGTCAAATCGGCTTTTTGCAAATCGAAGAATTCATCGAACAGGCAATGCTTGACCACCAAGCGATTGCATCGCCGGATCTCGAAACGATCCTTGAGGCAGATTCTGAAACGAGAAAAACTGTGGAAAACATGCTAAAATAGCGACAGATTAAAACCGAATAAGGTTTATTAAGGATGGGTTCAATATGGAGACAGTATTAGCGTTCATCATCATTTTCGGCGCGTTAGTGTTTTTCCACGAGCTGGGCCATTTCCTGTTCGCTAAGCGGGCCGGAATCCTCGTTCGTGAATTCGCTATCGGAATGGGCCCCAAGATTTTAGGCATTACACGAGGCGAGACGCTGTATACGATTAGATTGCTTCCGATTGGCGGATATGTCCGCATGGCGGGGGAAGAAATGGATGCCATCCATCTGCAGGCAGGCCATCGCATCGGATTGCTATTGGATGAAAAGGGGCAGGCAAAGAAAGTCATCCTTAACCAAAAGCATGTCTATCCTGATATCCTGTTTTTGGAAGTGGAGCAAGCAGACCTCGAAAAAGATCTTTACATCAAAGGCTATGACGAAGACGAGCAATTGGTGAATATCAAAGTCGCCCGAGATGCGGTAGTGGAAGAAAACGGGCGTGAAACGATCTTGGCGCCTTATGACCGCACATTCGACGCAAAAAATTTGCCGAACCGTTTCATGACGATTTTTGCTGGACCGTTCTTTAACTTTATCCTGGCATTTTTCATCTTCACGGCGATCGGCATGATGCAAGGTGTGCCAACTTTCGAGCCGGTCATTACCGAAGTGACAGAAGACAGCCCTGCCGAAGAGGCAGGGATGCAGGATGGCGATTTAGTGACGGAGATCGAAGGCCAATCTATCACTACATGGGACGAACTGGTGGAATCTGTCCAAGACAGTGCAGGAACAGCGCTTGATTTCCAAGTAGAGCGTGACGGCGAGCCTTTGAACTTCACGATTACGCCTGAACTGTCCGAGCAAGCAGCTGAAGAAGTAGGCGTCATCGGGGTCTTGTATCAAAGCCCGGTGGAAAAAGACTTTTTCGGTTCATTCGCTTATGGTGCTGAACAAACAGTCTTTTGGTTCAAAGAGATATTCCGCCTGCTTGGCATGCTTGTGACAGGCCAATTCACAATCGATGCCCTGTCCGGCCCTGTCGGTATTTACAAAACGACTGAAGAAGTCGCCCAGTACGGTATCTTTACACTCATGAGTTGGGCTGGCATGCTCAGCATCAACTTGGGGATCATGAACTTGTTGCCGCTGCCTGCGCTTGATGGCGGGCGCCTCATGTTCTTCGTTCTTGAAGCGCTGAGAGGCAAGCCAGTCGATAAGCAAAAAGAAGGAATGGTCCATTTTGTCGGGATCATGCTGTTGATGCTCTTGATGATTGTCGTTACATGGAATGACATTCAACGATTTTTCTTTTAAGGAACGAAAGGAAAGCGTCTATCGCTTTCCTTTCTCTGCTACATAGAGATTTACAAATACAATAACCAGTCGAGGTGTATTCGGAAATGAGACAAACGTTAAGCTTTATCCCGACTTTAAGGGAAACTCCAGCTGATGCGGAAGTAAAATCGCATCAATTATTGTTGCGGGCAGGGTTCATCCGCCAAAATACAAGCGGAATCTATTCATTCCTGCCGCTCGGTAAACGTGTTCTGCACAAAGTCGAGAAAATCATCCGTGAGGAAATGGAAGCAATCAATAGCGTCGAAGTCTTCATGCCTGCGCTTCAGCAAGCTGAACTTTGGCAAGAGACAGGACGTTGGTATTCTTACGGCGACGAATTAATGCGTTTGAAAGACCGCAACGACCGTGAGTTTGCATTAGGTGCAACCCATGAAGAAATCATCACAAGCCTATTGCGCGATGAAATCAAATCCTATAAGAAGTTGCCTTTGACTTTGTATCAAATCCAGTCAAAGTTCCGTGATGAAAAGCGCCCACGCTTTGGATTGTTGCGCGGACGCGAATTCCTCATGAAAGATGCGTATTCTTTCCATGCGACGCCGGAAAGCCTGGATAAAACCTACGACGATATGATGCAAGCCTATAGCAATATTTTCAGCCGCCTCGGATTGAATTTCCGTGCCGTCATCGCGGATTCAGGGGCAATCGGTGGCAAGGACAATCACGAATTCATGGTGCTGTCGGAAATTGGGGAAGACACGATTGCGTATTCGGACAGTTCGCCATACGCGGCGAATATTGAAATGGCCGCAGTAAATGTGGATTATCCTGAATCCGATGAACAAACGCACCCAATCGAGAAAGTTGCGACACCTGACCAGAAGACCATTGCACAAGTGGCGGATTTCCTCGACACGACGCCTGAAAACTGCATTAAAACGCTTGTGTTCAAAGCGGACGACGACCTCATCGTCGTGTTGTCACGTGGCGACCATGAAGTAAACGATGTGAAAGTCAAGCACATTTCAGGAGCTAAGCTGATCGACTTGGCATCACCTGAAGATATACGCGAGTTGCTGTCCTGTGATATCGGATCGATCGGTCCAGTGAACTTGCCTGAAAACGTCCGCGTATTTGCAGACAATGCCGTCAAATCGATTGTGAACAGCGTGACAGGCGCCAATGAAGACGGTGTCCATTTCAAAAATGTTACACCTGGCGAAGATTTCACGGTAGAAGCTTACGGAGATCTGCGTTTTGTAAAAGAAGGCGACCCATCGCCTGACGGAAACGGCACGATTCAATTCGCTAAAGGAATCGAAGTCGGCCACATCTTCAAGCTCGGCACGACTTATAGCGAACCGATGAAAGCGACCTTCCTCAATGACCAAGGCAAAGCGATGCCTTACATCATGGGCTGCTACGGCATCGGCGTTTCACGCATTGTCGCGGCTGTCGCTGAACAATTCCAGGACGATTCCGGGTTCACTTGGCCGAATGCGGTCGCACCGTATGAAATCCACGTCGTGCCGGTCAACGTCAAAGACGACGTGCAACGCGAAACCGGGGAAGAAATTTATGAACAATTGAAAACACAAGGATTCGAAGTACTGCTCGATGACCGCAAAGAGCGCGCCGGCGTGAAATTCGCCGATGCCGATTTGATCGGCTTGCCACTCCGCATCACTGTCGGCAAACGTGCCGCTGAAGGAATTCTGGAAGTGAAAATCCGCGAAACCAACGAGACAGTCGAATGGCATAAAGATGAAGTGTCTGACAAGGTACGCGAATTCTTTAAGAAATGAATAATAATCTGATATGATAAAAGGAAAGTACAAACGTACTTTCCTTTCTTTTTCTGAAATAAATGGCGAAGGGGATAATCATGATAAATGAGCAAGACGCCAAAATGAGATTTAAATTGCTGCTGCAGCATCTGGAGTTAACCGATGATGTCCATATGCCATATTTTGAAGAGGCGGAACTCACACGCATGACCGTTCATAAGAAAGACCGGGCATGGCGTTTTATCGTCAAACTCAAGCAAGTGCTGCCGCTTGAATTATTTATTATTTTCCGCGAGCGGCTGCAAGCCAAGTTTTCAACGATTGCAAGCGTTCAAGTGCATATAGAAACACCCACGCAACAAGCTGACGGCGAGCAAGTTTCCGCCTACTGGCGGCATGTCGTCGACGAATTGGCGGATATGGCACCGCCTCTACGCGAGCGCCTGCTGTCGCAAGCGCCTGTATGGAATGGCAATAAATTGATCGTCGACTGCTGCCATGAACATGAAATGATGGCATTGAAATCCAAATACACCGAAAAACTAAGCCAGGTTTTTCAGCAATTCGGATTTCCAGCATTTTCGATCGACTTCCAGCTATCGGCAGAAGACCAACAGGAAGCGCGTGCTGCCTTTATGGAAGAGCGTAAAGCCGAAGAAGAAGCGATGGCCAAAAGAGCTGTCGCAGACATGAAGAAACGAGAAACCGAGCGCAAAGAGAATGGCGTGCCATCAGGGCCTTTCCAAATGGGCTCTGCCATCAAACCGGATGAGCCGATTGTCGAGATCCGTTCGATTGTCGACGAAGAACGCCGCGTCACCATCGAAGGCTTCGTTTTCGATGTCGAAGTCCGCGAACTGCGCAGCGGCCGTTCACTTTTGACCGTCAAGATGACCGATTACACGGATTCAATCCTCGTCAAAATGTTCTCGCGTGATAAAGAAGACGCGGAGCTCATGGCCCAAGCGAAAAAAGGCATGTGGCTGAGAGCGAGAGGCTCCATCCAAACCGATACATTCGTCAGGGATCTTGTCATGATGTCGAACGATATGGTCGAAATCAATCCATCCGTCCGTAAAGACACCGCCGAAGTCAAACGCGCGGAATTGCACTTGCATTC
Source organism: Planococcus sp. MSAK28401 (assembly GCF_018283455.1). NCBI lineage: Bacteria > Bacillati > Bacillota > Bacilli > Caryophanales > Caryophanaceae > Planococcus > Planococcus alpniumensis. The sequence goes on along the minus strand of NZ_JAAMTH010000001.1, from coordinate 2,070,141 downwards.
ACCGATGAGCCAGATGGACGCTGTATCATCTATCGAATCATTGGTCGCCCAAGCGGCGAAATGGGGCCATCCGGCGATTGCAGTCACGGACCATGCAGGAGTCCAAGCATTTCCGGACGCTTATGCCGCGAGCCAAAAGCACGGCATCAAGGCGATATTCGGATTGGAAGCGAATTTGGTCGATGACGGCGTCCCGATTGCCTATGAAGAACGCCATGCTTTGCTCGAAGAAGAGACCTTTGTCGTCTTTGACTTGGAGACGACCGGATTATCCGCTGTCTATGACACGATCATCGAGTTGGCAGCGGTCAAGATCAAAGGCGGGAATATCATCGATAAATTCGAGCGTTTCGCCAATCCGCACCATCCTTTGTCGGCAACGACGATCGACTTGACCGGCATCACGGATGATATGGTCCGCAACGCACCGGAAGTCGAAGAAGTTATTCGCGAATACCACGAATGGGCAGGCGATCATATCATGGTTGCGCATAATGCTTCGTTCGATATGGGCTTCCTATATGTTGCCTATAAGAAATACGGCATCGATAAAACACATGCCACGATTGATACATTAGAACTTGCCCGCATGCTTCACCCGGAAATGAAAAACCACCGTTTGAACACGCTGGCGAAAAAGTTCAATATTGAACTGACACAGCATCACCGCGCCATCTACGATACAGAGGCGACCGCTTATTTGTTGACGCATCTATTGAAAGAAGCGGACGACAAAGGCATCCTCTACCACGATCAATTGAATGATTATGTCGGGACGGGCGATTCCTATAAGCGCTCACGGCCGACGCATTGCACTTTGCTGGCAAAAGACCAGGAAGGCTTGAAAAACCTGTTCAAGCTCGTTTCAGCTTCCCATATCAATTATTTCTACCGCGTCCCGCGCATACCTCGCTCATTGTTGCAGCGCCACCGGAAAGGCTTGCTTGTCGGTTCGGGCTGCGATAAAGGCGAAGTGTTCGAAGCGGTCATGCAGAAATCGATGGAAGAAGTGGAACGCACGGCGCAGTTCTATGATTATTTGGAAGTGCATCCGAAAGAAGTGTATCAGCCATTGATCGATCGCGAATTGATTCGCGACGAATGGAATCTAGAAGACATCATCCGCAAGCTGGCCAAAGTGAGCCGTAAGCTCGATAAGCCGCTAGTCGCGACAGGCAATGTCCATTATCTTGATGAAACGGACGCCATCTTCCGCCAAGTGCTCATTGGTTCACAAGGCGGCGCGAATCCGTTGAACCGTTCGACATTGCCGAAAGTGCATTTCCGGACGACAAATGAAATGCTCGACGCCTTCGATTTTCTCGGAGAAGAGACGGCGCGTGAAATTGTGGTCGACAATTCCTTGAAGATCGCTGATATGATTGATGTCGTCAAACCGATCAAAGACGAATTGTACACACCTAAAATTGAAGGGGCAGATGAAGAAGTCCGTGAGCTCAGCTACACGATGGCCCGCTCGATTTATGGAGATGACTTGCCGGAAATCGTCGAGGCGCGCATCGAGAAGGAATTGAAGTCGATCATCGGCCATGGTTTTGCAGTTATCTATTTGATTTCGCATAAACTGGTGAAAAAATCGCTTGATGACGGCTATCTCGTTGGTTCCAGGGGTTCTGTCGGATCGTCGCTTGTTGCGACGCTGACAGAAATCACGGAAGTCAACCCCTTGCCGCCTCATTATGTTTGCCGCAAATGCAAGAAAGCCGAGTTCTTCGATGATGGCTCTGTCGGTTCCGGTTTTGACTTGAAAGATAAGGATTGCCCGGATTGCGGGATTCCGTATAAGAAAGATGGACAGGATATCCCCTTTGAAACCTTCCTTGGGTTTAAAGGAGACAAAGTTCCCGATATCGATTTGAACTTCAGTGGCGAATATCAGCCGCAAGCACATAATTACACGAAAGTGCTGTTCGGTGAAGACAATGTCTTCCGGGCCGGTACGATCGGGACGGTAGCAGAAAAAACAGCCTACGGGTATGTGCGCGGCTATGCCAATGACCGCGATATGACGATGCGCGGCGCGGAGATCGACCGTTTGGTGCAAGGCTGTTCTGGCGTCAAGCGCAGCACAGGCCAGCACCCAGGCGGCATCATCGTTGTGCCCGATTATATGGACATCTACGATTTCTCGCCAATCCAATTTCCGGCGGATGCGCAAGATTCCGAATGGAAGACGACTCATTTCGACTTCCACTCGATCCACGATAATTTATTGAAGCTCGATATTCTCGGGCATGATGACCCGACAGTGATCCGTATGCTGCAGGATCTGTCCGGTATCGATCCGAAGACGATCCCAACAGATGACCCGGAAGTGATGAAGATTTTCGCAGGTCCCGAATCGCTCGGCGTCACGAAAGAGCAGATCGGCTGTAAAACCGGAACGCTCGGCATCCCGGAGTTCGGGACGCGCTTTGTTCGCCAAATGCTTGAAGATACGAAACCGACAACGTTCTCTGAACTCGTGCAAATTTCCGGATTGTCGCATGGCACGGATGTTTGGCTCGGCAATGCCCAAGAATTGATCCACAACGGCACTTGCCAACTGTCCGACGTCATCGGCTGCCGGGATGACATCATGGTCTACTTGATCTATCAAGGGCTTGAATCATCTTTGGCGTTTAAGATTATGGAATCGGTACGGAAAGGGAAAGGCTTGACGCCGGAGATGGAAGCGGCAATGAAAGAGAAAGCCGTCCCGAACTGGTATATCGAGTCATGCAAAAAGATCAAATACATGTTCCCGAAAGCGCACGCCGCCGCTTACGTTTTGATGGCGGTCCGCATCGCTTATTTCAAAGTTCATTTCCCGGTCCTTTACTACGCCGCGTACTTCACGGTGCGGGCAGAAGATTTCGATGTCAACGCCATGGCAAAAGGATCCCAGTCAATCCGTGCCAAAGTGGACGAAATCAACTCAAGAGGACTCGAAGCTTCGACGAAAGAAAAGAACTTACTGACGGTCATGGAACTGGCGCTTGAGATGGTCGAACGCGGCTATTCATTCCAGAAAGTCGATTTGTATAAATCGTCCGCGGATCAATTCCTGATTGAAGGCAATACATTGATCCCGCCGTTCAATGCCATTCCAGGGCTCGGCACGAATGCTGCGAAGTCAATCGTTGCTGCGAGAGCGGAAGGCGAATTCCTGTCGAAGGAAGATTTGCAGCAGCGCGGCCGCGTTTCAAAAACAATCATCGAGTACATGGATGATCATGGCTGCCTAGAAGGGATGCCTGATGCCAATCAGCTATCCTTGTTCTAGTCAGTTGCGCCGCACCGCCAAGCATGGTATTATTGTAATAACATTTACTGATAGCTCTGTCGCAGAAGAGTGGGTTCTCCCGCTCTTTTCTGTTTGTTATGGCATATTATTGGCAGGAGGCATTTTATGAGCAAAATTACAGAACAAATTGAAGCAATGGCACAACCAATCGTCGATGAGCTGGAACTTGAACTAGTCGATGTCGAGTTTGTGAAAGAAGGCAAGAACTGGTTCTTGCGCGTTTATGTGGACAATCCACAGGAGCCGATCGACATCGATCAATGCGCAATCGTCAGCGAACGCTTAAGTGAAGAGTTGGATGCGACCGACCCGATCGAGCAGAACTATTTCCTCGAAGTCTCTTCACCAGGAGCAGAGCGCCCATTGAAGAAGGAAAAGGATTTCGAAAAAGCTTTGGAAAACTTCATCTACATCAAAACGTACGAACCGATTGAAGATGCCAAAGAATTCGAAGGTTACTTGAAGTCGTATGATGAAGAACAAGTAGAGATTGAGGTCAAAATCAAAACTCGTAGAAAAACCATCAGCATCCCGAGAAATAAAATTGCCCTGATTCGTCTGGCGATCGATTTTTCTGCAAGCTGAATAGAAGAATTTAGGAGTGAAAAACATGAGCAGTGAGCTATTGGATGCTTTAGAAGTGTTAGAGAAACAAAAAGGTATATCACGTGACGTGCTGATCGAAGCGATCGAAGCAGCGCTTGTCACAGCCTATAAGCGCAATTTTAACCAAGCACAGAACGTCCGCGTCGATTTGAACCTTGATACCGGGACGATGCTTGTCTACTCCCGCAAAGATGTTGTCGAGGAAGTCGAGGATGACCGTCTGCAAATCTCATTAGAGGATGCGCATGCACTCAACCCGGTTTATGAAATCGGCGATATTGTGGAAGAGGAAGTCACACCGCGCAACTTCGGCCGCATCGCTGCCCAAACGGCGAAACAAGTCGTTACGCAGCGCGTGCGTGAAGCAGAGCGTGGCTTGATCTTTGAAGAGTATGTAGACCGCGCGGATGATATCGTCAACGGTATCGTGGAACGCATGGACGCCCGCAACCTGTATGTCGGTTTAGGCAAAGTCGAAGCGGTATTGCCGCAGACGGAACAAATGCCGAACGAAAGCTACCAGCCGCATGACCGCATCAAAGTCTATATCACTAAAGTCGAACGTACCACACGCGGCCCGCAAGTGTTCGTTTCACGTACACATCCAGGGCTGTTGCGCCGTTTGTTTGAGAACGAAGTGCCGGAAATTTATGACGGCATTGTCGAGATCAAATCGATTGCGCGTGAAGCGGGAGACCGTTCGAAAATCTCCGTCCACGCAAACGACGAAGAAGTGGATCCAGTCGGTTCATGCGTCGGATCACGAGGCGGCCGAGTGCAAACCATCGTCAACGAACTGGGCGGCGAGAAAATCGATATCGTGGAATGGTCAGAAGACCCGGTCGTATTCGTAGCGAACGCCCTTAGCCCATCCAAAGTTTTGGATGTGCAAGTGAGTGAAGACGATAAATCCACGACAGTTGTCGTACCGGATTACCAATTGTCTCTTGCAATCGGCAAGCGCGGGCAAAACGCTCGTTTGGCTGCGAAATTAACAGGCTGGAAAATCGATATCAAGAGTGAAACGGATGCCCGTGAACTAGGAATTTATCCGTCTGCAGAGTCAGCTTCTGCCGAAACAAGCGCAGATGAAGATGCGGATGGCTTTGATTTTTACGACGAAGAAGAATAAGCTGAGAAGGTGATATCCGTTGGCTATGCAAAAGAAGATTCCGTTGAGAAAATGCGTCGCGACTGGTGAAATGCTTCCGAAAAAGGACATGATCCGCGTGGTGCGCTCCAAAGAAGGAGAAGTATTTGTCGACCTGACAGGCAAAAAGTCAGGAAGAGGCGCTTATGTTTCCAAATCGGAAGATGCCATCGAAATGGCACGCAAAAAGAAGGTTTTGGACAAGCAGCTTGAAGTGAAAGTTCCAGGCGAAATCTATGAAGAGCTCGTCCATGCCGTACGCAGAGAGCAGCTGAAATCATGAATAAAGAAAAAATCCTGCAGTTTTTAGGACTTGCCACGCGTGCACGCAAACTGGTAACCGGTGAAGAACTGGTAATCAGCGAAGTGCGCCGCGGCAACGCGAAATTAGTCATTGTGGCTGAAGATGCGTCTGAAAACACGAGAAAAAAACTGCACGATAAATGTAATTCCTATAACGTCCCAGTGCGCATAGGCGCCAGCCGCTATGAAATTGGGCATGCGATAGGAAAAGAAGCACGCGTCGTTCTAGCGATTACCGATAACGGTTTTGCCAAGAAAATGACGAGCTTGTTTGACGAAAAATAACCGGGGGTGAGCAGATGACCAAAATTCGAGTACATGAATACGCAAAAAAAGTAAATAAACCGAGCAAAGACATCATCGACGAATTGTCAAAAATGAATATCAAGGTCAATAATCATATGGCTACTTTAGAAGATAACGCTGTGACGAAATTGGACGGCATTTATAAAAAACCTGCACAAGGAAACCGTGCTCAAGGTTCACAATCCCGTCCGCAAGGTCAAAACCAGCGCCGTGGACAAAGCGGACAAGGCAGCCAAGGCGGGCAAAACCGTCCTCAAGGCGGACAAGGCCAGAACCGTACAGGTGGACAGGGCGGCCAAAACCGCACACAGGGTGGACAAAACCGTTCACAATCGTCTCAGCAAGGCGCAGCAGCGAATGCTCAAGCAGGCCGCGGTTCCAACTTTACGCCAAAAGCTGCAAAACCGGCTCCAGGGCCAGGACAGCGCGGCCGTTCGAATGGGCCGGGACGCGGCGGGCAAAACCGCAACCGTAAAGGCAAACAGCAGCGTCCGGTAAACCCGATGCCGCCAATGCCGAAAAGAGAAAAAGAATTGCCGTCAAAAATCACGTTCAGTGAATCTTTGACTGTAGGCGATTTGGCGAAAAAACTAGGGCGCGAGCCTTCAGAAATCATCAAAAAATTGTTCATGCTCGGCGTAATGGCAACGATCAACCAAGAGTTGGATAAAGATGCCATTGAACTCGTCTGTGCAGAATACGATGTAGAAGTAGAAGAAGAGATCTTGGTCGACAAAACCGATCTGGAAGTCTATTTCGAGCCTGAAGAAGAAGCTAAAAAAGAAGAACGCCCATCTGTCGTTACGATCATGGGCCACGTTGACCACGGGAAAACGACATTGCTGGATTCAATCCGCCATACGAAAGTCACTGCTGGAGAAGCAGGCGGAATCACACAGCATATCGGCGCTTACCAGGTCGAAGAAGATGGCAAAAAAATCACGTTCCTTGATACACCGGGCCACGCAGCGTTCACGACGATGCGCGCACGCGGTGCAAAAGTAACGGATATTGCGATTATTGTCGTTGCAGCTGATGATGGCGTAATGCCACAGACAGTGGAAGCGATCAACCATGCCAAAGCTGCAGAAGTTCCGATCATCATCGCAGTCAATAAAATGGACAAACCTTCCGCGAATCCGGACCGCGTCATGCAGGAATTGACTGAGCATGGCTTGGTACCCGAAGCATGGGGAGGCGAGACGATTTTCGTTCCGCTTTCCGCTTTGAACGGCGAAGGTATCGATACATTGCTTGAAATGATCCTGCTTGTTTCTGAAGTTGGAGAACTAAAAGCGAACCCTGGCCGCCGCGCAATCGGTACGGTCATCGAAGCAGAACTTGACAAAGGCCGTGGATCTGTCGCGACATTGCTCGTGCAAGATGGCACTTTGCATGTCGGCGACCCAATCGTTGTCGGCAATACGTTCGGACGCGTCCGTGCGATGGTCAACGACCTTGGCCGCCGCGTGAAAACAGCCGGGCCTTCGACACCAGTTGAAATCACTGGACTTAGCGACGTGCCGCAAGCCGGCGACCGTTTTGTCGTCTTTGAAGACGAGAAAACAGCCCGCCAAATCGGTGAAGCGCGTTCGGCTACTGCTTTGCAGGAAATGCGTTCTGAAAAGAACCGCGTTACACTTGATAACTTGTTCGATCAATTGAAGCAAGGCGAAATGAAAGAATTGAACTTGATCGTTAAAGCAGACGTTCAAGGGACAGTCGAAGCCATGGCTGCTTCACTCTTGAAAATCGATGTAGAAGGCGTCAACGTAAAAGTCATCCACACGGGTGCTGGAGCGATCACAGAGTCCGATGTATCCCTAGCGGCAGCTTCTAATGCCATCATCATCGGCTTTAACGTACGCCCGGATGTCAACGCCAAGCGCGCAGCGGATGCAGAAGGCGTCGATATTCGCTTGCACCGCATCATCTACAAAGTGATCGAAGAAATCGAAGCAGCGATGAAAGGCCTCTTGGACCCAGAGTTCGAAGAGAAAATCATCGGCCAAGCGGAAATCCGCAGCACATTCAAAGTGTCCAAAGTCGGAACGATTGCCGGAAGCTATGTAACGGAAGGCAAGATCACGCGCGATAGCGGCGTGAGAGTCATCCGTGACGGCATTGTCGTCTTTGAAGGTGAAATCGATACCTTGAAACGCTTTAAGGATGATGCGAAAGAAGTTGCCAAAGGCTACGAATGTGGTGTGACAATCAAAAACTTCAACGATGTCAAAGAAGGCGACATCATCGAAGCGTACATCATGGAAGAAATCGAACGAAAATGATCCTTTCGATGGAATGCGAATTTTTCATCCCTACCGCGCATTCATTGAAAGATAAACGTGCAGTCGTCAAAAGCATGATGACCCGCACAAAACAAAAGTTCAATGTGTCGGCGGCGGAAGTCGAGCATCAGGAAGTTTGGCAGCGCACGCGCCTTGCGTTTGTCACGGTCTCTTCTTCGAAAGAAGCAGCTGAGCGTGAAATGGCACATGTGCTGCGCTTTCTAGAAAGCAACCCGTCGTGGGAATGCATGGAAATAAAGAAAGAATATTTGTAAGAACGGAGTGGATTCGAAATGTCATCAATGCGCTCGAATCGTGTAGCTGAGCAGATGAAAAAAGAGCTCGGCGAAATTATCGGCAGAAAATTGAAAGATCCACGCATCGGCTTTGTCACAGTGACGGATGTCGAAGTGACGGGCGACCTTCAGCAAGCAACAGTCTATATCAGCGTATTGGGCGACGATAAAGAGAAAGAGCAGACTTTGCTCGGCCTTGCCAAGTCCAAAGGATTCATCCGCTCGGAAATCGGGCAGCGGATCCGTTTGCGCAAGACTCCTGAATTGGCGTTTGAAATCGATTCGTCTGTCGCATACGGCAATCGGATTGAATCATTGCTGCGGGATATCAAAGATCCAACAGAAGAGTAAACCGAAAGCCTGCCAGTCTATTTTTAGACAGCAGGCTTTTTTCTACATACTATATAGTTCGGTCATAGTACCGATGAAGAGAGGGGCTTCCGATATGGAACCGAATGGGATTCTTCCATTATGGAAAGAACCGGGCATGACCTCCCACGATTGCGTTTTTCGCTTGCGGAAAATCCTGAAAACGAAAAAAGTCGGGCATACCGGGACACTCGATCCCCAAGTGGACGGCGTTCTGCCGATTTGTTTAGGGCGATCGACCAAAGTGGCGGAGTATATTACTGATCAAGGAAAAACATACGAAGCGGAAGTATTGATCGGATTTTCAACGGAAACAGAAGATGCGGAAGGCGCAGTAGTAGAACAAGATGCGAGCGACAAAACAATTAGCCGCAAGCAGTTAGAAGATGCATTGCAAAGCCTGACCGGCGACATTGAACAAATTCCGCCGATGTACTCTGCCGTCAAAGTGAACGGCAGAAAGCTTTATGAATATGCGCGTAAAGGGGAGACAGTGAAACGCCCGGTGCGGACGGTACACATTGACTCAATTGAACTATTGGATGACGGAGATATTTGGGAAGGGCAGAATATTCGTTTCCGCATCCGCATCCGCTGCGGGAAAGGGACTTATATCCGGACACTCGCTGTTCAAATCGGCGAGGCGCTTGGCTATCCGGCTCATATGTCACAGCTGACACGCACACAATCCGGCAGTTTTACGAAAGAACAATGTGTGACGCTTGCCGAAGTGGAGGAAATTGCGCAAAATGGGGATATCGGTTCTATTTTGCAGCCTCTTTCCTATGGCTTGAGTTCTTTTCCTTTTGAAGAAATCACAGCGGATTTGCTGTTTGGCATCAAAAATGGCCAAGTACTTGAGGAACATCCGGTCTTAAAAACGGAACCGTTTGTCGTTTTCACATATCAAGGCAAACCGGCAGCGTTATACAAAAGGCATCCGGATAAGCCGGGCAAAATGAAACCCGAAAAAATGTTTGGATTTCCTCCAACGGACGAGGTGTAGTATGAAAATCATTCACTTGAGTTATCCTCACGAGATGAAAGCACAAGAACAGGGCCCGCTGTCGATGGCAATCGGCTTTTTTGACGGCGTTCACCGCGGCCACCAGAAAGTAATTGGCACGGCAATTGACAAAGCACAGGCAGGCGGAATGAAATCCGCTGTTATGACCTTCGACCCGCATCCATCGCTCGTACTTGGCGGCAGGAAAGAAGAAGTTTTCTATATCACACCGCTCGGCCAGAAAATGGAAATCTTGCAGGAAATGGGCGTCGACATTTGCTATATCGTCCGTTTTACTTCAGAGTTTGCCAAACTTTCCCCCGAGCACTTCATCGAGCACTTCATCGACGGCTTAGGTATCAAGGAAGTCGTTGCCGGTTTTGATTTTTCGTTCGGCTATAAAGGCGGCGGGGATATGGCGTTGATGGAATCGTACGGTAGTGGCCGGTACAATGTCACTACAGTTGGCAAAATCGAAGAAGCAAATGAAAAGATCAGTTCGACCCGCATCCGACACTTGTTGAAAGATGGGCTAGTTGAGCCTGTCCATCATCTGCTCGGCAGGCCCTACCGGATTTCCGGCACCGTCGTCAATGGCGACAAGCGCGGGCGGACGATTGGCTTTCCGACGGCGAACGTCGAACCCGAACTCGGCACATTCGTTCCGAAGCGCGGCGTCTATGCTGTGCGGATTGAAGTGCAAGGCGCCTATTTCGATGGCGTCTGCAATGTCGGCTACAAACCTACATTCAATAATCCCGATGTCAAAAATCTGGTCATCGAAGTCCATATCCTGGATTTCGATAAGTCGATCTACGGTGAGAAAGTCGTCGTTGAATGGCATAAGCGCATCCGCGATGAACAGAAATTTTCCGGCATCGATGAATTGAAAGCCCAAATCGGGCAGGATAAAGATACTGCAAAGCAATATTTCGAAGTGTAAGGCGGACAGTTGATTTCAGGAAATCCCTGTGCTATGATATCAAAGTACTGAACGTACTAACCGTTGCTTGGCACATCGAATCACCAACGTTTGCTAGGTAATAGGGGCTATCAGAGATTAGGAGGTGGAACAGCATGGCAATCACTCAAGAACGTAAAAATGAATTGATCAATGAATACAAAGTGCATGACACTGATACTGGTTCTCCAGAAATTCAGATCGCCATTCTTACAGAAGACATCAACAACTTGAACGAGCACTTGCGTACCCACAAGAAAGATCACCATTCACGTCGTGGTCTATTCAAAATGGTTGGACGCCGTCGTAACTTGCTTAAATACCTACGCGAGAACGATGTACAACGCTACCGTGAGTTAATCGGAAGACTTGGCCTACGCCGATAATAGCAAGCAGAGAAAGCGGGATTCGTCCCGCTTTTTCTTTATGCTTAAAACTTATCATTGAATCGCACTTGATGTGCTTTTTTGATACACTATTTAAAGATACATACTACACGAAACACGGTAAGAGAGGAGCTCGACCATGGAGCAAACAAAAAAGGTTTACACATTTGACTGGGCTGGCCGAGAACTGAAGGTCGAAGTCGGTCAACTGGCGAAACAAGCAAACGGAGCGGCATTGATCCGTTATGGCGATACAGCAGTGCTATCCACTGCAACCGCATCAAAATCACCGAAGCCTTTGGATTTCTTCCCGCTGACGGTGAACTACGAAGAGCGCCAATACGCTGTCGGAAAAATCCCGGGCGGATTCATTAAACGCGAAGGACGCCCATCCGAGAAAGCGACATTGATCAGCCGCTTGATCGACCGTCCGCTGCGTCCGTTGTTCCCAGACGGATTCCGCAACGAGGTGCAAGTCATTTCAATGGTCATGTCAGTCGACCAGGATTGCCCATCTGAAATGGCAGCGATGTTCGGGTCTTCCTTAGCATTGATGATTTCAGATATTCCATTTGACGGGCCGATCGCGGGCGTCATCGTCGGGATGGTTGATGGCGAGTACATCATCAACCCAACAGGCGAGCAAATGGAGAAAAGCTCGATCAACTTGACGGTTGCTGGCACGAAAGACGCCATCAATATGGTAGAAGCCGGCGCGAAAGAAGTGTCTGAAGAAGTGATTCTTGAAGCGATCATGTTCGGCCACGAAGAAATCAAGAAATTGATCGCTTTCCAGGAAGAAATTGCTGCGGAAGTGGCCAAAGAGAAATCGGCTGTCCAATTATACGAATTGGATGCTGACTTGACGGCTGAATTGAAAATGGCCGTTGAAGAAGACATGAACGCTGCAGTTCAAGTGAACGAAAAGCAGGCCCGCAATGAAGCCATTGCGGCTGTCCGCGAACGTGCGCTTGAAGCATATGCAGATTCAGAAGACGATATCAAGAAACAAGCGGGCCAAGTGCTCGATAAAATGGTCAAAGATGAAGTGCGCCGCCTGATCACGGATGAAAAGATCCGCCCGGACGGCCGCGGCCCATCTGAAATCCGCGCGCTTTCTTCTGAAGTTGGCGTCCTTGCGCGCACTCACGGCTCCGGCCTATTTACGCGCGGCCAAACGCAGGCGATGAGCATCTGTACACTGGGCGCTCTCGGCGATGTACAAATCATCGACGGCCTCGGCTTGGAAGAGACAAAACGTTTCATGCACCATTATAATTTCCCGTTGTTCTCTGTTGGGGAAACCGGCTTCTTGCGCGGCCCCGGCCGACGCGAAATCGGCCACGGCGCTCTAGGCGAACGTGCGCTTGAAGCAGTCATTCCAAATGAAAAAGATTTCCCATATACGATCCGCCTCGTTTCCGAAGTATTGGAATCGAACGGTTCCACATCACAAGCAAGCATCTGTGCGTCAACTTTGGCGATGATGGATGCAGGTGTGCCTATTAAAGCACCGGTAGCCGGCATTGCGATGGGCCTTGTGAAAAAAGGCGAGAACTACACAGTTCTCTCCGATATCCAAGGAATGGAAGACCATCTCGGCGATATGGACTTCAAAGTAGCTGGAACAGCTGAAGGCGTTACAGCGCTACAAATGGACATCAAAATCGACGGCTTGTCCCGCGAAATCCTGGAAGAAGCCTTGACGCAAGCAAAAATCGGCCGTTTGCACATTCTGGAATCAATGATTGCCACGATCAACACACCGCGTACAACTTTGTCTAAATTTGCGCCGAAGATCATCATGGTGAAAATCAATCCAGACAAGATCCGCGACGTCATCGGGCCTGGCGGAAAAGTCATCAATAAAATCATCGACGAAACGGGCGTCAAGATCGATACCGAGCAAGACGGCACGATTTTCATCTCTTCTGTTGATGAAGAAATGAACGCCAAAGCGAAAGCGATGATCGAGAACATCGTACGTGAAGCGAAAGTCGGCGAATATTACGAAGGCGCAGTTAAGCGCATCGAAAAATTCGGCGCATTCGTCGAGTTGTTCCCGGGCAAAGACGGCCTTCTTCACATCTCTGAAATCCAGGAAGAACGGACGAAAGAAGTGGAAGACGTCTTGAAAATGGGCGATATCGTCAAAGTGAAAGTCATCGAAATCGACCGCCAAGGACGCGTCAACTTGTCCCGCAAAACGGTTTTGAAAGAAGAAAAAGAAGCAGCCGAAAAGGCTTGAAACGCTAGATAAAAACAAAGTGGAAAAATTGCCGGTGGTATTCACCGGCAATTTTTTTCATATACAGGAGGGCATTCAATGGTTACCACGTATACTTGCCAAAATGGCTTGCGCATTGTCTCTGAACATATCCCGCACTTTCGCTCAGTAGCGGTCGGCGTATTCGTCAATACAGGCTCGCGCGATGAGCGCACAGAAGAAAACGGCATCACGCATTTCATTGAACATCTCTTGTTCAAAGGTACCGAAAAACGCAGCGCCAAAGACATCGCACGTGAATTCGACCGCATCGGCGGCGATTTGAACGCCTATACTTCAAAAGAATACACTTGTTATTACGCCAAAGTGCTTGACCATCATGCGCCGCTGGCAGTCGAGGTATTGGCGGATATGTTTTTCAATTCGGTGATGGACCCGGTGGAAATCGATAAAGAGCGCCTTGTCGTCAAAGAAGAAATCAGCATGACTGAAGACATGGCGGATGACGATGTCCACGAGCAATTATGGCGGGTCATGTATCCTGACAATTCAATCGGCGCTCCAATTTTGGGCACTACCGAAACACTGGACCGTTTCTCAAGACAGCAGATCATGGATTATATGGAGCGCCATTACACGCCATCAAATACAGTCATTTCCGTGGCTGGCCACATCGATGGCAAATTGCTCAGCCAGATCGAAACTTTATTCGGTTCATTTGAACGGAAAAGCCCCGAAAACGCGCATGTCATGCCGACCTTTGTGCCTGGGCAGTCGATCAAGCATAAAGAAACGGAACAAGCCCATATCTGTCTTGGATATCCGGGATTGTCGCTGCAAGACGATCAGTTGTTTACGATGGCGGTATTGAACAACATCATCGGCGGCTCGATGTCGTCCAGGCTGTTCCAGGAAATCCGCGAAGACCGCGGCCTTGCCTATTCGGTCTATTCCTACCATTCAGCTTACTCAGATCACGGCACGTTCGCCATCTACGGGGGCACTGCCGACCACCAAGTCGGGGAAGTGGAAGAATTGATTCGCACATCACTTCAACGGATGCAACAAGGCGATATTAGCGAGGCAGAAATTTCCGATTCCCGCGAGCAGTTGAAAGGCAATTTGCTGCTTGGGCTTGAAAGCACGGGGTCCCGCATGAGCCGCAACGGAAAATATGAATTGCTTCACGGCAAACACCAGTCGGCCGATGACATCATCCACTTAATCGATGCAGTCGAGCGTGAACATGTACTTGATTTGATACAATTAACTTCCGGTTCACCAGCCGTCTCCATCATCCGTTCCCAATGAATAATGAATTGCGACAATTTGTCGCGCTGATGCGATAAATTATGTTACAATAACGCAAATTAGCCATGAAGGAGAGAGTCGAGTGAAAACCTATAATGTAGCGATCATGGGCGCAACTGGTGCCGTCGGTCAGCAAATGAAAGACCAGTTGGAGAAGCGCAATTTCCCTGTCGGGGACATCAAATTCCTGTCTTCTGCCCGCTCTGCCGGCAAGGAAATCGAATTCAACGGACAATCCTATACAGTGGAAGAAGCGGTGCCTGAATCATTTGAGGGTGTAGATATCGCTTTGTTCAGCGCAGGCGGCAGCATCTCCGAGAAATTTGCCCCTGAAGCCGTGAAGCGAGGCGCTGTCGTGGTCGACAATACGAGCGCATTCCGCATGGACGCAGATGTACCGCTCGTGGTTCCTGAAGTGAATAAATCGGCGCTAAAAGGCCATTCCGGCGTGATCGCCAACCCGAATTGCTCGACGATCCAAATGGTATGCGCATTGCAGCCGCTAAAAGAGCAATTCGGCTTGCAGAAAATCATTGTTTCCACTTACCAAGCGGTTTCGGGCGCTGGCATCGATGCGATCAATGAGTTGAAAGAACAATCAGCGGATTTCGATAACGCAGCAACCGCAGAAGCGAAAGTTTTGCCTGTGAAGTCAGCTGAGCGCCATTACCCGATTGCCTTCAATGCAGTCCCGCAAATCGACCAATTCGCTGACAACGGCTATACCTTGGAAGAAATGAAAATGATCAACGAAACGAAGAAAATTATGAGCGACCAAGGCTTGGCAGTAGCGGCGACTTGTGTGCGCTTGCCGGTCGTAACTGGCCACTCCGAATCCGTCTATGTGGAACTGGGCGGCACGCCGTCCATCGAGCAAGTGAGAGAGGCGCTGAGCGGCGCGCCAGGCGTTGTGCTGCAAGACAATCCCGCCAATCAGGAATACCCGATGCCTTTGATGGCAGCAGGGAAAGACGAGGTGTTCGTCGGCCGTATCCGCAAAGACCTCGACAACCCGAATGGCTATCATTTATGGGTCGTCTCCGATAATTTGATCAAAGGCGCGGCATTGAACTCAGTTCAAATCGCTGAAGCGCTCATCGAAGAACAATTGCTGTAAATTGTTGGCCCACCATCTGATTGGCTGACGCATGTAAAATCTCTGGCCATCCGGTGCCGCTTGGAAGTTGTGTCTTCCTTGTGCGTGCGGATGGCTTTTTTTTGTTTAGCAAAAGGATTTTTTTCGGCAGGCACGTGGGGCAAATGGCTGCAGATATTTTTTCTTTGGACTGTTACCGGTGATTACCGTATAATGAAGTCTATGGATCTGTACGGGTGAAATATTTTTAGGAGGAAATCAATTGAGTAAAATTAAAAATGAAGTCATAAGAGTCATTCCGCTTGGCGGAGTAGGAGAGATCGGGAAAGCGATGTACGTCATCGATATCGACGATGACCTGTTCGTCGTCGACAGCGGATTGATGTTCCCGGAAGATGAGATGCTCGGCGTCGATATCGTCATTCCGGATGTCACCTATCTCGAAGAAAACAAAGACCGTGTCAAAGGGATCTTCCTGACGCACGGCCATGAAGATGCGATCGGATCGATTGCTTATCTATTGAAGAAAGTCCAAGCACCGGTGTACGGTTCGAAGCTGACTATCGCGCTTGCCAAAGAGCATGTAAAAGAGCTCGGCTCGCTCAAGCACCATAAATTCTTTGAAGTCACGAATAAGAGCCGCATGAATTTCGACAAGACACACGTCACCTTTTTCCATACGACACATAGCATTCCAGATGCACTCGGCATTGTCTTCCATACATCGGAAGGCGCCATCGTTCATACCGGTGAATTTAAATTCGACCAGTCAATGCAAGGCAGCTACCGCCCGGATTATGCCAAAATGGCGAAGCTCGGCGAAGACGGCGTCTTGATGCTGTTGTCAGATTCCACCGAAGCCGAACGCCCGGGCTATACGACATCTGAGACGGTCGTTGCTGATCATATCCTGACGGCATTCCATCAGGCGCCTGGACGTATTCTCGTATCACTTTATTCATCCAACTTTATCCGTATCCAGCAAGTGTTCGACATCGCGCATCAAACCGGCAAGAAAGTCGCCGTGATTGGTAAAAGCCTCGAGAAGAGCTATGAAGTCGGCTTGCGCCTTGGCTATTTAGAAGTCGATGAAGATACGGTTATTTCCTTGAAAGACTTGGAGAAATACAATGACGATGAAGTTGTCATCATCGTGACCGGCAACCAGGGTGAACCGCTTGAAGCGCTTGACAAAATGGTCAGACGCCAGCATAAAGATGTGCGCATCAATGAGACGGATACGGTATTGATCACCTTTACGCCGTCGCCGGGCATGGAAGTGCCGATGTTCCAGACAATGAACAAATTGGCAAAAGCCGGCGCGAAAGTGCTGACATCGAACAAGAAAGTCCACGTTTCCGGCCACGGCAGCCAGGAAGACTTGAAGATGATGCTGAACTTGATGAAGCCGAAGTATTTTGTCCCGATCCAAGGGGAATACAAAATGCTCATCGCCCACTCAAAACTCGCACAGCAAGTCGGCATCGCAAAATCGGATATCTTTATTGCCGATAAAGGCGATATCGTCGAATACAGAAAAGAAAAAGTCCGCATGAGCGGCCGTGTCACGACAGGCAATGTCTTGATCGATGGAATCGGCATCGGGGATGTCGGCAACATCGTCCTCCGTGACCGCAAGCTTTTGTCGCAGGATGGGATCTTTATCATCGTTGTTACCTTGAACCGCAAAGAAAAACGCATCGCTTCAGGGCCTGAAATCATTTCCAGAGGCTTTGTCTATGTCCGCGAATCGGAGCAATTGCTCGATGAGTCGAGCCAATTGGTACGCAAAGTCGTCGATAAATATGTGACGCGTGATGCATTCGAATGGAACAACATCAAACAGGAAATTCGCGATACGCTCAACTCGTATCTGTACCAGCAGACGAAGCGGCGTCCGATGATCATTCCGATCATCATGGAATACTAAGAATACAAGTAAAGGGATTCCATACCGATTCTGTCGGCAGGAATCCTTTTTCATTACGTAAGAAAAGAGGGAATCCGATGGCGCCAAGCCGCACAAACAAAAAAACCACCACCACCACCAAGCCGCGTACTAAGCCGCGCACGAAACCGAAGCCGAAAGCGAAAGCGAAGAAAAAACGCCAACCGGTTCCGATGATCGCCTATGAAGTCACTGGCCTCATCATGATCGGGATCGCGATCTTAATGGTCTTTAGGCTCGGCTTGATCGGCCGCATGTTCAACAATATGGCTGAGTATCTGCTCGGTTATTTGGCCTTTCTCGCACCACTGGCATTGATCGCAGCCGCACTTCACATCATGGTCAAACGTAGCTTGCCGAAAATCCGCGCGAAAATTGCAGCCGGCTCTATATTTCTCCTTGCTGGCGCTTTATTGATCAGCCATTTGATCTGGGCAGCAGGTTCGATCTTGCCGATCACTTCTGCAAATGTCTTGTCGGAAACGTCGAAAATGACGCAAATGACCGGCACAATCTGGGGGAATTACGAAGCGACCGGCGGCGGGTTTTTCGGCGCCGTGCTGTATGCGCTGCTTCACGTGCTATTTGCGACAGCCGGCACATGGGTCATCGCCATCATCCTATTGTCGATCGGGGCGATCATCTTAACTGGCAAAACGGCTGCGCCAGTCATTGCAGAGCGCTTGCCGGTCGTCGGCGAAGCGATGCGGTCACTCGCAGAACGCTTCAAGCCGGAACGCAAACCGGCGAAAAAGCAGCCGCGCAGAAAAAATGCCCCTGAAAAGGTATTGGAAATGAATGAGCAATTGGCTTATGACGATGCGCTGGAAGAAACAGAGACAGAGACAGAGACGACGCTGGTCTTTGATAAAGAGACTGAGCGTGAGCCGGAAGAGGAAAAAGAGCCGATCATTTCGGCATTTACAGAAAAGGTCAAGCCGAAGCGCCAGGAGGCAGAGAAGGAAAAACCGAAAACCGAGGCTTCCGAAGAAATCAGGCATGTTGACCCAGAAACGGGAGAGATCTTGAAAGAGCCGGTCATGTCGATGAAAGAAGAAGCGGAAAACGAAGATTATGCCTTGCCGCCGATCGATCTATTGACCTTGCCGCCGCATAGCGACCAAAGCGGTGAATATTCAGGCATCCAAAAAAACGCCAAAAAACTCGAGAAAACCTTCCAAAGCTTCGGTGTTCGCGCAAAAGTGACGCAAGTCCATTTGGGGCCTGCCGTGACGAAATATGAAGTGCTGCCGGATGTCGGCGTGAAAGTCAGCAAAATCGTCAGCCTTCACGACGATTTGGCATTGGCGCTTGCCGCTCGCGATATCCGCATTGAAGCACCGATTCCTGGAAAATCGGCGATCGGCATTGAAGTGCCGAATACCGAAGTCGCAGTCGTGAGCCTTCGGGAAGTACTAGAATCGGAAGAAAACAACCGTCCCGACTCGAAATTATTGTTCGGTCTCGGCCGCGACGTCACGGGCCAAGCGGTCATGACCGAACTCAATAAAATGCCCCATCTGCTCGTGGCAGGTTCTACAGGCAGCGGGAAATCGGTATGCATCAACGGCATTATCACGAGCATCATCATGCGCGCCAAGCCACATGAAGTGAAGATGATGATGATTGACCCGAAAATGGTCGAACTGAATGTCTACAATGGCATTCCTCATCTACTCGCACCAGTAGTGACAGACCCACGCAAAGCGGCACAAGCATTAAAGAAAATCGTCTCGGAAATGGAGCGGCGCTATGAGCTGTTTTCCCATACCGGTACACGCAATATCGAAGGCTATAACGATTATGTCGACACATTCAACGCAGAAAACGAAGAAAAGCATCCGAAGCTGCCGTTTATTGTTGTCATCGTCGATGAATTGGCGGATTTGATGATGGTCGCGTCCAACGAAGTGGAAGATGCCATCACGCGGCTTGCGCAAATGGCGCGTGCTGCCGGCATCCATTTGATCATCGCCACACAGCGCCCGAGCGTAAATGTCATCACCGGCGTTATCAAGGCGAACATCCCGTCGCGCATCGCATTTGCGGTGTCATCCGCAATCGACTCACGCACCATTCTCGACATGGGCGGGGCAGAGAAATTGCTCGGCCGTGGCGATATGCTGTTCCTCGGTGCCGGACAATCAAAACCGGTGCGCGTGCAAGGGGCGTTCCTGTCAGATACTGAAGTAGAAAAAATCGTCGACTTTTCAATCGAACAGCAAAAAGCGCAATACCAGGAAGACATGATCCCATCAGATGTGGAAGAAGTAAGCATCGACCAGGAAACAGACGAACTTTATGAGGAAGCGGTGCAATTGGTCACAGAAATGCAGACGGCATCCGTATCGATGCTGCAGCGCAGGTTCCGTGTTGGCTATTCCCGTGCCGCCCGAATCATAGACCAAATGGAGCAGCGCGGGGTCGTCGGACCATATGAAGGCAGTAAGCCGCGCCATGTACTGGTTCCTAAGCAGGAAGAATACTGATTGGTCAATAGCTGATTTGTGACAAAATGTTTAGTATTTGAGAAAGCTTGTGGAGGAAAATTCGCAGAATTCGACAAATTGCTATTTATTTCATTTCTATTAAATGGTATAGTAATTCTGATTAGTAGGAATGTTTTACATCAGATGTCTGATCTCTGTCATGGGTGGTGAATCGTATGACAATCAAATCGGATCACCGTGCATTGTATCTCCAAGTGATCGATCGAATGAAGCAGGATATTGCTTCGGGTGTCTATAAAGAGAAAGAGAAATTGCCATCCGAGTTCGAATTATCGAAATCACTTGGAGTGAGCCGTGCGACTCTACGCGAGGCGCTGCGGCTCCTGGAAGAAGATAATGTAATCGTCAGGCGCCACGGTGTCGGGACGTTTGTCAATTCGAAACCGGTATTTTCATCGGGCATCGAGGAATTGACAAGCGTCTCCGATATGATCCGGCAGGCGGGAATGGAACCCGGAGTGGTCTACCTGAGCACTTCGGAGTCCATTTGTTCTGAAGAAGATGTTAACCGCTTTCATTGCAATCCGGATGATACTGTCATTTCCATTGAACGCGTCCGAACGGCAAACGGGGAGCCTGTCGTCTATTGCATCGACAAAGTGCCTTCCGTCTACATGCCCGAAGGTTTTCTCGGACGCAAAGAAAGCTCCATTTTCTCGGCGCTTGAAGAATCCGGCGATATCCGCATTTCCTATGCGGTCACCTTCATCGACCCGACAGGGTATCACGAAGAAGCGTCGCCGATTCTCGAATGCGACCCGGAAACTGCATTACTTGTCTTAAAACAGCATCATTATGATGAAAACGATCGCTTGGTGCTATATTCCAAGAACTACTTCCGTGCTGACAAGTTCAGCTTCCACGTAGTTCGCAAACGTCTGTAAACATCTGATTCCTGCTATTATCAAAAAAACCTTGGGGGTTATCACATTGATTAAACGTAAATTTGGCGTAGGCTTATCATTAATGCTGGCGGCTGGAGTTCTTGCAGCATGCGGCAGCGAAGAAGATACTTCGAACGGCGGCGACTCTGCTGAAGGCGGAGAAGGCACTGAAGAAGCAAGCGATTTCTCTGTAGCGATGGTTACGGATGTCGGAGGCGTCGATGACAAATCCTTCAACCAATCTGCCTGGGAAGGCGTTCAGCAATTCGGTGAAGAAAATGGCCTTGAAAAAGGCGACGGCGGGTTCGATTACCTTCAGTCTGCTTCTGACGCTGATTACAACACCAACTTGAATAACTTGATCCGCCGTGATTTCGATGTGGTCTTCGGGATTGGCTTCTTGATGGAAGGCGCTGTCAAAGAAATCGCTGAACAGCAGCCGGATGCACAAATCGCCATCATCGATGCGGTAGTTGATGCTCCGAATGTTGCAAGTGTCTTGTTCAAAGAGCAAGAAGGGGCATTCCTTGCAGGGGTTGCTGCAGCATTAATGACAGAAACCGATAAAATCGGTTTTGTCGGCGGCATGGAGATCCCAGTTATCGAACGCTTTGAATCCGGCTTCCTTGAAGGGGTAAAAGCTGTTGATGATTCAATCGAAGTCGATGTTCAATATACAGGTGCTTTTGATAAAGCAGAATTGGGTAAAACAACTGCTAACCGCATGTACAGTGCTGGGGCAGATATCATTTTCCACGCTGCAGGCGGAACGGGTAACGGTGTATTCACTGAAGCAAAAGAGCGCATCGAAGCTAACCCTGATGAAAAAGTATGGGTTATCGGCGTTGATGCTGACCAATACGAAGAAGGACAAGCTGGCGATGTAAACGTTACATTGACTTCAGTTTTAAAACGCGTAGATACAGCGGTTATCAACATTTCTGAACAAGCGATGAACGGCGAATTCCCAGGTGGGGAAACGGTTACTTATGGTTTGTCTGACGATGGAGTAGCCCTTGCGGATTCACGCGGCGCGATTCCAGAAGATGTCATGAGCCAGATTGAAGAGTACAAAGAGAAAGTAATTTCAGGAGAAATCGAAGTTCCTGAAACAGTCTCTGAATAAGCTGTAGTCAAATACGGTCATCATAAAGACCGGGTATCCGGTCTTTATGATTTTTTTTCGTCTATTTTTCGAAAGATTAATAGATGAAAGGTTTCTGCTAAAAGAAGCCTTTCATGTATTAATTCATTACATTAAGAAACAACCAGTCTCCGAGGGAGTGAAAACCGTGGAATATGTTATTGAAATGCTGAATATCCGCAAAGAGTTCGGGAACTTTGTCGCCAACGACAATATCACCTTGCAGCTTGAAAAAGGGGAAATTCATGCACTGCTCGGTGAAAACGGGGCAGGAAAATCCACCTTGATGAACGTCTTGTTTGGATTGTATCAACCGGAAGGCGGCGAAATCCGGGTCAGAGGGAAGAAAGTGGATATTTCCAACCCGAACGTAGCGAACGATCTCGGAATCGGCATGGTGCACCAACACTTTATGCTGGTCGAGAATTTCAGTGTCACCGAAAACATTATACTCGGCAGCGAGCCGACTAAAATGGGCGTCACCAACAAAAAAGATGCCGCACAAAAAGTGGCGAAATTATCTGAGCAATATGGCTTGAATGTCGATCCATATGCCATCATCGAAGACATTTCAGTCGGCATGCAGCAGCGCGTGGAAATTTTGAAAACACTTTACCGCGGCGCAGAAATTTTGATATTCGATGAGCCGACAGCTTCACTGACGCCTCAGGAGATCACGGAATTGATCCAGATTATGAAGCGTTTAATTGCAGAAGGCAAGTCGATCATTTTGATCACCCACAAATTAAAAGAAATCATGGATGTTTCAGACCGTGTGACTGTAATACGTAAAGGTCAAGGCATCGGGACGGTGACGACATCGGAAACCAACCCGAATGATTTGGCAGCCTTAATGGTCGGTCGCCAAGTTACATTCAAGACCGAAAAAGGGCCGGCAAGCCCAACGGAAGAGATCTTGTCTGTCAAAGATCTCGTTGTCGAGGACTACCGCGGCATCGCCAAGGTGAAAAACTTGAATTTGACCGTTCGTAAAGGTGAAATTGTCGGAATTGCGGGAATCGACGGCAACGGGCAGTCCGAATTGATCGAAGCAATTACCGGGCTTAGAAAAGTCAAGAGCGGGAAAGTTATAATCCACGGCAAAGACGTTACCGGGATGAAACCGCGCAAAGTGACGGAATCCGGCGTCGGCCATATCCCGCAAGATCGCCATAAGCACGGCTTGGTACTTGATTTCCCGATCGGCCACAATATTGCATTGCAAACTTACTATACAGCGCCGATCTCGAAGTCCGGCATCATGGACTATAACAAGATTACAGAAAAAGCCCAGCAAATCATCAAGGATTTCGATGTCCGGACGCAAGGGCCACATGAACCGGCCCGCGCTTTGTCTGGGGGCAACCAGCAAAAAGCGATCATTGGCCGTGAAGTCGACCGCAATCCGGATCTGCTCATTGCCGCACTTCCGACGCGCGGTTTGGATGTAGGGGCTATCGAATTTATCCATAGCCGTTTGATCGAACAGCGCGATAACGGCAAAGCGGTTCTATTGATTTCTTTCGAACTGGATGAAGTCATGAATGTCTCCGACCGGATCGCCGTTATTCACGACGGTGAAATCGTCGATGTGGTCATTCCTGAAGAAACGACTGAACAACAACTGGGTCTTCTCATGGCAGGACATGCGGACAAAGACAAGAAAGGCGGGAAGCACCGTGTCGAATAGAGCGACAAACTTGCTGGTCCCGATCGTTTCCGTCGTGCTTGGCCTGATCGTTGGGGCGATCATCATGCTCGTCAGCGGCTATAGCCCGATCGAAGGCTATGCTGCATTATGGAACGGTATTTTTGGGGACCTTTACACAATCGGCGAAACGCTTCGCCAAATTACACCTTATCTATTGGCTGGTTTAGCCGTTGCATTCGCTTTCCGCTCAGGGCTCTTCAATATCGGGGTCGAAGGGCAATTGATCGTCGGCTGGTTCGCCGCAGCTTATGTGGGCGTAGCGGTTGAACTGCCGAAAATTATCCATTTGCCGCTAGCGATTTTGGCAGCGGCTGTAGCAGGTGCATTATGGGGCTTTGTTCCGGGGCTATTGAAAGCCAAGTTCCGCGTACACGAAGTTATTGTCACAATCATGATGAACTATATTGCACTTCATGTTACCAATGCCTTAATCCGAACGGTATCCGAAGGAGGAGACCGCACGGAGCGGATTTTCGCCAGTGCTTCCCTTCGTTCTGAATTTCTGGAGAACTTGACAGAATTTTCCCGGTTGCACTTGGGCTTATTGCTGGCGCTGATCATGGTCGCCGTCATGTGGTTCATCCTGGAGAAGACGACGCTCGGCTTCGAGCTGAAAGCGGTCGGTTTCAACCAGCATGCTTCTGAATATGCAGGGATGAACGTTAACAAAAACATCGTCATGGCGATGGTCATTTCCGGCGCATTTGCCGGTCTTGCGGGTGCGATGGAAGCACTTGGGACGTTTGAGTACGTTTCGTCAAAAGGTGGTTTCACCGGAATCGGCTTTGACGGCATCGCCGTCGCGCTTCTCGGAATGAATACGCCGCTTGGTGTCATTTTCGGGGCTACGTTATTCGGTTCCTTGAAATACGGCGCTCTCAATATGCCGAATGCTGCAGGCATTCCGATCGAGATTGTTGAAATTGTCATCGCCGTAATCATTTTCTTCGTAGCATCTGGCTATATCATTCGTTTGCTGCTGCTCCGAGCGGCCGGCAAAAAGAAGGAGGCGAAGTGATATGAGCTTTTTGGAAATCCTATACTTCATCGTCCCTTCGGCAATTTTTTATGCAGCACCGCTTATTCTTGTTGCAATCGGCGGCGTGTTCTCTGAACGTTCCGGCGTTGTCAACATCGGCTTAGAGGGCTTGATGGTCATCGGCGCATTTGTCGGGATTTTGTTCAACTTGCTGTTCGCCGATACTTTCGGCGGAATGACGCCTTGGCTGGCATTGATCGCCGCGATGGTTGCCGCGATGCTGTTGTCGCTGCTTCACGCCGTTGCATCGATTTCATTCCGCGCGGACCAAGTCGTTTCAGGGGTTGCCATCAATTTATTGGCGATTGCACTGGCACTGTACTTGGTGAAAAGCATTTTCGATAAAGGCCAGACGGATTTCATCACCGAACGTTTTGCACGTTATAACGTTCCGGTGTTATCTGAAATTCCTGTCATCGGCCCATTATTCTTCACATCGGTTTACAATACCTCATTCTTTGCGATCGGTGTGGCGATCCTGGCATGGTTCGTCATCTACAAGACGCCGTTCGGCTTGCGTTTGCGCGCAGTCGGCGAGCATCCGATGGCAGCTGATACAATGGGGATCAACGTCGCAAGAATGCGCTATGTAGCAGTCATGATTTCCGGCGCACTCGCTGGAATCGGCGGCGCGATCTATGCGCAGACGATTACTGGAGACTTCGGCCATGCGACGATCAACGGCCAAGGCTTTATGGCGCTTGCTGCAATGATCTTCGGAAAATGGCATCCGCTTGGTGCTATGGGCGCGGCTTTATTCTTTGGCTTCGCGCAATCCTTGAGCATTGTCGGTTCTTCGATTCCGTATATCCAAGAAATTCCGAACGTCTTCCTGTTGATTTTGCCGTATGTCTTGACGATCTTCGCGCTGGCTGGCTTCATCGGCCGCGCCAATGCTCCGAAAGCGAACGGGAAACCGTATATTAAAGGACAGCGTTAAACAGATGCCGCATATCAGCGGACTGAAAACTGGCGGGGAGTTCCCCGCCAGTTTTTTTTATGGAAAAAATCAAGCAGCGGGTATGGCGGTTGGAAAAACCTTCATTAAATAGCGTGCTGGAGGCTGAGATGTTGCAAGGAATTCGCATAATCGAGGAATCGCTTGAAATCCGCCTGCTTTTTTCCAGTGGTTTCCTCCGGTTTCATTGCATTTAAAGGAAAAAGTCCGGTATAGTTAGTGTAAGAATTACGAGAGGGGATCCAACATGTTTGAAACCAATAAGATTGCACAAGGCGTCCATGTTCACGTACACCAAACGACGCAATTCAAAACGATTAATTTTTCGATCCGCTTCAAGGACCGTCTTACCGTGAAAAATGCTTCCGAACGCGCGATTCTGGCAAATGTCTTGCAGCACAGCAACGAAATGTATCCATCCCATACAGCACTGCGCATGGTGCTCGATGATTTATACGGAACCTCCTTATACATAGATTCCACCAAACGCGGAGACGACCATATCCTCAATTTGAATGTCGAAACCGTTAATGACCAATATCTATCGGATGAAGGCGTTCTTGAGAAAGTGATGAATTTGATGTATATCGTCCTGTTCAAGCCGAATTTCGAGAATGAGCTGTTCAAGGAGAGCATTTTCAAGCGGGAACAGGAATCCATCGTTCAGCGTATCGAATCGGTATTTGACGATAAAACCCGCTACGCCCAGCAGCGCATGATGGAACTCGGGCTTCCCGGCCATCCTGCGTCGATCACTTCGAACGGTTCAATCGAACAAGTCAAGCAAGTGACCAATGAGTCGCTTGTCGCTGCATACCACCGTATGCTGGAAAATAATGAAGTGGAGATTTACGTGGTGGGAGACGTTTCACCGGAATTGATTACTTCCCATATCCGCGATTATTTCCACTTTGCCGACCGCAAGGAGCTTCCTGAAAAAACAGAAAGCCAATTGCAGCCGCCTGAGCAGTCCCGGGTGCTTGAATTCGAGGACATGAAACAAGGGAAATTGCATATGATGTTCTTCACACCGGTCACATTCCGCGACGAGGATTTCCCGGTCATGCAATTGATGAACGGCATTTTTGGCGGATACGCGCATTCAAAATTGTTCGCCAATATCCGTGAGAAGGAAAGCATGGCGTATTACGTTTCGAGTTCCTACGCTTCGCAGTTCGGCTTGATGTTTGTTCTTGCCGGGATTGACCGCAAGTTGGAAGAAAAAGCAGTTTCGCTGATTCTTGGCCAATTGGATGAAATCAAGCAAGGGCATATTACCGATACCGAATTGGATCAGACGAAAGCCCTGCTCACCAACCAATTAAAAGAAGCGCTCGATTCGGCAAGAGGCCAAATCGATATTTACGATCAATACATGGAGCTTTCGGAAGACTTTGAACCTGCCTATTTGATTGAAAGATGGGAAAGCGTAACAAAAGAGCAGATTGCGCAGGCAGCAAACAATATGAGTTTGCAAATGACGTATTTCTTGTCTGGCAAGGAGGAAGCAAAAGATGAATAAAATGGAATTCAACCAACTGGAAGAAACACTTTATCACGAACAATTGCCTAACGGCTTGACGGTTTACATCCTGCCGAAACGCGGGTTTTCGAAAACCTATGCGACGTTCACGACGAAATATGGCTCGATCGATAACCATTTCGTACCGCTCGGTGAAAAAGAAGCGATTCAAGTGCCGGATGGCATTGCCCACTTTCTCGAGCATAAAATGTTCGAAAAAGAAGAAGGCGACATTTTTCAGGAGTTCAGCAAAAATGGCGCTTCTGCCAATGCGTTCACTTCGTTCACGCGGACGGCCTATCTCTTTTCCGCGACAGGGCGCATCCAGGAAAATGTCACCACCCTGCTGGATTTTGTCCAAAGCCCGTACTTCACTGAACAGACGGTAGAAAAGGAAAAAGGCATCATTGCACAGGAAATCACCATGTATGACGACCAGCCCGATTGGCGTTTGTATTTCGGCATGATCGAAAATCTTTACAAGAACCATCCGGTGAAAATTGATATTGCGGGCACCGTCGAGTCGATTCAGCACATTACAGCAGAGCATCTGTATACGTGCTACCATACGTTCTACCACCCGTCGAATATGGCTTTGTTCATCGTCGGAAACGTCGAGCCCGACAGCATGATGCAATTCGTCAAAGACAACCAGGCGGCGAAAACATTCGATGCGCCGGCACCGATCGAGCGCATTTTCCCGCAAGAGCCGAAGGAAGCGGCGGTCAAAGAACGGACATTAGAAATGGCAGTCCAAAAACCGAAAGTCTTTGTCGGCGTCAAACCGGAGCGGCTTGATCTGCACGGGCCGGAAATGCTCAAGCATGAATTATCCGCGCAGCTCGCGTACGAGTTATTGTTTGGCAGAACTTCGAACTTCTACCATGAAGCTTACGAGAACGGCTGGATCGATGAATCGTATTCATTCGATTATTCGTTGGAAAGCGGATTCGGCTATGCACTGATCGGGACGGATACGAACTATCCTGAAAAGTTTGCAGAAGAGGTTAAGAAAGCGATCCATCAGGCAGTGGAAAAATGGCCGTTCGGTCAGGAAGACCTGGACCGCGTGCGCCGCAAGAAAATCGGCTTTTTCATGCGCGCGTTGAATTCACCGGAATATATTGCCAACCAATTTACGCAATATGCGTTCAACGGCATGAACCTTTTCGATGTCGTGCCGGTGCTTGAACAGATCGAAGTGGCCGATTTGCAAAACGCATTCGCTTTAGTCAGTGCAGAAAGCCAGCAATCGGTCTTTACGATCAAATCACCGGAGAAGGAACAGGCGTGAAGCAATTCGCTCTGATTCTGGGGGCATCGGGAGACATCGGCGGAGCTATTGCCAGACAGATGGCGGACGAGGGCTGGTCGCTTTATCTTCATTATCATTCGAACGCCCTTGAAGCATTTGCGGAGGAGCTCAGCGCGCATTACCCAAAGCAGGAGTTCATTTCGGTACAGGGCGATTTCACGAATGACGGCGGCGCCCAGCAAGTCGCAAACCAAGTATTCGACTGTTCGTGCATCGTTTGTGCGAACGGCCATGCGCTGTCAGGACTGTTGCAGGACACCAGCAGCGCCGAGCAGGACGCTTTATGGCGTGTCCATGTAAAGAATCCAATCGAGACGGTGCGGCTATTGTCTCCTTATTTCAAGAGGCATGCCAAATCCTATGTCATTTTCATTGCATCGATCTGGGGTGAAACCGGCGCTTCAATGGAAACGGCATATTCAGCCGTGAAAGGCGCACAACTCGCATTCACGAAGGCTTATGCCAAAGAGATGGCGCCGTCCGGCACACGTGTCAATGCGGTATCGCCCGGATTGATCCGCACGAAAATGAATGCCGGATTGACAGATGAAGACTGGCTGGCGCTCGAAGAAGAGATTCCGCTCGGGGCAGGGTCTCCTGAAGATATCGCCCACGCGGTGGCGTTTTTAGCCAGCGGCAAAGCGGATTATATTACCGGGCAGACGATTCGTGTGAACGGCGGCTGGCTCATTTAGTGTACGCAAGCTTTTCTTCATTGTTGATGTAGGCTATCATAAAGGCAATGGACCATAGGATAAGACATATCTGGGAAGGGAGAGTGAAGCATGAAAGAATGGTATTTTGAGTATGAAATCCAAGTCAACCGCCCGGGCCTGCTCGGGGACATCGCATCGCTTCTCGGCATGCTGCGTGTCAATATCGTTACCATCAACGGTGTGGACCAGGGACGCCGCGGCATGCTGTTGCGTGCAGAGCATGATGTTCAGATTGAACGCTTCGAACAGATTTTATCGACGATTGAAACGATCGCTGTGACGAAATTCCGCGAACCGAAATTGCGGGATATTCTCGCGGTGCGGCATGGCCGTTATATCCAACGCGACGCAGACGACCGCAAAACTTTCCGCTTTGTGCGGGATGAACTCGGGCTGCTCGTCGATTTCATGGCGGAAATCTTCAAACAGGAAGGCCATAAGCTGGTCGGACTGCGGGGCATGCCGCGTGTCGGCAAGACCGAGTCAATCGTCGCGGCAAGCGTCAGTGCCAACAAGAAATGGATTTTCCTGTCGTCTACGATGATCAAGCAAACCGTCCGCAACCAATTGATGGGCGATGAACACAACGACAATAATATTTTCATCTTGGACGGCATCGTCACAAGGCGCTCAGCCGATGAACGCCATCTTCAGCTCGTACGGGAGATGATGCGCATGCCAACCATCAAAGTGGTTGAGCATCCCGATAAGTTCGTGGAGCATTCCGAGTACAGCATCGACGATTTCGATTATATTATCGAATTGCGCCATCATCCGGAAGAAAAGATCACGTATGAAGTATTGGAGAAAAACACGTTTATGGACAATAAAGACCAAATGGATATGTTCGGCGACGGTTTCAATTTTTAACCAGGCAGGTGATGACGATGGGACAATTGGGCACGAAGCTGAAACAGGCAAGGCTCGAACAAGGCTTAAGCTTAGAACAGCTCAATGAGCGGACAAAAATCCAAAAGCATCATTTGGAAGGCATCGAAACAGGAGATTATTCGGCTATCCCTGGCAGCTTTTATGTGCGTGCATTTATCAAGCGCTATGCACAAGCCGTCGGTATGGACGGCGATGCCCTGTTAAGTGAGCACAAAAGCGAGTTGCCTGAAGATGCCCCAGATGCCGCTCCTGCTGAGCATTTAACGCGCAGGCCCGAGAAGAAAAAACGCAGCTCTGGCCCCGTCGCAGAATCAATGCCGAAAGTGTTGGTGGCATTATTTATCGTTTTTATATTATTGGTTATTTGGTATTTCTATCTGCTCAGCACATCGGGGAACGATATCCAACAGGAACAAGAAGGCGGCGATGTGGAATACGAGGAGCCGGCTGAACAAGCGGAAGAACAGCCGGAAGCGGCCGAGGAAGAACAAGCGCCCGCTGATGAACCGGAAGAACAACCCGAACCCGAAGAGCCACAAGCCCAATTGGAACTTGAGAGCGTATCGGGTGAAACGACGACTTATACGTTCACTGGCCCGGCTGATAAACAGCTTGAATTTACCGCAAACGGTGAATCCTGGCTGACCGTTTTAAATGATGACGGAGCTGAACTATTAAGCCTCGCTCGCGTGTTCGAGGCTGGAGAAACAGAAGCTATTGATGTCTCTGAGGAAACGGACGTTTTCATGCGGGTTGGGGATTACGCGATGCTTTCCATTGAACTGAACGGTGAAACAGTGCCGTATGAACAAGAACGTAAACCGCAAAACATCATCATCCGTTTTGATGATGCTGAGTAGCCATCACCCGATGGCTATTTTTCTGCAAGGATTGAAAGGAGAAAAACAAATGAATATTCCAAACCAAATCACAATTTCACGAATCTTGCTCATCCCGATTTTCATGGCTTTCATGCTCATCGATTTCGGCTGGGGAGAGATGACGCTTTTAGGGGCAACGCTACCGGTCGCGCACTTTATCGGCGCATTGATCTTCATTTTTGCCTCCGCCACCGACTGGGTCGACGGCTATTACGCGCGCAAATACAATTTAGTCACGACCTTCGGCAAGTTCTTGGATCCCCTTGCCGATAAACTCCTCGTCTCTGCGGCATTGATCATCTTGGTCGAGCTAGGCTTTGCGCCGGCGTGGGTCGTTATCGTCATCATCAGCCGCGAATTCGCCGTCACTGGCTTGCGCTTGGTGCTGGCAGGCGAAGGGGAAGTCGTGGCAGCCGGCAACTTGGGCAAAATCAAGACCGTCACACAACTTTTCGCGATCATTTCGCTCTTGCTGTACAATATGCTCTTCGCCTTGGTCGGCATTCCGTTCGGCGAGATCATGCTTTATATCGCTTTGCTGTTTACGGTATGGTCTGGATGGGATTATTTCTATGCCAACCGCAAAGGGCTTATGACGTCCAAATAAGCGCCACATGAAAGGAAGACCGCTATGAACGCTGAAATTATCGCAGTTGGCTCGGAGCTCCTGCTCGGCCAGATCACCAATACGAATGCCCGTTTCATTTCGGGGCATCTCGCTGAAATCGGGATTAATGTCTATTACCATACGGTAGTAGGCGACAACCCGGAGCGCCTGAAAGAAACGATCGCTGTCGCGGAATCCCGTGCAGACCTGATCATCTTCTCTGGAGGGCTCGGGCCGACGAAAGACGATTTGACCAAGCAGACCATCGCCAATCATCTAGGCACGACTTTGGCAATGGACGAAGAAGCCATGGTGTCAATCGCTGCCTACTTTGAACGTGCTGGCCGCCCGATGACCGACAACAATAAAAAGCAGGCGCTCGTACTTGAAGGCAGCGAGGTGCTGTTCAACGAGAACGGCATGGCGCCGGGAATGATGTATCAAAACGGCGATCATATGTATATGCTGCTGCCTGGGCCGCCACATGAATTGGAGCCGATGTTCCAGTTTGAGGCGAAACCGAAATTGGTGCGCATGCTCAATGAAGAAAATATTATCCTGTCGCATGTCTTGCGTTTTTACGGCATCGGGGAAGCGGAACTTGAAGACCGCCTGCAGGATATCTTGGACAAACAGACCAACCCCACAATTGCTCCGCTGGCATCCGCCGGTGAAGTCACGCTGCGCATCACGGCAAAAACGGATACCACGGATGAAGCCTGGAAATTGATCGACGGCGCAAAAGAAGAAATCATGGAGCGTGTCGGCGATTATTTGTACGGCTATGATGATGATTCTTTGGCATCGAAAGCCATCGATTTATTGAAACAGCAAGGCAAAACGGTTTCGGCGGCAGAAAGTTTGACGGCTGGCCTGTTCCAGTCCGAGCTCGCTTCTGTCGCAGGGGCGAGTGCTGTCTTGAATGGCGGCGTCGTCACCTATACCGAACAAATGAAAATCCAGCAGCTCGGCATGACACAGAAATTTTTCGAAGAGCATTCTGTCGTCAGTGAAGAAACGGCTACAGCGATGGCTTCGGCTGTCCGGGAGAAGTTCAATACCGATATCAGCGTCAGTTTAACCGGGGCGGCTGGGCCCGATGCACACGGCGAGGAACCAGCCGGCACGGTATGGATCGGCATTGCGAGCGCTGAAGGAACCACGGCCCATCGCCTTCAGTTATCCGGGATGAGGAATACAAACCGCATCCGTGCCGTGAAACTGGCCTTGTACTACTTGATACGAACACTAGCAGATGAAGATGCACGCAAAATTTAATTTTGCGTGTTTTTTCACGCCCATTTTGGGGGAATGATAGGATAGCGGCGATCAAATTCGGAAAACATTTATACGAACACGAATAAACGTTCGCTTTTTTCTTGTAAATTTCTCAATAAACTAGTATACTGAAATCAGTTAGAAAATTGGTTTTCACATAAGAGGAGGATTTCTTTTGAGCGATCGTAAAGCAGCGCTGGATATGGCACTAAAACAAATAGAAAAGCAATTCGGTAAAGGGTCTGTCATGAAATTGGGTGAAAGCACAGGCCATAATGTCTCAACAGTCTCAAGTGGTTCGTTGTCTCTTGACATCGCACTCGGCATAGGCGGCTATCCGCGTGGGCGCGTTATCGAGATCTACGGGCCGGAAAGTTCCGGTAAGACAACGGTTTCCCTTCACGCGATTGCAGAAGTACAGGCTTCAGGCGGGACGGCTGCATTTATCGATGCGGAGCACGCCCTTGACCCAGTATATGCAAAAGCGCTTGGCGTCAATTTGGATGAACTATTGCTGTCTCAGCCGGATACAGGCGAGCAGGCACTGGAAATCGCAGAAGCGCTCGTACGAAGCGGTGCTGTAGATATCGTCGTCATTGACTCCGTAGCGGCACTTGTGCCGAAAGCGGAAATCGAAGGCGAAATGGGCGACTCACACGTCGGCCTACAAGCCCGTCTCATGTCACAGGCTCTCCGTAAACTGTCGGGTGCTATCAACAAATCGAACACCATTGCTGTATTCATCAACCAAATCCGAGAAAAAGTCGGCGTTATGTTTGGTAACCCGGAAGTCACTCCTGGCGGACGCGCGTTGAAATTCTATTCATCCGTACGCCTCGAAGTACGCCGTGCCGAAGCTTTGAAATCCGGCAACGACATCATCGGTAACCGGACGAAGATCAAAGTCGTCAAAAACAAAGTAGCTCCGCCGTTCCGCACAGCGGAAGTGGACATCATGTATGGACAGGGGATCTCGCGTGAAGGTGAGATCGTTGACCTGGCGGCTGATTTGGATATCGTCCAAAAGAGCGGCTCATGGTACTCCTACAACAACGAACGTGTCGGGCAAGGCCGTGAAAACGCCAAGCAATTCATGCGAGAGCATGAAGACATCCGCAACGAAATCGCAGGAAAAGTCCGTGAACATTACGGCATGACAGCTGCTTCCTATTCAGTGTCCGTCCCTAAAGATGACAAGAAAGAAGCAGAAGACTTTAACTTGCTTGTCGACGAAGAGGAATAGGCTCCGTCTGAAACTTTATAGAGGCTTGCCGTAAAGACTGCGAAGCATTTGCTTCGCAGTCTTTTTACAAGCAAGCGGCGCCGGCTTGGCAGGGTTGACAGGGCATAGGTCCATCTATACAATTAAAATTGTATTATTTACTAATTTTTAAACGATTGATGAAAGACAAAGAGTTATTGATTCATCCTTTGAAAATGTAAAAATCAATAGCAAGAGGAGGTGTCCGAATGGGTATTACTGAGTTCATCTTCGCTTTGCTTGGTATCATCGTCGGTGTAGTTGTTGGGTATTTTGCATTGAAAAAGGCAAACGATTCCAAAATGGCAGGCGCCAAACATTCCGCAGAGCAAGTCGTCGAAGATGCAAAACGGGAAGCAGAGGCGCTGAAAAAAGAAGCCTTGTTGGAAGCGAAAGACGAAAATCATAAATTGCGTACTGAAGCTGAATCTGAAATTCGCGAACGCCGATCGGAAATGCAGAAACACGAAAATCGGTTGTTGCAAAGAGAAGAAAATTTGGATCGCAAGGATGATGCATTAAACAAACGCGAGGCCGGACTTGAACGCAAAGATCAGGCGCTTGCCGAAAAACAACAGCATATTGAACAGATGGAGAGCAAAGCTGAAGAGTTGGTTCAGCAGCAACAAACCGAAATGGAACGGATTTCATCTTTGACACGCGAGGAAGCGAAAAGCATCATTCTCGAGCAAGTGGAAAATGAATTGTCGACAGACATCGCAGTTATGGTCAAGGAATCGGAAGCCCGTGCCAAAGAAGAATCGGACAAAAAAGCGAAGAACATCTTGTCGCTCGCGATGCAGCGCTTTGCTGCAGACCATGTAGCGGAAACGACTGTTTCCGTGGTCAACTTGCCGAACGATGAGATGAAAGGCCGCATCATTGGGCGTGAAGGACGCAATATCCGCACGCTTGAAACCTTGACGGGCATCGATTTAATCATCGATGATACGCCGGAAGCGGTCATTCTTTCTGGATTTGACCCGATCCGCCGCGAAACAGCACGTCTGGCACTTGAGAAATTGGTGTCGGACGGGCGCATCCATCCAGCGAGAATCGAGGAAATGGTTGAAAAGTCAAGACGTGAAGTCGATGAACAAATTCGTGAAATTGGGGAACAAACCACATTTGACGTAGGTGTACATAACTTGCATCCAGACTTGATTAAAATACTCGGTCGACTCCGCTACCGCACAAGCTATGGCCAGAATGTCCTGAAACACTCAATGGAAGTGGCGTTCTTGTCAGGCCTCATGGCAGCAGAGCTTGGAGAAGATGTGACACTTGCAAGACGTGCCGGTCTACTCCACGATATCGGCAAAGCCATCGACCACGAAGTCGAAGGCAGCCACGTGGAAATCGGTGTCGAGCTCGGAACGAAATACAAGGAACATCCAGTCGTCATCAACAGCATCGCCTCCCACCACGGGGACACGGAAGCGACGTCGGTCATTTCGGTCATCGTCGCAGCAGCGGATGCACTATCCGCTGCACGCCCAGGTGCCAGAAGCGAAACGCTCGAGAACTACATCCGCCGGCTTGAAAAGCTGGAAGAGATTTCAGAGTCTTACGAAGGCGT
Source organism: Planococcus sp. MSAK28401 (assembly GCF_018283455.1). Classification (NCBI taxonomy): domain Bacteria; kingdom Bacillati; phylum Bacillota; class Bacilli; order Caryophanales; family Caryophanaceae; genus Planococcus; species Planococcus alpniumensis. The sequence continues at coordinate 2,034,285 of NZ_JAAMTH010000001.1, read as the reverse complement.
CGAGAAATCGTTCGCCATCCAAGCAGGCCGCGAAATCCGGATCATGGTTCGTCCGGAGCAGATCGACGATATGACAGCTCACCGCCTTGCGCGCGACATCCGCAAGCGCATCGAGGAAGAACTGGATTATCCAGGACATATCAAAGTGACGGTCATCCGCGAAACACGTGCCGTTGAATACGCAAAATAAAAACGAAAAAGGCCTCGTTGAATATCCATTCAAAGAAGCCTTTTTCTTATGGAGAAAGGTGATTGCATGAAAATTTTATTTATTGGGGATATTGTTGGGTCGATCGGAAGAGAGGCATTGGAATCGTATTTACCGAGATTGAAGCGCAAATATACACCGGATGTTGTCATTGCGAACGGTGAAAATGCCGCTGCAGGCCGTGGCATCACCAAATCGATCTACCAGGATTTATTGTTTATGGGAGTCGACATGGTGACGATGGGCAACCATACGTGGGACCAAAAAGAAATTTTCGATTTTATCGACGATGTGGATTACTTGATCCGCCCGGCGAATTTTTCAGAAGAGGCACCTGGCCGCGGCATGGCGACAGTGACGAAAAACGGCAAAACCTTGTCGGTCATCAATTTACACGGCCGCGTGTTCCTTCCTGCGCATGATGATCCGTTCAAGATGGCAGATGAATTGATCGAAGAAGCGAAGCAAGTATCGCCACTGGTCTTCGTCGACTTCCATGCGGAGGCGACAAGCGAGAAGATTGCGATGGGCTGGCATTTGGATGGCCGTGCTTCAGTTGTCGTCGGGACGCACACCCATGTCCAGACAGCGGATGCACGTGTTCTCCCGGGTGGTACAGCCTATATCTCGGATGTCGGCATGACCGGCCCATACGACGAAATCCTCGGCATGAAAAAGGATTCCGTTTTGTACCGTTTCAAGACGAATATGCCGACGCGCTTTGAAGTGCCTAAATCGGGCCGTTCGGTCGTCAGCGGATTTTTCACGGAGATTGACGACAATACAGGGAAAGCTTTGAGCTGCGAGAGAATCTACATCAACGAAGATTACCCTTTCCAGGCATAAGTAAGCTGGTGTCGAATTAACGACAATTGTCCGGACAGCTTGTATCGAGCCTCATTCGTTCAGTATAATGGGTAGAGATCGTCGAATGGCTGGCTTGAGACGAAATTGTTGTCGAGCTTAGCGGATTCACTGTACAATCGTAAGCGAAAGTGTTCTGACAGATAAAGAAAATCAAAATACAGCGTCTGATGCCGGTTGCCGGCACCGGACCAGGAAATGGGTGTCTACGGTAATGACTTACACAAAACAACAAATCGTCGATAAAGCGCGTGAAGTGGCGGACATGATCGCCGAAACAGAAGAAGTGGATTTCTTTAAGCGTGCGGAAGCGCAAATCAATGAAAACCAGCAGATCCGCGAAAAAATCGCCAGCTTGAAAAGCCTTCAAAAACAAGCGGTCAATTTCCAGCATTACGGAAAAGAACGCGCGCTTGAATTGATCGAGAAGAAAATCCAGAAAATCGAAGAGGAAATCGACGCTGTGCCGATCGTTCAGGAATTCAAGCAATCACAAAGCGATGTCAACTCGCTGTTGCAGATGGTTTCAACGGCAATCGCCAATCAAGTGACGAACAATATCATCACAGATACCGGCGGCGACTTGCTGCGCGGCGAAACAGGATCCAAAGTAAGAAACGATGGCGGCGGAGGCTGCTCATAATCCACAGCGCGAAACAAAAGGCGCAGTGATCCATAAAAACTGAAAGAGCCCAGCTCTTTCAGTTTTTTCGTTTCTGCCTGCGAGTTTGTTATAATGGGGAAACGAACAATTGATTGAATGAGAGAGGGTAGACAATGGCACCGACACCAATGATCCAACAATATTTGCAAGTGAAATCCGAATATCAGGATGCCTTCCTGTTTTTCCGTTTGGGCGATTTTTATGAAATGTTCTACGACGATGCCATCAAAGCGTCGCAGTTGCTGGAAATCACATTGACGAGCCGCGGCGGCAACGGGGAAGACCGCATTCCAATGTGCGGGGTGCCGCATCATTCCGCGAAAAACTATATTGACCAGCTGATTCAAAAAGGCCACAAAGTCGCGGTATGCGAACAAGTGGAAGACCCAAAAACGACGAAAGGTGTGGTCAAACGCGAAGTGGTCCGGCTCATCACGCCTGGTACCCATACCGAAGGCAAAAGTGTCGACGCCAAAGCGAATAATTTTATTGCGGCGGCCGATGAAGTGGCAGGCGGTTTCGGCCTTGCGTATCTAGACATTTCAACGGGCGAATCGACTGCCACCTACATAGCAGGCAATGAAAAAGCATTGCTCAACGAACTACAGGCACTGCACATCCGCGAACTGGTCGTTTCCGAGCAATTGCGCTTATTACTAGCAGAAGAAGACCAGCAGCTAATTTTATCAGTGGAGCATATGGAAGCGCCTTTTTCGGCGGACCCGGCTTTATTCGCCGAATGCCCAAGCGAGCTCGAAATGTGCGGCAAACGCTTGCTTGCCTATATCTCAGCGACCCAAAAGCAATCGCTCGGCCATATCCAGCCCTTCACATTCCGTGAAAATGCCCGCATCCTGGGAATTGATTATTACTCAAAACGCAATCTGGAATTAATCGAATCCATTCGAGGAGGAGATAATAAAGGCACGTTATTATGGCTATTGGACGAAACAGTCACGGCCATGGGCAGCCGCAAATTAAAACAATGGCTGCATCAGCCCTTGGCGGACCGCTTCGCGATCGAAGCACGCCAGCAAATGGTCGAAGCTTTGATGGACCGTTATTTCGTGCGCGTGGAATTGCAGCAATTACTGAAACAAGTGTATGACTTGGAGCGTTTATCTGGACGGGTGGCATTCGGCAGCGCGAGCGGGCGGGATTTGGCGCAGCTGCGCAATTCCTTGGAGAAGATTCCAGAACTCGTACGTGAGCTTGCGGATTCAGGCCACGCCTCGCTCGAGCAATTCAGCGCCGGGTTGGACCCTTGCCCGGAAGTTTGCGAGTTGCTGGCAGCGATCAGCGATAATCCACCGTTATCGGCGAAAGAAGGCGGCATTATCCGTGACGGCTTCAACGCGCAATTGGATGAATACAGGGACGCTTCTCGAAACGGCAAGGACTGGATTGCAGAACTTGAGCAAAAAGAACGTGCGAAAACGGGCATCCGGTCCTTGAAAATCGGCTATAATCGTATTTTCGGCTATTATATTGAGATTTCAAAAGCCAATATGCATTTGGCAGACCTTGATCGATACGAAAGAAAACAGACCTTGGCCAACGCTGAGCGCTATATCACGCCGGAGTTGAAAGAAAAAGAAACCTTGATTTTAACGGCGGAAGAGAAAAGTTTGACACTCGAATACGAATTATTCGTCAGTGTGCGCGAGCAAGTGAAGGAATACATTTCACGCATCCAGCAATTGGCTTCAAAAGTCAGCGCGCTCGACGTTTATATCAGTTTTTCCGAAGTTGCGGAAAAATACCGCTTCACAAAACCGGCTTTTAACGACGGCCGGAAAATTTCGATCCGTGAAGGCCGCCATCCGGTTGTCGAGAAAATGCTTAACAAACAGCATTATGTACCGAACGACTGTGAACTTGGCGATGACGGGAATATGCTATTGATTACTGGCCCGAACATGTCGGGGAAAAGCACTTATATGCGGCAAGTCGCTTTAACGGTCGTCTTAGCACAAATCGGCAGCTACGTCCCAGCAGCTTCTGCGGAATTGCCGATCGTCGATCAGATCTTCACGCGCATCGGCGCAGCGGATGACCTCGTGTCGGGCCAAAGTACATTCATGGTCGAGATGATGGAATCGCAATACGCCATCACCCATGCGACAGAACGCAGTTTATTGCTGTTCGATGAAATAGGGCGCGGCACATCGACTTACGACGGCATGGCGCTGGCACAGTCGATGATTGAATACATCCATGAAGAAATTGGCGCCAATACTTTGTTTTCAACGCATTACCACGAGTTGACGGCATTGGAAGAAACACTGCCGAAGCTAAGCAATGTCCATGTCTCGGCAATGGAACAATCGGGAAAAGTCGTCTTTTTGCATAAAGTGAAACGCGGGCCGGCCGATAAGAGCTACGGGGTCCACGTGGCGGAACTCGCCAATTTGCCGGAAGCGATTTTGCGCCGCGCACGCGAATTATTGCTTAGTTTCGAGGCAGATAACCACAAAACACAGCAGCAGGCAGAACAATTATCGTTTTTTGATGAACGGGATACGGTGAACGAAGAAGTGTTGCAATCCATCAAAGATGCGTCGATTTCACGTATGACGCCGCTTGAAGCGTTGCAGCTGATCAACAATTTGCAGGAGAAAATAAGCGGAGGAGGCTGATCCTATGGGCAAAATCCGGTTAATGGACGAACCGCTGTCCAATAAAATCGCGGCAGGGGAAGTCGTCGAACGGCCGACTTCAGTGGTCAAGGAATTGGTGGAAAATGCGATCGATGCCGGCAGTACGGCTATAGAAGTGCTTTTGCAAGAAGCAGGGCTGACATCGATACAGATCATTGATAATGGAGCGGGCATGGATGAAGAAGATGCCGTTCTCTCCTTTTCACGCCATGCTACAAGTAAAATTGAAAATGAACACGATCTGTTCCGCATCCGGACACTTGGATTCCGTGGGGAAGCACTCGCCAGTATCGCTTCTGTCTCGAAAGTTACACTGCAGACATCCGACGGTGAGTCAGGCACTTATCTGGAAATCGAAGGTGGCCGGCCCACAGAACATCGCGCCGGGGCCCTGCGGCAAGGCACGGATATCCGCATCGGCCAATTGTTTTTCAATACGCCGGCAAGATTGAAGTATATGAAAACCTTGCAGACTGAACTCGGGCATACGATCGATTTGATGAACCGCTTTGCGCTCAGTTACCCGGGAATTTCATTCCGTTTGGTCCATGACGGAAAGCAATTGCTTCAGACTGCGGGTAGCGGTGAGATCCGCCGTGTGCTGGCGGATATATATGGTGTCGCCATCGCCAAGAAAATGATCGCTTTTGAAGGCGAATCGCATGATTACCAAATCGAAGGATTTGCCTCACTGCCTGAAATTACACGCGCCAACAAAAACTACATTTCACTGTTCGTCAATGGGCGCTGGGTCAAGCATTACGCCATCGCCAATACGGTGCATAAGGCGTACCACACATTCCTGCCGCTTGAACGCCAGCCGATTGTCGTCTTGAACATCAAAGGGGACCCGTATTTGACCGATGTCAACGTACATCCTTCGAAACAGCAAATCCGTCTAAGCAAAGAAAAGGAATTGCTCGAACTGGTCCACGACACGATTCGACGTGCCATCCAGACTGCCGTACGCGCGCCGGTCATCGAAAAGCCAAAACCGGTCAAGCAGGCGCAGAGCCGGCAATTGGACTTGTGGAAGCGCCCAGTGGAAGAAACGGTGCGCCGTCAACCGGAACCCCTGTCATCGATGGATTGGAAACAGGACAAACTGCAGGAACGTGTCGAGGAATTCCATCTGGAGCCAAGGCTTGAACCAATCATTGAACCGGCTAGAGAACCGGTAGAAGAAGTGCAGGGGCCATTTGATGAACCCGAAAGCCGTCAAGCGATTGACGACGGTCCGCAATTTCCGGAACTGGAAGTGGTAGGCCAGATTCACGGGACCTATATTGTGGCACAAAGTTCGGACGGCTTTTATTTGATTGATCAACATGCAGCTCAAGAACGCATCAAGTATGAGTTTTTTCGTGAAAAAGTCGGCGATACAGATTCAAACGAACGCCAGTCGCTGCTTTTGCCGTTAACCTTCCACTACAGCCGCGATGAGGCGCTCCATTTGAAAGATCAATTGAATGCTCTGGAAGAAAGTGGCGTATTTCTTGAGGAATTCGGCGATACGACGTTCATTGTCAGGGAATACCCAACGTGGTTTCCGAAGGGCTTTGAACAGGAAGTCATTGAGGACTTGATTGAGCAAGTGCTGGCCGAGCGCAAAGTCGATATCAAGAAATTGCGTGAAGATGCGGCCATCATGATGAGCTGTAAGCGATCGATCAAAGCGAACCACTTTTTGCAAAAGCATGATATGGAACGTTTATTGGCCGATTTGAAAAAGGCGGAACAGCCGTTTACTTGCCCCCACGGACGCCCGGTCATCATCCATTTCAAAACCTACGATATCGAAAAAATGTTTAAACGTGTAATGAATTGAATATCGATACTGAGCGGTAAGTACTTAAGGGAAGAAATGAAGAAGTTTTATGATGAAAAATCAGAAAGGGTGTGAACCAATGGAAATGACAAGTTCATTCGTTCAGATGTCAGATGGGCATGAACTCTATTGCAGTCTGCACAAGGTGCTCAATCCAAAAGGCCATGTGCACATTATCCATGGCATGGCTGAACACAGCGGCCGCTATCAGGATTTTATCCAATCACTTAACCAACAAGGATTTACTGTATCCGCCCATGACCAAAGAGGCCACGGCAAAACGGCCGAGCGCAATGGAACGGCTGGATATTTTGCAGAGTCTGAGGGGTTCTTGCGTGTCGTGGAGGATGCACATGAGGCCATCCGCCATGCACAAGAGAAGATAGGCAAACTGCCATTTACGTTAATCGGGCATTCGATGGGTTCGTTTGTCTCCAGGCGTTATTTGCAATTATATGGCAATCAAGTGGATTGCGCAGTGCTGTCTGGCACAGGCGGGCATCCGGGGTTTTCTTTGTCGGCAGGCATTGCAGCCGCGAAGAGCTTCAGCAAGTTAGAGGGGAAAACAGCCATCAATCCGGTTCTAGGAAATTTGATTTTTGGCAGTTACAACAAGGATTTTCTTGATGAAAAATCAAAGTTTTCCTGGCTGAGCAGCAAACGGCAAACGGTTGACCAATTCGAAGCAGATCCGTGGTGCGGATTTGAAATGACGAACCAGTTCTATGTCGACTTGTTTGAAGGCTTGGGGATCATTCACCAAATGGATGAAGTCAGAAGAATTCCTAGAAACCTGCCCGTATTGTTCATAAGTGGCTCTATGGATCCTGTCGGAAGGAAAGGGAGCGGCGTATTTGAAGCAGCAGCCCAATTCGATAAAGCGGGCATTGAAAAAGTGAAAGTTTATATGGCAGAAGAGAAGCGCCACGAAGTGTTGCATGAGTTGAATGCCGAAATTTATCAGCAAGTCATCATTGATTGGGTAAATGAGCATGGTTGAAGTAATTGCCGTTGTCGGACCGACAGCTTCAGGCAAAACCGCGCTTAGCATCGAACTTGCCAAGCGTTTGGGCGGCGAAATCATCAATGGGGATTCAATGCAGGTTTATCGGGGAATGGATATTGGGACGGCTAAAATCCGTCCGGAGGAAATGGCTGGCATCCCGCATCATTTACTCGACATCCGGGACCCTGAAGAATCATTTTCGGTGGCTGAATACCAAGAGCTGGTCCGACAAAAAATCGACGAAATTCAACAGCGTGGCATGCTTCCGATCATCGTCGGCGGGACAGGGCTATACGTCCAGTCGGTGCTGTTCGATTACCGTTTTTCTAAGCAGCAAGTCAACGAAGACCTCAGGCGAACGCTGCATGCCGAACTTGAACGCTTAGGACCCGAGGCGATGCATAGCAAATTATTGGAACTCGATCCGGAGATCGATATCCACCCGAACAACACGCGGCGCGTCCTGCGTGCCTTGGAGATTTTATTGAGCGGTGAGGAAAAAGAGGATGGCAGCCTAGCGCAGGCACCGATGTACGATGAATTGATTATCGGCCTCGATGTGCCGAGGGCTAAACTGTATGAGCGCATCGACAGCCGCGTCGACTCGATGATGGATGCCGGTTTGCTGGATGAAGTCCGTAATCTGTACGACAATGGGCTGCGTGATGTTCAATCCATCAAGGCGATTGGCTATAAGGAATTGTATGGGTATTTCGATGGCATGTATCCATTGGAAGAGGCGGTTGCGAAACTAAAACGCAATTCGAGAAAATACGCCAAGCGCCAGTTCACATATTTCCGCAATAAAATGCCAATTCTTTGGCTGGATGCAACAGCAGACCAGGAAAACAATATGGAAGAAATTATGCGCTTCTGGCAGGAAAACGACCGCAACCGTCGAATTGAACAAATGGCCAAAACTATACGCTAGAGAAACAGGGGGAGTTCCATGAAACCGGTTAATATCCAAGATGTATATTTAAACCAGCTGCGCAAAAACAATATTTTCGTCACGGTGTTTTTGCTGAACGGCTTCCAATTGAAAGGCACCATTAAATCTTACGATAATTTCACGGTACTTGTAGAGACGGAAGGCAAGCAGCAATTGATCTACAAGCATGCCATTTCGACTTTTTCACCGGCAAAGCCCGTATCGATCGAACACCAAGAGTAAACGGAGCAATCGACCAGTACGGATAGGAGGGATAGCGGATGAAGTCAATCACTACAGATGAACTGGACCAGAAAGTGGGTGCTGGAGACCAACTCCACATCATCGACGTCCGTGAGAAAGATGAATTGGCTGCAGGGATGATCCCGGGAGCACAGCACATCCCGCTCGGTGAATTGCCAGAGCGCACCGGGGAACTGGATTCCTCGAAACAGTATTATATTGTTTGCCAGGCAGGCGGCCGCAGTGCAAAAGCTGCAGAATACTTGGAATCGAATGGATTCCATTCGGTCAATGTCGATGGCGGCATGTCGTCATGGCGCGGCGTTACAGTTTACGGATGAGAAAAAGCCGATCGGCAATTGCCGATCGGCTTTTATGATGTCGTAAGGATTTTGCGTGTTGGTAATTTCCACTTGTACGTATAGGATAAGATCCTCAGCAGTGTAATGCCTAAAAACAAGGCATAGAGCATAAAATCGGTCCGGATGACATCAATGCTGATCAATAACCCTGCAATTGCCGCCCAGACAGCGTATATTTCCGCCTTCAATACCAATGGCTTTCTTCCGGCGAGAAGATCTCGTACCATGCCGCCGCCGGATCCTGTCAGCACTGCGGCCACGACCGCCGCATAAAACGGCAAACCCAGTTCGACTGCGAATAAAGCGCCCTGCACCGCAAATGCAGACAAGCCGATGGCATCGAAGAAATGGCCCCAGCGATTCCAATGGCCGAGTGTTTTATGCGGGAATAAGAACACGATGGTGATGGAGATGAGCGCCAATTGGAACATGAATTCCTGCTCCCACAGAGCGGAGACGGGCACCCCAATCAATAGGTTGCGGATGGCCCCGCCGCCGAATGCGGTAACGACGCCAAGCAGATAGACGCCGAAAATATCGTATTCCTCTTCCATGGCGATGATCGCCCCGGATACCGCGAAAGCAATGGTCCCGATGGCGCTTAGTACTTCCCAAGCCATTATTCGACGCCCTCCTTAACTTAAACAACTCTATGAATTGTAGCAGAATTGGAGTCATTTTCAAATAGCTTAATGAGCAATCAACCACCGAAGAGAAATGGAGATTCCTATGTATAACATGATCAAAAAAACAGAAGATATGATTCGACCGCAATTAGAAACAGCAGATGATATCGCATTGCACAATCAGCAGAAAGTGCTTGCAGCCTTCCATCGCCAGAAAGTCAGCGACCATCACTTCCACCCGTCGACAGGCTATGGATATGATGATGAAGGCAGAGATACGTTGGAGCGGGTCTATGCCGACGTATTTAAAGCGGAAGCGGCGCTTGTCCGCCCGCAAATCATTTCAGGCACGCACGCTATTACCATTTCGTTGTTCGGCATCTTGCGACCGGGGGATGAACTGCTATATATCACTGGCCAGCCCTATGACACGCTCGCTTCGATCGTCTCAGGCGGAGAGGAAGATACAGGGTCTCTCAAGGATTTCGGTATCTCCTACAAGCATGTGGACCTGGACAAACAGCAGAAAGTGGATTGGCCGTCCGTTGAACAAGCCATCACACACAATACTAAAATGATCGCGATTCAGCGTTCGAGAGGCTACGATAACCGGCCTTCTTTCACCATCAGCGAAATCAAGGGCATGGTCGAAAAAATCCGTGAAATCAAGCCGGACGCTGTCGTATTCGTCGACAATTGCTACGGCGAGTTCGTAGAAACCGAAGAACCGATTGAAGCGGGTGCCGATCTCATAGCCGGCTCTTTAATCAAGAATCCGGGAGGCGGCCTGGCTAAAATTGGCGGATACATCGCTGGCAAACGCATTTTTGTTGAAAAATGCGCTTATCGGATGACCTCTCCGGGTATAGGAGGGGAGGCTGGAGCTTCCCTCAACGCGCTCGCGGACATGTACCAAGGGTTTTTCATGGCTCCGCATATCGTGTCGCAAGCCTTGAAAGGGGCGGTTTTCACCGCAGCTTTATTGGAGACGGCCGGCATGAAAACCAGTCCTCATTATAGTGCGGCACGGACAGACCTGATCCAATCGGTATCGTTCCAGACCGCCGAACAGATGGTGGCGTTTTGCCGTGCGATCCAAGCGAATTCCCCGGTAAATGCACAGTTTCTGCCCGAGCCTGCTTATATGCCGGGCTACGAAGATGATGTCATTATGGCAGCCGGTACCTTTGTGCAGGGCGCGAGCATCGAATTGACTGCTGACGGGCCGATTCGTGCGCCATTTACCGCATTTGTACAGGGCGGATTGACTTATGAACATGTGAAGCTGGCGGTCGTCAACGCATTGCAAGCTTTGGAGAAAGAACAATTGCTGTAAGTGATTTTCAAAACAGTCTGCAAAAGTTGTGTTAGAAAATCTAACATCTGTTTGACAAATAACCTAACATGTAATAAACTGAAAATGTAGTAATTAGTGAAATGGGTGAAACTTATGACAAATCGGGTTCGCCGCACCATGCCCATTCTACCGATCAGCATCGTAATGCAACTGACGGATTTGACAGCGCGGCAAATACGCTATTACGAAGAGCAGAAGCTGATCAGTCCGGCCAGGACAGAAGGCAATAAGCGCATGTTTTCATTAAATGATGTCGATGCACTGCTCGAGATTAAGGATTATCTGGAGCAGGGCCTTAATGTCGCGGGCATCAGAAAACTGTACGAAACCAAAGAGATGCCGCAAAACGATCAAGCCGAGCCGAAGACATTGAGTGATGCAGAACTCCGCAGCTTATTGCGTGAGGAGATGAAGCATCAAGCACGGCCGTTTAGCCAGGCATCCCAACGACACGGTGATTTATCCCGTTTCTTTAAATAAGCGGGCTACATAATATAACCTAGGAGAGTGAACAGTACATGAGCAAGTATTCAAAAGAAGACATTATTCGATTGGTAAAAGAAGAAGACGTCAATTTTATCCGCCTGCAATTCACCGACATTCTCGGCGTTATCAAAAACGTAGAAATCCCAACATCACAGCTTGAAAAAGCACTCGACAACAAAATGATGTTTGATGGATCTTCAATCGACGGCTTCGTCCGCATCGAAGAATCCGATATGTACCTGTTCCCAGACCTTGATACGTGGGTAGTATTCCCATGGATTACCGGAAAAGGGAAAGTTGCGCGTTTGATCTGCGATATTTACAATGCAGACGGCACGCCATTTGCTGGCGATCCACGTACAAACTTAAAGCGTGTCTTGAAAGAGATGGAAGAACTTGGATTCACTCACTTCAACCTAGGGCCAGAGCCGGAATTCTTCCTGTTCAAACTTGATGAAAGAGGCGAGCCGTCTCTTGAGTTGAATGACCATGGCGGTTATTTTGACTTGGCACCGATGGACCTTGGCGAAAACTGCCGTCGCGACATCGTGCTTGAGCTGGAGGAAATGGGCTTTGAAATCGAAGCTTCCCACCACGAAGTGGCACCAGGACAACATGAAATTGACTTTAAATACGCAGATGCCATCAAAGCTTGCGATGATATCCAAACCTTTAAACTAGTGGTTAAAACGATTGCCCGTAAACACGGCCTTCACGCAACATTCATGCCGAAACCATTGTTCGGTGTCAACGGATCTGGCATGCACATGAACGTTTCTTTGTTCAAAGGCAACGAAAATGCTTTCCTGGATGAAGATGGCGATTTGAAGTTAAGCAAAACGGCTTACCAGTTCATGGCAGGCATCATCGAGCATGCGAAAGCCTTCACGGCTGTTACAAACCCGACAGTCAACTCGTATAAACGCCTTGTACCAGGCTATGAAGCACCTTGCTATATTGCTTGGTCAGGTAAAAACCGTAGCCCGTTGATCCGTATCCCTGCTTCACGCGGATTGTCTACACGCGTAGAAGTGCGTTCAGTTGACCCTGCTGCGAACCCTTACTTGGCAATGGCTGTATTGCTTGGCGCTGGCCTTGACGGCATCAAGCGTGACTTGACTCCGCCTAAAGCTGTTGACCGCAATATCTATGCGATGAACCGCAAGGAACGCAAAGAAGTCGGCATCGAAGATCTGCCAGGCACATTGTATGCAGCGCTTGATGAGTTGCAAAACGATGAAGTCATGACAAAAGCGCTCGGTTCACACATCTTGAATAACTTCGTGGAAGCGAAGGAAATCGAATGGGATATGTTCAGAACAAGCGTCCACCCATGGGAACGCGAGCAATACTTGAAAATGTATTAATAGCGAGAAAACCGGAGCCCAGTGCTCCGGTTTTTTTATGATGGAAAATGGCTTAGGCCATACGGTAAGAGGCATAAGGCGAACTCAAGGAAAACTGTCTAAAGATTGTGCCCTTTCACACATACGCTGAGCGGTGAAAACGTGGTAAGATTTTACTTATATGAAAGAACTTTTAATATCTGGAGGGATAAAATGCGGTTTATGAATGTCATCATCGTCTTTCTCATTGCCTTTTCGTTCGCGGGAATCGCCTTGTATGCAGTGGGGCCGAATCTATCTTCGGAGGCAGTAGCGCAAAAAGCATTTGAAGAACTCGAGCAAAGCGGCAAAATGGAGGAAATGGTCCAGCAAATCGAAGCTGACCCAGAAGTTAGCCGTTATATGGAAGAATGGCAGTCTCAGCAAGAGATTCCGGAAGAATCGCAAGAAAGCGGGATGGACGGGCAGTTGGAAGAAGAAGCAATCAATGAAAGCGATTCTGATTCTAAAGGGATCGACCCGCCACAAGTACCAGAAGAGCAGGAGTTGGCTTTTGACACTAAGGAAGATGCAGCCAGTGTCATGATTGAAAAAGTCGGCTTCCGCAATTTACTGAAAATGAAAAATGCAGTTGAAAACGATACCATGACAGCTGAACAGGTGATGGACGAACTCGACAACGATTTAAACGAGGAGGAAATGCTGGCTTTGAAAGTAATGATCTTCAAGGAATGGCAAAACCGAAACTAAGCGAAAGTTTATGCTACACTAATATAAGCATTTCCATTCATTTCGAAGGGAGGAATCTCGGTGAAAACGTTTCAAGTAGAATTCTTCTTTGATCAAGGAAATACCATCGTGCATACAGTGAAAGCGATTGACAAGGAATCGGCTATAAGCCAAGTGCCATCGAACGGCACTTATGAATTGACGGACGAAGCAAACGGCAAGATTTACCGCATTACCATCAACTTGGTCAAATACATCGTCGTGACAGAAACTCAAACAAAGTAAAAGACAATAAAGCAGCCGGGGATGATGTTTATCCCCGGCTGCTTTTTCATTATTAAGATTACATAAGATAATTATAGGTTGAGAAAAAACGATAGAAAAAAGGAGGAAGTCATGCTTTCCTCCTTTTTTCTATCGTTTTTTGTATTGAAGCTAAATGCTTAATGGATTTGGCGATAGACACCGACGACTTTTCCAAGAATGCTAACCTGGTCAACAATAATTGGATCCATTGATGAATTTTCAGGCTGTAGTCGGAAGTAATTGTCCTCACGGAAGAACCGTTTGACAGTCGCTTCGTTTTCTTCGGTCATGGCGACAACAATGTCTCCGTTATCCGCAGTCTGCTGTTGCTTGACGACGACGTAATCGCCATTTAGGATGCCAGCTTCGATCATACTTTCACCCATGATCTCCAGCATGAAGATATGGTCTTCTTCCGTGCCGTAAGTTTGCGGCAGCGGGAAGTATTCTTCAACGTTTTCGATGGCGGTAATCGGCATGCCCGCTGTGACTTTCCCGATAAGCGGTACATGGAGGACAGGGCTCTTGTCGATGAGCGCTTCTTCCGAACCAATGATTTCAATGGCTCTTGGTTTGGTCGGGTCGCGGCGGATCAGCCCTTTACTTTCGAGTCTCGCTAGATGGCCGTGGACAGTCGAACTGGATGCAAGGCCGACCGCTTCGCCAATCTCCCGAACGGAGGGTGGATAGCCTTTTGCACGGACTTCATCTTTTATGAAATTCAGGATGTCTTCCTGACGCTTAGATACTTTTTTCACCAGTTTCACCTCTTTATAGGATTTATTCAAGATTAACTATCTATAGTATAGCAACTCGGGCATTGAAATGCAAACATAGGTTCGAATTTAATCTTGACAAGAAACGCCTGTTCGCTTTAATATGAGAACATACATTCCGAACAAATATTCTAAAGGAGGCGGCTTGAATGACATTCTTTCGACGGAACTCATATTTGGTTTTCTTTTTCTCACTCATAGTAGTGTTTACATTTTACGCGGTAATCAGCCATAATGCCGAAAAGCAGCAATTGGGCGAGCTGCAAATTGAAAAAGGTGATACGCTATGGGAGCTGGCTGAATCGTTCAGCGGCGAAACTCCCCATCATGAATGGATAGAAGAGATCATGGAAGTGAATAATTTGAAGACGACGAAAATCGTGGCAGGGCAATCATTGAAGATTCCGGCAGAACAGCTGAACTTCTCGCCGGATGAAACTAAATACTATGCAGGTGATGCAGAATGAAGAAAAAAGCTCTAGTTTACTGCCGTGTCAGTACCACTAAGGACGAGCAGGAAACTTCACTCGAACGGCAGGAAGAAGAACTGCTGTCGTTTGCATTCGAGCAAGGTTACCTGGTGGAAGACGTTTATAGTGACCAGCACAGCGGCTATGAAATGGATCGTGAAGGGCTTCTCGAGATGCTCAATCAAGTTAAAAGCGAAAAGGTCGATGCCGTGTTCATCCAGGATGAGACGCGTCTAGGCAGGGGGCATGCACGTATCGCTTTATTGCATGTCATGAAAAAACATGAGGTCGATGTCTATACGCTGTCCGACCATGGCCCGATCGCTTTGAACGATATGGATGACATGGTCCTTGAAATCTTGGCGATCGTGGAAGAATACCAGCGCAAAATCCACAACGCCAAGATCAAACGGGGCATGAAGCGTGCGGTGGAGAATGGCTATAAGCCGGAACGCAATTTAAAAGGAAAAGGCAACCCGGACGGCCGCGAGCGGTTGGATCTTCCGGTAGACCAGATCGTCAGTTTAAAAGCGAGCGGCTTAACCTTTCACGAAATCGCCGTTACGCTGCAAGGCTTCGGCTACCAAGCAAGCAAAGCGACGGTGCACCGCCGTTTTCGCGAATACCAGCAAATGAAAGAAAGCTGAAATCTTGCACTGTCCCGCCTTTTTTTTGTAACATGAAGCAGTAGAAAGGTGGACTTTACATGCTATCTCCAGATAAGATCGGACGCATCAATGAACTATCGAAAAAGTCCAAGCGTGACGGACTGACGCAAGAAGAAGCAAAAGAACAATCGGCGCTGCGCCAGGAATACTTGCAAAGTTTCCGCAAGTCGATGCGTGGGACAATTGAAAATGTTACCGTCATCGATCCGGAAGGAAAAGACGTAACGCCAGACAAAATTAAAAATAAACGGGAGAATAAGTATTTGAATTAATACTTATTCTCTTTTTCGTTGTATTCTTCCCTAGAGTTGACTAAACTAGAATAGGATTAAATTTAGTTTCAGAGAGGATGTCACTATGTCAAACCATGCAGATCAACTTGCAGTAAATACCATTCGAACACTTTCCATCGATGCGATTGAAAAAGCCAATTCCGGACACCCGGGACTTCCAATGGGCGCCGCTCCAATGGCGTATACACTCTGGACAAAACATATGAACCACAACCCGAACAACCCAGACTGGTTCAACCGCGACCGTTTCGTCCTGTCAGCAGGACACGGCTCCATGCTTCTTTACAGCCTGCTTCATTTAAGTGGATACGGATTGCCTATGGAGGAAATCAAAAACTTCCGCCAATGGGATTCGAAGACGCCAGGGCATCCTGAATACAAGCACACAGTTGGAGTCGAAGCGACAACTGGACCGCTTGGCCAAGGGATCGGCATGGCTGTCGGCATGGCAATGGCAGAACGCCATTTGGCAGCTACATACAATAAAGATGGCCTCGATATCATTGACCACCACACGTTCGCTCTATGCGGAGACGGTGATTTGATGGAAGGAGTTGCCGGGGAAGCGATTTCTCTTGCAGGACACCTGAAATTGGACAAATTGGTCGTGTTGTATGACAGCAACGATATTTCACTCGACGGCGATTTGTCGATGAGTTTCTCAGAGAACATCCAGAAGCGTTTCGAGTCATACGGCTGGAACTATCTCCGTGTGGATAACGGCAACGATATGGACGATTTGTCTGCAAAAATCGCTGAAGCGAAAAAATCTACGGACAAACCGACATTGGTGGAAGTCAAGACGGTCATCGGCTATGGTTCCCCGAACAAATCCGGTAAAGCGGATTCGCACGGTGCACCACTTGGCGAAGATGAAATGAAATTGACGAAAGAATATTATAAATGGACGTTCGATCAAGATTTCCATGTTCCGGAAGAAGTTTACGAAACCTTCAAAGAAGCGACAGAATCACTAGGCGCTAGAGCGGAAACAGCTTGGAACGAATTGTACAAGCAGTACGAAGAGCAGCATCCTGAACTTGCTTCCCAGCTGCAAGCAGCGATCCGCGGTGACTTGCCTGCTGATTTCGACTCACAGTTCCCACAATACGAAGTCGGCAAAAAACAAGCGACACGTGCATCATCCGGTGATATGGTCAATGCCATCGCTAAGACGGTTCCTTCGTTCTTCGGCGGCAGCGCTGACCTTGCTGGTTCGAACAAAACCAATATCAAAGACGGCGGCGACTTCGATGCTGAGCATCCAGAAGCCCGCAATATCTGGTTCGGCGTTCGTGAATTCGCGATGGGCGCTGCACTTAACGGCATGGCGCTTCACGGCGGCTTGCATGTCTTCGGTGGTACGTTCTTCGTGTTCAGTGACTACGTCCGCCCAGCGATCCGTCTAGGCGCATTGATGGGGCTTCCAGTTACCTACGTGTTCACGCATGATAGCGTAGCGGTCGGAGAAGACGGCCCGACACATGAACCGATCGAACAACTCGCATCACTTCGCGCTATGCCAAACTTGGGCATTATCCGCCCAGCCGATGCGAACGAAACAAAAGCGGCATGGCGTTTGGCGCTTACGTCTAAAGACAAGCCGACCTTGCTTGTATTGTCCCGCCAAAACTTGCCGGTTCTCGAAACGACTGGTGAAAAAGCAGAAGAAGGCGTCGAAAAAGGAGCTTACGTCGTGTCTCCAGCTGATGACGCACAAGCCTTGCTTCTAGCGACTGGATCTGAAGTCAGCCTAGCTGTAGAAGCACAGAAACATTTGAAAGAACAAGGTATCTCGGTGTCTGTTGTGTCGATGCCATCATGGGATCGTTTCGAACAGCAAGATAAAGAGTACAAAGAATCCGTCTTGCCGAAAAACATCACAAAACGCCTCGCCATCGAAATGGGCTCCTCATTCGGTTGGGACCGCTACACTGGATTTGAAGGCGATATCCTCGCGATCGATCACTTCGGTGCAAGTGCTCCTGGTGAGAAAATCATGGAAGAATTCGGTTTCACGCCTGAAAATGTTGCATCCAAAGTGAAGCAATTGATCAACGGATGAATTCCGGTTTTGAGAACGAAAAGAAAGTCTTGAAATAAGATGAAGCCGTCAGAAGTTAACTTCTGGCGGCTTTTTTAGTGGAAAATTTTTTGTTCGATCATTTTATAGCCCTGTCCGGTTATAATCATTTTAAGAGGTGGAATTATGAAGAAATTATGGAGTTTAATACCAGCGTTTGCTATTTTCATCGCTATAAGCATTGTCGGCTTTTTTGGAGGCATCATGTTATTGCTCTCGGGGGAAAGGGCGTGGTTGCCGCTGTTTTTCTTTGTTCTGCTGTTTTTGTTTTTCATTTTTTTATTATCCAAGCGAATTGGCGACGCAAAAAGGTGGAAACAGACAGCGATAGTGTTCGTTGTTCTCGCCATCATGCTTACCGTTTGGCCGCTTTACCAAGCATATTTGGATTCCATCCCGGGCGTTTCGGCTGAAGTGGACATCTATTCGTATATGCCGTTTCAAGAAGACTCCAAGTTGAATGTGTTGGAGGAGGAGCCCGAACTCCAGTTTGAAGGGGATTTGCCAAGGCTCGACGGGGCGACGGCACTTTACCCAATATATGCAGCCGCTGCAGAAATGATTTATCCAGAAGATTGGTATGAACCATCCGACAGCGAAGTGATGGTCAATACCACTCCTTTTGCTTATTCCAATTTGTTTGAAGGAGAGGTGGATGCAATTTTTGCCGCTGCGCCATCACAGGGGCAGTTGAAAACAGCAGATGCCAAGGGGCTCGAGCTTACACTGACGCCGATCGGGAAAGAGGCTTTCGTCTTTTTCGTCCATGCAGACAACCCGGTCGAGTCATTGAGTTCTGAAGATCTTCGCATGATCTATAGCGGCGAAATCACCGATTGGTCTTCAGTTGGTGGAGATGCTGAAGAGATTAGGGCTTTCCAGCGGCCTGAAGACAGCGGCAGCCAAACAGCACTGCTTCAGTTCATGGGCGAGGTGCCGGTGATGGAGGCTCCCCGTGAAAACATAGAAGAAGGCATGGGAGGCATCATTGATCAGGTAGCAGAATATAAAAACCACAAAAATGCGCTCGGCTTTACATTCCGTTTCTACGGGGAGGAAATGGCCAGCAATGAGTCAATCCAATATGTGGCAATCGACGGCATTGTTCCCTCAGTTGACGCCATTCGAGACGATGAATATCCCCTAACTTCGGAGTTTTATATCGTCACTACGCAGCATAGCAGTCCGGAAGCTTTGGAACTGGCACAATGGTTCACTTCCAGTCAAGGGCAGCGCTTGGTTGAAAAAGCGGGATATGTGCCCTTAGATTCGTCCGGCGAGTGAGCGTACCGTCGCTGCTCAGGGTGTGATGGGAGGCAGTCTTTGTTTCTCCGCAATTTTAATGCCGTTCATATAGTCACGTCCTGAAATTTATAGTATAATCCTTTTTGGTGCATGATTTAATTGGCAACACGAAGGAGGTAATTTGTATGGATACATGGATCTGGATTGTTATCGTTATTGTGGCTTTACTCGCAGGTGTTGCACTTGGATTCTTTATCGCTCGCCGATACATGATGAAATATTTGCAGGACAACCCACCGATCAACGAAGAGATGCTGCGGATTATGATGATGCAAATGGGACAAAAACCATCTCAAAAGAAAATCAACCAAATGATGGCTCAAATGAACAAAGCCTCGACAAAACCGGGCAAAAAATAAACGCTTATGCAATTATTCGCCCATAGGTGATGAATACAAGAAGAACCACCGTTCGCTTTGAACTGACCCGGTAATTTGAGACATTAGAAAAAGCACTAGGCTGCCATTGTCCGATACTCAATCGGGGAATGGCAGTTTAATTTTTGGAACGGTCGGATGTAGTTGTAATAATACATGTAATCTTCTGTTTTTTGTTGTACAATGGCATTGGTTAGGTGCACCCTTTCTAGGGTGTAGAATTCTTCCGACTTTAGCGAGGAGTGGAAGGATTCGATGACGGCGTTATCAAAGCAGTTTCCTTTGCGGGACATGCTGGTGATAATGCCGTTTTCTTTTGTCGCCAGTTGGAATGCACGCGATGTGTACTGAGCCCCTTGGTCACTGTGCAGAATGATTCCGGCGGTGTTCCGTTTCCGGCAAGCAATCTCCAGGGTATCCAACACGAGCTGGGCATTCTGAGTGTCACTGACTTTGTAAGCAATCACTTCGTTGTTATACAAGTCCAGAATGGTCGACAAATAAAGCATGCTTTCCCCGAAGGGAAGATACGTAATATCCGTCACCCATTTTTGATTGGGGGCGTCCGCTTTGAAATTCTGTTCCAACAGGTTTGGCACCACCAAGTGCGTCTCACCGGTCATCTTCTTCGCTCGCTTGGGTTTCACCCGGCACTGGCTGTTGTATTTCTGCATGATGCGCTGCACCGTCTTCCGATTGACAAGGATGCCGGCATTTTTTAACAACCCTTTCACCGTCCGGTGACCTGCCCGAAATTTCAGCTGTTCACAGATTGCGATAATCTCTTTCTCCAATTCCGTTTTGCCGAATTTTTTCTGGCGCCACCGGTAATAAGTAGGGCGAGGGACGCCCATGCATTTACAGATCATCGTGATGGAATATTTCTCTTTGAACAATTCCACCAGTTTTAGGAAGAGGGGCGGTTCCACCCCCTTTCCAGTTCCCGGTACTTTCCCATCAGTTCTTCTTTGATTTCGTAATACAGCACCTTTTTCCTTAGCTCTTCCACCTCACTCAACTTCTTCTCATAAGCGTATTGTTTCCCCACACCTTGTGCGAGCCGATGGAGCTCGTCTTTCTGGTACCACTGCATCCACCTCTTAATTTGCGTCACACTTTTAATTTGGTGAATCTCCATGATCTCGGCGTTGGTGTAGTCCCCACTCAATTTCATCTCGATGACCTCTAGTTTGATTTCCTCCGGATAGAATCGCTTTTTTGAACCCATACAGAAAAACACCTCCAGTTTGTCGTTGTTACTACATACGACTTTGGGGGTGCTTTTTCCTTGTCTCATTTTATTGGGTCACTCTACTTCTGAACGGTGGTTCTTTTTTGTAAATTTATTTTGGGTCAGCTGGAGATTTGTGTAACGCCGGCAGCAGGTTTGGGCATTAATAAATCATAGGCCGTCAAGAACTCTGCAACCGTCCCTTCGTATTCTTCCGGATTTTTATTGAACGACTGGGCATGCTCGCCTTCATCAAACAATTTCAGTTGTTTGGCGCCTTGTTTCAATTCGAATAATTCTTTCGTCATTTTCGGCAAGACGAACTCATCAGGTAGGCTATGGATGAACAGCACAGGCTTTGCAATCTTTTTAACGACTTCCCGGGGCGATACGGTGGTAATGGAATAACCGTCGCGCAGTTTCAGGAATACATTGGCAAGGCGAAGCGCTAAAGAAGTGCGCATCGGCGTTGTCGTGCGCATGACGTGCAGGATCTGTTCGCTGATATCGGAATAGGCACAGTCGGAGATGTAAAAATCCGCCGAGTCTTCCATTCCAGCATATAATAGCGTCGTTGCGGCGCCCATTGATTCCCCGTGGATGCCGAAGAACAAAGATGGCCCGACATGGAGTTTCAAGGCCTTTACAACTGCTTGCAGATCCAGCTTCTCATAATGTCCAAAGCTCGTCGTCTTGCCCCCGGACTCGCCGTGCCGGCGGTGGTCATAGACGACAGAGTTGAATCCGAGGCGTTCAAACATGCGCGCATATTTAAACGAGTTCACTTTGCTTTCGGTGACACCATGGCAAATGATGACGTATCGGTTTGTGGTGTGCGGCTCCAGGAAAATCGCTTTGATCGGATAGCCGTTAGCGGATTCGATCCATTGTTCGCTTTTCTTGGCGTTGGCATACCAAGCTTCATCATAGCGTTTGGCGTTCGTTTCCCGTTCCAAAATCAAGGATGCGTCTTTATTCTTTACATACATCAGACGGTTGCTTGCGGCAAAACCCAACGCGGCAAAAGAAGCAGTCAATGTGCTCGAGACGATGGCTGAAGTCAACAATAGTCGCTTTTTCACGGCGCACACACCTCATTTTCTGTTTTTGTATAACGTATACATGCCTGTTTGCAGCGGATTCGATACATGCGGTTCAATGAGCGAGATCGCTTCGTAAAGTTTCTCGAGATCGACCCCGGTGTCGACGCCCATGCGGTGGAACATATGGACCAAATCTTCGGTCGCGACATTGCCGGTAGCACCCGGTGCAAATGGGCAGCCGCCGAGACCGCCAGCGGAAGCGTCGAACCGGTCGATTCCGGCAACAAGTGCTGCATAGGCATTGGCGAGCGCCATGCGTCTCGTGTCGTGGAAGTGCGCTGCAATCAGGACATCTGGAAATTGCTCTTTCAATCGGCTGAACAACTCATGGCTTTCTTGCGGGTTCGCCAGGCCGATCGTATCGGCGACGCTCAATTCATCGACTCCCCAATCGACGAATTGGCGGCATAAATCAATCGTTCGTTGCGGATCTACTGCTCCTTCAAACGGACAGTAGAACGCTGTTGAAATACAGGCGCGGACGAAGATGCCGTCCTGTTTGGCTTTTTCAATCAATGGCTTCAATGTTTCCATGGACTGGGCTGTCGTCTTGTTGATGTTCTTTTCATTGAATGAATTGGAAACTCCGACAAAGACAGCAATCGAATCGGCACCGGCTTCCAAAGCGGATGTGATGCCGCGTTCATTCGGCGTCAGTACCAGCTGGCGGCCGGTTTTTTTTGCACCGGCAACGATATCCCGTGCATCGGCCATTTGCGGCACCCATTTCTGCGACACAAACGAAGTTAGCTCCATTTCCTTTAATCCTGCTTCTTGCAAGGCCTTGATAAAATCCAGTTTGTCTTCGGTGTTGACGGTCCTGGCTTCATTTTGCAGGCCATCGCGCGGCCCGACCTCGATTATCGTAGCTGTTTTTGGTAAACTAAACATACTATCCCCCCTTAACTTTATTGTAGCGATAGGGGGGATAAAAGAGCAAGAAGCAGACAAGGGGGAAAACAGAAATGTCACAAGAAATCGTAATTGCAAGCGCTGTCAGAACAGCAGTCGGTTCGTTCCAGGGGGCGCTGAAAGATGTTCCGGCGACAGATCTCGGGGCCATCGTCATTAAGGAAGCTTTATCGCGCGCAGGGGTAGCGGGCGACCAAGTATCAGAAGTCATCATGGGCAATGTCCTGCAAGCGGGGCTCGGACAAAATCCGGCGCGCCAGGCTTCCATCAAAGCAGGTCTTCCCGAGACGGTGCCAGCGATGACCATCAATAAAGTATGCGGATCCGGTTTGAAATCAATCCACTTGGCTTACCAGGCGATTTTTGCGGGTGATGCCGATATCGTCGTAGCAGGCGGTATGGAAAATATGAGCCGTGCGCCGTATCTTTTAGAAGGCGCAAGAGACGGCTACCGCATGGGCGACCAGAAAGTAGTCGACAGCATGGTTCATGACGGCTTGACGTGTGCATTCAATGATTACCATATGGGCGTGACAGCCGAAAACCTGTGCGACCGCTATGAGATTTCACGCGAAGAACAAGATCGCTTTGCGGCCCGTTCACAAGCCCGGGCATCAGCGGCAATCGAAGGCGGGCGTTTTGACGAAGAAATCGTGCCGGTCGAAATCCCTCAGCGCAAAGGCGATCCGGTTGTTTTCACAACGGATGAATACGTGAAAGCTTCTTCAACCGAAGAGAAGCTTGCGAAACTGCGCCCGGCGTTCAAGAAAGACGGCTCAGTCACAGCCGGCAACGCATCCGGCATTAACGATGGCGCGGCAGCAGTGATCGTCATGACGAAAGAAAAAGCCGACGAGCTTGGCATCACACCGCTGGCGGTCATTTCTGCGAACGGCAACGCAGGCGTCGATCCTGCTGTCATGGGCATCGGCCCTGTACAAGCGGTGAAAAACGCGTTGAAGAAAGCCAATATGACGCTTGGCGATATCGATTTGATCGAAGCGAACGAAGCGTTTGCGGCACAATCGATAGCGGTCGACCGTGAATTGAAGTTTGACCATGAAAAATTGAATGTCAACGGAGGCGCCATCGCAATCGGCCACCCGATTGGCGCGAGCGGTACACGGATTTTCGTGACGCTTCTGCACGAGATGAAAAAGCGCGACGCCAAGACGGGCCTTGCGACACTTTGCATCGGTGGCGGACAAGGCGTCGCTACAATCGTAAAACGCCCATAAGGAGAGAATAGGATGGCGAAAGATAAACTCAACGATAACGGCCTTTTTTCGGAAGAGCAGCTATCGAAGCTCAAAGCCACGAAAAAAGAGTTAGTGAAAGACCAGCAGAAGCTCGAAGAAGAAAAAGAAGCGCAGCGCCAGTTTGAACGCAAAGAGCGCGAGAAGAACCTGTCGTTTGCCGAATTGCTCGAGCGCCATGGAGATTCAGGAACTAAATATTAACAGCGAACCCCCTGTCACAATTGTGACAGGGGGTTCTTCGTTCAGGCTAACCATTCCAACAGAAAGGTGATTAAGTATAAAGGAGTGGCTATAATGACAACCCCAGCAGCAAAATAAGAAAACCCCCATAAAATCCAACTCAAAACATCGTAAATCGCACCAGCTAAATCATCGATAAGTTTCATGGACTGCCCACCCCATTTCTAAGAGAATAACCATCTTTTGACATGCAGCATTTTTTCTATCTTATCAAATAATCAGTTCCCAGGCTTCATAATTTTGAATTAGTTAATGATTTCCAAAATATTTTTATATTCCATTTACCGTCAATTGATATAATGGAAGGAGTGCAATTTACTATCAAGATCATTCAACGCAGGCTTCAAGATTTAAAAAGGGGAAAATTCGAGCGCAGGAGGAACAGATGATGAGGGATGAAGAGATGCCGCCAAGCCCGGGGGTGGAGAAAGACCAGGAACAAATGGAACCAAGGCTGATCCAGCCGCATGCAAAACCATGGATCCATTTCGGTTATTTTGTGTTTGTGTTGATGGTATTATCCGTTGTTTTTTCATTGATTAAAGTAATGGCAGACTAGTTTGTAAAAAAGAATGGCTATTCTTTTCCTTTTTTTGAAACATCTTACTGACTCAACCGTATAGAATAAGGCAGGAGAAAATCAGCTTATTGAAAAGGATGGGATAAGATGGAGTCAATCGGAATTATTTCAATTTTAATTGTGATTCTCATTTTGGCGGCAGTTGCGGGCGTCGGCTATTTCTTTTGGATGAAGATCCGCTACCGCACAGCCAAATCGAACGAAGCCTTGATCATTACAGGGCCGAAACTTGGGGATCCGAACAAAGATACGAACATCTTTACGGACGATGAAGGGCGATCCATGAAGATCATCCGCGGCGGTGGTTATTTGCTGCGCCGCTTCCAGACATCAACGCCAGTCAATCTAACGTCGTTCCAGTTGAAGTTGTCGACGCCGCGTGTTTACACGAATGCGGGTGTGCCGATCGTGGCGGATGCCGTCGCAATGGTGAAAGTTGCAGATACCTTGAACGGCATTGCTAATTACGCCGAGCAATTCCTTGGGAAAAAGCAAGAGGAAATTGAAGTTGAGATCATCGAAGTGCTCGGCAGTAATTTGCGTGCCATCTTGTCGAAGATGACCGTTGAAGACATCAATAGCGACCGGGAGAAATTCAATACCGATGTCCAGGAAATCGCACAAAAACAACTTGATTTAATGGGCTTTAAAATTACATCACTCGGGTTGACCGATCTTCGTGATGCTGATGAAGACAACGGCTATCTTGAGAACCTGGGTCGCCCACGCATCGCTGAAGTCCGCAAGCAAGCGGAAATTGCGGAAGCGAACACGGAACGGGAAACACGCATTCACCGTGCGCAGACCGATCAGGAAGCGAAAGAAGAAGAATACAAACGCCAAATTTCCATTGCTGAATCCCGTAAATCAAAAGACTTGAAAGATGCGGCATTCAAGGAAGAAACTGAACGTGCCCGCGCCAAGTCCGAGCAGTCGTATGAACTGGAGAAAGCGAAACTCGCGATGGAAATCCAGGAAGAAGAACTGAACAAGCAGTTCATGGAGCGCGAACGTGCAGTGCGCCTTGAAGAAGAAGAAAGCAAAGTCCGCAAAACAAAAGCGGATGCCAGCTATTACGAAACGACACGTACGGCAGAAGCGGAAGCGAGACGTTCTGTCATTGACGGGGAAGCGAAAGCGAAGATCAAGCGCGATGAAGGGGCTGCCGAAGCGGAAGTCATCCGTGAACGCGGTAAAGCGGAAGCGGAATCCCGTAAATTGCTTGCTGAAGCTATGGAAGAACATGGCGATGTCATCATTGCAGAGAAACTGATCGATATGCTGCCGGTATTCGCCGAAAAAGTGGCACAGCCGCTCAACAATATCGATTCCGTGAAAATCATCGATTCCGGAAACGGCCAAGGCGTTCCATCGTTCGGCAGAAGCGTAACGCGCACAATGGTGGACATGCAAGAGCCGTTGAAAGAAATGACGGGCATTGATATTGCTGACATGCTGAAGACCTACACATCGAGAAATACTCAGGCTATACAACCGGTTAGCCACCCGGTCGACCAACCAGTGAATGACCAGCCTGTAGATAAAGCAGCCAAAGAAGATCCAGAACAAATTTAAAGCGAAGTAAACACAAAAAGACGGAGAACAGATTATGTTCTCCGTCTTTTTTATATGGCAGATGTTCTAGACAGTCATAATGTCCTTAAACATCTGCTTTAAGCTCTTGGCTACGTCGTTCAGATGAAATTCCCTCCGTGCCTCAGCTTGCTGCTGTTCGATGAATGTTTCGGAAGTGCGTTTTCTGGAAAAAGGCGTCAAGGTATGAAGCTCTTTTGGCTGGGTTTCAGCGAGTAAGCGCAAGGAGGCAAAGACCGGCTCAGAGAGTTCGAAACGCTGATAGCCATTAGGCATATGAATGATCTTCTCTGGGGCGTCTGCAAGCAGCCAGTAGTCTTCTGCTTCCCAAGCCAGCTTATGATTTTTAAACTCCTGTCCAAGGGATCTTGTCACAGATTCAACAACGAGGTATGAATGCATCGAAATGGCATCTCCGTCTGCTGACTGATAAGACTTTTTGGATTGGGTCAAATAAAAATTCATCATTTTGCACGCCCCCGATTTCTTGAAATTAAGGTTTGAAAATTTCAGTCGTAATCAGTATATTCACTTCTAGGTATTCTTTCAAACCTTCAAAAGTCCTTTTCGATAAATAAAACCCTCTAGGTATAAACTCTATATTTCTCGAAAAAAAGCTCAAAAAAATAAGCAAACCCGTGATGTAAATGGGGTTAGCTTTTAATCGCACAACCGTATAATTTTCATGTATAAGCTTTGCCTGTGAAAAAAGGTACAAACGTCCTTAATGGGATTAAATTGGCTTTAAAGAGACAGACACGGAACAAAAAAGCGCCCCGCAGCAGGCGGGACGCCATTCTTTTTAAAGCAGCTGGTCAATCGCGATGTTGTTCATAGCGATCCAGCCGCGTCGCTTTCTTGGCTTCTTCAATCTGCTGTGCAGTGACTGTCTGTTGATAAGCTTGCAGCGTTTCACGTAATTGTCCAGGGCTGCTCGCGCCAGTTACTGCCGCTGCTACGGTGCTGTCTGACAGTACCGCATGCAGGGCGAGTGCATGGACATTATCATGGATGGCGGACAGCTTCTTCAAAGCGGACGGCAGTTGATCTGAGCCATACTGCAAATAATCGCCCATCTTTTCAGCGCGGGTGAGCCCTTCAGCCGTCAGCAAGCCTTTTGCCAGGCTGCCTCGTGCCACGACAGAGCGGCCGGATTGACCAATTTCTGTGAGGAATTCTTCTGGGCGCCGGTCGAGCAGGCTGTATTGCATCATGATGGAAGCAATCTCACTAGTATTCAAATAGCGCCGGATGACATTCGGCCGAATGGACGAGATTCCGTAAGCGCGGATCAAGCCCTCTTTTTTCAATTCCTCGAACGCTTCGATCGTTTCTTCCGAGTTATCGGTAATCATTCCGCCATGAAGTTGGTACAAGTCCAAGTAATCGGTTTGAAGGCGGCGCAGCGAGTTATGGATTTGTTCTTTGATATAAGCTTTTGTCGGATTCCATGTTACTTCATCCGACTCCTCGGACCATTCATTGCCCACTTTGCTGGCGAGGATGATGTCTTTGCGCCGTTTGCCAAGTGCGGCCCCAACGATTTCCTCATTCTTTCCTTTGCCGTAAAAATCGGCTGTGTCAAAATAAGTGACACCATTGTCCATCGCTTCATCGATAATCGCTGCTGCTTGTTTCGGGTCTTCTGGCAGGGACATGCAGCCAAGTGCGATTTCGCTGACCTCAAATCCGCTAGTTCCGAGTGTGTTGTATTTCATCTTTTCACCTCATTGTAAATATTTGTTTCCCCTATGGTATACTTTGCGGTATTGAAACTACAAATGAAATGAGGGCCAGCATGAAGAAATTTGAAGAAAAAACAATTCATAGTGAACGATTGTACGAAGGCAAGGTCATTAATTTGAAAGTCGACGATGTGAAGCTGCCGAATGGCAAACAGTCGAAGCGCGAATTGATCGAACACCCAGGTGCGGTAGCGGTCATCGCATTAACGAGTGACAAGAAAATCATCATGGTTGAACAATACCGCAAAGCCCTTGAACGCTCACTTGTCGAAATTCCAGCCGGAAAACTGGAACCCGGCGAAGCTCCGGAGTACACGGCCATGCGGGAGCTAGAAGAAGAGACAGGCTATTCAGCGGAAAAGCTCGAAAAAGTGATCAGCTTCTCGACATCTCCCGGATTTGCCGATGAAGTGGTGCATGTTTTCTTTGCGACCGGCTTGCACCGTGCGGAGAACGGCGCAGTGACGGATGATGATGAGTTCGTGGAATTGCTCGAAATGACGGTAGAGGAAGCGCAAGGCTTGATTGATAATGAACGGATTTACGACGCGAAAACTGCTTACGCTGTACAATGGGTTAAAAACTACT
The DNA here is from genome assembly GCF_018283455.1 of Planococcus sp. MSAK28401. Taxonomy (NCBI): domain Bacteria; kingdom Bacillati; phylum Bacillota; class Bacilli; order Caryophanales; family Caryophanaceae; genus Planococcus; species Planococcus alpniumensis. Next base: position 2,005,446 of record NZ_JAAMTH010000001.1, on the reverse strand, counting down.
TATCAGATAAGAATTAATCCAATTACTAGTTAAGAATGATTCTAAATAATAAACGGCATCGATTGTTGTAATCGAGAACGCCCTTTTGATATAATGAATACAGTTTGAGGGAGGGCGTCGCATGGAAACAAGGATAGATCGTATAAAAAAGCAATTACACGCTGCGAGTTATAAGCTGACGCCACAGCGTGAAGCAACGGTACGAATTTTATTGGATCATGAAGAAGACCATCTAAGTGCTGAGGATGTCTATCTTTTGGTCAAGGACATCGCACCGGAAATCGGCTTGGCCACAGTATACCGTACATTGGAACTTCTGACCGAATTGAAAATTGTTGATAAAATAAATTTTGGGGATGGCGTTTCCCGTTATGATTTGCGTCAGGAAGGCGCAGCACACTTCCATCATCACCTGGTTTGCTTAGAGTGCGGGGCTGTGGATGAAATACAAGAAGATTTGCTTGAAGATGTCGAAGCAGTCGTGGAAAAGCGCTGGAACTTCCAGATCAAAGACCACCGTCTGACTTTCCATGGCATTTGTTGGCGCTGCCATGATTCGGGTGCTGATAAGCCGGAAAAAGACGCTTAAAAGGCGGCCTGTCGTAGGCCGTCTTTTTTTCATCTTCAATAAAACAGCGTAAAAAGGAGGAATCCCGATGAAAGACGCGAAAGATGCACTGGATGATTATTTGCATTTTCTCCGCGTGGAGAGGCAGTTGGCTGATAATACGCTAACTTCCTATGAACGCGACTTGAAAGGCTACATACAATATATGAGTGAAGTCGAACAATTGGAACGGCTCGGGAAAATTGAGCGGGTCCATATTTTGAATCACCTGCGCCATTTGCAGGAAATGGCGAAAACATCGCGTACAGTGGCGAGGCATATTTCTTCGATCCGCAGTTTTCACCAATTCTTGATACGGGAGAAACGCAGTGATTCAGATCCGACCGTTCACTTGGAAATGCCTCAAATGGACAAGAAGCTGCCGAACATCTTATCTATAGAAGAAATCGATGCCTTATTGAATTCACCGGATACGTCAAAAGCCAGTGGGCTGCGTGACCGCGCCATGCTGGAATTGCTTTATGCGAGCGGTATGCGCGTCAGTGAATGCATCAATCTGGATATGGAAGATGTCCATTTGACGATGGGATTCGTGCGCTGCATAGGAAAAGGCGGCAAGGAGCGGATCATCCCGCTTGGCAGGGCTGCGCTTGAGGCGAACCGCGAATACATCGAATCAGGACGTCTCGCTTTGAGAAATTCATCTGAGAAAACCGATGCACTGTTCATCAACCAAAGAGGAAAGCGCTTGACGCGGCAAGGGTTCTGGAAATTGTTGAAGCAGCACGCCCAGAAAGCGGGCATCCAGAAAGAATTGACCCCGCACACATTGCGCCATTCATTTGCGACACATTTGATCGAAAACGGAGCAGACCTGCGAGCCGTGCAGGAAATGCTCGGGCATGCCGATATTTCAACGACCCAAATTTATACCCACGTCAGCAAGACTCGGTTGAAAGACGTGTACTCGCAATTTCATCCTCGTGCATGATAGAGGTCTGACTTCCGACAAGGACTAGTTATATGATAGAATAAAAGGGCAAATAAGGAGGAACTTACATGACAATGAAACCGTTTACTCGCATACATTTAATCGTATTGGATTCTGTTGGCATCGGCGAAGCGCCAGACGCTGACGCTTTTGGAGACAAAGGGGCGGATACGCTCGGCAATATCGCGCAATCTGTCGGCGGACTTTCGATGCCGAATATGGAGAAGCTGGGCTTAGCGAACATCGTTCCGGTCAAAGGGCTTGAAGCGCAAGATGCGCCAGCTGCCCATTTTGGACGTCTAGAAGAAGCTTCTGTCGGAAAAGACACGATGACAGGACACTGGGAAATCATGGGACTTAACATCGATACACCGTTCAAAGTCTATCCAGAAGGTTTTCCGAAAGAACTAATCGATAAGCTTGAACAGGCGACAGGCCGAAAAATCATCGGCAATAAACCGGCGAGCGGTACTGAAATCCTCGACGAACTCGGCGAAGAACATATGGAGACTGGGGCATTGATTGTCTATACATCGGCTGATCCGGTTCTGCAAATTGCCGCACATGAAGAAGTGATCCCGCTGGATGAACTATACCGGATTTGTGAAACGGCGCGTGAATTGACCTTGGACCCGGAATTCTTGGTCGGACGCGTTATCGCGCGTCCATTCCTTGGCAAACCTGGCGCGTTTAAACGCACATCCAACCGCCACGATTATGCCTTGACGCCTTTTGACCGCACTGTCATGAACGAATTGCAGGATGCCGGCAAAGATGTCATCGCCATTGGTAAAATCAACGATATTTATAATGGCGCAGGCGTGACAGAAGCTGTGAGAACAACGGATAACGCGGACGGCATGGATAAGCTCGTGCAAGTGGTCGGCAAGGATTTCAACGGTTTGAGCTTTTTGAATCTGGTGGATTTTGACGCGCTCTTCGGCCATCGCAGAGACCCAGAAGGTTACGGAAAAGCGCTAGAAGCATTTGATGAACGCTTACCGGAAGTGCTGGAAGGCTTAAATGAAGATGACTTGTTGATTATTACGGCAGACCATGGAAACGACCCGACTTTCCCGGGAACCGACCATACACGTGAATACGTTCCGCTTCTCGCATTTTCTCCTCGTTTTAACGGGGGGGCCGATCTTGGGACAGGATCGACATTTGCGGACATCGGTGCGACTATTGCCGATAATTTCGCTTGCGAATTGCCGAAATTCGGCACAAGCTTTTTATCGAAACTAAACTGAAAAGGCGGTAATGATTTATGAGAATGGTGGACTTGATTGAAAAGAAACGGGACGGCCATGAGCTGTCCACAGAAGAAATCCGTTTTATCGTCTCTGGCTATACGAATGGCGAAATTGCCGATTATCAAATGAGCTCATTTTTAATGGCGGTGTTTTTCCAGGATATGAGTGAGCGTGAGCGGGCAGATTTGACGATGGCGATGGCTGAATCAGGAGATCAAATCGATTTGTCAGCCATTGAAGGCATCAAAGTGGATAAGCATTCAACAGGAGGCGTCGGCGATACAACGACGCTAGTCCTTGGGCCGCTTGTCGCAGCATGCGGCGTGCCAGTTGCAAAAATGAGCGGGCGTGGCCTCGGACACACCGGCGGGACAATTGACAAACTCGAAGCGATCGATGGTTTCCACGTCGAGCTGTCGACAAAAGATTTTATCCGTCAAGTCAACGAACACAAATTGGCGGTAATCGGCCAAAGCGGCAATTTGACGCCCGCCGATAAGAAAATGTATTCCTTGCGTGATGTAACGGCAACCGTTAACAGCATCCCGCTTATTGCAAGTTCGATTATGAGCAAAAAAATCGCAGCCGGCGCTGATGCCATCGTCCTTGATGTGAAAACAGGCGAAGGCGCATTCATGAAAACCGAAGAAGATGCCAAAAAACTGGCACATGCCATGGTTGGCATCGGCAATGCGACAGGGCGCAAAACAATGGCTATCATTTCAGACATGAGCCAGCCGCTAGGATTTGCAATCGGCAATGCGCTGGAAGTGAAAGAAGCGATTGAAACGCTGCAAGGAAAAGGGCCAGAAGATTTGACGGAGCTGTGTCTAGTGCTCGGCAGCCAAATGGTCGTTGTCGGTGGCAAAGCGGACACTTTGGAAGAGGCGCGTGCCATGTTAGAAGGTGTCATCAAAGACGGCTCAGCACTAGAAGCGTTCCGCCAATTGATCGAAGACCAGGGCGGTAACCCGGCTGTAGTGGATGACCTTAGCTTGTTGCCTCAAGCGAAATTTGTCACCGAACTTCCGGCGAAACAGGACGGCTATATTTCCTTTATGGAAGCAGATGAAATCGGGACAGCGGCCATGGTGCTTGGCGCAGGCCGTGCAACGAAGGATTCGGTCATCGATCTGTCGGTCGGTTTGATGCTCAACAAGAAAGTCGGCGATTTCGTTAAAAAAGGCGAAGCTTTGGCCACAATTTATTCCAATACACAGGACCTCGCGGAATGCCAGGAAATGTTATACAATAGTATCGAGTATTCAAACGAGCCGGTTGAAGCGATTCAACTCGTCTCTGCTTTGATCACCGATTAAACGAATCTTGCTGGGTCTAGGCTCAGCAAGATTTTTACTATACATAGCCCATTCAGGAGGAGTCGACATGCATCTATACGGGACACAATCAATCAACGAAAATGGCCATTTGACAATCGGGGGAGTAGACGCGGTAGATCTTGCAGCACAATACGGCACACCGCTTTTTGTCTATGACATCGCGCTATTCCGTGAACGCGCACAGGCATTCCAAAAAACATTCGAAAACGAACAAGTCGGCTATCAAGTCGCTTATGCCAGCAAAGCTTTCTCCGGCATCGCCATCTATCAAGTCGCAGCACAAGAAGGGCTGTCGCTCGATGTCGTGTCCGGCGGTGAACTTTACACGGCAATCCAAAGCGGATTCCCGAAAGAGAAAATCCATTTCCATGGTAATAATAAGAGCCAAGCGGAAATTGATATGGCTTTTGATGAAGAAATCGGCTGCATCGTCGTCGATAATTTCCATGAAATCGAGCTGCTGAAAAAAACAGCGGAACGGCGCCAACAGAAGATGAACATCTTGTTGCGCGTCACGCCAGGCATTGAAGCCCATACCCATGACTACATCACGACCGGCCAGGAAGACTCGAAATTCGGGTTTGATTTGAACAACGGCCAGGCAGACCGTGCTTTCAAGGAAACTTATGCACACGAACATCTCGAGTTGATCGGGCTCCATTGCCATATCGGGTCGCAAATTTTTGAAACCGCGGCATTCCAGATGGCTTCTGAAAAATTGCTATTGAAAATGGCGACATGGAAACAAGACCACTCCTACACATGCAGTGTATTGAATCTAGGCGGCGGCTTCGGCATCCGCTATACGGAAGAAGACGCTCCGCTTGAGCCTGCCGTGTATGTGAAAGACATGATCCGCACGGTCAAAATCGCATCCGAAGAGGCCGGGTTCCCGGTGCCGGAAATTTGGATCGAGCCGGGCCGTTCATTGATCGGTGACGCTGGCACGACGCTCTATACGATCGGATCGACAAAAGACGTGCCCGACACCCGCCGCTATGCAGCGGTCGACGGCGGCATGTCCGATAATATCCGCCCTGCTCTGTATGGGGCGAAATACAGCTCCTTGCTTGCCAATCGTGCTCAAGAACAGGCGGGACAAGTTTATACAATTGCCGGGAAATGCTGTGAATCCGGCGATAAGCTCATCGAAGAAGCCCAGTTGCCGGAAGTTTTTGCCGGCGACATCCTAGCTGTTTTCTGTACCGGTGCATATGGCTATTCCATGGCGAGCAATTACAATCGGATCACCCGGCCGGCAGTCGTTTTTGCAGAAGGCGGCAAGCATCAGATCGTTATTCGGCGGGAAAGTTTTGAAGACTTGGTGAAGAATGAAGTGGGTTATATGCAAGAGGAGGCTAAGCGTTGAGAAAGCAGAACATTATGCTGTTCCTGTTCGTCCTGTTGATGGCGTTCGCCTGGGGCATCGCCTACTGGCTATTCTTTGCAGACAATCTCACAGGCGGCTAATCCTGCGTAAACTTGAGTTATTGGGGAGTTTATAGTAGTATGGGTAAAGCTGCTTTTAAGATGAAAATGAGGGATCAATTATGTTATACAGATACAAAAAATCATTTGAAAAGATCGCCATGGGCTTATTGTCGTTCATGCCCAAAGAACGCGAACTGAAAAAGCTGCAGCAGACCATGCACATCTATGAAGAAAACCCAGAATGGCAATTGTTCCTATGGAAAAAAGAGGACGATTTTGTGGGGTTGTTAGGTGTGGAAGTCGCAGATGATCATTACACCATCCATCACGTGTCGGTGAATCCATCCCATCGGGGCGACGGGATCGGACATCAGATGATTGATAAGATTCAAGACATGATGCAGCACCGGGAAATGCGCGCTACAGATGAAACCGAAGCTTTCCTGAATAAATGCCCAGTAAAAAAAGGCGGCCTTTAATTCTTAAAGGTTCCGCCTTTTTTTCTGTTGCCGGAGCGCAATGATTTCCGACCGGTCACGCAACCGGTGCTTGTGCATCAAATAATGCTCATCGTGTGCAGGGGCCAAGTATTGGTGCTTCCTTTCTTCGATTGCCTGGACAAGCTCGCCTGGCACAAGGGGCAGGTCGCGGTGCTCGAATGGCTCGCGGTCTGTGACTCCCTGTATCGATTCGGTAAGGAGCCGTGTCAATTGCTGCTGGTCGAAGCCCTCGGTCCAAATGCCTGCTTCAGTGAGTTTCGGTTTGGCCCGTATAAGTGAGCGTAGTGCTCCGGGATAATTGCTGCGGCGCCAATGGTACATGCCGACCGCCAATTGGATCCACCCGGTCAGTGGATGCGTTTTGTCTTTCGGGGCGATTTGTTTCCAATACTCTTCGCCGACTTCATGGCATTCGAAATAATCTTTTTCATCATTGAAGTGGATGATGTACTGAAGGAATAAAGGATGGTTAAGCGGATGCATTTCAATCTCCTTTCTTCTATAATCAAGTATAGTAGGAATATGAACAGTCAGGTGGTAGTCACATGTCTTATAAAGTGAAAGTGGACGCCTTTGAAGGCCCGCTTGATTTATTATTGCATTTAATTCATCGTTTGGAAATCGATATTTACGATATACCCGTTTCTCAAATCACTACACAGTATATGGAGCATATCCGTGCAATGCAAGTGCTCGAACTTAATGAGGCGAGTGAATACTTGGTGATGGCGGCGACTTTGCTGGCGATTAAGAGCAAGACGCTGCTGCCGGTGCATGAAGGGGAAATCGATGAAGTCGATTATGAATTCGATGATGAAGATCCCCGCGACGAATTGGTGTCGCGGCTGATTGAGTACAAAAAATACAAAGAAGCGGCTGGTGAACTGAAGAAACTGGAGAATGAACGGGCAGTGCTTTATTCAAAAGCGCCTGCGGATTTGTCGGAACTCCAGCAGCCCGATGCCATGGAGTGTGATGCCAATGCCTATGATATGCTCGGGGCATTCCAGAAGATGCTGCGCCGAAAGCAATTGAGGGCGCCGCTTTCGACGCGTGTCGCACGCCAGGAAGTATCCATCAAAGAACAGATGGGCTCGATGGTCGCACGGCTAAAATCTTTTAAAGGGCGGGCTAATTTTTCCGAACTTTTCCCGTCTGATGACCAGGCGGTGCTCGTCGTATCGTTTTTGTCCTTGCTCGAGTTGATGAAGCGGCAAGTAATTGCGGTCGAACAGCAAAAGAATTTCACCGAATTGTCGGTGGAACTGAGAAAGGAAACGTGGCAAGATGAAGAAGAACCTTTTAGGCCAAATTGAAGCATTGCTTTTTGTCACAGGAGACGATGGCTTGAGTTTCAGCCAATTGCAGTTTTTGACGGAAGCTGATGCAGAACAAGTGGAGCAGGCGCTTTTGGAGCTAAAAACACGCTACAGTGAGGATGCTTTTGGCGTGACGCTAAAAGAATTGGCAGGCGTGTATCAATTGGTAACCAAGCCGGAAATGGCGGAAACCATTCAGAAGCTGGTTGAAAACCCGACTCCACAATCGTTGTCGCAGGCTTCGCTTGAAGTCCTGGCAATCGTAGCTTATAAACAACCGATTACCCGGGTCGAGCTGGAGGATTTACGCGGCGTGAAGAGCGAAAAAGCGCTGGCGACGCTCGCAGCCAAGGGCTTGATCCAGGAATGTGGGCGTGCTGAAGGAACGGGCCGTGCCATCTTGTATGGCACAACCGACGAATTTCTCAATTATTTCGGCTTGAAAAATTTAGAGGAATTGCCTCCGTTGCCTGAAGAAATGACACAAGAACCGGAAGAAGACACTGATCTCTTCATGACAAAATTTCAAGAAGCATTCAAAGAAGAAGTAAATGCATAGGAGCTTACTGGGAAGACTGGGACGCATTAACAGTCTTCTTTTCTTTTGAGCGATGCGCTTTCTCTTTGGCTGGAATTATGCCATAATTCCGGTTAGAAAGACCGCGAAGAACGTGAGTCGGCTGCCTATGCAGCCGGTATTTAATTAGATGGGGTGAACTGGAAATGGAAAGATTGCAAAAAGTGATGGCGCATGCAGGAATTGCATCTAGGCGCAAAGCAGAACAAATGATTTTAGATGGTAAAGTAAAAGTTAATGGAAAAACTGTAAAAGAATTGGGTGTCAAAGTGACACCGTCCGATAAAATCGAAGTCGAAGGCGTCCAAATGGAAAAAGAACGCAAAGTTTACTTTTTACTATACAAGCCGCGCGGCGTCATATCGGCAGTGTCCGATGATAAGAACCGCAAAGTCGTAACGGATTTCTTCCCGAACGTCGAGGAACGCATCTATCCTGTCGGCCGTCTCGATTACGACACCTCAGGATTATTGTTATTAACGAATGATGGTGAATTCGCCAATAGCCTGACACATCCGAAATTCGAGATTGATAAGACCTATGTCGCGCGCTTAAAAGGCATTCCAACCAAGGAAGATCTCCAGAAACTTGAACGCGGCATCAAATTGGAAGACGGCATGACAGCACCGGCAAAAGTGAAATTATTGTCAGCCGACACGAAAGCGGCAAAAGCGATTGTCCAAATTACAATCCATGAAGGACGCAACCGCCAAGTCCGCCGCATGTTCGAGGCGATCGGCTTCCCGGTACAGAAGCTAAGCCGTGAACAATTCGCATTTTTGACATTGCATAGCTTGAACGCTGGGGAATCGAGAGAGCTCAGCCCCCATGAAGTGAAGCAGCTGCGTGTGCTTGCAGATACCGGCAAACGCCGCTAACGTTCACAAACCCTTCAAAACTGTGGGCAGGCGCTCATTGAAACTTTGCTATAATTGATGTGCATCCAATCCTTCGAAGGAGGATCTTTATGAGTACGGAGAAAAAAAGAAACAAAAAGAAAAACCGGACGATCATGCGGTCCGTTATTTTACTGCTATTGGTCGCGGCCATTGGTTATACGATCTACAATAGTGTGACGGCCGATGAAGTGGAAGTGCTGAAAGTGGGAGATCCGGCACCGGATTTTACGCTGACGGATCTTGACGGTGAAACGCATAAGCTGTCCGATTATAAAGGGCAGGGCGTGTTCCTTAATTTCTGGGGCACATGGTGTGAACCGTGCATCAAGGAAATGCCCGCGATGGCCAACCAGTACGAAGTATATGAAGATCAAGGCGTCCAAGTCCTTGCGGTGAATATTGCGCAATCGAATTTTGAAGTAGAGACGTTTGCCCGTCAATACGGACTTAACTTCCCGATTGTCATCGACCGTGATAAAAGCGTCATGACTGCATATAATATCCGCCCGCTTCCAACGACCATGCTGGTGAATCCGCAAGGCGAAATCCAGCGCATCGTAACCGGTGAAATGACAGAGCAGGATATCGCAGGTTTTATGGAAGAAATCAAACCTGAATAAGGAGATTTTTGGGATGGACAAATTGATTTGCAAATGCGGCCATGAAAACCCGCCAGGAACGGTTCTCTGTGAATCGTGCGGCCGGCCGCTCAATGAACAGGAACAAAACAAACAATTGGCGGACATGCGCTATGAAGGAACGGCAAGACGTTCCCAAACCTATAACAAGTCGATCATCGACAAAATTTGGAATTTCTTTTCCAGCGTTAAAGTTGGCGTCGGAATCATTATCGTTTTATTGATCGCTGCTGCCCTCGGCACGATCCTGCCACAGAAACAATACGTGCCGGCAACGACAGAAGCGGATATCGAAGCTTATTACACTGATATCTATGGAAGTGTCGGGACTGTATATCATGCGCTTGGCTTCCATGATTTATACAATTCCTTCTGGTTTATCGGGTTGGTCGGCATGCTTGCGATCTCGTTGATCATTGCGAGCCTAGACCGGTTTGTGCCGCTCTATAGATCTTTGAAGAACCAGCGCGTGCTGCGCCATTCCAGCTTTATGCGCAAACAGCGTATTTTGGCGGAAGGGCCGGGAGACCCGGATACCTTAAAAAAAGCTGAAGAAAAACTGGCCGATTTGAAATATAAGGTGTCGACCGATAAAAATGGCTTGCTTGCTGAAAAAGGCCGTTTTTCGCGGTGGGGCCCTTATGTCAACCATATTGGTCTGATTATCTTCCTATTCGGCGTCATGTTGCGCATGATGCCCGGTTTTTATGTAGATGAAACACTGTGGATCCGTGAAGGCGAAACGCGTGCAATTCCCGATGCCCCTGGCTATGTGTTAGAAAGCAAAGGCTTTACTTTGGAAACTTACACAGGTGAAGGCGAGGAAGAAAAGTTCGGTGAAGCGATCGACCGCGTCGGAACGGTAGCGAAAAACTACCAGACGGATGTCGTTCTCTACAAAATTCCTGAAGGTGCATTGCCCGGCGATACAGCGGATATGGAAATGGTGGAAGAACACGCCATCCGCGTCAACCAGCCGTTCAAATTCGACGGCTACGCTTTGTATCAGATGGATTTCCAACAAGATGAGCTGAAAACGATGAGTTTTGCGCTTCAGAATAAGGAAACAGGTGAAAGCCGAGGAGAGTTAACGATCGATTTGGTGAATCCTGAAACCAATTATGAGCTCGAAGACGGCTCTGTTGTGGAATTGCTTGGTTATTATCCTGATTTCTCCGGTTTTGAAAACGGTGAACCGCAAACAGCGACACCGCTGCCGAAAAACCCGGGCTTCCTCGTGAAAATGACGACGCCCGATACACCGGACGGTGAAACTAGTTTTATTACCATTCAGAACACAGTTGAACCATTGGGCGATAACGACTATAAGCTTGCCTTCCAAGGAGTCGAGACGCGGGATGCATCCGGCTTGACGGTTCGCAAAGACCGCACTTTGCCGATTCTCGGGCTCGGCGGCTTAATCTTCATGATCGGCGTCGCGCAAGGAATGTACTTCAACCACCGCCGCTTCTGGATCCAGCAGCAGGCGGATGGCAGCATTTTACTTGCGGGCCATACGAACAAAAACTGGTTCGGTCTGAAAAAAGATCTGGACCAGGTGACTGAACACGCTTCTCTTCCGGCATATCGCGACCAACAGGAAGACATGGAAGCACAGGAGAAAAGGGAAGGTGAACAATTGACATGACATTAGCCGATATCAGTTCCAATCTATTATTCGTAGCCTTCATCGCCTACCTGATCGCAACATTCGTATTCGGTGGGGCTGTAAAAGGCAATAAAAAAGGCACCTACAGATCTGAACAGCGCTGGGGTAAAGTTGCTATCACCATCACGGTCATCGGCTTTATTGCGCAATTAGGATATTTCATCACGCGGTGGATGGTCACAGGCCATGCACCGATCAGTAATATGTTCGAATTCACGACAGCATTCGGAATGACGCTTGTCGGCGGATTCATCATTCTTTATGCGTTGTATAAAACAGCAGTACTCGGGATGGTCGTTTTGCCGATCGCGTTATTGATCATCGCTTACGCAAGCATGTTCCCGAGTGAAGTGAGCCCGTTGATCCCGGCTCTTCAGACAAACTGGCTGGCGATTCACGTGATCACGGTCGTCATCGCAGAAGGGATTCTCGCGATCAGTGCGGCAGCTGGGTTGATTTATTTGCTCAAAGTCGTCGACCAAAAGAAAAAGTCGAAGCAGCGCTTTTGGCTTGAGGCTATCATGTATTCACTCGTCTTGGTCCTGGGCTTTGTTGTGACCAGCACATTCTTTACCTTGACGAATTATGAAGCGGATTTCGCTTATGTCAATAAAGACGGGCAGCCTTCAGAAATTACTTACAATATGCCGGCGATTTTCGGGATGAACGAATTCGAGCCAATGACAGACGGCGCGTTTACGCCGTTATTGGAAATGCCGCCGATTGTCCATGCCGGGAAATTGACGACTGTACTTTGGTCGGTCGCGGTCGGGACGGTGCTTTACGCATTGATCCGGCTCATCTTCCGCAAACGCATTTCCGAAATGCTGCAGCCATTTACGAAGAACGTCAATCTGCAGCTGATGGATGAGATCAATTACCGTTCGATCATCATCGGCTTCCCGATTTTTTCACTCGGGGCGTTGATCTTTGCCATGATCTGGGCGCAAATCGCCTGGTCGCGCTTCTGGGGCTGGGACCCGAAAGAAGTGTGGGCACTCGTTACATTCTTGTTTTACGCAGCGTATTTGCACTTGCGGCTTGGCAGAGGCTGGGCAGGCGAAAAGTCTGCTTGGCTCGCAGTCATCGGTTTTGTCATCATCATGTTCAACTTGGTGGCAGTTAACTTGATTATTGCCGGACTGCATTCATACGCTTGACGACAAAAAGCCTTTTCCTTCCATAGGAAAAGGCTTTTCGTTTATTTTTGGGACCCTTATCGGTACAATGAAAGTTATAGAGATGAAAGTTGGAGGGATTAGGATGTCTGAAGAAATTACAATTCTTGTAGTGGATGATGAAGAAAGAATCCGCCGCCTGTTGAAAATGTATCTCGAACGTGAAGGATATATGGTGGAAGAAGCCGAAAACGGCGTGGAAGCATTGGAAAAAGCGATGGAGACGGATTACCATTGCATCCTGCTTGATCTCATGATGCCGGAAAAAGATGGCATCGAAGTGGCAACCGAACTTCGAGAGACGAAAATGACGCCGATCATCATGCTGACGGCCAAAGGGGAGGAAGCAAACCGCGTAGAAGGGTTTGAATCCGGAGCGGATGATTATATCGTCAAGCCGTTCAGCCCGCGGGAAGTCGTGCTGCGCGTAAAAGCGATTTTGCGCCGGTCGTCTGCTTATTCGCCTTCTACAAGTTCGACTGTGTCTAAAGACTTGGTCGTCTTTCCGCATCTTACGATCGACCACGATGCACACCGCGTGACAGCGGACGGGGTTGAAGTGAATTTGACACCAAAAGAGTATGAACTTTTATATTTCTTGGCAAAATCTCCGGATAAAGTGTTCGACCGGGAGCATTTGCTCAAAGAAGTATGGCATTATGACTTTTTCGGCGATTTGCGTACCGTGGACACTCATGTCAAACGCTTGCGTGAAAAATTGAACCGCGTTTCCGAATCCGCTGCTAAAATGATCGTCACCGTATGGGGTGTCGGATACAAATTCGAGGTTGGCAATGAATAGAATATGGAATAGCATCGTCGGGAAGCTGTGGGTAACCATTTTGCTTCTCGTTTCCTTTGTCCTGTTTATTGTGACGGTGCTGCTATTGGAGTTTCTCGGGAATTTCCATAGCGAAACAGTGGAAGAATCCCTTCATAACGAAGCCAATATGATCGCGAGAATCTTCAATGATCATGGCAATGAAGACAATTTGTCTATTGTTGACGAGGTGTTAGGGCCTGAAACCAATGCGGTCATCGCTGAAGAACCAGGGGAAATTTCCTATTATTTGCATGATGGCTTGAATGGCGAAGAGATTAGGGAAAAGATTGTCAGCGAAAACGAATTTCAAACAGTGTTCGAAAGCGATGAAACCGTGACGAAGGAAATGCTCTTGCCGTCTTTATCGGAAGCAGACCGCATGGAATCGTATATCGTCATGGCTTCGCCCCTTCAAACCAGCGATGAGCTTCACGGGACGGTTTTCATTTACCAATCATTGGAAGTGATGGACCGCACGGCTGAAAGAACGACCAATATCGTTTTCCTCTCAGCATTTATCGCGTTATTGCTGACGACGTTTTTCGCATTTTTCCTATCCACCCGCATCACTTCCCCGCTGCGCAATATGCGCGAAGGGGCATTTGAGTTGGCGAAAGGGAATTTCGATACAAAAGTGAAAGTATCGTCTGGAGATGAAATTGGCCAATTGGCGATTGCCTTTAACCAGATGGGACGCCAATTAAAACATCACTTGGAAGTGATCAATCAGGAAAAAGAGCAATTATCGAGCATCTTGACTTCGATGGCGGATGCCGTAATCACATTCAACCAGGATAAGACAATCCTGTTGAGCAATCCGCCGGCAGAGAAGCTGCTGCAGCAATGGCTCTTCAAAGACGGCACGACCGATGCCAATGCGTTGCCATCGGAAATGCTGCATATGCTCGACCACGTCCTGACATTCCAGGAGGAAATCGAGGAAGAGCTTGAAATCGAAGGCGCTTACTATGCGGTTAATTTCAGCCCGCTTTACAGCGGCGAAAGCATTCGCGGGGCAGTGGCTGTGCTCCATAATATGACGGAACAGCACCGCCTTGAGAAGCTGCGCGAAGATTTCATTGCCAATGTATCTCATGAATTGCGGACGCCGATTGCCATGCTCCAGGGCTATAGCGAAGCCTTACTCGATGACGTTGGCGCAAGCGAAGAAGAACGCAACGAAATGACCAAAATTATCTATGAAGAATCCCAGCGCATGGGACGTCTCGTCACGGACCTATTGAACTTGGCACGATTGGAATCAGGCCATATGCGCCTCTACAAAGAATTGGTGCAGTTCAATAATGCCCTCGAGCGGATGAGCTTGAAATTCAGCCAAGCTGCGAAAGAGAAAGGCATCGAACTAAGCTTCACGACAGAACTCGACGACTGGGCGGCAGCCGAACTGGATGAAGACCGCATCGAACAGGTCATGACGAATTTGATCGATAATGCACTTCGCCATACTCCGCAGGGAGGGCAAGTGCAAGTGCATGTCGAAAATATGGGAGACTACGCAAAAGTTTCGATCAACGATACAGGCGCTGGAATTACAGAAAAAGACTTGGAGTTCGTCTTTGAGCGCTTCTATAAAGCCGATAAGGCAAGAACGCTCGGCAAAGGCGGCACAGGTCTCGGCCTCGCGATTGCCAGCAATATCATCAAAGCGCATTCAGGCGAAATCCGCGCCGAAAGCAAATTTGGCGAAGGCACTTCGTTTATCTTCACATTGCCGCTGAAGGCGATGTAACTTTTCTGTTGTCGTGACGACTAATCCAAGGAACGGGGGGAGTTGCGTGAATGACTCCGTGTTTCATCGGCTGTACGATCAATATCATCAAGATGTCTTTCAGTTTTTGGTGTATTTAGTGAAGGACCGGCATGTGGCAGAAGATCTGATGCATGAAGTTTATGTGAGGGTGTTGCGCGCTTACGACCGGTTCCAAGGAAAGAGTTCAGAAAAGACCTGGCTCTTTTCAATCGCCAAAAATGTCGCCATCGATCATTTTCGCAAGACGGCAGTGAGGAAAAAGCATTCGATGGATTTTTTTGACTGGGAAACCCAGCAATTGGTATCAACTGAACGAATACCTGAAGAAGTTTCATTGCTCAATGAAGACAAGGTCCGCTTGTACCGAATGCTCGATTTGTGTACAGGTGATCAGAAACTGGTCATCATTATGCGTTATTTCCAAGATCTCTCCATTGCGGAAACTGCTGAAGTCCTGGAGTGGTCGGAAGGCAAAGTCAAAACGACACAGCACCGGGCAATCCGGTCCCTCCGCCAAAAACTACTAGAAGCAGAAGGGGGAGGAGAATATGCCGAATGACAAATGGAACGATGAAGAAATCGAAAATTTGTTGCGCGATTTCCCCAAAATACAAGACAAGCGCCCCAAAGCCGAAGTGTATAAAAAGCTTTCCCATAAAGAACAAACTCCAAGGCAGCCAAAGCGCTGGCTGCCGCTGCTGGTTGCTATCGTCGCATTCCTGAGCATCTCGGTGCTCGTAGCCTCATTGCTGCAGCAGAATGGCACCGACTCTAGCAGCAGTGAGACTGAAAGCAGGGACGCGGAGTCGACGATGGCGACAGATGAAGCTCAGACGGAACAGGCTGAACAAGCGCAAGGAGATAATCAAGAGCCTAACGAGGCAGTAAGTTTGGCTCCGGAAGACCCGCAAATACAGCGGAGCGCAGTTTATGAAAGCGAACTGGAAGATGCACATGTGTTGCGCATTGGGCTTGCTTATCACGGTTATGTTGTGCCGGTCAGTTTCGTCATTCCAACACAACTGACCGATATGGCAGAGCCAACTGCGCTCGAGTTATATGAAACATTCTCCGGGCAAATCGATGAATCCGGGTTGGGTTTTGATGACTATCATCCATATGAAGGCGAGCTCCAGCAAAACGGATCGACCATCAGCCATTTCCTTCCGAATAGCCAAACCTACGATCAAGGTTCAGCTTCCACTTCGCTGTATCTTTACAGCCTGGAGGAAACGTTCATGAATCAACAAGAGATTCGCGTCTTGAATGAAGCTGGCGAGGCGGCGCAATTATCCCATATGGGCACAGTGGAACCACTCGTTCCGGGCGAAAAGGGGCAAAGTTTTTATTTGCTAGAATCGTCTGCAGGTGAAGCTTATTTGGCGCCGGCTTACGGCATGTCGCCTGGGAATGTAAAAGATGCGCTACTGGCGCTTCAGCAATCACCGAATGACGATTACCGTTCGCCGGTTCCTGAAGGGGTCAGCTACCGCGTCGAAGTGGACGGGGCAAACGCCGACTTGATATTTGAAGAGCAATTGGATTTGGAGACACTGGATAAAGCGGCGGCGATGCAGATGATCGAAAGCATGGCGCTCACGGCAGAATCATATGGTTCATCGCTGGCGATATCCAATACTATCCAATCGGAATGGGCAGGCTTCGATTTCTCTAAAGAACTGGAACTGCCAGTTTCGCCCAACCGCATTGACTGGCCAGAAAAATAAAAAAGACCGCAATGTAAGCAGTATGGTTTACATTGCGGTCTTTTTTTTATAAGATTAACTTGTATAAAAAAATATCGATTCATCTTCGGGGCAGGGTGCAATTCCCTACCGGCGGTAATTGGACATCATGGTCCATCAGCCCGCGAGCCGTAAAAAGCAGGATTTGGTGAGATTCCAAAGCCGACAGTATAGTCTGGATGGGAGAAGGTGAAGGTGCGGACGCATGCCGTTTTTTAACAACGGACCGTTTATTCAGTGTGCCTGACTCTCCCTTAAGCGACTCTTGCTTAAGGGATTTTTTAGGGCAGCATGCGCTCCGAACCTTTCTTCTGGTGAATCACGACAAGGAGAGAGGAACATGAAGAACAAGAAATTGCAATCGATGATCGTCATCGGGATGTTGAGCAGCATCTCATTTGTGTTGATGCTATTCAATTTTCCGCTGCCGGCGTTGCCAGCATTTTTGAAAGTGGATTTTAGTGACGTGCCAGCGTTGATCGCTGCGATCACGATGGGGCCAGTAGCTGGCGTCTTGGTAGCATTCTTTAAAAACGTATTGGACTGGATTTTTTCAGGGAGCCCGACTGGCGTGCCTGTAGGGCATATGGCGAATTTTGCGACGAGCCTATTGTTCATTTTGCCGGTCTATGCCATTTACCGTAAAGTTTCCACAAAAAAAGGAATCGCATTCGGGTTAATCATCGGTACATTGACGATGGCAATTGGCATGAGTTTGCTGAATTATTTCGTGTTCTTACCGATGTATACGTATTTCCTGAATATGCCTGAACAGACCGGAAACGCATTCTACACGACCATTGTTCTCGGAATCTTGCCTTTTAACTTGATCAAAGGCTTGGCGCTTACGACCGTCGTCTTGTTGATCTTCGGCAGCATGCATACATGGATAGAAAAACAACGTTCCTATTACTTATCATAAAAAGAAGCGGCTGGAAGATAATTCTTCCGGCCGCTTTTTCTATTGACTATGTTTTGATCAGTCTTCGTATTTAAGTGGATCTCCTTCAAATGGCTTATCTGCAACTTTAATGGAATCGGTCGGGCATCCTTCAAATGCGTCCTCCATATCCTCCATCAGCTCATCTGGCACTTGTTCAGTCCCCGTGTTATCATCAAGAATAAC
Organism: Planococcus sp. MSAK28401; assembly: GCF_018283455.1. Classification (NCBI taxonomy): domain Bacteria; kingdom Bacillati; phylum Bacillota; class Bacilli; order Caryophanales; family Caryophanaceae; genus Planococcus; species Planococcus alpniumensis. Next base: position 1,987,615 of record NZ_JAAMTH010000001.1, on the reverse strand, counting down.
AAAGGCGATGCCCTCATCATCATAATCGTAAATGTCTGGTGCTGCCGCTCCGCAAGCTCCGCATGCGATACACGTATCTTTATCAACAATGGTATATTTAGCCATTCCAGTTCCTCTCCTTTATCTCCGAACAAGTTCAGTTATACTATCGTGTTTATTCTATAGATATTTCGTGATTTTTTCAACCCAAAACCGCCAGGAGGGTAATTCAGTGCGATTCGATGAAGTCGTTTTAGCGATTATGAAAGCGGTAGACGGTCAACGGACCGTTTCTTCCCCTTATCATTTAATTAAAGGAAAGAAATCAGGGCAAACGATTCAGGATATTGGCTATTTTAAGCTGCATCCTTATTTTGCAGTGCTCCCTAAACTGGACAAGCAAGACTATCTAGCGTCCATTGACAGGTTGCAGGCGCAAGGCTTGTTGATTCCGAATGACAACAAGGTCCAGCTCCATGGCTCTGCATTCGCTCTTGAAATTCCACCTGCGCCCTTGAACGGCTGGAAGTACAGGGGCAATGAAAATCGGTTCTTTGCGCGACTATCGTTGGTGGTCCAGACGATGTCCAATTTCATGCAAGGCCAAAAGCGCTTTGATCCAGTCGTCAGCGATGAAACGGTACAGGCGTGGGCCAAGGCTTATTTGAAGCGCATCGACTTTCGTTCATCCGCTGTTCAAAAAGCGTTCAAAAACCAACTCGAAAACAGCTTAGCATTAGCAAAAACAAGCGAAGCCCATAAAGCTATCCTAATGGAGCGGTTGTCGGGGTGTGGTGTCGGTGGGCTCACTTGGGATCAATTGGCCATGGAGCATGGCCTCTTGCCGATAGATGTGAAAATTGCCGCTGTCGAAGCATTGCATGCATGGCTGGACGTTCTTGAAGGCATGGAATATCCCTTGCTCGCGGGTTTGCTTGAAGGCATCATCCAGCAATCCGCTTTGACGGAATCAGCAAAACGAACGCAAAACTTGTCCGAACGAGGATTTTCGCTTCAGCAGATTGCTGAGCTTCGGCAACTGAAAACAAGTACAATCGAGGATCATTTCGTGGAGATGGCGATGAACGATCCAGCGTTCAGCTCTGCGCCCTTTATGGATGAGCGCTTATTTCAATCCATCCATCATATCAGCAAGGAGTTGAAGACGATGCGCTTGCGGGATATCAAAGAACGGTTGCCGGAAGCCAGTTATTTTCAAATCCGGCTGGCGCTAGCGATGAGAGGTGACGTCACATGAATCTTGAAAAGTTATTATACGACGCTTATGGCTACACAGAATTCCGCCCTGGCCAAAAACAAGTGATCGAGCAAGTGCTGGCGGGGCGTGATGTGCTGGCGCTGTTGCCGACCGGAATGGGGAAATCGCTGTGTTACCAGCTGCCCGGGAAAATCTTGCCAGGCGCCATCATTATCGTCTCGCCGCTTTTATCGCTGATGCAAGACCAAGTTGCCCAATTAAAGAAGATGGGAGAAAAATCGGTCATTGCCATCAATTCCTTTATGAAACCGGAAGATCGCGAAAGGGTTTGGAACACGCTCGGCACTTATAAATTCATCTTTATCGCTCCTGAAATGCTTGTACAGCCATATGTACTCGGTAAATTGAATGCACTTGGCATCTCGCTGCTTGTTGCGGACGAAGCACATTGCATTTCTCAATGGGGCTTCGATTTCCGTCCGGACTATTTGCGCATTGCAGAGGTCCTGCCCAAGCTTGGCAATCCACAAACCTTGGCGCTGACCGCAACGGCGACCGATAAAGTAACAGATGAAATTAAGCGTTATTTAAAATTGATTGACCCGTTCGTCTATTCACATCCGATGGACCGAAAGAACATCAGCTACGATATCCGCAAATTCGACAATGACAGCGATAAATTGGAAGAACTATTAAACATAGTGGCGACATATGGAGGACCAGGCATCATTTATGCCGGAACGCGGCGGAAATCGCAGGAATTGGCGGAGCGAATTCTCGCTCTCGGCATACGGGCGGCATTTTATCACGGCGGGATGGAGCAGCAGGACCGAATTTTTGTCCAGCAGCAATTTGCCAATAAGGAGCTGGAGTGGGTATGTGCGACCAATGCGTTCGGCATGGGGGTCCATATTCCCGATATCCGCCAAGTCATCCATTTCCAATTGCCTTCTTCTATAGAAGGATATGTTCAGGAAGTGGGGCGCGCCGGCCGGGATTCTTTGCCTTCACTTGCGACTTTATTGTATGCCGCAGGGGACGAGCGGCTCGTAGAGAGTCTAATCATGGATGATTTGCCTGAAAAACATGAAATTGAACTGATTTATGAGCGGGGCGAAGAAGCAAAACAATTGATCGAGCAGGGGATGATCAGGGAAACGGCGTATCGCATCATTTCCTATTGGCGTGAGCGCCTCCCGCTTGGAGGCACATTGAACCAGATCGAACAATTGAAAAAAGAAAAACAACGGCAAGCTGCCTCCATCCGTGGGCTAGTCCACACAAGCGCTTGCATACGGCAATACATCAGCAGGAGCTTCGACCAGGAAAACCTTGAAATACCGCCTAATTGCTGCAGTTTTCATGGGATTGACTACAGTCTCTTCAAAGGCCTTCACAGTGAACCGAAAGCTTCGCCAAAAGGGTCTTGGAAAGAGCGCTTGAAGGTCCTTCTTCCTATATGAAAATCTGTATTTCTATTATTTACAAATAAGCCTTTTTTCGTCATAATAGATATATTAGTACAGATAGGGGTAGTCGTGAAAATGGGAAACGATAATTATCATGAATCAATGGAAAAGAATCGCCAGGAATTGTCACAGGAACGAATGGCAGAATTGACGAGGCGCGCACGCCAAATGCCCAAGCCAAAAAGCAGGGGTTTATTATTACCTTCCTTGTTTTTCATCTTTATCTTGATTCCGGTCACTTTGCTGATCTATGTTGCGTTTTACTTTGAACCGGATGACACGCTAACTGCCAAAACAAACGAAAATGAAGTAAGCTTCGAACTGAACTCCCAGCCACCTTCTGACAGCACAGTACTTGCCGCTGCAGACGACCAGGAGAAAGACGAAGAAGAAAAGAAAAATGCCAAAGCTAAAGAAGCGCAAGAACAACAAGAGCTGAAAGAAAAAGCGCGTGAGCGTGAAGAAAAGGCAGCTGCCAAAGCGAAAGAGAAAGAGCAGGCGGCCGCGGAACAACAAGCAGCGGAAAAAGCCAAGGAAACAGCGCTGGCAGAACAACAAGCGCGTGAAGAAGCTGAAGCCAAAGCCAAAGCCGAAGCCGAAGAAAAGGCAAAAGCTGAAGCTGAACAACGTGCACAAGCCGAAGAAAAAGAAAAAGAGCAGCAACAAGAGCAGGAAGAAACACCGACTGCCGGCGGCAAGACAGTAACCGTCCAATCGAGTGAAACGCTTTACCGCATCGCAGTCAATAATTACGGCGCGAGCGGTGCAGCGGCCGCTGTTGAGAAAATCAAACAGGCCAATGGATTGGCATCTAACGATATCAGCCCTGGACAAACATTGATTTTGCCATAAGGCGAGATTAAATGCCTCCTGTTAGGGAAAAGATAAAAAGAATCTAATAAAGAGGTGAGCAGATGTTTGTTAAAAGTGCATTAGTGAAAAAAGAAAGATGTATTACAGTGAATCCAGAAGACACGATGGAAAAAGGTGTGGAGTTGCTAGAGCGGCATTCCGTTGATGCGTTGCCAGTCGTCGATGGCGACAAATTTAAAGGAATCTTTACTTGGTACCATGCGTATCGGGCTTTCTTCTATTCAGATGCTAGAAAAGATGAATTTATCCGTTCGACTAAAGTAAAGGATGTTATGGTCAATCAGGATGTCTACTTAAATATCGATGATGTTTATGAAAAAGCCTTGGTCGAATTACGTGATTTCCCGATTATCGCTGTAGTCGACGAAGAAAAATTCCTAGGGATCGTCACTCGCTTCGATGTCGTCAACCAATTGCAAAGCGCATTTGGCATGCAGCAATCCGGGGTGCGCATTACCGTTACATCCGTTGAATCGGAAGGCCGCATTGGGCGGCTTGGGGAAATCATTGAGAAATACAAGGAATCGGTCGTTTCACTTGTCACGTTTGATGAAACGGACAAAATGGTGCGCCGCATTGTCCTGAAGGTTAAGAAAAAGAACAATATCGACAAATTCACGAAGGAACTGGAAAAATCCGGCTTCCGTATTCTTGATATCACTGAAGATTGAATAGCGGCTTGAACAGGAAAACATAAGCGCAGCTTATGTTTTTTTGTTGCTTCGGAAAGGATGTACATAATGAAATGGATTTTACGCATCGGGTTTGCGGGCTTGGCTCTAATGGCATGGATGTTTCGTGCCGCTCACAGCGAAAAAAAGGAGGCGGCGGTCGTCCAGTTGTCGGGAACCGCTCAATTTTCTCCTTTTAAGCTGCTTTTTATCTCCGACGTTCACCGGCGCAAACTTCGGCGTGATAGCTTCGACGATCACGTCGATCTTGTCGTCATCGGCGGGGATTTCGTCGAACGGGGAGTTCCAGAACGACGCATCCGCGAAAACTTGCGGGTGTTGAGTGAACTTGCCCCGGTGTATTACGTGTTCGGAAACAATGACAGGGAAATCGGCGAAGAACGATTGAGGGCATTGCTCGAAGAACAAGGCGCCGTCATACTTGATGATGAATCGGTTGAATTGTTCGGAAATGCAAAGCTTAAATTGACCGGAATCGATTATTTTGCTTTTCGGGAACATAGTGTGGAAGATGCTTTTCGCACTGTCGAAAAAGGCGATTCCGTCATTTTCATCTCCCATACGCCTTTTGTCTTTAAGCACGTAAAACAACATTATCCAGTCAGCCTAATGATTGCCGGCCATACTCATGGAGGCCAAATCAGGCTCGGGCCGTTCGGAATATTCGACCGGGGCTCTTTGACTGTTGCGCAAGGAATCACCGAACTCATCAGTAATGGATTCGGCACGACGACATTGCCGTTAAGGCTGGGCGCGAAAGCGCAATACCATGTCCTTGAAATTCATCCTGCTTCGGGCAACAAGCATTTGGCACAAAGCTCTGCAATCGGCTAAGATGGATATGGACATTATTACAGGAGTGGTTGAAATGGAACATGCAGATGTCATTATCGTAGGGGGCGGGCCGTGCGGTTTATCGGCCGCCATCGAAATACAGAGAATGGGCTTGCACCCCGTCATTCTCGAAAAAGGAAATATCGTCAACGCCATCTATCATTATCCGACGCATCAGACATTTTTCAGCAGCAGCGAAAAATTGTCGATCGGGGACGTGCCATTCATTACCGAAGACCGCAAGCCGAAGCGTAATCAAGCGCTCGTCTATTACCGTGAAGTGGTGAAGCGGCACGCACTAGATGTACGGGCATTTGAAACAGCTATATCGATTGAACAATCGGACGGATTCTTTGTTAAAACAACCAAAAATGAATACAAGGCGAAATATGTGATAGTCGCGACAGGGTATTATGACCACCCAAACAAGCTTGCAGTGCCGGGTGCTGATTTGCCGAAAGTGAGGCATTATTTCAAGGAAGGGCATCCTTATTTCGACTGTGACGTGTTAGTGATCGGGGGCAAGAATTCGGCGGTGGACGCGGCGCTGGAACTGCATAAAGCCGGCAGCCGAGTGACGGTATCCTATCACGGCACCAGTTATTCAAAAAGTGTCAAACCGTGGATTTTGCCGGAATTCGACGGGCTCGTGCGCCAAGGCGAAATTACCATGTTGTTCGATTCCATCGTCGATGAGATTCGTGAAGGCGAAGTGGAATTGACCGTGAACGATACGAAAGAAACCTTCGCGAATGATTTTGTTTTTGCCATGATTGGCTATCATCCAGATCACAGCTTTCTCCGGCAGATGGGGATCGACATCGATGCGGCAAGCGGCAGGCCATCTTTCAATGAAGAAACGATGGAGACGAACGTTGAGGATTTATTTATCGCAGGTGTCATCGCTGCCGGAAACAATGCTAACGAGATCTTTATCGAAAATGGCCGTTTCCACGGCCAGCAAATCGCAGCGGCGATTGCGAAAAAACAAGCGCTGAAAAATTCAACAGATTAGATTATCCAAAAGAGGTGCAGTATGAAAAAGAAAGTATCGTTAATTACGACAGGAGGCACCATTGCAAGTAAAGCCATTTCAGACGACGGTTTGTTGAAATCCGGCGCTATTTCTGGAAAAGATCTGGCAGAGCTTTGCCAATTGCCTTCTGAGATTGAAGTGAAAGTTATCGACGTCTATCAGCTGCCGAGCATGCATATTGGCTTTGGTGAAATGAACATCGTTAAGGAAGCGATTTTGAAAGAATTGGAAGACCCAGAAGTGGCAGGGGTCGTAGTGACGCATGGCACCGATACATTGGAAGAAACCGCTTATTTCCTCGACTTGACTGTTGGCGATGAGCGGACGGTAGTAGTGACAGGAAGCCAGCGTGCGCCAGAAGCAGTTGGGACAGACGTTTACTCTAATTTACGCAACTCGATTTATGTTGCTGTCGATCCGGTAATCAAAGGCGTTGGAACGGTGGTCGTCTTCAATGAGCGAATTTACAGCGCAAAGTATGTCAAAAAAGTGCATGCCAGCAACTTGCAAGGCTTCGATTCATTTGGCCATGGCTATTTGGGCATTATCGATAACGACAAGGTCCGCATCTACCAAAAGCCGGTGCTGCGTGAAGTGCATCGAGTGCCAGGCGGTATGCCGCGTGTCGATATCGTCAAATGCTACTCTGGCCAAGAAGGATCGATTGTCGAAATGCTGGCTGAAAGTGGATCGAAAGGCATCGTCTTAGAAGCGGCTGGCCGCGGCCAGATTTCTCCTCATATGGTGGAGGCGGTCGAACGCGCTGTGAAATCCGGTATTCCCGTTGTGTTGACGACGAGCGCCGAAGAAGGCAATGCCTATCCGGCTTACAGCTATCCCGGAAGCGCTCACGATTTGCTGACGCGTGGCGTCATTTTGGGCAGCGATTATGACAGCAAGAAAGCGCGCATCAAATTGGCGATCCTGCTGTCGGGCAATGAAGCAATCGACAAGGAAGCATTTGAAATTTAACAGCAACGGGTGATTGGAGGAGGGCGTCTATGTTAGAGCTGTTGACGGTGGCTATTGCGCCCGGGCTCGCATTGTTCAGTTATTTTTATTTGCGTGATCAATTTGCAGGAGAACCGTCGAAACTGATCTTCCATTGCTTTTTATACGGCGCTCTTCTGACATTCCCGATTTTATTTATCCAATATGTGTTTGAAGCCGAGAATGTATTCCAAAATACCTTCGTGAAATCCGTCTTGTTCTCGAGTTTATTGGAAGAATTCTTCAAGTGGATCGTCTTGCTTGCAGCAGTATTCCGCCATATTGATTTTGAAGACCCGTATGACGGAATTTTATACGGCGCGAGTTTATCACTCGGATTCGCCACAGTCGAAAATATTTTATACCTTCTGGAGTTCGGGCTTGGCGCGGCTTTCCTGCGGGCATTTCTGCCAGTATCGAGCCATGCTTTATTCGGTGTGGTCATGGGCTTTTATTACGGCAAAGCAAAATTTACCGAAAAAAAGGAGAGCAAATGGTGGCTGGCGGCAGCTTTGTTTGCGGCCTTGCTATTGCATACCGCCTATAATGCTTCGCTTTATGCTTACGATAATCTATTGTATGGAGCAGTTCCGTTCATGCTGTTCTTGTGGTGGTTCGGTTTGCGGAAAGTCCGCCAGGCTCACCAATTATCGGTCAGCCATTATCATAAGCACACCCCTAATTGATTAGACAAAAGCCTTCTACTGGAAGGCTTTTTCTTTTTGTCTTGCTTTGGCTCCGGAACTATTCGAAGGACGCTTTGATTTTGCCCGAAACCTGTTGCATATTGTGATAAAATGAAATCATTACATAAGATGAGGTGACAGTTTTGACGAAAGCTATACAAATCGCGATCGACGGGCCTGCTGCAGCGGGCAAGAGCACGATCGCTAAAATAGTGGCAGAAAAATTAGGTTATGTTTATATCGATACTGGCGCGATGTACCGCGCGATTACGCTGAAGGCATTGAACGCAGGCATCAACCTGGCGGACAATGAAGAAGCGGGGGCTTTGCTTGAGGAGACCGAAATCGATTTGATTCCTGTGGAAGGCGGACAGAAAGTGCTGCTTGATGGGCAAGACGTTTCGGAAGCGATTCGCTCCCAGTATGTGACGAAGGCGGTTTCGGAAATGGCTGCCCATGAATTGGTCAGAAAGCGCATGGTTGAGCTTCAGCAGAAGCTGGCTGAAGAGCGCGGCGTCGTCATGGATGGCCGCGACATCGGCACACATGTCTTGCCTGACGCTGAACTCAAAGTATTTATGTCCGCCACAGTCGAAGAACGCGCAAGACGCCGCTTCGAGGAAAACAAAAAACGCGATATCCTGACGCCGCTTGTCGAGCTGCAGGAGGAAATCGCCATGCGCGACAAGATGGATTCTGAACGTAAAGTGGCGCCATTGAAGCAAGCGGAGGATGCCGTGTTTTTGGATACGACTCCTTTGACGATTGCAGAAGCGGCGCAGGCCATTTTGAAATTAGCGGAAGAGAGGCTGATGGCGTCATGAATTTGTATGCAGTAGGAAAAACACTTGTGAAGACTGCGCTGAGCCCACTGTATCGTTTCCAGGTGAGCGGTACTGAAAAGTTTCCGGAAACGGGCGGAGTGCTTCTTTGCAGCAATCATATCCATGCACTCGACCCGCCGGTGGTCGGCATGACAGCGCCGAGAACCGTTCATTTCATGGCGAAAGAGGAATTGTTCAAAGCGCCGGTGCTCGGCTCGATCTTGCCGAAGGTCAACGCCTTTCCGGTGAAACGCGGCATGAGCGACAGGGAGGCGCTGCGAACAGCGTTGAAATTGCTGAAAGGCGGGGAAGTCGTCGGGTTGTTTCCGGAAGGCACCCGTTCGACTGACGGCGTGTTGAAAAAAGGCTTGAGCGGCGCCGGGTTCTTTGCCCTTCGCGGCAATGCAGATGTCATGCCATGCGCCATCATCGGGCCGTATAAGCCGTTCGGAAAAGTAAAGGTGGTCTACGGCGACCCGATCCTGATGGACCCTTATCGTGAACGCAAAGCTTCCGCAGAAGAAGTAACAGAAGCCATCATGGCCAGTATTCAAAAGATTCTGGATGAAAACGCCGAAAATAAGTGATTATTTTTGTTTTTATTAGAGAATTCGAATAAAATAGAAGATGGATAGTTTGTGAAGGAGGGCTACTTATGTCAGAGGATATGAATTTGATGGAAAACCGTGACTTCCAAACAGGAGATCGCGTAAAAGGAATAGTCGCCAAAATCGAGGAAAAAGCGGTGACGGTGACAATTGATGGAGCGCCGTTCGACGGGATCATCCCGATCAGCGAGTTATCGAGCCTCCATATCGAAAAAGCTTCAGACTCGGTCCAAGAAGGAGACGAGCTTGAGTTGATCATCACGAAAGTGGAAGACGAGAACTTTGTGTTGTCTAAACGCAAAGTCGATGCCGAATCCGCTTGGGATGATCTCGAGAAGAAATTCGAATCCGGTGAAATCATCGAAGCGGAAGTGAAGGATGTCGTCAAAGGCGGCCTGGTCATTGACCTGGGCGTGCGCGGTTTCGTGCCGGCTTCACTTGTGGAAGATTATTTCGTCGAATCTTTTGAGGATTACAAAGGCCGTGTCATGACCTTTAAAATTGTCGAAATGGAAAAAGAGAACAACCGCTTGATCCTTTCCCACCGTGCCGTCGTGGAAGGCGAAAAAGAATCCAAGAAAGAACAAGTGATGGATTCGATTAATGCAGGAGACGTGCTTGACGGCAAAGTCCAACGCATCGCATCTTTTGGTGCATTCGTTGATATCGGCGGAGTGGACGGGCTTGTCCATATTTCCCAATTGTCACACGAGCATGTCGACAAAGTGTCGGACGTCGTAACGGAAGGCCAGGAAGTGAAAGTCAAAGTACTTTCAGTTGACCGTGACTCTGAACGCATTTCGCTGTCGATCAAGGATACTTTGCCAGGGCCATGGGATGCCATCGACGAGAAGGCTCCAAAAGGCTCTGTCCACCAAGGAACAGTGAAGCGCCTAGTCAGTTACGGAGCGTTTGTTGAAGTGCTTCCGGGAGTAGAGGGCCTTGTGCACATCTCGCAAATCGCGCACAAGCATATCGCTACGCCTAATGAAGTGCTTCAGGAAGGCCAGGAAGTTGAAGTGAAAGTGCTGGAAGTCAACAAAGAAGACAAGCGCTTGTCCCTCAGCATCAAAGAGCTTCAGGAAAAAGAAGCGGAACAGGATTTCTCACAATACGATATGCCGGAAGAAGCATCCGGATTCTCGATTAGTGATGTTATCGGAGATAAATTAAAAGGGTTCAAATCCGAATAAATGTCACGGGCAAAAAGAAAGATGGATCATATCAATTACGCACTGTCCACCGGGCAATGCCGGGCTACTTGGCTCGACTGCGTCCGTTTTGTCCATCAGGCGCTGCCGGGAATCGGCGTCGCTGATGTATCGTTGGAACCCAAAACAGGTGATTTGAAACTGAAATCACCTGTTTTTATTAATGCCATGACTGGAGGCGGCGGTTCCGAGACTCTACAGTTGAATGCCATGCTTGCGCGTGCTGCAAAAGAAACGGGGATCGCTATGGCGGTCGGTTCACAAATGGCCGCACTGAAAGACAAGCAGGAGCGCGAAAGCTATCGTATCGTACGGAAAGAAAATCCGGACGGAATCATCTTTGGTAACCTTGGGAGTGAAGCGACCGTTGGGCAAGCTCTCGAAGCGGTCGAGATGATCGAAGCGGATGCGCTGCAAATTCATTTGAATGTCGTCCAGGAATTGACGATGCCTGAAGGCGACCGGCAGTTCCACGGGGCGCTTGAACGCATTGCCATGATTGCTGAAGCATCGAATGTGCCGGTCATCGTCAAAGAAACTGGGTTTGGCATTTCACAAGAAACTGCAGTGGCACTGGAAAAAACTCAAGTGGCGGCCATCGATGCAAGCGGCTTTGGCGGCACCAATTTTGCGAGCATTGAAAATGAACGCAGAAAACGCAAGCTGGCTTATTTCGAAGATTGGGGCATCCCGACGGCTGCCGCAATCGTTGAATGCAGAAATGGCTTCAACCGCACCGTATTGGGCTCAGGCGGGCTTCAAGACGCAGGAGACGTGGTCCGGGCATTGCGGCTCGGCGCAGATGCTGCAGGCATTGCAGGCAGTTTCCTGAAGCATGCAGTGAGTCTCGGGGAGTCCGGCTTGATCGAAGAGATCGATGGGCTCCACGAAGATTTGCGCATGCTGATGACTGCACTTGGCGCCCGTACAATTGAAGAGATCCGCTCCGCCCCTGCTGTCATCACCGGGGAATTGCTTTCCCATTTGCAGCAGCGAGGCTTTGAACCGGAACATTTTGCAGTTCCTTTGAAAAACTGAATATTGGACAATTTAAGGGGATGGACATTATTCAGATGCCATCCTCTTTTTCGTGTATAATAGGCTTATCAGAAGTGGAAGGATGAATTAATTATGTCAAAACCGGTAGTAGCAATTGTTGGCCGGCCGAATGTAGGGAAATCCACGATTTTTAATCGCGTGGTAGGAGAACGCGTTTCCATCGTGGAAGATATTCCAGGTGTTACGCGTGACCGCATCTACAGTTCGGCAGATTGGCTGACGCATGAATTCAATATCATCGATACAGGCGGCATCGACCTTAGCGACGAGCCGTTCCTCGAACAAATCCGCAGCCAGGCAGAAGTGGCGATGGATGAAGCGGATGTCATTATCTTTCTTGTCAACGGGCGGGACGGAGTGACGGAACAGGACGAGCAAGTAGCGAAAATCCTGTACCGCACAAAAAAACCTGTAGTGTTGGCTGTCAATAAAATTGACAATCCCGATATGCGCCACATGATCTATGATTTCTATTCCCTTGGAATCGGCGAACCTTACCCGGTTTCCGGATCGCACGGGCTTGGCTTAGGGGATCTTTTGGATGAAGTGGCTAACCACTTCCCGAAAGAGGACGAAGAGGAATATCCGGACAATGTCATCAAGTTTTCATTGATCGGGCGCCCGAATGTCGGGAAATCTTCATTGGTCAACTCATTCCTTGGCGAAGACCGCGTCATCGTCAGCGAAGTGGCAGGAACAACACGGGATGCCGTCGATACACAGTATGAATACGACGAGCAACCATATGTCATTATCGATACAGCCGGTATGCGCAAAAAAGGGAAAGTATATGAAAGTACCGAAAAATACAGCGTCCTGCGCGCATTGCGCGCGATTGAACGATCTGATGTTGTTTTAGTCGTCCTGAATGCCGAAGAAGGCATCCAGGAACAAGACAAGAAAATTGCCGGTTATGCCCATGAGGCAGGAAAAGCAATCGTTATCGTCGTCAATAAATGGGATGCCTTGAAAAAAGATGACAAAACCATGAATAAATTCACGCAGCAGATTCGCGAGCATTTCCTGTTCCTGGATTATGCCCCGATTATTTTCGTTTCCGCAATCAGCGGGCAGCGTGTGCACAATATTCTTGAAATCATCAACCGCGTCAATGACAACCATTCACGCCGCATCCAGTCGAGCATTCTCAATGAAGTAATCGAAGATGCTGTAGCGATGAATCCGGCACCGTCTGATAAAGGCCGCCGCCTGCGTCTTTATTACGTTACGCAAGTGGCCGTCAAGCCGCCGACTTTCGTTGTATTTGTCAACGAGCCGGAGTTGATGCATTTCAGTTATGAGCGCTTCTTGCAGAACCGCATCCGGGAAAGCTTCGATTTCGAAGGCACCCCGTTGCATTTAATTACACGCGCACGTACTTAACTTCAATCAGCGGGTGTTTTCACTTTCCTGCTGATATTAATTGATCCAATCGGACTTTACGGAACATCATGGCTCCCACTTGAAGAGGTGGGAGTTTGGTTTTCTGCTAAAGCAGGATAAAGGAGAGATAAAGATGGAAAAAGTCACTGTATTTGGTGCAGGGAGCTGGGGAACGGCGCTCAGTTATGTACTGGCGCAAAATGGCCACGATCTTCTATTATGGACCCATCGCCAAGACCAGGCGGATGAGATCAATCAACATACGAACAAGCGCTATTTAAAAGAAACCATTTTACCGGAGTCTTTAAAAGCGACAGCGAATCTAGATGAAGCGGTGGCACATGCCGATATTTTCGTATTGGCCGTTCCCACGAAAGCCATTCGTGAAGTGGCACGGGATATCCGTGGGCGCATGACGAAAAAAGGCTTGTTTGTCCATGTGTCGAAAGGCATCGAACCGGATTCGCTTAAGCGGATCAGCGAGATGATCCGTGAAGAAATCCCGGCTGATTTGATCGAAGAAGTCGTCATTTTGTCGGGGCCAAGCCATGCGGAAGAAGTTGTACAGGAGCATCCGACAACCGTCACTGCAGCGTGTGAAAACACGCAAGCGGCAAATCGTGTCCAGGATCTGTTCATGAATTCCTATTTCCGTGTCTATACAAATACCGATGTCATCGGGGTGGAAATCGGCGGGGCTTTGAAGAATATCATCGCCTTAGCGGTCGGGATTACCGATGGCCTCGGCTATGGGGATAACGCAAAAGCTGCGATTATGACGCGAGGCCTGGCTGAAATTGCACGCCTCGGCGTGAAGATGGGCGCAACGCCTCTGACCTTTTCTGGCTTATCGGGTGTAGGTGACTTGATCGTTACCTGCACGAGCGTCCATTCGCGCAACTGGCGGGCAGGCAACATGCTTGGCAAAGGCAAGAGCGTCGAAGAAGTGCTGGCTGAAATGGGCATGGTTGTCGAAGGAATCCGGACAACAAAGGCTGCCCATCAATTGGCTGCTGAATACAAAGTGCCTATGCCGATAACGGAAGCTTTATATGCGGTATTGTTTGAAGGCGTCAAGCCGGAGAATGCCGTGGAAGAGCTGATGGGCCGCATGAAGAAAAATGAAATGGAAGATTTGATCGACTTGCTGTAATTGTCACAAACGGAGGGGCTGCTTGCTGCTGCCCCTTCTTTTTTTATGCTATACTATGGACTGAAACTCCACGAAAGGCGGCTTATTCATGAGTTCTTTGGATAAAATGTGGGTATCGTTTGCAGGCATCGCTTTTTTGATCATTTCCATGGGATTGATCTATTTGAGCCGATACAAATTGCAAAACGGCATCCTGAAATTTCTATTTGCGCTGATCGCGTACGTTCTGCTGATCTTGGGCTTCTTTATTATGGTTTTCACTGTATTCAGCGGACCGACCGGTGGCGCCTGAGGGGATGGACATAATGAAAAAAACAACAGCGTTGCTGCTCGTCCTGCTAATGGCAAGTTTCTTAACGGCTTGTGGGTACCCCAGCAGCGAACGGGCGGAAAATCAGATTCCCTATGAAGATCAGCTAGCCACTGCACAACAAGCGGTTGAACGTTACCAAGAAGCAAATGGTGGCTTGTTGCCGATCAAGACACGGGATATGGACGTCGATCAATTCATCAAATATCCAGTCGACTTTTCGAAAGTCGTGCCGGAATTTACAGCCGAGATACCGAGCAACGCCTTTGAAGTCGGTGGAATCTACCAATACGTGCTGATGGACGTAGAGGAGAATCCTACCGTCAAGCTCGTCGACCTTCGGTTAGCGGAAGGCATCCGTTCTGTCAATGTCAGAAAGAGCGCAAATGGCGGCAGGGCCCCGATTTCTGAGATCATTGCCGACAATGTGTACAAATTCAATCATGAAGCAATGGGCTTCAGTGAAGAGCCGATGGTGCAAAGCCCTTACAGCGGTAAAATGCTGCCCATGGTCATTACTGGACGGGGCGATGTCTACATCGATTATTCCATCGATTTGTATGAAGCAATTCAAAGTTATGAAGGTGAACTCGAACAAGGGCAGGATATTCGGTTTATCCTTTACGAAAACAGCCCAATCGTTCCTGCTTATTCGCTTCCATACACAATTGATGAAAACGGAGAACCTATTTTTCTGACGGATGAAAAACCCTGATACAGCACGGATTTGCCCGAAATCCACATGATTTTGAAAATATTGGGAGTATTTGGTGGTTTTCTTTGAAATGCGGCCTATTTGTTGTTGCTATGCGATTTTCGTTGTGATACTCTTTTTACAGGATTGATGGCAAGCATCCCCTTTGAGAGGAGGTGAATAGCATGAACAAAACAGAATTAGTGAACTCTGTTGCAGAAGCGGCTGAACTTTCTCGTAAAGATGCTGCGAAAGCAGTTGACGCTGCATTTGAAGCGATTCAAGATGCTCTAACTAAAGGTGACAAAGTACAATTGATCGGATTCGGTAACTTTGAAGTTCGTGAGCGCGCGGCCCGTAAAGGACGCAACCCACAAACAGGTGCTGAAATCGAGATCGCCGCAAGCAAGGTTCCTGCCTTTAAGCCAGGTAAAGCACTTAAAGACGCAGTGAAATAAGCTTCGACTACTGTACATAGAATGGCTTTTGCGAGATCTAATCTTGCAAAGGCCATTCTTTTTTTCGGCCCCGTTTTTGCCAATACCCCCCGTAAATGCTACAATTCAGGTGAGAAAAGCGGAGTTGTCTCTCGGCTCGGCTATAGAGGCGCGTGAAACTGCAATGATCGATGGTTGTTTTCAACCGCTGCCCCAAATAGAGTGATTTTTCTACAGGAGGAAACAATGTGATAGATATGAAAAGCCATAACGTAGATCTGGAAAAAATAGAGCAAGCTGTCGGGATGATTTTGGAGGCAGTCGGTGAAGATGTGGGCCGTGAAGGGCTGCAGGACACCCCGAAACGCGTCGCGAAAATGTATGCGGAAGTTTTTGCGGGGTTGAAGGAAGACCCGAAAGAATATTTCCGCACAGTGTTTCATGAAAACCACGAAGAACTCGTATTGGTCAAGGACATTCCATTCTATTCGATGTGTGAGCATCATTTGGTGCCGTTTTTTGGAAAAGCGCACATCGCTTATATCCCGCGTGATGGGGTGGTCACAGGACTCAGCAAATTGGCGAGAGCGGTTGAAACAATCTCAAAACGCCCTCAGCTGCAGGAGCGGATCACTTCCACCATTGCCGATTCGATGATGGAGACCCTGAATCCTCATGGCGTGTACGTCATGATCGAGGCCGAGCATATGTGCATGACGATGCGTGGCATCAAGAAGCCAGGTTCGAAGACCGTTACGGCAGTGTCAAGAGGTGTATTGGAGACAGATGACATCAAACGCTCGGAAGTTATTACCTATATCAATATGAACTAAAACTATGAAAAAGCAGGTGTAAACAATGGCACAAACTGAATATGTGATTATCCGTGCACAAGAGGATGGCGTCAATGTCATCGGGCTGACGCGCGGCAATGATACAAAATTCCATCATACAGAAAAGCTTGACCGCGGCGAAGTGATGATCGCCCAATTCACCGAGCATACATCAGCGATGAAGATTCGCGGCAAAGCGGAAATCCATTCCGCACATGGCATCATTGAAAGCGACGCGAAAAAATAAGCGTTAATGGTGAAGGCCATAAGGGCATTATGCTATAATATGAGCTATGGCTAACCTATGAATGGAGCAGGCAGTATGAACGGACAACAAATACAATCCAAAATCATCTCCATGGAAATCGACGTACTAAAAGCAGTTCGCCAACGAACATTAGACCAGTTGACGGAAGGGCCTTTTGTTAAAGAGGCGCGCCTGTTTTTCTTGCTGCTGCCGTTTTTTAACGGAGAGCAATGGTCGGATAAAATGGAGACAAGCGCCCGGACAGTGGCAATCGTTTACGCTGCGTTGCATGCACATGACCGGGTGAAAGAAGAAATGCCTATCAGCAAAGAACAGCAATTGACAGTGCTCGCCGGAGATTTTTACAGCGGCATCTATTATCAATTGCTGGCTGAAGGAAAAAATATCGAAATGGTTCAGAAGCTTGCTACAGCAATCATCCAGGTAAGCGAAAAGAAAGCCTCTTTCCATGAACGTGCGATCCAACAGCCAGAGCAAGTGGAAGCAACAGCGACAGTGATTGAAACAGCTTTACTGAATGCTTTCTATAAAGAGAATGGCTTCAGCCATTATAAGCAGCTGATGGAACAATCTTTGCTGTATATCCGCTATACGGAAGAGTTGGAAGCGCTGAAGAAAGGGGAGTTCAGCTATCTCCTGAGATTGCTCAGCGAAACCTTGATTCACTCGACATTCATCGAGCGTTGGCTTACTGGCCGCCTGGAAATTTTGGGCAATGAAATAGTGGAGTCCCTCAATGATTGCGAGCTGGATTTCGAACTCAAGAATATCTTGCTCCACCAAATTATTCCGCATCGGCATAGCGCTGAACCGCTGACGCGAGAAGGATGACGATGATGCAGAAAACGAAAGAACAACGAGTTCACGAAGTGTTTGAAAAAATTTCCGAAAACTATGACCAGATGAATTCAGTCATCAGTTTTCAGCAACACAATAAATGGCGCAACGACACGATGCATAAAATGCAAGTGGCCAAAGGTGCAGCATGCATTGATGTCTGCTGCGGCACGGCAGACTGGACGATTGCGCTTGGAGAAGCTGCAGGGCCTACAGGGCGCGTGGTCGGATTGGACTTCAGCCAGAACATGCTGAACGTCGGACATCAAAAAACAGCCCATATGCCTCAAATCGAATTGGTACAAGGAAATGCAATGTCTTTGCCTTACCCGGACAATTCATTCGATTTTGCGACAATCGGCTTCGGGTTGCGCAATGTGCCCGATTATGAACAGGTGTTATCAGAAATGCACCGCGTCTTGAAACCTGGCGGCATGATTGCTTGCTTGGAAACTTCACAGCCTGAAAGCTTGGTGTTCAAGCCGTTTTTCCGGATGTACTTCCGTTTTGTCATGCCAGTATTCGGCAAGCTGTTCGCGAAAAGCTATAAAGAGTATTCGTGGCTTCAGGAGTCAGCTAAAACATTCCCAGGCATGAAAGAGCTGGCGAAACTGTTCAGCAAAGTCGGATTCGACAAAGTGAAATACAAACCGTATTCAGGAGGGGCTGCTGCCCTCCATATGGGATTGAAAAAGTAAACAAGCGGGAGAAGGTTATTAAGTGGAAAAGATGAAGTTGAAATTGCTCTATTCCGACCTGAAACCAGAGCTGGAACTGATCGAAAAAGAATTGGAACAGGCAGTGGATTCCGAATCCCTTCTATTAAATGATGCTTCTCTTCATTTATTGCAGGCCGGAGGAAAACGGATCCGCCCTGTTTTTGTTTTGCTTGCCGGAAAATTCGGGAATTATGATATCGAATTGCTGAAGCGTGTCGCTGTGCCGTTGGAGCTTATACATATGGCGTCTTTGGTCCACGATGATGTCATAGATGATTCGGAGATCCGTAGAGGGCGCCCGACCGTTAAATCGGAATGGAATAATAGTGTGGCAATGTATACCGGGGATTTCATTCTGGCCAGGGCACTGGAGCGGATCACGGAAATTGAATCACCAAGGATCCATGACATCCTGTCGAAGACCTTGATCGAAGTGTGCCGTGGGGAAATTATTCAGATTGAAGATAAATACAGGCTCGACCAAAGCTTGCGGGATTATTTGCGGCGCATCAAACGCAAAACCGCCTTATTGATTTCATCGAGCTGTGAATTGGGGGCTTTGGTGTCGGGAACCGATGAGAAAACTGCCGCGCATTTGCGCCGTTTCGGTTATTTTATCGGCATGTCGTTCCAGATTATCGACGATATCCTCGATTTCACCGCCAGCGACCAGGATTTGGGCAAACCGGCCGGCAGCGATTTTATTCAAGGCAACATCACCTTGCCGATTTTGTACGCGCGCCGTGATCCCGAGATCTACCAGATGCTGCGGGATAATTTAAACCAGGACATTTCCGATGAGAAACGCCTGGAAATCGTCCGCACGATCCGCACAAGCAGCGCAGTTGATGAAGCGAAGCGCATGAGCGAGCGTTATTTGGAGAAGGCGCTGAAAGAACTGGATGATCTGCCGAAAGGTCCCGCGATGAAAACGATGCGCAAAATCGCCTTTTTCATCGGCAAGCGAAAGTTTTAGTTTCCGGTTGACAAATGATGGGACAATGATAGTATTTTTTAAGGTGGGCAAAGTGCCCGAGCTTTTTAACAGAGGAGTGTTCTAAAATGGAAAAAACATTTTTGATGGTAAAACCTGATGGTGTTCAACGCAATGTTATCGGTGAAATCGTTTCTCGTTTCGAGAAAAAAGGATATCATTTGGCAGGCGCTAAATTGATGCAAATCCCAACTGAACTTGCTGAACAGCATTACGGCGAGCACAAAGAGCGCCCATTCTTCGGCGAACTTGTAGAATTCATCACTTCTGGGCCAGTTTTCGCAATGGTTTGGGAAGGCGAAAACGTCATCTTGACTGCGCGTCAAATGATGGGAGCTACTAACCCGAAAGATGCAGCTCCAGGAACCATCCGCGGCGACTTCGCAGTTACTGTCGGCAAAAACATGATTCACGGTTCTGATTCAGCTGAAAGCGCTGAGCGCGAAATCGGCTTGTTCTTCAAAGAAGAAGAATTGGTATCTTACGAAAAAACAATGAACAGCTGGGTCAACTGATCCAACTATTGAAACTGCGGCCGTGCAATCGGCCGCAGTTTTTTTATTTACGGAGCAATTGGAGAAACAAGAAGCGAACGAGTGAGCTGGAAAATGAAAGCGATTTCTTTTATTGGCGCGGGTTTGTTGCTATTCGAATGTTTAGTTTTCTTCATATTTAGGATAGAATTGAACAAATGCCATGTGGTATAGTGATAGTTAAATACTTTAGCACGTTGAAGGGAGAAAGTGTACATGCGTTACTTAACAGCAGGAGAATCTCACGGTCCACAATTGACCGCCATTATTGAAGGGTTGCCAGCGCAATTGCCTTTGACGGCGGAAATGATCAATAAAGAGTTGAAACGGCGCCAGGGAGGCCATGGCCGCGGCCGCCGCATGCAAATCGAGACAGATACGGTGGAGATCGTTTCAGGCGTCCGCCACGGAAAGACCTTGGGTTCCCCAGTCGCATTGGTCGTCAAAAATGATGACTGGAAGCATTGGACAAATGTTATGGGCATCGAGCCGATCGAAGAAACCGATGAAGTGAAACGTCAATTGACACGCCCACGTCCAGGACACGCTGATTTGAACGGCGGCATGAAATATGGCCATCGTGACCTGCGGAACGTATTGGAGCGTTCTTCTGCACGTGAAACGACCGTACGCGTGGCTGTCGGCGCAGTGGCAAAGCAGCTTCTCGCTGAACTTGGCGTAAAGATTGTGTCACATGTGACAGAAATCGGCGGTATTAAAGTCGACCCAACAACTTATCTCGGAAAGTCCGCAGATGAAATCCGTGACATCGTCGAACAGGATGCTGTTTATTGCGCAGACTCATCAAAAACAAAAGAAATGACCGATTTGATTGATGCGACGAAGAAAAACGGAGACTCGATCGGTGGGACGGTAGAAGTCATCGTCGAAGGCATGCCAGCCGGAATCGGCAGTTATGTGCATTACGACCGCAAACTGGATGCTAAAATCGCAGCTTCCGTCATGAGCATCAACGCATTCAAGGGAGTGGAGTTCGGCCTTGGATTCGAAATGGCGCGCCGCCCAGGCAGTGAAGTCCATGATGAAATCATTTGGAATGAAGAAGCGGGCTATACCCGCAGCACGAACAACCTCGGCGGCTTTGAGGGCGGGATGACAACAGGCATGCCGATCATCGTACGCGGTGTGATGAAGCCAATCCCAACGCTTTATAAGCCGCTTAAAAGCGTGGATATCGAAACGAAAGAGCCGTTCCAGGCAAGCATCGAACGTTCAGACAGCTGTGCAGTTCCGGCAGCCTCAATCGTTGCAGAACATGTCGTCGCCTTTGAAGCGGCCAACGCATTGCTAGAACAATTCGACGCAGATCAATTGCCGCGTCTGAAAGAAAATATCGAGAGCTATAAAGCCTATACAAAGGAGTTTTAATCCATGAGGGAGTTGCGGGTCGAGACTGAACATCCATATAAGGTGCATATCGGTCAAGGGGCGGTCAAGCTGCTGTCAAAGCATTATCGTGAGTTGCTCACTGCAGCTGACCAAGTCGTCGTCATTGCAGACAGCCAAGTGGCCGATCTGCATTTGCCGCAGCTGATCGGGGCGCTTACGGACTTTCAGCCGAAAGTTTTCCGCGTGCCAGCAGGTGAAGGAGCGAAATCCGCTGAAAGTTTTATGGATTGCCATAGCTTTTTACTGTCAGAAAATTGCTCGCGCAATACGGTCATTCTTGCTTTCGGTGGAGGCGCAGTCGGGGATCTGGCTGGCTTTGTCGCATCAACTTTCATGCGCGGAGTGCCTTTTATCCAAGTGCCGACAACCATCTTGGCCCATGACAGTGCTGTGGGCGGCAAAACCGCCATCAACCATCCGCTCGGCAAGAACATGATCGGCACTTTTTATCAGCCGCGAGCGGTCGTTTACGATGGCGACTTTCTCCAGACGCTTCCTGAAAATGAAATCCGCTCGGGAATGGCTGAAGTGATCAAGCATGCGTTCATTTCAAACGAAGGCTGGCTGGATGAACTGATGGCGTATCAAGATTTCAGTTCAATGTCTGGACAGGAACTCGAAGGGCATCTGGAAAAAGGAATTGCCGTCAAATCAGCGATTGTCGAAGAAGATGAGTTTGAAGGCGGTGTCCGCAAATTCCTCAATTTCGGCCATACACTGGCCCATGCCATCGAAGCGCATTTGGGTTATGGCAAACTGACGCACGGAGAAGCTGTCGTGCTCGGCATGGCCTATGCACTTGAATTGTCCGAAAGCCCGCAATTGCCGCGTTTTTTAAACTGGGCGAAAGTAAATCGTTATCCGCTATCGCTATTGACGCACATGCCATTCGATGAACTATTGCCATATATGAAAAAAGATAAAAAAGCGACCGCTGCTGCACTGAACTTCGTTTTGCTTGGGTCAGTGGGCCGGCCGTATATTGAAACGATTACAGAACAACGAGCACAAGCGGCTTACGATAAGCTAAGAAAAACGATCAAGGAGATGATCTGATGATTCGAGGAGTCAGAGGTGCCATCACCATTACAAAAGATGAAGCGCCTGAAATTTTGGAGCAAACGCGCCGCTTGGTTTTGGAAATGGCCAAAGAAAATGGCATCGAACCGGATGAAGTGGCTTCGGTCATCGTATCGACGACAACAGATATTTCTGCAGCTTTTCCTGCAAAAGCCGTACGCACCATCGAAGGCTGGACATACGTGCCGGTTATGTGCACACATGAAATGGATGTGCCCGGCAGCATGCCCCTATGCATTCGTGTCATGATGCACGTCAATACAAAACTGGCACAGGATAAAATTCATCATATTTATATGAATGATGCTGTGAAACTGCGTCCCGACCTATCCCAGAAAAGCCAGGTGAGCCAAGCGTGAAAACAGAAGTCCTTATAATCGGCCTTGGATTGATT
Source organism: Planococcus sp. MSAK28401 (assembly GCF_018283455.1). Taxonomy (NCBI): domain Bacteria; kingdom Bacillati; phylum Bacillota; class Bacilli; order Caryophanales; family Caryophanaceae; genus Planococcus; species Planococcus alpniumensis. Next base: position 1,965,090 of record NZ_JAAMTH010000001.1, on the reverse strand, counting down.
GGTGGATCTTTAGCAAAAGCATTGCAGCGCAACGAAGATGTTCACGTGTCGGGCTATGATGTGGATGCATTGACTGCCAGAAAAGCTTTCAAAATGGGCATCATCCAAAGCTCGCCGCCTGCTCTTGAACAGGCAGCCGCCGCGGCTGATGTCATCGTTTTTGCCACACCCGTCGGGACAACCATCAAATTAATGGAACAGAGCAAATACTGGAATTTAAAAGAAAATGTCATTTTGACAGATACCGGCAGCACAAAAGTCCAAATTATGGAAGCTTCAGCGAAATTGGCCCATACCTTTATCGGGGGGCATCCGATGGCCGGTTCCCATAAAAGTGGTGTCGAAGCTGCCAAAGAGGTGCTCTTTGAAAATGCCTTCTATATTTTAACTCCCGGGAAGCAGGCGGTTGAGGAAGACGTGGAGAAATTGATTGGTTTGTTATCTGTCACCAAAGCGAAAATTAAAGTGCTCGAAGCAAAAGAACACGATCATATGACGGCGATTGTCAGCCATTTTCCGCATTTGATTGCAGCTGCTTTGGTCCATCAACTGGACCGGGAAGAGCAATTTCCCTTTGCGCGGCAGCTTGCAGCGGGCGGTTTCCGCGATACGACGCGTATCGCTTCTGCGAACCCGGACATGTGGCGCGATATTACCACGCAAAACAATGAAATGATTGTTGAGCAGCTGGACCATTGGATGGACCAGATGACGCATTTGCGCGAGATCCTGCAGAACAACGAGCCCGAGCCGATTCACCGCTTTTTCGCGAAAGCGAAGGAAACGCGTGATGAACTGCCGGTTGCAGGGCACGGCGCCATGTATTCCGTATTCGATTTGTATATCGATATTCCCGATGTGCCGGGGATCATCTCGGAAATGACGGGCTATCTGGCGGAAGCCGGCATCAGCATCGTCAATTTGAGGATCTTGGAGACGCGTGAAGATGTATTCGGGATTCTCGTCATTAGTTTTCAGACAGCACAAGACCGGAAAAATGCGCAGCGCGTTTTTTCCGAACGCACCTCTTATGATACGTATATCTCCTGAAAGGAATGAAATACATGTCCAAAACGATCAGCTACGCACAACCTGCGTTAACGGGCAGCGTTCAAGTGCCTGGGGATAAGTCCATCTCACACCGAGCCGTCATGTTCGGTGCGCTGGCACAGGGAACGACGACCATCGAAGGCTTCTTGATGGGAGATGATTGCCTGAGCACCATCAGCTGTTTTCGTTCGCTCGGAATCGATATCCAAATAGACGGCGAACACGTGACGGTGAAAAGCGGCGGCAGAAAAGCCTGGAAAGAGCCGGATGCCGTATTGGATACCGGAAATTCTGGCACAACGACGCGCTTGATGCTCGGTTTGCTTGCAGGCACTGATTTCCATTCGGTCATGGCAGGGGATGAATCCATCGCACGCCGCCCGATGAAGCGCATCGTTGAACCACTGCGCTTGATGGGGGCGGACATCCGCGGCCGCGCCAATGGCCATTTCACGCCGCTCGCGGTCCAAGGGACAACTCTTCAAGCCATCGACTATACGATGCCTGTCGCAAGTGCACAAGTGAAGTCGGCCGTGTTGCTCGCCGGATTATCGGCGCAAGGGACCACAACCGTTCATGAACCGGTGCCGTCTCGCGACCATACGGAAATCATGCTCAAGCATTTTGGGGCGGACATTTCTCGCGAGGGCGATGTCATTTCATTGACTGGTGGACAGGAGCTTCATGCTGCGCATGTCCAAGTGCCAGGTGATATCTCCTCCGCTGCGTTTATGATCGGTGCGGCGCTCATTGCCGAAGGCAGCGAGATCCAATTGAAAAACGTTGGCGTCAACCCGACGCGTACAGGCTTACTCGATGTTTTCAAAGCCATGGGCGCGGACATCCAAGCAACTGGCCATGCATCCGAAGGCGAGCAAGCCGCTGATTTGACGGTCCGCAGCACTCAGTTGACGGGTACGGAAATCGGCGGGGATGTCATACCGAGATTAATCGACGAAATTCCATTGATTGCGCTCGTGGCAACGCAAGCTCACGGCAAAACGGTCGTTCGCGATGCAGAAGAATTGCGCGTCAAAGAAACCGACCGCATACAGGCAGTCGTTACCGAGTTGAAAAAACTCGGTGCGGATATCGAAGCGACAGAAGACGGTATGGTCATACAAGGCCCGACACCACTGACTGGCGCAGCGATGAATAGCTACGGCGATCACCGCCTCGGTATGATGGCCGCAGTCGCTGCATTAATCGCAGACGGCCCTGTGACGATTGACGACCCAGGCTGTATTTCGATCTCATACCCTAACTTTTTTGAACATCTGGATAAGCTGACACAATAACTCTCCTTCGGGGGAGTTTTTATTATGCTAGGATGATGGTTTCGTGTACGATAACTATATAACGGCAAGGAATAGGTGATGCAAATGGCAACTTTACAAAAGATCCAAGAAGCTGTGCAGGCTGGAGATACGGCTGCACTTGATACATTGCTCGAACAATATTTGTTAAAAGGCGATCCCGATGAGCAATATGCGGTCATGGAATGGCTGCAGGAGATCGGCTTTATCGAAGAAGCGCTCCGTGTGGTGGAGCATCTGCAGTACATGTTTCCGGAAGAGGCGCAATTACGCGTCGACCGTTCGAAATTGCTGATCGATGCCGATCGTGAAGATGAGGCGCTCAATGAGCTGATGGCCATACCGAAAGACGATGAATTATACCCTCAGGCACTTGTCACACTAGCAGATCTGTTTCAGCTGCAGGGGCTTCTTGAGGCAGCGGAATTGCGGCTGGACGAAGCGATCGGCCTGATGCCTGATGAACCGCTCCTGCAACAGGCAAAAGCGGAATTGTTACTCGACTCCGGGCGCTACCTGGAGTCTGCACGGATCTATCAGGAACTGGAAAGCCGCAATGTCAAAATCGAAGGCGTCAACCTCAGTGAACGGCTTGCGGAAGTGTATAGCGCCGGGGCAGCTTACGAGGAAGCCTTGCCTTATTATGAGCGTGCACTGGAAGACGAAGCGCAGCCCGACGTATTATTCGGCGCAGCATTTGCCGCTTTCCAGGCGAAACAATATGAATTGTCCGTGAAGCGTCTGGATGAACTTTTGGATGCCGATCCTGATTACTTCTCTGCTTATTTATTGAAAGCGCAATGCTTCAATATGATGGAAGACTATAAACGTGCTTACGATGCCATCAAAGAAGGCCTCGCACGGGATGAGTTCGACAAGGAATTGTATTTGTTTGCAGGGAAACTCGCGTTGAAGCTCGGCAAAGGCGAAGAAGGCGTCGAAATGCTCCGCCAGGCGATCGCACTCGATCCCGAATACATGGAAGCCCTTTATGCGTTGATATCTTATTTGCATACAGAAGAGCGCGACGAAGAATTGCTTGAGCTTGCCTCGATGGCTGTCGAAAGCGGAAACGACTGGCATGCGCTGTATCCGATGATCGCGAGAGCGTACGATCGGACAGAACAATTCGGCAAAGCTCTGGAGTATTATGAAAAAGCCTATCCGGCCTTTTCCGACGATCCCGAATTCCTCGAATCCTATGCCTTATTTTTAGTGGAGGAAGGGAAACGCGACCGCGCTCTCGAAATAATCAAACAGCTTCAAGCGCTGGAGCCTGAAAACCCGCAATGGTTCGATTGGCTGCAATCGTTTGAATGAAAGGGGGAGACGATATGACTGCATCCGTTTCTGTAGGCGAGAAAAAACAATTTGTCCGCTGGTTCCTCGGGTCTTATAAGATGAAAAGGCGTGAATGCATTTGGATCCTCAATTACCTGTTGAGTAATGATGAATTGCTGGAGAAAACGCATTTTGTCGAAGAAGCGCATTATTGTCCCCGCGCCATGGTCATGTCGACAACTGAATCGAAGGAAATCCCGTTCCAGTTCTATAAAGGCAAGCTGATGACCGCCGATGCTGAAAAGTCTTTCCACGATCTCAGGCTCCATCCTGATGAGCCTTTATATGTACAATTGAATTTTCCAAGCATTCCGCCCGCGGCGCTATATCTTGCGGTACTGGAAGAAAATCCGCATATGCCTAAAGGGGCGTCGGTCAGCGAACAGGACCGCCTGATTGCCGAAAAGGTATTGAATGAAAGTTTGTCGTCATATCAGGAAGAAACGATCCTCAAAAAAATCGACGAAGCACTGGACGCAGGAGATAAGGAACGGTTCTTTGAACTGTCTGCCCTGTTGTCTGTTGTGAAATCGGCGAAAAAAATGGAGAGTGACTAAATACATGCATTTCAACAGCAAAGACATCGATTTATATGTAAATCAAAAAGATTACGTCGATACCGCGGTCGTGCCGCTGATCGAATTGGACTTGAGCGCTTCAGGCATGAAAGCAAGCGCAGGGGCTTCTGAATATTTGCAGTCCTTGACTGTTATATTGGAAAAGCAATTCAAAGGGCGGATACTTTTGCTTCCGCCTATTTCTTATGTCCGCGCGGCAGACCGGACAGAGCTCGGCGAACAATTGAAGAAAGAGCTGTCGGAAACAGGGTTCAAGCATATTTTCTACCTGACGACTGACTCGAAATGGCGAGCTGTCGAAGAACTGGACAATGTACTATGGCTGCCGGCGATTCCGACTGGGGATATGGACCAATCTTTCAAGAAATCCGTCATGGAAGACCAGCTGCGGCAAGTGCTGCCGCTGTTCACCAAAGAATGGACACATCATTCATGAAATGTTCACAAACTGTTCCAATAGACTGAATGCAATATTGACCTTAAGTTTTGATTGATATATCATTAGGTTGTCCTAGTAATTATATTTGAATGACTATGTCCAATGGACTGACCTTGAATGTTAGAGGGGGGAAAAGAATGAGTAATAATCGTGTATCACGACGCCAATTTTTAGGTTACACACTTACAGGTGTGGGTGGTTTCATGGCAGCAGGTATGTTAATGCCGATGGTGCGTTTTGCAGTCGACCCAATTCTACAGCAACACGACGCTGGAGATTATGTTTTGACTGACAAAGCAGTAGCCGACATTACAGAAGAACCAGTACGCGTCGACTTTACCTACGAACAAGTAGATGCATGGTATACATCTGAAGTCACGAATTCTGCATGGGTGTACAAGGAAGGCGATAAACTAATCGCACTTTCACCTGTCTGCAAACACTTGGGATGCACAGTCAACTGGGGCGGGGATCCAGAAAACCCGACACAGTTCTTCTGCCCTTGCCACGCTGGCCGCTATGAGAAGAATGGCCAGAACATCGCAGGTACACCGCCGCTCGGACCTCTTGATGAGTATCAAGTTGAAGAACAAGATGGTTTTGTTGCCATCGGAGCAGTAAGAGAAAACACTTTAGTTTAATAGTTAGGGGGTACGACACCAGTGCTAAACAAGTTATATGATTGGGTAGATGAGCGATTGGACATCACGCCGATCTGGCGCGATATTGCAGACCATGAAGTACCGGAACACGTTAACCCCGCACACCACTTTTCAGCATTTGTTTATTGTTTCGGAGGACTGACATTCTTTATTACAGTCATCCAGATCCTATCTGGCATGTTCCTTACCATGTATTACGTGCCGGATATTGAAAATGCTTGGCAGTCGGTTTATTATCTCCAGAATGAAGTCGCTTTTGGGGAAATCGTGCGTGGGATGCACCACTGGGGAGCTTCTTTAGTAGTAGTTATGATTTTCCTTCATACGCTGCGTGTATTCTTCACAGGGTCATATAAAAAACCTCGTGAATTGAACTGGGTCGTCGGCGTATTGCTGTTCGGCGTAATCCTCGGTCTATCTTTCACAGGTTATTTGCTTCCATGGGATATGAAAGCATTGTTCGCAACAAAAGTTGGGATTGAAATTGCAGCTTCTGTACCGGTGATCGGCGATACGATCAAAATTTTGCTTGCAGGGGATTCAACGATTCTCGGCGCACAAACTTTGACTCGCTTCTTCGCGATTCACGTCTTCTTCTTGCCTGCTGCTTTGCTTGGGTTGCTCGCAGCACACTTTATCATGATCAGAAGACAAGGTATTTCAGGACCATTGTAATTCATCCTTGACCAAGGATTTTAAGGAGGGGACACTATGCATCGCGGAAAAGGGATGAAATTTGTAGGGGATTCACGTGTTCCGAGCAAAGAGTTTCGGAAACCGAATATCCCGAAAGATTACTCCGAATATCCTGGCAAAACAGAAGCCTTTTGGCCGAACTTCCTTCTAAAAGAATGGATGATCGGTTCTGTCTTCCTAATTGGGTATTTGCTCTTGACTGTCGCCCACCCTTCGCCTCTTGAAGGCCAGGCTGATCCGACAGACACAGCATATATTCCATTGCCAGACTGGTATTTCTTGTTCTTATATCAATTATTGAAATATGAATTCGCGTCCGGACCGTTCAACGTTATCGGCGCAATCATCATCCCGGGCTTGGCGTTCGGTGCTTTGATGCTTGCACCGTTCCTTGACCGGGGACCGGAACGCCGTCCATCGAAACGCCCATTGCCGACTGGCTTCATGCTTTTGGCAATCGCGTCCATCGTTTTCCTGACTTGGGAATCAGTAGCTAACCATGACTGGGAAGCAGCGGCTCGCCAAGGGGAGATCACGGAAGAAGTGGAAATCGATACAGCGGATCCTGGATACGAAATCTATTCAGCAGCGGCTTGTATCAGTTGCCACGGCGATAACTTGGAAGGGGCAGTCGGACCGAGCTTAATCGGAACTGGCTTGTCAGCAGAAGAAATCGCTGAAATTGCCGTGAATGGTATCGAAGAAGGTGGAGTGCAATCCATGCCGCCTTCTTGGGACGGAACCGACGAAGACCTTCAAGTCATGACAGAGTTCATTGCTGGACTTGAAGCTGAATAAACTTACAGAAAAAGAGCCGGGAAACCGGCTCTTTTTTTCTGCACAAGAAAGGAAGGTTGGATGGTAGAATTCACAGCAAAAATTTCTGCTTGGCTGATGTTCCGGCCCTTTTTAATATTGCTGTTCTTTGTTAATTTAGGAGGCACGATTTACGGTTACATTTGGTACGGCTGGCAATTGCGCATCACCGAACCGATTTTCCTTATCTTTGTGCCGGACAGCCCAACGGCCAGCCTGTTTTTCACGATAGTGCTGGGCCTATGGATCATCGGCAAGCACAGCCCGCTGATTGAAGCGCTCGCTTTTGTCACGTTGATCAAGTATGGCTTATGGGCGGTTGTCATGAATTTATTGACACTGTTGCAAACCGGGTCGATCGGCTGGCTTGGCTGGATGCTCGTCGCTTCCCATTTCGCCATGGCGCTGCAAGCTGTGCTTTATTTTGAACATTACCGATTTGGCTATATATCTGTTGCACTTACTGCTATTTGGACTTTACATAACGATGTCATCGATTATGTGTTTGGGCAGATGCCGATTTACTCGAGCTTGAGCGAATTTAGCGCACAAATCGGTTATTTCACGTTCTGGCTGTCAATTGCCTGCATCGCGTTCGCCTGGTTCACAGCGTCACAGAACCGCCACCTGGAACCGCGGCGTATCAGTTGACCGAAAGTCAGAAAAACAAGTAAAATAGACATATAGAAACACAAAGAGAGGTTGATCAATAAAATGGGATTGAGCGGCTATATAATTTATTTTATCGTCTTGTTAATTGTGCCGATTTGGGCTCAAATGAAATTGAAAAGCACGTATAAGAAATATTCTAAAGTCCGGTCGACTTCCGGTCATACAGGGGCCGAAGTGGCTCGCATTATTCTTGACCAAAATGGCTTGAGTAATGTCAAAGTCGTTGAAAGCCGCGGCATGCTTAGCGACCACTACAACCCGATGACCAAAACAGTCGCGCTTAGCAGCCATAACTACCATGAGCCATCGGTTGCTGGTACTGCTGTCGCAGCGCACGAAGTAGGGCACGCGATTCAGGATGCAACGGATTATTCATTCCTGCGCTTCCGCCACCGCCTTGTGCCGATGGTCAATATTTCTTCCAATATGTCCTGGGTATTCATCATGATCGGCATATTTGCACAGATGAGCGGCGCATTGTTGATCGGTATCGCGCTTCTAGCAGTCGGTGTGTTGTTCCAATTGGTCACTTTACCGGTCGAGTTTAACGCTTCGAACCGCGCGATGGACCAGCTGTTGTCTCATAACGTCATCCGTAACGATGAAGAGCGGCATGCGAAAAAAGTATTGAACGCAGCAGCGATGACTTATGTAGCAGCTACTGCAGTTGCAGTGATCGAACTTGCTCGTCTGATCTTGATCTACACAAGCATGGATCGTTCATAATAAAACGAAACGGGCGGGAAAAGCATTTGCTTTTCCCGCCCTTTTTTTATTTGGCATAATCGCATCAAAGAGGCTGTTTCTGTTCGTCGAGCGTAAACCCTTCACCCATCACGTCATGCACTTCGATCAACGAGACGAAAGCGTGGGGATCGACGGAATTGACGATGTTTTTCAGCCGCACAAGCTCATTGCGGGCAACGACGCAATACAACACTTCGCGCTCTTCTTTGGTGAAATGGCCATAGCCACGGAGAATGGTGATGCCGCGATCCATTTCAATGGCGATGCGGCTCGCAATTTCTTCTTGTGAATTAGAGATGATCAATGCGCCGCGTCCAGAGTAAGCCCCTTCTTGGACGAAGTCGATGACACGGGCACCGACGAATACTGCGACGAGCGTATACATCATGGAGCGGTAATCGAGGAACGTCAACCACGACAGCATGATGACCAATGCATCGAATAGAAACATTGTCTTGCCCATGCTCCAGCCGAAATATTTCTGGACGAGCCTGGCGATAATGTCAACCCCGCCGGTCGTCCCACCGTAGCGGAAAATAATGCCGAGCCCCATCCCGACAAAGACACCGGCAAACAAAGCGGCAAGAAATAAATCATCTCGCAACGGAATTTGGACTTCGTAGACAAGGAAGATTTTCAAGAAGACAGAAACAGCGACCGTGCCGATGATCGTATAAAGAAATACCTTGCGCCCAAGCAGTTTCCAGCCGATAAAGAATAAGGGGATGTTCAATAGCAGGTTCATTAAAGCCGGATCCCAGTTCCATAGGAAATACAAAATCAGCGTAATCCCGGCGAAGCCGCCTTCCCCTAGCTCATTTTGGATATTAAAATGAACAAAGCCGAAACTATAGATAGCTGAGCCGAGCAGGATGAAAAAGATGTTTTTCAACTGAAGATCTTTCATAAAAAAGCAGCCTCCCTTTTTTGTCATCAACTTCTGTATTATCTGCCATGCTGCCGTTTTTGACAACACCCCCTGTTTTCTTTACGATTGAATGGGAGTGTGATGATAGTGAACGCAGATAAAAGCATGAGGCAATTACAGCAAGAAGTGGACCGCCACATCGGGCAGTTTAAAGAAGGGTATTTTGCGCCGATGGAGATGCTTGCGCGGATGACTGAAGAACTCGGGGAACTGGCACGCGAAGTCAATCATGTGTACGGGCCGAAAAAGAAAAAAGAGTCAGAAGCCGAAAAGCTGATCGAAGAGGAAATGGGCGACGTGCTCTTCGTCTTGATCTGCATGGCCAACTCCATGAATATCGATTTGCAGGAAGCCCATGATGGGGTCATGGAAAAATTCCGGACCCGTGATAAAGACCGCTGGACGAGAAAGGAAGAACAATGATGACGATAAAAGTAGCGATTGCTGGAGCCCGCGGGAAAATGGGCAAAGAAGCTGTACATACTGTAATGGAAAATGCCGATATGGAATTGGTGGCAGCATTGGACTATAAAGACATTGGCGCGACATTAGCCGAGACGGGCATGTTTCCTGAAAGTTTTCAAGTACCGGTCTTTACCGATCTCGAAGCGCTTCACGGCCAGCATGAACCGGATGTCCTCGTCGACTTGACGACGCCTGAGCACGTCTATGCGCATACCAAACAAGCACTGCAGCTCGGCATTCGCCCGGTCGTCGGGACAACGGGATTTTCCACTGAGGAGTTGGAAGAATTAACAGAACTCGCCAAAACCTCAGAGCTTGGCTGCATTATCGCGCCGAATTTTGCAGTGGGGGCAGTGTTGATGATGAAGTTTGCAGAACAGGCGGCAAAATATTTGCCGGATGTGGAAATTATCGAAATGCATCATGACCAAAAACTGGATGCCCCGTCAGGCACTGCCATGAAGACGGCGCATATGATGAGCGAAACGCGGCCGGTACACCAGCAAGGCCATGTAGATGAGAAGGAAACTTTGCAAGGCGCTCGCGGCGCAGACTACGAAGGTATGCGCATTCACAGCGTCCGGCTGCCGGGCTTAGTTGCCCATCAGCAAGTGCTCCTTGGCGGAGAAGGCCAGCTTTTAACATTGCGCCACGATTCGTTCAACCGTGGTTCCTTCATGTCAGGCGTTAGTTTGTCGATTCGCGAAGTGATAGAGCGCAAGGAATTAATTTATGGCCTGGAACACATCATTGGCTAAAATAATGGAGGCGATTGGATGAATATCGCATTGGTTGCGCACGATCGGAAAAAAGATGACTTGATACAATTTGCACTAGCTTATAAGCCTATCTTGGCGAAGCATCAGTTGTACGCAACAGGAACGACCGGTTCCCGGTTAGTTGAAGGGACAGGATTGGCGGTCCATCGTTTTCAATCCGGGCCGCTTGGCGGTGACCAGCAGATCGGGGCGATGATTGCCCAGAATGAAATGGATATGATTATCTTTTTCCGCGATCCGTTGACAGCCCAGCCGCACGAGCCGGATGTCACGGCTTTGATACGTCTCTGTGATGTATACCAAATCCCGCTTGCGACCAATATGGGAACAGCTGAAGTCCTCCTGAAAGGCTTGGAAAACGGATTGGTCGATTGGCGGCTCCTTAGCGACCGCCGGAAATAGGAGGAGAAATTTTGCGAAAAATGAAGATCGGAATTACATGTTACCCGACAGTCGGCGGATCTGGCGTAGTGGCGACAGAACTGGGGAAAATGCTGGCTGAAAAAGGCCATGAAATCCATTTCATCACCTCAAGTACGCCGTTCCGGCTGAACCGCCTGTATGCGAATATATTCAGCCACCAAGTGGATGTCAACAGCTATTCAGTGTTTCAATATGCACCGTATGACATCGCGCTGGCAACCAAGATTGCGGAAGTGATCAAAAACGAGGAATTGGACCTTTTGCATGTGCATTACGCTATCCCTCATGCCGTCTGTGCGATATTGGGACGTGATATGGCCGGATCCGACATCGGCATCGTCACGACTTTGCACGGCACTGATATTACCGTACTCGGCACGGACAGTTCACTGAAAGATGCGATTCGCTACGGTATCGAAAAATCCGATATCGTGACAGCGGTGTCGGATTCATTGAAACAGCAAACCTACGATATGATCGCGCCGGATAAAGAGATCGAAACCGTCCATAACTTCGTCGACGAACGGGAATATCATCAGCACGATTCAGCCAAGTTGAAGGAAGAGCTGGGCATTGAAGCGCACGAAAAAGTATTGATCCATGTGTCGAATTTCCGCAAGGTGAAGCGCGTGGAAGATGTCGTCGCCACTTTTGCAAAAGTACAAAAAAATATCGGCGCTAAATTATTGCTAGTCGGTGACGGTCCAGAAATGAGCCGCATCCACCAGCAAGTGAAAGACCTCCATATCGAACAGGAAGTCTTGTTCCTCGGCAAGCGTGACAATTTATCGGAGCTTTACAGCATGAGCGATGTAAAATTGCTGATGTCTAAAAAAGAAGCGTTCGGCCTGGTCTTGCTTGAGGCGATGGCTTGCGGCGTTCCGGCAATCGGTACGCAAATCGGCGGCATCCCCGAAATCATCGAACCGGGTGAAAACGGCTTTTTGGTGGAACTCGGCGATATCGACGCTGCGGCAAATGCGGCAATCCGCATATTGACCGACGATATGCTCCATGAAAAAATGTCGGGGGCGGCTTTAGAAACCGTGAACAAACGCTTCAGTTCAGAGAAAATTCTTGCCGAATACGAAACGCTTTATGCGCGGTTGCTGAAACAGGCCGATAAGCAATGAAACAGGCCAAGCACATCATCGAGCGCTTAAAAGAAGCGGGGTTTGAAGCTTATATGGTCGGAGGAGCTGTGCGGGATTATTTGCGCGGAACCGTGCCTCATGATATCGACGTAGCGACTTCCGCAGCCCCTGAGCAAGTGAAAGCCTTATTCGAACGGTCGATTGACACTGGGATCGAACATGGGACCGTCATGATCCTCATCGAGGGACAGGGAACCGAAGTCACCACATTTCGCACAGAAAGCGGCTATTCGGATAATCGAAGGCCGGATAAAGTGGAATTCGTCAATTCATTGTATGAAGATTTAAAACGCCGTGATTTCACCATCAATTCAATGGCGATGACGGAACAGATGGACATTATCGACCCTTTCGGCGGCAGAGATGATTTAAGTGCAGGCATTATCCGTGCGGTCGGTATTCCAGAAGAGCGTTTCGCAGAAGATGCGCTGCGCATGTTGCGGGCGATCCGATTTTCGGGCCAGCTGAATTTCCACATCGATCCAGCGACTAAAAAAGCCATCATTGAGCATGCTGAAAGGATACAGTCTGTCGCGATGGAGCGCATCAAGACGGAATTGGACAAAGTCATGGTTTCTGCAGCCCCACGCATCAGCATGCGTTATTTGATCGAAACCCGCCTGAACGAATTTTTGCCCTCAGGCAGATTATTTGAGTTGGATTGGTCTCGCTACACAGCCGGCAAAGATCCATTGTCGGGCTGGTTTTACCTATTGCATCAAAATAACGAGACTTTTGGTGCGATACGCGAATACCGTTTTTCCAACCAGGATAAAAAAGACCTTCAATATGCACTTGAAGCGAGCCGTCTGCCATTTTGGGACGATTGGGCTTATTACAGCTTCACAGAACGCCAATTGATGATTGCGCAGGCGGCGTCGCATAAAACAGAAGCGGTGAAAGAGCGTCAACAGGCGTTGCCGATCCACTCGAAATCGGAGCTTGCGGCCAATGGGCGCGATTTGATGGAATGGACGGGAAAAAAGGCGGGGCCTTGGCTGAAAGAGTGGACCTTGCATATCGAAAAAGCAGTGGTTGAACGTCGCTTGGCCAATGATAAAGAACGTATAAAGGACTGGTTCATAGATGAATATCACCGTCACACATAAATTAGCGACACGGCTATTAGAAGCAGGGACGGAACCGGTGTCCGGCCAGCAATTGGCAGACGAGTTCGGGGTTTCGAGAACGGCGATTTGGAAACATATGAAAGAACTCGAAGAAATGGGCTATGAAATCGAATCGGTGCGCAAAAAAGGCTACCGCATCCAAAACAGCCCAGACAGCCTAGAAACTTTTCTTGTCCAAGCCGGGCTCAAGACAGAAAAAATCGGCAAGCGGATTGAGTATATGGAACAATGTGCCTCGACTCAAATCGTTGCGCACCAATTGGCACAAGAAGGTGCGCCGGATGGAACGGTCGTCATTGCGGAGCTTCAGACTGAAGGCAGAGGCCGTTTGATGAGAAAATGGGATTCGGCGAAGGGCCAAGGCATCTGGATGAGCGTTATCTTGCGTCCGGATGTCCCGCCCCATAAAGCGCCTCAGTTCACATTGGTCGCTGCGGTGGCGATCGTCCGGGCGATTCAAACAGTGACGGGTCTAGAAGCATCGATCAAATGGCCGAACGATATCCTGTTCGGCGCGAAAAAAGCGACAGGCATCCTGACAGAGCTGCAATCGGACGCTGACGGGATCCAAGCGCTGATCATCGGCATCGGCGTCAACGTCAATCAAGAGCGGGAAGATTTCGATGCTGACGTCCAGGACATCGCGACTTCCTTACGCCTCGAGTCCGGCCAGCCAGTAAACCGCAGGGAATTAGTGCAGGAAATCCTGCACTTTCTTGAAATCTATACAGAGCTGTATATTGAAAAAGGATTTGCCCCGTTAAAAATATTGTGGGAAGGGCATTCCGCGACAATCGGCAAAGCCATTCGCGCCCGCATGTCGCGTGAAACCTTGGAAGGCGTAGCTGAAGGCATTACAGAAGATGGGGTCTTGCAGCTGCGTACTGCTGACGGTAAGCTTCACGGCATTTATTCAGCGGATATCGAGCTGAAGTAAAGGATATAGGCATTTTCCAGGAATTCTGCTATAGTGAAAATGACGGGCAGTATCCGATAGCGAACTGCACCGTGGCACGTAACAGTAAGCAATAAATGAATATGATTCTGCCTTGATCATTACGTGACAGGGACGGAGGAAACCGAATTGGAATTTTCTGTCCTTCTGTCTTCTGACAGAAGGCTTTTTATATGGTTTTCTCCTCAAAAGGAGAGGGAAACATGCAAGTCGTAAACACAGTGAAAGCTTTAAGGAATTGGGTTCTGAGCACAAAAGAAAGCGGGCAGTCAATCGGGTTGGTGCCGACGATGGGCTTCTTGCACGAAGGGCATTTAGCGCTTGTTGAATCCGCAAAATCGGAGAACGACTTGGTGGTTATGAGCATTTTCGTCAACCCGGCACAATTCGGCCCGAATGAAGATTTTGACCGCTATCCACGCGATTTCGACCGCGACAGCACGCTCGCTGAAAAAGCGGGTGTCGACGTGATTTTTGCCCCGTCAGTAGAAGAAATGTATCCGCGTGAATCGCAAATCACGATGGGAGCGGGAACACTTGCAGATGTCTTGTGCGGAAAAAGCCGACCGGGACACTTTGATGGCGTGCTGAAAGTAGTGACGAAATTATTCCATCTCGTTCAACCCGATATGGCCTATTTTGGCCAGAAAGATGCACAGCAACTGGCGATCATTGAGTCGCTTGTGAGGGATTTCGATTTCCCGTTGGACATCCGCCGCATCGCAACAGTCCGTGAACCGGACGGGCTTGCCAAAAGTTCACGCAATGTCTATCTGAGCGAAACAGAACGCGCAGAAGCGCCAAAACTTTATCAAGCCTTGCAACGGGGAGTGACGATTGCTCGCAACGGCAAAGACCCAATTCCGGAGATGACCCGGTTCATCCAGTCGGAAACTTCCGGTACAATCGATTACATCGAGCTGCTGTCTTACCCGGACTTGACCGAAGCGCCGAACGGACAGGCGATCCTCGCGCTCGCTGTCCAATTCCAAAAAGCCCGGCTCATCGACAATATCATTTTTAATTTAAAGGAGAACTGACCTATGCTTAGAATGATGCTCAATTCCAAAATCCACCGTGCGACGGTAACTGAAGCCGATTTGAATTATGTCGGCAGCATCACGATTGACCAGGATCTATTGGATGCAGTCGGCATGCTGCCGAATGAGAAAGTCCATATCGTCAATAATAATAATGGCGCCCGCTTCGAGACTTATATCATCGCGGGGGAACGGGGAAGCGGCGTTATCTGTGTCAACGGGGCAGCAGCGCGACTCGTACAGCGCGGGGACATCGTCATCATCTTGTCTTACGGTTATGTCATGGACAAAGACGCGCGCAGCCATAAACCGACAGTGGCCATCATGGATGCGGACAATTCCATTAAAGAAATCATCCATTACGAACCGGAAGCGACGGTCATGTAAGGATGGAGACGGAAACACTCCACCAGGGAAAATCTTTCCCTGGTGGAGTGTTTGTTATTTTGCCGTGTTCCCGCCGGCGAACAGCGGGCGAATATGTTACAATTTTTCCTGAGAGAATCACCTGAGAAAGAGGGGTTATCATGAATTCCCAAAAATATGTCGTTGTCGATATCGAAACAACGGGCCATTCCCCTGCAAAAGGTGACCGGATTATCCAACTGGCGATGGTGGCGATCGAACAAGGAGAAATCGTTGATACATATACGAAATTCATCAATCCGCAACGGAAAATTCCGGCGTTTATCCAGGATTTGACCAATATAACGGAGCGGGACGTTGAAGGTGCAGAGCCTTTTGAAGCGTACGCCGAGGAAATTTATAGGCAATTGGAAGGCGCCATCTTCATTGCCCATAATATCCATTTTGATTTGCCGTTTCTTCAGGCAGAACTGAGCCGTGCCGGAATGCCGAAATGGCAGGGGCTGGCCATGGATACAGTAGAGCTTTCACGTCTCGTTTATCCGACTGCCTTCAGTTATAAATTGCAGGACATAGCGGCGGAACAAGGCATCAGCTTGACCAATGCGCATCGCGCCGATGACGATGCCTTGGCGACGGCTGAATTGTTTTTACGTGCGAAACAGGAACTGGTTGAACTTCCTTATGATACGCTCGTCCTTTTGCATAAGCGCTCTTTCCAATTGAAATCGGACTTGTCGCGGCTGCTGTTTGAAATTACACAGCAAAAACGCAATGGCCAAGCCGATAGATACGGACGTTTCCGCGGCATTCCGATTGTCCCGAAAGCGGAGCGCGCGCAAGTTTCCGATGATTCGCCGCAGCAGTCTGCTTGGCGAAAAGGCTTGGAGATGGTCAAGCCGGAATACGAGCAGCGGCCGAGCCAAGTCGCGATGATGCAAGCGGTGGAGCGTTCCATCCGTGAGCGAAGTGAATTGGTAATTGAAGCATCGACCGGCATGGGCAAGACACTCGGCTACCTTTTGCCGGCAGCCGCTTATGCCAAAGAATCGAGCAAGCAAGTGGTCATCAGTACGTATACAACTCACCTGCAGGATCAGCTCGTCACTAAGGAAGTCAAGCTCGCTGAAGAATTTCTTGGCTCAAACATCCACGTGGCGCTTATCAAAGGGCTGTCGCATTATATCGATTTAGGCCGTTTCTTCGAGTTGCTTCACGGGGAAGATGAGTCCTATGACGAAACGTTCACGATCATGCAGATCATGGTCTGGTTGACTTCGACCAAGACCGGCGATTTAAACGAATTGAATGTATCGAGCGGTGGCCAGTTGCTCGTCGACAAAGTGCGCCGTTCGCATTTAAGGAAACTGACAAAGCTTGAAAAAACCGTCGATTTCTATGAATATGCACTGACTGAAGCTGAACATGCCGATATCATTGTGACCAACCATGCATTCCTATTGAATCCGCATAACCAAAAGCGGGCAATCTTAAAAAATGTTGAGGCCTATATATGGGATGAAGCGCACCAAGTGGTGCAGGCGGCAGTGGCCTATAAAGAGAAAACCTTTGTCTACACGCAATGGCGCTATGTATTCGGCCAATTAGGAAGCTTTGATGAAAATCAGCTGTTTTCAAAATTCTACCGCGTTGCCGAATCGCATGGTTTTGCCAGAGTGCCCGATCTATTGCAAATGGAATCTTTGTATTTAAAGTACACCAGTTTATTCGATGAAGTGACGCTTTATCTTGCACAGGCTTTCCAGAACAAATTCCATAATAGCCGCACACGAAAATGTGCATCTTTATTGGATGAATTGGATTTTGAACGGGAAAGTTTCATGGATTTCCTGAGATTCTTGAACAGTTGGATCGACATCGCCCAGGCCATTCTGCAAAAAGCAGAACGCTTTACGGAACTGACGATGAATGAACGGCTGGTGCTTGCGGATTTCCGTTATTGGACTGAAGAGTTGATGCTGAAATCGGTGGAGTTCAGTGAAATTTTCCTGTTCCCGAAAGAAGATGAAGTTTCCTGGATCGAAGGCGACTTGCGCAGCATGCCGACGAGCTTATCGCTCTACAAACGGCCATATGAAGTCGCGTCGCTTGTCGATAAGGTCATCGGCCAGGCGAGAGGTGAAAAAGCGGTTATTTGGCTGTCGGGCACAATGAGCGTCCCATCGAATGAGCGTTTTATTGTCAATCAGCTCGGTATACCGAATCATGTGCCGATCGATAAATTCGAACCTGCCGATCAATTCTACAGCGGCGCGAAAGTCTATATCGTCGAGGACATGCCGGATATCCAGCAAGTGTCCCAGCAGGAATACATCGAATCCGTGGCGGATGCGGTCACCCAAACGGTGCTCGTTACCGAAGGGCGCTGCTTTGTCTTGTTCACTTCCCAGGACATGCTCAGGAAAACGGTCGATTTGATCCAAGATTCCCAGCTGCTCGATGATTATATGCTGTTTGCGCAAGGCATGTCTTCGGGCAGCCGCATGAAATTATTGAAGTCGTTCCAGCGGTTCCAGAAATCGGTGTTGTTCGGGACCAATAGTTTCTGGGAAGGCGTCGATGTTCCGGGTGATGCGCTGCGAGCTGTTGTCGTCGTAAGGTTGCCCTTTACATCGCCTGAAGAGCCTGTTTTTAAAGCGAAATCACGGATTATATCCAAAGAAGGCATCAATCCGTTCATGCATTATGCGCTGCCGGAAGCGGTGCTGCGCTTGCGCCAAGGGTTCGGCCGGCTGATCCGTTCGAAAAAGGACAAGGGCTTGTTTATCGTGCTGGACCGCCGCATTGAAACCAAATCATACGGCGAGGAATTCCTGCATGCCTTGCCGGACGTGCCGGTCGCCAAAGTGTCTTTGGAAAAGATGGTAACCGATATTGAACATTGGTATAATAAGCAAGGATAAAGGGGGAAGAACGGTTCCCTCAATCGAAAGGAAGTGCCGAACAATGGAATCCAAGATCGAAGTATTAAATACTGTGCAAGTCGATTATCAATCCGACCTGTACAAAGTGGTCGATGCATTGAACCGGACATTGAAAGACCGCGATTTGATGTTTGGCCTGGCGCTCGATAAAGACGACCAGTCAAAAGCGGTTTTCACAATTTATAAAACCTAGGTGATCATATGAAAGAATGGACGAAATTCATCATCGTTTTTCTGTCTTTTTTGGCTGTAGCCATTGTGCTGGTCATTTTATTCCTCGGCAATAAACCGTTTTCGGAAGCAGAACAAGCGGCCGTTGAAAAAGTGGAAGCGGAAGGGCTGCTCGATGAAGTGGAGCGGGCATACGTCTATTCCAGTTCGACCCAATCGGTGACGGTTCTTGGAACGGATGGGGAAGGACAGATAAAAGCCGCCTTCGTTCCTGAAGAAGGGGACA
Source organism: Planococcus sp. MSAK28401 (assembly GCF_018283455.1). Classification (NCBI taxonomy): domain Bacteria; kingdom Bacillati; phylum Bacillota; class Bacilli; order Caryophanales; family Caryophanaceae; genus Planococcus; species Planococcus alpniumensis. The sequence continues at coordinate 1,946,131 of NZ_JAAMTH010000001.1, read as the reverse complement.
TGGAAGCATTAATGCTTGAAGACCAACTGACCGCTCAACAAGCGCGCGAAATCGTTCAAGAGGATATGGAAGTCGAGGAAATCCTTCATACGAAGCTTGGCATGGAAGAGGCCGGGGCTGTATGGGAAATCGCCTTTTTGAACGAAGCAGGGCGCTTGAACTACGTCTATCTCTTGGCGGAAGACGGCACTTGGTGGAAACGCATATTGAATTTGTGAAAGGGTTGATCAATTTGTTGAAATTAGCAAACCGTGTACAGACCTTGACGCCATCTACGACATTGGCGATTACGGCAAAAGCGAATGAACTGAAAGCACAAGGCGTCGACGTCATCGGGCTCGGTGCAGGAGAGCCGGATTATAACACGCCTCAAAACATTCTCGATGCAGCCGAGCGCTCCATGGAAGAAGGCAAGACGAAATATACGCCTGCTGGCGGGTTGCCGGCGCTAAAGCAAGCGATCCAGGACAAATTGCAGCGCGACCAGGGACTAAGCTACGATAAAAATGAAATCCTGGTCGGCGTCGGGGCAAAACATGTACTTTATACGTTATTCCAAGTATTGTTGAATGAAGGCGATGAAGTCATTATCCCGATCCCTTATTGGGTCAGCTATCCGGAACAGGTGAAATTGGCTGGAGGCGTGCCGGTTTACATAGAATCAACAGCCGGGCAATCGTATAAAATCACTCCCCAACAATTGCGCGAAGCGATTACAGACCGCACAAAAGCTGTCATCATCAACTCGCCAAGCAATCCAACAGGCATGCTGTATACGAAAGAAGAGCTCGAAGCACTCGCTGAAGTGTGCCGCGAAGCGGATATCCTCATCGTTTCCGATGAAATTTATGAAAAATTGATTTACGGGGATGCCACCCATATTTCCGTGGCTGAACTGTCAGAAGATGCGAAAAACCGTACGGTAATCATTAATGGCGTGTCGAAATCGCATTCGATGACCGGTTGGCGCATCGGCTATGCAGCCGGCGATAAGGAATTGATCAAAGCAATGACTGACCTTGCGAGCCATTCGACTTCGAACCCGACGACCACGTCACAATACGCTGCAATCGAAGCCTATAACGGGCCTCAAGATGCAGTGGAAGAAATGCGCCAGGCATTTGAAAGCCGCCTGGAAGCTATTTTCCCTAAAGTGGAAGAAATTCCAGGATTCACCGTTTTGCGTCCTCAAGGGGCATTCTATTTGCTACCGGACGTTTCAGAAGCTGCAGCGAAAACCGGCTTTTCTTCAGTAGATGATTTTGCGAAAGCATTGCTCGAAGAAGCGAACGTAGCGGTGATTCCAGGATCTGGATTTGGTGCGCATTCGACTATTCGTTTGTCCTATGCAACATCTCTTGAATTGTTGGAACAAGCAGTCGAACGCATCAGTCAATTCGTCCACAAGAATTGGAAAGAATAAGCACTATACATTTGGAGGCTATTGAATAGATGAAAAAAATCACTATCGCCGAAATGGCAAAATATAACGGACAAACCATCAAGCTCGGCGCATGGGTCGCCAATAAACGCTCTAGCGGAAAAATCGCCTTTCTTCAATTGCGCGACGGTTCCGGCTTCGTGCAAGGCGTCGTTGTCAAAGCAGAAGCGGGCGAAGAGATCTTTGCCAAAGCGAAAGCATTGACGCAAGAAACTTCCCTGTACGTGACAGGTGAAGTGAAAGAAGACGAGCGCTCTGCCTTTGGCTACGAGCTTTCGATTTCAGATATTGAAGTGATCCAGGAAGCGAAAGATTTCCCGATCACGCCAAAAGAACACGGTACTGAATTCTTGATGGACAACCGCCACCTGTGGCTGCGTTCAAGAAAACAGCACGCCATCATGAAAATCCGTAATGAAATCATCCGTGCCACTTACGAATTCTTCAACGACAATGGCTTCGTCAAAGTGGACCCGCCGATTTTGACGGGATCGTCTCCTGAAGGCACATCGGAATTGTTTGCAACAAAATACTTCGATGAAGATGCATATCTGTCACAATCCGGCCAGCTTTATATGGAAGCGGCTGCGATGGCATTAGGAAAAGTGTTCTCGTTCGGCCCGACTTTCCGTGCCGAAAAATCGAAAACCCGCCGCCACTTGATCGAATTTTGGATGATCGAACCGGAAATGGCCTTTGTGGAACATGCAGAGAGCTTGGAAGTCCAAGAGCAATACGTGGCCCATATCGTGCAATCCGTCTTAAAGAATTGCCAGCTAGAACTCGAGCGCCTTGGCCGCGACACAACGAAGTTGGAAAAAATCCAAGCCCCGTTCCCGCGCGTCACATATGATGAAGCGATCAAATGGCTGAACGACAACGGCTTTGACGATATCAAATGGGGCGAAGATTTCGGTGCGCCTCACGAGACTGCATTGGCAGAAAGTTACGATATGCCGATTTTCATCACGCATTACCCGATCGGCATCAAACCGTTCTATATGCAGCCGCATCCAGACCGCGACGACGTCGTGCTATGCGCTGACATGATCGCACCTGAAGGCTACGGGGAAATCATCGGTGGATCTGAACGCATCCATGATTACGAGTTGATGAAACAGCGCATCCAAGAGCATAATTTGGACGAAGCTGCGTATGAATGGTATTTGGACCTCAGCAAATACGGAGCGGTGCCGCATTCAGGATTTGGTTTAGGCCTTGAGCGCACTGTCGCTTGGATCAGCGGAGCAGAACATGTCCGCGAATCGATTCCATTCCCGCGTTTATTGAACCGTCTATACCCTTAAAAAAGTTAAACAAGACAATAACAAGCTGTCCGGCAGAAATCCTTTCAACAGGTTTTCTGCCGCGGTAAATGAAATATCCTAATAGATTTAGACAGCTAGAAATTTGCATACAGAAAGGTGGTTGGGATATGAAACAGTCTGACCGATTGCAGCAATGGATTGAGCAGGGAAATGTGACCATTTCCCAGCTTTTTTTTCAGTTTTACCGGCGCTTGAAGATTAGTGACGAAGAAGCAATCATGCTATTGCAGATTCATTCCTTCCAACAGGCAGGGAACGTGTTTCCGACACCGGATGAAATCGCCTCAAGGATGTCCGCCAGCCAGAATAGCGTGACGACGATGCTGCAGAAATTGATGCAGCAAGGCTATTTGTCGATACGCCAGGAAACGGCAGACGGCATGCTGACAGAGACGATTTCGCTCCAGCCTTTATGGGACAAGCTCGTAGATTGCCTGGAAGTTCAAGCGCAAACCGAAAAAGAGCATACGCAAAAAGAACAGGAAGGCGAGATCTTCCAACTATTTGAACAAGAGTTCGGACGTTTTCTATCGCCGATGGAAATTGAAACAATTTCCATGTGGATGGACCAGGACGGCCATACGCCGGAAGTCATCCGCATGGCTTTGAAGGAAGCTGTCATCGCGCAGAAAATCAGCTTGCGCTATGTCGATCGTATTTTATTCGAATGGAAGAAAAAGAATATCCGGACGTCGAGCCAAGTGTCACGGCATGCGAATTCGTTCCGGGAAAAAAACATCCGCATCCAGCCGCAGGAAAGCACCGCAAAAAAAGTGCAATTCTATAATTGGTTGGAAGAACGGAATTAGCAGGTGATAGGATGATGACGAAAAAGGAATGGCTTGCTTGCCTGGAGGAAATGGACCATATGTTTCCGGATGCCCATTGTGAATTGATCCACCGCAACCCGTTCGACTTGGTCATTGCGGTATTATTGTCTGCACAATGCACCGACAAGCTCGTCAATAAAGTGACGGCGGATCTTTTTGAAAAATACCATACACCGGAAGATTATCTTTCGGTTCCTTTAGAAGAATTGCAACAGGACATCCGGTCGATTGGCTTGTTCCGCAATAAAGCGAAGAACATCCAAGCGCTTAGCCGCATACTGATCGATCAGTACGGCGGGCGTGTGCCGGAAGACCGTGATTTATTGATGAGCTTGCCAGGTGTCGGGAGAAAGACCGCCAATGTGGTTGTTTCGGTCGCATTCAATAAGCCGGCGCTGGCCGTCGATACCCATGTCGAACGCGTCTCAAAACGGCTCGGCTTATGCCGCTGGAAAGATTCTCCCTTGCAAGTCGAAGAGACCATCATGAAAAAAACCCCTGCAGAGGATTGGTCAAAAACCCATCATCAAATCATTTTCTTCGGCCGCTACCATTGCAAAGCGCAGAATCCTGGCTGTCATGTGTGTCCGTTGTTCGACCGTTGCCGCGAAGGGAAAAAACGCGATAAAAAAGGGCTTGTGAAACATGACGCTGTCACGGAAATCAATTGATCAGGCCGTTTCGCCGTTCTATGAGGAATGGGCTGATTTAAGGCAGCAGATGCAATCCTGCTTTCAGCAGCAGGCGGGTGACTGCCGTGAGCTTATTGCACAAGGTTATGGGGTTTACAAAGCATTGCAAAAAACGCTCGTTGGCTTGTTTGGAAGCGCTGCGCCGTCTCCATTGAATGAAAACGAGCGGCTTGAGTTTGTGAGAAACTCCAAAAGCGCACACGCAGCTTCTCGGCAGCTCGAGCAATTATTTGGGGAGCTCAAAAAGAAAGTCGCGCGCATAAAGATCGGCTACCCAGCTGAGTGAATAATGGAACCCAGGGCAGAAGTATCTTCTGCCCTGGGTTTTTTTGCGCAAAAAAAGCCTGCCCCAGAGTCTAGGGCAGGCCTTTTAAAATTGGGATGGAAGATCAAGATGCGTCTTCATCATCCTCGCTGTTTGAGTTATTTCCGTTATTATCGCCATTATCGTTGCCATTGCCGTTACTATTACCATTGCCGTTCCCATTTTCATTGGACGAGGCATTGCTGCCTGATCCTTCTTGGTCTCCTTCTTCCGGTTCTTCCGGCTGTTCAGGAATGTCTACGGGTTCATCTGGAGTTTCTACGGCTTCTTCTTCCTCAGCCGGTTCCTCTTCAGCAGGCTGTTCTTCGGCAGGCTCTTCTTCAGCTGGTTGTTCTTCAGCCGGTTCCTCTTCAGCCGGTTGTTCTTCGGCTGGTTCTTCTTCCACCGGCTCTTCTTCAGCCGGTTCTTCTTCTGGCTCTTCCTCAGGCTCCTCTTCAGGAGGAGGCGTGATTTCGATGGTGGTGGAAGCAGGGTCACTGCGTCTGCCATTTTGAGTGGCAACGATGCGGAATGTATAAGTGACGCCTTCTTCTAGCCCATTATAGGAATAGCTGGTGTTGTCTGTCGTCGTCAGCACTTCGCCGTTGACGGAGACTTCGAATGATACATCATCTGAACCATGGTTCCAGCTCAAGTTAGCTGTTGAGCCGCTGACGTCTGCTCTTAATCCAGAAGGTCGGTCAGGGTCTGCCACAAATCGCTCTGATATTGTACTGGGCTCCGTCCCCCTTGCAAATAATTCTTCACTGCGCATGCTCCATGGGGTGAACGGGCTCGCCAGGCGAAGCGGCTCAGTGCCGACTTCAATGACTTCCTCGGTTACCGAATCCGGCTGTTGGAAGCTTGCCGTTTCCGGTGAAGAGATCTGGCTCATCACTTGCTTGTACAAACGCTGTGCAAGCAAGCGTTCGTTTGAAGCGGTGTCAATCGGTGTTTCAACATTAGGATAGCCGCTCCAAACTGAGATGGAATAGTCAGTTGTGTATCCGGCGAACCAAACATCACGGGCAGAAGTCGCATCAAGATTATATTCTTGGAGTTTTTCTGCAGAATAGTTAGATGTACCGGTTTTACCGGCCATGTCCAATCCGCTGATGGCGGCTTCTTTGCCTGTCGCTCCCGAAATGCTCGTATCGACGACGTCGCGAAGCATGTCTGTCACCATATAGGCGGTGCTGTCTTTCATCGCCGTAACTGGTTCAGGGGCGACGACTTCTTCTGTCGAACCGTCGCGGAAGACGATTTTTTTGATAGTATGAGGTTCAGTGAATACCCCATTGTTGCCGAAAGCAGCAAAAGCACCGGCCAGTTCAACAGTGGAAATATTATCTGCACCGAGTGCTGTGGATTCATAGACATTTTCTAAATCCAATCCAACTTTTTGAACAAAGTCTTTTGCGTTATCAGATCCTACTTCAGCTAAAGCTTTAACTGCAGGGATATTGCGTGAGCGGTACAGGGCTTCACGTGCCGTCATTGGCCCAAGGAATTCACCGTCAATATTACGGATTTCCTGACCGCTGCTATAAGAATATTCTTCATCGACCAATGTCTGTCCAGTCGACCAACCTAAATGTTCGATGGCCGGTCCATAGCTGACTAGGGGTTTGATCGTTGAACCGATGACGCGGTCTCTAGCCGTCGCAAAGTTTCTGCGCACATCGCCTTCGTACTCACGGGCCGCCCCGACTGCGCTGATGCCGCCAGTTTGCGTATCGACGACTGTCATGGCAGACTCGACTTCGTCGTCGAAGAAGAGGTCTGAAGCCATCGTCTCGTTGACGCGTTCTTGTACATACGGCTCAAGCGTCGTGTAAATGGTCAAGCCTTCATCCAGCGAATAACCGCCTTCGAGGGCTTCGAGCTCATCGACAACCATTTCCATGAATGCCGTGTATTCGGTGCTTTCTTCCGTTGTGGTGCGCTGATCTTCCGGAAGAAGAGTCGATTCGACTGGAGTGTTCCATGCTTCTTCTTTTTGAGCTGCATCGATTTTCCCATGCTGTTCCATCAAATTCAAGACGACATCGCGGCGCTCTTCAGCGGCTTGCGGGTTCTTGAACGGATTGTAGCGGTTCGGGCTTTGCGGCATGCCGGCAAGCAGGGCAGCTTCGTGAAGTTCCAGTTCAGCCGCTGGTTTTCCGAAGAACTGCTCAGCAGCAGTACCGAAGCCGTACGTATTTCCTGACATTAGGATCTTGTTGAAATACATCTCAAAAATTTCTTCTTTAGAGTATTCCTGTTCGAGCTTGAAGGCCAAGTAAGCTTCCTGTGCTTTACGTTTCAATGTTTTTTCATTGGACAGGAAAGAGTTCTTGATGACCTGCTGGGTGATGGTGCTGGCTCCTTGAGAACCGAAACCGCCTGTGACATTGGCGACGACTGCACCGCCGAGGCGGATCAAGTCAATTCCGGAGTGGTCATAGAAGCGATTATCTTCGGTTGCGAGGATCGCGTCTTCCATGACTTGTGGAATGTCTTCATATTCTACGTATTCCCGGTTTTGAGCTGTGAAAAATGGGATTTCCGTTTCACCGTCATTTGCCAGGAATACCGGGCTGATTGGGTCTCTCAACAACTCTTCATCAAGTTCAGGTGCGCTGGACGCATAAACGGCGAACAGGACGACCCCGAACAAAAAGCCGGCTACAGCAAGTGCCGCAATAGCCAAGAATCCTCTTTTGATCCAGGTTTTTGCACCGGATTTCTTTTGTTTGTTGGAATTTTTCCGTTGCCGTTCAATTGATTTTCTGCGTTCTTCACGCGATATTTTCTTATCACTCACAAGCGCTTCCTCACTTTCATGTATATGCTATTTCATTAGCTGATGGAGCACGGATAAATAGTCAATTCTCGGGAAAGCGCCTGGCTTTACTTCAACCGAGGCTTCTTCCACTTCCGCTAAAGTCATCGATTTTCTGCCGCCTGCTGACATTCGCTTCCAATAGGTTTCCAATATTTCGAATGGCAAAACGAAATAGCGGTCGAGTGAAGAGAATCGGATGATCAAAAAGGCCAGGCCTCCGTGGCGGATGATGTCTGCCATATGATGCACTTGGTGTTCGTGGATGTTCTTCAGCGGAAAAGACGTCCGGATTTCGGTTTCTTTCGCTTCGAAATCGACGTAGCGGCCTTGCCAGATGCCGTTGTAATCAGTCGTCGACGGTGCTTGGAAATAAGCTTCCCGGATGACCGCAGCGCTTCGTGACGGATATTCGACACGCACGATTTGCACCGGCACGGGCTTTTTATGGATGACGGCAAGCCCGCGCTGTAAATAAAAACTATTTGTTTCGTTCAGTTCATCCTCCAGCGTTTTTCCGCGATTGCTAAAGGAAACATCTTTCTTCTTTTTCTGCACCGGCTGATCCTTCGGTGGAGAAAACTTCTTTCCGTTTGGATAATTTATTGCCATTTGTGATACACCTCGCTTACTTTATCATATCACACGCACATAGACGACGAATATGATGAAAGGTTTCCGAACTTTATTCCTAATAATAGCGGATTTTGGAGCCATCTCCAACTGAAAAGAATGCCTGTTCGGCAAACTATATATGGCTTGCCGGATTGTGATAAACTAATGGCTATGGAGGGGGAATAAAATGGACCTCAAGCAATTATCAACCAAGCTATACGAAGAATGCGATATGTGTCTTTCACGCTTTAAGAAAATGCGTGAACTGGACGCAGATCCTGATTTTTTTCAAGATGTAAAACCGTATGCCGATGAATGGCATGCTGCCATAGATGAATGGAAAGATGCTTCGCTTATGTTTATCCGGAACGAACGGCCGAAATACGTCCACAAGCTGCAAATCGATAATGCGGCAGAAGGTATGGGGCAAGTATTCGTCCAAAGTTTTTATAAAGATACGAGCAAAAAACGTTTTGTCCAGACGATCCAAGCGGCTCAGTACACGATACAGACTTTGCTTACAGCGATAGATGAAAAGGGCGATGAGAAACAATGAGAATCAAAAAGACAATACCGGAAATCCTTAAAGAGTGGAAAGTGGAGCCGGAGATGATGGAGCGCATTTACCATTGGCATACGAAGCCTGAGAAGCCGGCAAGCTATGCCGATTTCCCGGAAGCGATGCACGATAGCCTGAAACAAGCTTTACGCAAAAAAGGCATCGAACAATTGTATACCCATCAAAGGCAGGCGTTCGACTTGGCGCAAGCGGGCAATTCGTTTACGGCAGTAACGCCGACCGCATCCGGTAAATCGTATTGCTATCATTTGCCGGTGCTGCATAAAATATTGAATGACCCGAATGCGCGCGCCTTGTATCTGTTTCCGACAAAAGCTTTGGCGCAAGACCAAAAAAGCGATTTGCACGATTTAATCGAAAAGACCGAGCAGTCGATCTTGTCCTATACCTATGACGGCGACACGTCCCCGTCGATCCGGACGAAAGTGCGGAAAGCCGGGCAAATCGTCATGACCAATCCCGACATGCTCCATTCCGGCATTTTGCCGCATCATACGAAATGGGTGTCTCTTTTTGAGAACCTTCATTATATAGTGATCGATGAACTGCACACTTATAAAGGGGTATTTGGCACCCATGTGGCGCATGTCATCCGCCGCTTGAAACGCATCTGCAACTTTTACGGCAGCGATCCGGTCTTTATCTGTACGTCGGCGACCATTGCCAATCCGAAGCAGCTGGCTGAAAGTTTGACCAATACCGACCACGAGTTGATTGACCAGAACGGCGCGCCAGCAGGCAAGAAGCATATCCTGTTCTATAATCCGCCGATCGTCCACCCGACATTCGGCGTCCGGCGCAGTGCGGTGCTCGAAGTGCGTGATCTGGCGACATATCTCGTCAAGCAAGGCGTCCAGACAATCGTCTTTGCTAAATCACGCGTGCGTGTGGAAATGCTGGTAACTTATTTAAACGAAATTACGAAATATAAGTTGCAGGACGAATCGATTAAAGGCTACCGCGGCGGCTATTTGCCTTCGGAGCGGCGTGCCATCGAAAAAGGCTTGCGCGACGGCTCGATCCAATGCGTCGTATCGACCAATGCGTTAGAACTCGGCGTCGACATCGGCCAATTGCAAGCGTGCATCATGACCGGCTATCCCGGCAATATCGCGAGCGCCTGGCAGCAGGCGGGCCGTGCGGGCAGGCGCCAGGACGAATCGCTCGTCGTCTATGTCGCCCAGTCGACAGCACTCGACCAATACATCATCAACCATCCGGAATATCTTCTCGACCAATCCCCGGAAGAAGCGCGCATCCATCCGGAGAACATCATCATCCTGATGGATCACTTGAAATGCGCGTCATTCGAACTGCCGTTTTCGACAGATGATATGTACGGAGAATTCGATGTCCAGTCTTTGCTTGAATATCTTCAGGAAGAAGGGGTTCTCGTCCGGACATCAGACCGTTGGCATTGGATGAGCGACCGTTTCCCGGCGCACGATATTTCCTTGCGCTCGGCGACACAGGAAAACGTCGTCATCGTCGATCAATCGGTTCCGGCCGACACGAAAGTCATCGGCGAGATGGACCGCTTCAGCGCCATGACGCTTTTGCATGAAGAAGCGATCTACCTTCACCAAGGCACCCAGTTCCAAGTCGAGATCTTGGATTGGGAAGAGAAAAAAGCGTATGTGCGCGAGGTGGACGTCGATTATTTCACCGACGCGAACTTGGCGATCGAACTGAAAGTGATCAGCGAAGACAAACATCGCAAGCTCCACCAGTCCAATGTGTTTTACGGCGATGTGGCGGTTCTGGCCATGCCGACGATCTTCAAGAAAATCCGTTTCGATACGCATGACAATATCGGCTCAGGGCCGATTTCACTTCCTGCAGAAGAATTGCATACCTCATCGACTTGGCTCAGTTTCGACAAGCCAGCCGATTTCAGCGATTCAGATTTGTCGGATATGATGACCGGCGCAGCTTATGCAATCGAAAGCTTTATCCCGATATTCGTACAATGCGACCGGCGCGATGTCCACGTCGTGCCGCAAGTGAAATCACCGCACAACGACCAGCCCTCATTTTTCATTCACGATTCTTACCCAGGGGGCATCGGCATCAGCGAACGCATCTATGAGTTATGGCAGCCGCTGCTTGAAAAAGCGCGCCAGCACGTCACGGAATGCCCATGTTTCGACGGGTGCCCGTCGTGTATCGGCGCACAGGATGCAGCGATGGATATGAAAGGGCGCGTCATCGAATTGCTCGTGGAATTGGAGAAAGAGGGGTGAGCGTATGTCTTTTGAAAACAAGCTGATGCAAATGAAAGGCATGCTGAATAAAAAACCGGCAGCCCGAAAAGCGCAAACGACTCCTGCACGGCCGTCTCATGAAATGCAATGGAAAGAAATTGGCTTGACGTTAAAGGAAAATAAATTCGGTTTTGTGTTTGAGAAAAAAATCGCGTATCCACTTGATTACCTCCACGGCAATGTCGTGCTGGGCGAACTCGACCGTGTGCTTAAGGCATGGCAGAATACTGATTACGAGCATCCATTCAAACTCTCAGAAGAAGCCCCTCTGGTGTTTTTCGATACGGAAACGACAGGGCTCGGTGGGACGGGGGCATATATTTTTCTGCTCGGCGTATTGGAACGAAAACCAGACCGTTTTGAAATGACTCAATGGATCATGCCGGATCCTTCGCAAGAAGCGGCTTTTCTCTATGAGTCGAATTTATGGCAGGCACAGGACTCGGTCATTTTCTCCTATAATGGCAAAAGCTTCGACTGGCCGCAGCTCCATTCGCGCTGGACGATGCACCGCGGGGCCTTGCCGAAACTGCCGGACCCGAAGCAGATTGATTTATTCCACGGCACGAAACGGATCTGGAAAAACGAATTGCAGCGGCTCAAGCTCAGCGTCATCGAAGAAGAAAAGCTCGGCTTTGCCCGCAGCGGGGACGTGCCGGGGTATTTGATCCCCGCAATTTATCTCGATGCGGTCAAAAGCGGATTTCCGGAAGGCTTGGCGAAAGTGCTGTACCATAATGAATTGGATATCCTGTCGCTCGTATCGCTTTATATCCGTTCATCCGATTTGTTGATGGAGGATCTCTCGAGCGAATCGAGCGGCGCCTACACGAATATTGGCAAATGGTATGCGGACTTGAAGCAATTCGACCAAAGCGCCGCTTACCTCGAACATGTCACGCTTGAGCGCGGAGATGCCGGGGCGCTTGCCCGCTTTTTGCTGGCAGTCCAAAAAAAGCGCAAAGGCGAATTTGCGGAAGCGCTTCAATTGTTTAAAGAAGCAGCGCCCCATCTGCGCGGCCCGGTGGAGGTGGAGGCGTGGGTACATTTGGCGAAACTTCACGAACATCAATTCAAAGATCCAACGCAGGCACTCGTCATGACCGGCTTTGCAAAAGAAGCAGCCAGCCATACGAAAGTCAGGAAGTCGATAGTGGACGACTTGGTCAAGCGTGAATTGCGGCTCGAGGAGAAAAAACGAAAAAAAGCCGCCGAATCTACGGTTCACAGAACACGATAAATATCGCTTATGCTATACTAACCGTAAGGAATAGACATATTTCACGAAGTTTCTTTTAATGGAAGGACGATTCGAATGGATATTAAATATGCAGCAAAAGACATTTTAGAAAAAGACTTTAAAACAGCCATGCGCGGCTACAACCAGGATGAAGTAGACCATTTCCTGGATGAAATCATTCAAGACTATGAATTGTACAACAAAAAAATCGAACAATTGCAAAATGAAAACCGCCGATTGCGCGCGGAGCTGGAGGAATCGCCAAAAAAGCAAGCAACTCCCGCGCCTGGAACGACCAATTTTGACATTCTGCGCAGGTTGTCCCATTTAGAAAATCATGTATTCGGCAATAAGCTCGACAATAGATGATAAGCTTGTCAATAGTCGCCGAATAGCGTATACTTAGTTAGCCATTTGAAATTCTGGCAATCGCTCCCGCACTTGATGCGGGAGAGGAAAGTCCATGCTCACACGGATCTGCGATGACCGTAGTGATCGCGCTCAGCGAAACAATAAGCTGGGGCAGCATTTATGCTGACGGCGGGTAGAACGCCTAAGTCTTCGGATATGGCCGAAATACCCTGAAGGTGCCACAGTGACGGAGCTGTCTAGGAAACTATGCAGGTGGAACGAGGTAAACCCCGCGAGTGAGAAACCCAAATTATGGTAGGGGCACTTTTCCAAGGGAAATGAACCGACGGAAGAGGCGGAGCGAATCCGCAGATAGATGATTGCCATCCGCTAGTACGAGGCTTTGGCTGTTTGAGTACGTGGAGACAAAACATGGCTTATAGAATTTTGAATGGTCTTAACTTATTATCTTTGAAAGGCTCTCCTGCTGGGGAGCCTTTCTTCATATGAATGAAGAAAAATTTGAAGTGAAAAATTATATATGGTCCAAGCTGCTGTCTATCAACATCCGGTATTGTCAGCAGTCGTTGCTATATGACTAAAACAGGTATTAGGAAGACGGAAAGGAAGTTGTTATGACTAGTTATAAATTACTGGCCACTGCGGCGATGGGTCTGGAATCCATCGTGGCAAATGAAGTAAAAGAACTTGGGTACGAAACGACGACAGACAACGGCAAAGTATTTTTTGAAGGAACTGCCCGCGATATCGCGAAAACGAATCTCTGGCTGCGCACCGCTGACCGCGTGAAATTGATCGCCGGCGAATTCGAAGCGACCACTTTTGATGAGCTGTTTGAACAGACAAAAGCGATTGAATGGGAAAAATACTTGCCAGTCGATGCCGAATTCCCTGTTCAAGGAAAATCGGTTAAATCAAAGCTTCACAGTGTGCCGACCTGCCAGTCGATCGTCAAAAAAGCAATTGTCGAGCGCATGAAAAAAGCATATCACCGCAATGCCTTTTTAGACGAATCGGGACCTCGATTCAAAATAGAAGTGTCGATTCTAAAAGACAAAGTGCAGTTATCGATCGATACAAGCGGAGCCGGACTCCATAAACGCGGCTACCGCGTCGGGCAAGGCGAAGCACCACTAAAAGAAACTTTGGCGGCAGCGCTTATCAAATTGTCGCGCTGGAGCCCAGATCGCCCATTTGTCGATCCGTTCTGCGGTTCAGGGACAATCGTCATCGAAGCAGCAATGATCGGCCAGAACATCGCCCCGGGCTACAACCGGGAATTCGATAGCGAACAATGGCCATGGATTGGTTCCAAGATCTGGGATGAAGTTCGTGCAGAAGCGGAAGAGCAAGCGAATTACGACCAGCCGCTTAATATTCTCGGCACGGATATCGACCACCGGATGATCCAAATCGCCGAAGAAAACGTAATTGAAGCTGGATTTGCAGGAATTGTCCGTTTGCAGCAGCGCCAAGTGACAGATTTCACGACAACTGAAGAGAACGGTGTTGTCATCGGGAACCCGCCGTACGGCGAGCGGATCGGTGAAGTGGAAGTCATCGAAGAAATGATTGGGGATATGGGACAAATGTTCTCGAAATACCCGACATGGTCTGTTTATATGCTGTCTTCGATGGAAGGCTTTGAAAAACTCTACGGCCAAAAAGCGACGAAAAAACGCAAATTATATAATGGTTTTATCCGCACGGACCTGTTCCAATTCTGGGGAGAACGTCCAAAAAATAAATGAGGAAAACGGAAGGGCGTGTGCCCTTCCGTTTCTCTGTGAGGGGTTTTATATGAGACAAGCATTGCCATTTCCGTTATCCAAAGATAAAACGTTCTTTGACTCATTGAACGACTGGATCGGGGATATCTTCTACGATATTCTGCCTGAAAAAGGGTATGAACTTCGCGATGAACAGATTTTTATGTCGTTTCAATTGGAAAAAGCACTGAAAGAACGACAAGTGCTATTTGCAGAAGCTGGCGTCGGCACAGGCAAGACGATGGCCTATTTATTGCCAGCGATTGCATATGCCCGCTACACAGGCAAACCTGCCCTCATTTCTTGTGCAGATGAGGCATTGATCGAACAATTGGTGAAAAAAGGCGGGGATATCGACCGTTTGGACGAATTGTTCAATTTGAACCTGGACGTCCGCCTCGCGAAATCACGCGACCAGTATTTATGCCTGCAACGCTTCGAAGGGGCAAAAAAACGCAGCGAAGCGGATTTCCTCGACCATATCGAAGATACGCTTCCCGAATTCGTCAACAAAACTTATTCGATGCAGCAAATGTATCCATATGGCGAACGCTCAAGTTATCCGGAACTCACGGATGATCAGTGGCAACAAGTCAATTACCATCCGATCCAAAACTGCAACGCTTGCGATATGCGCAATAAATGCGGATTGACCTTGCATCGCAACCATTACCGGGAAGCGACCGACCTGGTCATCTGTTCACATGATTTCCTGATGGAGCATATTTGGACAAAAGAAAACCGCAAGCACGAAGGCCAGGCGCCATTGCTTCCGGAAGTTTCACAAATTGTACTCGATGAAGGCCACTTACTGGAATTCGCGGCACAGCGCGCGCTTACTTATGAAGTACAGGAAAGCTCGCTTTATGACGTGACGGAAAAAGTCATGGTCGACGGGGTTCGCGAAAAGACGCTCGGGCTCATTGAACGGACCATCGATTTGCATACTGAGTTTTTCCGTGTGCTGCGCAGTAACTTGATCCCTAGCGAAGAAGACCGCAAAGCGATACAAGAAGACCCGCTATTGAAACGCATCGGGACGGAATTGATCCGCACCGTCGACAGCCTGTTGGAAGAATTCGTCTTCGAAGGGGAATTGTTCAGCATTCCGGAATACGAACTGAATCTGGCTGAGGAGTATTTCGAGCAGTATAACTTCTCGATGGGCTTATTTGTCGAAAACGGCGACGCGATTAGCTGGCTTGAAGAAAAAGATGAAATTGAAACTTTGGTCATCATGCCACGCCTTGTGACGGATATTCTCGATGAGAAATTATTCGATGGCAAACTGCCGATTGTCTTTTCTTCCGCCACATTGTCTGTCGCGAAGGATTTCACTTATTTAGCGGATACCTTAGGGATCGACAATTTCGAATCGTTCTCGGTGCCGTCTCCGTTTGAATACGAAGAAGTGATGGAGATCTTCAAGCATCCTGTCGCACAGGAGGCAAAAGCGCAAAAAGTACTGGAACTGGCAGCGGAAGGCGGACAGACTTTGGTATTGTTCAAATCAAAAGCCGCCATGCAATCTTTCAAACGAGCAGTGCCGAAAGATTCTCCGCTTGCACTCGAGTTTGAAGGCGACCGTGAGCTATCGTCTGTCGTGCGCGATTTCCAGGATGGCAAATTCCAAGTGCTTTGCTCCCATCATCTATGGGAAGGAATGGACTTGCCGGGAGACGCCTTGACTAAGGTTATCATTGTCGATTTGCCGATGCCGCCGAGCGACCCGGTATTCGATGCCAAACGCAAATTCAGCGAGCATCCGCTGGAAGAGATCGACTTGCCGTTTATGCAGCTGCGCTTGCAGCAAGGCGTCGGGCGGTTGATCCGCTCTTCATCTGACCATGGCCAAATCCATTTGCTATTGACCGAAGAGGAATTGCGCATTGAACATCTCTGGCAGAATGTTTTGCCAGTAGCGGCGAAAAATCGATGAATAAAATAGAATTGATAAATGGGGCTGTCCCATAAGCCCCTAAAATAAAGCAGACGGAGAAAAAGAATTTCTTTTTCTCCGTCTGTTTTTCATTTATTGGTGAGGTCACTGAAAGTAGCCGGCGCATGCCGGCTACTTTCAGGAGGTTGTGGGCCAATGCCACAATCCCGAACTCTGTATGCACTTTCTCTAAGCCCCGGAGGAGAAATCGGCGGAACGACCGATTGCCCTTGATATGACCGAACACACTTTCTACGTCAATTTTGCGTTGGGCGTAGATTTGTGTCTTCGTTTCATCTTCAAGAGCTGCTTTGGCCTTCGCTTTCATTTCTTCATAAATGGGATTCCATTGGACTTGTCGGTTGCCTTTTGCTTTCGTGCAGAGGGCTTTTAACGGACAATCCGAACAGTCTTCGCATTCATAGATTTTTAAGTTTTGTTCGTAACCGGAGGCATTCTTTTTATTCAGGTATTTTTTAAATGCGACACGCCGACCATTCGGACAGATGAAACAATCTTCCTCCTCTAGGTATGTCCAATTTTTCGCGTGTTTGATATTCTTCTTGTAACTCGCTGATTTTTCCTTCAGATACATTCCATATGGAATGAGAAAGTCGAAATGCGGCTCTTTTTCATCGCCCAACGCATACAGGTAATTCTCTTCACTGCCATAGCCTGCATCGGCAATGACCGTCTTCGGCATGGGCAGGCTGGAAGCCGCTAGTTTCTCCAGATGCGGAAGAAAACAGCGCGTGTCCGTTGGTCGCTGATGTATCGAATAATAAAGAATGAACTGATTTTCTGTGGCCATTTGTACATTATAAGCTGCTTTCAATTGACCATTTTTCATGTGATCATCTTTCATTCGCATAAAGGTCGCATCCGGGTCTGTTTTCGAAAAGCTGTTTCGATCACCGAAGATCTCGTGGTACTGACTATATTTCTCCAGACGCGGAAGGAAATCTTCGCGAATCGCTTTGACCGGCTTTTTCCACTCACTGCGCTTGGACCGGAGTTGCTTTCGTTTTTCGGTATCGTCTTCCAGATCAAGGGCTTCCGTGAATGCGTCAATCTGTTCTTCCATGGCTTCCGCCATTTCTTCCAGCTGTTCAGGCGTTGCTTCTTCTACCTGTTCGTTGAGTGGAATCGCTTCAGCTGCGGCCAGTTCATGGATATGCTGAATCGTTTCGGCAATCTTTACCTTCAACTTGCCTTCGAAATTCTGTGTCGCTTTTTTCCAGACGAATGAATACTTATTGGCATCAGCTTCAATTTTGGTGCCATCCAAAAAATAATGCTCCATAGTGATGTAGTTCTGTTCGATCAGCTGGTGAATCATCTGTTCAAAAAGGGAGTCCATCATCGCTTTTAAGTGGTCCGAACGGAACCGGTTAATCGTTCGGTGATCTGGTTGTTGGCCAGCTGCGAGCCACATGGACGGAATGTGTTCAGTAAGTGTTTCTTCAATACCTCGAGAAGAATAGATTTTCTTCGAATAAGCGTAAAGGATAACTTTGGTCATCATCTTTGGATGGAAAGAGCTTCTTCCGCCGCCTTTATAGTGCGCGAAAAACAGCTCATCATCAATCAATTCCACCATTTCGTCGATGACCCGGGCGACATGGTTGGCTGGCACAAGATCTTGTATATCAAAGATGGCAAAGCCTTGTTGGTTGTTATAGGGAATGAACGTAGGACTCGCTTTTTTGGATAGCGGAACGCCAGTTCCTTCTCCCAGAGCGAGTGGAAATGCGGCTTGTTCAGTGTTATAATTTGAGGAAGTAATCTTCGGATTGCACATAAAAATCGTCCTTTCTCTAATGGTGGTGTGGTAACTCCCATTTTACAGAAATGGACGATTTTTTTGTATCCTTTTTTCTTTTTAAACCGGCTGATGGGAATGGAGACGGCGACTCCAGCGGGAACAGCGCGAGCCGAAGACCCTGGACTGAGCGAAGCGAGGGAAGAGGCTAAGGCCGTGCCCGCGGAAAGCGTCCGTCGAAATGGACATCAGCCTTTTCTTTAGAAGACGAAAATGGACTGCCCCTAAAAGTCACTTTTCATGACCTTTTGGGACAGCCCCATTTTTTTATATCTGTTCCGCTGTTCCGCCTATAGAAATGAAATTCTTGAAAGCTGTGGGGGCGGACAAAAGCTTCCATATGATACAATAGACCGGAAAAGAAGGAGGAATATTGTGTAAATGGAACAACAATTCAGGGAACTACACCAGAAAATGACAAGTTATAACGAAGCCATCTCCTTGCTGTATTGGGATATGCGAACAGGCGCACCGAAGAAAGGCCAAGACTTGCGTTCAGAGACGATCGGGACCTTGTCTTCAGAACTTTTTGCGATGTCGACTTCCGAAGAATATGGCAAGCTGATCGCTGAACTGAAAAAGCAGGACGGCTTGTCAACCGCGATGCAGCGCTCTGTGGAAGAAGCGGACCGTGAGTACCAATTGAACGCCAAAATTCCACCGGAGGAATACCGTAAGTTCGTTGTCTTGACAAGCAAAGCGGAATCCGTTTGGGAAGAGGCGAAGGAGCAGGCGGATTTTACCATGTTCCAACCCTATCTTGAACAGCTCGTGGAAACGACGCGCCGCTTTGTCGGCTATTGGGGAATGAAAAACGGCAGCGTCTATAACACTTTGCTGGACCAGTATGAGCCAGGCATCACGACTGAGCAACTGGATAAGGTATTCGGGCAATTGAGAGACCGCATCGTGCCGCTCGTCAAACAAATCCAAGAGTCTGAGAATCAGCCGAACACCGAATTTTTGTATGGGCATTTCCCTAAACAAGCCCAGCAGGATTTCAGCTTGGATGTGCTGAACCAATTGGGCTATGATTTCGAAGCGGGAAGACTTGACGAAACGGTCCATCCGTTTATGATCGCAGTGAACCGCGGCGATGTCCGAGTGACGACAAAATACGATGAACGGGATTTCCGTACGGCTGTTTTTGGTACGATTCACGAGGCAGGCCATGCTCTGTATGAACAAAACATCAGCAGTGATTTGAGCGGATTGCCGGTGGACGGGGGCTCCTCGATGGGCATCCATGAATCACAGTCCTTGTTCTTTGAGAACTTTGTTGGGCGCAACGAGTCATTCTGGCGTCATAATTACGAGAAATTCCTATCTTATGCACCGGATTCGTTCCAGCAGGTAACGCTTGATGAATTCCTCAAAGCCATCAATGAATCCAAAGCTTCATTGATCCGCATCGAAGCCGATGAATTAACTTATGCACTTCATATCATGATTCGTTATGAATTAGAAAAAGGCTTGTTCGATGGCGACTATGAAGTCAAGGATCTCCCAGCTTTATGGAACGATAAATACGAGGAATATCTAGGCATCCGACCAGAACATGACGGTGAAGGCGTGCTTCAAGATGTCCACTGGGCAGGTGGCAGCTTTGGCTATTTCCCTTCCTATGCACTGGGGCTTCTGTATGCAGCACAGTTCAAAAATGCCATGCAAAAAGACATCCCGAATTATGATGAATTGCTGGCAAACGGAGAGATCGGCCCGATCACTGATTGGCTGACTGATAAAGTTCACCGGCACGGAGCTGTCAAGAAGCCGCTTGAGCTTTTAGAAGAAGCGACGGGTGAGAGCTTGAATGGAAATCATCTAGCAGAATACTTGGAAGCGAAATACGCCAAAATATATCAATTGGATTAAAGTGAAAAGTGAATAGGAAATGACTAAAAGGGGGATTTACTTGTGTTGGCATCTTTTCGTTTAGAAGGCAAGACCGCAATCGTTACCGGAGCCGGAAAGGGCATCGGGCGCGCGATTGCGTTAGCACTCGGTGAAGCAGGGGCCAATGTCCTGCTGGTCGCAAGGACCGAAAGCGACCTGAAGCAAGTCATGCAGGAAATGGCTAACGATCGCACAGCTTATGCAGTTGCGGATGTGACTGACCGCAATGAAATCCAAACGGCAGTCGAAAAGGCGGTCAAGCAGTTTGGCAGCGTCGATATTCTGGTCAATAATGCAGGGATGAATATTCGTTCCAAACTGGATGATGCGACAGACAGCGAATGGCATAAAATCATGGATACCAATGCGCAAAGTGTATTCATGTTTTCCCAAGAAACGGCCAAGTATATGAATAAGGGAGCGTCAATCATCAACGTCAGTTCCGTCGGCGGAGACCGCGCCCTGAAAACAGGCGTCGTCTATGCGGCTTCTAAAGCAGCGATTATTCAAATGACTAAAGTGATGGCGATGGAATGGGGCGATCGGGGCATCCGCGTCAATGCGATCGGCCCTTGGTATTTCCGTACGCCGCTTACGGAAAATTTGCTTTCAGACCAGGAATACTTGGATTCAATCCTTGCAGTGACACCGCTCAAACGCGTCGGCGAATTGCCGGAAGTAGCTTCTCCTGTTGTGTTCCTTGCATCGGATGCAGCGGGCTATATCACCGGTCAGACCTTGTTCATCGACGGCGGCATGTCGATCCACGGATTTTCCTGAGGATACATCCTTCCAGAGATGGAAGGATGTTTTTCGTTCTGTTGAAAAAAATGATATGATGAATAGAAGTAACGGTGAAGGAGATATACATATGACAGCGACAGACCATAAACAGGAATTAATCGAAACAGCGCATCTTTACCGAATTTTCAAGGATAATGACGACACGGAACGTGAAGAAAAAGCGGAATTATTTGCGCGTAAAATTTTGAAAGACCAATTCATTATCGGATTTGCCGGCCACTTCTCCTCCGGAAAATCGTCGATGATCAACGCTTTGACGGGCGAGACGCTATTGCCATCGAGCCCGATTCCGACAAGCGCAAACATCGTCAATGTCCATAAGGCTGAAAAAGACTATGCCACCGTCAACCGCAGGGGAGACCGTCCTGTGTATTTCCCTGAAAACTATGATTTCCAGGCGGTCAAGGATTTCTGCAAGAGCGGCGACGTCACGCAAATCGACATCGGACATTCGACTTCCGTGTTGCCAGAAGGCATCACTGTCATGGATACGCCGGGTGTCGACTCAACGGATGATGCCCACAGAATGTCGACTGAATCGGCTTTGCATGTGGCCGATATGGTGTTTTATGTCATGGATTACAACCATGTGCAATCCGAGCTCAATTTTAATTTCACAAAGGAATTGCAGAAATACACGGATCTTTATTTGATCGTCAACCAGATCGATAAGCATCAAGAAAGCGAGATGTCATTTGCGGAATTCCAGCAATCGGTTGCGGATAGTTTTGCCGCTTGGGGCGTCGAACCGAAAGGCATCTTTTTTACTTCATTAAAAGTCCACGACTTCCCGGGCAATGAATTCTCCGAAGTGAAACAGCTCGTCTCCTCCGTCATGGACAATTGGCAAGGGCACCTCGGGGAAGCTTCGGCATCTGCACTTCGTCAATTAAAAGATGAGCACATCGGGTTTTTGGAAGATGAAAAAGCGGAGCGGCTGGAAGCCTTCGCGAATGTGTTGTCTGAGGAAGAATGGGCTGCGCGCGAAGACCTAAAAAAAGAACATGAACTGATCAAGCGCCGCAGTTCTGTCCAAGATTACGACAATTGGCAATCGAATTTCGAGAAAAAGCGCAAAGAGCTGCTCGAAAACGCCAATATCATGCCTTATGAAGTGAGGGATTCGCTGAGTCCTTATATAGAAGCGCGCCAACCCGGATTTAAAGTGGGCTTATTGTTCAGCGGCAAGAAAACCGAAGAAGAGCGGGAAAACCGCAAAAAAGACCTTCAAGACAAGCTGTCGAAAACGATCGACTCACAAATGTCAGGCCATTTGAAAAAGTTGATGAAAACATCGCTGCGAGAAGCGGGCTTATTGACAGATACCGAGTCGCTTGAAATCGACAAAATGAAATTTGACTTGCCGTTTTCAGTCGTTGAGGAGAATGTTCCCGAAACGGCAACGATGACGGCGGATACCGTACTTAATGTCAGCAAGAGCCTGACTGCCCAAGTACAGCGCTGGCTCATCCAGGAAACCGATCCATGGAAAGCCCGCCAACAGGAGGGCTTCGAAGGGCTTCCGGACGATGCGGGAACGGAGATCGACATGAAATCCGAGTCGCTTGAACAAAAGGTGCTAGCGATCCGCACGCTCGAGGAAATGGACGAAGCGATTGATAAAGTGAAAAAATCCTTCACTGCCATTTTGCCGAAGCAGATGGATGCGGCAGAAAAACAAGTGGCTGACTGGCAAGATGCCTTTCATTTGTCGGCTGAAGACATGGTGGAATTTACACCATCGATGCTCGAACAGGAAGAACAACAGCAATGGGACGATGGCGACAGCGCCCCGACACACGAACTGGCCTCTTTTGATGAACAGCAAGTGCTGTCGCGTGTGAAACAAACGGCCGATATTTTAGAGCCGGTGCGCGGGTTTTCGGAAACGGTAGCCTATTTGAAACGGAAAGCGAAGCGTTTGGAAGGCCAGGAATTTACCATCGCCTTGTTTGGCGCTTTCAGTGCCGGGAAATCCTCGTTCTCGAATGCATTAATGGGCGAGACGGTGCTGCCAGTATCCCCGAATCCGACGACCGCGACCATCAATCGCATCCGCCCGGTGACCGACGCCCATCCGCATGAAACCGCCGATGTGCGTTTGAAAACCGTTTCGGCGATGACGGAAGATGTTAAAAACTCATTTGCCATTTTCGGTGTGAAAGTCGAGACGCTGGAACAGGCCTATGCGAAAACCGATGCGCTGCCGGATGAGGCAACAACTGAGCAGCAAATCCACAAATCGTTCCTGCTGGCCTTTAAAGGTGGCTATGAAGCCTTTTCCGAAAACCTGGGCGAAACTTTGCGCGTAAATCGCGAAGAATTCAGCTTGTATGTCGCTAAAGAAGAACGCAGTTGTTTTGTTGAGGAAATCGACTTTTATTTTGATTGCGAG
The DNA here is from genome assembly GCF_018283455.1 of Planococcus sp. MSAK28401. NCBI lineage: Bacteria > Bacillati > Bacillota > Bacilli > Caryophanales > Caryophanaceae > Planococcus > Planococcus alpniumensis. The sequence goes on along the minus strand of NZ_JAAMTH010000001.1, from coordinate 1,923,016 downwards.
CTGACCAGAAACGGTGTTACCCTAGTGGACACGCCAGGTGCGGATTCCATCAATGCGCGTCACACGAATGTTGCCTTCGAATATATCCGCAATGCAGATGCTGTCTTGTTCATCACGTATTACAACCACGCGTTTGCCCGCGCGGACCGTGAATTTTTGATCCAGCTCGGCCGCGTGAAAGACGCGTTCGAAATGGATAAGATGTTCTTTGTCGTCAATGCTATCGATTTGGCGAATAATGAAGAGGAAAAACAAGCAGTCATCGATTATGTCGGCAATGAATTGCAGCGCTTCGGCATCCGCTTCCCGCGCCTGTTCGGCGTTTCGAGCCTGCAAGCCTTGAAAGATCGCGACATTTCCGGCATGCCGGAGTTCGAAGAAAACTTCCAGCATTTCCTGAAAGAAGAACTAAAAGGGATTGCGGTCCAGTCGCTGTCAGAAGAAGAACAGAAAACAGTGGACCGTTTCCGCAATTTGATTCAGTCGACCGAAAAGAACTTGGAACGTAAAGACGAGCGCCTGGAAGAATTAAAGCAATTGGAACAGAAAGTCCGTAAACGCTATAGTGAAACGATGGCACCGGTATTGGAACAAGAAGCGAGCCAAGAACTTGGCGAATTGCTGTATTATGTGAAGCAGCGCGTCTTCTACCGCTTCAATGATTTCTTCAAGGAAGCTTTCAATCCTTCGCTGTTCGCAAAGGAATCCTCGAAGCAAGCGCTCGATACGGCATTGCGTGATTTGCGGGAAATGACGGCATTTGATTTCCAACAGGAGATGAGAGTGACCAATCTGCGGCTTGCTCGATTTGTCGAGAAGAAATTGACGGAACGCTTTAAAGACGATGCTGCCAAACTGAAGGACTGGAATTCGGAGTTTTCGTTTCTTCCATATGAAGTGACAGAAGCACAATTGCTCGAAGCGGGACAACCGTTCGGCGATGCCGATTATTCTACGGCTAAATCGTATTATAAGAACAATAAGAGCTTTTTCGAGAAAAACGAAAAAGAAACGATGCGCGACGCACTGCAGGGAATGATGGAACCGGACGCCGGCCGTTATTTGGAACGGGAAAAAGCCGCTTTGATCGAATGGGCCGAGTTCTGGATTGAACAGGAAGCAGAAGGACTGCGTCAGCATCTGCTGCGCCAGGCCATTGAGCAGATTGAATCCGAGCGCAGCCTGTTGCAGCAAAGCGAAATTTTGGCGCAATGGAAGCAATTGCATGAAAAATTGATGGAAGGCAGGGGATAAATATGACTGTTTTTATTGAAACGATAGATACAGAAAATTACCGTTGGATCGATGCGCGTTTTGACTTGAAGGATTCCGCATGGGGAAGCGAAAGCTTTGCGGCGGAACATGTGGAAGGGGCGATCCACTGGGATTTGGAGAACGATTTATCCGATATGGCGTCTGCGAACGGCCGCCATCCGATGCCAAGTAAAGAACAGCTGACACAATTATTTCAAGCAGCAGGTTTGGAATTGACGGATTCGATCGTCGTCTATGACCAGGGCGGCTCTCCCTATGCCGCGCGGGCATGGTGGCTGCTGGCTTATGCCGGATTTGAAAACGCGTATATCAGCCGCGTCGGTTTTGACGAACTGAAGCAGCAAGGCATTGCGACTTCGAATGAATCCACTTCCTATCCGGCTTCAGCGGTGGCGCCGGAGTTTCAAGATCATTTGTTTGCAACGCGTAAAGACGTTCAGCAAATCGTTGATGGCAAAGAATTGGGTGTCTTGATCGATGCCCGTTCTCCTGAGCGCTACGCTGGCATCAACGAACCGATCGATGCGGTCGCCGGGCGCATACCGGGGGCGCGCAATTACGATTGGTCGCAATTGGTGTCGAATGGAGCATTTCGTACCGACGAAGAGTTCGGCAGCTTGCTGCAGCCGAAAGAACCGGCTGTCGTCTACTGCGGCAGCGGCGTCACGGCAGCTGCGCTGTATGCCATGCTTGCTGAAAAACAGCATGAAGGCTTGAAGCTTTATGTGGGCAGCTATTCTGACTGGATCTCCGATGAGGACAGTGTCGTTGAAATTGACCGCAATGAGCATCCAGAAGCAGCCGATGACCAGACCAAAGCGGTATTGGCGAAATTGATCGAAGAAGGCTACACCGGCGAGATGCTGATGAAGAAATTCGAATACGAAAAATCGCTATTGAATGATAAAAAGTAAATAAAAAAACGGCATTGCTAATGATTAGCAATGCCGTTTTTTTATGATTTGTTTTTCTTGTTCAATTGGACAGTGATGATTTGGTGGTTCTCCATCTCGCGCACGATAAAGCGGAAGTCGGTCAAATCGATGACGCCGCCTTCTGCGATGTCAGTGTCCATCATCTGGACCCAGCCCCCGACAGTGTCGATGTCTTCACTTTCTTCGAATTCGATCGGGAAGCGGGCTTCGAGTTCAGACAACAGCACCCGGCCGTTGACAAGGAAATTATGATGATCTATCCGTTTGATATCATCGGTTTCGTCGTGGTCGAATTCATCGCGGATTTCACCGACAATTTCTTCCAGGATATCTTCCATTGTGATGACGCCGGCCGTCCCGCCGTATTCATCGACAACGATTGCCATATGAACGTGCTGGCTTTGCATACGCAGCAGCACATCCTGGATTGGCGCCTGGTCATGGACGAATGGCAAGTCATGGATCGTCAAGCTTTTGGAGAGATCCCTGGCCGTGGTGTAGCTCGTCAACAATTCCTTGATATTAACAAAGCCGATGATGGCGTCTTTATCGCCGTCTTCGGTTACGGGGTAGCGTGTATATTGATGTTCTTCAATAATTTCCATTAATTCATCATGATCCATTTCCAGCGAAATGGTAATCATTTGCGTTCTCGGCAGCATGATGTCTTTCGCCAGCCGTTCATCAAACGAAAAGATATTTTGCATATACGCCAATTCATTCTGGTTGATCTCACCGCTCTGGTAACTCTCGTGCATCAAATGCTTCAAGTCTTCTTCGGAATGGCCGTATTCCGGCTGTAAAGTCCGGATGCCCAGCGGCCGTAAGAGGAGCCGTGCCGCTGCATTGAGCAGCCAAAGTATGGGTGCGAATACACTGCCGGCAAGACTCAGCGCGGGAGCGAGGCGGAAGGCCGCGCGTTCTGCATACTGAGCTGCCAACGCTTTCGGCGCCAGTTCCCCGATGATGGCGCGGATGAAAAAGACCAGCACGAGCACTGTGATATATGCGATCGGCCCTGCCGCATTTGATCCGGCATTATCGGCCACCGCCTGTACAGAAGGCAATTCGGCAATGTTTTTTGACAGCCAGCCAAGGCCGATTGCCGTGACGGCGATGCCAAAGCGTGAAACGGATAAATAATAGTCCAGGTTATTGCTGATTTTTTCCAGCCAATTGGCATTTTTGCGCCCTTCCGATAAGGCTTGTTCGATGCGCGACAAGCGCACCCGGATGATGGAGAATTCCGCTCCTACAAAAAAAGCGGTAAAAAATAAAAGAATACTTGCGGTTGCGATATAAAGATAAAATATACTGTCCAATTCGTCCCCCATGTCCGGGAGCTCACCTCAGCTTTCTAAAGTTGTGCATAGTATATCATAAATGAGGAAGCTTGTATCTGCGGGCAGGCGCAGAAAAATTTAGTCATTTCCAGCCAAACTTATTGAATGCACTGAAAAATATATTTATGATGAACAAAGAGAAAAGGAGTGGTTTTAGATGAAGGTGCTTATTTACGGGGGACAGATTTATACAATGGAAACAGAAGGCGAGACCGTAGAAGCGGTGCTGGTCTCTGATGACCGCATAGAAAAAACAGGGTCTTACGAAGAATTGCGTCAACTAGCCGATAAGGAAATTGATTTGGCCGGCCGCACCATGTACCCGGGGCTGGTCGACAGCCACCTGCATCTGATTCAGCACGGAGAAAAATTGATGCGCGTCGATTTGTCGAAAATTGATAGTTCAGACAGCATGAAAGAGCAATTGATCCGCTCGACGGAAGGGCATTCCGGGGATGAATGGTTTATCGGAGAAGGGTGGAATGAAAACAATTTCCCGGACCGGAAAATTTTCCACCGCAGCGAACTCGATGCCATCTGTGAATCGCCGATGATGTTAAAACGCGTTTGCCGCCATGCAGTGCTCGCCAATTCGCGTGCACTTGAACTGGCAGGCATCACGAAAGAAACCGAAGATCCAGAAGGCGGCGTCATTGTACGGGATACAAACGGCGAACCAACAGGGTATTTGCTCGATGCAGCCCAGGATCTCGTTGCGAATGTCGTGCCTGAAGTGAGCGTCGATTATTTGACGAAAGCGCTGAAAACTTCAGTCGACGATTTGCTCAAGCTCGGGCTTACTGGAGGCCATACAGAAGATATGGGGTATTACGGCCATTACTCACGGCCACTGCAAGCTTTCCATAATGTCATCGGCAAGGAAACGAAATTCCGTGCCCATTTGCTGCGCGCCCATAGTGCTTTTGAGGAAATGATGGAAGACGCCAAGTATTTGGAACCGTTTATCGATCCGGGCCCGATGAAATTATTCGCTGACGGTTCGATCGGCGGCAGGACGGCATTGCTTAGCCGCCCTTATACAGACGACCCATCGACTAGCGGTGTGGCGATTCATTCCGACGAAGAATTGAAACGCCTCGTGTCCGTAGCAAGAAAACACGGGGAAGCGGTTGCGATCCACGTCATTGGGGATTTCGCGATGGAAAAAGCGCTCGATGCGATTGAAGCCCATCCAACGCCTGAAGGCAAACGGGATCGGCTCATTCACGCGATGGTGCTGAGAGAAGATTTGCTTGAGCGTTTGAAACGTCTTGATGTGGCGCTTGATCTCCAGCCAAGTTTTGTGCCTTCGGATTTCCCGTGGGTAGTGGAGCGTCTCGGCGATGACCGTCTCGCGTTATCGTATGCCTGGAAGACGCTATTGGATGAGGGCATCATCTGCGCAGGCGGATCCGATGCGCCGATTGAGGAAGTCGACCCGCGCCAAGGCTTGTTTGCGGCTGTCGCACGCAGAAAACCAGAAGAGACACACGAAGGGTATTTGCCTGAACAAAAACTTAGCCGCTTCGAAGCGATCCGACTTTACACGTATGGCAGCGCACAAGCCATTTGCATGGAGCATCGCCGCGGCCTCATCAAAGAAGGATTCGATGCGGATTTCACCGTGTTCGACCGTGATTTGTTCGAAGGGCCAGATGAGCAATTGCTAAGCGCTGAAGTGGAAATGACAGTCATTGCAGGCGAAGTCATGTATGAGAAAAATGGAGTGGAGGTGTGAAGATGGAAACATTTATCATTACCGGTGCTTCGAAAGGCATCGGCCTTGCACTCAGCAAACAATTGGCAGCGTCCGGCCATCAAGTAATCGGCATCGCGCGCACGGAGCCTGAAGACTGGACGGGTGCACTGTTCATTACCCATGATTTGACCGATATCGCCGGGATTTCCCAAGTCATGTCACGAGCGGCAAAAGAAATTTCAGCTGAAGCCGAAGCGGTTACTTTGGTCAATAACGCCGGAACGGTCGAACCGATCGGCTTTGCTGGCGCGAACGACGGACAGGACATCGCGAAGAGCATCACCTTGAACTTGACGGCGCCGATGGCTTTGTCTTCCGCATTCTTGCGCGGGACAGAGTCCTTAAAGACGCGCCGCATCGTCAATATCTCATCAGGTGCCGGCAGAAAACAGGTCAAAGGCTGGAGCGCCTATTGCGCAGGCAAGGCGGGTCTCGACCATTACACGACCTGTCTGGATGCTGAATATGAAAACCTTAAAGCAGTTTCGGTCGCACCCGGGATTATCGATACCGGTATGCAAGAAAAAATCCGGGAAAGCGGGGAAGAGGATTTTCCTCAGATTGAGCATTTCCGTGACTATAAGCGCAGCGGCAAACTCAGCAGCCCGGAAGACACAGCGTCTGGCTTGATTCAATTGATGAAACGCCCGGACTTTCATTCGCTGCCGGTACTGCTTGATTTAAGGGAGCTGCCGCAATGAAGAAGGGGGAAGCCCAATTGGCTACGAAACAGGAAAAGCTGGCGAAATTGCGTGAAGCGGACCAAGCGGGTGTCGATGTGTCGAGCCCGAAAGCCGTCATTACGCACATGCTCGCACGCGGCGACAAAGATGCTGTGCTATGGTTTTATAAAAAAGGAAGCGTCGAATTCGATTTTGATACTTACCGCAAGCTTGTTGCGGAATTGAAAGCACATTAAGCCAAACCCCCCGATCAGCTATTTGTGGATTGGGGGTTTTCTATGTGTCGATTCAGCTGAAAGCAAGACGCTTTCAGGATTGGAATTATGCTATAGTTGATTTTAGGAAATGAGTTAATCTTTCAAAAAAGGATGGAATTCAATGGACATGTTGTTATTTATCGCAATTATCGGGGTGGCGGTTTTTGTCGGGATCGCCTCGAAGAAATTCTACGATAAGCCCTATATCGTCAATTTTGGCATCGCTGCTTTGATGCTGCTGCTGGTCGTGCAGTCGATTTTGATGCAGCCGATTACGATGCTCGGCTATCTCGCCATTTTGGTCTGTTCGATCGCATTCGTTTTCCAAATGGTGATCGGCTACCGCAATTGGAAAGGCCATGATTATACAAAAGCATGAAAAAAGCAGGTGAAGAGAAATTCTTCACCTGCTTTTTCGTTTTATCAAATATTTTTCAAGGCGTCTTCGATTTGGCTGTCCCCTGAAGTTAGTTGGAATACTTTGTCTGTGAGATCTGTGGATTCGAGACACGCGACGATGACAGCTGCGACGTCTTCTCGCGGAATGCTGCCGACATCGAGTTTCCCGCCTGCGGCAATTTGCCCTGTTCCCGGATCGTCTGTCAATAAGCCGGGCCGGACGATTGTATACGCCAAGCTGCTCGATTGCAAGATGCGATCGGCGTGGTGTTTGGCGATATAGTACGGCGTCATTTCCTTGGTCCAATGGGAGCGGTCATCGGCATGGATGGCGCTGACCATGATGAAGCGATTGATGCCGGCTAATTCTGCGGCTTCAACTGCTTTTGCCGCACCGTCCAAATCGACAGTCATCGTTTTGTCTGCACCGGTCGAAGCACCGCTGCCAGCAGTGAAGACCACTGCATCGCAGTCAGCCATCGCTTTTTGCAGTTCTTCCACGCTTCCTTCGAGGCTTGCCACAACGGTTTCCGCTTTTAGCTCTTCAAAAAACGGGCGCTGCTCGGCTTTCCGGATCATCGCTTTCACAGTATGCTCTGGATGTTTCGCAAGCTGGCGCACCAAGTGCTGTCCGATCTTGCCGTTTGCTCCGATTACGAGTGTTTTCATTTCAATTTCCTCCTTAAAATATGGCTACCTACACCCTATACCCGAAAAATCGGGCTATAGCCAAAATATAGGATATGATGCAAAAAACTAGCATGTTTTCTTGGCGGAGTTTTTAGTATACTTGTAAAAAGTTAAATAATTTTAAAATGTTAAATTATAGGGGTGTATATATATGAGCAAGCAATTCGAGGATACTGACCTGTCTATCCAGCAACGTAATCTGAAAGAAACGCCACCGGATTTTTCGCAGTTTAAAGGCAAGCGTCTCGACAAGCAGCCAAATCTGTTAGTTGACGGATTGGTCCATGTGGTATTAACCGGTTTTGGAGCTGCTTTACTGCTGGGCATCGTTTATGTGTTGTTCAATTATATTAATTGGTAAGGAGGAGAGACGATGATCCGCTATCCCGATCGAGCGCTAAAAACCATCGGCGTTACGGCACCTTCATCAGGGGTTTCTGAAGAACTCCATCATTTGCTTGAAGGGGCGATTGCCCAATTGGAGCAGCAAGGCTTTGCTGTTAAGACCACGGCGAATGCCTGGACCCAAAAAGAAGCCAAGTCGTCCCCTGCAGCCATCCGCGCGAAAGAACTGATCAACATTTGGCGTGATTCCAAAGTCGACGCGATCATCCCGCCATGGGGTGGTGAGTTGTTATTGGAAGTATTGGAGCATGTGGATTTCCAGAAGTTCACCCCGAAATGGCTTCTTGGGTATTCGGACGTGAGCTTGCTGGCCTTGGCGATTACGTTAAATACCGGGATCGCGACAGCACATGGCACCAATATCGTCGACTTGCGCGGCAGCGAAACCGATCCGACTACTGCGCGCTGGGTGGATATGCTGTCTTCGACGAAAGGCACGGTCATTAAACAAGTCTCTTCTGAGCGGTACCAAAAAAATTGGAGCCATGACAAGCCGGCTCCTGGCGTTTTCCACTTGACCGAGCCGACCGTTTGGAAAACCGTATCGGGACAAGGGGAACGGTTGGAAGGCCGTCTTCTCGGGGGATGCATCGATGTGATCCGCCACCTTATCGGTACGCCATATGGGGACGTCGCTGCTTTCCGGAAAAAATCCATTCCAGGTGAACCGATTGTCTGGTTCTTGGAAAACTGCGAAATGAACACACCGGATTTGAAGCGCAGTTTGCTGCAGATGAAATATGCAGGCTGGTTCGATAATTGTTCCGGAATCGTCTTCGGCAGAAGCGAAGCGAACGATGCCGTACAAAGCTATACTGCGGAGATGGTGTACCAGGAACTGGCGGAGCAATTAAAAATCCCCATCGTTTATGATGCCGATATCGGCCATCAACCGCCGCAAGTGATTTTGGTCAACGGGGCGCATGCGACTTTCCACGTTGACGATGGAAAAGGGCGTGTCGTCCAGGAATTCCGCTAAAGAAAGGGTGAGTGTCATGGACTATCGACGATTAACACATGAAGATGCTGAACAGTATCGGGAACTTCGCTTAACGGCATTGCAGACAGATGCCGATGCGTTTTCGACTGATTTCAATGAAGCAAGCCAAAGACCGGTGAGTGCGACCGCTAACAATCTCGCCAATCCTTCAGCCGTGACCTTCGGTGCGTACGACGAAGACCGTTTGCTCGCCATGATGACACTGCTCAGATTGTCGGGGAAGAAGACCAGCCACAGAGCCGAAGTACTCGCCGTCTATGCAGCGGAAGAAACAAGAGGGACAGGGGTTGCGTCAACGCTTTTTGATCAGTTGCTGTCCTTTGCAAATGAATGGGATGGGCTCGAACAGCTTGAACTGGCCGTCAATTCAGCAAACCCGCATGCGATTCGTTTTTACGAACGATCCGGCTTTCGGCGCATCGGCACGACACCGAATGCCCAAAAGGCGGACAGCCGTTACATCGATGAATTGTTGATGGTGCTGAAACTATAGAAATGAAATAAAAAAGCGGAGACACTGGTCTCCGCTTTTTTCATTGCTCATTTAAAATATACAATTTGTCGTCGCCTTCTGTCGGGGTTCCCCGGCCATCGGTATTATTCGTGATGAAATACAAATCGTCCCCGTCCGAATAGACGTCGCGGATACGCCCGTATCCTTCAATGGAATCGGTGATTTCTGCCGATTCTGGATCCATCACTTTAATCGCTGTCCCGCGAAGTGCTGCGATATACAGCGCACCGTCGTGGAAATCGATCCCGCTTGGCGCCCATGTATCATCTGAACCGCTCGTGACAAGCGGCGCTTTTAAACCATCGGCCGTTTCATCCCCTTCGATATTGGGCCAGCCATAATTGGCATCCTGTTCGATGATATTAATTTCGTCGTTTGCGGATTGGCCATGCTCCGAGGCATACATCGTCTCCTCGTCCCATGCCAAGCCTTGTGGATTGCGATGGCCAAGCGAATAGATTTCAAATTCATCGAATTCGTTGAGGCGGAGAATCTTTCCATTGACTGAAGCGGGGTCCTGCGCAAGATCTGGTTCAGATGCGTCTCCGATTGTGGCATATAGGGTGCCGTCTTCGCTGTATTCTAACCTGCCGCCGTGATGGACATTGCCTGTCGGGATACCTGACAAGAGAACGGCCGTTTCCGACCAGCTTCCCCCGTCTAAACGAAATTCCGCAATTTTATTATAAGAATTGCCATTATCTTCATAAACATAATAGCCGTAAGCTTCCTGTGAGTCAGCGAAATCCGGTTTCAGTACGAACCCGAGAAATCCAGCTTCAGAAGCAGAGGATAAAGGCGAAGAGAAATTGACGTCCTGGCGTTCCAACTTTCCTTCTGCATCAATATAAGCAACTGTCCCTGGGCGTTCTGAGATATAGAAGTCGTCTCCTTGCTTATTGATTGACCAAGGGGCTTCAAGGTCTGTGGCGATTACATCTGCAGGGGCGGTCGCTTCATCGGGATTCGCCGGCGCATTGCTGCATCCGGCAAGTGCTGCTGCAAGAATCACGGGGAAAAGCCATTTTTTCAACTTGAAAACCTCCTTTTTATTCATCATAATCGAAGCAGGAAGCATTGGGAAATGAAATACAGCAAGGAGGGTAAGAAATGCCGCTGCTAAAAGACGTCAAAGAACAAGAAGAATTGCGCAAAAAACGCAATTTGGTCCGCATCATCACATGGGTCAGCATTGCGGTCGTGCTGTTTATCCTATGGTATGTCATTTAAAGAATATGCATAGGAAAACGCGAAGCCCAGGGATAGCGGCTTCGCGTTTTTGCGTTTACGTATTTGCTTTCTGTTGCGGTTTGGCGATGATCCATTCGACGATGACAAATACTGCCACAAGGGCGATCATCAAATTGACCAGCCCGGCGTCCAGGTACTTATCGCGGAAAATGATTGCGACCGTCAAAACATAAAAGACGGCCTGCGTCACTTTTGCAGCTGGCGGCACTTCGTTTTTCGGATAGCGCAGCCGGCCGAGCTGAAACGCCAGAAAAGCGAACAATAGTATCAAGTATTGCGGCCAGGTAAAGCTGTCGTTGACCAGATTATTCATCAGTGCGTAAACGATTAATGGAACGAGATACAATAAAAGCGTTTTCAAGGGAGATCCTCATTTCTGCTATTTTTTGCGCGGAGTGCTGTTTTGCCGTTCTTTCAACAGCTGGACCAAATTGAAGACGGCGAAAGCGAGTGCGAGCCCGACAATGATCACCGACAATAACGGATAGAGCGATACGCCGTTTTGCATGATGTCCACGATGCGGGCGTAGATGATGAATGGGCCGATCAGGATGATGAAAATATCGAGTGCGGTTCCTAGTTTCGATCTCATATATAGCCTCCAGTAAATCAGTATGACACCATCATATCAGAATCGCGCAACTTCTGGCATCCCAAAGCAAAAAGCAGCCACTCAAAGTCGAACGGCTGCTTTCCTTATTTATGCTCTTTGAGTTTGTCGTTGGCCAGCGTATGTGCCGCCTTGTTCTGGGAATCCGGAATCCATTTGATGAAGCAATAATCGAATCCGTCCGCAATCGACAAGGATTCATCAAGCAGCTTTCGGTAAACCGGATTTTTCACGAAGCGTTTTTCGAAGGCATCGACGACGAGTTTTGAGTCCGATTTGATGGACACCATGCCGGTCGCGAGCGGACGAGCGAGCTCCAGCCCTTTTAACAGCGCTGTAAATTCGGCCTGGTGATTATCCATTTCGCCGACGTATTCGCTCCATTTAATGGAATGCCCTTCGCCTCTTAAAAACACGCCAACCGCGCTGACGTTGACACCGCCCGCAGTCGATGCGTCCACGAACAATTCGATCATTGCGCGGCCTCCTGTTCATCGAGCGGCCGGATTTTCTTCGCGATATAGCCAAACGGCGTATCCAATACCGACACGATAAATTTCAGGACATAGGTCGAGATGAAGATCTGGATCCAGACGTCGAACGGAAAGACGCCGAAAAAAGCGATCGATGTGAAGATTAAGGTATCGATCAATTGGCTAAGCAAGGTCGAGCCGTTATTGCGGATCCAGAATTGGCTGTCTTTCGGAAAGATTTTTCGCAAAGCAGAAAAGACAATGACGTCGATATGCTGTGCGAGCAAATAGGCGATCATGCTGGCAATGGCGATCTGCGGCACCAACCCGAAGACTGTCTCGAGTGCTTCGTGAGCAAAATCACTTTCCGCCGGGATGAATTGAAGGCCGAACTGCATCGTTACGACCATGATCAAAAGCGAGGAAAAGCCGAGCCATACCGCTTTTTTTGCCTCTTTTCTGCCGTATTTTTCATTGAGGATATCGGTTGCGAGAAAAGTCGAGGCATACAAGCTATTGCCGAGCGTTGCGGTCAAACCGATGATTTCAATCGTTTTCGTTACTTGGATATTCGCCAGGATGGTGGCGAACGCGACCCAGGCGAACAGCCCGGTCTTGCCGAACACTTTATACATGATGAGCAATAACACAAAATTGAACAGGGCGAAGCCGAGCCCTAAGAATTCATTAAACAAACTGCCTCCTCCTTAGTTTTGGTAGAGCGGGAAGTTTCGAACCGCTGATGGACGAAAATGTCCCAAGCCAGTATACCGATTGTTGCGGAAAAAAACAAATTCATAGTAGAATAATAGAATGACATTTTGCGGAGGGACCCGAATGAAAAAAGTATCCATCATCAACGAAATCGATGAAATGCTCAATACGTATTGTGAAGGCTGCTTTGTCAAAGCCCAACTCCGCAAGGACGAAGGAAAAACAGCGGCGCACCGCTTTTGCATCAGCGAATGCACAGTCGGCACCCAATTGCAGTTTTTGGGGCAGGAATTAAATAAAATTGGCACGGGCGGAAAGTGAACCCGTACGCCCCCTATGGAGAAATATCCGTTTCTCCATAGGGGGCGTTTTTTGATTTGTTCACACGCAACTGTGACCTGAAGAATGTTTATCGCCATTTGATTAGGCAATAATAAACTGTATAATGAAAATATTGCGAAAGGGAGGAGCAGATTTATGACAGAAGTGAACACGACATCAAAAAAGACTGCTATTTTGGGCTGGAGCATTCCAGCGATTGAAGCGATGGACAAATTGAACAGGCCATTTGTCGTCGTCGGGCCACCGGATTTCATCAGTTTTGCCAAAGAACACGATATTCCATTCATTCCATGGGATTTCGACCGCTTGAACGAAGGGTCCGATGAATTATACGAGCGACTCAACGAAATGGGCGTAAAACTGTCGGTGCCGATTTACGAAGAGACCGTAGAATGGGCCGGAGTCTTAAACGCACGCTTTTTCGACGACCCGCGCGTATTCAACCGGTCGCTGTTACTGCGTGATAAAGGCTTGATGAAACGCAAAGCGCAAATGTCGGGCATTAAAGTCGGCGTATTTGAAGAAGCTTATTCAAAAGATGATATCCATCGCTTCTTGAAGCGCGTCAATGATGCTTTGATTAAAATAGACGGGGATACCAATGACCCGATCCACATTAAACCATTGAATAAAGCAGGCACAGTCGGCCATATGATGATCCAGGACGCCAACGATATCGACAAAATCGAAGTGCAGGAATTCCCTTATTTGATGGAGAGCCATCTGGACGGGCAGGAATTTTCTTGTGAAGTATTCGTCCATGATGGGGAAATCAAATTCCTCAACATCACGGAATACGTCAAACTCGGGCATTCCAATTTCGTGCCGGCTTCACCGGCGCTCGAAGAATGGCGCCCTCAAATTAAAGAACAGATCCAAAAGCTGATCGACTCGTTCGAAATCAAATACGGCGTCATCCATCCGGAATACTTCATTTCCCATGATGGGACATTGAATTTCGGTGAAGTGGCAGCACGCGTCCCTGGCGGCCACATCTTCGACTTGATCGAACGTGCCTATGGATTTAACGCTTTCCAAGCACAGATCTTATGCAGCGACCCGGATACGACAGCTGAAGAGCTGGAAGAATTTTTCCCGGAAGAAGTCAGCTCAGCTACGGGTTATGCCGGCAGTTTGATGGTGTATCCGCGTGTCCGATTGATCGAGAAGTTGGACGTCCCATTGGAACTGAAGAACAATTCTTATTTCGAAAAGCACGATTTATTCATTCCGGTCACGTCCAAAGTGGCGGAACGCGTCGGATTCGGCAACCATTACGGCACGCTGTTCTTCTTCGGGGACGATAGCGAGCAAATGGAAGACTTGCTGAAAACTTATGAGAATTACGATTTCTACCATTAAAAATCTGGGGGTTTATCAATGGCAACTGAAGCATCTACATTAAAAGAAAAATTCGGACAAGCCCTCCGTACGCTAGAAGAAGCAAAACCGTTTGCGAAAAGCATGTACCAAACGGAAGTGTTCCAGCTGGCGACGGAACTGGCAGGAACCGACGAAGGATTGGCGATGCTCTACGATTACGCAGCTGATTTTGACAAAGCTGGCGTATTCAACGGTGGGCCATGGGCAGAAGCGGAGAATTTGGAGCCGGCATTTGTCGGCGGATCGCTTCACGTCAAAGGGCTCAATTCAGTGGTTGAATTGATGAGCGAGCTGCGTATGCTGTCGATTTCAGAAGCGCAGTACACACATGAAAAAGTGTCGGCAGAAGAAGCCAGCGCTTTCTTGAATGAAGTATTGGCTTTGAATTTGGATTTATTGTTTCCTGCAGAGACCGAAGAAGCACGGGTTGAAGGCGGAGGAGCGCATCTTGAACGCGGCGAACGCCTTTTCCGCTTTCTCGGCGATAAATTGTCTTACCGGGCGGTTGCGCAAAAACTCGTTGAAGAGATCGAGCGGCTGACGGTACAGCGGCCGATCATGGTCGACCGCATCGTCTCGATGATCGATGCAGCAACGCAGATGGTCGATGAAGACATTGATGACAATACGAAAGACACCTTGCATTATTTCGAGAAGGCGGTCACTGCGCCTACTGCGTTAAGTGCACAAGAACCGGACTTGAAAGCGTACCGCAAAAAATTGGTTGATGCAGATGACGAAGCGCTCAAGCAGGAAGCACGTGAATATGCGGCGTCCATGAACAAAACGGGTCTCGTGGCACCTATTGCGGCTATCTACTTGCGCTTTATTAATAGAAGCAAACCGGAACTCATCCCGGAATTCTTGGACTTATCCGAAATGGGCGTGGCCAGTTTTAACGCCAACCAGGAATTGGTGCAGGACATGATCCATTTTGCGGTCTATCCGCAGACAAGCCGCGTAGTTTACGGTTTGTCCCGCATGCTCGACCGCGGCGTATTGACACAGGATCCAATCATCCCAGGCATCCGTAGATT
This sequence comes from Planococcus sp. MSAK28401, assembly GCF_018283455.1. Lineage (NCBI taxonomy): Bacteria > Bacillati > Bacillota > Bacilli > Caryophanales > Caryophanaceae > Planococcus > Planococcus alpniumensis. The sequence goes on along the minus strand of NZ_JAAMTH010000001.1, from coordinate 1,907,946 downwards.
ATTCGATATCGATATCCGCCCGGAAGTGAAAAAACGGATTTTGCGCCCGGAATTCCGAAAAGGTGGATTGTCTGGAAATGGCGTGCTCATCGGTGGCGTCATCTCGGTTCTTGGCCAGCCGCTAGGCATCGGGCAAGGCTTGAACCCGACTTGCCAATCGGCTCGCGCCATCAGCTTATGGGCGCAGCACGGCATCTCACAGCTGCTCGATTACGTGGCACGCGCGGTGCGTGAAAACGATATCGACATGATCTTTGAAGGCGAAGCAGTCCATTCAAATGTTATCGAAGATGGTGTGGCCGCCGAAATCCATCATGAATTGGATCCGGTGTCGAGCGTACTCGTTCCGCATCTCGATAAAATCTACAACGAAATGATGAAGAAGACCTTCCTGCGCGGCGAGGACGGCCACAAATGGGTCAATCCAGAATTTTACGGCGAATGGATCCCGCGTGGATTCGCCAATATCATTGACTCGCTCACAGGCTTTGTAACGGATTATGATGCATTCGTCCGCTTGTTCTACGCGACACATCATCCCGAATATAACGAGGGCCATGAATTGATTTACCCGAACCCTGTAGGCATCTACATCACCAATGTCCACGGCAAATTACTCGGGCTCCATGCGGTATCCATCCAGCGCGTGGCAGAAGATCCGGATGAGGAATACCGCATCTACTTCTACAACCCGAACAATGACAGCGGCCAGAACTGGGGCCAGGGAATCGAAACGAGTGTCGCCGGGAATGGCGAACTCGAAGGCGAGTCATCCCTGCCATTCCATCAATTTGTCGCCAGGATGTATGCGTTCCATTACAACCCTTACGAACAGGGCGACACGTATATGGTAGAGGAAAGCGATGTGGAGCAAGTCGAAAAATTAGCCCGCGAAAGCTGGGGCCAGACTTATACTTGGACGTGAATCCATAAAAAGAAGACCCAGGAAAAATTCCTGGGTCTTTTGCTGTTTCAATTTTTATGGTTGGTCCTGCACGACGTTTGCTGCTTGCGGCCCGCGATTGCCGTCGATGATATCGAACGAAACGGCTGCGCCTTCTTGCAGCGATCGGAAACCATCACCTTGGATGCCGGTAAAATGGACAAAAACATCATCACCGTTGTCACATTCGATAAAGCCATAGCCTTTTTCTGAATTGAACCATTTCACAATTCCGTGGTGCATGGACCTTCCCCCTAATATTCAGATTGTCGGACCCTCGGCCTTAGAGCCAATGGATGGCTTAACTATACATGATGGTGCATACAAGGTCAATACAGCGATGGAGCGCCGTTTCAGCCTGTTTCACGTTATAATGGAGTCAGGACACCTTAAAGGAGAGAATCCATGAATCCCCAAGTAATTGCGAACTGCCGCATGAAAGTAAAAAGCATCTATGAACAGTTTGACGCGAGCCACGACTGGCAACACATCGAGCGCGTGCTGGAGAATGCCCGCCATATTGCACAGGCGGAAGGCGGCGATCTGGCGCTGATCGAGCTTGCCGTGCTGTTGCATGACGTCTCCGATCCGAAATACAAAAAAGCAGGGGAAGACCCGGAACAAGAAATCCTCGGGCAGCTCGAGCTGTCGGACAAAGAGCGCAGCGACATCCGTTCGATCATCCGGACCGTGTCCTTTAAAGGCGGCACGAACGAGGAACCGCAATCGATCGAGGGCAGAATCGTCCGGGACGCCGACCGTCTCGATGCCATCGGCGCCATCGGCATCGCGCGTGCCTTTGCCTACGGCGGCGCAAAAGGTCGTAAATTATATGACCGGGATGAACAAGCACGCACAGCGATGACCGAAAGCGAATACCGGAACGGCGATACGAGCACCGTAACGCATTTTTACGAAAAGCTTTTGCTGTTGAAAGAGCGCATGGTGACGGATAGCGGAAAGCAAATGGCTGAAGAACGCCACCGATTTATGCTATCCTTTCTAGAGCAACTACAAAACGAAACGGATGGGAAAAAATGAGCCACTTACACGTAACAAACTTAAGCAAATCAGTGGGGGTCAAGACCCTCTTTACCAATGTCGAGTTTTCGCTGTACCCGGGAGAACGCGCCGGTTTGATCGGCGTCAACGGCACCGGCAAGTCGACTCTTTTGTCGATCCTGGCAGGAGATCTCGAATCCGACACGATGGAAATGGACCATCCGAAAAAATACCGGATTACCTACTTGATGCAGGAGCCTGAGTTCGATGAATCGTTGACCGTCCTTGAGACTGTCTTCTCCGGCGACTCGCCGCTGCTCGCACTCAACCGCTCTTATGAAAAAGCGCTGCAAAACATGATCGCCGATTCGGGGTCCGAACAATTGCAGGAAGAATTGATGAAAATCCAGGAAGGCATGGAACGCGAAAATGCCTGGGACATCAACGCCTTGGCGAAAACGGCCTTGACCAAACTTGGCATCGATATGTACGACCAGCAGATCAGCGAATTGTCCGGCGGCCAGCGTAAACGAGTAGCACTCGCGAAAGCCTTGATTGAACCGGCCGACTTGATCCTTTTGGATGAGCCGACCAACCATTTGGACGCAGGCTCCACGGAATGGCTGCAGGAAACGCTATTGCGCATGAACAGCGCCATGCTGTTCGTGACGCATGACCGCTACTTCCTCGATGCTGTCTCGACGCATATCTTTGAGTTGGCGGATCAGACGATGTATACGCATAAAGGAAATTACGGCGATTATTTGGAAGCAAAAGCCGTGCGCGAAGAAATGGCCGAAGCGACGAAACAGAAGATGCACAACCGTTTCCGTTCGGAGCTGAAATGGATCCGTCGCGGCGCGAAAGCCCGCAGCACGAAACAAAAAGCGCGCATCCAGCGTTTTGACCAGTTATCAGAAGATCTGCAATCAACGTCCGATAACACGAGCCTTGAATTATCGATGCAGAGCCAGCGACTGGGCAAGAAGATTATTGAAGGGGAAAATCTGGGCGTTTCATACGGCGACCATGAAATTTTCCATTCGTTTGACTTCCTCTTGCAAGGCGGCGACCGCATTGGCATCGTCGGACCGAACGGCGCAGGGAAATCGACACTTATGAAATTGATCGCTGGCGACTTGGAAGCGACAAGTGGCACGTTGGACTACGGCAGCACCGTCAAGATCGCGCATTTCACGCAGCGTTTGCCGGAAATGGACGAATCCCAGCGCATGATCGAATACATCCAGGAAGTATCAAGTGATTTCGAAGCGGAAAAAGGCGTTCGCCTGTCCGCGACCCAAATGCTTGAACGATTCCTTTTCCCGTCGAATGCACACGGTACCTTGATCGGCAAATTGTCAGGAGGCGAGCGCAAGCGCTTGTACTTGCTGAAATTATTGATGGAAAAACCGAATATTCTCTTGCTCGATGAGCCGACGAATGATTTGGATATCCAGACTTTATCTGTCTTAGAGGACTTTTTGGAAAATTTCCCAGGCGTCGTCTTGACCATTTCTCATGACCGCTTTTTCCTTGACCGAATTGCGAAAAAGCTATGGACGCTCGGCAGCGGCACGGTCGACGAATACCAAGGACTCTATACGGACTGGCTGAAAGAAAAAAAGCCGGTAGTTGAGCCGCAAGCTGTTACTGTGGCAAATGACGCACCGGTTGCAGACTCTGCACCGCAAGCAACTGAAAAAAAGAAAAAGATGAGTTTCCTCGAGAAAAAGGAATATGACGGTATACTCGACAAAATTGCGGAAGTGGAAGAGAAAATCGAACAGACCGAAGCACAAATGTCCAAAGCTGGGTCTGACTTTGATAAATTGCAGGAATTGACTGACCAAATCGATGCTTACACCGTCGAATATGATGAATTGATCGAACGGTGGAGCTATTTGCAGGAACTGGCAGAAGCGTAATTTACACAGGAGGGATTATCTTGAAAATACTAGCGATTGAACCGACTCCAAGCCCGAATACGATGAAAGTGATCATCGACCAGGAATTGCCGTTCGGGAAAAGCCATAATTACAAGAAAGACCAAACAGAAGGCGCACCGAAAGAAGTGCAGCAAATCTTAGAGATCGATGGCGTCAAAGGCGTCTACCATGTGGCAGATTTCCTGGCAGTCGAACGCAATGCGAAATCCGACTGGGAAGGCATTCTTGCGGATGTGCGGCGCGTCTTCGGCGAAGGCAATGGCTCCGAGGAAGAACTCGAGATCGATGAGCATTTCGGCGAAGTGTATGTTCATGTCCAGGAATTCAAAGGCATTCCGTTGCAAGTAAAAGTGTTCGATTCGCAATCGGAAGAGCGCTTTGCGATGCCGGAACGTTTTGTGCAGGCGATGAACAAAGTGATGGATCCGACCGATGAAAACTTCATTTTCCAGCGCAAATGGGCGGATTACGGCGTCCGCTACGGTGAAAAAGCGGAAATTGGCAAAAGCATCGTCGAGGAAATCGAAGCGGCTTACCCCGATGACCGTTTGGAATCTTTGACGAGCAAAACCGAATCGAATGAATCGGCTGGCAAAATCAACAAACGCAGAGTGTCGCTGGAAGAATTCGACGCACCCGACTGGGAGACACGCTTCCAATTGCTCGGTCAATTGGTTGAAGCGGATCTTGAGGATTTGCCGCTGTTAGGCAAGGCATTGGAAGACGACAAAATGTCGATCCGCCGCCAAGCAGCCATCTATCTCGGCGACATTGACGACGAAGCGGTCGTACCTTACGCTGAACAGGCGATGAGAGACAAGTCATGGGCGGTCCGCCGCACAGCAGGCGACACCATCAGCGACCTTGGCTTCGAAGCGTTCGAACCGATCATGATCGAGACCTTGCAAGACAAGAACAAGCTCGTGCGCTGGCGTGCCGCGATGTTCTTGTATGAAACCGGGACAGAAAAAGCGCTTCCTGCACTTAAGGAAGCGGAAAATGACCCTGAGTTCGAAGTGAAGCTCCAGATCAAGATGGCGATCGCCCGCATCGAACAAGGCGAAGAAGCGCGCGGCTCGGTATGGAAGCAAATGACTGAAGCCCGCCAGACGATGAAAGACAATAAATAAGAGGCAAATGTTTCCCGCCTGTCTCCTTGAGGTAAAGAGCAATACGACGCTTTACTTGGAGGAGAGAGAACATGGCTGAAAAACAAGTGTATTCAATAGAAGTGCTTTGCCGCGGCAAATACGAGTCGTGGGAATTTGAAAAAGAAGAGGAGCGCGACAGGTTTTATGAGTCGGTGAAGAAGAAATTCGCCGATCATGCATTCGAAGAAGAACCGACAGATGTGGAAGATACGGAAATCCTGCAGCTGAGCGCCAATTCCATGCATATCGACGACGAAGGCGAAGTGGACCAGAAAATGCGCTACGACTGGTTCCATTACGATAGTTTTGGAGATATGCTGTCGTATATCAATGGGCAATATAAGAACAAATAAGAACTTAATGCGAATAAAAAAGAGTCGGCCGCATGTGGAATTCACAGGCGGCCGACTCTTTTTGCATAGCGGTATAAACTTCTAGAGGCATATCATTCCATTTTTTTCTTCAAATAGCGTTGGATGAGCTGGTGGTCTTCTGCAGTCAGTTTTTCGATTTTTTTGATCGAATTGACGATATCGAGCACGTGGTCTTCTTCCATTGCTCGCCTACGGGAGGCGAAATAGGCAGAAATGGCGCTGGTGAACGTTCCGATAATACCAATTCCGACAAACATCAAAATAGCTGCCAGCAAGCGCCCGACACCGGTTTCTGGGGTGATATCGCCATATCCGACAGTCGTAATCGTCACGATCGCCCACCAGATGGCATCCGTATAATTAACGATTTGGGGTTCGATCATAATCATCGGGATTGGCACGAGAAAAATCAAAATGACCGCGAAAATCAGCAGCTTTTCCAAGCCATTCGTTTTTAAGACGGCATACACAGGCCTCAAAAAGCGGGGGAGGATGCCCCATAATTTCAACATCCGGAAAAACATAAAAAAGCGCGCCGCCTGATAAATCGCATCCAGCGGAATGATGGCGATCAATTCGAGCGGATGGGATTTAATAAAATGCCATTTGTGTTCAGCGGCAAAGAAGCGGATGAAATAATCAAAGAAGAAAATCCCCCAGATGATCCAATGAACCAAGGTGAAACGTTCGTTGGAAACGAGCGCAATGATGACGGAAACGATCACCAGCAGGAACAAGAAAGACTCGTAAAAGAAATTGCGTAATTTCATGTCAATCCCCCTTTAGTTTAAAACAGGAATTAATCCACTTCTCCCCATGCAGGATTCCATACAACTTCCCACAAATGGCCGGAGTAACCGCCCCAAAACGTATCATGTGCCGGGTCGATTATAAGGGCTCCAGCTTGTTCAGCCTGTGCAATTACCGCATCGACTTCGGCTTTGCTGTTGACGTTATGGCCGAGCGTGAATTCTGTAGGACTTGGCGGGCCCATCGATACTTTCGTTTCGTGGGCGATGTCTTGGCGTTTCCAAATGGCGAGTTTCAGCCCTGGCTGTAGATCGAAAAAGGCCACGGCTCCGTTATCGAACTCTTCCCCGACAATTCCTTCTGTCGGTAAGCCCAAGCCGTCCCGGTAAAATTCCAGCGCTCGCTTGAGATCGTCCACGCCAATAGTGATGACAGAGATTCTTGGCTTCATTTTAATCCCTCCTTTGTTGCTATGTAAGATTAGGACCTGCGCTTCAAATTTCGATATTACTGTAGTAATGTTCAAAAAGATATCGGGGTGGGTAAAATACATAATACGGCTTTATAAATCCTGTGAGGCGCAAGTTATAGTTCTTGTAGGTATTATATGCCGGATAATGATAATACATAGTATAGGAGGAAAGAGCATGAAAACTATTCGATTAAACGATAATGTCGAGATCCCGATTGTCGGCAGCGGAACTAACACTTTCGGCAAAGAAGGAAATCAATTCTCTGGTGATTTAAGAAGGGACACCGAAGAAATCGATTGGGCTATTGAAAATGGCTACCGTCATTTCGATTCTGCTCAACTGTATTCCAATGAGGAAGTTGTAGGAAAAGGAATCTACAAATCCTCAATACCGCGCGAAGATTTCTTTATCACTACTAAATTAAGTACTCGCAAAGGAATAAGCAGTACAGATTGGGCAGTAGCTGAAATCGAAAAAAGCTTAGCCAAATTACAGACTGACTATATTGATTTGTTTCTCATTCATTTCCCCTGGGACAATAATAATGAGATGTTGGAAGCTTGGCGCATTCTTGAAGACCATTATGACCGGGGCGTGTTCAAGTCCATCGGTGTATCAAACTTCAACAAAGAGCAACTTGATTTGATCCTCGAAAACGGTAAAGTCAAACCAGCCGTGAACCAAATTGAATCCCACGTTGGAAAGTGGAATGAGGAGCTGATTGCTTATCATAAGGATAACGGGATTGCTTCTGTAGCTTGGTCACCGTTAGGCGGTATTGATGATAAAGCCAAGCAAGCGTTGCAAGAGATCGGCCGCCAGTACGGCAAGACCTACGCTCAAGTTGTATTGCGGTACCAAATCGAACAAGACATTATCGTCATCCCTAAGTCTCACGATAAAGATCGTCAAGCACAAAGTTTGAATATTTTCGACTTTGAACTAACGGCAAGTGAGCGGGAGCGCATTGCTGCTCTATAAAAGTTAGCGTTTCATTTTGGAGATGGATCTCCAGAATGAAACGCTTTTTGGCATAAGCAGGTTTATTACGGAGATAAAGAGTGACGTTCTTATTTTTAGTCGATTGAATATTTCTAAAAGGATTTTGAACCAGGTTGATGTTTGCAGCTCTTTTGAAGTGGATCGCCAAGTAGAGAATGGGACGATCAGAAACGAATAAGAAGAAGTTACCTATATCCTATCAGATGAGAGATAATCTTATAGCAAAAAACTTCTCATTTATGTATTTATTATTAAACAATTGATTTCGTCTTCGAATCGAATATCAAATGATAAAACACCAAAATATATCAATGTCACTGCCGGTGATAAAGGTTCTTCTGCAATTTTGGTGAAGTGTGTCGTAGGCGCCTTTGAAGAGTTTAATTTGTTTTTTAAAAAGAATATTAATGAGTGTGATATAAAACTTTTAGACGAAGTAGATCAAAATTAGCTCGACCATACATCTGCCGTTGGATTACTTTGATTCGATTCACATGGCCTTCGACCAACCCATTACTCCATTGATAAACTATGGCATTTTGAACTGCCTGCCAATCCGACCGCAAATAATGTCCAAACTGGTTCAGCTCCTTGATTCCAGTTTTTTCTGTGCATTCAATCCAGGCTGCCAACGCATCCGGTTCTCTTTGGATGCGCATAATCTGCTGAAACTGGTCGAGGAGTAACTGTAGTTCTCTTAGCTCCACATTCTCTTTTAGAAGCAAGTCGATTGCATGCTTCTCCTGCCCATCGGGCAGCTTTGACCACAAGTAACTGTGGAGCTTCTGCCTTGGCACCTTATGGATTGTCTGACTTTGTTTGTTGTTACCTTGGTGTTTCTGCAACTTGTTGAGGTAGTCTTTCAATGTCGAAAATGATTTTTGGTAGCCCTTTTCCTGTAGTACTTCAAAAATACGTTTTCGTGAAACATCTTGCATTACTAAAGAAACAATAAGCGAATAATACGGATCGGCGCTATGGGTTCGCTTCCGTTGTATTTGAGGCGGCCTTTCCATACTCACATATCGAGATACGGTTTTACGGTTAAGCGAGAATGTTCGGCAGAGGTCTGCTATTCGTACACCCTTCCGGTATTGGTGCTGCACTTGTTGGATGAGTTGCCACTTCTTTTCTTCGCTTTCTGTCAGTATCTTATCGGAGGATTTAGGAGAAGACTCTGTAGTGGTGCTTTCTTTCCAACTGATTCCCAAAGGGAATTTTCGTTTCAGGAACTGATCGATGCGTTTATTAAGGTTATGAAACAAGTGCCACCTGTCGGTTACTTGGATCGCCTTCGGCGCTCCTGTCGAAAGGGCTTTTGCATATTCCGTCGAGCCCTCCCTTGACGAAACTCGAATGGAAGGATGTTTCTTAAGCCAATTACTGACCACTTTTTCTTTCCGACTTTCCAATAGCTCAATTGGTTGTTTCCGTTCGAGATCGCAAATAATGGTTCCGTATCTCATACCTCGTTTCAAGGCCCAGTCATCCAGTCCAATCACACGTGGCTCTGCTATGGAGGGCAGTTGTTCCTTTCGGATCAAGTAAAGAAAGGGATCTCCACTAAGTGGGGCCCCGTATTTTGAAGAGATACAACTCGCTGCTTCAGCACTAAGAGAAAAAGCGAGCTGCCGAAAGCAAGCAGCTAACCGCAAGGTTTTTCGATCATAGGCGTTCCACCATTCCGGCCGTCGCTCTGTAAAGATACGCTGATGGCAGTCGGGCTGGTGACAGAAGAATTTGCGAGCTCTTACTCTTACATGCAGGGAAACAGGCATTGAATGAAGTGGTGTATCCTTGAGTGTTCGCCAATATCGGCTGTGAATCCGGCAGGAAATATGGCGGCACGCCGGACAACGGCTCCCATGTTGAATAGATTCTATATACAAATGAAAGGCATCATTAGAAACAGAAACGTGCAAAACTGTCCAAGTCGGGTAGAAGAACTGCAGATTCATAGTTTAACGCCTCCTTAAGAATTTTTACTACTATAATTCCCAAAAGAGACTTCACCAAAATTGCGGAAGAACCAAAATTAAACCGGCGTTGACAGTCGAGGGCCCGAAAGAGAAGATGGCTCTCGGCTTGAAATTCGGGTGACAGATGACGAAGCGTTCCAAAGATGGAATCGAAACAACAATCATATTTGGGACTTTTACGAGCCGGAAAGTACAGACGCCGAAATGACAGAAGAACGACTTCGCAGCCTGGGCACAACCGAGTTAAAGAAACGAATCAATGCAGTCGTGGAATATGAAATAGAGGCTGCGGTTTTAGAAGATGATGTTCAATTAGGGGACACATTGAGGATTAAAGATGAAAACTTCGAACCGCCATTGTATGCGGAGTCGCGTGCCATTTTTGTGAAAAAGAGAATAGGACGCGAAGACTTGCAGAAAACCTATACGATTGGCGAGATCACCGAATTGGAAGAAGACGAAGTGCTACAAAATGCGAGAAAGGCTCAGGCTCGCTATGGCACTAAAATACTGCGCAGCCCATTGCCTCCACCAATTCAAAAAGCTATATGGTTTCAAACGAATCCCGAAGAACCGGATAAATTAGAAATTCCTCACATTCCGGATATGAATAGCCAGACGTGGAAGCCGGCATCAGCACAAACTGCAGGTGAAATTGGCGGTATCGAACGGAATAAACAATACAATGGCGTTTCCTGCTCAGAGGAAGAAGGCATCGTTGTTGATCGGACAGATGAGCTTGTCCGGACCATAGTAAATGCAACGGAAGGTATTAGTATCGAAGCGAGAAAAACTCTTAATGAAGCATTCAACAAGGTCTTATATTTCGATGTGGATGGCAACTTGAAGTTCAAAGGTGATTTAGAGGGTGCTGGAGGAAGTTTCTCCGGTGCCCTTTCTTCTGGTGATGGCGCCAGCAAAATCACTATCGATAACGGTTATATCCAAGGTAACGAACGTACGCTGTTCAGTGTATTTAGCGTGCTGCCGGAAATGCACGATAATGAGAGTCTGGACTTCGCTTTTGGCAAAACCTATACGCACTGGCTCGACATTCCAGTCTCAACCGGGAACTATTCGCCAGGCGACTTCATTGAAGTTAATGTGCCCATTGTTGAACCTACAACGGTTGGAATAACGAAAGTCTTAGGAGTATTCGTGCAGTCTGAAGCAAAAGAATAGTATGTATACGAGCGAAAAGACAGCAGAGCATTTACGCAAGGGGAGCTATCGTCATTGACCATCAGAATTAGCCCGTACTATGCCTACGCTTCAACTGGAACGATTGTACCCATAAGCATCCAAGTAATTGGCACTCGTTAGGGGGAGAGAAACATGCAATATGAAGTGACGGACATTCAGCATCAAACACATAGCTCTGCTGCCGGAAGTCGAGAGGCAGTTGTTTTTACAGTCGTTTATACGGCAGCTGATTCTAATTTCAAGAACACGGCATACCTCGAATTTAATGCAGACACAGCCGACGAAGAAATTGCGACAGCGATTGAAAGCCATGGAAAGATGCTTGCATCAAAGGGCGAAAAAACATACAGCTTTGCGAAAAGCGGAGTAATTGAGTTAAGAGGAAAGGATAGATAACCGAATGGCCATGAACAAAACACGCGCCTTGATCTAGTGGAGGGTGGAAACATCTTTAAGCAAGGTGACGATGTCACCTTCGGTTTTGTTACTCGTGATTATAAAGGCTCGTCAGTCGATTTAACAAACAAGCAAATAGAAGTTGCCATATTCAATGGTAATATTGGGGTTATATATGAGGGGCCAGCAAGTTTTGTGGACGGAAAAATACTCTTTACAATTAAGCGGGTTCTAAGTGACGGGAAGTTCCAATTGGAGTTTACAGTCACAGATGCAGCAGACCCTAAGTATAGAACGAAATTCCCGACAGAAGATTATGCCTCGGAGCTCACTATTAAACTATCAGCTGATAATTTGGATTATGTCGGGGCAAGTATAACGACGGTAGCACAATTACGATCTGAGCAGGAAATAAAGCAGCAGCAATTCGAATTGGCAATAGTACCACAGGTCGACGAGTTAAAGCAGCGAGTTGAAAATGGAATCGGCGCCTTCACAGAGGACATGGAAGTTTTAGATGCTCGAATGGACGAGGTAAACTTACGCACTTTTAATGAAAAAGTTACTAATCAACTGGATGATATCGTAACGAACGTGAAAAAAATGGGTTTTATTGGAGATGGCGTAACCGATACAACGCAAGCTTTAAAAAATGCTATCTCGACGGTTGGCAAAGGTGACATTTATCTCCCTGAAGGCGTTTATGTTCTAACGGATACGATTGTAATACCGCAGGGAGTCGCGATTAGTGGACAAGGTGCAGGACGGACAATTTTTGAATTTCCTAAGGGAGTGTCTAAAGCTCCGTTTATTGCAAGGGGCATCACGGATAAGACATTCAAAGGCTTTACATTGAGGGAGAAAGATCACAATTTCACCGCGACGGCAGCGGGAATTTACATTGAGCAATCTATAAGTCTCCTTTTCGACGATGTATACGTGGAAGGGTTTGCGAATGCCTTCCAAATTACTAGAAGTAGTGGCAGTACCTCTAAGAATAAGGACATTACTCTTCGGAAATGTAGAGGCACCTACTCTAAGGGCTACGGTATTACTTCTAAGTATTTAGATGGTCTACTGCTCGATGATTGTGTTTTCGAATACAACTGGTTAGATGGTATTAAAAGTGAAAAATCAACCATTAACGTGATAGTCAGAGGGGGGCGTTCGAGTCACAACGGACAATCAAACATTCTTGGCACAGGAGGTAATGGTAACGGGATTGACGCTTATGCAGGTGGCGAGTCATTTATTATTGATGGGTTGATTGCAGAATATAACCAAGGCGCAGGGGTCTATGTTAAAACCGGACCCCTGAATACAGCGGATCAGACAGAGTTAACAAACGTCCGAAACCTTGAAATAAGAAGCCCTAGGTGCAGAGGGAATACGCATTCAGGCCTTGACATCAACCGAGTTGACGGTGATACAAACCAATACCCACTGGTAGCTCAGGCAAATGTATTCGGTGGAATATACGAAAAAAATGGCGCTAACGGCATTTATGTACGAGAAAGAAACGTAGCGTTGCATTCTCCTATGTGCAAAGAAAACCAAGAGGATGGCATTAAAACCTCCCCAACAAGCTACGGCTTTAGCGTTATCGCCCCCACTCTAATTGCTAACGGTCAAAAGCAGGCCGGGGTTTACAACGGTATCAGCCCGCATGGCAAGAAGAACAGAATAGCTATGGGGATTATCGATGGCGGATTGGATGACTACGCGACAGTCGGTGACTTTATAGCTACTGTGAAGCATCACTATGCCAGCATCAGAGTACACGGAACGACCGATGACACAATTATCCGAGATGTGATATGCCGAAATAATGCACACTCCCACGACGTGAGAATTGATGGAGGTGTGTTCTGTGTAGTTCATCACGGAAGAAGAGACGCTGGGTATGCTACCTATGGCAGTGAAGGGTCGACAGTATTTTATAACGGACTCACTTATACAAAAGTGACACCATCATCGGATGTAAGCCCTGCTGGATGGGAGCTTCAAAACAAAAAAGCATCGGTTCTAGCAGATAGCACAGCCACAGATGTTGCTGCGTTGCGAGCTGATTTCAACAGTCTTTTGGGAAAAATGCGAGCTGTTAAATTATTAAGCTGATTCTGTTGTAAAAAATAAAATTTTTTAAATTTTAATTCAATATCGAATTCCTTTTGTGTTAAAATTAGGAAGATTTCAAAATTTTTTTAAGGAGGCTAAAGATGTATAAATACTTCATTTCCTTTAATGTTTTGCAAGACTCAGGCCAAAGAAATTTAGGTTTTGGAAATTGCGACATTACAAGGGAACAAAAAATCGAAGGAATTGAGCAAGTGACGGAAATCGCAGAACAAATCGCGAGAGAAAACAATTTGGAACCTGGTTCTGTCACCATTCTTTATTTTAATCTTTTTGATTAATTTAAGAATCTAATCGATAACTTCAAAAATTTAAAAGCAATAACAAAAGAGCGCCTTTACCAGTGCTCTTTTTATATACCCAAAAATAGTGACATAGGGGGAATTAAGGGATGACGGTATAAAAATCACTTACAGAGCATCGGCTTAGTCATTTCGATGAAATACCAAAAGTATTTTCAATTACCAAGCTGACAGAATAGATTGGAGAGAAGGGAAACCTCTGTTTAGTATCGAAATAGTACTAATCGAGAGAACTGGAGGGTTTTCATGTCTGGTATATACTTATTAAAAACTGTCGGTTATGGCGTGCTGGGAACTTTTTTAGTGCTACAAAGAAATAAAATCTTATTTAGTGATTTAGATTTTGAATATGTAATTGGTGGGGTATTAATTATAGTTACTGCACTTGAATTTGGTGTTAATTTAGTAGCATATATCACTGCACTAAAAAATAGAGTAGAGACCTGAAAAAATAAGAAGAAAATAATTATTCTTAAAGAGCGCCTAAATTGGTGCTCTTTTTGTTTTGCTTAATTTAGAGAAGAAAAGTTTTAGGGGGTCCATTTTAAAAATCGAAAGGAAGATCATAATGGACAATTTGTTGTTATTAAATCTCGGAGGTGCTGATTTGGAACACTTGGAAGTAGCGCGTATGTATTTGTTTGGCCCGGTCAAGTTTTTGGATTTTCTTATGGTGCTGATGGCATTTAATATTTTGACGGGAATCTTTAAGGCAATAAAAAACGGAAACCTATGGTCACGAAAGAGCTTGTTCGGGTATGCCCGGAAGATACTTATTTTTGGTGTGATCATTGTTGCCAATATCATCGATCAGATTTTGGGACTGAACGGGGCGATTACGTACGCCACTGTGATTTTCTACATCGCAAATGAGGTGTTATCGATTACAGAAAACCTAGCTGAAATCGGCGTATTGGTACCAAAAGAAATTGCGGAAAAGCTGAAAGTGATGCAGCCGAGTGAGAACGCGTCGATCGGTAGCCAATTCAAGGAAGAGTTGACTGGTAGCAAGGTAGATGACGAATTGCGAGAGGCAAAGAAAAATGAAGGGGTGGAATAAATGCCGAAAATAGTCATATTTGCAGGTCACGACCACGATACATGGGAGAAAACAGGCGGCAAGGGCGTCCGCACAAATTTAGAGGTTGATGGTGTCTACGAGGAATTTGATACTAATTACATCATCGCCAAAGGGGCGGTCGAACTGCTGCGGAAACAACCCGGATTCACAGTCCTCTTCCCGCAGGAAGACAAACACCACATGACTTTAAAGCAACGGATCGATTACGCGAACGCACATGGCGCTGACCTAATGATTGATGTCCATAGCAATGCCTCAGCCAGCCGGACAGCGACAGGCGCAGCGGCCTTCTATTGGTACAATAGCGCAGCTGGTAAAAAGGCAGCGGACATCTTCGCTAAGCATATTAAAGCAAATGGGCTGCCGACGTGGTCGGGAGGCACATACGCATCGCAGGCGACCGGCTGGTCGTCTTTTTAATATGCTTAAATACTCGGAAATGCCAGCTGTTCTTACGGAAAGCTTTTTCTTCACCACTCGCTCGGATTTGGAGAACTACTTGCTCAATCCAAAGGTTCAGAAAGTGCTCATGAAGATCCACGCGAACATTGCCCTGGAGTTTTTCGGCAAGAAAGCACTCGATACAGCACTCGATTCCATCGTGCTTCCTGATGGCCGTGAAGTAGTGAAAATTGGCAGCCGCGGAGCCGATGTGAAGTATGCTCAAATTGCACTTGGCAGACACGGACATGAAACCGATGTAGACAGCATCTTCGGAAAAGACACAGATAAGAAAACAAAAGCTTTCCAGAAAGCAAAAGGGCTTGTCGACGATGGAATTATTGGTGCAGCGACTTGGGCCGAGCTTGAAAGGAAATCGCAGCCACCAGCCAAACCAGCCCAAAACCCCAAGGAGGACGATGAAATGCTAAAACAAGCAATTGTCATTGGATCACTAAATGATTACTCGGCAGCAGAAATTCTTTCCGTGCGATTGAAAGCGCCGATCTATCCGAGAAAGTCCGTCATTGGAAAAGTAGCGAAAGAGCTACTGGTGGTCGGCGGTGACGCTGAAGGTTTAAAAGCCGATAAGGTAACAGATCTATCGGGCGGAACGCGATTCAAAACAGCTCAGAACGTGGAAGGATATCTGAAAAAAATATAAAATAGAATAGTAAGTCGAAAATAATATTTTTATTCAAAGCCCTATAGTGATAATTTAAAATTACTGAGGGCTTTTTTATAAAGAAACTGATACTCGAACATTAAAATAGTTCAATGCTTATCCTATCTAATGTTATAATAAATTTGAAAGACAATTTGTATTAGGAGGTCAATTCTTTTGACTAACAATATTGGACATGTAATAGCATGTAACGAAGCATTCAATACCCCCAGCGGTGAATTGATTTTAAAACAACCCATTAACTCAATAATCGCATTGGCACTTCCAACTTATTATTCATTCGTAGTAGCTGTAGGAATGATTAATTTAAAGCAACAAGAGTATAAAACAATTGTAAAAGTAACGAGTCCTTCAGGAAAAGAAATAGCGCTTAATACAATGGACTTCGAAATAGGGCCCCCGACAGATGGATTAACTAGTTCTGATGGTGGTTTTAACGTGAATTTTCGGAATGCAATTATAGAAGAAGAAGGAAATCATATTATCTCTGTCAAACTGAATGATGAAGAGAAAACTTTGATAGTTCCAGTAATAAAAAAGGTCATTTAAAATTGATAGAAGGTGATTAAAATGGTCGAAACTATAGTTACTTCTTCGTTGAATGCAATCAGAGAAAAATCACAAAGTTCTGATGGTGTTAAAGCACCGCAAGAGTTGATCGACTTTATTGAAAAGCATCCTTATTCAAAAGTTGATGGATACATATACGGAAATAAATCAGCAAAGATAATTAGTGAAGAAGGTGAGAGTGCTGGACCAACAGTGCATTCTTATTTTCACAGTTTTGTAAATTCTTTAGAACAAAAAGGGGATGAAGAGACAATGAACAACCAAAATTCTACAGACACCCTCTTTAAAGAATTAAAAATTGATATGCGAGAACGTGAAGAAAGATCAAGAAAAGAAATTTCTGACCGTGAAGAACGATATGAACGTCAACTTGAAAGGTTTGCTCAAGAATCTCAACAAAGAGAAGAACGTATTAGGCAAGAAACCAAGGAGAGAGAAGAGCGAATCGAAAAGATGATAAATGGAGTTAACTCAAAAGTTGAAGACCACGCTAAGTATTTTGAAAGCATTAAAACTCAAAACTTTTGGGGTAACATCACGGTTTTTGTGGCTCTAGTAGCTATTTTGGTTACTTTGATGTTGGCTTTGTTTAATCAATAACCACATTTGGACTTAAATAATATAAGCCCCTCGCGTCGAGCATAAAATAGTGAACTGAACCCCAAATGGTAGACACTTTAAAAAGTGCCCCCCATTTGGGGTTTTTTCTGTTTTCAGACCCCGGTATACTAAACATATCTACTGGAACGGGAGAGGTTGTTATGAGTAAAATTATCTTTAACGAACACCAACGACGCATCTTGGAAGCGAACCCGAATGTTAAAACGGTCACAGATCGAACGATTCAATACATCCCTGAATTTAAGGTGAAGGCTGTCCAAGAGAATTTGCAAGGCAAAGGACCGTCGCAAATCTTTGTTGAAAACGGATTCGACCTGATGGTCATTGGGGCGAAAAAACCCAAAGAGACATTGAAGCGTTGGCGGAAAACATTCGACCTTTATGGCGAGGAAGGGTTTTGGGAAGAGCGCCGTGGAAAAGGCAGTACCGGCCGGCCCTCTACCCAAGAACTCTCTGCCGAGAAACAGCTGGAGAAGGCGAAAGCACGCATCAAATATCTGGAAGCCGAAAATGAGTTGCTAAAGAAGCTCGAGGAACTCGAGAGGCAGGCGAAGAAACGCAATTGACCCCAGCGGAAAAATTCGAAGCGATCAATGCAGTGGTCCGGAAATTCCGACTGAAGAATTTGGTGGGGGCTTTGTGCCAAACAGCGGAAGTCAGTCGAAGTGGCTACTATGCTTGGCTGAAGAAAGTGGAACAGCACGCCATTCGCGAAGAACAGGACTATGAAGATTACCTGTTGCTGAAAAGCATCTACGATGCGCATCGTGGGAAAGTCGGGTATCGCACCTTTTATATGATCCTTACTGAACTGCTGGAAACGCCGATGAATCATAAGAAAATCTTACGTCTCATGCGCAAATTCAATCTCTTTGCCAAAATCCGGCGAGCGAATCCTTATAAGCAAATCGCCAAAGCCACACAGGAACACGCCGTCTGTCCAAACCTGTTAGACCGTAAGTTTAAACTAGACGAACCCGGCAAGGTCTTCGTCACGGATATAACGTATCTCCCTAACCGTTCGGGACAGATGGCGTATCTGTCCGCTGTGAAAGATGTCGCCACCCGCGAAATCGTCGCCTACGAAGTGACGACGACGCTTACGATGGAAATTGTGTACCGCACGTTAAGAAAACTGAAGGAAGCATTGGATGACAATGTTCACCCGGAAGCGATGATCCATTCCGATCAAGGCTTCCACTACACCCACCCCGAATACCAACGACGCGTGAAGAAAATGAAATTGACCCAATCGATGTCCCGCAGGGGCAACTGTCTCGACAACGCCCCCATCGAATCGTTTTTTGGTCACTTTAAAGATGATGTCGACTTTAAACAGGCAACCAGCCTAGAGGAATTGAAAGCACTGGTGGATGAGTACATGGCGTATTACAATGGAACGCGCAAACAATGGAATCTAAAAAAGATGACTCCGGCACAATACCGAAGTCATCTGATCGCAGCTTAGCTGCCGGGTGCTTTTATTAAATTGTCCACAAAATGGGGCTCAGTTCATAGTCGATGTTGAGGGGCTTTTTTTATTTTTCGAGATAAATGTAAACGTTAGTAGAATGTCTATAGGTGTCATAAGCGAATTTAAAACCTGCAATCAACTCGGGACCGGCGCCAGCTGTGAATTTCAAGTAATGGTATACTTTGTCGAACTCTCTTGTATCAGGAAAATATGCACCTCAGTAGGCGTGCCTGGCAAGAGTGCCGACTCGAAAGTAATCGTTTTAAAATTGGTAAAGCCACTCCCTAAATGTAACATCCATCAAACTATCCCCTTACATGTTATAAAGATAGTATATCAATAGCAAGTACTTTTGATACATTTACTTTTAATTTTATAGGTTGTTTTACTCAATCATCGTGGTATATTAAGAACGAATGTTCTTATAAGGAGTGATGTAAATGAGTATAAACAAAGATCGTAAAATGGTGGGAGGCATCCAAGATAGAGGAGCCTTGAAATGGACATCTCTTATGCTGCCGGAACATATTCGAATGCTGAGGGAATGGAAGGAGGAAGATAACAGGGTGCCGAAACCCGAACTGGATGAATTTGATTTGCAAACACTTCAAGAGAATATCGAAATTGCCATGAGCCGAAGATGCGAAGTCGAGATTCAAATATTGAAGGATCATCAATTTCACTACTACACCGGAATGATTATTAGCTTGGATATCCAGACTCGTACTATTGTTTATGATGATTTATTATCAACCAAGAAGTTATCAGTAAATGAGGTAACTTCTGTGAGGTTGATGGATTAACTTACCAACTGTTTCGACATATGCACGAAAACTTTATTTACTATTAACTAGTGATAAAATGAGTTATGAAAAGACTAATGTTATAGAAGAAAACAATTCCTGGAATACTCACAAAAAAATCACATTTCAAACGGCAAGATATGAAAGTCAATGAAACTACGTTATAGTAAACAGTGAGTAATCCCTTTAAAACAAGCAAAAACACTAATATATGAAAGTAGGCGAAACCATGCAAGCATACGATGAGTACATGAAAGGCATTGTCGTCCCAATGCGCAAAGAACTGACAGAATCCGGATTTACGGAGCTGACGACGGCAGAAGACGTAAACGAACATATGAGCAACTCACAAGGTGTGAGTCTCGTGATCATTAACTCAATCTGTGGATGCGCCGCAGGGCTTGCACGCCCAGCCGTACGCGAAGCGGTGGAATTGGCTGAACACAAGCCTGACCATTTGGTGACAGTATTTGCAGGACAAGACAAGGAAGCGACAGCGCAGATGCGCCAGTATTTCGAGGAAGTGCCGCCATCGTCTCCTTCGATCGCAGTCGTAAAAGATGGGCAGCTAGCGCATTTCATCCCGCGCGAAGAAATCGAAGGTTTTGAAATGGAGCAAGTGCGTGATGCCGTGAAACAAGCAATCGAGGAAGCAGCGCAGTGAAGACGATCGTCACGACCGCTTACCGGCCGACGGATGCGACTAAGCGCTGTGCACAAGAGACCGCACAGCTCCTTGGCCTGCAGGCAGTCGAGCGCAATAAGCGGCCGATCTACAAACTGCACGAAGAACTAGCAGCGGACGTTATCGTCTGCAAAAAAGAACGGCTCGAGCTTTATCCAGTCGGACAAAGCGAGCCGTTCTTTTTTCATCCCAATTCGGCGGCATTTCGCTCGAAGCGGCCGCTCGGAAACGATCCGCTCGTTGAAGTGTCAGGACTCGAGCAGGGCGACGCATTCCTCGATTGCACGCTCGGCATGGCGAGTGATGCGCTCATTGCTTCGCTTGTCGTTAATGATACGGGGCGAGTGGTTGGCTGTGAAAGCGACCCGGTCATCGCCCATGTCATCCGTGAAGGCTTAAAAAATTATCAGGACATGCCGAAACTGCACGATTCGATGAGGCGCATCCAAGTCGTCCCGCAAAATGCAGTCGATTATTTGAAAGGGCTTGATGAGAATTCCTTCGATGTCGTTTACATGGACCCGATGTTCACGGAACAGATTGCCGAAGCATCGAACTTCGCGCCGCTCCGGAACAATGCGGACCACGGGCAATTGACGAGGGAGTGGGTAGAGCAAGCGAAGCGCGTCGCAAGGAAAAGCGTCGTTTTGAAAGCGCATTTCCGCTCAACTGATTTTGAGGCGTTCGGCTTCAAGCGGCGCGTGCGCCCAAATACGAAATTCCATTTCGGCGTCATACAAATGAATAAGAGTAAATAAAAAAATCTCCCAAAGCGGGAGATTTTTTTCGGAGTGTTGAAGAAGTCTGTAGTCCATAATAAATTAAACGAAGATTATCTTTTCCGCATTCAAAAATCAATGTTCTATTTAAGTATTTGAAGAAGCGTTCGCTCGTAAACCCTTTTGCTCAGTAATACTGCATATTACTTTTGCAAAGATAATGTCTCCCGTAGGTCGACCTTATCTTTCCTGTGGATTAGTGAGACGGCCGAGACCCCGTAAGACGCATAGCGGCTGAGGATGCTTGGACGCGAACCCACGGAAAGCGAGCGATAAGCTTCGGAAAATACGTGTCCATGAGTTTCTCGATATCATAAAAAAATCTCCCAAAGCGGGAGATTTTTTTAGTCTGTGATGGATAGAGAAGTCAAATACACAAGCATAAACAATAGACCCAATCCGATCAATAATGAAGCGTCCATGAAAATTCCTCCTTTTTTAAAAAAACAAGGCGTACTTACTTGCTTTATTGTACAATGAAATGGAACAAGATGAAACCTTTCCACATACAAATCGTTTATTACTATAACTATCTTGACAAAATGTTCAAAATTGAGGGTGATGTTTAGTGAAGAGTTGGTGGCAGAAGTCCTTGATGGTTGCTGTAACGGTTCTGACGCTAGGTGCCATTACGCCAAACCATATGATTTGGGAGTCCCTGCTGGATGAAGAGGATGGCCCAAAAACACATGCAAGCCAAGGGCAAACAAAAGAATATACACTTGAATGGATCGATCCTGCAGAATATTATGTCACGGCAGACACAATTCTTGCCGATTTCCGCCAAGCCGCTGAAGAACAGTCCTACATGAAATTCGGTTCGCGCATCGGCCCGGTGATCGATTCGGAATTCCGCACGCGCATTTTGCCGACAATCCAGGATGTCATCGATACGGAGCTGGCCGCCTACGGCAAAGACAGATTGCGTAATCTGGCAATTTCCGAAAAACCGTCCGGCGACCACGCCGAGAAAATTTTCCACGTCTATGACAAAGATAGCGGGCAAGATGAAATCCGCTTCCATGTACGCACGGAGAAAAAACCGCTTGAAGGCTATTCGTTCAATTTCCATTACCATTTGGCAAGCGACGAGTACCAGAGACACATCAGCATCGGGGACATCTACTGGTCCAAAGACACCCCGCCTAAATGGCTTTCCTGAAACCGTTATCACCATAACGGTTTTTTTTAATGCGCCCATTTGTTTCCGGACATATGGTATTCTTAAAGTTTTTCTTATACGAGTTGTTTTTGTTATGATGTTACTAATAATGGAGGGAATTGCATGAAACAATATTTAGCGTTGTGTGAACATATCCTGGATCAAGGAGCCAAGAAAGAAGACCGCACGGGAACCGGCACGCTGAGCGTGTTCGGCCATCAGATGCGCTTTGACCTGGCGGAGGGCTTCCCGCTCATGACCACCAAGAAAACAGCGTTCCGGCTGATTGTCTCGGAACTTCTCTGGTTCATTAAAGGCGATACAAATGTCCAGACTTTATTGAAGGATAATAACCACATCTGGGACGAGTGGGCATTTGCCCAGTGGATCGAAAGCGATGAATACGACGGGCCGGACATGAATGATTTCGGCCGGCGGGCACAGCGCGATCCGGAATTTGCGGAATTGTATAAAGAGCAAATGGCGCGGTTCCAGGAAAAAGTGCTGGCAGATGACGAGTTTGCGAAAAAATACGGTGATTTGGGGCCGGTCTACGGCAAGCAATGGCGATCGTGGGCAGCGACTGACGGCGGCCAGATTGACCAGCTGAAAAATGTTGTCGAATCGATCAAGAACAATCCGGACTCACGCCGCCATTTGGTGACGGCATGGAATCCGGAATTCATCGATGACATGGCGCTGCCGCCTTGCCACATCATGTTCCAGTTTTATGTGGCAGACGGTAAATTGTCATGCCAGCTATACCAAAGAAGCGCAGACGTCTTTCTGGGCGTGCCGTTCAATATCGCGTCCTACGCATTGCTGACGCATCTTGTCGCTCAGGAATGCGGGCTCGAACCCGGTGAGTTCATCCACACGACCGGCGATACGCATCTCTATGTAAATCATTTAGAGCAAGTGCAGGAGCAATTGAGCAGAGACCCACGCCCATTGCCGTCTTTGAAATTAACAGAGGGCAAATCGATGTTCGACATGGAAATGGAAGACATTCAAATCGAGGGCTATGACCCGCATCCACGGATCAAAGCACCTGTTGCTGTATAACGGCCAAGGAGGAGAACTTATGATTTCATTAATGGTGGCGCATGACCCGCATCACGTAATCGGCAAAGACAATCAATTGCCGTGGCATATTCCGGAAGATTTGGCATATTTTAAAAAACATACCCTTGGAAAAGGCATGGTGATGGGGCGCAATACCTTTGAATCGATTGGCCGTCCCTTGCCGAAGCGGCGCAATATCATCGTGACGCGCAACACCGAGTATACGGCACAAGGCGCCGATATCACCCACAACCTGGAAGATGCCATCGAATTGGCCAAGCAGCAGCATGAGGAAGTAATGGTCATTGGCGGCGAGCAGATTTTTCGTGAAGCCTTGCAGATTGCGGATAGGCTGTATATTACACTGGTTCACCAAGCTTTCGAAGGAGACACGTTTTTTCCTGAATACGGAAGGGAATGGAAGTTAGTATCGGAGTCTGAACGCCATGACTCGAACGGCATCCCGTATTCGTATTTGGTGTTCGAACGCAACACAGGGGGAGAAACAGGTGCTTAAGTCTGCCCGCACGTTCTCCTATTTATTCGGCTATTTGCCGATTGCCGCCGCCAATTTGGCGAAGTTCAAAAAGCGTAAAGCGGGGATGGGCCAACAGGAATATAGCGAGCTGATCCATAGCGAACCCCAGAAATGGGCGTCTGGCATCATGAAGCGCACGGGCAGCAAAGTCGAAGTGAGCGGACTCGAACGCTTACCGGAAGGGCCGGTGCTGTTTGTCAGCAACCACGAAGGCAATTTTGATATTCCGGTACTGTTGTCGTCCATCCCGAAATCGTTCGGCTTTATTTCCAAAGAAGAAGTGAGGAAATTCCCGATCATCCCGTCTTATATGGAAGAGATGAATTGCGTCTTCCTCGACCGCACCGACCGCCGAAGCGCGTTCAAGTCCATCACCGATACCATCGAAAAGCTTCACGAAGGCCATTCCATCTTGATTTTTCCGGAAGGCACGAGAAGCAAAGGGCAAGGGCTCAAGGACTTTAAAGCCGGATTTATGCGCATCGCCAAAGAAGCAGGCGTACCGGTTGTGCCGATCGCCATCGAAGGCACATCGCGCATTATGGAAAACAACAACAATCAAATCCGCCCGGCCCATGTAAAGGTTCAAGTGCTTGAACCCTTTACACCGCAGCAACTGGACGCTGCGGGCGTGAAAGCGGCGCAATTGGTCAAAAGCCGCATCGAGCAGGCACTGGCTGACCTTCAGTAGATTTTTATAAGAAGAGAAAGATCCTATAAGCAGATGAAATGGAAGTGATCGAATGTCGAAAATTCACATTGTAACGGATTCGACTGCTGATTTGAAAGCAGAAGAAATAGAAGCACATGGGCTTCACGTCGTTCCTTTGTCGATCCAGATCGGGGGCAAGACCTATCTGGATCGCGTCGATTTGGAACCGGAAGCTTTTCTTGAACTGATGAAGAATTCAGATGAATTTCCAAAGAGCTCCCAGCCGGCGCCAGGCGTCTTCAAGGAGCTCTATGATGAACTCGGCAAGGACGGAAGCCAAATCATTTCCATCCATATGACCGGTGGCATGAGCGGCACCGTGGAATCTGCGCGCACCGCTGCGGAATTGACGGATTCCGATGTCACAGTCATCGATTCCCGTTATATTTCTCACGCTTTGACTTTCCAAGTATTTGAAGCGGCAACGATGGCGAAACAAGGGAAAACGGTCGAGCAAATTGTCGAGCGCGTGGATCAGGTGCGTCGCAACACGAAACTGTATGTAGTGGTCGATACGCTCGATAATTTGGTCAAAGGCGGGCGCATCGGCAAAGGCCGTGCCATGATCGGGTCGTTCCTGAAGATCAAGCCGATTGCCTCGCTTGACGACGGCGAATACACCCCTGTCGCCAAAATGCGCAGCCATAAGCAAGTGGTGGACTATTTGGTGAAAGATTTTGCCGAACGCACGAAAGGCAAGGTGGTGAAAGGCGTCGGCATCGCCCAGGCGAACGGCCAGGCAATGGCCGAGCCGCTGCGCGAAAAAATCAAGGAAACCGGATTCACTGATATCCGTTATGATTTCACGACTCCGGTCATTTCCACGCACACGGGAATCGGCGCCATCGGTTTCATGTATTACACGGAGTAAACTAAAGGAATCACGAAGGAGAGACGGACGTGAAACGCATCCTGTATATTGTCATTGCCTTATCGATTGTGCTTGCGGGATGTGCTTCGACGTTCAATTTCGGTAAAGAAGAAGCGGCGCCGCGTCTGCCGGTGGAGTTCGCCCCCTATACGGTCCCGCCGAACTTCATCCCGCAGACTGTGATCATCACTGCACTTGGGGATTCTTTGTCACAAGGCGTAGGCGATACAGAAAACCGCGGGGGATATGTCGGCCGTTTGGCGCTCGAAATGGCGGAATGGCCTGGGATAGAAGGCATCGCCCTTGAAAATACAGCGAAACGCGGCAGGAGAAGTGATCAATTATTGTCGCTGTTCCAGCAAGGCAAGCTGTCCGGCCCGCTGCTCGCATCTGATTATATTTTCATGACGATCGGCGGCAACGACGTCATGCGTATCGTCAAACGGGATTTATTTTCGTTGAATATCGAAGCTTTTACCGAAGAATTGATTCTTTACCAGAGCCGCTTCGAGACCATCTACTCATCCATCCGCTCGTTGAATCCGTCCGCGCCGCTCATCGTTGTCGGCCTATACAACCCGTTTTCACTGGTAACGGATGAAGTAGAGGAATTCGATCAAATCATCGACTCCTATAATGGAGTCATGCAAGAAACAGTGGAAGGAGATCCGCACGCCTGTTTCGTGCCCGTCAGCGATTTATTCGTCGGCAATGAGAATTTGGTATATCATACCGATTTCTTCCACCCGAACAGCAAAGGCTATGACCTGATGGCTGAACGGGTATCCGAAACAATGGAGCAATGCGGCATTAGCTTCCAAGGATAGGAGGTGGAAAAATGAAAAAATGGCGTTTTGCATTTTTTGTGCTATTGGTGTTGAACCTAGTTGCCGTCATTGGATTTTTTCTGTTCATTACGACACCATCCGATAATTTTAAAACCTATCAAGCGGAAAGCAGCCCGCCTCCTGAAGGCAATACAGTCGTCGTCAATACGACCAAAGCCGATTTTGAAGGGATTGCGAATACCTATATCGCAGATGCGATGGAAGGCCAGCCGATTCCTTTGCGCCTGGCGGTGACTGACAATGTCAGTTTGTCTACCGAACTCACGGTATTTGGGGTGACTTTGCCGATCTTGTTGACTTTTGACCCGGTCGTGCTGCCCGATGGCAATTTATTGTTGGAACAGCGTTCGGTTGAAGTCGGACGGCTCGACATACCACCGGAATCAGCGTTAAAATTGCTTCGAGACTCCGTGGATCTTCCAGAATTTATGGAAGTCATGCCGAAAGAAGAGGAAGTCTTGCTGAATCTCACCGAAATTCCCATCAACGGCGGCGTTTCAGTACGTGCAACATCGTTCGACCTTGAAGAAGACGACATCCGTCTTTTAGTAACGATTCAGCCATAATATGAGGAGGGGTAAGATGAAGACAGAAAAAGCGACATTTGCTGGCGGCTGTTTTTGGTGCATGGTACAGCCGTTTGATTCGCTCGAGGGCATCGAAGCGGTCGTTAGTGGCTATACAGGCGGCGATTTGCCGAACCCGACATATGAACAAGTGTGCACGAATGTGACCGGCCACCGGGAGGCTGTGGAAATCACATTCCAGCCGGAGCTTTATCCCTATGAGCGACTGCTTGAAGTGTATTGGTCCCAGATTGACCCGACCGATGCGGGCGGACAGTTTTTCGACCGCGGCGATTCTTATAAAACGGCTATTTATTACCATACGGAAGAACAGCGCATCGCTGCCGAAAAATCCAAACAGCAGTTGGAGCAATCGGGCAAGTTTACTAAGCCGATTGCCACCGATATTCTGGAAGCGAAAGAATTCTATCCGGCCGAAACCTATCATCAAGATTATTACCAGAAAAACCCAACACATTATAACCGTTATGCGACAGGATCCGGTCGCAAGACATTTATCCAAAACCATTGGGGGGAATCGAAATGAAAGACGATTTGAAAACGAAATTGACGCCAATGCAATACCATGTTACGCAGGAAAACGGAACTGAACCGCCGTTCCAAGGCGAATTCGACCAGCATTTTGAAGAAGGCATTTATGTCGACATCGTCTCGGGCAAACCTTTGTTCAGTTCGAAAGACAAATTTGACGCCCATTGCGGCTGGCCGAGTTTTGCCAAACCGATCGAAGGGGAAGAAGTGAAGGAAAGCTTCGATACGAGCCATGGCATGAGACGGACTGAAGTACGCTCCGCTTCTGCCGATTCGCATCTCGGGCATTTGTTCCCAGACGGGCCATCTGAACTCGGCGGCTTACGCTACTGCATTAATTCCGCGGCATTGCGTTTCGTCCCAAAAGACCAATTGGAACAACAAGGCTATAGCGAATACTTGCAACTATTCGAATAAAAGGAAAGCCTGGACTCCGGTCCGGGCTTTTTGCTGAAAGGAGGAGCTTCTTATGGAGCGCTCATTTTACCAATTTGCATTGAAATACCGCGGCAAGATTATACAAGATGAATATTCCCAATTTGCCGAAGCGATGTTTTTGGATCATAGTTTCCCAAAAACGAGCACAGATTTCCAGGAACTCTCCCAATACGTTGAAGAAAAGGCGCATCCAGTTCTCCAAGCTTCCACATTTGACCGAATATGGCAAGAATACGAAGCAGGTTAAAGCTCTTCATTGCACTTGGCGATAAAAAACAGTATGATTAAATCGACTAAAATAAAGTGAGGTTTTATGATGAGTGTTCACATTAATGCTAAAAAAGGCGATATCGCCGATACTATTCTACTTCCTGGAGATCCACTTCGCGCGAAGTACATCGCGGAAACATTCCTTGAAGACGTAACATTGTATAACGAAGTCCGCAATATGTTCGGCTATACGGGTACATACAAAGGCAAACGCATTTCCGTTCAAGGAACGGGCATGGGCGTCCCGTCGATCTCGATCTATGTGACGGAATTGATGCAAGAATACGACGTGCAGAAATTGATTCGTGTCGGTACATGCGGCTCGATCCATAAGGACGTCAAAGTGCGTGATGTTATCCTTGCGCAAGCAGCATCAACGGATTCAAAAATGAACGATATCATCTTCAACGGTATCACGTATGCGCCGATCGCAAACTTCGACTTGCTGCAAAAGGCTTATGCAGCCGGGCAGGAAAAAGGCTTGAACTTGCGTGTCGGGAACGTATTCACTGAAGACGTATTCTACAATGAACACGCTGAGCACGAAAAATGGGCACAATACGGAATTCTTGGCCTAGAGATGGAATCTTCCGCGTTGTACACGCTAGCGGCGAAATTCGGGCGCAAAGCACTATCGATTTTGACAGTCAGCGACCATTTATTGACTGGAGAAGTAACTTCTGCAGAAGAGCGCCAAACAACTTTCAGCGATATGATTGTTGTGGCATTGGACGCAGCGATCCAAGACTAACAGGAAAAAAGACTGTCGAGGCAGTCTTTTTCTTTTAACCCGGCAAGTTTTGGGAGAATTTTTGAAACTTGCTGTCAGGTGAATGAAGAAAGTGGTGAAACATATGGACGAGAAGCGACCGGGCGAAGAACAGCAACCCGAAGCGCAGGCGGCAGAGGAACCGAAGCCGCATTTTATTCGAATGAAAACCTTCTATTTCATCATGCTTGTCTTTTTCCTGATTATCGCGACAGCGGGCATTACCGTTTTTGCTTTGACTTTCGGAGAAGATAAGGCAGTGGAGGTGAACAGTCCTGAACGACAGGAATTCCAAAAATTATATTCTGCTTACGACCAGATAGAAGCACAGTATTTTGAAGAAATAGAGCAAGAAGATTTGATCAATGGTGCCATCAATGGCATGGTCGACGCACTTGGCGACCCATATTCCGACTATATGGATGAAAACGAAGCAGCCCAGTTTATGGAAGGCATTTCATCCAGTTTTGAAGGAATCGGTGCAGAAGTCCAGGAGCGCAATGGTTATGTAACGGTGGTTTCACCGATCAAGAACTCGCCGGCTGAAAAAGCAGGCGTCTTGCCGAATGACCAAATATTGGAAGTTGACGGTGAAAGCATCCAAGGGTTCTCTACGACCGAAGCGGTCATGTTGATCCGTGGGGAAAAAGGAACCGAAGTGACCTTGACGATCCAGCGCGGTGAAAATGCTGACCCGATTGAGATTACGATCGTCCGTGACGAGATCCCGATCGAAACCGTGTATGCGGAAATGGTCAATGACCAAGTCGCCCACATCAATATCACCAGTTTCTCGGAAAACACTTACGATGAATTGCAGGATGCCATTGCTGAAATGGAAGAACAAGGCATGGAAGCGGTAGTCCTTGATGTGCGCCAGAATCCAGGCGGCTTGTTGAATACGGCGCTTGATATTTCCAACCTCTTCATTGAAGAAGGCAAGGAAATGTTCGAAGTGCAGGCAAAAGGCGAAGAGCCGGAAGTGTATTTAGCTACAGACGGCGATAAACTGGATATCCCGGTCACATTATTGATCGATGGAGGCAGTGCATCAGCTTCTGAAATTTTGGCAGGAGCGATGAGCGAATCCGCAGACGTGACCTTGGTCGGCGAAAAAACCTTCGGGAAAGGGACCGTCCAAACGGCAAATGACCTTTCGGATGGCTCGAACTTGAAGTTCACGACCGCTAAATGGTTGACGCCGGATGGCAATTGGATCCACGAAGAAGGCATCGAGCCGGATGTAGTGGTTCCATATCCAGAATATGCGTCTCTGCCATTCCTTGACCCATCAGTTGAGTTGAAAGATGGCAGCATATCCGAACAAGTGCAAACTGCTGAGAAAATGCTGGATGCACTCGGTTATGAAGTCGGCGAAATCGATGGCGTGTTCGAAGAAGAGATGGAGCAGGCCGTTATGGAGTTCCAGGAAGCGAATGATTT
Organism: Planococcus sp. MSAK28401; assembly: GCF_018283455.1. Lineage (NCBI taxonomy): Bacteria > Bacillati > Bacillota > Bacilli > Caryophanales > Caryophanaceae > Planococcus > Planococcus alpniumensis. The sequence continues at coordinate 1,877,913 of NZ_JAAMTH010000001.1, read as the reverse complement.
GGAAACGGATGGTGTATTGACCGAAGATACCGTATATGCGGTCATGGACCAATTGCGTGAAAAGATCAATACCGAAGATCCACAGCTCCAGGAAGCAACAGATATCTTGATGGAGCAGGCTGGCTTAACAACTGAAGAACCGGCTGATGAAGAAGAAGCCGATACAGAAGAATAAGATAACTGAAAAGGCCCGCTTCCGGCGGGCCTTTTCTTTCAATAGGAGAGAAAGGATGAGTTGATGGTTGATGTGTATTTGTTCAGCGGATTTCTCGGCAGCGGGAAAACGACCTTGCTGAAGAAAATGATCGTGGAATTTAAAGAAAAAGGCTTGAAGCCGGCAATATTTATGAATGAGCTCGGATCGATGAATTTCGATTCGGAAGAGGTCGGGGACGGTGTGCCGCTCAAGGAAATTCTGGATGGCTGCATTTGCTGCAGCGGCTCTGAAAAATCGGAAGCGCAGATTCAGACTTTGCTCGCAGAGTCCGAGTTCGATGTGCTGCTCATCGAAACGACAGGAGCTGCGCATCCCGTCGAAGCACTCGACGCCATTTTCTCACCGCTGTTCGCGGAGCGCTTGAACTTCCGCGGCATTGTCACAGTGGCTGACAGCAAACGCTTTTTGGAACGCCAGCAATTGTCCCCGCAAATCCGCTCGTTGTTCATAGAGCAAATCCGCCACGCCGATTTATTATTGGCGAATAAAACGGATTTGCTGAGCGAATCGGAACAAAGCCAGGCGATTTTTGAGATCCAGCAAATCAATCCGACAGCGCGCATCGTCCAGACGGTCCATGCCAAAGTGCCGCTGAAATTGCTTGAATCCATTAGCCCTGCAGAACGCGGGCCCGTCGAACAAGCACCGGTGTCGAAATTGAACTTGCAGACGAAGATCGTTTCATTTGATAAGCCAATCGAGCGTGAAGCGTTTGAGGAATGGCTGCGCAATTTGCCGGATACGGTCTATCGCATCAAAGGCTATATCACGCTCTCAGGCCATAGCTATCCGCATTCTTTCCAATATGCTTATGGCATGGTGCAATGGCTGCCGGAATACATGAAGCTGCGCAACCAGATTGTGCTGATTGGTGAAAACCTAGAAGGACTGGACATGCCGTGATCGAGGCGTATAAACGATTATGGCCGGACCGTCAAGGGGTGCAGCGCATTAACACGCAAGACGAGTTGGAGACAAGCATACGCATCGAATTGAACGACGAACTGACCCATCCGCGCGTCCGCAAATCAGTGGAAGAAAAGCTGGAGTTGGCGGTCGAACGGATCGGGGAGTCAGCGCTTACCGAAGAGGAAAAAACGCAATTGATCCAGCTATACAAAAAACTTGCCGCTCATTGAGCGGCAAGTTTTTTTTGGATGATCAACAGGCGGATCGATAAGGTGATGGCGCCTGCTGTGAGTCCGGCGATGAGGCCGACCCAATAGCCGAAAGCACCGAGGTCGGTGAACGTGGCGAACAGATAGCCTGAAGGCAGCCCGATGACCCAATAGGAAATGAGCGCCATGATAAACGTGATGTTGACGTCCTTATAGCCGCGCAGCGCCCCTTGGACCGGCGCTTGGACGGCGTCCGACACTTGGAACAAGGCTGCGAAGATCAAGAACTGGACCGCGAGCCCAATGACGGCGGGGTCGGATGAGTACAATTCGGCGATTGGCTCCCGCAGGAAATAGAGGATGCCCGACGAGATAACACTGAGCGTTACGGCTGCACCGACACCAAGCCAGCTGTACTGCTTAGCGTGTGATGCGCGCTTTGCCCCAACTTCAAACCCGACCAGTATCGTCGCGCCCATCGAGATGCTGAGCGGCAGCATATAGAGGAGCGATGCAAAGTTCAAGGCGATCTGGTGGGCAGCGATAGTGATCGTCCCGTACACAGACATCATGAAGGTGACTGCTGAAAAGATACTTGTTTCGGCGAAGATCGAAATGCCGATCGGCACGCCGATGCCGGTGATTTCCTTCCACCTGGTTAAGGAAGGGCGCGCCCATTTGCGGAAAATCCCAAATGATTTGAACGGTTCATTCGTGTGGATGATGAATGCGGCAATCGCTAGCACGAGCCAATAGGTGATTGCTGACGCCATTCCAGCACCCGGTCCGCCAAGTTCAGGAAAGCCGAAGTTCCCGAAAATCAGTAAATAATTGAAGAACACATTGATCGGTGCCGACATCAACGTGATGAACATCGTCACGCGCGTGGCACCGAGTGCATCGATATACGAGCGCAGTGCATTATACGCAAACAGCGGCACCAAGCCTAAGCTCATTGCGAAAATATAGCGGCTGGCAACGTCGTTGACGGCTGGTTCGAGGTCCATGAAACCAAGCAGCCAGTCGATGCCGAAGAAGAAGAAACAGAAGACGATCGCCGCCAGGATAACCGCCAAGTAAATCCCTTGCTGCACCGCATCTTTCACGCCATCTTTTTTCTTGGCCCCCATCAATTGTGCTACAATTGGAGTAATGGACATGAGGATGCCGGCAAGTCCGATATACACCGGAACCCAAAAAGAGGATCCGATCGACACACCGGCAAGATCCTCGGTCCCGTAACGGGCGGTCATGTAAATATCGAAAAAAGTCACCATATACATAGCGACTTGGGTGATGAGAATCGGCAGGACGATTTTCATTAACAATTTAAGTTTTTCTTGAGTCGTTTTCGTTTCGTACATATACATAGCCTCCCAATACACTTGCAATACCAAATAAAACGAGTATATCACACAAACCGTGCAAAGTGACGAAGACACATATGCGCATAGTAGGAGAGTAGGACAACAGATGGAAAATAAGACAATCATTTTAACGGGCGGCGGGACAGCCGGCCATGTTTCATTAAACCAAGCAATCATTCCGGAACTGGAAAAACTCGGGTTCCGCGTTGAATATATCGGCTCAAAAGAAGGAATCGAAAATGAATTGATTCGCGATTCATATCCAGAGATCACCTATCACGCCATTTCAAGCGGCAAACTGCGCCGTTATTTCTCGACCAAAAACTTTACGGATCCGTTCCGTGTCGGTGCCGGATTGACGCAAGCCTTGAACATCATCCGCAAAGTGAAGCCTGTCGCAATCTTTTCAAAAGGCGGTTTTGTCTCGGTGCCGGTCGCGATGGCGGGGCGTTTGGCAGGTGTTCCTGTCATAATTCACGAATCCGATGTCACGCCAGGCCTTGCGAATAAATTGGCGATTCCCTTTGCGGATCATATCTTTACGGTCTTCAAGGAAACAATGACCCATGTGCCGAAAGAGAAATCGACTTGTACAGGCTCGGTCATCCGCAGCGAATTGCTCGACGGCTCAGCAGCAAGCGGCAGGGAGTTATGCCATTTCGACAATACCCATAAAGTATTGATGATCATGGGCGGAAGCCAAGGGTCTTCGATCATCAATGATGCGGTGCGCGAAAACCTGGACACCTTGACCAAACAATTCAATATCATTCATTTATGTGGAAAAGGCAATATCGATGAGCGCCTCGAGGGCCACGAACAATATTGCCAGTTTGAATATGTGACGCATGAATTATCGCATCTTTTGCATTTGACGGACCTGGTCGTTTCCCGGGCAGGGTCGAATTCGATCTTTGAATTTCTTGCACTGAAAAAGCCAATGCTGCTCATTCCTTTATCAAAGCAAAAAAGCCGAGGTGACCAAATCTTAAACGCCAATTTGTTCGAAGCGCAAGGCTTTGCCCATGTGCTGGAAGAAGAACAAGTGAATGCACAAAGCTTCATGGCGGCGGTTGAACGCCTGGTAGCTGAAGAGGAGCAATTAATCCATGCAATGACAGAAGCAGAAGCGCCGAAAACCGCCTATGAAATGGCGAAACTAGTGGCTGCTCATACAAAATAAACTCGAGCTGAAGAGGTGTCGTTATGGAATTATTGAAAGTACATGGTTCAATGAATACATTTTTCCTCTATGAAGGAAACGAACGCGAGGATTTTCCGCAATTAACCAAGCGGCTGGCGGCACTGGATCCGGAAATAGACGGCCTCTTGACCGTCTCTCCGTCCACGCACGCTGATGCGAAAATGCGCGTTTTCAATACAGACGGCTCGGAAGCTTCCATGTGCGGCAACGGCTTGCGCTGTGTGGCGCGCTTTGTTTGCGAGCGGGAAGGCATCAATCAAGCCGTAATCGAAACGATGAAAGCGGATTTGGCTGTACAGAAAGAATTGGAGATCGATGCGGGCGTGAACATGTACGGCGTGGAAATTTCACCGGTGTCTTTCGAACTCACCGATTTGCCGATGGTATTCGATCAGCATTCAGAATGGCGCCAGCAAGCACTGCCTTTCATCGATGCTGACATTCCGTTTACGGCAGTTGCCGTGCCAAATCCTCATTTGATCGGGATTGTCGGCAAGGAATTGCAGCAAGACCCATCCCATCAGGAGAAATGGGCCGCTTATTTTAACGGCGATAACCCTTATTTCTCGGACGGAGTTAATTTAAGTTATGTGACGCCATTAAAAGAAGGGATTTTTGTCCGGACCTATGAAAGAGGCGTCGGCTTTACGGACGCCTGCGGTACGGCCATGACGGCCTCCGCTTTGGTCAGCTGTCTCGCGGGGCTGGTGCCATTCGGGGACGTTTCCGTCTTTAACCCAGGTGGTATGGTTAACTGTTCGGTAAAATCCGAGGACGGCCATTATCGATTGAAGTTGAGCGGTAATGCAACATATTTAGGTGTTTATCGCTTCCATGCAGGTGCTGGTTTAACAACTGGTGAACTGGAACTGGTAAAACAGACAGATGAGCAGTTAGCTTATGAAAAATTCATTGAGAAAATCAGCGGCGCGACAGCAGAGCTGAGATAACAGAAAGCGGTGGATTAGATGTCGGGACCTTTTACGAAAGAGCAAATGGATATGCTGTACGGGAAAGCGGCCGACCCGGTCTATTTCATGCAGCAGCAGGGCAACGGCTTTATTTATGTTTGGGTCAACCCGGTCTGCCAGAAGATTTTCGGGATGGATCTAACGGGCCGCACCGTAGAAGAATGCTTGCCAAGGGAATTGGCGCTTGAAATCCATAAGCAATACCGGATTGCGATCAAGCGCAACGAACGTCATCTGTACAGGGACTATAGCTTGTTCTCTGACCGTGGAACCGCGATGGAAACCGAGCTGACGCCATTTAAGCATGAGGGTACGCAATACGTGCTGGCCATCACGAAAGATGTGACTGAACAAAAGAAAATTGAAGAAGATTATTTGTTCTATCAATCACTTGTCCAAAATTCAGTCGATCCGATGTTGATGATTTCAGCAGATTTTACGATCCTTGATATGAACCCAGCTTACGAAAAAACCTTTGGCGTGCACCGTAAGGAATGGCTTGGCCGAAGTTACGAAGACATTCCCCAAGACAAGCAAAAATTCTTTGAAATGGGTAAGCTTCTGCTTGAAACCAGCACAAGCACCCATAAAGTGAGCTCGATTTTCCTGAGCCGCATTAAAAGCGATGGACGCGAGGCGAAGTTTTCGGCCAGTTATTCATTGATTAAAGAAGATGGGATCATTCGGGCTTTCCATGTCGTGTTCCGTGAGCTGACCAATGAATTATTATTGAAGCATGAACTGAAACGGACGGAGAATATACTGGAAAGCTACAAAGATGCACTGAATTACGCAGCGCTCGTCCTCATTTGGGATATCTCCGGTATGATTGAATTTGCCAATGAAAATTTCAAGAAGTTGACGGGCTTTGACAGCAGTGAGTTAACTGGAATGAATATCCAGTCGATCGGCCAGTCGATCATGTCGGGCCAGCAACTTGTCCATCTCCAGTCGGTCTTGAAAAAAGGCGAGATCTGGCGTGGGCAAGTGCGCAGCTTAAAGAAAGATGGCGAGCCGTTCTGGGTGGATGCTACAATTATTCCGCTGTTTGATGTAGACGGGCGCATCTATCAAATGCTGTCCATCTTATTCGACATTACCGACCGCAAGGAAATGGAAGAACAATTGCATCACATGGCGTATCACGATCCGTTGACGAATTTGCCGAACCGACGGATGATGGTCAAGCATTTCCGCGAAATGGAAGCCAAGAGCCTCCGGACAGGTGACCTAGTCGCTGTTTTATACATAGATGGCGATAATTTCAAGGAAATCAATGACCTGCATGGCCATGAAATCGGTGATGAATTCATCCACCAATTCGCCCGCGCACTTGAGCGCAGCATCAGAAAGTACGATGTGGCGGCGCGCATCGGCGGCGATGAATTTCTCATCTTATTGCCGGGCATATCCGCCATCAATAGCCGGAAACAGATCGAGAACATCATTTCTCGCATCCAGCATACTTTGAAAGATGGATGGGTTATCGACGGCCAGCATTTTTCCCCAACGTGCTCAATTGGCAGCGCTTTGTATCCCGAAAACGGGAGCGAATTTGAGGAGCTGATTCAGAAAGCCGACCATGCGCTTTATGAAGCAAAGAAAAAGGGCGGCGGCATCGTTTGTTTTCATGGTGAATTATAAGTTTCTTCCATAGGAGAAGGGAATTCTGCCACCTTGTATGCATGTAAGCGCTTCAATGCGCTTTAGCTGAATCTTTTCAATCAAAAGCATTGTTTTTTTCAGTGGAAGTAGTAAGATTGATATGGAAATTCGTTCAGTACTGCTACAGCCCTGCCGCTTTAAGTCGGGCGAGGGGCGTGCTAAAATAGGAAAGACCTATAAATAAAAGTGAATGCCATAAGGCAAATAGTTGGAGGTTATTCAATGTCTACCAATCAACCGGACACAAAGTCCCCGTGGAATTCCATCACCGGCCCGAACTTGGGGTACGTGATGGAGATGTACGACCTTTACCAGGATTCCCCTGAGTTGATCGATCCTGAGTTTGCGGAGCTATTCAAACAATATGGACCGCCTGCAGAGCAGCCTGCCATTCAGACAGGCGATGCCACTGGCGCTGCATCCGGTGTGGCGGTCGAACCGAACCGTTTTGAAAAAGTGCTCGCAGCGGTTAATTTGGCGGAAGCCATCCGTGCACACGGCCATTTGGCTTCGGATATCTATCCGTTGCAAGACCAGCCTCGGGATACGGAAAGACTGGAAATTTCAAAATATGGCTTGACTGAAGCCGATTTGAAAGATGTCCCAGTATCCTTAATCCTGGAAAACGCTCCAGCCGAAGTGAAAAACGGCCTTGATGCAATCAATTACCTGAAGTCACTTTACACGGACAAAATCGCTTACGAATTCGCACATGTCATCCAGCCACAGGAACGCAGCTGGATCCAAACGAAAATCGAAGCGGGCGATATGAAGCCGAAACTCGATGCTGACAAGAAAAAGCAGGTATTGGATCTTTTGACGCGCGTTGAAGGATTTGAAAAATTTGTCCACCGCACATTTGTCGGGCAAAAGCGCTTTTCTATCGAAGGCGTCGATTCACTTGTCGTCTTGATGGATGAATTGGTTCGCATGTCTGAATCAGCCGGTACGGAAAACATCATGATCGGCATGGCCCACCGTGGTCGTTTGAATGTCTTGACGCACATTCTCCATAAACCGTATGAAATGATGTTCGCAGGATTCGCGCATGTCGGCGATGAAGCGTTCCTTCCTGAAGACGGGTCGCTTGAAATCACCAAAGGCTGGTTCGGCGATGTGAAATACCATATGGGCGCAGCCCACAGTTCTAAAGCAGGCACCAAGATCAAGCTTGCCTATAACCCGTCCCACTTAGAAGTCGTGAGCCCGATTGTTACAGGACAGACGCGTGCTGCACAAGAAATGACTTCCAAGAGCGGCTTGGCACCACAGGACCCGAATAAAGCCTATTCAATCCTCGTTCACGGCGACGCCGCGTTCCCGGGTCAAGGCATTGTGACGGAAACATTGAACTTCAGCCGTATCAACGGTTATCAAACTGGCGGGTCGATTCATATCATCGCCAATAACCTGATCGGTTTTACGACGGAACAGCACGATTCACGCTCGACTCATTATTCATCCGACCCGGCAAAAGGCTTTGAAGTTCCGGTACTGCACGTCAATGCAGACGATCCCGAAGCTGTGGTAGCCGTTGCACGCTTGGCGTTTGAATACCGCGAGAAATTTGGCAAAGACATCCTGATTGACCTGATTGGCTATCGCCGCTACGGCCATAACGAAATGGATGAGCCGTTAGTGACGAACCCGATGATGTACCACGGCGTTCATCAGCACGATACGGTCCGTGAATTGTACGGAAAACAATTGGCTTCTGAAAGCGTGCTTTCTGAAGATGAAGTTAAAACACTCGATTCTGACATCCAAAAAGTGATGCAGGAAGCGTATGATAAAGTAAAAGAAAATAAATCCGACGATCATCCGAAATTAGAGATGCCGGAAGCTGTCCTGAACGGTTTCCCGGAAATCGAAACCGGCGTCGGCAAAGACATTCTTGAAAAATTGAACGAAGAACTATTGTCATGGCCACAAGACTTTTCTGCGTTCGGCAAATTGGCGCGTATCCTGAAACGCCGCGAAGAGCCATTCAAAGGAAAAGGCAAAATCGATTGGGCCCATGCAGAAACATTGGCGTTCGGTGCCATCTTGCAAGAAGGCAACCCGATCCGCCTGACAGGGCAAGATGCACAACGCGGAACCTTTGCGCACCGCCATCTTGTGCTGCATGATGAGAAGAACGGCAACGAACTTGTTCCGCTTCACCACATTTCCGACTCGAAAGCATCATTCGTCGTCTACAACAGCCCGTTAAGTGAAGCTTCCATTCTTGGCTTCGAATACGGCTATAATGTAGAGAACGACAAAGCATTGGTCATTTGGGAAGCTCAATACGGAGATTTCGCCAATATGGCACAAGTCATGTTCGACCAATTCATTTCGTCCGGCCGCGCAAAATGGGGCCAAAAATCCGGTTTGGTCATGCTGCTTCCGCACGGCTATGAAGGGCAAGGCCCGGAACACTCCAGTGCACGTCTCGAGCGTTATTTGCAGATGGCTGGAGAAAACAACTGGACAGTCGCAAACCTATCCAGCGCAGCGAACTATTTCCACATTCTGCGCCGCCAGGCAAAAATGCTAGGGGAAGAAGCCATCCGCCCGTTAATTATCGTGTCGCCGAAGTCACTTCTGAGACACCCGCTTGTTGGGGCTGAAGTCGATCAATTGGCAGAAGGCAAGTTCGAGACAGTTATCGAACAGCCGAACATGGGGCAGGATGCGAAGAAAGTGAAACGCCTGCTATTTGCTAGCGGTAAGATGGCCATCGATTTGGCGGAACGCGTCAAAGACGGAAAAGGATACGAGTGGGCGCATATCGTCCGCGTTGAGCAATTGTATCCGTTCCCGGCCGAAAAAATCAAAGCGATTGTCGACCGCTACCCGAACGCCAAGGAATTGGCCTGGGTGCAGGAAGAGCCGCAAAATATGGGGTCTTGGTCATTCGCCGACCCATACTTGCGCGAACTTGCAGATGGTAAAGAAGTGAAATACTACGGACGCATGAAGCGCCAAAGCCCTGCAGAAGGCGACGGCGAGTCACATAAAGTCGAACAGGCACGCATCATCGATGAAGCTCTAGCTAAATCGAAATGATGAACTTTTAAGGAGGAATTAATTGTGGCAGAGATCAAAGTACCGGAATTAGCAGAATCGATTACAGAAGGAACAATCGCCCAGTGGCTGAAACAGCCGGGCGATACAGTAGAAAAAGGGGAGTTCATCGTTGAACTAGAGACAGATAAAGTCAATGTTGAAGTTATCTCTGAAGAAGCCGGCGTCGTTCAGGAACTGCTTGCAGAAGAAGGCGATACAGTTGAAGTCGGCCAAGTAATCGCAACAGTCGGAGAAGGCTCTGGCGAAGCGGCAGCTTCAGCCCCGAAAGAAGAAGCTAAAAAAGAAGAGGCACCAAAAGAAGATCTGGCTAAAGAAGAAGCGAAGCAGGAAGCTCCTGCCGACCAGGAAGCTGCGCCTACAGAAGAAGACAGCACGTCTTCCGACCGCACAATCGCAAGCCCGGCAGCCCGCAAATTGGCACGTGAAAAAGGCATCGATTTGGCTTCTATTACGCCAGTAGACCCAATGGGCCGCGTACGCGTCCAAGACGTTGAAGCACACGGTTCGAAACCGGCAGCGACTCCAGCTCCAGCTAAACAGGAGGCACCGAAAGCTTCTGCATCTGCAGCTCCTTCTTCTGATGAAGAAAGCGGCCGCATCGTCCGCCAGAAAATGACTAGACGCCGCCAGACCATCGCCAAGCGTTTGCTTGAAGTGAAGCAATCGACGGCTATGCTGACGACGTTCAACGAAATTGACATGACCAATGTAATGGAACTGCGCAAGCGCAAGAAAGACAAATTCCAGCAAGACCACGACGTCAAGCTTGGTTTCATGTCATTCTTCACAAAAGCAGTTACTGCTGCATTGAAAAAATACCCATACGTTAACGCTGAAATCGACGGCACAGACGTGCTCTTGAAGCAGTTCTATGATGTAGGGATTGCTGTATCGACTGAAGAAGGCCTTGTCGTGCCGATCGTCCGCGATACGGATAAAAAGAACTTTGCAGAAATCGAAGCGTCGATCGGTGAATTGGCGACAAAAGCACGCGACAAGAAATTGTCGATCGGCGATATGACCGGCGGATCGTTCACGATCACAAACGGCGGCGTCTTCGGTTCACTCTTGTCTACACCGATCTTGAACGGTACGCAAGTCGGGATCCTCGGCATGCACACGATCCAGAAGCGCCCGATCGCAGTTGGCGACAATGTGGAAATCCGTCCAATGATGTACGTAGCGCTATCGTATGACCACCGTGTAATCGATGGCAGCGATTCTGTTGGCTTCTTGAAAACAGTGAAAGAATTGATCGAGAACCCAGAAGACCTATTGCTTGAATCTTAAGACCACACCATTCGGCAGCTCCATTGCGGGGCTGCCTTTTGTTATGGGATAATGTGGCATAGAGACGGGGGATTTGGATGGAGCTGGATTTTTTATGGGAAATGGCAATGGAATACGGGTATTTGAGCATGTTCTTAGTGAATTGGCTATTGTTGTTTGGCCTGCCGATCCCAAATGAATTCGCTGCAGCATTTTCAGGCGTCGTAACGGAAACGAGCGATTTCAAGCCGCTTCCAGCCTTTTTATCAGCATACAGCGGGCTGATCACGAGCAATTTATTCGCTTACGCTCTCGGGTGGCTATTCGGCCATCGCTTGATCGCTTGGCTGCAGACGACATTTCTGCAGAGTGGCATTGAACGATTTCGGCAATTTTTGTCCCATAAAGGCAATTGGGCGATCGCATTCAGTTTTTTTCTTCCAGGCGTGCGCTGGGCGATGCCTTATGTTGTAGGGGCAGACCGCTTTCCGCTCGGACGTTATTTGCTGTTCGCCATGCCAGCAGGCTTTGTCTGGACATTCGCTTATTTCACATTGGGCCGCAGTTTTCCATATGCCTATGAAGCGATTCTTGGACATCTGCAATGGTTTCTGATCGCCTTATCGATTATCGCAGTCATCGGGTTGATCGGGTATCTGGCAATCGTTCGAAAAGGCGGCAAGGGAGGGCAAGTTTGAATTCCCGTGCAATTTTCCTTATACTGAAAAGAGCAGCAGAACAACACATTCACAATGACAGAAAAGGATGATACCGATGATACATACCAATTGGCTCGAAAAAGAATCTGTCCGCACCGTTACGTGCAAGCATACCGATGCCGACAAATTTTTAGTATCGAATGTGCTGACAGCAGGACAGCAATACGATGTGAAAAATGAAACTGAAGAATTTTTGTTTGTAGTCGACAACACAGGAAAAGTCGGCGGCTATTACAAAACTTATTTCGAATGATGAACAAAAACCGATGAATCCATCGGTTTTTTCTATGGAGACAGGAGTGGAGCAGATGACGATTATTGATGAAGAAATCAAAAAACGGACGCAGCGGGACCACGCAGAAGATTCGAACTTGATAGGGGAAGGCGGTTATATCTCGCCTGATGAAAATTTATGGAACGATATCCTGACAGCGGTCGTGTTGAAAAAGCCAGTGCTATTGAAAGGGCCGACAGGAGCAGGGAAAACGAAACTCGCCGAAAGCATTTCCGAGCTGTTCCAACAGCCCATTCAAAGCATCAACTGTTCGGTCGACTTGGACGCGGAAGCGCTGCTCGGCTTTAAAACCTTGGTGCAGCGCGATGGCCAAAGCGCGATCGAATTTGTTGAAGGGCCTGTGGTGACTGCCATGAAACAAGGCCATATCCTTTACATCGATGAGATCAATATGGCGAAAGCCGAAACCTTGCCAATCCTGCATAGTGCGCTCGACTATCGCCGTATGCTGACCAATCCATTCACCGGTGAAGTGATCCAAGCGCATGCGGACTTCTCGGTACTCGCTGCCATCAACGAAGGGTATATCGGAACATCGCCGATGAATGAAGCGCTAAAAAACCGTTTCATCTCCTATCCAATTCCTTACTTGTCAGGCGAGCAGCTCCGTGGCCTATGGGACAGGGAATTTCCGGAGGCCGATCCGAAGCTGAAAACCTTCATGCTGAACTTGGCAGCGGATTTGATGAAGCAAGTGGAAAACGGCCTCATGTCGGAAGAAGCCGCCTCGATCCGAAGTTTGCTGGATGCAACCGCGCTTGCAATGCATATCGATACACTGCGTGCTGTCCGTTACGCTATCGCTGAAAAACTGGATGATGAAAGTGAACGGAGTTTATTGATGGATTTGGCGAATACTTGGCGAAAGTAGGGATGCAGGATGACATCAATCAATCGCTTTATCCAATTTAATAATGAAACGGTTGATACGAGGCTCCTCAACCGGATGGAACAGCTTTCCAGAGCATTGTCATCCGCGCCTTACCTGCGCTTAACGACCAGGAAACTATGGGAATTCAGGCCCTCTGAAGGCGCCGTCTCGATGAGCGTATTTTGGCGCCATCGGCCAAAAGAGGTCGAGCAGGCGGGGTATCTCTCAGATATCTATTTGGTGAGCGCTGGATTTTGGCGTCATTTCAGCCTGCGTTCTTGGCGCAATTTTGAACAGGCGGAGACCCGTTTGCCTGAACTCGCCACGCAATTGCTGTTGATGGCGGAAGAATTCCGCTTGAGCGACCGCATCGTAGCGGAACGCCCGGGGACGAAGCATGCCTTTGAAGTGAGAGAGAAAATCGTCTCCGGTTTTCATTCCGATCAGCTGGAACAAAATCGCAAAAAGGGATTTTGGGCAGATGCCTTCCTGAATGCCGCTTATTTAAAACTGCGCGGCAAAGACGTTTCGTTAAGCGACGAACTGGATCCTCTATTTATGGCTTGGACGGAAATATTCAGTTCCGATGCCACCGGAGATTCTGCACGAACCATCCAGAAAATTTTGCCGCAACTGGAATATTTGCTGAGTTCGGATGCCCTCCATACGTATTATACGTTCGGGGAACCGGCTGAAAAAACGCCGCCGCCAAGGTATCACGAAGGCATCGAGGCGGAGCAGTCTGAAGAAGAAGAGGAAATTGACACGATCGAAGAATGGTTTCAATCCTGGCACCGTGAAACGGAATTGAATGATGCCGCCGCCCTTGAGTATGAACTTGAACGCGGTGATTCGAAGCTTGCCGATGGGGGCAGGGAAGAAGAAGGTGCCGGGGAAGTCGAACAGACAGGAACAGGTGAGTCACAAGGCGAACACCGGGAAGATAATTTACCTGACGAACAGAGAAAAGACGAAAAGAAACCGAAAAAAGCAAATGGCCGATTCGGTTCCGCGAACGATGGCGTCGTTTATTACGAATCGCGCATCGACACATTGCCTGTCGACCGTCAGCAGCTGCAGCGTTGGCGCAGCGAACAAGCGCCATTTGTACGCGCATTGTTGAAAGAAATGCAAAAGCGCATGCAGCAGCGTATCGAAAGCGAACGGACGAATTTGCATGCTGGGCGATTATCGAAAAACCTGTTACCGCTCGTCACCGACGAACGGCCAAAGCCTTTCTACCGGAAAACCGCCCCTTCCAAGCAATTGGATGCGGTCTTCAGCTTGATGATTGACGGTTCCGCTTCAATGGTCGACAAGCTCGACGAAACGAAGCAGTCGGTGCTGTTATTCCACGATGTGCTCAGAGCGCTCAAGATTCCTCATGAAATCGCGGTGTTTTATGAAGATGCCTATGAAGCGGGGGACGCTCAACAGCCCAATTATTTTGAATGGCTGCATAAATTCACCGACGGCTCGGCAGACCATGCAGCTGAGATTCTTTCGCTCGATGCCCATGAAGACAACCGCGATGGTTTTGCGATTCGCTGGATGGCGGATCGGCTGAAACAGCGCCCGGAAAAGCACCGCTTCATGCTGGTCTTTTCGGACGGTGAGCCGTCTGCTTATAATTATGCCGACAACGGCATCATCGATACGGCCCAAGCCGTTTCGGAAACCGAGAAGATGGGCATCGAAGTGATGCATCTATTCTTGAGCGGTGAATCAACAAGCGAGGAACAGGCAGCGTTTTATCGCATGCTTTATGGCAATAAATCGGTCAGCGCTGATTCACTGGAGCAATTTGTCGAGCAGACGCTGCGCTTATTGAAACGCACCTTGCATTTAGTCGTACAGGCATTATAAGGAAGAACCTAAAAACCCCTCCGCAATTTTTTTGCGAAGGGGTTTTTATCAGTTCTTTTCCTGGCCATCGTGGATGGCGAGCAGGCGTTGCTTTAAGTCTTCTTCCATGCGGCCAATTTCAAGCTCTGCCGCTTTGCGGTTGCGGCGGCCTTCTGCCTGGATCTTCAGGGTTTCTTCAATCGTCTCAAGCAAATTCTCCTGTGTCTGCTTCAAGGTCTCGATTTCAACGATTCCGCGCTCGTTTTCGCGCGCAGTCTCGATTGAATTCATCTTAAGCATTTCCGAGTTTTTCAATAACAGATCGTTGGTAGTGGCGGTTACTTGTTTTTGCGCTTCGACCGCTTTCATCTGCTTGTTCAAGGTCAAAGCGATGGCAATCTGGTTTTTCCATAACGGAATGGATGTCATGATAGACGATTGGATTTTTTCAGCGAGTGTTTGGTTGGTCTGCTGAATCATGCGGATCTGCGGCGCACTTTGAATAGTGATCTGGCGCGACAATTGCAGGTCATACAGGCGTTTTTCCAAACGGTCGACATACTGGACCATATCGTTCACTTCCTGATAGGCCATCTGGTCGTTAGAGGCTTCGGCTTTTCTGCGCAAAGCAGGAATGGTTTCATTCATGATTTCATCCCGTTTGATTTCAGCTGCCGCGATGTAGACATTCAAGGCCTGGAAATAGGTCTTGTTCTGGTCGTATAATTGTTCCAGCATCTGAACATCATCCAGCAAGCCGCGTTTTGAATGGTCTAGCTGGACGCTGATGCGGTCGACTTGTGTGCTTAACTTTTGATATTTGCTCATCATTTCCTGGACTGAATATTTCGCGCGGTTGAAAACTTTGCGCAGACCTTTTTGCTTTTTCTGCGTCAATTCTTCGGGGTTTAGTTGTTCAAGCTTTTTCATGAGGTCATGGAGCACATCACCGACAGGGCCGATGTCTTTCCGCTGGACATGATCGAGCATTTTATGCGAAAACTGGCTCAACTGGTTTTGCGCATTGGCGCCGTATGTGAGGATGGCTTCACGATTTCCGGTCGGAATCTGTTTAGCCAATTCGCGGGCTTTTTCCTGTTCTTCTGCACTTAAGCGTTCAAGCAGTGCAACAGGCTGTCCTTCCGTCTGAGCCAATTGCGTTTGCTGGGATGTTTCTTCCATACCAAACGGGGTACCGAGAAGCTCATCCAACTCATTTCTCGTCTGATTGTTGGTCATTTTCCATGTCTCCTTTATGTTCGATTTGCTGTTGCTGATCGATCGTTCTCGTATTGTGCTGGTCGACAGCTAGCCGCGCATAATCGAGTTCCATACGCAGTTGCTCCACGTCCATTGACAGCACGCGCTTCAGGTCGGCTTCCATTACTTGCTGCAATGAACGCAGCATTTCGCGTGTTTCCTGGAGCGCAATGCGCATCTCCATGTCTTTGACTGGTTGCCCGACCAATAATGTATATTTGCCGGTCAATTCGATGGCAGAATCCAGATGCGAATAGAAGAACGGTTCTGCCAAGTAGAATTTGCGCGGGTTTTGCTGGACGATTGTCAGGATTTTAGTGGCGATTTTGACCATATCCATCAATTGCTTAAATGAAGAAATGGACCGTACTTTATAGTATTGGCTTTGCAAGGTTTTAATTTTTTCTTTGCCTTCCTTGATTTGCACGCGGATATTCCGGTATTCACTTCTGGTCATGCCGAGCTGTTTGGAATCGCTCGACAGCTGGTATTGCTTCATCGATGTATTGCTGGCAAAATAAGTGCCGGCTGCAACAGCACCGGAAGCAAGCAGCCCGATTTCTGCTCCTAAATAGAGAATCGGGAACATGGCGGACATGAGAGGGAGGCTGACCGATTGTCTCTTGATGAAGTTTTCGATCGGCTTAATGGGTTTCATGCTTTAACCTCCTTAACGGCTACTAAACTATACGTGTGGCGCAGGGAAAAGTTTCATGGTGCGCGTCTATATCCCTTATTTTACGTGAACGGGAGAGCCAATACAAACTTCAGGACCGCTAGCGGGCTGACACATTAATGCTTTACAAATTCCCATTAATTTGGCATAATGCTTATAAGGATTTTTTAGAGAGCTAAAAAAAGTTTGGAAAACATTCAGAAAGTTTTTAGATTTGTTTGACTTTTATAGTCAATTTGATATAATTAAGGTAATTCAACATACGAACTTCCGCAATAGCTATTCACATATTCCCAAAAGTGATCAGCAAGTGTCGGTACTTTTGGGAATATGTGAATTTTTTTTATGAAAGTTCGCATATTGAAAAATTTTGTTTACCACAGGAGGTAATTTAACATGCAAGAAGGTACAGTAAAATGGTTTAACTCAGAAAAAGGTTTTGGCTTCATCGAAGTTGAAGGCGGCGACGACGTATTCGTACACTTCTCAGCGATTCAAGGCGAAGGCTTTAAAACGCTTGACGAAGGACAGCGCGTAGAATTTGAAGTAGAGGAAGGCAACCGCGGACCTCAAGCTACTAACGTAACTAAACTTTAATTCTCCAATCCAAGAACTGCCGTAATGGCAGTTCTTTTTTGATGGATTTTTTCTTTGAAGTTTCCATTGTTTAATATTCCCGCTCATTCGGGTATATCTAAATTAGAATACCAAGAATATTGAAGGGGGATTTATCCATGCAAGGAAAAGTGAAAGAGTTTAATGACGATAAAGGATTCGGCTATATCGAAGGCGATACGGGCGAGTTGTTCTATTTCGAAACGATCAACATCAATGAAGAAGGGTTCCGCCGCTTCATGCCGAACCAACATGTTGAATTTACCATTTACGACGGGGCTCCCGATAAAGAACGGGTTGCAACCAACGTCACATTAGTCTTCTAATTGCCGGATGAAAGGGGAATGCACATGGGTAACGAATATTTAAGCACGGCATTGCCAAGTGAAGAAAAACAGCGGGATTTCTATCAAAAGCTTCGTTTCAGGGTGCACAACTGGCTCGAAGGCAAATCGTCAAAACTGGATTCTGCTGGCCAGTTCGTGTTATTTGCACCGGACCTTTTCCATTTATTGACCCGTTTGCTTTTGGACAGCCGCATCGATAAGAAAAGCAAGGCTTACGTTGGGGCTGGTGTGCTGTATTTCATGGCGCCGATCGATTTTTTGCCGGAAATTCTAGTCGGCCCAGGCGGATTCATGGACGATGTCATCGTCGCAGTATACGTCGTCAATACGGTCTTGAACCGATTCCCGAAAGAAGTGGTGACAGAGCACTGGGCGGGAGACCAAGATCTGTTGAAAGTGCTCAGCAAACTGGCGAATTCTGGTGACCGATGGGCAGCGAAGTTGCCGGCCGGAAAAGCCGTGAAACGCTTCCTGAAATAAACCAACGCATAGAAAAAGCCCCTCAGAAATGTGATATTTCTGAGGGGTTTTCGTGTGGCAAGAAATTATTTGGCGATGCCTTGTGTTTCTTTCCATTCCAAAAATTCATCGTAGGTCAATTGCTTGTCGAGAATCGAGCCATCTTCTTGGATTTCGATGACGCGGTTGGCAACGGTCTGGATAAACTGATGGTCATGGGAAGTGAAGACCATGGCCCCTTTAAAAGCGATCATGCCATTGTTCAAGGCTTGGATGGATTCAAGATCCAAGTGGTTGGTTGGTTCATCCAATAGCAGCACGTTGGCATGCGACAGCATCATTTTCGATAGCATGCAGCGGACTTTTTCGCCACCGGATAAAACAGAAGGTTTCTTTTTCACTTCTTCACCGGAGAACAGCATTCTCCCAAGGAAGCCGCGAAGGAAAGTTTCGCTTTCATTTTCCGGCGAGTACTGGCGCAACCAATCCACCAAGGAAGTTTCGCTGCCTTCGAAGTATTCGGTATTGTCAATTGGCAAATAGGCGCGTGAAGTGGTGACACCCCAACGGGCAGAACCGGAAGCCGGCTCGTCTTCTTCAGCAAGTACGCGAAGGAGTGCCGATTTCGCCAATGGGTCGCCCATCAAGACGATTTTATCGTCTTTGTTCATATTGAAGCTGACGTTATTCAATAATTGATTGCCGTCGACGGTTTGGCTCAAGTCTTTAACTGTCAACACATCATTGCCAATTTCGCGGCCGATGGTGAAGTTGACGAACGGGTATTTTCGGGAAGATGGGCGGATATCGTCCAACTCGATTTTATCGAGCATTTTCTTCCGTGAAGTTGCCTGCTTGGATTTCGAGGCGTTGGCAGAGAAACGGGCAATGAAGGCCTGCAACTCTTTGATCTTCTCTTCTTTTTTAGCATTCTGGTCGGATGCCAAGCGAGTTGCCAATTGGCTGGATTCGTACCAGAAGTCGTAGTTGCCGACATAAAGCTGAATTTTTCCAAAATCAAGGTCGGCGATATGGGTACATACTTTGTTGAGGAAGTGGCGGTCATGCGATACGACGATGACAGTGTTGTCAAAGTTGATTAGGAATTCTTCCAGCCATTGGATAGCTTTCAAGTCCAAATGGTTGGTCGGCTCATCCAGAAGAAGAACATCCGGTTTGCCGAATAGCGCTTGTGCCAAAAGCACTTTGACTTTGTCAGATCCGGATAGTTCCGCCATTTTCTTGTCATGCAGATTCTCGGAAATGCCAAGGCCCTGCAAGAGGATGGCGGCTTCTGATTCTGCTTCCCAGCCGTTCAGTTCCGCGAATTCGCCTTCAAGTTCAGCTGCACGCATGCCGTCTTCGTCGGAGAAATCTTCTTTCATATAAATGGCATTCTTTTCGGACATGACTTCATAGAGTTTCTTATGGCCCATGATAACTGTCTCTAAAACCGCATGCTCTTCATATTCAAAGTGGTTTTGCTTCAATACGGCCAAGCGTTCGCCAGAGCCCATGTAGACGTTGCCGGACTGTGCATCAAGTTCGCCGGAAAGGATTTTGATGAACGTTGATTTGCCGGCGCCGTTCGCACCGATCAAGCCGTAGCAATTACCTGGGTTAAACTGGATGTTGACATCTTCAAATAACTTGCGGTCGCCAAAACGCAAAGATACATCATTTACTGCTATCATTATTATTCGTCCTCCTAAAATTCACAATATGAATAGTATAACACGAATGCGTCCCAAACCGGTAGCGTTCAAAGCCCGTGTCGGCTAAACTAATAAAGGATAAGCTTTAGCGGCTTTTTCTGCGAAGATAAGCATCCAATTGGCCAAGCTCTTTATTCAGGAGGTACTCCATCTGTACATATTCGCGCCTGCCCGGAACGTGTTCCGGTGTCAGGCCTTTCATCGAATAAATAAAGTAATAGCCGCCAATCTGGCGGAATAGCACGACCACGTGCGGAAATTCGTCAAAAGTGGCTTTGATATTGTATCGTTTTGCGTAGCTCCAATTTATGAGCTTCATCCAGCAACCCGCCTTTCCTGTTTTATTTTAAGGTAAGTGGCAGCAGGAACACAAGTTTGGTGCTGAAGGATAAGGAGAGAGAAAATATGAGGGGAATTGGGACAAGACCAGCACTGACCGGCGTTATCTTTGCCATTCTATTAGTGGCGCTCAATTTAAGGCCGGCCATTTCTTCAATCGGGCCGATGCTCGAACCGATTCGGACGGATCTTGGGCTGACGAACGGGCAAGTCAGTTTATTGACCGCTGTACCCGTCCTGTGCATGGGACTGTTCGCGCCATTTGCGATCGTCTTCAATCGCCGCTTCGGCTTGAAGCGTTCCATTGGTTTTTTGCTGGCCATCATTGGTGTCTTTACTTTAGGGCGCGGATTTTGGCCGAGTTATTTTAATTTATTGCTCAGTTCGTTTTTTATCGGCATCGCGATTGCTATCATCGGGCCGATGTTGTCTGCCATGATCAAGCGGGATTTCCCCACTCGGACGGCTTCGTTGATCGGCGTCTATTCGTTTGGCATGGGGCTCGGTGCGACACTCGCCGCAGGATTGACGAGTGTCGTCTACGCAGCTTCCGGCTGGCCGGCGGGGCTTGCGGTTTGGTCCGGTTTGGCGATTGCTGCCCTTATTGTATGGCTGAGAATGCCTGAAGCGAAAACAAAAACAAAAACAAAAACGCAAGCAATGCCAGAAGATCCGCTGCCGATCACAGAAAGCCCGTGGAAAAACGTGAAGGCGTGGTACATGCTGTTGTTTTTCGGCTTCCAAGCGGCTTTCTTTTTCTCGATGCTGACATGGCTTGCACCTATCGCAATCGATAAGGGCTTGAGTGTGCTGTCGGCAGGAGCGGTTGTTACTGTCATGACGGCGGTCCAGATCGTTTGCAATATTTCCATCCCGCTGTTGTTCAGCCGCTACCCGAACCGCTTTCTATGGGTGTTGGCTGTACTGGCGTTCGGTACAGGCGGAATCCTGTTGTTGATGTTTGCCGGAACATGGGCGGTGTGGGTTGCTGCTGCTTTGATTGGTGTTGCGCTCGGTGGCTTGTTTCCAATCGCTTTACTTTTGCCGCTCGATGCGACGGATTCTGCAGATGAAGCAAATAGCTGGGCTGCGATGACACAATCCGGGGGATATTTGATTTCGGCATTCATGCCGTTCATCATCGGAGTGGTTTATGACCAGACCGGCAACCATGATATTACCTTATGGATGTTCTTGGCATTTGTCATGTTGATGATTCTTTTTGCTTATTTGCTCCATCGAAAACCCTGATGAGTTTTTTTAGGGGACGGCGCAACGGCCACCCAGGAGACATAAAGCGACAAGAGCGGAAACAGGATTGCCCATGAAACAATCATCATGTATGGAATTTCCGCTTCTGGGAGTAAAGTTGAAAAATACCAATAATTCAGTTCGAGCGATGAAACGAGCGTGACGAGCGGGCCAATGAAAATCCTGTTCGACAGTATCGCCGCTGCAACGCCCAGTAAAATAACAAACGGTGGAAAAAGGATTAATTGCACGAAAAAGATGTCCAAAGTGCTGAGCCATTGCATGATAATGCCTCCTGTTTAGCGCATTTTTGCGGAAAGACCCGCGTATCCTGATTTTAGACTAATCGAATAATCTGTCAATTAAAATATTTATGTGAGAAGTTTTTTATATTGATCAGCGGGCAATTGGGTTCGCTCTGTTCGCTGATTTTCAGCCATAGAAAAAGCCGGCGCATCAAGCGTCGGCTTTCTTCCACGCACTATCCAAAAATTCATCGCGACCGGATTCGGCACGATCTTGTGCGTAATGATCTGGATTTTTCAAGTAGAAATCCTGGTGGTAATCTTCAGCCGGATAGAAGGGCTCGGCATCTTGGATCTCGGTGATGACCGGTTTATCGAAGCGGCCGCTTTCTTCGAGTTGTTTTCTGGAAGCAAGCGCCAATTTCCGCTGCTCTTCATTATGCACGAAGATGGCAGGGCGATAGGAAGCTCCGCGGTCCTGGAATTGCCCGTCATTATCAGTCGGGTCGATTTGCTGCCAAAAGATATCCAGCAATTGTTCATATGGGAAAACGGCCGGATCAAATGTAATTTCAACCGCTTCCAGGTGGCCGGAATGTCCACTTTTCACTTGTTCATAGGACGGATTCGCCAAATGGCCGCCAGTATATCCGGAAATTACGGACTCGATTCCGTCAAATTGATCGAATGGCTTGACCATGCACCAAAAACAGCCGCCAGCGAATGTTGCTTTTTCTAACATTGGATTGCCTCCTTCTATAATATAGGCCACCATTTTACTTTTATGTAAAGATGTCTGCGGCTTTGAAGCGCCGCCTGGACATTTCCATAGAGGCATAATGGCCCACTTGAGAATAAGAAGAATTTTACCACTCCGGTGAGGCACAAACAATAAAAACGTATTACGGAAGGAAACCTCCATCTATTCATATGCGTCTAAACAAATTGTACAGCTCAGAAAGGAATGTAAACATCATGGAAGAACAATACGAAACAAGGCAGACCAGAAAACGCAAACGATTCCGCCCGATCGGCAAGCTTTTCTTATTATTGATCATTTTATTGCTCGGTGCTGGAATTTACTTCTTTATCCAATATCAACAAGGCCAGGACATAGCTGATGAAACCGAAATCGAAGCGGAACCGTTTGCAGGAGATGAAGACAATAGTGGATACCAGAATATCCTTGTACTCGGGGTGGATTCGCGCGGTGAAGCACAATCACGGACGGATACGATGATGATGGTGACTCACGACCGCGAAAACAATGAAGTGAAAATCACCTCGTTCATGCGTGATATTTATGCAGATATTCCAGGGTACCAATCTTATAAATTGAACACCGCTTATTATTTGGGAGGCGTCGATTTGCTGGCGTCGACTTTGCGTGAAATGTTTGGTGTGGAAATCCATAATTACGCACTTGTCGACTTCAAGAGCTTTGAAACGCTTGTCGACATCGCAGCGCCGAGTGGTGTCGAAATCGATGTCGAAAAGGAAATGTCCGAGAAGATCGGCGTAACTTTGTCTCCAGGCGTGCAGAATTTGAATGGCCAGGAATTGCTGGGCTACGCGCGCTTCCGTTCGGATAATGAAGGCGACTTCGGCCGTGTGCGGCGCCAGCAGCAAGTGATCGCTGCATTAAAGGATGAATTGATCAGCGTGTCGTCAATCCCGAAACTGCCGAAATTGGCAGGAGCGGCTCAAGGCTATGTGCAGACCGATATGCCGTTGGTCGATCAAATCAAATTGGCGACACAGCTTGGCACCGGTGGCAGCGGGGAGATCGAACGCTTGACGATTCCGGTGGAAGGTGGATACAGCTATGCGAATTATCCACAGGCCGGCTCGGTTCTTGAAATCGATATACAACAAAATCGCCGTGCGCTGGAAGAATTTTTGTCTCAGCCTCTCAACTAATTTTTCAGATAATATGGTAAACTATAGGTAGAAGCCTATACAAAGAAGGGGATCGCCATGCCGCCAGATGACAATAGACCGCCGTTTTTTGCTACTAACTATATCCGCTTCCTGGGCGGGAGGAACACGCTTTTCACCTTATTGATCTTGATTTTAATCGGGCTCGTCGTATTCATCTTCAGGGAAGTGTCGTTCATCTTCAATCCGCTCAATGTATTCATGAAAACGGTCGTCTTGCCAGTCGTCTTGGCTCTTATTTTTTACTACTTGCTGCGGCCGGTGCTGCGTTTGCTGGAACGTTTCAAAATTCCAAGAATTTGGGGCATCTTGATCATCTTCCTTGGCGGCATCGGGTTATTGACTTTATTGAGTTTGTTGGTGTTTCCATATGTGAGAGACCAATTCCAGAACTTAATCGAGGAATTTCCAGATTATTTCATGCGCTTATTGAACAATACCGATCAGTTTTTGCGCAATTCATTGGTCGGTGATTATTACCAGGATTCAGACTTTAATATCGAGGCCTTGATCGCTACCTTGCCGACCAGCATCGCAGATACACTTCAAGCGACAGTGACGGGCATCATTACGCGCGTCACCAGCTGGATTTCGACGATCACGGGTGTCATCCTGTCGATTGTCATCGTGCCGTTTATCCTGTTTTATCTATTGAAAGACGGTGATAAACTTCCGGACTATTTCCTGAAGTTGCTGCCGCCAAGATTTCGAGACGATACAAGAGAAGTCTTAAGGGACGCAGACAAGCAATTGGGGGCTTATATCCAAGGCCAGCTCATCGTCGCATTTTGCATCGGCGTGATGGTCTATATCGGCTTTTTGATCATCGGTATGGATTATGCACTGCTGCTCGGCGCGCTGGCGATGGTGACAAGCATCGTGCCGTATATCGGTCCAGCTATCGCGATTACGCCCGCTGCCATTATCGCACTCGTTACTTCGCCGTTCATGCTTGTGAAACTCGCAATTGTGTGGACCGTCGTACAGCTGGTGGAAGGTAATTTGATCTCGCCGCAAGTAATGGGCAAGACGATGTATATCCACCCTGTCACGATCATTTTCGTCCTGTTGACGGCCGGCTCCTTGTTTGGCGTCGTGGGGGTCATTTTAGGGATTCCGATGTATGCCTTGCTGCGGGTCATCGTCAGCCATCTGTACAAGCTGTTCAAACGGCGTTATAACCGATACGAAACGGACTTGGATAATCAATACGACTACACCGAGCTTTAAGCTTCCTGTTTATAAGGCACAGGAAAGTGGTATGGAGAATTATCAAATTTTGGGGGTATAGATTTTATGAAATTCAAAGACTTTTTATCTTCGATCGGCATCGGTTCGATCAAAGTGGACACTGTAGTGGAGAGGCCGCATCTTGAAGAAGGTGAAACCTTGAACGGCACGGTTTACTTGGACGGAGGAAGCGGCGATCAGGAAATCGATTATATCGAACTTCAAGTGATTCGCTTAGTGGAAGATTACCGGCAAGACAGCGATTTTGATTTTTATGAAACGCCAGTTGCCAAGCAGAGCTTGGAATTTGCGGGATCCGTAAAATCAAAGAACACCGTCATGCAGCAATTCGAAATTGTGCCGGATGAACGCTGGGTGCTCGAGAATGTGAATGCCAAGTTGATTTTACGGACGATTGTTCACGTGAAAAACGGCGTCAATGTCCAGGACGAGGATGAAATCACTTACGGTAAAATAGACAGCTGAAGACAATTTACAATAGCTTGATGATAATCTTATTATGTTAACCCAAACAACACCTCCGCAGTTGGATCATTCACTGCGGAGGTGTTGTTTTATTAAGTCCAAAAAACTGCACTGCAACTTAAGACGAGCACCAATGAAAACATGCCAAGCAATGCATAATCCTTGTGCTCAATCTTGATTTCCCGGTAATGAGATCTTGCTGCGTCTGTAAACGCCCGCGCTTCCATCGCAAAGGCGGCGCGCTCGGCTTTTCTGACAGCACCGGCAAGCAGGGGGATGAGCAGGCGGCGCAAGGCTGTTATTCGTTTGAATGGCGTTGGTTTCGCACCCGGACCCCTGAGACGGTGAGCTTGCTGCAACTGCTCGAATTCCGTTTTTAGAACAGGAAGGAATTGATAGCTGATCAGCACACTGAAAGCAAGTTTCGGAGACAGTTTTCCTTGCTGCATCAAGCTTTGGATAAACCGGACAGGATCGGTAGTGAAAGCAAATAATAACGAAATGCTTGAAAACGCCAGGACGCGGAATGATAATGACCAGGCATGCTCCCAATTTTGAGCGGTTATTTCGATCATGCCGATTGTCCATAACACAGTCCCATCACCAGACTCACCGAACACCAAGGTAGTCCAGAAATAACCGAATGCGCCGATCACAAAAGGCAGCATAACAAGTGACCAAAGTTTCCAATTGGTTTGGCTAAACAGCAATTGTACCAATACGATGCCTAGGAAAAACATCAGTGGCGTCCAAGGATTGAAAAAAAACGCGAGCGCCAGCATACATGCAGTGACAGCAAGAAATTTCAAGCTGGGGTTCATTTCATGTAAAAGACGGCGCATAGGATTCCTCCTTTTCCGGCCAATATAAACGGTGCTCTGCCAGCAGGACAGGGCTTGAAAAAAGCTCTTGTGGTTCAAGAGGAGCGGATAATCTGCCGTCTTTCATTAGGCAGATCGTATCCGCAATGCTCAAGGCAAAATTCATATCGTGCGTCACCACAACCAACGCGCAGCCGTCTTGCGCCCGGCAAGTGATTTGGTGATGGAGCTCCATCAATGCGTTGAGGTCTTGCCCTGCCGTCGGTTCATCTAGCAACAAAACTTGGCGACGGTCTGCTAGCATCGCGCCGATGGCCACACGGCGCTTTTGGCCATGGCTCACGGAAAAAGGATGGGCTTGAGCAATAGGATCCAAGGCAAGTGCCTCGAGAAGATCTTTCACATCATGAGGAGAGGAATTTCCGGAATACGATAATTCCTCTTCTACAGTCTTCGACAGAAACAGCTGCTCGGGCGATTGTGGGACAAATCCGGCAAACTCTCCTGAAATCGTCCCGCTATCGTGTTTCATGATGCCGCATAAGGCTTTCAGCAAAGTCGATTTCCCGCTTCCGTTCGGTCCTGCAATGATCATCACTTCACCCGCATAAAGCTGCAGGCTGGCACCGCGCAGCAAAGCTTTTGAAGCTCGTGTAATGGATAGATCCCTTGCCTCAAACAAGACTTTTGGCTGTTTGGCCGTCTCACGCTTCGGCAGGAAAGGAGCATTCCTTCTGGTGTAGGCTTGGTCTTTCTGTATGGCGCCGTTTTCCGAAAGGCTGATCTCCCGTTCGAAAAATTCTCCCCATAGCTCTAATTTATGCTCGACGGCGACGATTGCAAGACCGTTTTCCTGTTGCAATTGATCCAACCAAGCGACAAACTCTTTCGCCGTCAACGGGTCGAGATGGGCGAGAGGTTCATCGAGCAACAAACAGTCAGGCTCCATAATCAAGGCGCAAGCTGTGGCGATGCGTTGTTTCATCCCGCCTGAGAAGGTTTGAATGGAACCATGGCGAATATCGTCCAGGCCCGTCATGCGCAAAATCCGGTCGATGCGTTTTGGCATCTCTTCCCGGGGCACTTGAAGATTCTCCAGAGTGAACGCCAGTTCTTCTTCGACCGTCGGCATGCAAAATTGGCTGTCGGGATCTTGAAAAACCGTTGCGACTTTCCGGTTGGCTTCACCAGGTTCGTATTCTTGTGATGTACGCCCGAAGATCCTGACGGTGCCAGAAACTTGGCCATCGCAATTATGCGGGTACAGCCGGTTCAGCACATAGAGAAGCGTGGACTTTCCGCATCCACTTGGCCCTGTAATGACCACCCGTTCTTGCGCATGGATTGCGAGCGTAATATGGCGTAAGGTCGGTTCTACTGACTCCGGAAAGCGAAAGCTGAAGTTGTCTAATTGAAAAACCGGATTAAGCACGGACATCGCCTTTTTCCGCCTTAGCGATAGCATAGCCCCGTAGTGATCCAGTTGCGAGCAGTGAATCGGCGATATATTTGCCGCCGATGCCGGCAATGATCGCACCGCTTGCGACGCGAAGTGTGAACATCAAGGCGACGAAAGAAGGATCCAATGCAGCATAGCCCGATAGGAAATAGCCGTAAACAAAACTGAAAACTCCAGCACCAGCACCTGCAAGCATCAAGATGCCAACATGGAAATGCCGGTAACGAGTCAGCGCGAACGCTGCTTCTGCTCCGAGGCCTTGAATGATGCCTGATAGGATAAGCCTCGGGCCGATCGCATTGCCGAGCATCACTTCGATAGCTGCGGCCAAGATTTCTGGTAATAAAGCAGCGCCAGGCTTTCTGATAATATACATCGAAATGATGGAGACGATAAACCAGATGCCGAACATCCATTCATAAGCGAGCGGCCCGATGACGCCTGCCCATAAGTTGCCAATGTGCAAAAAGAGCAAGTAAACAATGCCGAACACGACGCCAAATAATGACATGAGGACAATTTCTTTCAGTTTCCATTCCTTAAGCATGATCTTCACCGCCTGTTTTGTGTGAAGGACTGTTGATGCTCATGGATACAGTCATCACGAGGTGGGGGTGTTTAGCGGAGCGCGCGCTGGAAAAGCTCGTTTCGTAAAAAGCAAAGACCTCATGGATATCCCCGTGGATGCCGCTAGCATAATGCATGGAATCATTCCACACACCGAACTCTTTGGCACGTTCCACTTCGCGGTAGATAACTTCCATATAATCGGGATTGTTCATCGGATAAAGGGCGAATTGGGATGAAACGTATTGCTTGCTGGCGTCTTCGTTTGCCGGTTCATCGGGGGCGTCCAAATACGCATCACCCGCTGTATCACCTGGACAGCCAGCTGAAAAGGTGCCGGACAGGGCAATGTGTTCTTTCGTTTTCGCGGCATGAAGCGTCAGCGCTTTCGCGACATTGAAAACATGCTGTTGTTTGCCTCGGATGACGGTGGAGACGTCGTCGGTTTGCATCCAGACATGGGATGTATCGGTGTCCTTCAACGCACTTTTGATGATACTGATAAAATTTCCGCTCATCGGATGTAAGGAAAAGCGAAATCCTACGATCGGGCTGGTGCCGCATGAATATGGTTCCATATGGAATCCCTCCTAAAAATATGCACAAAAAAGCCGCATCCGTGAAGATGCAGCCACTATTCCATATTTCGTAGTCATGTCGGAAAGTCACCGCACTTCCTCACGCAGGTCCTAACCTGATCGAGTCATAAGGGATCGGAGCGAAAGCTCTCATCTCAGCAAAATATGCACCCCCAGTGCAGAAAAACGGTATGCGGTTTTAAGTGTCGGGTTTTCCCGATGGCTAAAGTGTAAGTCAAATACTTTCCCAAGTAAAGGGATTCTACTATTTTCATCGAGAATGAGAAAATGATGGCTGAGGTGAATACTCCCTAAAAAATCGGGTAAACCTAAAGCAGACAAGCATTTGAGGAGGAATCCAATAACTATGGCATCAACAAAAAAATTCCGCGTCGTTTATCATTTCGGCGCAGGCGTCGAGGCGGTCAGCACCGTCGAAGCTGATACCCCGAAACAAGCGGTCAGCGGTTTGGATGCGGATGATTTCCGCGAATTTATCGGCGACAACGATACGTATTACCAATTCAAGATGGACGAAGTCAAAATGGTCAGTGTTAATGAAGTCACAGACGGCCAGTGATCGAACTGACAAGCGCCAGCAAGAAAATCCCCTGCCGAAGAAAAGGCAGGGGATTTTTAAACTTTATGTGCCGCAATAGGTCTGGTATGGCGGCGTTGAAGGCGGTGGCGGGGCCGTATAGGGCAGTTGCTCTTCGGAATGGGCATATGGATTCCGGAGGATCTCCAATAGTTTTTCCATTACCTGATAATCGCCTTGCGCTGCAGCTTCGAGTGCCGCTTCCACGCGGTGATTGCGCGGGATGACAGCCGGATTCCGGCTTTTCATCATTTCCAGGATTTCGTGTGCTGAGCGGCCTTCTTGCTGTTGGCGGGCTTTATAGCGGCTGTGCCAAGCTTTGAAATCCAGATCGTTTGCCAGTTGGGGCTCTTCTACTGCGTCGAAAGTCAAGGAACGGAATGTATTGGTATAATCCGCTTGCTTTTCTTGCATCAATTCCAGCAACGCATCTATCAGTTGTTCATCTTCTGGCATTTCGGTAAACAAGCCGAGTTTTTCGCGCATGCCTGCCAAATACAAGTTTTTTTGCAAACTGACATATTCCTCGAGCGCCCCTTGGAGAGACGCCAAGGCTTGTTTTTCAGGAATCTCATTTAACAGTGGAAACAGAGATTCCGCAAAACGAGCTAAATTCCATCCTCCGACGAGCGGCTGGTTGCGATAAGCATAACGGCCGCCGGCATCGATTGAGCTAAAGACCGCGGACTCATCGTAGCGGTCCAGAAAAGCGCATGGCCCGTAGTCGATTGTTTCACCGCTGATCGCCATATTGTCCGTGTTCATGACCCCGTGGACGAATCCTGCGAGCTGCCATTTCGTGATGAGTGAAGCTTGCTGTTGCGCGGTTTGGCGGAATAATTCGATGTAGCGGTCAGGCCCCGTGATGTCTGGGAAATGCCGTTTGATCGTGTAATCCGCCAAAGCTTTTAAATCTTCAGTCGAGCGATATTTCGCGGCGAACTGAAAAGTGCCGACACGGATATGGCTCGAAGCCACCCGTGTCAGGATCGCTCCAGACTCTGCGGAGTAGCGCTGGATTTTTTCTCCTGTCAATACGACTGCCAGGCTTCTGCTCGATGGAATCCCGAGCGCGTGCATGCCTTCACTGATAATGTATTCCCGCAGCATGGGACCGAGTGCCGCGCGGCCATCTCCGCTTCTCGAAAAGGGCGTGACGCCGGCGCCTTTCAATTGGATATCGAAAATCTCGCCATCCGGTGTATGCTGTTCGCCGATTAGGATGGCACGGCCATCGCCGAGCATCGTAAATTGGCCGAATTGATGGCCTGCATAGGCTTGGGCGAGCGGGAAGCTACCCTCGGGGAATCGATTACCCGCAAAAATCTCTAGCGAGTCGGAGCTATACAACTGCTCGGTATTTAGGCCAAGTGTTGTGGCCAGTGATTTGTTTGCGATGACCAGCTTTGGCGATACAACCGGGTTGGCTTCCATCGGGGCATATAAGGTTTTCGGCAGGCCAGCGTAACTGTTCTGCAATTTCCAGCCGATATCTGTGTAGTTCATGGGAGCGCCTCCTAATGTCAATTTTTCGTGCAACTCTTTTCTGTTATTATAGCCACAATGAAAAACATGAAACAAATATATGAGACTGGCTTGTGGAAATAGAAAAGCTTGAGCTGCTCACCTATCTAAAGGTGAGGCTCAAGCTTTCGGAATTCCTATTAACGTTCTTCAACCGGCACGTAGGTTTGCATGCCAGGCCCGATGTATTCCGCACGCGGGCGGATCAAGCGGTTGTTCGAGTATTGCTCCAGGATGTGCGCGAGCCAGCCCGACGCACGGGATACCGCGAAGATCGGCGTGAACAAGTCATGCTCGATGTTCAACGAGTGATAGACCGAAGCCGAATAGAAATCGACGTTTGGCGGAAGCGGTTTTTCGCTGGTCACCAATTCTTCGATTTTCACGGACATGTCATACCATTTCGATTCGCCGCGAAGCTCTGTGAGCTTTTGCGACATTTCGCGCAAATGTTTTGCACGCGGGTCGCCTTTTTGGTAGACGCGGTGGCCGAAGCCCATGATTTTCTCTTTGTTCGCCAGTTTTTCTTTGATGACCGGCTCGACGTTGTCGACAGAGCCGATTTCTGTGAGCATTTTCATGACTTGCTCGTTGGCGCCGCCGTGCAGCGGGCCTTTCAAGGCGCCGATTGCAGCGGTTACGCCGGAATAGACGTCGGACAAAGTCGCAACTGCGACACGCGCCGTGAACGTCGAAGCGTTCAGTTCGTGGTCAGCGTGAAGTACAAGCGCTTTATTGAACGCTTCGACTTCGATGTCTTTTGGCTCTTCGCCAGACAGCATGTACAGGAAGTTTGCCGCGAAGCTGTAATCCGTTTTCGGTTGGATCGGTTCTTTGCCGGCGCGGATGCGGCCGAATGCCGTCACGAGCGTCGAGATCTTCGCCTGGATTTTGATGGCTTTGCGGTAGTTCGCTGCGTCTTCCATGACTTCTGCTTCTTCGTCAAAGAGGCCAAGCATAGAGACCGCTGTACGGAGTGCCGCCATTGGGTGGACGTGCTTGATGTCGTATGTCTTGAAGTGGTCGAGCACCGCTTGCGGCACTGCCATGTTGTCAGCAAGCTGCTGTTTCAGCTCCGCTAGTTCGTCCGCCTTCGGCAAACGCTGGTGCCACAACAGGTAAATCACTTCTTCGAAGCTGGCGTTGTCCGCCAGGTCATCGATGTTGTAGCCGACGTATGTAAGGGTATCATCGATGATCGAGCTGATCGCCGATTGTGTTGCGACTACACCTTCTAAACCTTTTGATGATGTCATGTAAATCTCTCCTTTTTAATCGTTGTAGTTGCCAGTCGAGGGCTTTGAAGGGCTTTAGCTACTACGTTTTAAAGCGCTTTCATTCGGTTCTAAAAATAAAAACCGCTCTTTCTCGACATAATTTAACTGATTATTATGCAAGTTTACAGGATATAAGCAAATGGCAGGAGTTGTTGGGCTGAAACACAGAAATACGTCTTGAGGCAGTTAATTGATGCGCTGAACCATTGTATGCTGCTAATTGATCCGTTTCAAATGGCGTATTTAAGCAGATAGGGAATTCACAAGGATGAAAGCGGAAACGCTAACAAGATTTAGCAGAGTAAATGTTTACACCTTGCGGAAAAAGGGAAAAATCTCTTACTTGTATGTACTTGTAATATGGAAAAGATTTTTCATATAATAAGGCTAACCATATGAGAATGGAATGACTTGAAAAATGAAGGAAGATGGACATACAGAGAAGGAGTTAAACCATTGAAAACTACGGAACAAGGGATCCGCTATATTGAATTGATGGATGGGGAGCAAGAAATTGATATTCCCGCTATGGTGAAAACAGCAAAAACAGCTTATAAACCGTTTAATTTCAAAGATAAAATTGAGCTTCTTTTCTTTTATAGTGAACGCAAAGATTTCAGTCATGCGATCTTCACTGAATACGGAATTATCGATGATGAATTTGACGGCAAGAAAGCCGTCCATCATCCGTTTGGCGTCAAAAGCATCATCGGAATTGAAATATCAGGAGATGATACCATTCCCTTGATTGCTTTCGTTATTGGCCAGGCGATTGAACATTTCAAGCAGAACATGGACATCCGCCGTCACGCCGAATGGCAGGAGCTGGACAAAAGTGATAGCTATCAATGTTGGCAAACATACTTCTGCCAGGTCCACAGCACGATGGTTCGGCGCGGACAGGAAGGTTCGACAGATTTATTTTTGAAAACCTTGCCGTTTGTCTTGGCGAAAAAGGAAGACAGTTTTTCTGCGCCATATCTTACAGGGACATTCCGCCATGTGATCCACACTTTGAGCGAGCTGTACGTCATGAGGCAAGCAGGCGAAACGGAACAGGCAGATGACTATACGCAAACGATCAGGGAACTTACCGGTCCAGCATTCATGGAAATCTATGAGAAACTGTACACCGAACTGGCTGAATATTTGGAAACACTCGGCGTCAAATACAACGAAGTGCATGACATTTTGATTTTCACCGTTATCGAGCAGCGCAAAAATCAATTCGCCGCATTATACGAATAATTTATCTTTCCATACTATCCGGCCGTACTGGAGAATCAAAAGATTCCGATCTATAAAGAAGCCTTCGCTATAGCGGAGGCTTTTTTTTTTTGGACGGATATTCAGAAAAATCAAAATGGGGGTAGCATTTCATAAGACAAGTACGGTACACTTTCTATTAACGGAATGATTAAGGTTTATTTCCTTAAATACGAAAAGCAGGTGACAGCTATGAAACGACAAGCACAAGAGGTATTTGAAGAAGTTCGCGCGTTTCGCCGCCATCTCCACGAACAGCCTGAACTGAGCGGAGAAGAAATGGAAACTTCGAAGAAAATCCAAGAGAAGCTCGAAGCATACGGTATTCAATTCTTTAGTGGATTTGCAAAAACAGGTGTGCTCGGCGTTATTGAAGGCGGCAAGCCAGGGAAAACGGTCGGTTTGCGTGCCGACATCGACGCCTTGCCGATTACAGAGAAAGCAGATGTTCCGTTCAAATCCAAAGTTGACGGAAAAATGCATGCATGCGGCCACGATGCCCATACCGCTATGCTTTTGGGAGTTGGGAAATTGCTCCAGCAACAAAAAGACGAGATCGCAGGAACGGTACTGCTTATTTTTCAGCCAGCCGAAGAAAATGCGCCGACTGGCGGAGCAGACCAGATGATGGCTGATGGCGTGTTCAATCGATACCAGCCAGATGTCATATTGGCGCAGCACGTATGGCCTGGGCTTCCGGCTGGGCAAGTCGGCGTCATCGACGGGGCGATTATGGGGAATTCTGACCGTTTTCACGTAACGATCAACGGAGCGGGCGGCCATGCATCAATGCCACATCAGACAATTGATGCAATCGTTATCGCGAACCAAGTGATGTCGGCAATCCAGACCATCATCAGCCGAAATGCCAACCCGATGGACTCTGGGGTCATCACGATCGGAAAGATTTCGGGAGGCTACCGTTATAATGTCGTGGCGGATAGCGTGGTATTGGAAGGCACAATTCGTTCGTTATCAAATGAAACGAAGAAATTATTGAAAAAACGCTTCCACGAAGTCGTCAAAGGCACAGCTGAAATGATGGGCGGCTCGTGTGAAATCGATTATTCGGATGGATATCCGGCAACTGTCAACACGAAACGCTGGGCTGAAGTAGTCCGTGACTCTGCTACAAAGCAATTGGGCACGGAAGCTGTTCCTGAAGTGATCGGCAGCATGGCAGGCGAAGATTTCGGGCGCTTCTTGAAAAAATACGAAGGCGTTTATTACTGGCTCGGAACATCTGTTGGCGAACACCAAAAACCGCTTCATGACCCGGGCTTTATGATCGACGAACAGGCATTGCCGATCGGTACGGGCTTGATGGCACAAGCAGCGCTTGATGTACTCACGGAATTGAACAAATAGGGGGAATGGACATGGCAGATACTATTGATCGGTTTATGGAAGAAATAGAGCCACATCTTATGGAACAAAGGCGCAACCGGCATAAGTATCCCGAAATCGGATTTGCGGAATATGTGACGACGTATGAGTTAAGCGAACAACTGGCCGGTAAAGGTTTCGAATTGTTTTATGGTACCGATTTTTTGGCCAGTGATGAACGCATGGGTGTGCCGGATGAGCAATTTCTGGAACAACAAGAACAACGTGCACTCGACTATGGCGTCCCTCCTGATTTTCTGGAGCGGATGAAAGGCGGGCATACCGGATTTGCTGCTGTGCTCGATACTGGAAAAAAAGGGCCGAATTTCGCATATCGCTTTGATATCGATGCCTTGCCGATTGAAGAAGACGATACCTCAGGCCATGTGCCGGCTAAGCGAGATTTCCGCTCGGATGTTCCCGGCATGATGCACGCATGCGGCCACGATGGGCATGCCGCTGTCGGGCTCGGGCTGGCTGAATACCTAGCGAAAGAAAAAGACAACCTTCGGGGCAAATATACGATTTTATTCCAACCAGCCGAAGAAGGTGGGCGCGGGGCAAAGGCCGTTGTCGAGAAAGGCTGGCTCGATGATGCCAATTATTTCTTGAGCGGCCATGTCGGTATACATGATCTGCCGTCCGGGACCGTCGCCGCGGCCACGTCGAAGTTCTTGGCGAGTTCCAAAATCAACGCGAAATTCAGCGGCAAATCGGCGCATTCCGGATTAGAGCCGAATGCTGGGCGCAATGCTTTGCTCGCAGCGGCATCCGCCATAATGCATTTGCACGGCATTTCGCGCCATAAAGACGGGGCGACGCGCGTCAATGTCGGGACTTTGCACGCCGGCTCGGGACGCAATATCATCGCAGATCGTGCGTTGATGGAAATCGAGACGCGGGGCGAGACCAATGAATTGGATGAATACATGCAGGAAAATGCATTGCGCATCCTACAGGCGAGCGCAGCGATGTTTGATGTCGAAGTGGACATCGAGCATAGGGGGAAAGCGATTTCGGCAGATGCCGATTTTGAGTTCGCTGAAATTGTGGAACGTGCCTGTACTGCGTCGAAACGCTTGAACATTGTGTCGCATTTGCCAATCGGCGCATCAGAAGACGTTACCTATATGATGGAGCGCGTCCGCGAACGTGGCGGCAAAGCGACATTTATGATTTTTGCCAGCCCCTTGCCAGCCGGACATCACCACCCGCGCTTTGATTATGAGGAACAGGCCTTGTCGGCAGGATTGGAAACGTTGATCCGGACGACCGATTATTTGCTGAAGGAGGATGAGACCCGTGAAAAACTGGCTGATTGAGCAATTGCAGCGGATGAACTTAAGCAATGTATTGGTCCAGCCGCAAGGGTTTACGCGGGAAGGTTATACAGCGGAAGAAACAGAGGCCATCGAAGTCTTTAAAGCGATTGCTGAAGAATTGGGGCTCGACGTTTCAGAGGATGCCGCAGGAAATGTCATCGCCCGCTGGAACGTCACGGGCGGGAAAGCGGCAGTAGCAACAGGGTCTCATCTCGACACTGTGCCAAACGGCGGGGCATTCGACGGTGGCGCTGGTGTCGTCTGCGGACTTGGGGCTATCAAGATGTTGAAGGAAGCCGATTTTAAACCGCAGCGCCCCATCGAAATCATTTGCTTCCGTTCGGAAGAATCTTCGCGTTTCGGCGTCTCGACGATTGGCAGCAAAGCGATGAGCGGATTATTGGATCCATCCATCGGCACGCTTGAAGACCAGCATGGCGTCACACTCGCCCAAGCTGTCGAAAGCCAAGGATTCCTGTGGCAGGATCTCGTCAACGCGAAGCGCCCGAAACACGAGTTGGAATGCTTTGTCGAGTTGCATATCGAGCAAGGGATGCACATCGTCAATCATGAAAAAGATTATGGGGTAGTGAAAGGCGTCGCTTGCCCCGTGCGTTTAGCGGTTACTTTCAACGGAAAAGCGGGACATACGGGAACGACGCCAATGGACCAAAGGCAAGATGCACTGGCTGCCGCCGCGCCGTTCATTTCATTCGTCCAGGAGACGGCGCTTCAAATGAATGATGCCTACGAAAAATCACTGGTCGCGACCGTGTCGACCTTGACGGCCTCGCCGAATTCGATGAACGTCATTCCCCAAACGGTCACCGCAGGAGTCGATATCCGCAGTGTGGATGATGTATTGAAAAAGAAGATGGCAGATGCCGTACAGAGCGAAGCGAAGCGCATTGAAGAAACGACAGGCGTGAAGATTGATATCGAAGTGCTGGTCGACAACCCATCTGTTTTGCTCGATGACGGAATCGCCCAGCAATTGGTCGATGCCGGCGATCACGAAGCCTATTTGGCGCATCGGATGGACAGCGGCGCAGGGCATGATGTCATGAACATGGCGCAAGCTTGGCCAAGCGGTTTGCTGTTTATCCCTTGCAAGGATGGACTGAGCCATCACCCTGACGAATTTGCCACTGCTGAAGATTTGAAGATGGGCGTCGAATTATTGTCCCGCTTTTTGATGGAGGCTACTGCAAATGAGAGAGATCGTTAAAGTTGGGCTGATCGGGCCAAATGATTCGGTCAATGAAACGATGAAAGCAGCTGGCAGCTTGGAAGGCATCGAGCTCATTCCCTTCATTTATCAGCATACGGAAGAAACGAAAAACATCATCAACCAACATTCAGCACGCATCGGCCATTGGCTCTTTTCAGGCCCGGCGCCTTATCATTTTGCTTTGAAAGAAAAGCTAATCGATGCGGATCATGCGGATTATATCCTGCTGCATGGGTCAAGCCTGCTCGGGACGATGCTCGATGCTTTTATGCAAGAAGGCGCTGTGTTATCGAGCATCAGTGTCGATTCGGTTCCGCGCCGCGAAGTGCTGAAAATGCTCAAGGATTTCGACTTGGAAAAATTGGAGATTCATACCGCGCCGGAGCTCGGCTATATCCCGGCTGAAGAATTGATCGACTACCACGAGAAATTGTATCGCTCAGGGCATATACAAGCAGCGCTCACTTGCGTCCACGCCGCCTATAACGGCTTAAAGGAGCGCGGTGTGCCTGTCTACCGGATCAGCGTATCGGAACTCGCCGCCCACCGTGCGATTTCAGTCATTAAGGAAAGAAGCCTGTCAGACTTGTACCGAATGAAGCAATTGGCGATGATTGGCATCGAAATCATCTACCCGAGCCAAGCGCAGCAGCGCAAAACGCCGTTCAAGATCGAACGGCAGGAACTGGCGATGAACCGGGTGCTCATCGATTTTGCCGAAGAAGTCAAAGGCTCAAAAGTCGGAATGGGCAATGGCATTTACTTCATCTATACGACTCGCGGAGAATTGGAGCTTTACAGCAAATCACATCATCCGGAAGAGCTGAAGGAAGAGATTTTTGCCAACAGCAAGTTCCAGGTCCGCATCGGCATCGGCTATGGCCGGACCGTCACAGAATCCGAGCAGAATGTCCGGCTGGCGCTTGACTACGCCCGAGAAAAAGAGAACGGCGTGGTCATCAATATCGACGAAGGCGGAAAAGTGACGGAAATCAACTCATCAGGCGACCGCCTTCGCTACAGCCGCCGCAGTTCCGAGTCGAAATGGCAGGAAGCGCTGAAAGGCGCAGCGATCAGCCAGACCGTCATTTCCCGCATTGAATCATTGTCCCATCATTATGCGAAAGTTGAACTCACCGCCTTGGAATTATCGCAATGGATGAACAGCACAGAACGCAATGCGCGCAGGATCTTAACGGAGCTTGAGAGCATCGGCCTCGTCGAAGTGGCGGGGGAAGAAGCTGGGCGTCGCGGCCGGCCGCGGAAATTGTACCGTTTGTTATTCGGTGCATAAAACGAAAAGGGAGGAATGGGAATGGCAACATCGACTGAACAACAAGACAAAAAAGGATTTTTGAATTTCATTGAAAAGTGGGGCAACCGCTTGCCCGATCCATTCTTCATTTTTGTATACTTAGCAGTTTTTGTCGTATTGCTGTCATGGCTGGTCAGTTCACTTGGTACGACCGTCGTCCATCCGGGAACGGGCGAGGAACTGGCGATTCAAAGCATCGTTTCAGGCGAAGGGATCCGTTATATCCTCGCAGAGACGATCAACAACTTCACTGGCTTTGCACCACTCGGGCTTGTGCTCGTCATGATGCTCGGAATCGGCTTGGCTGAACGTGTCGGACTGATGGAGACCGCCATCAAAAAATCCATCCTGAATGCACCGAAATCACTGATCACTTATGCGGTCATTTTCACAGGGATCATGGGGAACTTGGCGTCAGACGCCGCCTTTATCCTAGTGCCGCCGCTTGCGGCAATGGTCTTCGCTTCTGTCGGGAGGCATCCACTCGCAGGACTTGCGGCAGGATTTGCCGGAACCGGCGCTGGGTTTACAGCAAATATCCTGATTACCGGTACAGACGCACTGCTATCTGGGATTTCCACAGAAGCTGCCAGAGCCATCGATGATACCATGGTCGTAACACCTGTCGATAACTGGTATTTCATGAGTGCTTCCGTTATCGTTATGGCGATCGTTGGGGCGATCATTACCGAAAAATTGGTCGAACCGCGCCTTGGTACATACACGGGCAAAGCCGATAATTCATTTGAACCGGTGACGAAACAGGAAAACAAAGGCTTGCTGAATGCCGTTATCGCGGGGGCTGTATACATCGGCTTAATCGTCTTATTGTTGTTCTTCCCAGGTTCACCTGTCCGCAATGAAGACGGCGGTATCATCCCGTCGCCATTCCTTTCTGGCATCGTGCCAATTATTCTGTTCTTCTTCATTACAGTGGCTGTCGCATACGGCATCACCGTCAAGAAAATCACCGAATCCAAAGACATTCCTGCTTATATGGGAGATGCCATTAAAGACATGTCCGGCTATATCGTCTTGATCTTCGCCGCAGCCCAGTTTATTAGTTATTTTAACTGGAGCAACCTGGGCATCTGGCTCGCCGTCAACAGCGCTGAATTCTTGACGAGCATCAATATGACAGGCTTGCCGGTCATGGTTGGCTTCAGTGTTCTCGCCGCATTGTTGAATCTATTGATTTTCAGTGGATCTGCACAATGGGCATTGATGGCACCGATTTTCATCCCGATGTTCATGCTGCTGGATTATCATCCGGCATTTGTCCAATTGGCGTTCCGCATCGCGGATTCATCGACGAATATCATTACGCCGCTCAATCCTTATATTTTGATCGTGCTCGCCTTCATGCGCGAATACGACAAAAAAGCGGGACTCGGCACCTTGATTTCTTTGATGTTGCCGTATAGTCTTATCTTCTTCGGCGTATGGCTTGTCATGATGATCATCTTCGCCTTGACTGGGATTCCGATCGGGCCAGGGATTAGCTTACGCATGTAAAAGAAAAATCCGCCTCTCGCAGGCGGATTTTTGACAGTTAGGAAGCAATACAAGCTGCATCTACAGCTACTTGGAGAGCGCAGCAACAGAAAATCGCTCATATTGAAAGTTTTTTCCGTTTGTTAATAGTTTGTTCATAGTTGCCCTGTATACTGGTCTAGGAAGTCATCCGAGTGGAGGGTGTGTCGAATGAACCGTCAATCCAATCAAATGAAGCAGTTAAAGAGAATGTTCGATGAATCGTATGAAGTGTGCAGAAAAACCAACGGGGCCATTGTTTCCGAACTGCGAAAACAAGGCGTTAACGCTTCACTATGCAAAAAGCCGGCAATTCTTGGGCCGTTTGCCTAAACTTTAGCACATGCCGCGAATGAACTTGAAATGACCAACAAAAAAAGCTGTCCCTGCTGCCGATTCGGCAGAGGGGCAGCTTTTTCAGTTAATAGCTAAGCCCTTTTTCGTAAAGCCACATTTTCAGGCTCCCGAATGAAGGGAAGGAGATGGATTCGCCGGTTTCAGGATGCTCGGCGCGGACGATGATGTCCAATTCGTTCGGTGTAAAAGACCAGCCTTCTTCCATAAGGGAACGTACTACTTTCACCATCATGCTCGAACCTTTTATTGTACCCATTTCCATCGCTATCATCTCCTTCAGTGATATCTCCCATTATAACAGGGAAATCATTATAAGTAGTACACATATGCTTTCTGTAGTATTCCTGTAATTCATATTTTTTAAACCTCACGAGTGCCGCATCTTATACATAACTACCCGAGGAACCCGAGGGAATTCGATAAGTGAAGGGGTCTATGGAAAGCAAACAAAAGAAAAACAGGACACGGAAGGATAGAATAGAAACTTCTTAATTCTGAATTGTTAGAAAATTGTTTGACTTCTAAGTATAAAGTTCTATAATGCAATTAGTAAGATAATTATTTTATGAAAATCTGGCCTATTAGACCTAATTAAAGAAATGAGGAGGAATAATGATGAAACTTATGCCAAGAAAAAGGGAAGATTTTTTCCCGAAACTATTCCAGAGCGATTTGGATTCGGATTTCTTTGACCGGTTCTTCAAGGAAAGCAATTACCCTCAGGTCGATGTAAAAGAGGCAGACGGAAAATATGAAGTAGTGGTCGATGTTCCAGGTTTTTCGAAAGATGATATTCAAGTTGATTTTAAAGACGGGTATCTAACTATCAGCGGAAAAAAAGAACAGAGCTCAGAAACTTCAGAAGACGAAGGACATTATATCCGCAAGGAACGCTCTTTTGGCTCCTTCAAGCGAAGTTTTTATATCGGTGATGTAGATGACCAGGCCATCAAAGGAAATTTCAAGGATGGCGTCTTGGAACTGACTGTACCAAAGCCGGCAGAAAAAGAATCCGGCAATGGCAAACGTATCGAAATCGAGTGAAGAGCCTGGCCAGAGGCTCTTTTTTTCGTTTCCATAAAAACTGATTGGGTACATATTAGGTAAGGATGGCTATTGTCAGAAGGAGAGGTGTGGAGATGGAAAAGGCGGAACAATCGAAAGTTGGAGAAATAAGCTCACGGCTCAATAAAAGGAATTTTTGGGCGGGTTTACTGTTCGGGATCGGCTTTATGGCATTTGTCGATGAAGTTATTTTTCACCAGTTGCTCCAATGGCATCATTTCTATGATTTGGCGACCCCACAAATCGGCATTTTTGCAGACGGCTTGTTGAATTCTTTTGCTTGGTTTGCAGCGATCGGCGGGCTATTTATGTTCGCAGACTTGAGAAGGCGGCAAGCGCTCCGCATGCGGTATTGGATTGGCTCTATCCTCATCGGCGCCGGGGCATTCCAGCTGTTTGACGGCATCATTGACCATAAGGTGTTCAGGATTCACCAGGTACGTTATCAGGTGGAATTATGGCCATATGACTTGAGCTGGAATTTGTTTGGCGCAGCTTTGCTAATTGCCGGGATCATCCTTGCAAAATCCGCCAAGGAAAGGCGGTCCGCATAAAGCGATGATCCACCATTACCTCGGCCCCATAGAACCTTGGTTTCAGCTGACAGCAGCGTTATTGCTTGCCTGGGCGATGATGTTTTACCCGATGCTTGCGATTTGGACCAACGAACGCTATAAAAAATGGCCCACCCACCGTTACATGTTTTGGTTCGCTGGCGTGATCACGGCAAGCGCTTCATTAGTCGGCCCTTTGGCGAACACAGCGCATACAAGTTTTTCCGCCCATATGATAGTGCATTTGCTACTCGGCATGCTGGCACCGCTATTATTGCTGCACGGCAAACCATTGACGTTGATGATGAGGGGCTTGCCGACACAATCTGCACGCCGCTTGAGCCATCTATTGAATAGCCGATTCATTTCAATCGCCAGCCATCCCATCAGCACCGCTTTCTTGAATTTTGGTGGATTGGTTATTCTTTATAGAACGGATCTGTTCGTGTGGATGCACCAATCAACATGGGTTTACGCCTTGGTCCATATTCATGTTTTACTGGCAGGCTATGTATTCACTTGGTCAATCTTATACACTGACCTGACTGGCCATCGGCATTCGTTCCGTATGCGCGCAGCGGTTTTGATCGTGGCGTTTGCAAGCCATAAAGTGTTGGCGAAGTCGCTTTACGCGATGCCTCCGGCTGGAGTCACTACCGGAGATGGGGAAATGGGAGCGCTGATCATGTACTATGGGGGCGATGTCATCGATTTGGCACTCATTATCCTTTTTTGCTTGAGCTGGTACAAGGCGACTGCACCCGGTCGAATCGCCCGTGCCGTTTGATGGCCATTTCCTTTTAGGAGATGGTTTTTTTCTTGGCCTTCAGTGGTTTTGTTGGCAGTGTGACCGGGCGAATTCGGCAAAATGATGGTAGAATAGAAGAAAGCAATGGTCAGGAGGCACGTAATGAATAGCTACATCGTCATGCAGGGGGAAACCTATAGAGAAGAAAAGCGCCTCGGAATTCTCCGGGCGCCTATGAAAGATAAATCAGGGGCCACGCCACATTCGTGGGAACGCGTAAAATCGCTGCAAAAAGGGGATCGGACCTTCCATTACGTCAGGGGGGCACTTGTTGCAGTCGGCACCATCCAAGAAGATGCCCGCGAGCAGGCAGCAGGTACGCCAGAAGCTGAATGGCTTGCGCCTTGTGAATATTTGGAACTTGACGACCCATTGGAAATTGCGTCTTGCATCAAAATAGTGGCAGAACATTTGCCAATCAAGTATTCCGCTTTTCAGCCGGACGGCAATGGCAACTCAGGCTATGTATATCCGTGCAATGAGTCATTGGCATTGGTGTTTTTGGAATTATTGTCGTCATCCAAATGGCGAAATATCGAGCAATTGGAGTTTGTTTACGATGCCGTGCGTGAGGAAAAATACAATTCCTTGACTGCCTGGATGATGGATTCCGAATACTTGCTGCGGCGAAAGTTCAGGGACTTGAAGAGGCAGTTTAAAGCAGTGCAACTGGAGCGTTGGGACAATAAATGTGCCATTTGCGGCCTCGATAACCCTGCGCTGCTGAAGGCAGCCTACAGCAAACCTTGGAAAGACAGCAGTGATGCAGAACGGATAGACCCAGCGAATGGCGTGTTATTATGCGCCAATCATGCAGCGCTTTATGAAAGCGGGCAAATTTCCTTTACCGGAGCCGGTACGCTGAGGATGTCAGCAGCCAT
The DNA here is from genome assembly GCF_018283455.1 of Planococcus sp. MSAK28401. Taxonomy (NCBI): domain Bacteria; kingdom Bacillati; phylum Bacillota; class Bacilli; order Caryophanales; family Caryophanaceae; genus Planococcus; species Planococcus alpniumensis. Next base: position 1,834,197 of record NZ_JAAMTH010000001.1, on the reverse strand, counting down.
TCAACCACAAGCGAGCCAGTATAGCTTGAAAAAAAATATGCGCATCCCTGCCAAGCAGTCAAATACAGCCTTTTTCAGGTGGCATAGAAATAATTTTTTTAATGGTGAATAGTCAGTAGAACGCACAGCAATTGCTGTGCGTTTTTTATATTTAAAAAAATATTCATAAAAAACGGCTCCAGAACAATGATCGAGTGGGTTGGTTAGTTATGAATGAATAATAATTTCATTTATACTGAATATAAATGAATAGAAATATACCGTTAGTTTTTATGGTTAAGTTATTCATTTTAAAACACTGCGGATCCATCGCACGGTCTGTTTTTCTGAAAGTGAGTTCTCTGGTGAAATTAATGGGAGATCATTTTTTGAATATTACCCTGAATATTGAAGTTTGATGTGGTATAGTATATTCAATAAAATAATGAATAGAAAGGGTGGCAAAAATGGTCTCGACTACAGAAGTTGCAAAGCATGCAGGAGTCTCTCAAACGACAGTATCCCGGGTATTGAATAGGCCGGAGCAAGTTAAAAAGGAGACTTATGACAAAGTGATGAAAGCCTTAGCTGAATTGGATTACGGTAATGCCAGCGCTGCAAACGTACAACCCACCGAAACGTCAAAACACATAGCTGTGCTTTTTTCGAAGGAGTGCGCACCTGAAGAATTCGCCCGCTTGCGCGAATTTAACGAATTGGCACAGGCATATGGCTACCAGCTGACGGGCCATGCATTGACTGGCAGTGAATCAGTGGAAGACAGCAGAGCTTTAGTGAATGGGGTTGCTGGCGTCATCGGAATTGGCGCCCTTCCGGTTGAACTGAAGGATTATTTAAGTGAAACAACTGCCTTTTTGCAAGCCGAAGAAGCTGCGGATGAAGGGAAACCATTTGACGGGCGTAAAGCGGCATATCTTGCTACAAGTCATCTTGCTGAAAAAGATCATCAACAGATCGCTTGGGTGGGGGGAGATTTACCGGATGGCGGCGAAAGGCTTCAAGGATACTATGAAGCCATGGCGCATCATCAATTGAAGCTGAGAAAAAAACGAGTTCATTCGGTTCAAAGCTCAGCGGATTTCGATGCCATTGCGGCTGAATTGCGTTCCTTCAAAAAACCGACTAGCGCGTTTGTTGCTGCAAGTTATGAAGACGGTCTGCACTTACTCAATTCCTTGAAAAGCGCCGGATTCAAAGTGCCGAAAGATATCAGCATCGTGGTGGTAGGGGGGGCAGAAGAAGGCGATGGCGCTGAATTGACTGCCGTCAAGCCGCCATCCACTATACAGCCATTTGCCCAACAGGTAGTTGACCGCCTGCTTCAGCAAATCGAAAGAAACGAAACGGAAATGCAAGCTGTCGAGGACGAGCTGCAGCTCGAAAAGGGCACAACAGTGAAAAAGTTTAAGGAGCGGCAAAAAAATAAAGCTTGAGCATAGAAAAAAGCGCCCATACAGCAATATGAACTGAACCCCAAATGGTAGACACTTTAAAAAGTGCCCCCCATTTGGGGTTTTTTCTGTTTTCAGACCCCGGTATACTAAACATATCTACTGGAACGGGAGAGGTTGTTATGAGTAAAATTATCTTTAACGAACACCAACGACGCATCTTGGAAGCGAACCCGAATGTTAAAACGGTCACCGATCGAACGATTCAATACATCCCTGAATTTAAGGTGAAGGCTGTCCAAGAGAATTTGCAAGGCAAAGGACCGTCGCAAATCTTTGTTGAAAACGGATTCGACCTGATGGTCATTGGGGCGAAAAAACCCAAAGAGACATTGAAGCGTTGGCGGAAAACATTCGACCTTTATGGCGAGGAAGGGTTTTGGGAAGAGCGCCGTGGAAAAGGCAGTACCGGCCGGCCTTCTACCCAAGAACTCTCTGCCGAGAAACAGCTGGAGAAGGCGGAAGCACGCATCAAATATCTGGAAGCCGAAAATGAGTTGCTAAAAAAGCTCGAGGAACTCGAGAGGCAGGCGAAGAAACGCAGTTGACCCCAGCGGAAAAATTCGAAGCGATCAATGCAGTGGTCCGGAAATTCCGACTGAAGAATTTGGTGGGGGCTTTGTGCCAAACAGCGGAAGTCAGTCGAAGTGGCTACTATGCTTGGCTGAAGAAAGTGGAACAGCATGCCATTCGCGAAGAACAGGACTATGAAGATTACCTGTTGCTGAAAAGCATCTACGATGCGCATCGTGGGAAAGTCGGGTATCGCACCTTTTATATGATCCTTACTGAACTGCTGGAAACGCCGATGAATCATAAGAAAATCTTACGTCTCATGCGCAAATTCAATCTCTTTGCCAAAATCCGGCGAGCGAATCCTTATAAGCAAATCGCCAAAGCCACACAGGAACACGCCGTCTGTCCAAACCTGTTAGACCGTAAGTTTAAACTAGACGAACCCGGCAAGGTCTTCGTCACGGATATAACGTATCTCCCTAACCGTTCGGGACAGATGGCGTATCTGTCCGCTGTGAAAGATGTCGCCACCCGCGAAATCGTCGCCTACGAAGTGACGACGACGCTTACGATGGAAATTGTGTACCGCACGTTAAGAAAACTGAAGGAAGCATTGGATGACAATGTTCACCCGGAAGCGATGATCCATTCCGATCAAGGCTTCCACTACACCCACCCCGAATACCAACGACGCGTGAAGAAAATGAAATTGACCCAATCGATGTCCCGCAGGGGCAACTGTCTCGACAACGCCCCCATCGAATCGTTTTTTGGTCACTTTAAAGATGATGTCGACTTTAAACAGGCAACCAGCCTAGAGGAATTGAAAGCACTGGTGGATGAGTACATGGCGTATTACAATGGAACGCGCAAACAATGGAATCTAAAAAAGATGACTCCGGCACAATACCGAAGTCATCTGATCGCAGCCTAGCTGCCGGGTGCTTTTATTAAATTGTCCACAAAATGGGGCTCAGTTCAATACTGTATGGGCGCTTTTTTTACTGGTTAAAGTTCTTTATGGGAAAACGGGCATTTGCCTTTGACCGGCTCAACATCATCCCCGATGAAGAACTGCTTCCATTCATTATGTTCAGGGTCGCCAAAATGGCTAATGTCTGGATGGGTCGGCAATTCATCCCATTTCTCAACACGTTCCCTTACCTTCTCGCGCGACATGATGCCGCCTTTTTCGGTCCCCGTCAGCCCTTCGAAAATCCTTCTTGGCTGGAACCCGAGCACCATCGAATTGCCAAGGTGGCGCGTGCGGCGCTGTTTATAGGCAGGAGCGTTGCCAAAGATGAAAATGGGCTCCCCTTTGAAGTTGAAATCCCATAAATAATGATCCGGATCCCGCGGCGCTTGTTCCGGCCATTCGGTATCGTCCATATCATGAAGATACTGCAGTATCTCCCAGAACTGCTTGCGGTAAGCATCTAGCGGCCCTTCGTTTTCAAATGGTTCCACAAACACAAACAGCCCATGCCGCTTATGTTTCGGGTCTTCGAATAAAGTCAAAAATTCCGCAACGGCTCCAGGCAAGTTTGACCAATCGTCTTGGCTTATGTATGCATAGCGCAGCTCACTTTTCAACTCGCCGCTTCTGCCGAAATAACACGGGAAGGTCTTGTCTGTAACCGTTTCATGAAAGGTTTTATATTCGCGCAGCAACCAGTCGGGCAAGTCGTGGCGGTTTGTGAAATCTTCTTTTGTCAATAAAGTAGGTATGGTCGTTTGCATTACTTAGCCTCCAATTTCAAAATCTCATCCTTCCAATTGTTCCCTGAATTATTTTAATTGAAACACCCTTTGTTTATTTAGTTGTTGGAAATAACGACAAAAACAGAAAATGAAAAAGCGCCAGGAAAATGCGCTTTTTCATCACCAGTTATTCAATTTTTTAAGGCAATTCCAATTCATTCAAGGTCGTTTGCTGTGCCTGGCCACTCTTCGCCTGTCATTTCCACGAGGCCGAGAAGCTTTCTTCTGCGCAGTTCAAATGATTCCATCGTTTTTTCATAGCTTTCTGCATCAATTGTTGGGATCGTCCCATCGAGATTTGCCAGCACTTGATGGGGCGGAACCACGGTGGATGCATCGATGGATGAGCTATGCAAGGTATCCAAATAACTGGTGATGGTGCTTGAGAGTTCCTGCATCAATAAAGCATTAGGCTGAATATCCTCCGGTATGCCATGCTTCAAGAAAGTCAATGATTCATCAAGTACGACGATATTAACCGGCAGTGAACGGTCATGCGTCGAGCTGCGGTAATAATGGAGTACGGGGTAAGCGTTGTATTTTGATACGGCATCGCTTAATTCATTCGCGAACGTATCGAGCAATAGATTGAGGTTGTCGAAATTCTTCCCGTTCCATGACTTGTTGACAAAGGAAGCGGGATCCATTGCAATGCCGCTAATGCTCGAGGCAAGCGAGCGTTTTTCTGACACGGCGCTCAGCACTTGCAGCAAATAAGTCACGCCGAAGGTAATGAATAGCATGCCGGTACCGGTCGCAAAGATTGCTACGATCTGCCAGATGCCATCATCCGGGGAGAACTCGCCGTTGCCGAGTGTAAAGATTAAGTAGCCTGCAAAATAAGCATATTCAACCCACGACAAGGGCCCGCCGTCCTTAGTATCGACGATCATGTCGGAACTGGCAAAAATGAACGTCCAGCCTGCCCATAATAGGAAAATCCATGTCGCCAAGGTGGAGACCAAAATAATCGGCCCCGCGAGGCTCAGGAATTTCGAGTTATTCCGGCTCACTTGCTTATGGAGCGTCCAGTAGGCGGAAGTGAGCTTATGGGTCAATGGGCCGGCGCCGCCATCGACCCATAAAGTCGTCCAGATGAAATCGATCAGTGTGAGGACGACGATGATGATGCCGATAAGTAGATAAAACTGATCCATCAACATTCCTCCTTATCTGTTCTACTTGTCCATACCCTTCCAGTCCTATAGGTTATGCATATAAGCGTGAAAAGGGAAAAGAAACAAGCAGATATGCTAAAATGAAGAGATACGAAAGCGAGGGGGGCGTGCAGAAGATTGGGCAAGAATTTCCGGTCGAGTGCCCTTTATCAAAAGGCACTCAGACGTAAACAACGCAATGCGGCAAGGCCGCGACATATAGATAAGATCGTCATTCTCGGCGATTCCGTAGCGTATGGCTACGGGACAAAGGGCGGAATTGCAAGACATTTGGAAGACAGCTTTCCGGCTAGTGAGGTGCTGAACTTCGGCATCAATGGATTGACGAGTGATGGCCTCGTCGAACGGCTCCGGGCCGATCATTGGCAGTCGGAATTGGCTCAAGCCGATCTCGTGCTGCTGAATATCGGCGGCAACGATTTGCTGCGTCAATACAAGGATGGAGGCGCAAGTGAATTGATCCGCCAGTTTGCTGCATTGAAAAAGAAATACCGCCGCAATTTGTTGGAGATTTACGGGCATATTCAAGCTGGCAACAATCGAGTGTTGATCGTCCAAAACAGCTTATATAATTCGATGAAAAAAGAAGTGCAGTATTTCGGTTTCACCAACCTGCTGTTCCGCATGTGGAATTCGGCAATCGGCGCGAAAGGCGTCATCGTCACGAACACGCGGAAAATGGGGAAAGTGCCGTCCATTTGGCTGGATTCGATCCATCCGAACGAAGAAGGCTATGCGATCATGCATCAATTGCTGCTGGAAACCTTGCAGACAACCGGCATAGCAGTTGTAAAAGATCGTCGATGAACGACCAGACCCGGGCCATTTATGGTTTCCGGGTTTTTTGATGCTTGAAATATGCCAGCGTTAGATGCTCTAGCAGGCAGTGGGAGAAAATGCTTGTGGTTTTAAAGAAACGTGGTATATTATGTCTATAAATTTTAAATTCTGATGAGGCTCATGGTTTACATTAGGTCTTTTGCCGAGTGTTTGAATTTGCAATAGAGGGGTGGGGCGCATGAGAAGGAAGCTGGTACTGATCCAATTGTCCAGGGCATTGGTGCCGATATTGGTCATGCTTCACCATTTATCGACGACCATGATGGATTACTACGGGTTTAACATTTGGAACCTGGCGTATTTGCCGCTGACCGGCGGCGTCTATTATTTCTTTTCCTTGTCGGGGTTTATGGCTTATTATATTTACCGACGAAAATTCGGAAAAAGAGGCCAATTATCGGATTTTCTGATCAATCGCTTTATTCGAATCTATCCACTGTACTGGGTTGTGACCTTGGCGTTTCTACTCCTGGCATTTCTCTTCCCATGGTTTGCAACGGGGGCGGAGCGGGACATGGCTGTCATTTTGACTTCGATTTTCCTAGTCCCGAATCCTGAATGGCAAGACCCGTTCTTGATCGTGGCATGGTCATTGGAATACACCATTTATTTTTATCTGATGTTTTCCGTGTTGTTTTTAAGCCCGCGCCTGCTCGGGAAGATACTATTCGCCGCCTGGGGCATCCTTTCGCTTTTGGGTGTCATCGGCATCGTCTATATCGATCATTTTCTGTTCGACTTTCTGTTTGCTTCCTATAATTTAATGTTCATAGCGGGTGTGTTTTGTGCATGGCTCATTCTCCACGCCGACATACCGGTCATCATCGGGTATCTATTCATCGCCTGTGGGTTGATTGGTTTTCCTGTGACATGGATGAATGCGATAAATCCGTTTATGGAAGTCAGTTTTGAAATGAGCGCCAGCATCTCGATCATGTTGTTGTTGATTGGGCTTGGCGTGGTCGATTTGAAAAAAGATATCCATATTCCGAACGCGTTTCATCAACTCGGCAACGCCGCATTTGCGATTTATCTCGTCCATAATGTAGTGCTCGATGTATTCTCTGAATGGATGGATCAAGTCGGTTTGCATGAAGTATTGGGCAATGTCGGCATGAGCATGGTACTCGTGGCTTTGATGATGTTTTTCGGGATTTTGGCGCATTTCAAGCTCGAACTGCCGCTGCACCGAATCTTTAAAGGCTGGCTGCAGCGAAACAAAACACCTAGTGTGGCACCAAGTAGTGATACAGACGCTGCGACGAAAAATACTTAAAAATCCCCTAAGCGCTAAGGCTTAGGGGATTTTATCTTATTCAGGTTTATTCAATAAATTCTGCAAAGCCTTTTTTTCACGGTTGATTTCGTCGACGGTGCGGACGCCTAGTTTACGGAAAATGACGATCGCCGGTGTCCAGCCTTGCAGCGCGTGCTGAATGATGGCTGCACTTGACGCTCCCGCTAGAAGCGCCCATTTTCTGTTGCCCTTTACTGCCAAAAGAGTGGAAAGGGCTGCAACGGACGCCATATTTACTTTCATTAGGCGTTCAGTGTCCCATTCGTTGTCCAACTCGTTAATACGCGCCCGGATTTCACTTTCGCCTTGGCGCTTGTAGTAATTGACCGAAGCTTCCGTTTCCCGTTCGATTTGCTGATTGATGTGGTCAGGTGTGTGGTCGTTCACTTTAGATTGTGTCGATGGCAATTGTTCTTTAGCTAAATCAAGTTCCATGAAAAAATCCTCCATTTCATTGCAAGTCCTGCTACTTGTATTCCGCAAATGGCTTTTCTTTAAACCCTTAAGTTCATGCAAGCCTTACGGAGAAACTTAGTCGATGCTGTCTGTCTGGTCTTTCATGATCTGTTCATCCATCGGGCCGACAATTTTTTGGGCGATTTCGCCTTTCGTGTTGAGGATGTAGGTTGTCGGCACAGTACGGATTTGATACGTTTGGGCGGTGCTTCCGGTTTCGTCCATTGGAATGGAGAACGTCAAACCGAATTCATCGATAAACGAGCGAATCGCTTCATCTCCGTTATCTTGTGCGGTCAGGTTAACTGCCAGGATAACGACATCGCCGTCTGCGTTGTTTTCGTGAAATTCCTGCATATGCGGCATTTCAGCTCGGCATGGGGGACACCAGGTCGCCCAGAAGTTCAAGATGACTTTTTTGCCGCGGTAATCGGATAGTTTGACCGTTTCGCCGTTTTGGTCAGTCAATGTGAAATCGGGGGCTAACTGACCTTGTGAGAGGCCTTCGGCAAGTGACGCGTCTTGTGCGCTTGCGGAAGTGGCGGATTCGCTCGTGTCGATTGGCTGAGCATCTTCTTCAAAGAAATTAATGGCAATGATGGCGATCGCTGCAACCAGCAATATGCCGATGATGGCTTTTTTTATCATTTGCTCGGTCCTTTCTGTTCAAAACGTATGTACATGGCGATCGTGAATGCGGCAACAACAATGAGCGTCGCATTTTGCCAAGTCACTAGCGGGCCGAATGCGCTTAGGATGAGCAGTTCCACTGTGAAAAACGCGGTAAGCAATAAGCCATTCGGGACGTCTGACCGTTTTCCCAGCATGCGGATGGCCACGATAGCTGCTGCGAAAAGCGCGGTTTGAAGGGCTGCTTGCATAAACTGGGCGTCAAAATAATGCAGGATGGACTGATATGCCAGAAAAAACAATAGCCAGGCAGTGGCAGCCTGTTCCGCCACGGCAGCCTGTTTTCTTTGTGCTAAGGCCAAATAGCCGATAAGCGATACTATGGCGAGCAAATGCCCGTACAATCCGCCGTTAAAATAAAGAATGGATAAAGGCATGTCAAGAAAATGCGGCAAATGGAAAACGATGTAGCTGAGCTTCCATGTCAGGACGTAAAGCGCCAAAGCGTTCCAGTACCATTCGCCAGGTTTATGCCCATTCGCGGCGCGCATCAGCAGGCTTGCCGCTGCGGCTGCCAAAAGTACAGAAACCCATACCGCAGGAACGGTCAGGTGCAGTATCGGAACATAGCTCAATGGCTTTGTCCAGTACGGTGTCTATTCATTATAAAGATACCTCCGTCCGTATTGAAAATCTTATGCCTGGCGCTTTCCATTATAGCGGAAAGCACAATCTTTTCATCTTTTTTGTTTGTCGATTATGATTGAATCAAGACTGCATCAGGAGGTGCTATATGGCTACATGGCATGAACGCTTTCAAACAACTGAATATGTATATGGGACAGACCCAAACCAGTTTATCGAAATGATGCAAAATAAGCTCAGGCTGTCTGGACGAGCGCTTGCGATAGCGGAAGGCGAGGGCCGCAACGCCGTCTATCTGGCTGAACAGGGCATGGATGTCACCGCTTGGGATTTGGCGAGAAGCGGATTGGATAAGACGGAGCGGCTGGTAGAAGAACGCCACGTGGCGGTTTTGACAGAGCAAGTAGACCTGGCACACGCTGAATGGGCAGAAGGAGCCTGGGACCTCATCATTTGCGTATTCGGCCATTATCCAAAAGACGTGCAGCACAAAACATTCGATGGCATCCGGCATGCATTGAAACCGGGCGGCCATTTCCTGATGGAAGTATATTCCGTCGACCAATCCGCTTATGGCACCGGCGGCCCGAAACAGGAATCATTCCTGTACCGTCCAGAAGAAGTGCTCGAGGCTTTTCAGGAGTTTAAAATTACCCATTTTTTCACAGGGGAAGTCGAGCGGCATGAAGGCAAGTTGCATAATGGCTTGTCGCATGTCATCCAGCTCGCTTGCCAAAAACCTGTGGAATGATAGGCAAGAGAACACCCATCACCGATTTTTGGCGATGGGTGTTTTTTACTTGGCATCTTTTCCGAGCACTTCGTTCCAATCGATCGTGCCGTCTGTCACTTGATCACGCCGTTCTTTAGTCATGGCATCCGGGGGCCGGTCGCCGTTTGGCCAATCTTGTTCATGCCCTTTCCATTCGGGGCGATCCTGTGACAGGACGAAAGCAGCCAGGTCGCTAGCCTCCTGGTCGGATAATGTATTCTCAGCGCCTTTTGGCATATTGTTCTGCAAATAGCCGGCCATCTTCGACATGCGTGCAAGTCCTGCACCGTCGTTGAACGAGCCCTCTCCCCATAGGGCAGGACCGCTGTTCGAGCCGGTGCCGGCGCCATCAGCTGCGTGGCAGGCTACACAACTTGCCTGGTAAAGCTTCTCTCCATTATCGACATCGGGCACCGGAACGTCTTCCATGGTATTCTGGTGGCGCCAAGGCATTTCTGCACCTTGCGGAATGCCTTCGGAAATATATTTGAAGTAGGCAACCATGGCATCCATGTCCTCATCGTCTTCTGCAAACATTTCACCGTTCATGCTACGGACCATGCAGCCGTTGATGCGCTCTTCGAGTGTGACCATTTCACCCGAACGCCCGATATACATCGGGTAAGCGGAAGCCATGCCGACGAGTGAAGAGGAATCTTTCTCAAGCCCGGCTCCTGCATGGCAGCTAGTACAGGACAATTCATTAACGCGTTGTTGGCCATCGTCTACGCTGGCGGCATCTGCGCGCAATACTTCCGAAGTGTTATTAACCAGTTCATAGCCGCGTTTCACCGCTTCGCCTTCAGGTCCTTCCGGTACCTCATCCAAAGACGGCGGATTGTGGGCGACGCCTGCTGTCGCTTGGTCTGTTTGGGCGGTTTCAACCTTATCTAGCTGGCCTTCCGCTGTTATCGATTTTTCAGCAGACAGTTCACTGGATAAGACGCCGATGGCAATGACAGCGAGAATCAACAGAAAAATGCTGCCGTAGCCAAGTCTTTTCATCATGTCGAACACTCCTTTCAAGTCACTTTCAGCCTAACAAACAAAAAATAGCCTGGCTGTGAACTAATTCACAGCCAGGCTATTACGCATGTGACGATTTTCCGAACAACAGATCACTCGAATTGTTTCCATACTTCCGGCAGCAGCTCCGCAATATCGCGTGCCAACATGGTGTGGGGGGAGCGGGTTTTGATGAATTCGTCCGCACACGCTCCGTGCAAGTAAACGGCATTCAAAACGGCGTAGCGCCAGTTTTCATGGCAGCATAGCATGCCGAGCATTATGCCGGTCAGCATATCGCCCGTGCCGCCTTTTGCAAGCGCGGCATTTCCTGTCGGGTTGCGGAACAGTTCGCCGTCCGGAAACGCGATAGTTGTTCGGGGGCCTTTCAAGACGAGCGTCAAATTGTGTTCCGTGGCAAATGCAGAAGCACACGAACCGGGAGACTCGCTAAGCTGCTCCATTGAATAACCAGAGATCCGGCTGAATTCACCGGCGTGCGGCGTCAAGATAAGCGGGGCGCTTCTTTTGGCATAGCTTCGTTCGCTCAATGCACCTGCATCGAGAATGAGTGGGGCAGAAGACTTCAGCAAACTGTCAATAGCGGCTTCGGTCAAGGCATCCGGCAAGGTGCCAGGCCCACAGGCGATGGCTTTATAGGAAGTGAGTGAATGGGTGCCGTTGGCGATATGGATCAGCGCATCCGGTACATACGTCGCTTCGGCCGCCGCGTGAGCGATGCTGCGGATGGTTTCGCGGTATGTCCCGATTGCCAATTTCCCGACGCCGCTTGTTAACGCGCCGAGCCCGGAAATCAAGGCAGCCCCGGGCATATCCGGGCCTCCGGCTACTAATAGCGCCGTTCCAAACACACCTTTATGGCTGTCTTGTGCGCGTTTTGGCAATGTGCTGCGTACCATTTCCTGAGACCAGATGAGGCTGTCTTGCGGGATTTGTGGATCGTTCATATGAAAACCTCCAGTTTCTTCCTTGATGGTATAACTGTAGCCGATTCAGGGCAATAGGCAAACCCTAAAGCGCCATTTATAGAAACTAACGGAGAAATCAGTATTTTACTGATGAATATCTTCAGTTGCCAACTGGATGCTGCAGGTATTTCGTCCCACGAAACAATTAAAATCAGCGAGCTCGAAATTTGCGCTCCGGCAATGGTAACGGGCGAAGGGCGATTGACGCTGTGGATTATATATCCAAAGAACTGAAATTTCTGACAACTATAGGCGAGATTGACAAGCTTTGCTATACTCAGCCTATTCAATGAAAAGGAGTGGGGATAGTGAAAAAACACATATTCAAGACAATGACGATGGCGGGGCTTTGTGCGATGCTTGCGATGCCGGTGCAAGCAGCAGAGCCTGCACAGCCGACTGAACACCATCATGACAACGCCATTTCCGGATTTATCGATTATGCGGAGTTGCAAAAAGAACTTCAACGCATCGAAGCCAACAGCAAAGGCTCGGTTTCCGTGGATGTTGCCGGCCAATCCTTTGAAGGCCGCGATATTTATACGGCGACTGTCGGGACCGGCGATAAAGTGCTGCTGATCCAAAGTGAGATTCACGGAAACGAAAAAACAGGCACTGTGGCCATTTTGAATATGTTGAAAACCCTATCCGGCAACTCGAAAGCGGCGAAAGCCTTGCGCGACGAAGTGACGATCGTCTTCATGCCGATGATGAATCCGGATGCCTCAGAAGGCGATAAGCGCCGCAATAGCATGACATGGAGCGATGTCGTGGCGGATTATCCGGAACTCGCCGCTGCAACGCCATCATGGAATTATTTGGATCGCGGAATCAGCCAAAGCTATGATTACGGCGCCAACCCAGGCTTTGATGTCAACCGCGATTTTAACCCGGACCTGGACTATGTACCACAAGCCGAAGATTTCCCTGGCGCATCGAACGAACCGGGCTGGTTTATCACGAAAGAAGCCCAAGTGTCACGCGAGGTCTATAAATCGTTGCAAGCGGAATACGGCACCGTCGACGTCTTTATCGACCTGCATCACCAAGGGATGTATTATGTCGATGGCACGCCGGATCCAGTGACATTATCGCTGTCCGCACAATTCGTCCCGGACCCATCGACTGCTGAAGGGGCGAAATACAGCGAATATGCAGACCGCTACAATTATGATTTTTCACGTCAGCTGAATGTAGCAGCGTATGAGGAGCTGCAGTCCTACGGCAATTCGAAATTCACCAATATCTCGCTTTATTCACAAGGGCTCGATTTGCCGGGCACAGCGCTTGGCAGCTATGCGCTGAATGGCAGCGGCACCGTGTTGTTTGAAGTACGCGGCCAAACCCAGTCGCTTGGGCAAAAAGAAAAAGGCCAATTGGTCAAATCGGTGGAGCGCGGCTTGACGGCCATTGTCGAAGGCGTTGCCGATGACAGCGTCTACTCATTGGACCCGGAAGACTATGAAGACATTCCATTGACTTCCTATAGCCCATCCAGCAATTGATGGGAAACGCCGCCGAATTCTGGCGGCGTTTTTATGTGCCGAGTTGTGAGGCAAGCCCGGGCTTTGGTAGACTGAAAACAAACAGAAAGGGGTGCCAGCATGGCAATTAGCAAGTTGAACGACCGCATTCAATTGATCGACGGTTTCGATCTCGGCCTCGAACAGCGAACAGGCAGCTACGTCATCATGGAACAGCAGCTGACCATTATTGAAACAGGACCGAGCCCGTCGGTGGAGCATGTGAAACAAGGATTGAACGAACTCGGCATCTCACTCGATGAGGTCCGTTACATCATCGTGACCCACATCCACCTCGACCACGCCGGGGGAGCGGGCTTACTCTTGCAGGACTGCCCGAACGCGACACTCATCGTCCACCCGAAAGGCGCCAGGCACCTGGCAGACCCGAGCCGTCTCATCGCCGGCGCGCGCGCAGTATACGGTGACCAATTCGATGACTTGTTCAATCCGATTGTCCCGGTGCCCGAACACCGCATCGATATCAAAACGGAAGGCGACCGGCTGCAGATCGGCCCGGACTGTACGCTTGAGTTTTGGGATACGCCGGGCCATGCCAAGCATCATTTCGGCATCTATGACCCTGTGTCAAACGGGTTTTTCGCAGGGGATACAGCCGGCATCCGCTATGCCCAGCTGATCGAAGACGGCATCGATTTTTACTTGCCGTCCACCTCGCCAAACCAATTCGACCCTAAGGCGATGAAGGCATCCATCGAACGGATGGAACGGCAGCAACTTGATGTACTTTATTTCGGGCATTTCAGCGCTGCGCATAACCCTGATGCAGCGCTAGAGCAGGTGCTGGAATGGCTCGAACTGTTTGTCGAACAAGGGGCGGCTGCCTACCGCCAGGAAGAATCCGCGGACCAATTGGCGAAACGGCTGTTGGCACCGGTCATGGCGCAGCTGGCAGAGAAAGGCGTCAAGCAGCCGCACCGCGTGATGCCCTATATCGAAATGGACTTACAGGTCAGCGCGCAAGGTTTGTTGGATTATTTCCAAAAGCAAGGCTGAGGCTGTTTGCTGAAAAAAACTTTAATCCTCAGGCAATCCGCCGGTTTACCGCCGCCCGTTTAGGGGCAAAGACTAGAGCAGAGAAAATTCATTTAACTGAAGGGCGGAAAATAAAGTGGGACAAGTGTTAACAGAAAAGACAGCAATTATAACAGGAGCAGGGCGCGGCATCGGCCGGGCAACCGCCCTGGCACTGGCCAATGAAGGCGTGGCCGTCGGGTTGATCGCTAGGACACAAAAAGAAATCGAGCAATTAGCGAAAGAAATCCAATCGTTGCGGGGCCGCGCAGCATTTGCGGTTGCGGATGTGTCGGACCCCAAGCAAGTCGAAGCGGCCGTCGAGAAATTGACCGATGAACTCGGCACGATCGATATCCTCATCAATAATGCAGGAATCGGAAAATACGGCAAGTTCATGGAACTCGAAACCGAGGATTGGCAAAATATGCTCAATATCAATTTGATGGGCATGGTCCATATGACGAAAGCGGTGCTGCCGCAGATGGTGGAAAAACAAGGGGGCGACATCGTCAACATCTCCTCATCATCAGGGCTCAAAGGCACGAAAGGCTCAAGCGCCTATAGCGCGTCGAAATTCGCAGTGCTCGGCATGAGCGAGGCTTTGATGCAGGAAGTGCGCCCCGACAATATCCGTGTTTTCGCTTTGGCACCGAGCCGTGTCGTGACAAGCATGACCGATTCCGGCAATGAAACGGAACAGGAAAAAGAAAAGTTCATGCAGCCGGAAGACATCGCGGAATACATCGTTTCGCAACTGAAATTGAACCCGCGCATCTTTATTCCATTGTCAAAACAATGGGCGACCAACCCATTTTAATCACACGAAAAACCCCTGAACGCCTTTTTGGCATTCAGGGGTTTTTTCAGCTGATTCCTTTAACATACGCTTCGACTTCTTGAGAGGACGAAAGCGCGAGAATTTGGTCGGTATGCGAAGCCATTTCTTGTTTTGACAGACGGCTGATCTGTGCACGCGCCTTCAAAACAGAAGAAGCGCTCATGGAGAATTCATCCAAGCCGAGCCCGAGAAGAATCGGAATGGCGATGTCGTCGCCGGCCATCTCGCCGCACATGCCAGCCCATTTTCCTTCTTTATGCGCTGCGTCGATAACCATCTTCACCAAGCGCAAGATGGCCGGATTGAACGGTTGGTACAGATACGACACCCGTTCGTTCATGCGGTCAGCAGCCATCGTGTACTGGATCAAGTCATTCGTGCCGATGGAGAAGAAATCCACTTCTTTCGCGAAGACATCCGCCATAACGGCGGTAGAAGGAATCTCCACCATGATGCCGACTTCAATGGAGTCGCTCACCGGGATGCCGGCATCCGTTAACTTGGCCTTTTCTTCTTCCAGCAAAGCTTTGCCTTGGCGAAATTCTTCTAGCGTTGCAATCATCGGGAACATGATCTTCAAATTGCCATGGACGCTTGCGCGCAATAAGGCACGCAGCTGCGTTCTGAAGAGCTCCGGCATCTCTAAGCACAATCGAATCGCGCGCAGGCCAAGAAACGGATTCATTTCTTTTGGCAAGTCCAGATACGTGAGTTCTTTATCGCCGCCGATGTCGAGTGTCCGGACAACGGTCGGCTTGCCGTCCATGCCTTTTAACACTTTAGAATAGGCGTTAAACTGTTCGTCTTCTGTCGGGAAGGCGTCTCTTCCCATATAGAGAAACTCGGTACGGTAAAGGCCGATGCCTTCCGCGCCATGTTCGAGCACGCCGGCAAGGTCTTTTGGCGTGCCGATATTGGCGGCAAGTTCCACATGCTGCCCGTCTGCACTTATCGTCGGCTCATCTTTGAGCTTGGCCCATTCGGCTTTTTGGGCGTCATAAGCCAACTTTTCCTGCTCGAACTCCTGGATGGTCGCTGCGTCAGGGTCGACGATGATTTTGCCTGCCAAGCCATCGATAATTACCGTTTGGCCATTGTGGATCGTGGCCATGGCGTTTTGGGCACCGACCACTGCCGGGATTTCCAAGGTGCGCGCAAGGATAGCCGAATGCGAAGTGCGCCCGCCGATATCG
Source organism: Planococcus sp. MSAK28401 (assembly GCF_018283455.1). Lineage (NCBI taxonomy): Bacteria > Bacillati > Bacillota > Bacilli > Caryophanales > Caryophanaceae > Planococcus > Planococcus alpniumensis. The sequence continues at coordinate 1,818,065 of NZ_JAAMTH010000001.1, read as the reverse complement.
GTAATGAAGCCTTTGACGAACTGGGCATTCAATTGAACGGTATCGGAAGGTGTCAAATCTTCGGCAATGACGATGACTTCCTCATCAATCATGCTCGGGTCTTGGATTTTGACGCCGAGCAGATGGGACAGCAAGCGTTTGCGAACGTCCCGGATATCAGCAGCGCGTTCTTTCATATACTCATTGTCCATCGCTTCAAACATTGTGATGAACATATCGCTTGTTTCCCGCAACGCGAATTCTGCATTGACGCTTTCCGCTGAAATGCGCTCTTTGATTGGCCCAATCAGTTCTGGGTCGCTCAAGACCAGCAAATGGGCGCCGAAAATCGCGGCTTCTTTATCGCTGATTTGTTGTGCGGTCTTTTGCTGGATAATTACAAGTTCGGCGGCCGCTTGTGCCACGGCTGCATCAAAGCGGGCGATTTCTTCTGCAGGATTGCCCACTTGTTGCTGTTCAACGGTCAATTCCGGATTTTCCAGGCGGAACGCTTTGGCGATGGCGATCCCAGTGGAGGCTGCGATACCGGAGAGAGGGCTTGTCATTGGTTGGAGATTCCTTCCGCTTTCAGCACTTCGTCGATTTTGGCCATCGCTTGTTCTTCATCCGTTCCGTCCGCAGCGATCGTCACGGTTGACCCTGATGCAATGCCGAGCGACATGACGCCGAGAATCGATTTCAAGTTGACTTGTTTGCCATTGAAGCCGAGCGTGATGTCCGATTGGAATTTTGAAATCGAACCGACAAGTGCGGATGCCGGGCGAGCGTGGATGCCTGCTTCGTCAGTAATTGTATATTGTTTTTCTACCATGTTGATTTCCTCCTATGGATGAACGTATTTGAGCGGTATTCATTCTTTTTTTGAATGAATTTGACTTCTTATGAAAGATTGTGATTGATTTTGAAAACGATTTCAAGTATTATCTATTTAATCAGAAAAGAAAAGAAGGTGAGGGAATGCTGACCACGGAGCGGCATCAACTGATTTTAAACCTTTTGAAAGAAAAGCAGAGCATTAAAATCCAGGAGCTGGTCGAACTGACAGCGGCTTCAGAATCCACCATCCGCCGGGATTTGACGGAACTTGAGGAATTACAGAAGCTGGAACGCGTTTTTGGCGGCGCCAGCCGGGTCGCCCAAAATGTGCCAGAACCGAGCCTGTCGGATAAGGCAGCAAAGAACCTAAAGGAAAAACAGCTGGTCGCGCGCTATGCGGCCTCACTCGTCAAAACAGGAGACTCGCTGTTCCTGGATGCAGGCACGACGACGGCGCAAATGATTCCTTTTTTAAAAGATAAAGATGTAACCGTTGTCACAAATGGCCTGAGCCATCTGGAAGCCTTGATCGAGCATGGGATCACTTCTTATTTGACGGGCGGATTCATCAAGTCGCGCACGGGTGCTTTGGTTGGTCCTCAGGCCAACCAGTCGCTGGAGAATTACCGCTTTGATAAAAGCTTTCTTGGCGTCAACGGGATTCACCCCGGCCACGGGTTCACGACACCGGACCCCGAAGAAGCGGCCGTCAAACGAAGAGCCGGGGAATTATCCAGAAGCTGTTATGTGCTGGCGGACCAATCAAAATTCGGCAAAGTCAGTTTTGCGCACATATTCGACTTAAGCCGGTCCGCACTTATCATCGACGGCTTGCCGGATGATGCATTAGTAGAAATCGAACGACAAACGACAATTAAGGTGGTGACACAATGATCTACACATGCACATTCGCTCCATCCATTGATTACACAGCCTATTTGCCGCATTTTGAAAGCGGCGCCTTGAACCGTTCGGATGAAGTGTATTATTACCCCGGCGGCAAAGGCATCAATGTCTCGCGCGTACTCAGCCGTTTGGGCCTGAAAAGCCGTGCGCTCGGATACGCTGGTGGTTTTACAGGGCGCTTTATTGAAGAGTTCCTGGACGCAGAAGGCATCGAAACCGATTTTATCGATACCGGCGCCATCACGCGAATCAATGTCAAAATCAAGACCGACGAAGAAACCGAATTGAATGGGCCAGGCCCGGTGCTGGAGGAAGCGCAGCTTGAACAATTGAAAGAAAAGATTGCCGTTATGGCACAAGGCGATTGGTTCGTCTTGGCGGGCAGCTTGCCGTCATCGGTTCCGACCCAATTCTTCAAGGATCTCGCCGATCGTTGCCAGGAGCGGGGCATTCATTTCGTGCTCGACACGTCAGGTCCCGCGCTGAAGGAATTGCTGGACACGAAGCCTTTCCTCATTAAACCGAACGAGCATGAACTCGGAGAGATGTTCGGGGTGGAAATCACCACCCCACAACAAGCTTTCCATTATGCCAGCCTGCTGGTGGAAAGAGGGGTCCAACATGTCGTCGTCTCCATGGGCGGGGCAGGAGCCATCTATGCTTCCCGTGAACATCGCTACACAGCCCAGGTGCCAAAAGGCAAAGTCGTCAACACCGTCGGCTCTGGAGATTCCTTAGTCTCAGGATTCATCGCTTCTTATATTCAGCATCAAAAGCCAGATAGAGCGTTCCAATACGGCGTCGCCAGCGGAAGCGCCACTGCTTTTCGGACCGATTTATGCGAACAGGCAGATGTGGAACAATTGCTCCCAGAAGTAACCGTAACCCCATTCGAAGAAAAGGATGTGACAAAATGAGAATTACACAATTATTGACGGAAAACACCATCATTCTGGATCTGAAAGCCCGCTCCAAACGGGAAGTATTGGACGAACTGGCTGGGCAACTGGACCAGGCCGGGAAATTGAAAGACAAAAAGCAATTCACGAAAGATATCCTGGCACGCGAAGAACAAAGCACGACAGGGATCGGCGATACCATCGCCATTCCCCACGCAAAATCCGAAGCGGTCAAAACACCGGCCATTGCGTTCGGCCGTTCTTTTGACGGGATTGACTTTGAATCGTTGGACGGGCAGCCGGCACAGCTGTTTTTCATGATTGCGGCAACAGCCGGGGCAAATGATGATCACTTGGAAGCCTTGTCTCGCCTCGCAACGTTTTTGATGGATGAGAAATTCCGCGTCAATATCCTAGAAGCCGAGTCGAAACAGCAAGTGCTTGATATCGTCTCTGCGAAAGAAGCGGAAGTGGACGGCCCAGAACAAGCAGATGACAGCGCACCGGTTGCCGGCACAGCAGAACCCGCTACAGGCGGCAAGATCCTAGCGGTTACGGCTTGCCCGACAGGCATCGCACATACCTATATGGCGGCTGAGAAGCTTAACGGGCGTGCGAAAGAGCGCGGCATCAACTTGAAAGTGGAAACGAACGGATCGAGCGGCGTGAAAAACCGCTTGACTGATGCAGAAATCGCGGAAGCGGATGCCATTATCGTCGCTGCCGATACAAAAGTTGAAATGGCAAGATTCGATGGCAAGCACGTCATCCAAACGCAAGTCGGCAAAGCGATCTACGAAGCGGACCAGCTTTTGGACCGCGCACTGGCACAAGATGCGCCTGTCTATAAGCATGACCGTACCAAAGATGCGGATGCCGGCACAGAGACAAAATCAGGATTCTACAAGCATTTGATGAACGGCGTTTCGAACATGCTGCCATTCGTCGTCGGCGGCGGGATCTTGATCGCCCTGTCGTTCTTCTTTGGCATTAACGCGGCAGATCCGAATAGCCCGGAATACAATGAGTTTGCTGCGATGCTGTCAACCATCGGCGGCGGCACGGCGTTCTTCTTGATGGTTCCTGTCCTTGCCGGATTTATCGCGATGAGCATTGCTGACCGTCCAGGTTTTGCTCCAGGGATGATCGGTGGCTTGCTTGCAATCACGGTCACAGGCGTTGAAGAAGCTAGCGGCGGTTCCGGTTTCCTCGGCGGTTTAATCGCTGGTTTCCTTGCCGGTTACGTGACGTTGCTAGTGAAGAAAGTGTTCTCGGGCATTCCGCAAAGCCTGGAAGGATTGAAACCGGTATTGTTCTACCCGGTATTCAGCATTCTGATCACAGGGGTCATCATGATGCTGATCAACCCGCCTTTGACTCAAGTGTATACTGGAATCTCCGCTTTCCTTGAAAGCCTTGGCGGCACCAATCTGGTTCTTGTCGGACTTTTACTTGGCGGCATGATGGCAGTCGATATGGGCGGCCCGGTCAACAAAGCCGCTTACACATTCGGCATCGCCATGCTCGATGCACAGAACTTCAACTTCATGGCAACCGTTATGGCAGCGGGCATGGTCCCACCGCTTGGACTGGCCATTGCAACAACGATGTTCAAGAAGAAATTCACCAAGCCGGAACGCGAAGCCGGCAAGACGGCGTATGTTCTCGGCGCTAGTTTCATCACTGAAGGCGTCATCCCGTTTGCTGCAGCCGACCCGGCTCGTGTCATCCCGTCAGCAGTTGCAGGTGCGGCCACGACCGGCGCGCTCGTCATGTTGTTTGACATCGGGCTTCGTGCACCACACGGCGGCGTATTCGTCATTGGCTTAATAGACGGCGGTGCAATTTCAAGTATCTTGATGTATTTGGCCGCTATCCTCGCTGGTTCATTCGTGACAGCGATTCTCGTCGGCTTGCTGAAGAAAAATATCACGACAGCTGCATAATTGAAAAACCGCCATCCGGTAATTACCGGATGGCGGTTTTTTTGTGCCTATGGAACAGCGGCTGTTAAATGCGCTCAAAGGCGTTATTGCCCTGAATCGATCATGCCTTGCGCTTCCAATAGGGCGGTTGTGCCAAGTATTGCTTGTTGTGCGTCCTCACCGTCCGCATGGATCGTGACGGTAGAGCGGGTCGGAATCCCAAGCCCCATGACGCCGAGTATGGATTTCAAGTTGACAGTCCGGTTTTTGAATTCGAGCGAGAGTTCTGATTGGAAGCGGTTCGCTTCACTGACAAGTGCTGCAGCAGGACGCGCATGCAAGCCTTCTTCTGCGGTAATGAAAAATTGTTTTTTGGCCATATGGATGTATCCTCCCAGTGCTTAATGTAACAATGCATTTTTCCATTATAACCATTTAAGGGAGACAAGCAACGAAAAAATCAAGCTTGAAGAGTTGGAAGCGAAATAAACAGGGGAAATCGGAAACAATAGGCTAGGCAGGGTGCAGCAAAGAGAGTAAACTGTAAATAAGTTGAATATTCAGATAAAAAAAGCATCAGCTGTTCAGCCAATGAATCCTTACTAGTATGAGGGAGTGGAAAACCATGAAGACGAGCAGTACCACCGATTTTTTAAGGGATTTCAACGATGCTTTTTTCAAAGGCAAGAAAGAATTCATTGAACAGCATGTTTCGGACGATGTGGAATGGATCATGGTCGGGACGATGCCTTTAAAGGGAAGGCAGGCAGTAGTGGATGCGGCTTTTGGGATGCAGGATTACACGCAGATGGCGTTTGAGATCGACACCATCATTGCGGCGGGGCAGGAAGGTGCGGTAAAAGGCGTCATGACCGCAACAGGCGGAAATGATAGGGAGCGTAAATACTGTTATTGCGATTTTTATGAATGGCAAGGAGACGGCGAGCTGCAAATCACAAAAATGACATCGTTCGTGGTTGAAACGAAATAGAGCCGAAACTGGCTCTATTTTTTTAATATCTTTTTATTTAATTTACATGTATTAAACTACATAAGGTTATTGAAAAAATTAAAACCAGCATACAAGACAATATAGCAGTACAGGCAACTCTGGATGCTGACAATTCTTGCGTTCTCAGGAAAACTTCGGCAAGATGGAATAATAAGCAACAAGAAAGGGTGCGAGAAAGTGGATTATCTGCAATCACGCAAAAATGCATATGCCGTTCTACTGAGCGGACTCGTAGTGGGCGTCATCATTGCATTTTTGATCAACGATGACCCGGATACATCGACCTTGGTCGCTGCCGGTGCGATTGGTGTGGTGATCGGGGAAGCGATTATGTTCTGGCGCTGGAGCAAACAACGCAAAACAAAACAACGCGAAGATTGATGGCTGGCAGCAATTAATCAACTAACAGCAGAAGGGAAGTAGAGGACGATGACGACAATCTGCCTGATTCGGCACGGAGAAACAGAATGGAATAAGATAGGCCGCATCCAAGGAACGACGGACGTGCCGCTGAACGACACAGGGAAGTTGCAAGCACGCGCGTGTGGATATCATTTGACGGGAGAAGCGTGGGACGTCATCGTGACGAGCCCGCTCAAGCGCGCCAAAGAGACCGCGGCGATCATCAACGAAACGATGCGTTTGCCGGTATTTGAAATGGAAGAGTTCCAGGAAAAGCATTTCGGCAAAGCAGAAGGCATGACAGCGGAAGAGCGTTACGGCTTGTATCCGGACAAGAATTACCCTGGCCAGGAACAGCCGGAAGAATTCCACGGCAGGTTGTCAAATGGGCTTGCTCAACTCAATGAACGCTTCGGGAACCAGCGTGTGCTCGTTGTGGCGCACGGTGGCGTCATCAATGCCATACTGGAACAATTGGCGTACGGGGAATACGACGGCGAAGTCCGTTTGCAAAATGGCGGCATGAATCACTTGTCTTATGCCAGCCAGCGCTGGGAGATCCAAAAATATAATTTCATTGATCACCTCGAACTGAAGGATACGAATACAAAGTGATTACAATGAAGTAAAGGGAGCTTGGCAGATGGGACACGATGAAGCCGAGCGCTTGCATCAGGAAATCGAAAAACTGAAGTTTCATAACCGGACTCTGTTAGTGTTGCTCGGGAATCTATTGGAAGAGAAAATGCAAGAGCCAACGATCCACGAGGCGATCGTGGTGCATGATTTGTCAAAAGCTGAACTGCAGGTATTCACGCAATTGATCCGTGGCTATAGCGGCGATATAAAAGCTTTTGAACAGCAGGCAGCGGGCATGGGTCCTAAATTCACGAACCTGACCGTCAAAGGCTTGCTGCGAGGTTTCGCTGGGTCTGGCATGCTGTCCGGTAAATGTGAAGAAATTCTTCAATCATATGAAAAGAATTAATTGAAAAAACACCGCCCATCTCAGGCGGTGTTTTACAGGGGATTGATGAATTGCTGATGGCAGCAATTCATTTGTGTTTTTTGGCAGTTTCGCCAGCAGGCGTTTCTTTGGCGTCGAATATGCCGCGCCGGTAAACAAACACAGCGAGCGCCGCCATAAATAAGGCGGAATTGAACCAGAACACGAGATCATTTAAATTGCCGCCAAACAACAAGGTGTTGAGGACGGTCAATAGATGCATCACCAGTAAAAAAATAAACAGTATCGTTGAGGTTCTCATCAGATCACTCCATATCGTTGTACTTTTTCCATTGTAACGGAATTGGCGGACAGCGGTATGCATTTGAAGAAATTGTAGAAAAGAGTTCATGAAAGGATGAGAAAAATGGTCAAATGGAAAGAGCAAATGGTCATCGAAGCACCGATTGACCGGGTTTGGGAACTGTTCCAGGACGAAGAGATCCAGCGCATCATGCCAAAAGTGGAATCACACGATCTGCTCGAAGGGGAGAATAATGCAGCAGGCGCAAAACACGCGCAAGTGTATACGGAGGGCAAACAGCAGCAACGCTATATTGTTGAAACCTTGTCGTATGTGGATGAACCGGAAAGAAAATACAGGGAGACGGCTTTTGAGATGGGGCAGATGTTCAAAGTACGCTATGCGTTCAGTTTGGAAAAAGAGTCAGCGCAGAGCACGCGTTTTGTTTATGAAGGGCAAAACAAAGGCATGAGCGTCACAGGGAAAATGATGCTTTTGGCAGGCAGCAAAAAAGCAGCCCGAAATACCGTGTTGAACTTCATGAACAGGGTCAAGGAGCAAGCGGAATCCCACGAGTGAAAAAGATAATTCAGCAGGATAAGCTGGATATAAAATATAAATGTAATAAACTACATAAGGTTTAATATGAAAAAGAAAAAACCGCCAACAAGCAAAATTCATTCACAGCAAACAAAAAGCAGGAAGGGTATGGCGATACCTCGAAAGTACATATGTAGAAGGAATATAGTTGTATTCTAAAAAACGAACCAGCAATTTATCGTTGGTTCTATGGTTCAGCGAAAGGAGTCCGCGAATGGTCATATATGTACGGATGATTGCTGAAATGCTGGTCATCGCCATTTTTATTTATTTCGTCAGCGGCCGGTTGATGGGGTCGAAAGTGAATTTCACAAAACGTATATTGTCCGTCGTGCTGGGGATTGTCCTAACGACATTTGTCTATTGGTATTCCTATTTGCGTTATACCGAATTCATGGACGATGCCTTCGCAACGATGCTGACAGACACCAGCACCGTCATTTGGATCGGCAGCATGTTGATGATTTCGATGCTATTCTACTTGATACTGGAATTATTCGATCCGATTGAACTGGGTGACCGCGGTGAACGCATCACGAACCGCAAATTCATCTGGAAAAGGCTGCGCAGCCGTTGGAGACGCCAGAAACGCTTAAGCAAAGTGCTGGAGATTGCAGTCAAGAACGGCATTTCCAGCACATTGAAGTATGCGCGGCACCGCGAAAACAACCGGGAGCTTGCGGTCGCTTTCCGCAGGACGCTTGAAGAAGCCGGGGGCGTGTTCATCAAATTCGGCCAAGTATTGTCGACGAGGACGGATTTGTTCGCACCTGTCTTCATCGAGGAACTGAGCCAGCTGCAGCAAAACGTCAGAGCTTTGCCAAAAGAGCAAGTGACGGCAATTTTGAGAAAATCCATGGCACAGCCCATTGAAGAAGTATTTTCCAAGCTCGAGAAAGAACCGCTCGCCTCGGCATCAATCGGCCAAATACACCGCGGTGTGCTGCGCAAGACCAATGAAGAAGTCATCATCAAGATGCAGCGGCCGGAAGTGAGCGCCATCATGCGAGACGATTTAGATATTCTCGTGGAATTTGCCGAATGGGTGTCCAGCAAATCCACATGGGCACAAAATATCGGATTCCGTGAATTGGCAGTCGGATTCGCCAACGGCTTGCGCGAGGAAATCGATTTCGAAATCGAAATGCGCAATATGATCCAAGTGAGAAATGCCCTGGAAGACAGCAAAAATCAAGTCAAAATCCCGAAAGTCTACCGGGAATACAGCAATTCAACGATTATTGTCATGCAGTATTTCCAGGGCAAAAGCATTTCAAAAGGCGATGCGGTGTTTCGCCATTTCAATGTCGAACCGAAAAAATTCGGTCGCACGGTGCTGTTTTCATTTCTGGAACAAATGCTGTTTTCGGGTATATTTCACGCCGATCCGCATCCTGGGAATATTTTCATCGATGAAACGGATGGCAAACCCATTTTGCTTGATTTTGGTTCGGTCGGTCGCTTAACAGCGCCTCAGCAAGAAGCGCTCAATCATTTCATCATCGGCATCCAGCAAAACGATGCAAGCATCGTCCATGATGCGGTCAGAAAGCTGGTGGAAAACAGCGAGAAAATCGACGGGGCGAAATTTGAACAGGCTATCGGGGAGATTTTACTGAAGATTTCCTATGTCGACCGCATACCAACCGCCGAATTGATCCATTCCTTATTCGATGTCATTCGCGAATTCGGTTTGGCGTTTTATCCGTCCGTCGGGATTGCGTTAAGGTCGTTGATCAGCCTCGACAGCACCCTGCACACCATCGACCCGAATTTTGATATGTTCACGGAAGCGAAAAGCTTCGCGAAAGAATACAAAACCTCTGTGTTGAAAAAACCATTTAAACAGCCGCTCGCGACAAAAGAACGCATCGAGGAGGAATTGGTGCTCATCTTGCCGGAAGTCGCCAAACTGCCGAAACGCATCGACCAATTGATCCGTCGAGTAGAAGGCGGCAAGATTATTTTGCACCATGACGTGTTTTCCGATAAGCATAACTCCGGATTCGTCATGCAGTTATTTTCCAGGTTCGTCTTATTGATGTCGGGAATTACGTTCGGGTTCATATCAGCAGCCTTGCTGGCGATTGCCCAATTCATCGATACGGTGTACGCAATTTACTTGAATACAGCCGCATACGGGGGATTGTTCTTATGCGTCATTTTGCTCGTCAGGTTATCGATTCAGGCCATTCGCGATATGAAACGCAGCAACCAATATAAATAATGGGAAAATAGAGTGACAACCCATCCTGGAATCGATTCCGGGATGGGTTTTTGAATGGACTAGTTGATGCCTATGATGGATTTTGGGATGAGCTCAGCAATAAATTATCAATGGCAAGGTGCCGCCACAAGTCGAATAAGCACTAAGCGAAGCCAGTTGGAGCTTGCAGCGCATTTTAAATTAGTTGCAGCGTTAGGAGAAGGTGCATACCGAAAAAAGTACATCGCGAGAAATCCGGAGTGCAGAACGAGAAGTTGATATAAACTCAAACCAGTTTCAGGCAACACTAGATACGGACGAGGGGGACCGGTTGAACATTTATAAAGGCTGTTTTTAAATTTTAGTTTACATAATATAAATTATAGGAAGTTGCGTTTCATTTAATAAGTATACTCAAGACAGTGAGATGAAACCGATTTTTTTAGTGAAACCGGCTAGTTTTCCGTTCACTGAGTAATTCGTTTGTTTGAATGATTTTATCAGTTTTTAGCAATGAACGTTGCGCCAATTAAAATGATGAGTAAATTAAAAACCCAAACCGGTTCAGCTGTTGGTCAGCCGTTCTGGTTTGGGTTTAATTTCTTGTCAGCTTCTCGCAAATCAATTCGACTCGTAGTCGTCAGCCTGTTGATGATTCTGACACTCAATTATGCATCGCTGTATTCATACGTCTTTTAGATCGAATGTTTTTTTAAAGTTGTCCATAAACCGCTCCGCTGGCTTCTAGCTGCAGTTTAGATTTAGTTGCTGCCTGTTATCGGTCTACAATATCCTTCATTTACATACAATCACTAATGTGCCCTTTCATATCGCTTTTCCAGGAATTGCCGCTTCCGGCCGCTTTTCCGGCCAGTTCACCATGAAAATGCCTGCAAAGATCAACACGCCCCCAATGATCAGCGACACCCCGACTTGCTCCCCTAAAATGAGCCATCCTGAGATGACGCCGAAAAATGGCGCCAGAAATAAAAAGGCGCTCACTTTCCCAGGATTGCCGTTTTGCAGCAGGAAAAACCAAATTGCAAACTGAATGATCGATGCCGGAATCGCCAGCCAAAAAATGATAAACAGCGATTCGGGATTGATCGTCAGTCGCTGGGTTTCCAACAAGCTGCTCGCCATCAGCAAAATCAAGCCGCCAAACAGCATTTGATACGCCGTCAGCACCCATGTATCGAACCGAATGCCCCAATGCTTGATCAACAACGTGCCGATTGCCCAGGAGACGGCACTGCCGAAGCCGAACAAGGTGCCGACTTCCAAGTTCACTTGGCTGCCCATCGTAATAAAAACGCCGAAAAACCCAAGCAGCACCCCTCCCCATTGAACCAATCGGTAGCGGATGCCGAGTGCGACAGTGCCGAAAATGACCACCAATAAAGGATTGGTGAACGTCAAAATGGCGGATTCCCCGGCCGTGATCGTCCGCAGGCTCAGGAAAATGCAGCCCATGACGCCAGCGGTCTGGAAAGAGCCGATGACGAGAATATACAGCCATTCGGAACGCTGCCGTGGGTGCTTGCGCTTGAACAGCTTGACGAATAGGGCCATCAAAATGCCCGCAATCGTGAAACGGATCCCGACCAACAGCAGCGGCGAGACGTGTTCAAGGCCGATTTTGCCGACCGCAAACGAAGAACCCATCAAACTGGTGGTGATGATGACGAGAAACGCGAAAAGGAATTTATTGTTCACAGTGCACCCGCTCCTAGCTGCATGAAAGAAATCATCCAGAAATAGTCAAAACCTTTGATCTATTCATCCATCGTACCGCAATTCCGCTCCACTTGTCTCCATATCGATAAAATCCACAGTTATTCATTCGCATGCCATAGAAAAAAACCGGAAGCGCCTCCTCATGTGCGCTTCCGGTTTCATCTTGAGTTACCGGCTTAAATGTCCATCACCAGAAAGTTCCACCGATGACCGTCCACATCCGAAAACCCCGCTCCGTACATGCCGTTTCGTTCACCCGGCGGTGCATAGACAGTGCCGCCTGCCTGTTCGATGCGGAACATGAAGTTATCGACTTCTTCACGGGTTTTGGCGGATAGCGTAAACAATACCTCAGAACCGATTGAGGTATCTGCTATGTCTTGCTGCGTAAAGGCTTTAAAACTTTCTTGCGGAAACAGCATTACATAGAGCTGTTGGCTTTCCACGTAAAACGCCGCCTGCTGGGCATTGCTCGAATCCGCCTTTGCCATCAAGAACCCCGCTTGCTCATAAAAAGCCTGGGCTGCCTGCAGATCCTTTACCGGCAAATTGATCCACAACGTATTGTCCATGGTGCTTCACCTCACTTCCATCACTAAAACCAAATGGCCAAAATCGTTGAGCATCCTCTGTTCATTAGTTTCTCGCCCGCCTCCTTCACCTAAAGGTAAAAGCAGTTTTTATTATCTTTCTATTCCCTGAATTCATTTTTACTAACCTCTCTGACAGGCACTAGCCGCGTGCTTGCCAAGTGCGAGCCGCTTCGTTGACTTTCCCTAAACGCTCCTTTAATATAATGTTTTATTCCCTACTATATCACTCAGAAAAGGATGTTTTACATGACGACTAGCACACGGGTCCAACCCGTCAATGAAGTAAACGATCCCGTCTACCGCGACACAACCGCCTTGAACGCACCGCAGAAATCCTTGATTGCCGGGGGCATTGCGGTAGCGGCGTTGTTGACGGTGTATTTACTCGCTACGCAGCATATCGCACAAACTGTGCTGCTTGGCATCGGGCTATTGCTCGGCTATACCTTATTCCATGCACGGTTCGGCTTTACCTCCGCATTCCGCCGCTTCATGTCGGTCGGAAACGGCCAGGCAATGCGATCGCATATGCTCATGCTGGCAGTCGCCGTGACCTTGTTCGCGCCGATTCTGGCGTATGGCTATTCATTCTTCGGCACCGGCGTCTCGGGATATGTCTCCCCGGTCGGCGTCAGCTTGGTGGTCGGTGCGTTCATTTTCGGCATCGGCATGCAGCTCGGCGGCGGCTGTGCTTCCGGTACGCTGTATGCGATCGGCGGCGGACGTTCGGTCATGTTCATCACGCTATTGTTCTTTATTATCGGTGCGACGGTCGGCGCGTATCATCTGCCGTTTTGGACAGAAGATTTACCGGCTTTTGAACCGGTGTCACTGGCCACCTCGACCGGACTTGGCTATGGCGGTGCATGGCTCGTGTCGATTGCGTTGTTCGGGCTTATTGCTTGGATTACTTTGATTATCGAGAAAAAGAAACGCGCACCGAAAATGGCGCCGCTTCCGACCACCACGGGATGGAAACGCATTTTCCGCGGATCTTGGCCGTTGTTCGCCGCAGCGATCGCACTCGCTGTATTGAACGCATTGACCTTGATGACGCGCGGAACGCCTTGGGGCATCACCTCCGCATTCGCATTATGGGGCTCGAAAATTGCTGAGTTCTTCGGCATGGACGTCGCAAGCTGGGGCTACTGGCAAGGGGCGAACGCCGCGATGCTTGAATCGTCCATTTTCGCGGATTCCACGACCGTGTTGAATTTCGGGGTCATCCTCGGCGCCTTTCTCGCATCAGCAGCTGGCGGCTTGTTCAAGTTCACCACAATCACGATGGGCAATTTCTGGGCATCTGTTGTCGGCGGCTTGCTGATGGGCTACGGGGCGCGTCTTGCGTTCGGCTGCAACATCGGCGCATATTTCGGCGGGATCGCTTCCTTTAGCTTGCACGGCTATATTTGGGGCATTCTGGCACTCGCCGGTACGTTCTTCGCCTTGTACTTGCGGCCCTTGTTCGGCTTGTCGGTCCCGAAATCCAACGATTCGGTGTGCTGAACAGTCACGATCCGTTTTTAAAAGAGGTTTCCGTTCACCGGAAGCCTCTTTTTTATGGGCATGCAGCGGAACATTCCTTTATTTCCAATAAAGTGGATCGTGCTTGTGCGAAACCAGTTGTGATTATCAATTCTTGCGGTTAATATAGTCTGTTTCGGTCTTTTCCCCGCAATTTTTCCGATCTTTTTCTCATTTCTTGCTATAATAAACATATTCTTTCCCTGAAAGTTGGCTGAACATGACCCGTACGTTTGAATTGCATGCCATTGAATCGATGACCGTCGCAACCGGAAAGTCCGCGCACATCCCGCTCCACCGCCACCAGCAACTGGCAGAATGGCTGTGGGTGGAATCGGGGGAACTTGAACTCACCGCAAACGCCGAATGCCTAACGCTTGGGCCAGGAGCACTTGCGCTGATTCCTCCTGGCCAATGGCACGCGCTGTCTTTTGCTTCAAGCAGTGAACAGCGCTATCAAAGACTGCTGGTCACGCATCCCCTTGAGTCAGTAAATAACGCGATCTGTTTCACTTATCCTGCTCATCCCGCTTTTCTCGCTTCCGTGATTGACGAACTGGGCCGTGAGCTGCAACATAGCGCTCCTGCTTCGTCGAAACAAGCACAGCTTTTGCTCCACTGGCTTTACGGGACTGCGGCAAAACCACAAAGCGTCCCGATTCAAGCAGCTATCCCTTCCAACATGGCGCCTATTTTGCATCACATGGAAGAAACCTGTCATTTGCCGTTTTCGCTTGAATCCACCGCTGCCGCTTCCGGACTCAGCAAATTCCATTTCAGCCGCCATTTCAAGGACTCGGTCGGCCGGACGCCGTTGCAATTCGTCATCAGCTGCCGCATGGAACGCGCGAGGCAGCTGCTCCTGGCTTCAGAGCAATCTGTGGCGGACATTGCCAGGCTTTGCGGCTACAAGAGCGCCACACAGTTTCACGCTGCTTTTACACGCCATCATGGCAGCACGCCAAAACGGTTTCGTGAGCAACAGCAAAACCTCGAGGCCAAGCGATGAGCGCATCTATTGGGCCGGTAAATAAGGTGACGCGCTAATGGAAGGGCTGCTCCGCTCGTTGGAATTCATCTTATTGTTAATCGCCAATATCGCCATCGGCACGCTTGGATTCATCCCGAGCCTTCTCATCACCCCAATCAACCTCGACCGCTTCGGGTTGATCGGCGGCAGCGCATTGTCCATCAGCGGGGAAATCTTCGGCGCACTGTTTGGATTTTGGCTGTACCGCTACGGGGCAAAGCATATCCCGGATGCGTGGCAGCAGCGTTCCTGGTTCCGGTTTTTCCGCAATCAATCCCCTGTAAGCGTTTGGTGGGCCGTATTGTCGCTGCGCATCTTGCCATTTGTCCCGTCCGGTGCCGTCACGGCAGGCGCTGCCTTAACACGGATTTCGGCGCCTGCTTTTTTCGCGGCGAGTTCGCTTGGGAAATTGCCGGCAGTGGCTATTGAAATTGCGGTCGCGTTCGGGTTGGTGTTGTGGCTGCCGCGCTCCCTGTTGTATAGCGTACTCGGCATGTGCTTGGTGATTTTGCTATTGATTGCGTTGATCCGTAAACGCAGCCCGAAAAAGAATGCTTCCCAATAAAAAAAGCGAGAGCTCCCGGTTGAGGAGTTCTCGCTTTTTTAGATGCCTTAATTGACTTTCTTGCCGCCGCCCCAATACATTTCACGTAATTGGAACTTCTGTAGCTTACCGGTTGCGGTTTTTGGCAAGGATTCCACGAAGTCGACCGATTTCGGCACTTTAAAGCGTGCCATATGATCACGCGTATAGTCGAGGATTTCCTGTTCGGTCACTTCCGCTCCCTTGTGGAGCACGATGATGGCTTTTGGCACTTCGCCCCATTTCTCGTCCGGTACGGCAATGACCGCCACTTCTGCGATCGCCGGATGCTTATAGAGCACGCCTTCGATTTCCGTAGACGAAATGTTTTCACCGCCTGAGATGATCATGTCTTTGATGCGGTCTTGAATTTCGATAAACCCGTCCGGATGCGTCACGGCGAGGTCGCCGGTATAGAACCAGCCATCGCGGATCGCTTCCGCGGTTTTTTCCGGGTCTTTGTAATAGCCCGCCATGACGACGTTGCCGCGGGTGATGATTTCCCCGAGTTCCTTGCCGTTCCAGGCGACTTCTTTTCCGTCTCCCTGATTAACGACTTTCGTTTCCCCGTTAAAAGCCAGTTCAATGCCTTGGCGCGCCTTGATGCTCGCTTGTTGGTCAGCATCCAATGCATCGAATTCGTTTTTCCATTCGCAGTACAAAATGAATGGAGAGGTCTCAGTCAGCCCGTAAACGTGCATCATGTTGAGGCCGAGTGTCTTTTGGGCTTTGGCAATCAGTGCCGCAGCAGGCGGCGCACCGGCCGTGCCCATGCGGATCTTGGTCTTCAATTCAATGGTTTTTGCTTTGGGTTCATTGACCAGCATATTGACGACCGTCGGTGCACCGCACAAGGAGGTGATGCCGTGGCTTTCAAACAGATCGAGGATGAGTGGCGGGTCGACTTTGCGCAAGCACACATGCGTGGCCCCAGCTGCTGTGATCGCCCAGACACCGCCCCATCCGTTCGTGTGGAACATGGGCAAAGTATGCAAATAGACATCGTCAAATTTGATCTCCAAATGATGCAGGAAATTGGCGCCGTTCAAATAATTCGTCCGGTGCGTCTGCATGACGCCTTTTGGGTTTGACGTCGTGCCGCTCGTGTAATTGAGCGACAGCATCTGGTTTTCATCCAGTTCCACAGCCGGCAATCGTTCATCGTCTGTGACCGCTCCGATAAATTCCTCGTAGCCAATGCCCGCAAGATTTGTCTCATGCCCTTCAGCCGGCGCGATAATATATTTCTCGATCGGCAAGTCGTCTTGGATCTCTTCAATGATCTTGGCGTATTCCGCATCGACAATTAGCATCTTCGCGTCGCTGTGCTTGATGATATAGCCCAAGTCTTTGGCAGACAAACGGTAATTGAGCGGCACGATGACCGCCCCGAGCGGCGGGATGCCATAGAACGCTTCGAGCATATAATGGGTATTCGGCAGCATCACAGCGACATGGTCTTGTTCCTGGATGCCTGCATTATGTAGGGCAATCCCCAACTGGTCAGAGCGGCGGGCAAACTCCTTATACGTAAAACGCTTGTCTCCGTCGATCACGGCTACTTTCTCCGGATAATATTTTGCCGCGCGTCGTTTCCAGTCCAGCGGTGTCAATGGTACGATCATTTCGAAAACCCCTCTCGTGTCTCTTGTGTCCAACTGTTATATATCAAGTATAGAAAGCCAAACACGGGCTGTCAACGGAATTTTCGGAATTGCAGGAAAAATCAAACAATAGATATTGTGTGTTATAGCACAATTTCTTTCACTACGAGCTAATCAATTTTGCATTAGCTGCTGACTAATTCGAGAGGAGCGGCAGGCATTCAAAACGGCGTGTCTTGTTGCGTCGTGCCGTAATCCTGTTTCAGTAGCGCCAAATACTCGATATCTTCATAGGCACCGTCCATGAAAAACTCCTGTTCGAACCGTCCCTCAAACGCCATGCCCGCCTTCTCAAGCACTCGCCTCGACGCTGGGTTGCGCGCGAGGCAGCGGCCGAATACGCGGTTCAGGCCGTGTTCAGTGAATGCCTGTTCCAGCACTCATCGGCACGCTTCTGTCGCATAGCCCTGCCCCCACTCGGCAGGATCGATGAAATAGCCGATTTCTCCGGAGTGATGGGCTTTTGACACCGCGACCAATCCGCAATTGCCAATATAGCGGGCAGGCTGGTCTTTCGTGAAGACTGCGTATTCAAAGGCGTGGCCGATGTCAAAGTTTTTTGGACATAGTCGAGCCACCCATCCAGCTGTTTTCTCGGATACGGATGCGGCACCATCAGCATCGTATCGGCAATTTCGCGTTTTTGAATCACGGCGTAAACGCTATCCGCCATGTCCGCTTGATAAGGCTTCAACCACAGCCGTTCGGTTTCCAATATCGTCATATACACGCCTCCTGTTTGGTGCTTCATATTGGCTTGGGTGCTGGCAAAAAGAATGTATTCAATACGCTATTCAGTAATCATTGTGGCGATTTTTCCAATGAATAGATGAATCTATAATAAAAAGGCGTTGAATGATTTATTCATTCAACGCCTTTTGGGGTTATTCGGTAACGGGCACTAAGTAAGCTGCCGTGACGGCGCCGTCTGTTGCTTCGTCTACGATAAACGACCCGTTGGAATAACGGTCGACCGCTTTCAGGCGGCCTGGCGCAATCGGGATGCGCAAGCCTTTGGCGGTTTCAAGCAGGATTTCTTCTTTTCCGGTTGTGCCGAGGACAGCAACTACACGGTGGGGATTGGATTTCAATTCCCGCAGCATGATGACCCCGCGTTTGGCACGGCTGCCGCTTTCGAATTCCGTCAGTTTCATTTTTTTGGCGGCTCCGCGCTGCGTCGCGAGCACGAGATCTGGCTGCTGTGCTGCATTGATCATGACCGCAGACACCGCCTCGTCGCCTTCTTTCAAGTTCAAGCCTTTGACGCCGGCCGTCCGCAGCCCTGTTACGGGCACTTCTTCGAGCGGGAAGCGAACGCCATACGCCATTTTCGTCGCCAAAAACAATTCGGTTTCGTTCGTCACGAGCCCTGCGAAGATCATGTCGTCGCCTTTTTTCAAGTTCATCGTCTTGATGGCGCGTGAATAGCGCTGCACCTGGTAGTCTTTCAGCGCCGAACGCTTCACCTGGCCGAACTTGGAGACGGTCAATATGGTCGCATCCTGTTCAAAGTCTTCAAACGGGAACACCGCGAGCACCGATTCGTTGGAGTCCAATGTGACGATACTCGACAAATGCTGGCCGAGGTCTTTCCATTTGATGTCCGGCAATTCATTGACGGGCTGGAACACGAAATTCCCGCCGGTCGTGAAGATCAAGATGGTATGCTGCGTATTGAGATTGCCCTCGAACAATAGATGATCGCTGTCTTTCATGGCGAAATCCTTGCCGTTCGAAGCGGCATACGAGCGAGGGCTCGTCCGTTTGGCGTAGCCTTCTTTCGTGACAGTGACGACCACTTCTTCACTTGGAATCATGATTTCACGCGTAATGGTCAATTCTTCAATCTTTTCTTCGATTTCGGAGCGTCTCGGCTCAGCAAATTTCTTGCGGATCGCCTGCAATTCCTTCTTGATGACGTTTTTCAATTTCGTCGCGCTCGTCAAGATACCGGTCAGCTCGGCAATCAATTTGCGCAAGCTTTCCTCTTCTTTTTCGAGCTCGGTGATATCGGTATTCGTCAGTCGGTAAAGCTGCAAGGAGACAATCGCTTCTGCCTGCGCTTCCGAAAACTCGAATTTCGCGATCAAATTGTTTTTTGCGTCGCGTTTGTCTTTGGACGCACGGATGGTCTTGATCACTTTATCGAGGATCGACAACGCTTTGATCAAGCCTTCGACGATGTGCATGCGGTCGCTTGCTTTTTGCAGGTCGAATTCCGAGCGTTTCGTCACGACTTCTTTTTGGTGTTCGATATAGGCATCGAGCATCGTCGGCAAGGTCATCATTGTCGGGCGGCGGTGATGGATTGCCACCATATTGAAGTTATAGCTGATCTGCAGGTCGGTGTTTTTGTACAAATAGTTCAAGATGCCGGCTGCCTGCACTTCTTTTTTCAATTCGATGACGATGCGAAGGCCCGTGCGGTCGGATTCATCGCGCACTTCGGAAATGCCGTCGAGTTTGCGGTCGAAGCGGTGGTCATCAATTTTCTTGATAAGGCTCGCTTTGTTCACCTCAAATGGGATTTCCGTGATGACGATCTGTTCTTTGCCGCCTTTTAACGGTTCAACGGCCGCTTTGGAACGGACGACAATTTTGCCGCGTCCCGTTTCATAGGCTTTTTTGATGCCTTCGACGCCTTGGATGATGCCGCCGGTCGGGAAATCCGGGCCTTTGATGACTGTCATCAATTCATCGATCGTTACATCCGGCTTGTCGATGCGCATGAGGACAGCATCGAGTGCTTCGTGCAGCGCATGCGGCGGGATGTCGGTTGCATACCCAGCGGAGATCCCAGTTGAGCCGTTGACGAGCAAGTTCGGGAAACGCGCCGGCAGTACGGTCGGTTCCACGTCCACATCGTCGAAATTCGGGATGAATTCAACGGTGCGTTTTTCGATGTCTCTTAACAATTCGCCGGAAATCGCGGAAAGCCGCGCTTCCGTATACCGCATCGCGGCCGGGGAATCCCCGTCCATCGAACCGTTGTTGCCGTGCATTTCCACAAGCATATGGCGGATTTTCCAGTCCTGGCTGAGCCGCACCATCGCTTCGTAAACGGAGCTATCGCCGTGCGGGTGATAGTTGCCGATGACGTTCCCGACCGTTTTGGCGGATTTCCGGAACGCTTTGTCGTTGGTATTGCCTTCGTGGTGCATGGCATACAGGATGCGGCGCTGTACCGGCTTGAGCCCGTCGCGGGCATCCGGCAGCGCGCGGTCCTGGATGATGTATTTACTATAGCGGCCAAACCGATCGCCGATGACTTCTTCTAAGGGCAGATCTTGGAAACGTTCGGTTTGTGTCATACGAGTTCCTCCTCAGCGTGAATCAAATCATTTTCGAGAATATTGCTGTCGTCTTCCAAGCCGAAGTCGACGTTGTTTTCGATCCATTTGCGGCGCGGTTCGACTTTATCGCCCATCAAGGTCGTGATGCGGCGTTCAGCGCGCGCGCCGTCTTCGATCGTCACACGGATCAAGGTGCGCGATTCCGGGTTCATCGTCGTCTCCCACAATTGGTCGGCGTTCATTTCCCCGAGGCCTTTATAGCGCTGGAGCATATAGCCTTTGCCGATTTTCTTGATCGACTCGTCAAGATCCGCTTCGGTCCATGCGTAATCGACGACTTCCTTTTTGCCGACGCCTTTCGACACTTTATAAAGCGGCGGCAGCGCGATGAACACTTTGCCGGCTTCGATGAGCGGCTTCATGTAGCGGTAGAAGAACGTCAACAGCAGCACTTGGATATGCGCGCCGTCGGTATCGGCATCGGTCATGATGATGACTTTGTTGTAGGCGATGTCGTCTACGGAGAAGTCGGAAGATACGCCGCCGCCGATCGCGTGGATGATGGTGGCGATTTCTTCGTTTTTCATGATTTCTTCCAATTTCGCTTTTTCGGTGTTGACGACTTTTCCGCGCAGCGGCAAGATCGCCTGGAACGTCCGGTCGCGGCCTTGCTTGGCCGAACCGCCGGCCGAGTCACCCTCGACCAGGTACAATTCGTTCTTTTTGGCGTTGCGCGACTGCGCCGGCGTTAATTTGCCGGACAATAACGTATCGGATTTCTTGCGTTTTTTGCCATTTCGAGCATCTTCCCGCGCTTTTCGTGCGGCGAGACGCGCCTGAGACGCCCGTATTGCTTTGCGGACGAGTGATGCACTGTGTTCGGCGTTCTCCTCGAGGAAGTACATCAATTGCTGGGAGATGACCGCATCAACGGCACCGCGGGCTTCGCTTGTGCCGAGTTTGCTCTTGGTCTGGCCTTCAAATTGCAGCAAAGCTTCCGGGATGCGCACCGACACGATGGCCGCTAAGCCTTCGCGGATGTCGGAGCCTTCGAGGTTCTTGTCTTTATCTTTCAATAAATTGATTTTGCGTGCGTAATCGTTGAATACACGGGTCATCGCCGCTTTCGCACCGGTTTCGTGCGTCCCGCCGTCGCGTGTGCGGACATTGTTGACGAACGACAGGATCGTTTCGGAATAGCCGTCGTTGAACTGGAACGCGAATTCGACTTCAAGGCTATCGCTCTGCCCTTCCATATACGCCACTTTGTGGAGCACGTCTTTTTCTTCGTTCAAGTATTCAACAAAGGCTTTGATACCGGTTTCATAAAAGAAGCTCTCACCGGTTTGGCTGCGTTCATCGATCAACTCGATGTTCATGCCTTTCATGAGGAACGCGGATTCGCGCAAACGTTCGCTCAATGTGTCGTAATTGTACTTGGCTACGCTAAAAATGCTTTCATCGGGCAGAAAGTGGATCAAGGTGCCCGATTCTTTCGTTTTGCCGATCTCTTCCAAAGTCGTGACGGGTTTGCCGCCGTTTTCAAAACGCTGGCGGTATTTGCGCCCGTCGCGGTGGATCGTCACTTCCAAAAAGCTCGACAAGGCATTGACGACAGATGCGCCGACGCCGTGGAGCCCGCCGCTTGTCTTGTAGCCGCCCTGCCCGAATTTCCCGCCGGCGTGGAGCACCGTCAAAATGACTTCCGGTGTCGGCTTGCCGCTTCTATGCATTCCGGTCGGCATGCCGCGGCCATAGTCGCGCACGCTGATGCTATTGTTTTCGTGAATGGTCACTGTGATGCGGTCGCCGAAGCCGGCAAGCGCCTCATCAACGGAATTGTCTACGATTTCATAGACCAAGTGGTGAAGCCCGCGGGCATCGGTCGAACCGATGTACATCCCCGGGCGTTTGCGTACGGCATCCAGCCCTTCTAGAACTTGGATCGCTTCTTCGTTGTATGCATTGCTGTTCGTTTTAGCCATCTATTTCCCTCCAACAAACATTTGTTCGTATACTCTCTTCTTTTAATCGTATGCCATTCCAGGCATTCCTGTCAATGTTCATAGAAAAAGAGCGCTAGGCGCCCTTCGTGAAAGCTGCTATTTCAGGATGGCATGTTCGACTTTGATGCAGCGGTCCATGATGACCGTGTGCCCGGCCGCGTGGAGGCGATTGAAGACCTCTTCATCGACGACGTTCAGCTGCGTCCAGAACACCGGCGCTTTGATCTTGAGGAAATCTTCGGCAATGGCCGGCAAGAATTCGCTGCGGCGGAACACATTGACGATGTCGACCGGTTCCGGAATGTCCGCAAGCGTCGCGTAGCTTTTCTCCCCGAGCACTTCATCCGCCATCGGATTGACCGGGATGATGCGGTAGCCGGCATCTTGCATGGCTTTGGATACCATATACGAGGTTCTCATCGGATTCGGGCTCAAGCCGACAACGGCAATGGTCTTGGCCGTGTCGAGCACTTCTTTGATTTCTGTGCGTTCTGGGTTTTTCAACAAAATCACCTGTCCTTTTAGTCTATCATACATGAAACGGGGCCGTTTGTTGAATAATCCGCCATCTATTGTTTCTGTCTCTTCGGTCATGGTAAACTGTAGAAAAGAAAACAGTGTACCCCAAAGGAGTCAATCATGAACATTTTGCTTCCGGTAATTATCGCTTATTTACTCGGATCCATCCCTTCAGCATTATGGATCGGAAAACTTTTCTACAACACGGACATTCGGACGAAGGGCAGCGGCAATTTAGGGGCGACCAACACATTCCGCGTGCTGGGGCCAAAAGCGGGATTTGTCGTCACCATCCTGGATATTCTAAAAGGCACAGCCGCGACGCTGTTGCCGCTCGTTATGGTGACCGATGTCCACCCGCTTATTTTGGGAGTCATCGCGGTCATCGGCCATATGTTCCCAGTATTTGCGCGCTTTAAAGGCGGCAAAGCCGTGGCCACATCCGGCGGGATCTTGCTCGGCTATCAATGGCCCTTGTTTTTACTCGCCGTGGCGGTCTTGTTGATTGCGTTGAAGATCACCAAGATGGTATCCTTGTCGTCAATCATCTTGGCTGTCGTCTCGGTTATCTATACGATCATCTACACGATCAATACCGGTGATTACCTGTTCATGGCTGTCATTTTTACACTGGCCACGTTCATCATTTACCGGCATCGCGCGAACATCGCGAGAATCCGGGCAGGCACCGAACCGAAGATCAAGTGGTAGAACCCGAAAGGACGTGTTTGCATGGAGATTCATTTGAGCAAAGATGCACGAGATTGGTTCCACAACGAAATGGAAGTCGCGGCTGGGGAAACGGTGCGGTTTTTCGTCCGCTACGGAGGCGCTGGTTTGCAGCCGGGCTTTTCGCTCGGCGTCACGAAAGACAGCCCTTATGAAGCAGTGGTCCGTCTTGAGGAAGATGACGTGCTTTATTTCATCGAAGAAGCTGATCAATGGTATTTCGATGAGCACGACCTGCACGTCACCGTGGATGATACATTAGGTGAATTGAGTTATTCATACGAATCAAAAGAAGCATGACGCGAAGTTGCGTCATGCTTCTTTTTTTATTCATTTTATTCATCGTTGTTTTTGGTTAAGCGATTCAACTGATCCAAGCGGCCTTCCGCTTTCAGGATTGCCGCTTGCCTGTCGCCGAATAAGTCGAAATGCGGGTAGTCATTGCGCAAATCCAGCCATTCGCGCCGCAAGCCGTAGCGGCTGCCCCAATCGGCGAGTTTATCGATGTCGCTGCAGCCCACTTTCGTTACCGTGGTGCAGCCGGGGAATCGATGGTCTACCCAGTAATGGGTAAGAAAGGAAATATGGCCGTCTTGCACATCTTGTTTCCAGCGTTCCAATTCAGGTCGTCGGATTCCGAACGCCATCTGCTGCCCCCCTTACCACTTCCTTGTATTTTGCATCCCATTCAGGTGCCACTTTGGCGAGCGGGACCGGCCGGAAAGTGTCTTTTTTCACCACGACATGTTCAGAGGTCGCTTTAGCGGCCAGTGTGCCATCTTCGTGGAGTACCTCGTAGCCGTATGTGGTCCGCAAGCGGTCGTGAGACTCCACCCAGGTTTTGACGCGTGCTTTTTGCCCGTAGCGCAGCGCTGCTTTGTATTGGATGGAGATGTCCGTCACCGGGGACAAGAATCCTTGCGATTCCATGCCGGCGTACGTAAATCCGAGATCCTCGATCAATTGAGTGCGCCCAAGCTCGAGCCAGATCAAGTAATTGGCGTGATAGACGACGCCCATCTGGTCCGTTTCCGCGTAGCGGATCTCAATTTCTTTTTCGCTTATGTACATTTTCTTCACCTCTCTTCTAGTATACAGGACATGCCTTGCGATCAAAAAGCACAAGGTCCTGAAGCTGTGTTTCTCACATTTCGCCAGATTCCATGTCAATGCGATTCTCCCCAAAATAAAAAGGCCGCCCGAAGGCAGCCTTTTTATTTTTTTATGCTTCTAGCAATTTGTTGCGGAGCACCATTTGCAGGATGCCGCCGTGACGGAAGTAGTCGACTTCCACTTCAGAATCGAAGCGTGCGAGGACTTTGAATTCCGTGACTTTGCCATCTTCAGCCGTAGCTGTGACCGTCAGTACGTCGCGCGGTTTCACATCGTCGGACAAGTTGACGCTGATGGCTTCGTGGCCTGTAAGACCAAGAGAATCAGCGCTGTCGCCGTTGACGAATTGAAGCGGCAAGACGCCCATCATCACAAGGTTCGAACGGTGGATACGCTCATAGCTTTCCGCGATGACTGTTTTGACGCCCAGAAGGAATGTTCCTTTAGCAGCCCAGTCACGGGAAGAGCCCATGCCGTAATCTTTACCGGCTAGAACCACAAGGCCAGTGCCTTGCTGTTGATACTTCATGCATGCATCGTAGATCGGCATAACTTCGCCAGTCGGCCAGAATGTCGTGAAGCCGCCAGTTGTGCCTGGTGCGACTTGGTTACGGATGCGGATGTTCGCAAACGTACCACGCATCATGACTTCGTGGTTACCGCGACGGGAGCCGTAAGAGTTGAAATTACGCGGCTCAACGCCGTTTTCACGCAAGTACAAGCCAGCTGGTGTATCTTTGCCGATTGCGCCTGCCGGTGAAATGTGGTCTGTCGTGATGGAATCAGCGAATTTCGCCATGACACGAAGGCCGGATAGCGGCTGGATCGGTGCCGGTTCTTTCGACATGCCAGTGAAGAACGGCGGGTTTTGGATATACGTAGAATTGTCATCGAATGCATACAATGAATCATCGTTTGTTTCGATGGCGTTCCACTCAGCGTTCTCAGTGAAGACATGCTCGTATTCTTTACGGAACAATTCAGGCGTTACCGTGTTGTGTACAACGTCTTTCACTTCTTCAGTTGAAGGCCAGATGTCTTTGAAGAATACATCATTGCCGTCTTGGTCTTGACCGATTGGGTCCACTTCGAAGTCGATATCCACTGTACCAGCAAGTGCATAAGCTACAACAAGCATCGGGGATGCCAAGTAGTTTGCTTTTACAAGCGGGTGGATGCGTCCTTCAAAGTTACGGTTACCGGACAATACAGATGACACGAGCAAGTCGTTTTCAACGATCGCTTCTTCGATTTCAGGAAGGAGCGGGCCGGAGTTACCGATACATGTTGTACAGCCGTAACCGACCAAGTTGAAGCCGATTTGGTTCATGTAGTCAAGCAGGCCAGAATCGCTCAAGTAGCCTGTAACGACTTTCGAACCTGGTGCCAGTGACGTTTTCACGTATGGCGGCGGCGTCAAGCCTTTTTCAACTGCTTTTTTCGCAACTAAGCCAGCGCCGAGCATAACGTACGGGTTGGACGTGTTGGTGCAAGATGTGATAGCAGCAATCGCCAAAGCGCCAGTGTTCATTTCAGCTGTTTTGCCGTCGTTGAATTTAACAGTCGCTGTTTTGTTGATTTCGTTTTGATCCAACGCGAAGCCATGCGGGCCTTCTGGAGCGGTAACCGCTGTGTTGAACTCTTTTTTCATTTGAGACAATGGAATTAAATCTTGCGGGCGTTTCGGGCCGGACAAGTTCGGTTCAATTGTCGTCAAGTCGATCTCGACAAGGTCCGTGTAGATCGGATCTTCGTTGTCGACTGTAAAGAACATATCATTCGCTTTTAAGTATTCTTTCGTGACAGCGATTTGCTCTTCAGTACGGGCAGTCAAACGCATGTAAGTCAATGCTTCTTCATCCACTGGGAAGAATCCGCAAGTTGCGCCGTATTCAGGTGCCATGTTGGCGATCGTCGCACGGTCTGCAAGCGGCAATGTCGTAACGCCAGGTCCGAAGAACTCGACGAATTTGCCGACTACGCCTTTTTTACGCAAAGTTTCAGTGACTTTGAGTGCCAAATCCGTCGCCGTTGCGCCGTTTGGCAATTCACCAGTCATTTTCACGCCGATAACTTCAGGAATCGGGAAGTATGAAGGCTGTCCGAGCATGCCTGCTTCCGCTTCGATTCCGCCGACGCCCCATCCAAGAACGCCGATCCCGTTGATCATTGTCGTATGGGAATCCGTGCCGACAAGTGTATCCGGGAAAGCTTCGAATGTGCCGTCTTCGTTTGGAAGAGCGTGGACAACATTCGCCAAGTACTCAAGGTTTACTTGGTGGACAATACCAGTTGCTGGTGGAACCGCACGGTAGTTGTCGTATGCTTTTTGAGCCCAGTTAAGGAATTGGTAACGCTCTGCATTGCGTTCGAACTCAAATTCCATGTTCGCGCGCAGTGCATCTTCAGTGCCGTAACGGTCAACTTGTACTGAGTGGTCAATAACCAAATCAACTGGAATTTCAGGGTTGATTTTGTCCGGGTCGCCGCCCATTTCAGCCATTGCTGAACGAAGCGCCGCTAAGTCGACCACTACCGGTACGCCGGTGAAATCTTGAAGGATGACACGGGAAGGTTTGAATGGCACTTCCGCTTCTTTGTTCGCGTCCTTGCCCCATTTCGCTAGTTCTTCTACATGTTCGTCTTTGATGACATATCCGTCGTGCTGACGCAATACGGATTCCAATAGTACTTTTACAGAGTACGGAAGGCGAGATACTTTCGCGATCCCTGCTTCTTCGAGTGCAGCGAGACGATAATAATTATACGTCTTGCCATTGAGCTCGAACGACGTGCGGCTGTTGTGCAAACTGCTCTTTGCCATAATCGTGTTCCTCCTTTAAATCTTCTGAAAAGGCGTGTAACCGCGTCTTTTCTCCTCTTTCATCATACCGAAACAATGTGCATAAGTAAATTACATTAAAATTATACATTCCGATAAGTTTTACTAATGACTATTTGTTTTTCTCATCGATTTTTCTTAAGGTCTCTTCCAGTTGAAGAAAATGGCGTTTCTCATGGTAGCCGACAAACGGAAACCATTGAACGAGCGGCACGTCACCAAAAACAGGATGGGGCATGGAATTGTTTTTTAAGGTGTCTTCGTCCGTATGGGAGTAAACTTCATACAGCCGGTTTCTCGAAGCCGTCAACTTCTCTTTCATCTCATCGAAACGAATGAATTTTTCCTCAGGCACCGTATGTTTTGGCGCTTCTACTTTTACTTTGCGGCTGACCGATACTTGAATCGGTTTCTTCAAAGCTTTTTTCTGTTGGTTTTTCTCTGCTGTTTTTGCGACTCCAGCGGCAATCGTCTCCTCCATTTTATGGAGATGATCCAAAATCTGCATGGCGGACCATTCACTGGCCGACGGTTTTTCATTAAGTTCCGTGTCGCTATACGATTCCACTTTCTTTAAGATGGTATGCCGTATTCTTGCGGTTTCTTCATTTTGCAATTGCTGCACCTCATTTCTATTTCCCATTATCTTTCTTTATACCCGCTTTGTCGATTATCATTCGTTTTTTCATTTTCCATTTTAACTGCTTGCTGGCTTTTTTTGATTTTTATGTAATATCCTTAAGTAGTTTATTACTTATGAATGAATAACGAACTTTTCAAGTCATTTCCTTGCCTGGCAAGGGAAAGTACGTTCTATATTGCCTCAAAACTGGTACAATGAATAAAACCCAGTTAAAGAGGTGAATGTCCATGCCATACGGTTATGAAAAATACAGGTTGGATAACGGCATCAGCCCCAACACAGTGGTCCATGAAGTCCAATTGATCCGTGCGCTTTTTGCCTTTTTGCGCAAAACCTATAAAAAATCAGTGGAGCCGCACGAAATCCGTCCTTCCGACATTCAACAATTCCTATTGGAACAAAAAGAAGCCGGCATCAAGGACAGCACCTTGAACCGCAAATTAATATACATCCGCCGCTGGTTCGATTATATGTGGCAGATTGGCAAAATCCCGAATGATTTTATGCCGAAATTCAAGTTAAACCATAAGCTTGATTTAAAGCCCCATGACATCGAGGTTGATTACGCACATCTTTTGGAAAAGAAACCGGATGTGCTGAAGTCTGCGAAGCTGCCGCTCAATGCCAAACTGCTTTACGTCTTTTACCTCAAGGGCTTGCGCCTTCGCGATATGGTGACAATCGATATCGATAATTTTTTGACTGACGCAGACGGCCTCCATCTGGACGTCGAGAAGAAAGACGGCTATCACTGCACGCTGCATTTTGATGAACACGAAGAAGCAGTGATGGAACAAGGGATCGAACGGGCGAAAATGCGCGGCACGTCCTTCCTGCTGTCGTCGAAAGTAAAAGACCAATTCACCAACTTCCAGATGGGCTCCCTGTCCGACTACACAGAGGCACTCGCCGAATTTGTCGGCGCCCCGATGCGTTCGGGTGATATCCGCTTTGCGTATGTACATCACTTGTATGCGGTCGAGCACAAGAATCTAGAGGAGATCCAGGAAATCCTCGGTGTCTCCCTCGATTCCGCTTCCCGCATGCTGAAGGATTCACTTGTGCGCATGAAACGCCAAGCCCATCCCCCTTCATAAAAATGCACCCATTCCATTTGGAGTGGGTGCATTTTTATGAATTCGGTTTAATTTTGGGTGATTCCCTTCCGCCGGTCCACTTGTTAGGCAAAAAAACCAAAATCGAGCGCAAAGCTGAAAATGATGAGTGTGTGGATGACTGTGAACCATAGTCCTTGTTTATTGAGTTTTTCCAGGTTTTCGTATTGCATGTGACACACCCCTTTTCTGTTTTGTCTATTATATGTATTTTTCAGAAAATTGGCAAGATAATAGTTTGCGTTCCCCTCCTTGTTGTGTCTGTTAACAGTTATAGTAGAAACAGGTATACTATAACTAAAATTGGAGGCGATTGACATGAAAAAAGCATTGCTGGTAGTGGATTATACGGTGGATTTTGTCGCGCAAGACGGCGCATTGACATGCGGCGCACCCGGCCAGGAAATCGAGGAAGCGCTATGCTTCATCACAGAGCAATTTATCGAAAACGGCGATTTTGTGGTCATGCCTGTGGATCTGCATGAAGAAAATGATCCCTATCACCCCGAAACCAAGCTCTTTCCTCCCCATAACATCAAAGGAACAGATGGCCGCAAATTATACGGCCGTCTCCAGGAAGTATACGACCGCCATCAAAAGGACATTATCTGGATGGACAAAACCCGTTACAGCGCGTTTGCCGGAACCCGCCTTGAACTGATGCTGCGGGAGCGTAATATCGAAGAACTTCATATTATCGGCGTTTGTACAGACATTTGTGTGCTGCACACAGCGATCGATGCCTATAATGAAGGGTATCAAATTGTCATCCACGAACAGGCCGTTGCAAGTTTCGATGATGCCGGCCATCGGTATGCCATGCGGCACTTTGAAACTATTTTAGGCGCCCAAATACGATAATATTTACTGTTCCATGTTTTAAAAGTCCTGAATGTGGTTATACCTAGAGTGTAGCACTCATAACAATAAAACATTTTGAAGGAGCTGGAAGAATCATGGGAATCATTTTATATCTAATCATGGGCGGTATCATCGGTTGGCTAGCCGGCCTAATCCTCGGGAAAGACATTCCTGGCGGCATCATCGGTAACATCATTGCAGGTATCATCGGTGCATGGCTAGGCGGCTTGCTTCTAGGAGACATGGGACCAGTCATCTGGGACGTAGCAATCATCCCGGCATTGATCGGCGCATTGATCTTCGTCTTCGTTCTTAGCTTGATCCTTGGATCAATGAACAAAGGACGCAAACGCGCATAATAAAAAAGAGTGGACTTCGGTCCACTCTTTTTTATTATGAATTATTGTATTGTTCTTCAAAAAGCCCGTAATAATGAAGGATGTCTTCTACATACTCATCGCTATGGTTGTAGCGGTAAATCGCCCGCTCCAAATCCCCTTCCGCCGCACCGTTTTGTGCCAGATAGTTGGCGGCGCTGTGGAGTGCATCTTCTAGGTCGTACGGGTCAGCTAAACCGTCGCCGTTGGCATCCACGCCGTAGCCTCCGTATTTCGCAATGACTTCCGGATTGGTTTTGTCTGCTTGCGGAATTTCTCCTTGTCCTTGACCGGAACACGTGGGATGGCTCCAGCCGACAAACGTGCAGGGCATGAACTGCATATGTCCTTCTGCCCCTACGGGTGACAACAAGGGATCCATCGTCGAGAATTTCGTCTCGATGCGGTGATGGGCAGCCAGTAGCGTCCATGGAATTTCGTAACGATCGGCCGCTTCCTGGTAAAGCGCAATGTTTTCTTCCGGAAATGGCACTTCAAACACGCGGTCCTGCCCTTTTTGCACCGTTTCCTTGACGGTGTCGCCATAATAGGAATACGCCACTACCGCAATGAGCGTGAAGCCCACAATCGCTGCCGGAACAAAAGCCAGTAACAAGAGGAATCTCAAAACTAGCGAGGATTTTTTTCGTTTTGTCTGTTTCATATGTTCACACCTATAGTTTCATTTGCCTCAGTTTACCACAGCCGCACCGCCTTTGCCCGTATGCCGCCAGCAATTGGCATAACCTCAAGCAGGAGAATAATTATTCGGGAAGAATATGTATAATGGGAATTGGAAGGAGGAATAACCTATGTGGGAAGATTTTAAGAAATTCGCTTTAAAAGGGAACGTTCTGGACTTGGCAGTGGCGGTGGTCATTGGCGCCGCATTCGGGAAGATTGTTACTTCACTTGTTGAGGACATCATCATGCCTGGCGTGGGGATTTTACTCGGTGGATTCAGCGTCGAAGATTTGACTTATACATTTAATGGTGCCGAACTCCGTTATGGCGCGTTCACACAATCCGTTATCGACTTTTTCATTATTGCGTTCTCCATTTTCCTGGTGATTCGTTTATTTACACGCATGAAACGCCAAAAAGATGTGCCGGCGGAAGAAGAACCGGCAGTGCTCGACAAGAAAGAAGAGCTGCTGATTGAAATTCGCGATCTTTTATCAAAAGAAAAAACCGGCCAATGACCGGTTTTCCTTAAGCTGCCGAATCGATTCGGCAGCTTTTTATTTATTTCACCCTGCCAGTTCCTGCATGTCTTCAATGATTTCCGCTGTCGGCACTTGTTCAAAACCGTCGTAATTGCCCACGACTTCCCCTTCTTGGTCAACCAGGTAAAAGGAAGTTCCGTGGATGACCTGGTCGCTGTTCGGATCGTTCTTGACCAAGGATTTAAAATTCTCCGTCGCAAACTCCGCAATTTCATCCTGCGAATAACCCGTCAGTAAATGCCATTTGCTTTCATCGGGAATCGGGTAATGCGACAAATATTCCTGCATTTTCTCTGGCGTATCTTGTTTTGGGTCTACGCTGAATGCGATAATTTTATAGTCGCTCAAGCCCTGCGCTTCCATTTCCTTCTGCAAATCTGCCATATTGAAAGTCATCGGCGGACATACCGTCTCACAATTTGTGAAGACAAATGTTGCCAGCCAAGGCGTCCCTTCCAATTGCTGTTTGCTTACTTGCTCGCCGCGGTGGTCGGTGTAATTGAAATCTTCGACCGTATCCGCGCCGCATGCTGCGAGAAACAACATCAGCGCCGACAGCAGCACCGCCCATTTCCACTTCATATCATTGCCCCCACTCTCGTAACTGCCTATATCATAGCCGAACAAAGACCTGAAAACAATCCAGGTTCCCGCTTTAGAAATCACAACTTTGTGAATTACGGCGTCTTCATCGTAATGAGCGCGTCATGGATCGCCACAAGCTTGCCCTCCACACGGTGCATCAGGTAAAACGAAACGAATATCGGAAACCCGAGTTCCTGTATCCACTGCATCCACTCTTGTATTCCAGCGCCTCCTTTCCTTCTAAAAAAAACCTTCCCGCTATTGCGGGAAGGTCCTGTTCATTAGACTTCGTATTCGACGATAGTGCGTTCGACGACGCGTGCGCCTTTAGCGAGCGCAAACGGCGATCCGCCGACTTCAAAAATGTTCTGGGCGACTATCGTCTGCATACCGGTGATGATTTCCTGCGCCGTCAAGTCTTCGCGCGGTTCATCGACCGTCAAGGTGACCGCTTTGTTTGCAGCCGTTTCAAAAATCAATTCCAATGTTTTCGCCATGTGTCCCACTCCTCTTTATTATTGGTAGATGCTTGAACCGGAGATTTTCTCCAATTCCATAAGCGGTTTCGTGCCGAATGTTTCCAACACTTGCGCTGCCTGGAAAATCCCATCGGCAGTTGCCGCTTCCGCCACGTTTTGGTACGCTTTCACTTTGCGCTTTAAGCGCCCTTGCTCATCAAGCCCGTTGTCAAACGTCAAGCGCATGCTTGCGTTCTTAAAATCGCTGAATGCCATATTGCTCACCCCCTTTCATTCGCTATATAGACATAAACGCGAAAAAAGGATACATTTCAGGTGAATTTTTTTTCGTGGGCTTCTATAATGGTATAGAGAATGATTGAGGTGAGACGAAGTGGAATTAGAAGGCTGGTTTTTATGGTTCATATTATTCTGGGTCGTTGTGTTGGTCGGGCTGTTCGCGATCGGCGGCTATTTTATGTTCCGGAAATTCCTGAAATCGATGCCAAAAGAAGACGGCTTGTCGGATCTGAACTGGGAAGAATACTACGTAGAAAAAACGATCCACCTATGGGGAGCCGAAGAAAAAGAGCTATTGAATGAACTCGTACAGCCGGTGCCGGACCTGTTCCGCCCAGTAGCAAAACAAAAAATCGCAGGGCGCATCGGCGAAATCCTGCTTGAGGAAAAGGCCAAGAAAATGGAAATGCAACACATTATCCGCGGCTATATCCAAGCGACGCCAAAACGCGATCACAAATTTTTACGCAAAAAAATGGCCGAACTCGAAATCGATGTCACGCCGTATGAGCAATATTTCGAACAATGACCATAAAAAAACGCTGCTCCCTATTCGGGAACAGCGTTTTTTTGTCCTGCAATCAATTGGTATTTGCGCAGCATCGCGAGACGCCACGGCACAAGCATGCCAAAAGCGAGCAGCCAGAACATGCCGCCGAGCTCCCCGACGTCAATCGAAGAGCTAAGGATAACTTTCGCCAGCAGTCGCACGAGCAACAACCCAAGCAAAATGAAGACGAACGCTTTGGAGCGCTTTAAATAAATTTCCCCGTCACGCACTTCGAACTTCGATGTGCGGATCAAGATAATCGAAAACAAAGCCCCGACGAACAGCGCTTCGGCAATTTGAAGCGGCGCCACCCGGAAAAACGGGAATATGAACATTAAGGCGCCGGTCGACATGAACAAAGGCGGCAAGATGATCTTTTTGACCGATGCCGGCTTCTTTGCCGATTTTGACCGGACAATGATCGCGAGCGTCCCCATGACGAGAGCGCCGATGGTCGTCACAGCAAGAAAGACAGCCGGCGGGATGCTATTGAATAATTCATCCATCCAATTCTGCCTCCAATTCACCGAGGCGGCTCTCCAACTCATCCATGCGCACGAAACGGGCGAACCGCAGCTGTTCTTTCCCTTGCTTGAAAAGAATGACCACAGGTGCCGTGAACAACATCAACTGTCCGGCGATTTCCGGAACGCGCGCTGCATTCACCAAATAGAATGGAATGGATGCGTTTGGTTCCAACCTTTCAACTTGCGGCTTCAGGCCCTCGCATACCGAACAATGATCGGTTTTGACGAATAGCAGAAACGATTCGCCGCTTTCTATTTTCTGTTGGAATTGATCCATTGAAGAAATGGTTTCCATCTCGTCACCTACTTTTTAGAATCCTTGGAAATCCCCGAAAATCGGGCTCAAAATGCGGATAATGTATGTCATGCCGTCAAAGAACAGCAAGACCCCTACCGCGATCATGATGAATCCGCCGACTTTCATGATCGTGCTGTGATGCTTGCGCAGCCAGCCGAGGCGGGTCACGAAAAACGACAGCACGAAAAATGGAATCGCAAAGCCGAGTACATAGGCGAGCATATACCAAATGCCTGAACCCGGGTTGGTCGCAGCAAGTGCATAGATCGCCGCTGTGATTGGTCCGGTACAAGGCGTCCAGCCAGCCGCAAACGCGAGGCCGATAACGAAAGTGCCCAAAAATCCGGAAGGCCGGTTCTTGAACGAGAACTTGCGGTCTTGCATCAAGAATTTCGGGGTGAAGACCCCGACGATCATCAGGCCGAAAATAATGATGAACAAAGCGCCCACTTGGCGGATTAATTCATCGTAGCGCACAAACCATTCATAAAAGAACGATGTGCTGAAGCCCAACGCGATGAAAATGGTGGAAAAGCCCAATAGGAAAAATAAGGTATGGAACATTCCACGGCGTTGCATCACTTTTCGGTCATTTTTAATCTCATCCATGGTCATGCCTGTAATATAGGATAAAAAGGCAGGATACAAAGGCAATGTACATGGCGAGATGAAACTCAAGAATCCGGCACCGAAAGCCAAAAGTAAATTAATATCGGTTGCCATGCGAACACGCTCCTCTCTCTCACGAACTCTATCTTATCAGAGATGATGCGCAAAAACTGCCAAATTGCCTGTGAAATCTTTATGGACATTTTCGTAATCTTCACGCTTTCGCCCTATAATTTGCAGGCAGACAGAAAATGCCCAAGCGCCATAAAAAAAACCGGCTCTCTTTAGGGGGAAGAGAGCCGGGCGCAAGTGCCTGCCTGTTGTACCGAACAAAGCAAGCGCGCATATAAATGGACTAATGATCACCCGATGAGTTTCTTGGCTAGTCCCAATTGATGATGTACTTGATCAAATCCTGTCCCGCCGAGTGAATTGCGGCGTTTGACGGCCGTCTGCGGAAGCAAGGTTTCGTAAATATCGTCTTCAATGAGCGGGCTGGCTGCCTGGAGATCCTCAAGCGGCAGGTCTTTCAAATAATAGCCGCGCTGGATGCACGTGAAGACCAGCTTGCCGGTCACATCATGCGCTTCGCGGAATGGCATGCCTTTCGCCGCCAAATAATCCGCAAGCTCTGTGGCATTTGAGAAGTCGGAGTTCACCGCTTTTTCCATGGAGGCGGTGTTGACATTCATCGTCCGGATCATCCCTTCAAAGATCGGCAAAGACCCCATCAAGGTATGGACCGTGTCAAACATCCCTTCTTTGTCTTCCTGCATATCTTTATTATAGGCAAGGGGCAAGCCTTTCAAAGTCGTCAGCAAGCCGAATAGATTGCCGTAGACACGTCCTGTCTTGCCGCGGACAAGTTCCGCCATATCCGGATTTTTCTTTTGCGGCATGATGCTCGAGCCGGTCGAGAATGTATCATCGAGTTCGATGAAACGGAACTCTTCGCTCGACCACAGGATGATCTCCTCTGCAAAACGGGATAAATGCATCATGAGCATCGATGAGTTGCTGAGAAATTCCAGGATAAAGTCACGGTCGCTGACGGCATCCAGGCTGTTTTGATAGACGCCTGAGAAGCCGAGCAGCTCAGCGGACAGTTCGCGGTCGATCGGGAAACTCGTCCCAGACATCGCCCCTGCCCCGAGTGGCGACACGTCGATGCGCTTTAAGGATTCCTGCATGCGCTCTTTATCGCGCTGCAACATCCAGAAATAAGTCATCAGATGATGACCGAATGAAATCGGTTGCGCGCGCTGGAGATGCGTATACCCCGGCACGACCGTCTCGACATGCGTTTCTGCCTGTTCGACGATCGCTGACTGGAAGGCTTCGATCAGCTCGATGATCTCCGTCACGCGGTTTTTCAAATAGAGATGCATATCCGTTGCGACCTGGTCGTTGCGGCTTCTGCCGGTATGCAGTTTGCCGCCGACAGGGCCGATCTCATCGATCAGGAGTTTTTCTAAATTCAAGTGGATGTCTTCGTTCGATACGCTGTACTCAAGTTCTCTGTTCTCCGCTTTTTTCTGCAGCGTCTGAAGCCCTGACAAGATCAAGTCAGCGTCTTGCTGCGGCAGGATCTTGCAGGAAGACAGCATTTGTACATGCGCCATGCTGCCCTGGAGGTCCTCGAGCACTAATTTCTGGTCAAAGGAAATGGAAGCCCCGAACTCGTCGACCCACTGTTCAGCTGTCTTTTGGAAACGACCGCCCCACAGCTTGGTCATAGCTGTACCTCCTCTTTGACTTGTGCCGTGACCGCAACTTCTTTCTTGTTGATTTTCGAGTTGACGACTGTCGGCAAGCCCCATAGCTCGATGAATCCGACCGCAGACTCGTGGTTGAACGTATCATCTGTTGAATACGTCGCCAGTTCTTCGCTGTACAAGGAGTTCGGCGACTTACGCCCTTCCGTGATGGCGTGCCCTTTGAATAGTTTGACACGCACGGTGCCGTTGACGAATTCCTGTGTTTCTTTCAGGAACGCTTCAAGTGCGATACGCAGTGGAGAGAACCAAAGCCCTTCATAGATCAATTCCGTCATTTTCTTCTCGATGACCGGCTTGAAATGAGCCATTTCTTTTACCAAGGTGATATCTTCAAGTTCTTTGTGCGCGGCGATCAAAGTCATCGCTGCCGGTGCTTCATAG
This sequence comes from Planococcus sp. MSAK28401, assembly GCF_018283455.1. Taxonomy (NCBI): domain Bacteria; kingdom Bacillati; phylum Bacillota; class Bacilli; order Caryophanales; family Caryophanaceae; genus Planococcus; species Planococcus alpniumensis. The sequence goes on along the minus strand of NZ_JAAMTH010000001.1, from coordinate 1,780,708 downwards.
ATTTCACGGGATTTGATGCCGACCAGTCTGTTTTCCACATGATCGATTCTGCCGACGCCATGTTTGCCTGCGACATGGTTCAATTCAAAGATCAGATCCGTTAATTTATAGTCGATGCCGTTCAATTTAGTCGGCACGCCTTTGACGAATTCGATTTCCACGATATCCGGCGTATCCGGCGTGTCTTCGAGTGCATTGGTGATATCATATGCATCTGCTGGCGGTGTGGCCCACGGGTCTTCGAGGATGCCGCATTCGTTGGCACGGCCCCATAGGTTCATGTCGATGGAAAACGGGGAATCCAAGTTGACCGGAACCGGCACGTCATGCTGTTTGGCATAAGCGATTTCCTCGTCACGCGACCAGCCCCACTGGCGAACAGGTGCGACGACTTCAAGGTCGGGGTTCAAGGATTTGATGGAAACTTCAAAACGAACTTGGTCGTTGCCTTTTCCTGTGCAGCCGTGGGCCACAGCTGTTGCGCCGCTTTCCACTGCAATTTCCACGAGTTTTTTGGAAATCAACGGACGAGACAATGCAGAAACGAGCGGGTATTTGCCTTCGTATAATGTATGGGCTTGAAGCGAAATGAGTGCATAGTCTTCGGCAAATTCGTCTCTGGCATCAATCATATAGCTTTCGACCGCTCCGACTTGCAGCGCTTTTTGTTTAATGAAGTCCAAGTCTTTTCCTTCTCCGATGTCGAGGCAAACGGCGACGACGTCATAGCCTTGTGATTTGAGCCATGGAATGGCCACCGATGTATCTAGTCCACCTGAGTATGCGAGTACGATTTTTTTGTTCATATAATATGACCTCCTGTATTTTTATGCGTTATATGCGATGAATATACACATAATAACATGGTGATTTTTATAACGCAAGGGAAGACGCGCATAAAATTTCATGTTTTTTAGAGATTATGCAAAAATATTGTGTTTCTTCTATAATAAGAAAAATCAACTTTTGCGCACGCAAAAACCCGAACGGCTCGTCGCCATCCGGGTTTTTCTGTGCTGGGTCATTCCTCTGTGTCTTCTGTTTGTTCTTGGTCTTCTTCATTGCCCATTGTATATTCCAATGTGTTCATGTCGATGCGCACTTCCGTCAATTCGCCTGTTTCCATATTATTGAACAAAAACCCGATTTCATCACCGCGTACGATCGGCTGCCCCATCAAGATCAATTTGGATAATTGTTCTTCGTTGATGAACGCTTGCAATGCTTCTGATTGGCGCAGGGATTCTTCGTCCTGCAAAATGGTGATCTTTTCCGCTTCGCCTTGCATCGGGAACGATTCTTCGAGCGGTCCTGTATAATCTGTTGAAACTTTCATGCCGGTACGCAAGTCGCTAATAACGGCTTCTGTCGTTTCGCCGCCTTCTGCAAACTGGACTTCAACATCTTCCGGTACAGAGAAGTAAATATTATTGATGAGGATGCGCCCTTCCCCAATCTGTGTAATAAAGCCTTCTTCCGTTAAACCTTCCTGTTCAACTGCAATTTCCGGCTCTTCCTCCTTGCTTGTCGGTTCCGTAGGTTCTGACGGTGCGGCATCGTCGGAGCAACCCGCCAATAGCAGGAATCCTGCAAGAAATAAACTAGCTTTTTTCACTTTATCCCAATCCTTTACGCTTAGATTCTTGTTGCAACTCTTAATTTTCAGTTTACCTGCTGAAGCTTGCGCATGCAACTCTGTACATCACGCCTGGCGGTAGACAAAAATGCCGCGGTCGTCAAGCCGCTCTTCGATCAAACCGTCTTCGAGCAAGTAATCGACTTGGCCAATCGTCTCAGACAATGTCAGGCCGAGTTCTTTCTCGTAGGCATGCGGAAATAGCTGCTGCGTCAATTCGTAAACCGACTGCTCGCTCGATCGGTCGAGCATGTCTAGCACTTTCATCGCCCTCAAGTGCTGCTTTTCGAGGCGTGTGGAAACGAGTTCGTGGACATTGCGCACGTCTTCCCCATGGCCGCTGTAGATGACGTCTATCGGCATCTTCAATAGCCGGCCGAGGGAAGCGTTGTACTGCAGCAAGGACTTCGGGCGTCCTTCTTCTGGGTGATACGGCGGTTCAATGAGCGGATTTGACGACACTTTCGCGATGACGTGGTCGCCGCCGATCATCGTGCGTTCCTCCGGATTCCAAAACGATAGATGGCTTTGGGCATGTCCCAAAGTCTCCATAACGTGCCAGTCCGCGTGCCCTGGAATCGTATCGCCTTCATTGATGGCCATATCGAGCGGGCGGTTGCCCATCAAATTGAGCGGCCGCTTCATCTTTTTCATCCAAAACATCAAATCGCCCGGCACGCCCTCTTCTTTCAAGCGCTCCTGATAAAACGCGTCATGGTAATCGAAAAAAGCTTTGTCCCGGCGCAGCCATAAATCATTGTATGGATGGCCATACAGTTTTGCGGCATCAAATCCGTCGACCCATCCTGCGTGATCCGGGTGGTGGTGCGTCAAGACCACTTGTTCAATGTCTTCCGGGGCGACATTTGCCGCCTTCAACCCGGCCTTGAGCGCTTCCCAGGCTTCCGGTGTTTTCGGTCCAGCATCAATCAACGTCAACGCGTCGCCTTTCAATAGATAAGAATTGACATCTCCGACCGCAAATGGCGTCGGGATGGTGATTTTGATCGGTTCCATCATTCCCACTCCCTTAAACTGAATGTCTATTCACTTATCATACCTTGAAAGGCAAGCGCCGTCACGCCGGCTGGCCAATTTGACAAATAAAATTTGTTTACTTATAATTTAATAACATATGTAAGCGTAGATGAAGATTAGTACGGAAGGTGATGGGTACAAGAGAGTGCCGCCAACGCTGAAACGCCGCACCCCCGCTCCCTTCCTGAACCTGCTTCTGAGCTGCCGTGCAAACACGGCCGTCTGTCCGCGATAAGGATATCGAGTTGTGCAAATGTGCAAACTTAGGTGGTACCGCGGAAACAAGCGTTTTCGTCCTTGGAGTAACAGGGATGATTGCGCTTTTTATTTTGAGAAAAGGAAGTGGAATGTATGAAAATTGTATGTGTGGGGGCCGGATCGATGGCCGAATCCATGATCCATGGCTGGATTAACAAGCGAATTATGAAACCGGATGAAATTTCCGTCATGAACCGGTCAGATCAGGACCGTCTGGAATTTCTCCACGATGAATACGGCGTCAATATCGTTTGCGATGACAAGACTGAACTACGAGATGCTGATTTCATTCTGCTCGCGATGAAACCGAAAGATGTCGAAGTGGCCTTGAAAGGCATTCGCGAAAAATTGAGCGGCGATACTGTTATCGTTTCAGTCGCGGCAGGCGTTTCGATTGAGACGATCCAAAAACATGTCGGTGATTTCGCCGTTGCCCGTGCCATGCCGAATACGTCGGCACAAATCGGCAAATCGGCCACAGGCGTCGCCTGGAGCAAATTTGTCACCAAAGAACAGCAGCACTTGCTGAGAAAGCTCTTGTCATCGATCGGCGGCGTGACAGTCGTGGAAGAAGACCAGTTACACGCAGTGACTGGCATTGCCGGAAGCGGCCCAGCGTATCTCTATTACTTCGCGGAGTCCATGGTACAAGCGGGAATCGACAACGGCTTATCGTCTGCAGATGCCAAAAAACTTGTACGCCAAACATTCGATGGTGCAGCGGAAATGCTCCAGCAAGAAGATTTCGGCGAATTGCGCAAACGTGTCACGAGCCCGAACGGCACGACCGCCGCTGGACTTCAAGCCCTCTACGATAACGACTTCAAGCGCATCGTCGGTGATTGCGTCACATCCGCCGCCAACCGCTCCCGTGAACTCGGGAAAGAATTCGAATAAGAAACCCCTAACACCCCGCAGAAGCGACGACTTTTGCGGGGTGTTTCCATTTACATGGATGTTCGGGCTGCTAAAGAACCATGGCAGCAAGGCTTTCGAATCGAAGCCACGCAGGATTTCCGGTATACTAATTTCTTGTATAGATACTGAAGGAGGAATTTTACGTGGCAAAACTTTTTGAAGAATTCGAGCTAAAAGGCGTCCATTTCAAAAACCGCATCGTCATGGCGCCGATGTGCATGTATCAAAGCGATAAAGAAGACGGACATGTCACCGATTGGCACCGCGTCCATTATCCGACACGGGCAGTCGGCGGCGTCGGGTTGATCATCACCGAAGCGACCGCCGTTCAGCCGATCGGGCGCATTTCATCCCGAGATCTCGGCATATGGGATGATGCCCATATCGATGGACAGGCGGAAATCGTCCGCTTGATGAAAGCAAACGGTGCGAAAACCGGCATCCAATTGGCGCATGCCGGCAGAAAAGCGACCGTCGACGGCGATATTCAGGCACCGAGCGCGATTGCCTTTAACGATAAATACAAAACCCCGAAAGCGATGACAATTGAAGAAATCGATGACACCGTCCAAGCATTCCGAGACGGCGCAGTGCGAGCGAAACAAGCCGGCTTCGATGTCATCGAAATTCATGCTGCCCATGGCTATTTAATCAATCAGTTCTTATCTCCGTTGACCAACCAACGCACCGACGAGTACGGTGGCAGCAGCGAGAACCGCTACCGCCTGCTGCGCCGCGTACTGGATGAAGTGAATGCAGTTTGGGAAGGGCCTCTGTTCGTGCGTATTTCCGCAGAAGATTACACAGACGGCGGCATGACGCCTGAACAATACGTAGAGATGACCAAATGGATGAAACAGCAGAACGTCGATTTGATTGATGTCAGTTCAGGGGCTGTCGTGCCGGCACAGATTCCGGTGTTCCCTGGCTATCAAGTGAATTTTGCAGAAACGATCAAAAAAGAAACACCGATTGCAACCGGCGCTGTCGGCTTGATCACGGAGCCGCGCCATGCTGAAGAAATTCTCCAGAATGGCCGTGCCGATTTCATCTTCCTGGCACGCGAATTGCTGCGTAACCCGTATTGGGCCTACACTGCCGCTCAGACGCTTGGAGCCGATATCGAAGCTCCTGTGCCTTATGAGCGGGGTTGGATATGAGACAGTTGCAAAATAGCTGTAATTTAGTATACTGAAAGTAACGAAAAAAAACCGGATGCTGTGTGCATCCGGCCAGCTGCATGCCGCCTTTCGAGGGCGGTCGGCTGGACACTATAGGTTTACGAAATAACCGTCAGCCCACGCCAATGGGACGGTTATTTTTTTTTCGGAATGACCAGAATCAAGGATAAGACGAGCGTCAATGCGCTAATCGTCAACCCGACACTCGTGAACACAAGCGAAAATGCTTCTGCCATGGTCATGCTACCACCCCCTTTCTATAGGGAATGGCCAAACCGCCCTCATGCAGCTGTACCTCTATTTTAACACAAACAGAACACTTGTTCTATTAATAACTGTAAAAATAATCAGTAAAAATAACCCAATTTCAAGCAACGCTCTCTAGGATGCTCCCTTTTCAGAAGGCATGCTCTTGTTAAGTAGGACGCATATACAAAGCCCCTCGCCATCATTGTGGCAAGGGGCTTTGTACTTGAATGATGCTATTCTTTCAGGAACCAGACTTTCTGCATATCCACTAGCAAACTGATCGGTTCTCCGACTGCTGTTTCTTCAGCTTGTGGTGTGGTAACTACACATTCCAGCAACTGATTCCCTGTATTTACTTTCAGGCTGTACATGCCGCGGCCATATTTCATTTCCTCGACAATGCCCTTAACCGGGACATGGCCCAATTGGTCGCCTTCCGCAGCTTTGATCGCTTCGGGCCTGATGACCATAAAATAATCACCGTCTGCCAGCTGCTTGGCAACATCCGCTTCAATCATTCCGTCAGAGGAGACAAAACGGCCATCTTTCAGTACGCCGCTCAAGATATTCCGCAAGCCAAGGAAAGAAGCGACCGCTGTAGTTTCGGGGCGTTCGTACAATTCTCTAGCACTGCCGACCTGGCGCAATTGCCCTTCGCTCATGACCGCGATTCGATCAGATAATGCGAAAGCTTCGTCGCGGTCATGCGTAACGAACAAGACGGTAACGCGAAAATCTTTTTGGATGCGGCTTAGCAGCTCGCGCATTTCTTCCCGCAAGCCCGGATCGAGCGCGCTGAATGGTTCATCCATCAACAAGACGCGCGGATTCGCCACCAAAGCCCGGGCGAGTGCCACGCGCTGCTGCTGACCGCCGCTGAGTTCGTCAGGAAAGCGGCGGCCGAATTCGTTGAGCCCTACATGTTCAAGCATATCGTGCGCAGCTTTCAAGCGCTGCTTTTTGCCGACTTTCTGCATTTTCAAGCCAAAAGCGACATTGTCTTCGATGGTTTTATGCGGAAACAGCAACGATTGCTGAAACACCATGGCAAATTGTCTCGATTCAGGCGGCACATTTGTCAGGTTTTTATCCCCTACCCAAATCTCCCCGCCATCTGCTTTCAATAAGCCAGCAACCAATTTCAGCAAAGTCGTCTTGCCGCAGCCGGAAGGCCCAAGAAGCGAGAAGAACTCTCCTTCGCGAATGGACAGCCGGACTGGGCGAAGCATGAACGACGCATCGTTTTTCGGCTGTACGGCTTGGTACCGCTTTTCTATATCGATGATGCGCAAATCACTCACGGTTTCACTCCTTTCCCCGAGTCCTGTGGGGCTTTATTCAGTTGATAATAACGTTTTAAAGCGGCGTCCATTCCAACTAAAGCCGCAATAGCAATGGCTGCATAGAGCAATGAATAAGCCGATGCAATGCCTGGGTCTCCTCCACTGACAAACGGGAACAGCAAAATCGGCAAGGTAACCACTTGGCCAGCACCGATGATGAAGGTGATCAAGTATTGGCTCAAGGAAATCAAGACGCTTAAACTTGCGCCTGCCAATATGCCTGGCAACAGATGCGGCAGCACGACGTGAAAGAATCGCGGCAGCGCACGCGCCCCTAGCATGCGCGCTTGGTCTTCCCAATCCGCTGACAAGGTTTGATAGCTAATCATGACTGCACGGAACATATATGGCAAAGTCGGCGCGATATGTGCCAACACGACCCCAAGAACAGTTTCAGTCAATCCGAGCCGCAAAAAGGTCAAGTGGATCCCCATGACTGAGATAAAAGGCGGAATGATGATTGGCGCAAAAATGACCGCTTCGAATAGCCATCTGCCGCGGACTGAATAACGCACCAACGCGTTGGCCGCCGGGAGCGCCAGTAAGATGTTCACGGCTGTTACAATCAAGGCAATCCATAAGCTGATCCCGACCGCTTGCCATGTTCGCCCGTCATTCAATACATATTCCCAGGCACGAAAACTCCATGACTCAGGCAACACATCCGGCCAGCGCCAACTGAATGACACGCTAGATAAAATCAAGGGAACAAATGGGACGACGACAAAAATGATTAATGCGATGAATGCAAACAAGGACAGAAGCTGCGGATGTTTTTTCATTAGCCCCACCCCTTGAGTACGTTCCAGCGCTTACTGAAGTAATACGCCACTAGGCCCAGTAAAATCGTGATAGCCGCGAGAATCATGTTGACCGCGAGCGCTTCGGGGCGATCCGAAAGCGTGCCGCTTGTGTACAGCTGATACGAGTAAACCGGCAATACGCTTGGATAAGTGACACCCAGCAGATAAGGCACTTCAAAAGCGGAAAAAGTAAACACAAAGACGATGAACGTCGCAATCGCCCACGCCGGCATTATGGCCGGCACGACTATTTCCCGGACAAATTGCCAATTACCCGCACCGAAAACGCGCGACACTTCACGCCAGGAGCCGTGGATCCGCGACAGCACCGGATACAGCATAAGCGCCACAAAAGGCGCTTCTTTCCAAGCATACGTGAGGATGATTCCCCATCCGAACGGGTCATTGACGAGCACCGGGAAAGCCGTGATGCCGTCGATCCACCCAAACGCTACAAGTATTCTCGATACAAATCCACTTTGGGTGAACAGCAGTACGACGATATAGCCGGCGACCAGATGCGGTATGGTCAATGGCAATTGGAACAAGCGATGCCAAGCTTTTGGCGAGGTCGTTTTCGTAGATTCATTGAGAAAAAACAAAGCTACAGCAATTAGCGCCCCGATAACGGCTGATAGGAGCGAAGACAAGGCAGCTACCCGCAGCGTGAGTTCCATCGATTCCCAGAAAGAGGCGGAATGCAGGAGCCTGTCGTAGGCCGCAAGGTTCAACTCCGTTTCCCCGATCGCCGGAAAATAGCCGAAGCTTTTCAACAGCCCGTCAAAAATCCCCCCGAAAAACAGGAGGATATAGGTAGCGGCGGCCGGCAGCAGCAAAAGATACGGTTTACTCTTTCGCCACATGTTCCGTCCATCCTTTTTCAATGATATCAATGTAATCCGAGGACAATTCAGGCAAGCGATTTTGTTCCAATTCTTCTATTGAAAGTGTCGCTTCCCCCAGATCCACTTCATTCATCGTCTGTTGCTGCTCGGGCGATAATTTTTCCAAATCGAGTGCCGTTAAGTCGCCCCAATTCTCTGGTGATAATTTAGCGGTTTGGGCGGCAGGCGACATTAGTTCATTGATTGCGACAAGCGCTCCCGCTTTATCCGAGGCATTAAACGGAATCGACAGGAAATGCGTATTCGCAAGTGTTCCGCCGTCTAATAGATAGGTGCGGGTCGACTCCGGAAAGCGTCCCTTCAACACTTCACTTGCAGCAAGTGCCGGGTCGTAGCTCATGGTCATGCCGATTTCACCGCTCGCAAACAATTGGTCTTGTTTCGCCAAGCTTTCCGGATACGTTTCGCCTTCCCGCCACAAATACGGCTCAATGCTGTTCAGGTATTGCCACATCGGCTCAAGGCGTTCTTCCAAATCTTCAATGTCTGCTGCAGGCTGCTGATACTGCTCGTGTCCCCCGGTCGTTTCATACAACACCTGGCGGACAAAAGCACTTCCTGTGAAATCAGGCGGTGCGGGGTATGTGAACTGGCCCGGATTCTGTTTCACCCAATCAGCAAGTTCTGTCATTGACTTGGGCGGATTCTCGTGTTGGTTCGCATCGTGCACGAAGACGAATTGCGCCTTGCCCCACGGTGCTTCCAAGCCTTCTACCGGTTCTCCGAAATCCTGTGAAACTTCCGGTGCATCCGCATCGACGTAGTCATTGAAGTTCGGCAATTGTCCGGTGAAATCTCCCCACAACAAGTCATTGTCTTTCGCAGCTTTGAAATTTTCACCGTTGATCCAGACAATGTCTATGCTGCCATCCGTTTTGCCGGCCGTTTTTTCATCGAGCAATTGATTGATGATGTCTTGTGCATCATTCATTGGCACGCGCACCAACTCGATGCCGTGCTGTTCTTTCATGCGCGGTGCGACCCAGTCATCCAGATAATTATTGATGTTGTCGTTTCCGCCCCACATGTACATATTGACTTCCTGGCCTTGTGCGTTGTCTTGAATAACGCCCCAGTCATCCGTCAATAAGCTATCTGCATCGGTTGCACTTCCTGCTTCCTCAGATGAACACGCTGACAAGGCAAGTGCCAGCATGCCAATTGCCGTTATTGGATATAGTTTCATTTGTCCCACTTCCTAATCCCTTTTATGCTGCTTCTCTGTATTTCTTATTCAAGCCTCCACAATGGCTTAACTATTAGAGCAATCAATTCGATTTATCTGAATCGCCGCCTGCTTTCCGGTTCCAGCGATTGCGGATCAAAATTGGGACGACCGTCAAAATAACGAATACGACGATCGCCGCTGCAATGATTTTTGGGTTTCCGCTGACAAAGCTGCTGCCGAGAAAATTATAGGCGAAGGTTCCGGGAATGATGCCGATCAAGGTCGCCAAGGCAAACGATGTGAAACGTACTTTGGCAATCGCTGCCATATAGCTGATCAAATCGAAGTTGATAACCGGGATCAGCCGAAACAACAGCACATATAAAAATCCGTTGTGTTCCATTTGCGCCTGAAATTTGGCAGCGTTCCCTGTCCACTCTTTTGTAACGATGCTTCTGCCGACCACCTTTGCGACAAGAAAGGACAGCATTGCCCCCAAAGTCGCGCCAATGATGGTGTAAAAGGTTCCCATCCAAGCACCGAAAGCCAAGCCGCCGGCAATCGATAACACCGAGGCCGGGAAGAAAATCAGCGGCCTGATGGTGTAAACGATAATGTAAATGACAGGCGCCCATAACCCGAACGATAAAATCCAGCTGCGAAGGTCTTCCGCTTCTACATCAAAAACGGAACGGCTGAGCCAGATACCCAAGCCGATGGCTACAGCCACCAGCAGCCATTTGGCGATGCGTTTTTTATTCATGAATTGCGCGTGTGGGTCGAAATACTTGAATAGAGTTCTTTCATTTCATTATAGCGCTTGCGGTTGACTCCTTGGTCTGAATAACCGACACGTGATGCTGAGCGGAATTCGATTTGCTGCGCGGCATCATTAAAGTAAAATTCGATGTCATCCTTGAATTTCAACAGTTTGCTCGAAGCAATTGCGTAAACGTAATCGTTATTCACTTGTGCAATTCGGATGCCTTCATAGCTTTTCAACATGCCGATCAAGTTCTTTTTCGCTTGCTCTTTGCTGCCATTGTACGGCCATGCCGGCACGGATTTGCTTCGCGACGTCGTTTGCGAAGAAACGGCATTCGGCGTAGAAGGCACTTCTGTGAGACGGCCATTTTCAACCCCAAGTTGTGGCTTGGTGTTGTTTTGTATCGCCATATTGGCAATGCCAAATCCGGTGGCTGCTGCAGCGCCATACAAGCCGATTTTTTTCACAGGCAACTCTCCTGCTTTAGCTTTGTTGAAGGTTTTGACGACCGGTTGGTTGAGCAGGTTATCGACATAGACCTTCTTGCCGATTTTCACCAGCACTTCGCTATAAGTTGGATACGGGTGGATTACGCTGGATAATTTACCCATATTGATCCCAAGAGTTTTGAGTGTCTGAATTTGGCTAATGATTTCACCAGCTCTGTCGCCCAAAATACTCGCTCCGAGAATATGGCCTTTTTTATCGAGAACGATCTTCACTTTGCCGATAGACCCTTGTTTCGTATTTGCACGGTCGATATCCGCATAATCCTGTTCGTAAACGCGAATTGAATCGCCGTGTTGTTCGCGTGCCTGAGCTTCGGACAAGCCAGAGTGGCCGAGTTCCGGATCCGTGTATGTACACCAGGTCACATTGTCGTAATTCATCTTGCGGTTGATTGGCAAAATGGCATTCTGAGTCGCTGTGATGCCTTGTGCGTTGGCCATATGCGAGAGTTGATAAGGGCCGACCACATCTCCAATGGCATAGATGCCTTTGGCCGTCGTTTCCATATGTTCGTCTACTTGGATGCGTTTCTTATCGTACTCGACCCCAGCTGTTTCCAGATTATAGCCGGATACATTTGCTTGCCGTCCGAGCGCTACGAGGAGCCCCTCGTTTGAAACAGTCATTTCCTTGCCGTCTTTTTCGACCGTCAGTTCAATTTGGCTGCCTTGTTGAGCAGCTTTCACTGCTGCCACACCGGCATGGATCGTGACGCCTTCTTCGACGAGCCGCTGTTGGATCATCAGCGCAAGTTCTTCGTCATCGTTTGATAAGATGCGATCCGATTTTTCAACCAGCGTCACCTTAACGCCGAGACGGTTGAGCGCTTGGCTCATTTCGACACCGATCGGGCCTGCGCCGAGAATGGTCATCGTTTTTGGGAATGATTCCAATTTGAAGATGGATTCATTGGTCAGGTAATCCACTTCCCTCAAGCCATCGATCGGCGGCACTAGCGGAGTCGAGCCAGTAGAGAGGATGATTTTTTTCGCTTCAATCGTTTCCCCGTCCACTTCCAAGGTATTCGGCCCTGTGAATGTGGCGTAAGCGTTGATAAAGTCGATGCCGGATTCTTGCAAGACTTCCGGCGATTCCCCAGCGTATACTTTTTGAATGACTTTTTGGATATCTTTCAACACTTCTGATGTATCGACTTTCAGCTCAGGTGAATATTTTTTGGCGTGATGGACTTCCTTCGCGATATTGATAAGCGATTTGCTCGGAATGCAGCCGGACCATGTACATTCCCCGCCTGGCAGATTCTTGTCGATCAGCACGGTCTTTTTCGAAAATCCTGCGGCTGTAAAAGCGGCAGTCAGGCCTGCTGCGCCCGCTCCAATAATTGCGATATCGTATTTCTTGGTCATATCCATCAATTCCTTTCTTGTATCGTGAATTAAATATATCTTAACAAACACTTCTATATACTTACCCCTATTTACCCTCGCTTAGTCTGCTTAAAAAAAATCCCCTCAGTTCAGAGAGTTCTGCAGGGGGGCTATACGACAATATGCTTTATACTTAGAATATCTTTTACATGAAAAGGTGAATTATATGCTCGATACATACGCAAGAAAACATGTACAACCAGCTGTCGACAAGACCGCTGATTATCTATTGAAAAAAGGCTGCACTGCTGATGGCGTGACCAAGACCGCTTTTGCCATCGGCTTGTCCTCCGGTATTTTCATTTATTTGGACTTACCGGTTCTGGCGCTCTTCGCGCTTTGGCTATCCGGATTTTTGGATGTGGTCGACGGGACGATGGCGAGAAAAACGAAGCCTTCCCCTTGGGGCACGCTGCTCGACATCAGTTTTGACCGCTTGGTGGAAATCAGCGTGATCTTGGGGCTCGCTTTCCGCTTTCCGGACTCGATGTGGGCTTTGCTGCTACTAAGTGCATCGATCATCGTCGCCATGACCGTTTTTTTAACCGTCGGGGCATTATCCGAAAAACAAGGGATGAAATCATTCTATTATCAAGCCGGTCTTGCTGAACGGACAGAAGGGTTTATCCTGTTTACTTTGATGATCGTCTTTTCTCCATACTTGACGGCGATCACCCTTTTGTTCATCGCCGTGCAGATTTTCACCATTATTCAGCGCATGGCCGAGGCCAAACGGATTTTGTCGTAAGGAGTGTTTAACATGAAGATTGTTGTCCTGGTTGGAGGTGGCCATGCACATTTGCATAGCCTTTCACAATTTGCAAAAAAACCGCGGGAAGATGTGCAGCTGGTGCTCATCTCGCCTGCGGTGCATCAATACTATTCGGGGATGTTTTCCGGATTCACTGAAGGTGTTTACGGTTTGGATGAGATCCGCATCGATTTGAAACAGCTCGCCCAAAAAATCGGCGCGGCTTTCTATCAAGACACCATCTGCGCCATCGACGCGAACTCTCGCACACTGATTGGCCAACATGGCGAGACCTATCCCTATGATGCAGTGTCTTTTGACATCGGGTCGCAGACAGATAGTCCGGAAGCGCTTAGAAACTACATCTCACCGATCAAGCCCAATTATCATTTTCCAGATCAACTAATAAAGTTCCGAAAATCCGCCAAGCCTGTCATTGTCGGAGGCGGCGCATCGGGCGTGGAATTGGCTTTCTCTACATACGCCTGGCGAATGCGACGGCATTTGAGCGACGCTTTACTGTTTAGTTCCGGAGCTCTGCTATCGGCTCAAGGAGCGGCCGTTTCGAGAAAAATCGAGGCAGTCGCCCGGAAAAAAGCATTGCCTTTTTTCACGGATGTAACTATAGAAGATATTGACGCAACTTCCGTCACTACAAGCACCGGCACTTCTTATCCCCAGTCAGACGTGCTCTGGTTGACCGGACCAAAAAGCCCTAGCTTGTTCGAACAGTCGGGCATGCCAGTCGACCGTTCTGGATTTCTGGCTGTCCATGAAACACTTCAATCGCTCCGTTACCCCGAAGTCTTCGGTGCAGGCGATTGCGTCTCGATCGACCGCTATCCGGACCTTGCGAAAAACGGGGTCTATGCGGTTCGCCAAGGCCCTGTTTTGTGGGGCAATCTATTAAATTTCCTCGACGGAAATGCATTGTCCCCTTTCGTTCCGCAAAAGCGCTACGTCGCGATTCTTTCCACGGGCGGCGGCGAAGCGTTCTTGACTTACGGAAATTGGAGTGTGCACGGAAAAACCCCCTGGAAACTCAAGCAGTACATCGACAAGAAATTCATGACGACCTATCAAACGATTTATAGGTAAGCTTTTTTCCGTCCATGATGCGACAATGGCTAATAGCTTTTCAATATTGCTTGCCTAAAGCCTCCTTTATTCCCGTACGAGAAGCGTACGCCCCTTCCGGAATAGCGTCTTGAAATTTTTTTCCTTTCTCGCTATAATTCTTAATACAGTAGTTGAATCATCTAGCGCGAACATCAAGCGGGCTTCAGTGCACATAGTTAAATGAAATGATAAAAATGCAGCATGGGCTGCCATATTGGAATTGCGCAGAGTATAAACCTGACAATAGAGCTGGGAATAACGCCAAAGAGAATGAATCATTCTTTTTGGCGTCTTTTTTTATTCTATGCCAGTTAAAAAATCCGTTACTATCATCTAACCTTCCGAACTTCCAATCGTCTGCACTTTGCTAAACCAATACTTTTAAAAAACTCGAAAAGGAGCCTTTACATTGAATGTAAACCATATTAATGACATGAAAATCAGGCACTATACCGAAAAATTTCTTGTCGACCATTTTGGTGAAAAAGCCAATCAAATAAGAGTAACCTATGCCCCACCGTTTTTGCTTATCCATCTAAACGGTTTCCTGCTTCCGACAGAGCGAATCTTTGTAGAGAAAGGGCAATTAGAGAAGGTTATAGAAACGCGTGATATTCTCATCCAATCAGTTAAGCCAACTTTATTGGAAGAAATTCAGCAATTTACAGACATTAAATTATTGGATTTGTACGCAGACTGGAACCTGCATCAGCAAACAGGTTTATTGATTGTCAAAATGGAAAAAGGTGAATCTGACTATCCATTGCCACAGTCGCTTAACCAAGAAGCTCTCTACGAAATTGTCTTGATGAACAGCATGCGTTCGCAAAGAAAGCCGGATGAAATTAATTTCTATTGGTTGAGCGACCAAGTTCTTCTAGTCGAGCGAATAGGTATTTTAGTAGACATTGAAAAACAATTGCTAAAAAATGGCCTAAACGAAGAACTGCGTTTAGCCAAGCTGCCAATGGAGAGACGAATCCTCACTTTATTCAACCTAGAAGGCCACTTAAATCGACAGATAGAAGATTTGTTTGTCGATTGGGATTTTCCCCAAGACCGCAGCTATATGGTTTTCATTTTAACCGAGGAATGAATGTTGAAAGTACGTAGTTAAGAAATCGCAAATAGCCGGTTATGTTACGCCGGGAAGGAGCTAGCATCTATGCAAGAAGAAAGATCTGTTCAATCAGAAGTATCGGGGTATATTTCGAATTTGCTTCGCCAACATTTTGGGAAAGGACCGACTTCTGTTTATGTCACGATTAAAAGACCCTATGTCACCATCCATTTTCGGGGATTTGTCAGCCCGATGGAGAAAATCCTTCTCGATCAAGATGAATGGAAGCGGGTACTGGAAACCAGGGATTTTATGTTCAATGCATTAAAATCCGAAATTTTAAATGAGCTTTTGAACTTCACACAATTGGAGTTTACGGAATTGTACGCCGATTGGAACTTAGTCCATAAAACCGGCATGTTTATTGGGGTAATTGGCAAGGAATCTCCAACAGTCGCTTATGGTTGGCCAGCAAGTTCACAACAGGAAAGTTTTCATGCACTCATCGAGCAAGTGAATGAACAAGCTGAACGAAAACCTGACCTTATTGAGACTTTTTGGCTCAGCAATAGAACATTGCTAGTAAAGCGAAGCGGTATTCTTGTCGGCATTGAGAGGGCTTTAATCGAAAATGGTTATATGGAGATTCTTAAGTTGACCAAAAGACCGCTTGAGCAGCAATTGCTAAACGAAGCGCCTTTGTCTAAAGCATTGGGCCGGGAAATCATTGAAACATTTATGGATTGGAACTTCGAACAGGACCTTGGATATATTGTTTTTGTATTGAAATCGGAAATGCGTTAATGCAAAAATAAATTCTTTATTTCGTGATTCATGCATTTATTTAAAATTCTTATACTATACATATGACCAATCCGGCTCATAGTTCCATCTGCCTTTTACAAACCGTAATGGAACTCAAATCGAGCTGATTAGTCATAGTTTATGTGTTAAAGCCTCTTAAAAACGGGTATGGTCTACTTAATACACAAACTATAGAGGAGGAAATCCCGATGGATCCTATAATCTGGCTTTACATAGCGCTTGGAATCATTGTCCTTGGCCTGATCGTCGCCATCGTCGGTGTGGTGATGTTGCTATCCGGCATCAAAGAGCCGATGAAAGAAATGAAAGGTTCGGCAGACAACTTAAAAGGCCGTATGGACAAGCTAATTCTTGAGACAACTCATTTGCAGCACACAACGAATGAATTGAAAGAAGACATCCAACAGAAATCCGAGAAAGTGGCCGTCCTGGTCGACGGGGCAAAAGGAACGATTAATTCAGTCATCGACATGAATTCGGTGGTCCGCAGCATTACTTCGGACATTTCAAAGAAAGTCGAAGACGACCCTGCCAACCGCTTCCAAGTCAACCAATACAGCAACAACGCAGCCGGCTTGATGAACTACTTGGATAAGAAGAAAAACCAGGATCAAACAACTGCAACTTATAATCCGGAACCCCCAGCTACACAACAGGTATCCAAAAATTATTAACATTGAAAAGTGAACTGAACCCCAAATGGTAGACACTTTAAAAAGTGCCCCCCATTTGGGGTTTTTTCTGTTTTCAGACCCCGGTATACTAAACATATCTACTGGAACGGGAGAGGTTGTTATGAGTAAAATTATCTTTAACGAACACCAACGACGCATCTTGGAAGCGAACCCGAATGTTAAAACGGTCACCGATCGAACGATTCAATACATCCCTGAATTTAAGGTGAAGGCTGTCCAAGAGAATTTGCAAGGCAAAGGACCGTCGCAAATCTTTGTTGAAAACGGATTCGACCTGATGGTCATTGGGGCGAAAAAACCCAAAGAGACATTGAAGCGTTGGCGGAAAACATTCGACCTTTATGGCGAGGAAGGGTTTTGGGAAGAGCGCCGTGGAAAAGGCAGTACCGGCCGGCCCTCTACCCAAGAACTCTCTGCCGAGAAACAGCTGGAGAAGGCGAAAGCACGCATCAAATATCTGGAAGCCGAAAATGAGTTGCTAAAGAAGCTCGAGGAACTCGAGAGGCAGGCGAAGAAACGCAATTGACCCCAGCGGAAAAATTCGAAGCGATCAATGCAGTGGTCCGGAAATTCCGACTGAAGAATTTGGTGGGGGCTTTGTGCCAAACAGCGGAAGTCAGTCGAAGTGGCTACTATGCTTGGCTGAAGAAAGTGGAACAGCACGCCATTCGCGAAGAACAGGACTATGAAGATTACCTGTTGCTGAAAAGCATCTACGATGCGCATCGTGGGAAAGTCGGGTATCGCACCTTTTATATGATCCTTACTGAACTGCTGTAAACGCCGATGAATCATAAGAAAATCTTACGTCTCATGCGCAAATTCAATCTCTTTGCCAAAATCCGGCGAGCGAATCCTTATAAGCAAATCGCCAAAGCCACACAGGAACACGCCGTCTGTCCAAACCTGTTAGACCGTAAGTTTAAACTAGACGAACCCGGCAAGGTCTTCGTCACGGATATAACGTATCTCCCTAACCGTTCGGGACAGATGGCGTATCTGTCCGCTGTGAAAGATGTCGCCACCCGCGAAATCGTCGCCTACGAAGTGACGACGACGCTTACGATGGAAATTGTGTACCGCACGTTAAGAAAACTGAAGGAAGCATTGGATGACAATGTTCACCCGGAAGCGATGATCCATTCCGATCAAGGCTTCCACTACACCCACCCCGAATACCAACGACGCGTGAAGAAAATGAAATTGACCCAATCGATGTCCCGCAGGGGCAACTGTCTCGACAACGCCCCCATCGAATCGTTTTTTGGTCACTTTAAAGATGATGTCGACTTTAAACAGGCAACCAGCCTAGAGGAATTGAAAGCACTGGTGGATGAGTACATGGCGTATTACAATGGAACGCGCAAACAATGGAATCTAAAAAAGATGACTCCGGCACAATACCGAAGTCATCTGATCGCAGCTTAGCTGCCGGGTGCTTTTATTAAATTGTCCACAAAATGGGGCTCAGTTCAAAGCAGCCCTCGAGGCTGTTTTTTTTTATACAAAAAAATACTTGCCGGCTCATTTGCCGGCAAGTTGCTATTTGATGAAAAAGAATTTCTTGGACAAGGCCAAACCACTTGCGAATAGCACTAAAGCTACGTAAGCCGGCAGGATATGGATAAAGTTCGTATAGCCGATCACGTAATGAATGATGTTGGCCGCACCGAACGCCGGCAGCCCGCCGAAAAGAAATGTGTACCACACCCACCGCTGCCCTTCCTGGAATCCCCACAGCGCAAGCATTAAGACGAGCAGCCCGACGCTGACCAAGGCGCTGCCAAGCCCTGCACGGTCATGCGCAATCACAGGGATGAGCCGTTCGTTAATGGAAGCGATTTGTTCAGGGCTCATGCAAATAAAAGCGATGTCGGTTTGGACGAATACGCCGTTTACGCCGATTGTCGAAATGACCAGCCCTGCTGCTGCGAGCGCAAATCCGAGTGCGACAAACGCCAGCTGGCCCCAGAGGCTGCGCTTCCATGCCAGATGGTTCGTCCGGTTGCGTGATGGCGAATGTTCGCTATGATTTTTGGATGCCTGGTAGCCTTTCCAGAAAAACGGCAGCAGAATGAGCCAAAGAATGCCGTGGAGCCAGTCAAAATAACCGAATCCGATAAACAATAAAATGCCGAGGAACCCCAATACGCCTGCGATGTGAATGGCGCGTTTTGCCCATTCCAGCCCGTAACGGACGCCGTGCCTCGCCAATTGCATATAGAGAATGCCGCCGGAAACCATCGCACCGGCTACGGTCATCCGATCATGCTGCATAAAATAGTAAATATTCGGATTGATCGCCATGAGTTCTTCTCGCGTTAAATTCAAAAATGCCTCATCGTACGGCATAAGGACGATGGTCATGCTGACGAGCATTGCCACTGCCCCGCCGAGGAACATGAACAAGCCGAATAGCCAATGCCAAATCCAGCCATCGTACACAGGAGGCGAAGCTATTCGTTGGTCCAGCAAACCTTCATTGATGCGCTTCGGCAAACCGGGGCCGGTCCTGACATAGCCGCCCGAAAGCATCACCAAATCAGCTCCTGCCTCGTATAAAGCCAGTGCATCTTTCGGTTCAGCGATTCCGCCCGAGACGATGATCGGAATTGTGCTGTGCTGCCGGATGGATGATACTTGTTCAGCCAGTAGAAGGGTTTGGTCAAGCGCATATTTCATGCCTTCGCCCGTGTCTGTTCCCTGTTCATCGATGACGATTCCGTCTATGTATGTTTCATTAGCTGCCAGTTCCATAACAGCCGAATCGGTTCCATGCGCGGAACTGGCAGTTAACATCGGCTTGCCGTTAATCGCTTTTTTAAAAGACTGCCACTGTTCCTCGCTGAACGGCTCTTCAATGATAAAAGCTTCTCCATACGCAGACAACTTGTTCAATAAAGAACGCGTTTGTTCAAAAGAGCCGTTCTTTCCTACGCGAATGAAAATCGGCTTGTTGAACGGCTTTAGCTTGTCCAGTTTATCGATCGTTTGCTTGAGGCCAGGTGATTCCAGATGGTATGGAAAAACCAAATTATCTTTGGAGTCGCTGAATGATGGCGAACCCGTTTCCACTGGCTCCCATGACACCGGGCCGATTTCGATAAAGCCCATTCCCAAATGGCTGAATGCCTTCGTTCCGGAAAGCAAGGGATCGATTTTCCCGCTCAAGCCGACGGGGTTGGCGATCTTCAAACCGAACAGCTCCGTTTCCAGCTGCTTGGCTGGAGCCGTGTGCCCCAAATATTCGATGAGTTTGCTTCCGCCGGGAATCGAGGCAATCCGATGCATGCCCTTATGGATAAACGCTCTCCCGGTTTTTGCCGGCAAGCGGGAAAGTGTCGGTTCAAACATCGTATGATAAGTCCAATCCGGCAAGAAAATCACGTCCTAAAACAAAGTATGCTGTTATTTTACCTTATTTGAAGAGTAAGCAGCGCAAAATTTACGAAAAACCCGTTTAGATCCACACATCATTTTCTGCCGTCCGTTCACTTTCCGTATCGCCTGTATTGACGACCCCTTTAGGTTCAACCAGCAAGATGCTCGCTTGTGTTTTGGCATATGGCTTGTGCTCGGTATTCTTTGGAACGACAAACATTTCGCCTTCTTTCAAGACCACTTCCCCGTCCCGAAATTCAATGACCAGTTCGCCTTCTAGTACAATGAACACTTCATCGGTGTCCTCGTGCTTATGCCAGACAAACTCCCCTTGCACTTTTACGGTTTTGAATTGATAATCATTCATTTCTGCAATGATTTTTGGCGACCAAAGATCGTCGAATTTCGAAAGTTTTTCATTGAAATTGATCGGCTTGAAATTCATTGAATCCACTCCTCTCTATGTTTTTATTGCTTCTGAAAGTGCTACAACTGTGTACGCTGCGATTTCCCGATTTTTATAAATGAAGCTATGTTCCAATCCCAAATCGCCATTCAGCAGCGAAGGCAGATAGGCACGTAAATTAGCGGCTACCCCGCGATTGTCTTTTTGCATGATCCAGCCGATCGATTTCCAATCCAATATGCCTTCACATGTTCCGAAAGGCGTAGCCAATAACTGATTTTTTGGCATTTCCGCCATAAACAAGTACATGCCTTGCCGGCTGTTTTCACTTGTGAAAATAACATTCCCAGCATACACCATGTCTATCAGTCGGATGCCGGTCTCTTCAAAAGTTTCCCTGATGGCACTTTCAAGGGATGTTTCGCCGGGCTCGATTTTTCCGCCAACGCCATTCCACATGCCCATCTGCGGGGGCTTCTCTCGGTTCAGAAGCAGAATCTTATCGCCATTTCGAATTAAGCACAAAGTATATTTCAGCATGATTGTTGTTCTCCTATCGCCAGCTTGATTGGCTAAAAATGTTCTACCGTTACCTTAGATATTTTTTTATTCAGGATTGTCCTTTTCTTCCTTCACTTCTTCCCCCGTTTTTCCATCCAAGGAATACACATTGCCGACGAGCGCTTCGCTTGAGCTGACTGGAAAAGACCATCCGCCTATTACTTTATTGTGATAGAGATAGACGATAGTACTTGTTTTTTTATTGTTATAGAGAAGTTCAAGCGGGTGATTTTGTACGATTAATTCCACAGAAGTAAGCTCTTTGTCTATGTATTGAGCGGAATCTAAGGGTTGAACTTGCCAAATCGGCGTGTAGGCCGGGTCCGCTAAATTTTGTTTCGTTGAAAGCAACGATTTTTCTTCTACCACGGAAATCGACGTATATCCTTGGCTTTCCAAATAAGCTTCCGCTTCCAGAACCGCGGCGCTTTTTTGTTGATTTTCATTGCATGCCGCTAACAAAAAAACAGCTAACAGTAAGATGTAACAAAGGGTTCTCAACAATCTCCCTCCAATCTGCTAGATTTGGCATTCGCCGATTTTCTTGATAGCCAGAGTTTAGAATTCATTTTTCCAGCCGATCTCCTTGCAGCATCCCTTTTAATATCCGTAAATTGGCTTCATAGAACGCGACATTTTCCTGCAGCCCCCGCCTTTGGCTCCAGCCGATACTATTAAAGGCATCAATGAAACGGTAAAAAGGCAAAACGGATTGCAAGTCAATCATCGGCCGGATGCTGTTATAGCCCATCTGAAAGGAGTCAGATAATGACGAATTTGTGCTGAGAAAATCACGGTGAATTTTAGTGAAATCAATGTCTGTCGACCCGAAGCGGACACTTTCAAAATCGATCATGCCGGAAACCCGGCCTTCCTCCACAATGATATTGGCTTGCCGGAAATCCATATGGACAAAACTCGGCCCGTCTGGTTCTGGAAGCTCGCCCTTCATTTGCTCAAATTTTCGCAAGCTGGCCATATATAAATCCTCATCCAATACTTCTTTTGCATCTTCTGCGAAGCTATAAAACTGCCTTTCGATAAATTCATGCCAATTGTCAAATTCATTTTTTATCGCGCTGGATTCTGTCGTGTTCGAAGGTTTGATTTGATGCATTGCCGCTTGCATTGCACCGATTTGATACGCAATTTCTGGAGAAGCTGTTGCGGACAAAGGCTTCCCTTTCAGTTCGGACAGCAGTAAAGCCCCCGGACATTTAGCGTCACCCGCCCAATAATCGAGCAGCTTTGGAATCGGGACATATCCAGCGAGGATTTCATAAGCAGCTAGCTCGCGCTCGTATTTCACACGGGTATACGGTATTTTTACGAAGACAGTGTCCCCGTTCATTAAAGTGCATCTATATACGGTTGAACTGAAAGAATCTTCGACTTCATTGACAGTAACGACTTCCAAACGGAATTGCTTCAATACTTGATCCAACATGGGTCTCTCACCTCGTTTGTTATAAATGCCCTAATGTCTTTCTGGCTGGTTGTATAACAGGCCGGCTACCGATTTTCTATAATGCAAAGCAGTCTTTAATCATTTGAGCGACAGTTTGCGGGTCTAGCTTTGTGTTATCGATTCGTATGTAATTTTCTTCATGAATTTCCTCCGGCAAAGAGTTAAGCCGGTTCAGTTTATGCGTTTCGATTAAATGCACTTCGGATTCTGCCACATTGCGCTTCGTTGCTTTATGTGCAAGGCGATGAGGCGTTTGGTTTCGTAGCAAACGTTCGCTCTGCTGTGCTTCAAGTTCTACGAAATAGACTTCTCCACCCGCTTGTTCAAAAATAGAGCGAATATGGCTTACAAATTCCCAATCCTTTGTTGACTCAAATGACCAGACGAAAGTGAACACAATGCCTTCCAGATCGCTTTTAACGGCCGCTTTAAATATTTCTTCCCGAATGATAGTCGAGATTCGCCATGTGTCTTCGCTGAAGCCAAAGAATGGGTGCAGCAAGTCAATCGTCATATGATTATGAAGTAATTTGAGGTGCGTTATCTTTTCCAATTCATGGCCTATAGTCATTTTACCGACTGCTTGCGGGCCGAATAATAATAAGAGTTTCATAGCGCCTCCAATCGTAGCTGCCGGTAATCAATTTCTCCCAGCAACCACCTGTACTTGTAAATATTAGTATATCAAAAGCGTCTTCGAATTCGATCCGTTTTCAGAACTTTTCTACAAAATATAGATCGGCTTCATGAGGAAAATGAATCGTGGAATTAAAAAAACCCGAAGCCATTAAGCTTCGGGTTTCTTCTTATTTCATATGCTTGCGCTGGAAATCGGAAATGCTTTCGTATTCCTCTGTCAGAAGTCGCGACAAACGGATATAAATCGGAAGCAGTTCGCGGTAAATATTGCTTGCTTCTGTTTCCGGATGATGCGTATGTGTGCTGCCGATCATCTCAGAGACGATGCTGAAATCCTCGATCTCGCCAGTGGCATACATGCCGAGAACCACTGCGCCGAGACAAGAACTTTCAAAGCTTTCCGGGATGATGACCGGCTTGTCGAAGACGTCAGCCAACAGCTGGCGCCACAACTCCGAGCGGGCAAAACCGCCGGAAGCCTGGATGCGTGCCGGCTCCCCCGTCAATTCCTCAACGGCGAGAAGCACGGTATAGAGATTGAAGACGATGCCTTCTAATACAGCGCGAATCATATGCTGCTTCTGATGATGGATGCTCAGGCCGAAAAACGATCCTCTCGCGTTAGCATCCCAGAGCGGCGCCCGTTCGCCTGTCAAATAAGGGTGGAACAACAGCCCGTCAGCTCCTGGTTTAACCGTTGCGGCGATTTTCGTCAACACATCGTATGTATCGATCCCGAGGCGCTTCGCTGTTTCCACTTCAGATGATGCGAATTCGTCGCGAAGCCAACGCAAAATGATGCCACCGTTATTGACCGGACCGCCGATCACCCAGTGATTCTCCGTCAACACATAGCAGAAAGTCCGCTCTTTCGGGTCGGTTTTCGGCACCGGAGACACCGTGCGGATGGCACCGCTCGTCCCGATGGTCACAGCAATGACGCCGGGGTCGATGGCATTGACGCCAAGATTGGCCAATACGCCGTCGCTTGCCCCGATAACAAACGGAACGTCTTCCCGGACACCCATGAATGCAGCGAATTCCGGCGCGACTCCTGTAAATTGCTCGGTCGTCGGCACGAGGCGCGGCAATTTCTCTGTCGTGACACAAGATACATCCAGTGCGCCTTGGTCCCAGTCGAGCTGTTCCAAATTAAACAAGCCGGTAGCGGAGGCGATGGAATGGTCTTCGACGTATTCCCCGAAAAATTTATGGAAAATATAGCTCTTGATGCTAATGAACTTCGCGGTAGCTTGGCAGATTTCCGGTTTTTCATCCTGCAGCCACAAAAGTTTCGATAACGGCGACATCGCGTGGATCGGCGTACCGGTCCGCAAATAAATGTCATGGCCGTTCAAGTTTTCTTTGATGTGCTTCGCATGCTTTGAGCTTCTCGTATCTGCCCAAGTGATGCTATTGGTCAAAAGCTCTCCTTGTGCATCCACCGCAATCAGGCTGTGCATCGCCGAACTGAACGACAAGAGCTTTAATGACTCTTTGCTAATGTCGCTTTTTCTTAAGGTTTCCCGGACCGCTGTCAGGACGGCGCGGAAAATTTCTTCCGGGTCCTGCTCGGCGGTCAATTGGTTCGGTGTGTGCAAGGGATAGAAAACGGTATGGCTGTCTTTGATTTGCCCCGCTTTATTGAACAGGACAGCTTTTGTGGAAGTGGTCCCTATATCGACCCCTAAATAATAGGATTGTTCAGGCATGTTCTTCTTCCTTCCTTATAACAGAAAAAGAAAAAGGAGAATCCCTTTTTCTTTTCTGTACTCATGTAATAAAGAAACTCAAAATCAATACTACCACGAATCCGGTGAGGCCGATGATGGTCTCCATCATGGTCCAGGATTTCAAGGTATCTTTGACGCTCATTCCGAAATAGCGGTTAACAAGCCAAAAGCCGGAATCGTTTACGTGAGATAAAACCGTGGCGCCTGCAGCGATGGAAATAACGATTAAACCAAGTGC
The DNA here is from genome assembly GCF_018283455.1 of Planococcus sp. MSAK28401. Classification (NCBI taxonomy): domain Bacteria; kingdom Bacillati; phylum Bacillota; class Bacilli; order Caryophanales; family Caryophanaceae; genus Planococcus; species Planococcus alpniumensis. The sequence continues at coordinate 1,755,669 of NZ_JAAMTH010000001.1, read as the reverse complement.
TGGGCCAGTTGTTCCGGTAATTTCTAGAAGCGGTGCGATCAATCCTGCAGCCGTTACCATGGAAACGGTAGCCGAGCCTTGAGCCACACGGACCGCTGAAGCGATCAAGAATGCCAAAACAATCGGCGGAAGTGCAGAATCGCCCATCATTTGGCCAAGCACATCGCCGACACCTGAGTCGATAAGTACTTGTTTGAACACGCCGCCAGCCCCTGTAACGAGGATGATGATCCCTGCAGGTTCAAGTGCTTTCGTTGCAATGTCTTGTACTTCCTGGCGTGAATAGCCGCGGCGTGTGCCGAGGAAGAAAAACGTCAGGATCGTAGCGATCGTCAAGGCGACGAATGGATGGCCAAGGAAAGTCAAAATCTCACGGATCTGGTTCCCTTCATCCAATACGACGGCTGACAAGGTGTTGAACAGGATTAACACAAGCGGAATCAAGATCAAGGAAATGATCATGCCGAAACTTGGCAATTCCTTATCGTATTCCTGTTCTTTGATATCCATGTAATCCGGAATCGTTAGATGAATGCGCTTCCCTATGTAGCGTCCAAAAACTGGTCCCGCTAAAATCATCGATGGAATCCCTGCGAGCACCCCGAACAGGATAACCCAGCCAAGTTCTGCCCCAACCAGTTCCGCAACCGCAATCGGTCCCGGAGTCGGCGGGATGAAGCTATGTGTAACAGCAAGACCCGCTAACAGCGGAATCCCGTAATGCAAAAGCGATTTGCCGGTCTTTTTCGCCAAACTGTAGACGATTGGCACCAAAATGATGAAGCCGACATCAAAGAATACAGGAATGGCCACGATGAAACCTGTGACGCCAAGAGCCCATGGTGCTTTATCTTCTCCGAATTTCGCAATTAATGTAGCGGCTAAGCGTTCAGCGCCGCCGGAAACTTCAAGCATTTTCCCAAACATAGCGCCAAGGCCGACGACCACTGCGACAAAGCCGAGTGTTCCGCCCATGCCGTTTTGAATTGATTGAATAACATCCCCAAGCGGCATGCCTGCCGCGATGCCGAGCAGTAAACTTACCAATAATAACGCGACGAACGCATGCAATTTCGTGCGCATGACCAAAAATAGCAAAACGAAAATACTTGCGACCGCGATAATAATCAATGTTGAACCAGCCATGTGATTTCCCCCTATCCGATAAACAATGGTTTATTTTTTGACGACTGCGTGCCCGCCGAATTCATTGCGAAGTGCTGCGACGACTTTTCCTGTAAACGTGTCGTCTTCGAGCGAACGGTAGCGCATCATCAGTGACATTGTGATGACCGGTGCCGGCACATTCAAGTCGAGTGCCGTTTCCACTGTCCATTTCCCTTCACCTGATGAGTTCATAACCCCTTTGATGCCATCGAGCTTTTCATCTTTCGAGAAGGCATTTTGCGTCAAACCCATCAAATAAGAGCTGATGATCGAGCCGTTGTTCCAGACGCCGGCCACTTTTTCGTAGTCATAGTCGAAATCACTTTTGTGAAGGATGTCAAATCCTTCAGCAATCGACTGCATCATGCCGTACTCAATGCCGTTGTGAATCATTTTCATGAAATGCCCGCTGCCTGATTTGCCTGCATAAAGGTAGCCGCCTTCGACTGAGATGTCGCGGAACAGCGGTTCGATGTCGGTAAACTTCTCCTCGTCTCCGCCGATCATGGCACAAATTCCGTGGCGTGCACCTTCTGTCCCGCCACTTGTGCCGCAGTCGAAGAAATAAATTCCGCTCGCTTTCAATTCCTCAGCGCGTCGCACCGATTCTTTGTAGTTCGAGTTGCCTCCGTCAATGATGGCATCGCCTTTGTCCAACAGCGGCACCAATTGTGCGATGACCGATTCCGTAATTTCTCCGGCCGGCACCATCAACCACACTGTACGTGGCGCTTGCAGGTTCTGCACCAATTCTTCGAGTGATCCGGCTACTTTGAAATCGCTTACTTCCAACGCGTTTGCATCATGCCCTACCACTGTGTGGCCATGATCTGTTAAATTGAGTGCCAAGTTCTTGCCCATCTTGCCCAAGCCGATAATTCCGATTTCCATTTGAAAACCTCCTGTAGAATAAAAGAATATTTTTCCTTAATGAATTAAGTATATCAAATATTTTTCCATACACAAGCATGTTATGATAGAAATATAAAAATACTTCAAGCAATAGAAAGAGGCGTGGCAGGATGAAACAACAACAATTCGCATTGGCAGCCATCCGTGGCAGTTACCGCAATTTCAGTGAAAAGGAAAAGAAAATCGCCGATTACATCTTGAATGACCCCCGCAATATCATCCATCTGACGATCAATCAAATCGCCGATGAACTTGGGCTTGCGGAGTCGACCGTCTTCCGCTTCTGCCAGCGCCTTGGCTTTAAAGGCTTCCAGGCGTTCAAAATCGCTTTGGCTGCGGAAGTCGTGGCGCCATTAAAAGACATCCATGAACAGATCGAAGAAGGCGACGAAGTGAAAACGGTGGCGGAAAAAGTGTTCCGCTCCAACATCAAGACGCTCGAAGATACTTTGCAGATCATCGACGAAGAGGCCTTGAAACAAACAGTTGCCTCAGTGCTGTCCGCCCGCAAGATCGAGTTTTTCGGAAATGGCGGGTCTGCAATGATCGCCATGGACGGCTATCATAAATTCGTCCGCCTCGGCCTTCATGTAGCGATGAATATGGACGCCCACCTGCAGCTCATGTCCGCATCGCAGCTTACCAAAGGCGACGTCGCCATCGTCATCTCTCACTCCGGCAGCACGCGCGATGTCCTAGAAGTGCTTCATGTGTTGAAGGAAAAAGAAGTGACGATCGTCTGCGTGACCAATTTCGCCAAATCACCTTTATCCAAAGAGGCGGATATTGTCTTGTACACGTTATCGGAAGAAACGGATTTCCGTTCAGAAGCCCTCGCTTCCCGCATTGCGCAGCTCAGCTTAATCGATGCGCTTTACACGAACGTCATGATCGCTCGCGGAGACGAAGGCAAGACGGCGCTGCGCCATATGCGCGAAGCCATGTCACAGAAGCGCTTGTAGGTCCTGAAAAATTTAGACAAATAAAAAAGCTGGAACCTAAAGTGGTTTCAGCTTTTTCGTATGTCATTCAACACTTAGCTATCATAAGTTACAAGATTGGGCTCAATAAGCGGGCAAATCCTTCGCGCAGCTTGATGGTCCAATCGCGCTCTGCGTAGAGTTCTTTCGTCAATTTTCGGCAATCGGCTGTATCCGACTCAAACAAGGACTCCAGTTCGAGCGCAATCCGGCGGTTGAACACGAGCGTATTAATTTCGAAATTCAGTCGGAAGCTGCGGGCATCGAGGTTGGTGGTCCCGACAGTTGAAATCTCGCCGTCCACGGTCATCGTCTTGGCGTGCAAAAAGCCGCGATCGTAAAGATAAACGTCCGCCCCGTAATCGAGCAACTCGCCGAGGAACGACCACGATCCCCACATGACAAAGGGATGGTCAGGCTTTCCTGGAATCATGATACTCATTTTAACACCGCTCAGCAAAGCCATTTTACAGGCGTCCATAAAACTTTTGTCCGGAATGAAATACGGCGTCTGGATGTAGATTTCTCGCTTTGCCGAAGAAATCATTTTAATTTTCATGTTTTTCAAATGCTCTGTATCGGAATTCGGCCCGCTCGTGACGATTTGCATCGGCGAAAAGTTCCTGATTTGGTGCGTGGGAAAACAGAAGATGTCATCACGGCTCTTATACTGGTTGGCATAGTTCCAGTCCAATACGAAACGGTCCTGGATGTGTTGGACGACATCCCCTTCTATGCGCAAATGGACATCGCGCCAATAGCCAAACTTCTCCACTTCCCCTAAGTATTCCGTCCCAACATTGAACCCGCCGATATAGCTGGTTTTCCCGTCAATGATGCACACTTTCCGGTGGTTGCGGTTATTGAGGCGGAAATTGATTCCCCATTTGGACGGAAAAAAGATTTCCACTTCGCCGCCATATTCGATCAATTCCTTAAAATCCGATTGTTTTAAACTCTTCGATCCGACTGCATCGTATAGGAGACGTATCTTGACTCCTGCCTTGGCCCGCTCGAGCAAGGCATCGAAAAGCCGCTGGCCGAGCGCATCCCGCTTGATGATGTAGTATTGGACATTGACTTCTTCCTGCGCATGGCTGATGTCTTCGATCATCGTGTCGAATTTCTCATTGCCTTCAGAGAATATCCGGGTTTCGTTGTAGAAACTGACGAGTGATTTGGAAGACTGTAAATTCATGATTAGCAATTGCTCGTATTTGTTCAGCAGCTCTTCATCATACTCCGCTTCCCCTGCCCGTATGCGCTGGACTTGAGAATCGACTTGGCGCGTGTAATAGGATTGTTCATCTTCACTTAAATTGTAGAAGTTTTTGTTCGTTAAATGCCTCCCGAAAAACAAATAGACGATAAATCCGAGAATCGGCAAGAAAAACAAAATCAACAGCCATGCCCACGTAGCCCCTGCATCCCGCCGTTCATTGAAGATGATGATAAGTGCGAGCACGATGTTCAACAACAATAAAGAGTTCAAGGTCCAGCTCAGTATGACTAGCCAATCCATTCCCCCCCACCCCTTTCGCTATGTCCCCCTTTATTCTCTAAATATGCAAATAGTCCTCTATTGCAAAGAAAACATACTAAGATTAGTAGGACGAACCAAGGCATTGGTTTGTCCTACTATTTTTTTATAGTAGAGGTGAAGCGGAGGTCGAGGCAGTTTTGGGATCTTGAATCCGTAAATAAAACGGACCTCCTTCACCCACCTTATCTGAATCAGGTTTGAGTATGTGGGATCCATTGAGATCGTGTAGAAGAAATGGGAATCGGTAAGGATCGGTGAAGCTTCCAATCAAAATGAAGGAGTGTGGGAGATGAAACATGTCATCGCTTTTGATGTCAGTATGGGGAAAAGCTATATTGTGGTCTATAACGCGCTGAAAACCTGTATCGCTGAAAAAGAAATCCAGCACACGCGCGAAGATTTTGCTGCGTTGAAGCTGCTGATTGACGACCTAACCGCAGGTTATGATGAGGTGCCACACCTGGTATTTGAATCCACCGGCGTTTATTCACGCCAACTCGAACGCTTCATGCAAGAAAACAGTTATCCGTATTATCTGATGAATCCCCTGGAAGCCAAACTGCAGAATGACCGGTTGCGGAAACATAAGACGGACCGCGCAGACGCTCATCAGCTCGCAAGCAGCCACTTCCAAAATGAACGTCGCCTGGAGACACCGTCATTAGATGTCTACCGGCAACTCAAGAAACTATCCCGGCATTACACGGATCTGGATGCGGAGCTGGCCGTCGTCAGGGGACGTCTGCACACGGAACTGCAGCTCACTTTCCCGGAACTGACTGACTTGTTCACGACAAAATCGGACCTCTTTCTTCGGTTAGTGCAGTTGTTTCCGCATCCCGACCTCGTGTTAGGGAACTCCAAAACGTTGCTTAGAAACCGGATTCTCGCCAATACTGAAAAGCGAACGTCCACTAAAAAAGCAGAAGAAAAAGCCATCCAACTGCTGGATGCCGCCAATAGTTCCTACCCTGCGGTAAAGGTCGATGACCTTGCTTGTGAGCTGGTTCGACTGTACGCTAAGCGGTTCCAGGAGCTTGTCTTTCTGAAAGAGGCGTGTATCGAGAAAATGGCCGCGCTTGCTTCTCCGTTGGACGAGTATGCCATTCTGTTAAGTATTCCAGGCATCGGAGACAATACCGCCGTTCGCTTGCTAGCTGAGATTGGCGATATCGGGCGATTTGAGAATCATAAGCAGTTGAATGCCTTTGCCGGCATCGACATTCGCCGTTACCAATCCGGTAAGTTTCTCGCAAGGGACCGCATCAATAAACGCGGAAACAAACACCTCCGCAAACTGCTTTACATTATCATTATGAACATGCTTAAACAGAAGCGCCTGTCTCAGAACCACCTGGTGGATTATTATCAGAAATTAAAAAAACAACCTTATAACAAATGTCATAAGGTTGCCGTGGTGGCCTGCATGAACAAGCTGCTCAAAACGATTCACCACTTGGTCACACACCAATTACGCTACGATTACAGGCTAAGCCCCTGTACCGTGGCACCTAAAGTTTAACACATTTTGCCCCTGCTAAAAAAAAGAAAAAGCCGGAGGTTTTTTGGCATGCCTATTTTTAGTTATGATTAATTTCCGCCTCCTAAAAGATAAGACCTCACGGAAAAACCTCTTTGAAATTGATTAAAAACTATTGACTAATCGTAAGAAAAAACTGCCGTGGACGGAAGCATTTCCGTCTCGGCAGCTGGTTTATGGCCCTATTCATTTTTCTTCAGCACCGGTTTTCTTAAATAGCCAGCGGAATATCCCATACTGAGCTGCAAATAAGAAAAAAGCAACTAAGCATAAATTGATATAATACCAAACGCCGTCCCCGAAAAAATCCAAGGGCGAGACGGTAGATGGCCGCTGCGACAAGTAAAGATAATTCGAGCCAGTCTGTGGATTGACCCAAAAGCCGATGAACGCGGCATAGACGAGCAAAATGCCATAAACTGAAAACACCGAGCGCCATGTGAGTGCGTTTGGCATCGCCAAAGCCAAAAACCAACATGCCCATGCGATGGCGGTGTGATGGACAAAGAATTTCCAAAACCGGTAATGCTGGTAATCATAAGGCATGTCCGGTGTGACGAGTGCCAGTGCCGCTGGGACAATGCCGATGAAAAAAGACATACGGACCCAAAACGGGCGCAAAGTTACTAAGCCGATCATGGCAGTGACAGAGGCAATACCGCATAAATGAAGCGGCATATAGCGGTTGAAGCTCCAAAAATCATGGCTGATGGCCCAATATTGATACGACACTTCAGAGATGAGCAGGACAAAAAACAGCAGCCAGCGCAATTGCTGGAACAAGGCATCTTTGGCCGATAAATTATCTCTTAATAGAATCAGGCATAAGAATCCTATCATTGCGATTGCCAATACGACTAGATGGCTCACGGAAAAAAGCTCGAACGGATAATCGGATCTTGCGCCAAACCATGTGTCCATCGCTGCCCCTCCCGAAAACTATTGTGATCATATCTTATCATTATTTTCTTCGTACGGAATTCAATTCCTGCTGTTTCAGCTAGCTTTATTTTCGCTAGCTGCTGGCAACAATCCAATCGCTTGATTCCAAGTTGATACAAATATGAGTACAGTTACGAGTATTCCATTAAAACACTAAAAGCCGTTGAATTGGGGAATGGTAAAAGCAATATTGCCTGTTTCCCCGTTTTATGTAAGCGTGGCATTACTTTCATCACTTAAGATGAGCTCAAGATTTCTTCAGTAATGAGACATTTGTCCGACAGGTGTCCATAACCGGAATGGAGAGGTGTCTAACATGATCGATTACTCAGAGACGGCGTTTACTGGTAAAGAACCTATCCTCTTTATCCACGGCCTTGGTGCAAGCCGATGGATGTGGTGGCAACAAGAGAGCGCGTTTTCAGATTACCCATTAATCATGGTCGATTTGCCCGGCCATGGAAAAATTGCGGCTACTCCATGGGTCAGTTTAGCGGATACTGCCGAACAAATCGCCCAACAAGTGATTAGAAATCGTGCTGTGCACGTGGTGGGGCTTTCTTTAGGCGGCCACATTGCCTTGGAATTGGCTAAGCATTTTCCTGAAAAGGTACTCAGCCTTTTCATTAGCGGCATTACGGTGAAGCCCTTGCATTATGGGTTTTTATTGAAGCTGCAATCACGCGCTGTCCAGCGGAACATTCGCAACAAGCCGTATCTCGAAAAGATAGCCCGTGAATACTACCGGCTGCCTCCCGAAAAGATCCCTGAATTCATCTCGAATTACCAACTTCTAACCCTTCAAACGTATGAAACCATCTGGAAGGAAATCATACGATTCCGCCTCGATGCATCGTATGGGCATTTCCATAAACCTTCGCTGTTTGCTGCAGGGGAAAAAGAATCTCGTGCCATAATCGCTTCCATCAAAATTGCGCCTGTTGTCATGCCAAACGCTATTGGAATATTGATCCCAGGAGCCCGTCATGATTGGCCCATTCAGCAGGCCACAGAATTCAATCGCCTCTTGAGGAAATGGATAACGACAAACTTGGACGAAAAGGAATTCTTGCCTCCGCCCAATTAAGTGCAGGGGTATACTGTTGAAAAAACTATCGGTGAAGCGCAAAAGGGCATATAAATGGCCGTCGAGATTTCTCGACGGCCTGGATCGTTATTATTTTGGTGCGGCTTTTTTCAATACTTTATAAATATCTTTTTTGTATTGCAGAAACTCTTCTGTCAGGATGATGTCTTGTGCTCTCGGCCTCGCGAATCCTACGTTAAATTCAGCAACAACGTGCGCAGGTTTTTCCGATAATACCAGGATGCGGTCTGCGAGAAACAAAGCTTCTTCTATATTATGCGTGACGAAAAGAATCGAGCGTTTATTGTGCTGCCAAATATCAAGCAGCCATTTCTGCATTTCCGAACGAGTGAATTCATCGAGTGCTGAAAACGGCTCGTCCAGCAAAATGAGCGGCTGCGGGCTCAACAGGCTGCGGATAAAGGCGGCGCGTTGCTTCATGCCGCCTGACAATTGGTGTGGATATGATTGCTCGTATCCTGCCAGTCCTGCTTTTCCCATCATTTCTACGGCCGCTTGCTGATCTTTACGTCCTACGATCTCAGCCCCTAATAAGACATTGTCCAGCACTGTGCGCCACGGAAGCAGTGACGGGCTTTGCGGCATATAGCTGACGGAGCCTTTTTGGCCGTTTATGTTCTCGCCGCCCAATAGAATGGTTCCTGCATCTGGTTCATACAGCCCGCCGATCAAATGAAATAATGTGCTTTTTCCGCTGCCGGAAGGGCCGAGCACGGCGACAAATTCTTCTTCCTGGATTTGCAGCGACAGCTCTTTTATCACTTCGGCCCCGTCAAAGCTTTTGGTCAATTGCTCGATTACCAGTTCAGCCATTCGCATCTCCTCCCCCGCTCGTTTTCCAGCGGATGACCCGCTTTTCGAGTAACACAATCGCTGCAAAGAATATCATGCTTAAACACATGATCAACAAGATCGCGACAAAAACTTGCGTCGTCCGGAACGACGACGAGGCGAGCGTCATATAGACGCCGATGCCTTCCTGCGCTCCGAGCCATTCGGAAATGACGGCGCCCATGACGCTGTAGGTCGCCGCAATTTTCAATCCTGAAAAGATCGACGGCATCGCATGCGGCCATTCGAGCTTCCAAAAGATCTGGCGTCTGTTAGCTCCTGCCATTTTCATATAGTGCAGCAACTCGCCGCTCGTCTGCCTGAACCCGTCAAGTGCCGCGATGGTGATCGGGAAAAAGCACACGAGAATGATGATGATCAGTTTTGGCAATAAGCCAAAGCCGAACCAAATGACCAATAGCGGCGCCAACACGATGATCGGGATATTTTGCGATAAAATCAGCAAAGGATAAAAAGTCTCCCGCAGTTTCGGCACGAGATGAAGAATCATCGCGACGCCAAGGCCGATCGACGATCCGATGAAAAAGCCGAGGATCGACAACCGGATCGTCGCAAATAAATGCCCGCTGTAGTTTGGCCAACTTTTTACCGCTTCTACCCCGATCTGATAAGGGGTCGGCAATAGCCAGTCCGGCACTTCAAACAGCGGCACCAGCACTTGCCAGATGATCAATAAAAGGATGAGGACCAGAACCGGTCTCCATCCTTTTTGCATAATCTTCACGGCCGGTATTTCTCCGTCAATTTATCCATCGATGCGCCGCTCGGCTGATACAGCACTTTGATTTGGGAGATGACGTTCGGGCTGCCGTTTTCGATCATCGCCTCGTTCATTTCCTCGACGATCGAAAACAACTGCGTCAGATCCCCTTCCATCGTCGTCTCCAATGGATTGACTTGGTAAGGGACACCTGACTTTTCAATGACGGCGATGGCTTTATCTACATACGGAATGACGTCTTCCCCGTTTTTCGTTTTCGGGATGATTTGAATACTTAATAATGCGTTGCCCATCAGTTTTCCTCCTCCGGTAAAAATTCATTGGTGTACGCCTGCTCGACGTCCAATTCCTCATCCAGTAATCCATTGTCGAACATCCAGGCAGCGTAATCCGCCCATACTTGCTCTTGTTGTTCGCCGAATTTCGCTGCATCGTCCTGATATTTCGGCGACAGCCATTTCTGGCTCGCTTTCACCAGTTCCGGATCCAAATCCGGGACCGATTCGATGAGGATGTCCGCTGCTTGTTCCGGCTCATCGATGGCGAATTCATAGCCTTGCGACACTGCTTTGGTGAATGCACGGACGGTTTCCGGATCTTCTGCAATCATGTTTTCATTGGTCATCAGGATAGGGGTATAATAATCCAGTTTCTCCGAGTAATCCGTCAAATACTGCATGTTCAATTCGTCGCCGCGCAGTTCAGCTTCAATGCCCGTCCAGCCGTAATAGATCCACGCAAAATCGATGTCGCGTTCGACCGCCGTGAAAAAGTCGCTATTGCCGATATTGACGATGTCGACGTTTTCCACATCGGCCCCTTCCTGTTCCATGATGGACCCAAGCACCGCTTTTTCGACTGGCGCTCCCCAGCCGCCGTAAGTTTTTCCTTCGTAATCGCTCGGCGACTCGATCTCTTTGTCTTTAGGTGAGGCAAATCCGGACGTGTTGTGCTGGATGAGCGCCGCGATTGAGACGATCGGAATGCCCTGCACTCTCGCTTCCGTCAAGCTTTCCTGTGCGCCGATGCCGAATTCCGCCTGGGTGGAAGCCACCAATTGATTGGCGCCCGCTTCACCCGGCAAGATGATCTCGACATCGAGCCCTTGCTCTTCAAAATAGCCCTTTTGCTGTGCCACATACAATCCGGTGTGATTTGTGTTAGGCGTCCAATCCAAGACCATTGTCACTTCTTGTAATTCCTGCTGTTCATTTGCCACATCGCTTCCCGGATTTTGCGCTTCGTCTGTGCATGCCGCCAGCAGCAATACCGGTGCAATGGCAATCGTCCATTTTTTCATATTGTTTCCCCCTCTGAATGAATTCATAAAAGATGATTTCAGGAGCTGAGTCAGGGGACATATCCAATTGCGGATACAAAAAAGCGCCCAAGGTTATAGAAACCTTGGGCGCATATCATCGCAGAATAGACCGATTTGAATATGTTCCCTCCGCTGGTATTAGCCAGTTCAGGTTCCAAGGGTCAATATCTCACGGATATTCTCTCAATCGGCAACACCGATTCCCCCACATGTGTTTTATGAAATTAGCATTTGTCTTTCAAGGTCTATATTGTCACAGTTCACCGAGATGTTCAAGCTCTGTCTGGCATCTCGTTTGAATAAACAAGCTTTCCTTACATTGGAACAGCTTCACCGCTGTAAACTTTGAGTTCGATCGGCGCACTCATGAATTCGGCCGCTTTTTTAGAGAATGCCGTGAAATGCTCGCTCGTGTTATGAGCTTCAATCGCTTGCGCATCTTTCCATACTTCTACCATTGTGAAATGGCCTTCCTGCTCGACCGATTTCATTAAATCGTATTGGACATTGCCTGGTTCTTGACGCGATGCTTCGATCAGGATCTTGCTTTCGTTTAAAAAGGCTTGTTCCTGGTCAGGTTTCACTTGTAAATGTGCGTGAATAATCATCATTTCATTTCGCCATCCTTTAATTTAGTTTTTTAATAATCGACAATATTGTCTTGCATGCGTTGGAGCATATCGCTAAGCGCATTCACTTCGTCAGTGGTGAAGTCGTTTAGCATTTGCTTGACGAAGCCCATATTCTCTTTCCGGTATTCGATGATGCGCTCGCGGCCTTCATCGGTCAGGCTGACAAAAATCACGCGATTGTCTTCTGGATTTCTGCGCTTCGTGACCATGCCGCTCGCTTCAAGCTGTTTCAAGTGGCGCGTAACCGCGGCACTATCGATATTGACCAATTTTTGAAGCGTCGACTGGTTGATCTCTTCTACCTTATAAAGTTGGGACAATAATTCATAGCGCGATGCACTGATGCCTGTGCAACGCTCGAACTTCGGGCTGATTTGATTGGTCAGGCCCTTAAACTGATGCAGCACTTGTTCCTGCTTTGAAAATGAACACGGCATAAAAAGACCTCCTAAATGATCGGTGAAGTCAATTGATAGCTGTGCCCACTATTCATTGACCAGTCAAATATAATACATAAATCCCGAATACTCAAGGTCAGCTGGTTTAGCTCCAGGTCGTGGTCGTTTCGACCGGCAAGCGGTATGACTGGAAGCCTTCACTCGCGGCTTTACCGATCGTGAGAAGCATGACTGGCACATAACGCTCTTGGTCCAGGCCGAACGTTGCAGCGATTTTTTCCTTGTCGTAGCCACCGATCGGGTTGGTGTCGTAGCCGAATGCACGGGCAACGAGCATCAATTGCATGGACACAAGTCCTGAGTCCAATAGCACGATGTCTTTCATTTGCTCACTCGACATGCCTTCATACAAAGGTTTGAAGTAGCCGACTTGGAATTCTTTTACTTCTTCTGGCATATAACCGAGTTCTACGGCTTTTCCGTAAATTTCTTCTGCGTACTCAATGTTGTTGAGGTCGCCGAACACGGCGATGACAGCTGATGCACTCATCACTTTTTCCAAGTTGAACGATGCCAGCGGCGCTAGCTTTTCTTTTCCTTCTGCACTGTCGATAACGACAAAACGCCAAGGCTGCATATTGATGGAAGATGGTGCCGTGGATGCCTGTTCCAGGATTTCGGTCATTTCCTCGCGGCTGATTTTCACATCCGGATCGTATTGCTTAATGGAACGGCGCCCATTGACGATTTCATTGAAATCATTGGTTTTTTTGTTTTGTAATGTGTTCATCTTAATTGCTCCTTTTTCTACCCTAATAGTTTTGAGAGATATTAATTGACCCCTCATTAATTGATGCCTCACATAATATAAACCCGTTAAAGAAAAAATGCAACCAGAAAGTTTCAAGGGATTTTTTATCCACAAAAAAAGAAAGGCTTCTGCAGCCTTTCATGTTTTTGCAGTCATATAATCTCTTCGGATAATTGCCATGATGATTTCGTCTGAAAACATCCCGTTGTAATGGAGCGCTTCCCGCAAGACCCCTTCTCTTTTGAAGCCGTTCTTTTCATAAGCGCGTATGCCCCGCTCATTATGGCTGAACACTTCCAATTGCAGGCGGTTGAGTTTAAGCTCGTTGAAGACAAATTTCAGCACCAGCTCGATCGCTTCTGTGCCATAGCCTTTCCCCGTCAGTGCCATCGCATTCATGGTGATCCTGAACCCCGCACTTTGGTTGCCCAGATCAATATCCAGCACCGACAACTCGCCGATCATTTGATCCGTTGCGTTCAAACAGATCGTAAAATCGTAGCGCGAGTCGTCCTGCTGGATCTGTTCGATATGGTCTTTGATTTGCTCGACCGAAAATCTTGCTTTTGTTCCGGTCATGTAGCGAATTTCTTCGTCTTCGGTATGGTTCAAGAACAGCTGTGCATCTTCTGCCTCTACTGGCCTCAAGTATATCCGTTCATTGATTAGCTTCATGGGTTTCCTCCAATTTAAGATTATTATCTAATTCATTTTCAATACGGCCACGGGAGCACGGAATTTTCAAATCATTTCGACTTCTCTTATTCATTGCTGTAAACTAAAACAGAACACGCGTTTCTATCCGGAATACCGAAAGGAGAAATTCAATGAACACCACAACCTACCCCGAGCATTGGAACTTGGATGCTTTATTTAATGGCAAGAGCAACTCGCCTGAATTTTTTCAATTAATGGAGCAGACGAAAAGCCAGATTCAAGAGCTGTCTGAACTGATTGATTCCATCAATTCGAAAAGTTTTTCCATCGAGAAAATGTTGGTGGAAAACTTAAATGGCTTTGGAATCGTCCAGCTATCGCTTTCGCAGATGAGCTCGTTTGTCACGTGCCTGCTGGCAGAAAGTCCGAAAGACTCCCAAGTATTGATACTGCGCGGAAAAACGGCCTCGCTTCAAACAGAATACAATGCGATTCTGACGCGTTTCCAGCAGCTGCTATCAGAAATCGACAAACCCCAGTGGAATGCCTTAATGGAATTGGAACAACTGAAAGATTATCAGTTCATCTTAAATGAATGGCGCGAGCAAGCCGATTCACCATTGTCTGTAGAATTGGAACATCTCTTGTCTGATTTGATGGTCGATGGATATCATGCCTGGGGCGATCTCTATCGATCAACCGTCAATAATTTGACCGTCTCTATTGAAATAAACGGAACCATAGAAGATTATTCCATAGCCCAAGCGACGAACCTGCGCTCCCACCCAGACAAAAAGCTTCGTCATCAAGCAGCACAAGCCTTAGAAAACACATGGCGAAATCAGCAGGATACCATGGCCCGCATCCTCAATCACCTCACAGGGTTCCGGCTGCAAGCAGATAAAAACAGAGGAATCCCGAATGGACTCGACAAGCCATTACAAGACAACCGGATACAAAAAGAAACCTTGGAGGCTATGTGGCAAGTCGTCAGTGAAAACAAGAACAGCTTTGCCTTTTATTTAACGCATAAGGCCAGGGGCAATAAGATGTCTTTTCATGATTTCTGGGCGCCTTTTGACCAGGAGAAAGCCTCCATGGATTATTCGCAAGCGGCCGAATTTCTCATGGAGCAATTCCGTCAATTCGGTCCGGAAGTGGAACAATTTGCACGTACTGCTTTTGAAGAAGGCTGGATTGAATCCGCCAACTCTTCGGGAAAAGGCTCCGTCGCGTTTTGCGCCGGCTTCCCTGCCACTGGCGAATCCAGGGTGTTTTTGACATTCGACGGATCGATGACCAGCTTGTTGACTCTCACACACGAACTGGGGCATGCCTTCCATAACCATGCGATGAAAGAAGTTGAGCCGCTCAATCGCAAATACGGCATGACGACCGCTGAATCCGCCTCGACATTCTGCGAGATGCTCGTGCTGGATGCAGCCATCCAAAAAGCAGATAGGCCGAAAGAAAAACTCATGCTGCTGGACGAAAAAATAAAACGAAGCGTCATGAACTTTATGAACCTGCACGGGAGATTCCTGTTTGAAGAAAAACTTTACGAAAAGCGCAAGGAAGGCATGATCAGTGCGGAGCAATTGAACGAACTGATGAAAGCTTCACTGGAAGAAGGCTACGCCAGTTCGGTTGATGACCTGCCAGTGCATTATTGGATTTCCACGCCGCATTTCTACATAACCAGTTCGCCCTTCTATAACTTCCCTTATACGTTCGGCTATCTGTTTTCCGTCAGTGTCTACGCCAAAGCGCTGGAACAAGGCTCGGGCTTCGAGCAGCAATACTTGGCGCTGCTCCGCGATACCGGAAAACTTACTGTAGAAGAGCTGGCGATGAAGCATCTGGGTGAAGACATCACCCAAAAAGAATTCTGGGAAAAAGGCATGACGCTATGTGTGAAAGACGCCGAGGAATTTATTCGGCTTAGCCGATTGGCATCAGCAGAGAGATAGAAACTGTTTTCTAATAGAGTAAAAAAGACTAATAAGTTGTCGAATTCTATTTAGTAAAGGCAAGCAGTGGCTTCCATCTTGATAGACGAAGTCACCTTTCAATTCACCACTCGAAATGACGAACGTCTTCAGGAAGAACCTTTTCTAAAAAGGCTATTTGTTCTGCGTTTAACTTGTAACCGATCAATTCCACTCCATAATGCTCAGACGAAAATAGTGATTCGCCTTGCTTTTCTAAAAATAAGGAGAACCACTTCAACCTGCCTTTGGTGTCAAGAGATCGCGAAAGAATGAATTCTTTCGCTTTTTCATTTAATTGCCCACTTGCAATAAACAACTGGCCATCTTCATCACGTTCTACACTCGACAACTCATTTAAAATATCTTCGAATTTTGCGCTTTCTTCTTTCCAACAATGGATTTCGAATGAATCTGCATGCGCAAAGAAATGCTCGATCATCGGTATCCAAAACGAATAGTCTTCTGCGTAAGAAAATGTTTCAGGCGTGTCCGCCATGCTTGTAAGTTCATAGTGCATATTGTGTTTCATCTTCAACCTCCGGAATTTAAGTCATTGGACTAGATTCTCTTTCTTCGCTAAAAAATCCTATCGTCTTGTTAAATATAGTTTCAACTACGCAAGACTTCTAAATATTAAAAGGTTATTCATTATTTAGAGTCGAAGCAATACAATATAGAAAATCATCGCACACTATTTACGATATTTTTTACTTAACAAAATCTCGCCATTTCACCAGATCATTTCATCTGACAGGAGGCTTGGGTCATGCTATTGATTCCGTTTTTGATCGGCATTGTATTCATCTTGATCCATTTCTTCGCCAGCGTCCTGGTGCCTCGAGATAAACTGAAGCAAGTGAAATGGTTCTCGTTTTCAGGCGGGCTTGCCGTTTCGTATATTTTCATTTACTTGCTCCCTACTCTTCATAAACAGCAAGCGGCGATCCAAGAACCCTACCGGCAGCTAACGATGGAGTCGGAAATCTATTTCGTCGGCCTTCTCGGTGTCGTCTTGTTTGTCGGCATTCAAATTGTCATCCAGCAAAATTATATTTCCCATACCTCTACTTTCTGGTCGGTCATCGTGTTCTATGCATTCTACAACGCGCTGGTTTCCTACTCTGTGCTGTCATTTGAAGTATCGGCTGTTCAAGCCTTGTTTTACTGCGTCGCGATCGGTCCACATTTCATGGCGGTCGCTCATGACATGTGGCGGAAGTTTCCCGTGGAATACAATAAATACGGCCGTTATATACTGGCTGTCGGAATTGTCGCGGGCTGGATCGTCGCTTTGACGACTGAACTGACGCCGCTGTTCAAATCGATCGTCTTCTCGCTCGTTTCCGGTGCGATGATCTACACGGTTTTCAAGCACGAACTGCCGAGCGAAAAGGACACGCATTTCCCGACTTTCCTTATCTCTGTCATCATATACTCTGCGATTACGATTACACTGAAATTTGTGTTCGAATGGTAGATACCAAAACAAGCCCGGCACAGTTATAAACTGCGCCGGGCTTGTTTATTTTCGCTTCTCTTCTTCCTCTTCATCATAAACTTGTTCCATTGATTCAAAACAAATCAATTGCTCTATAAGGAATAATATCCGTAAAGAATAAAACAAACGAAAACGCAGTAATCCCTATTCCTAACCAAAAATACTTTCTCCAACATTGTATGACGACGCCGAGCAAAAACACAGCAGCGGGGATTAGCCAGAGTGGGAAGATAATATCAGGCGCTTCCGGTCCATATTCAGAGATGAAGCCAGCTGCAAACCAATAAGATACGGGAAGTATAAAAAGTCCCGCTAAAGGAAGGTATACAAAACGCAGAAGTATGATGGTTAATTTCATAAAGAAACATTCTCCCTTCATAAAACAGACTAAAAAGCATAAATAAAATATAAGGGTATTTTAGCAGTCTACAAACTTTTATCAATTTGGGTAATTATACCATAGAAATAAATGGGAGATGCTGATGGGTGTAATGCTTTTCTCTTTATTTCGATCATCTACCTTTATACTTTCAAGCTGTTCAGGCACAAAAAAGCAGGCATTCATGGATTCCCATAAATACCTGCTTCTATACTATTATTGACCGTCGTAGTTTTTACCTAAGATTAGGTTCTTTTAGAGAATAATAAATTATTCTGCTGCAGTAATCTGGTAAATCAGACCGCCATCAGTGCTCGCAATTAGCGTGCCATCTTCAGTTACAAGAATGTCACGGAAACGTTGCGCTTCATCAGTCAATAGTCGTTCTTCTCCAACAACGATGTCATCTTCAATAACGACACGAACAATATAGTTCGGCGCTAAACCACCGATGAACAAATTGTTTTCCCATTCAGGAATTGCGTCATTATCATAGAAGGACATACCACTTGGCGCACTTGTTGGATCCCAATAATATCTTGGTTCAACAAAGCCTTGCGCCTCGTGTTCTGAGATACCATCATTGATTAATTCACCAGTATACTCGATACCATAAGAAACAATAGGCCATCCATAGTTATTCGCTGGTTCGATGATATTCAGTTCGTCACCAGCTTGTGGACCGAATTCCACGATCCATAAGTCTCCTGTTTCAGGGTTGTAGTCTATGCCTTGAATATTACGGTGGCCATAGCTATATATCCCATCCAGTGCGTCTTCATCTTCGACGAATGGATTTGAATCTACTGGTTCCCCGTCTTGTGTAATGTGAATGACTTTACCTAAGTAAGCATCCAAGTCTTGTGCACGTTCACGAATTGGATCATCTGAACGCTCACCAGTTGTTAGGAAAAGGTTGCCTTCCTCATCGAAGATAATACGGCCGCCATAGTGTAAGTCGCCATCATATGCTGGTGTTGCCTGGAAGATGACTTCAAAATCTTCAAGTGAAGTTTCATCTTCTGATAAAACACCTTTACCTACAGCAGTGACAGTACCGCCTTCAATATCTTGTGAAAACGTCATGAATACTGATCTTGATTCGTCAAAATCAGGTGCAACGGCTACATCAAGCAAACCGCCTTGGCCTGAGTTATTTACTTCTGGCGTACCTTCGATTGGATCTGAAACAGAGCCCTCTTCAAGGTTTACAATAAGAAGTTCTGCTGCATCTCTTTGCGTCACAAGTAAGCGGTTTGGTTCAAACTCTACCATACCCCAAGTCACGCCTAAACCATCAACAACAACTTCCTCATTAAGTTCTGTTTCAGTCTCTACTGCAGGTGCTCTTGTTTGTTCCGGAAATGCCGGTTCAAACTCAGTAACTTTTGGTTCAGTTTCTGCACTTTCGTTAGCGCCTTCGTCTGCACCTTCTTCTGTTGTAGTGCCCTCATCGGCACTTTCTTCTGTTGCAGCATCCGAGTCATTCGTTGACTCTTCGTTCGAAGCATCGTCATTGCCACATGCTGCCAAAGCCAACACAGAACTTAACACTGTGAGGGACATTAATCTTGACCACGAAATTTTCGACATAGCTTTTCCTCCCCATTTCTAGAATATTCAACCGAATATATATCAAATTTCAGTTTCCCGAAATTTAACATCTAAAATGGTTAAGACTTTTATATCATAATGAAACATATGAAACACATTTGTAAATAACGTTATCATAATTTTAGGGTAATAGAAAACAATTTGACTTTTTCGCATGATGAAAGAGAAAATACAAGAAGTTGTAGCTTCTGCCGATCGGCGAAACTTCAGTAATAGTGAATGAAGATGTGTTTGCCACGATGTGGTGCTTATTTCAGTAACAGCACTATGAAAAACACGAATGCGTTTCCACACACAGCCCTCGCTTTTAGAGGAAAATAAAAAGGGATAGAAAATGTGCCTTATCGGCGTCTTCTATTCCTTCTATTTTTGTAGCTTTCTATATCCAGAACTATGATAACTTTATCTTTCCTAAAATAAGAGAATCTAAATAATCGGAAAAATTTTTCTTTATTACTCTTCATCAATATTCCAATCTTTTATTATAGCAAACATGATTACAAAACTGTAAATTAACACAGCCCATGAAGTTATTCTTGGAAAAATATCTAGTTGTATTTGGTGGAAGATATCTACTATGGCGTATATAAAGACAAGTAACGAGAGCACTAAAACAAAAATCTCCTTTGTTCGTTCAGATAATTTCATGATTTTTGGATGATTATGTTGTCCATAAGTTTCCTGCCTCCGATCATATGATGATCCTGGAATCGCCTTAATAGCATAGATTATCTCGCTTCAAATACTAAGTTTTTTAATACCGGAGTAAATAATTCAAATACCGAATTTACAAGCTTTTAGTTTTTCACTTGGATTCTTTTAAGCTATTAAAAAGTAAACTGGATAAAACAAACGAAAGAATAACAATTGCAGGAATAAGAATAATGCCAGAGATCAATTGAGTTTGGGTGTTCAAAGGGATATAAGTATTCTCCAACCAGGCAACAATTTTAAAAAGCAAAAAGAAAATAAAAAAAGTTATTAAATAATAAACTACCTTCTCAGAGAAAGTTCTCAATGTAACCCTCCTTTTAAGTTTACTGAATAAACCTTTCATTTCATACTGGATTTCAATGTAACTCATTTCATAAGAAGGTACATTCGACATGTAATTTCATTGTTGGATAGAACAAAAACCATTCTGTATCAGAACGGCTTTATAGACAAAATTATTTACTTGGAGTTGCTGATAGCTTTTGAGAAATAAAGTAGGATAGCGTTGCGATCAATAAGACAACTAGTAATTGAATTGTTGGAGATAGTTCAAAAACTGATCCTTCCGCTGGATTAGTATTTAATACAGATACATCAGGAGTATAGAGAGTTGTTAAGATCCACCCTGATACAAATTGAACTCCAATATACAACAGGATTAAGCTTAAAATAAATACGATGTATTTTTTCAATATCTTTCCACTCCTTTCCAATTAATACGGACTGTATGTAAGAAAGTTTCATTTCAATTTGTTGTCCAACAATATCGTGATTATGTAAGTCATTAAAATGTTAGATGGTTAGTTTAACGCAGAAATCTTCAACTAAAATTGAATTCTTCGAGTATAAAAAATATATTTTAATCTTCACTATCAAAATCATAGTTATCAATAAGAGGTCATATGTAAACTGACAATCTGTAGATATCTTTTCTAATTTTAACTGCGTTTGAAAGTGTATACACAATTTTGCTTACACTATTTAACTTCAATCTCTTGCAGAAGATACTTATCACTCATACGTAAAATCATTTTTGCCACTTCATCCTCTGTAATTTGTAAGGTTGCATGTTGTTTTGCAACAGGATGGGTACCAATGCAGATACTTTCTTTGGCAGCTTCAAATATGCAAATGTCATTTGAGTCATTTCCAAAGGCAATGAATTCATTTGCTTTGAGCCCTAGTTGTTGTAGCCCTGCCCATTTATCAATGCCTTCAGGACTCAAATCAAGAATTCCTTCATTCTGGTGAAGATGCAGGGTCAGGGGAAGGACTTCCAAGCTTTTCTGTATCTCCGGATCGCTTGTGAAAAGAACCATTTTCACTACATTTTCCAGCAAATCAATCGGCACATTTTTCGCACTCTTCAACGGATCGATATTTTGATAGATCGGATGGGTCTCTTCTCCGGTATAGCTGTAATCCCAGCTGCTATCAATTAAATACGGAAGCTCATGCGTATTAATAATATTGAACAGTTGCTTGCAAGTGCTCTCGTCAAAACTGTTTACGTCGATTGAGCCATCCTCATTTCGAAAAGCCCCGTTTCCACCGACCATTCTTAACCGGTGATATTTTTCCGGCAGCACCGGCAATAAGTCACGTATCGGTCTTGCAGATGCAAAGATGATTTCGTGGCCCATTGCCTGGCACCCATCCAAAGCAGCACAAATTTCTTGGGGTAAAGGTTGTCCTTTAAAACAAATGGTTCCGTCAAGATCGAATACAAATTGCATAATTAGTCACCTCACTTTTATCTTACCTAAGAATTGTTGTACTAAAAAGAACGACTTTCCCAAAGTTGTTAGGCTTACTTGTAAAGATAAACTGAAGCAACAAAAAGGATAAGTGAATTTACGAAAAAGGCCGACAAAATTCTTGTTCAGTTACTTGCTTTTGTTTTTACAATCTAAAAAGTTAGCAGACAAGAAACGAGTAAAGAAAATAGGATAATTTCCTGAAACATTGGATTCAATTCTATCCCTTTCAAACTAATTGGCTTCCTTCTTCTTAAGAACCCCTTTTACCAACCATCCAACTCCAAGCAAGCCGATCAAAGGAAAAATAATCATAGGATAAACGATTTCTGCCCAGCCTGTAGTTTCAATAGATCCAAATGTTGCATACAAGCCCCCGACAAGCCAAGAAAGAAAGGGTGCAACCACCACTATCAGAGTGATTCCCAATATAATCTGCTTCTTTTTCTCTGACTTATGCCTGCTCAACTTATAAGCCATGACCAACCCTGTGCTTAAAATTATTAAGGGAAAAACAACTTTTAATAAGATCGTTACTCACTCCCTCAATTTTTATTCTTTATTGAATTCTAATGGAATCATTCAAATGTTTTATCTTCAAACACATCTAACTGAATCGGCGCATTACTTCAATCCAATTAAAACGACCTAAAGTCGATTCTTTAGACATTTGGCTTGAATTATAAAGTGCACTTCTGTCTCCGAGAGGTATCGACCAATGTCAAATTCTTGTGTGTCGATTAAACCCTTGAGGTATAAAGGAAGTTCAACTTCCCAATCGATATTCTCTTTCTTCAAAGGAAAATTGTCTTCGTTCGGATTGGGACTATGAATATAAACAGCATCTGATCCGGCATCCTGTCCGTCTATTTCAATCCAAGATTGAAAAGGCTTTTCGAAAATCTCCAAGTTCTTTAGTAAACTTTTGTATAAAGCTATATGAGCTTTGACATGCTCTCTCCTGATTTTTATGCTTCTATTTCCATGTCCAATAAAATCCAGGTGGGTGTGCCAAAGATCAAACCAGCCGCCTTTTCCGAAGTCCAACCGGAGATGTTCCGTGGCAGCTGCTTTATGCAAATTACGGAAATAACGTCTTTTCCCGCGAAACTTTTTCAAACTATCAGCTCTTTTGTAGTTTTTTTACTGTCACTGCTCAAACTCAATTTCACCTTTTAAAACCTCTACACTTTCTTTCGTTTCAAAGAAGTCTTTCAATTCCTTTACAGAATCAGGACCCAATCTATATGTAAGACTTTTATGTGGCTGTAAGCTTTGGATAAATCCTTCTCCCCTATCTGTTACCCACAGATGGTAGTTCCGGTTCTCTTTATCTTCCATTACAAACTCAAGTGAAAGCAGTGGTCTTGTTGTGATAACACGCTGGCCGGTTACTTCTTCTGCAGCATTCACAGCATCCACAAAATAATCGAGGCCATTATTTTCATCTATGTATTCTTCTCGTATTTCTTCTGTAACTTCTCCGCTCCAATAATCCAATCGCACAGTTTCTGCATCTTCTATAGTAATTGAAGAACATCCCGAGCAAAGAATTAAGATCAGCATAGGAACCCAGCCAATTAATCGCACTTTAACACCCTCACATAATCATCGAATGTACATTTAGTGAAAGAAAAACCTCTTACCGAGTATAAAAAAACAATAACAAAGAACCGATGATATGAGGTAAAGCTATTAACAAAATGGTATTTGATAAATCCATTTTCTTGTCTAATTTTATAACTGCCAGATTCCCAATCACAGGGGCACTTGGGCTCACGAATCCTGTTTTCAAAAAGCCCCCGAGTAATATGCCGCCAAGCCCTATTACGCCGGTTATGTTCATTGCGAGTTCCACATTATTTTGCACAATAAAGAAACCGAGTATAAACACAAAAAGCAACGCTCCTAAAGCTATTCGTTTCATAAGAGACTCCTTTCAGATCATATTTAGGATTAAGTCTTTTAAAGTGGGAGCTAACTCTTCTGTTTCATCTGTTTCATGGAGCCATAAATAAATTGAATCCACCGCTTTTTCATCTTCTACTTTCAAGCATAAGTAATCCCCAGTACCGTCTTCAGCGATCGCAAGCAGATTGTCAGGGAACTCTCTATCTAAAACTTCCTTATTTTGTCTGACTACATCATCCCATGTTTTTTTCTCATTATCAGGATCTTTGACGGGAAATAAAATCCACGCGCCAATTTCAGGGCCATTGGCCAATCTAAACAATTGAACGTACTGATCCGGGAAACGAATACCCAATTTCTGTTCTGTTTCTCTTATCGCAGCTTCCGCTACACCTTTTCTATTTGTATCTACTAAGTCCATAATTTCATTCATCATTTAACCTCCATAATATAAATAGCTAGTTAATTTCAAGTTATCTTCATAACAAATAAGTTATCTTTAACCCTTAGCGATCTTTAGGTAAACTATTTATCATCCTAAAACTTAAAAATAGTTTTTCATTAAAAGTAAAAATCATGGCGCTGGATGTTCAGAATCCGGCAATAATTCTAGCTTATTTTCTTCTTGAAAGAGAAATGCTGATTTTGTCCCCGTTATTTTTAGATATCCATCATTATAGTAAGCCCCAGTTTCTTCAGGTAAAGCAAGGACAGACTTCTGATGACTTTGTATGTACTTTCTTATCTGCTCGTCATTTTCCGGTTCATAATGGCACCATATTGCAAGATCAGAAATTAAGTTCAACCCCTCATGGTCTACTAAACCTACCTCATTATAATCAAGATGAGCACAAGTCATAATATCAGAACCCAAAATTATAGCCCCTGCACTTCCCCCGTATACTGTTCCTCCACTTTGAATATATTTTTTCAGAATTTCATCAAAGCCAGAGCTGCGTATGTCGTTCAACAATGAAAATGTGTTCCCGCCTCCGATATAGACTGAAGAAAACCGCTCCAAGTCTTTTAAAGATTTTTGATGCAAATCGGTCCACATGACAATTTCTTGAAGACCTAGTGGATTAAATACGCTCTTAATCCAAAAATAACAATCCACATACGAGTTCTGGTGCTTCATGGCAACTGGAATATATAACAATGGCTTCGATACACCAATTTGTGCCCTGAATTTTTGATCAAACTTTTCCGTATGTTGTTTGTCTCCACCTCCGGATAAAAAGATCCATCCCATTGTATCTCCTCCATTCCACCTTTTTGAAAAGCTGTTATGAGTCATACATCTTCTTAATTCCAGCTCGTTTTAAATTTACTTACTAAATACTTTCTTTTGAGGCGGTTCAATATACCAATCCTCATCAAAATCTATCTTTAATGCTTCCCCTAGAGAAATTCCAAAACGGATAAAAGCTTTTCCTCTAGCAGTGATTATATTTCCATCGCGGACCACTACTTCATCAGAATAATTCTTTTCCTCAAAGATGCCTAATTTTGTTCTGCCTTCTTCAGGCATTCCAACAGTAAACTTCCGGCCCTTCAAAATACCAGCCTTAGCTAATAAGGTAGGAGAACTAGAAATTGCAGCAATAACCATATCTTTTGAAGCTGCTTCTTTTATTAAATCAACCAGGGCTTCTTCATTGATTAAAGTAATAACATCCATACAGCCCGGCAGTAAAACACTATCAATTTCATTCAAGTTAACTTCTCTTGCAGTAGTATCAGCTATACACGTTAATCCTGATTCGCCCTTTATAGGATCTTCAGTAAGACCTACAGTAATCATCGGTTTTTGCCCCTGCATTAATATAGACAAAGCGACACTGAGTTCATATTCACTAAACTCTGGATACAACAATACCATTGTCTTTTTCAAAAAATCATCTCCCTATATAACCACAATTTATTAGCAGATTATGGAATATTATTACTATAATTGATTTTAACATTTAGAATTCATATTCATATTCATATTTAAATTTTATATTGAAGTGAAATTTTCGGAGACTGATTGCAGAAGTACCCGTTTACACATAAAAAGAAGCTCAACCTTGAGCTTCTTTTCTTTCAGTAAGAGGAATATGAAATTTAATTTCAGTAAATAGGATTAACTGGAAAAACCAGCCGAGTTGCTATAGCATGAAAATTGTCAGCTAATTTGAACTAGCAAGTATTACTCACTTCTTTAACTTTAGATATTAAAAACAAGGATGGTGTTTCCAATAAAAGCGATTATTTTTGATTTTGACGGCACATTAGCTAATACATTACCTGTCTGTGACTATGCTTTCCAACACGTTTTCAAGGAATTCGACCAGCGCGAGCTCTCTTCTGCTGAAATTCGCGCCATGTTTGGCCCATCGGAAACGGGAATTATCCGGAAGAATTTGCTTCATGAAGATACAGAAGAAGCAATTGAACTGTATTATACAAAATATCTAGAACAGCATGCACAACTCGTTGACCACAACGATGAAATTCACGAGTTATTGCTGCATCTAAGAGAAAAAGGGGTTAAATTGGGAATTTTCACAGGAAAAGCCAGAAGAAGTCTGGATATCTCCTTAAAAGCACTTCAAATGGAGCATTTCTTCGATGCCATCATTACAGGGGACGATGTGACACAACCTAAACCGGATCCAGAAGGTTTGTTCAAAGCTTTAGCTATATTGGATGTTAGCCCTCAGGAAGCAATGTTCATCGGAGACAGTGATGCTGACATTCAAGCTGGAATTAGCGCGAACGTTTTAACCGTCGGGGTGCATTGGTTGCCTGATTATCAAACCTTGGAATTTGCAGTAGCACCGAATTCCTCATACCGAACTGTGGCTGAATTTATGGAATCCTTGGAAACGGATGGCCATTATGAGTCTTAAATGGCTGGACTGGGCTAAGCGAATCCAATCGCTTTCTCAATCCGGACTGACTTTTTCAAAAGATGTCTTTGATTTGGAACGTTACGAAGAGTTACGGAAAATCAGTGTGGAAATCATGGAAGAACATACCGGCGAGGAAATGCAAAAGATCAAAGAGTTATTTGCTAATGATGAAGGCTACCAGACGCCCAAAATGGATGTGCGGGGTGCTGTCTTCGATAAAGGAAAGATTCTCATGGTTCGCGAAAACATCGACAATAGATGGGCTTTACCTGGCGGATTTTGCGATATTGGCTTATCTCCAGCTGAAAACATTACGAAAGAAATACAGGAAGAATCCGGCTATCTTGTGGTGCCGACAAAAATGCTTGCCTTACTGGATATGAATAAACATCCGCATCCACCCCAAGCTTTTCATTATTATAAGCTTTTCATTCAGTGCGAAATTGTAGGCGGTGAGGCAAAAACCGGTGTCGAAACAAAGGAAGTGGATTTCTTTCCTGAATACGATTTACCGGAACTATCCTTGAATCGGAATATCGAGTCACAGCTGCATATGCTCTTTGAATTTGAGAGGAATCCGACTAAAGCAACTTTATTTGATTGAGCTGCTGATCGACTTTAACAAGCGATTTTTTATTGCTCTTAATAAAATGGCAGATGGCGTAATTTACTCTGTCATTTTTTTCATGCCATATTCAATGACGCTACGTAAACTTAGCTCATTAACTGTTATTAATCCCCCCTGTTTTGACCAATACTCTTTGAACACTTAATAAAGTCTGATCTTTAAATCCCATTTTATAGATGTCTGGTTTAGACGTGCTATGTAAAAATTTTAAATCATATTTGTTATCGTAAAAGGCCATCATCAAAGTCATAACAGCTCCATGAGTTCCAATTACAATTTTCTGTTCTTTATAAACAGATAGTATCTCCTTTAAAACTTTTATCGCCCTTTTTTGACATTCAGCGTTTGATTCTCCGCCTTCTAAAGAGTAATTGAAATCTACAAATGATTTTTCTAAGAGTGGAAGCAACTTCCGGTCAGATATACGCTCATCTTCCAAAGTAAATACTCTCTCTTTTAGATCTTCAAACACTATAATTTCTTCTCCTATTTGATGAGCTAATTTTTCAACCGTTTGTATGGAACGCGTATAGGGGCTTGAAGTGATTACATTAACTTCTTCAGCCTTCAATATTGCAGCTAGTTGTCGAGCATCTGTTTCGCCTTTTTCAGTTAATCCTCTCGTTCTCTCATTTCCTTCCTTCGGGGAATCACCATGTCTTACCATGTAAATGAATGTATTCATAGTTAACCTCCTCCATGCTAGTATTCTCAGTTTACTTTCACCATTTCTTTTAGAAGTTGTCCAATCGGTAGTGACAAGTAAAAAAGAACTTCAATTCCAAGCAAGTTCTTTTTTGGACCGAGCTTTTCAATTAAACTTCCCGATTGTTTTTAGTTGCCCTCGATTTTGAATAAAGAAAGGTAATTAGAAGAGTCAATATCCCAGTAAGAAGCATCCCACCACCCAAAAATAATGATACGCCCATTCCTTCCCATTCACCTACATATAAACCCCAGTAATAAACCCCTACACCTAACAACATAATTATTGATCCTATTAAATATTTTCTATTTCCCAATAGGCTCCATACAATCCCGATACAAGCAAAGAATAAAAATACAATTGGAGCGTATACAATTAAACTCTCCATTATTCCAGAGTTCATGATAACAATTCCTCCCCTTTATTGAATGCAACTACTGTTTTGATTTTTCTCACTTCGAGTTAAATCGTTCGCAAATGCACTTTCCCATTTTTTTCTTAGTTCTCTTGCTACAGCAGCTTCTACGTCTACTACTATAATGTCTTTTACTTTTAACAGATCTATCTGTTTTAATGTTTCTTCTGTCTTTCTTTTAGGGGACACTAAATTCGCCTCTGTCTCAATAAAAAAAATATAAAGTATTGACCTTGCAAGCTTCTTGCCGGAAAATTATTAGGATAAATCAGTGGAAATCCACTAGTTCTGGATCTAATGAAACAAAATGAAACATCCAGCAATCCGAATTTTCGGTCCCAATTTCATGATTATTTAAACAGACACGGTTCATCCCGTCTAAGCCGTCATAACCACAACACCCGTTCAACCTACTATCGTCTGGATGGTAAACTGAATTTGTTAAATCTTTAATATTGATAATGATGGCACCTTCTAATTCTATATCTGCTTTTTTGCTATCAATTATAAAAAAACCTTCAGGAATGTAATCTTGGCCATCATTTATATTAAGTAGACTCAAATTCTCTAATTTAGTTAGCTCGTTTGAAATTTCTACCTTGCAAGTACGACAAATCAGCTTCATGCAACATCTACTCCTTTAAAGCAAGGCTATGATTCATCAAGTTTTGTAGTAAGAATGAATATAACTTAGTTGCTAATAAGTTATATTTAACGTCCTTAAATGTGGTGACTCAACATCTCCGAGCGGAACATCTTTCGCTTTTTCTCTCCAGATTCACGGCGCAGTTTCAAAACTCATTAATTTTCAGCTGTTTATATAAAGATCGAAGTGTATTTCGGCTTCGATCTTGCTAGCAAAGTCAATAATATCCTTTTCCAGATACATAGCAGGTTTTTTATTGTTTTCAATTTTAATAACAATCATAAAAAGATAGCTTAATCCATATTTCTCTTTCAGCAAGATTAAGTCTTGTTGTTTTTCTTCAAAGGAAATTAAAAGTGATTTCAATTGATCATTGATATCGTATGATTTCTGATATCCCGTACTCAATGTCCAATCGGTTTCTCTCCTTCTTCTGACTTCTGATGAAGAAGGAGCTGTGAATTCATTAAGAATTTCTTCTTTGAGATAAGTTTCAGTGGGTTGGATGGCAAGTTCTTCAGTGATTTCTTCAAGTGGAAACTGATCCCCGATTATGCTGAAGTATGCCATGACTTCTGTTGCGGTCAAGCTATTCCCTCCTTCCGCTTAAAACATTTGGTTCTTTTATGATCGAATAAATCTTAATTCAGATTAAGTCGCAGTCGACTACGAATCAGCCTTGTCTTAAAATCGTATGAAACTTTCTTGGCTTGTGCTTATCAAAAGCATTAATGAGTTCTTTTCCGAATACAGTTATGCTTTTTTCCCAAGGGTGCCCCAAATAGCCCCATTTAAAATCTTTCTCAATAAAGAAATAGTAATCCCCATTTGGAAAGATCGGTATTGTCCATTCCCCGAATTCATTTTTTACGAATTCCAAACGCGGATTTACCCAATAACATTCATGTTTCCAGTTGAGTGCTAGCATACACTCGCCAACTAATGTGAGCTCTTTGAATGCATCTAATGCTTTTTCTTCAAGGTTATCGTAAGCATCCAGATCCACTGAAAATTCAGTGCTACCAGCATCTAAGTCTCTTGAATCTATAAGATACTCTGAAATATCATAGCTTATAAAGGGAGTTGGCAACTGAAATGAAGGAAAGATAGACATACTTGGTTTAAATTTGATGTCTCTATAAATCCTGCTCCAAATCCGGTCATACTCTTGATTTGATAAAGGAGTCCAGTTGTCCATTAATATCCCCCACTCTGATTTATGAATCTCTGAATGTGTTCTTAAAACTTTGAAATTTTGAATGGAAAAGTTCTACTCAGAACCGGAAAATTTTATCCAGTTTAGAAATCTTCATAACTTGTTATTTTTCATTAAAACTGCATCAAATTTTCTTCTGCTACTACCGTCTTCGCAAACAGCTTACTCGTATAACGGGTAAAAGCTTCTGACGTATGCAGCTCCGAAAAACAATATTTGTTAATCGAAAGATTTGAATCGAGCGCTAAATAATATTCGAAAAAGTGATTACCCCACAAAGAGAGCACACGGCCACCCAGCTCATCCTTAGGTGATCGTTAAGCGTTATTTTTAACGTTCGTAAAAGTACTCATGCCGAAACCAAAAGGCAGCGAGCTTTTCCTCGTACCTTCTTGCCTTACCATAAGCTGCAATATATTAATTAAAAGAGTATTAAAGGGTTTTCTTCAATGGTTAAGTTCGAGAATCTTTCCAGAGTCTGGAACAAAGAGAAGAGAGGTGTGGTCTTCGCTTAAGGTACCTGTAGATCATTACATGAAGCGTCAAGAAGATGATGGGAGCATTCAATGGCATCACATTGTGATAAAGCTGTGCATTCAAAATCAGGAGAAGAAGCAAAACTACAAAAGATAAGGCAAAACCAATACCATATTCCCTCAAAAACCTTCCACCTCCTTCTTCGAGACCGTCAATAATTATGTGTAAATAAGTAAATCCTTTTCTTGTATGTATATCGATTAGGTTTGCTTGAACATCTCAGTCAGCTCTGCACGAGCTTGATCGAATCCAATATGGCAACGGGTGGAGAAGTTCTGGTTATAGATTTCGAACTGGGAAATCAGGAAGCGATCCAAGGAATCTTCGTTCGGAAATTGCTCCTTGCGCTTGCTGTATTTCTTTACGTTCTTGTTGAACGATTCGATCAGGTTCGTTGAATAGATGCTTCGCCAAATGGATTTTGGGAAGCTGTAGAAAGTGAAAATATAGGGATTCGCTTCCAACGATTTCGCCACTTTGGGATAGGCCGTTTTCCATTTATCGACAAAGGCTTTCAACGCTTTTTCACCCAGTTCTCGGTTCTCTGCCCGGTAGACCGATTTGAAATCATCCAGAATCTCCTTGCGATCGGTAACGCGAACTTTGTGGCGGATCCCGCGCGACAAGTGGACGCAGCACGCCTGATATTGAGCATCGGGAAAGACCGAGAAGATGCGATCGGTGATGCCTTTTAAGCCGTCGGAGATAAACAAAAGCACCTCTTCGACACCGCGCTCTTTCAAGTCCAACAGGACTTCATCCCAAACAAATGCGGATTCCGTAGGTGCCACTGTATAGGCCAACACTTCTTTTGAGCCGTCCTCTCGGATGCCAATCGTAATATAGACGGCTTCCTTCGAGACCGTATCGCGCTTGAGGGTAATGTAAGTTGCATCCAGATAGACACAAGCGTAGCGCTGCTCTAACGGACGAGATTTAAACGCCTCGACCTGTTCGCTCATGACTTTCGTCATATTGGAAATGGTTTGTGGCGTGTAATGATGGCCGTACATTTTCTCGATCAGGTCCGAAATCTCGGACATGGTCACGCCTTTTTGGAACATATGAATAACGAAGGCTTCCAGCGTATCGTTTGAGCGCTTGTACGGAGCGACCGTCTGTTGGTTGAATTCGCCGTTCCGGTCCCGTGGCATCGAAAGCTCTAAATCCCCATACTCCGTATGGAGTGTCCGCGTGTAGGCGCCGTTCCGCGAATTGCCCGAATTAAACCCGAGGCGATCGTATTTTTCGTAATCCAGGAACGCTGTTAGTTCCGTTTGAAGAAGTGTATTCACCGCCGTCTCCAAATGTTGGCGAAAAACTTCGGAGATGTCTTCTTTTTTTACTAGAGCTTGCATAATATCTGTTGTAAACTGAGTCATAGGGAAGGCCTCTTTTCTGTGAATTGGTTGTGGTGACTTAATTCTACAAGAAAAGGTCTTCCTTTTTCTATTTATTCATTTACACAAGATATTTTACGCTCTCCCTTCTTCCTACTACAAATTTTTCGAAAAAATAAATTATGTACAGTTACTTAAAAATTTTTTGTGAAAAGTAAAGAATATCTATAGCGAGGTGTAAAGTGACGGTAAAAGAGTCTATTCAATCGTTAAAGGGAAAATATAGTATCCAGTTCCTTGTTCCCAAGTGGCTTTAACTTCATATATAGTCCTCCCGGTTTGTTTCCCTACATCTACGTCAGTCCCCCTGTTATGAGG
Organism: Planococcus sp. MSAK28401; assembly: GCF_018283455.1. Lineage (NCBI taxonomy): Bacteria > Bacillati > Bacillota > Bacilli > Caryophanales > Caryophanaceae > Planococcus > Planococcus alpniumensis. The sequence goes on along the minus strand of NZ_JAAMTH010000001.1, from coordinate 1,723,458 downwards.
GGGAGATCCCAACACATATACCTCGTAAGAGATCGGTTCTTCTTCAAACTTAAGTTCAATAGACGTATCCGAATTTACGGCAGGACCTATCCGGTTCCCGATTAAATCAGAAACAGGTACAACCTCAGCCTCTATACCGGCCATGCTCTTTTCTTTTTCATCAAAATAACTCCACGAATAGCCGTTTGTAGCAGCAAAAAATTCTTCTCCGTTTACATTTACTTTTAAGCTGGGTGGTTTTTGAGATATATCTTTTCTATTTTCCGCAGAAGTACTATTGCTTTCTTCATGCCTAATAACTTCCTTTTCTGAAGAACAGCCAACTGTGACAAAAATAACCAACATCCATAATAATAATTTGGCTTTCATCTTCCCGTTCCTCCTTGTTTCAGGTCTAGACATGAAACTTAATTATCATTTATAGGAGATGACTTATTGTGAATCCTCAAAAATAAATGTACTCCTTACCGATGACGACTAAAAACCAATTCCATTTTGCTAACTCCTAAATAACACCTCATTCATTTACATGTCTTCTTAAATAATGACGAATTTGAATGTATAACGATTAACATTATGTGAGATTCATTTCTTAATAAGAGTTGCTTATATGAGAAAAAATATACAGACTTCACTATCCTATTTTATTTACTTTTTTATAAGCCTTTTGCAACTCTTTGAATTGGTTTTCATACTTTTTAACTTTTTCAGCGTCTTTCTGTAAGTTTAAGTTAGGCTTGCGTTTTCCTACTACCATTATATTCATGCCACTTATAGCCTGATGCAATCGTTCGTAAGCAGCGAATTTACTACACTTCGTCTCAGGCAAATCCACAGACAGTTTTGCATACTCTTCGGTTGGAAACTGATTTGAAATGGCAAGTACTTTGAGCCCTTTTAAATACGAAATTGGTTTTAATGACTCATCTTCCACCTTAATAAATGATAGTCCCAAATATTTTAGCTGTTGTAAGTATTTTAACGGCTCAAGAGTTTGTATTTTAAGCGTGTTATTTTGGTCTCCCTGTAAATTCAGATATTCGATTTTATTGCCTTGCATCAGAGGCTCAATATCCCTGATTTTAGAGAACCCTTCAATAGACAATGCATTGAGATACGTGTTTTTTGATACATCCCATAAACTTGAGGCTTTCGTGTTCCACTCTAGACTCAGTGTTTGCAGATTCGATAAAGTGCTGAGAAGAGACAGATTTTCTACTCGCATATTGTAGACGGACAACATTTCTGGGTTGACTTGGCTTAGAATCTGATCAAATTCTTGTTGATTGACGGAACAAATCCATAACTTTTTTAAGTGTGAAAAAGAAGCCAACAAGTCTATCCCTTTGGTTTTTCCATATATCACTATTTCTTCGGAACTCTGATCTATGTCGTTAAGATCTTCAATTTCGACAGGACGGTTATCGATCCTGAACAAATACTGAGGGTCTTTATCAAAGTAATTCATATTTATCCCCTTTTACAGATTTGTTTGTTTCATCTAATTTTTTAAGGCTCACTTATTCCCATTGCGAGTAACAGTAGAGAGGCAAAAATTAATGGGATCAAATTTACGCCGATACCTAGAATCGTCCATAGCAATTGTTTGGATAATGCTGCAAATACCAGGCCAATAACTGAAAGGACGCTTAATACTATTATTCCTAAATAAACATCTCCATCTGGTCCTCTCATAACAAAGAATGCAGCGACATTTATACCAAACATTAGTAGAGACAATAAACCGAATTTGTTCATTTTATTCCTCCCCTATTTTTCAAGTTGTCTTCTTATATAAATTGTCAGTCTGGTTTCATATGTATTATACCAAAATATACCAATATGTTCTGAATTTTTTGTATTAACATTAAAACCGTACGTAAAAGTATACATAAACGAACAAAAGGAGAAAGATTATGCTCGTTTAGCACTCTTTCTCCTTAATTAATAACACTGATTCATATGACAATAATCTTTTCGAGAGGGAATCTCTATTAGTAAGTTTGCTTACTAGTTGAGTTCAAACGTTTTTGAATGGGTATAACCAGAGTCTAGGTACCTCGACTTTTCGTCACTTTCAGACACTGATTTGAAATCTGAGAATGAAGTGGTTTCTTCGTCTTCCCAAATCCAAACTCCTTCTTTGCCTCTATCTTTATGAAATAGATTCTGGTTCATTTCGTTGTGGTTGCTGGTTAAAAAGTAGTTTGCTATAAATATCCGTGAAGGTCCAGCAATGAAGGTGTTTTCCTCAATTGCATTAAATTCTGCGTCATGCTGAATCAAAAGCTGTCCTCCACCCAATCCCATGGTGTCATTCTGATACAACAGATTTTGAGAGATGGTCGAATTTCGAGTGCCCCCTCGCTCCTCATCGTAGCCGCCAATTGATATGCCTGTGAAAAAGTTCTCGTAAATTTTATTGTTTACAATTTCGATGTTCTCAGCATACTTTCCTTTGTGCTCGGAAGTCGCTTCGATGCCAATATCACTGTGATATACAATATTTTCTTCAATTTTTATATTTTTTCCGCCATCTACATAAATGCCTCCAGCATTATACTCTTTGCCGTATGCCGGATTATCAAAAGTGGAAATGTTGTGGATCGTATTTTTGGAAACTACTCCATTGCGCACAAAATCCACTCTTTCATCAGAAGAAACACCTTCATAACCGATCAAATCGATTCCGATATTGTCACTACTGCGCACAATGTTTTGGCTTATATCAAAATCGCTTACATTGCCATTTAGTACAAGCGCTTCACTTGCTCCCAGCTTTAAATTTTCTAAGATATTGTTTACAATTGTCATATTTTTTATGGAATCGGTTCCGTATACTGCAATGCCGTGACCATTCCCGTTTTTTGAATGAGTTTCAATCTGCTGCACATGGTTGTCCTTCAGCGTAATGTGATTTCCGGAACCAGTTACCAAAATCCCCATAACCGTTTCATTTTCTAAGTCGGTTCTTAAATCTTTTATAATCAATCCTTCAATAGTTATATGACTTTTATCTTCAAGCGTAACAATTGAAGTATCGCCCTCTTCACTTTTTATATCTTCTCCACTTAGAATGACCATTTCCTTATTATACGGCTTAAAAATGACTTCATTAAAAACCTCTCCGTCATGCTGGACGACGAGTTTTTCCTTATAAACTCCTTCGCGGATATAGACAGTTGTACCTGCTACAGCGACAGAGGATGCTTTTTTTAGGGTGCGAAACGGTTCTGTTTTTGATCCATTGTTTCCGTCACTTCCATCTACTGCTACATAGATTTCCTCACGCTGCCCTTCATTCATGTAGAATATACCGAATAGTAGAATACAAACTGCAATGCCGCAAACCATTAGTAGTCTTTTCATATCCAACTCCAAATTGTTCATACTTTTCATCACTTGTTACTTAGAAATTGTATTCTAACTTTAAGATCGTCATTCTTTGATTATACCCCTTTTCTACCGATAGCCTGATGATATGTAGACTTAGTTTCAAGACGGCTTAATCAAAACTTTAATCTTTCAATTTTCTAATATGAATTTCAGAGTCTGTGAAATTGTGTATTTTCAATTTACCATTCGCGCCATCTTTCTGTAATGTCTTCCTTTATATCCAACCCCGCTTGCTTTGCTTTTTCTATGATGAAAGTAACAAGTTCCTCTCGCTCCAATGTCTCAATAAAAAAGTCATGTTTTTCATTTAACGTATTTAAATAGAGTACTGTTTGCTTTACCTTTTCAAAGATATTTTCATCAAACGGTTCTTCAAGACGAGAAACTTCATCCGCATAGCTTTGGAGAACTATTTCTGTTTCAGCTATGTTTTCTTCTGTAAATTGATCGTCTCCATCGCCCATCCTCATTATCCACTTTTGCGTAAGCATTAGATGTTCTTTCCCGTCTTTATTTTTTAGATCCGGTTTAGTCTTTTTCTCTACTATGCTCTCTATAAGTGAGGAACCGTCAGGAGTAGAAATCACCTCTTTTAGCCCGTGGGAGTAGTGCTTATTATCTGTAAAATAAACATGCTCCAACCCTACACAGGGAGAGACATCCCCATCAACGACATTGGAATCTTCAAAAATTAAAGTTTTTAAGTTGTGAAGATGCTTTGTAAACCGAATAGATGGAATATCCCCACAGGAATTTAAACTCAAATACTCGAGCATTCGAAGCTTTTCAATTGGAGAAAAGTCTTGTATATTTTTGACCAAATGTATTTGTAATTTTGTCAGGTTTTCCGTTAGATGCTGTATCGCTTCAATATCTGTTAAGCCTTTCATTCTGGATAGTCCTAGAAAATTCAGCATCTTCAATTCCTGTATTCCTTCTAAAGAAATAATATTAGAATTAATGAGCTCAAGATGCACAAGATTTTTAAAACCTGCGAACTCTTTCAAGTTTTGCTCTTTTGACTCGTAACCCCATATCATCATTTTCTTTAAATTGATCAGACTTTCAATTGCTAAGGTTTTGGGAGGTAATTTGCCGAAAATCTCTTCCAAAGAAGTTAATTGGCTAAGATCAATTTTTAAGGCAAGGGAAGCATCATTAATTATTAAAGTTCTGAGACCTTTCAAGTGATAGGCTCCTTCAAAATTCTCCACACTTTGCCCTTCTAGTATTATATTTTCAATACCTGGACATTCACTCAAGAAGTCTATTTGTACTTTGTCATAACGATAGGTAATTTCAATATTTGTAATCTGATGTGCTTGGATATAATGAATAGATTCTTGTAAATTATGTTTGCCAATTAGTACTGTGGCTCCATTTTTACCATTTCTTATAAGAACTTTACTCTTCTTCATAAGCACCCCTTAATGATCTTTTATCTGCTGGTATTTAACCATGGTTCATATACAATATATATAACAACAAATCCTCTAAACATATTCGTAATATCTCCATCTTTCAAATCAGCAGTATTGTTGAGAGCAAAAGCGCTCTTATCTTCTTGAAAAAGAGAAAACATTTCTTTTTTCTTTGCTGGTTAAAATCATTTTAAGCTTTTTAGCTGTTAAGTAGTCGACTTTTTCATAACTAAATATACGCCAGATTATCTCATTAAAACAATGAGATAATTACATTTAAATATATAATGGAGAGTGTTCCTATGAGTGAGTTTAATGATTTTCCCAACACGATGGTTATTACACTGAAAGAAATATTGGATGGAAAAAAGCCCGTATTATATGTATCACGTGATGAAGAAGATGGAATGTGGCAATTTCTCGATGGTTCTGATGAACTTGATATAGACAATGCCAGAATAGTTACGATCGAAGAAATTTTAAGGGTAGATAGTTCTCTTTGGTCATTATCTGATTTATCGATTGGTTGGAAAGCAGAAAGAGTTGATAGAGATACTAAATGGCTTAAGCAAGCAAATGAATAAAGTTACTGTTGACAACTACTTTTTAAGCTGACAAGGGTTTTAAAAAATGAAAGTCGATTTCTAGTCTCTACCGAATAACTTCCCTTAAATTGTGCTAGGGCTGTTTTTATCTTATATTATTGGAAGCGATACACTTACAGTAAATATACTTAGAACTTCAAACGATCGATAGATAGATACAAAAACCAAACTGTCTATAAAAGTATACTACTACAAACAAAAAAGAGGAGAAACTTCAATTGAAGCTCCTTCTCTTGATGGCCTTGAGATGCCAAATATACACTTCACAATTCCGTCTCTAAAACCTTATAGAATTGTCTTTTGAATGTATTATTTATTCTAGCAAGTTCAATTTCGCTTCATCTTCTGATCAAGTCAATGAAATTAAAAATATGAAAAATCTGAATGTACCTTATTAGGATTAAGTTACATTCAAAAATTATTTAAAACTCCCACCTTCTTGATTTTGCTAAAATAGGGATAATCGATTTTGTAGCTCTTTCAAGTAAAACAAATACAAAATTTCGCTTTCTCAATCGGATTGCAAATGGAGGATGAGGCATGAAAAAAGTAATTGATATGATTGATTCGAAATCAATAACGACAGGCGTTTCATTGATTGATTTACAGAAAGCTGAAAAAGAGCTTGGCGCACTCTTTCCAGGTGAATTCAAAGACCTTTATTTAGAAACAAATGGTGCTGAGTTTGGAGAATGGGTCTTACGTTCACTCATTATGATTCAAAACCAATCCAACAGACCTGAAAACTTACCTGCTGATATGGTTTGTATTGGAGAGAATAAGAGTGGCGATAAACTTTGCTACCGCATCCGAAAAAGGTGGATGCAGGAGCATGTCTACCGTTGGACAGCCAAAAGTGGAAATATAGAAAATAAAGCGTCCACGTTATATGAGTTCATCGATTGGTTTATTCCCAAAAAGAATGCCGGCAAGTCTCAAGGAATCGGTCATTTTGCAGTAGAAAGTGGAAAGCTGGTAGTGACAGATCCATGCTACTCAATCGAGGACACAGAGATGCAAGTTCATTTAGCCAATGTAAAAAAAGGACAATGGACAGCCTCCATTTCTTATACAGACGATGAGACCGTTGAAACGTTAACGGCCTATTTCGCAGAAAAGAAACCGAGTGGCAAATGGCATGTCTGCGATCGGCTGATTGGTGTTGATTCTGCGCAGGCCGGAATATTCGATGCTGCTGTATTCGGGAAGGATGAAAGTATTCCCGGTGAAGTAGAAAACGTTTACGGCATCGAGATGGATGAAGAGGGATTGAAATACTATGTCGCCTGTTCGGACACGGTGGCATCGAATGACCAAAGTGGGACAATCCCTGGGGGCGCGGTAGCCATGTCAGGATACTGAGATGGCATGTATGATGTAAGTATTAAATACAATGTTTTCAAAGAGATAGTCGGCGTAATGATCAACTTTAGTGACGAAGAATAATCACTTGATCTGACCTGATCTGAATGTAACCTAATTACTATTAAGTTACATTCAGATCTAAATTATTTTTCTATTTATTCTTCGTCACAGAGAGTATAGTTCTATTATTTTATCTATAGACGTTTGATTAAGAGTACTCATATCAACAAAATAAGGTAGTTGCCATTTTTGAGTGTCGATTGCTTGTTTGCTAGTTGGTTTATCCCAACTAGGATAGACTCTTATAGCCATTTTTCCTTTAGTATTCTGGGATCGAAGGACATTTTTTTTAATAAGAATTTCCTTTGGGAAAACAAATTGCCCAAATTCATTATTATTTTTAAAAGTTGTTATAACTAATAACTCAGGTGCTTCTTCGGATAAAAAAGGACGGTTTTTATTGTCGCTACCTTTTTCCCAAAAAGCAACAAACTGTCCTATTTTTGTAGGTGTAGTATTCGCTACTCTAAATCGAATCGTTTTAGAAGACAATCGAAACACACCAGCACCATATTCATAGTTTTGTTTTTCTTCTTTAATAGACTCTATTGTTAATTGTTTAGGTTCATAAATCATCTTATTTATATAATTTAATGCTTCTGAAAAACGATTCATTTTATCACTCCATTATTGTTAGGGATCAGCGGATCAGCGCTACACTTCACCACTTTAAACTAACAAAAGTCGTTGAATGTAACTTAATTCACAATAAGTTACATTCAGTTGTTTACTTATAGCAATTGGTAAACGTTAATATCTTCTGGTAAATAATTGAGGATAATCAATAACAAAACCTTTTTCATCGACCGAGATTGATGACTCGAAATCTCGACATTGATAATTAAAAACCCTAGTGTTCTCCTTGCGTTCGATATATGTATACGTCTGTTTCACTTTTTTTATTTCTAATGCTGGAATAGAAATATAGACCATTTCAAATTCTCTTTTTTGATCAGGTTCCCAATCAAATCGATTGATAGGCAATGAATTAGAGAAAGGTGTGGCTGATATATCAACATCAATTGCTCCATTCAACTCATCAATTCTGATTCCTTGCTGATTAAACCACTCTCCTTCACCACTAGAAGCGAGATGTAAAATTTCTCCTCTTCTATTTTGTATGTTCAGCCTTTTTGTCCTCCATGAACTATCCAAATCAATCTGATAATCAATTTGTATGGGAGAACTTGGTTCCAAATAGATTACTGTACTTTCTACATGGATAGTATTTTTTTCGAAGAATAGTCTTAAATATTCGCAGCCGAGAGCTTCTTTATTCTCCCAGACTATTTCGCTCGACAACATAACAACATCCCTCCAAAGAATCGTTCATTTAAATCATTGTCCAGAAATGAATGTATCTTTTCTACATATAAGTTACATTCAACCCCAAGTCTTTCAGCCAGCAATTCCCCTTGGATTTTTCCGGGAATTCTTTATTACTTCATAGTAGATTTATATCCACTCGATACCAATTTCAGCAAATAAAATCTTGCTTTCGTTAATTCCCTCTTCATTTTTTGATCCAATGGCCTCTATATCACTTTGATTCAAAGTGATTTTTTCGTTAGGCTGTGCAATTTTCAAATGATAGAGTTTTTTCAACAGCATCAGTTGCTCTTGTGTAAATTCAAATTCCTCTTCACAAGCCTTCAAAGATTCAGTGACATTCATGGACTGAATAGCTAAAATTTTTCCTCCGTTTTCAAGCATTTCATCAAATCGATGGCTGGAGAAAGTTTGTTCTTTCTCTCCCCAAATTATTGTAGTGATTGAAGGCAGAGTCTTTCCCCTTACATCATCCAGCAAATACTGAAGGGCTTCCTCTTCAGCAAGTTGAAGGACTTTTTTTGGCGCTTGATGAAAATAATCTTCAAAATTCAAACTGTCAGCTAAAACTTCATCATTCCTAAATGCCGCCACAAAGAAGTCGGGATGAAAGGTAATAGTTCCTCTGATTCCTTGACTGTCATTGAAATTATAATTAAAGCCATCCCAAGAATTTTCATGGGCAAGTTCTGGAGCATCGGCGACAAAAATAGCATGAGCGATAGATGCTAGAATGGCACCTTCCCATAATTCCTTATACGACCATCCCTGTTCCGCAATTAGATGTGCAGACATTTTGTTTCCCCTTAGATTAAATTTTCGAAATTCAATATTCACTTTAACTATACTTAGGAAAAGTATGGAAAACTAGTGTCTTTTTGTAAATATAACCGTTCGTAAAAGTACACTTTGACAAACCAAAAAGGCAAAGAGCTCATACTTGAGCTTTTGCCTTTTGGCGATTAAGAACTCTATCAATCATCAGTAAAATATTGTTCTCGAAGTTGCGACATAAGAATTTGCACTTTTTTTCTTCACTGTATATAAACTGTTTTAAACTGATGTTCGCTTGGTTTTCTTTCATGAACCCGGACTTCATCATTACTAATCCATTTAATATCTCCTAATAATGGATAGAGCAATTCGAATATTGGCTTTTCATGATATAGCACTTCTGAATAGATGTGCTTTTGTTCTTTATCTTCAACTACTAGTGAAGCCGTACAATCATATATCCCAATCTCTATTTCAATTTTTGCTTTCAATTTACGATTAGGGCTGGATTTAGGCTTTTTATACGTCTTTTTGAATGTATAATTTTTTTCGACTACCTTTTGATACGCATATAAAAAAGGATCTTCATCCCAACTCTTGTCTTTACAAATAACCCGTAATCCATCCATCATTAGGTCAAGTGTCTTTTTCTTTTTCTCTAAATCGGATAGCTGGTAAAAATCACTTACATCGTAGGGGATCGTTACAGGTAGTAACCCGTCCATGATGACAGGTTGACAAGCCAATTCGGCATTTGGGTAACACTCAAATCGGACACTATTTACATCATCAAAATAAAATTTAGGTAAAAACTGTTCAAAGAGATACACAATGCAGTTGGTTTCTACATAAAACTGACCTTGTTTAGGTTTATGGTGTTGTGGTGAACGATCTTGAAAATTAAAGCCTCTAAATAACATTCAATACTCTACTCCTCATGGCCTTGCGTGATATCTAGTATCACGCAGCCTCTATTAATTTCTTAGTTTAGTAGCAGCGCTTTTCCCCATATCAAATCGACGTCCTAACTGTTCCATTCTTTAGCAATACTTTATAGTTATCGTAACGACTAATGTTGCTGTAGCAATGTACCATTCTTTTGATCATAAATTTTATAATGTATGCCAAAATCAGAACCTTCGTAATAAATAACTTCGCAGTACGCTTTTGCCAATGAACCATTATCCCAATAATTTGGAGCTACACTAAAAAATACATTTTCTGAAAAATGAATATCTAAAAAAGAATCTTTTGGAGTGGTCCAATATTCAACAGAGCATGCCCCCATTACTGTGTCGTGATCTCCCTTTATCATCTTAGGCATTACTGTTGAAGCATCCCAAAACACGACGAAAGATAAAAGTGCAAATAGTATAAGGATAATTTGAATTCCATAATATTTGATATGCGGTAAAGGTTTATTTTTTTGAGTCTTTCTTATATGTAGAAAACCTGCTATACATAATATAAAGCATAAAATCGTTAATAAAAATACACCGAGTAGTTCCATCAATTTTCTTTCACCTGCTCTAACTGTCAGATTAATTTATTATGAGTCAATTTTAGAAGTGCTTTTATTACTACCTAAGGTGCATAACAATCTTTTCAAATTGAATAGAATCTTTTCAGTCGAATCTCCACAGAGTTTATTTTAAAGTTGCTGTCGTCTTAAAGTAGTCGTATATAACTTGGAGAGATTTTCGAAGGTTATCCAATTGAAAAGCGTATCGAGGTAAAGACTTCTCTAGAATAGAAGTCTATTTTAAATTGATTTCCTTTAAGCTCAAAAATTTCTTTTCATAGCTTGCCCGCTCAATTAGGTGTTCGTTCCATTTCGAAGCTTTCTCAAACTCACCATTTCCAACGAAATTTTCAATGATTTTCTTGTAATCCGAACTGTAGGGGTAACGTTCGTGTTTACAAAGGTTTAAAGCAGATTCAAAGTAGTGATTTGCAGAAGTTAGATCCTTTAAATCTTTATACATAAATCCAATATAAATATAGCCACTGCCTATTTCTAAATTTGAAAATGGTTGAGAGGAGATTTCCTTCATAACTTCAATAGCTTTTCTTTTAAACCTCAATACCTCATAAAAGTTAGCCTTTCTTACGTAACTCTCGTATGTTTTGATAAATGTCACCTTATTCCTATTAATTTCTCTTATTCAACCTTTACAATGTCAGCTGAATATTGCTTAACTGCACATACGTTACTTTCAAAACCTTACATCTTCAAGAAGCAATCACATTTTAACTTTCGCGTTTCCTTTTACTTTCCTTAAACCATTTCCTTCCATACCGAATCTATGAATTACTCACCGCGGTGGCATAATTCTTCTGCAATCTTCTTGATCCGATTTATGGTGATGCCGTTTCTTTGCTCAATAGCCATTGGATGGCCCGTCGGTTCCAATTCAATGAAAGGACGTATGTCCACTGCACGCGTGTGGACCATCGTTTTCAATTCCAGCGTTTCGGGATAACATGGAATGGACGTTGATAGCCAGCCAAACATAGGATCCAATTTTCGCTCTCGTCCTTCCGTTTCCCAGTATTCCGTAGTCAAATCAAAATTGGATTCACTCAAGGAAACCCAGATATCCCAGATAAAAGGCCCTTCGCCATCAGTTACGGGAATTTCAATCGCTCCGCGTATGAAGAAATGTTCATCATCTACAATGCACAAATCTTCATTCATCTCAATTCGGCCTGCCCATTCCTCTTCTGGAATGTCCTCGCAGTAATCGGGCACAGGGCTGCCATAACTCATCGGAAGCTCCTTATGGTATTCTCCACAAGTCTTACAGAAATAACCTTGATCACTTTCGCTCATCGTTACTGCTCCTTTTAACTGGTTCTTTTACAAAAATTCAATTGGCTAGATTTTTTCTATATTTCAAATATACTAAGCCGGTCTAGAGATAGCTAGTTAATTTTGGAAATAGAAACCATTCGGAAAGGTACGCTTTAAAATAAGAAAGGAGGCGAAATGCATTATGGTCACATCTTTACTCCTTTCTTATTAGAACAGTTTTTGTTAGTCCTTCATATCTAAATTAATCTTAAAACAACAAAACGCGGATGCATTAATCCAGAAAAGAATAAAAGGAATTTTTTAAGAATCAGATATTAGGTTTGAAAGTATTATTCTTTCTGATAAATTCACTTTTCCTTTAATTGTCTAAACGTGAAATCATATTTTCACTTAAAGTCTTTGTTTTCGTACGCCTCTTTTATAGCATTTTCATAAATATCATCTTCTAGATTTTTAGCGCCGTCTTGGAATACAGTTTTTCTAGCCGAATTAAATAGGCTACTTGGAATATGAGAGAATATATTCTCGAAATTTTCTCTTTCATCTAACTGCCTTAGTGATGTAACAATAACCCGGTATGTATTTGGGCATTGCTTTTTAATCTTTGTAGAGTATGATAAAAACTCTTGTAGATATTCAGCAAAATTATGACAATTTCGTTCTTGAATACTTGTGCAAAATGGAAATCTACTTTCGTTTTCCCACTCCATAAGAAGACCCGAAAAAGCAAGAAGCGAACCTGCTCTAGACCTAGAATCAATATCATTAAAATGCTTGTAATATGTATATAACAATTTACCGCACCAATCTAAGTCCAACATGTCGCCCATTCTATTAATTTCAGCATGTAGGAACTCCAATTTTTCCTGAATCAAACTCATTGCCCCGCTCCTGTTCCGATACCATCTTAACTCACTAGTTTTGCTGCTTAAAAACTTTCTAGATGTTTTAGTAAACTTCTATCGAAGCTATAATAGCGATACTCCACGTAATCAATATAAAAGACGATGTGAGCCAAATTGTATTAACTTTTGTTTCCTCGTCTCTTTTTACCTTTGTTATCCTTTTAGCCTTCTACCTTAAGTAAAGTGAATGAAACTTAACTGCCCTTAAGTTACATTCAGATCACCACTTTTCTCCATCTTGCTCCTTCCTATCTATAGGAAAACATCAAAACTTATCAACTGTTTAATTTAGAAGATAATGATGAGTCATTTCCACATTCACAAGACCACTTTCTTCCAAGAAATGAATCAATAAATGAAGATGTCCTGCACCATACAGGACGAAGATCCGTTCGTTTGATGAAGCAGCCAATTTAATGATGTTCTTATATATGAGCATGTTTCGATAGTACCAGTATTGGGCTGTCCACATGGCCCCCACCGGATTCACTTCATCGCCAAGCAACACTATTTTCATGTAGCTTTCTTGATTTCGTTGAACCATCTCCCGTTGATTGAGCCAGAGCAGGTATTCCTTTAATGTGTGAGTTTCCAAGAACCTTTCCGACTCCTCCGTCATAATTCTTAGATCATTTATCACTTCATTAAAAAGAGAAGAGCTGTTTTCCTCTGCCCAAGTGCCGATATCGGGGATGCTTTCAATAGTTTCATTCCAATCAATCGCAGCCACTTCTGTGAGTTCAGCTGTTTTGGCTAAGCGGAACCCAATCTGTTGATGTTCAGATTGAGTCAACTAAAGTCGCCGTATAAGTAGGCATGGTAGTTGCGGTTGAGTCTATCCACATCCTTTGTGAGAACTTCCAAAGCGACCTTCGTTGGCTTGAATTTTTTTAGCGCTACTATCAGTTCCTTTATTTCTAATTGCCTTTTTTCCGCAAGCACATCATCGGTATCCACCACAAACAGATCTCCATTATCAGTATTTGCTAAATGACTTGTGCCAAGAATCATCACTGTCGGTTTTTCACTAATTGTGAATTCCTCCTTCAGAACCATATCTTGATTTCCAACACTAATATACCAAATAAAACCAATTTATCCAGTTCCTAAAGAGTTCTCCCAGTTACTCAGCTTTTTTGTTTAAATTGTCTTCATTACCGAAGTAACTTTGTAATTTTAAAGCGTTCGTAAAAGTACTTAGATAAACGAAAACGGAGGAGCATTGGTATAGTAGAAAGAATTAAAACAGCGGATCGAACATTACATAACCTACTACAGCAACGAACGCATCAAACAAAAACAGGCTGGCATAAGTCCGGCGCTATCTCGGAGTTATGCCAGCCAATTAACTGCATACATAAAACGTTAACTTTAAGGAGTTACTAACCGTTACATGAGGTCAAAAACATCAATCCATTTGTTTACCCATTATTAAAAATCTATACTTTTCCCCTCTTATTACATTTTCAACTTCTTCTTTTATAAGAAAACCTAATTTTTCATACACACGGATTGCCCGTTTATTAAATTCGACAACCATCAGCTCTAAGTAGTTGTAATGAAAACGCTCTCTTCCTTGCTCTACAATTACTTTAAAGAATTCCGTACCATAACCTTCACCTGTCAATGATGGTTTCATTTGAACACTTACTGCTAAAACTTCTTCTTCATCTTCTTCATCTTCTTCATTTACATAGAAAAACTCACAGTTACCAACAATCTCATCAAGTTCATTAATTACTGTAAATGCATAATCAGAACTAGTCGCTTTTTCGATAGCCTCAATCTTTTCTTTTTGAATATCATTATCATAAAATGAATATATACCTTCATACTTCCAGCCTAAAAATTCCTTTGTATCTTCTTCTATTCTCGACCTTAAATAAAAATCCAATCTTACTTCCCCCTATTTGAACTGATTTGTATACTTTAACTTTAATCCAATATTCTTTTAATACCTACCTAAAAATCAATTATCAATCATACATGAGCAAAAAAAAGAGAAGGATATCAAATTCAAATTTGATATCCTTCTTCTTAATACATATTTTTTTCCTTGCTAACAATTCTTTGAATGCTTTTAACAGATAAGAAATAAGCTGCTGATAAATCTGCATAAGTGTACCCTTTTTGGTACTCTTCATAGATTTCTTTGTCTCTTTTTATTAATCTACTTTTCGTGCCGTTTTTTTCTCCCCACGATTTTTCTTCGCCTTCAATTCTTGGAATATAGAGATACTCTCCATCCGCGTATTTCTGTATCAATTTTAGAACTTCCTTAGGTAATATACTCTTCGCATTAATGTATCTCATGTCTTTGCCCCTTCTGGATTTTAATATAAGATATAAGCAAAGACTCCTATTTAAAATAATTTGGGAACTAATACTTTTCAATCAAATAGCAGTCTCTGCTATTCGATTGAAAAATTTTTAAAGATGGATATTTACCCATTACCTAACCTCCCATTATTTTATTCTCCACTTATTATAAACTAAAAAATGGGATCCAATAGGTTATATATATTCTAATATTCTAAAAATAATTCACCTTGTCTCTTCATAATTATTGATGTTTTCGGCATCGCAACTATACATAAGACCTTCTTATGGACAGATAGGCACTCCACAAGCGTTCGCTATGCACTCAATAGAATTTAGCTCAATTTAATATTCATTTCATAACATGTTTTTCAGGAAATTCAGCTATTGGCTTTTATCCTATCGCATATGCTTCAATATGCAGATCTGCTTTCACTCCTCTGATAACCTTTCGTCCTTATCTACTCAGCATTTCTTTATTAAAAGTAGTGCGTTTTCTAACATTAAAACATATTATTATTACAAATAAATTCGTTACGAAAACGAGGAATGTAAAAAATATCCCAGCCAAAGTTAAAGTTTCAGTATCCCATTTTACATTTGCATTAAAACTATAATAGATCCAGCCCGTAAAGCTGCCAACGTAAAAAATAAAGTTAACTAAACTAGTAAGAAATATTGCGGCTAGTAAAGACTTACATTTTAACCAAAAAAATTGTGTAAGTTTGTATTGATAGATAAACGGAATAACAAACAACAATAATGCATAAATTAATACATCCACTTTCTCAACTCCATTTCAAATAGAAAATAATAGCTGTCCTATAAGCAACTAAAGTTAGACAAAGGGGACTACCAATATTTGAAAATATCTTTGTGATTGCTTCTTAAGTCATGTCTGGCAGAACTATAATATGCATCATACATCATCATCAGGAGATTTTCATTCTTCCACTAGGTAATTCTTTAATATGAGTCTCTATAATATTAGGTATAAATAGAATACTCCCATAAATTTTTTTCCTATTTTGTTTCTAATACATATACTCTGAAATAGACAGATAAAAAGGAGAAGGGTTTATTCTTCTGCTTTAATCAAAGGATATAGATTCTTCTCCTATTTCAATTATTGGCTTATTCTTTTCAAATCTTAATTGAATTGATGAAAACAAGGAACCTCCTTTTCCCCCTATCTCTAAGTGGTATATTAGGGGGACATCACTTTATTTAAATTCAGAATAACTTATCCAAGTAACTGGAAATGAGGTCTGTACATGTTTTTTGTTCAAATGTCCGGTTTCCCCGGTTCGGGAAAGTCGACACTTTCACGTGAAATTGCTAAGCATCTTAAAGCAGTTATTGTTGACCATGATATCGTTAAGTCGTCTCTGATGGAGTCTCTTTTGGAAGTTCCAATTGATCCTAAACTTGCTGGAAAAGCATCTTATAATATCGATTGGTCACTCGTAGAATTTTATCTATCCCAAGGACATAATGTCATTTTAGATAGCCCTTGTCTCTATGATGAACTCATCGAAAAAGGAATTGCCTTAAGCGAAAAATACCCGATTAAGTATAAATACGTAGAATGTTATCTGGATGACATGGAAGAAATCAATCGTAGATTAAGAGAACGCCAGAGAATGATCAGCCAAATTAAAGAAGTGTCTTCCTTAGAAGCCTTCCATTATACAATTGCAAACAGCAAGAAACCCTTACTGAGGAAAATCTTGACCGTAGATACAAGCAAGCCTATAGAAACTTATTTACAAGAAGTTATCAACTACATAAAGACTTAGCTTCTATATTTACATAGCTGAAAAACCGTTCGAAAAAGAAACTTAAGTATCAAAAAAAGACCAATCACAGTGATTAGTCTCTGCATGATTCATCCGATATAAGTTATGGCATCGATAATAGCCTTACAACCTTCAATCAGATCCTGATCGGCCTCATCTATAAAGCATTGGCTGTTTTCTTCGAGTTTGTGTTAAGCAAATGACCGATATGTTGGGTGAGCAAATCTCTCAGTTCTTTATGACTTTCTTCACTAAGTGATTCTGTTTGCTTTGGCAGGACTACAGCATCCGTATCTGTGTGATAGAGGAAAAATCGGCGCTCGTCTTCTCCTACCTTTTGAAATGCACTCCAGTTCAATTGAGTCTTTCCTTCAAGTTGGCTGTTGTGAACATGCTGTTCGATGCCTTCAGGAGTCAGTTTGGTGATGCACTCCTTCGGCCACCCGTTGTTTTTTAATCGATTAAAAGCTATTTTAAATCGCCATATCTGTATTTTAAAATATAAGTCTCGGACGAATGGCAGGAGAATCAAAGCCAAAAGGATGCCTCCTCCTATAGAGACTGGAACAATTAAATCAGGAGAGACATTTCCCGGCAAAATATTCAGCAAGAAGGAGCTAAAAACAAAATAGGAAAACAACATCAAGACAACAAAAGCTAGCTTGCCTCTATTAATATGATACTCACTAGTACGAAAATAATTTTTCTGGAGCGCGAATAAATCATCGACTGTTAACTGATAGTTTAAAATCAAAAGATGCACCTCATTATAGTGTTTAAAAGTAAATGTTCCAATTGTCTGTACCTGGAATACCAACATATTTCTACGACATATCTCTACATATTTTTTCTTCTATTACTTGTCTTCCTCTGTGATTAAGGAAGTCATTTTTTGTAGCCTGGTATACCCCTCTTCTATTAATTCCTGCCTTGCATCCATATCTTCTGTTTTTTGAGCTGACGCAAGAACTTCGATCGTTTCTGAAGTCCACTTTTTCAACGGTTCAAACTCCGTCGCTTCTTTTACTTGTTCGAGCCTAGAAATGGGCTGCTGAAATTGATTGGGATCATTCGTTATGGTCATGCTTTCCAAGTCAGGAATTCCTGAAGCATCGTTTAACCACCCCATTATGACGCCTACTTTCTGTCCTTCAGAGGGTTCATTTACTTCTCCGTTATTCCACACTCGAGAAACCATAGCCTTGGTGTCTCGGTCAAATGTATATCCATTCTCGTAACTAATCCCATTTATTGTATCACTTTCAGGTAATCTACCTTCCTGAGGAAGATCATAGTCCTCAAAATACGTTTTAATCTCTCTATATGGGGACTCTAGAGTTTCTTCTTCCTTTTGACTATCATCACCTGCGGTTACTTCTGGTTTACTGGCTTCGGGTAACGGTTGCTCCACTGTACTTTCTGTCGTATGCAGAACCTTATCTTCAATTTGTGCTTTTAATAGATAGCCTCCAATTAGCAAAAGGATGGCTAGAAAAGCGACGCTCAGACTCCGAGGAATCCACTCAGCTTTCTCTTTTCGTTGAGGTGGCTCATTAATCTTTTTTAAAATATCTTGTTTTTGTTTCCCAGTGAATTGTTGATCTTTGAAGACACTTCTATCCATCGCCTCGCGATACTCAGTCAATCTATCCTTCATATACATCACCTCTTTTGATAGTCTCTCCCAGTAGCTTCCGGCCTCTTCGCAAACGAGTTTTCAAGGTGTTCTGATTAATTTTTAACAGAGCTTCCATCTCGGGTATCGACAAATCTTCGTAGTAATGAAGATGAATGGTTTCACGATATTTGATTGGAAGAGACAATACGGAATTTGCCAGTTCTTCATCTCCTTCTCTTTGAAGTGACGCCAGGTCTGGTGCAGGTTCCTTTGTCTGCATGTACTGAAACAACTGATTATTCAGGACAACCCGTTTGGCCCAAGAACTTTTCAGGACATCTTTACAGCGGTTAATGGTAATTCTATAAATCCACGCTTTATAGGAGTTAATTTCTTCATATATATCGTATTGCTGATAACAGGTCAGAAATACATCTTGGACAACTTCCTGTGACCTTCCCCAATCTTTCAAATAACTATAAGCGAGCTTTGTTAGGCGATCGCCATATTGATCCATTAGATTTTCTAACCAGGCTTCTTTTTGAATTTTTAAAGGCAAATTGTTTTCGTCGGTCAAAGCGTTGCCTCCCTTCTATCTATTGATAAAATTTTAATTAAAGGTGAAATGAGCTGCCCCTAAGACGAGTCTCACTGCTCTATGGTTTCAAAATCGGAACTTTATATCCCGTATCTCTATAATCTGGAAATAGCATATGCGAAATAATTTGAATACTAGGGGTCAAAACGGAAGTGACAACCGTCTAATTACTATAGAAAGGAGTTGAGTCTTGATGCCTTGGCCGGATAACGCTAATAAAAATGGCGAACCTTATGATTATGAAACAGTAATCGCCCAATTGATGGAGGATTATGGACTAGAATTAAAGCGAATTGCTTACGAGAGGGTAAAATATCTTGTGTAAATGGGGTAGAAAGGGAAGACTTTTCTAATATTTAGTTTACATATCGTGCAGTCATCGGAAGCTGCAAAAACAAAAAGGGGTAGAAGATGCTAATCGAGCCGCATCTTCTATCCCTTTTTTTGAAAATGTACCTTTATGGAAGGATTCCATTACAAAAAAACATTTTTATTCTAATCAAATAGTAGTTTGTTTTCTATTCAAGGTCTTTTATCTTTCAATTAATCGAGTTGTGAATTTCATGTAATTTGTCTTCGAATTCTTTATAGTGTATTTGTTTTTCTTCATCCGTAAGTCTTCCAAAATCACCGCTAATGATGCCAGCTACTTCTTGAAGTTCCAAAAACTCTGTTTCCATTCCTAAAGTTTTCATTTCATTACCGTCAATCGAGTTGAGTGCAATAAAAGTAGTTTCTTTTTCAATATTCTCTTCATCAAGTGTACTACCATTCCATCTATTCCAAGCAGTTGCTATATATTCTTTTGCATTTCCTTCAGTAGTCGCTTTTTCTGTAGAAATATTTTCTTCCGGTACTAGACTAACCCAAGCGATCAACAGTACCAAGACAGAGAAAACAGCAATAGGAATACCGATCATGATTTTCTTCATCAAACCCCTCCTACGTATACCCACTATTGTAGCACAAGACATTCCATTTTTTATCCAAATAATCTGCTTTCACAAATTTGCATGTTAAGAGATTTTTAGTCATGTCGTAAGAAGAAAAGAAGAACTTACATTAAATTCAACTCAATGAGAATCTGATATAAGTTCTTCAAAGACGGAAGATGCTGAGGAATAGAAAGAGAGAGGACCGAGTAAAATAAGTAAATGAAACCCTAAATTGATGACATGCTCCTAGAAAGACATAAGAATTTAAAGAGCTTTCGTTAATTCAAAAAAATAACCTATCAGCTTTTACGCGTTTGTCTCTTCTCAAAAGAGCCATTGCTTTTAAATAGGCTGCAAGTTCTCAATACCGAGAGCTTACAGCTTATTAAGTATTCATTCAGGTGATATTTGGGAAATGTTGCTTTAGCGACTCACGAAGTTTCTCCTGTTGCTCAGTGGTAATAGTTTGGTTTTTTTTCGGAATGATGAGCGCTTCTCTTTTTTGAATATAGAGGAAGTACAAATCTCCATAATCTATTACTTTTTGAATGGATTCCCACGAAATATCAATGTCTTCTTTGATACCATTGTGAACAGATTTCACATTCAGTCCTTCAGATTTCAAGATGATTGCGATCGGTCTTGGCCATCTTCTGTCCTTCGTTTTTTTAAAGATTTGCTTATATTGCCATAGAATCACTGGTACATAGATTTTCTTTAGAAATGGAGCTGAAATCAAAGCGATTAATACAGCCGTTATAAATATTGGCGTGTATGGAATAGGCTGATTTTCAAATTGAAACAGTATAGGTATTAGTATGATGATAATTGAAGCAACTACTATGAAAACAAGTAGAGTGATAAGAACGTGGAAGACCCCACCCCTTATCTTGTGACGAGTGGAATATCTTGTCTCGTACTCTTGAAAAGTTAACACATCGTCGTATGTCAATTGATATTGAATCTGCATCGTTCCACTCCTTTATTATTCTCATCGCTTTTTAGATACGCAAATGGCCGAGTTTGTGACTGAGTAATTTTTCAATGTTTGCTTTCTCTTCATTACTCGCCTTGTAGTTGCTCTTCGGCACAATCATTACATTTAGTTCGTCATAGTATAAGTACAAATGGCGATGGTCTTCACTTACTTTTTGGATCTTTCCCCACTGAATTTCAGTATTTGTTTTCAATCCATTCTGCAGTGTCTGTACTCTCAAGTATTCTTGATCCAAAGTCACCGTAACATCCTTTGGCCAGATTGTATGTTTTTCCTTACGTAGCAACAATTTATACTGCCAGTTGGTCAATAGTCCATAACCCTTTTTGCTAAGCGGGGCAAGTAAGACAGCTAGTAAAATTCCAGCGCTGATACGAAGCCCCCACGTCAAACTAGAAGATAAATCAGTAGGCAATATATGTTCAGCCAGACTGAGTCCAACCCAGAAAATAAGCAACTCAAGGATGCAGAACGTAACCAGAGCCCTTTTTCTGTGATAATTCAAATGCTTAATAGAATCTCGTTGAAGAGCTAAAAAGTCAGAGTAAGTTAGTTGATAATGCAACTTCAATGAATACAATTCCTTTCTCTTAAAGAACTATGCACAAGAACATCGATCGTAGGAGTATAAAGCAGTATTTATGGATGATTCTTTCTTTTACCATATTTTATTGTATCACGTCATTGAGATCAGCTAATTGTTCTTCAAATTCTTGAAAGGCTACTCGTAGTTCTTCATCAGTTAGTTCGCTATAGTGCATGCTAATATCAAGCGCAATTCGTTGGAGCTCGTCAGCTATCGCTGTTGCCTCAAACTCTTGGAACTCATTTTCATAATAATTGAGGTAACTGATTGTAGTAAAGGCAATCGAAATTTTTCGGTCTATTTCTGGATCTCCGCTATCATTGCCGTGATGCCAATGTTCCGTCATAACAGTTAAGTACTCTGCTACACTAGCAAACTCGGAAACTTCCATTTGGTACATACCACTCTTGGGATTTGCTGCATCCTCTTTGGTCCATTCTTGCTCTTGGGGCAATATACTCTCGGGCTTTTGAAGAGCTGTTGTAGTGGCAGTTGAGATCGTTTCTTCTTCACCGGCGATGGCAGGAGAGTCGGTAGAGACAGCTGAGCGATCCCCCATATAGATAAGTCCAAACACCATCATCAGCCCAACAGCTGAAACGAGGACTGTCCAATAAATAGGATTAAAAGAAACCTTTTTGTTTCTATGTTCATGAATACGTCGCTGAATTTTGATTCGTTCAGCCGATGAGAAATGAACTTCTTTTTCTAAATCTCGATTGATTTTGCTTCGTATTTCGCGATCAAATTTGTCCATGATCAATCATCCTTTCTAATTGCGTTTGAAGCGTGCGTTTTCCTCGCAATAGTCGAGATTTAACTGTATTAATGCTAATGGATAATACGTCACTGATTTCCTGCATGGTCATCTCTTGATAATAATAAAGAATTAAAACTTCTTTGTACTTAGGTGATAGAAGGTGAATGCTGGAAATGATTTCAGAGGAAGTCTCTTCTTCAAGATAACGCTCTTCAGCTGAAGCATCTTTTCTTTCGGAGATAAGGAACGGTCGATAAATTAGTTTTTTCACTCGCCATAACTTGTGGTAGTCTTTGCATTTATTGATAGTAATTCGAATTAGCCAAGTTTTGACATTAGATTCAAATCGGAAATTTTCCAACTGGTGATAGCATTTAATGAATACTTCTTGGATGATATCTTCACATTCATTTAAATCGTTTATGTATAGGTAAGCAAGAGACCGTCAATAATTATGTGTAAATAAGTAAATCCTTTTCTTGTATGTATATCGATTAGGTTTGCTTGAACATCTCAGTCAGCTCTGCACGAGCTTGATCGAATCCGATATGGCAACGGGTGGAGAAGTTCTGGTTATAGATTTCGAACTGGGAAACCAGGAAGCGATCCAAGGAATCTTCGTTCGGAAATTGCTCCTTGCGCTTGCTGTATTTCTTTACGTTCTTGTTGAACGATTCGATCAGGTTCGTTGAATAGATGCTTCGCCAAATGGATTTTGGGAAGCTGTAGAAAGTGAAAATATAGGGATTCGCTTCCAACGATTTCGCCACTTTGGGATAGGCCGTTTTCCATTTGTCGACAAAGGCTTTCAACGCTTTTTCACCCAGTTCTTGGTTCTCTGCCCGGTAGACCGATTTGAAATCATCCAGAATCTCCTTGCGATCGGTAACGCGAACTTTGTGGCGGATCCCACGCGACAAGTGGACGCAGCACGCCTGATATTGAGCATCGGGAAAGACCGCGAAGATGCGATCAGTGATGCCTTTTAAGCCGTCGGAGATAAACAAAAGCACCTCTTCGACACCGCGCTCTTTCAAGTCCAACAGGACTTCTTCCCAAACAAATGCGGATTCCGTAGGTGCCACTGTATAGGCCAAGACTTCTTTTGAGCCGTCCTCTCGGATGCCAATCGTAATATAGACGGCTTCCTTCGAGACCGTGTCGCGCTTGAGGGCAATGTAAGTTGCATCCAGATAGACACACGCGTAACGCTGTTCTAACGGACGAGATTTAAACGCCTCGACCTGTTCGCTCATGACTTTCGTCATATTGGAAATGGTTTGTGGCGTGTAATGATGGCCGTACATTTTCTCGATCAGGTCCGAAATCTCGGACATGGTCACGCCTTTTTGAAACATGTGAATAACGAAGGCTTCCAGCGTATCGTTTGAGCGCTTGTACGGAGCGACCGTCTGTTGGTTGAATTCGCCGTTCCGGTCCCGTGGCATCGAAAGCTCTAAATCCCCATACTCCGTATGGAGTGTCCGCGTGTAGACACCATTGCGTGAGTTGCCGGAATTAAACCCGATGCGGTCGTATTTTTCGTAATCCAGGAACGCTGTTAGTTCCGTTTGAAGAAGTGTATTCACCGCCGTCTCCAAATGTTTGCGAAAAACTTCGGAGATGTCTTCTTTTTTTACTAGAGCTTGCATAATATCTGTTGTAAACTGAGTCATAGGGAAGGCCTCTTTTCTGTGAATTGGTTGTGGTGACTTAATTCTACAAGAAAAGGTCTTCCTTTTTCTATTTATTCATTTACACAAGATATTTTACGCTCTCCTTTAAAGATTATCTGTATTCAGATTAGCATTAATTATCATACTGCATAGATAGAATATTCGCCTTTTCTTTCTAAATATAGAAGTGTTCGTAAAAGTACTCTTTCGCAAATAAAAAGGAGAAAAGGTATGCTGAATACAGACTCTTTTCTCCTTGCATTATGATTAGCTTCTGGTGATTCGTCATATGTAAACTGGATTCTGTTATTGAACTTCCAAGTTTCAACTTAGGATATCCAGCAGGAGCCTTTGTCAGTTTATGTTTTTGCTGCATACATTGGTTTCTTCTCATGCCGGAAAGCAAGAACCACATTTATTAGGACTAGCATGAAAGAAAACACACCCAGTGAAACGATTCCCATTTCAAACGTAGCCCGGGAATTAGGAACATCCTGCATGATAAACCGTGTCACCACATCCCCACTTGCCAAATACGTAAAGGGATTCAAATGGGCAATGGAATGAAAGGCCTCAATGGATTTAAAGACCATCGGTGAACCAATAACGACGACCAGTGTGATCAATAAGCTGACTAGATGGTTCTGGACGAAAAAGCTGATCAGCGAGACGAGGAGAACCAGGCTTAGTATGCCCAATAACTGGAGAATCAGCATCTTCACCAAAACGATCCAGATGGGCGACGTCTCTGGCAATCCCGTCGAATAGAGCAAGACTGGGTAGAGCACATGGCCCGAGCCTTTCACGAGGCTTGCCATGGCTAAACTGATGGCAAGCGTGGACAAGTAAACAGTACCGGCTAACAGACTGCTGAACCAAATCCGTTTGGCTGTAAGGCGCACAAAGCTCATCGGCAACAACGCATTGATGTTCATTCCTTTTTTATATGAGTTCAAAAAAATCTCTGTCAACAGAACAGCTAATATCAGCATAAATAACACTGGGAACAGTGAATCCATTACCCGAAAGACGTAGTTGAACCCGAACGTCTCGTACCCCGCAGTATCTGGCTCTTGTTCAAGCGCCTGTAACTGTTCGTACATTTCGATATCACCTTTTAATACGGCTACATGTTCAGCAGGAAACAGCGATCCCTCCGCTTGCTCATTGGCTTCCAGTTGCCGGTTCAAGAGATTGATCGAATAACTCAACGCCTCGTCCCACTTTTCTTCCTCTGCTAATTGGAGAGCTTTTGCTGACCACATCGACTGCTCGATTACATCATCATAGCCTGCTTCGAATGATGCGACTTCATCAGCTGAGTACTCCACACCATCATTCTGCAAGCCCACGTAGTACTCTTCCAACTCCTTCGTTTGCTCATGATAATCAGTTAGACTCCCTTTATAGCTAAAAAAATTGCCTGAGGTTTGGTTAATCACATACAGACCGACAATGGATACCAACAGCAAAACCAACGGAACAGAAGTGGCCCGATTTTTTACGGTCTTTTTGAAGAGGAATCGATAATAATTCACTCCTTGTCCTCCCCCTTTCTTATCGTGGACAGAATTAAGGAGCCATCTTCCATTTCGTAAATGTAGTCGCAGACCGCATACAAACTATCATTCTGGTGAGAAGAAAATAAAATGCAAGCCCCGTCTTGTTTAGCCTCTAGCAAATACGTTTGAAATTTCTTCAGGCTATTGGTGTCCAAGCCAATGGTTGGCTCATCAAGCAGCCAATAGCTTGCCCCACTCACGTCATACATGGCGAGCAACACCTTTTGTTTCATGCCAAGCGAATATTTTTTGATGGGTGTCTTGATGTACGACTTCATTTCCCAAAAAGAGACGATTTCGTCAATCGGACGGGCAGACTGGTTCCAAGAAGCCTGTGTAAACCGCAAATAATCCCATCCGGATAAATTAGGGTCAAACCATTCCACCGTCTCAAAGTAGAACAACTGTTTTTTCACTTCCAGTGCAGATAATATGTGATCGTTCTCATGAATAGATATCGAACCTAGAGGCTCGCTTCTCAGTCCACTGATGGTTCGGAGCAATGTGGTTTTACCACTACCGTTCCGGGCGGATAAGCCATAGATTGTTCCTTTCTTCAATTGCATGATGGCTCCGTATAATAATGTTTCTTTTGTTTTCAACTGCAAATCACTCACTATTAGCATAAATTCACCTAGCCTCTTATGTTTCAACTAATTGCTATGTTTTTCCATTAATAATAGCATAATGGAAATTAGACCGAATAGATATTACCCAAAAACATCTTTTGAAATTAGAAGGAAGAAATTTCATTGTACGAGAAAGATTTAAAACCTGACCCAGCTCAGTAGTTTATTAGAGATTTACTATAATGAGTAAGCTGTTACATTGTGGTAAGAAACTCAGCAGCAAAATTAAGCAATGCCATCTAGCCAATGCTTTCTTTCTTGATCAACTTTATAAAAAGAGGACGCTATTTGTTATTTTAAGTTCTCCCGTATTCTGGTTATTGTACAATCAATTTCTTGCTTTAAAAACAAAAGCATGTGCTAGAAAAAGGGAAGAAACACACCTAAGGTTTCCTCTCTTCCGGTCAACTATGATATATCAATTAAATCAAGGAAACGAATGTAACTTAATTGAAAATAAGAAAATAGGTCTGTTTAAACTTTTTAAGTTATAGCTGAATTTTTTATTTAATTTCTATAAGAAAACCTCGCTATATTCTTTTTGTAGGAAATTTTTTGATTTGTTGTTTATATTCAGATCATCAATACTTCCCAATGCGCATAGACGGAATCGTTATTTTTTTCTAAAATGAAACGCTCAATACAGCTACAGTAAAACAAGTTAAAGATTATTCATTACATAAAAAAACCAGCTGCAATGAATGCAACTGGTTTTTTACTCATGCCGAAGAATTTTCATTCTTCTTTTAGTAGGTTTCAAGTATCAATCAACAAATTACATAGTAGATGATTTACGGCGGCGTACGGCCAACAAAGCTCCACCTAGGACGACTAGGGAAATAGACATTACCATCATCATCGGCGTATTGGTTGCTGTATTCGGAAGTACTCCGCCCTCTTCGCTATTTTCATCAACAGTTTCCTCAGCAGCTGCTTCTGCTGGCTGAATAGTTCTGACAAATTCTTCGCTGAAGACAAGGCCATCTTGAATAAAGAACGTAATCGTATCGCCTGCCTTTAATTCAACCTCACTGAAGTCAAAGATAGCTGAATTGTTTTCGTATTCAGGAACAAAATTGTTCTCAGTAGAGTCTTCTCCCAAATAGGCACCCACTGAAATTTCCTGGTGATCGGGATGAGTCTTCACTTCAAATAAATCAGTATCCTCATACAATACAGGGATTTCTGTTTTCTCAATGATTTCTGATACTTCAATTCCGTTAGAGACTAAACCCTCCTCATTCTCATTTGCCAAAGCTGGGGCCACGAAACCGAATCCTGCAAAAACCACTACGCTAAAAAGAGACAATGTCTTTTTCATTATGTATATCGCTCCTATCATTTTTTGATTCCACTACTTAAGTGGTTCTTTAATTTCCGAGCAAATCTTCCTAATACTAAAAATTACTTACTATCCTCCCTTTTGAAATTAATCCATATACTTCCTATTTCTTAGCTTCCCTGATTTCTAACTAGTAAACAAGTCATTGCTCAATATATTCGTCTTCCACAAAATAAAGGAAAACCTGCTCCTGTGATAAGTTTCGATATTCAAAATAATTCCGATTGTTTCACTTTCTTAACTTCATAGTTTTCCTAGGTCAAAGCGTTCGTAAAAGTACACCTTTGCGAACGTCTTTTAAAGTGCTAAAAACCAAGTACACCAACGTTCGTAAACGTCTCAAAACACTTTACGAACGTTCGTGAAATTAAAGCCACCTTTACGAACTTTTTAAAGCTAATTATCTGAGAAAAAGTTTTTGCATGATACGTATCAACTGTTTTCTATCTTCACTTGGTTGATTGGTTTGCCCGTAACAATCAGTAGATTTTTTAAGACTACCTTTTAAAATCGCCGTCTTCTTCTTGCAACTTGAACATCAGAGCTCGTGATTGACTGAATTTTAGTGAACTTGATCTCCCGAACGTTATCTCCTCCTTGCATAATTTGTTCTCGCTCTAGTTTTTTAGCGACAGTTATTTCGTCCTCATTGAAAGAACTGAAATTGTAATCCGAAAACAACTCGCCATTTTTTAGTTCGACATTGACTGATTGTCCGCTGTCCAAGGTTTTTAGAATCGAAAACCTTTCAGTCAGTTTTTGTTTTTTTATTTGAATCGATTTTTTATCGAAATAACCTGATGCCCATAATGCGAGAATCATGACAACTGCGAACCACCAGCCAATTTGGCCAAAAATAAAATCGCTGAATAAAATTGTCGAACCTACGAGTGAAATCTTTAAAAACAAATAAAAGTATTCCATTGGCCATCGCTCCGTTTCACTGTCTGCAGTTCCTTAGAATACTGAGACTCTCTATATGTTTAACATGCAATTGTGTTTTACTTCCCTTGCTGCCTGCCAAACCTGTAACGCCTTGCCCTTCGTAAGAGCCATCCGCTCCTCAGATGAGTATCAAGTAAACTTCAGGATCTCGATTTCCACTTCGAAAGTCCATTCACTTATTCCGCAATCGGCTGAATATTCTACCAATCCGGTATTTTCTTCTGCATCGATCCGGATAATATCTCCATCTTCAAGAAACACTCTATAACTCAATTCATCTGTAAGGATGCCTCGCACTTTGCCAATCTCCGGATGGATAATATTCACTATTTTAGCGTATATTTCCTTATCCTCAGCGCTTGCTTCACCATTCGCAAATTCTGCACCGTCATTAGACAGGTAATAATAATCAATATCTCCTGCCACAATCGCTTGATCTAATCCATACCAAAGCGGACTCCATGTAATATGCATTTTCCCTAATCTTTCCTTTCTCATCACGAGACTGCTCACTCGAAATCATAAAATATATAAAGAGCATTCGGGAGTCACCGCTTTAATTCGTTTCCAGGAATAATTGCTCTAGGAATTGATCAAAGGACTCGGCGAGCTCAATGATTTCCCAAACTATTTCCGGTGAATCGTAATTCTCAACAATCAATAATACCGAGGGGGTTTCTTTTTGATTTTTATAATCAAATACAAGCCAATGATGAAAATCAGTCCAAAGCACGATGAGCTTGTCAGAAAGTGCTTTACCGCCCCGCTCATCATTTGTAGAGGTAATCAGTTCTTTGGATGATAAAATACAGGTGTTATCCACTTCAAAATGTATAGGTTCAATACATGGCAAATGAAATACCTCACCTGATCTGCTATTTGCTCTAGTTGCTGGAACAGTAAAATATGGGTAATGAAGTTCTCCCCCGTTCCGCTTTTTCATCAAGTCTTTAAAAGAATTAGGAAAACGGATTCCCAAGACTAACTCAGCTTTTTCAATGATTTCATTATTGCATGGATAAAGAGGTCTAGAATCGTTGGTATCGTATCGCCAAAAGTTCTTTCCAGTATAGTAATGTTTCTTCATTTCAGGTCTCCAATCGATATAATTCCTATATGATTTTATATTTATGTATATTAACTATACGAAGACGATCGTAAGATAACTAGCAATTTCTTAAGTAAGCTCCACTGAAAATTTATTTCTAATCAAAAAGGGAAAAACCCATATTCGAGCTTCCCCCTTTCACAGTACTTATGTATTTTGAAAAGCCGCTTTTACCACTATAATGATTCGTTCTGAAGGTCAGGCAAGCTACAATTTATTACGTAATAAACTTTCGCTCTTTTCGGTTCGCTTTCACCAAGTTCAAAGTCTGCAATCCATCACTCGGAAGGCCACCTAATAAGCGGGGATAAGTCCACGGAATCAATGACGTGATAAAGAGAAAAAAGTTTGCTCCTGCGCTATTGATGATGATATTTCCCGCTATTCCGGATATAAAATGAGAGGCAATGAATAATGTCACAAAACCAAGTAATGACGCGAGTGGCCCGCCGAGGTAGAAGAAGAGTTTTTGTTTGTATGTAAACGCTGGGTACTCTTTTGGGATGGAATACTCACAATAGCCAGATATAGCGACGGTCAGATAACAAGTAATTCTTCCAAAAGATAGCCTTAGCTTGTTCGCTTTGCTGGATGAACCCATAAAGATTTCAGCTTTGGAATTTTTGTTCGCCGTTACTGTGGCAACAGCATGTCCCATTTCATGTATAAATAGCGAACATGAAATAATGAGTAAAACTACAATGACTTCAAGCAACATCAAACTACATTCCCCATTTCTCATTTTATGCTTTTAAAGCATTTTTTCTCGATCTGGCTCTTTTGAAAAAACATCTTCTCCCACATCAAATCCTTCAGGACGCCAATAACTTTCAGGCAATTGGCTTTCCTCAAACAATGTTCGGAGATGGCTGATCGCTTCAGCCCAAGTCGAAAATACTTGGAATTCATAGGGCGGGTCTCCACCATTGTCATTCCAAACCGCCCATTCGCTGTTGGAGAGCTGTGTGGCATGGTAAAATGCATCTCCCTCCATTTGAAAAATGCCAAAAGTGTTTTCTAAAGTAATCTTCCAGTCTGCGTAGCCTAATTCGTTGGAGAACTGGTCGTATTTTTCGAAAACCCACTTATGCAACACTTTCCACAATCGGTTCATCTCATCACTTCCCGACCTTACTAAATACGTAAAGAACTTATCAGACCCATATAATACGGTAATTAGACAACATCAAAAAAGCCACCAATTAACCTAACGATTCCCCTTACCGCCATAAACAGGATTCTGAAGGGAAGAAATAGCAATTCTGGGATCCAAAATGAGATTACATCGAAAAAATCAGTCTTATTTGTGTTTTTCTTTTTCTGCTTGTTCATTGGTACGGTCCCCTTTCAAATTTCACTTGCACCCTTATTTATTTAGAAATGACTTGGCCATATAGTAAGCGCTGGCTGTAAACAACTGTGTTTCGATAGTCCGATTCAGTCAAACTCTTCGAAATCGATCAGTTTAACATCGATTTCTTCGGTGTCATCTAATTGTTGATCGCTCGTTTTGAATGCATCAGTGATTAGGTATGTAGAAATTTTATTGTTCTGAACGGCCGGATTCACCATATACTTTCCCAATTAGATGGGTTTTTCATTTGAAGTGAATCCGGTCTCCTCAAGAACTTCCCTTAGAATTCCTTCCTCACTGGTTTCGTTTTCTTCAAGCTTTCAAGCAGGAATTTCTAAATAAAAACCTCTTGTCCCATGCCTATATTGCTTTACAAGTACGAGTTGATTTCTGTCGGTCAGGACTACGGCATTCACCCAATCCGAATACTCATTTACGTAAAAGTTATCAATGACGATTCCGTTTGGCAGCCTACACTGCTCTTTACTCAAATTCCCGAACGGATTTTCATACAAATATTCTGTAGAGAGCGTCTCCCATGTTTTCACCTTTGAATCCCCCGCTCATTATGGTAGAGATACTATTAAGCTATCAGATCTATTTTTTACGGCTGATCCACTGCGAGATTTTTTGGCTCACCACTTCCGGGTTCTCCCAATAGATATCGTGGGAAGTATCTTTCACTTCTTCCACAGAGAGAGCCAAATACTGTTGGAGTCTCGCAGTTTCGCTTTCACGATGGGAATTAAACGCCTTCGGCAAAGTGCTTCTAAGCAGCAAGACCGGTACATCGATATCACTTAAGGTATCCATGCTCGGCTCATTGAAATGTTGCTTCACATAATATCCGGCATGTTCACTCGTTAAAATCAACTTAATGGCATCACGTTCTGCTTGCATGCTCGGTTCCGCCATTTCAATTAATCGTTCCGTCAAACCGTCCTCGGCCATCTTTTCTTCGAACTGTGTCCAGGATGAAAAAGCATGATTATCACAATGCTCTTTTGCGAATCGAATCTCTTCAGTGATAGAACTACCGGGAATATTGCTTGAGCGTATATACCCGCCGTCCAAGAGAATGACTGATTGAACCGAGAAAATTTTGGCAAACGCCAACGCTATGTTCCCACCTATTGAATGTCCAATGACATGAAGATCTTTAATATCAAGTTGTTCCATTGCTTCCTTTACCCACCTAGCCATCGACGCTACTGAAAAGGATTCTTCAAATTGTTCAGCTGTAGATAAACCATGCCCAGGCAAATCTAATGCGATGATTCTGTATTCTGAAGAAAGTAAGTTGGCTAATTCAGTAAAGCTGGCTGCCGAACTCCCAAGGCCGTGAAAAAAAAGAAGCGTTGTGTGGTTCATGTTCCCCCATGAGCGCATGCCTATCTGTAATCCGTTATCAAATTTAATGATTTCCTTTTTCATAAGATGCCCCTTTTTATACATACTTATTTTACCATTTAATATTTTTAAATACAGTACTAAAATCACAATTATTAAATAACTTTATCCATTTTAATGCTTAATTATCGAAAAAAAGAAGCTATTCATAAGCTTCTCTGTGTTTCGTATGATGTGTTTAATCCAATATGTTTTTCAACTCTTTTGTTTGTTCTTCATTTAAAGCATAGAACTCTTGCTCTTCTTCCACTGCGTTTCCTCTATTGGACAAAACAGCACTGCCATCATCCATATACCATACATACCGCCAAAGTTCAGAAACATTTTCTTCCGGTTTATCCAAGGTAAGAACAAGATCCGCGACTGGAGCTAACTCATTTGGCGGTTCTATTTTTTCTTCCATCTCAATAATCTTCCGCAACTCAGATAGTGTTTCTGAGTCTGTGAAGCCCGTATTGAACTCCGCTCCTGTCGTACCTCCATTGTCAAAAGGAGTACCCACACGAACCACTTCTTCTTCAGAACATCCCATCATTATCACTATCGGAAGACATGCAGCAAATAATACTAGAAACTTCATCATCAAAGTTCACCTCTTAACTATTATTACGATCCTTCACTCCAGATTGTTATAATTACATTATGTAGGTAGGAGATTCTTAGATGCTGGGAGCCATGATATGATAAAAAGTTTTCTCGAACGATTTTTCAGTGCCGTTATTTCTGCCCCGCTTTACGTGATGTTGATGTTCTTGTGGCAGCTTGTCATTGCGAATGAACAGGACCTGTTGTCTGAACTTACCTTATTTAAAGCGTTTTGGGTCACTTACGTATTTATTTTTCCAGTATTTTTCGTTATGGGCATTCCGATGTCGTACTTGGTGGACTTCCTTATGAGCTTGGTACCGTCGCGAAATTGGATTGTCGCTTATTGCTGCAAGCTCGCCTTATACATCTTATTTACAAGCCTTGTATTCTTTGCGATGTTTCAAGTATTCACACTTACTGATGTTGAATTATTAAACATTAGCCTCGTCCCTGCATTAATTGGATTTCACGTTCTATTTATCTTGCGAAGAGAATACCGCTCGAGGCATACGTAAGCTTTGCTAAAAGAGACTGCTGATAAAGCAGTCTTTTCTTATGGACGGCAATCTTGTCAGTTCAAAGAGTACTCCAAAACAATGTGGAGAGAAATGGAATAATGACGGCTACAACAAGAACCAAAGAATTTCCAATTAAGCCCACTACTCTGAGCGATCTGTTCTTGGCAAAGAGTGCTGCCACGATTCCGATAAGCGGTAGAGCAATAGCTACAATCATTGCTGAATTAGAGAATACGTCTTCATTAAAGAACCAAACTGCATAAACAGCTAAAGAAATCAAAAATGCTGCGACCGAGACTGTGCCTGAGTTCATTATTGCCTACCTCCTCTGGTCAAAGAATTGTATTCACTTTTTAAAATAGAAAAGATTTTGGTGTCCCGAAATTCTCCTTTGATGCGTTCATTCTTTCTCAAAACGCCTTCAAAGATCATGCCGGCTTTCAACATGACTTTTTCCGATCCGATATTGTCTAAATCGCACCCGCCTTCGATCCGGTTCAATTGAAGTACGTCAAAACCGTAATTCAGTACCTCCTGTAACGCTTCTGTAGCGATCCCCGCTCCCCAAAATTCGCGATTTAGCACGTAGCCTATTTCTGCTTTTTGATGTTCATTCGACCAGTCAACCAGCGAACAAGTCCCGATGACTTTCTCGCTTTCTTTATAGACAATCGCCCATACACCGCTTTGGCCATCTTTATAACCGTCCACAGTCGGCTGCAGGAAGTTGGACAAGGTTTCTTCTTTGGAATCGTTCTTCCCCCAGGTCATGCGTTGCGCCACTTCGGGGTCGGAAGAGAATTCGAACACATCATCTAAATCGTGCCGTGTCACTTTTCTTAATAGAAGACGATCAGTTTCGAATGAGGGCATGTCTTTTAAGTGATTTTCAATTTTCATGGTGTACCTCTTTTCATTAGTTACTTTGCGATTTTTATGTATTTTAGTTAGGAAGTGTGAAACCATTTCTTCTTTTTTCAGTATAACCATATAGATAAATTAAGGAGTGAACAATTATGGAGTCTTTTGAATTTTTTAACTGGGGAGATATTATTTTCACCTTTGTATTTTTTATGGTCTTACTTATAGTAATAAGGTTTTTCATTAAAAAAGGAAGCCGTTCTTAATTTCATTAGGATTGATAGAGTGTGGAAGGATCAGCATTTCTTCCACACTCTTTTTCATTCTATACTCAAGCTCATGCTGACCGTCCTTGTTGCAAATCCCATATTCTCGTACATACGCACAGCTGGATTTTCTGCTTTTGCACTTAACCGGACTTCTGCATGCCCTTCCTGTTGAAAATGTTCAATGGCCGCATTCATCAATCGTTTTGAATGCCCCTTGCCGCGGTATGGTTGCCGGATATACAGTTCGTAGATAAACCCACTCCGCTTTTCAGTAAACTGGTCTTTTGTGGTGCCGACTAGAACCCAACCAAGGATTTCATCTTTCTCTTCTGCGAGAAAATAAAAGCCGCCTTTATCCAATAAAGGCTTAACCAAACTATCGATTTTTTCCTTAGAAGGCATCACTTCTCCTAAAGTTCCATCGTAAATAGCTTGCGGCGACAAGGATAAAATGGCGTTCAAGTCGCTGTGATCCGCTTTTCGGATGTTCATTTTTAATGCTCCCTCCTTAGTGGGGCTATACTTGATACACGATTTTATTTTCGAAAATGGAAATTCAGTATTTCCACAAACAAATTATTCATTTCTGTAGCGGTTTTTTGAAAATCCTGCCGATGCCACTCGATGATCATTCCCAAAATGGCATTTGCTTGATAAGCGCTGAACATATTCTTATTTTCAGCATGGTGTTTTTCATCAATGTCCTGATTCAACAATTGATTTACTTGATCAAATAACAAATAATAATACGCCATTGGCACATATTTTGAGAAAATGATGCGGTAAAACTTTTTGTATTTCTCAACATGATGGAAGATCCGGATGGTGGAAGGATCCAGCTCATTGGACAGTAATATCTGTACATGCTTATAAGGTTCCATATAGGAGTCCGTCAAATCTTTCATGATTTCCTTGAAATATTCTTCAAATAAATCTTCGACTTTTCCATAATGCATATAAAAAGTTCCCCGGTTGATCTTCGCTTCCCGGCAAATAGCTGTGACACTGATCATATGCAGCGGCTTGTTCTTCAACATACTGAGCAAAGCCTCTTGCAACGCCCCTTTTGTTTTGACGATACGCAAATCAATTTCCTTCACGTTTTTTCACCTCTTATCGGACATAATGTTCTTTTCTGTTGATTACTGAACAGTTCTCTATTTTTTGTCCATTGCAAACGGTTACTTTCACAACATATAATTTTATTATACACATGTTCAATAAAATTGGAGGCGATAGAAATGAAATTAGAAGGAAAAGTAGCGATCGTAACAGGAGCAGCCGGAGGAATGGGTCAAGCCATCGCAGAATTGTACGCAGCTGAAGGAGCCAAAGTCATTGTGGCGGACTTGAACATCGAAGGCGCAGAAGCTGTGGCACAGGGAATCGTGGCAAACGGCGGCACAGCTAAGGCGTTGCAAGTTAACGTCGCAAAACAACAGGACACCGACACCATGATCGATACTGCGGTGAACGAATATGGCACCTTGGATATTCTCGTCAACAATGCCGGCATCATGGATAGTTTTGAACCAATCGGCGACATCACAGATGAAAAGTGGGATCTGATTTTCGATATCAACACAAAAGCAGTCATGCGCGCTACCCGAAAAGCAATCCCGATCTTCCTTGAAAAAGGCAAAGGCGTGATCATTAACACCGCATCAACTGGTGGATTAAATGGCGCACACGCTGGAGCGGCTTATGGCGCGTCCAAACATGCCGTCGTTGGGCTTACGAAAAACACCGGTTATATGTATGCTAAAGAAGGCATCCGCTGCAACGCGATCGCACCAGGAGGCGTTGCCACCAACATCACTTCGTCTATCACCAATTTCAATCAATTCGGTGCAAGCCGTACTCAGCCGGTTCAAGCCATTATGCCTCGTGTTGGCCAACCAGATGAAATCGCACAAGTTGCTTTGTTCTTGGCATCTGATGATTCGAGCTTTGTTAATGGCACCGTCATTACAGCGGATGCTGGATGGACAGCAGCATTTTAATCAACTATTTTAAAATCTTTAATGATTGAATTGCTCATAAAAGTGGTCTCTTCAAATCAAGGTTATTGATTCAATTAAATGGCTGGCATACTTCCGGTATTTCCCGGAGTGTATGCCAGCCATTTTTAATCTCTTTTAGAATGTGTAAGTGCGGATTCCATATAGCAGACGCGCTTAATGACTCACGATCTTTCCTCAGCGGCAATCTACCTCTTTAAACAGGCTATCTTCAACATCCTTTAACTTCATCTGAATGAACTTTATTGAATTTCAATCGCCTTGCAGTTGATATGGCAGTCCATCATCGGAATAATCATTTTGCATTGATAAAGCAATACACCATTAATTTCGATATCCTGGATTGAAATATCGTGAAAAAAGAATGCTGATTCATTTGGGGATTGAGGAATATTCCCTTCCATGCCTTCTAACCAGGTATTGAAGCTTGTAAAAAAACAATCATTAAATATAACAGTTTGTACTTCTTCATTCAGGCCCATCGCTTTAAACTTCATTGTGACTACATGCTGTTTATTGTCATAAATTAAGTCTACTAATTGCGTATCGATATAATCAGTTTCCATGAGTTTCATTTCCATTTCTTTTCCGCTTAATCTCATCTCGATATCTCCAATCGATTTCCAGTATCACTTCAATAAAGCTGCAGAAAAAGCACCACAATTGACTGCGGCCTCATGTTCCAAAAACCTTTCTCATTGAAGTATGATTTACCACTGTACGGTATCTTTAACTTTGAAAATTAATACTTAATAAAAGTAGTAACTGCATTATGCCTCATATAGTTTCGGTTGCTCAATTCCTCTATCCATTTCTTTGGATTGAACTGAAAGAATCCAAATCGATCTCGATACGTATAACTCCCAGCATTCACTTCAATATACTCTAAATCTTCCTCAAACTTTTCCCTATAAGCTGATAAGGCATGCTGATTCGGAACGCTATAAACCTCTATCACATCACCGATTTCCATATATTTTTCAAGGTAGGTTAAAAAGATCCGATTCCCCACTCCTTCTGCTACATAAAGATAGGGCAAAGAGAAAAGGCCTTGAACTTCTTCAAGCCATGCCTCATCTGCTATTTGCACTGAGAAGAACATATAGTCTTCTTCAGTCCGATATTTCATGCGCTGATTATACTCTTCTATGACATGCGGGATGATAAACGGTCTTGAAGATGCTAGGAAGGTGATTTCTGACATTTCACCACTCCTTGATGAAAACGATTTAGTTGCTTGCAAAATGAGCCCATCTTATTCTAATTTAAATTATTTACTTTATACTGCTCTACGTATTCTTCATCATCCAATACTTCAATAACGTTTGATGAATACAATACAGAGCCTACGAAGTCGTTAATGTCCAAGCCTTTCATTTCATAAGTCTCCTCACTATTCACCGTAGCAGTGGCATCCTCCAAAAAGGTGACTTTATAGCCTCTATCAAAAGCGGCGATAGCTGTGAACATACAGCAATATTCCGTATTGAACCCCGAGATAAAGATGTGACTGACCCCCATACCTTCTAACAATGACGATAGATCGGTATTGAAGAAAGAACTTGGCGTTTGTTTTTCGATAATATGTTTTGCATACTTTTCTAACGAGCTATGCAGGTCAGAGCTGTCAGAATTTCTATAGAGAGGGCTTTGTTCTTCCTCGTCCAAATGCTTCATAAAAATAACTGGATCACCATTGATTTGAAACTCTTTGATGGTTCTTTCGATCAATGACAATTCTTTTTGGAAGTTCCCTTTTTCCACTAAACCATTTTGCACATCAATAACTAAAAGTGCTCTCAAACTAAAACACCTGCTTTCTATAATGTAATTCATCATATTGCATGATGGATGAGCTGCAATTATAGATAAAACCTTCGTATTCACATTCACTTTAAATACAATCTAACAGTAACTTTTTCATTCAACAAAGCCCAAGTCATCCAATGGCCAGAAAACATAATTTGTGCTGCCCACTATCTCTTTGATTGGTATCAGCCCAATGATTCGGCTATCCGTGCTGTTTTTTCGATTATCGCCCAATACAAACACATAGCCTTCTGGAATCGTTTCAAATTCTGTTATTTTTTCAAGCGAGAAATCTTCAGTGAATGTTTCTATGTCGCCATCATAAGGTTCTTTTTGTGCTTCTCCGTTTATTAGCAGTTGGCCATCCTCGTATGCCACGTGATCCCCTGGTAGTCCGATCACTCTTTTAATAAAGTCTTTTTCTTCTGTAGCATGAAAAACTATTATGTCATATCGATCAGGCTCTCCAATCGAATAACCAATTTTATTTACGATCATTCGATCTCCATTTTCCAATGTTGGCATCATCGACTCACCATCGACAACAATTGGGGCAAAAAGAAAAAAACGAACGAACCCTACAACAACAAAAGCAATGAAAAGCGCTTTTCCCCATTCCCATAGCTCATTTTTTTCCTTCTTTGAACGCGTCATCATTCAAGTCCTCTCCGATCAGTAAATTTTTAAATGTAAGCAATCTGCTTTGGTCGACTGAATTGCTAAATGCCAAATAATCTAAATATAGTTACGTTGTTTCTAAGTTTTTAATTCTTCATCGAAAAACAATGGCACAGTAATCTTCATTACCTGTTTTAAACCAAATGCTTGGAAAAGTAAATTCGCTCCCCTTCGGCCAAGTAGGATTCGTATTGCTGCTTCTTATAAAATTCAATCGCACTCGTCCAGCTTTTATTTGTTTCCAGAACCACTTTTTCGTAGCCCTGTTGCTGTGCCCACGATTCTAAATGTTGGAGCATTACTTTGGCGATTCCGCCCCTTCTGTATTTCTTAAGGACCGACATTCGTTCAACTCTGCCGACACCAGGGCCTTCATACGAAACCGCTCCAGTAGAAATTACTGCATTATCAAAGACACAAACAAAAAACATCGTCTTCTCCAGGCTGTAACTGCTCAATATATCTTTTAAATCAGGGTTATAGGAAGGATCAATAAATCCGAATCGCTCCTCTAAGCCTTTTAAAACGACTGTCCTCGCTTCATTTTCGAAAGGTTCCGTAATTTGTAGTATCTTCATTTTTTTACGCACTTCCGTTATATCCATTTATGCTCACATCCTACGAGTTTGTGCTGACTAGCTCTTCATATAGAACTCTGAAGCTTGTTGCGAAACCAAGGTTCCAGTCTGCTTGCCTTCGACGATTTTCTTCATTTCACCTTTTTTATCGAAGTTGAAGATATTGACGGAGATATTGAAGTCTTTTGCCAGAAGAAGAGCAGACTGGTCCATGACTTTGATGTTTTCTTTTAAGATATCGTCGAAATGCAATGTCCGATACATTTTCGCTTCACTGTGCTGATTCGGATCCAGATCGAATACACCGTCCACGCCTTGCTTGGCAACGAAAATGGCATCGCAATTCGTTTCGATTGCCCGCTGGACGCTTGGGTAGTCAGTCGTCACGAACGGTTGCCCGTTGCCGCCACCGAAGATGACAATGGAGCCTTTTTCCAAATGCTTCTTGGCTCGTAGCTGAATATACGGTTCGGCTACGGACGGTACCGGTATCGAAGTCATCACCCTGACGTCCTTAGTGGTTTTGCTTTTCAAAACGCCTCTCAACATCAAGCTGTTCATGATGGTGCCAAGTGTTCCGATGTTATCCGCTTCAACGCGGTCGATATTCCATTGCTCCGCCAAGCTGCCGCGGAAGATATTGCCGCCGCCAATTACAAGTGCCACTTCGATGTCCATATCGGCAATGGAAAGAATCTCATCAGCGATATGGTCCAGCTTTTGGTGGTCAAAGCTATCTCCACTTTCGCTTGCCAATGCCCCACCACTGAGCTTAATCAATACTCTTTTCAACGTTTTCATCCAGACACTCCTTTGGGCAGCTAACCAGCAGCCGCTTTTGAATTTTTGCACTTTTTACATTATACTAATATCTCGTTGAATTTTGATATATATAATTACTATTTTGTAAATTTAAAGAAATTACATGTATCTACACATAGTTTGTTTTTAAAGGAGCGGTCGAACATCGACATACAACACAATTCAATTAACATAATCCCTCGGCTCAAGCAGATGGAGACTTTTCTTGAAGCAGCAGCTTCAAATCCACAGGCCCATAGAAAAGACTTGTTTCTCGATATATTCAAGGTATCGAATGAGGAATTTGAAACGATGACGTTTTTCGGTATATTCGATCTTGAAAATAAGATCGAAACTCTCGAGAAACAATTCCAAGAAATGCACTGTCTTGCTTATGAAAAGTTCATCAAAGACGAACTAACCCTTCTGCAATTGGAGTTTCCAGTATCAAAAGCTTTAGAGTTTGAATTGTTCATTCTAGACGACAAAGATCACTTTGTTAGAGAAAAACTTGGCGGGGTTTCAGCCTATACCGATTGGAACGGCAGACTTTTTTTCGCGGTGTTGCCCGATGCTCAAGTCCGCTCTATGCTTAAGTCAGTCATTACTCATGAGTACCATCATCACTGGCGAACACATGCCTTAACTATTACAGAGCAAAATCAAACCTTGTTAGACCGGTTAATATTGGAAGGCCTAGCAGAGCATTTTGTGAAAATCAGGTTGGGCGATGACTATCTTGGCCCTTATAAAGATGCACTCACGGAAAAACAAGCCCGAGTCCTATGGGAGACCACTTATCACCTTAACCGCAATGAAGTGGGCGAAAAAACAGATGTCTATATGTTTGGCAGCAAAGAAGTAAATATACCTTTTTGGGCCGGTTATTCCATTGGCTACTATTTGGTGAAATGGTATTTAGAAAAAAATGAA
Organism: Planococcus sp. MSAK28401; assembly: GCF_018283455.1. Classification (NCBI taxonomy): domain Bacteria; kingdom Bacillati; phylum Bacillota; class Bacilli; order Caryophanales; family Caryophanaceae; genus Planococcus; species Planococcus alpniumensis. Next base: position 1,682,094 of record NZ_JAAMTH010000001.1, on the reverse strand, counting down.
GGTAGTACGATAGAAGATATGACGTCACTGCCTAGCAATAGTTTTATTGTTTAGTTTTTGAAATGAAATAATCAGTTCTCAGCATGAGGATGATACAAATTAAAAAGACAAGAAATTCATTTTCGAATTTCTTGTCTTTTCGTATGTGTAATTTCGTCTACGTGGAAACCCTTATGCCATAAAGTTAGAGACTAAAGTTTTTCGATTCATATTCTTTTCCCCATGGATATTGACTGCACTTGATAGCCAAGTTTTTCATAAAGTTCATAAGCATTCGGGTTGGTCCCGAACACGTTCAACCCCATGGAAGTGACGCCGCGATTTCGCATGTCTTCCTCTAGTTTCTGCAATACCGCTGTAGCAATCCCCTGTTTTCTATACTCTTCTCCAATTAAAATATGATAGATGTAAGCTTTGTTTGTAGTAGATTGGATATTGTACCAAAGGGAGCCAACTACTTTATCTTCTTCCATTGAGACAACATGACAAACTGATTGTTCCTCTGTATTCTGTTTGTTTGAAAACAGTTGTGCCATTAAAGCTCTTGATTCTTCCATCGCTGCATCCTCTGGAATCATGTAGTTTTCCGATAAGTCTTGCGCATAATCAGGAATTAAGAACGCCATAAACTGATCGAATTCTTTTTCTGACATCGGTCTAAACTTTAATTTCATATCCTTACCTCCCAGTCTTCAATTATTGTAAATAACTAACTCTGCTTGGAAAGCATACCATTACTTTCCTTCACATCCCTCTTAAAGACAGCAAAAATAGTAGACTCATTCATTTATTGTGCTTTTTCCATTTTAAGTATATACTCATGTTAATAAAAGTTAACCGGTTAAGAAAGGGGATATAAAAATGAAACAACAATCTATTTTCATTCTTGAAACGTATGAGCAATTAAAAGTCATCAGCGATCCACTTCGGACAAAAATGTTGATGTACTTAGTCGAACAACCGCACACAGGACAGATGTTGGCCCAGGAACTAAACCTTTCGCGCGCCAAAGTTCTCTACCACCTCAGGGAGTTGGAGAAATACGGCATCATCCAATTAGTGCGCAAAGAAGAACGCGGAGGAAACATACTCAAATTTTATCAAGCTGTAGCAAGAGGATTTATACCAGCGGATCATTTACTTACGTATGTAGAATCCAAAGAAGCTACTCGTCAGTCCTATTTAGAAGTGATCGACAGAGCAAAAACCCGTGTTTTGACGGCACCAGACGAATCGTTCGAACTTCAGTCTTCGAATGTAGAAGAATGGAATAACCTATCTATCCAAACTGAATTTAGCGTCAGCGAGAAGAAGTTTATAGAATTCACCAAGAAGCACCGTGAACTTCTAGCTACGCTGGAAGAAGACAGTGACGAGCCTGATAAGAAGAATTATTATTTGATGTCTACTGCTTTCCAAATCGAAGACTTACTGTTTAAAAGAACGGCAGCTGACTGAAAGGAGAAGCATATGGCAATGAATCATGGAGTTGAATCATCTTTGCAGGAGAAATCTGTTTCTAGTTTATTCGGAAACCGTTCATTCATTTTCCTTTGGCTTTCCAGTACGGCTTCTTTTCTGGCATTATCAACCTACCTTTTTGCAGAACAGTGGTACATCATCACTGTTCTGCAAAAAGAAAGTGCACTGGGCATTGTCATGATGATGACGATGATTCCTCGAGTTTTATTCATGATGATTGGCGGTGTTTGGGCAGACCGGTTCCGGCGTTCGCGCATCATGTTGATTTCCAGCCTGGTGCGTTGCCTGTTAGTCCTTGCCATGATCCTGCTATTGCAGCTCAGCTTGCTGGAACTATGGCCGCTGATTGTCTTCGCCCTGTGTTTTGGGATTGTGGACGCGTTCTTTTCTCCTGCGAACACTTCCCTGTTGCCTGCTGTAGTTGCGAAAGATGTACTTCCACGGTCGAATTCATTTATCCAAAGTTCCAATCAAATCGCTCTTTTTTCCGGTCCTATGCTAGGCGGTTGGATTCTCTCAATCGGTTCTTTTAGCTTGCTGTTTACGGTCATTGCTGGATTTTTATTGCTGACACTTCTGTTCTCATTTTTTATCAAGGAAGAAAAAAGAACAGCTTCGGTCAGTAAAGCTTCAATGAAATCAGAGCTCAAAGAAGGCTTTTCTTATGTATGGGACATGCCTTTTTTGAAAAATATGCTATTGATCCTGATCATCATCAATTTTTTCTTTTTTGGTCCATTGTTAATGGGGATTCCTTTGCTCGTGGATAGTGTACTTAAAGGAGAGGTACTGGATTTAAGCTTTCTTCAAAGTTCGTATCAAGGCGGAATGCTTACGGGAGCGGTGTTGGTGGGCATTTTAAATCTGAATAAAAAACGTGGGATCAGCATGCTGGTGATGATTGGAGTTCTGGGACTTTGTTTGACTTTGTTAGGGCAGATTGGCTTTCTATGGCAAGGAATTTTATTGCTTTTGGTTATGGGGATATTATCTTCATTCATCAACGTCTCTCTCATTTCCATGATCCAGGCACAGTCAGATTCAACAAAAATCGGACGCGTCATGAGTTTGGTCAATGCATCCTCTAACGGACTCGTGCCTTTGTCATATGCATTTGTATCGTTAGCTCTTGTCATGCAGATTACGATTTCCAATATCATGGTACTTTGTGGAATAGTCATTCTTACAATTGCTGCTATATACCTTGCAAGCTCTAAAGTGATTAAAGAAGTTCAATGAATCCTTTATAAATACGAAGTCAATTAAACGAAACAGAACCTCCCTATTGCTATTTCACTCAACCACCCATAATTTGATATTTCTTCAAGTCCATCTATGTCCATTCGCTTGGGTAAAGTTAATGTCTTTCTCGTAATGCTTTAAATGGCCATCTTTTATCATATTTTGAAATGCTAAATCTCCATCTTCAGCTTTTCTACGGATTTTCTTGCACAAACCTTTTAACCTCAGCACTACCATTTCCAAATAGTTTTCTGCTACTTCCTGTCCGTAGGCTTCAAAAAATAGCTTTATTCGCTGTTTAATCCGATTATCCTGAGCGGAATCATGATAGACTATTTCTCCATCTGAAGGTGCCAGATAGTACCTGGATAAAGGGATGCAAGTATAGAGAGTATAAGCAATATCCCAAAGTCTTGGACCTGGTGCAGCATTGTCGAAGTCAATAATGCCAATAGGCTTCTCGTTGTTAAAAATGATATTATACACAGCAAAATCATTATGGCATATAACTTCATATGGACGGGGTGTATGATCCAGCGGCTTCCAATCCTCATTAAACGAAAAATCACTTACCGAATCGTGATAGAGTCTCAGCATCTTTGCTATTTCTTTTAACGCTTCATCTGACCTCATATATTCTTTTAGCGGATAATTGCCAGCTTCGCCTTCCATATACGTTAAAATCTCTTTCCCATTCTCTACACCCACTACTTGCGGCGCGTGCTGAAATCCTTTTTTCTCTAAATGATTCAGAAGCAGGTGAATTTGAAAACTCTCAGGTTTTAATTCACGATGAACGGTGTTCCCAAACCGATACACGTCTGAGACATTGCCTCCACTTAGTTTTTCTCCATCCTTATTAGCGGCCATACGTTCACCTCCTCACTATTTTCATTAAGTAAATCAGTGGGCACCATTAATGATGAAATCAGCCTTATCAAATGGTTTGTGTTCTCGAGTATAGAGATCTTCGGAGACCATCCAATTATTCACCCACATACTGCGTGCATTTACTCCGTCTCTGTCCAATCCTCGTGCAAGCCTTAACTCACGGGGACATTCCACCCATATTGAGCAATCATAATGATCGATTAATTCATTACGAAGCGAATAAACCCCTTCGATTATAACGATTCCACCAACCGAAACTTTACTCGGATCAATCAACTCATCCCTATTCCAATCATATCGCTGATAATATCCAGTTTTATTTTGACGAATAGGTTCAATAACTTCTTTTAATAATCGTCTCCAATCAAAATCAGCCCCAACCGGCTTTAGTTTTGGAGGCGAATTGATATGTTGCGAAGTGGGCAAATAAAAGTCATCCATACGCACAATCGTTGTTACACCAGGAAAGTCTTTTGCCAATTCATTGGCCAATGTACTTTTACCTGAACCGCCACATCCATCAATCCCTACTAGCCAGGTCTTCTGCTGTCGCTTCCCTGCGTTTTCTAATTTCATAAGTTGTTTGAAAGTATTAATCACATCTTCTTTTGCATTGAAGATCACTTTTTCGCCACCTATCACAAATTATGTGAACTACTATTTTTCACTCAAAATATAAGCACTTAATTTTTCCCAATACAGTTGATACCTTTCCAAAACCGGCGGCACTACCTGGCCTGTTCGATTCATTTCCTTCAATTCTTCAACTCGGACCCATTTGGCATCACAGACTTCCCCAGGCTGCAGAGTTAGTTCATTGATTTCAATAGTTCGATGGCTTATATACAAATAGCTGTCCAGAAATGATTTGCCCTTCGACCTCTCGCCCAAGTATTGAAGATCCGCTGCTGCCACGGCAATCCCCGTTTCTTCAGCGAGTTCTCTGACAGCACCTTCTACGCTGCTTTCCCCTGCATGTACTGAACCTCCTGTACTTTCCCAAAGCAATGGGAAAGGCTTAGCGGCGTCTCTTTGAGTCATCAACATGCGGCCGTCTGCATTAATTGTATAAACCTCCACAACGACATGAAATTCATCCGGTTGAAGTTCCTCTCCGCGCGTATGTAATTTGTTTAACGGTTTTCTTGATGCATCTACTAAATCCCATAATTCCATCCTGTGTTCCCCCTATGGTCTTGTACAATAGAAACTCATATTCTCGCTTTACTTGTGAATTGGGTTACCGATATTCAAGTACTTTCAGCTAAAAACTTAACGACTATTCCTTCATAGTGTGCTTTACTTTTTCCGCTTCTAAAAGATCCTTGCAAATGTATCCGACAATATATTCTCGCTTTGTCTTTTCTTCAATATCGTGATTGTCCACTAGTTCAGTTATGAGTCGTTCTATTCGTTTCCACATTTCTGTATTTTCATATTTAGTATAAGGATGCGTCATTGAGCTACTCCTCTTCGATTTCTATATTCACTTTACCATTTCATTTACATTCTGGACATTCGGTAAAATCTAATCAAAAACACCTTATAATCATAAACTTGCATTACTCGCTGCGAATGCTTTGCTTTCAGTCCTTTTGCCAAATAGCCCAGTATACACAAGCAATGTGCCAAGCATCAGGATAAGGCCCATATACACGGACATCATTGTTGGGATTAAGTAAGCTCCCAGAATGATCGTCGAGCGGGCAATCAAGTCTGCACCGCTAAATGCGATACCGGAAAACGCTGAGTAAGAGCCTCTTTTATCTGACGGCATCATATTCGCTTGTTCCGCATTGCGGATTGGCGAGTACATCAATTCCCCAAGTGTCGCGATCACATTGAAAAGAAGCAGCAAATACCATGAATTAGCTGAAGTCATGACGATATAGCCAACACTGTAAATGAACAGTCCGTAGAGAAGGACCTTTTTCTTGTTGAACCGATCCGTGATTTTATTGATCAAAAAGGTAAAGCAGACGACCAACAGCATGTTTTGGATATTGAGTATGCTCAGCATCCGAACGCCGCCAATTTCAAATCCTTCAATCGAAATGGGTTGAAAACTCTCTGCCAACCGAACGCCGATATAGCTGTTTAACGAAAACTCGGCAGCGAAAATGAACATCGACCCGATGACCACTTTTACGAAGGGCTTGTCTTGAAATGCCACTTTATAATTTTGGAGCACATCGAGAAATACATTTTTATGCTGCTTTTCCAAGCGACTGACTTGCAGGTCTTCGAGCCAAATTGCATACGCTATGGGAAGGCATGCCGATGTTATAGATAATAATAGAAATAATTCGATTTGATGATTCATATACAATAACCCGCCTAAAGCCGCTCCAACAGCTAGCGATAAATTGACTAACCAATAATCGATCGCATAGACAGCTTTGCGATTTTCCGGTGTAGTCGAATCAATAATAATCGCATGGATGGCCGGCCTTCCCAGGCTGCTGGTGATGATATAAGCGATATAGGCTGAAGCGAACAACCAAATCCAATTCGAATCCGGCACCAAACTGATTGTCATCACGTAAAAAAACACCGCACTTAGCGAAGAGGTTACCATTAGCACTTTCTTTCTTGGCAAGCGGTCGGAAATATAGCCGCCGACTAAATTAATCACAAACCCGATGACGACCGTAAAGATCAAGAACATCCCCGCCGCCACTTTCCCTATTTCTTCTGCAAAAAACAGCGCCATGAACGGCATAACTGCAGAGGATACCGCCCGATTGAAAAAAGAAGTAATGAGACGCACTTTGATGTTCCGTGGATATTCTTGCCATTTCATATTGAATTCCCCCTCCATATTCTGTATATTAAACCAGACAAAATATTGAAAAAATGGACAATTTCAAGAGAACTTGTCCACTTTTAAAGGAGAAACAAATGGATAAGCAGTTATTAACCTTATGGAACAGCGTATCTTCAGGAGATGTAAAGCACGAAGAAATAGCCAAAGTCCTCGATCTCAGCACGAAACAGACCACTCGCTACATTAAAAAATGGGTTGGTCAAGGATGGCTCGAGTATACAGCGGGACGAGGTAGAGGAAACCTATCCAAATTGATCTGGTTGAAAAATGTGGAAGAAGTATTCGAAAAACAGTTGTTGAGCATCATCGATCAAGAAGCTGTAGAGGAAAGCAGCAAATACTTACTGTACGATTGGTCCAGTGACAGTAAATTGAGGCTGCTCAACCAATTCCGCCTGAGATTTGGGTATTTTCAAAGCGCCGATGAAATCGATAAGTTGATCGTTCCAAGGCGCCATAAATTGCTGACTTTGCATCCTCTGAAAGCGATCGATATGCAAAGCGCCAATATGGTGGCCAATGTATTTAACCGTCTGGTGGCTGTGGATGAAAACGGCGTAATCAAACCCGAACTTGCCCACGCTTGGGATGTCGGCGAATTTCATCTTCGGCTTTATTTGCATAAAGGCGTCAAGTTTCATGATGGCTCTACATTAACTGCCGATGATGTGGTAACTTGTCTCAATCGATTGCGAAAGCATGTGTATTTTAATTCCTTGTGGGAACCGGTGGCTGAAGTGAAATCAGCTGCTCCGTTAGTGGTCGACCTGTTCTTTCCTAAGGGATGCAGCTACTGTCTTCAATTGCTCGGCATGATGAATTCGAGTATTTATAAAGAAAGCAACGGCAGGATTTGGGGAACCGGTGCATTTTATGAAGCGGAAAATTCAGAAGACAAAACGTCTTTAAAAGCCTTCGATGAATACTTTCAGAAAAGGCCATTGCTCGATGTCGTTGATTTTGTCCAGGTTCCGAGAGATTTTGAAATCACTTATCGTTCATCAAGCCATACGAAAGAAGCAGCCACGTTTCAAGTGGAAAGTGATACTGGATTTGGCGTCGTCGTGATGAATGCGTTCCGTCCTACCGATATCCAGCGGAAAGAAGTGCGGGATTATGTTCACTATGTCATCGCGAAACACCGGCGTACGATAAGTGATTATCATAAGCGTGCATTACCGAATGGCAAGAGTTGCTTAGTTGGATACGACCAATGTTTTACCGTACCAGAAATGGAACGCCCCCACTTTAATCAAGCCTTAGTCTTAAAAGCGGTCAAGCACTCCGAACAATCTGCAATATGGTTGAAAGAGGCTCTCGAACAAGAAGGAGTTCCCGTAAAAGTACATTGGATGTCTTTTGCAGAAAAGCTATCGGATCATGGGACAGAACAGCAAGGAGACTTATTTATTCATGGAGAAGTATTGGAAATGAACCAAAACTTCTCATTCTTTTATTTTCTGAAGAATAGCTACTCACCTTTAGCTGGGGCGATATCGAAACACAAAGAAGTACTCGAGTGCCTTGACCAGTATGCACAGACGCCTTTCGCACAATGGACTTCTTTAAACTTACAGGTCGAGAAGCTATTATTGGAGTCTTCGATCATGATTCCGCTTTATTACGAGAAGCGCCATGTTCCCTTTTCCGCAGATTTAATGAATATTAACATCAGCCATTTCGGATATGTCGACTATTCCAACTTGTGGGTGCGGCCAAATGTTTGATGAAGGACTGATTCTAATTTTAGATAAAAGGACAGAAGAGTGATTTCTTCTGTCCTTTTCTCTCTAGCATGATATTAATTCCTACAACAGCCAGAACCCATTACGCGGCATTGAATAGTCAGAAAATTGATAAGGATTTTTTGAAACCTTAGTGGTAGACTATTGGTCTTACTTTAAAAGGAAATAACTAACAGGAGGTTCTTATGAAACTGAAAATCATCCACACGAACGATGTTCATAGTAATTATGAAAACTTTGCGCGAGCAGCAAGCATGATCAAGGAATTGAAAGATGAAAATACACTCATCCTTGATGGCGGCGATTTCGCCGATTTCAAAAGCATTGAATTGCAAGGAACGCGCGGCGTGGCTGCGCTTGAACTACTCCAGTCGACCGGCTATGACGCTTTGACGATTGGGAATAACGAGATGTTCAATGGCATAGAGACCTTGGAGCATATGGCTACAACCAGCCCACTCCCTTTCATTAGCAACAATCTCCGAAAAAAAGATGGAAGTGAAATTCAAGGTGTTGTCAAAAGCGTAATTTTACATAAAGATGGCTTGCGTGTATTAGTAACAGGATCTTCTCCCGACATGGATGTTTTCAATGACGGACTTGGAATCAGTGTTTCGGATTACGTCATTATGACACAACAAGAAATCGCAAATCGCGCCGGTTCGTATGATATTTGCATCTTGTTGAGCCACGTGGGCACAGTCGCGGATGAAGAACTAGCTCGAGCGATTCCAGAAATTGATGTCGTGATTTCGGCACATGATCACCAGCTGTATTCAGAAGCCAAACTGGTGAACGAGACCGTCATGAACAGCGCAGGAAATTACGCTGAACATATCGGTATGATCGACCTTGAAGTGGCGAACGGCAAGGTTGAGCTTCTTCATTCGGCCACGTACTCAACAAAAGACGCTGCGCCGAATTCTGTGGTAATGGATATTTTGAAAGATAATAAAGCGAAAGCCCTCGCTTCTTTAGGGAAGTCCCTATACGATTTACCGGAGCCGCTTTGGCACGACGTCATTGAAGAAAATCCATTGACCAATTTGATCGCGGACGGCTTACGGGACATGATGCAATGCGATATCGGTTTGATCAATAGCGGCATCGCCAACGCAGGCCTGTTTCACAATATTTCCCGTCAAAAACTGATTGAAATTTGTCCATCTCCACTGAATCCGACTTCTTTTGAAGTTCAAGGCAAGCAGCTAAAAAAAGCCTTCACACAATCCTTGGATGCACAAGCGTGCCTGGCGGATGGTCGTGGACCTGGATTCCGCGGGAAATTTGTCGGCCGCCTACACATTTCAGGAGCTGCGATCATCCATGATGGCAACCTTGTTCAAGACATCCTGATTGATGGTAAATCAATACAGGACGAGCAGTGGTACAAAGTCGCCAGTTCCGATTACTTGCAGCGCGGTTCCGGCTACCCAGACCTGGCCGAAAATCGAAACCAAGTCTATATGGCCGAAGAAATTAAAGATGTCATTCAGCTCTATGCGAAGCAGCCCAAATTCCTTGAGCAGGCTTTTAAAATGCGAACAGAAAGATATGCTGAGCTTGGTTCTCCTCCCTTGTGAGACAGCGACTGCAGGAACAACAAAGAAGGGTCAATTATCCGTTGATAATTGACCCTTCTTTTATTTGAATTCGGACTTGTATTTGTTCCGATGAGACAGTTTTGAAGCTGTTGTTTGTTTTTCTTGTGTGATTCGTATATGGACAAATTTTGCCAATAGAAAGCCTAAACAACCACCAGCCGTATTTAATAGTAAATCATCAATATCAAACGATCCGCGCTTAGTGAAAAACTGCAGCAATTCTATCACCAGACTGCTAGAGAGAAGAATCTGCCACGAATAAGCAAACTTGATTCTCTTTATGTATAAATAAGCTCCTCCAGGTACAAAGAGCATCATATTAATCAGCAAAGCCGCGATAAATGTTGAGAGATTGACCTCAGAAATATAGTTTAAAAAGTCAAACGGCATCAGGTTATAATCGCTTGTTTTTCCATCTCCTCTATAAAGAGTCGCAGAGAACAAAAAGATTAAGTAAAGGACCAACGTCAAATCTATATAGATCGGATCGACTTCATATTCTTTCAATAAAAACTTGAAACCCATAAAAATGAAGAAAGCCAGCAGGAATCGGCCGAGTATATAGGGCGCTGGGGACACAGTGAATATCACAATTATTTCATCAATGATGTAATACATCAAAATTTGGGACAAAAGCAGCGATAGAACAATTAAAATGGAATTTCTAAGAATATTCATCGTTTCACCTCACAACCAAAATAGCTTGTATATCTATATTTTACCAAACGGATTTTTAAAAAGGGCTGAATATAGCAAAAAGAATGGTTTTATATGCCGCTTTTCATTTCACCTAATTTATGGAAATGGTATACTTTGTATATTACTGGATAAAGAATATAAGTAGATTTTCAATACTGCTGATTAGGAGGAATCGAATGTATCTCATACTCGCTGCCTATATTGCCTTATTAAGTTTTGCAGTCCATAAGTTTGCAGGAAAAAATAGGGAGAAGTGGATCAATGCCGGGTTTCTTACCGCTTTTGTCCTTCCTTTGGTCGTCTTCTTTCTCTTTGCTCGTATTGTAGGTGCTTTAACAGGCGCTGGAATGGGTTCGGCTGCTGCTGGGTTGTTATTTGGAGCCGCTACGTGTATCACTGGGTTCGTCTTTTTGTACATTGGGTACACTATGAAACCAGCACGAAATCATTAATTTATATATATAATGAAGATCAAAATCAATGGAGAATGGAAGGATAGAATGCCTACTATCGAAATAAATAATGCCATATTACATTATGAAGTTTCTGGTGCTGGTGAAACGCTTATTTTTACACACGGTGCTTCATGGGACCATCAACAATGGCAACCTCAAGTGGAAGAGCTATCAAAATTCTATGAAATTATTACATGGGATGTGCGTGGCCATGGGAAATCTTCATTGCCAAAAGGAAAAGTAGACTCCGAAGATTTTGTTAAAGATTTAGTAGGTTTACTGGAGCACTTAGGAGTAAAGCAAGCGCACCTTTGTGGGTTATCTATGGGTGGCCATATTTCGCTTCAAACTGCGGTCAGGTACCCCAAGCTGGTGAAATCCCTCATTTTAATTGGTACTCCCTACACCAATTCATATAATTGGATTGAAAAAGTGTTTGTACCTATAAATAGATGGTCAAGTAAATTTATACCTATGTACATGATGGCTAGCTTTCAAGCAAAAACTCTTTCAAAATTTAATCACAATAATAAGCAATATATTAAAGAAACCGTTAGTTCGATCCCTTTAAACTACTGGATACGTATATGGGACTCGGTTTCAAAAATGGAAAGCGGAAAGGATTTAAGTAAAATAAATTGTCCTACTCTCATTCTCCAAGGTGATCATGACAGTATGACTGAAAGACAACAGAAAGAAATGGCCAACCGTATTCCTCACTCTAAAATGATTTATATAAAAAATGCGCACCATGCAACAAATCTCGACAATCCTAAGGATGTAAACTATGAGATTATGAAGCACTTGTCAGCCTTATCAGTACAACACTAGAGATTAGAAGAGCTCTTTTAGAAATTACAAAATCCGTGTTTCATTACCGTCTATCAGTTTAATGTGGATACTGAATGACGTCCCTGAGTCGATATGGTTGGGAACGTTCGACAAGTCGAGTAATTCTTCTAGATGAATATGCTTTTGACTATTGGGCGCCAAAGTAATCGTGTATGGACCCGCCAAGTTCATAAGCGACTCCATCCGCATGTCTTCTTCTTCCATAAACAACGAATCGATAAATTCCAATTCCACTGTCACAGCCTCATCACTGCGATTATGTAATACCAGATTGCATTCGGCGTCCATGCAATCATCCATCGTGACAAAGTCGCACTGGCCATTTCCGTCATAAGAGATGGCTGCAATGCCGTTTGCTAGAGTTTCCTGGTATGTCGCAATCAATAGATTCGGTAAAAACATATAGACAATAACGACTGCGACCACTATCCGAAATCGATATTTTTCCAGGCTATTGAACAACAAAATGATAGCGCCAATAAACATGATAGACCCTATGATTCCCAACAAGTTATATCCTTCTTGATCTTGAATGGGAAACGACATAAAGACAAATTGAGCCTCTTTTATCGCTGTATTTGAAAACGGAAAAAATAAGTACATGCAAATAGCGAATATAATAAACGAACCAACGAATGCCGCTTTATTTTTAATCATGGTTTTTCCTCTCTTTTAGTCATGGTCATCTTCCTTGATGTACGAGATCTTTCCCCAAAATAATAGTACGCGTCAAGTTGAGCATATTGTCTTGTACCTTCTCAGTATTCTTTTGTCGATCAATTAAATATCCAACGTGGTAAACGAATCCATCGTGATACGAATAAAATTCGTTAGCGGCGGTACCGACCACATTCAATTTTTCTTCCGCTGCATCATATTCATAATACCGGTACAATAAAGCACTATTTGTGGTTAGCACTTGCTGGAAAATGGAATCCTCCCCAATTAACTTCTGTTTTTCAAATTTATTTCCAACCGAATCGGTTGCTTCTGCAACTTCATAATTCTCGACCGGATTTTTCTCCATTTCAGTTATCGAGATGATGAAAAACTCATCTACAATGCCCTCCTCCGATTGCCCAAGATAGCTTAACTGGACTTGATGAGTCACTTTTCCGGTTCGGTCTTCGGAAGTGACTACATACGCATTTTCCTCATCTACTTCAAAAGGGAGCAAATCAGAATCGATCCCCTTTTCGAGCAGGTGATGTTCACCTAAAATCGAAGGAGGCAATGGTTGTGCTTCTGCAGGTTTATAAAACTCCACATGTTCTCTCTCATTCAACCCGTCATAAACGTTGAAATTTTCGCTGAAAGTCAGCCCTGTCCCCTCTACTTCTTCTAATCCGTCCGGAGCACTAGAACAGCCACTGCATAGGAAGATGCTCATCATTATCGACATAACAGGTACGAATGGTTTCATCATTTGCGTTTTTAGCCTCCCCCAATATGGCTTCCAAAACAGTTCCACTTCTGCGATAACATGATGGCGTGAATTGTGTTAAATCCCTGAGGCCACATCAATCGGTGTAGCTTCATCATTTACAAAAACCTCAATGATTTCGTGATCTTCATCGAGGGTTAATTTGTAGATGGTTTGCTCAGATCAGTTCTCCCCTTCTTCAGCCACATTCAAATTCACTTCTATCGTTTCCCCATCTTCTTCAATATCGGCAGTCACGACCGCTTCAAACTAATAAACAACATAAGCACTATCTTCTCCTTCGTTAATAAGCTGGAGCGGGGCCGCGGGATCAATTAGGTTCTGCAGTTCTTCCTGAGACAATTTCAGTTCACTGAAACTGAGTACGATATAGGTAAGCTGCAATAAAAAAACTCATTTCATCAGTTATGAAATCTAATGAAATGAGTTTGCAGCTTAATGCTTCAGTTCTTGATTACAGACTCTAGAAGACCCGGAATGCCATACATAGGAGCATCCACTTTCTGGAGGTAAATGCCAAGCCCCACAACTAAAATGATGACAACAACGGATAAAATCAACTTCACGCTTTCTCGAGACACCCGGCCTTCGCTCCCTAAATAGACTGCAACTAAAATTGAATTTATTTAAGGAATTCGTTTACTATTTTAGCTATTAATAGAATACCACTAGTATTTGGAAAGTAAATATTTATTAGAAAATATTTCATTACTAGTTACAATGATCTTCATGTAAACCCTAAATTGAGTCTAAATGACTTGTTTCTATCTACACATTGATTGATATAGAAAAGTTTCACTAATGACCTTGAGCATCTAATCACCAAAAGAGAATCCAAATAAAGTAATCAAAAATAGCGCGAGTAAAATGACGCTAACAATTGTGGTCACCCAAGGTACGATGAGGCTTCTGCCGGATTCTTTTACTATGCCGCTTATTCCAAAAAGCAGTCCGAGAGGTGCGGTAACAAATGAATACAAAATAATCGTTAAAGCCCCTAAGCCATTGATGAACAACATGTTTACGATCGAGATGATTTGAATGATGAGAATCAAAAGCACGGCAAAAGAGATTTTGCCCATATTAGTTCTTGGCACAGAATTCCTCCTTTTAAACAAATCCGTACAGAAATCAAGTAGATTTTGTGGTGGTGGCAATTTAATCATATCTTTTAAAAATTCCTGTTAATACTTATTAAGGTGTTGAATTTCGAGTGAAACCCCTGCCTCTTCCAGTAAATTCATGATAAGTTCTCTCGATATACTCGAAGGCATAATAAACCGATAACGCTTATTGTCATCTAAAATAAACAACAATGTCCCGTTATCCTGCAAAAATGAATGAGAAGTGGGTTTTTCATTTACTTCGACTCTTTTGATATCAACTATATTGAGTTGAAAATTATTTTTATGCTTTAGTAGTTCTATTTGATTGTTTTGAACTGCCTGGTCAATCTTGTTTTCGCTGCGCTTAGCTGATTTTTTGTAAATCATATCACGCAACATGTAAATCAAACCCGAATAGGAAAACCAAACGTCATTGTCCTCATCGAATTTATAGTCAATTTTAAAGAAGAAAAGCTTCCCTTCTTTAATAAACACTTTATAGTTCTTATCGAATGTAAAAGTACTCGGTTTCTTAAGATAGAATGATTGATGCATTTTTTTCTCCTTTTTAATTTGGTTTATTCTAATGTCTGGTTTATTAATTTAGATAAAACACAAGCCTTACATCAGGTCTTGAAAAGTACGCCATTCAACGCATCCACATACCGTTTAGCTGATCTTTGCACGGCTTCTCCCGCATCCTTCACTACGGTTCGATGGAACGCATCATACACTCTGTCAAAGCGGATTTCATTTAATTGGGCCGCCATTCTTTCGACGGTAGATCCTGGCAACGGAATGAAGTTCGGGTAGCTATACATAAAACTGACCCACTCGCGGTCTGCCACGACGCGGACGATATCACCTGTCAGTAATACACCTTTGCCGGCATTACCATCTTTCCATTCCAGGATGGCTGCGCCTTTGAAATGGCCGCCGATCCGGTGCAGCGTGAACCCTGCCGCAACTTCGAGTGTTTCGCCTGACCAAAAGATAATGCGCTCACTTGGCCGGGTTACCCATTGCTTATCATCTTCGTGAATGTAGATTGCGGCATCGAAGGTTTCAGCCCATTCTACTTGTGTCGAATAATAATGGGGATGGGACAAGGCAATGGCATCGATTCCTCCCAGAGCTTTAATTTTTTCAATAGTTGGAGCGTCGAGATATGTTAAACAATCCCACAGGATATTGAAGTTCTCCCCTTGAACCAAATACGCCGTTTGACCAATCGCAAAACTTGGCACAGTCGTTATACTCGAGAGCCCTTGTTCTTCTGACGTAATCTCATTCTGATAAGCAGCGGATTGAACCATCTCTTCCAAAGTCGTCCAACTTTGCCCTTTTGTACTGACGTATTGCCGCTCTTCTATACAGATCGAACAATGCTCAGGTGCTGCCCCAGCACTTTCGGTTTGTACGCCGCATGTATTGCAAATAAACTTGTTCATGTTCTCCATCCTTCCTATTCCAGTTATCTAGTTAAAATTAGTATATCCTAAAATTTTCAATTTAAATTCATTCATAGGTCTGGTTTTTCTATTTATTTGCAACTTCGACTTCGAATCAAATTAGAAAATATTAGCTGTAATCTTTTGAATTGCCGTGTGAAAAAGCAGGTTTGTCTGGGAACTTGTTTTTGCTTAAACACGCAGCAGCATACTTCAAAAAAAAAAAAAAGAATCTCATAAGAAATTCTTTTTCGTTACTGGTTCTATCTATATTCAACTACATCTATTTATTCCAATGCCATCGCACTGTTGGTCAAAGAAACACAATGAACGCCAAAACACTGGCGAGCACAAGACGGTAAATGGCGAAGGGCACCAGTTTGATGCGTGAGATTAATTTCAAGAAAAACTTCATGGAAATCAATGCAAATACAAAAGCAGTGGCAAATCCTGCGGCATAGAAGCTGAGATGATCGAATGATATCGCTTCCCAATTTTTCACGAGCGAGACGATCGAAGCTCCGAGCATGATCGGAACGGCCATGATAAAGGTGAAATCCGCTGCGGTTCTATGATCCA
The DNA here is from genome assembly GCF_018283455.1 of Planococcus sp. MSAK28401. Taxonomy (NCBI): domain Bacteria; kingdom Bacillati; phylum Bacillota; class Bacilli; order Caryophanales; family Caryophanaceae; genus Planococcus; species Planococcus alpniumensis. The sequence goes on along the minus strand of NZ_JAAMTH010000001.1, from coordinate 1,665,717 downwards.
GCCCGAGCAGCACGCCGCCTGAAATGGTCGAGCCTGAACGGGAGAAACCCGGCCACAAGGAGAAGCATTGAACGGTGCCCACGGTTAAGGCTTTAAGGTAACTGATTTCGTCCAGTGAATTGATCGACGGTTTTTTGGGCCCGAATTTATCAGCGATGATCATGAAGAATGCCCCGATGACTAAACCGATCAGCACGGTTTCAATGCTGAATAGGTGCTCATCGATGAAGTCTTCAAACATCAAGCCGAAAACCCCAGCTGGAATGATGCCGATCAAGACGTGCAAAATATTGAATGTCGTGGGCGTGTCTTGCTCTAGTTGGTATAAGCCGACAAGGCTCAGCATACGTTTCCAAAAGACGAAGACGACCGCGAGTATAGATCCGAGCTGAATGACGATTTTGAAGGTATTGGCTGACGGCCCGCCTAAAAATCCTTCCGTGTTGAGCCATAAATCATCAAAGATGATCATATGCCCTGTTGATGAGATAGGTGCAAACTCGGTTAGGCCTTCCACTATTCCTAGCACCAATGCTTTCAATATTTCGATGATCTCCATAGTTGCTCCTTCTAAACGTAGTAGACTGACAATATGAAGACGCTCATTTTTTAAAATTGGTTCCGCACAAAGTTCTAATTTTAAATTTATTTTTCTTCAGTCCAATTGGTTCTCGATTTCTTGCATAAACGACTGCTCCAGCACCTTTCTCAACTAATTTCTCTGAAAACCAAAACCCGCGAGTCGTCTGTCTATTAAGACAAACAACTCGCGGGTTTAAAAATCCTTATTCGTTAATGCCTACATCGTCAAATCCTTTAGCCGTGGCTTGCTCTTCCGCACTGCCTTCTCCATAGATATCAGCCGCTGATTGGACAATAAGCTTGCGGGCTTCGCTGAAGTTGGAAGTTGGCGTCAAGTAGACCGTCAATGCGCGGTAGAAAATCTGGCCAAGTTTTTCCTTGCCGATTTCTTCGCCGATCAAGTAAGCGGCATGGTTGGTGATGGACGAATTGATATGGACGCCGCCGTTATCCAAACTTCTTGGCAAGTCATAGAATTCATCCATATGGGAAGGATAATTGCCTTCCCCGTCGCCATAAGGGATATAGTCCGCTTTGACTGGATATTTGCTTGGATCGCTCAAGCTGCGCAATGAGGCCCGGCCATCTTCTTTAGCCTCAGGGCCCATGATATCTTCCCCGACTTCCCAATCGTCCTCATCAACCAAAGCGCCGAAAATATCCGCAAAGGATTCATTCAACGCGCCAGATTCAAAACGGTACTGGAGATTCGCCGAATTGGAGATCACGCCGTGCGTCATTTCATGCGCCGCTACATCCAAGCCTGCCGATAATGGCACCATGAACGAGCCATCGCCGTCGCCATAAGTCATATGGCGCCCATTCCAGAATGCGTTATTATAGTTTTCGCCGTAATGGACATAGGAAATGATCGCCATTCCGTTGTCGTCGAGCGAGTTGCGGTCGTGTTCATCATGGAAATATTCATACACTTGTTCTGAGTTATAATGCGCATCGACGGCCGGTCGCAAATATTCATTTTTCCACGAAGCGCTATGGTTCGTGACAATTTCCCCATCGTTTGCATCAAAAGTATAGATGCCTTCCAAGCCGTCATGCGACTCATCGGAGAGGCTGAAAGTCGTGCCTCCCTTGACCTCTTTGCTCTTTGTCGTGTGGATCTTGCGCTGCTCGCCAAGTACGCCGGTACCGACGGATTGATGAATGTCTTCCGCATGCATGATCGCATTATACTGGTCGATCACTCCACCGCTTTTCGCATCCACAAAGACAAACCAGTTGCCGGGCTGGTCTCCGAGGAAGTTGACATTGACCTTATAAGCCAGATGGTTTTCACCGTCAAACGGATAGACGACGACTTCCGATTCAGGTGCATACTCGAGCTCTTCCGGTGCTTCGACTGCCTCTTTCGCTGTTTGAACGGCCTTGACGACGCTCACAGTCGGCGTCGTGTCAACGCTGCTGGCGGACGCTTCAGGGAAATGGCCGCCGTTAACGGAAACCAATTCATCCTGTTCGTTGTAATGAACGACTACTTCCGCTCCCTCCACTGGGACGCCGTTGACTGCTTGGTTAAAGCGGACATGCGTCATGCCGAGCGAATCCTTTTCAATTTCTTTTTGCTTTAAATTTTTCTTTGGGTTTTTCAGTCCGGTCTTATTTTCGTTGTCCGCTAGATAATCAAGCGCATTCGACGCATTACTGGAAGCCCGCTTCTCAGCGATTTTCTCTTTGACGAATACAGGGACATTGGCATTTTCATTCCATGTTTTATCTGAAGCTCCATTCCCCTGTTGGCCATTTGCTAATGTGGTGCTGGCTGTGAACGAACTTGCGACGAGAGCAGATGATAAAATGACCGGTACAATATATTTTTTCTTCAAATTTTTTCCTCCTCGACTTTAATAAAATTTAGTATACCGAAGTAAATTTGGACAAGCAATAAGATTACAGATTATTTGGTATATTTGAAAAATAATACCTATCAATTTTTAGCGAGCTTCTATCCATCTACATATAGGGAAATATTGGATTTACGAAAAACAGCTACAGGCAGGATGAAAGGCATACGTGTAAACGGACAGTTTCTATCCTGAAACGAAAAAGAGGAAACGCTGAATGTCTCAGCATTTCCTCTTTTTGTGTGGGCTTATTGAGATTTTCATTTGCCATCCTCGTTTTATAGCGAACTCAATTCTTCAGCGCACTTCCACGACTTCATCTAAAGGAAGCTCTAACGCGCGCAAACATAAGTCTTTCTTGAGCGTTTCGAAAGCTTGTACTTCTTCCTGCGTCATCAGGCAGTCCCGGTCTTTCTTCGCCAAGTCGTAAAAAGCAGCAGGCAGGAAATCTTTTTTTAAGCTGACTTCCACTTCTTCTCCTGTGGCACGCGAAAAGATGAATGCATAAGAGCTTCGCGTATAAGGATCGAACCTGGCAGCAGGATAGTCTGGATCTACGAAATATTTTCCGCGCGTTTCGGCTCTTGTGATGAATTCGAAGGCATCTCGGAATCCCGCGCAGTCCTGTCCTGCTTGGATCGCTAGTTCCTGCCGCTCCGGCACGTCCATGCCGTAAAGTGCTTCAAATGCCGCTTCTGCCATACGGTAAGCGACCGCAACCGCCGCCATTTCTTTGGTTCCGTGGTATTTACGAATATCGTCAAAAGCGATATGGACCAATTCCTGCTCATCATAGATTTGAATAGCTGTCATTTCCAATACCTCCTGCAATAAATGATGGATATATAAGATTTTTTCTGAATTTCTTATTGTGGCTTAATCAAATTCCTGCTTTTTCTTTCTGTTCAGCCAATAGACAAAGACAGCAGCGGCTGCCATGACAGCAAGTGTCATCCCATTTACTTTTCCAGCTTGTTCATCGATCTCTTCTTTAATGAGAACGTTCGCCTCAGTATTTGCGCTCAATACACCAGTTAAAGCAGAAGGCCATTCTAAACGAATCGGAGCCTCATCGTAGCTTGATAATGTTTCACCGTTTCCTAGTTCATTCCATAAACCATCAAGCAATTCAGCACAGGCTGGGCTGGAAAGCGACAGGCCGACAACCAAAAACAATAATATTTTCTTCATTTGCTCGCCCCATTTCTTCAGTGGAACTGAAAGCTTTTCTTAAGAAGCTAGCGTAAATCGGGGTTTCTCTTCGCTTTGCCACTTTAATCTACCACCACTGAGAATCGTTATCAACTAGTGTTTGCAAAGCAACTGTCGATTTTTTCTGTTCCGATATACGGTGCGGCCACTTGCATTATTTTTCGTGATGGCTGTATAAGGATTTCTTATAACCGAAAAGCTCTCTTCATCAAAATGAAGAGAGCTTTTCCGTAATATGGTCGCAATAGGCTTGTTCTGCTTGGCTTAACTGTTGTTCCGGATCAATGACCAGCCCGTTTTGCCGGACAATCCGAAGCCCTTTGACAGAACGGTAAACCAATGACGCATCAGTTGAATCCAGCGCTTTTAGCGGCAGAAAGGAAACCGAGTCGCTTTGCCTCAGTGCTTTTTTGATAATCTTGAAATCAGTCATCTGCATATAAAAAGCCTCAACGCCTTTCGCTTCAAGCGCCTGCTGGATGAGCGCTTGCATATGCCTGCTTTGTGTCTGCAACACGGCCGCATGCTGCAGGTCTTTTGCATAGATTACTTTTCGCGTCGCCAAAGGGTGGCTGGCGGAGAAGACCAATTGGAATTCCTCTTCAAACAAGCCTTGGATATTGTACGATTTGTGAAGTCCATCATCGGCGTAAATCGGCATTACGGCGAACTTGGCTTTTTTGGCCAGTAACTGTTCGCGCAGTTCCATATAGCAACGGCCATTGATTTCAAATGGGCAAGCCCTGCAGCAAGGAGCACTCAAATCGAACAACTCCTCATAATAACTTTCAGCAATATGATTGCTCATGTAGATGGAAACTGGCTTTTGGGCCGCAGGAGTGGTCATCAGTTCTTGCGTCTGCTCAAACAGATCGAGCAGCTGCCCGGCCTGTTTCTGTAATAGAACGCCGTGCTCTGTCAGCTCGATGCGTTGCTTTTTGCGGACGATGAGCCTCACGCCATAGTATTCTTCCAAATAGCGAATCTGCTGGCTGACAGAAGGTTGTGAGCAATATAGTTTTTTCGCCGCCTCGGTATAAGATCCGCATTCAGCCAGCATTTGAAAGGTATGTAATTTCCCCAGCACGGCATTCACCTCTTTTAATTGATAATAGTTCTCAATACATCATAGCATAAAAAATCCCGCTCTCGTATCTGAAAGCGGGATTATGAGCAATAGCTCCATTTATATAGGGGGAGTTTCAAGCATCGGAACGTTCAACGCCCTCGAAGGCATCTTTTGACTGAGTCTCCTGTTTTTTGATAATCGATAATGAACCATCGCCTTCCAAAACGATCGCTTCCACTTGTTCAAAGGAGCTCAAGCCCTGCTGTCGGACTTTCCCGCGCAAATCGTCTTTTCGGATGCGGTGCTTATTCATGCTGGCTTCGTAAAACTCGCCATTATGATAAATGAAACTCGGATTGGCCTTGATCAAATCAGCGAATCCTTTGGAATTCACCGACAGTTTAGAAACAATATACTGCAACAAAGTAAGCATAAACAAAACCGCCACCCCGTCTGCAAAAGACATTTTGTCACTGGTGATGATGCTGCCGAGTGTTGCCCCGTATGTAACGGTGATAACGAAATCGAAGATGTTCACATTGCTTAAACTGCGTTTTCCAAAAATCCTCAACAGAATGATGAGAAAAGGGTACGCCAGCATAGACATGATCGCGATGCGCAGCACACTTTTCCAGCCATCGAATATAATCGTATCAAGCATTTCAGGACCCCCTTCCTGCTTTCTCTGGATTCTTCATATCCCCCAAATACCCAGCCCCTGCTTTATTAAACGGATGCGGTATAAACAAAAGACGGAGAAGCCGCTCAATTCCAGCTAAGTTCCCCGCCTAAAAATGCTTATTGTCTTATTGAAGCCAACTATTCAAAAACTCCTGCTGGTCCCCTTCGAAAGAATCCTCAAAGAACTCCCTGAATTGTTGTTTTGTCACCCGCTGAAATTGAAACTCTTCGTAATAATTCGCTAAAAACTCCAGCGCTTCCTCATTTCCGCCCCGTTCGTCGAAAAAGTCTTTCAGCAATAAAGGGACTTTGCCGTACACGGTCGCATAATAGGCCGGTGTGTCAAATTCATCAAGCGCCAAATCAGCATAGGTTTCCGTTTCGTAAGATTCTTCATAGGCCTTTGCATTTTGAAAACCGCTGTCTTCATCACCATAATAATCGCTGAGGAATAAACCGGTGCTGAACTCGGTCAAACTCTCATCGAGCCAAGCGTTTTCGTATGGATCATTGCCGACCAAATAGTAAAACCATTGATGGGCGATTTCGTGCACCAGGATCGAATCAAGCAAGTCTTCATCCATCGGCACTTCTACAATGTTCGGGTACTCCATATATCCATCATTTGCGATCAAATCCAATTCAGCAAACGGATAATCGCCAATGTTTTCTTCGAAATAAGCAAATGCTTCGACTGACAACTCAGCCGTCTCCTCCAGGATTTCCGATTCCGCCGGTACAAACGCACGCAACTTCGTATTTCCAGACTTGCGCTCTGCGACTTGCCAATCGGCTGGATCCAAAAACGCCGCATAAAAATCCTTGATAGCTTCTCCTGTTAAGGTTCCAGATGAACTGGCTTCCGCCAGCCTATCTGGTGCAGAAGTGGCGACCAGGTAATCGTCTGGCAATTGATAAGTGAAGGTATAATCGCCATACCCTGTTTCATAAGATTCCCCTTTGGGATCATAGTCATTGACCTGCCAGCCGTCGTCATATTCAGCAAGCATCGGGTACCAATGGGCCAAGTAAAAATTGTTTTCCACTTGCGCCAACCGCATGCCGTCTTCAGGCACAGTAAGAGTGTATTCGATCGTGACAGTCTGCTGCTCGCCTGGCGCTAAATCCGATTCAAGTTCGATGAATAGAGCGCTGCCATTCAATTCATAAAACAATTCATCTTCGCCAGAAGTGATTGAATTCATTTCAACACCAGCTGATTCATCTGAATAACCAGCAGTCAATTCCGGATTCATTGCGTTGGGAACAAAGTGGAAGGCGATGTCTGCCCAACTTTTCTGTGAGTCATTTGTAATTAGGATGTCTGCAGAAACCTGGAAAACTCCTGATTCTGTCATGTTTAGGTTAATGTCATAGCTTGTGCCGCTGTGGGGAATGCTGGCATTTCCCGTCTGCTCACTCGTTTCTTCTGAATAATAATGAATAACCCAATAAATGAAAACTGCAATAAAAACCAGGAAAGCCAGGAACCCTATTTTCCTTTTCACCAGCACACCTCCTCACTAAATAAGATGATGATGAATAATAATATTCATTATGCGGATTCTATCACTTTTCGTTTTTTGAATAGTTATATTCAAAACGATTTCGAAGTAGCGCGTTCGCGTATGGCATTTCCTATCAATGGTTCGCTATCCTCTTTTATTTGTTTAGCCGAATTAATCATAGCCTTGGCCAACATTTCAGTGGGAAGTGGCTGTTGGGAGCGGAATAAGCCTGCTTTATTCATAAATTGAATTACTTTTAGGCCTAGTACTTCGAAGGTGCGGTCGCTATCCTTTCGCATCAAGATCGGAGGCTTGATGATGGTTAACTTTGGAAAGCCTAGCTCTTTGACCGCTTCTTCCAACTGCCCCTTCATCTTTGAGTAAAAGCTGCGGGCTTTTGGCGAAGCAAACTCAGCTGATACCAATACATACCGGCCGACTCCGTTTTCTTTTGCGGCTCTCGCAAATTCATATTGATAGCCATAATCGACTTTCCATTGCGCCTCTTTGTTTCCTGCCGCTTTGATCGTCGTACCCAAACAGGAAAACAGCACATCCCCTTTCACGAAGTCGCGCCACGCATCCGGCCGGTCAAAATCGATGATATGGACTGTTAATTTATCATGCTGAATATCCAGTTGACGCCTTACGAAAACATCGACTTTTTCAAATGAATCGTCTTTTATCAATTGCGCTACAAGGTCTTTTCCTGTCGCTCCTGTGGCACCAATCACTAATGCGTTCATAATGGTCCTCCTTTTATGATGAAGTTCTTAAGAATATATGTATTCATCTTTGTTCAATATTTTAAATAATTTCACCGTGCTCTCTTCAATTGAAATAAAATGGGCCTGTTCTGAAGGAGGCATTCCTCTAAGACGCCCAGAAAATGTCCCTAGCACCTCTAATTGACTTGTTCCTATTTTCAGCTGATACAATTTTCCGTTGCTATCGTATGGATTATAAAAGTACGCATAAGCCCCGCGAACACAAAGTCCAGCTGAACCGTTGAGCATTTCCGGGACATTAAACAACCACATGCCCCGCTTATGTGGGTCAACAGCAACTAATTGAAAAGTCGGATATGGGAACAACCATAGTTCCCTGCCCTTCCCTTTACAGATTGCGTAACAGTCATCTATATCCGGCCGATCAAGTAAATCGCTATGATACCTGAAAATAGTCTTACCTGATAAATTTTTCAATATCAAGCCTTCTTTATCAATCCCGCCGCCAAATATTCCTTCATCATAATAACTGAACCAAATGCCTTCCTTACAGGCAACTTGATCCGCCACATACTCACCTGCGTAAAGGGTTTCCATAATCTTGCCTTCTCTATTTATAATAAATTGTTCCAGGTTGCTGTTTTCTCTGGTGGGGTGATCAGAAAAAGCACTCACGATTAAATTTGTTGAATCAATCCATCTAATACTGTGGAAGTTTCTTTGAAAGCTCAGTTTTATATCTACACCATTTAATTGGATCCACGATTGTTTGTTCTTCTCTAAAACAATGGCTAACCCATCATTTACTGTCCAATCTGCATCAAATATTTGCACAGATCCAGTTTCTTTTTTCTCTACAGTATATAGCACTTGTTCCTCAATTCGCTCGGCCATAGATACCCTCCTCATTCACCACACTGAAAGCCTGGTACGCGAATCGTTTTGTTCATTCAAATATTCCAAATCACGAAAACCAAAACTGCGTGCGTTCTCATAGAGCGCATGGAGCATTTGCTGATCTTTGCAATAGATCGTCGTATAGATCGTATCGACTATTAGTAGGACCAATTGGCAGTCGCTTGCAGCAAACTCTTCGTAAGTTTCAGGATGTGAAGTAACAGGCCCCTGAAAAGAGCGAAGTTCTGCAAAAATCACATAAGCCTGTTCGGTTTCGATTACTTTCTTGAGCTCTAAACCTGTCAGTCGCTCTCTATTAAGTGGAAACAGCTCGTTCGTATGACTTCCATTCCTACTTGCAAAGGCTTCTACATTATCGATGTGCCACTCAAAGCCTTGAATATTGATTGGCTGAAATATGTCCTTCAGATAACTCCCATAGTCATTCGGTAATTCAAAGCTGATTCCTCTGAACAAAGTCTCATCTCCTCCAATGATGTATGAAGTCAACTAGTAGTCATTCAACAAAAAAAGCGCCAATCCTTTTTATGATGGCACTTTTTCTATACTGTATTAACATCTAACAAATTTGCGCTTAAATCCAAGGCGTCCCTTTTCTAAGCCTTGCTGGATGCTGTCATAGGCATAGAGCTGTGTTGGTTTTCTGTTTTCCCGTTTGAGCTCGACTTTCCCTACAGCTTTTGCAGTTTCGGCAGCTTTGTCGCTCAAAGGCTTATAGGAAATACCAACGGTGTAGAGAAAATTATTCATCGATGCTTTCGTCCGTTCAGGGGATTCGTGGATCGTTTCTTTCACCGTATCCAGCATGGCGGAAATTTTGTCTTCCTTGAATTCACTGTCCTTGCGGTTGCCGAGCAGCCAGCAATAACAGCTCCAGCCGGCAGACATGCGCAGCTCATCGCCGCTTGCAATCCATTTATCGGCAACTTGCTGCGCGATATCGGATTCCGACAAGGTGACCGCCACAACATAATCTGACAGCATATAGAAATAAGCCCCGTCCATCCAGCGGTCGAAATCAGCTTCCGTCATCGCTTTCGGGTCGGCGATAATGCCTGCAAAATACATGGCGTCGTAATTGCCGGTCGCATACAATTGTTCTGCTAAAGGCTGATCGATTTTGATTTGCTTGGCAATCGGCTTCATCGCGCCTGTGGCTACGCCGAACACCGGTTCTTTCGCTCCGCTCGACAGGTACATTTTTTTCGTCCGTTCTTTCCCTAAAGCTTCCAGTTCTTGCATGACTGTATGGAAATCCATGTTCCGCACTTCCTTTCGCTAATAAAAAACGTTTTCCTTGCTGCTTCGTTCGATTCTATCGAAAACAACCGGAAAACGCTTGTTACATTAATTTTCTAGAATTTTTACCATTTGACGATCTTTTTTATTCCAACCAAATTCATCAAAATCGTGGGCAATTTCGCTGTTTTCATGGACTTGACGCATGCTTTTCAATAAATCCTTCTCATGTTCCGGCATAAACCTCGCACTCATATGGTTGACGATAAGCTTTTGTGCACCGGCACGTCTCGCCACGTTGGCCGCATCCAAAGTCGTCGAATGGCCGTATTCCTTAGCGAGTTTTTCCGTTTCGCCGTCGAACGTCGCTTCATGGACGACCAGGTCGGCATCTTGCGATAATTGTTCCGACTTAAGGCAGTACTGGGTATCACCGAGAATCGCGACCGTAAAGCCGGGTTCTGCCGGGTCCGTCACTTCTTTGGATTCCACTTTTCGGCCATCCTCAAGTTCTATGGTTTCGCCCGCCTTTAACTTGGCAAGCAGCGGGCCCTTCGGAACACCGAGCTGTTTCGCTTTGTCCATATCGAGCTTCGGCAATAACGGTTTTTGCTTGATGCGATAGCCGTAAGTCGGGATGACGTGCGCCAAGAGACCCGCTTCGACGGTCATCGTGTCATCTTCAAAAATAATACCTTCTTTTACTTCATGGAAACGGATCGGGTAAGTCAAATGCGTCCGGCTTAAGCGCAGGGTCATCTCCACGTATTCCTTCAGCTCTTTCGGCCCGTACAGGTCGAGCGGTTCATCGCCGCCTTGGAACGAACGCGATCCCAACAGCCCCGGTAAGCCAAAAATATGGTCACCGTGCATATGGGTAATGAAGATCTTCTCAATTTTTCTCGGCTTGAGGGTCGTTTCGAGGATCTGATGCTGGACCGCTTCCCCGCAGTCAAACAGCCAGACAGCTCCCCGTTCTTCATGTAATTTCAAGGCGAGCGCCGAAGTATTGCGTTGTTTCGACGGCATGCCCGCCCCTGTTCCTAAAAATAAAACTTGCATTAGCGTTTCTTCCTCTCATGATCGCTCAAGAAATCTTTGCTTAAGCTGGTTTGTGCGTCATGCTTCGATTGATGATACGGTATTCCCCTAGAGACGGAGCCTTTGCCGAAACGGCTTTCGAGTTTGGCGACCAAATCCAGAATCGGTTCATCTTTCGCGTGTTCTTCAAAATTGAAGAGTGATAATTGCTCAGTCATGTCGCCTTTATCGACGACATTTGAGACGGTCACGCCAACAAGCCGTAGCGGTTCCCCGTTCCAATGCGTTTCGAACAATTGCCACGCCTGTACCATGATGTCTTGCTCTTTCCATACGGTATTGTTCAAGGTGACGCTACGGGTGCGGTTTTTCCAGTCTCCACTGCGCGTTTGGATGCTGACAGTTGGCCCTGCCAGGTTTTTCGCATGGAGCCTGGCCGCGACTTTCGCGCTAAGTGTTCGGAATATTTTCTGTAAGCTATCCAGGTCAGTCTCATCGAATGGCAAAGTTGTCGAGGTGCCGACACTTTTGCGGTCATAAATCGAATCTGGATCGACTTCACGGCTGTCTTCCCCTCTGGCGCGCGCCTGCAGCCGCACGCCGTTTTTCCCCATTTTCTCTTTAATCAAGCCATCGGGCGCCTTCGCCAAATCGCCGATGGTATACAGTTTCAAGCTATTGAGCTTTTTCGCGGTGCTTTCCCCGATGCCGTGCATTTCAATGACTTCTCTTGGCCATAGGATGCGCTGGATATCGCGTTTCCTGAGAATAGTGATGCCGAGTGGCTTTTTCATATCGGACGCCGTTTTGGCGAGGAATTTATTCGGCGCGATGCCGATGGAACACGGCAGGTCCAATTCCTTCAGGATGCGCTGCTGCAGCTCTTCAGCAATATCCACCGGATGCCGGTCAGCCGATAGTTCCGTCACGTCGATATAGGCTTCATCGATCGACACCGGCTCGACGGCATCGGTATAGGTGCGCAAGATCTCGAACATTTGCCGCGACGCTTCCCGGTAGCGGTCGAAGTTCGGCGGCATCAGCAACAGCCCCGGATATTTCTTCTTCGCCTCGTGCACTTGCATTGTCGTGTATATGCCATGCGCCCGCGCCTCGTAAGAACAAGTGACGATGATGCCTTTGCGTTCTTTCGGATTTCCCGCAATCGCCAGAGCTTTTCCTTTCAGCGACGGATCATGTGCCTGCTCGACGGATGCATAAAAGCTATTCATATCAATGTGGAAAATAACTCGCCCCGCCATAACAATCGCTTCGCTTTCCTTTTTCTTTCAGTGTATCAAAAAATAGGCGAACAGGCATCCTGTTCACCCTTTCCAGTTTCAATGGATTTGTGCTAGATTTAATAAACTTTGCTAAATAGAATTAGTGCTTAGTTGGACTTGTAAGCGTGGTGTGCTGACCGTTGTTTTTTTCATCTTTGAATAGCCGCCTCCCGCTTTGGGCTGGCCTCTCACAATAAGCCAAGAAGAACACTTGTCTTATTGTTTCGGCTCGCCCTTATGCGCTGTTCGGCTTTTCTATTTCATTGGATATTGCATGCGATGATGTGTCTTTTCGTTTGAATTCATCCACTGGTGGACATCGCTTATTTAGACTTGTGAGCGTGGTGTGTTGTTCACTGTTTGTTTCACCTTTAAGTAGCCGCCTTCCGCTTTGGGCTGGCCTTTGGCAATAAGCCAAGAAGAGCGCTTGTCTTATTGCGTCGGCTCGCCCTTATGCGCGGTTCGGCTTTTAGATTTCACTATATTTTGCATGCGAGGAAGTACCATTGTTAATTGTCTTCATCCGATTTGGAGACGCTTAATTGAACTTGATAGATACAAAGATGCTTAGTATCTATTCAATTTATATATTCAAAGCTGTCCAAAACTGCTCATGCTAATTTCAATGTCAGAAGAATTTCAATTCCACACTACACTTAGAGATGGAGCGGAAAGGGGCGACTCCGGGAGGATCAGCGAGACAATTGAGACCCTGCAGAGCGCGCAGCGATCGAAGCGGCTCAATGCGAGCCCTCCGGAAAGCGTCCCCTTGCAGCGCAATCTCCAGAACATTTCTATACACAAACAACTGCCCCCAAAAACCATATTGAATGGTCTTCGAGGGCAGTTGTTATGGTTTGATTAACGCGTGGCTGCTTCTTTGACGATTTCGACCAATAGCTCGGTCAGTTTCTCAAGCTCTAGGACCGGCATGCGTTCGTTCGTTGTGTGGATTTCTTCATAGCCGACACATAGATTGACCGTCGGGACGCCGTGGCCGTTGATGATATTGGCATCACTTCCGCCTCCGCTTGTAAGCACAGGCGATGGGCGCCCGATGCGATCAGCTGCGGTTTTCGCGATATCTACAACAGGGTCCATTTCATCAAAACGGAAGCCTGGGTACATGAGTTGGACGTCTGTTTCCGCACGACCGCCCATTTCCTTGGCAATATCTTCGAATACGGATTCCATATGCGCCGTTTGGTCTGCCAGTTTGTCTTCGCTGATCGAGCGCGCTTCAGACAAGATATGGACTTCATCGCAAACGATGTTGGTCGCTTTGCCGCCTTCGAAGCGGCCGATGTTGGCGGTCGTTTCTTCATCGATGCGGCCGAGTTTCATGCGCGCGATTGCTTTTGAAGCGATGGTGATGGCGGAGACACCTTTTTCTGGCGCGACGCCGGCATGGGCGGTCTTGCCGTAGATCGTTGTCCATAATTTCGCTTGATTCGGCGCAGATGTGACGATTCCGCCAACTTGGCCGTCGCTATCGACTGCGTAGCCAAATTTCGCTTTCAATAGGGATGCGTCGAATTCTTTCGCCCCGACCAATCCACTTTCTTCGCCAGCTGTGATGAGGAATTGGATATCCCCGTGCTCGACGTTTTCTTCTGACAAATGGCGTGCAAGTTCCAATAACGCTGCGATGCCAGCCTTGTCATCAGCTCCGAGGATAGTCGTGCCGTCTGAATATACATAGCCGTCGCGGACTTCCGGCTTGATGCCTTTGCCTGGCACGACTGTATCCATATGTACGGTGAAATAAATCGGCGGCGCGTCTTTTTTCGCACCTTCAAGTGTCGCCACTAAATTTCCTGCGCCGTGTCCCGTGCGTTGTTTCGAATCGTCTTCGACTACGCTGAAGCCAAGAGCTTCCAGCTTGTTCGTCAATATTTCCGCAATGGCGGCTTCTTCTTTTGTTTCGGAGTCAATTTGTACAAGCTCCAAAAATTCTTCCAATAAGCGATCGGTTTTCATTCCAAAAACTCCTCTTCTATTCCATTTAGTCCAGTTCCTATTATAGCCTTAGCCCCTGTCGACTTCATGCAAAACGCATCAATCTCTTCCCTTTAACAGGAAGAGATTGGTCGTAAAGTCTTTTATAACGGCATATTGCCGTGTTTTTTCTTCGGCCGTTCGTCTTTTTTGTTGCGCATCATCTCGAGCGCTTGGATGAGTTTGATGCGGGTTTCACGTGGGTCGATGACGTCATCAACCATGCCGCGTGATGCGGCAACATAAGGATTTGCGAATTTCTCGCGGTATTCTTCGATTTTTGCCGCACGCGTCGCTTCCGGATCATCGCTTGCGTCGATTTCACGTGCGAAGATGATATTCGCTGCGCCGTTCGGGCCCATGACCGCGATTTCGGCATTCGGCCAAGAGAACACCAAATCCGCTCCGATCGATTTCGAGTTAAGCGCCACGTAGGCACCGCCGTAAGCTTTGCGCAAAATGACGGTCATTTTCGGAACGGTCGCTTCCGAATATGCATAGAGGATTTTTGCCCCGTGGCGGATGATGCCGCCGTGCTCTTGTTTGATGCCCGGGAAGAACCCAGTGACATCTTCGAACGTAATGAGCGGGATATTGAAGCTATCGCAGAAGCGGATGAACCGCGCTGCTTTATCGGAAGAATCGATATCGAGTCCGCCTGCCATCACTTTCGGCTGGTTGCACACGAGCCCGACCGTTTCGCCTTTGATACGGGCAAGGCCGATGACGATATTGCGGGCGAATTCCGGTTGTACTTCCATGAAGCTGTCCTTGTCGACAACTTGTTCAACGACTTTCCGGACGTCATATGGGCGAATGGCTTCGTAAGGGACGATATCAGCCAGATCCGGGCGGTAATCGTCTTCATTGTCGACTTCAAGACGCGGCGGCATCTCCTGATTGTTCTGCGGCAAATAGCTGACCAATTGGCGCACCATTTCGAGAACTTCTTGTTCTGAACCTGAACGGAAATGGGCGTTTCCGCTGATGGCGGTATGTACACGCGATCCCCCGAGATCCTCAGAGGAGATTTTTTCTCCGGTGACCGTTTCGATGACTTTCGGTCCCGTGATGAACATCTGGCTCGTTTTGTCGACCATGAAGACAAAATCTGTGATCGCCGGAGAATAGACCGCACCGCCTGCAGATGGCCCCATAATCACGGAGATTTGCGGGATGACCCCCGAATAAATCGAATTGCGGTAGAAAATATGTCCGTAGCCATCAAGCGATAACACGCCTTCCTGGATGCGGGCGCCGCCGGAATCGTTCAAGCCGATAAACGGAGCACCATTTTTCGCCGCCATGTCCATGACGTTGGCGATTTTTTTCGCGTGCATTTCACCCAATGCGCCGCCAAAAACGGTGAAATCCTGTGAAAACAAGTAAATTGGGCGGCCGTTTACTTTCCCATATCCAGTAACGACGCCTTCACCTGGCCCTTTAGCCATGCCAAAATCAGTCGTCCGGTGTTCAACGAATGGGCTTAGCTCGACAAAGCTGTCTTCATCGAGCAACAAGTCGATACGTTCGCGTGCGGTCAGTTTGCCTTTTGCGTGCTGCTTATCGATCCGGGCTTCTCCGCCCCCCAGTTCGATTTCTCTTTTTCTGTCATACAACTCATTGATGCGTTCATAAATGTCCATTTCCCCACTCCTCTGTCACTTCTTTTCGCAAAGTTCGTACAAGACGCCGTTTGATGATTTCGGGTGCAAAAAAGCGACCATTGCCCCGCCCGCACCCGGTTTCGGTTCATCACTCAATAATTTGACACCGTTTTCACGAAGTTCCGCCATGCGTTCTTCAATGCCGTCGACACCGAATGCGATATGATGGATGCCTTCGCCTTTTTTCTCGATGAATTTATGGATCGGGCTGTCTTCGCTCATCGGCTCGAGTAATTCCAGCTTGATGTTGCCGGCATCGATGAACGCCACTTTCACTTTCTGCCCCTCGACTTCCTCGATTTTCATCAACGGGCACCCGAGTGTCTCTGTGTAATAAGGCAAGACCTGCTCTAAATCTTTAACCGCGATTCCGATATGATCGACTTTCTTCATCCTTATTCACTTCCTTTTTTGGCTTCCTCTTTATTGTACCCATTCAAAGGCAAAAACTCTAGTTGTTATCGAATATTAAGAAAACGGCAAAGCTGGCAGTTTAAAATCTTGCCCGGATGTGGTATGATTCTTTCAAAGTACAGGAATAAAGGAGCTATGCTATCCATGAGAAACCAAGCTTTCCGTAAAGTCATTGTCTACGCAATGGTCGGATTGATGTTGCTGTCGAGCCTGATGATGGGCTTAAGCTTCGTCATTTAATATGAATTTGCTAAAGGTCATTTAACAACGCATGCAGTATGCGGTTGGATGCCCTTTTTACGTTTCACAGAAAAATAAACAGCCCAGAGAGCATGACTCTCTGGGCTGTTTAAGTTTAAGCCGGGCTGGGGTTGAGCCCTTTTTTATTATGGAAGCCTTTATAACTTTGCTTGATCTCCAAATATGTTTCCATCTCTTGAATGATGGCATTCAGATCGGCCATTGCGAGGAATTTTTCGTGCGTGTCCGGCAGCGGCATCTCAGCAAAGTTTGCTTTCAGCTGGTCCAATTTATGGATATACTGATCAGCTGTATTGCCGGAATGTACATGTTCCGATAAGTCTTCTAAAAAGTCAGCAACGAGCTGGGTCTGCCCGACAATCACTGGGAGTGCCGTGATTTTTGGCAAGATCCGTTCGATGATTTGAAGTTGCTGCTCGCGCATGTCGAAATAATGGTAATACTTGTTTTCATGGCGCAACAAGTGATTTTCAACATCCTGGTAAGCGAGCGCTTTGGCTTTATCGATCAGCTTTTCCGATTCCATCAGTTCCTTGCCGGTCCATCCCGATTCCCCGTGTCGCAGGAAAATGGTCGTTTCCCGGAAAATCGTCGAATACAGCCGCTCAACTTCTTCCCTGTAGCGGTCGAGTTTCTTCTCGATGCTTGGCATGTACATATTAACGATCAACGCCGTGCCGAAACCGATCACCATCAACAGGACTTCATTGAGGAATAACCCCATTGTCAAATTCTTTGCGTCATATAGGTGCATTAAAATAACTGCGCTGGATACAAAGCCATCCGAAAAGCCCAGGCTCACAAGCACCGGAATGAACAGCAAGATGAGAATACCGAGCGTGACAGGATGATACATGCCCAGTTCGAAAAAGACTAAGGCAAATCCGACGGCGATCATGCTGGCGACAAAGCGGGAGAACGCGGCACGAACCGACTTCTTTTTCGTTGGCTGGATGCACAGAATCGTCAAGATGCCGGCCGACACATAATATTCGAGTCCGATTAACTGGGCCAAATAAATGGCGATGGCGGCCCCGAGCGCTGTTTTCATCGTCCGATAGCCGATGCGATAAGGTTTCAGTTTCATAGGCGTCTCCCCTCAAAATACAAAAATGCCCCCGCTGCCGGGGGCATTTTTTCTTACATTTCTTCGCAATGCTCTTCGAAAATTGACTGGATATGCGTAATGACCGACATCGGATCGTGCCCTTCGATTTCGTGGCGGCCGATTTCATCCACTAATTTTCCGTCTTTCAGGAAAGCGAACGATGGTGAAGATGGCAAATGATCATCGCCGAACAAATCACGTGCTTGCGCGGTCGCTTCTTTGTCTTGGCCGGCAAATACCGTATACAAGTGATCCGGGCGTTTGTCGTAATGGACCGAGTGAAGAGCAGCTGGGCGTGCGATGCCGCCTGCACATCCGCATACTGAGTTGATCATGACAAGGCTTGTGCCGGGTTTGGCGAATGCCTCTTGCACGTCTTCAGCCGTTTCGAGCTGTGTATAGCCACCGTCTGCTAGTTCTTGGCGGGCTTGTGTAACAATATCATTCATCAGGAAATTAAAATCCATGCTCATCTGTACCACTCCTTCATTATTGCTGTTCTTATCATATCAGGACGGCGGCACAGTTGCAAAAAAGCTTACTTGAACAGTTCCGTGACCGCCTGTGAGACCGTCAATCGGTCGTTAAGAATGCGTTGTTCCATGTCTTTTACCTGCTGTTTGCGCTCAGGGTCTCCGTAGAAACGGCCAAGCAATTCATCGGTGATCATTGAATGGAACCAATCACGTGTCTGTTCCTGGCGTCTAGTGTTCCAGTAGCCGCTTTCTTGAACTGCTTGCTCAAATTCCTTCACCATATCCCAGATTTCCTGCATGCCGGTTCCTTCAATGGATGAGACAGCCAACGGGCGTGTCGTCCATCCCTCTGTTGCAGGCTGCAAAAAATGCAGCATCTGCTTGTATTCACGCACCGTTTTCTTGGCGAGCGGCAAATTATCCCGGTCCGCTTTATGGACGATCATTGCATCCGCCAATTCCAAAATGCCTTTTTTCATGCCCTGCAATTCATCTCCAGCACCCGTCAGCACAAGCAACAGGAACATATCGACCATTCCGCGCACGAGCGTCTCGCTCTGCCCGACACCAACCGTTTCGACCAAAATGACATCGTAGCCTGCCGCTTCGCACAAGAGCATCGTTTCGCGTGTCTTTTTATGGACACCGCCCAGCGTTCCTGCAGTTGGTGACGGCCGGATGAACGCTTTAGGGTTTCGCGCCAGTTCTTCCATGCGCGTTTTGTCGCCGAGTATACTGCCGCCGGTTCGCGAGGAACTCGGGTCGATCGCAAGCACCGCAACCCGGTGGCCAAGCTCTGTCAGCATCGTCCCAAAGGTTTCGATGAACGTGCTTTTGCCGGCTCCTGGAACTCCGGTGATGCCGATGCGGATGCTATTGCCTGTTTTCGGCAACAGCGCATTCAATAATTCCTGGCCGCGCTTTTTATGCTCGGGATTGGTGCTTTCAAGCAAGGTGATCGCCTTCCCTAAGTGAAGACGCGATCCGCTTTCGACGCCGCGTACGAGTTCGCCCAAATCAAACTGGCTTGTACTCGGCTTCTTGAATTTCTTCCTTGGCAATGCTTTCATGCCATCATGCTTATCCGAAACACCCGACATGACTTGTCTGGACTGCTTCTCGCGATCCATCAGTCTGCCTCTTCCTCGTACCCGAGGCGCGCATAGATTTCTTCGATGACTTTTTGGGCCGCAACCGGGATGACCGTCCCCGGCCCAAAGATCGCACTCGCGCCGTTATTGCGCAGGAATTCATAATCCTGTGCCGGAATGACGCCGCCAACGACGATCAAAATGTCTTCACGCCCCACTTTTTTCAACTCTGCCGCGAGATCCGGCACAAGTGTCATATGGCCAGCCGCAAGCGAACTGACACCGATGACGTGGACATCGTTTTCCGCTGCCTGCTGTGCTGTTTCTGCAGGTGTTTGGAACAATGGTCCAATATCCACATCAAAGCCCAGGTCGGCGAACGCGGTCGAAATGACTTTCGCGCCGCGATCGTGCCCGTCCTGGCCCATCTTGGCAATCAGGATCCGCGGGCGGCGGCCTTCATTGTCAATGAATTCTTCCGTCATTTGTTTGACGATCTGCATTTCTTCCTGGTTGGAGAAGTTTGAACTGTATACACCGCTCACGGAACGGATCACCGCCTTATGCCTGCCGGAAGCTTTTTCGATCGCATCCGAAATTTCGCCGAGTGATGCCCGGTGGCGCGCTGCTTCAATCGCGCAGGCGAGAATATTGTCTTCGCCAGTTTCAGCCGCTTTTGTCAGCTCCAGCAGCGCTTTCTCTACTTTTTTCTGGTCGCGCGTATCGCGCATTCGATCAAGTCGCTCGATCTGCTTTTTACGAACCATTGTATTGTCGATATTCAAAATATCAATTGGATCTTCCTCATCGAGACGGTAGCGGTTGACGCCGATGATCGTTTCCTCATTCGAATCGATTTGCGCTTGCTTTTTCGCAGCTGCTTCCTCGATGCGCATTTTCGGAAGGCCCGTTTCAATCGCTTTCGCCATGCCGCCTAGTTCCTCGACTTCCTCGATCAATGTCCAGGCTTTTTCCATCAATTCTTCGGTCAATTTTTCGACGTAATACGAACCCCCCCACGGATCGATCGTATTGTTCATCAAGGTTTCTTCCTGAAGGAATAATTGCGTATTACGCGCAATGCGTGCGGAGAAATCGGTCGGCAAGGCAATCGCCTCATCGAGTGCATTTGTGTGCAAGGATTGCGTATGGCCCATCGCCGCCGCATTCGCTTCCAGCAGCGTGCGCGTTACGTTATTGAACGGGTCCTGCTCGGTCAAGCTCCACCCCGAAGTTTGGGAATGTGTGCGGAGCGCCAAGGATTTGGCATTTTGCGGATCGAAGCTCTTCATCATCTTCGCCCAGATTTCACGTCCAGCCCGCATTTTTGCGACTTCCATGAAATAGTTCATGCCGATGCCCCAAAAGAATGACAGGCGCGGCGCGAACTGGTCGATGCCGATTCCTGCATCCAACCCGGTGCGTACGTATTCCAAGCCGTCTGCTAAAGTATAGGCAAGTTCGATATCTGCTGTAGCTCCCGCTTCTTGGATATGGTAGCCCGAAATGGAAATTGAGTTGAATTTCGGCATATGGTCAGATGTGTATTTAAAGATATCCGCAATGATCTGCATCGACATCGCCGGAGGGTAGATATACGTATTGCGCACCATGTATTCTTTCAAAATATCATTTTGGATCGTGCCCGCCAATTGCTCGGGAGATACGCCCTGCTCTTCTGCAGCGACAATGAAAAATGCCATGATCGGCACGACTGCACCATTCATCGTCATCGAGACCGACATTTGGTCAAGTGGGATGCCGTCGAACAAAATTTTCATGTCTTCGACGCTGTCAATGGCTACACCTGCTTTGCCCACATCGCCGACAACGCGCGGATGGTCTGAATCATAGCCGCGGTGCGTCGCGAGATCGAATGCCACTGACAAGCCTTTTTGCCCCATCGCCAAATTGCGGCGGTAGAAGGCGTTGCTTTCTTCAGCTGTCGAGAAACCGGCATACTGGCGCACAGTCCACGGCCGCGACACGTACATCGTCGGGTATGGCCCCCGGACATTCGGCGCGAATCCCGGATAGCTCGTTTGTTCTTTCTTCAAGTCTTTCGAAGAATAAAACGGTTTCACGGCAATGCCTTCATTGGTCATAAAAGCGCTCTCATCCCGGTCGCCCAATTTAGCCGTATCGAGTTTAGTGACGTCAATTTTCGTAAAATCAGGTGTCGTCATTTACAGCGCCTCCTTTCCAAGTGACAAAACTTCTTCCAATTTGTCAATTAACGGTTTGCCGGCATAAAGAGAGTCACGAATGCCGTTTGCTTCCCAAGTTTTTAACGTTTCCGCATCGATTTTACCGGCAACGTCGATCGCTGCTTTTGCATTGAGTTGCGGAATGATCTTTTCGAAGATGTCACGGCTCCCGCACAGAACGGCATAGTCGAGCTCTTCAGAACGGATGTATCGGTTTAGTTCATCAGCGGATGAAAGATACGGGCTGATTTCGGGTTCGATTCCCGCCGCGGATAGGAAACCTTGTACAAAATCTGCCTGCGGTTTCACGGCTTTTAATGGCTCCAACAAGATAACGGCCGATTTGATGCTCGTTTCACGGCTTTTCGCACGTAATTTTTCGAATGGCGTCGCCAAGCGTTTGGCTGTCATATACTCCAAATGGGCTGTATCGATTTTTGCGTCTTTCACCGGTTCTTGTGGATTGGCGTAAATATTCGTGCCGATCAAGGAAGCTTTGCGGTTGGCCACTTGCTGTTCGCGATCGAGCCATTTGGCTTGAATGTCGTCTGTCAGCCAGCCAGTCCGCTTCACTGTAGAATAGCCTCCTGCTTCCTGGATTTCCAAGAAGTAGCTCCAGGCTGCATCGACGTATTCACGCGTCAGGCTTTCGATGTAATAAGATCCAGCTGCAGCATCGGTGACATGCGACACATGGGATTCTTCTTTAATGACCAATTGCACATTGCGTGCGATGCGCCGGCTTGAGCCAGTCGGAACTGTCAGGAAATCATGTGGGTGCACGGTATGGCCATCCGTTCCCGCAAGGACGGCGGAAAAAGTCGCATTGCCTGCCCGCAGCAAATTGACATAAGGGTCCAATTTGGAATACGAACGCACCGAAGTTTCCGTGAACACCGGAATGCGCGGCGCTTGTTTGCCGTAGGCGGAGCAGAATGCTTGCCATAATACACGGAACGCCCGTATTTTGGAAATTTCCTGAAAGAAATGGGTGTCGACTGCAAAACGCACCCAAAAGCTCTTCGCCGCTGTTTCGAAATTCTGCTGGTCCAGCGCTTCAGCCATCATGCTAAGCGCTACACCAAGTTCATGGATAATCGTCCCTCCGGCATTGTGCGTCGGCAGTGTATCGATCAACCCAGTACGGACATTTTCAGGTACCTGAATTGGCTCTTCCGTGAAAATGACGCCTTGCACACTTGCCCGCTGTTCGGCAGTTAGATGTTCGAACACGCGCAAAATCGGATCTGCGTCTTCTGTCACTTTGAAATATATTGGATAGCGGACGATCAAGTCTGCAAGCTGTTCTAGCTGCGTTTCAGTCCAGTTGTAAGGCTGAGCACCGGAATAGACGACCGCTTCATTGCCGCGGGACAAATCGTCTTTTGTCACGGCCAAAAATTCCTCAGCATCATGCGCCGTAATTTCCTGCGCCACAATCCAGGAAGGGCTGTACTTTCCACCCTGGACAGCAGCTACTTGGGCATCCACGTCGGATACGGATCGCTCCAGCATGTCTTTTGTATAGAGGGGTTCGAGGGTGATATCTTCAACGGTGTCCGTTTTCATCACCTTTTCAAAATCTTTCCCTTTCAATGCAGCTTCCGCCGCTTGTTTCCATTCTTCGTATGTACGCTCAGGAAACTGAATGTTTTTCATCGATTCAATCGTCAAACTATTCCCTCCTCAAAGCTTTCTGTCTTCATTTTACCTGACACAGCAAGTTACTGAAAGAAAAAAAAGCTTGAAGTCCGAAGACTCCAAACTTTTCATCAATACACAGATGTATTGTCTTTGTTCATTTTTTCGAGAATTTCTTTGACGCGAGCCAAAAATTGTCCACACACGAGGCCGTCGAGCACACGGTGATCGAGCGACAGGCATAAGTTCACCATATCGCGTGCAGCGATCATGCCGCCATCCATGATGACTGGACGCTTAACGATCGACTCCACTTGGATAATCGCAGCTTGCGGGTGGTTGATGATGCCCATTGACTGGATAGAACCGAATGAACCGGTGTTGTTGACGGTGAACGTGCCGCCTTGCATATCAGCCGACTTCAACTTGCCTGTGCGCGCTTTTTGCGCCAGTTCGTTGATTTCGCGGCCAATGCCTTTCGCGGATTTTTCATCAGCGTTCTTGATAACTGGAACGAACAAGGCATTATCCGAAGCGACAGCGATCGAGATGTTGATGTCTTTCTTCTGGATGATCTTGTCTCCTGCCCACATCGAGTTCATCATTGGGAATTCTTTCAATGCTTGGGAGATCGCTTTGACGAAGAAAGCGAAATACGTGATATTGAATCCTTCTTTTTTCTTGAAATCGCCTTTGATGGAATCACGGAATTGCGCAAGGTCTGTCACGTCAACTTCGATCATCATCCACGCATGCGGTGCTTCGTGCTTGCTCTTGAGCATATTCGCTGCAATCGCTTTACGCACGCCGGTGACTGGGATTTCGATATCGCCAGGAGCCGATTCAATCGATTCTTCCTTGGCAGCTGGGGCTTTTGGTGCTTGTTGCGGCGCAGCTGGTTGAGCAGGCTCTTTTGACTCAGTTGCTTGAGCCGCTTGTGTAGTTTCGCCGCCAGCTTGCGGGATGTTGCCGCTGTCGATCAATTGCATCAAATCCTTGCGCGTGATGCGGCCTTCGTTTCCGGATCCTTCAACTTGGTTCAAGTCGATATCGTGATCTTGTGCGAGTCGAAGAACAGCCGGTGAATAACGTGCTTTGCCGCCTTGTGGCTTCGCTGGTTTTGAAGAGCCTTTTTCACCTTCGAGCTTTTTGGTCGGTGCGGCTCCTGCAGCCGGCATTTCATTGGCTTTTTCTCCTTCAGCGGGTTTTGCTTCTTCAACTGGTTCAGAATCTCCACCTTCAGTTTCGATGGTGCAGACCACTTCGCCGACTTCCAATGTATCGCCTTCAGATGCAATCAATTCCTTGATCGTCCCTGTAAAGGATGAAGGAACTTCTGCTGTTACTTTATCGGTATTGACTTCCGCCAACGGGTCATACTTGTTTACATGGTCGCCTGGCTGGACGAGCCATTTTTCGATTGTGCCTTCTGTCACACTTTCGCCAAGTTGGGGCATCGTGATTTTTTCAATAGCCAAAGGGATTCCTCCTTTTCAATCTGTGATGCATATTCATTTATAAGGGTTATGCGTTAACGGCCAGCTCCTCAGGCCTATGCCTGTCGAAGCTTACCGGCCATTTCCGCTTTTCTTCTGTCTAACTCCGTTGCCCAGTCCCTCGAGGTCGCTTCGGCCCCACCTGCACTGGCAAAGAGCGCCAGTGCTGGCGTGACCTCCAGCGCTTGTCGGGACTAGATGGGCAACTGCGCTTTTCTTCTGTCTAGCTGCAATGGCCAGCTTCTCGGGTCATAAGCCATTCTGGCTATGCAGCAAAAAGCGCTGCTTCGCCAGCCTGTCTTATGCCTGTCGAACCTTACCGGCCATTTCCGCTTTTCTTCTGTCCAGCTCCGTTGCCCAGCCCCTCGAGGTCGCTTCGGTCCCGCCTGCACTGGCAAAAAGCGCCAGTGCTGACATGACCTCCAGCGCTTGTCGGGGCTAGATGGGCAACTCCGCTTTTCTTCTTAAAACTCAGCTAGTTCTCTCATGGCTTTTTCTACTTTGTCCGGGTTGATCATGAAGAATTTCTCCATGGTCGGTGCGTACGGCATCGCCGGGATGTCCGGTCCAGCGAGACGCTTGATCGGCGCGTCAAGGTCGAATAGGCAGTTTTCAGCGATGATTGCTGCTACTTCTCCGATGATGCTTCCTTCTTTATTGTCTTCTGTGACAAGCAGGACTTTTCCGGTCTTTTTCGCTGCTTCGATGATGCCTTCTTTATCCAATGGATAGATGGTGCGCAGATCCAGAATGTGAACTGAGTAGCCATCTTCAGCCAGGCGCTCTGCAGCTTGCAACGCGAAGTGGACAGCTAATCCGTACGTGATAACGGTGATGTCTTCGCCTTCGCGTTTAACATCGGCTTTACCGATTTCGATTGTGTAATCATCTTCCGGCACTTCGCCTTTGATCAAGCGGTAAGCGCGCTTGTGCTCGAAGAACATGACCGGATCTTCGTCGCGGATCGCGGCTTTTAATAGCCCTTTCGCGTCATATGGTGTGGATGGGATGACAATTTTCAATCCAGGCTGGTTGGCAAATACCGCTTCGACCGATTGCGAATGGTACAAAGCGCCGTGGACGCCGCCGCCAAATGGGGCACGGAAGACGATTGGGCAAGACCAGTCATTGTTTGAACGGTAGCGAATGCGTGAAGCTTCTGAAATGATTTGGTTGACTGCCGGCATGATGAAATCCGCGAACTGGAATTCAGCGATTGGGCGCAGGCCATACATCGCGGCTCCGATTCCAACACCTGCAATAGCCGATTCAGCGAGTGGCGTGTCAACTACGCGGTCTTCGCCGAATTCGTCGTAAAGCCCTTGCGTCGCTTTGAAAACGCCGCCTTTTTTCCCGACATCTTCCCCGAGCACGAAAACGTTTTCGTCACGTGCCATTTCTTCTTTCATGGCAAGCGTGATGGCATCGATATAACTCATAACTGCCATTATTCGTTTCCTCCTTCTTCAGCATAGACGTGTTCCATTGCACTTTCTGCTTTTGCATATGGCGCGTTTTCTGCATAGTCTGTCGCTTCGTTGACCAACGCCATGATGCGGTCGTTGATTTCTTTTTCAAGATCGTCGTTCATGATGCCGTTTTCTTTCAAATAAGCACCGAACAACAGGATCGGGTCTTTTTCTTTTTGTGCAGCGAGTTCGTCCGCTGAACGGTATTGGCGATGGTCATCATCAGATGAGTGGGCCGTCATGCGTTCTGAAACCGTCTCGATCAAGCTCGGGCCCTCGCCGTTGCGTGCGCGGTCTGCTGCTTCTTTTACGTGCTTGTACACTTCGATCGGGTCGTTTCCATCGATTGTGACACCTGGCATGCCATAGCTTGCCGCACGATCCGAAACGTTTTTGCTTGCCACTTGGCGTTCAAAGGGCACAGAAATCGCATAGCGGTTGTTTTCGACCATCGTGATGACCGGCAATTTATGGACGCCGGCAAAGTTCAAGCCTTCGTGGAAATCGCCTTGGTTGGAAGAACCTTCCCCGAGTGTATTAAATGTAATGAAATCCTGTTTCTTCATTTTTCCAGCCAGCGCAACGCCCACTGCATGCGGCAGCTGCGTCGTTACAGGCGAAGAACCTGTCAGGATGCGGTTTTTCTTCTGGCCGAAATGCCCAGGCATTTGGCGGCCGCCGGAGTTTGGATCTTCTGCTTTGGCAAATGCCGACAGCATCAGGTCTTTCGGCGTCATGCCGAAGTGGATGACCACACCAAGGTCGCGGTAATAAGGCGCGACGTAATCTTTCGTGTTGTCGAGCGCATAAGCAGCTCCTACTTGTGCTGCTTCCTGTCCTTGGCAAGAAATAACGAAAGGAATTTTCCCTGCACGGTTCAGGAGCCACATGCGTTCATCGACGCGGCGTGCCGTCAACATCGTTTCATATATTTTCAAGACATCTTCGTTCGTCAAACCTACTTCTTCGTGTTTCGTAGCCATTGAATTTCCTCCTTTAACTATGAATCGCTTTGCC
Source organism: Planococcus sp. MSAK28401 (assembly GCF_018283455.1). Taxonomy (NCBI): domain Bacteria; kingdom Bacillati; phylum Bacillota; class Bacilli; order Caryophanales; family Caryophanaceae; genus Planococcus; species Planococcus alpniumensis. Next base: position 1,638,749 of record NZ_JAAMTH010000001.1, on the reverse strand, counting down.
GTCTACGGCTAAAGCTGCTTCGCCCATGACCTCTGAAAGCGTCGGGTGCGGGTGGATGGTATCTGCAATTTCCCATGGCGTTGCGTCGAGTACCATGGCAAGCCCGGCTTCTGAGATCATGTCCGTCACGTGTGGGCCGATCATATGGACGCCGAGGATATCGTTCGTTTCTTTATCTGCAATGATTTTCACGAAGCCATCCGATTCTCCGTAGACCAGCGCTTTGCCGATCGCCTTGAATGAGAATTTTCCGGTTTTCAATTCATAGCCTTGCTCTTTCGCTTGGTCTTCCGTAATGCCAACGCTTGCCGCTTCGGGATTCGAATAGACAGCGCGAGATACTAGATCGTAATTGATAGCATGCGGCGCGTTGCCTTTAATATGCTCAACAGCTGTAATGCCTTCGTGAGAAGCTACGTGAGCCAGCTGCATGCCGCCGATGACGTCGCCGATTGCGTAAATATGGGATTCTTTTGTTTGGAACGTGTTCTTCACGTGGATAAAGCCTTTTTCGATGAGGATATCCGTGTTTTCAATTCCGATATTTTCCACATTCGCTTGGCGTCCGACCGATACCAGCATTTTTTCAGCAGTGAAAGTTTCGTTGCTGCCATTGATTTCGGCTTGGATTGAAACTTGGCCATCGCCTTTTTCAACGGTTTCTGGCAAAACTTTCGCGCTTATTGCGAATTTGACGCCTTTTTTCTTCAATAGTTTCTGCATTTCTTTGGAGATGTCTTTGTCTTCTGACGGTATGATGCGGTCTGCGTATTCAAGCACCGTCACATCGACGCCGAAATCATTAAGCATTGATGCCCATTCAATTCCGATAACGCCTCCACCAACAATTAAAATGGATTTTGGCAATTCGGTCATCGCGAGCGCTTCTTCAGAACTCATGACTACTTCCCCATCGATATCAAGGCCCGGCAACGTGCGTGGACGGGAACCGGTAGCGATAATAACGTTGTTCGGAATGAGCATCTCGTTTTCTTCGCCGTTGTTCATTTCGACGGAAATCGTTCCTGGGTTTGGCGAGAAAATCGATGGCCCAAGAATACGGCCAATACCTTCGTAAACATCGATTTTGCCTTTTTTCATCAAGCCTTGTACGCCGGCATGGAGCTGGTCGACGATTCCTTGTTTGCGCTGTTGAACGCGTGAGAAATCGAGTGAAACTTCACCCGTGTTAACGCCAAAGTCGGCTGCGTGGTTTTTGGTTGTTGCATACACTTCCGCACTGCGGAGCAATGCTTTACTTGGGATGCAGCCTTGGTGCAAGCATGTGCCGCCCAGTTTTCCTTTTTCGACAATCGCAGTTTTGAGGCCGAGCTGGGCTGAGCGGATTGCCGCTACATAACCGCCCGTACCGCCGCCTAGGATGACGACATCGTAATTTTGAGCCATGGGGTATTCCTCCTTTGGAATGATTAACCGTTTGGATAGATTCGAGCTTGTTCTTCGCCGTCGAGGACTCGGCTGGCGCCTTCTGCGAGTGCTTGCAGTTCGTTTTCGCCGGGATGGACGACGACATCGGCGATCCAAGAAATCCGGTCTGAGATCGATTTAACGAAGTCTTTTCCATAAGCGAGGCCACCCGTTAAGATGATGGCATCGACTTGCCCTTTTAACACGGCGCTTGCAGAACCGATTTCCCGCGCGACTTGATAAGCCATCGCATCGTAAATCAACGCTGCTTCTTTATCACCTTTTTGAATGCGTTTTTCGACCGTCACGGCGTCATTCGTGCCAAGATAGCCAACTAATCCACCTTGCCCGACTAGTTTTTTCATGATTTCGTGGCGGTAATATTGGCCCGAAAAACACAATTCGACCAAATCGCCTGCCGGCACGGTCCCTGCCCGCTCTGGGCTGAAAGGGCCGTCGCCATGCAAGCCGTTATTGACATCAACGACTTTGCCATCTTCATGCACGCCGACCGTGATGCCCCCGCCCATATGCGTGACGATGAGGCGCAGGTCTTTATATGCGCGCCCTGATTCCTTCGCATAGCGCCTTGCGACTGCCTTTTGGTTCAGGGCATGAAAGATCGATTTTCGCTCGATCAATGAAAAGCCGGAAATGCGCGCTACAGGTGACAATTCATCGACGACGACTGGATCGACGATAAATGCCGGGATATTAAGCCCTTCGGCAATTTCATGGGCGATAATGCCGCCGAGATTGGAAGCGTGCTGGCCGGAATAGCCTTCGCGCAAGTCTTCGAGCATCACTTCGTTGACGGCGTAGGTTCCGCCTTCAATCGGCCGCAGCAATCCCCCTCTTCCGCATACCGCAGAAAGTTTCGAGACGTTCATGCCTTCCTCATCAAGCGCTTCTAATATATTTTGTTTTCGAAATTGAAACTGGTCAATAATGGCAGGGAAATCCGCCAGCTCTTCTGTCGAGTGGCGGATAGTCTTTTCAAGGATCTGGACATCGTTGTCAAAAACGCCGATCTTTGTCGAAGTTGAGCCGGGGTTAATGACCAGAATTCGATTCAGCTGTTTTTGCACATCGATTCCTCCGTTTCTTTCTTCAATCTTAGCGTCTGCTTAAAATGTCATGGCCGTGGCCGTTGCGCAAGAATTGGCTTCTTGAGTTGCGTACGCGCTCAATGCGCTCTTCCGCCATGCGGTCAGCTGCAATATAACTTGGAATTCCGTCGCGTTTGGCAATTTCAAAAATGCGTGTAATGCTGTCGTAGATCGTTTCGACGCGTTTCATCGCACGTTCGTTATTGTAGCCATAAAGCTCATCCGCTACGTTGATGACACCGCCTGAGTTGATAACGAAGTCCGGTGCGTAAACGATGCCGCGTGCTTCGAGCTCATCGCCGTGGCGCTGTTCTTTCAATTGGTTATTCGCAGATCCTGCGACCACTTTCACTTTCAATTGTGGAATTGTCTCATCGTTGATGATGGCACCCATTGCACACGGCGCGAAAATATCCGCCTCTACCGAATAGATTTCGTTTGGCTCGACAGCAGTAGCGCCGAATGCTTCAACAGCACGTTGAACCGCTTCTTTGTTGATGTCAGTGACAATCAATTTCGCGCCTTCTTTGTGCAAGTATTCGCATAGCGGGTAAGCGACGTTTCCGACGCCTTGTACTGCTACTGTTTTGCCTTCTAGTGAATCATCGCCGTAAGCTTCCATAGCTGCCGCTTTCATGCCGATGTAAGCGCCATAAGCAGTAACAGGTGACGGGTTGCCTGATGAACCGAATGCCGGTGAGATACCTGTAACGAAATCAGTTTCTTCGTGGATTATGTCCATGTCAGCGACAGTTGTACCCACATCTTCAGCTGTGATGTAACGCCCGTTCAACCCTTGGATGAAACGGCCAAAAGCGCGGAACATTTCTTCATTTTTATCTTTCAATGGATCGCCGATGATAACGGTTTTTCCGCCGCCGAGGTTAAGACCGGCTGCTGCATTTTTGTAAGTCATGCCGCGCCCTAGGCGAATCGCGTCTTCAATCGCTTCTTCTTCAGTTTCGTAGTTCCACATGCGCGTGCCGCCAAGTGCTGGCCCGAGCGTCGTGTCGTGGATGCAGATGATGGCTTTTAGACCAGAATTTTTATCTTGGCAAAATACCAATTGCTCGTAATCGTGTTCTTCCATCTTTTTGAAAATTTCCATCGTAAATTCCTCCTAGTAGTTTATGCTATTTTATTGCTTGTAAGGTTATTGGCCGCCGTTCTTCAAGGGTTCCCTTGAATTGAAGCTGCTCTTTATAAAGTCGCTGAGCGCAAGGCTAAAGCGAGAGAAAATAATTTGCTTTCTGAACTGTCAGCGCGCGATGTTAAGACAATCGGTGCTTTAGCTCCCGCAATGATGCCTCCAACTTTTGCTTTGGAAAAATAGACAAGCGATTTATAGAGGATGTTGCCGGCTTCGATATTCGGCACTAGCAAAATGTCTGCATGCCCTGCCGTATCCCCTTCGATGCGCTTATGCTTTGCCGCTTCAACGGAAATTGCATTATCCAAGGCAAGCGGCCCATCAACGATGCAATCCGTAATTTGCCCGCGCTTGTTCATGGCGGTCAATGCTGCAGCATCCAAAGTCGCCTCCATCGCAGGATTAACGACTTCCACAGCCGCAAGGGCCGCGACGATCGGCAATTCGACACCAGTTGCCCGCGCCACTTGTACGGCATTGCGGATGATTTGAGCTTTTTCCTGAAGCGACGGTTCAAGGTTCATACCGGCATCGGTGACGAAAATGAGCCGGTCATAGCCTTCGACTTCAAAAGCCGCTACATGGGACAGCACCGAGCCTGTGCGAAGGCCGTAATCAGCATTGAGTGCCGCTTTCATCAAGGTTGCGGTCGGGATATGTCCCTTCATCAAGACGCTGGCGTCATTCATGAAAACCGCCCGCACCGCTTCTTTTGCCGCCAATTGAGGCCCCTTAGCATGATGGATCATCAGTTTCGGATGGCCTTTCAAATGCGGGAAATCAGCAGCGATTAATTGCTTTAGTGTTGATTCATCATCATATAGATGAAAGCTTGCGAGATTCTGGTCGAGCGCTAATGAAATGGCTTCCAATACTGCGTGGTCAGCAGCTGCTGCCACAGCCACGGCGTGCTCTTCCTGCAAGTCGATTTCATCGACGATGGTCTGTAAAGTGGTCATATCTATCACCTCATTCTTTTTAATTAAAACAGATGAAAGCCTGAGATATAAGGGATGTAAGCGTTTTATTTGCAAAATACAGTAGTTCTCTTTGCAAATTATTGCAAAACCTTGCAAGGAGTTGCAAAACCCTATAGTAGTCCGAATTTTTCCAATTTATAGTATAAAGTGCGCAAGGAAATTTGAAGCTGTTTAGCAGTTTTTGACTTGTTCCCTTTCGCTTCTTCCAACGCTCTGTGGAGGATTCCACGCTCAACTGTTTCCAGTTGCTCCTGCAGAGGAGCTGATGCTGGAATGACCACTTCGTTCTTTGCTTCTTTCGCTTTCAGCATATCCAAAGGGATGTGCTCTTCTGTCATCGTTTTGTCGTTCATCTGCATGAAAATCATCGAGCGGCTCAAGATATTTTCCAGTTCCCGCACATTGCCTGGCCAATCGTACATTTTCAGAAACTGCAAAGCTTTCTCCGACACACTTTCTACATTCCGCCCGTATTCCTGATTAAGCTTTAACAACAGACGGTCGACGATGCGCGGAATGTCCTGCTTCCTGCTGCGCAGCGGGGGGATCAAGATCGGCATGCGGTTCAGCCGATAATACAAATCTTCACGGAAGGTCCCGTCTAGCAGCGCTTTTTCCATATTGGCATTGGTCGATGCGATAACACGCACATTGACCGGAATCGGTTTGGTCCCGCCAATCCGCATCGTTTCGTGTTCTTGCAAAACGCGCAGCAATTTACTTTGGATCTGCGGTGACAATTCCCCGATTTCATCGAGGAAGATGCTGCCATTATTCGCTTCTTCCAACAAACCGCGCTTCGCCCCGGTTCGGCTTTCAAGCGTCGCGCCTTCCTCGTACCCGAACAATTCGGCATCGAGCTGTTCGCTCGACACTGCCGCACAATTGACGCGAACAAATTTGTTGAATTGGCGCTCGCTGTCGCTGTGGATTGCGTGGGCGAACAATTCCTTGCCCGTTCCTGATTCTCCGCGCAGCAGCACCGTCACAAGCGTCTGGGCTGCGAGTTTCGCTTGCTGCAGCGACAATTGCATCTCAGAAGATAAACCGATGATGTCGTCGAATGTATATTTTGACTCAAGCGTCCGGATGATGCTCCTCGCCCGGTCCAGCTCTTTCATGAGCGACCGGATCTCCGTCGTGTCGTGAATGACTCCGACGCTTCCTTTTAACTGGTTATCGACGATTATCGGCGCTACGTTGACAATGACTTCCCGTTTTGCAGGGCCGACTTTTAAATTGACGCCACGCACTGGCTTGCGGGTTTGCAAAGCTTTGAAGTGCATGCTTTCACCTTCCGAGATATCCGCAGATGCCGGCCGGTCGATCACTTGCTCCATCTCAAGCCCCGTGATTCTTGTATAGGCCGGATTGACAAGCAAGCCGTTGCCTTTTTCATCCACTACCGAAATCGCATCATCGCTGGATTGAATGATCGCTTGCAGCATCGTCTGGATTTCTTTCAAGTCGGTAATTTCCTCTGCGAGCGAAACGACTTCCGTAATGTCCTTGAACACTGCGAACGCACCAATTAATTCGCCGTTTTCATCAATCATGGGGAAACGGCTTGTGACGATTTTCGATCCGTCTTTCAGTTCAAGCTCCCGGTTCAATTCCGTCCTGCCCGTTTCGATAATCCTCGGCAATTCGCTCATCGAAATCAGTTCGTGGATATGGCGGCCGATGGCTTCATCCTGCTTGACCGAAAGCATCCGTGCGGCACTGCGGTTGATGAAATGGATATGGTTGTCGAGATCGATGCCGACCATGCCTTCATCAATTGAGTTGAAAATGATCGACCCTTTGTGGCTCTCGTTGCTCAATCGATTGATGTAATGTTCTTTCTCATCCATCAGGCGGACAAAGATATTGGCGACACTGCCAGGAATGATAACGGTCCGCGGCGGATAATAGCGCCGCAGCCGTTGCGTCAATTCATCGTCACCGGTTACGTTGAAGACGATGTCGACCATTTTCGGCAATTCCTTGAAATCTGCGACTGTGGCAATGCGAAATTTTTCTGCTTCTTTTAATGCCGGCGCATCTGCTTGGATATCTGCGACTCCTTCGACATGAAACCATCCGGACTCGACAAGCAATTTTAAGATCGCAGACCCGCCGATTCCACCGCCGATAATGATCACTTTTTGCAATTATCTTCAAACCTTTCTATTGTGATTCATGCAATAGACTGCACACATATTTCTAGACTACCGCAGGGGACAATTCTTGACAACTTTGAGCAGATTGGAAACAATGGAACATGAAGGATGTGGAATAGATGGGACGATTGATTGCATTTATCATTTTGCTCATTCCTGGTGTGATGGCCGCTTACGGCATTAAATTAATGCGGGATACCCTTTTCAATAAATTGCTCGAACCGTATCCGGCCTTGTGGATGCAATTTACGCTTGGAACGCTCTTTACAGTAATCGGCATCGGCTTTTTTGCTGGATTCCTGTTAAACCGCGACCGTAAAAAAGGCAATGTATCTGAACGGTTCCAGAAGCGATAAATGACTGCAAGTATTTGAACAAACTAAAAAGAATGCCAGGAACCTTGGTTCCTGGCATTCTTTTGCTATTACAGATGCAATTCCGTTGTTTCCTGTTCCCATAGAGCTTTCACGCGCGCAGGATAATCCGTGATGATCCCTTTGACAGAAGGATGAAGATTTCGCAAGATGCGCTCGTTCCCCGCTATGCCATAAAGCCGCACCGGTTTATCCAATTTAGCTATCGGTTCGAGCCATCTCGGCTTATGGAATCTTTTGTGGAAGTGAAAGCTATCGAACCACTGGCAATTCTCCAGTTCGTTCCACTGTATGGCGCGTTTCAGGATCCACGCTATTTCCATATGCGGCATTAAGCTTTTCATCTTTTTAAGAAGCTCCGCATCAAAAGAGGAGAGATGGACATCTTTTGCACCTTCCAATAAAGCGCAGACGATTTCAGGACCCTCCGGATGCCTGGCAACGGAAGACTTCAATTCAATATTTAAGGGAATGCTTTTCTTTTTTGCCCAGTCAATTACTTCGTAAGCCAGCGGAATCGAGTGGCGACCGAAACGCTTGAACTTTTTGCGAATTGACAGCGACTTCAGCGATTCATAAGGCATTTTGTAAACATCTGCTTGTAGCCCCGCCAATCGCTTTAATTGATCGTCATGGTAAATGATCGCAATTCCATCCCGGGTCATCTGGATATCCAGCTCGATGCCAACTTGCAATTGATGCGCCAATTCAAATGCCTGCCATGTGTTTTCAAGCGCATGGCCTGAGACGCCGCGATGCGCATAGATTTCGATTTCAGACATAGTTTCCTCCCCTTTTAGATAGGGCCTAGTTTTAATCATTTATTTTATCATCTCATTAACAAGCTGCAAGTGTTTGGCTTTCTTGTGGGCGATTTTTTGATTTTTCTATATTTCCTTATGTAGTTTAGTACATTTATTACTGATGCGCTGTCGCGCACAACAATAAAAAAACCGGTGCCTTTTATAGGCGCCGGTTCGTACCGATCATTATTCATTCGTGCCGAGGCTGTCGACGATCATGGCGATGAATTCGGAATTGGATGGCTTCGACTGAAGGTGTGATTCACTATAGCCGAAGACGCTTGCGATATGCGCGACGGATTCACTGCGCACCCACACTTGCCCGATGGCATGGCGAATCGATCTTTCGACCCGCGCTGCCGTCGTATCGAACTTCAAGGCGATTTTCGGGTACAGCTCTTTCGTCACTTTGCCAAGTGCAGAAGGTTCATCCACGACGATCGACACGGCTGCTTTCAAATACATATAGCCTTTCAAATGCGGGGGTACGCCGATGTCTTTCAATCTCAAGGTAATGAGTTCGTCTTTTGTCACCATGCCGCCCTTAGCTGCTTGGTCGCCATTTTTCATGATGTGGTTGATCTGGACCACCAACCGCTCAGTCTCGAATGGCTTCATAATGAAATAAGAAGCCCCGTAATCAGCAGCTTGGCTCATGATCGACTCCTGGCCAAATGCGGAAAGCATGATGACATGGATCTTGCTCATGCGCTCATCGGAACGCAAGACATCAAGCACCGCAATTCCATCGAGATACGGCATGATGATGTCGAGAAGCAAAATATCCGCTTCGGTCTGTTCCAGTATGCCAATACATTCCCTGCCATCGTAAGCAACGCCCACCACTTCCATATTCGGCTGTGATTCGAGAAATTCGGTCATCAATTCGACAAGCTCGCGGTTGTCATCGGCAATGGCGATTTTTATTTTCTCCATATTTTTCTCTCCTAAAATACAGGCTCCGGACCCTTATTTCATCAAAAGCTTCCGGTCCCTCGCCAAAGTCAGCAATTCATCAGCATGCTGTAAGGTCAATTCGGTGATTTCCGCCCCCGACAGCATACGGCTCATTTCTTCCGTGCGCTTGCGCCCTGCCAGTTCTTTCACTGATGTTGTCGTGCGGTCTTTCGATACTTTTTTCTCGATAAACAAATGCTGGTCTGCCATGGCAGCGACTTGTGGCAAATGGGAAATGCACAACACTTGTGAATGGCGGGCGATGGCGGCGATTTTCTCGGCAATCGCCTGGGCCACGCGCCCGCTGACTCCCGTGTCGACTTCATCGAAAATAATTGATGTGATGCCTTGGTGCTTGGAAAAAATCGTCTTCAGCGCAAGCATCATGCGCGACAATTCACCGCCTGAAGCTACTTTTGTCAGCGGCTTCAAAGGTTCCCCGACATTCGTTGAAATATGGAATGCGATGCTGTCCTGGCCAAAGCGGTCAAACTTGCCCTTAGGCAGCAAATTGAATTGCACCGAAAACGAAGCCTTGCCCATATGGAGCTCTTTTAATTGCTCCATGATCGCTTTTGATAATTTGGCTGCCGCCTGCTTTCTCAGCATCGTCAGTTCTTCCGCTTCGATGCGCAAATCCTCGGTCAATTCCTTGAGTTTCTCCTGGTCGAGGCGCAGGCGCTGGTCGCGGTTGAGCAGTTTATCGAGTTCGTCCGCCTGCTCTTCCTGATACAATAACATGTCTTCGACCGACGCGCCGTATTTGCGTTTCAACGATTGCAATAATGCCACGCGCTGTTCAATTTCATTGAGCCGTTCCGGGTCGAATTCCAATTGGTCCAGGATGCGCTTGATCTCAGTTGACGTGTCCTGCAGTTGATAGAACGCCCCTGCAACCGATTCCGACGCTTCTTTGAATTGTTCATCGACCGCTGCGGCGTGTTCCAGTTCGCTCATCGCATTGCCGACCCAATCCAGCCCTTTCGACTCCCCTTGAATCGCTTCATGGGCTTGTGAAATCGACTCGAAGATTTTGGTAAAATTCTGCAGCCGTTTGCGTTCCTCCAGCAAAGTTTCTTCTTCTCCTGGCACGAGCTGGGCTTCTTCGATTTCACGCAATTGGAAAGTCAACAAGTCGATACGCTGTGCGATTTGCTGCTCGTTTTCATTATAGCTGGCAAATTCACGCTTTAATTTCGTGTATTTTTCAAAAGTATGGCTATAGCCTTCTTTGGCTTTGGTCAATAATTTTCCGGCAAATTGGTCCAATAGATGAAGATGCTGCTTTTCATCCATCAATTCCTGCGTCTCGTGCTGGCCGTGGATATCGATCAACGCAGCCCCCACTTCACGTAAAATGGAAATGGTCACGAGCTTGCCGTTGATGCGGCAGACGTTCTTGCCTTTGCCATTCAACTCCCGGCGCAGCAAAACATCGCCGTCGCTCACCTGGATTCCAAAATCCTCTAGTTTTTTATAGACCGGATGCTTTTCGCCTTCGATATGAAACAAGCCTTCAATCTCAGCTTTTTGGGCACCGTGGCGAATGAATTCCTGGCTTCCGCGCCCTCCGGCCAATAAGTGCACGGCATCGATGATGATCGATTTCCCTGCACCGGTTTCCCCTGTCAAAACTGTCATGCCTTCTGTAAAACTGACTGATAATGTATCGATAATCGCAAAATTGCGGATATCCAATTCTCGCAGCATATACATCCACCTCTTTAATTAAAGCATTTCAATCAAACGCTGTTTCAGCACTTCGCGGTGTTCCACGTCACGGCAAATGATCAAACATGTATCATCACCGCAGATGGTCCCTAAAATTTCCTCCCAATCCAAATGGTCGATCAATGAACCGATGGCATGGGCATTGCCCGGCAAGGTTTTCATGACCAAAAAATGGCTGGCTCCATCAATGCTGACGAATGCATCAGTGAGCGCGCGGTGCAGTTTCTGCATTGGGTTAAAGCGCTGATCCGCCGGCAAGCTGTATTTATAGCGCCCGTCCTGCAAAGGAACTTTCACCAAATGCAGTTCCTTAATATCGCGCGAAACGGTCGCTTGCGTCACTTCATAGCCTGCAGCTTTCAATAAGTCGACCAAATCATCTTGCGTTTCGATTTCGCGATTGGAAATCAAGTCGCGGATTTTGATATGACGTTGTCCTTTATTCATGGTGCTCCCCCTTGAGTGAATAATTATTCCATATGCTTTATATCGTACATCTAAACCGCTTTGAAAACAAGGAAACTCCCTGCCCATACTAGAACTATTTACCCCTTATGAGCAAGCTTCACTCATTTTCAACTGCCGGGCAGAAAAAAGGGGCAGGGAATAAATTCCCCTGCCCTGTTAATTGGATTGTGTGTTTTTTTCCTTGAATGCAGAATGGGCATGCTCGACCGTTTGAGCAAACGAATGCGCATCCGGCAATTCACTTTTTGTTGCCTGTTCATTGGAAACAAGATGGAATAAAAACTCGATATTGCCTTCACCGCCGGTTATCGGCGAATGAGTCATGGCCTTTACTTCGAAACCGCAGTCGATGGCATAGGCAGCTACTTTTTGCAGCACTTCCTGATGCACTTTCGGGTCGCGGACGATGCCTTTTTTGCCGACTTTGTCACGCCCTGCTTCAAACTGCGGCTTAACGAGTGCGATGCAATCGCCGCCTGGGACCAAAATGGTCTTCAGCACCGGCAGGATAATGCGCAGCGAAATGAAGGAAACATCGATGGTCGCCACTTCCGGCAAGCCTTCCTGAAAATCTTCAGGTTTCGAATGGCGGAAGTTGGTGCGCTCCATGACAGTCACGCGCGGGTCTTGGCGGATTTTCCAGGCCAGCTGGTTATAGCCGACATCGAGCGCGTAGCCATGGCGTGCGCCGTTTTGCAACGCGCAATCGGTGAAGCCGCCAGTCGATGAACCGATATCAAGCATCATTTTGCCTTCCACGGTAACGGCGAATTCAGCAAGCGCTTTTTCCAGTTTCAAGCCTCCGCGGCTGACATAGCGCAAATCGTTGCCCTTTTTTTCAAGCGGCGCATCTTCAGGAATTTTTTCGCCGGGTTTCTCAAGGCGTTCAGTGCCTGAGAAAATAACCCCGGCCATGATGGCGCGCTTGGCTTTTTCACGTGTTTCGCAAATGCCCCGTTCTACTAGCAGGACATCCACCCGTTCTTTTCTCACTTTATTCATAGAGCGTTCGATCGCTCCTGCTGTTGTGAATTCTGCTTTACACGCATTTTCACTTTCTTGACCACTTCGTCGCTGTTGAGGTGGATTTCATCCATTAACTCGGCAACATCGCCGTGCTCAACGAAGAGGTCTGGAATGCCCATACGGTCGATGACAGCGCCCTCGTGGCCGTTATCGTGCGCATACTCAAGTACAGCACTGCCGAAGCCGCCTTGCAATACCGCTTCCTCGATCGTCAGAACTGGCACATTGCGGCCGAAAATCGATGCGAGCATCTCTTCGTCCAACGGTTTAATGAAGCGAGAGTTGACCACCTCTACCTGGATTCCTTCTTCGCGCAATTGCTCAGCTGCATGAAGTGCCATTGGAATCGTCGTGCCGAATGCCAAGATGACGGCATCCTTTCCTTTTTCCAACACTTCCCAGCTGCCAATTGGGATAGCCTTCAGCTCATCGTCCATCGGCACTCCGAGGCCGTTGCCGCGCGGATAGCGCAATGCAATCGGGCCGTCATTGTAATCGATTGCCGTTTTCACCATATGCTGCCCTTCGTTTTCGTCTTTTGGCATCATCACGACCATGTTGGGCAGATGGCGCAAGAAGGCGATATCAAATACTCCTTGATGCGTTTCGCCATCCGCTCCGACAAGGCCCGAACGGTCGATGCCGATAAAGACATTCAAGTTCTGGCGGCAAACATCGTGGACGACTTGGTCATACGCACGCTGCAGGAATGTCGAATAAATGGCCAGGAATGGCTTCATCCCTTGCGTTGCAAGTCCTGCGGCCATCGTGGTCGCATGTTGTTCAGCGATACCCACATCGAACATGCGCTCAGGGAATTCAGAGGCAAATCCTTCCAATTTAGATCCAACAGGCATTGCTGGGGTAATGGCGACGATGCGCTCATCTGTCCGCGCGAGCTTGCGTGTCGTTTCAGCGATCAGGCCGCTCCACGAAGGAGCTGTAGAGGAAGATTTCACCAAATCGCCAGTTTCCATTTTATATGGCCCAATTCCGTGCCACGTGCCGATTTTATCCTGTTCAGCCGGCAAATAGCCTTTGCCTTTTTTCGTGATGACGTGAAGCAGGACAGGGCCTTTTGTTTTCTTTGCATATTCCAGGTTGTCTTCAAGTTCCTCAAGGTCATGCCCGTCGATCGGGCCGAGATACGTGAATCCGAGCTCTTCGAAGAACATGCCGGAAACGACCAAATATTTCAGGCTGTCTTTGACGCGCTCTGCCGTTGAAGCAAGCTTGCCTCCGACTGCCGGCACTTTTTTCAGCAAGTACTCAAGGTCGTCTTTGACTTTATTGTATTTTCCAGCAGTCCGCATGCGCCCAAGAACGCTATGGAGCGCCCCGACATTCGGTGCAATCGACATTTCGTTATCGTTGAGGATAACGGTCATGTCGGTCTGTGCATGCCCGATATGGTTCAGCGCCTCGAATGCCATGCCGCCAGTCAATGCGCCATCGCCGATAATCGGAATGACGTAATTTTTGTCTTTTTTAATATCGCGAGCTGCCGCCATGCCCATTGCTGCGGACAACGACGTCGAGCTATGGCCGGTTTCCCAGACATCGTGATCACTTTCGTTGCGTTTCGGGAATCCACACAAGCCTTTGAATTTACGCAGCGTGTCGAATTGATCTGCACGCCCCGTCAAAATTTTATGGACATAGGACTGATGCCCGACATCCCAAATCAGTTTGTCGTCTGGGCTGTCGAAGACACGGTGAAGTGCAATCGTCAATTCCACCACGCCGAGGTTCGGGCCGATATGGCCACCGGTTTTCGAAAGATTTTCTATGAGAAATCGACGGATATCTTCGCTTAAGAGCTCCAATTGCTCTGGATTCAGCTCTTTTAGGAAAGATGGACCAGTTATCGAATGAAGATCCATTTGCCATCACACACCTTTTTTCTATATTTTCCTGTATTGTTGTCTCCCCATATTATAGCAAGACTGGGCAAATGTACAAACAAGAGCCCTATTTTCAGCTTTTTCGCTGGACGATCAGCTCGGTCAATTCTTTCAATAGCTGCTGTTCACCAGGTAGTTCCGCAAGCGCATCGAGCGCTTGTTGTGCGTGATAATCCAGTTTTTCTTTCGCTTTCGGCAAGGTCAAGATGCCGGGATAAGTGCTTTTATCGCTCGTTTCGTCTTTGCCGGCTGTTTTTCCGAGTTCCTCGGAAGTGCCTGTGACATCCAAGATATCATCCTGGATTTGAAAGGCCAACCCGAGATGGCGGCCGAAAGTTGAAAGCGTCACCAATTGCTCAGAATTTGCGCCTGCAAGGATGGCTCCTGAAATGATGCTATAGGTCAATAAAGCCCCTGTCTTCAACAAATGCACTTGCTCCAATTGTTCCAAACCCAACTGCTTTTCTTCCCCTTCGATATCGAGAACCTGTCCGCCGACCATGCCTTCTGCACCAGCAGCTGTCGATAATAAGTCGATGAGCCGCACTTTGTCTTCCGCAGTAACGTCTTCTAGACGCGCCAAGATGCCAAAGCTCAAGGTTAATAAGGCATCTCCCGCTAAAATAGCGACAGCTTCCCCAAACACTTTATGATTGGTCGGCATGCCGCGGCGCAAGTCGTCGTTGTCCATGCTCGGCAAATCATCATGGATCAAGGAATATGTATGGATCATTTCGATCGCTGCTGCCACTTTCAAAGCATCTGGGTGGGCTGCGCCTTGTTCATGCATGGTGGCAAGCACAAGCATCGGACGGATGCGTTTGCCACCTGCCTGAAGCGAATAATGCATCGATTCCTTCAATGATTCCGGAATGGCCAATGCACTGATCAATTCCGCCATCTCTTGCTGGATAACCGGTTCATAATGGGTTCTGAATTGTTTTAAGTTCATTGTGCATTACCTTCCCCTTCGATTTCAGCAGGCACTTCTTTTCCGTCTTTCATCATTGTCACCAGCTGGGTTTCGGCATTTTTCAATTTATCGTGGCATAGCTTCGATAACTCCATGCCTTTCTGGTAAAGCGTCAGCGCTTCTTCGAGCGGCACATCGCCTTGTTCGAGCAATTTGACGATTTCCTCCAACTGCTCCATTGCGTCGTTGAACATCATGTTATTTTCTGCCATTTAGTCGCGCTCCTTATCTTTTGGGTTAATCGCTTCGATGACGGTTTCGATGTCCCCGTCTTTCAATGAAAGGCTCAGCCGGTCGCCAAGCTCCAGCTGATCAACCGATTTCACCACTCCGCCTTCTTTAAACGGAATCGCATAACCCCTATCCATAATCTTCAAGGGACTGAGCGCATCCAGTGTGCGGATCGCAGATTTCAATTGCTGGTCCCGCTGCCGGAAGACTTGGGTGATGCGCTGGTCGAGCCGGTCTCCGAGACTGGCTAAATCACGCTCAGCCTGGCGGATGCGGTCAGACGGCTTGCGATTTTCCAATTGGCGTGAAAGCATGGCCAAGCGGTCGCTTGAACGCCTGGCTGTCAGCACAGTCTCACGCTGCAGCGCATCCGTTGCCCGTTCGATGCGTTCGATGAAAGGGCGGTAAAGCCGGTCCGGATAGGCCATCGGATAGGAATTTTGCAGCTGCGTCAGGCGGATGCGTCGCTGTTCCAAATCGTTCGACATGAGCCTGAACATTACTTGGCGCTGCCCCATGACGCGCTCGAGCAGCTCGATGCGGCTCGGAACCGCGAGCTCTGCTGCGGCTGTCGGGGTAGCTGCACGCAAATCGGCCACAAAATCAGCGATTGTCGTATCGGTTTCGTGACCGACCGCAGAGATGACCGGGATATTTGAATCGTAAATCGCCCGCGCCACTGCTTCTTCGTTGAATGCCCACAGATCTTCGATCGACCCGCCGCCGCGCCCAACGATCAAGACGTCGCTGTCAGTGCGGTTGGCTTGTTGGATCGATTGGACAATCGACTGGACGGCCCCTTGCCCTTGCACCAATGTGGGAAACAACACAATCCGCGCAAGCGGGTAACGCCGCCTGAGCGTCGTGATGATGTCGCGCACCGCAGCCCCAGTCTGTGCCGTAATGACTGCGACTTTTTCAGGGAACTCAGGCAGCTGCTGTTTACGCTCAGCATTAAATAAGCCTTCTTTGCTGAGCTTTTCTTTCAACTGTTCAAATGCCAAATAATAATCGCCGATGCCATCGGGCTGCATCGACTGGGCATATAATTGGTATTGCCCCGATGCTTCGTATACGGAGATATCCCCGCGGATCAGAACGGTCATGCCGCTTTCTGGACGGAACTTCATCGATTTAGCCTTCGCTGAGAACATCACCGCTGGCATGCGTGCTTTCTGGTCTTTTAACGTGAAATAAATATGCCCGCTCGTATGGATTTTCACGTTCGACAGTTCCCCTTTTACGTAAACATCACGCAAATGAGGATCGGCATCGAATTTCTTTTTTATGTATTTCGTTAACGCTGCAACACTTAAGTACGGGTCGGTCGCCAAAATGTCAACCCCTGTCTATAGAAAGTAAAAAGCTGTCTTTCTTTCGAAAAACAGCTCTATTTGCTATTCATTTTACACGCTTTCAGCAGCTTTGTCTTTCGATAATCCTTTTTCAGCCGACAGCAATGTATTTTCCATCAGCATTGCAATGGTCATTGGCCCAACGCCGCCCGGCACAGGGGTGATGAAGCTGGCACGCTCGCGCACTGCCTCAAAATCGACGTCGCCGCACAGCTTGCCATTTTCATCACGGTTCATGCCGACATCGATGACGACCGCGCCTTCTTTAATATGGTCTGCCACGATGAACTTTGCACGGCCGATTGCCGCAATGATGATGTCCGCCTGCTGGGTCATCGCCTTCAAATCCGGTGTCTTTGAGTGGCAATAGGTCACGGTCGCATCTTTTTGCAGCAGCAATTGACCGACTGGCTTGCCGACGATGTTGCTGCGGCCTATGACGACAGCATGCTTGCCTGCGGGGTCGATGCCGTAATGCTCAAGAAGCACCACCACTCCGTGAGGCGTACATGGCAAAAAAGTGTCCTTGCCGATCATCAAATTGCCGACTGAAATCGGGTGGAAGCCGTCGATATCCTTTTCAGGAGCGATTGCCGTGATGATCTTGAACTCGTCGATTTGGGCAGGAAGCGGCAATTGCACCAAAATGCCGTGGATGTCCGGATCGTTATTCAATTCTTCAATTTTCTCGAGCAGCTCTTGCTCGGTCAGTGAAGCAGGGTATAAATGAAGATCCGAACGCATGCCCAGTGATTCACATGTTTTCTTCTTGTTTTTGACATAGGTTTGCGAAGCGGAATCATCGCCCACTAAAATGACCGACAGGCCAGGGATGATTCCGTTTGTTTTCAGTTTCTCTACACGTTGTTGCACTCGCTCTTTAATTTTCAGGCTTACGGCTTTTCCATCAATCAATTCAGCAGTCACGTAGATTCCTCCAATGATTAGTTCGCAGTTTGGTCAGTGAATTTCGATAGCACGCCGTTGACGAAACGGCTTGATTTATCGTCCCCAAAAGTTTTGCTCAACTCGATCGCTTCGTTCAACACGACGCGGCTCGGCGCATCGTCCATATATTCAAGTTCGAAAACAGCCATGCGTAAAATGGTGCGTTCGACTTTCGGCAAGCGCTCGAGTGACCAGTTTTGCAAATGGCCTTTCAGTTTTTCGTCGATTTCCTGTTGCTTGCTGTTGGTGCCTTCTACCAGCAGTTTATAGAACTGGTCGGTTTCCCCGTCCATGACATGTTCCATCGCTTCTTCGATCGTCAATTCGGTTCCATCGAGCTGGAATAGCGTCTGAAGCGCTTTTTCCCGTGCTTCGTGTCGTTTCATCATAATTCCGGTCTCCTTTTTCAAGCTGATTATCCCCTCATTATACAGGTAATCCCGTGGAACTTCCAAGTTTGAAATGTTCCAACAAATCACCATGGGCACAGCGTATCCATAAAAAAGAAGGCTGGCCGACACACGCGTCAGCATGTGCGGGCAGCCTGCTTATCAGTCCACTTGGGGATTGTCGAAATGTATACCGGTAATGTGCACATTCACTTCCTGCGTCTGCAGGGAAGTCATTGTCTCCAAGGTCTGACGGACTTGTTCTTGAATTTTTTTGGCAGTATTCGGGATCGATACGCCGTAATCGATGACGCAATAGACGTCAATCGCCAGGCCTTCATCCGACAGTTCGGTTTTGATGCCTTTGCCGTGGACTTTTTTGCCCAACCGTTCAACGACGCCTGAAGCAAAATTGCCGCGCATGCTGGCAACGCCTTCGATATCGGTCGCAGCGATGCTGGCGATTATTTCCAACACTTCCGACGCGACTTCAATATTCCCGAGATCTTGCGCACCGGGTGATTTCATTTTTACATAGGGGATTACTTTTTCTGCCATTTGAATGTTCCTCCTCAGGAGCCCATTACATCGTATTTTTCCAGGAATTTCGTGTTGAAATCCCCGGATTTGAATACCTCATGATCCATGAGGCGGAGATGGAATGGAATGGTCGTGAAGACGCCTTCTACCACGAATTCATCCAGCGCACGCTTCATCTTGGCCACGGCCTCTTCGCGCGTATCAGCGAATGTGATGAGCTTAGCTACCATTGAATCGTAATACGGCGGGATTGTATAGCCTGAATACATCGCTGAATCGACGCGCACGCCCATACCGCCTGGCGGCAAGTACATATCCACTCGGCCTGCAGAAGGCATGAAGTTCTTCAGCGGGTTTTCGGCATTGATGCGGCATTCGATCGACCAGCCTTTGAACGTCACGTCTTCCTGTTTATAGGCAAGTGTTTCGCCAGAAGCGACTTTCAATTGCTGCTGGATCAAATCGATGCCTGTGATCATTTCGGTGACCGGGTGTTCGACTTGGATGCGTGTATTCATTTCCATGAAGTAGAATTTTTGGTTTTCTACGTCAAAGATGAACTCGACCGTCCCAGCGCCCCGGTAATTGACCGCTTGCGCTGCTTTTACGGCTGCTTCGCCCATTTCAGCTCTTAGTTCGGCTGATAAAGCAGGAGACGGCGCTTCTTCGACGAGCTTTTGCATGCGGCGCTGGATCGAGCAATCGCGTTCTCCTAGATGGATGGCGTTGCCATGCGAATCGGCAAGCACTTGGATTTCGATATGGCGGAATTCCTCGATGAATTTCTCGATATAGACGCCGGGGTTGCCGAATGCTGCAGCTGCTTCTTTTTGCGTCATATTCAAGCCTTTGACGAAATCTTCACGCGTTCTCGCCACGCGGATCCCTTTGCCGCCACCGCCCGCGGTCGCTTTGATGATGACCGGAAAACCGATCTTCTCGGCGATTTCTAAGCCTTCTTCTTCGCTTCCAACGATTCCAGTTGATCCCGGAACAACCGGTACATTTGCCGCGCGCATCGTTTCGCGGGCTACGTCTTTTGTGCCCATTTTCGAAATCGCCGCGGCTGTCGGACCGATGAACATGATGTCGCACGCTTCGCATAATTCGGCAAAGCTCGAGTTTTCGGCAAGAAAGCCATAACCCGGATGAATGCCGTCGCAATTCGTCAGTTTTGCGACGCTGATGATATTGGAAAAGTTCAAATAGCTGTCTTTTGATAGTTTTGGCCCGATGCAATAAGCTTCATCGGCTAATTCAACATGGAGCGCTTCTTTATCCGCTTCTGAATAAACCGCTACCGTTTGGATATCGAGCTCTTTGCATGCACGGATGATCCGGACGGCGATTTCCCCGCGGTTGGCAATCAATACTTTTTTCATCATTGTCAGCCCCCCTTAGTTTGCTTTTACGAGGAACAAAGGCTGACCGTATTCGACCAATTGGCCATCTTTGACTAGGATCTCAGCGATTTCCCCATCCACTTCTGCTTCGATTTCGTTAAAGAGCTTCATCGCTTCAACGATGCAAACGACTTGGTCTGCAGCAACTTTCGTCCCGACAGCTACATAAGCCTCTTCTTCCGGTGATGGCGATTGATAGAACGTGCCCACCATAGGAGACAGGATTTTGTGCAAGTCTTCATTCGATGCGTCGCCAGTTCCAGCCGCTTCCGTTTTGACCGGCTGTTCTGTCGGTGCCGCTTCAGCTGCTTCAGCTTGTTTTGGAGCTGCTGGTGCAGGTGCCTGTGCAGGCTCTTCTGCCGCTTTTGATTGCACGGCTGCCGGTTGTGAAGGATTGGATGAATTTTTCTTCATCTTGACTTTGACACCGTCGAATTCATAGCTGAATTCGTCGATGGATGAATGGTCCACCAATTTAATGATTTCGCGAATTTCCTGGATTTTCATGTTATACCTACTCCCCTATTATGTAATTAGTTTTAGCTACTTCATCATTTTAGACTTTTTCGAATCATTTTGAAATAGTAAGGCCGACATTTTAAAAAAAGGCCCCTTAAAAGAGGCCTTTTCTACTTATTGGGCACGCGAAACGTATGAAGAATCGGTCGTATTGATGATTAGTTTATCCCCTTGGTTGATGAAGAATGGCACCTGGACAGAAAGCCCGGTTGTCAAGATTGCGGGTTTTGATCCACCGCTTGCCGTATCTCCCTTGATGCCTGGGTCCGTTTCAGCAACTTCCAACACGACGGTGTTCGGCAGTTCGACGCCTAACACTTCGCCGTGGTATTGGATGACTTGTACATCCATGTTTTCCTGCAAGAACTTCAGTTCATATGCGATGCTCTTTTCCGGCAATTCGATCTGGTCGTAAGTTTCTGTGTCCATGAATGCATGCATATCGCCATTCGCATACAAATATTGCATTTTGCGGTTGTCGATTTGCGCTTTCGCGACTTTTTCACCAGCGCGGAATGTCTTTTCATTGACCGATCCGGTACGCAAATTGCGAAGCTTCGAACGGACAAATGCAGCCCCTTTGCCCGGTTTGACGTGCTGGAATTCCATGACGCGCCAAATATCGTTGTCCACTTCGATGGTCAATCCTGTTTTAAAATCGTTTACTGAAATCATAATAATAGTTCCTCCGTTTGTTATAAAATGCGAAGCTCTTTTGAAGAATGCGTCAAGCGCTCATTCCCCGTTTCGGTAATCAGTATATCATCTTCGATGCGCACTCCGCCAATTCCCGGCAAATAGATGCCCGGTTCGACCGTGACAGCCATCCCGGGTTCAAGGACGGTTTCGGAGCGGAACGACAACCCTGGGCCTTCATGGACTTCAAGGCCGATGCCATGGCCCGTCGAATGCCCGAATGCTTCCCCGTAGCCTTTCGACTTGATGTAATCGCGTGCGATGGCATCTGCTTCGATTCCCGTCATGCCCGGCTTGATTTTCTCAAGTGCCAATACTTGTGAATCCAATACCACCTGATAAATTTCCTTGAGCTTGTCGGACGGTTCGCCGACTGCCACCGTGCGCGTGATGTCTGAGACATAGCCGTTGTATAATGCGCCGAAATCGAGCGTGATCAAGTCGCCTTGTTCGATTTTTTTGTCGGATGCAACGCCATGCGGCAATGCCGAACGCAAGCCCGATGCGACGATGATGTCGAATGAAGAAGAAGTTGCGCCTTGTGAACGCATGAAAAATTCCAATTCGTTGGAGACTTGCAGTTCCGTCATGCCGGCTTTGATATAATCGCAAATATGCTCAAATGCATCATCGGCGATCTTGGCTGCCGCTTTTAGCACCTCAAGTTCCTCAGGCGATTTCACCATACGAAGCTTTTCGATCAACCCGCTGACCGGTTCGAGCGTCGCAGATAATTTTTCCTGATACTGCGAATAGGTCGCAAAGGTCATGTAATCCTGTTCGAATGCCAATCGCTCGACTGCCGCTTCCCCAGCAATGCGCGCCACTTCATCGATCAATCCTTTTTGTGCTTGGACCACTTTAAATTCTGTGACTTGCTCTCCCGCCTGTTCGGTATAGCGGAAATCGGTAATGAACCAAGCATCATTCGGCGTGATGAGCGCAAGCCCAGCCGTTCCGGTGAAGCCTGTAATAAAACGAAGATTATACGGATTAGTCACCAGCAGGGAATCCAGTTCCCGCTTTTGCATTTGTTCGCGCAGTTTCATCAATTTCATCAGTTTCATCCTTTCTGTTGTCGAAGCAAGAGCGACTGGAGCCCTAGCCGGTAAACATCCTTGCCGAATCCGGCGATTTGCCCGGTAGCTACCGGCGCGATATGGGAATAGTGGCGGAACTCTTCACGGGCATGGATATTGGAAATATGTACTTCAACGACCGGCACTTGGACCGATGCGATGGCGTCGCGTATCGCAATGCTCGTGTGCGTATAGGCACCGGCATTTAACACAATGCCCGATATGGCATCATCGTCCGCGCCATGGATCCAATCGATCAATTCGCCTTCATGGTTAGACTGCCGGCAGACCAGTTCAAAGCCTTCCTCTTCTGCGAATTCCGACAGTTCCTGCTCCAACTCCTGCAAAGTAAAACTTCCGTACGCTTGTTTTTCGCGTTTGCCGAGACGGTTTAAATTGGGACCGTTCAACACCAAGACTCTCATGCTCTTGCACCCCTTTCTTGACTTTCCTTTTCCATTTTAGCATACGTTCAATTAGCAGCAAGCCAGAAGACGGAGACGCGTGTGCAGACAAAATAGTGTTGAAGAATTATATGTGCCGCTATGAATCGAAAGGGGATAGTCCTTTCTACAATCAAAAATCAAAGAACTATCTCAGTATTTGGAGAAGCGTTCGCTCGTAAACCCTTCTGCTCAATAATGCTATGCATTACTTCGCAAAGATAAGATCTCATGTAGTTCGACCTTATCTTTCCTGCGGGAGCAGCGAAGCGACGGGTTTGAGAGACCCCGCAGACAATGATTAAGCGAAGCATTGCTGAGTCTAATCATTTGCGACGCATCTGCTGTGCAGATGTGAGAGCACAAAGGTTTCGAAGCGGTTGAGGAGGCTCGATTCCCGCCCGCGGAAAGCGAGCGATAAGCTTCGGAAAATACGTATTCTTAACTTACTCGACAAGCTAAAAAAAAGCGGAAGCCTATTTTGGCTTCCGCTTTTGTAACTGGAGAATATGACTCCGGCTATTTGAAGTTTTTTGTTACAGTCCGCATTTCAATTGGGCTGCGCAGTTCGTGCAGGTATTGCATCCGCCCATTTCTTCCACTGTCCCTTTGCGGCAGACAGGGCAAGTATTGCCTACTTCCGATCCGATCGTGACATTGGTCGAGCGCAAGTCTTGGATCGTGTCGATCAAGACGACGGGACGTTTGCCAGTGTCTTCTTCTTTATGGTCTTCTTCGAATGTATTGTCTTCAGCCTTCAAAGTCAGCACTTGCGAATCACGGCTGCCGTCGACGTAGACTGTGCCGCCTTTGGCACCGCCTTTGTAGAGACGCTCATAGACGCCTTCAACCTGTTCAACGGTATAGCCTTTCGGCGCATTGACCGTTTTCGAAATTGAGGAATCGATCCAGCGCTGGATGATGCATTGCACATCAGCATGCGCTTCAGGGGCAAGATCCATCGAAGTGACAAACGCTTTCGGCAAATTGTCTTCTTCTGCATCCGGGTTGTTCTTCAAGTATTCACGGACGATATCCGCTTTTACTTCGATAAATTTCCCGAGACGCCCACTGCGGTAATATGTGAATGAATAATACGGTTCCAATCCTGTCGAGACGCCAACCATCGTGCCAGTCGACCCTGTCGGTGCCACCGTCAATAGATGGGAATTGCGGATTCCTTTGTCGAGCACCGCTTGGCGGATTTCTTCCGGCATCCCTTGCATAAAGCCGGTTTCGGTAAATGCACGGCGCAGGTTCTCGGTTTCTGCATCTGTTTCGCCGACGAGGAACGGGAAGCTGCCGCGCTCTTCCGCGAGTTCCGTTGACGCTTCGTAAGCTGCGACTGCAATCGTCTTGAAAATCTCATCGACCAGCTCGTTGCCTTCCGGAGAGCCGTATTCACGGTCCGAATAGATGAGCAAATCGGCAAGGCCCATGACGCCAAGTCCTACACGGCGTTCGCCAAGTGCCTGGATGCGGTTGTCTTCCAGGAAATATGGCGTTGCATCGATGACGTTGTCTTGCATGCGCACGCCGACGCGCACTGTTTCTTTAAGTGCTTCAAAATCGACTTGCTTCGTTTTTGGATCTGCAAAGCGTGCCAGGTTGACGGCTGCCAAGTTGCACACGGAATAAGGCGCAAGCGGTTGCTCACCGCATGGGTTCGTCGCTACGACTTTTTGGCCGTATGCAGTGGCGTTCGTTTTTTCATTGGCATTATCGATAAAGAAGATGCCAGGTTCTGCGGAATATGTCGCGCATACATTGATCAAGTTCCATAGTTCGCGCGCTTTGATCACGCGGTAGGTCCGGACTTTATGGCCCATTTTTTCCCAATCGCGGACATCGCCGATCTTATGCCATTCCTCGTTATAAACCGCCATCTCTTCTTTCGAATACGTTTCAACTGCCGGGAAGCGCAATTCGAAGTCCTCGTCTTTTTCGACTGCTTCCATAAAGTCTTTCGTCAAGGTAACGGAAATATTGGCGCCGGTGAGGAATTCTTCGTTATGGACAGAGAACGTCCCGCCATCGCGCAGTTTCGTTTCTGCATCGCGCATGATTTTTTCGTTGAATCCACCCATGCCCGGAATCGTCCGGTAGTTAAGCAAACCTTGGTACATCGCTTCTTCCTGCTCAGTTAAAGGTTTGAACTTCAATTTATCGTTCGCCAAGCGTTTGATCGTTTCGTCTTCGGTGTTTTCGATCAAATAGCGCAAAATACGCGGGTTTTGCATTTTGGAAATGATGAATTCCGCGATATCAGGATGCCAGTCAGCAAGCATGATCATCTGGGCACCGCGGCGTGAACCACCTTGTTCGACCAGATGCGTCAGTTTCGCGATATCATCGAGCCATGAAACAGAACCGGATGATTTGCCATTGACGCCACGAGCGAGTGTATTGCGCGGGCGAAGAGTCGATCCGTTCGTTCCGACACCGCCTCCGCGGCTCATGATTTCCATCACTTGCTTGCGGTGGTCTGAGATGCCTTCGCGTGAATCAGCTACAAACGGCATGACGTAGCAGTTGAAATACGTGACATCGGTGTCAGCGCCTGCCCCGTACAGCACACGGCCGGCAGGGACGAAATTCAAGTTGACGAGCTGCTCGTAGAATTTCGTGAACCATTCGCTTTGCTTTTCAGGAGTTTTCTCGACTGCAGAAAGCCCAGTGGCATTACGTTTGGCGATTTGCTCGTAAAATACTTCGAGCGGTTTTTCGATGACATCGATCGGCCGGTTGACGATGCCTTGCTCTACTTCTTCAGGGTTGTCGATGGCGCTGCGGTAATCTTCTTCGATCCACACGCGTGCTTTGTTCGCGTCTTGGTCGATCGAGACGATATATCCGAGGCCGCGTGCTGGAAATTTCGGGTCTTCCTTGACCGTCAACACGACGAAATCGCCAGGCTTCAATGTACTTTTGCTAGTGTCCTTGAAGGAATAGCGGTCGATCATGACCAGGCGGGATACGCCTTTATGGGTTTTCTTCATGTCCTTCGTTACCGCGTGGACTTGCGGGAAAGCTTCAATGTCTTTGTTCAGGGACTCGACGTTTAATGTATATTCGGATTGTGTGGCGGAAACCATTTGACAAATCCTCCTTTATATTATATGGGCTTAACACTATATATAGTATTATTACAATTCCCATGATACTATATATTGAAACTCACTCGCAATAACATTTTTCTGATGGAAAATTTGCGCGGCTGGATAATCGAGCAATGGCAAGGGTTCTGCGTTTTCCCTTTCGTTAAAATGAGACGAAAGACACGTATGTTCGCATAATTCAGCACAAAAATCGATTTATTTTCCTGTTGAAAGCACTTGACAACTGAAACTCCAGCCGCAGCGCGCTTCCTGCCCGCAGGCTTCACAGGATTGCCTCTGATTTGCCCAGATTACTGTAACATAGCCATTGAATATCCGTCACCATATCTCTTATAATGAGTAAGTATAGAAAGGGGCAAGAACAGTGGAATTATTGTATATCACATTGGGTGTCGTCATCGCCATCCTCATCTTTGCGGTCGTCTCCTTCCTGCGCATCCGCAAAGCAGTCACCGATCTGAACCAGGAAGAATTCATTCAAGGCTACCGAAAAGCGCAGCTCATCGATGTCCGGGAACCAAAAGATTTCGCAGCCGGCCATATTCTTGGGGCGCGCAACATCCCGCAATCGCAATTGCGCCAGCGCTACAAGGAAATCCGTGCCGACAAACCGGTCTATCTGTATGACCAGAACGGGGCAAGAAGCGGACGCGTTGCATTGTTCCTGAAGAAAAAAGGCTATGAGCAATTGTTCCAATTGCAGGGCGGCTTCAAAAAATGGACAGGCAAAATCAAATCCAAATAATCAAAAACCCCGGAAGCAATTGCTTCCGGGGTTTTTTTATATCATTCGCTGTCTGACGGTTTCTGATAACGAAGAACTGGCTTGCGAGCCGCTTTCGTTTCATCCAGCCGGTTGATCACCGTCGTATGCGGTGCATTTTGGACGATCTCCGGGTTTTCTTCCACTTCACGCGCAATTTGGATCATCGCATCGATAAAGTCATCGAGCGTTTCTTTCGATTCGGTCTCGGTCGGCTCGATCATCATGCCTTCTTCCACGTTGAGCGGGAAGTAGATCGTCGGCGGATGGTAACCGAAGTCAAGCAGGCGTTTCGCCATATCGAGCGTTCTGACGCCAAGTTTCTTCTGGCGGCGGCCGCTCAACACAAATTCATGCTTGCAGTGGCGGTCGTACGGCAAATCGAAATGAGGCGCAAGGCGGCGCATCATGTAATTGGCGTTCAATACAGCGTATTCAGTCACTTTCTTCAAGCCGTCCGGCCCCATTGTGCGGATATAGGTATAGGCACGGACATTGATGCCAAAGTTGCCATAGAACGGCTTGACGCGCCCGATGGACTCAGGGCGGTCGTAATCGAATGTGAAGCCTTCATCGGTTTTGATGAGGATCGGCTTCGGCAAATACGGGATCAGGTCTGCATTGACGCCGACTGGTCCGGATCCTGGGCCGCCACCGCCGTGCGGGCCGGTGAAAGTTTTATGCAAGTTCAAATGGACGACATCAAAGCCCATATCGCCAGGGCGTGCTTTTGACATGACCGCGTTCAAATTCGCTCCGTCGTAATACAGCTTACCCCCGACTTCGTGGATGATCGATGCCATTTCTAGGATATCTTCTTCGAAAAGGCCGAGCGTGTTCGGGTTCGTCAGCATGAGTGCTGCTGTATCGTCGCCGACTACGCGCTTCAAGTCTTCCAGGTCGACCAAGCCGTGCTCGTTCGATTTCACAGTCACGGTCTCGAAACCAGCGACTGTCGCAGAAGCTGGGTTTGTTCCGTGGGCAGAATCCGGCACAATGACTTTCGTGCGGTTGAAATCACCATTCGCTTCGTGGAAAGCACGGATCATCATGAGGCCCGTCCATTCACCGTGTGCACCAGCGGCCGGCTGAAGTGTCACTTCGTCCATGCCGGTAATTTCCTTCAAGTGTTCCTGAAGGTCATACATCAATTCCATCGCGCCTTGGACAGTCGATTCTTCCTGCAGCGGGTGGATGTTCGCGAAGCCTGAGAAACGGGCAACGGATTCATTGATTTTCGGGTTGTATTTCATCGTGCACGAGCCGAGCGGATAGAATCCGGAATCGACGCCGTGGTTGCGTTTTGATAGCGCTGTGTAATGGCGCATGATGTCGAGTTCCGAGACTTCCGGCAATTCCGCAAACTCATCGCGTACTAGTTCTTGGCCGAGCAATTCAGTCAAATCCACTTCCGGCACATCAAGTTCCGGCAGGCTGTAGCCGACACGGCCTTGTTTGGTCATTTCAAAAATGAGTGGCTGGTTGTCTTTATGCATGGGAAGCCTCCGTTTCTCGCACGAATGCATCGATTTCCTGTACAAACGTGTCGATTTCTTCTTTAGAACGCTGCTCAGTGACCGCAATCAGCATATGTCCTTGCAACTCATCGTAACTCAAGCCGAGATCATAGCCGCCGATCATGCCTTTTTCAAATAAAGCCGCATTCAATTCCTTGACCGATGAGCCGAGCTTGACGGCAATTTCATTGAAATGGGCGCCATTAAATGCGATCTCGAAGCCGGATTTCTTCAGCTGCTGCTTCATGTATTGCGTCTTGGCGATGTTTTGCACCGCGATTTCTTTCGCGCCTTCCTTGCCGAGCGCCGTCATGGCAACAGATGCCGCTAAGGCGTTCAATGCTTGGTTCGAGCAAATATTCGATGTCGCTTTGTCACGGCGGATATGCTGTTCGCGCGCTTGCAAAGTCAATACGAATCCGCGTCTGCCTTCATCGTCTGTCGTTTCGCCGACAAGACGCCCCGGAACTTTGCGCATCAATTTCTGCGTTACGGCGAAATAGCCGCAATGGGGCCCGCCGAATGCTTCAGGAATGCCAAACGGCTGTGCATCGCCGACTGTAATATCTGCGCCGAATTTACCTGGAGGCGTAAGTGCGCCGAGTGCCAGAGGATTGGATGATACCGTAAACAAAGCGCCTGCTTCGTGGACAATCGGTTCGATTTCCTTCAAGTTTTCCACTTGACCGAAAAAGTTCGGGTATTGGACCATGACGGTCGCGGTGTTTTCATCGACCATTTCTTTCAAGGCCTCGATATCCGTGCGGCCGTCTTTGAGCGGAACCTCTACCACATCGATTGACTGGCCGAGTGCATAAGTGCGGACAACGTCTCTCGACTCCGGATGGACAGCACGGGAAACGAGGATTTTCTTGCGGCGCGTCTGGCCGGCTGCAAGCATGCCCGCTTCTGCGAGCGCTGTTCCGCCGTCGTACATGGAAGAGTTCGCGATATCCATGCCGGTGAGTTCACCGATCATCGTCTGGAATTCAAAGATCGCCTGCAATTCCCCTTGGGAGATTTCCGGCTGGTAAGGCGTATAGGCTGTGTAAAATTCGGAACGGGAAATGACGTGATCGACAATGATCGGTTTGTAGTGGTCATAGACACCCGCGCCGAGGAAAGAGGCGTAGCGGACAGAATCCGCGTTCTTGCCGGCGAGCTGTGCCAACTCTTTCGTCAAGGCCGATTCGGATTTTGCAGGCTTGATGTTGTATTCGCCTTTAAAGCGTACTTTTTCAGGAATGTCCGAAAACAATTCGTCGATCGATTGGACGCCGATCGTCTCGAGCATGTCTTTTTCATCTTGGGAAGTCATTGGTAGATAGCGATGTTTCATCGTGTGCAGTCCCCTTCTTTATTCGGATTATTTAGAGCGTTTATAAAATGGCGCTGCGATAATTTTTGCTTTTAGCCTCTTATTGCGGATTTCGACATCCACTTCCGTGCCCAGCTCATTATGCTCAGCATCCAGCAAAGCCAGCCCGATATTCTTTTTCAATGTCGGCGACTGTGTACCGGTCGTGACTTCGCCGATTTTCTCATCGCCCGTGTAAACTGCATAGCCGTGGCGCGGGATGCCCTTGTCGATCATTTCAATGCCGACGGATTTGCGGGGTACCCCAGCTTCTTTTTGATCCACTAAAGCCTGTTTCCCGATAAAGTCGGATTCTTTTTTCAATTTGACCGCAAAACCGATGCCCGCTTCGAGCGGTGTGATTTCTTTTGACAATTCTTGGCCGTATAGCGCAAGCCCTGCTTCAAAACGCAGCGTATCGCGTGCACCGAGTCCTGCCGGCACGACGCCTTCCGATTCACCTGTTTCCAAGATCCGGTCCCATAGAGCCGTGACGGCTTGCGGGCTGCCGTAGATTTCAAACCCATCTTCCCCTGTGTAGCCGGTCCGCGAAACCAATACTTGCTGCCCAGCGACTTCTACTTGGTTCTTGAAGCGGAATGGGCGGATCGCCGATAAATCTTCTTCCGTTAACGCAGACAATACTTTTTCAGCCAGCGGCCCTTGCAGCGCCAACAAGCCAAAACGTTCCGAGGCATTATCAAGTTCGACTTGGCCATCGTGATGTTTTTGCATCCATTCGAAATCCTTGTCGATATTCGATGCATTGACCACCAGCAAATAGCGCTCATCTTCGAGTTTGTAGACAAGCAAATCATCGATCGTGCCGCCATCTTCATAGCACATCGCCGTGTATTGCGCCTGGCCATCCTGAAGCTTTGATACATCATTGGTCAGCAATTTCTGTAAATAAGATAGGCTGTCCGGGCCCGAGACGAATATCTCGCCCATATGGGAAACATCAAACAATCCTGCTCTAGTGCGGACTGCTTCATGCTCGTCCTTGATGGAAGAAAATTGCACCGGCAATTCCCATCCGCCGAAATCGATCGTCTTGCCGCCGTAGCGGGCATACGAGTCAAACAAAGGTGTTCGCTTCAATTGTCCCAATCTCTTTCCCTCCTGTTTTCAAAGCGCACAAAAAAGGACAGAAAATCCCCTTTACAATAAAAGGGAATTCTCTGTCCTGGCACCTGAAAGTTTACCGTAACGGCTTTCCTCATCGGTAGCTGCACATCGTCAGCGTTCTCCAGAGATGCGTCCTGTACGAGTCTTTTTGCCTGAGAGATTCATGATTTAATCATTTGCTCCTTCGGCGACGCCCAATGCGTTCTCTCCCCGTACAATCATCCGCCCAAATCAATGTTGAATTGGTCCATCCCGCTATACAGAATAGTATAACTTCGACTACATCCTAACATTGAATCAACGAAAGCGCAATCTTTTTTACCTTAACGCCTCAAACACGAATGTTCCGCTATTATGCGTGCTGATCATTCGTTTTCAGGCGTTTAACTTGAAATGCAGCATATTGGGTAATCTGCCGCAGCGTGCGGTGCTCGGTCCGGATGGTGATATGCGCCGTCCGTTTATAATCACGGTAACGCGATTTATGGAGCGCTTCGATTTCCTCGCGCGTCGAACGCCTGACAATTGGGCGGTTCGGGTCTTTATGGATGCGCCGCCAAATTTCCTTGAAAGGCGCATCCAGGAATAACACGAGCCCCGTCTGGCGCATGAGGCGCTGGTTCACTTTACGCATCGTGACGCCACCGCCCGTAGAAATGATGCAATGATCCTGTTGCAAATTTTGCAAAAATTCCGTTTCGAGATTCCTGAAATATTCTTCACCGAAACGCTCGAAGATTTCAGGTATCGCCATGCCCATCTGTCGGACGATTTCTTTGTCCATATCATAATACGGCATTTTCAATAAAAAACTTAGCCTCCTGCCGACCGCACTTTTACCGCAGCCCATAAAACCGATCAAATATATTCTGTTCATTGTTCCCACCCGTACTACCCTGCTCAGGGATTTTATTTTGCCCAATTTCCATCAGTAGTTGTATAGTAGCATTTCTATGAACATTTTCCAAACTATCATAAGTCTGATATTCAATCGCATAAAGCAGCACCATATGGGATAACAGGGTCAGTGCGGACAGAAAAAACACAAGTGACAGTGGATAGACTGCGCCGGATTGGCTAGTCAGGAAGCGAGAGCGCATAATCGGCCTCCTCTTTTGCGCCGCTTTGGAACTCCAGCTGGATGGTCAAACGCTTGCCTTCCAGTTGAAAAATGCTGTTTTTTACATCGGTCAGCATGATTTCATGGCCCAGCTGATCTTTTCGCTTGCGCACGACGCTACCATACAATTCGATATCGTAAACAACGCCTTCACGAACAATGCGAACGCCTTTTCCATCGCGCATAATGTAAATTTGTTCACTGCCATCCAGATACTGCTGCAGCTCCAGCGCAAACAGACGGAACTCTGTCGCGCCGGAATCCAAATCCATCAAAAATTGCGAGCTGAATAGATAGAACATCGCGACAAGCGGCAGCATAATCGATAATGCCAACAACTCCAACAGGCTGTCCAGAAACGTAAACCCTTTTGATGACCGGATGTTCACTCGATGCATAAGCGCACCTGCTCCCCTTGAAAATCCACGTACTCGACGCAATGGCCTTCCGCTTGCCAGGAATACAAGATGCCGTTCACTGAGCGTTGGCCTTCAGCGCTGCCTGTAGAGGCAATGGTTTTTGCCGCTTCATGCAAAGTCTCATAAGCCGCGAGACGCTCTTTCTTCAGTTCGAGCCTGACCTGCATATCATGGACGAGTGGCAGGAGCGAACCGAACACTAGAAATACCATAAACAGGCTGAGCATCGTTTCCGCCATGGAGATGCCCTTGTCATTTTGAAACCACCACGCGCCCTTTTCCAAGATGGACCGTCACCGTCCTTTCACCGCTGCTGGTCGAAAAGCGCATGGTGCCTGGCTGGTGGATCGAACCACTCGGCGTGAAATATACTTGACGAATATTGCTGGCCGCGTTCAAGCTGATCGACTTCGGCATGGTCCTGGCATATCCCGGATAACTTAATCCATACATCACTTCATAACCTGGCTTGTGATTCCAGAAAACCAAAGTTACGGACGTACCGAGTGAATAACTTTGGCTTTGGGCATAATGGATGTCTTGTTCCAGCAACACAAAAAAACGGTCTTCTTCGCGCTTTCTTTCGAGCGATGCAACAGAAGCCACAACAAGTGAGGCACTGATTCCGACCGCCATCAACACGAGCAACATTTCAATTAAGGTAAATCCTGAGTTGCTTTTCAGGAGGCTTTTGATGAGGTCACCACGCCGTCAACTGAAATATTGATCACTTCTCCATTCGGGCAGCTCGTTTCACCTGTTTTCAAATAGCCCTCGGAAACCAAGTCCGCCATCACCGGTACCGCTTTTTTATCCATTCGGTAGGATTCCACTTGGCCCTGGACCATCTGGACGAATGCCTTGCAGCCTTTTTCATCGACAGCCGAAGTCTGTTTCGAGACATTCGGGATGGCGATGGCGATCAATACCGTAATGATCAACATGACGATCAGCATTTCGATGAGCGTAAAGCCCCGTTGGTTTTTTAATCGTTTCATCGTATTCCTCCTTATATCGTATGGACGAGATTATACATCGGCAAGAGAATCGCCAAATAGGCGGCGACAATACAAACCGCAATCAACACAAAGAAACTGGGCTGGATGATTTTCAATGAACGCTGGGCTTGCAGTTCAATTCTGTCGAGCAACACTTCGCTATAGAGCATCAACTCTTTTCCGAGCATGCCGGTCGCTTCCCCGTGGCGGATGAATGCCGCCATATCGTTCGCTGCAAATGCATGGCGATCTACAGCAAATGACAGCGCGATGCCGGTCTTGACTTCGTCATGCAGCGATTCAGCGATTTGGCTGATGATGGGATGATGGCGCTGCTTGCGCAGAAGCATCAGCGCTTCCTGCAAGGAAATTCCGCTATGCAAAAGCGTTCCAAGCTCCCTGGAGGCGAGCTGCGACCAATAAAGTCGCATAACAGGTCCGATAACCGGCAGCTTAATCAATAAGGCCATTTGGCGCTCGGCAGGCTGCCGCTTTAGATATTCACGAAAGCCAAGAACCAATAACGCAGCAGCCGTGAAGACAGCAATCGCTATGTCCGGAATGCGCAGCAAATAAACCGGAACCCCTTCGCCTTCTTCGCCGTGCTGCAGCGAAGACATCAGGGCAGTCAGATTGGGCACATAATTGGTCCTGAAAAACAAGAACAAGGCGGCGGTAAGAATCAATAGTGAGACAGGATAGACGAGGATATTGCGAAGTTTCTTCTGTACTTCTTCCGTCCGCTTGAATCCGGCAGCAATGCCATGAATCGCTTCGCTGAGCTTGCCATGGAACTCGGCAATCTCGACCGGAAATAGCACGCGTTCGCGGAACCCGAGAAATTTCAGCACTTCGGCAGCATTGCCGCCGCCTTTCAAGATGCGGTCCATGCCCGTAAGCGCTTCTTCCACACGCTCTGTATGCATAGGCAAAAGCAGCGTCATGGCGACGGGAAACAAATAGCCTTCCGACATCAAAACCGAAAGCCTCGTCAGAAATTGGGCGCGCTCACGAAACGGCAAGCGCCTAGAACTCGAAACCGGAATGAAGCGCACCGATCCTCACCCCTTCCCGTATCTGACCGCCGAACGATAAATGCTCCGGCAGTTGATAATCCTGCTGCTGTCTCGCTGAACGGATGGCGTCCGCCAAACTTGAATCGCACAGAATTTCATATAACGCACGATGCTTCATCTCGAGCTGGTCCAAATCCTCGTACATCGGCACAATTTTCTGGGCAGCGATGCCGATGAGCGTCTGCAGCATGTCTTCATAAGGGATTCCCAGGTCATGGAGCCTGTGGAGGCAGCCGACCGAATGCCTGGCATGGATCGTCGAAAACACCAAATGCCCTGTCAACGCAGCCCTGACGGCTATTTCAGCAGTTTCGGCATCACGGATTTCGCCGATCATGATAATGTCGGGATCATGCCTTAAAATCGCTTTCAAGCCGGTCGCATAATTCATTCCCGACTTTTCGTTTACTTGAATTTGAAGAAAGGCGGGATTTTGGCGCTCCACAGGATCTTCCAACGTGATGACATTGCGGTGGAGCCGTTCGGAGCAATGACGCAAAAGAGAATACAAAGTGGTCGATTTGCCGCAGCCGGTCGGGCCTGTCAAAAGCATCAAGCCCTGCCGTTCGCCGGCAAGCTTCTCGAGCAGCCTGGCCGAATCGCGGAATGCCGCCAATTCGTCGAGGAACAACGCTGTGCTGTCGGGAATGACACGGATGACGATGCTTTCTTTCGTCATCACTGAAGGCAATGTTGAAATTCGGAAATGGTGGGTATGCCCATTCATCTGGAGATGGAATGAGCCGGTTTGGGGTTTTCGTTTTTCGCTCATGTCCAAAAGGGAGAGGTATTTGAAGTAAGCAATCATGCGATCGCCTAAATCGAAGGGGATTTTTGTTACCGGCTTGAACTGGTTGTACGTCCGGTAGGTGATACTGTAATCGCGGGGTTCTGGCCTGATGTGGATATCGGTGGTTTTTTCTTCTACGGCGGAATGCAATAGATCGAAGCATCGCCGTTCAATGATATCTTGCATATTCACCTCCTGTCCGGGTCTCCGAGCGGAGGCTGCCTCTCCGCTCCCCATTAGTATAAGCACATGGATGGCCCTTGAATATCGAAAATACCAAAATAATTATTTGAACGCCTTTACGGCCGGAAATCCAGGTTTTCAGGGCATGTATCCATAGCAAGAGAACGCTTTATGGATACGCCTACACCGCTTTGTCACAAACTAGCCCGAAGTCCTTGTTTACACATAGACTCGTCTTCCTATATAATGAATAGGAGATTATTGTATTGTGGCAAAGGAGGGATTACCCATGGATAATATGTTTAAATTAATGGGATGGTGGACTGGAATCTTTGCAATTTTATTTTATGTCGGCGATATGGTAGAAGTATCATTGTTGATGGTTGCCAATACCGGCTTCTTCGTTCTTCTTGGATACTTAAACATTTCTGAACGCATGTACATGTATATTTTTGGAGCCTATCTGACAGTCTTTTTCGTTGGCTTTACTTACTACTCTACGTTCATCCACGTCCCAGGAGCAGGTCATTAATAGTAATTGAATGTGAACGCAAAAAAACGGCCATCTCGGCCGTTTTTTTTTATGTCCTTTACATACGCAGGAAAGGATTATGCTGTTGTTCCTGTTTTGGGGTCGTTTCCGGGCCGTGCCCGGGGAACAGGAAGGTTTCTTCCGGCAGCGTCAATAGCGATTCACGGATTGATTTTAGCAGCACTTGTTCTGAGCCTTCCGCCAAATCGGTGCGTCCAATGCTTCCGGAAAACAAGGTGTCCCCGACAATCGCGAAACGGTCCTCTGGAAAATAAAAGCTCACGCTGCCTGGCGAATGCCCAGGTGTATGGAACAACTCCATTTTGAACGGCCCGATTTCAAGCGATTGTTCATCGGTGATCAATTCGTCCGCATCCGCTACACGGTAATCCGGCAATGCCGCATATTTACCCGAGCCATTCAAATTCGGCCGTCCAAGGAAATCGCGTTCTTTGTAATGAAGGTAGACAGGGATTTTATATAGCTCCCTCAATTCGTCTACCGCCCCGATATGGTCGAAATGAGCGTGTGTCAGAAGAATCGCAAGCGGCGTCAATTGCTTGCGTTTCAGCAGGTCCTGGATTTTCCCACCTTCCTCACCGGGATCGAAAATGACGCATTGCTTGCCTTCCCCTGATATGATGTAGCAATTCGTTTGCACTGGGCCTAGTTCCAGCCGATCAATTTTTAACATGACTTTCACCTCATTAGCAGTATATCATGAACACATTCTTTTGCTTGTTCAATAGAATGACATTTTTACGCCTCGACAAACTTGCAGAATTTCTTTACAATATAAAGAGTAGAAGACGGCACTGGCTGTTAAAGTTGAAGGGAGTGTCATAAGATGAGTTGGATTTTGATGGTTATTTTCGGCCTCACAGCAGTTCTTGCTGCAATCGGTACAGTTCAAACCCTAAGAAACAAAGAAGTTTTAGGATTCTTATTTAATTTTGGGACCTTTGTTATTTTCGGCGGTTTCACCGTTGCAACTCTCATTACACACGGTTACCCACCTGGCCTTCATTAAGAAAAAAGAAACCGGCGCATTCATTGCGCCGGTTTTTTTATTGGCCATAAAGAAAAGGGCTGCCATAACCATATCGGTTTGGCAGCCCTTTTTGTCTTACGGTTGTTCTTGTTCATCCAATGTTTTCAATTGGCCGTTTTCCTCTTCATAGAACCTCAGCAAATCGCCATTGATGATCGATTCGGAATACTGGAGCTCCTCAAGAGCCTGTTCAGCGTATGGATCGCACACGCTTTGGTCTTCCATCGGTTCGCCCGTTTCGATATCGTAGCAGACATTCGCCGCATAGACATATTCATCGGTCACAAAGCGCCCGTCACGGAAAATGACGAATTCCTCGTGTTCTTCAGAGAATAAATCTCCCCCGAATTGAATGTCTTTTTCGGTTTCCATGCCCATCAAATGAAGGATCGTCGAACGCATATCCACTTGGCCGCCGATTTCCTCATCTACATAGCCCTTTTCATAACCTGGGATATGGACGAAAAATGGCACTTTTTGCAATTGCGCCGATTCATACGGCGTAATTTCCTTGCCTAGATACTGCGCCATCGCTTCGTTGTGGTTGTCGGAGATGCCATAATGGTCGCCGTACATCACGATGATGGAGTTTTCATACAATCCTTGTTCCTTCAAATCTTCGAACAATGATTTGACCGCTTCATCCAAATAACGCACCGTTTGGAAATAACGGTTCAACGTGCCTGAATTGGAATCGAACTCATCGATCAGTTTGTCTTCCTCATCCAATGTGAATGGATGATGGTTCGTAAGCGACAACAAGCGCGTATAGAACGGCTGCTGCATTTCAGACATATGGCCGACTGATTGCTCGAAGAACGGAATGTCCTTCATGCCCCAGTTGACGGCTTGCCCTTCGCCTACTGTATAGCTCTGGATATCATAGAACTTGTCAATATCAAGTGATTCGTACATCATGTCGCGATTCCAGAAGCTTTTCGTATTGGCGTGTTGGACATTGGTCGAATAACCTTCATTGCCCATCTTTTCCGCCATGGAATTAAATGTATTACCGCTGTGCGTAAAGAACACGGCGCCTCCGCTCAGCGGATACATGCCAGTCTCAAGCAGGAACTCGGAGTCGGAAGTTTTCCCGAGCCCGGTCTGGTGGTAAAAGTTCGGGAAGTAAATCGTATCTTCGTCTTGTGTCAATTCGTTCATGAAAGGCGTGATGGTCTCGCCGTTCATTTCATTGTTCAAAACAAAGGTCTGCAATGACTCGAGTGTCACGACGATCAAATTACGCCCTTCCGCAGCGCCGAACATTTCTTCAGATGGTTCCGCTTGGTTCGAACGGACGTAGTTGGTCACTTCCGTCAATTCGGAGCCGTCCGCAAGCGCTCGCTGTGCTTGTGATTTCGATTGGATATAAACATCATACAGATGGTAGTTATACATCCCCAGGTTCTTGACGAGCATTTCGCGGTCAAAGCTTCTCGTCAATAGTTGTGGGCGTTCTGCTTCGGCAAGGCCGAGGTTAAAGAACAGCACAGCTGCTGACAAGACAAAATATGCTTTGCGGTGTGTCGCTGCCGATTTGACTGCTGTCTCCTTCTCCTTCACGAAGCGCATCGCCAACAGGATGATGATGATGTCAGCGAAATAGAGAATATCGCTCCAGAAGATGCTCGCAGCAGCACTATTGCCGATGTCACCAAAATTATCCGTTTGGAACAATACGGGCAGCGTGATAAAATCCGTAAAGAAACGGTAGAACGCCACATTGCCGTATAAAATGACCGAAGTCAAAACGGCGATGGCTAGGATATAGCGATTTCTTGCTTTCTTGCTCTTGAAGAAGAGCGCGCCTCCATAGGCGAATAATAGTAAGCTTAAGGGGTTCAAGAACAGGATGAATTCCTGCAATGCATTGTCGATTGTAATGGAAAAGGCCGTTTTGTAGACGACATATGTCGTCAGCCATGTCGCGATGACTGCGATGGCCAGGACCGAATGCTTAGGCCATTCTTTGTTTTTCATTGCCGCACATCCTCCTCGTCTTACCGGAGCGTTTGTCCGGTTCGTGCGAATTTCAGTTTCAAGTAAAATGGAAATTCAATACCTTATAGTATAGAACAAATCACCCTCGAGCGAAAGCAATTACCCTTAATAGACGCGCCAAAACGCTTTCGGTTTCATGATTTTCCTTTTTTCTCATATTCTGTGCGTTTCTGCCGCAAAATCATCAAGGCAGACGCGTATTCACGCGGCGTGATGAAATCGTGGTCGTATAGGTCGCGAATGTCGGATTCCATCAAATCGATATCCGAAATGAAATCCGCAGTATAAATGATCGTGCCGTACCTTTTCAGTAATTGCATTACATCGTAAAGGTCTTTCATGCTCTCACCGCCTTCGAGTCGATTGTTCTTTTTTCCGTAATGATGCCATCGACAGATATGTCATGGCTTTCGATAGGCAATTCGCCAGCCAGTTGGAAATCAAATGCAAGCGACCGGGTATGGCCGCTAAATCCGCTCAGATAGCGGTCATAATAGCCTCCACCGAAACCAATGCGGTAGCCGCTTTGCGTAAAGACAACGCCGGGCACGATCAATAAATCAATGCTTTCCGGGCTGACAGATTCCGTATCGGCTTCAATCGGTTCCTGTAAGTCCATGTAGACGATTTCCAATTGGCCAAGTCTGTTGAACAGCCGGAAATCCATCGTCCGGTCTTTTGCAAAACATTTCGGCGCGGCGACTCTTTTTCCCAGCTGCCAACACGCTTCGATCAGCGGGATCGTATTGACTTCCGGCCAGCGCGAGATAGTCACTCCAATGGTTTGGGCTTTTTGAAAATCGGGATCTTCCAGAAGTTTCTCCAAAATCGCCGATGACATATCGGCATGTTGTGTTTTTGTAAGTTCACTCATTTGGCCGATGACCGATTTCCTCAACACTGCTTTTTCCATAACGCAAACGCCCCTTCTGCTGAACTGTGGATTGCCTCTATGTATCACTTCTATAATAAACTGCGCATAACAAAAGAAAAAGCCAAAACCCCGAGAGGTTTTGGCAGTCAATTACTTACTTCGTTTCACGGTGTGTTGTCATTTTCTTTTCACGTGAGCAATATTTTTTCAATTCAAGACGCTCAGGGTTGTTGCGCTTATTTTTAACAGTGCTGTAGTTTCTTTCGCCACAGTCTGTGCAAGCTAGTGTAATGTTTACACGCATCGATATCCCTCCCAATTCTTTCAAAAAATCCATTTCATTAATAAGCGTGATCTATACGACTTAATTATTATAGCATACCTTCAGTGTTTGTCTACTGAAAAATGCCGCTTCCCATTGATTTCCTTAAATAAAAAACCACAGCCCAGGCTGTGGTTTTTGTTCATTCATTCATTTATTTATTTAGATCGTAATGGCGGCCGCGGACGAGGTAGAATAATTGCTCCGCGATATTGGTCGCATAATCTGCAGATCGTTCCATATAGCGGCAGACAAATGCCAATTGTGTCACTTGGCTAAGCTTTTCGGGCTCTTTGGCGCTGTGCTGGAACAATAGCCGGATCGCTTCACCGTACAAATCATCTACTTCATCATCGAGGTCGGCGATTTCTTTGGCTTTTTCCACATCTTCCTCGATCAAGGCATCTATGCCTTGGCGCAGCATGGAAGTCGCGAGTTCGTGCATGCGCTGGATTTTGCTGATCGGTTCAAGCAGGTCCTGCTGCCCGATGCGGATCG
Organism: Planococcus sp. MSAK28401; assembly: GCF_018283455.1. NCBI lineage: Bacteria > Bacillati > Bacillota > Bacilli > Caryophanales > Caryophanaceae > Planococcus > Planococcus alpniumensis. The sequence continues at coordinate 1,598,333 of NZ_JAAMTH010000001.1, read as the reverse complement.
TTTCTTTTGCGATATTGACGGCGTAATCCCCGACGCGCTCCATATCCGACGCTACTTTGATCGTGACGATCAAGCGCCGGAGATCGGTCGCAACCGGTGATTGCTTAGCAATCAACAAGATCACCTGGTCATTCAGTTCTTCTTCGAGGCGGTTGATGTTGGCGTCATCGTCGATCACTTGAAGCGCTTTGTCGATATCGTGGGCGATAAGCGCCTTCATCGATTTGTCGAGCGCATCGATGGCCATCGTGCTCAGTGTAATCAATTGTTCTTGTGCTGAATGCAGTTCATATTCAAACTTTTCGCGTACTGCCATTTACTGTTCCTCCCATTCTTCTTTTGATTACGGCCAGCAGGAAACTGTTCCTGCTGAATGCAGTTTTCGGTCAGCCGAATCGACCTGAAATATAATCCTCTGTCCGTTTGTCGGCAGGGTTAGAGAAAATTGTATCCGTACGGTCATATTCGATGACTTCCCCGTTCAAGAAGAAGGCAGTTTTATCGGAAATCCGCGCAGCTTGCTGCATATTATGGGTTACGATGATGATGCTGTATTGCTCTTTCAATTCCTGCACTAGTTCTTCGATTTTCAAAGTAGAAATCGGGTCAAGTGCAGATGTTGGCTCATCCATCAAGATGACGTCCGGTTCAATCGCCAATGTGCGCGCGATGCAGATCCGCTGCTGTTGGCCGCCCGAGATGCCGTATGCATTTTCGTTCAGGCGGTCTTTCACTTCGTCCCAGATGGCTGCGCCGCGCAAGCTTTTTTCGACGATTTCGTCCAAGATTTTCTTGTTTTTGATGCCGTGGATGCGCGGGCCGTAAGCGATGTTATCATAAATCGATTTCGGGAACGGATTCGGCTTTTGGAACACCATGCCGACGCGTGTGCGCAATTCTTCAACTCCGTAACTGGATTCAAAGATATTGCGGCCGCGGTATTGGATTTCCCCTGAAGTCTTCACAGAAGGCACCAGTTCCACCATGCGGTTCAATGTTTTCAAATAAGTTGATTTCCCGCACCCTGATGGCCCGATAATCGCCGTGACTTCGTTTTCCCCGATTTCCAAATCAATGTTTTTCAAGGCATGGTTATTGCCATACCATAAATTCAATTGGCGCGTGCTATAAACACTTTCCTTCTCAACTTGTTCTACTGAGGTAGGCTGTGCTGTATTGATTTTCGTTTTGATCGTTGCTGTGTTCATAATGAACTCCCCTTCCGCATGACACTTTAATAGGATTTATCGAATTTGTTCCGAATGAAGACTGCTATTGAATTCATGAATAGCAACACGACCATCAAGACGATGATCCCAGCAGCTGCGACCGTCTGGAACTCAGCTTGCGGACGGCTCGACCAGTCATAGATTTGCATCGGCAAGGCGGTGAATGTGTCCATGACACCTTCCGGCAAAAACTGGATGATAACCGGGATGCCGACAACGATCAGCGGTGCTGTTTCGCCAATGGCTCGCGACAAAGCAAGAATGCTCCCTGTCAGGATGCCGGGAATCGCTGCCGGCAAGATGATGCGCACGATGGTCTGCCATTTGGTTGCACCCATACCGTAGGATGCATCACGCAATTCGCCCGGAACCGAACGGATCGCTTCCTGTGCCGCCACGATAATGACCGGCAGGATAAGCAAGCTCATCGTAAAGCCTGCCGCAAGGATGCTGTTGCCGAGCGCCAGCGCCCGGACAAAGATCGTCAGTCCAAGAAGACCAAAGACGACTGACGGAACCCCCGCCAAGTTGGAAATATTCATTTGGATAAATGTCGTGATGCGCCCTTTTTTGGCGTATTCTTCTAAATAGATCGCTGATCCCACGCCAAGCAAAATGGATGTAGGAGCGACCACTGCCATCAGCCAGATCGACCCGACGAGCGCCGCTTTAATTCCCGCTTGATCCGGGAACCGTGAAGCAAAGTTGGTAAGGAAGTCGAGCGACAGATGTCCTGCCCCTTGACTGACAATCCGGTACAGCAAGATCACCAGTGCAAGCAGCGCGAGCGCTGTTGCAAACATAAAGAGCCCTTGAAAGACCCGGTTGACGACCATTCGGCCGTTCATACGCCGGACGACTTTTTCCTGTTCAATGTATCTCATCTCAATATTCCTCCCGGAAACGTTTTGACATATACCCAGCAAGGATATTCATCGCCATCGTGAAGAGGAATAATGTGAAGCCGACTGCATAGATGGAATAGTAAATCGTCGTTCCATAGCCGGCATCACCTTTGGATACTTGCACGATATAGGCGGTCATCGTCTGGATCGATCCAGTGAAATCACCATCGAATTTCGGTGTTGACCCTGCTGCAAGCGAAACGATCATCGTCTCGCCGATCGCGCGGGACAAGCCGAGCACTACCGAGGCAATGATGCCGGACAATGCTGCCGGGACGGTGATTTTCCAGGCGACTTCAAATTTTGTCGAACCCATGGCAAGCGCGCCATCGCGAATGCTTTTCGGAACAGACGACATGGCGTCTTCCGACAGCGAAGCGATCATCGGAATGATCATGATGCCAACGACGATCCCTGGTGAAATCGCGTTAAAGATCTTGATTTCCGGAAAAAAGCTTTGCAATACAGGCGTCACGAACGTCAAGGCGAAAAAGCCGTAAACGATGGTCGGGACTCCCGCCAAAACTTCAAGAACTGGCTTGACGATGCGCCTGACGTTGTCAGAAGCGTATTCACTCAAGTAAATGGCAGCTGAAATGCCGATCGGCACAGCCACGACGATCGCGATACCGGTGATTTTCAGTGTTCCGACGATCAACGGCCAAATGCCGAACTGGGCTCCGCTATTGGCGAACGGCAGCCAAGTCGTGCCAAGGATGAAGTCAGACAGTGGTACTCTTGTAAAGAAGGTAATGGTTTCAATGATTAATGTCAGGACAATCCCGATGGTTGTCAAAACCGAAACAGAAGCGATCAAAAACAATAGGATCGGGATGAGTTTCTCAATAATTTTTTTGCTTTTCTTATCTTTCGACTTTGCGATCAGTTCCTGAACCGATGTCCGCATAATAGAATCCCCTTTCAACCGCAAAAGGCGAGCAGCAGCTGCTCACCCTAAGACTGAACTTGCAACTTGATTTATTTCAACGCCTCAAGATCTGCCAAGCCTTGCTCGTAATCCTCTTCTGCCAATGGCACGTATCCGACAGCTTCAGCCATTTGCCCTGCATTCTCTAAAGTGAACTGCATGAAATCGTATGCCGCTTCATCTTCAGCAATTTTCGCATTGTTGGCGTAAGTGAAGAGCGGGCGTGATAGTGGCGAATAGTCACCGGATTCAATTGTTTCCGGGTTTGGCTCGACGCCATCAATAGTTACGACTTTCAATGTATCTTGGTTCGCAATGTAGTAAGCATAGCCGAAGAATCCGATTGCATTTGGATCTCCTTGAATTCCTTGAACAAGCGTGTTGTCGTCTTCAGACAATGTCGCTGATTCGACGATGTCTTCTTCTTCGAGGATGACTTCATTGAAATAATCGTATGTTCCAGAAGCTGTTCCTGGCGCATAAAATACGACTTCTTCATCCGGCCATTCCGGATTGATGTCTGACCACATTTTTGTGCTGCCATCTTCTACCCAAAGTTTTTTCAAGTCTTCCACCGTCAAATCTTCCACCCAGTCGTTTTCCTGGTTGACGACTACCGATAGCCCGTCATAAGCAAGAAGGAATTCTGTGTATTCGATGCCTGCTTCTTCTAGAGCAGCCGCCTCTTCTTCTTTAATTGGTCGAGAAGCATTCGAGAAAGCTGTTTCACCTTGGATGAATTTTTCGAATCCACCGCCCGTACCGGAAACACCGACCGTTACTTGGACTTCAGGTTGAACTGCTGCGTATTCTTCAACAATGCCTTCAAGGATTGGCGCGACTGTAGATGATCCATCACCAGTGACCGAACCTTCCAGTACTGCTTCGTCTGATGAGGAATCAGCCGTTTCGCTGCCTGTTGCAGTTTCTTCCGTGCTGCCACATGCGCCAAGTAGAAATGCCGTTCCAAGAATTGTTGATGCCATAGCGAACTTCCAGTTTCTCATTTTAATGTTTCCCCCTAATATGGTTTGTTGTTTACAAGACCAACTATACGATTCTATTGTTGAGGACATATGAAGCCATTGTTAAGAAATTGTAAATGACGAAAGTCTTATTGAAAAAAATAAAAACCGCCCAACCAGCGTCCGTTTCAGGACTTTGGTTGGGCGGTTTATTTCATCTAGATAGAAGGCTTGTTTATTCAATTCGTGTTCCGCTAAAAGGCGGCTTGATTTCATTCGCTTCGTCTTCGCTGCGCTGCGCTTTCAACTCAAAATACTTGTCTGCTGCAGCACGGGCAATTTCATTATTTGTTTTTGGCACCTTGGTTGGATCAGTCGTCACATAAGGAATGACAACGGCATATGCAATTTCCGGATTTTCATAAGGGGCGAACCCGACATGTGCGATATTGACGTTCACGGTGTTATGAAATGGATTACCGCGTTCAAAATAATAAGCTTCTGCTGTACCGGTCTTGCCGGCTGCAGTATAAGGCGTATCGCTGAACTGCGCGCGTGCCGATCCGGAGCTGCCGATATACACATTGCGCATACCTTCTTTGACACGGTCAATTTCTTCTTGCGTATTATTGACGCGGTTCATGATTTTCGGTTCGATGATGGTCTCGATCGGCCCAAGTGTCTCGCCGTCAGGAGAAGGTTTGCGGATTTCCTTGACGATATGCGGCTGCACTCGGTAACCATCATTGGCGATAGTGGAGATATATTGCGCCAATTGCATTGTTGTATACGTATCATACTGGCCGATTGCAAGGTCCAAAAGCTTTGTCCCCGGACTGACACCACCCAGATAGCCGGTGCCTTCATTCGGCAAATCGATGCCGGTCTCGACACCAAGGCCGAACTGAGCATAGGAGTTGCGCATCAAGGCAAAACTTTCTGGGTCGACACTCAATCCTCGGTTGTATTGATATTGCTTACCGGCGATATCCATAGCAATTTTGAACATATAAACGTTAGACGACCGTTCAATCGCCATCAAATCATTCATCGGAATGCGATTGAATGGTGTCGTATTGAAAATCGAGTTTTTCTGGGTTGTGCCTGCAAACTTCAATGGTTCATCGATTTGCACTTCGCCAATCTCGACAGCGTCTTGTGCATATCCCGTCAGCAAAGTCGCGCCCTTGATGGTTGATCCCATTTCATGGGCAGCCGTAAACGTACCAAACGCATAGTCGTTGACGACGCGTCTGCCGTTTTCATCTTCGCCGACGCGTTTACCGACCATCGACAGCACATCCCCAGTTTGTGGATTCATCATGACCAAGTACGCGTCTTTGACAAGCTGTGAATTTGGCCCTGCTTTTAATGCAAGCAATTTTTCTTCCACAATTTTTTCCAGCTCATATTGAAGTTCGCTGTCAATCGTCAAGACCAAATCTTTTCCAGGTTCGCCCTCATCTACCGGCACTGTCTCGATGACGCGGCCGCGGCCGTCGGTGACGTTTTTGACGCTCGATTTCTGGCCTTGCAGCACATCTTCATATTGTTGTTCCAAGAAGCTTGTGCCGACACGGTCATTGCGGGAGTAATCACGGCTTAAATAATAATCGAGGCGGTTGGCCGGGATCCCTTGGTCAGGCGTCGTCGTACTGCCGAGGATCGTCAAATCGGTCATTTTTACGCGCTTCCAGTCAGTGACCGTATTGACGCCTTCCAGTTTCGGATCCGTCAAGTGCTCTGATACGATGGCGAATTCTTCATCGGTGACGCCTTCACCTTTGATGATCTGCGGCGACAACGCATAGCCAGAAGTCATTTCACGGTAAATTGCGAGAACTTCCAATTGTTCATCCGTCAGGCTGTTGAGTTCTTGGTCGGTGATTTTCTCACGGACCAAGGCATCGAGCTTTTGCTGCTTTTCCTTTTGGGGCACGTCTTCCGCTTCAATTGCAGCGCGTTCTTCAGCTGTCACTTTTTCAGTTGCGCTTTCCGTATTCAATTGTATATAAAAGTCCTGCTTGTCGCGCAAGGTCACTTTTTCAGTATCTTTTTCAATCAATTTGGCGAGCTCTTCAGCCACTTCAAGCATTTCGCTGCTTTTAGTCGTCTGCATCTTCGTATACGTGATGCTGTTGACAGGCTCGTTATCGACTTGCAAGCGTCCGGCAGAATCAAAAATCCGTCCACGCGGCACGCTGGTGTTGACCGCCACTTCCTCGGTTCTGGCAATCGCACGGGCATAATCTTCCCCTTTGACGATTTGCAAATACCCTAGGCGCAGGATGAGCATGGAAAACAGCAGAAAAATAGCAAAAAAGAGAATGTTCATCCGAAAGGTCGTATTGGACTGGAGTTTGGACTTCGCCAGCGAAACACGACGTTTTTGAGGGGTTTTCATGAGCACGTAGCTCCTTTCAAAAAAATATCCAGTTGTTAGTATAGCACGGACATAAAAAAACACACACTTTTTCAGACGAAAAAGTGTGTGTCCAGGTTTCAATATTTAACAATTATTTAGCAGCTTCGTAGCGCTCGGAAACTTCATCCCAGTTTACAACATTCCAAAATGCTGCCAAATAGTCCGGGCGGCGGTTCTGATATTTCAAGTAGTATGCGTGTTCCCAAACGTCCACTCCAAGAATCGGCGTTTTGCCTTCAGAAAGTGGAGAATCCTGGTTTGGTGTTGAAGTGACTTCAAGCTCGCCGTTGGAAACGACTAGCCAAGCCCAGCCAGAACCGAAACGTGTTTTGCCAGCAGCTTCGAATTTTTCTTTGAACTCGTCAAAGCTTCCGAATTTGCTGTTGATTGCGTCAGCTACTGCGCCAGTTGGCTGTCCTCCGCCATTTGGGGAAAGAAGCTGCCAGAATAGCGAGTGGTTCGCGTGGCCGCCGCCGTTATTGCGGACAGCTGTGCGGATATCTTCCGGCACTGCGTTCAAGTCAGAAACCAATTCTTCGATTGATTTTGAAGAAAGATCGTCATGACCTTCCAAGGCCGCATTTACGTTTGTTACGTACGTGTTGTGGTGTTTCGTGTGGTGAATGTTCATTGTTTCTTTGTCGATGTGCGGTTCTAGCGCATCGTACGCGTATGGTAGTTCCGGTAGTTCGTATGCCATGATTAAATTCCTCCTTGAGTCTATTGTTCTACTTTGTTAGCGTATCAAAATTTTCAGACCGATACAAATATAAAGCATATTGGCATATACTTTTCAGACCTTAGTCGGAGAAGGCAGTCAAATCACCCAGAAGAACAAGCCGACCATCACGGCCTGTATGATGCCTTTGGTCAATGCAGAGGTGATAAAACCGACCACCGAGCCGATTCCCGAGCGGATCGACTTTTTGATCGATGATTTGTTGACGAGCATCTCTGCAATGATGGCGCCGAGGAACGGGCCGATGAGAATGCCGGCAAACGGGATAATGAATGGGCCGAAGATCAATCCGACCGTACTGCCCACTAAACCTGCTTTTGAACCGCCGAATTTTTTCACGCCAACTGCATTGGCCAATAAGTCTGCCCCGAACAGCAGTAGGACAAATAAGATCTCGATGAGCCAGAACCACCACGGCAAATCAGCAAAACTGAAAAACAGGCCATAAATGATAAATCCGCCGAAAATGAACAGCGACGCTGGGATGACCGGGTACACTAGTCCGATGAAACCGATGGCAAAAAACACAAGCACAAAAACCCAGCCGACAATTTCGAGCATCTCGAACCCTCCTTTTCCGATATAAAAACTCCCTTTCATCGTGCCCTACATTTCAGAAAATGTAAAGGATGAAAGGGAGTATGGATCAAGTGCGGTTGCCGAGAATGGCTTCCGCGATATTGACGGAGTGATCGCCGATCCGCTCCAAGTTGCTGACGATATCGACAAAGACGATTCCCGCTTGTGCGGAACATGCGCCTTCGTTTAGGCGAAGGATATGTTTCTTACGGAATTTGCGTTCCATTTTGTCGATCAGGTCTTCCTGCTCTGCCACTTCACGCGCTAGCTCGTGGCTTGTCGTGTCGAGTGCATCCAGTGATTTCGAAACCGTGGCAATGGTCAATGTGAACATTTCGTCCAAGTCTTCCATCGCTTCGCCGGTCAATTTCACCTTATTGGCTTCCTGGTAATCGATCAATTCGATGATGTTCTCGAAATGGTCGCCGATCCGTTCAATATCACGGACCGTTTCCATCAGCATCGTGTGGCGGGTGGAATCTGCCGCTGAAATCGACTCTGCAGAAATGAGCACCAAGTAATCGGTGATTTTACCATCCAGGTTATTGATGGCATCTTCCAGTTGGTAGCCCATTTCAGCATTTTTTTTGCTTTTCGTTTTCAAATATTCATACGTTTCTTCCAATCCTTGCACAGAATATTTACCCATGCGCAAGACTTCTTCTTTCGCTTGGCCAAGAGCGATTGATGGCGATTGCTCGATGAAATTCAAGTCCAGGTGCTTCGGCTTGAATTCGATCAGCACTTCGTCGCCAGGGATCACTTTTGTCACAAGATATGCCCAAGCGCCAATTAACGGGAATTGGATCAGGGTGTTTACAATGTTAAACGTTCCGTGCGCAAAAGCAATCTGCATTTTCGCTTCCAGATTCAAAACGCCGGTAATCCATTCGACATATGCTGTAAACGGCACGAGCAAGATAAGGAAAATAATGGAACCGATGACGTTGAACAAGACATGGACAGCTGCTGCACGGCGCGCGGCAATGGATGTACCGAGTGCAGCGAGCACAGCTGTCACGGTCGTCCCGATATTGTCACCGAATAGAACCGGCAATGCGGCATCAAGCGTAACTAAGTTCTCTGCATAGAGACCTTGGAGGATGGCGATCGTCCCGCTGGAGCTTTGGACGATGAAAGTGAAGATTGTTCCGGCTGCGACGCCGAGAATCGGGAATTCACTCAAATTGACCGTCATGTCGATGAAAGCCGGCAATTCACGCAGCGGCTTCATTGCCCCGCTCATCGTTTCCATCCCGAAGAACAATCCACCAAAACCGAAAATGACTTGACCGATATTTTGGATTTGATTTTTCTTGATGAAGAAAATCAAGAATGCACCAACCGCCATGATTGGCAATGCGTAGGCACCGACGTCCAGGCCGATGATGAATGCTGTTACGGTCGTTCCGATATTCGCACCCATGATGACGCCGATTGCTTGTCTCAGCGTCATGAAGCCTGCGCTTACAAGGCCAACGACGATAACAGTCGTCCCTGAGCTCGACTGGATCAGAATCGTTACTACGATACCGACCAAGACACCCATGAACGGATTGGTCGTAAAACGGTCCAAAATGTCCCGCAGTTTATCGCCCGCAGCTTTCTGCAAAGCGTCACCCATATACTTGATTGAGAATAGGAAAATACCGAGTCCCCCAAAGAAGGTAAACAGCAATTCCTGCCAATTCATTTCCACGATTCACATTCAACTCCTAAATATAACGTAATCACACCTCACCTATTATGAAGACTTCGCTAAGTAAATGTAAATACCTTTAGTGAAAATTTACAAACCCGTAACATAAGCCGATTTTTTCCGTTTCAGTCATGATAATATTACACTACACACGGAAAGGAAGATTGCTGTGAATCTCTACCAACTATTGAAAGCAAGCTTTATGGAACCGAAAAAAAGGGCAGCGGTCCGCATTATGCCAATCGGCCGCATCATGAAATTCGTTTTCTGGTTTATCGCCCTGCTTTCGCTTATCTCTTTCGCTGAGTTCGTGCTTGGCATCGGCTCAAGCTCATCGGAACTAGAAGGCCTGCTGCAATTCATAGAAGAAATCGAATGGCTGCTTTACCCGTTTGCGCTCGTTTTTTTGTTCGTTTCAACGACACTTTATCATTTTATCAAAATCAGCGTGTTTGCGGCATTCGGCTATGGCTTTCTCGCCTGGCTCAAGCGGCGCGGGGAATACCGGCATATGTGGCGCACAGCGGCACTCGCCGTTACGGTGCCGACTATCGCTGCGTATGTGGCGAGCTTTTGGGTCAATAGCCTATGGGTTTCGCTGTTAACGAGTTTATGGACACTGTTCCTTCTATATAGTGCAGCGCGTTTCTACCCGAAAGCCCCTCCAGCAAAAAAACCGAGCTAATATTGCAAAGCTGTAAAGAATCTGTAAGGAACAGCCGTCTTTCTTGTCTTTTCAAACGAGACACTGCTAAAATGGCTATAGGCAAGAGAAATAGACCCACACATAAATTTTGTGCAAGGGTAAGCTGAGTAATCGTCCGGTTTACCGGAAACTCACAAAAAGGAGAGATTTTTAACATGAGCGAAATGACTCACCGTTCAAAAACACGCCCCGTCAAAGTCGGCGATATAACGATTGGCGGCAGCAATGAACTATTCATACAAAGTATGGCGACAACGAAAACACACGATGTAGAAGCAACGGTAGCGGAGATTCTCCGTCTCGAAGAAGCCGGATGCCAAGTCGTCCGTGTCGCTTGTCCTGATGAGCGGGCAGCTTATGCTATCGGCGAGATCAAGAAACGCATCAATATCCCGCTCGTTGTCGATATTCATTTCGACTACAAACTGGCTTTGATCGCCATCGAGCAAGGTGCCGATAAAATCCGCATCAACCCAGGCAATATCGGCCGCCGCGAAAAAGTTGAAGCGGTCGTCAATGCAGCGAAAGCGAAAGGCATCCCGATCCGCATCGGCGTAAACGCCGGTTCGCTCGAACGCAAAATCCTCGAGAAATACGGCTATCCGACAGCGGACGGCATGGTGGAATCAGCATTGCACCATATCAAGATCCTGGAAGACCTTGATTTCCATGACATCATCGTCTCGCTCAAAGCATCCGACGTGAGCCTTGCTGTGGAAGCATACGAAAAAGCGTCGAAAGCATTCGACTACCCACTCCACCTCGGCATCACGGAATCCGGCACATTGTTCTCCGGAACCGTGAAAAGTTCTGCAGGGCTTGGGGCATTGCTTGCAAAAGGCATCGGCAATACACTCCGCGTTTCCTTGAGTGCAGACCCTGTCGAAGAAGTCAAAGTGGCTCGTGAACTATTGAAAGTCTTCGGCTTGTCTTCCAACGCAGCGACGCTCATCTCATGCCCGACTTGTGGACGCATCGAGATCGACTTGATTTCCATCGCGAACGAAGTGGAAGAATACATCTCCCACATCAAAGCACCGCTTAAAGTCGCTGTTCTCGGCTGTGCCGTCAACGGCCCGGGTGAAGCACGCGAAGCCGATATCGGCATCGCTGGCGCACGCGGTGAAGGCCTCTTGTTCATGCACGGGAAAACAGTCCGTAAAGTGCCTGAAGAAACCATGGTCGAAGAATTGAAGATCGAGATCGATAAATTAGCTGAAGAATACTTCGCCAAACAAGCGGAAGAGAAAAAACAAAAGGAACTGGAACAACAACAAGCGTAAGGTTGTGATCATATGTACCGATTTGGCATTGATATCGATGGCACCGTCACCTGCCCCACTTCGCTGATTCCCCATATCAATGAAGCATTCGGCAGCGAGCTGACCATCGAAGATATCCGGGAATACGACCTGACAGCGGCTTTGCCGCAGCTCGATAAAAAAGAGTTCTACTCCTGGTTCAAAAAGCACGAACCGAAAATTTACGCGGCGTCCCCGATTTCGAAGGACGCCAAGCAAATTATCAATAACTGGAAAGACCAATACGAACTGTATTTCATCTCCGCACGCGGAGACAATGTTCGAAACGTCACGTTCGATTGGTTCGAACAGCATGCAATTGCCTACGACCATATCGAATTGATCGGCACGCATAAAAAAATCAGCACCGCCAAAGCGCATAATGTCGATTTGTTCTTCGAAGACAAACACGACAATGCGGTAGAGATTTCCGAGGAACTGGACATTCCGGTCATTTTGTTCGACACCCCTTACAACCGTGAGCCGGTGCCGAATAAAGTATTCCGCGTCTATGATTGGCTCGAAGCCGATCAATGGGTGAAAAAAGAGTTCGGCATCCAACAGGAAATGCTCAAGCGGTAAACGAAGAGCGCAAGTCAGACTTGCGCTCTTTTTTTATTTGTCCGTTTCTATTGTGAGTAGATAAAAAGGGCCTGGCAGCATTAGCTGTCAGGCCCTTTTCAGTACTAGCGTTTATTTACAGTCCGGGCATTTCCCGTAGATTTCGAATTTATGGTTGTCGATTTCATAGGCCGGCAATGCCGCACCCAATAAGTCCATCGGGCATAGCGGAATTTCCTTGATCTTGCCGCAGTCCATGCAAATGAAATGATGATGGTGATGGTCGCTTTCGCAATGCATGCGGAAATGCTTTTCGCCGGACAACTCGGTCGCCTCCAAAATATCAAGTGACACAAATGTTGCCAAGTTGCGGTAGACAGTATCGTAGCTCATGCTTGGATAATCTTTTTGCATGACATCCAATATATCACGTGCGGTCAGATAACGTTCGTCCCCTTCGAAAATTTCCAGAATCTGATTGCGTTTTGTCGTTTCCTTAAAACCGTTTTCTTTCAGGATGCCCCACGCTTTCGTTAAGTTCATGCGGCTGCCCCCCTTTTCTTAGATAACGAGATTTTTCGATAAGCCAGAATGACCAGCAAAATAGCAATGGATGTGACGACGATCGTGCCGCCTGGCGCCAAATCAAAGTAAAAGGCAGCGACCAGCCCGGTCAGGACCGATATTTCACCGAACAGGATTGATAACCAGATGGTTTGCTTGAAGCTTTTGGCGACGCGCATGGCCGTCGCCACCGGAATGGTCATTAATGATGATACGAGAAGAATGCCGACGATGCGCATTGAACCGGCAATGACTAAGGCCGTGACGATCATGAACAGAAAGTGGATCCATTTTGCCGGCAGGCCGGATGCCCGTGCGTATTCATCATCGAAGGACAGGACAAACAATTCCTTGAAGAAAATACGTATAAACGCCAGCACGATCACGGCGATTCCTGCGACGATAAATAAATCCTGGCGGCTGACGGCTGACACCGTGCCGAAGAGGTAGCCAAACAAATCGCTCGAAAATCCTTCTGCCAGGGAAATAAAAATGGCGCCGAAGCCGATGCCTGCGGAAAGAATGATCGGGATGGCCAGTTCTTCGTAATGCTTATAGACGCTGCGCAGCCGTTCGATGAGCATCGAGCCCATCACCGACGAGGCAATCCCGAGGTACAACGGGTTCAATAGCGCGAGCGCCCCGACACTTTGGCTTAGATAAAGGCTTCCGGCAATGCCGGCAAGCGTCACATGGCTCAGCGCGTCTGCGATCAGCGACAGCCGACGGACGACGATGAAGACGCCGAGCAGCGGCGCGATGACGCCGATGATCAAGCCGGATGCGAATGCGTTTTGCAGGAATTCATAAGACAGTATGGCGTCAAGCATGCGTATGGCTTCCTTCTGTATGATGGATTTTCCGGACGGAATGGCCATACCACGCTTCGCGCTTCTCATCGCTCATCATATGCAATTGGTCTTTAAAGCCGTGGAAATGGATAGTTTGGTTCAAGCAGGCGACGTGCGAGATGCGGTCGGTTACCGTATCGACGTCATGCGTCACAAGCACCAGTGTAATATTACGTTCCCGGTTGAGCGCGGCGAGCATGTCGTAGAACGCCTGGACGTTCTGGACATCGATGCCGACTGTCGGCTCATCAAGTATCAGCACTTTAGGCTTAGCGACAAGTGCGCGCGCGATAAAGACGCGCTGCTGCTGGCCGCCGGAAAGTTCACTGATGCTGCGGTTTTTAAAGGCTTTCATGCCCACTGCATCGAGCGATTCTTCGACTTGCTGGGCTGTGTTTTTTGGCAACTTATGGAATAGGCCGGCTTTTTTCGCCAGGCCCCCTACCACCACTTCCTGCACAGTAGCCGGAAAAGCCGAGTTGAACGAATTCGATTTCTGCGATACATAGCCGATCCATTCGCGGTGTTTAAACTGCTTTGAATCAATGCCGAACAATTCCACGCTGCCTTCGGAAGGCCGGATGAGCCCGAGCATGATTTTCAATAAAGTCGATTTCCCCGATCCGTTCGGGCCGAGTATCGCCAGGAAATCGCCTTCCTCCACTTTCATTGAAATACGGTCCAGTGCTTTTGTTTGTTCATATTCATAGCTGACTTCTTTAATGTTGATTAATGGCGCTGCCATAGGGACGCCCCTTTTCCAATAAGAATGATTACGATTTACTATAAAAAGTATAGAGCAGTTGAATGCTCCTGTAAACCGTTTGGGCTTTAAAATAACGCTGTTGGAAGTCGGGACAGCTAATTGCAAATCGTAAAGGCCCATTGTTCATTATCTTATGTAGCTTTTTCCGATTTAGGCTGCCCCTGCTTTCAAATAGAAAAAAGGCTGTTCGAAATGCCATGTTTCATGACTTTTCGGAACAGCCTTGCCCTATAGTTATTGCGATTCGATCGGCAATTTCATCTTCTCGATGTCATCAGGCGCAAAGCTACCGTTTTTGAACATCTCGATTTCATACGCATAAGGTGCTTTTTTCTTTTTCGCATCCAGCCCGACATACGGTGTCTCGAGTATTTTCGGCACATGCATCAATTGTTTATGGTGGACAATCGAATTGAGTGCATCAAAACCGATTTCGCCGAAGCCGATATTTTCGTGGCGGTCTTTTCCTGCCCCGCGCACGTTCTTGCTGTCGTTGATGTGCAGCACTTGCAAACGGTCGATTCCGATGATGCGGTCGAATTCCGCCAGCACCCCGTCAAAATCTTCCTTGATGTCATAACCGGCATCGTGTACGTGGCATGTATCGAAGCAGACCGACAAACGTTCGTTATGTGTCACGCCGTTGATGATCGCTGCCAGTTCCTCGAAATTACGCCCGATTTCACTGCCTTTTCCAGCCATCGTCTCAAGGGCGATATTGACCGGAAAATCCTGCGTTAGCACTTCGTTCAAGCCTTCGATGATTTTCTGCGTTCCGGCTTCTACTCCCGCGCCGACATGTGCACCGGGATGCAACACGATTTGTTCCGCCCCAAGCGCTGCGGTGCGTTCGATTTCCGACTGCAGGAATTCAACACCGAGTTCGAATGTTGCCGGTTTGGTCGTGTTGGCAATATTGATGATATAAGGCGCGTGAACAATGATATTCGACAGGCCATGTTCAGCCATATGCGCCCGTCCCGCTTCGATATTCAGTTCTTCGATCGGTTTACGGCGCGTGTTTTGCGGTGCGCCCGTATAGATCATGAAAGTCGTAGAGCCGTAGGAAGCGGCTTCCTCGCTCGCGCCGAGAAGCATCTTCTTGCCGCTCATCGAGACATGCGATCCTAATAGCATTTACAAAACCCCTTATTTTTTGCGGTTTTTGCGTCGTTCCGCTTTTTTGATTTCGTCCATTTTCCATTTCATTTTCTTCTTGTACATCGGTTTGACGCTCTTCGGTTTGTGGACCATCGATTTCGCCTTAGTATCGGCTTCGTTCTCCGTGCGTACACGTTTTTTACGGCCATGGCGTTCTTTCATGTCGGCAAATTCGCCTTTGACGATGTCTTTTTGCTGGAATGGGATGCCCATCTTCTCGACACGGACAATTGCATCCTCGTCTTCCGGGCTGAATAAAGTGATCGCGACGCCTTTGAGGCCCGCTCGTGCCGTTCGCCCGACGCGGTGGATGAAGAATTCCAGGTCTTCCGGCAATTCGTAGTTGATGACATGGCTGACGCCTTGGATATCGATTCCGCGTGCGGCAAGGTCTGTCGCTACGATGTATTGATACTCCAAGTCGCGTACTTGCTTCATCATCTTGACGCGTTCGCGCGGCGCCAAGTCACCGTGGATCTTCCCTACGCGGATGCCGCTTTTCGATAATTCTTCTGCAACATAATCGGCATTGGTACGCGTATTGACGAAGATAATCGCGAGATAAGGATTGATGATTTTCATTATTTCCTGCAAACGCTCGACTTTTTTCTTGCTGCGCACCGGCACCAAGTAAAAGTCCAGGCCTTCAGCCGTGGGGCGTTTGTCGCCGATTTTGATATGAGCCGGGGAGGCCATGTATTTCTTCAAGAATGGCTTGAGTTTCTCTGGAATCGTTGCAGAGAAAACATACATTTCCAGGTCGTCGCGCATTTTCCCGGCGACTTGATCAATTTCCTCGATAAAGCCCATGTCGAATGCCAAATCGGCTTCATCGACGACCAGGATCTTAGCGGTATGGACGAGCAACGCATTTTCGTTGACGAGGTCTTTCAAGCGTCCTGGCGTACCGATAACGATATGGGGCTGGGTTTTCAATTTATTGATTGAACGCTGTTTATCCGTTCCGCCGATGAACGATTTCACTTCGATGCCGGAATCGCCAATCAGTTTTTGGATTTCGTTGAAGATTTGCGTCCCGAGTTCACGCGTCGGGGCAGCGATTACCGCTTGGACTTCCTGTTTCGACACATCTATGCGTTCGACGATCGGGATGATAAAGCTATGGGTCTTGCCTGTACCTGTATGGGACTGGCCAATGGCACTGTTTCCACTCATGATTTGTGGAATCATTTCCTTTTGGATCGCTGTCGGTTCTGTGAAACCGAGTTTTTCGACCGCTTCAAGCAAAAATGGCTTGAGACGGTATTCGTTGAATTTTGTCATGGGATATAGTTCCCTCCTTAAGCTCTAGCTATTATAGCATAAAATGGCTCTTCTTAGCGATGCATCTTTTGTAAAGAGACGGCGTCTCCGTTATAATGAAATCATGATGTTGAAAGGAGTGCGGTTTGATAATGAAAGTAAAAAAGATATCGCCAAGAGGCTATTGCTACGGGGTAGTGGATGCCATGGTCATCGCGAAAAATGCAGCCATGGATGAAACATTGCCGCGCCCGATTTATATACTCGGCATGATTGTCCACAATAAACATGTGACGGATGCATTTGAACAAGATGGCATCATCACTCTTGACGGCACCAACCGCCTAGAAATTTTGGAGAAGGTTGAAACTGGCACCGTCATTTTCACAGCACACGGCGTTTCCCCGCAAGTGCGTGAACTTGCCCGCAGAAAAGGGCTCGTTTCGATCGACGCCACATGCCCGGATGTCACCGTGACGCATGACTTAATCCGTGAGAAGACTGCGGAAGGCTATCATATCATCTACATCGGCAAGAGCGGACACCCGGAACCAGAAGGTGCAATCGGCGTTGCTCCAGACCTCGTCCACTTGGTTGAAAAGCTCGAAGACGTCAATGCCCTTGAGCTGAATGAAGATAAGATCATCATCACCAACCAAACGACGATGAGCCAATGGGATGTCGTCCATTTGATGGAACGCTTGAAAGAACGTTTCCCGCAGGCAGAAGTTCACAAAGAGATCTGTCTTGCCACACAAGTTCGCCAGGAAGCGGTCGCTGAGCAAGCTGGGGATACCGACTTGCTATTGGTCATCGGAGACCCGATGAGCAACAACTCCAACCGCTTGGCACAAGTGTCACAAGATATCGCAGGCACGCCCGCTTACCGCATCTCTGATTTGTCTGAATTGAAATTGGAATGGCTGGAAGGCATCGAAACGGTCGCCTTGACCGCTGGTGCATCGACGCCTACTCCAATCGTCAAAGAAGTGATGAAGTTCTTGGATCAATACGATCCGGAAGATCCGGAAACGCACACACTCGAGCGTTCTGTCCCACTTAATAAAATCTTGCCGAAGATCAAGCATCCGAAACCATCGGACCGCATCGAACCGTATCCGGTAAATGAATAAAACCTAAAAAAGAGGCCCTGAACGGTGCCTCTTTTTTCAGAGTGCTGAAGAAGTCTGTAATCTTCTATAAATGAAAAGAGTGTAACACTATTTCACAATTAAAAATCAACGAATTATCTCAGTATTTGGAGAAGCGTTCGCTCGACTCCTGTGGGATTAGCGGGTTTGAGAGACCCCGCAGACCGCGATAGCGGGTGAGGAGGCTCGATTCCCGCCCCACGGAAAGCGAGCGATAAGCTTCGGAAAATACGACTTTTTAACTTTCTCGACAGCCTGAAAAAAGAGGCCCTGAATGGGGCCTCTTTTTTCACAGAGTGTTGAGAAACCCATTTTATATTTGGCTGATTATTGTCGTGTCAGAAATATATCGGTTTCCAGTTGATTTTTTAGGCCCTCTTGCTAAGCAAGAGGGCCATTTTCTTGATGTTCTGCGTCGCAGCCGTCAGATACGCCTGTTCTTGGACAGACCGATGCCCGCGTCGCCTTGCGTATCGAAAACCATGCAGTTCTTTCGCATCGGCAAAACTACGTTCAATGGTTTGGCTACGCAGACGGTACAGTTTTTTTCCACTGATTGTGTTGGTTTGGTCGCGGACCTGTCTCTTGTAAGATTCCCAAATATGCCGAGTGACGGTCCGCTGTGTCGCGTTCGCAGAAAAACAGTCGGAGCGCAATGGACAGTTCATACAATCTTGCCTCCGGCTTTTATAGTGACGATACCCAGACCGATCCGTTGTGGCATACGCGAGTTTACATCCCATTGGACATGCATAGGCATCCATCGATTCCACATACGTAAATCGACCTTTGGGGATCCCGGTATTTCGGCTCTTGAATCGACGATAGCCCATCACCACAAAGATACCGGCTTTCTGAAGTGTCATACAAATATGCCCCGTGAAATACCCGGCATCGAGTGCAATGGCTTCGACAGGGAACGAAAATCGGTTGGTTTGGTGTTTCAGTCGCTCTAGATAAGGGTCCGTATCATGGACGTTGCCAGGTGTGATAAAGGTGTCGGTGATGAAATTGTACTTGGCATCCACCGTTCGGTGGTCGAGGTAGAAGAAACCTTGTGGCTTGTGGTCCCGCATTAAGAAGCCACTATCAGGATCCGTTTTACTGACCCGCGTCAACGACGCTTTTTTGTGCAACGTCGGGCGGGTGGCTTTCGGCTTTAAGGCTTTTTTCCATGGGCCGCCCGGTCTTGTTGGACCGCTCGTTCGAGTTCACCAAGATAGCGAACGACCTTTTCAGTCTTCGCTACACGCAAAAATTTATTTTTATTGGCGTTTGCTTTTACGTGTGTCGAGTCGGATAACAGGACACGCCCGCTCACAAAGCCTTCAGCTTGGGCTTGGCGAACGGTCTCATCAAAGATTTCCTCAAAGACCGACGTATCTTCAAAGCGGCCTTTGCGATTAAAGCTAATCGTTGAATGGTCCGGCACTCGGTCCACCAACGAATAGCCCAAAAACCATCGATACGCGATGTTCGCTTGAATTTCTTTTTCCAATTGACGCTCGGAACGAATGCCATACAGGTAGCCGAGAAATAACATTTTGAACAACGTTACTGGGGCAATGGACGGGCGTCCATTATCCGTACAGTAATAAGGCGTCGTAATCCGTTCAATGAAGGAGAAATCGATTAACTCGTCAACGGTCCGAAGGAAGTGGTCACGTGGCACTAGCTCATCAATGGACACCGTGGTTTGGTCATGACGATGATTTTGAACAGAACCCAGCATGGTTCGCTCACTCCTTTTCTTTTTGTCAGTATACGCCGGTTCGCGGGAATTGAGTAGTCAAAAAATCGCCAGTGAAGCGGAAGACGGCGACTCCTGCGGGAACAGCGCGAGCCGAAGACCCTGCAGGAGCGCGAGCGACGAAGCGGCTGAGGCCGTGCCCGCGGAAAGCGTCCGGCTGGAGCGAAACGCAAAAAAGCTGCCGAGGTTTCTCGACAGCCTGTGAAAAAAGAGGCCCTGAATGGGGCCTCTTTTTTCATGTTCACTTTAAGCGAAACGGCTCGGTATTCACTTCAGACGCCAGGAATTCACATTTCCAGTTAGCGCCTTTTTCCGTCATATGGTCTACGACTCCCTGGATCATCACTTTCTCGACATGATGCCCAGGGTCGATCACCGGCAAGCCAATTGCTTGTGCATCTTGTGCGACGTGGAAATACAGATCACCCGTTACGTAGACATCCGCTCCGGCGCGTTTTGCCTGCTGGATGTATTTATTGCCGTCGCCGCCAAGCACCGCAACTTTTTTGATCGTTTCTTCGCCAGTGCCGACGACACGGACAAACGGTACATCCAAACTCTTTTTCACATGCTCCGCAAACGCATCCAAGTGCAT
The DNA here is from genome assembly GCF_018283455.1 of Planococcus sp. MSAK28401. Lineage (NCBI taxonomy): Bacteria > Bacillati > Bacillota > Bacilli > Caryophanales > Caryophanaceae > Planococcus > Planococcus alpniumensis. The sequence continues at coordinate 1,578,195 of NZ_JAAMTH010000001.1, read as the reverse complement.
CTCTTCTTTCAAGCGCCCGATGCGGCCAAGCCCCATCGGCAGCTCTTTATTTTCCAAGGTGAACACGTCATATGCCGGCTCCTCATAAGGATGGGCTGCGATCATCGCGCGGATCACCCGGTCTTTTTCGGCTTTCCTGACAACGACTTCAATTTTCGATTCCGCTGTCTCTTCCATTTTCCCTGCTTCCCCAATATACGGATCGGCTGAAGCATTCGGCCGGAAGCGCCCGGTGCCAGACAAGGTATAGCTGCAATACTCATAATCGCCGATTGCTCCGGCACCCGCTTCGCCGAACGCTTTTCGCACTTGGTCTTCATGGCTTTCAGGCACGAATACCGCGATCTTCACGAGCTCCGCTTCGTATGTTTTCACCAATACTTCCGTGTCGCTTAATCCGAGTGCATCCGACAACAAGTCATTGACGCCGCCCCACGCAACATCGAGATTGGTGTGTGCAGCATATACGGCAATATCGTTTTTGATCAATTTTTCCATCAATTGACCTTGAGGAAAATCCGTCTGGAGATTTTTCAAGGGCCTGAAAATCGGTGGATGGTGTGCGATGATGAGGCCAGCGCCTTTTTCAATCGCTTCATCCACTACCGCATCATCAACATCGAGCGTCACCAATACGCGTTCAATCTTTTTATTCAAGGTACCAACGTGCAGCCCGATCGGATCCCCTTCCATCGCCAAATATTTCGGCGACCATTTCTCGAACTGTTCGATAATCTGTTGCCCGTTAGGAATTTTCATCCGCGAACACCTCTTCCATCAATGCGATTTTTTCGAGCAATTGCTCTTTTTTCGTACGAATGTCTTCGGTTTGTTGTGTGTTCTCCAAGCGCTCGGCGATGGCTTTCCATTGTGTCGCTTCGCGTTGCCACTTTTCCTTGAAAATTTCGGTTTGCTGTTTTAATAGCTCCGGGCCGAATAGCAACTCTTTCGCATCTAGCTGCACTTCTTCAGCAGTCGGCTCCAGCACGAGGATCTCATAGATCTTGTCTTTTTCCTTCAAGATCTCTTCTGCGACAATGTGCCAGCCGTTTTGGACTGCCCATTGCCGTATCGCTTGGGCGTGGACGTTCGGCTGCAAGATCAAGCGCTCCACGCCTTCGAGCCGGCCTTTTCCTTCTTCCAGGATGGACGCAATCAGCGAACCGCCCATGCCGGCGATGGTCACCGCCGTAATCCCGTCTGCCGGCTCGATCGCTTCAAGCCCAGGGGCGAGCCGGACCGTAATTTTGTCTTCAAGCCCTTCTGCGCGTACTTGCTTTTTCGCCGATTCATAAGGGCCTTTGACGATCTCTCCGGCAACCGCACGGCTGGCGATGCCGTGATGGAGAAGGTGGCAGGGCAAATAAGCGTGATCGGAGCCGATATCCGCCACGACCGCACCTGCTTGCACATATTCTGCCACTTTCATTAATCGAACTGATAATTGCTGCGCGTTCATAAAGTTCCTCCTAATTGACAAAAAACCCTTAGCTCTTGAAGAACTAAGGGTTTTTGATGCTATTCGAGTGAAAGTACCCACTCAGCCATTGCTGAAACGTTCTCTTCAGGCACAAGACCTGGAGGCATTGTTCCTTTACCATTGATCAAAATTTCTTCAATTTCTTCTTGACCAAGCTCTGTAGCCACTAATGATGGGCCGACTCCGCCTTCATAGCTTGAACCGTGGCAAGAAACACAGCTTGCTTCTGCTGTAGCTGCTGGGTCGAAGTCGCCGCTTGCCGCTTCTTCTCCGCCTTCACCTTCAGCTGCTTCTTCTCCGCCGCCTTCTTCTGCCGCATGTTCTTCAGCAATTTCAGCTTCGTTGCCGACTCCTTCCAATGACAGGAAGAAAATCAGGCCAATACCAAAAGCCATGATTAAGATATAAGGTACAATTGCATTCTTTTGCATCCGTAACCCTCCTTCTACTGTGTTCTGCTTGATGATAGTATAAGTATCATTCATTATTGTACTGTATTATCCAGTAAACGAAAAGCCATAACGAATAATAATTGCCGTATTGTGACAAAATCGGTAAATTCGAAGGATTCAGTTGACGGCACTCATCAAGCAGGTAAAGCTTCACAGTTTTGATGATTCAATCAGCAACCGACAAGCCGTGAAATAACCATGCGCTGCACTTCGGATGTTCCTTCGCCGATCTCCAGAAGCTTGGCGTCGCGCATATAGCGTTCGACTTCGTATTCCTTCATATAGCCGTAGCCGCCATGGATCTGGATAGCTTCATCAGCCACTTCCATCGCCATCTCGGAAGCATATAATTTAGCCATGGACGCTTCTTTTGTGAACGGGCGCCCTTGGTCTTTCAGCCATGCCGCTTTATAGACCATATTGCGGGCGAGTTCGATCTTCATCGCCATATCCGCGAGCTTGAATTGTGTCACTTGGAATTCTGACAAAGTTTTGCCGAACTGCTTGCGTTCTTTGGCATAAGCGAGTGCTTTATTGAACGCGCCTTGCGCGATCCCGACGGCCATCGCTGCGATGCCGATGCGCCCGCCATCAAGCGTCACCAGGAATTGCTTGAAACCTTCACCGCGTTTGCCAAGCAGGTTTTCTTTCGGTACGCGGACATTTTCCAGTACCAATTCAGTCGTGTTCGATGCATTCAAGCCCATTTTCTCGTAATTATCGATGATGGTAAAGCCTTCTGCATCCGTCGGCACGATGATGGCACTGATTTCTTTTTTACCGTCATTCATGCCGGTGATGGCGGTAATCGCCAAATGCTTCGCATGGCTAGCGTTTGTGATATATACTTTCGATCCATTGATCACCCAGTCGTCGCCGTCTTCCACTGCGCGGGTTTCTGTTCCCCCGGCATCCGATCCGGCATTCGGCTCAGTCAGCCCGAACGCGCCAAACGATTCTCCCGAACAAATCGGCGTCAAATATTTCTGTTTCTGCTCTTCTGTCCCGAACAAGCTGAGCGGTGCGCCGCCAAGCGAAATATGGGCAGAATATGTGATGCCTGTTGATGCACAGACACGGCTCAATTCTTCTGTGACGATGGCAAAACTTGTCGAATCCGCTCCAGCCCCGCCATAAGCTTCATCAAACGGCAATCCCATCATCCCCATGTCGGACAGCTGCTTAAAGGCTTCTTTCGGAAATTCTTTCGTGCGGTCGCGGTCGACGGCACCGGGAGCGACCACTTTATCGGCAAACTCCCGCATCGTTTTCTTGATCATTTGCTGTTCTTGTGTCAAATCGAAATTCATATCTTACATCCCCTTTGCTGTGAATACGCTTACAATATTCATTATATAGCTAAAATTCCGACACAAGCAAGGCATAACGGAAAGTTATTCCAATATGTCGTCGCGCATGCGAAATGCGTGCTTTTCTACGAATGGTTAAACCGCTTGATCGCCTTCGTGGAACGCAAAAAAATCCTTCCAGGCTTTTGGCCTGGAAGGATTTATTCCGTTTACTCCAAGAAATCTTTCAAGCGCTTGCTGCGCGATGGATGGCGCAGTTTGCGAAGTGCTTTCGCTTCGATTTGGCGGATGCGCTCGCGCGTCACGCCGAATACTTTGCCGACTTCTTCGAGTGTCCGCGTGCGGCCGTCATCCAAGCCGAAACGCAGGCGCAAAACATTTTCTTCTCTGTCGGTCAATGTGTCGAGCACATCTTCCAACTGCTCTTTCAGTAATTCATAAGCAGCATGGTCAGATGGCGACTGTGCATCGGAATCTTCGATAAAATCTCCCAAATGCGAATCGTCTTCTTCACCAATCGGTGTTTCAAGCGATACCGGCTCTTGGGCGATCTTCAGGATTTCACGTACTTTCTCAGGCAACAGGTCCATCTCTTCGCCGATTTCTTCCGGCGAAGGCTCGCGTCCAAGGTCTTGCAATAATTGGCGCTGTACGCGGATCAGTTTATTGATCGTTTCAACCATATGGACCGGGATGCGGATGGTCCGCGCCTGGTCGGCGATGGCGCGCGTAATGGCTTGGCGAATCCACCACGTGGCGTAGGTGCTGAATTTAAAGCCTTTCGAGTAGTCGAATTTCTCGACTGCTTTGATAAGCCCCATATTCCCTTCCTGGATCAAGTCCAGGAACAGCATGCCGCGGCCTACATAGCGTTTCGCAATCGAGACGACGAGACGCAAGTTGGCTTCTGCGAGGCGTTTTTTCGCTTCCTCATCGCCTTGTTCAATGAGTTTCGCAAGGCGCACTTCTTCTTCGGCCTTCAATAGGTCGACGCGCCCGATTTCTTTCAAATACATGCGGACCGGGTCGTTGATCTTGACGCCTGGCGGAACGCTCAAGTCGTTCAAGTCGAACTTCTCTTCCGTCGGCTTCATAAGACGGTCCAAATGCTCTTCATCGTCGCTCTTGCGTTCAAGTTCGATGCCGTGCCCTTCCAATTGATCAATGAATTCCTCTACTTGGTCCGATTCCATTTCAAAAATAGCCAATTTATCGGCAATCTGTTCGTAGTTCAATTCTCCGGTTTTTTTCCCTTGTTCGATCAATTGCTTTTTCGCGTCTTCTACACTTGCTTCCGGGCCTTCAGCAGGCAACGGGATGCTGTTTGTTACGACTTCTGTTTGGCGTTCAGATTTCTCAGCCATACAACTTCCTCCTTTAGAAAAAACCGGAATAATCTACAATGATTTCCGTAAAGCAATCACTTCTTGTGCTAGAAGCAAAGCGCGCTTCAAATCATGCTGTTTTTCCGCTTCTTTTGATTGCTGGATTTTTAAATTGATTTGTTGCTCGATGCGATGCTTGTTCAAATGCTTCAGGCAATCTTCGATCTCTTCTTCCGGATGTTCGGGATCTCTCTCGGCCAAGGCCGTCTCCATCACTAACTTCCGGAGTTCCTGATCTGTCAGGGTTTCCAAAAACTTATGGAAATCCGCCTTTTCCCATTCCTCGTAAAAACCGAGCAGCTGGACGTAAAGCGCCTGGTATTCTTCACTGATGAACGGGATGGTTTCCACTTCACGGGCAAGCTTGTCCATCACGGCCGGGTCTGCAAGCGCATGTGCGAACAGCAAGCGTTCTGCGCGGTGCAGCGACGTAATTTTCTTCTGCTCCCTTTTCGGGGCTGCCTGGACCGATTCAGCGGCTTTTGGACGACTGCGTTCGATGCTGCGTGTTTCTAAGCGCCTGTACTGCTGCAATATGGCTTCTTCTGAAAGCTTTGTTTCGGCCGACAGCTGCTTAATATACAAATCCCTTTCAACAGGTGAGGATTTACCGGCCAATAATTGGAGCACCTCTTGGATATATTGAAGGAGATCGTTTTCATATTGAAAGTTCTTATGGCGGCGCGCATGCATCATCGCGAATGCGATAAAGGTTTGCGGCTTTTCGATGACGTTCTCCCGAAAAGCATCGGCGCCGTTTTGGCGGACATAGTCATCGGGGTCCATGCCATTCGGCAGCACCGCAATCCCGACTTTGAAATTCGCTTCCTCAAGCGGCACCGCCGCTCGTTTGGCCGCTTCCCATCCGGCATCATCACCATCAAAGCAAACGACCACTTCCTGCGCAAAACGCTTCATTTGGCGGATATGCTGTGAGGTTAGCGATGTACCCATGGTCGCGAGCGCATTGTCGATGCCAGCCTTTCCGGCAGCAATGACATCCATGAATCCTTCAAACAGGACAATTTTCCGGTTTTTCCGGATGGCCCCGCGTGCCAGATGAACATTATAGAGAACTTGGCTTTTTTGGAAAATCGGTGATTCTGGGCTGTTCATGTATTTCGCTTCCTGCTTCGACTGCTCAAGCACCCTTCCCGAAAACGCAATGGCCTTGCCGTTTTCGTTCATGATCGGAAACATGATCCTGCCGCGGAAACGGTCGAACCAGCCATCGGATTTCTCACGCTTGATGGCCAGCCCGCTCGCCTCCAATTGTTCATCATCGTAGCCTTTTCTGCGAAGGGCGACTTCCATATAGTTCCATTCAGGAAGCGCCCAGCCGATCCGGTATTTTTCGATGATTTCCTGGGTGAATCCCCGATTCTCCAAATAATCAAGAGCTGCTTGCCCTTCTTCTGTATTCAGCAAAATGTGATGATACATATCTGCAGCGAATTCATGCATCAAAATGAGCGGATCGTCATTTCTTGCCTGGGCCGCCCCTTTGCCTTCGCCTGGCTGGACATCGATTTCAATCCCTGAACGCTCGCCGAGTTTGGCCAGCGCTTCCTGGAAGCTGATGTTTTCGATATCCATCAAGAATGTGATGGCGTTGCCGCCAGCCCCACAGCCGAAGCAATGGAAAATCTGCTTATCGGCTGTCACAGAAAAGGACGGTGTACTTTCCCCGTGGAAAGGGCAAAGGCCAAACCAATTGCGGCCTCTTTTCGTCAATTGGACATATTCGCCCACGACGTCCACAATATCCGCTTTGGAACGGATTTCTTCGATCACTTCTTCAGGAATTCGATTGGACACCTTATCACCATCTTTATTTGCTTACTTTACTTTATTCGTTGAAACCCACTAAAATCCTTCAAATTTCGACAAAAAGATGGGAAAGCTTATCATGTTGTTAGTAAGCTTTAGCCACAATTCTTCATTATAAAACGTTTTTTTGTAAAAATCCATAGAAAGGCGTAGAAAAACGGTCTTTCTATTATACAAGCATAAGAAAAACCGCCCTGATAGGCGGAATCCTCTTATTGTTTCTGCAGTTTTCCGAGAATTAAATTCGCAGTTTCCTCAACGGCGCGGTTGGTGACATCTAGCGTCTCACAGCCGATGCGGTCGACCACTTTGCGGAAATGGACAATTTCTTCATGGATGCGGTCCAATTTTGCATAATTGGCATCATCGTTCAAACCGAGCGCAATCAAACGCTCTTTGCGGATATTGTTCAACTTCTCCGGGGAAATGACCAAACCGAAACATTTTTTTGGATCCACGTCGAACAGCTCATCCGGCGGGTCCACTTCAGGCACTAACGGCACATTGGCAACTTTCAGCCGTTTATGGGCCAAATACTGCGATAATGGGGTTTTCGATGTTCTAGACACCCCCACCAAGACGATATCCGCAAGCAAGATGCCGCGTGGGTCGCGCCCATCGTCGTATTTGACAGCAAATTCGATCGCTTCGACTTTCTTGAAATAATCGTCATCGAGCTTGCGCACCAGCCCGGCTTCGCCGATCGGCGCAGAATGCAGTTCCTCTTCCAGCGCATCGAGCAATGGCCCCATCAAATCGATCGCTTTGATGCCGTTGCGCGCCGTTTCACGTTCAACGAAATGGCGCAGCTCTTTCGATACAAGCGTATAGACGATCACTGCCCGCTGCCCTTCCGCCAGTTTGATGATCTCCTGCAAATGTTCAATAGAATCAATATACGGGAACCGCTTTAAGACGGCATTCTGTTCTGTGTTCAAGTATTGGCTAATGGCCGCTTTCGCGACAAGCTCTCCTGTTTCGCCCACGGAATCGGAGACGATAAAAACACGCAATAAACTCATATTCTGCACCTCACAGTTCGTGGTTTTCCGAAAGGGATAAAAACGCCCGGGTAATATTGGTCTTTGTCAGCCTGCCGACGACCTTATACCCTTCCGGTTGTTCTTCGACGACCGGCAATGCGTCGATTTGCTGGTTGATCAGCCGGTTCGCAGCCTGTATGAGTGAATCATTGCGCAAACAATAAGTGATATTCGGCATGCGCGTCATAATGATATGTACAGGAATGGCGTTCAAGTCCTGATTGCCGAGGCTGGTACGCAATAAATCTTTGCGCGACAGGACACCTGCGAGGCAGGATTTTTTATCCACAACAAAAAGCGTCCCGACGTCATCCAGAAACATCTGGCTGATGGCGTCGTATACGCTGACATCCTCCCTGACTACGACAGGGATCGACTGAAAATCCTTCACTTTCATATTGTTCATCGTATCGGTAATATCCTGGCCCGGTTTCTTGCCCGAATAAAAATAACCGACACGCGGCCTGGCATCTAAAAAGCCTGCCATCGTCAAAATTGCCAGATCCGGCCGGAGCGTTGCACGCGTCAAATTCAGACGGTCTGCGATTTGCTCGCCTGTAATGGGGCCATTTCCTTTGACGATCTGTAAAATTTCCTCTTGCCGCTTATTGAGTTCGATTGGACTCACCGCCTCAAATTCAAATATGTTATACTCAATACCAATTATTATATACTATTACATGCCATATTGCGAAGAAAAGATTGCCATGATACAATAATCGGGAATCAAATAATGGCAATGATGGATCAATAAGTACCGCACGTCAAGCGAGCAGGGATGGTGAAAGCCTGCAATCTGCGGGAAACGGCAATCTGGAGCCATAGCTAATGCGAGCGGGCTGGACTTTCAGCCAATCGAGGTGGAACCGCGGGTAACGTACTCGTCCTCGGACATTTGTCCGTGGCGTGTGCGATTTTTTTATTTTATGGAGGTAATAAGATGTCAATGGAAAAAGTAGTATCATTAGCCAAACACCGGGGATTCGTCTTCCCGGGCTCTGAAATTTATGGCGGGCTCGCCAACACGTGGGATTATGGCCCACTCGGCGTCGAGCTGAAAAACAATATCAAAAAAGCATGGTGGAAGAAATTCGTCCAGGAATCCGTCCACAACGTCGGATTGGATGCTGCCATCCTGATGAACCCAAAAACATGGGAAGCATCCGGCCACCTCGGCAACTTCAACGACCCGATGATCGATTGCAAAGCCTGCAAATCGCGTCACCGTGCCGACAAGCTGATCGAAAATGCATTGGATGAAAAAGGCATCGAACTGATCGTTGACGGCTTGTCGTTCGAGCGCATGAAGGAATTGATCGACGAACATGAAATCACGTGCCCGACTTGCGGCAAAGCTGACTTCACTGAAATCCGCCAGTTCAATTTGATGTTCAAGACTTTCCAAGGCGTTACTGAATCATCGACCAACGAAGTGTATTTGCGCCCGGAAACGGCACAAGGAATCTTCGTCAACTATAAAAATGTCCAGCGCTCCATGCGCAAGAAAATGCCTTTTGGGATTGCCCAGATTGGCAAAAGCTTCCGCAACGAAATCACACCGGGGAACTTCACTTTCCGTACGCGTGAATTCGAACAGATGGAGCTTGAGTTCTTCTGCAAACCAGGCGAAGACCTTGAATGGTATGCCTACTGGCGCGATTTCTGTAAAAACTGGCTGCTCGAGCTGAACATGGGCGAAGACAATATGCGTTTGCGTGAGCACGACGCCGATGAGTTGTCCCATTACTCGAACGCCACTGTCGACATCGAATACAAATTCCCGTTCGGCTGGGGCGAACTATGGGGCATCGCTGACCGCACCGATTTCGATTTGAAGCGCCACATGGAATATTCCGGCGAAGATTTCAATTACATCGACCCACAGACAAACGAACGCTACGTACCGTATTGCATCGAACCATCACTTGGTGCAGACCGCGTGACACTCGCTTTCCTTGTGGATGCATTCCAGGAAGAAAGCTTGGACAATGATGATACGCGCACTGTGCTGAAATTCCATCCGGCACTTGCGCCATACAAAGCAGCGGTATTGCCTTTGTCGAAAAAACTTTCTGAAGGCGCGACGGAAGTATTCGCGGACCTTGCGAAGCATTTCATGGTCGATTACGACGAATCTCAGTCCATCGGGAAACGCTACCGCCGCCAGGATGAAATCGGCACGCCATTCTGCATCACTTACGATTTCGATTCAGTCGAAGACGGTGAAGTAACCGTTCGCCACCGCGATTCCATGGAACAAGTCCGCATGCCGATCAAAGACGTGCAAGCGTATATCGAACAGCATATCCAATTCTAATCAAAAAAAGACATCCCAAGGCTAATCGCCTTCAGGGATGTCTTTTTTAGGTTCCGGGAAAAATTCCGGCGTCCGTTCGAGCTGCTCGAGAAACGAACGCGACTTCAGCCGGATGCCCGCCTGTTCTTCGTAGATTGTCCGGACGATTTGCTTGAGCAAGGTTTTCGACTCTTTTTTCAAGGTCAATGCCCCGACCCGCTCGATCGGCACGAAATAAAACGTGCGGATCAATTTCACGAGCGCTGGGCTCAAGCGGATAATGTAGCGGTCGAGATGGAAACAGCGATGGCATAAAAAGCCGAGTTCCTGGAACGAGAAGGCGAATTCCCCTTCTGTCGCTCCGCAATTGGCGCATTCATGCAATGTAGGCGTCAGCCCCGCCACACGCAGCATTTTCCACTCGACAAACAAGGTGATCGCTTCCGGGTCATAGCCGTCCGCAATCGCATGCAGCGCCTGATACAGCATGTCGTAGATGGCCGGCTGCGGTTCGTCTTGCTCCGTGAGCCGGTCAATCAGTTCTGTAACATAGCTCGCGTAGGCGGTAGCCATGATGTCCTCGCGGATATGGCGCAGCGATTCCAATTGGTCACCTGCCTGCAACGTGCCCATACCGCGGCCTTTGTAGATTGAAAAGACGCCGTGCGTAAAAGGCTGGGTAATCGCTGCTAGGCGGCTTGCGGGCTTCTTGGCCCCGCGCGCCATGCATGTGATCTTCCCTGCTTCTTTTGTAAACAAAGTGACGATTTTATTGTTTTCCCCATAGGGACGTGTACGGATAACAATGGCTTCGAGTTGGTTCTGCATGAGCCAGGCTCCTTAGTATTCGTCGTCTCTGAAACCGAAATCGCGGAGATGCATTGCTTTATTGCGCCAATCTTTCTGGACTTTGACCCAAAGCTCTAAATAAACTTTCGTGCCGAGCAAGTTTTCAATGTCCTTGCGCGCACGCGTGCCGATTTCCTTTAAAAGCGCGCCTTTTTTGCCGATGACGATGCCTTTTTGGGAATCGCGTTCGACCATGATCGTCGCCTGGACGCGAATCATGTTTTCGTTTTCTTCATCTTTGGCAATTTTATCGATGACAACGGCGATTGAATGCGGGATTTCCTCGCGGGTCAGGTGCAAAGCCTTTTCGCGGATCAATTCCGAAATAATGAAACGCTCCGGATGGTCCGTTACTTGGTCGGACGGATAGTATTGCGGCCCTTCCGGCAAACGCTCCTCGATTTTCGCGAGCAAGTTCTCGACATTATTGCCCTGCAAGGCGGAGATGGGAATCGCTTCAGCGAAATCGAATTCGTTGCGATAGGATTCCACGATTTTCGGCAAATTGTCTGGATGCACTTGGTCGATCTTGTTGAGCACCAAAAATACCGGCACATCAATTCCTTTTAGCATGTCGAGCACATAACGGTCCTGTTTGCCGATGCGGTCTGCTGCACTAACGACAAACAACAGGACATCCACTTCGCGGAAGGTGTTTTTTGCCACTTTCAGCATGAAATCCCCTAGCTTATGCTTCGGCTCGTTGATTCCCGGCGTGTCGATAAAGACCATTTGGCTGTTGTCGTTTGTTACGACGCCCTGTACTTTATTGCGCGTCGTCTGCGGCTTATCGCTCATGATGGCGATTTTCTGGCCGACCACACGGTTCAAGAAGGTCGATTTCCCAACATTTGGACGGCCAATGATGGAGATGAATCCTGATTTATATCCGTTATTTCCTTGATGCATAGTCTAAATCCCCCGTCGTGAAGGCGCCTGGAAGCAATTCTGCGATAGTCGTCTCAGACACCGCTCCTTCTAAATTCGTTAAATAAACTGGCATGTCCGGTGCACAAAATTCCACCAGTACTTGGCGGCATGCCCCACACGGTGCGACCGGTCCTTTAGTATCGGCAGCTACTGCCAATGCTTCGAACTGCTTGACGCCTTCCGATACAGCCTTGAAGACAGCTGTGCGTTCTGCACAATTGGTCAGCGAATAGCCGGCATTTTCAATATTGCATCCCGTATATACTGTGCCATCTTTAGACAATAGCGCTGCTCCTACCGGAAATTTCGAATATGGCACGTAGGCATTGCCGCGCGCCGAGATTGCTTGTTCCATCAATTGTTGTTTGTCCATTTTCATCACTCACTTTTCTATGATCATAGCAGCATCCAGCTGCCGTACGATGTTTAAAGCCATTTAGGCAAAAAGATCAGCAAACCGATTATAGCACTTGTCACAGCAAATACCAAAACGGCTCCTGCTGCCATATCTTTCGCTTGCTTCGCCAACGGATGGCGCTCTCTCGTAACAAGGTCGACCGTCCGCTCCAATGCGGAATTGACCAGTTCAAGCGCCAGCATGCCGCCGATCAGCACTATCACCAACATCCACTCAATCGGCTCGAGGCCAGTCCAGATTCCAGCGATCAAAACGATCACTGCCGAGAACGCATGCACTCTCATATTCTGTTCCTGCTTTATGGACGCGCCAACCCCTTGTGCGGCAAACCTGAATGAGGAGAGAAACTTACTCAGCTTCATGCGCATCACGCGTAACGCCAAGGGAAGCTAAAATTTCTTCCTGCCTGCCAAACATTTCTTTTTCATCCTGTTCATTCAAATGATCGTAACCCAGCAAATGCAAAAATCCGTGCACCGCCAAAAAGCCAAGTTCGCGTTCGAAGCTATGCCCGTATTCCTCTGCCTGGAGTTTGGTACGCTCCACGGAGATGATAATATCCCCGAGCAGGCGCGGGCCGGTTTCACCGATAATGGCCACTTCGTCTTCCCCTTGCTCTTCCATTGAAAAGGAAATGACATCCGTTGCCTGGTCCTTCTCCCGGTAATCCCGGTTGATCGCACGGATCGATTCATCATCCGTAAATGTCACCGATACTTCCGCTTCCCCTGTTTTTTCGTATTGGGACGCATGCTCCAATACCTTGCTTACAAAGGCTAGCGCGTTGTCATCCAGTTGTTCCGTTTCGTCTATGAAATCGATTGTCAGCATCGCTTTCCCTCCTCCATTAAATTATTTTTGATCATCAGGGTAGGCGATTCTCGAATGGAAGATTCCATTCAAGGTTTCGCACATGACGCTTTTGACCCGTTTCAGTTCTTTTAACGTTATATCACATTCATCAAACTGTCCATCTTTCAACTTGTCTTCCGTTATGGAATCGACCATCTTGCGAATTTTTTCCGTACTCGGTGATTCCATCGAACGCACAGCCGCTTCCAGGCTATCGGCGATCATAATAATAGCGATTTCCCGGCTTTGCGGTTTCGGTCCCGTGTAGCGGTATTGTTGTTCCGGCAGGTCCTCATTTTGCTCTTTTGCTTTATAATAGAAGAACTTTAATAAGGTTGTGCCGTGATGCTGCTCTGCGATATCGATCAATTCTTTCGGCATTTTCTGCTCGCGCAAAATGGCCGCCCCGTCTTTGCCATGCGCTAGAATAATATCGCGGCTTTGCTGCGGCGTTAGATGATCATGCGGATTGCCATGCGATTGATTTTCGATAAAGTATTGCGGGTTAATGGTCTTGCCGATATCGTGATAATAACAACCGACCCGCGCAAGCAAACCGTTCGCCCCGACCGCTTCGCACGCTGCGTCCGAAAGATTTGCCACCATGACACTATGATGATACGTTCCCGGCGTCTCAGTTAAAATCTTCTTCAGCAAAGGATGGTTTGGATTCGACAATTCGAGCAGCTTCATCGTCGATAGAATGCCAAATGACGTTTCAAACAATGGCAATAAACCGGTCGCAAGCGTCCCGGACAAAAGGCCGGATGCCAAAGCCGCTGCTACATAAAAAGCGATTTCTTCCGCCGTATACTGGCTTTGGTTCATAAGCAGGTAAAATGCCACATAAAGCAAATGAACCCCGCCGACTGCCAAGCTGATCGGCAAGATGCGGATGCTTCTATGCCCATTACGTATTAAGTATATGCCCGTCAGGCCGCCAAACAACACATATAAAGCGGAATCCATCTGAAAAACGCCGGCATAGCCGCTTTGCAGCATCATTCCTGCACAAGCGCTGAGCAAAATCGTCACATAGACCGCCGTTCGCTCATCGATCAATAAACGCACCAAAATGCCGGCCAGCGCTGTCGGGTAGATAAAATCGATAACCACCCCGAAATTACCGCTGATGATTTCGAGCAGCTTCATGATTACCAAAGACAAAGCAAAAACGAAAAAAATAATCGTCAGCCGAATGGCTTTTTTGACGCCTTCGACTTTCGCGCTCTGCAGTACCAGCAGCAATAAGCCTGCTGCAATTAACACAAACAGGGCCAACGCGAGTACTGGCCGATAATTCGATTGTTGTTCGGTCATTCCTGCCAGTTCAAGCTGGCGATAGACTTCACGGTCGATCAATTGGCCTTCCTGAATAAGGACTTGTCCCTGCAAAATGCGCGTCGGCTCGACACTCGCCTGAGCTTGTTCGGTTTGCTGTTCCGTCAATTCCTCATTGATGAGTTCGTTCGGGACAATATTAGCCCTGGCAATGGCCACTGCCGCCGGAATTGCGGAAGCTGGCACCTGGTCATCCCCGCGAATTTCCTGTTCGGCCGAATTGCGTGCCTGCGTAAGCCCGGTCTCGCGGAGTGGATCCTGCAAAACCGCCAATACTTGATTGCGCACTTCGCGTTCGACGCGCAAAAGCACTTCATCTTCTAAGGCAAGCAGCGATAAGAGCATGTCGTCCGTTAAGCGAAGCCCATTTTCATTTTGTTCGAGCAAACGGATCGATTCGCGAAGGCTGCTTAAAGCCTCCTCCGTATCACGCGGATCCGGTTCATCCTCTCCATCTGCTTCAGTTGTCCGCTTCGCTTCAAGCACATAGCCGAACAGTGAATCGACCACTGCCGCTTGGTTATCGGCAATTTCTTCGATATACCGGTAGCTCGGCTGTACTTCCGCTGCTGCCCGTGCGCGTTCAAGCTCAGTCCTCACAGGGTCTTCCACAGTTTTTGCCGCCCGTATGGTTTCCTCTGACAACTGGAATAATTCCACTTCATATGTATCGGTTGCCATCGTATCGTATAAGAATCCAAACATGAGCAGCGCTGTCATGAAACTAATGCCGATCAAGACTACAGGAGCCCCGAACCGCAAATAAATGCGCCTGATCCATCCCGCCATTTGACCACCTCACTATTCTCCTTTCATCATACCAATACCTCGTGCTTTTTTCATCGTCCCTTACAAATTAATAACAGTTTCCTGGACCGTCCTTGCTTCGCTGTCCGCTTCTTCATGCCATAGAGAAGCAACAGCAAATGTTCTGCAAGTTATTTTTCAGGCCCCAAAAAAGAACCAGCCTTAGCTAGGCTGGTTCTCGTAAGCTTCGATAATTTTAGATACAAGCGGATGCCGGACGACATCGCCTTTTTCAAGATACTGAAATTCGATGCCTTTGACGCCGTGCAAATTCTTCTCTGCAGCAATCAATCCGGATTCTGCCCCACGAGGCAGATCAATCTGTGTTTTATCGCCTGTGACAATCATTTTCGAGTTAAAGCCGAGGCGCGTCAAAAACATTTTCATCTGTGCTTTCGTTGTATTCTGGGCTTCATCCAGAATGATGAACGCTTCTTCAAGCGTACGGCCTCTCATATAAGCGAGCGGGGCCACTTCGATTGTACCGCGTTCAATCAGGCGGTTGGTCTGTTCCTGCCCCATGACGTCATGCAAAGCGTCATATAAAGGGCGCAAATACGGATCAACTTTTTCCTTCAAGTCGCCCGGCAAGAATCCGAGGCTTTCTCCTGCTTCGACTGCAGGGCGCGTCAAAACAATCTTTTTCACATGGCCGTTTTTCAAGGCTTGCACAGCTAACACAACGGCCAGATAGGTTTTTCCGGTTCCGGCCGGGCCGATTCCAAATACCATATCGCTTTTTTTGATGGCGTGGATATAATGGCGCTGCCCAATCGTTTTGGCGCGGATGGAACGGCCGGTCGCACTGCGCGCCACTTCTTCATCGTAAAGTTCAGCAAAATATTCAATTGTCCCATTTTTCGCCATTTCGATAGCCGAAACGATATCCCGCTGGTCAATATTGATGCCTTTGCGGATGACTTTCAACAATTGCTCCAATAGCAATTTACCCGTTTGGCGTCCTTCCTCGGACCCCTCGAGGCGAATCACTTCACCCCGGGTGATAATGTGTATATCAAAACTTTCTTCGATCAGCGACAGATGGCTGTCGGATGTGCCGAGAAGCAGGACTGCTTCATTCGGGTCTTTCACATGCAATTCGAGTAGGCTATTTTCTGTCATTTAGACGCTCCTTGGATCGTGTTTTTACTTCTCCTCAACTCTATCATTTTCTTTATATAAATGTAAATTAATTCAGATGATTCAAGTTTACATAATATTAATATAAAAATTAATTATCCAAAAAGAAAAGACCGGCATTAAATATGCCGGCCTTGCTTTTGACGCTTTGATTTAGGCGGTTGCAGAATCTCTGCCATGATGATGCCTTTTCTTACATCTTGTTCATTTAGAGGGAATAGATCCCGCTCTTCTTCTTTTGCAATTGCCCGTTTCAATGGCTCTTTTTGATGAGCGCTTAATCTTCCGGGGCGGCTTTTCGGCTCAGCGGCTTGCTTTGCCTGGGCTGGAGTACGTTTCTCTACTTCTTCCATTGCCCGGGACTTGGCCCGTTCCGCTTGTTGCTTGACTTGGCGTGCCTGTTCCGCCCGTTTCGGATCGCTCTCCATCTGGGATTGAAATTCACCGTATATTTCCTTGGCGTAATCTTCAATGCGTTTAAAGCTACGCTGCCCGCCTCTTGGCGTCTGCTCTTGTCTTTGCTGTGCCTGTCGAGAAGGAGCGCCTGGGACTTGTTGGCGCTTTGTCGGCTGGGCGGTCTGCTGATTTGCATCAGGCTTTTTGTTTTTACTGAACAATGCACTGACAGCCGCAATGATCAGCATCATGATGAGGGGTTCCATTCCAAAACCTCCCTTGAGTTATGGCGGAATTTATTAGTTTTCGTCCTCTTGTTTTTCCGTTCCGCTTTTCGAAATGGATTCACGCATGCTTGTATCAGCTTGGACATTTTTGTAATTGATATAATCCATTACACCGATGTTTCCTGAACGGAGTGCTTCTGACATCGCCATCGGCACTTCGGCTTCGGCTTCGACAACTTTCGCACGCATCTGGACGACTTTCGCTTTCATTTCCTGCTCGCTAGCGACAGCCATTGCACGACGTTCTTCTGCTTTGGCCTGTGCGATTTTCTTATCGGCATCCGCTTGTTCGGTCTGAAGCTCGGCACCGATGTTTTTACCGATATCCACGTCTGCGATATCGATCGACAAGATTTCAAACGCTGTACCGGAATCCAATCCTTTTCCAAGTACGGTTTGGGAGATGAGATCCGGGTTTTCAAGAACTTTCTTATGGTTCGTGCTTGAACCGAGTGTCGAAACGATACCTTCACCGACACGGGCGACGATTGTTTCTTCACCAGCACCACCGACGAGGCGGTCGATATTGGCGCGCACGGTAATTCGCGCTTTTGCTTTCACTTCGATCCCGTCCATCGCAACACCGGCAATGAATGGCGTTTCGATGACTTTCGGGTTAACCGACATTTGAACCGCTTCAAGTACATCACGGCCGGCTAGGTCGATTGCCGCTGCACGTTCGAACGGCAAGTCGATATTGGCACGGTGTGCAGCGATCAATGCGTTGACGACACGGTCGACGTTACCGCCAGCCAAGTAATGGCTTTCCAATTGGTTGATTTGTACGGAAAGACCGGCTTTGGAAGCCTTGATCAATGGGTTGACGATGCGCGACGGGATAACGCGGCGCAATCTCATCCCAATTAATGTGAAGATGCTGATGCGGACGCCGGCAGCTAAAGCCGAGATCCATAATGTGACCGGTACGAATGTGAAAAAGATGGCAAGTACAACGATAATACCAATTATCGCGGCGCCTAAGCCGATTGCTTCAAGTCCCATTTACTCTTCCTCCTCTTGTTTTTCGAGTTCACGCACAACGATGCGAGACCCTTCTACCTTGATAATCTTAACATCTTTGTTGCTGTCGATAAACCGCCCTTCGGATACTGCATCGATGTATTCATCACCGAGACGGATGGTGCCAGAAGGCCTCAGGGCATTGATGGTACGGGCAATCTGGCCGATAAGTTCTAGCCGGTTGACGGCCGAGACATAACCATGCTCCGTATCGGTGGCATCGGTCAGGATAATTCGCTTGAACATGTTCAACTTTTTCCCGAAAAATTTCACTAAAATCACCATCCCTGCTGAAGCTACAAGTAATGCAATCAAAATCGCGACTGCTGTTGACTGGACATCTTCACCCGCTAACAAAACACTTACGAGGACTGCCAGTATTCCGAGAATTCCCAGTATGCCTCCCGGAACGAAAAATTCCAGCAGGATCAAACCGAGGCCGAAGACCAACAGCAGGATCGATTCATATCCGGCAAGCCCTGCCACCAAATGGCCGTAAAAGAACAGCATTAGCGAAAACAGGCCGAAGAATCCGGGAATCCCGACTCCAGGCGTGAACAACTCAAGCAATAAGCCAAGCCCGGCCACTGATAGTAAAATCGGAACCACAATCGGGCTCGTCAGGAAACGAGCCAGAGTCTCTGACCAATTTTCTTCTACTTGAATAACTTCAGCGCCGGATAAGCCCTTGATTTCAAGAAGTTCATCGAGAGACGTGACCGTTCCTTCCGAGTAGCCGACTTCGAGTGCTTCCTGGGCACCGAGCGTCAATAAATCACCTTCAGCAGCCCGGTATTCCGGAAGGTCGATACTGGCATCCGCCATCGCCAAGGCAAATTGCGGATCCCGGCCTGACGATTCCGCAGCGCTTCTCATTGAAGCCAGCCAAGCAGAGTTCGCCTTATCGGCAGCTGCGTTGCCCGACTGGTCAATGACTTGCGCGGCGCCCATCCGTCCATTCGGATGCATATAGATTTCATCATTATGCAAGGCCAGAAAAGCGCCGGCCGAGAGGGCATCCTGGTTGACGAAAGCGAGTGTTTCAGTCTCGGTTTCATCCAACAGGCGAGCAATGCTATCTGCTGCATTAACGAAACCGCCCGGTGTATCGATCTCAAAAACAATGGCTTCCGCACCGGCTTCTTCGGCTTCCTCAATGCCCCGTTCCAAGAACGACTGCAACCCCCGCTCCACTTCCGCTTCAATCGGGATGACATAAACTTTTCCGTTATCCGCCGAGATGGCCGGAATCGCTAAAGCGAATGCCATCACCAGGAACAAAAAGCCGATCCAAGCTTTTTTTCTACGCACGGCAAGTTCCCCCTCTCCTTCATGAAAACTTTAGGATAATTATGTATACGGTTGAATCGGGCTGCGGTTTCAAAAGTCGGCTTCTTTTTTCATTATAAAGCAATTTTCTCCAAGTTACGATGGAATGCGCTTACATCTTTATCAATTAGTGACCGTTTTAAGGCATAAAAAAACCGGAAGCACATTTGTGCTTCCGGTCTTAGCTGTTCGTTGCTATTTTTAAAAGTCATTTAAGAGCAAAGTCAATTAAAATTTACGTTTACGCGCAGCTTCTGATTTCAATTTACGTTTCACGCTCGGCTTATCATAATACTCGCGCTTTCTTACCTCTTGCATTGTTCCGGACTTCGAAACAGTGCGTTTGAAGCGGCGAAGAGCATCTTCAATTGATTCGTTTTTACGAACTGTAGTTTTTGACATCTCTTTTTCCCTCCCTCCGAACACACGTTGAAGCAAATAACAACAAGTGTTATATACTAGAAAATTATAACGCATGATTTGACCTTCGTCAATACTTAATAATCGTTGTCTGAAGTGAGGCCTTGCATGATCTGGACTCCGGAACTTGCACCGATGCGAGTCGCTCCTGCTTCAACCATTTTCTCCACATCTTCAAGACTGCGGACGCCGCCAGAAGCTTTCACGCCAAGATCCGGGCCGACTGTTTCGCGCATCAGGCGCACCGCTTCGACAGTTGCGCCGCCGGTAGAGAAGCCAGTAGAAGTTTTGACAAAATCGGCTCCCGCTTCTTTTGACAGGCGGCTGGCCAATTTGATTTCTTCATCCGTCAACAAGCAGATTTCAAGGATGACTTTTACAATTGCTTTTCCTTTTGCTGCGTTCACGACTGCTTCGACATCTGCTTTTACGACATCTTCTTGGCCGCTCTTCAATGCGCCGATGTTCAAGACCATATCGATTTCGCCTGCGCCTTTTTCGATGGCATCTTTAGTTTCGAACGCTTTCGTTTCAGAAGTCGAGGCACCGAGCGGGAACCCGATAACCGTGCAGACTTTTACTTCGCTCTGGTCGAGTTGTTTGGCTGCAAGCGCGACCCATGCCGGGTTGACGCAGACAGAAGCAAAATTGTATTCCGCCGCTTCTTTGCAAAGCTGTTCGATTTGTGGGGCTGTAGCTTCCGCTTTCAATAATGTATGGTCGATTAAAGATGCAATATTCGTCATGATTCAGTTCTCCATTCTACTAGTTGGTTTTCTTTCAAGCCGGCAAGCTGTCCATCACGCGGACAAACTGCCCTTCGTTCAATGGGTATCCCGCTTTGGTGATTTTCACCTTAACGATTTTCCCGATCAACGATTCATCGCCGGCAATGGCGACTTTTAAGTAATTATCCGTATAGCCGACAAGCATGCCGCCTGACGGATAGTCTTTCGACTCTTCTTCAGGGATGATCTCAAGGAGCTCGCCTTCATAGCGGCTGGCATATTCCTTCGCCAGCTGATCGTTCAATTGGATCAGGCGGTGGACGCGTTCATTCTTGATCGCTTCATCGATCTGGTCATCCATACGCGCTGCCGGTGTACCGGTGCGCATCGAATAAGGGAATACATGTAGCTCCGAGAATCTGTGGTCGCGGATGAAATTGAAGGTCTCCATGAATTCTTCTTCCGTTTCTCCAGGAAACCCGACGATGACGTCAGACGTAATCGCCAAATCCGGCAAGGCATCGCGCAAGCGTTCGAGGCGATTCGCAAAAAATGCCATCGTATACTTTCGCCGCATCCGCTTCAAGACCGTGTCGGAACCGGATTGGATCGGAATGTGGAGGTGCCGCACAACAATTTCGGATTGTTTCAAGACCGCGATGACTTCATCAGTCAGCTGGCTTGCTTCGATCGAAGAAATGCGCAGGCGTTTCAAGCCTTTCACGTCCGCTTCCAAATCGCGCAAAAGCTGCGCCAGATTATACTCTTTAAGATCCTCACCGTAGCCACCTGTATGGATACCGGTCAAAACGATTTCCTGATAGCCGGCATCGACCAATTGCTGCGCTTGGCGGATAACTTCCTGCGGGTCACGCGAGCGCATCAATCCCCGCGCCCAAGGAATGATGCAAAATGTGCAAAAATTATTGCAGCCTTCCTGGATTTTCAACGAAGCACGCGTACGGTCTGTGAATGCGGGCACATCCAATTCTTCATAGACCCGGTTCTTCATGATATTGCCCACGGCATTGATCGGCTTGCGCTCTGCACGATATTGCTCAATATATTCCAGAAGCATTGTCCGGTCTTGCGTACCGACGACGATATCGACGCCGGGAATTGCCATGATTTCAGCGGGCGAAGTCTGGGCATAGCAGCCTGTCACGCAAATGACCGCATCCGGATTGGAGCGGACGGCACGGCGTATTACTTGCCGGCTCTTTTTGTCGCCAGTGTTGGTGACGGTGCAGGTATTGATGACATATACATCGGAAAGACGCTCAAATTCAGTGCGCTCATAACCCTGTGCTTTGAATAATTGCCAAATCGCTTCGGTTTCATAATGGTTCACTTTGCAACCTAATGTATGAAATGCGACTGTTGACATCAAGTGCCACCTCTTTCATTCAAATTCATAGGAAATTGCAGACAATGCATAAAGCGGTGCTGTTTCTGTGCGCAAAATACGCGGTCCAAGCGCAGTGAACTGTGCGCCTGCCTTTTTGAGTACGGCCGCTTCCACTTCCGAAATGCCGCCTTCTGGCCCGAAAACAAGCAATATTGAGTCTTTATCATACAATGATTCCAGAATTTCGGCAAACCGCTTTCCGCCGCTCTTTTTTGCCTCTTCTTCATAGGCGACAATAACCGCATCATAATTTTCTGCTTCAATCGCCAGCTCTTTAAAGCTGTGCACCGTATGTATGTCAGGAATGCGGCTGCGATGCGATTGCTCAGCCGCTTCCTTGGCGATTTTTTTCAACCGCTCTATTTTTTTTGCACTTTTAGCTCCGTCCCACTTAACGATCGAGCGCTCCGCCGAATAGGGCAATAGCGCGCTCATCCCCAATTCCGTTGCTTTTTGGGTGATCAGCTCGAGCTTATCGCCTTTTGGCAGGCCACAAGCAATGGTCACTTTTTTCGGCAATTCGCTGCGGTCCTCGAGCTCACGGATGAGCTTGACTTGAATATCCAAGTCAATATCCGTGACCTCCGCCAAATGGACTTTGCCGGAAACAACGGCAATCAGTTGGTCACCTACTGATTGGCGCATCACTTTGGCAATATGCTTAGCGTCGTCGCCTGTAATCGTCATATAGCCATTGGCGGATTCTTTATCTTCCAAAAAATATCGTTGCATGGTCGCACCCCGTTATAGCGGTTTTTTTGAAATGATCGTTACCCAGTCTTCCATCATCATAATATCTTCAATGATAAAGCCTGAAGCTTCGAGCGCTTGCTTCACATCGTTTTTCTTCTGGGCGATGATTCCTGACGTGATGTAAATTCCGCCAGGTTTGACCGCTTGATACGCATCGTCTGTAAACGACATGATGATTTCCGCCAAAATATTCGCTACGACTACATCTGCGGGATCATCAATTGCTTCGAGCAAGTTGCCATGGAATACATCGACACGGTTTTGTACTTTGTTCAACTTCACATTCAGCCCTGCTGCTTTTACGGCAATCTCATCAAGATCTAGTGCTCTTACTGATTGTGCTTCGAGTAAAGCAGCTCCGATTGCAAGCACTCCTGACCCCGTGCCGACATCGATGACCGTATTGCCTTTATCGACATGCTTTTCAAGTGCTTGCAGGCTCATAACAGTTGTCGGATGCGTTCCCGTACCGAATGCCATGCCCGGATCGAGTTCGATGATCAATTCATCGCTTGAAACTGGATGATAGGTTTCCCATGTCGGCACAATGGTGAATCTTTTGGAAATTTTTACCGGATGGTAATACTTCTTCCATGACGTCGCCCAATCTTCTTCATTCACTTCACTGATTGTGACGACATTGCGCCCGACATTGATATTGAATTCTGCCAGATTATTGATCGCCAGTTTAATGCCTTCGACGGCTTCCCCGAGAAAGCTATTTACCGGCAAATACGCTTTCAAAATGACGCCTTCTGTCGGAAAGTCTTCAGGATCGAGTGAGTAAATTTCACCGAATACATCTTCGCGGTCTTTCGTCAGATCTTCGGAGTCCTCGATGACGACTCCGCTCGCCCCTGCTTCATGCAGAATGTTGGAAATTGATTCAATCGCTTCGTTCGTTGTATGAATCGACAGCTCAGACCATTTCACTTGCGACCAGCTCCTTTATTGAACAATTATGTAACAGACAGAAAACTCCCTGCTTCACGGGAGTTTTCCATTTGTCCAAGGCTATACCTGTCTATTAATCACCTTTGATGGTTCTTTTAATCTTATCGAACAATGAGCTGCTTTGCTCTTCCGGGATATCTCCGGAAATTTCGGCAAACTCACGCAGCAATTGTTTCTGCTTTTCGCTTAACTTGGTCGGGACTTTCACTTTGATGGTGATGTGTTGATCGCCGACGCCATAGCCGTGAACGTTTTGTACGCCTTTTCCACGCAAGCGGAAACGGGCGCCGTTTTGCGTTCCGGCCGGAATCTTCAGTTTTACTTTACCGGAAACAGTCGGGACTTCGATCTCGTCACCAAGTGCTGCTTGCGGGTAAGTGATTGGCAATTCCAAATGAATGTCGTCCCCGTCACGTTCGAATTGCGCATGGGGTTTGACACGGAACAGCACGTATAGGTCTCCGGCTGTCCCGCCGTTAAAGCCTGGCCCGCCTTGTCCTGATACGCGCAATTGCTGCCCGTCATCGACGCCGGCTGGAACCGTCACTTTGATCTTCTTCATTTTTCTCACTTTACCTGCACCACGGCAAGTTGTGCATTTTTCTTCGATGATTTGGCCGGTGCCTTCACAGTGATGGCATGCACGGCGATTGACCATGCGGCCGAATGGCGTATCTTGCGCGACATTCAACTGGCCCGTTCCTTCGCAATACGGGCAAGTTTTCTTGCTCGTTCCGGGCTTCGCTCCTGAGCCGTCGCAAGTTTCGCATGTTTCATCTTTCGGAATTTCAATTTCCGTCTCCTCGCCGAATACGGCATCCAGAAAATCGATGGTCATGGAATATTGAAGATCATCGCCTTTTCTAGGTGCATTCGGGTCGCGGCGACGCGTGCCGCCGCCGAAGAAGGTACTGAAAATATCATCAAATCCGAATCCTTCCGCACCGCCAAATCCGCCGCCACCGAAGCCTTGGTTTGGATCCTGATGGCCGAATTGGTCATACTGGGAGCGTTTTTGCTCATCACTCAACACTTCGTAGGCTTCTTTGACCTCCTGGAACTTCTCGGAAGCATCCGCTTCCTTATTGATGTCCGGGTGATATTGTTTGGAAAGCTTCCGGTACGCTTTCTTGATTTCCTCTTTTGAAGCATCCTTAGAAACGCCAAGGACTTCGTAATAGTCTCGCTTATTCATAGGTCACTCTCCCTCTTGCAGTCAACTGTAATTGTACACGGTTTAAATTGCGCTTGCAAAGACATTGAAAAAGCCAAAGCAGTTGCTTTGCTTTGACTTTTTCGGCCTTGCATATCTTACTTGTCTTTATCGTCGTTTACTTCTTCGAACTCAGCATCCATGACATCGTCATTTCCTTGCTGGCCTTCGCCTTCAGCCCCTTGCTGGTTCTGGGCTGCCTGCTCGTAAGCTTTCATGGCAAAGCCTTGAAGAAGCTCCTGCAATTTATCTTTCTTCGTACGGATATCTTCGATGTCCGTGCCTTCAAGCGCTGTTTTCAATTCATCGCGCGCTTCTTCAGCTTGTTTCTTTTCGTCTTCAGAAACTGCTTCACCAAGGTCTTCGATCGTTTTATCTGTCGTGAAGACTGCTTGGTCCGCTTCGTTGCGAAGTTCTACTTCTTCTTTACGCTTCGCGTCTGCTTCGGCATTTTCTTCCGCTTCTTTTACCATGCGGTCGATCTCATCATCCGTAAGCGTCGTGTTGGATTGAATCGTGATCGTTTGTTCTTTTTGCGTGCCGAGATCTTTCGCTTTTACGCTGACAATGCCGTTTTTGTCGATATCGAAGCTGACTTCGATTTGCGGCACGCCGCGCGGTGCAGGCGGAATATCAGCCAATTGGAAGCGGCCGAGTGTTTTATTGTCCGCTGCCATCGGGCGTTCACCTTGCAAGACATGGATGTCAACTGCCGGCTGGTTGTCCGCTGCAGTAGAGAATGTCTGTGATTTAGATGTCGGGATCGTCGTGTTGCGCTCGATCAATTTCGTGAACACACCGCCCATCGTTTCGATACCAAGAGACAATGGAGTTACATCAAGCAATACTACGTCTTGGACGTCTCCAGTCAATACGCCGCCTTGTACAGCAGCACCCATTGCGACAACTTCATCCGGGTTTACGCCTTTATGAGGGTCTTTGCCTGTTTCTTTTTTAACAGCTTCTTGGACAGATGGGATGCGTGTAGATCCGCCGACCAAAATGACGCGGTCAAGTTCTGAAGCAGAAATGCCTGCATCTTTCAAGGCTTGGCGAGTCGGCCCCATTGTGCGTTCGACTAGAGAAGAAGTCAACTCGTCGAATTTCGCGCGGGATAGGCTCATTTCCATATGAAGCGGGCCAGATTCACCAGCTGTGATAAACGGCAATGAAATTTGAGTCGATGTAACGCCTGACAAATCTTTCTTCGCTTTTTCAGCTGCATCTTTCAAGCGCTGTGTCGCCATTTTGTCTTTCGACAAGTCGATGCCGTTTTCTTTTTTGAATTCCTGGACCAAATAGTCGATGATTAACTTATCGAAATCATCGCCGCCCAGACGGTTATCGCCGGCAGTCGATTTTACTTCAAAAACGCCGTCGCCGAGTTCAAGGATCGATACGTCGAATGTACCGCCGCCAAGGTCATAGACCAAAACTGTTTCGTCTTTTTCCATTTTATCGAGGCCGTAAGCAAGCGCTGCCGCTGTCGGCTCGTTGATGATGCGTTCCACTTCAAGGCCTGCAATGCGCCCAGCGTCTTTTGTCGCTTGACGTTCTGCATCGTTGAAATATGCCGGTACCGTGATAACAGCTTTCGTCACTTTCTCGCCGAGATAATCTTCAGCATAGCCTTTGATGTATTGAAGGATCATCGCTGAAACTTCCTGTGGTGTGTATTCTTTATCTTCAGCCGTCACTTTTTCCTGTGTACCCATCAAGCGTTTTACGGATTGGATGGTGTTTGGGTTCGTGATGGATTGGCGTTTTGCGACTTCACCGACTTGGCGTTCGCCGTTTTTGAACGATACGACCGATGGTGTCGTGCGGTTGCCTTCCGGGTTTGGGATGATTTTCGGCTCGCCGCCTTCTAAGACTGCGACCGCTGAGTTTGTTGTACCTAAGTCAATTCCGATAATTTTGCTCATTTAAAATTCCTCCATTAACGTTAGATTCTTGAGTTTCAATTATTCGTTCACTTTTACCATTGCCGGGCGAAGCACTCTGCCATTCAGGGTATACCCCTTTTGCAGCTCCTGTAACACCGTTCCCGGCTCGCTGTCTGCATCGCTTTCCTGCATGACTGCCTGGTGGAAATGAGGGTCGAATGGTTCGCCGACCGCTTTGATCTCTTCCAAGCCTTCCGCCGCTACAGCGTCAGCCAAGGATTTCTTGACCATTTCGAGGCCCTTCAAAAGAGAGGCAGATTCTTCGCTTTTCGCTTCAACAGCAAGCGCACGGTCAAAATTATCCATGACTGGCAAAAGATCCGTCAACAATGATTGGGAACGGAATTGCTTTGCCAATTCCTGGTCTTTTTTCGTGCGGCGTTTGAAGTTGTCATAATCTGCCAAAAGACGCAAGTATTTGTTCTGCTCTTCTTCAAGCTGGGCTTGAAGCTGGGCTTTCTCATCTACCGGCTCTTCCGATTGTGCCTGATCGGATGATTCCACTGTCCCCGGCTCTGCTCCTTCAGCTGTTTCTGCTGTTGCATCCACAGTCTCCTGCGCCTCACGTTGTGCAGGATCTTGCTCTAGATCTTGTTGTTTGATTGTTTCTTTTTCATTCGACAAAATATGTGCCTCCTTTGGTTCACTTTCCTTGAAATAGCCGCGTCAGCTCTTTCGATAGATCGCCGCTTACGTAATCGAGCAGCGAAACGATCCGTCGATAATCCATCCTTTTCGGCCCGACAATTGCGATGGAACCCATCTGCTCATCCCCGATATCATAAGATACCGTGATAACCGAGCAATCTTCCATGGCCGCCAACGCGTTTTCCGAACCGATGCGAATTTGGAGCCCTTGAGCGCCGATTGGCAGAATTTCAGGAATGTGCTTCCCTTCTTCCATCACATCCATCAACTCACGGATTTTTTGAATATCATGAAAATCCGGCTGCTTCAAAATGTTCAGCTTGCCTCCATAATACACATTCTCCGAGCGAGGAAGCAGCAAAGCCTGCTGGAATGTACGGAATAATTCCCCGTAGCGCTCGATATGCTGGCGCAAGAGAGCGAGCGTTTCCTGCTCAAGGCGTTTGTGCAAATCATGCAGCGAGACGCCGATGAGCCGCTCGTTCAAGATATTGACCATCTTTTCGATGTCAGATGGATCCAAATCCGGCGGGATGGAGAATACCCGGTTTTCCACATGGCCCGAATCGGTGACGATGATCGCCACCGCCATTCCCGGAGACAAGGGCACAATCGACAATTTCTTGACGATGTGTTTGCGGATATCTGGCCCGAGCAGAATCGACGTATAATTCGTCAATTCGGACAGGATGCCAGCCGAACGTTTGATGATTTCCTCGGTTTCGGTCACTTTCTCCTCGAAAACCGAACGAAGCTGGACAATGTCCTGTTGCGGTACTGGATTCGGCGTCAGCAAATGGTCCACATAATAGCGATAGCCTTTTTGAGACGGAATCCGGCCCGAGGATGTGTGAGTCTTTTCGAGGTAGCCCTGGCCTTCGAGCTCAGCCAATTCGTTGCGAATGGTCGCTGAACTGGAAGTGATGCTTGGCTTTTTAGCTAGTTGGTTCGATCCTACCGGCTGCGCTGATTGGATATAATCATCGACTGTCACTTTCAAAATGAGCAGCTGCCGTTCTGTTAACATGATCATCACCTCTGTTAGCACTCTATGAGTTCGAGTGCTAAGACTACACTAAAATTACCAAATCTTTTTTTGCTTGTCAACGGAAGCGCTTCTTATGAAAGCAAAAATTGCTCGAAAACTTCATTGCCGACAAACCGGCCCTTTTGCGTCAATTTGACATACCCTCGTTCAACAGCCAAATTGCCTTTCATTTTTTCATTTTGCAGAATTTCTCCATACACCTGTTCAAGCGGCGAACCGAATTTTTCTTCGAAATGCGCCATGTTCACACCAGCCGTTTTCCGCAGGCCGAGGAACATTTCCTCTTCCATCTGTGCTTTCACAGAAACGTCAGTAGCGTCAAGCACTGGCCGCACTCCAGATTCGAGCGGTTCCATGTATTTTTTCAAAGGCCCGTGATTGGAATAGCGGATGCCGTTCACATAGCCGTGAGCGCCGGCGCCGACACCGATATATTCTTCATTGTCCCAGTACAGGAGATTGTGGCGGGATTCATGCCCAGGCTTTGCGAAATTGGAAATTTCATATTGATGCAAGCCATGCTTTTCCATTTCATCCATGAGTCGCTCGTACATATCGCCTTCCAAGTCTTCGGTCACTGTATTGAGCTTGCCCTTGACCATTAAATTATAGAATACCGTTTTCGGTTCGATGATCAATGAGTACGCTGAGAAATGCGGCATGTTGAATGCGAATGCCCGCTCAAGCGTTTCGTCCCATTGCGCCATCGTCTGTCCAGGCAGCCCATACATCAAGTCAAAGCTGATATTCGTGAATCCGACTTCCCGAGCGGTTTCGACAGCTCGTAATACATCCTCATTGGCGTGCGTGCGACCGAGCCGCTTCAATAAATCCTGGTCGAAGGTCTGGACGCCCATACTCAGCCGGTTGATGCCGCCTTTAAACAGCACTTCCATTTTTTCACGCGTCAATTCATCCGGATTCGCCTCAGAGCTCCATTCCACATCTTGGGTCATCGGAACGTATTGATGGATCAACTCAAGCAAGCGCTCGAGCTGCTCAGGCGTCAGGGCCGTCGGTGTTCCCCCGCCGAGAAAAACCGTCTCAAGCGGCTCATCCAGCGCGCCTTCTTGCTTCCACAGCGCCAATTCCTTGCCGATCGATTCAATATAGGCGTCCACTGGTTGGTCTTTGAAGAATACTTTATTAAAATCACAGTAAAAACAAATCTGGTGGCAGAATGGGATATGGATATACATGCCTTTTACCATAAAAAATCCTTCTTTCTAATAGGAAAAGGAGGCAGAAAAACCGCCTCCTTTTTTTCGTTTATTTGGATTGGTCATCCATTTTGAGAACAGCCATAAATGCTTCTTGCGGGACTTCCACGGAGCCAACTTGCTTCATCCGCTTTTTCCCTTCTTTCTGCTTGTCCAACAATTTACGCTTCCGGGAAATATCGCCGCCATAACATTTCGCGAGGACGTTTTTCCGGATGGCACTGATTGTTTGGCGAGCCACGATCTTCTGGCCGATAGCGGCTTGGATCGGAACTTCAAACTGCTGGCGTGGAATCAATGTCTTCAATTTGTCGACAATGATTTTCCCGCGCTCGTAAGCAAAATCCCTATGGACGATGAAGCTCAAGGCATCGACTTTCTCAGCGTTCAGGAGAATGTCCATTTTCACCAATTTGGAATCTTTATAGCCGATCAATTCATAATCGAACGAGGCATAACCTTTTGTGCCCGATTTCAACTGATCGAAGAAATCATAGACGATTTCCGCAAGCGGCAATTCGTAAATAATGCTGACGCGTGAGTTGTCGAGGTAATCCATGGTCATGAAATTACCGCGCTTCTGTTGGCAGATTTCCATGACGGCGCCGACGAAATCGTTCGGGACCATGACAGTCGCTTTGACATATGGCTCTTCGACATATTCAATCTTTTGCGGGTCCGGCATCATCGCCGGGTTATCAATATTAAGCACTTCCCCGTCCGTCATGTGGACATGGTAGATAACACTTGGTGCTGTCGTGATCAAATCGATATTGAATTCACGTTCAATGCGTTCCTGGATAATCTCCATATGCAATAGGCCAAGGAACCCACAGCGATAGCCGAAGCCAAGCGCTTGTGAGGATTCAGGCTCGAATTGCAATGCTGCATCGTTCAGCTCCAATTTTTCCAGTGCATCGCGCAAATCATTGTATTTCGATGTATCGATCGGGTACATCCCGCAATAAACCATTGGGTTCAAGCGGCGGTAGCCAGGCAGTGCTTGTTGTGCCGGGTTTTCCGCAAGCGTGATCGTATCCCCGACGCGTGAATCCGCGACATTTTTGATGGAAGCCGTCAGGAAACCAACATCGCCGACGGTCAATTCGTCGCGCAATGTCACTTTCGGCGTAAAGACACCTGCTTCGACGACATCGAACTCTTTGCCGCTCGCCATCATCTTGATCTTATCGCCTGGCTTGACTGTGCCTTCCATGATCCGGATATAAGCAACAACGCCGCGATACGGATCATACAAAGAATCGAAAATCATCGCTTTGAGCGGTGCTGATGGGTCACCTGTCGGCGGTGGAACTTTTTCGACGATCTGTTCAAGAATCTCTTCGATGCCGATTCCCGCTTTTGCGGAAGCCAGCACCGCTTCAGACGCATCAAGGCCGATGACGTCCTCGACTTCCTGGCGCACGCGCTCAGGGTCAGCTGCAGGCAAATCGATTTTATTGATGACCGGAAGAATCTCGAGATCGTTGTCGAGCGCCAAATAGACATTGGCAAGCGTCTGCGCTTCAATTCCTTGTGCCGCATCGACGACCAAAACAGCGCCTTCACATGCTGCGAGACTTCTTGATACTTCGTACGTGAAATCGACATGGCCTGGCGTGTCGATCAAGTGCATAATGTATGTTTCTCCGTCTTTTGCTGTATAATTGAGCTGGACGGCGTTCAATTTAATGGTGATTCCCCGCTCACGCTCCAAATCCATGGAGTCGAGCAATTGGGATTTCATTTCGCGTGCTGTCAGTGCATTGGTTCTTTCCAAAATGCGGTCGGCCAGCGTCGATTTCCCATGATCGATGTGTGCGATGATGGAAAAGTTGCGGATCTTCTGTTGTCTCGCTAATCTCTGTTCTTGGTCCATTTTCTTCACTCCCATATAAACTACTTTGAATTATAGCAGTCAAGTGGGTATTGGGCAATGAATGACCGCATAAAGCTTTCAGTGTCAAGGCAAACTTCTTTGCACGTAACTATTGCATTCGGCCAGCCGATTTGATAAAATAACTTTTGTTGTATAGAGACACTGAAGAGCAAGGGCTTATGCCTGCCGCTCAAATTGTCTAGGAGGTGAAAGATATGCCAAACATTAAATCTGCAATCAAACGTGTTCGCACGAACGATACGAAAAATGCTCAGAACTCATCTGTTAAAACTGCAATGCGTTCTTCTGTGAAAAAGGCTGAGAAAGCTGTAGCCAATAATGAAGAAAACAAAGGGGATTCCCTTAAAGCAGCAATCAAACAAGTTGAGAAAGCAGCTTCTAAAGGTTTGATCCACAAAAACACTGCTGCCCGTAGAAAATCAAGCCTCATGAAAAAAGCGTAAAACGCATCAAAAAGCCGGCCCTATATTGGGTCGGCTTTTTTCTGTGTGAAAAACGAAAAAGCGGCGCCCGCTTCAGCAGGCAGCGCTTTTTCCGATAGATGATTCCTTATTCAAGACGATTGCTTATTATGCCCGGCGCGTTTCATGAGAAAGAATTCCAGCACCCGTTCCCGGTTGCCGGACACCGTTTTCAATTGCAAGTCGATATCCGCCAAATCGCCGAGCACTTGAAGCAATCGGGCTTCCGAAATTTGCCGGCGCTTTTCCACCAATAGTTTGACGCGGTAGGGATGCGCCTTGAGCTGTTTGGAAATTTGCTGCGCATGATAGCCTTTTTTCTGCAGATAATAGACATGCACCATAAAGCGGATCTGCGACGCCAGCAGTGCCGCGAGTGCGACCGGCTCTTCCTTTTGGCGCAGCAAGTCGTAATAGACGCTGAGCGCCGTCTGGATGTCCCCGTCGAGATAAGCCTGCAGCATTTTGAAAGCATCCTGCTCGAGCGTCCGCGCAGTCATGTCTTCGATGAGCGCTTGTGAAATCTCTTCTTGCTCCGAACCGAGGTATAAGGACATCTTTTCGATCTCCGAAGCGAGCAAAGTCAGATTGGTGCCCGCCATTTCAATGAGCTTTTGTGCACTTTGCCGCTCCAGCGTCTTGCCATGGGATTTTGCCTCGTGGGCAATCCAGCTTTCCAATTCATGCGGCTGCAGCGCCTTTGCTTCGATGAGCACGACATTCTTTTTCATCAGCTTGACGATTTTTTTGCGTTCATCCAATTTTTCATACGGTGCCACAAAAACCGTCACGCTCGTCGCTGGGGGATTCTCGAGCCACGCTTCCAAGGATTTGAGGTCGTGGTTGATTTTCTCTTTTCCGCGTTCCGCCGCTTTCAGGAACGAAGCATTGCGCGCGATGATCAGCTTACGGTCGCTGAAAAACGGGATCGTGTCTGCTTCTTCCAGCACATGGCCGACCGGCACTTCATCCAAGTCAAAATTGGAGACATCCGTTTCCCCTGCTTCCGCCATTTGCGCTTTCAGCAATTCGATCGTCTTGGTGATGAAATAACTCTCCGTCCCGACAATCAGATAAACCGGATCGATTTTATCCGCGCGTATCGACTTCCAAATTGATGTAATCATACGTTTCACTCCCTCTGTTCTTAACTATACCGGATTTCTCCCTATCGGTCTGCCTCGCAGGGCAAGTCCGCTTTTGACAGTTGTGTGACGTCGGCCAAAATCGGCGGACATTGTTTAGTTCGATATGGATTTTTCGTTATCGTTCCCTTATAATAAAATCAACTAGGAGGGATTTTCAATGAATGAATTTGAACAGAACGTTCAGTCCAAACGCAACGATGCCATCGATGCAGGGATGGGCTTCGTCGTTTCCTTTGGTTTCTTCGCACTTATTTTCATCATCGCTGGCGTCGTACAATTCGTAGCCCGCTGATTACAAAAAAAGCTCCGGCATAGGCCGGGGCTTTTTTTATTTTCGGCTGGTGTCAACTGTCACTCGCCCATCTTCGATCGTCATGCGAATGGTCCCATTTTCAGCTGTCGACAAGAGCCGTAGACCCAATTCGCCAAACCGCGCCGTCACTTCAGGGCTTGGATGCCCATAGCGGTTGTCGATCCCTGCTGAAACGACTGAAACTTGCGGCCGCAGGGCTTCCAGAAAAAGTTGTGAGCTCGATGTCTTACTCCCATGATGTCCGACTTTCAGGACTGTCATGTCGGCTAGTTGTTCACCGTAGCGCTCCACCACCCTGGATTCGCCTTCACTTTCCAGGTCTCCCGTAAAGAGGAATCGCTGCCCCTGATGCTCCATCAGCAACACCAGCGAATCATCATTGCCTTCATATAATTCATCTTCTGGCGACAAATACGAAAATTCCGTATCACCCACTTGCCAGCCTGCACCGCTCATTGGCAATTCCACTCGGGCTTCACGAGCAGACGGCGCAAGCTCTGTCATCAAAGCATTTGCTTCAGAGCCGGGCGTAATATGCAGAAGCTCCACAGCCAGTTCTTCAAAAACTTCATCCGCCCCTTCAGCATGGTCCGCATCCGGATGGCTCAAAATGAAAAGATCGATGCGGGAGATGCCGCGCGCTTTCAAATACGGCACCACGGTTTGACGCCCCACTTCAAATGGCCGGCTCCTTTCCTGGAATGGCTCACCATCAAAGCGCAATACGCCGCCTGCATCGATTAAATACACCGCCTTGCGGTAAGGCAGCTCAATCAAAGCGCTGTCGCCCTGTCCGACGTCGATAAAACTAACGTGAAGCCTGGGATCGATATACGGCTTTAACGCCAGCAGCAGTGCCGGAATGAGCAGGACGAGCAATAAACGCAGGCGAAAGCGCTTTTCCGCCTGGACAAAAAATAGCAGTACACCGGCAGCCATGAACAACAGCCAACCAAGAGATGGCCTGCCTGGCGTCCATACTTGATTGGGCAAGCCCGCCAAAGACGAAGTCACCCCTTCCATCCAGTTGCGCAGCGGCTCATAGGCCGCAAAGAGGATAGCGTCGACACCCAGCGGCAGAAAGCTTGCAGCCAATAAAATGAAATTCGCCGGCAAAATCACCAGCGTGAACAACGGGACATAGATGGCATTTACCAAAAAGGAGGATAGGGAGATTTCAAAAAAGTGGAACAGCAAAAGAGGATAAAGGCATAGCTGGGAAACGGCCGTAACGATCAAACCGCTTTTAATAAAAGAAGCTCCTTCCATCAATTTCAGCGAAGCGATGATTCCAAAACTCGCTCCGTAAGACAATTGAAAGCCGATATCCTGCAACAGGCCGGGGTCCATCCATAAGAACAAGATGAAGCTTGCTGATAATGCTTGCATGGCTGACACATGCAGACCAAAAAGCCGCGCGGCCAACACTAAAACCACCATGGCGCAAGCCCGCAGGACCGATGGGGCAGCGCCCGCCATCACGGCATACAAAGGCAGCACAATCAGCAACAACACCGTTGCGCTTTCTTTCCTGACCCGCAAGCGCAGCAATACAAAATAAATCATGCCGGTGACGATGCCGACATGCAAACCAGAGATCGCAAAAAGGTGCGTGATGCCGAGCGTCCGCTGGATCCTGGCCTGTTCAGCATCCATGCCGCTGCGATCCCCGAGCAGCAGCGCCTGGGCTTCCACTGTCAACGATTCAGGAAAGGACGACTCGATATGTTCGATTAACTCGCTGCGCTGCCTGGCCAAGCGTGCACGGAAGCCTGTGCCCGATATCGCCGACTCGAGCGATTCAACCTCGAGCATGCCAGCTGCATTATGGCGCTCCAGGTAGCCCCGCATATCAAACGCGTATTGATGAGCAGGCTTTCTCGGCTCCGTAAATGTTCCTGACACCTGCAGCTCTGCAGATGGGCCGAGCTCCTGCAACCGCTGCTGTTCTTCAATCGAACGAATTCGGTAGCTCGCATAAACGATTTGGCCAGAACCGGCAGTCGCAAACCCTGACAAGCGGTCGCCGTCGAGTGCCATTTCATTAAAAACAAGCGCACCGTGAAAGCTCCCGGTCAAAAAGGGCCCTTCCACAAGACGGGCATCTATATTAATGAAGGAAATCAACGACACCGCGAAAACGACCGCCAGCCAAGCGCCCGGCTCTTTCCGGTATATCATCCAGCAAAAAAGCAGCACCATGAGCAAAAGCTGATCAGCTGAGCCATGTGCTGCTTGTGCGGCAATTGCCGTTGCAATTGCTGCATAGAGAAATAACGCTTCTGTTAAACGAGAAGTTCTCCAAATAATTCCTTCACCCGTTCTTTATAATGGGACAATTCTTCTTCGCTCGCCCCTTTTGCGCCAAGCTTTTCAATCAATTCCATATAAAGCGCCGTTTTCTCGACGCTAAGGAAATCGATCATCCGTTCATCAAACATCACTTGGATCACTTCGACATTTGCTTGTTCCAGCAGTTCGATCGCATATTCATGGTTTTTGTAATCGGCTGCATAATAAAGGCGCGAAATGCCTGCCTGGATAATGGATTTCGTGCATTGGAGGCAAGGGAAATGACTGACATACATATCGGCGCCGTTGACGCTGACCCCGTATTTGGCACATTGCAACAGTGCATTCATTTCCGCATGGATGGTCCGCACGCAATGGTTATCGACGACATAGCAGCCTTTATCGATGCAATGGTCCCCACCGGAAATCGAGCCGTTATAGCCCCCGGCCATGATGCGCCGGTCCCGGACGATCGTCGCTCCGACGGCCAGCCTTGTGCAAGTGCTTCTTAGCGCTAAAAGATGGCTTTGAGCCATAAAAAATTGATCCCACGTTATTCGCTTCATCTGATTGCCTCCTGCTGTTTCGTTAAATTAAGTGTAGCAGAGGCAGTTGTTTCGTCAAGGGCCGTCCGTCCTTATCTGACACGGACAAGTTCCTTCAATTGTTCAAAGCTCTTTTCGCCGATGCCTGTCACGTCCATCAATTGCTCAGTGCTTTTGAAGGGCCCGTTTTCAGTCCGATGCGCCACGATTGCCGCTGCTTTAGCCGGCCCGATTCCAGGAAGATCGGTCAATTCATCTTCGGTTGCCGTATTCAAATTGATAAGGCCGGGCTCTGCGCTGCCGCCAGGCGCTGCACCTGTCAGCTCCACGTTTTCTTCGCCTTGTTTCGGCACATAGACCGCTGATTCATCGAGCACGATGACCGCCAGATTGATCGAGCGGCTGTCTGCTTCCGGCAAAAAGCCGCCGGCAGCTTCGATAGCATCGTTAATGCGCGAACCGGCAGGCAATTCATATAAGCCCTCGTTTTGGACTGCGCCTTTCACGTCAATCATGACGCTTGTCGGGACCGCTGGATCGGTTTCCGGTGGCGGCGGTTGTTCAGTAGTTTCGGAAGTGAGTTCGTCGAGGCTCGTGGCCTCAGGGGGTTCGTGCAGGAGAAAGAAATAGAGAAGCGCCAAAACCGCGGCGATCGGTACAGCAATGCGGCCGTATTTGGCGATTTGCGGAGAAATATTCAGTGGGCATCCCTCGTTTCCGCAGAAAGCAAACAGCTGAAGCTGTCTGAATTATATAATAACAACCGATCGAAAGTCCATCACTCCATGAAAAAAACCCGCATACAAAAATATGCGGGTTTGGTGTTGCTGATTATTTTTTGGCACGGAAAAAGATCCGTTCGCTTTCGTCATTAGGTGCATCCACAGTGAAATCAGCAGTCACTGATTCCACCGTGAATCCGGCTTCCGTGAGCCATTCTTTATACACTTCAACCGGGAAAGTCCGTTGTTCATGTGTTTCTTCAAAGCGCTCGAACATCCAGCCTTCACGCACGAAAAACGTTAAATCGTGAATGACACTGTGAGGCGCTGAGCCTTTTTCAGTATGCCACATATAGGCAAGATCTTCCCCATCGTAAACGAACGGGCTATTCATGAAAATCTCGTCGACCTTGAATACCGAATGGACATCAAAAAAGAAATATCCACCCGCATTCAATGCCGCATAAACTTGCTCAAATGTCTTTTTGACTTGCTCTTCTTTCGCTAAATAATTCAACGAATCGATTGCGATAGTCACGGCGTCGAAGCCTTCCAGGCCTTCCAGGTTGTCCATGGACAATTGAAGCACCGGAATATCCAACGCCGATTCTTTGAAGCGCTTCTGTGCAACGGTAAGCATGTCAGCGGATAAATCACTCGCCGTCACGTCATAGCCGAGTTCAGCCATCAATTCAGACAGCACGCCTGTGCCGCACGCAAGATCGAGTACAGATCCAGAGCGCATCGTTTCAGCAATCCATTCCACATATTGTTCATATGGAATATCTTCCATCAAGTCGTCGTAAACTGCCGCAAACCGTCCGTAGTTCATACTTCGAGCTGCGGGGCGTCGCGCCATAGACGCTCTAGGTTGTAATACGAGCGCTCATCGCGATGGAAGACATGTGCCACGACATCGCCAAGGTCGACCAAGACCCAGCGTGCTGCGTCGAAGCCTTCGACACTTTTGACTTCATAGCCAGCTTCTCCAGCTTTATCCATCAATTCACGGGCGATCGACTGTACTTGGCGATCCGAGTTCGCGCTGCAAATCAGGAAGTAATCCGCCAAAAGCGAAATGCCTTCCATATTCAATACAACGATGTCTTCTGCTTTTTTATCCTCTGCGGCTTGGTACGCCACTTGCAATAATGTATCTTTAGTCATTCTTCACGTTCCCTTTCTGTTGCTCAAAATGCTTGAGGCATTTTAAGGAATCCGGATAAACCGGCTGATTTTTTGTTGCGAGAAACTCGATCGATTGCCGGATCGACGCTTCCATCAAGCGGTCGAGGCCATCATTTCTCATGGCTCTCAACTGGTCGACTTCCGGAAATTTGCGGCTCGGCTCGATCATGTCTGCAATGTAAATGATTTTTTCAAGATCCGACATGCCTGCACGCCCTGTCGTATGATAGCGGATTGCGTCGAGGATTTCTTCATCTTCGACTCCGAATTCATGCTTAGCCACATAAGCGCCGACTGGAGCATGCCATAATTCGTGATGATAGTCGAGCAATAACGGATCCATGCTTTCTTTTTCGATAATGCCGCGCATCCATTCACGGTCGGCGAATTTCACTACGTCATGGAGAATGGCTGCAATGCGCGCTTGCTCTTCTGGCACCTCATATTGTTTCGCGAGCGCGACCGCTGTATTCATCACGCCCAGCACATGGTTGAATCGTTTTTCAGGAAGGCGTTCTTTGACTTTTTGGAGCATCAGGCTCGGGTCCATACAATCGCTCCTTCCGGATAAAAGTTTCCACGTGTTCGGGAACGAAAAAAGTCAATGGCTTGCCAGCCAAAACGCGCTCCCGCAACATCGTCGAAGATAAATGCATTTCCGGCGAATCGATCATCATCACCGGATAATCCGTTTCAGCAATATAACCCGGCCGCCCAATGCCGACGAACTGGACCAATTCAGCCAGCTCGCCGATGCGGTGCCAGGTATGCAGGCTCTCGACCATATCGCCGCCGATGATGAAATAAAATTCACATTCCGGTTCCCGTTCGATGAGATTGACCATCGTTTCATACGTATAAGAGACCCCACCGCCCGACACTTCAATGTCTTCTAGACGGAAATGGGATTGTCCCTCAATCGCAAGCCGCGTCATCTTGACACGCGTCTCTGTATCGATGCCGCTCGATTCCTTATGAGGGGCGATGGCATTCGGCATGAAACGCACTTCATCCAAGCCCAATGCGTAATAGGCTTCATTCGCCATAATCAAATGGCCAAAATGCGGCGGATTGAATGTGCCGCCGAGAATGCCGATTTTGCGTTTTTTCACGGAAGCTCAATCCGTTTATTGTTGACGGATGCTTTGTATAAAACGACAGTATGGCCAATCAATTGCACCAATTGCGCTTTTGTTCCCTCTGCCAAATGCTTAGCCACTTCGTGCTTGCCGTCTTCATTGTTTTGCAGAATACTGATTTTTACGAGTTCGCGTTTTTCAAGGGCTTCCCCGATCTGGACGAGCATCGCTTCATTGACGCCGCCTTTTCCGACTTGGAAAATCGGGTCCAAATGATGCGCTTCACTTCTTAAAAAACGTTTTTGTTTACCTGTTAACATGATTTCCTCCTAATTTTTCCGTAATCAATTGAATCATTTCTTCTGTATCCGGGCGGATGCCGGTCCATTTTTCGAACGCGATAGCGCCTTGATTGACGAACATGCCGACGCCGTTCAGCACCAGGCAGCCTCTCGCTTTCGCTTCTTTCAGAAATGGCGTTTCGAGCGGGTTGTAAATGATGTCCGCAACGACCGAGCCGCTTCCAAGATGTGTTAAGGACAGCGGCAATGCTTCTTCAGTCAACCCGACAGAAGTGGTCTGGACGATCGTGGCGAATTCGCTCAAGTTCGCTTCGGCCTCTGCCAGCACCATCGCCTTGCTGCCGGTTTCATCCGCCAGTTCCTGCGCCCTGCGGAATGTGCGGTTGGTGATGGTGATATTGCTGAATCCGGCACGCGAGAGCGCAAAACTGATGCCTCTTGCTGCCCCGCCTGCACCGATCACTAGCAACGCGCGATCTTGATCGACAGGATAACTTAATAGCGAACGGACAAACCCGTCACCATCTGTATTGAATCCCTTCAACCGCCCGTTTTCTACAGCGACTGTATTGACCGCATTCATGAGGCGTGCCGTGTCGTCCAGCTCATCCAATAGCGGGATTGCCGCCTGCTTGTGGGGCAAGGTGATATTAAACCCGCTGATTCCAAGCAATTTCATCGAATGAAACGCTTGTTCCAGCTGTTTCGGTTCTACATGCACCGGGATATAGGAAGCATCGATGCCGTGTTTTTCGAA
Organism: Planococcus sp. MSAK28401; assembly: GCF_018283455.1. Classification (NCBI taxonomy): domain Bacteria; kingdom Bacillati; phylum Bacillota; class Bacilli; order Caryophanales; family Caryophanaceae; genus Planococcus; species Planococcus alpniumensis. Next base: position 1,537,985 of record NZ_JAAMTH010000001.1, on the reverse strand, counting down.
CCAATGATCGTGCATAAAAGGCGATAATGAATGAGAGATCGGATCTCCGATGACCGCATACCATTTCTTCATTGTGAAAACCTCCTATATAAGAGACGGGCGGACGATGACTTCTACCCCTTTTGGTGCGTGGGCAGCGATCGTTACGTCATCATGCTGGACCGTGATCCAGCCGAGCCCGGAAAAGACGATGTCTGTCTTACCTTCTTTGATGCGGAATTCATGACGCACCAATTCAGGAAAATCTTCTTTATATTCAGCAGAAGGCGGGGCAAGCATGTCGCCCAGATGCTGTGCATATAGATCATCTGCATTGTCCAATTTGGTCCGGTGGATATTCAGTGAATTTGCGGCATGCACCGTGAAGGACGAACGTTTGCCGCTGATGAAATCGAAACGCGCCAAACCGCCAATGAATAATGTCTGTTCAGGATTCAATTGGAAGACGCGCGGCTTGATTTCTTTTTTCGGCATGATCGCCTTCAGGTCTTCCGTATGCAGATGATGCGCCAACTGATGATGGTTGATGATGCCCGGCGTATCATATAGCGAACGCTCATCATCGAGCGGGATGCCGATCATATCAAGCGTCGTGCCCGGGAAATGCGAAGTCGTGATGACATCTCCTTCGCCTGTCGCCTGTTTGATGACACGGTTGATGAATGTGGATTTCCCAACATTCGTACAGCCGACCACGTACACATCGCCGCCGTCGCGGTATTGTTCAATCGCATCCATCGCTTCTGCGACGCCCGTCCCTTTATGGGCGGAAACCGCCAAAATGTCGATCGGGTTCAAGCCCAATTTACGCGACTCTTGTTTCATCCAATTGATCAACTTTTTCTCTTTAACCGATTTCGGAAGCAAGTCCGCTTTATTGGCGATGAGCAAGATCGGGTTGTTTCCAACAAAGCGGTGCAAGCCCGGGAGCCAGCTGCCATTGAAATCGAAAATGTCGACAATTTTCACGATCAGCCCTTTGCGTTCCCCAAGGCCGTTCAAAATACGCAGGAAATCATCATCTGTCAAAGAAACCGGCTGTAATTCATTATAGTTTTTCAGCCGGAAGCAGCGCTGGCAGATGATTTCTTCTTTATCGAGCGAAGACGGCGGCGCATAGCCAATATCGTCTTTCCGCTCTGTTTGGATCTGTACACCGCAACCGATGCAATATGGCATTTCTGTCAATTTTCTTCCTCCCACATCAATTGTCCTTTTTCTTTCAATCTTTTCATGATCCGACGCTCGACCAGCCGGTTGAAACGCGTAAAGAAGCCGTCTGATTGCGCGACCGGCAGTACGAGGATCGTATGAAGCTTATTGCGGTTGCCGCCAAAAATATCGGTCAGCATCTGATCGCCGATAACGACGACTTGTTCGCGCTTGACGCTCATGATTTTCAGCGCTTTGCGGAACGCTTTGCCCATCGGCTTTCTTGCCTGGTAAATAAATGGGATGCCGAGCGGATCTGCAAACGACTTCACGCGCATCTCATTATTATTTGAAACGATGACTACTTGAATTCCCGCATCTTTCATTGATTTCAGCCATTCGATCAATCGCGGCGTCGCTTCAGGGCGGTCCCATTCGACCAATGTATTGTCCAGGTCGGTGATGATGCCAAGTACCCCTTTTTCTCTCAATGATTCTGGCGTAATGTCAAAAACCTCTTTAACGTATTGCCTTGGAATAAAATATCGATACACACATAACAACTCCTGTTTCTAGGGACTTAAGTCCATTGATTATACCATATATGCAAGGGGTTCTCCCACCTTGACCCGGTCGCCGTCATTGATTTTCGCATCGAATTGAAGATGCCCGCCTTCAAAGAACAAAGCGACCGTTGAACCAAAGCTGAAATAAGCGACTTCCTGGCCTTTTTTCCATTCGGATCCGAACTCCGTCAATTCGATGGAATTGACGTACATCGCCCCGACTTTTACGACCAATACGCGGCCATGCGGCGTTTCGAGTTCAGTGATAAGCCTCCGGTTGCCGCTGATCGGCGATTTGCCGTAAGTCAGCCCAAGCCGATTGACCGGGTAGGATTTTTCGCCGAGCATGTATTGCTTTACCACTTCGCCGTCTACTGGGCTATGGATGCGGTGGTAATCGGCAGGCGACAAATAAAGGATCGCATATTGGCCGTCCGCGTAGCGCTTCGCCGATTGCTCACTGCCGAGCAGTTCAGCGAGTGAATATTCGATGCCTTTGACCTTGAACCGGCTATCGTTTTGGATAGCTCCGTGGATCTCGAGGCGACCATCGACTGGAGATACCAGTCCGGCATCGGCAACCGGCCGCGCATCCGTTTTCAAACTGCGCGTGAAGAAGTCATGCAAGCTTTTGTATTGTTCGTTTGGGCGATCAATCTCGCCAAGTTCGATTTTATAAGCATTAATGAATCCAGGAATAAGCTTTCGGCTAATTGCTGATTGGGCAAAGCGTTTCAACGCAGCGGAACTGGCTTTTCCGTTGCCCAATTCGATCATCGATTGGTATAGGCGTTTTTTCATTCTTGTACCTCCGTCGTTAAAATAGTCTACCATTTTTTGTCGATTCGCAGTATAATTGTCGAAAGCATATCGACAAAAGGAGCGCTTGCATTGATATTGATCGACAAAATGGACCACACCATTAAACGGCTAAAAAGCCAGGCAGCCAACACATTGACCATTGGCAATATGGTGTTCGGTGGCGCCTCATTGATGGCAACTTTGAACGAATACTATAGTTACAGTGTGCTATTTATTTTTATTGCTGCATTTTTGGATCGTTTTGACGGCATGGTCGCGAGAAAATATAATCAAGAATCGGAACTCGGCAAACAATTGGATTCCATGGCGGATATCATTTCATTCGGCGTGGCCCCTGCACTGTTGATCCATCAGCTCGCTTTGCAGGATTTTGGGCTGGCTGGCATGGTGTTCACTGTTATCTATATTTCATGCGGCGCTTTCCGGCTAGCACGCTTTAATATCACTGAATCAAATGGTTATTTCACCGGCTTGCCGATCACTGCAGCCGGAACTGTGCTAACTTTGTCATATTTCGGGTTTAGCCACTGGTCGCCCGCTGTGTATATGTTCATCTTATTGATTTCTTCACTATTGATGATCAGCACATTTTCATTACGGAAAGTATAAAAGCTGAGGGCTTGATGCCCTCAGCTTTTTTGCTTGTTTTGGGATGAAGTTTCTTTTATATGCGCTGAAGCATCTTTTCGATGACACGCAGAACGATTTCAGTTGAGTGCTTGGCGGCAACCGGGAGGAATTCATCGAACGAGATCGAGGATTCCTTGCCGGCGATATCCGACAAAGCACGAATAACGACGAACGCCGTATCGTATTGGAAACAGACTTGCGCGACGGCAGCCGCTTCCATTTCTGCTGCTTTCATTTCTGGAAACTGCTGCTTGACCAATGCCACACGCTCATGATCGCTCATGAACGAATCACCTGTTGCGATAAGCCCAACTGCGTGTTGGTGTTCACCGATTTCGTCAACCGCTTGGACCGCCAGTTCAATCAATTCTTTGTTGGCGATATAAGCAGCGGGCATTTGCGGCACTTGCCCCAGTTCATAGCCAAACACTGTCGCATCGACATCATGGTGGCGTACTTCATCCGAAATGACCACAGCGCCGACTTCCAGCTCCTCATTAAAGCCTCCTGCAGAACCGATGTTTAAAACAAGATCCGGTTTGAACTCCTGCATCAGGATTGTAGTTGTCATCGCCGCATTGACTTTGCCGATGCCGCTTTTCAATAGGATGAGTTCCTGGCCTTTGTATGTACCTGTCGTGAATTCGCTATTGGCGATTTCACGGACAGATGTGTTCGCTAATTGATTGCGCAACAACTCTACTTCTTCTTCCATTGCGCCGATTACACCGATTCTCATTGTATCCGCTCCTTACCTGCATGATTATGCCGGAAAAACGGCGCCATGTTAATAGGCGCCGTCCAGCGTTTTGAGTACATCCATTTTCTCAGGTTTCCAACCTTCACCGTCTACCCATTCGAGATAAACGCGGTACTTCTCAGATTGGTCTTTCGACTGGACTGTCGCGATGGATTTTTGCGGGCCGCCGCCATTTTGGACCATCATGACATACATGTCATTTTGGGACAATCCGGTAGCATACGTGACCGCTTCAATTTTTTCGTTCCAATCAACTGAATTTTGCTGGTATGAAGAAACATGGTCGCCGCTTTGGCTTGTGCCAACAGGCTCCCAGCTGGTGTTGACGATGGTTTCACTGACGATCGGGTCGTTGGACTCTTCACGTGTGATGGTACCGCCTTTGGTTTCCTCTTCCTCTTCTTCTTTTTCTTGCTCTTTTTCTTCAGCTTCTTTTTTAGCTGCAGCTTCTTCTTCAGCCTTGGCTTCCTCTTCAGCTTTCTCTTCAGCCTCGAGATCATTTTCTTCTGCTGTTACTTGCGTATCTTCATCGCCGCTCGTTTGGCTTTCTGTTTCCGGCGTTGTTTCTGCCGATTCAGGATCTGCTGAATCGTCGCCGCCTCCGAATAGCAATGTTGCCCCGATGATAACCACCAAAGTAAATACTAAGGCGATCATGATATTGAGGATTGAATTCGAACGATTTTTATTGTTCTTATTCTTATTCAAACGAGAGGGATAAGATTTTTCTTCGTTAGCCATGGAAAGCCCCCCTTTACATGTATTTTATCATATTTAGCCCATGACAAATTTGACGTTTCAACTAAAGTTTTGTTTCATCCATCAAAAAAACAGCCACTCCCAAAGGAATGGCTGGGTGCATCAATTGATCGAAACGATCTTGACTTCCATTTCCCCGCCCGGAGTCAATACTTTCACACGGTCGCCGACAGTGCGGCCAAGCATGCTTTTGGCGATCGGCGAGTCGTTCGAAATACGCCCTTCCAGCGGGTCTGCTTCTGCAGAACCGACGATGGTATAAGCTTCTTCATCGCCGCCTGGAATTTCCATAAACGTAACTGTTTTCCCGAGGCGCACGACATCGTTGCCAGCTTCCTCTTCATTTATAATTACCGCATTGCGGATCATGGATTCCAATGTAGAAATACGCCCTTCAACAAAGGCTTGGTCTTCCTTAGCGGAATCATATTCGGAGTTCTCGGACAAGTCCCCGAAGCTTCTTGCGACTTTAATGCGTTCCACCACTTCTTTGCGTTTGACCGTTTTCAAATAATCCAGTTCATCTTCCAACTTCTGCTTTCCGGCAGCTGTCATCGGAAATTGTTTATCGTTTGCCATACTCTTCCCACTCCTTCAACTGCTGACTATGGATGCGCTAACACCCGTCAGTCTCGTATCATTCTATTATAAATTACCAATCTATTCAAGAATTGTTTTAATTTTTGTAACCATTAGATCAATTGCGACTTCGTTTTGGCCGCCTTCCGGTATGATGACGTCTGCATAGCGCTTCGTTGGTTCAATGAATTGATTATGCATCGGACGGACGACTGTCAAATATTGCTCAATGACCGAGTCGATTGTGCGGCCACGCTCATTGATGTCACGCATCAAGCGGCGGATGATGCGAAGATCCGCATCAGTGTCGACAAATAGCTTGATGTCCATCAATTCGCGCAGGCGTTCGTCTTCCAAGACTAGAATGCCTTCAAGGATGATGACGTCTTTCGGGTCGATCACTATGCTTTCTTCGGCACGGGTATGCAAGGCGTAATTATAGATCGGCTTTTCGATCGCACGCCGTTCGAGCAATTCGTTGACATGCTTGATCAATAGATCGGTATCGAAAGCGAGCGGATGGTCATAGTTAGTCTCAAGGCGCTCTTCAAACTCAAGGTGGCTTTGGTCTTTATAATAGTAATCCTGCTCGATGACCACTACGGAATGCTCTTTGAACACTTCGTAAATGGAATTGGTGACACTGGTCTTGCCTGATCCTGAACCGCCAGCGATGCCGATGACGACCGGTCTGTTTTTAGACATATACGTTAACTCCTTGTGTATCGATTTTCATTTTTTTCTGCAGACGAGAAGCCCGTCACCGACTGGCAAAAGCTCACAGTCGAAACCGGGATGCCCGTCCATGGTTTCACGGAACGAGCGGATATTGCGGATCATTGTGCGCTTGCGTCGCGGCACTTCTTTGATCGGCTGTTCTGCCATGCCGTGCATTGACATATTATCACAATAAATGATGCCGCCTGAAGACAATAAACTTTCATATTTATTGAAGAAACGCTCATATTGCCCTTTGGCTGCATCGATGAACATGGCATCGTAAAACGGTGTCAACTCAGCAAGGTCCAGTTCGAGCGCATCGGCACAGATAGCACGTACACGCTCTTCCATCCCCGATCCCCGGATGAATCCAAGCGCTTTGCTGTAACGTTCTTCATCCCGTTCAATCGTGTCGATGCTGACCTCAGGCAAGGCATCGGCCATCCGGAGTGCCGAATAGCCGATGGCTGTTCCCAGTTCAAGCAAGCGCAGCGGCTTTTGGCGCTGCAATAATTCCAGCAGCTCCCCGATGCCCTGCTCTTCCATGATCGGCACATGATTCTCTGCCGCATAGGAGCGCATCGTTTCGAATAATGCTTCTATTGATGAATCAGGCATTGCGGATGTCCGCTCCTTTCACGCTCTAGTCCTTCATTTGAACAGAAAAGAAGAAGGGAAACGGACGCTCCCTTCCTTCTTAGATCAATTTCCGATATGTTCATCGCGGTATTCAAGATGCTGTTCGTAGCTGGTCGAGAAGTAGTTTTTGCCTTCTGAGTCAGCCAGGAAGTACAGATAATCCGTTTGGTTCGGGTCAAGCACCGCTTCGATGGATGATGCGCCGGCAGCAGCGATCGGCCCTGGCGGCAAGCCTTTATTCGTATAGGTGCTGTAAGGATCTTCGAACTCGTAATCCGAGTTGAACAAGCGGTCCTTATGCTCGCCCATCGCATAAATGACGGTCGGGTCTGTCTGCAGCGGCATGTCTTGATCCATGCGGTTGTAGAACACGCTTGCAATGGTTTGGCGGTCTGATTTCGCAGTCGCTTCTTCCTCTAATAGCGAAGCGAAAGTCAATAGCCAATGAGGCGATTTTTCTTCTTCCTGCAAGACGCTTTGGTACGGTTCAATATTCGCTTTCGTGGCATCAAGCATCTGCTCAATCAACACGGTAAGTGAAGGATTTTCCTCATAAATCGGATAAGTGGCAGGGAATAGATAGCCTTCTAGCGCGAATTTAACGTTCTCCCCTTTGATCTCATCTGTTAGCAAATCAGGGTATTTGACCATCAATTCATCGATATACGCTTCATCTTGCACTTGTTCCATAAACTGCTCAGCGGTGTATTCCGTATTTTCCGCAATCACGCGCTCGGCAATTTCTTCCAAGGTCAGCCCTTCCGGTACATTGATCGTATATAACGGTTCATGGTAAACTTTTCCGGTTTTCAAGCTTTCCGTAATTTCGTCCAATGTCATCGATTGAGTCAAGCCATAGCTGCCTGCCTGAAATTCCGATTCATTTTGGAACTTGACGTAATACTTGTAGATTCTGGCATCCTTAATGACGCCATTGTCTTCAAGCAAGGCGGCAATGCTGTCCAAGTTAGAACCGATCGGCACTTCGATATCGATGACTTCCTCGGAATTCGGATCGACAGGCTCGAGTGCATTCGTGACATAACTATAAGCTTGCCAGCCTGCAACCCCGACGACCACAAGAAGCACGAGCGCTACGATCAGCACGATGCGCCGCACGACTCTCACTTCTTTTTTCTTTTCCTTCATCCTGTCGAACATGACATCTTTTTTTGACTGCTTCTCCACGGGTGTTCCCCCTCAGCTATTCGTCTCTCCCAAACAGAAGGCGATTCAAACGAAAGGGACGGAATCAAGGTTCAATTCCGTCCCCCTTATGGTTATTGCTCTTCGTTTTCTTCTTCTTGCTCAAGGAAAGTATTGAGCATTTCTTCGATCATGTCCCATTCCTCTTCCGTTTCGACCGGGCGAAGTTCGCCGCCGGAAACGTTCTCTTCAGAATCCAGGTTTTCAGTGAATGAAGATGCGTGGATTTCAATCTCGCCTTCTTCGTCTTCATCTGCGCCAACCGGGAAATACAAGACGTATGATTTTCCGAAATCTTCCGATTCAAATGTGAACAGCACTTCGAATAATTGTTCGTTTCCGTGCTCGTCCACTACTGTAATATGCTCTTGACCATGTTCCATTCGTGTCACCTCATCATTTTTTTGAATCAAGATAGCCTTGCAAAATCATCACTGCGGCCATCTTGTCGATCACTTTTTTGCGGTTTTTCCGGCTGACATCGGCAGAAATCAGCATTTTCTCTGCTGCCATCGTCGTCAGCCTTTCATCCCAAAGCACTACCGGTATATCATATCCTTCTTTTAGCAATGCTGCAAACTTTTCGGAAGCTTCCGCCCGTGGCCCGATTGAGTTGTTCATGTTCTTCGGATAGCCCACGACCGCTTCCGTTACTTTGTATTCCTTGATCAATTCGCCAAGGCGCTCAAGCCCAAATTGGCCGTTCGCCTCGTCGATTTTGACGGTTTCGATGCCTTGTGCCGTCCAGCCCAGTGCATCGCTGATCGCCACTCCGATCGTTTTGGAGCCGACATCCAATCCCATTGTTCGCATAATTATTCCTCGTTATTCTTTTTGATGTAGAACTTTACCAGTTCTTCCAAAATTTCATCCCGCTCCAGTTTCCGGATCATGTTCCGGGCATCCTGGTGGCGAGGGATATAAGCCGGATCACCTGAAAGTAGATACCCGACGATCTGATTGATCGGGTTGTAGCCTTTTTCCTCTAGAGCAGCATGGACTTGCAGCATAACCTGCTTTACGTCCTGCTCCATCGATTCATCGGATGAATCGAATTTCATCGTGCGATCAAATGAGCTCACGACAAGCACCTCACTTTCGGAATGTGTATTGGCAATTCGTTCCTCTTGCTGAATCCCATTATAACTGAAAGCGCAGATTTGTTAAACCTATTTGACTAAAGTGTAGACCGATTCGAGCGCTGCATCCAATTGCTCCGGATTTTTCGCTCCGGCCATCGCCATGTCCGGACGCCCGCCGCCCTTGCCGCCACATTGTTCAGCGACTGCTTTGACGATATTGCCTGCGTGATAATCCTTGCCGGCAATGTTTTTCGATACGCCCGCTGCGAGCATGACTTTGTCGCCGTCGCTCGCGCCGAGGACGATGACCGCCTGCTCGAATTTCGCTTTCAAGTCATCGACCATCTGGCGCAGCTGATTATTGTCTTTTGCTTGAACTTTTGCGGACAATACTGTCACATCTCCGACTTTTCTCGCCGACTCCAGCAATTCACCGGACTGTGCATTGGCAATTTTCTGCAACAGCGATTCATTTTCGCGCTGCAAGGATTTGATATCAGCTTGCGTTGTTTCGACTTTTTGCACGAGGTCGCGCGGATTGGCTTTCAAGAGGGACGCTGCTTCATCCAAAGTCTTCTCGCTTTGTTTCATATTCACATAAGCGCCTTTTCCAGTCAGAGCTTCAATGCGGCGGACGCCGGCACCGATGCCGCCTTCTGAAACGATTTTGAAAACGCCGATTTCAAAAGTGTTCGCTACGTGGATACCGCCGCATAATTCAAGCGAATAATCACTGATGGCGACGACGCGGACGACATCTCCGTATTTTTCGCCGAACAAGGCCATGGCGCCCATGTCTTTTGCTTCCTGCAGATTATGGTAGCCAGATTCGACTTCGATGCCTTCCCAGATCTTTTCATTGACTGCCTGCTCGATCGTCGCCAGTTCTTCTTTTGTCACTTGGCCAAAGTGGGAGAAGTCAAAACGCAGCCGGTCCGGGCCGACATATGATCCTGCCTGGTTAACGTGCGTGCCGAGTACGTCTTTCAATGCCTGGTGCAAGAGGTGAGTCGCCGTATGGTTCTTAATTGTATGACGGCGCTCGGATGCATCAACTTTCGCTTTAACGGCCGTTTTCGTCAATTCGCCGGAATCAACCCGCACATTATGCAAGTTCTGGCCGTTCGGCGCTTTTTTCACATCGAGGACTGAAGCAGTCACCAAGTCATTTGACAAGGTTCCTTTATCGGCGATTTGTCCGCCACTTTCCGCATAGAACGGCGTGCGGTCCAGCACGAGCTGCACTTCTTCGCCTTCTTGTGCGCTGTCGACCAATTCCCCGTCTTTGACGATAGCGACGATTTCAGCATCCGCGACTGTGTGCGAGTAGCCGATAAATTCGCTTTCTTCTTTAATATTGCCGAGCACTTCGGATTGCGTCTGCATGGAATTGACGTTTTGGCGCGCGTTTCTTGCACGTTCACGCTGTTCGTTCATTGCACGCTCAAATCCTGCATGATCGACGGTCATTTCTACATCTTCTGCATATTCTTCCGTCAACTCCACTGGGAATCCGTAGGTATCATACAAACGGAACACATCTTCGCCAGGAATTTCGCTATGGCCGGCTTGTTTTTGCTTTTCGGCAACCGTTGACAGGATTTCCAAGCCGTCATGCAAAGTTTCCAGGAAGCGTTCTTCTTCAAGTTTCATGACGCGGACAATAAAATCTTCCTTGTCTTTGACTTCTGGGTAGAAGCTCTGCATGATGTCGCCGACAACCGGCACAAGCTGGTACATAAACGGTTTTTCGATCCCGAGTTTCTTCGAATAGCGGACGGCGCGGCGCAATAGCCGGCGCAGCACATAGCCGCGGCCTTCATTTGATGGCAAAGCGCCGTCTCCAATGGCAAATGCGACTGTGCGCACATGGTCGGCGATGACTTTAAATGCCATGTCCTGTTCCTGGCTCTCGCCGTAGGATTTGCCGGAAATTTCCGCCGTCTTCTCGATGATCGGTACGAACAAATCCGTATCGTAGTTGGTTGGCACGTCTTGCACAACTGAAGCCATGCGTTCCAAGCCCATTCCCGTGTCGATGTTTTGTTTCGGCAGCGGCGTGTACGTATGGTCCGGGTTATGGTTGAACTGGGAGAACACCAAGTTCCAGATTTCCAGGTAGCGTTCATTCTCGCCGCCCGGATATAATTCAGGGTCTTGTGGGTCGTTGCCGTAGCTTTCGCCGCGGTCATAGAAGATCTCAGAGTTCGGTCCGCTCGGGCCTTCCCCGATATCCCAGAAGTTTCCTTCCAGGCGGATGATGCGTTCAGCCGGCACGCCGACTTCGTTGAGCCAGATAGCATAAGCTTCCTCATCTTCCGGGTGGATCGTCACCGACAACTTATCGGCATCAAATCCGATCCATTTGTCGTCCGTCAGGAATTCCCACGCCCAATGGATCGCTTCTTTCTTGAAGTATTCACCGATTGAGAAGTTGCCGAGCATTTCGAAGAATGTATGGTGGCGAGCCGTTTTGCCGACGTTCTCGATGTCGTTCGTACGGATCGATTTTTGCGCGTTGACGATGCGCGGATTTTCCGGGATGACGCGCCCGTCAAAATATTTCTTCAAGGTCGCGACTCCGCTGTTGATCCACAATAAAGACGGATCTTCAAATGGCACAAGCGGCGCACTTGGTTCCACGTCGTGGTTTTTTTCTTTAAAAAAGTCGAGATAAAGCTTTCTGATTTCTTCAGCTTTCAAATTCTTCATCAAAATTCCTCCTTCTGCATAATAAAAAGCCTTCATCCCCCTAATAAAAAGGGACGAAGGCTCGATTCGCGGTACCACCCTGGTTACACAGGAAAAATATCCTGTGTCTCTCAAGCGCCTTAACGCGGCGGGACGGCAGTGATTAGCTGCACTCGGGAGTAGCGTTCAACAGATGCGGCAGAAGGCCCTTTCAGCCAAGGGGAGCCTTTTTCTAAGCAGCCGGAATCTATCTACTGTCTCCGTCTAGGTGTTGTCTATCTGTTATAAATTGAATTATAGAAAACCACGCGGGCCTTGTCAAGCACGCTCACGCTTCTTGGAAGTCGCGCGGCGTGATGCCTTCCATGCCGATCATCGGATGGATACGGTGGGCATTTTGCTGCGTTAGGCTTTTCGGTCCCGCAGCTTCCGCTTCTGGCTCCGCCTTTTCGGTCGATGCTTCTAGTGCATCCGAGGCCGCGCCTTCATCCGGAACAGCCGCTATGCCCAGCCGGTCTGCCAAGGTCGTCAGGCGGCTCGAATCGTCTGTGCGCTCGACGCCATATCGGAACACGCCCGGGTCGCCGCACAGGATGAGGAAATCCCGGCTTCTCGTGATGCCTGTGTAGAGCAGGTTGCGCCGCAGCATTTTCATATAGCCGCGGACAACCGGCATAATGACCGTCGGGAATTCCGAGCCTTGCGCTTTATGGATCGAACAGCAATAGGCGAGCGTCAACTGGTTCAAATCGCTGCGCTGGTAGGTCACTTCGATGCCATCGAACGACACGACAAGCAGGTCCTGCTTTTCCACCGTCTCTTTCGCTTTCATGATAGCGACCACTTCCCCCATATCGCCGTTGAAGACATTGCTCTCAGGCTGATTGACCAGCTGCAGCACTTTGTCATTGATGCGGTACGTGATGTCGCCGAACACCAGCTCTTTGCGGGACCCGTCATCGTTCGGGTTGACCATTTGCTGGATCATCTGGTTGAGCGCATCGATTCCGGCTGGCCCCTTATACATTGGTGCAAGCACTTGGATGTCTTTGATCGTATGGCCTTTTGACAATGCGCTCTTAACCACTTTTTCGACGACCAGTGGAATTTGGTCTGCACCCGCTCGGATGAACGATCGGTCGGACGTCTTCGCTTCGATATTGTCCGGCAGTTTTCCGGCTTTCATTTGGTGGGCCAGTTCGATGATCGACGAACCTGAGCTTTGGCGGTAGATTTCCGTCAGCTCGACCGTCGGAATGCGGCCGGATGCCAGCATGTCCCGAAGTACTTGGCCGGGGCCGACCGGCGGCAATTGATCCTGGTCGCCAACAAAGATCAGCTGCGCGTCGACAGGGATCGCTTTTAATAATTGATGGGCAAGCCACGTGTCGACCATCGACATTTCATCGATGATGATCAACTTGCCTTCGATGTCTTTTTCCGTTTCCTCTTCCCGCTCTTGCCCGTTAAAGCCGAGCAAACGGTGAATCGTCATCGCCGGCAAATCGGTCGATTCACTCAAACGTTTTGCCGCACGCCCTGTGGGAGCTGCCAAAATAATCGGGAACGGTTCTTTTTTCTTGGCGTAGTCTTTCGGGTCGAGCGACAGGCCGTGGAGTTCTGCATATACTTCGACCAATCCGCGGACGACTGTCGTCTTGCCGGTTCCGGGTCCTCCGGTAAGGATCATGACGCTCGAATTCAAGCTTTTCTCAATGGCGTCGATTTGCGTCTCGGCATAATTCACGCCGAGCCGCTCTTCGGCTTCACCGAGCGCTTTGCGGATTTCGGATGACGGGAAGCCATCGCGCGTCTCCTGCTCGGCAATTAATGTCTCGAGCTTCGTCGCGATGCCGACTTCCGAATAATAGAGTGACGGCAAATAAAGGCGGGTTTCTTCCCCCGCCACTTTGCCTTCCTCGTTCAATTCAATCGCTGCCTTGGAAATCGAGTCGACTGGGATATCTTCCCGTTGGCTCGCTTCGAGCATTTGTTTGACGAGGGGAATCAAATTCTTTGCGTCGACAAAGACATGCCCTTCTGACAACGACGCCTGATTCAATACATGCAGGATCGCTGCTTTGATGCGGTCGGGATGGCTGCCGGTGATGCCGAGTTTCGAACCGAGCTCGTCCGCCCGGTGAAACCCGATGCCTTCGATTTCCTCGATGAGCTGGAACGGGTTTTTCGTCAGGATATCAATTGTTTCCTCACGGTAAGCCTGGTAAATCCTCATGCCGATTTGTGGGCCAAATCCCCAATCGTTTAATTGGATCATGACGCGTTCAAGGCCTAAGTTCATCTGCAATGTCGAGCGGATCGTGTCTTTTTTCTCGTCCGACAGGCGTGGAACGCCATCGAGCGCATCGGGGTCTTCCAGGATTTTCTTGATGGCATCGCTGCCGAGTTTCTTGACGATCGTCTCGGCGGTTTTACGCCCGATGCCGTTAAACAAATCGCTCGATAGGTAATGCACGACGCCTTGTTCCGTTTCCGGCACTTCTTTCTTAAAGGTTTCCGCCTGGAACTGCACGCCGTATTTCGGGTGGTTCTTGACGCTGCCGGTGAATTTGTACTGCTCTTCAAGCGATAGCTTCGGGAAATAACCGGAGACGATAATTTCCTTTTCGGTGTACGGGGTGTTGGTTTGCTGGATTTTTACTTTGATGATGGAGAAGAGGTTTTGGGGATTGTGAAAAATCGAGACGACCGGACGCCCCAGCACAAATTCACTTTCTTTTTGGAATAAATCGATCTGTCCGGACATGCAGCCGTCTCCTCTCTTTCATTTGTTCAATTCAAGCGTTCGTTGATCATATCGTAGGCATAGCGCGCCATTTCATTTTTGTCATCCAATGTGTACGCACGTTGCAAATGGTACATGGCATCTTCCGTACGGTCGCTCGATACGGCATACAAAACGCCCAAGTTGTAATGGACATCTGAGTTATCCACATCGATTTCAAGCGCATAAACAAATTGTTCTTCGGCCAAGTCGAATAGTTCCATCGAAGCCAGCGCGATGCCGTAGCTGAGCCGCGCTTGCAGGTCGTTCGGATCCAATTCGACAGCGCGCTGCAAATAAGGCAAAGCGAGTTTCGGCTGGTCGATGCGTTCGAAGCATTTTCCGACCATATAATGGGCGTCCGATCCTTCGATGCCGTTTTGAATCGCTTTTTCGTATAATTTTAACGCTTCTTCATAGCGATCCGCGTTGTAATAGAGATTTGCCAACCCGTAGTAAGCGGTCGCGGACGTTTCATCGAGTGTCAAGGCTTTCTGGAAAAAGCGCTCGGCGCGCTCGGTTTCGTTCATTGACGCCAATACATGCCCGAAGTTGATATAGCCGAGCGCGTCTTCTGGCTGTTCCTCAATGGCATTCGTAAACGCCTGGATCGCGTCTTCAGCCCTGCCTTCTTGCAAGGCTTTGATGCCCATTTCGTTATAATTCATCGCCGATTCCCCCATTATCCTACATAGTCCAGCTGTGAACCGTTTTTGAAGACACGGTCGATCGTGCCGCCGCCGAGGCATTCGTCCCCGTCGTAAAAAACGACTGCTTGGCCCGGTGTGATTGCACGGACCGGCTCATCGAATGTAACAACCGCTTCGCCATCTTTCATGTCGACCGTGACGCCTACGTCTTGCTGGCGGTAGCGGAATTTCGCTGTACACTGGAAGCTCGCGGACGGTGCATCACCTGTTGTGAAGCTTAAATTGACCGCTGTCAAGCTATCGGAAAACAGTGCATCGTGGTGGATGTTCTGCCCGACATACAAGACGTTTTTCTCCAAATCTTTCCCGATGACGAACCACGGGTCGCCGGCTCCGCCGATACCCAGGCCTTGGCGTTGGCCGATCGTGTAATACATCAACCCGTCATGAGAGCCTTTTTTGACTCCTTCCAAAGTTTCCATGGATCCCGGTTGAGCTGGAAGATATTGGCTAAGGAATTCCTTGAAATTGCGTTCGCCAATAAAGCAAATGCCCGTCGAATCTTTTTTCGTCGCTGTCGCAAGTCCTGCTTCAAGGGCGATTTCACGTACTTCCTTCTTCTCGATCGCACCGAGCGGGAACATGACTTTCGACAATTGTTCCTGGTTCAGCTGGTTCAAGAAATACGTTTGGTCTTTATTATTGTCGATGCCGCGCAACATGTGCGTGACGCCGTTTTTGTCCGTTTCGACGCGTGCGTAATGGCCCGTTGCCAGATAATCCGCACCGAGGCTCAAAGCATGTTCAAGAAATGCCTTGAATTTGATTTCCTTATTGCACATGACGTCCGGGTTCGGCGTGCGGCCGGCTTTGTATTCCTCGAGGAAATACGTGAACACTTTATCCCAATACTGCTTTTCGAAATTGACCGCATAATACGGGATGCCGATCTGGTTGCAGACGCGGATGACGTCTTCGTAATCTTCCGTCGCGGTACAGACGCCGTTTTCATCGGTATCGTCCCAGTTTTTCATGAAGATGCCGATGACGTCATAGCCTTGCTGCTTCAATAAATAAGCGGCAACCGAAGAGTCGACCCCTCCGGACATGCCGACGACTACGCGTGTATCTTGTGGAGCTTTTATTTCCATTTTTATTCACCTTTTCTATTTTTGCGCCAGGCGCTTCGTGATTTGAGCCGTTTTTTCGGCTGCTTGTGTAATGTCCGCGGCGGTCAGGCCGATGCCGAAACTGAAACGGATCGAATTGCGCAGTTCTGCTGCATTTTGCCCGTACATCGCCACGAGGACGTGTGACGGGTCGATCGAACCGGCCGTGCATGCCGAACCGCTCGATGCAGAAATGCCGGATAGATCCAAATTGACTAAAAACGATTCAATATCGATGCCATTCAAGGACACATTGAAAATATGTGGCAATTGATCGATGCCATTCTCTTTAAAGTCGATGCCATTTTCATTGAATTCGGCACGGAAAATCTCCTTGAATCCATTGAAAGCTTGACGTTTATCTTCCATCGTTTCCTGCGCGATTTTCACTGCGCTTGCGAACGCTTGAATGGCCGGCACGTTTTCCGTTCCGGCGCGGCGTTTCCGTTCCTGTTCGCCGCCGTACATCAAAGGTTTGAGCGCCGTGTTTTTTCGTTGGTATAAAAAACCGATGCCTTTCGGGCCGTTCACTTTATGGGCAGAGACCGAAAGCAAGTCGACGTTCAACTCGTCCACATCGATCGACAGCAAGCCGTAAGCCTGGACTGCGTCGGTATGGAAAGTGACATTCGTCCCTTTCAAGAGCTCCCCGATTTCAGCAATCGGCTGGATTGTGCCGATTTCATTATTGGCGAGCATGACCGTCACGAGAATCGTATCATCCCGGAGCGCTTGTTTCACGTCTTCTGGCTTGACGCGGCCCTTTTCGTCTACCGGCAAATACGTCACATCATAGTCCTGTTTCGCTAACTCTTCGCAAGCATGAAGGACCGCATGATGTTCCGCTAGTGTGGTGATAATGTGGCGGCCTTCTTTGGCGCTGGCTGTTCCGAAGATCGCCAAATTATCCGCCTCTGTTCCGCCGGATGTAAAGATAATTTCGTTATCGTCTGCGTGAATGCTAATGGCGAGCGTGCGCCGTGCATCGTCCAAAATACGCCTTGCATCGCGGCCCGTTTGATGGATGCTCGATGGATTGCCGTAATGCTCACTTAAGGCTTGAGCGAATACCGAAGCTGCTTGCGGATGCATCGGCGACGTCGCCGCATGATCCAAATAAATTTGTTTCATGATTCATTAACTCCTTATATATAGAACATATAATGTTCAGTGTCGCCTTCTTCTGTCTGTGCCAAATCTTCGATCGTCGTTGTGTCCAAGACATTCTTCACGGCATCGCGGATGCGTCCCCACAGTTCACGCTGGGGCTGCTTTTCGTCTTCGATGCCTTCGACCGGCTGGATCGGCCCCTCGAGCACGCGGATGACGTCTCCTGCTGAAATCTCTTTCGGATGGCGCGTCAACATATAGCCGCCGTATGCGCCGCGCACGCTTTTCACCAGTCCCGAATTGCGCAGCGGTGCCACGAGCTGTTCGAGATAAGCTTCCGACAATTCATTATCTGCAGCAATCTTGCGCAGCGGCACCGGACCTGCCCCGTATTGTTTTCCTAATGCGATCATAATTGTTAAGCCGTAACGGCCTTTCGTTGATATTTTCATCTAAAACTACTCCTCCGGAACCTGATCTTCAATTCTTCAAATAAGTATAGCATATCTCACAGGACATAGGCTTTCAATGACTTTCGGCGCCCGATTCGCTATACTGATGAAATGAATAGACGGAAGGAGTTTTCCTCGTGCACAATGAACCACTCGCTTTCCGCATGCGTCCGCGGACCATCGACGAAGTTGTCGGCCAAAAAGATGTCATTGGCCCCTCAACTGCATTGTATAAAATGATTAAAAGCGGCCACGTGCCGTCCATGCTCCTATACGGCGACCCAGGAATCGGCAAGACCTCAATCGCGCACGCCATCGCCGGCACGTCCGATCTGCCGTTCATCGCGCTCAATGCGACGACTTCCGGCAAGAAAGATGTCGAATCGGTCGTTCAAGAAGCGCGCATGACCGGCAAGGTGTTGCTGTTCTTGGATGAGATCCACCGCTTCAATAAATTGCAGCAAGATGCACTGTTGCCGCATGTCGAATCCGGTTCGATCGTGCTCATCGGCGCGACGACGGAAAATCCATTTCACGACGTCAATCCGGCGATCCGTTCGCGCTGCGGCGAAATCAAGCAGCTCAAGCGGCTGACGCAAGAAGACATAGTGGAACTATTAAACAGCGCCCTGGCGGATGAAAAACGCGGGCTCGGCCGCGAGAAGATCCGGATATCCAAAGAACAAGTCGCCCGCATTGCCGAAGGGACGAACGGTGACGCGAGAAAAGCTTTGACGATGCTCGAATCGATCGTCATCGCATCGGATGAAGAAGACGGCAAATATCTCGTGGATGATGGCATCATCGAACAGATGATCAAACGCGTCGGCGTGTTCGGCGATAAGAAAGGCTCCCATTTCTTCAACCTGTTATCTGCGCTCCAAAAATCTGTGCGTGGCAGCGATGTCAACGCGGCAATGTATTATCTCGCCCATTTGCTTGAAAATGGCGACTTGACCGCTGTGACAAGACGCTTGCTCGTCATGGCATATGAAGACATCGGCCTCGCCAATCCAGCTGTCGGCGGGCATGTGCTCGCGGCTTGCCAGGCGGCGGACCGCCTCGGATTGCCGGAAGCGCGCATCCCGCTCGCACAGGCAGTCGCCGAGATGTGCTTGTCGGAGAAATCCAATTCCGCCTACCGGGCGATTGATGCGGCCACTGCCGCCATCAATAAAGGCCAAGTCGGGGACATCCCGGCGCATTTGCGCGATACGCATTACGCAGGCAGCGCAGAGCTCGGACACGGCGGATATAAATATCCCCACGATACGCCGATCGGTTCGTTCGGCGGCTGGGCCGACCAGGATTATTTGCCGAAAGAATTGAAAAAAACGGAGTTCTATAAACCAGTCGTCGCCGGAGAAGAAAAGAAATTCGCGGGCATCTACGAAAAGCTCAAAGGCTTCCGCAAAAAATAATGCACAAAAAGGCCAGAGAATGTAATCATTCTCCGGCCTTTTTTCTATTATCTATTGATTGACGCGCTGGATATGGATCGATTTGGTGATCTGGTTGACGACCCAGCTCGCGGCGATCAAGCCGACCGTTGATGGAGTGAAAGCGTTGGAAGATGGCGGCATCTGCGCTTTGCGGATCGCTGCGTCTTTTTTGCCGACGGTTTCGACCACATCTTCACGCACCACAATCGGGCTTTCGTCAGAGAAGATGACCGGTACGCCTTTGCGAATGCCCGCTTGCTTCAGTTTCTTGCGGATCATTTTAGCCAAAGGATCGGTATGGGTCTTCGAGATGTCGGCGATTTTAAAGCGCGTCGGGTCCGTTTTATTGGCAGCGCCCATGCTCGAGATAATCGGGATGCGTCGGCTATAGCATTCTTTGATCAAATGCACTTTATAGATCAATGTATCCGAGGCATCGATGACATAATCGGGCTTGTGGCTGAAAAATTCTTCATAGGTGTCTTCTGTATAGAACATATGGAGCGTCACCACTTCACACTCCGCGTTGACATCCAGAATACGCTTTTTCATCACTTCGACTTTGGACTGGCCAACCGTGGAAAGGTTCGCCACCAATTGGCGGTTGATGTTGGTGATATCGACGTTATCTTTATCGACGAGGATGATTTTTCCGACGCCGCTTCTTGCGCAAGCCTCGGCTGCAAATGACCCGACCCCGCCGACACCGAGTATAGCGACCGTTGAACCTTTCACCAGGTCCATTCCTTCTTTGCCGATGGCGAGTTCATTTCTTGAAAATTGATGTAACATATTCACACTGCCTTTCAGGTTCAATATTAAATAGGGATACTAGGGATTATACACATAGAAAATCCCTCCGGCAAATGCCGGAGGGATTTGAATTGCTTATGTAAGAAGAATCCCGATCGTGCCGTCCTTTGTGTTGCGCATCGTTTGAACCCGCTTATAGCAGGTGGGTGACCGCATCACCACTTATAACTTCCCGTTAAGGCATGTTAGCCATGGCGATATGTAGGTCTCCCGACGACAAAATGTTGGGTCAAAATCGAATTGCTAAAAACGAACACATCAGGATTCTCTCTACAAGTATAGTAGCATAACCGAAAAAGATGTACAAGCCTTTTACTCTGTATCTTTTTCACTATTCTGACTAGTCACCGCTAGGTTTAATTCCTCTAATTGAGCCGATGATACTGCACTCGGTGCTTCTGTTAACATATCACTCGCAGAAGCAGTCTTCGGAAATGCGATCGTATCGCGCAAATTGGTACGCCCTGCCAACAGCATCACCAAGCGGTCAAGGCCGAATGCAATGCCGCCGTGTGGAGGCGTCCCGTACTCGAATGCTTCGAGCAAGAAGCCGAATTGCTCTGTCGCTTCTTCTTTCGAGAAACCAAGCACTTCGAACATTTTCTCCTGGATGTCGCGTTTGTAAATCCGCGCCGATCCCCCGCCCAGTTCATAGCCGTTTAACACCAAGTCATAAGCTTGTGCACGGACGTTTTGCGGTTCCGTCGACAGCTTATCGAGATCTTCTTCGAACGGCATCGTGAATGGATGGTGCGCCGCGTAGTAGCGGCCGTCTTTGTCGTCATATTCAAGCAGCGGCCAGTCGGTGATCCACAGGAATTTGAAGATCGATTGGTCGATCAGGTCCAAGTCTTTGCCGAGTTTCATGCGCAAGGCACCAAGAGCATCTGCCACCACTGTTTTGGAATCGGCGACAAACAATAGCAAGTCTCCTGCTTCTGCCTGTGCTGCTGCGATCAAGCTATCAGCCATCTCGCCTTCGAAGAATTTGGCAATCGGCCCTTTGACGCCGCCTTCTTCCACTTTCAGCCATGCCAAGCCTTTTGCGCCGTAACGAGCAGCGAATTCGCCGAGGGCATCGATGTCTTTGCGTGAATAATTGGCGGCTTGTCCTTTGGCATTGATCAATTTGACTTGCCCGCCCGATTCGACGGCACCTGTGAAGACTTTAAACGCGGAGTCTTTCACCAGTTCCGATACATCGGTCAATTCCATGCCGAAACGGACATCGGGCTTATCGGAACCGAAACGTTCCATGGCATCCCGGTAGCTCATGCGCTCGAATCCTGCTGCAATGTCGATGCCTTTGACTTCCTTCATCACCCGAATCATCAAGCGTTCGTTCAATTCAATAATGCCTTCCATTGTTTGGAAGCTCATTTCCATGTCGATTTGAGTGAATTCCGGCTGGCGGTCAGCACGCAAATCTTCATCGCGGAAGCAACGTGCGATTTGGTAATATTTGTCTACTCCTGAAACCATGAGCATTTGCTTGAATAATTGCGGCGATTGCGGCAAGGCATAGAATTCGCCGTCATGAACGCGGCTTGGCACTAAGTAGTCCCGTGCGCCTTCCGGTGTGGACTTCGTCAAAATTGGTGTTTCTACATCCAAGAATCCTTCGCTGTCGAGGAAATTGCGGATCGTTTTCGTAACGTCCGAACGCATTTTCAAAGTTTCGAACATAGCTGGGCGGCGCAAGTCCAAATAACGGTATTTCAAGCGCAAGTCTTCGCTGACACCCGTTTGATCTTCAATTGCAAACGGCGGGTTTTTCGCAGCGTTGATGATTTCTGCATTATCCACTTGGACTTCGACTTTGCCTGTTTTCATCGCTGCGTTTACTTGGCCTTCAGCCCGTTCGACAACAAGCCCATCAATATGGACGACAAATTCATTGCGCAACGATTCACCGATTTTTGACGCTGTTTCTGAAATTTCCGGGTTGAAGACCACTTGGACAATTCCTGAACGGTCGCGGACATCGACGAAGATCAATCCGCCGAGGTCGCGGCGTTTGCGGACCCACCCTTTTAATGATACGCGCTGGCCAATTGCCGTTTCGTTCACTTCTCCACAATAATGTGTTCTCGACATATTTATTCCTCCAATGATTTCTTATTCTGGATGTTGTCAGCCAATTCATCGAATGGCACTTCCTGCTGGTCACGCGTCGCCATTTCTTTGACGGCCGCTTTGCCGCTCTCGAGCTCCGATTCACCGATGACGATGACAAACCGGGCATTTTTACGATCTGCAGACTTCATCTGTGCTTTCATCTTACGGTCAGTGAAATCCATATCCGCCGAGATACCGTTTGCGCGCAAGTCGCGAACAATAGAGACAGCTTTCTTTTTTGAAGCCGCATCCATCGCGATGACGTATGCATCAAGCGATTGATCTTGCCCGATTTCCACTTTCTCCATTTCCAAAGCGAGCAATAAGCGCTCGATGCTCATCGCAAAACCGATGCCTGGCGATTCCGGGCCGCCGAGGTCTTCGACGAGCCCGTTATAGCGGCCGCCGCCTGCAAGCGTTGTAATCGCCCCGAAGCCTTCCGCCTCGCTCATGATTTCAAAAGCGGTGTGGTTGTAATAATCAAGCCCGCGAACCAGGTTCGGATCGACGACATAGCTGATGCCGAGCTCGTCCAAATAGTCCTTAACCTGAGCAAAATAAGCGGCCGATTCTTCGTTCAAATAATCCGCAAGGGAAGGAGCTGTTGCCATCAAGGGATGCTCACGATCTACTTTGCAATCGAGAATGCGCAGCGGGTTCTTCTCCAGGCGGTTTTGGCAATCGCTGCAGAATTCTTCGATCGACGGCGCGAAATGTTCAATCAGCGCTTGCTTATGCGCCAAGCGGCTTTCGGTATCGCCAAGTGAATTCAAGACGAGCCGCAAACTTTTCAGCCCGCTCGATTTATAGACGTCCATGGCGAGCGCGATGACTTCCGCATCGATGGCAGGATCTTTTGAGCCGATCGCTTCCACGCCGAACTGCACGAACTGGCGTGTGCGTCCTGCTTGTGGCCGCTCATAGCGGAACATTGGGCCGGTATAATACAGCTTCACCGGCTGGTCAGGTTGGCCGAAAAGTTTATGTTCGACGTACGAACGCACGACGGAGGCCGTTCCTTCCGGGCGCAATGTCAAGGAACGATCCCCGCGGTCCTGGAATGTATACATTTCCTTTTGGACGATATCGGTCGTGTCACCGACGCCGCGTTGGAACAATTCCGTGTGTTCGAAAACCGGCGTGCGGATTTCCTTATACTGATACAGGTTGCATAATTCATTGATCGTCCGTTCGACTTCCTGCCATTTGGCAGATTCTTGCGGCAACACGTCATATGTGCCGCGCGGTGCTTGGATATTGCCCATTTTCATCTCTCCTTTTCCATACAAAAAAGCCCCCGCCCCTTGCTTACGCAAGGGACGAGAGCTAAAAATTAGCTTCCGCGGTTCCACCCTAGTTGACGCAAGTTTCTGCGCCCTCTCTGTCCGGATAACGGCCGGAACCGTCTTAGCCTAATAAGCGCAAGGCGCCGTTCAGTAAAGAACCTCAAGAGTGTTGTTCGTTGCAGATCCCTGCAGGAAAGCTTTCAGCCCGGGGCTTTCCCTCTCTTTTCAGTCGATGCTCACAACTACTTTCTCCGTCTTCAGCAAAAATTATATAAGTAGAATAAATCAATCTTAATCAGCGGAAGAAATCTTGTCAAGCTTTTGCATACATTGCCTGATTTTTTTGATATTATGATGAAGATGAACTTAATTTAGGAGGGCCGCTATGCAACGAAGATTATTACTCACCTTGCTGGTTTTTATTTTGGCCTTATCTGGCACGATCCCATTAGCCGTTTCGAATTCTGCCCTTGCAGATAACGGCGAAGTATCAGCCACGGGCTCAAAGGTCAACATCCGAACCGGTCCGGGTTTGAGCTATGAAGTGATCGGCTCGATGAAACAAGGCGACAAAGCACAACAGGTTTCACGCAGCGGCGATTGGATTGAGATCCGCCACGGCAATACAGAAGGCTGGGTCGCTTCCTGGCTTGTCAATACAGAACAAGCGCAAGACACTTCAGCCCAAACCGCTGTATCGTCCGTCGACAGCTTGAACATCCGCGCACAGGCAGATCTATCTTCCGCGGTGCTGTCAAAAATGAACGCCGGTGAACAAGCACAAGTGATCGCGAACCACGGCGACTGGACAGAAGTGCAATTCCGCAATGTCCGCGGCTTCGTCTCGACACAGTACATAAGCATAACGGAGCAAAAAGCGGCATCTCCTGAAGACTCGTCTTCCGAAGAACCGGAAGAAACTGCTCAAGCTCTTGAAAAACTTTCTTCATTCCACATCGCGGTCGACGCGCTGAATGTCCGTGCCGAACCGAGTTTAAACGCGGAAATCCAAGCTTCTGTTAAAGAAGGCCAAGTATTCAACGTAAAAGGAATGGACGGCAATTGGGTCCAGCTTGAACTTGCAGAAGGTGAAACCGGCTGGGTCTACGCCTTTTACGGCGAATTGTCCGACCAGCCCGCACAACAAGCGAGCTCCACCGATGAACAAGTGACCGTCCTTACCGACGGCACGAATCTGCGCGCACAAGCGAACACATCTTCAGAAGTGGTCACACGGGCGGATGCCGGTATGCAGCTGTCGGTAGCAGGAAAAGAAGGCCAATGGTATTTAGTGGCGCTTGAAGATGGCCGCCAAGCTTATATTGCCGATTGGGTCGTACGCACAGGAAAAGCCACTGAAACAGCCGAGGCCGAAAAAGAACAACCCGCAAGAAAAGCCGGCTCACTGAACGGCTTGACGATCGTCTTGGATCCGGGCCACGGGGGCAATGACGGCGGCACTGTCGGCGTCCGAAAAACCAATGAAAAAGACCTGACCTTGAAAACTGCCGAAATCCTGTCCCATCACTTGCGCTCTGCAGGGGCGGAAGTCGTCATGACGCGGCAATCCGATGTTTATGTCGATCTTCGCCACCGTGTTGCCGAAAGCCATCAAGTGGCAGCCGACGCCTTCATCAGCATCCATTACGATGCCACGGAAGACAGTACAGTTTCAGGCTTCACTTCGTATTATCAGCATCCGTACCAGCAAAAATTGGCCGAGCACCTCAATGGAGGATTGGCCGGTAAATTAACGCTCGATGACCGCGGCGCGAGAAAAGGCAATTACCTCGTCTTGCGGGATAATCGCCAGGCCGCAGTGCTCGTCGAACTTGGCTTCCTCAGCAATTTCAACGAAGAACGCATCGTCTCGAGCGACCAATTCCGCCAACAAGCGGCACTTGGCCTTTACAACGGCATCATCAGCTATTTCGATTCTGAATTAAGCGAATAAAATCAAATGCCCCGCTTCTCAAATGAGAAGCGGGGCATTTTTGTTTTAAATAGATTGTCACTTGACGCTGAAAGCTTCAAGCAAACATTTCCAGCTATTTTCTCTATTGTAAAAGAGGCAAGCAGTTCTGCTCGCCTCTTTCCGACCTTATTTCTTAGCACCGTCCGAATCGACGATGATGGTGACCGGCCCGTCGTTGACGAGTTGGACATCCATCATCGCGCCGAATACGCCGGTTTCAACTTGGAGGCCGTGGCTTGTCAACTCCTCGTTGAATTTTAGCCACAACGGTTCTGCTTGTTCCGGGCGCGCCGCTTCGACAAAGCTCGGGCGCCGCCCTTTTTTTACATCTCCATACAAGGTGAACTGGGAAATAGACAGCACGCTGCCTCCCGCTTCCTCGATCGAATGATTCATCTTGCCGTCTTCGTCTTCGAACAAGCGAAGGCCGGCAATCTTCTTGGCGGCATAAACCGCATCCGCTTGTGTATCGATATGGGTGATGCCGACCAATAAGACATAGCCGGAATCGATGGCTCCTGTAATTTGACCGTCAACGGTGACGGACGCTTTTTTTGAACGCTGCAATACGACTTTCATGGCTCCTCCTTAATTCGTCACACGTTTTACCGAATAAACGTCGGGAATTTGCTTGATGCGTTCCACGACACGGTTCAGGTGGGAAATATGCGGAATCATGATCGACAAATTGATCGTCGCGATCTTGTCTTTATCAGCTCGCCCGCTGACGGCAGTGATCGTTGTTTTGGTCTCACTGACCATGTGCATCACTTCGTTGATCAAGCCAGTGCGGTCATAAGCCTGTACTTCAATATCGATTTGATACGATTTGTTTTCAGGCGATCCTGCATTTTCCCACTCGACCGGAATCAACCGATCGGATTCGTCTGCTTGGATATTCGGGCAATCCGCGCGGTGGACGGAGACGCCGCGGCCTTTGGTGATAAAGCCGAGGATGGCATCACCCGGCACCGGGTTGCAGCATTTCGACAAACGGATCATCATATTGTCGATGCCGCGCACAATCACGCCGGATTCCGTCTGTTTTTTCGGCTGGTTGGACTTCATTTCCACGGTGATTTTTTCGATGGCTTCTTCCTGCTCACGCTTTTTGCGCTGGCGCTCAGCCAAACGATTGACGACTTGCTGGGCGGTAATCCCGTTGAATCCGACAGCCGCATACATATCGTCTTCGCTGGCGAAATTGTATTTTTCGATGACGCGTTTAATATTCTCTGCTGTCAGCACTTCTTTTTGGGTGAATTCCTGTGCCTTGATCTCTTTTTCGACGAGTTCACGCCCTTTATGGACATTATCATCGCGCACTTGCTTTTTAAAGAATTGCTTGATCTTGTTTTTTGCCTGCGTCGATTTGGCAATGTTCAGCCAATCTCGGCTCGGGCCGATCGATTGCTTGGACGTCAAAATTTCAACGATGTCGCCCGTATGCAATTCGTGATCAAGCGGCACCATTTTGCCGTTCACTTTCGCGCCGATCGTCTTATTGCCAATTTCGCTATGGACACGGTAAGCAAAATCGATCGGGCAGGAACCGTCCGGCATTTCGATAACGTCGCCTTTCGGGGAGAACACATAGACCATATCTGAAAATAAGTCGAATTTCAGCGATTCCATGAATTCTTCCGCATTGTCGGATTCATTCTGGAAATCAAGGATTTCACGGAACCACGACAGACGGGAATCAACCGAGCTGAGCGGCTTGTCAGAAGTTTTGCCTTCTTTATAAGCCCAGTGCGCCGCGACCCCGTACTCGGCGATGCGATGCATTTCCTCCGTGCGGATTTGCACTTCTAAAGGATCGCCCTGCGGCCCAATGACCGTCGTATGGAGCGACTGGTACAGATTCTGTTTCGGCATGGCGATGTAATCCTTAAATCTCCCAGGCATTGGCTTCCACGTGGAATGGATGATGCCAAGCACTGCATAACAGTCCTTGATGCTGTCGACCGTGATGCGCACAGCAAGCAAGTCGTAGATTTCGTTGAACTGCTTGTTCTGCATTGCCATTTTCTTGTAGATGCTGTAAATGTGCTTTGGACGTCCGAATAAATCGGCTTCAATGCCGACCTCATCCAACTGGACGCGGATTTCGCCCATGACATTATTCAAATAATCTTCCCGCTCCGTGCGTTTTTTCTTCATTAGATTGACGATGCGGTAATACTGCTGGGGATTTAAATACCGGAGAGCCGTGTCTTCGAGCTCCCATTTGATCGTATTGATCCCTAAGCGGTGTGCAATCGGCGCAAAGATCTCCAAAGTCTCATTCGCTTTGATGCGCTGCTTTTCGACCGACTGGTATTTCAAAGTTCTCAAATTATGCAAACGGTCCGCCAGCTTGATGAGGATGACGCGGATATCCTGCGCCATCGCGACAAACATTTTGCGGTGGTTTTCCGCCTGCTGTTCTTCTTTCGACATATACTTGATCTTGCTTAGTTTCGTCACGCCATCGACCAATAATGCGACTTCCTCATCGAATTCGCGGACGATGTCTTCGCGGCTGACGTCGGTATCTTCTACGACGTCATGCAAAAAACCCGCTGCGACTGTGGCGGGATCCATTTGCAATTCTGCGAGGATCCCGGCCACTTGCACCGGATGCACAATATAGGGTTCGCCGGATTTCCGGAATTGGCCATCATGGGCTTCATAGGCAAGCTGGTACGCCTTTTTTATCGTTTCTACGTGCTCTGCATTCATATAGGACGCAACCATTTCGAATACATCTTCAACTGTTCTCACTTGATCTTTCGCCATAATTGCCCACCTTGCTTTATTTATTTCCAGAAGAGTATTTCTTTATTATAGATAACTTTCCGCTAAAAAGTAAAGCTTTTGCGTGTTTTCATCTATCTCCCGGAAATACCCCAGGGGCTACAGGCGTTCAGCTTTCTGTTTGCGGATGCCGTCGACCATGATCCATTTGCTGTCATCGCCAACTGCGACGGTCTTGTTTGACGAATCGATACTCATAATGTTTTTGACACGGACATTGCGTGCGCTTTGCTTTCCGCCCATGATTGAAATATCCGATCCCGCCGTGCGGAATCCACGTACGACGCCGTTTGACAGCGATATATGCTCGGCACGGTACTGTACAGCGGAAGCGGGGCGTCCTTTGTAATCATAGAGCGGATCGCCTTCGAACAGGAAGCGGTTAATCGAGACATTGCGGTAGCCGGAAATAACCAGCGAGCGCGGCGACGAGTCCTTATAGAGCCGCGTTTCGACCGGTGCCAGAGACACGAGACGCTGCGCTTTGATATTGTAGGCCGACAAGGATTCCGGATCTTCGCGGAGATGATGGCCGATATGGCGGAAATTGAACGAACGATTGTCATTGACCGACAAATGGCCCGAGATGAAAACACCGGACGCTGCCGACGAATTGGCGTGCGCTTTAACCTCAATGCCCCCAAAGCAACGCGAGGTGGAATTATTGAACAGCCAGACATGCCTGGAGCCATCATCGATTTCAATGCCATTGGAATTCGAATAGCCTTTTTTATGGGCTCTTCCGCTCGGGTCGGAGAAATGGCAATTGGAGACGAAGACATAATCGCTGTGATGGGTCGTCAAACCATCGTCCCCGAAGCCGAAGCCGTTCACTTGGTCGACCCAGATATATTTGCTGCCGCCCCTTCCGCGCATCCCGTCGCCTGCGTAATTATAAAGCGGCGAGGTGATATCGACGCAGTGAAGCCCGGGATTGATCGCTTCTACATCCCGCACCCAACCGTAGGTAACGCCTGCAAAAGTTAGGCAACTCGAATAATTGCCCCAAGAATTGGTGCGTTCCGCATGTCCGAGGCGTTCTACATTCCAATCGAGGCTCAAGCTCTCAATCGAGATATTGCGATTGCCATTCACATAATTGGAGTTTGTCAATAAACGAGAACGCTTTGGCGCTTTCGGATGCAGCTTGATGACCGAAGCGGTCTTGCCCGCCCCGACGATCCGGCTCCATGATGGGACGCGGATGCCTTTGACGATATAGACGCCGGGCGGAACCGTCACTTCCACCCGGCCATTGCCAATCGCTTTTTTGAATGCTTCGGTGCAATCTGTGACGCCGTCACCGACCGCCCCGTAATCCCGGATGTTGACGCGACGGTTGATTGTTGAATCCAGTTTCTTGTATTCACGGTCAAGTTTGCCTTTCCATTCCGGAAACAGGTCCTGTCCGAACACGATAGTGCCATAGCCGTTATCATCCGCGACTTCATACTCATCGGCGAAAACGGACCATAGTTTTTCGAAGAAATGGATTGGACGCTTAATACGTGCGCGGGGAAGATCTTTCTTGATGTCATTGAACAGTGCTTCGGTCTCCCGGGTAGTCTGTTCTAAAGGAGTCGCATCGTTTAGCAGCTGCCCGATCAATTCATTATTTTGTACAGGGTCATACCGTCTGTCCAATTCGATCATGGAAATCACCTCTCTCGCAAGTTTCTTTCTCTACCATACCCCGCAGTCAGAAAAAAAAATCACCTTGCCCGAAAAGGCAAAGTGATTTTCTTAATATTGCATCAAAGTTGTGACATCATAGCCGTCGAGATTCTTGCGGCCATCTAAATAAGTCAACTCGATTAAAAATGCGCAGCCGACAACCACGCCGCCAAGCTGTTCAACCAGGTTGATCGTCGCGTTGATCGTTCCGCCGGTAGCCAAAAGATCGTCCGTAATCAAGACGCGCTGTCCCGGTTTAATGGCATCTTTATGCATCGTCAAGACGTCTGTTCCGTATTCCAGGCCGTATTGTGCGCGAATCACTTCACGCGGCAATTTGCCTTCTTTACGGACTGGCGCAAAGCCGATTCCAAGGGCGTAAGCAACTGGGCAGCCGATGATGAAGCCGCGAGCTTCCGGCCCGACGATAAGTTCTGCATCAACCGTCTTTGCATAGGCGACGATTTGATCCGTTGCGTATTTATAGGCTTCGCCGCTGTCCATCAAAGATGTAATATCCTTGAATTTGATTCCTGGCTTCGGCCAATCTTCTACGATGGTTATATATTGCTTTAAATCCATAATTCTTCCTCCTTGGCTGACACTTGGGCGTCAAACCAGTCTTTTAGATCCCGATAGGATGCATATAAGAGCTTCTGTTCCAAAGCAATCTGCCGTTCGCGCTTTTTATAAGCCGGCGCTTCTGAAAGATCACGTTTTCCCGGAGCCTGTGCAATCTCGGTAATTCCATTGTTAAGTGTAACAAAACCGAGTTCAAAAAACACCTGAAGCATGAAAAATAATGTTTCCCGGCTCCAGCCTTTGTGTTTAGCGAGTTCTTCGCCATTCTTTTTAAAATCGAAGGTGCCGCGCTTCTTGACGAAGCCGAACAGCCATTTGAATTGGTCACGATCCGGGATGCGCTCGAAATACTGGGATTCCTGCGCATAGAAGTGGGCATAGACACGCTTTGGCTGCAGCTGTTTGAGTACGGACGACAACTGCTCTTCAGAGTCCGGCAGATCCAGCAGCACAAGATGGTCTTTCACAGAATCTGATTCAGCGAGAGCTTGTACCGTAACAATCGGCCCTTCAAGCAATGAGCTGAACACCGCTTCCGTTTCTTTTTGGAAAGCGACGAATACCTGGTTTTGTTTTGGGATGAGCTTCGACCAGCGACTGACTTGGCGAATGCCGCGGATGTCGAATAATTGCCATTCGTCCGTGCGGATATCCTCCACTAACAGCTGAGGTTTTTTGCGGCCGTTCCATTCGTTGATCTGCAGGTCGCCGATGACATCGATTTTCACATCAGGCGTCAGTTCATCGCCGAGCTCTCCGATGCCGAAGCCGACCGCATCCAAGGTGGAGCCGTTTTGCGCCAGCTCCATCTTCAAATGGGCTTGGCTGGCGCCGATTTTACGAATGCCAGCGACTTTGACGCCATCCAGATAAAACTTCGGTTTGGCAAACCCCATGCCAAACGGCGCTAGACGGCGCATGCCTTCAATGGTTTCCGTATCTATTTCATCAAGTGTCACAGGAATATCGATCGATACGACCGGCACCAAATCTTCTGGGGTTAATGAAGCTTTCGCTTGTTCGTTCAAACGCTCGCGCAATTCATCAACGTCTCCCGCAGCAAGCGTCATGCCCGCTGCCATCGGGTGTCCGCCGAAATGCGGCAGGATGTCGCGGTTTTTGGCGAGTTCGTTGTATAGGTGAAAGCCTTCGATGCTGCGTGCCGAACCTTTCGCTTTGCCGTTTGCCAAGTCGAGCGATAACACAATCGACGGGCGGTAGAACTTTTCGGTCAATTTCGAGGCGACGATCCCGACGACGCCGGGATTCCAGCCTTCTTGCGCAACGACGATGACGTGCGGCAGCTGTTCCCCGTAGCGCGCTTCCACTTGCTCGATCGCTTGCTGTGAAATTGCCTTGACGATCGCCTGGCGTTCTTTATTCAAGACGTCCAACCCGTCTGCAAGCGATCTCGCTTCCGAAGGATCATCGGTCATGAACATCCGCACAGCAGGGTCTGCTGATTGCAGGCGGCCGATCGCATTGATGCGCGGGCCGAACATGAAGCCAATCGTTTCTTCTGTAATGTCGCGCTGCTTGACACCTGCAACATCCGCGAGCGCCGCAATGGCGGGTATCGGCGAATCCTGCAAGGCACGCAAGCCTTCTTTGACGAGCACGCGGTTTTCACCGTGCAACGGCACCAAATCGGCAATCGTACCGATCGCGACCAGCTCCGTCAAATGGTCCGGGATGTCCCCGTAGAGCGCCTGTGCCATTTTGAATGCGACGCCGACACCGGCCAGTTCGCCGAACGGGTACTTGCCTTCCGGATGCCGCGGATGAATGACCGCGAGTGCTGCTGGGAGCTCATCGCCGATATCGTGATGGTCACTGATAATGACATCCATCCCCAGTTCATTCGCCAAGCGCACCGGCTCGATTCCTGACACGCCGTTATCGACCGTGACGATCAAGGTAATGCCTTCTGAATGGGCTTCTTTGAACAGCTCTGCATTCGGGCCATAGCCATGGTCAAAGCGATTTGGGATCTTGAAGGACACATCTGCACCCAGGTCCTGCAACACTGTCATCATGACCGTCGTGCTGGTCACTCCGTCTGCGTCGTAATCGCCGTAGACGAGAATCTTCTCTTCCGCTTCAATCGCCTGCTGGATACGCGCCACTGCGACGTCCATATCCTTCATCAGAAACGGATTATGTATGCCGGATAATTCGACATCCAGAAATTCCTGTGCTTTTTCCACCGTATCGATCCCGCGCGTAACGAGGATCTTCGCCAGCACAGATGACAAGGATAGCGCTTCTTGTAATTCCTGGACGGCTTGTTCATCCGGGTTTGTCAATTGCCATCTTTTTTTCGATTCAATCATTGGATCTCACTTCCTCACCCGTACATTATACAACATCAGCGGGCAGACAAAAACCTTTCGGCGCTTAGCCGAAAGGTTCATTTTTTATATCCCGTCGCGGCGCGTGTCCGGACGGCGGTCTTCTGTGTCGTTGACGCCAAACTCGTCGCGTTTAGGCTGTGACCGGAGCGAGTCGTCCGCATCGTGCGTCCGTTCTTCCCCGGTGACGACCATGGCATCAGGTGTGACGCCTGCACGTTGGTACTCAGCGATTTCGTTCTGCTGTGTGGCGATAAGTGATTCCTTGACCGCCACTTCTTTCTGGAGCGTCTTCACTTTGCGCTTCAATTGATATGTGCGTGTCATGGCGAGAATGCTCGACAATAAGAAACCGAGCAATGCGGACACGAGAATGACCAGGATCAACGGCCACTCGGCTTCGCCGAACACATAATTGACCGGCACATTATCGACATTAAATACTGCAAATACTGCGATGATGATAGCAAAAACAAGTCCAAGCAATAAGAGCCATTGCAATTTCATGTGAACCATCCCTTCTTTTTTTCAAGCTGTGTATACCTTACCTCTTTTTTGCATAAAAAAGGGACAAGGTATCAATACTCTATACCCTGTCCCTTTCTCCTATTAAACTTATACGACCGGTTCGTCAGAGCCCCATTTAGACTCTTGTTCTTTCTTCTCGATATCGATTGGCCCTTTCTTATTCAACTCGCGTTTTTTCAACACGAGCCACAGCTGGGCAGCGATGAAGATCGAGGAATACGTCCCTGCAATCAAGCCGATCAATAAAGCGATCGAGAAATTCGTAATCGAGGCAGCCCCGAAAATCAGAAGCGCCAGTACGACCAGGAATACAGTCATGACAGTATTGATCGAGCGTGTCAATGTTTGGCGGAGCGAAGTATTGACGATTCTCTCCAATTGCTCCACCGTCTCCACTTTTTTGACGCGGCGCATGTTTTCGCGAATGCGGTCAAATGTGACAATCGTGTCGTTGATTGAATACCCGATGATCGTCAGTACGGCCGCGATGAAGGTGATATCCACCTCAAGACGCAGAATGCTAAATGCCGCAACTATAAAGAACGCATCGTGCAGCAATGCTACAACAGAAGCAACACCCATACGCCATTCAAAGCGGAATGCCACATAGATGATAATGCCGACTGCTGCGATGGCAAGTGCATACAAGGCATTTTGCGCCAGTTCAATGCCGACGGTCGGCGATACGGTCGAAACGTTTGGCTCGATCCCGTATTCATCCACAGCCGCCGTTTTTAACTCCTCGATTTCCTCTTGGTTAAATTCCTCTGCATAGCGAACAACCCCAATGGAAGAACCTTCACCTGCCATAACGATATCGTCAGACGGGTAGCCTGCACTTTCCACGAAGTTCTCCACTTCATCTTTTGTTAATGAAGATTCAGAAGTGATTTCAACGCGTGTACCACTGGAGAAATCGATTCCTAAGTTCAATTGGAAAACCGATAGCACGACCATTCCGGATAAAATGAGCGCAAGCGAGGCAGCGAAGAATTTGCGGCGGTTGCCGGCAAAATCAAAGCGGTCGTATGGCGTCGACAAATCCGTGATGTGAAGATTTTCTTCTTTCGTGTGGATCTTGTTTTTCGATAAGCCGAACCATCCTGGCTTATTGTCCAGGAAACCGCTCCAGACCCAGAGTCCGAGCATGAGGCGAGAACCCCATACAGCCGTCAGAAAGCTTGCGAGAATGGAAATAATCAGCATCGTCGCAAAACCTTTAACGGAGCTTGTGCCGAAATAGAACAACACGGCAGCAGCGAGAAGCGTCGTGATATTGGCATCAATGATTGCCGAGAATGAAGACCTTGCTCCTGTACGGAAAGCATCCCGCACAGTTTGCCCTGTCCGCAGTTCTTCTCGTATGCGCTCATAAGTGATGATATTGGCATCCACTGCCATCCCGACGCCGAGCATGATTGCTGCGATACCCGGTAAAGTCAGCACCCCGCCAATCCACTCGAAGATCACAAGGATCAAATAGACATAAGCTGAAAGCGTGATGACTGCAATCGCGCCTGGGAAACGATAGAACAACAGCATGAAGATGAGAACAGCCGCGATGCCGATTCCAGCAGCAAATGTCGTCTGGTCTAGCGCTTGTTCACCAAATTGTGCCCCGACTGATGTCGAATACACTTCTGTAAGTTTTACTGGAAGCGCCCCAGCGTTCAAAATACCAGCCAAATTCTGCGTTTCCTCAACTGTAAAGGATCCAGAGATTTCAACGCTTGGTGAATTGATGCGCTGTGAAACGCGCGGGTCGGAAACGAATTTCGGATCCGCTTTCAGGCGTTCTTCCTGATAGGAATCAACGCCTTCTTCAAAATCGAGCCAGATGACCAGAACATTATCCGGCGCTGGCATTTGAGCGATTTCGCCAGTCACTTCGGCGAATTTACCCGGTTCATTCAATTCAAGTGTGACAATCGGCTGGCCTTCCTGGTTGAAAGTAGCCGTAGCGCCGCCTTGCGCGAGGTCATCTCCCGATAACATGACATTGTCATTCGCATCGCGGAACGATAAATTCGCTTCTGTTGAAAGCAGCTCACGGGCGGACGATTGGTCTTCAATGCCCGCCAATTGGACACGTATGCGGTTGCCGCTTTCGATTTGGATGCTCGGCTCACTGACACCGAGCACATCGATGCGGCTTCTCAGCGCATCCGTCGTATCAGAGACGACTTCTTCTGTAATTTCTTTCTCACTGCCTTCTAGCGGTTCGACTTGATAAAGAACTTCAAATCCGCCCTGCAGATCAAGCCCGAGATTGATGTCTTTGGCGATCGGCAGGCTGGTCGTACCAATCAAGCCAACGAGCATAAATACCAGCAGGAAAAAGGCGATGATGCGAGATCTTGCTTTCATATGTATAGTTCCTCCTCAATATAGAACACAGCACTTACATTATCGGTGACGTGCCAAAAGGTGTCAAATCCCACGCGGTTTCTGGCGCGCCGGACGAAGAAGCTGCTGCAGGTCCTCCATGCTGTCTTCCGTGAAAAAGTTCGCGGTTTTAAAGGCTTCCACCTGATGGTAAGCGACAAAATCGGAGGCTGTAAGATCCATGATATCCGATACCATTTCATGCAATCGCATAGCTTCGATGTTCTTCTTTTTCCACGCTTTTTTCAGGCAGTAATCCCACAAAGCTTCCGGGGTGAATGTTTCATATTGCAAATACGTGAATTCGCTGCATTTGCTCTCCAATGCCGGCAGCACCTGCTCGTACTTTTCCGGATAGCTCATCATGTCGGTTCTCCTTTCTGCAGTTCTGTTTCCATTGTAACTCTCAGATGGAAATTTTAGAACAAATGCATGAAAATTTTTGGAAAATTGTTTAATTTATTTTGAGTGTTAATCAAGCCGTCCAATCAGAAGGATTTCCCCTTGGACGAAAAAAACGCCTCCCGAAAGGAAGACGATTTTTGCGGTTGCTTATTCAACGATGCGGGCGATTGCCTGGCGCTCAAACTGCATACGCGTGCCGTCTGCTACCGTAATATAGATTGTAGAGTCGTCTACTGCATCGACTTGGCCATGTAAGCCGCCGATCGTCACGATGCGGTCCCCACGCTTTAATTCCGACTGCATATTGGCTGTCGTTTTTTGGCGTTTTTGCGCCGGGCGGATGATGAAGAGCCACATCAGCAAGAACATCAATAGTAAAGGCGATAACGCAATTAATGTTTCCATTGTTCAATTTCCCCCTTTCGTGTTCTCTATCGTTTCGAACTCAGAAATTTTTTGCATTCGGCTTATTGAATCCGTACGCTTCAAAAAATTCTTCGCGGAAATCTCCCAGGCGGTCTTCGCGGATCGCTTGACGCACCTGTTCCATTAAGTTTAACAGAAAATGCAGGTTATGATAACTCGTAAGGCGAATTCCGAAGGTTTCATCTGCACGCAATAAGTGATGCACATATGCGCGCGTGTAATTGGTACATGTATAGCATGTGCATTTCTCGTCAATCGGCGTGAAATCGCGCTTGAATTTAGCGTTTTTCAAATT
This sequence comes from Planococcus sp. MSAK28401, assembly GCF_018283455.1. Lineage (NCBI taxonomy): Bacteria > Bacillati > Bacillota > Bacilli > Caryophanales > Caryophanaceae > Planococcus > Planococcus alpniumensis. The sequence goes on along the minus strand of NZ_JAAMTH010000001.1, from coordinate 1,501,134 downwards.
CAGGCGCCCTTCACTTGTCATCAGCGTACCGTTACGGGCGATGCGTGTCGGCAAAACGCAGTCGAACATATCGATGCCGCGGATCGCGCCGTCGATCAAGGAATCGGGCGAGCCGACACCCATCAAATAACGCGGCTTGTCAAATGGCATGAACGGCGTCGTGAATTCGAGCGCACGGTTCATGACATCTTTCGGTTCACCGACCGATAAACCGCCGATCGCATACCCCGGGAATTCGAGCGCGACAAGGTCTTCCGCGCTTTGGCGGCGTAAATCTTCGTACTCGCCGCCTTGGATAATGCCAAAGAGCCCTTGGTCCTGCGGGCGTTCGTGTGCTGCAAGGCAGCGTTCTGCCCAGCGCGATGTACGCTCGACACTGGATTTCATGTATTCATGCGTCGCCGGGTATGGCGGACATTCGTCAAATGCCATCATAATGTCGGAGCCGAGGTCATTCTGGATTTGCATCGCTTTTTCAGGGCTCAAGAACAATTTATCGCCGTTCATATGGTTGCGGAAATGAACGCCTTCTTCTTTAATATTGCGGAACTCACTAAGTGAGAACACTTGGAATCCGCCGGAATCGGTCAAAATCGGGCGGTCCCAGTTCATGAATTTGTGCAGGCCGCCTGCTTCCTTGATGACGTCATTCCCTGGACGCAGCCACAGGTGATACGTATTGCTTAAGATGATGCCGGCGTTCATCGCCTTCAATTCTTCCGGGCTCATCGTCTTGACGGTCGCTTGTGTGCCAACTGGCATGAAGGCAGGCGTTTCGAAAGAGCCGTGCGGTGTATGGACGATGCCGAGGCGGGCACCTGTTTGTTTACATGTTTTGATGTGTTCGTACGTTACTGCATGGGTCATGATTCGGTCTCCTTTTTCTGCGGTTCAATAAACATTGCGTCGCCAAAGCTGAAAAAGCGGTAGCGCTCTTGAACAGCTTCATGGTACGCATTCAAAATGGCATCCCGGTTCGACATGGCGCTGACGAGCATGACGAGCGTCGATTTCGGCAAATGGAAGTTGGTGATGAGGCCGTCTACGGCTTCAAAACGGTATCCAGGATAAATGAAGATATCCGTCCAGCCGTTGTCTTCCTGCAATTTGCCGCCGAATTTCTTCGCGACCGACTCAAGCGTGCGCGTCGATGTTGTGCCGACAGAGATGACGCGGCCGCCTTGCTGTTTTGTTTCATTGATCAGATCCGCGGTTTCTTTTGTAATGCGGTAAAATTCCGCGTGCATTTCATGGTCTTCGATCGAGTCCACCGACACCGGGCGGAACGTGCCAAGCCCAACGTGCAAAGTAATGAACGCGATATTGACGCCTTTATTGCGGATTTCTTCCAATAATTCATCTGTAAAATGAAGCCCGGCTGTCGGCGCTGCGGCACTGCCCCGCTCTTTCGCGAACACCGTCTGGTAACGGTCCTGGTCTTCCAGCTTTTCACGGATATAAGGCGGCAGCGGCATTTCACCTAATTGGTCAAGGATCTCGTAAAAAATACCATCATAGATGAATTTAAAATGGCGGCCCCCGTGGTCCAAGACACCTGTACATTCAGCGCGCAACAAGCCGTCGCCGAACGACACGACCGTGCCGATTTTCACTTTCTTGGCCGGCTTGACGAGCGTTTCCCATACATCTTCTTCCGTCTGCTTCAATAGCAGCACTTCGATGTTCGCACCCGTCTCTTCTTTCGTGCCCATGAGGCGCGCCGGAAGCACGCGGGTATCGTTCAACACGAGTGTGTCGCCAGTATGCAGATGGCCGAGGATGTCGCGGAAATGTTTGTGTTCGACCGCGCCCGTTTCTTTATCCATCACGAGCAGTCGGCTCGAAGTCCGGTCAAGAAGTGGGGTTTGTGCAATCAATTCCTCCGGCAAGTCAAAATCAAAATCATTTACATTCAATTGCTGTTCATTTGTTAGTTTAGTCATTCAGGCATCTCCATTTTAAAGTGTTCGTATGCAAGAGGTGTCACCGTGCGGCCTCTCGGCGTCCGTTGAATAAAGCCGATCTGCAATAGATACGGTTCATAGACATCTTCGATTGTCGTCGATTCCTCGCCGATGCTTGCGGCGATCGTGTCCACGCCGACAGGCCCGCCGCGAAAACGGCTGATCATGCCGGTCAATAGCTTGTGGTCAATATGGTCAAGTCCAAGCGGATCGACTTGCAACATCTCTAGCGCTTGCTCGGCCATTTCGGTGGTGATCGAGCCATTGCCGCGCACCATCGCGTAATCGCGCACACGCTTTAGCAAACGGTTCGCAATACGCGGGGTGCCGCGTGAACGGCGTGCGATTTCAATGGCGGCATGCGGGTCGATATCGGCTTCGAACAAGGCGGCGCTGCGTTCGACGATATCCGTCAAGGCTTCCGTGTCGTAATACTCGAGCCTTGATAAGACACCGAAACGGTCGCGCAACGGTGCCGATAATGCTCCCGCACGCGTCGTCGCCCCGATCAACGTGAACGGCGGCAAGTCGAGCCGCACAGAGCGCGCAGTCGGTCCTTTTCCGACAACGATATCGAGGCAGAAATCTTCCATCGCCGGATACAGCACTTCTTCGATCGAACGGTTCAATCGGTGAATCTCATCGATGAACAATACATCTCCCGGCTCAAGTGACGAAACAATTGCCGCCAAATCACCGGGCCGTTCAATTGCCGGGCCAGACGTCATCTTCACGCCGACTTCCATTTCATTGGCGATGACGGTCGCCAGCGTCGTTTTCCCAAGACCCGGCGGCCCGTAAAGCAGCACATGGTCAAGCGATTCGTTGCGCATCTTCGCCGCTTCGATGAAAATCTCCAGATTGTGCTTTACTTTCTGCTGGCCGATATATTGCGACAAACGCTGTGGACGCAACGATTGTTCAAAGCGCTCATCGAATTCCGAAATTTCGCCGTCGATAATGCGTTCTTCCATGGCGTTCGCCTCCTCGTTAAGTTTGTTTCAATAATAATTGAAGCGCTTTTTTCATATAGCCTTCGGTGTCGAGTTCCAGGCCTTTCAATTGAGGCTTCACTTTCGTGATCTCGCGTTCCGAATAACCGAGCGCCCCAAGTGCGAGCATCGCTTCTTCCAATTCTGATTCGTCGCCGCCGAACAAGTCCGGCTGGCCGGCTTCTGCATAGGATTCCCCGAAGAAGTCCGTCAGCTTGCCTTTCAAGTCCAAAATCATCTGGCGGGCAGTTTTCTTGCCGACCCCAGGGAATTTTACCAAATACTTCTCATCTTCCTGCTCGATCGCCTCGATGACGAATTGCGGCTGGCCGGATGCCAAAATTGCCAAAGCGCCTTTAGGACCGATGCCCGAGACGCTGATGAGCTTTCGGAACAATTCCCGCTGCTCGAGCGTCGGAAAGCCGAAGAGAAATTGTGCGTCTTCCCGCACGTGATGATGCACAAAAATCTGCAGTTCATCGGATCCGAATGAATACGGGTTAGGGGCAAAGATCTGCCAGCCGACTCCCTGCTGTTCCACTACTAAATATTCAGGCGTCACACGCGTGACTTGGCCTTTTATGTAATCGTACATTGCACTCGCCCTTTCATTTTCAACCTATTGATTATACCATATTCCGGCCGCTCCTACGAAGAAAGCTATTCGGTTCAGCTGGACATTGTGAAGCGTTAAAAGAGCTCCCCGCTGATTGAAGTTTCTCTTTATGCTAAAATAAAGTATAGCAATATGGAGCAACGGAGGGTTTTTATGAAAAAGTTATACGGTGAAGAACGCCGCAATGTTTTGTTGGATGAACTGAAGCAGGCGGGTCGGCCGATGACCGGCAGCGAACTGGCAAAACTTGCGCAAGTGTCGCGTCAAGTGGTGGTCGGCGACATGACCTTATTGAAAGCGAAAGGCGAGCCGATCATCGCGACGAGCCAAGGCTACCTGTACTTGGACCCAAGCGGCAATAAACAAGTGAGCCGGCGCATCGCCTGCAATCACAAGCCAGAAGAAACAGAAGCCGAGCTGCGGTTATTGGTCGACTGCGGCGTCACGGTCAAAGATGTTTCGATCGAACATCCTGTCTACGGCGAACTGACAGCGGGGATACACGTCTCGACGCCGCTTGATGTCGATTTGTTCATGCAGCGTATACGCGATACCGGTGCCAGTTACCTGCTCGAGCTGACCGAAGGCACGCATATTCACACCATCACGGCAGATCTTCCTGAAACACTTGCAAACGCCGTCGAAGCGATGAAACAGCACGGCTATTTGCTCGAAGAAGCCGAATAAGAAAAATCCCCGGATGCCGCTAAGGCGTCCGGGGATTTTTGCATGCTTGCTGATTATGAATTGTACGTATAGTAGGAACCGAGCGTCTTAACGCCGCAGCCGAGAGCCTTGAGCTCTTCAAACGCACCGCGCATCATCGCCGCATTCTCGTCTTCCAACACGTCGGCGATAAAGAAATAATTGCCGAGCCCTGTCTTCAAAGGACGCGATTCGATCTTTGATAAGTTCAATTGGCGCCAAGCAAAAACTGACAACACCTGGTGCAACACGCCGGACCGGTCATCTTTTGGGGGCGTGATCATCAAGGTCGTCTTGATCTGTGCTTCGTGTCCCGGATCGGTCAATTTGTGGTTGCTTCTCGACAGGACGAAAAAGCGCGTGTGGTTGAAATGAAAATCGTGGATGTCGCGCTGTACGATGTCCAATCCGTATTTTTCCGCTGCGTAATCATTGGCGATCGCCGCAATATTGCGCTCCGGCAATTCCGCCACCATTTTAGCGGCTGCCGCTGTTGAACTGTATTGCTCGAGCGGCGTGTGCTTATAGGTGTAGTAGAGGAATTTATGGCATTGTGCCAAGGCATGCGGATGCGAATAGATCGCTTCGAACGATTCCGCGCCGCGGTTTTCCGGATGGACCAGCAAATGCTGCTCGATCGGCGACAGCACTTCCGCCGTCACATAGAGCTCCGCTTCGTGGAACAAATAATCCACCGTCAGCGGCACAGATCCCTCGAGCGCATTTTCCAGCGGCACAACCGCATAATCGACCGTGCCATCCGCGACCGCTTCAATGCATTCGGGAATGGTCGTATACGGCATCAGCTGTTCTGTTGGAAATACTTTGGAAGCTGCCAAATGCGTAAACGACGCTTCCGGGCCTAAAAACGAAATTCTCTTTTTCTCTCTAGTCATGGACTCATTCCCCCTACATTTATGACGAACCGCTTGATACCACATCGGCCGACTCAACAAAGTCGAGTTTTTTCAATTGCTGCAAAAACATGTCCAAGTCGACGTCCATCGCCGTCACATCGAGTGACAAGGTAACGTTCGCGCGCCCTTGAATCGGAATAGTCTGGTGAATGGTCAAAATATTGCAGCCCATTTCCGCAACGGATTGAAGCAAAGTCGCAAGCGTGCCGGAACGGTCTTCCAATTGCAGGAAAACCGTCAAGATCCGCTCTTTGACGATAGAATGAAACGGAAAAACCGCGTCACGGTATTTATAGAATGCCGAGCGCGATAAACCGGTCTGTGCGACCGCATCCAAAATGGACATCCGGTCCCGCTGAAGCAGTTTTTTCACTTCCAGCGTCTTGACCATCGCTTCCGTCAGTACATCTTCCCGCACCAGGTAATAGCGTTGTTCCGAAATATCCTTCATTCAAGTACCCTCCGCATCAGTCGGTGAATTCGAACTCAAATTCAAGCAAACGGACCGTGTCGCCGTTTTCTGCCCCGCGCTCCCGAAGAGCATCATCAATGCCCATGCCGCGCATTTGGCGGGCGAATCGGCGAATCGAATCTTCACGAGAGAAATCGGTCATCTTGAACATCCGCTCGATTGCGTAACCGGAAAGGACAAAAGCACCGTCCGGGTCGCGTGAGATATCGAATCCGTCGCCTTGCAATTCGTGCTTGTAAAGAACTGTATCCGCTGCATCCGGATCTGCCTCGTCTTCCATCGGGAATTCAGGCGTCACTTCAAGCAAGTCGGCTACCGCAAACATCAGATTGTTCAAGCCTTTTCTCGACAATGCGGAAATCGGGAACACTTTCGCGTCTTCCGGCAATTTTTTGCGGAATTCTTCCAAGTTTTCTTCCGCATCCGGCATGTCCATCTTGTTCGCCACAATCAATTGCGGGCGTTCAGTCAAGCGCATATTGTATTGCTTCAATTCTTCGTTGATGGTCACGTAATCCTCATAAGGATCGCGGCCTTCCATGCCCGACATATCGATGATGTGGACGATAACGCGCGTCCGTTCGATATGGCGCAGGAATTGATGGCCAAGGCCGATTCCTTCGTGTGCGCCTTCAATCAATCCTGGCAAATCGGCCATGACGAAGCTGCGCTGGTCTTCTGTTTGGACCATTCCGAGATTCGGGACGATCGTCGTGAAATGATACGCGCCGATTTTCGGTTTAGCCGCAGTAACGACCGACAATAGCGTCGATTTCCCGACACTCGGGAAGCCGACCAGACCGACATCCGCCAGTACTTTTAATTCCAGGATGACGTTGCGCTCTAGGCCCGGTTCGCCTTTTTCCGAAAGTTCAGGAGCCGGGTTTTGAGGCGTCGCAAAACGCGAGTTTCCGCGTCCGCCTCGCCCGCCGCGTGCGATGACAGCCAATTGTCCCTCTTCGACCAAATCGGCAATCGTTTCGCCAGTTTCTGCGTCTTTGACGACAGTGCCCGGCGGAACTTTGATGATCGTGTCATGCGCTTTGGCGCCGTGCTGGTTTTTGCTCATGCCGTGCGTTCCGCGCTCGGCTTTAAAGATCCGTTTGAAACGGAAATCCATCAACGTGCGCAAGCCTTCATCGACTTGGAAGACGATATCAGCGCCTTTCCCTCCGTCGCCTCCGGCTGGCCCGCCGTTCGGTACATATTTTTCGCGGCGGAATGCTACCATGCCATCCCCGCCGTCGCCACCTTTTACATATACTTTTACGTGATCGACAAACATATTATCCCTCCATCTGTGCGTGGATCTCAACTTTCGAGCGATCCGATCCGCACGCTTTACCAATTGCTAATTGCGGTGAATCCAAAATCAGTGACGACCAGTCGCCAGGGCCTGAAAGCTCCAGCGAAAACCGGCCGTCCGCCTCCATTATGCGCAGTTCTACCGGATATGGCCAAGCGTCAGAAAATGCTTCTTTTACATTTTCCGCAAATGTCTCGAGCCAGCTGCAGAATGCCGCATCCAACTCATGCGGCGCTCTTTGTGCTTCGCAGGACATCGCTAAGCGCAACTCCGGAAAACGCCAGCCAGCCGTCAATAGCCACTCTTCCGTTTCAGGCATAGAGAGAGCCGACAGCCGGCTTTGGTGCATAGCCGCTTCGGCATACGTACGAATGAGCGCCTGGGCTCTATCTGTGCGCCCCAAATCCAGATTCAATTTGATCATCTGCAGCTCATTCAAAAAGTCATGGCGCGCATGCCGAAGCGATTGTGCCACCGTTAGCCTGTCGTCCATAATGCACTTCCTTTTCACGCACTTTAAACCAGTATACCAAGTTTCCGGCCGGATTTCCCGGCGCGGGTTTTGGTTAGTCTCTTGTTTCAAAAGAAAAAGGACTGCGAAAGCAGCCCTTTTCGTTTTTTATTAAGCTTCCTGAGCAACCGGGTAGACGCTCACTTTTTTCTTATCGCGGCCGTAGCGCTCGAAGCGTACTGTTCCATCGATTTTCGCGAAAAGTGTGTCATCTCCGCCGCGTCCAACGTTCTCGCCTGGATAGATTTTCGTACCGCGTTGACGGTAAAGAATAGATCCGCCAGTTACGATTTGTCCGTCAGCGCGTTTTGCGCCAAGGCGTTTTGATTCCGAATCACGACCGTTCTTCGTTGAACCAACACCTTTTTTGGATGCAAAAAACTGAAGATTTAATTTCAACATATGTCCCACCTCCTAAGCTGTGAAGGTTATTTTTATAAAGTCTGCATAATCATGTTCAATCGTTTCCAGAGAAATGATCATAGCGCGTACAAGCAGTTGAACCTGCTCATCCGTCTTTTTGTCCATGTTCTCCGGAAAGGCGATTTTCAAAAAACCGCTATCCGCCTGTTCAATGTCCGGCTCAATTCCCGTCAGCTCCATAATGGCGTTCACTGCCCCGAAGGAAACAGCGGAAGCCCCGGCGCATACCAGATCCTTGCCATGTTCGGCAAAATCCGCATGCCCCGACATTTCAAAGCCTTTAATATAGCTGCCGGTTTGATGAATAGTCACCTGGATCATTTTTACAGGTTGATTGCATCAACAGTCAATTTCGTGAATGGCTGACGATGACCTTGTTTTTTGTGATAGTTCTTTTTCGCTTTGTATTTGAAGACAGTGATTTTCTTGCCGCGGCCCTGTTTTTCAACTTTCGCTGTAACAGTTGCTCCTTCTACGAAAGGAACACCCACTTTAGTATCGTCTCCACCTACAAATAGAACTCTGTCAAATGTTACTGTGTCGCCAGCTTCTGCGTTCACTTTCTCAACGTAGATCTCTTGGCCAGCTTCCACTTTGATTTGTTTTCCACCAGTTTCAATAATTGCGTACATATCCTTGCACCTCCTCTTAGACTAAGACTCGCCTCTCCAGGTGATCTTGCGATGCTTAACAACCTGGTTCGAGCGGTTGTAGCACGGGTGCGCTACAAACATAACATTAGAATAATATCATGCGGGAGAGACCCGCGTCAACAGAGAACTGAAAAGAGTTGGTGATGCGTTCTTTCGATTCCTTGGATTGTGGTTAAAGGAATTAAATATCGCTTCTTTATTAGTTTGTGATTTTGAGAATGAAGAGTGTGGCGATGTTGTTTGTGTTCGAGTTTTCGTCATTTTAGAATTCCGCCTCACTGCTTTGGGATGGCCTCTCACAATGAGCCAGAAAGAACATCTGTCTCATTGCTTCGGCTCACCCTGGGCGCTGGTCGGCTTAGAGATTTCATTGGTTTATGTTTGTTTAAACAGATCTGCTTTTATAGTTAGTTGCCGGCTAGCGGGGGAATCGCTTCCCTGCTGACTTATGCAATTTGCAAGGTAAAGTGTGTGGCTATGTTTCTTATGTCCGAATTTGCATCATTGTGGAGCGTCGCCTCCCGGCTTTGGGTTGGCCCCTTACCATAAGCCAAGAAGAACGCTTGTCTTACGGCATCGGCTCACCCTGGGCGCTGGTCGGCTGGGAGATTCCGTTGATTCGTGTTTGTTTAAACGGATCTGCTTCTATAGGTAGTTGCCGACTAGTGGGGGAATCACTTCCCTGTCATGATGTGTGCTTTGCGAGATCCAATTTGAGCGGTGTTATGACTGAGAGAATACGTGTCATTTTGGAATATTGGTGCAGGGCTCAGGGTTTTCGCCATTGCTAGACTTCTTGCCATGCTTTCCGTCATAGAAAAAAGACTATACATCTTTTTGGTTTAGCACTAGCAAGATTCTGCGTTTATAAAAATCCCTGTTTCAACAATATGTTATGAATTGTTAACTATATCTCTTACTTCAAACCGACAGTGAGGTTGTAAAGATCCCGTTTACAACAATGGCTGGAGCGCAGGGCGGTGACTCCTGAGGGATCAGTGGGTTTGAGAGACCCCGCAGGAGCGTGTTCTTTGCGACGAGGAGGCTCGATTCCCACCCCTCGGAAAGCATCCGCCCGGAGCGCAAGCCAGCCACTACACTTCTTCTTTATTAAATTCTACAACACAAAAAACGCCACCGCATATGCAGTGGCGTTTCTACTATTAATAACTTATTTGCTTGAGAAAATGGATTTCAGTTTGCCGAACATGCCGGGCTTTGGCTTGTCCATGGTCATGAGCGGAACCGATTCACCTAGCAGGCGGCGTGCAATGTTACGGTAGCCGAGTGCTGCAGGATTCGATGGATCCATGACGACTGGTTCGCCTTTGTTCGAACTCGAAATGACACGTTCGTCATCTGGCACGATGCCGAGCAAGTCGATCGACAAATGCGTCGTGATCTCATTGACATCGAGCGCGTCGCCCGCTTCCATCAAATGCGGGCGGATGCGGTTGATGATGAGTTTTGGCGCTTCCAGGTTTTCTTCCAATTCCAGCAAGCCGATGATGCGGTCAGCATCGCGCACTGCGGAGATTTCCGGAGTCGTGATGACAATCGCGCGATCTGCACCGGCAACGGCGTTTTTATAGCCTTGTTCAATGCCGGCTGGGCAGTCGATGATGATGAAATCGTAGTCCGCTTTCATCCCTTCGATCAATTCTTTCATCTGCTCCGGGTTGACGTCGTTTTTATCGGCCGTCTGTGCTGCCGGAAGCAGGAATAATTTATCTTCGAAGCGCTTGTCTTTGACAAGCGCCTGATGGATTTTGCAACGGCCTTCGAGCACATCGATCAAATCGTAGATGATGCGGTTCTCGAGGCCTAAAATAACATCCAGGTTGCGAAGCCCGATATCAGTATCGATCAAGCACACTTTTTTGCCTTGAAGAGCCAATGCAGTGCCGAGGTTCGCAGTAGACGTCGTTTTGCCGACGCCTCCTTTGCCTGATGTAATTACGATAGCTTCTCCCACACTAGCTTCCTCCTTTAAACGTAGAAATTTGCGGCCGCAGGAATCTCAGTTCCTGCAAACGGTCGATGATGATTTTGCCGCTGGTATGTAAATAAGCACATTCCATTTCAGGCTGCTCCGATAAGCTGTCGAGTTCATCAGTCATCGTCTCGAGTTCATCAGCAATCTTCAGGTGCGTCGCTTCAAGCCAAGATGCGGCGATGACCGCTTCCTTATTGCCGCTTGCGCCTGCGTGGGCAAATCCTTTGAGGCGCCCGAGCACATAGACATTGCCGCCCGCTTCGATGCGGCCGTTTTGATTCACATCGCCGATAACGACGAGGTCGCCTTTTGCCTTGATGACTTGCCCTGAACGGACGATGCCGACATAAGTTTCCGACTGGCGCTCAGCGATCATCCGATTGCATTCTTCGACTGTGACGACATCGCATTTCGTGCCGATCACTTTCATCTTCGAATTATCATGGATGACTTTCTTGATTTCTTCCAATTGGGCTTTGCTGTAATGGCGCTTTGCCAATTGGACCTGTACTTCCGCGTCCCCTTCGAGCGCAGGATCGGATACTTTCTTCTTCAGCTCATCGAGGATTTCCGTATAGGAGGCCATATCATTGAGCTGGATGAGAAGCCCTTTGTTCGTTCCTTTGATATTCACGATATTTTTCAAAAAACCTGTCACCTGCGCTTTCATTAATATAACCCGAACTTAGTGCCACGCTGTGGATCTTGCGTGACCATCATCGACCTGAACACCCAGCCAAGCAATCCTAAGTAAAGGGCGTTGGCGATTAAGGTCGGCCACAATCTGGATGTCAAAAACGTCCCGGCTGGCGCGTCGGTCAATCCGATCAATTGGAAGAATAGGTAAAGTGCCACTTCCATCGCGATAAGGAGACCGAGTGCCAGCAGCGTCGCCGACAGCAGATTTTGTGGAATCTTTTTGAAAAAGTACGCGGCGATCAGGCAGACGGCCGGATACAGAAAAGAATATAATCCAATAATATCAATGTAAAAGACATCATACAAGAGGCCGAAGAACAAACCGTAAAACAACGCATGACGCAGTTCGTAGAAAACAGTCAGGAAAATCAGGAATAAAATGAGGAAACGCGGGACGACGTAATACAGCGAGCCGCCGATTGACAGCGGTGAAAACAGCCCGAAAATCGGTTCGACGAAAAACAATACAAGGCAGACGATGGGCACGAGGAAGCGGATCATGATTCCTCTTCCTCTTCTTCCGTCACACCATTGTCTTCCCCGTCAACTTCTGGAGCGAGGCGGTCTGCGATGACGACATGGTTGAGCATCGAGAAGTCAGCTGCCGGTTTCACATACGCCAATTTCGTCAAGCCGAATTCATCGATTGTCACTTCGGTGATTTCCCCAATGACGATGCCTTTCGGGAAGATGCCGCCGAGCCCGCTCGAGACGACCTGGTCGCCTTCTTTCAAGTCGACCGAGAAATCGATGCGCTTGAGCAGCAGCTCACGGCGCTCGGCATCGTAGCCTTCAATCAACCCGAACACATCATCCTCGCCGAGCACCATCGCTGATACGCGGTAGTTCGGGTTTTGCGTCGTTACCAGTTCCACCGTCGACGTAGTCGGGGTAACAATTGTCACTTTGCCGATCAAGCCGCCGGCGGTCATGACGGCCATATTTTCCTTGACGCCGTGATTGGTCCCACGGTTCAAGATAATTTTTTCTTCCCATTGATCCGGGTTGCGGGCGATGACGACCGCTTGGATCGGGTTGTATTCACGTAAATCTTCTTCTTTGCCGACGAGTTCTTTCAGTTCCTCGTTTTCGGAACGGAGATCGGTCACTTCTGCCTGCACGCCCGCGAATTCTTCGAGGCGCGCTTTCAGCAGGCGGTTTTCTTCAAATGTGTTGATCAGCGAGTCGATATTGTCAAAAACACCGGTCACAAAATGTGCGGGCCGTGAAAATACCGATTGCCCGGCGCCTACCGCTTCCTTGACGATCTGTTCGGGCAGCGACACTTGGCCGCGGTCCCGGAGCGTCAAGGAAATCAAAGCGACGAGCAGGATGACGCCGATCAACAGCAGGATAAGCCGCTTATTCGATAAAAATTGTGGCATGTGAGGCCATCCTCCTTATTGATTGGCTCGTGTAGAGCAGTAGAACTTAGCGTCTTTCGATCGCCGTACGGTAACGGTCGAAGTTTTCAAGTGCGCGCCCTGTTCCGAGCGCGACACAATCGAGCGGCTGGTCCGCGGTGAACACCGCCATTCCAACCGCATCCGCGATCACTTTATCGAGATTCTTCAACAGTGCCCCGCCGCCCGTCAAGACGATGCCGCGGTCCATGATATCGGATGCCAGTTCAGGCGGCGTCTTCTCGAGCGTGGTACCGAGGCCTTCGACGATGCGCGACACGGATTCTTTCAACGCTTCTTCCATTTCTTTTGCGGTGATTGTCAAGGTTTTCGGGAAGCCGGTCACGAGGTCGCGCCCGCGGATTTCCATCTCCGCTTGCGCTTCCTCATCACTCAAGACTGCAGCGGTGCCGATGCCCATTTTCAGGTTTTCGGCTGTGCGTTCCCCGATGACGACATTATAGCGCTTGCGGACGTACTGCTTGATCGCTTCGTCCATCTCGTCCCCGCCGACGCGGATCGATTCACTCGATACGATGCCGCCGAGCGAGATGATGGCGACTTCCGCCGTTCCGCCTCCTATATCGACGACCATGCTGCCGACAGGTTCCCATACCGGGAGCCCTGCGCCGATCGCTGCGGCGAAAGGCTCTTCGATCGTATAAGCTTCCGCTGCCCCAACCGCACGCGCAGCATCCAAAACGGCGCGCTGTTCAATTGATGTCACGCCATAAGGCACGCAGATCATCACTTTGCCGCCGCGCCATTTGCCCGGCGCTTTGCCAGTCGCTTCACTGATGCAATGTTTGATCATCGCAAGCGTCGTGTCGTAGTCGGAGATGACGCCGTCCTGCATCGGACGCAACGCGACGATATTGCCTGGTGTTCTGCCCATCATGTCGCGCGCGCGCTTTCCGACGGCGACGATTTCATTCGTACGGGTATTCTTGATGACAATCGATGGCTCCCGGAGCACGATGCCGCGCCCTTTTAAATAAACGAGCGTATTCGCCGTCCCGAGGTCGATGCCGATATCTTTTGAAGCAAATCCAAACACATGAATCGGTCCTTTCTTATGTAAACCGGGGGTACCGGCAACAGCTTTGCGCAATACCACCCATTATAGAACATCCGGAAAAAAATATACAGTGCTACATGAACCCCTTTTCTTTTAATGAAGTGAATTGATGGTCGCCGATGATGATATGGTCGAGCAGTTCGATGCCGATGATCGAGCCGGCTTCCATGAGCCGCTTGGTGACATCGATGTCTTCAGGAGATGGGGCAGGATTTCCAGAAGGATGGTTATGCGCACAGACAATCGATGCGGTCGAGCGTCTGACGGCTTCGCGGAAAATTTCGCGGGGATGGACGATGGAGGCGTTGAGGCTCCCGACAAAAATGGTTTGGCGGTGCATCACTTGATTTTTGATGTTGAGGAATAAACAGACGAAATGCTCTTGCTTGAGCGACGTCATGTCATCCATTAAATAATTGGCGGCGTCTTTCGGGGAGCGGATCGTAAAGCGTTCATCGGTCTGTTTGGAAGCGAGCCTTCGCCCCAGCTCAATGGCGGCGAGCAGCTGGACGGCTTTTGCTTCGCCGATGCCGTTGATCGCTGTCATTTCTTCGATGGCGGCGTGCTTTAATTCATGAAGATGTTCGAATTGCTTGAGCACACGGTTCGCGAGATGGAGAACCGATTCCTCGCGGGTGCCCGTGCGCAACAGGATGGCGATGAGCTCTTGATTGGATAAGCTCACCGCTCCTTGTTTAATAAGCCGTTCGCGCGGCCGGTCGGCTATATGGACATCGCGGATCATCAACGCTTGGTCATTGGGCATAGTCATGCGCTCCTTCGACTTTTACATAGCCCGCATGAGTCAAGTGCTGGAGCAGCTTTGCTATAGGCAAGCCGACGACTGCGTTGTAATCGCCTTCGATTTTTTCCACAAACAAGCCCGATACGGTTTGGATGCCGTAAGCCCCGGCTTTGTCGTAAGGATCTTCAGTGTCGGTATAGGCATCGATCCAAGCCTCAGGCAATTCGTAGAAACGCACTTGTACACGTTCATGAAACGCCATTTCCTCATCGCCACGGCGCACGCAAACGGCAGTGATGACTTCGTGGGTCTTGCCCGACAATTTGCGCAAATACGCAGACGCTTGCTGTTGGTCTTTTGGCTTCAATAAAATTTCCCCGTTTAATACGACGACAGTATCCGATCCGATGACGAGCGCTTCAGGGTGCTTCCCTGCGATATCTTTCGCTTTTTGTACAGCGCACGCATGGACGTAATCAACCGGTGAATTGAAATCTTGCGGATCGGGTTCCGGGATATCGCTTGGCACAATGTCAAACGGAATTCCGAGCAGGCCAAGCAGTTCTTGGCGGCGCGGTGATTGCGAGGCCAGGATAAGCGGATGTTTCGCTGTGAACTTCATGAAATAAAACCTCCTTTTTTCAAGCCATCATACCATTATCAAAAAGCCGGGGCAAAATGGCGAAATACTGAATTTCATTCAAAACCAGCCTATAAATCCCTTTTTTGATGATAGCGTTTTCACACAATCAAGGATCAACTTAACTTTTTTATTGTTTTGATAATGTTATTGCACGCTTCTCTATTGCCCGCCCCGAGCGCATTCTCAAGACTTGTCAAACATTATCCAAAATTAGCGCAATTGGCACTTCCTTAAATAGCTTTTCTTATGTTTCTTAAGGTTTTATAATGGGTAGAGTCTTTAATTTTTTGAAAATTACTATTACACAATAATTTAATAGTTGTTTTCTCATTTATGCTTGAAGGGAGTTTGTCTATTTTGAAAAACCAAAAACGGGGATTGTTCCAAAAATCCCTCGACCGCATCGAAACGATCGGTAATAAACTGCCGCATCCGGTGACCTTGTTTGCGGTTCTCGCAATCGTCGTCCTCGCGGTTTCCGCTTTGCTGGCGAACCTCGGCATTTCAGTCGAACACCCAGGCCAAGAAGGCGAAATCGTGGAAGTGAAGAACTTATTGAACGCAGAAGGCATTCAATACATCTTCGCGAGCATGGTCGATAACTTCATCGGCTTCGCACCGCTCGGCGTCGTGCTCGTGACGATGCTCGGGATCGGGGTTGCGGAACGCACAGGCCTCATCTCCGCTGTGTTGCGCGGATTCGTCCTGTCGATTCCGAAATTCCTCATCACTGGCGGGCTCGTCTTCGCTGGTATCATGTCGAGTGTTGCATCGGATGCTGGATATGTCGTCTTGCCTCCACTCGGCGCAGTGATCTTTATCGCACTTGGACGCCATCCGCTTGCCGGCCTCGCCGCGGCGTTTGCCGGTGTCTCTGCCGGATTCTCTGCCAACTTGTTGCTATCGGCAACGGACGCGATGCTCGGGGAACTGACCATCGCAGCCGCTTCGATCATCGATCCGGGCTATGCTGAAGGCATGAACATCGCGATGAACTATTACTTCATCATCGTCTCTGTGTTCTTGTTGACGATCGTCGGCGCTGTCGTAACGGAAAAAGTCGTCGAACCACGCCTTGGCGAATACAAAGGCGAGTTCCGCGAAGAAATGACCGGCCTGACAACGCTTGAGAAAAAAGGCCTGCTATGGGCTGGGATCACAACGCTAATCGGTGTCATTTTGACGGCTCTTCTCATCGTTCCGGAAAATGGCGTATTGCGCGGAGAAGACGGCGGCATCGTCCAATCTCCGTTCATGAGCTCACTCGTTCCGATCATCACCATCCTGTTCTTCTTGCCGGGCCTTGCTTACGGTATCGCGACGAAGAACATCAAGAGCGACAAAGACGTCGCTGCACAAATGTCTGACACAATGGCATCAATGGGCGTCTTCATCGTCCTGGCTTTCACAGCCGGACAATTCGTCGCTTACTTCGCTGAATCAAACATGGGCATGGTGCTCGGCGTCTATGGTGCCCAGGCACTAGAATCCATGAGCCTGACGGGCATCCCGTTGATCATCGGCTTTGTCATCGTAGTCGGGATCATCAATTTGTTCATCGGTTCCGCTTCCGCAAAATGGGCGATGCTTGCACCGGTCTTCGTGCCAATCATGATGCAGCTCGGCTATTCGCCGGAACTGACGCAAATGGCTTACCGCATCGCTGATTCATCAACCAACATCATCACACCGCTTATGACGTATTTTGCGATTGTTATCGCATTCGCACAGAAATACGACAAGAAAATGGGCATCGGTACATTGATCTCGGTCATGTTCCCATACTCGATTTTCTTCATGATTTTCTGGACCATCATGTTGATCGTCTGGATGTTGTTCGGTCTTGATCTTGGGCCAGCTTCACCGATCCGCTATAACGGATAATAGTAAAAAGCGACAGAACCGATTTGGTTCTGTCGCTTTTTTTTGTGGATTCAGCGTGTTGATATTCCACAGAACACCTTCGCTTTCCTGCGGGTGAGCGCTTAGCCTCCTCAGTCGCTTCTCGACTTGCGGGGTCTCATCTTTCTCGCTTCCCGCGGGAGTCTCAGGTGTTCTGCTCCATATATTGTATGTTAAAACGATAATTATTACTATGTCATCTTTTAAGATTACATAATAAAGTTATAATCTACATAAATAAATTGAAATACCAACCAATAAATTGTTCGCCCCATAAATAGACGAGGACGGCGGATAAAGCGATTGACGGGCCGAACGGAATCGGTGTTTTTCGGCCTTGTTTTCTTACTCGAAGCAAAATGATTCCTGCGATCGCACCGATAAATGAGGCGAAGAACAACGTCAGCAAAGCCCCGGCCGTTCCGAGCACGAGCCCGATGACAAAAAACAATTTGATATCTCCCCCGCCCATGCCTCCTTTAGATAAAATGGCAATCAACAGCAGGACGGAAAATCCGACCGACGCACCGACGAGCGAATCCCACCACGGATCGAGCGGAATGACGAAACGCAATATGAGCAGCACCGCCGCAAACGGCAATAGCACTTTATCCGGTATAAGCATATAGGCGATATCCGACACGGTGATGATGACGAGCAGCGACACGAACAACAGGCCGATGATCAATTCCGGCGTCAAGCCAAACTTCAAGAACACAATCGTGAACAAAACGGCGGTGATCGCTTCCATCATCGGATAGACCCAGTGAATCTTTGAACCGCACGTGCGGCATCGGCCTTTGAGGAATAAATAAGAAAAGACAGGTACCAAGTCAATGGCCGTCAAGCGCCGCTCACAGTTCGTGCAATGAGATGGCGGATAAGCGATTGATTGTTTTTTGGGGACACGCAAGCCAACGACATTATAAAACGAGCCGAACACCAGGCCAAATAGTGAGAAAAAAATTGAATAAGTTAGTATCATAGAAACCCTCTTTACTTTAAATTAATGGTAAGTTTTAAAAATTAATATAGCTTCTTATGAAAATAACCTTGCAACTGCACAAGGGAGTATAAAAGAACAGTTTTTTCTTATTACTTTTTTGAACCCCTTGATTTAGCCCTATTAAAAAGAGAGAAATCACAGTGATTTCCCTCTTTCGTTCATTGTTCTGTAACGGCTGCATTTTCTTCGTCTTCATTTTCTGAGTCACTATCAACGCCTTCATCTTCTGCCGTTTCAAACTCTACAGCAAAATCCGTTCCGTCATTTTGAGGCAAAGGGTTGACCTTGCCTGCAGGCGCCGGTGCATCTAGTTTGGGCAAACTGTCTGCTAACTCAATGAGATCCGGACGGAAATAGGCTGAAAAAGTGAGTGTTGCTTCGATGGGATCAATCTCCTGATCAATGGCAATAACTTCCTCGGTAGAATCAAAATCAATTGCTTCGACTATCAAGATGCGCTCCATTGATTCGACTTCGTCGATGAATGTAGTAATATCCTGGTATTCATTGGCGTTGATTGTCACCGTCGTTAAGACTTCCTGGAGGTTTTCAAGCCCTTCCACCGCGACTGGCAATTCCACCACGCCTTCAGTGATGCCGATATTATTGATCAATGTATTCGAAAGCAATTCAGCTTGTTCGACTTGCAGTACAATCATTTCCGTCAATGCTTCCACTGATACTTTTTTCTGCAATTCTCTGATGCTGACTCTCTCACCTTCCGGCAATTCCCTTAGTTGCGTTTGCAGAGTAACCAATACGTCCCGCTCAGAACTCAAAATCTGTTCTGCTTGCAGCTTGGCTTCTTTTGCTGGTGCATATAGAAAGAAATACGAGTATGCCGCGATAGCCAGAAGTAAAATAACCGCTAAGCCGATTAAGCCTTTTTCTTTTTGGGTTTTTGATAAGCTGCTCATTGGCCATCCCCCCCTATTTCTATTGGAGTGGTTTCAGCCGGTTCCGTGGTTGCCGTAGGCTCATCAGGTTCTACATCGACTTCAACATCCGCATCTCCATCTTCTGCAGGTTCATCCAGGACTTCGTCTCCCGGTTCTTCATTTGCCGCTTCACCAGCGACAGCACTATCTTCTGTCGGCAGGCGGTCGTCAATGAAGATAATTGTATAGGTAGCGATATAGCGTGGCGTTTCCTGAATAACAATTTCTTCATTATCGATATTTTCTTCAACTTCTTCAGTATCAAACTCTTCTTGTACAACGGTGTCTAACATCGCCGACTCAATCAGTTCTGATGCTTTCAACTGCGCCAAGTAATAAGCAGCTTCCCGTGTTGTATCGAATTGGACCGACAAAACCACCTCGTCCAAGCCGGTATATGAGAAATTGTCAAAAAATCCGCGCTCCGGCAAAATGGATACCAACTCTTCCAATAATGGAACGGTATCGAATTGATAGCTTTCCGCCCAATCCACAGTGGCTTTCAATTGCTGCTCTTCGTTCATGCCCTGGGCTACCTCCAATTGAGAGCGGATTGCCGCTTGTTCAGCTGCTACTTGCACAGCTTGCGCATTCAAAACTTGCTGTTCATTTTCATGGGAACTAGCCATAAACGCCAAAACCGCCCAGATAATGACGGCCAATAATAAAATGGAAATCGCCGCAATCAAAAACGCGGGGCGGTCCCGTTCTTTTTGCGGCAACAAGTTAATATCAACCAACATAAATCCTTACACCTCTTTCAGCGCGAGACCGATGGCCCGATTAAAGCGTCTTGAAACATCTTTTTCGTCACCGCAGGGAATGACGTTCAAAACCAATGGCAACACTTGCAATTGAAAACGGACTTCCAAGTTTCGCTGGAAAGATCGCCAATCATAAAATTCACCATTGCAGATGATTTTAGTGATTCCCATTTCTCCGCTGTTCATATTGTAGCGGTAGAAGTTCGCTAATTTTTCAGCTTCGATTTCAATGGTCTCCATAACAGCGGAGCGATCGGACATATACGGATCTGAAACTTCCAAATCCACCGGCCTCATAAACATCGGGTAATGTTCATGAAAAATGGAAACGGTCATTTTTTTCGACTGCAAATCGATAAGCATGATGTGTTCATCTTCATGAAAATCATGTTCAAGATACGCTAACCGGTAAAGAGCAAGCGGCGTAATATCTGCAACCAAGGCCTTCAGTTTCACTTGGTCAAACACATCTTCATAGGTCTGCATGACTGATTCCTTAGAAGCGATAATGATCGCTTCCCGTTCTTCATCATCAGGATGATACGGCACCACATCGAAGACGGGATCTTCAAAGGGCAGGTAAAGCGTCGAACCGATTTCGATAAAGAAATGGCCTTTCAGTTCATCGGCTTCGACTTCTTCGGGGTATGGTACTTTGCGGATAATAACGAATTCGTCAGGGGCGAGGAAGCGGACTGACTTCTTAGAGAGACCCCACTGATTGACAGCCTTACCGAGTTCCGCAGCCAGCGCATCCGCGTCAACAATCTTGCCCTCTTCGATGATGCCTTCGGGAAGAAGCAATTCTTCCGCACAATTCAGCTCAATCGGCATAGAGGATTTCAGGTCGACATGACGGATCGCGTCTTCTTCTATAGTGATGGTGACGACGCGTGCTTTTCTCGAGAAAAACGATAAGGCCATGTTTTCAGCTCCTTAAAAATTTAACGACCAGTAATTGAAATAGTATCACCGTCGCCAGTTTCTGAGTTATTAGGTAATGCAGAAACATCAGCTTTAGTAGTGCCAGCAGCATAAGTAATCGCAATGCCTCCATCTACTGTCGAAGCACCAGCAAAACTAGCATCTGCTGCTCCGGCAGGCGTATAAGTAAAGCCAGTAAGAGTTCCAGCATCGTCAATATATCCATCTTCAAGGTCAGCAAGTAAAACAGTTGTAGCAGTAGGATTATCGGCCAAGTACAATTCTGCAGCAGAAATTGCGCTTAAAGCATCTGATTTGGCAGCTCCTACACGGCTATTTTCAATAATATTCCCAATCGCCGGAATAGCAATTGCAGCAATAATCGCAATGATTACGATAACGGCCAAAAGCTCGATCAATGTCATGCCTTTCTCATTGTTTAATTTCTTCTGCAAGTATTTTTTCATTTTCTTTCCCCCTATTTTTTTACTATTAAATACTACTTTGAGTACAGCTCAATTATAACAATAGTACCAATTATAGCAATAGCTTTTTCTTGTTTTTATACGAAATAGTTTTAATACAAATTATGGAATAAGACTACAAATTGTCTACATTTTGGAACATTTCGAACATCGGCATCATTATAGCTAGAACTATAGTCCCGACTAATGCAGCAAGAAAAACGATCATGAGCGGCTCTATCAATGCCTTCAAACGGTCGGTTTCAGCGTCCACTTCCTTCTCATAAAACTCCGCCACTTTGCTAAGCATATGATCGAGTGATCCGGTCTGTTCCCCAATGGCAATCATATGAGGGATTAGCGGAGGGAATGCCCAATGTTTGCGCATCGGTTCAGTTAACGAGCCGCCGCGTTCCAGTGAATCCCGTGAAGCCAGGATAACTTTCGACATGACGGCGTTGCCGACAACTTTTTCGGTCATCGTCAAGCATTGTAGAATAGGCACCGAGCTGGAAAACAGTGAACTCAATGTTCTCGTAAGCCGGGCGAGTGCAGATTTCTGCAAAATCCTTCCGAATATAGGCAGCTTTAAAAGCAAAGTATCAAGAATCATATTGCCTTTCGGATTTTTGCGCATCAGCCAAATAACTGACGTCATTGCTAATACGGCCAATATGAGTAAATACCAATAGCTCATCACGAAGCCTGAAGCAGCCATGACAATTTGTGTGATCATCGGCAGTTCGCCACCAAAGCCTTCGAACATATCAGCAAACATCGGAACGATCGAAGATAATAGGAAAATAACGACGCCGATCGCCAGGACGCCGACCACAACCGGATAGGACATTGCAGACACCACTTTTTGCCTTGTCTGATAGGCTTTATCGTAATGCGTCGCTAGACTGTCCAGTGATTCATCGATATTTCCCGATAACTCTCCCGCTTTCACTAAATTGATCGTCAACGGCTCGAAAATCTTCGGGTATTTTGCCAGCGAGTCGGACAAGGAATTGCCTTTTCGCAGTTCTTCCGCGATTTCCGATAGCGCTTTTCGCAAAGCTTTCGATTCGACCTGCTGGGACAGGATATGAATCGAATCAACAATCGTTACGCCTGCCCGCATTAAGGTTGAAAACTGGCGCAGGAACATAATAAACTGGTCGCGTTTAACGGGATTGCCGATGACAATATCTTTTTGCAGCGTAGTGGCAGGCATTTCACGGATGTCGATTACGCGGATTCCATCATCGCGAAGTTTCTCTACCGCTTCTCGTCGGCTATTGGCTACAGCTATGCCGCTTCGGATTTTTTTTCGATCCCGGCCTTCATATTTATAGCGGGCCACCTTACTCCGCTCCTTTCAAGTATGGCTGGGCGACTTCACGCGTGATCTTGCCCTTTTTCAGTAATTCCTGCACAGAAGTCTCCATCATGTGCATGCCCGCTGCCCTGTTGGTCAAGATGACGTTCGGGATTTGGTGAACTTTTTCAGAACGGATTAGGTTTGAGATTGCGGGATTAGAGATCATGATTTCTGTTGCAGCAACTCGACCTTTGCCGTCCGCTGTCCGCAATAAGCGCTGGGAAATGACCGCTTTAATAATGCCACCGAGCTGTGTTCGTATCTGGGCATGTTGTTCGTGCGGAAAAACGTCGATAATCCGCTCGATTGTCGAAGCAGCACTGGACGTATGCAAGGTGCCCATAACCAAATGGCCAGTTTCCGCAGCGGTGATGGCGGTTGTGATAGTTTCCAGATCCCGCATCTCGCCGACGAGAATAACATCCGGATCCTGCCGAAGGGCAGCACGCAGCCCGTTGGCGAATGAATTTGTATCAAAGCCGACTTCGCGCTGATCGATGACCGACGTGCCATGTCGATGCATATACTCGATCGGATCTTCAAGTGTAATGATGTGCTTGGTCATATTTTCATTCATATAGCGAATCATGGCGGCTAGAGTTGTCGACTTTCCGGAACCGGTCGGACCGGTCACTAAGATCAACCCTTGATGTGTATCTGCCAGTTTTTTTAATGTATCCGGCATTTGTAAATCGTCGATAGTTGGAATTCGCGACGGAATTGTTCGAAAGGCATGCGAAATCGAGCCGCGTTGGTGGAAAGAGTTGACTCGATAGCGAGCCACACCGGCAATCGAGTAGGAATAATCCATCTCCCCTTTTTCAAGAAAGGTATCCCACAAAGATTCCGGCATTAAGGCTTTTGCAATGGCCATCGTGTCGTCGGGCATGAGTTTACTTTCACCAAATTGAACCAGCGTGCCATTCATCCGGAAAACCGGCGGGATGCCGGTTGTCATGTGGACATCGGAGACATTGCGTTCTTTGGCTTCGGTCAATACGTGATCGATAAATGTAGTTGTAGGCATAGGCTAGTCTGTCATGGCAACGCGAAGCACTTCTTCCGTCGTTGTCATGCCCTCCTTTACTTTTAATAGTCCATCGTCTATGAGGAAGATGGTTTTATTTTTGACGGCGATCTCTCGGATTTCCGCTGCAGTGCCGCCTCGGTTGATAATGTCTTTGATGGCATCATCTACTACCAGCACCTCATGGATCGCCATGCGTCCTTTATAGCCGCTCATATTGCATTGAGGGCAGCCTTTTCCACGCGAGACTGTGTCGATTGAGATGCCACGCTTGGCAAAAATCGCTTTTTCTCGCACGGTAGCGATTTGATTTTCCTTGCAGTCCCGACAGACACGCCGGATCAAGCGTTGTGCCACGACGGCATTTAAAGATGCTGTGACGAGGAAGGGCTCTATTCCCATATCCATCAGCCGCGTAATCGAAGCGATCGAATCATTTGTGTGGATTGTGCTTAACACCAAGTGGCCGGTTAAAGAAGCACGTATGGAAATGTCCGCCGTTTCCTTGTCACGGATTTCACCGACCATGACGATGTCCGGATCCTGTCGCAAAATCGACCGAAGACCGGCTGCAAATGTTAATCCGACATTGGCATTTACTTGAATCTGGTTTATTCCTTCCAGTTGGTACTCAACAGGGTCTTCTACGGTGATAATATTGACTTCTTCCGAGTTAAGCTTGTTCAATGCAGCGTAAAGCGTTGAAGATTTCCCGGAACCGGTCGGGCCGGATATGAGGATAATGCCATTGGGCTTATCAATTTCGTTCAAAAACCGCTCCATGTTCAAGTCATTAAAACCGAGCTTTGAAATGTCGGTAAGATTTTGGCTTAAGTCCAAAATCCGCATGACAATTTTTTCACCAAAAACTGTCGGCAGAGAGGATACCCGCAAATCGATGGCGCGAAAGTCTACCGTTGTCTTGATGCGGCCATCCTGGGGAATACGATTCTCGGTAATATCCAAGTTCGCCAAAATTTTGATTCTTGCAGTAATCATTTGTTGCATATTTCTAGGCAAAACCCGCTCAGTGCGGAGCGTGCCATCAATTCGATAGCGCACCAGAACCCGGTTTTCCTGCGGATCAAAATGGACATCACTGGCTTTTTGGGCAACGGCGTTCGAGAGTATCTGGTTGACCAGCCGGACAATCGGTGCATCCAGATCATTCAATTCTCTTTGCTGCTCTTCCGCAACCTGAGGTAATTCTTCCAATAACTCGTCATACGATTCTTCATCATAGTATTTGGCAATAGTCCGAACGATATCTTCTTTGGAAGCAATCGTCGGCTCGATCTGGAAGCCGGTTGTCAGCCTGAGATCATCTATCGTTATAAAATCCGTCGGGTCGTTCATGGCAATAAACAACCGGTCCCCTTCCGTCTTCAACGGCACCAAAAGCTTGCGCTTAGCAAACTCTTTAGGCACTACGTTGAAAAGCATCGGATCGAACGGGTAGCGAAAAAGTGATACATGAGGGATGTCCAGCTGGACTTCCAGCGTTTCGATCAATTGCTGCTCTGTGATGATACCGCGCTGCAGGAGTGCATCTCCAAGCTTTTGATCGGTTTGCTTGCCGCTCAATGTTTCTTGTAAATCCGCTTCCGTTAACAATCCATGTTCGACCAATATATCGCCTAGTCTTTTTCTGACAATCGCCATGTCGAGCTCCCCTCTCTTACAGTTACTTAGGAATCAGCTTGCCGCCTTTATCGTAAATAGGCACCTCGTCAGCTGTATTTTCATCTTCAGTGGGTTCAGGAGCTGTCGGATCGTCAGAAACTGAATCACTGGGTTGTCCAGCCGATGGCACTGTCGGCGTAATCGTTATCGTGTCATGGATACCGTCGCCATTTTCATCCACGAAACCAGGCTGCCCCTCAACCGGAACGGTAATAGCCGGTGTTCCGTCATGAATTCCATCTTCATTCTCATCTACAAAACCTGGCTGGCCGATGGTGGGCAAGGTTATAATTCCATCATGGACACCATCACCATTTAGATCGATAAAACCTGGCTGGCCTATTGTCGGAAAACTGTTGATTGGTGTTTCATCATGAATGCCATCGCCATCAGTATCGATAAACCCGGGTTCTCCGGCAACCGGCACTGACGTTTCTGCTTCCGACTGAGCCAACGCATGCACTTCGACACGGTGGACTGGCGGATAGAAATCATTCGATACCGTTTCGACTTCCATCACTTCTCCACCATCAAAAATTGTTCGGATGACATTCAAACGTTTTCCGGCTTGTCCCTCTGACTCAACTTGATTGCCACTGGAAACAAATGCACTGAATTGCTTAATCAATCGTGGCTCGATATTCGTTTCTTCAGTAATTCCAATCGTATATGAATACTGATAAGGGTATCCTGCGATGGACGCGTTCAAAGAGTCGCTTTCGATAGATAAATTCAAAGTGAACGAACTTTCATTTGGATTCGTAAAGATCAAATCGATGCCAAGTTGGCGGTTTATTGACGCTTCTTGTCCTAATGGAATCGAGTCCGGCACCTGAGAACCGATACTGCGCTCATCTATTAGGAAGTTGGTTTGAAGCACTGTGCTATAAATTGCGGATGCGATTTGCGTCAGCTGAGCATCGCTGACATCATTCAGTGGAAGTCCGGCAACAAATTCAAGAAAAGAGAATTGAGATTCTGGTGCCAGTTGAATTCCGTCCAAAGCTTCGATCACAACGGAACTGCCTTCATTTAAAAGCGTAGATGGAAATGCAACCGCTGCCAGCTGCTCACGATCAATGCTCAGGCTATCATCACTGATCGAGACTTGCGTTTTTATCTGCCCTCCTTGAAGAGCTGTTTCCAATTTTCCGTTGATGGCGTCAATATCCCCTTCAGAAAAATCAGCTACCGGAAAATGTTCACTTAAAAAAGAACGCGTCGTGGACGACGGCAACTCGAAAACAAAACTATTTTGAGTACCTGTTTTGGCATTGCGCACTGTTTCATCCAAAAGAATTTCCGCATTTTCCAATGGATAAGTTTCTGTTACATCCTGGTAAGTAACAAGAAGTTCAGCATTTGAGCGCCACGTTTCTGACTGGCCAGCAAACATCATTTTCGCCGATTCTACTGCCATATTAGATACATCGGTCGTGCCAATATAAGTATTGTCGCCAAATTCCTCTGTTGGAAACAGCCAGTTATCTACAGCATAAGCCCCGGCATTGGCCGTGCTATAGACTGAAACCGCTAAGCCGAAAACTATCGCAAACGCCAGTCCAAATAATTTATTGTCCACGGGTAATCTCCTCTCGCCCAGAATCAATCGAATGCATGCCGAACGGTTTCGGCTTTTCAGCGGGTTCTGCAAATGCGGGTATTTCTTCTGGCGTCGCTAAATAAGTTTTTGTGTTTTGCCTTTTGAGCTCGCGGCGCTCTTCAGCCAAGCGCTGCCTCTCTTTTTGTTCTTTCTCGGTCAGTTTCATGTATGCAAAAGCAACCAAAAAAGACAATCCGAGAAGCGCCAGCATTACCATGTACCAAGCATATATTCCTTGCATCATGAGTGCTGCCCCCGCAGTGGCAAGTCCCCCGACGACAATTGTCATCCGCTTTGCGAGCGGCACCTGTTTGAAAAGCAAATATGTGAGCGGCAAAACCACTGCCGAGATGATAATGAAAATCAGAATATAAACCAACGACGAATACCCCCTATAAGTTTTTATCTATTTGTTTCGTTGTAGCAATCACGATTCTCTAAATGGATCTGGAATAATTTCAACCTCGGACTCACTTGAGCCAAGCTCTCCGATCATTGGTATGCTTTCATGATTTATTGGAACATATTTCAAAATCGTTCCCCCATTGGCATAATAACTTTTGCTGATGATGGATCCATCCACTTTTCCACCACCTAATAATTTTACACCTGCATTTGGTGCAAAAATAAGAGAACTTCCCACTCGGGCGCCACCTGAAATTGTAAGGTTATCCCCACCAGTCAACACATGCCCTAAAAAGCCTCCTCCACCTGTAAACGTTATATTTGCATTTTCAGCATATAATGAACCGTTGATTTTCATGTCAGCAGCAATATTGATGTGTTTCTTAGCAGTGTTTCCAGCTGTTCCTTTCAAGAATATTTCCAGTTTGTCTCTGCTTCCATCCAGATTAAAATTACCACTGCCAAATGCCATATTTTGCGTCACATAAATCGTTAACTTTCCTGTTCCGGTTATCTGGATTTGACCGGTGGCCAAATTCAAATTATCTACAACGATCGCCCTGTCTTTGTTGCCCGTTTCTATGGTCAATTTAATATTTTGCGCTACATTTATATTTTTAAAATAAACATCACTAGTTAAATTTAAAATATAATTCTGTGCCTGCCACGAAGTAATATTCAAGTTTCCATTATCAATAACCTTGAATCGATTGTATTGACCACCGATTGTGACATCTGCCATTTGTTGGTATGAGGGATATTCAGGGAATGCCGGCAATTCACGTGGCACCAGCTGTCCACTATAATTTGAAATTTTGGAAACATGCTTGCTCAGCAAATCGTTTGGAGCATTTATAGGGTTGGGAGAAGAACCGACAGGAACAAGTATTTGATTTGAAATTCCTGCTCCACCATCCATTTTGATGGAGCCGTTTGAGGTTAATTCAGTACCAACACTTCCATTAACCTGCGCACCGCCAGTCAACTCGATTTGCTCTTCAGTGTACAAAGATAAGTTTGTCGGAATTGAAAACCGGCTTCCTTGTGTGTATTGCACGTTGAAATGTCCTGAAACTTCCCGTTTACGGCTGCCAATCTCTCCTACAGATGTCAGCTTGTATTTCCCAAGTGAGATTTTCTCTATAGTAATAGTAGCAACCGGAGTTTCTCCAGCATGTGGAGCAAAAGAGTCTATTACACGAGAGTTCAGGTCAGCAAGGGCAAGTTCAAATTCCTGAAAGAAATTATCCGATGAAGTTGTATTTGATTCTATTTTTATTTTCTCTTCATTTATTTCTTCCATCGCCTTTACTGCTCCGCCTTCAGCGATGTAAAATGCCGATTGGAAGTCTTGTTCACCAGTACTTTGTGTCAAGTTGTTGGCGGCCATCCCCATCATAGAAAGTCCGAGAATAGAAATAACTACTAAAACAAAAAGCACCATAACCAAAGAAATGCCTTCATTGTTGGTCATTATCTTTAATGGGTTACCAGAATGTTTTTTCATTAATTCCACCTACTCTCTTATGAGGATCTTAGTACAAAGAGAAATCTCTTTGTCCAGACTTTCTATTTTCACTAATACTATATTGTCTTTTTTCAAAAATGCAGCAGCTCCAATATTTTCAGCGAGCATTACGTCATTTTTGTATATCTTTTGATTGGAAAATCGATAGTTAAAGGATTCTGTTTCTAAAGTAGTCCCTTGGGCATTGGCAAATTGATAGGTGCAAGCTCCCGTTTCTGAAACAATATCATTTTCTTCTAATGTCACTTCTTCAGCACTTCGAATTTGCTTAGTGATATCTTTCATAGCCAAAGTCACTGAATCTTGCATATCAGCTTCCGTGTTCTGCCTATCCACTGTGTTTTTTCCGGTGACAAATATATTCATCGACAAGGTGATGATGATACCTAGCAATGCTAGAACCGCTAAAATTTCCACCAGCGTCAAACCTTTGGAATCCAACCTTGCAATACGCATCAATTTTCCCATACTAAGATAGTCTCCATTTGTGATTCGATTATTGTCGGCTTATTGGATGTCGAGACAGTAATAAGAACATTCTTCATGGCAGTCTCATCCAGCGCTTCGCATGATGGACCTTCGTCAGATGCCGCGTTAATATACATATTGGCAACAATGCCATTGGAAGTGTTTTGAAAATGCATACGGCAATCCCGATCAGATGTCACGTAATCCCACTGTGTACTTATTGTTTCAGGATCATCTAGCCAGTCGCTAAAGCCCACATCACTGCTGACAACTTCGTATACTTCTTCAATTAAGTTTTGAGAAATATATGTTCCTTCTATTACAACACCGGATTTCTCAATGGCGTTACCTGAATGAAAAAGCAAAGGCATAAAACCTATAATTATAATTGATAACAATAAAATTGAAGCAAGAATCTCTAAAATGGATAAGCCTTCTTGATTGTTTAATAGAAATTTCAAATACCTTCACCTCATCAACAATGTCACTTATTATTAATTTATCAATTAAATGTAATTTATTTCATATCATACATGTATTCATCACTATTATTGCATTTTTTTTGTATTTTCGCATTGTTTTATTCCAATCATTTAAAATGCCCACAAAAAAAAGACTAGAAATGGGGAGCGCCCATCTGTAGTCTTATTTCGTATAAGCCGCAACCTTATTCCGCCCCGCTTGCTTCGCCCCAATATACAAAGCCCGGTCCGCATTGCGGATCATGGCCATGGCGTCATCGCTGTCTTGTGGTGCTGAGGAGACGCCGATGCTCATGGTGATCTTGATGCTGGTAGGGCCTCGATGTTCATCCAGATCGCTGTGGATGGTGAATTCGTGCTTTTCAATTTCCTTGCGAATGTTTTCAGCGAACAACAGCGCCAATTCTTTGCCGTAGCTTGGCAGCAGGATGACAAATTCTTCGCCTCCATAGCGCGCAATGGTTCCTTCGCTTCCGACCATGTCAGTTAATAGTTTGGCAAGACCGATTAAGATTTCATTGCCACTTTGGTGCCCGTATTTATCGTTGATTGTTTTGAAATAGTCGATGTCCATCATGATGACGGATAAGTTGTCGAGTTCTCCGTTGTTCACTTGTTCCATGCATTTGCCGATCGCTTCGTCCAAATAGCGGTAATTGTATAATTTGGTCAGCCCGCAGCGTTCGCTCTTAGCGATCGCTTTTTGGACGAGCACCGCTTTTTCCAAGGAAACGGCAAAATAAGTGCTTAAGATGTCCAAAATTTGAAGCTGGTGGTGAAGAAATGCGTGCTTCCGGCGTGTGGCGAGAACCAACACCCCTTCGATTTTATTGTTTCTCGAAATGGGCATCGCCATGAGGCTCTCTGACTCCGCATGGATATACTCTGTTGGTATGTTCTTCCACTGGGCTTTGCTGCTGAAAATAAAAGAATCGTTTTCAATGATTGCTTTTCCCGCGATCCCTTGGTCGTAGTTGACCGGCTCTATGTCGATTGGTTTGAATTCATTGTCTTCAAACATGCGCAGCATGATCAATAATTCGTTGTTCCGGTAATCGATTACATAGGCATAATCCACTTTAAAAAGTTCAGCGACTTGAATGACGAACTGGTCGAGCACTTCATCGGAAGACAAGCGGGCAGCCAGTTGATGTCCGATCTCCCCCGCTTTTTTCAAATCGTTGTTCACTTTTTCAGAATTGGTGTACATATGTATAATGGCAGTCATCGTAAAGAACGGAATGCCGAGCAGCAGCAATGCCGCCAAGCCGAAATAAGCTTCTGACATATAAAGGGCGATAGAGAATGGGAAAACTAAAAATGTAATGGAGAAATCCCAAATGGTATCGAGTGAGAAAAAATCTTTATGTTCACCAAGGATGCGGATATAGCCATAGAGAATCAATTGATTTGCGACGAAAGAGACGGTCTGGAACAACAGGCCGAACAAGATAACATCTCCCAGATTCAACGAACCGATCTCACCGCCTGCAAGCATAAATGACAAACCGGCAATTACAGAAATAAAATAAAACATCATGGAATTGAACGGAATTCGCACCGACAGGCTTTCAGAAGTCCGCAACCGTAAAATAACGATGAGCATCGTTACTTGGGAAAGTATGACTTCCACGAATAGCCCGTACTTCAAGAACACGGCAACCATTAGCCATTGGACAAGGTACGTCGGCACGCCGCCAATGTTCATCGGGAACAAGCAAGCCAGAACGAAAAAAGCCAAATAGGCTAACATATCGGCCATTTCCATAGCAGGCGGCGGGTAATATTGATAGATAAGGTAGAGTCCTGGCGGAACGATTAACAACCATGCCGTCCAAAGAATTCTCTTTCTTTTTGATAATGGATCCATCGCTCTTCTCCCTTGCTATGTTCTTGCAGCGCCCCCATTTTGATGATCAGCGGTTTTTGTAATGCCGGAACATTTCATAATTTTGTTGTTTTAAAATACTAAGTAGGTAAAGAGAACCTGTGACTATTGTCACTTCCCTATCTTCTTGTACAGGTAATATATCATAATCATTTCGAATTGTCTTTATTTTACTTATATTTTCTGAAAATAAAATATGCGCCGGCATTGCACGGTCTTCGCTGAAATCAATAAACGTAAAATCAGTGCTAATTTTTTCCAGCTCTCTTAAAATAGATAAATAGTCCTTACCTTGAATTAACCCCATTACGATACAGATTTTTTTATTTGGGTAATTTTGCTGTATGGTTTTCACCAAAGCTTTGATGCTCGCTTCATTGTGTGCCCCGTCAAAAATAACATCGCGGAATACTTCTTCAAAGCGGAATGAAATAGAAGCGTGAGATAAGCCGTAAACCGCTTTTTCTTCATCAAAGTTTCCTGCCAGCAATTGCTCAGCAGCCATCCATGCCAAAGAGGCGTTGATTTTCTGATGATCCCCTTTCAGTTTCAAAGGACCGCTATAGCCCTCTTGAACAGCAAAGACAGCAGAATTTTTTTCATTCGCAATTTCATTGACTATCATGCGGGCAGGATCCGGCAATTGCCCGATGATGACAGGCTTGTTTGATTTGATAATGCCGGCTTTATGCCAGGAAATTTCTTCAATGCTGTCGCCGAGAAACTTTGTGTGTTCCTTGGAAATGCTCGTGATGATCGCAATGAGCGGGTCGATCACATTGGTGCTGTCGAATCTGCCGCCCATGCCCGCTTCGATAACGATGTAGTCCAACGATTTTTCTTTAAATATAAGAAAGGCAGCAGCCGTCAGCAATTCAAAATCCGTCAATGGCGTTTTCACGTTCGCCAGTTGTTCCATTGCCTGGTCGATTTCCGCTGCTCCGACCGGCAGCCGATCGATTTGGATTTGGTCATGGACATCTTCGATCGCAGGGGAAAAGAAATTGCCGACCCGTTTTCCGTGCGCCATAAGAATGGAGGAAACTAAAGCTGCCGTGGAGCCTTTGCCATTGGTTCCTGCGATGTGGATAAAGGACAGTCCTTGATGGGGGTTCCCCAACTCAGCCAAAGCGGATTCCATCGCTTCTAGTCCAGGTTGAATCGAAGCATCCGACCGGACACCCCATTTATCTTTATAGTGATCGAGTCCTGTAATCATAAAAAAACCTCTTTCCGTAAGTAAACATGATACACTTTTTACGTATGAGTATATCATGAAGGTGGAATGGAAATGCTGAGTTGTTGGGTTATCTATAACGGAAGCCTCGTTTCCGATAAATTTCAAGACCAAGCGCAATTGATGGCAGAAGCCGCCGAGCGCCAAGGCATCCAAGTGTCAATCAAGAAAAATTACGAAATCCAAATGTCGCTGTCTGAACAGCAGTCGTTTCCCGATTTTGCGGTGCTGCTCGACAAAGACATTTTGCTCGGCTATTTTCTTAAAAGCCGTGGGGTTCCCGTTTATAACGATCCGGCGATCATCGACTTATGCGATAACAAAGCCACGCAATACATCCGCTTGGCGGAAAGAAAAATCCCGATGCCGAAGACGATCGTCGCTCCGAAAGTGTATCCGAACTTCACGATCCAAGGTTCCGGCTATTTTGAAGGCGTATTGGCTCAAATCGGCTTGCCGATGATCATCAAGGAAGGGCACGGGTCGTTTGGCATGAAAGTGTATTTGATTGAAACGGAAATTGAGTTTTACGAAAAAGTCGAAAGCCTATCCGGAATCGATTACGTATTCCAAGAATTCATCGCGGAAAGCCGCGGGCGCGACATCCGTGTCAATATCGTCGGAGAAAAAATCGTTGCGGCCATGAAACGACAATCCGATACCGACTTCCGTGCGAACATCACAAACGGCGGCCGGGCGTTCCCAGTCGAACTGACTCCCGAGCAACAACAACTCGCACTGGAGGCGGCACAAGCAGTCGGTGCCGTATTTGCCGGCGTCGATCTGCTATACGGACCGGACGGCCAAACGCTCGTCTGTGAAGTCAATGCGGCTGCACATATCCGCAATATCCTCAATGTCACAGGCATCAATGTCGCAGATGAGATGATCCGCTATATCCAGGAGGATTTGGCATGATCTTTTTATACGAATCCGCCGCTGCGCAGCACAATCAAGGTTTTATTGATGAATTAAAGCGCTTTTGTTCAATTGAGTTACTCACCTGGGACGATTGGAGCGATTCGGGGCTGGAACAATTACTTAAGCGTGTCCAGGGGCAATCGGTGTTTTTTCGCGTACGCCAGCCGCATGCGGCGCGTTTTTTGGAAGACCGCGGCGTACGGCTCATCAACCGTGCAGAAGTGAACCGCATCGCCAACGACAAATGGCAGAGCCATCAATTTCTGCAACTGCTCGGCGTGCCGGTGATCCCGACACAGAAAACGCCGCTCCCAGTGCCTTATGTAAGCAAAACTGCAGACGGCCATGGAGGCCAGGAAGTTTGGCTCGTGAAATCCGCTCAAGATATGCCGGACACTAAAGTACCTCTCCTCTATCAGCCTGTCATCCCGCATATAGCCGATGTCCGGGCATACGTCATCGGCAAGGAAATCGTCGGTGCAGTCAAACGCAGTGCCACTGATTCATTCAAAGCGAATTATTCACTTGGTGCTAGCGCTGAAAGCTTTGAACTGACGGCTGTCCAACGGCGAGACATTGAAAACATTGCCAAAGCGTTGAAGAGTGATTATATCGGCATCGATTTTTTGTTGTTGGAAGACGGCCGCCATGTGTTCAATGAACTTGAAGACCCCGTCGGCGCCCGCTCCTTTTATCAAACACATGAGGACAATATCGCCGAGCTCTTGGCACAACATTTTACGAAACTGGAACAAAACTATCCGTTCCGCGAAAGTGACCGGAACTAAAAAAGCGATTCCCCAATTCGGGAATCGCTTTTTTCTATTACAGGTTCTTCAATTCTTCCATGCGTTTTTCAACGGTTGCGTGCTTCTCGAGGTAATCCGCTTCTTTCTTGCGTTCCTCTGCCACTACCGCTTCCGGTGCTTTCGACACGAAGCGTTCGTTCGACAATTTGCCTTGAACGAGTTTGACTTCCTTCGCCCATTTGTCGAGTTCTTTTTGCAGGCGTTTCAATTCTTCTTCGATGTCGATCAAGCCTTCAAGCGGCATGAACAATTCCGCTCCGGACACGACCGCTGACATCGATTTCTCTGGTGCTTCGATGTTGTGGCCAATCGTCAACGTCTCCGGGTTGCAGAAACGTTCGATATACGCTGCGTTTTCTTCGAGCACCGATAAAGTTGTCGCGTCTTTCGCGCTGATCGTCATCGGCACTTTCTTGCTCATCGGCGTCTGGACTTCCGCGCGGATCGTGCGGACCGAACGAATAACGTCCATCAATAGCTTCATGCTGTCGGCTTTTTTCACATCACTCAGTGCCGGGTCGGCTGTCGGCCAAGCGGCAATCGTGATGGATTCGCCTTCAGTCGGCAAGTTCTGCCAGATTTCTTCAGTGATGAACGGCATGAACGGGTGTAGCAAACGCATTGTGTTATCGAGCACGTAAGCGAGCACCGAACGCGTCATCGCTTTTGCCTGCTCGTCTTCTCCGTACAATGGCAATTTCGCCATTTCAATATACCAGTCACAGAAATCATCCCAGATGAAATTGTAAAGCAAGCGGCCTACTTCCCCAAACTCGTAGCGTTCCGCAAGGTCTGTCACTTGTTCGATCGTTTCGTTGAGGCGCGTCAAGATCCATGTATCAGCCACGGATTTCTCGCCGGACAAACCGATATCTTTGTGCTCCATGCC
This sequence comes from Planococcus sp. MSAK28401, assembly GCF_018283455.1. Taxonomy (NCBI): domain Bacteria; kingdom Bacillati; phylum Bacillota; class Bacilli; order Caryophanales; family Caryophanaceae; genus Planococcus; species Planococcus alpniumensis. The sequence goes on along the minus strand of NZ_JAAMTH010000001.1, from coordinate 1,465,707 downwards.
TTCCATGTTCATCATTGCAAAGCGCGAGGCATTCCAGATTTTATTGGCAAAGTTCCAAACCGACTCGACTTTGTCGTTCGAGTAGCGCAGGTCCTGCCCTGGAGATGATGCAGTCGCCAGGAAGTAGCGCAAGGAATCTGCACCGTATTCCGAGATCACGTCCATCGGGTCGACGCCGTTGCCGAGTGATTTCGACATTTTGCGTCCTTCCGCATCCCTAACGAGGCCGTGGATGAGCACGTCTTTGAACGGTTTTTCACCAGTGAATTCAAGTGCCTGGAAAATCATGCGCGATACCCAGAAGTTGATGATGTCATAGCCCGTCACGAGTGCATCGGTCGGGTAGTAACGGCTCAACTCATCGTTTTCTTCCGGCCAGCCGAGTGTCGAGAACGGCCATAGGGCGGATGAGAACCACGTATCGAGAACATCTTCATCTTGCGTCCAGTTTTCTGCGTCCGCCGGTGCTTCGTGGCCGACATAGATTTCGCCGGTTTCGTTATGGTACCAAGCCGGAATCTGATGTCCCCACCACAATTGACGCGAGATGCACCAATCGCGGATGTTTTCCATCCAGTGCAAATAGGTTTTTTCGAAACGGTCCGGCACGAAATTGACGCCGTCTTCGCTCTTCTGGCTGTCGACCGCTTTCTTCGCGAGTGGCTGCATGTCCACGAACCATTGTGTCGATAAATACGGTTCGACGACTGCACCGCTGCGCTCGGAATGCCCGACGGAATGAAGATGTTCTTCAATTTTGAATAAAACGTCCATATCCTGAAGGTCTTTGATAATTGCTTTACGGCATTCGAAGCGGTCCATGCCTTCGTATTTGCCGGCGTTTTCGTTCATCGAGCCGTCTTCATGCATGATGAGAACGCGTTCCAAATTGTGGCGATTGCCGATTTCAAAGTCGTTCGGGTCGTGGGCCGGCGTGATTTTCACGGCACCGCTTCCGAATTCGCGGTCGACGTAATCGTCTGCAACGATTTCAATTTCACGGCCGATGATCGGCAAGATGACTTTTTTGCCGATCAAATGCTGATAGCGTTCATCTCTCGGGTGAACCGCGACTGCCGTATCGCCAAGCATCGTCTCAGGGCGAGTCGTCGCAATTTCAATATGGCCAGAACCATCAGCCAACGGATAGCGCATATGATAGAACGCACCTTGTACGTCTTTGTAGATCACTTCGATATCCGAGATTGCTGTTTGTGTCGCCGGGTCCCAGTTGATGATGTATTTGCCACGGTAAATCAATTTCTTCTCGTATAATTTGACGAATACTTCGCGCACCGCTTTGGACAAGCCTTCGTCCAAAGTGAAACGCTCGCGTGAATAGTCAAGCCCCAGGCCAAGTTTCGACCATTGCTGGCGGATATGGCCTGCGTATTCTTCTTTCCATTTCCACGACTCCTCAAGGAACGCTTCGCGGCCCATATCGTGGCGTGAACGGCCTTCTTCTTTCAGCTTGCCTTCGACTTTCGCCTGTGTCGCGATGCCGGCATGGTCCATGCCAGGCAGCCACAACGCATCATAGCCCTGCATGCGCTTCATGCGGGTCATGATGTCCTGCAAGGTGGTATCCCAAGCATGCCCCAAGTGAAGCTTGCCCGTGACGTTCGGCGGCGGGATGACGATGGTATATGGCGTTTTGCCGCTTTCCGGTTTCGCTTCGAAGAATTTATTGTCCACCCACCAGTCGTAACGCCCTTGTTCGATTGCTTGCGGTTCGTATTTCGTTGATAATTGCTTGCTCATCCAAATTCCTCCTCTTGGCCAACATGCGGCACATTTTCTGTCGAACTTAAAAATGAATACAAAAAAACTCCTGTCGTCTCGTAAAGGACGAAGGAGTTTTTCGCGGTACCACCTTTATACACAGGCAGAATTCGCCTGGCTCTCAAGTTCGATAACGGATTCGCATCCGGTTCCCGCTACTCATTTCACGGCAACTGCTCCGAGGTGACATTCAAATGCGGAACATGAAAGCCTTTCACCACTCGGCTTTCTCTCTGAAATGTCCCGGACACTTTACTATCCTCATCAACGCATCAATATCCTGTTAAGCTTATTGTACTCAATAGCCTGATTTAGCGTCAAGCTTTTTCACGTAGTAGGCGACGAGTGGTGCCGCAATGAGCAAGATGAAGAACAGCCGGAACAGATGTAAGCTCGTCACCAGCGGCACATCCGCCCCCGCTTCGAGTGCGGTAATCGTCATCTCGGCCATGCCGCCGGGAGCTGCACTCAAGAAAAAGTCGAGGAATAGATACTCTGGCAATAACCATTCGAGCCCGTAGGCAATACCCGCAGAAAAAGCGATCAGCAGTACCGTGTTGAGAAACACCGCCCCCGCAATCCGCCCGTCCAAGGAATCGCCGAGCTTTTCCATCGATAAACCAAGATGCGTCCCGATCAACACTTGCGCGATAATGATGACGAGACTCGGCAAATCAATTAAATCGCTGCCGGTCAAGGTCTGGACGACCGCCATCGCAAGAACCGGCGCCATCAATTCACGTGCTGGAAAAGAAATGCGCTTCATGATCCAGAATAATACGTAGCCGAAGACAAGGGCAATGCCGAATGCGTAAGGTGAGAACTGGAAGCCCGCCTCCACAATATCGCCAGAAGCCCGCCCTGATAAAAGTCCTGCAGCGAGCGGCACGGTAAAGACGATAAGCAGGATGCGGAAAGTCTGCATGACCGACACGATCGTCACATTGGCGGATTTCACGTCTTCAGAAATGAGCACCATCTGCGACAAGCCTCCCGGCATCGATCCGAGCAACGCCGTCGACATCGTCACGCGCGTCATGCGCTGGAACAACCAGCCGAGCCCTAAGGAAAACGCGACGACCGCGATGGTCATGATAAACATATACGGCAGATCCGCCGCCATCAACAATACCGACTCCTGGGTAAAGGCTGCGCCGATCTGCACGCCAAGCAGCAACAACCCAAGCGTCCGGAATACTTTCGGCCAGTGGAACTTCATATCGGTCACTTGCCGCAAGATAAGAAAAGCCGCCATCGGGCCCAACAGCCACGGCAGGAACAAACCAGTCAGGCTCAACAAAAAGCCAGCGCCCAATACGATGGCCAAAGTCATTAGAAAACGTTTCAATGCGTTACCAACTTTCACTAATTAAAAGATCTATTAGTTTTATATTACCAGACTATTAGACATAAAATGAATTTCCCTCTATAAATCAATCCATCAACTCATAAGTTTTGTCACGCTTATGGTCAATATATTGCTCTTCCTTCCGCTATCCGGAAACAGTGCAAAGATTTGTTTATAAAAAAACCGCCCCCGAAAGCCAGTCTTTCTAGCCTTCAAGGACGATTCTTCTAATTTATCTTGCCAGTTTCGCAAACACATTATGGAATGCTTGCACTGTGCGTTCGATATGTTCAGGTGTATGGGCAGTCGATAGGAACATGCCTTCAAACTGGGATGGTGGCAAGTAAATGCCTTCTTCCGCCATTAAACGATAGTACTCCGCAAACAACTCCAGATCGGAACTCGAAGCCGTTTCAAAGTTCGTCACTTCCTCATTCGTGAAGAAGAAGCCGATCATCGAACCAGCACGGTTGACCGTATGCGGGATATTGTATTTTTCAGCCGCTTCGCGGAAACCTTTTTCCAGCTGGTCACCACGTTCAACGAATGTTTCGTAGCTTGCTTCGTTCAAACGCGATAATGTCTCAAAACCTGCACGCATCGCGAGCGGGTTTCCGGACAGTGTGCCCGCCTGGTAGATCGAGCCGCTTGGTGCGACTTGTTCCATGATTTCGCGTTTGCCGCCAAATGCGCCAACAGGCAACCCGCCGCCGATGACTTTGCCGAGGCACGTCATGTCCGGCGTGACACTGTAATGGCCTTGTGCACAATTATAGCCGACGCGGAAGCCAGTCATGACTTCATCGAAGATCAAGACGGTGCCGTTTTCATGCGTCAAGTTGCGCAGCTCTTGAAGGAATCCTTCAGCTGGCGGAACGACGCCCATATTGCCGGCGACCGGCTCGACGATCACTGCCGCCAAATCATCTCCGAACTCCTGGAACGCTAGGCGCACGCTTTCCAAATCGTTATAAGGAACCGTAATCGTGTTTTTCGCCACAGATTCCGGTACGCCTGGAGAATCTGGCAAGCCGAGTGTCGCAACGCCAGATCCCGCTTTGATCAATAGGCTATCGCCGTGGCCGTGGTAACAGCCTTCAAATTTCAGGATCTTGTTGCGTCCTGTATAGCCGCGCGCTACGCGAAGTGCGCTCATCGTCGCTTCTGTACCGGACGATACCATACGGACCATTTCAATTGATGGCACGCGCTCTTGGACGAGTTTTGCCATATCGTTTTCAAGGATCGTCGGTGCGCCAAATGAAGTGCCAAGTGTTGCCTGTTCCTGGATGGCTTTCACCACTTCAGGATGGGCATGGCCCAGAATCAGCGGGCCCCAAGACAAGACGTAATCGATATACGTGTTACCGTCGATGTCCGTAATGGTTGCTCCGCTGCCGGATTGCATAAAAATCGGTTCCATATTGACCGATTTAAAGGCGCGCACCGGGCTGTTGACGCCGCCTGGCATCAGTGGTTTTGCTTCTTCGAATGCTTGTTTAGAGTGTTCGTATCCCATATTATTTTCCCTCCAGCCAGCGTACCGCGTCTTTTGCGTGGTACGACATCAGAATATCTGCCCCAGCACGTTTCATGCTGAGCAAAGTTTCAAGAACGATTTTTTCTTCATCGACCCAGCCGTTTTGCGCGGCTGCTTTAACCATCGCGTATTCACCCGAAACATTGTAAGCGACGATCGGGATGTCAAAGTTATCGCGAACTTCGCGGATAATATCAAGATAAGACAACGCCGGTTTGACGATCATGAAATCTGCGCCTTCATTAACATCGGATGATGCTTCGCGAAGTGCTTCCATGCGGTTTGCCGGGTCCATCTGATAGGTTTTGCGGTCGCCGAATTGAGGCGTAGAATGCGCCGCTTCACGGAACGGTCCGTAGTAAGCAGAAGCATATTTCACGCCGTATGACATGATTGGAATATGGCTGAATCCGGCTTCATCAAGGCCGTAGCGGATCGCTGCGACAAAGCCGTCCATCATGTTCGATGGCGCGATAATATCTGCACCGGCTTTTGCTTGGGATACCGCTGTACGCGCCAACAAGTCGAGTGACTCATCGTTTAAGATGACGCCGTCTTCGATGACGCCGCAATGCCCGTGGTCTGTATATTGGCATAGGCACGTATCGGCGATGACAACGAGTTCCGGATGGCGCTGTTTGGCAAAACGGATCGCTTCTTGTGTAATCGCGTGGTCGTGATAAGCTTGCGAACCGACTGGGTCTTTATCTTTCGGAACACCGAAAAGAATGACGGACGGGATGCCGAGCTCAACCACTTCATCTAATTCTTCGCCAAGGCGGTCGATTGAATAATGGTAGACTCCTGGCATTGAAGAAATTTCTTTTTTATAGTTTTCGCCTTCCACAACAAAAATCGGATAGATGAAATCCTCTTTTTGTACGGAGGTTTCACGGACCATTGCACGAAGATTCGCTGAACCGCGCAGACGGCGGTGACGATCGAATTTCAAGTCTTTCATAAGTTGCAACTTCCTTTCGCTATTGTCTGGATGATTTCAAGATACGTATAAGTTTCAGGGCGGAAATGGACCTCTCCACCCGCTTCGATGATGGCTCGTTCGGTAATATGCCCAATCGCGGCAGTCTGGATGTCCTTGAAATTTCCACCCGCTTCCCGGTAAGCAGAAACTGCCGAAGGGCTAGCGAAAATAATCGTGACATCGGACATCCCGGCGAGCGCTTGTGCATTGTTGTACTTCTTGACGGTATCATAGACAGTCCATTCATCGATCACTAGCGGCATCGACAAAATCGTGTCTTTGGCGAGAGCCCCCCTGACAAACAAACAGCGTTCCTTGCCGGCGATGTCCGGAAATTCCTGGACAAAGACATCGGCACTGAACGTTGAAGGGATGAAGTCGACCGGATAGCCGTGTTTTTCCAGTATTTCAGCGGTCTTATCACCGACAGCCGCTATTTTCGCATCGGTTTCTGGACGCAGCTTGCAAAAAGCTTCTGCGCTGTTGCGGCTCGTGAAAATCAGCCAGCCATAACGCTCAAAATTAGGCGCACGGGTGTTTCGCAGTACCGTCTCGATCAGTGGATAATATTCCACCTGCGCCCCGTTCTGCAGCGCAAGCTCTGCCGCTTCTTTCGGCAAACGGCTGCCGGTAAAAATGATGACCGGTTTTTTCTTACACATTGTTTTCGGCGATGACACGCTGGATCAAATCATATCCGCCTTGTGCGCTGATTTTTTCAGCTACGATGCGGCCTGCTTCAATCGGGTCTTTGCCAGCCGCTGATTCTTTGTACACTTGGTCGCCTTCTGGAGCCGAAATCAATCCTGTGAAGGAGATTTCATCACCTGAAACCGTCGCATATCCTGCAATCGGCACTTGGCAGCTACCGTTCATGTCTTTAAGGAATTTACGCTCCGCCGTCACGGCCAGTTCTGTTTCTTTGTCGTTCACTTTCGCTAGTTCCGCAAGAAGCTCTTCGTCGTCTTCACGGCATTCAATGGCGAGTGCGCCTTGCCCGATCGCCGGTAGACAGTCTTCTGTATTCATGAATTCAGTGACGATGTCATCGCTCCAGCCCATACGTTTCAACCCAGCAGCTGCCAGAATGATGGCATCGAAATCACCTGCATGGAGCTTCGCGAGGCGTGTATCGATATTCCCGCGGATCCACTGGACATCAAGGTCCGGGCGCAGTAAAAGTAACTGCGAGCTCCGGCGCAAGCTGCTTGTGCCGACGACAGCGCCGACTGGCAAATCCATCAATTTCACATGGTCATTCGCAATGAAGGCGTCACGCGGGTCTTCCCGGTCCGGGATACAGCCGATGACAAAACCTTCGGGAAGAACAGCTGGCATGTCTTTCATACTGTGGACGGCGAAATCGATTTCCTTGGCATAAAGCGCCTCTTCGATTTCTTTGACGAAAAGCCCTTTGCCCCCCACTTTTGACAATTGAACATCCAGGATGCGGTCGCCTTTAGTGACAATCTCTTTAATCTCGAATTCAAACGGCGCACCTGCCGCTTTCATTTTCTCAATGAATTGGTTGGTTTGCGTCAACGCAAGCTTGCTTCTTCTTGACCCTACAATGATTTTTCTCAACTGAATCCTACCTTTCTATTAATACCAAAAATGAAATTCCGATAAACGACTGCCGAAAAAGAAATTAATCAGCAATATCAAAAACGCATACAAATGGGCCCAGGCATAGTTCATGCCATTCAAGTTGCCTCGCCGGTGACGCCATAGAATAAAGCTATAGACAATCAGCAGGATAAACGAACCCACAATTTTTACATCTAAAATGGAAAATTCCTCGAGCGACACGACTGCCCATTGGAAGCCGAGAACGAGTGAGACGAACAGCATCGGGATGCCGACCAAAACGGAAATGGTCATGCCCTGTTCGGTCTGCCCGAGTGACGGCAGGCTGCTCCATTGCTTGGTCCATTTCTTTTGCTTCAATAGCCTGTACAGCAGCAGGTGAAGCGCAGAAAAAACGAACGATAACGAAAATGCCGCATAGGACAGGATGGCGAACGTGATGTGGATGAACAACAACTCCGACACCAAGGCTTCCCCGACCGGCGACCGTTCGATCTGAACCGGCGCAAATGTATGGATAACCATAAAGATGAATCCGATGATATTGATCAAAAATACCGCAAAATCAAAACGGTAGAAAATCCGCAAGACGAGCGATAGCGTAACCAATAACCACGCATAGAAATAAATGCCTTCAAACAAAGTCAGTACCGGAAAGCGCTGTGTCTCTACGATGTAGAGCACCAGGAACACGGTCTGCAATAACCACACGGCCCCAAGAAGTGACATGGCAATCCGGATGGCTTTTTTCGTAGTATATAAATAATCGACAAAATAAAAGACAAGGCTGATAGCATATAGTATAACCATAGCTTCATGCAGCCTTGCCATTGTTATATCAGCCATCCTATTCCCCTTCGTTTCCATAATTAAAGGCGTTTCGCCTCTACATTTTAACATATAGATTCGAAAACGCCTCATTATAAGATAGCTCTATCCCGCATTTGCGGCCCGGTTGGGTCATTTACAGCGAGGAGATGAAAATCCACGCTAATTGGAAATATTTTTAAACAGTATAGCCTGGATTTTCTTGTCCTTGCAGCGCTTCTTGCTGCTTTTCAAGGCGTGCACGCTCCGCTTTTTGGCGCGTCGCAAGCGCTTGTTTTTCACGCTGCTCCTCGACTTCTTCTTCAATGCCGAAAATCTGCATGAACATTTCAAGCTGTTCGCGTGATTTCTTCGCTGTACCCATTTCCTTGGCCTGCAAAATCGGCTCTTTCAATAATTGGTTGATGATCGATTTCGTATGCTTATTAAGGATCTTCTTCTCGCGATCTGTCAAATCCGGCATTTTGTTCTCGATGCTTTCCATCGTTTCCGCCTGAATGCCAAGCGCTTTCTCACGCAATGCGGAAATGACCGGAACAACGCCTAGCGTGCCGAGCCAGTCGTTGAACTGCTCTGCTTCTTGGTCGATCATGACGGCGATCTGTTTCGCCGCGCGTTCACGTTCAGCGAGGTTCGCTTCGACGATGCCTTGCATATCATCAATATCATATAGGAAGACATTCTGAAGATCGCCGATGCGTGGATCCATATCACGCGGTACCGCGATATCGACCATAAACAATGGCTTGCCTTTTCTCAGCTTCTCGACAAACTGCATCAATTCGAGATCGATGACGAAATCCGTCGAGCCTGTAGATGAAATCAAGATGTCCGCTTCCAGTAATGCGCATTGCAATTGATTCAAAGGTTTGGCCATTCCGCCGAATTTATCAGCGAGCACTTCCGCTTTCTCGAATGTGCGGTTGATGACCGTAATGCGGTCCGCTCCGCTGCCTTGCAGGTTCTTAATGGCGAGTTCGCCCATTTTCCCTGCGCCGAGAATGACGACATGCTTGTTTTTCAATGAACCAAAGATTTTTTTGCCAAGCTCAACCGCTGCGTAAGAAACCGATACTGCATTCTCGCCGATCGCTGTTTCGTTATGCGCACGTTTTGCCAGCGTCACCGCTTGCTTGAACAATTGGTTGAACACGGTTCCTGTCGTACCGATCTCTTGGCCTGCGAGGAAACTGGATTTCACTTGGCCGAGAATCTGCGTCTCGCCAAGGACCATCGAATCGATTCCGGCAGTGACACGGAACAAATGATCAATCGCTTCGTCCTGTTCATGAAGGAATAAATACTGGGAGAACTGCTCCATCGGAATGTCGAAATAGGAAGCCAGAAATTGCTTCACGTAAAAACGGCCGGTATGCAGCTGGTCCACGACGGCATAGATCTCCGTCCGGTTGCATGTCGATACGATGACGTTCTCCAATATGCTTTTTTGTTGTTGCAGGGCTTGCATCGCTTGCGGAAGCTCGCTTTCAATGAACGATAGCTTCTCACGGATCGATACAGGCGCTGAACGGTAGTTGACCCCGACTACGAGTGTATGCATGGGCTTAAAACACCTTTCGCGTTCAATATTTCATTTCCCTAAGTATACCACTTTTCCATCAGATTATGCCTGCGATTTTGTGAACAAGGCATGAACCTGCTTGAACTTTGCTTTATCGTACAAGGGTTTCCGCTGTGGAAACTCCACTTTATAATCATTCTAAACTTAAGCTAATTACAATTCTAGCAAAGCGATTATGGTGTCACAAGTATAACGCTCGTAGTCGGAATTGACTGTGAACTTATGCACAATGAATGGTGATTTTCATGGTGTTGAATCGGGAAGAAGTTATGTGAATTACCGAATTTAAACAGGAAATTCTTGTGGTGGAGATTGCGCTTCAAGGGGACGCTTTAGGCCCGCAGGATGCGGGTCATGCAGCCGATGCGACAGGACGTCGCGTTTTCGGCTGCCCGGGGGCCGGCTTCAGCCGCTTCCCTCGCTAGCGCTCAGTCCAGGGTCTTCAGCTCGTCCTGATCCCTCCAGAGTCGCCCCTTTCCGCTCCATCTCTAGTTTTAGAGAGGAAATGAAATTCATCACACACTGAAGTAAGCGTGAAAAATTTTAATCGTCTTCGTAAATTCAAATTGAACAGCGCACGGAACTTCTCTGCAATATCAGTCCAGCTAAGCGTCGCCAAGAGCGGATGAAAACAATTAACAGTGACACTTCATCGCAAACCACATCCAATGAAAACTAAAAGCCGAACCGTGCATACGGGCGAGCCGAAGCAATAAGACAAATGTTCTTCTTGGCTTAATGCGGGAGGCATGCCCCAAGCGGAGGGCGGCTAGCTTCACGATGAAGTAATCATCGGCTGATTCATTTCACTATCAAGTCCAGCTAGGTGCCCCCCAACCAGCGGATGAAGTCAATCAACAGTGATACGTCTTCGCACGCAATGTCCAATGAAATCTAAAAGCCGAACCGCGCACACGGGCGAGCCGGAGCAATAAGACAAGTGTTCTTCTTGGCTTATTGCGGGAGGCATGCCCCAAGCGGGAGGCGACTAGCTTCACGATGAAGTAATCATCGGCTGATTCATTTCACTATCAAGTCCAGCTAGGTGCCCCCCACCAGCGGATGAAGTCAATCAACAGTGATACGTCTTCGCACGCAATATCCAATGAAATCTAAAAGCCGAACCGCGCACACGGGCGAGCCGACGCAATAAGACGAGTGCTCTTCTCGGCTTATTGCAAGAGGCATGCCCAAAGCGGGAGGCGACTATTTTATGAAGAAATAACCGACGAGCCATTCATCTCGCTCGCTTGTCTAATTATCTTGTCTACAAGGTGTGTCAGCTATTCGCTGCAACTAAAAAACAGGACCCGGAAAATCAATGATTTTCCGGGTCCTGTTTTATTTCAAGCCAGTCAGGTGAACTCCCTGCTTGCTTACATGCGTTTTTCGATTTCCTGCCAGGCGGCTTCTTGACCGAGCCCGGTTTCGGAAGAAAAGACGATTAATGGATCGCCTTTCTCCATATCCAGTCCTTCACGGACGATTTTCTTATGCTTGTCCCATTTGCCTTTCGGGATCTTGTCGGCTTTCGTCGCGATGATGATACACGGGATACCGTAATGTTTCATGAAATCATACATCATCTGATCATCTTTGCTCGGCGGATGGCGAAGATCGACGATTTGGACCACCGCGCGCAATTGCTCGCGGCTTGTAATATAGGTCTCGATCATCTTGCCCCATGCTTCGCGTTCGGTTTTGGATACTTTTGCGTATCCGTAGCCTGGAACGTCGACGAAAAACAAGTCCTCTTCGATCTTATAAAAGTTCAAAGTTTGCGTTTTGCCGGGCTTGGACGAAATACGCGCCATGCTTTTGCGGCCGATGAGCTTATTGATAAAAGACGATTTTCCGACATTTGAGCGTCCAGCGAGCGCAAACTCGGGAAGCTCGGTTTCCGGGTATTGCGCTGGGCGAACCGCACTGATTACCAGTTCTACGTTATGGACCTTCATTCTTTTGCTCCTTCCAGCGCAATTTCCAGCGCTTGTTCCGCTTGGCTGACGAGGTGGAATTCCAATTCTTTACGAATTGTTTCTGGAATATCGTCGAGGTCGCGTTCATTTTCCGCAGGGACGATAATCGTCTTCAATCCTGCACGGTGGGCGCTCAAAGTTTTTTCTTTCAGCCCGCCGATCGGCAAGACACGTCCGCGAAGCGTGATTTCCCCTGTCATGCCGACGTCGCGGCGCACGGGCCGCTTCGTAAGTGCGGAAACGAGCGCTGTCGCAATTGTCACACCGGCGGATGGGCCGTCTTTTGGAACGGCTCCTTCCGGCACGTGGATATGAATGTCGTGTGCTTCCTGGAAATTCGGGTCGATGCCAAGCGATTCCGCCTGGGCACGGACAAACGATAGCGCTGTTTGTGCCGACTCTTTCATGACGTCGCCCAGTTTACCGGTCAATTGCAGCTTGCCTTTGCCTGCAGATAGCGACACTTCGATTTGTAAAGTGTCACCGCCGACAGCGGTATAGGCGAGGCCAGTCGCAACGCCCACTTGGTTTTCACTTTCAGCCACGCCGTAGCGGAATTTCTTCTTGCCGAGATAGTTCTCGACTTCTTCCGCGCCGACCGTCACGTGCTCTTTTTCTCTCGAAACGATTTGCTTGGTCACTTTTCGGCAAACAGAAGCGATTTGGCGTTCCAAACCGCGCACGCCAGCTTCCCGCGTGTAATAGCGGATCATGGAAACGAACGCTTCTTCTTGGAAATCCAATTGCTCCGGCGTCAAGCCGTGTTCTTTCAATTGTTTTGGCGCCAAATGGTTTTTGGCGATCAATTTCTTCTCAAGTTCTGTATAACCTGCAATCGAAATGACTTCCATGCGGTCCCGCAGCGGCCCTGGAATCGATCCGAGGTCATTGGCGGTCGCAATGAACAACACATTCGACAAGTCATAGCTTTCTTCGATGTAATGGTCGCTAAAGGAATTGTTTTGTTCCGGATCCAATACTTCAAGCATCGCTGACGAAGGGTCGCCCCGGAAGTCATTGGACATTTTATCGATTTCATCAAGCAGGAAGACCGGATTGACGGTGCCTGCTTTTTTCATTCCTTGAATGATGCGTCCCGGCATTGCGCCGACATACGTACGGCGGTGGCCGCGGATCTCAGACTCATCGCGCACGCCGCCGAGTGAGATGCGGACGAAATTGCGGTCGAGCGAATCAGCGATTGAACGGGCAAGCGAAGTTTTCCCGACGCCCGGAGGCCCGACAAGGCAAAGAATCGGCCCGCGCAGCGAATTGGTCATCTGTTGGACAGCCAAATATTCAAGCACGCGTTCTTTTACCGTTTCAAGGCCGTCGTGGTCGCGGTTCAATACTTCTTCCGCATAATTGATATCGAGGCGGTCTTCAGTCGTTTCAGACCAAGGAATCGTTACAAGCCATTCGATATAGTTGCGGATGATGCCGCTTTCCGCTGCAGCTGAAGGCAATTTCTCGTAACGGTCTAATTCCTTCAACGCCGTTTTTTCGGTCGACTCCGGCATGCCGGCTTCTTCGATGCGTTTTTTCAAGTCGGCCACTTCTGCGCCTTTGCCGTCCTTGTCGCCAAGTTCGGTTTGGATCGCTTTCATCTGTTCGCGAAGATAAAACTCTTTTTGCGTTTGCTCCATCGCTTTTTTCACACGGTCGTTGATGCGTTTCTCGATGTCCGCTACTTCCTGCTCGTTATGCAGGCGGCTGATCAAGAGTTCAAGGCGCTTCGTGATGTCGAAAGTTTCGAGCACTTCCTGCTTCCCTTGCAATTTCAGCGATAGATGTGACGCAATCATATCCGCCAAACGGCCCGGCTCTTCGATATCCGCTACCGTATTGAAAGTTTCGGTCGTCACTTTTTTCGAGCCTTTGCCGAAGATTTCAAATTGCTCCAGCAAAATGCGCATCAACGCATCTTGCTCTGCATCGCGTTCCGGCTCATCCGGGAACGACGTCACTTCCACTTGCGTGAATTTTTCGCCGTCCTCGTATTGGTTCCACTGGCCACGTTCAAGGCCTTCCACTAGTACGCGGATCGTGCCATTCGGCAATTTCAGCATTTGTTTTACGTAAGCCAAGGTACCAATTTTATGCAAATCGTCTTTGTCTGGTTGCTCCACTGCCATATCTTTCTGAGTCGCCAAAAAGACGAGCTGGTCATCCATCATCGCTTGCTCAAGCGCTGCTACTGAACGCTCCCGGCCAACATCAATATGCAGGACCATCGACGGGAAGACGAGCAGCCCGCGGAGTGGCAAGAGCGGGACTTGTTTTGTCACTTTTTTCTTCGCCATAACTAAGTGCACCTCCGTCATTTCTCTTTCTCTCTGTCAGTCTGCGCCAATTATCTCGAAGACTGTGGTTTTTTCGTGGAAAAAGGGCTGACCCCCATACGCGCGGATGTGCACGATTCAGAGTCAGCCCGTATCATCCTATTCTTGTGCATCAGCCAAACTTTAAGCGGATGTTTTTTCGTTATTGCCGTTATCGTACTCAGTGCCGTCTTCCAGCATCAATTTCGGCTGAGAATTCTCGGTCACTGTTTCTTTTGTAATGATGCATTCGACGATATCTTCACGGGATGGCAAATCATACATCACATCAAGCATGATGTTTTCAATGATTGAGCGCAATCCGCGTGCGCCTGTTTTCCGCTCGATCGCGAGGCGGGAAATTTCAATCAGCGCGTCGTGTTCGAATGTCAATGTAACACCATCAAGCTCCATCATCTTCTGGTATTGCTTGATGAGTGCGTTTTTCGGCTCTGTCAGAATCTGCACGAGTGCATTTTCATCCAATTGCTCAAGGCTTGCGAGCACTGGCAGACGGCCGATAAATTCAGGGATCAAGCCGAATTTCAACAAATCCTCTGGGATTAATTGGCTAAGAAGGGATTTTTCATCCATTTCTTCTTTGTTCGGATCTGCGCCGAAGCCGATGATTTTATTGCCGAGGCGGCGTTTGATAATTTGGTCGACTCCGTCAAACGCGCCCCCTACGATGAACAGGACATTCGTCGTATCGATTTGGATGAATTCCTGATGAGGATGCTTACGCCCGCCTTGTGGGGGAACGCTTGCTGTTGTGCCTTCCAGGATTTTCAATAAAGCTTGTTGTACGCCTTCGCCGGAAACGTCGCGTGTAATCGACGGGTTCTCGGATTTGCGTGCCACTTTATCGATTTCATCGATATAAATGATGCCTTTTTCTGCACGGTCTACATCGTAGTCTGCAGCTTGGATCAATTTGAGCAAGATGTTCTCGACATCTTCCCCGACATAACCAGCTTCAGTAAGCGATGTTGCATCCGCAATTGCAAACGGCACATTCAGGATACGCGCGAGTGTTTGCGCGAGCAAAGTTTTCCCGCTTCCTGTTGGCCCGATCAAGACGATATTCGATTTCGAAAGTTCGACATCGTCGATCTTGCTTTGTGAATTGACGCGTTTGTAATGGTTGTAAACCGCTACTGCCAAGGATTTTTTCGCCTTGTCCTGGCCGATTACATAGCCGCCAAGGATATCCATGATTTCTTTAGGTTTCGGTACTTCTTTGAACTCAGTTTCTTCTTCTGTTCCGAGTTCCTCTTCTACGATTTCTGTGCAAAGCTCGATACACTCGTCGCAAATATATACACCTGGCCCTGCGACCAGTTTACGAACTTGTTCCTGCGGTTTTCCGCAAAACGAACATTTCAAATGTTCTTTTTCATCGTTAAATTTGAACAATGTAGTCACCCCTATTCAAGCCATTATGTTACAAGATTATTTTGATTGTATCAACTAATTAGAACTATGCCAAAGAAACTGCCTTTATATGTAGGAACGTGAATTTGTCGGCAGTGTCATAACTCAGTTGTTTAGAAAACCAAACCTTTTCAGCTGGTAAAATCGCCGTAACTGCTACAAAAAACTCCATTCTTTTAGATCGAGCATGACGTTATAGCTTTGCTCCCACATTTACTGCGTAAATGCGTCGCAAATGAATGCGCTCAGTAATGCCTCGCTCATTCATTTCCCGCGGGAGTCTTCGTAGTATTACGGCTGATTTAGACACATTATAAGTATTAATCTTTATGAGATCAGCATAAGCCATTCATTTTTGTTGCAATTATGTATAGAAAACAAGGTGCGGTTGCCGCACCTTGTCTTATTAAGAATCTTATGTGTTATTCAGCAGCTTTTGCGTCAGAGATTTTAGCGTTCTCCACTAGGAACTCAACCGTGTTTTGCATACGGATGTCGTTTTCTAGCATTTCAGTGCCGCCTAGAGCTGTTTTGATTTGTTCAGCGTCCATGTTGAATTGGCCAGCCATTTTCTCAAGCTCTTTGTCGATGTCTTCAGAAGTGACTTCCATGTTTTCCGCTTTAGCGATTGCTTCAAGCGTCAATGATACGCGTACGCGTGTTTCAGCGTCAGCTTTCATCTGCTCGCGAAGTGCATCTTCGTCTTGACCTGAGAACTGGAAGTACAATTCCTTGTTCATGCCTTGCTGGCTTAGGCGTTGTTCGAAGTCTTGCATCATACGGTCGATTTCAGAATCGATCATTGCTTGCGGAATTTCGACTGTTGCGTTTTCTGCCGCTTTTTGTACAAGCTCGTCGCGCATTTTTGTTTCAGAAGCGTTTTCTTTCTCCGCTTTCAAGTTTTCTTTCATTTTCGTGCGAAGTGCGTCAAGACCTTCTACTTCTTCGTCAAGTTCTTTAGCGAACTCATCGTTCAGTTCAGGGAGTTCTTTTGCTTTCACTTCGTTTACCATTACTTTGAACGTTGCTGATTTTCCAGCAAGTTCCTCAGCGTGGTATTCTTCAGGGAAAGTGACTTCTACGTCTTTTTGTTCACCAGTTTTAGCGCCGACCAATTGCTCTTCGAAGCCTGGGATGAATGAGTTAGAACCGATTTCTAGGGAGTAATCGTTGCCTGCTCCGCCTTCAAACGCTTCTCCGTCTACAAATCCTTCGAAATCGATAACAGCAGTGTCGCCGTTTTCAACTTGTCCGTCTTCTTTGACAGTCAATTCAGCCATGCGTTCTTGGCTTTCTTTCAATTGCTCTTCGATTTCCTCATCCGTCACGTTCATGTCTTCTTTGGAAACTTCAAGCCCTTTGTATTCGCCAAGTTCCACTTCAGGTTTCACTGTTACTTTAGCAGTGAATACCAATGGCTCGTTCTTTTCTAATTTTTCGATGTCGATTTCAGGGCGGTCAACCGGGTTGATGCCTGCTTCTTCGACTGCGTTCGCGTAAGCGTCAGGCAGGATGAAATCAAGTGCATCCTGGTAAAGAGATTCTACACCGAAACGTTTTTCAAACATTTGGCGTGGCATTTTCCCTTTGCGGAATCCTGGTACGTTAATTTCTTTAACGACTTTTTTGAACGCTTTATCAAGCGCGCCGTTTACTTCTTCAGCCGGTACTTCTACTGTAAGTACTCCGACGTTACCTTCTTGCTTTTCCCATTTTGCTGACATGTATAAGCCCTCCAAACAATTTTTTACAAAGTCATGTACGAAATTTGTACGATTTTTGACAACCTCCACATTATATCACACATACGAGCAGGTTCAACTATTTCTAACCGTTGCGCAATTCTATGTATGCCTCGGCCTGCATGAGCAATTCCAGCAATTTCGGATCGGCTTTTGCTCCTACTTCTCCGCTGAACAAACTATCGAGATACGCGTGGTAGACTTCAGCGATCTCCGCTTCCTCAAACTCTTCCCAGAAAAACGGGTAGAGCAGGTAAATATGCCGGTCGACCAGTTCCATTGCCATCTGCAGCTTAGCGGGCTCTTTCTCCAAAGCCTCCTCCAAGCGCTTGCGAATTCCAAGCAGACGAGCATCCTTCAATGGATCAGGCAGCTCGTCAATCGCCAGCTCATTTGAATAATGGAACTTTTCGACACTCACCGTCCCGCTGATCTGCTGTTCACGGAGCATGAGCAGTAGATAGGATTTCGCCACCCAATCCACTTCCGGATGCTTGATCAATTCGATTAGCTGCTTCTTCATGGCACCATACGCTTCTTTTGGCAATTCAGTCACCCGCTGCTCCTGTTCGGCAGCGCTAAGCGGCAAAAATTGCTCCAAGCTGAATTGGCCCGTTTCCCGTTTGGCAGAGGCTGCGCTTTCAGCGATGCGTTCATTAAGGTCGCGCAATTGATGGAATTGCTCCAAACGCTCTTTTGGCAAGACGTTTTCCTCGATGAGCACTTCGATCATCTTCTCGGCTTCTTCAAATTCCTTTACTTGCATTAAAATGCTTATGTATAGCTCCATCGTCTCCAAATAATGGATCGGCCCGACGCGCAGCAATTCCTGAACGACTTCGAGCGCTTCCTCGAATTCCCCCAGCTCGTACAAGCTGTAGGCATATCCGCCGAGCGCCGCTGCATGGTCCGGCTCGTAGACGAGCACTTGGTACAGTTTATCGCGGGCATCGGCGTATTGTTCATTCTTTAGACTGGTCATCCCTTCCGAGAGCAGCCGCGTGACCGTTGTCGGAAAGACGATGACATTGCCCTTGCGCTTCAAATCCCCAAATTTCTTCCGCATCCTACCACCTCTTTGTCCATTCATCATACCATAGGGAAATACACTGTGAAAACGAAAGCTGGCGCTATTTTGCGCCAGCCTCTTCGCCGTTCAAAACCAATTTGTACACGACGTCCGCTTTTAAGGAATGGGCAACCGGACAGTATTTCTCCCCGCTCACTTCGATGGCATGCCAGACTTTATCCGCGTCGATGTCGCCTTCGACAATAAAGGTCACGGTAATCGCCAAAAATTCCTTCGGCGGATTTCGGCGCTTGTCCCCTTGCGTGACGATTTCGATAGAGCGAACCTCTTTCATCCTGGCGCGCAGAATCATCACGACGTCCATGCCGAAGCATCCGGCAAGTGAGCCGAGCAGCGCCTGCATCGGAAGCAACCCTTGGCCGTTCCCGACTCCCTGATGAGCATCCATCCGGAGCGTATGGCCGCCTTGACCCGCAGCTTCAAATACAAAATCCCCTTGCCATTTCGTGCTGAGCTTCAGTTGATCGGTTTCCATCTACAACACACTCCTCACAGCATTTTTATCAGTGTATCACTCAGGGCTGCGCTGTTCATCTGTTAAATAAAAAACTGTCCACGCATCAGCGGGACAGTTTCATTAAATGACGGCGTGCATCGCGACGTAGGCCATATAGCAAACAACTTCACGGGCAAAGAAAGGGGCGATGTTCGCAAAGCCCTTGAATTCAGTCGAAGGCGTCGGCGAGGAATGGGCATCGATCCCGGCGTGTTCCGCCATAAGCAGCGCCCGTTTCATATGTAAGGGGTCGCTGACAACGAGAAAGCTCGACAAACCGTTTTCATCCGCCAGTTCACCCGCGAAACGAAAATTCTCTTCTGTGATGAGCGATTGAGTCTCAATCAGGATATCCTCTTCCGGGACATGATTGCGGATGGCAAAGTCTCGGCTCACGACCGACTCGGCGAGGTCCGCCCCGTCCGTGATGCCTCCTGTAAAGATGATCTTCTCGACATAGCCCGCCTCGTATAGATCGATGGCGTGGCGAATGCGCTGCTCGAGTACCGGCGAAGGCTCTCCGCCGACGACTTTCGTGCCGAGCACGATCGCCGCATCAGCTTCCATCAACTCGGATTCACTGGCAAAGGTCCAAATGCTCGTCGCCGTCGCCGCAATTAAAATGGTTAATATAAGGGAAAGTACGATCAAAATCCGTTTCCATTTGTTTCTGAACACGTGTCATTTCCACCTTTAGGTCTGTTTTTTCTCTATCTTTTTCCATTATACGACATATTTCGCAAATAAACAGTGAAAAATCAAATGTCCATCATTTGAACACAAACTGTAAGCTAAGTTTTATACTATGGGGAAAAACGTTAATGCACCAAAAATCAGCGAAAAATCGATACATCCTTAGAGGAACAGCTGTCCTTTCCCGACTATGACCGAATTGCCCGCAATTTTCACTTCTGAAATAGCGCCGGTGTGGCCAATAACCTTGATATCAATTGCGCTTGGCCGTTTCATTTCATAGCCCTGTTCACTTCGGATGACATGTATTCCATTCTCATGAGCATGCAGTATTTGGTGTTCAACCAAATATGCACCAAGCGGGCCGCTAGCTGCGCCGGTTGCCGGATCTTCGGCAATTCCCATTGCCGGCGCAAACATTCTTCCATGTACAGAAGCATCTCGATTTTCAGTTTCCGTCGTAAATGTGAAAATGTGCTGAGTATCTGGATTTTCACTAAAATACCGCTCCCATACATCCAGCCGGAAATGAATCCGTTGAATCGCTTGAAGTGAACGCAGCGGGATGAACAGAAAAGGCACACCCGAGGACACAGATTGAACCGGAAAATCCGGATGAAGATCATCGGCTGCTAATGAAAGCAGTCCGGCAGCTATTTTTCTATCCAGAAACTCTTCCCCGAAAATGGGCACCGGTTGTTTCATTTCAACCTTAAGAATCCGCCCTCGTTCCTTATGGACTGTTACTGGGACTTCCCCTATTCCTTCTTCAAGCACCCATTCATTCCATCCTTCTTCCGTAGGCACTGCACCAGAAGAAGCTAAAATATACGCTGCCCCGATTGTTGGATGTCCTGCCATCGGGAGTTCCATTTGCGGTGTGAAGATCCGCAGCTTCCTGACATTCGCCTCTTTAGCTGGAGGAAAAACAAATACTGTTTCAGATAAGTTCAACTCCTGGGCGATGTTCTGCATTTCTTCTCTTGTCAAACCGTTTCTTCCTTCCACGACGGCCAATTGATTTCCACCGAAAGGCGTGTCAGTAAAAACATCTGCCAATGTATAATTTAAGGTTTTCATCACCATTCTCCTTATAATCTATTTTTTCGACAAGTTTCTTACAACGGTTTTGTTTGCTTACCTTAACATGTTCTTCCTGTTGGAATTATTCGTTTCTCCAGTTGCCTGTATCATTTCCGGTATTGAACAACCATTCGAAAAAAAGTTGCTGCGACAACCGGCATATATTAAGAGAGCTACTCTATTTATTTCGATGTTCCATTCTGATTCCCTTTTTACCGCTGTTTCATTTCACATGCACATAGTCATGAAAAAACCCCTACATAACTTCATTACTGGGTGCAAATCAACCATGGTGATTGAAACGGTTTAGAATATTTACTGCCACGAGCAATAACCAGGCGCCCTCTTCCAATTAAATAATAAGAAAATTCAGATAATAAGAGACTTTAAACCTCACTAAATGATCAAGTAGTGTTACAATGACAGCGAATTTAAACTAAAGACGGTTTATGTTCTCTTTTCTTCTTCGAATAATGCTGCAGAAGAGAACAGGAAAGGAGAGCTGAGGCAACATCTTCTAAAGCAGTAGATAGCTTACCTCCATCCCTGCAGCACTTTTTATGGCGACCACAACTCCAAACTGGAAAGGATGATTTTCATGAAAAAATTACTGGTAGCTTCCCTGCTTCTCGTTTCCTTGTTCATAGCAGGGTTCAGCACTCACGCGGCCGCAGCTGACATTGAAATTCCTGTGGTGAATTATCATGTTATTTCCTATGATCCCGAGCCGAATAATCTATATCAGTACAGCGTAGAAGAATTCGAGAAACAAATGGCTTACTTGAAGGAAAATGGCTACAGTTCATTGAGCATCAATCAGTACTTCGAAATTTTGGATGGAACAGCAGCTATGCCAGCTAAACCGATCCTCATCACATTTGATGACAGTACCGATGATTTTTATCCGAACGCCTTTCCAATCCTGGAAAAATACGATTTAAAAGCAACCCAGTTTACGATTGCAGATTGGGTAAACGATAGTCAGAGCATGACGGCTGAAGAAATTACAACCGTCATGGAGAAAGGCATCGACATCCAAAACCATACATCAACACACCCGTCTCTCGATCAACTGAGCTACGACGAACAATACAACGAAATTAATGATGCGACGGCAACACTCAAATCTATTACCGGCGAAACGACGGAAGTGTTCGCTTACCCTTACGGAGCTTACAATGACGACACGCTTGCAGTCGTTGAAAATCTTGGATTTAAAGGAGCATTCACAATAGAGGGGGGCGTGAGTACTGACGAGGACAGTCGTTACGAGCTTCCCCGCTTCATGATCCTGAACGGTGATACTTTGGACGATTTTATACGGAAACTTTCGACCGGCCATTAATAGTGTTACCGAAGAACAGCAGCTAGGGAGCCCCCAGCTGCTGTTTTGATTGACGCATCAAATAAGCCACTTTTTCGACATAAAAAAACCTCCCAACTATAAAATTGGGAGGTTAATTTGTTTGGATGATTAATCGGAGATACTTTTTAAAGTTAGAATACCTTTAGAAATACCTGAGATCATCAAACCGTTGAACTGATTAAGTTGCTCTAAACTACAATTACGTCCCAGGAGGGATTCGAACCCCCGACCGACGCCTTAGAAGGGCGTTGCTCTATCCAGCTGAGCTACTGAGACATGACTTTCCTCACGAAAGACAATTTTAATTATAGAAATCATCCGAGGAAAAGTCAATGCTATTTCAAAAAAATATCTAAATTCTTATTTCAGCCACTCCGGCATCGCTTCGCTGAGCTCGCGTAATGCTTGGCCGCGGTGGGAGATGGCCGCTTTTTCTTCGGGTTCGAGTTCCGCCATGGCACGCTCCTGGGCAGGCACGTAAAAGATCGGGTCGTAGCCGAAGCCGTTGTCGCCTCTGCGCAAGCGCAGGATTTCGCCTTCACATGACCCGGAGAATGTTTGGGTTTGTTCTCCCGGCGCCGCGACCGCCAAGACGCAGCGGAATCGCGCACTGCGCTCTCCCTCCGGTACACCAGACAATTTCTCCAGCACTTTATCGATATTGGCGTCGTCGCTCTTTTCGCCCCCCGCATAGCGGGCAGAATAGACGCCTGGTTCTCCGTCCAATGCATCGATCTCAAGGCCGCTGTCATCCGCGATGACCGGGATGCCGAGTTCTTTAGCGACGCCTTCCGCTTTCAGGATCGCATTAGCTTCGAATGTCGTGCCGGTTTCTTCGATGTCGAGGTCTTGTGCCACATCTCTCAAGGTCAATACTTCATAGCCTAGAGGAGACAACAAAGTTTCAAAGTCTTTGGCTTTTCCTTTGTTTTGTGTCGCAATGACGATTTTTTTCATAGGGCAGATTCCACCTTTTCGCCGATCCGCGACGACAATTCGCCGATCGCTTGTTGTTGGATTTTGATCAATTGCTGGATCCCTGCTTCACCGAGATCGAGCATTTCGTTCAATTCCTTGCGGCTGAATGTCGCTTCTTCGCCGGTGCCTTGCATTTCGACGAATTCACCGGCCCCTGTCATGACCAGGTTCATATCGACCGCTGCCGTTGAATCTTCTTCGTAATTCAAGTCCAGGATAGCTTGCTTGCTGCTATTGATGCCGACGCTTGTAGCGGCCAAATAATCCGTCACCGGGAATACCGGCACGTCCAATTTGCCGAGTGCGATGGTCATGGCGATAAAAGCTCCCGTGATGGACGCTGTACGCGTCCCTCCATCCGCCTGGATGACGTCGCAATCGATCCACAGTGTGCGTTCGCCAATCTTCTCGAGATCGACGACAGCGCGCAAGGAACGGCCGATCAGGCGCTGGATTTCCATCGTGCGCCCGCCGAGCTTGCCGCGCGTCGCTTCACGCTGGTTGCGGCTTCCTGTCGCGCGTGGCAACATGGAATATTCCGCCGTTACCCAGCCCTTGCCTTGGCCTCTCAAGAAGCCTGGGACACGCGACTCGATTGTCGCTGTGCAAATCACTTTCGTCTGGCCGACCGTAATCAGGACCGATCCTTCCGGATGGATCAAATAATCCGTCTCTATCTCCACCGGGCGCAGTTCATTTGCTTGTCTATTATCAATTCTTGTCATCATTGAATCCTCCTC
This sequence comes from Planococcus sp. MSAK28401, assembly GCF_018283455.1. Lineage (NCBI taxonomy): Bacteria > Bacillati > Bacillota > Bacilli > Caryophanales > Caryophanaceae > Planococcus > Planococcus alpniumensis. The sequence goes on along the minus strand of NZ_JAAMTH010000001.1, from coordinate 1,442,136 downwards.
ATGTACTCAAAAAATCTTACCATAATTCTGCCTTAACGACAAAAACCCGGCGGCTGAGCCGTCAGGTCTTTGGGAACTGGATCGAGCGGATGCACGGATCGTCGATGGCAAGCCATTTTTTGATGATTGTGCGGAAAATCTCCGTCGAACCGGATGTATAAAATTGATGGACGGGCGGTTTGCGGCGATCCGCAAATTTGTCCTGGTAGCTCAAATGGCGCGAAACGTCTTTAGCTGTTTCTTGCGCTGACGACAGAACCGTTACGGTGCCGCCAAGCTCTTGCTCAATAAATCCTTGAAGCAGCGGATAATGGGTGCATCCGAGGATGGCCGTGTCGAATTCCTTCGATTTGATTGCCGATAAAGTCTCGGCTACCATACGGCGGGCGAACTCCCCTTCATACTCATCACTTTCCACGAGCGGAACAAAACGCGGGCACGCCAATTGGACGACGTCCGAAGACGACACGAGCGATTTGATGGCTGTTTCATAAGCGCCGCTTTTGACCGTTCCGAATGTGCCGAGCACGGCAATCTTCTTTGTCGAAGAGGATTTGATGGCGGCGCGTGCTCCAGGGAAAATAACCCCGATGACTGGGATCGGCAATTTTTTCTGCAAGGAATTGAGCGCTGCGGCCGTTGCCGTATTGCAGGCAATGACCAGCATTTTAATATTCATTTTCATAAGCGCTTCTGCCATCTGCCACGTATAGCGCCGCACTTCCGCAAGCGGACGGGGGCCATACGGACAGCGTGCATTGTCGCCGATATAACAGATTTTCTCATTAGGCAAAAGTTTCATGATTTCTTTGGCGACGGTCAACCCGCCGACGCCCGAATCAATGACTCCGATTGGCGCATTCAATGTCATAGCCCCGCTCCTATTTCATGTTGATATGCATTTTCTCCAACAAGCTTGAAAATTGCTCGACTTCCTCTTCACTGAAGTCTTCGAGTACTGCTTCTAAATAATCCTGGCGCTTCTTGATCACTTCTTCAATGATCCGTTCGCCTTCTTTCAATAATTTAATACGCACCACCCGGCGGTCCTGCTCCTCGCGGATACGGACGACCAAATCGTTCTTCTCCATCCGGTCGACCAGATCGGTCGTTGTGCTAAACGCCAAAAACATTTTATTCGATAAATCACCAATAGTCATGTCGCCATGTTCGAACAGCCATTGAAGGGCCACGAACTGCGGCGGCGTGATGGTATACGAATTTAAGATTTCACGGCCTTTTTGTTTGATGATCCCGGATATATAACGCAATTCCTTTTCCATAAATGCCACACGCTCTAAATCGTGGCGGCGGTTTAAGTTGTCTTCAGTCATAGACTTGGTTCACTCCCTAGCTACTGGTATTTGTTCCATCGTGACGCTTTCGAGCCTCTAAGGCAAGAGCCGTATTATTTACCGGAAGAAGTCAGACTTCCACTCTGCAACATTGTTTTCTGTGAGTCGTTCCACGGATGGCCTTTGCCGCTCGATTTAGAGATCTGGACCACGGCGCCCCTGCCAGTGAAACAAGTCTCCTGCTGATCGTTTACTGCCCAATAATGGATGTCTGCCGATGAGTTTCCTATTGATTGCACTTTCACGTAAATCTTCAATTGTTCATCAAAAAATACTTGACGGACGAAATCAACTTGCATGTCCGCCACGACCGGAATCAAATCGCTGTCTTTTGAAAGCCAGTCTTGCATTAAACCGATTTCTTTCATGAATTCGATTCTGGTGTATTCAAAATAAGCGATCGGTACCGTGTTGTTGACATGCCCAAACATGTCCGTTTCCGAAAAGCGCACGTGCACCGGTGCGTAAAAGGTGAAGCCCTGCTGCCATTTAGTGAAATCCTCTATGTATGCTGCTCTCATTCCAGTTCCCCCTGTAAAACGTTTCTCATTTTGTTAGTATAGCAAAAACTGGCGCAAAGAACATCTGTTTCAGCCAAGCTCAGGCATTTTCAACTGAAACAAAAAAACTCCGCCATAAAGGCGGAGTGTAGATTAGTCGACCATATGATCGCTTCCGAAGAAGTTACGGAACATTTGGATGCTCACGTCGCGGTTCAAAGCTGCGATTGACGTTGTCAATGGAATGCCTTTCGGGCAAGATTCCACACAGTTCTGTGAGTTACCGCAATCCGCAAGGCCGCCTTCGCCCATGATCGCGTTCAAACGCTCGTCACGGTTCATGGCGCCTGTCGGATGCGCGTTCATCAAGCGGACTTGGGAAAGCGGAGCTGCACCGATAAAGTCGGATTTATCGTTGACGTTCGGGCAAGCCTCGAGGCATACGCCGCACGTCATACATTTAGACAATTCATATGCCCATTGGCGTTTACGCTCAGGCATACGCGGACCTTCGCCCAGATCATGCGTACCGTCGATCGGCACCCACGCTTTGACCTTCTTCAGTGAGTCGAACATGCGGCTGCGGTCTACGATCAAGTCGCGGACGACCGGGAATGTTCTCATTGGCTGAAGGCGGATCGGCTGTTCCAGTTGATCGACAAGAGCTGTACACGACTGGCGTGCTTTGCCGTTGATGACCATTGAACATGCGCCACAAACTTCCTCAAGGCAGTTCATGTCCCAGTTGACTGGAGTTGTTTTCTTTCCTTCTATGTTGACCGGGTTGCGCCGGATTTCCATTAACGCGGAAATGACGTTCATGTTGGCGCGATATGGCAATTCGAACTTTTCCCAGTACGAACTTTCGTCAGTAGAGTTCTGGCGTTCGATTTCGAAAATAACCGTTTTTGCTGCTTCACCCATGGTAAATTAGCTCCCTTCTTTATTGCTATGCTTTCGCGGAATAATCGCGTTTGCGTGGCGGGATCAAGCCAGTGTCGACTTCTTCATAATGGAAGATCGGCGCATCGTAACCGTTGAATTTTGCCATAGTCGTCTTCAGGAATTCCTCATCATTACGTTCCGGGAATTCCGGTTTGTAATGAGCGCCGCGGCTTTCGTTGCGTTTCAACGCACCGATCGTGATGACACGTGCTAAATGTAGCATATTTTTCAGCTGGCGGGTAAACATTGCCCCTTGGTTGCTCCAAAGTTGCGTATCCGTCATGCTGATGTGGTTAAAGCGTTCAAGAAGCTCTTGGATTTTGCGGTCTGTTTCTTCGAGGCGGTCATTATAACGTACGACCGTCACGTTGTCCGTCATCCATTCGCCGAGTTCCTTGTGCAGGACGTAAGCATTTTCAGTTCCGTCAAGTGCAAGGATCTCGTCCCATTTACGCTGCTCTTCAGCTTCGTGCTGAGCGTAAATATCATTTGGCAAGTCTTCCGCTAGGACTTCCAAGCCTTTGACGTAATCAAGGGCATTCGGTCCAGCGACCATACCGCCGTAGATGGCTGACAAGAGCGAGTTTGCGCCGAGACGGTTCGCACCATGCTGGGAATAATCACATTCACCAGCTGCCAATACGCCAGGGATATTCGTCATCTGATGATCGTCGACCCACAGTCCGCCCATTGAATAGTGGACTGCCGGGAAAATTTTCATCGGAACTTTACGCGGATCGTCGCCTGTGAATTTCTCATAGATTTCGATGATGCCGCCCAGTTTGATGTCGAGTTCTTTCGAATCTTTATGGGAAAGGTCCAAGTACACCATGTTCTCGCCGTTGATGCCGAGTTTTTGGTTAACGCACACATCGAAGATTTCGCGTGTCGCGATATCACGAGGAACCAAGTTTCCGTAAGCCGGGTATTTTTCTTCCAGGAAGTACCAAGGCTTGCCGTCTTTATACGTCCAGATCCGTCCGCCTTCACCGCGTGCAGATTCTGACATCAAGCGGAGCTTGTCGTCGCCAGGAATCGCTGTCGGGTGGATTTGGATGAATTCGCCGTTCGCATAATAAGCGCCTTGCTGGTATACGATCGATGCAGCAGAGCCTGTGTTGATAACAGAGTTCGTGGATTTTCCGAAGATGATCCCTGGTCCGCCAGTTGCCATGATAACAGCATCCGAACGGAACGATTTGATCTCCATTGTCGTCAAGTTCTGTGCAGTGATCCCTCTTGAAATGCCTTCGTCATCGATGACGAGGCCAAGGAATTCCCAGCCTTCATATTTTGTGATCAAGCCTGCGACTTCATAGCGGCGGACTTGCTCGTCCAGTGCGTAAAGCAATTGCTGGCCAGTTGTTGCGCCTGCAAATGCTGTTCTGTGGTGCATCGTGCCCCCGAAACGACGGAAGTCAAGAAGCCCTTCAGGCGTACGATTGAACATGACGCCCATGCGGTCAAGCAGGCGGATGATGCCAGGTGCTGCATCAGCCATTGCTTTAACCGGCTTTTGGTTAGCTAGGAAGTCACCGCCGTAAACGGTGTCATCCAAGTGAATTGCCGGGGAATCCCCTTCACCTTTTGTATTCACCGCTCCGTTAATGCCGCCCTGTGCGCACACAGAGTGAGACCGTTTAACGGGAACGATGGAAAATAGATCGGCAGGTGCTCCTGCTTCAGCAACTTTAATTGCTGCCATTAGGCCAGCTAGGCCCCCACCGACGATAGAAATTTTGCCTTTCGCCATTGTAGTGTTCACTCCTCTTTTAATTCACCAATGTTTGGGACATCCTTAAACGAATGCAAACAATGCTCTGATACCAATGATCGATAATACAATAAAGACTAGAAGTGTGAAGTAAGTTGAGTAGCGCTGTGCTTTCTCGGAAACCGTGATTCCCCACGTTACAAAGAAAGACCACAATCCGTTCGCAAAATGGAATGTTGCGGACAAGACACCCACTACGTAGAACGCGAACATGAGAGGATTCGTCAGGATGTTTTCCATCATGTTGAAATCTGCTTCTCCCGCTCCAATCGCAACTTGGAATCTTGTCTCGAAAATATGCCATGCGATAAAGACCACTAGGAAAACTCCGGTATAGCGCTGTGCAACAAATAAAATGTTGCGCATGTAGCTGTAATGCCCCGGGTTGTTTTTCGCCGTGAACGCTATGTATAAACCGTAGAAAGCATGATACATGAGCGGCAAGTAGATGACGAAAATCTCCAGGAAAATGACGAATGGAAGATTCGCCATGAAGTGGGCAGCTTGGTTAAACGCTTCCACGCCCTGCGTAGCGAAATGGTTGACGATCAAATGCTGCGTCAAGAACAATCCGATTGGAATGACCCCGAGTAAAGAGTGCAGCCTGCGCATTAAAAATTCACGATTGTTATCCAAAAATTTTACCCCCCTCAAAAACATTAGTTGGCAGCACAAAGTTTTCCTATATCAGGAAAATATCTCCGCGTTGCTATAAGCATCATGTACAAGAATATGACATATTTATTGTACTCCCCCCCTCTAGGAGCGTCAAGGCAAGTAAGCCTTTTTGAGCGCATCCCGTCTAGGGTCTGTGAAGGTTTTTACGGATATTAAATAGGAAAGAAATCATGAAAAGCTATATTTTTATTTCGAAACAGGCGAGATATAGGCATCCGTTTCACTGTTTTATAAGCTCATATAGGACCGTAATGGCGTTATTTAAAATTTGAACAAAATGTGAATTTTTACACAAACTCTTGGGAACGCAAAAAAGCCCAGCTTGGCTGGGCTTTTCCTTATCTGACAGACGCTGGCGTCAGTCCGTATGCATCGTGGAGCGCATTTGCTGAGCGTTCCATTTTACTCGCCGGGACTACGACAGATACTTTGATTTCGGAAGTGCTGACCATTTTTACCGGCACATCCTGCGCACGGAGAATATCGAACATTTTTGCCGCGACGCCTGGATTCGATACCATGCCGGATCCGACGATCGACACTTTCGCCAAGCCGGTTTCGATATCGATGGTGTTATAGCCGATCTGTTCCTGCGCTTCCGACAACACGCGCTGCGCTTCTGCCAGGCTGTCTTCTTTAATCGAAAAGGAAACAGATGGCGGAAACTCCTCACTGATGCTTTGCACAATGATGTCGACATCGATTAAATGATCTGCCAAGCTCGTGAAGATATTGGCGAGCGAGCCATTGAATGGCTTAGTGTAACTGACAGTGATGCGGGCGATGTCTTTTTCGAATGCTACGCCGCGCACGATTAGATTTTTTTCCACAGTGATCACCTCTTGTATGATAGTCCCCGGTTCATCCGAGTAGCTTGCCCGCACAGAGAGGGGCACTTGATTGTTTTTGGCGAATTCCACAGCTCGCGGATGAAGGACTCCCGCCCCGAGATTGGCCAATTCGAGCATTTCGTCGTATGAAATCTGTTCAAGTTTGCGGGCGCCTGTGACATAACGCGGGTCAGACGTGTAAACTCCGTCAACATCCGTATAGATTTCACATTTTTCAGCGCCTAAAGCAGCTGCTAGCGCCACAGCGGTCGTATCGGATCCACCGCGGCCGAGCGTTGTGATATTGCCGCTCTTGTCAACGCCTTGGAATCCTGCGACCACACAGAACAAGCCAAGGTCAAGTGCCTCCTCCAAGCGCTGTGTGTGGATTGTTTCGATGCGCGCATTGCGCGGGACGGATTCCGTTTCGATGCCCGCCTGCCAGCCTGTGAAACTCAAGGCATCGTGGCCTAGTTTTTTGAACGCCATCGCCAACAACGAAATGGTCACTTGTTCACCTGTAGCGAGCAGCATGTCCATTTCACGCTTTGGCGGCTCGCCGGAAATCTCTCCCGCAAGGCCGAGCAGCGTGTCTGTCGTTTTGCCCATCGCCGAGACGACGATGACGACGCGCTTGCCTTGTTGTTTTTCCCGGATGGCGCGTCTTGCCACGCCTAGGATTTTTTCCGGAGACGCTACGGACGTCCCCCCGAACTTCATTACGATTGTTGTCATTCTCTCCACTCCCACTTAAAGTAAGTGGCCCTCAACAAAAAAGAGGCAACTCGCCGATTGCCCGGCAAGCTACCTCTCTTCTCATGTACGATTTCAAACGTCCATGTGAGATAGCCCTCCAGAGTCAAACTCTGACAGCCCTGCATCTCTTAAATGCAGGACCAGCATACGCGCAAGCAGTGCGCCGTAAACTTCGGCGGGCGTCCCTTTCGGCATCCTTCACAGATTCTGCAAATCTCGGAATGCTTACTATTGACGGCCGCTCCTCTATCATCACTTTTTACAAGTGATTCAATTGTGTTCTTACAATACCACGAAGTTATTCCTGTTGCAACGGCTGTTCTTTGAAATGCCGCTCGATTTCCACGGCCAGTTTCTCGGGAATGCCGGCCTGCTGAATTTCGTCAGCGTTCGCTTCCTTGATTTTCCGTACAGAGCCGAAATGCTTCAGCAATTGCTGCTTACGTTTCGGGCCGACGCCTTGCAAGCCGTCGAGCGCGGATTGAATCGAATTCTTGCCGCGCAATTGACGGTGGAAGGTGATGACAAAACGGTGGACTTCATCTTGAATGCGCTGCAATAAATAAAATGCTTCACTCGTGCGTTTGAGCTCCACCATCTCGACCGGATTTCCGTACAGAAGCTGGGACGTTTGGTGCTTGGCATCTTTCGCGAGGCCGGCAATCGGAATGTCGAGCCCGAGTTCGTCTTCGATGATTTCGCGCGCCGATTCGATCTGGCCTTTGCCCCCATCGATGATAATCAAGTCGGGCAGCGGCAAGCCGTCCTTCAGCACACGGCTGTAGCGTCTGCGGACCACTTCACGCATTGCCGCATAATCATCGGGCTTCTGCGCGGAGCGGGTTTTGTATTTCCGGTAGTCTTTCTTCGACGGTTTGCCGTCGATAAAGACGACCATCGCAGACACTGCATCCGCCCCTTGGATATGGGAGTTATCGAATGCCTCAATGCGCAGCGGCGTGTGGATGTTCATCGCTTCGCCCAATTCATTGCAGGCACCAACCGTACGTTCTTCCTGGCGCTCGAGCAATTGGAATTTCTCCTTGATGGCGATTTCCGCGTTCTTGCGCGCGAGCAACACCAAATCTTTTTTCTTGCCGCGCTGCGGGACGAGTACTTTCGCGCCGAGCCACTCTTTCAGGAATTCTTCGTCTTCCGCTTCCTGCAACAGGATTTCATTCGGTTTAATATGATCCGGCTTTTCATAGAACTGGCCGAGGAATGTCAAGAATTCTTCTTCCGGGTCTCGGTACAAGGGAAACATCGACACTTCGCGCTCGATGAGCTTTCCTTGGCGCACGAAAAATACTTGCACGCACATCCAGCCTTTATCAACAGCGTAAGCAAAGACGTCGCGGTTGGTGAAATCGTTCATCGCCATTTTCTGCTTTTCCATGACCGATTCGATATGGCTGATCTGGTCGCGGTATTCTTTCGCCCGTTCGAACTCCAGGTTCTCCGCCGCCTCGCTCATCTTTTCTGTCAGCTCCTGCTTTACTTCACGGAAGCCGCCGTTGAGGAACCGGCTGATGCCATCGATCATTTCGCGGTACGTATCCTTTTCCACCGGCTTGACGCAAGGCGCCAGGCATTGGCCGAGATGGTAATACAGGCAGACGCGGTCCGGCATCGTATGGCATTTACGAAGCGGGTACAACCGATCCAGCAGCTTTTTCGTTTCACTCGCTGCATAGGCGTTCGGATAAGGGCCGAAATATTTCCCTTTATCTTTTTTGACCTGCCTCGTGATAACCAGTTTCGGGTGGCGTTCACCCGTGATTTTCAAATACGGATAGGTCTTATTGTCTTTCAGACGGATATTGTATTTCGGGTCGTGCTTTTTGATCAAGTTCAATTCAAGGATCAGCGCTTCTTTGTCTGAAGACGTGACGATGTATTCAAAGTCCTCGATTTCATTGACGAGGCGCTGGGTTTTCGTATCGTGGCTGCCGGTAAAGTAAGAGCGCACCCGATTTTTCAGCACTTTTGCCTTGCCGACATAAATAACGGTCCCTTGGCGGTCCTTCATCAAATAGCAGCCCGGCTGGTCCGGCAATACTGCCAATTTATGTTGAATCATCTCATTTTTCATTTCCTCACCCTATTTAAAAAACCGGGTTCCACGAATGGGACCCGGTTTTGGAATTATGCGTGTTTTTCAACCAATTCAGCCAAAGCTTCTTTTGGACGGAAGCCGACGACTTTATCGACTGTTTCGCCGTTTTTCATCAAAAGAAGTGTCGGGATGGACATGATGCCGTATTCGCTAGCTGTCTGCTGGTTTTCATCAACATCCAATTTCACGATTTTCACTTTATCGTCCATATCTGCATCAAGTTCTTCAAGAACTGGAGCGATCATTTTACAAGGCCCGCACCATGCTGCCCAAAAGTCTACCAATACGAGACCTTCTGAAACTTCTTGTTTAAAATTCTGATCTGTTCCTTTAACGATTGCCATGTATAATTCCTCCTTAAGTGATAACCAAACTATATTTCGATTATAGCAGACGTGATTTACGCTAGCTATTTATTTGCCTACTCCTTCCATACCCGGCTGTTGTTGCCGTTAAACGGACTGGGGTCGATGGATTATGAGGATGGTTATAGTCCAGGGACTTTCACTGCAAGGGCACGCTTTACATCTCAAGCTTAAATTTTCAGTTACTCCCCCCCCCTGAGTTGCTCATTATCGATCTCATTTAACCGGCAACATAGGAACCTTCATTCTCAGGAGCTTCCTACTGTGTACTTTGCAAAAAGTACTAAAAGGATAAATGAGGCAAGGAGCGATAAATAAGCCGTCGACTTGTTGCCTTCTTTAATATCCGCAATACCACTGAGTAGGAACGATGCTGCTAATAGGCCATAAATGACATTATATAAAATCATTATGTCCGCATTGAATAGATCCCAGATAATAAGAACTAAGGCAATAAAAGATAAGATTCCGCTTAGTATTTTCAACATTTCCTCACACCTCCTTCTTTTACATCTCCGTTAGAAAAAGTTAGACGAACCCGGAAGCCTTGATCAACATACTGTATCATGCCCTTCATCATTAAAAAACAACCCGCATAAATGCGGGTTGCTGTGATTACATAACTTTCTTGAATTCTTCTGTGAGCAATGGGATGACGTCGAATAGGTCTCCGACGATTCCGTAGTCTGCTACTTTGAAGATGTTCGCTTCTGGGTCTTTATTGATCGCAACGATGACTTTGGAGTTGGACATCCCTGCCATGTGCTGGATCGCACCGGAAATTCCTGCTGCGATGTAGAGATCAGGTGTAACGACTTTACCTGTCTGTCCGATCTGCAAGGAATAATCACAGTAATCTGCGTCACACGCACCGCGTGATGCTCCGACTGCGCCGCCGAGAAGGTCGGCCAGTTCCTGCAATGGCTCGAAGCCTTCCTTGCTCTTGACGCCGCGTCCGCCGGCGATGATGACTTTCGCTTCAGAAAGGTCGACGCCTTCTGCTGATTTGCGGACAACGTTTTTGATGATCGTGCGCAAGTTCGTAATATCGACCGACAAGCTCGATACATCGCCAGAACGCTCTTCACGCTCAAGCGGCGCGATGTTGTTCGGGCGCACGGTAATGAAGACAACGCCGTCTTCTTTCAGTTTCACTTTTTCGAATGCTTTACCGGAATAGATTGGGCGGATGAAAACAGCGTCAGCACCTTCCCCTTCGATATCCGTTACATCTGAAATCAAGCCGGTTTGCAATTTCGATGCGATTTTTGGCGACAAGTCCTTGCCGACCGCAGTATGGCCAAAGACGATTGCTTCAGGTTGTTCCTGGTCGACGACCGCCATGAACGCCTGGCCGTAACCATCAGATGTATAGGATTTCAAGTGTGGGTGCTCAACCGTAATGACACGGTCAGCGCCGTAAGCTACCAATTCGTTTCCAAACTCGCTCACTGCTTCCCCAAGCAAGACAGCAACAACTTCTCCGCCGCCTGAAATTTTCTTGGCTGCGGCAATTGCTTCAAATGATACGTTGCGCAAAGCGCCTTCACGCGTTTCGCCCAATACTAATACTTTTTTCGACATAGTCCGTTAACCCCCTAAGTAGATGTGAAAATGAATGATTGGCGTACGTTTATATAACTTTCGCTTCAGAGCGAAGCAAGCTGACCAGTTCAGAAACTTGGCTTGGAATTTCGCCTTCCAAAATACGGCCGGCTTGTTTTTTCGGCGGCAAGTAAACTTCGATCGTTTCCGTTTTCGCTTCTACATCGTCTTCTTCAATATCCAGATCATCGAGCTCAAGCTCTTCAAGCGGTTTTTTCTTCGCTTTCATGATTCCTGGTAGCGATGGATAGCGCGGCTCGTTCAAGCCTTGTTGAGCTGTAACCAATAAAGGCAATGAAGTTTCAAGCTCTTCTGCATCCCCTTCGATATCACGGACGATTTTCACTGTTTCGCCCTCGATTTCAAGGCTTGTGATCGTCGTCACGTAGTTGATATCAAGCAAGTCAGCTACACGCGGGCCGACTTGTCCGGATCCACCGTCGATCGCTACGTTACCTGCAAGAATCAAGTCCGCTTCTTTGTCTTTCAAGTACTCTGCCAGTATGTAAGCTGCCGTAAACTGGTCCATTTCCTCGACATCATCTTCTGTATTGATCAAGACCGCTTTGTCAGCGCCCATTGCAAGTGCTGTGCGCAATTGCTTTTCAGCTTCTTCGTCGCCGATTGTGACTACTGTCACTTCGCCGCCGTGAGCGTCTCGGACCGTGATGGCCTCTTCGATCGCATACTCGTCATATGGGTTAATGATGAATTCAGCACCATCTTCTTGAATCTGGCCACCGGAGACAACCAGCTTTTCTTCTGTGTCAAACGTACGTTTTACCAATACATAAATGTTCATGAACGTAAACCTCCCAAGTATTATTTCCCTTTAAATTGTGCTTCGCGTTTTTCCAGGAAAGCGCTAATGCCTTCCTTCGCGTCTTCCGATACGAAGACCGTACCGAACGAATCTGCTTCTGCTTTGACCCCTTCTTCAAATGCCCCGCGCTTCGAATACTGAAGCATGTCGATGGCCGCCTTGACGGATACCGGGCTCTTTTTCGCAATTTTCTTCGCAATTGAAAGCGTTTGCGAAAGAAGGTCTTCTTCGCCGAACGAACGGTTGGCAAGACCGAGCTGCACTGCTTCTTCGCCTGTAATCGGATCACTCGTCAAGAGCATTTCAGCGGCTTTGGCCACTCCGACATAACGCGGCAAGCGCTGTGTTCCAGCAAATCCAGGAATCAAGCCCAATTGCAGTTCCGGCAATCCCAGTTTAGCATTTTCTGTGACAAAACGCATATGGCAACTCATGGCGAGCTCCAAACCTCCGCCGAGTGCGGCACCATGTATCGCGGCAATGACTGGCTTATGGAATGTTTCCACGCGTTCAAATACGGCTTGGCCACTCGCCGACAGTTTCGAGAATTCTTCCCCTGAGGACACTTCCGTAAACTCTTTGATGTCGGCCCCTGCCGAGAAGAAACGCCCTTCTCCGTGCAAGACAATTGCGCGGACATCCGAGTCGTTTTTCACTTCATCCAGAAGCGCATCGACTTCTAAGATCAGCGCGCGAGACAATGCATTTGCCGGCGGCCGATTGATCGTCGCGATCGCTATCCCATCTTCTTTTTTCCAGCTGATAAATTCCACCTGCTCATCCCCTCCCTTTACGCTTGCATGCCTTTCAGCAATAAGCGCTGCACTTTCGGTGCGAGTTCGACCAAATCATACTTGTGATCGTTCATCACCCAGGTAGTAATGGTCTCATCCATTGTACCAAAAACCATCTGGCGGGCTAAACGAATATCCATATTTTGATCAAATTCTCCTGACTCGATGCCACTGATTAAAATCCGGTCCATCAATTTCAAATATCCCCGCAATACATTGTTGATCTTCATGCGGATGTCATGATTGGATTGACGAAGTTCAAGCTGTGTCACGATCGCTAGGTGCAGATCGCTTGCGAGCAAGCTGAAATGGCTGTTGATCATCATGCCGAGCTGATCGGCAGCACTTGCATCTTTGGCAATAATTTTTTCCAACTCACTGACGAACACGCCCATCTTCTCTTGGAAGACGGAAATAAGAATGTCTTCTTTGTTCTTAAAATACAAATAAATCGTCCCGTCCGCTACACCGGCTTGCTTGGCAATTTTCGAAACTTGCGCTTGGTGGTAACCATTCTCTGCGATAACAATAACCGCAGCATCGATGATTTGTTTATATTTCGGTTTATCCTTCTTTACCATCTTGTCACCACCCAAAAAAATATGAAAATATGAATGGCGATTCATTCATATTTTCATATTATCGTTTTGTTTAAATTGTGTCAAGCTTTTGCCTTAGTTAAGAAGGAACTGCTTCGTCGCGTTTGGCGATCTCTTCATCCACCAGCGATCTGCGCAATATTTTACCGACCGCCGTTTTCGGAAGTTCTTTGCGGAACTCATAAATACGCGGGACTTTAAATGCAGCAAGATGTTCGCGGCAATGTTTATCCAATTGTTCTTCTGTTACAGTATACCCTTCTTTCAATACGATGTATGCCTTTACTGTTTCGCCTCGGTACGGGTCCGGGATTCCTGCGACGACGCATTCCTGGATTGCTTCGTGTTCATACAGCACTTCTTCGATTTCCCTTGGATAGATATTGAAGCCTCCTGCGATGATCATGTCTTTTTTGCGGTCGACGATAAAGAATTGCCCTTCGTCGTCCATATAGCCAAGATCCCCAGTCAATAGCCAGCCGTCGACAATCGTAGCCGCCGTAGCGTCCGGACGGTTCCAATAGCCTTTCATCACCTGCGGCCCTTTAATGGCGATTTCCCCGATCTGCCCGTTTGGTACAGGATCAGTCGTTCCCGGAAGGAAGATTTCGCAATCCGTGTCTGGATACGGCATGCCGATCGAGCCTTTTGTCCGTTCGCCCCATACGAGATTCGAGTGGGTAACGGGTGATGTTTCAGTCAGGCCATAGCCTTCGACGAGCTTGCCACCCGTAATGCGTTCGAATTTCTCCTGTACTTCCGTCGGCAATGGTGCCGATCCACTCAAGCATGCTTCAATGGAAGACAAATCGTATTTCTGGATGTCCGGATGGTTCAGTAGGCCAATGTACAGCGTCGGTGCGCCAGGGAACAAGGTCGGTTTTTGTTTGTTGATGGTTTTGAGCGCCTGCTCTGGGTCGAATTTCGGCAATAGCACCATTTTATTGCCCTGCATGACGGACAAAATCAAGACAGTCGTCAATCCGTACACATGGAATAAGGGAATGATGCCCATGATCGTTTCTTCCCCACGCGTCGATTTATAAAGCCAAGCGTCGCACATCGTCGCATTGGAGATTAAATTGCGGTGCGTCAGCATGACACCTTTTGGCGATCCGGTCGTTCCGCCAGTATACTGCAGCAGCGCCAAGTCTTCCTCAAAATCAAATGGCGGCTTAGTAATTTGCGGCGAAGCTGTTTTCATGATTTCCGTAAAGAGGTGATTGATCCCCCGGTGCTCAACTTTCACCGTCATGCCGTATTGCTTTTTCTGGATGAACGGGTACACCAGGTTTTTTGGGAATGTCAGATAATCTTTGATGCCCGTGACGATAACGTTCTCAAGATCCGTTTCTTTGATCACTTTATTGATCCGCGGGAATAAAATATCAAGTGCAATGATCGCCTTGGCACCGGAATCCTTCATCTGGTAGGAAATTTCCCGCTCCGTATAAAGCGGATTTGTCATGACGACGACGCCCCCAGCGTAAAGAATCCCATAAAAACTGATGACCGCCTGTGGACAGTTCGGCAGCATGATGGATACCCGGTCGCCTTTTTGGATACCTAGCTTTTGAAGGTAATTGGCCATCTTCATGGCAGATTGGTACAATTCTTCGTAGCTAAGATCCTTGCCCAGGAAATGAATTGCAGTCTTTTGCGGAAAGTCTTCATAGGCTTTCGTCAAATATTCCTGGACTGGCATGCTCGGATACGTTAGCGTGTGCGGTACTTCCGCCGGATAATGAGCTAACCACGGTTTTTCGGACATACTTTCTACCTCCCCCTCTTTTATCTGAATCGTGAGAATATTCCTACTTTAAGTATAAAGAATTATGATAACGCTTTCAAACATTATTTTCTAAGGAGTTTTAATCCATAAAAAAAAACGGCTCAATGGCCGTTTTTAAAACACGAATAGGAAGACGATTCCTACAAGTACAAACAAGATGCAAAAAACGATTAAGATTTTGATCAGGTTTTCCATTCGTTCCAACTCCTATGAAATACTCGCTCCAATGACATATGATAGCCCGACCGAGATGGTCATCGAAATCAAGCCGACCGAACGGTTGTCCCGGGCGATTTCTTCATCCACTTTGAACTTTGGTGTCAGAAATTCAAAGAGAATGTATGCAAAAATCAACAGCACGAATCCGAACAATCCCCAGCCAATCATTTCAAACAGCGTCGTGTGCTGTTCAATCGAAAAGCGAAAAATATTCGTGACGCCGAAAATCTTTCCGCCAGTCGCCATCGCCACGGCCAAATTGCCGCTTTTGATTTCTTCCCAGTTCTTATATTTTGTTACGATTTCAAAAATGACCATCGCTACGATCAAGCATAAGACCACTACACTGAAATAGCCAGCTGTCTCAACGAGCGGATGGGTCCAAAATCCTTCCTCGAACATCTCCAAGCTCCCCTTCCGCCCTTACTTCAATTCAGCGACTGTTACACCCGAGCCGCCTTCACCCGGTTCGCCAAAGCGATAGCTTTTGACGCGTGGATGTTTTTTCAAATATTGCTGCACCCCTTGGCGAAGTGCACCGGTTCCTTTACCGTGGATGATAGAGACTTGGTGGTAATTCGCCAATAAGGCATCGTCCAAATATTTCTCCACGCGTGAAAGGGCATCCTCGTAGCGCTCTCCGCGAAGGTCTAATTCCATTTTCGTATAACCTTCACGGCCTTTCAAGCTGGTCATCGTGCGGGTTTCTTTTTGCTTTTCAGGTTTTGTATAGCTGAGGTCGGATTCAGGCAACTTCATTTTCAAAATGCCGACCTGGACAATCCATTCAGTGTCGGAAACTTTTTCGACCAGGCTGCCTTTTTGCCCGTAAGACAGCACTTTCACTTCGTCGTTCGGTTTCAAAGCAACCGGCTCGTTTTGCTTTTTCGCTTTTTTCAAGACGCGGTTTTCCGGCATCGCATTTTCCAGCCGTTTTTTCGCATCGATCAGCTGATGTTCTTTGACGCCTGTCTGCTGGGTGAGCTGCATTTGGCGCAGTTCCTTGATAACTGCTTCCGCTTCGGCGCGCGCCTGATCGACGATTTTGCGCGCTTTTTCTTTTGCTTTGTCTTCAAGCAGCTCTTTGCGGCTGTCATAGTCCGCAAGGCGTTTCGCCAAGTCTTCTTTTAAGGTCTCAGATTCTTCGAGCACAGAACGGGTTTCTTCTGCATCCCGTTCTGCCTCGCGACGGCTCTGCTCAAGCGAAGCGATCATCGAGTCGACTTCTTTGCGGTCGGTTCCGGTGAAGCTTTTCGCATGGGAAATGATATGCTCCGGCAACCCGAGCCGCTTGGAGATTTCGAACGCGTTGCTGCGTCCCGGCACCCCGATCAACAGGCGATAAGTCGGGCTCAAAGTTTCCACATCGAATTCGACGCTGGCATTGGCGACCCCTTCCCGGTTGTAGCCGTAAGCTTTCAGTTCCGGATAATGGGTCGTCGCGATGACGCGTGCACCTCTGCCATGTACTTCGTCCAATAAAGAAATGGCAAGCGCTGCGCCTTCTTGCGGGTCAGTACCGGCACCGAGCTCATCGAAAATGACGAGTGAGTTCTCATCGAATTTCTCGAGAATGTCGACGATATTGACCATATGAGAGGAGAACGTACTCAAGCTTTGCTCGATCGATTGCTCATCGCCGATATCGGCAAAGATCTGGTCGAATACAGCCAGTTCCGAACCTTCGAGCGCCGGGACAGGAAGCCCTGCCTGCGCCATCAAAGTCGACAAGCCGACCGTTTTCAAAGTAACGGTCTTTCCGCCTGTATTCGGTCCGGTGATGACAATCGCCGTAATGTCCCGGCCGAACTCGATATCGTTCGGCACCACTTCATCTTGTGGAATAAGCGGATGGCGCGCTTTTCTTAAATTGATATAGCCTTCCGTGTTCATTTCAGGTTTCGAACATTTATGCGCTTGGCCATACTTCGCTTTGGCCAGGATTAAATCGACTTCCGCCAACACGCCGACCAACGTAAACAATTCATGTGCGACTTCCTGTACTTTAGCGGACAGCATTTGAAGGATGCGATCGATTTCTTCTTTTTCTTTCAGTTTGAGGCGGCGCACTTCATTGTTCGCCTGCACGACGGCATCCGGCTCGACGAAAAGCGTCTGGCCTGAAGATGATTGATCGTGGACGATGCCGCCGTAATGGCTTCTGTATTCCTGTTTGACAGGGATGACGAAACGGTCGTTGCGGATGGTGACAATCGAATCCGACAGCATTTTCGATGCATTGCGGCCGCGGATCAAACTCTCCAGTTTTTCGCGCACGCGGCTTTCCTGCGCGCGCAGTGATTGGCGAATGCTGCGCAATTCCGAGCTGGCGCTGTCGACCACTGTCCCGTTATCGTCGATGCAGGCATTGATATCGTGCTCGAGCTGCGTCAAAATCGGCATGCTTTCTTTTTTCTCCATGAAATGGGGAATGTCGATATCTTCTTCCGCATCGATGGCTTCAAGGAAATGGCGTAAAATGCGGCTTGCGCGGATCGTCGAGGAAACTTCCATCAATTCCACCGGGCTCAAACTGCCGCCGATTTGTGCGCGTTTGGCGTGGGGGCGGATATCGGAGATCCCGCCCATTGGCACATTGTTCTTGATGCGCAATAATTGCGCCGCTTCGTCCATTTCTTCCAGCAAACGGTTCACTTCCGCGATCTCTGTCGACGGCAAAAGCCCTTTCACTAAATCTTTTCCAAGTGATGAAGTGCAAAATGCAGCCACTTCTTCACGGATTTTATAAAATTCGAGAGTTCGTAATGCGCGCTCTGCGATCATATAAACTCCTCCTTTATCGTTTCAAGAAATCTCGTAACTTCTCAAGCGGCCAGGTATTGACCACGTTGTCTTTTTTGAGCCATGCTTTCTGCGCGTGGCGTACGCCAGTTGCCATGACCTCCAGCCCTTCGATTGCATGGGCATCGGTATTGATGGCGACCGGCACGCCTTTTTCCTGTGCCATGACCAGCCATTCGACGGCGAGGTCGAGGCGATACGGGCTCGCGTTTAACTCAACGATTTTGCCGTATTCTTTCGCCCAATCCAAAATCTGTTCAACATCCGGATTATAGCCGTCGCGTTTTCCGACGATGCGGCCGGTCGGATGCGCGATCATATGCACATATGGGTTTTTCATCGCAGTCAAAATGCGCGCCATGATCTGTTCTTGCGGCTGTTGGAAACTGGAATGGATGCTCGCGATGACAAAATCCAATTGCGCGAGCACTTCGTCGTCAAAATCCAAACTGCCATCCGGCAAGATGTCCATTTCCGTTCCGGACATCACTTCGATGCCATCATGGCGTTTATTGGCCTCACGCAATTTCCCGTTTTGTTCAATCAAGCGCTCAAGCGTTAATCCGTTCGCGACTTTCAGGTATTGTGAATGATCGGTGATGACCATGTATTCGTAACCGCGGTCTTGACAAGCATTGATCATTTCGTCGATGGAATGCGCACCGTCCGACCAGGTTGTGTGCATATGCAAATCGCCGCGGATATCGTCGAGTGAGACGAGCGACGGCAATTCACCAATGCGGTCGATTTCACGGCCATCTTCGCGCACGGTCGGCGGGATGAAAGGCAAATCGAAATGGGCGAAAAATGCCTCTTCTGTTTCGAATGTCAACACGGAACCGTCTTCCTGTTCCACGCCGTATTCGCTGATTTTCTCTTTTTTCGCTTTGGCCAATTGGCGCATGCGGACATTATGATCTTTGGACCCGGTAAAATGATGCAGCGCTGTCGCAAATTCATCCGGTGCAACGAGGCGGAAATCGACATCGATCGGCTCAACCACTTCTACCGCAACAGAGACTTTCGTGTCCCCTGATGCGATGGTTTCTTTTACTGGCAAGCCGGCGAGCAGCTGTTCTTTCACTTTTGCCGGTTCATCGGTCGCTACGATAAAGTCGAGATCTTTGCTCGTTTCTTTCGTCCGGCGGAAGCTTCCGGCAACTGAAAACTCAGTAACATCGGAAATCGTCGTCAGCAAGTTTTCGATGAATGCCACAGTTTCTTCCGTTTTCCAGATCGGATGGCGTCCCGGGTCAGTTTCGAAGTTTTCCAGCTCAAGCAGGATTTTCTCTTCGGATTTTGCGCCGAATCCCGGAAGCGCCTGTACGCGCCCGTCAATGCACGCCTGCTTCAAAGATTCCATTGAATCCACGCCGAGTTCTTTGTAGAGCTTGGCAATTTTTTTGCCGCCGAGCCCTTGCAGTTTCAGCATTGGCACAAGCCCTTTTGGCACTTCTTCCTGGAGTTCTTCGAGAACAGAAGATTTGCCGTCGGTAAGCAATTCCGTGATGACATCGCCCGTTCCTTTTCCAATGCCTTTCAGCTTCGTGACATCTTCAATCTCATCCAGGCTGCGCTGGTCGAGTTCAAGTGCTTGGGCGGCTTTGCGGAAAGCCGATACTTTAAACGGATTGTCCCCTTTTAATTCCATGTATAACGCAATATTTTCCAATGTGCGGATAATGATTTTTTTATTCATGCGAAACAAACCTCCCTAATATCGGTTCATAAAAAAACTTCCCTCGTAAGAGAGAAGTTCCTACTACATATAAATATACCACCATTCCTTCACTTTCTCAGAGAAATAAGGCGTATGCTCCAGGATCGCGCGTGCAATTCCGGAGTTGTCGATTTGGTTTTGAATGACATCGACTGGCAATAGCGCAAATACATACAAGCCGATGAACAACAGGATGTGTGCTTCGATGAGCCCAAGGACAGCACCGAAAATCCGGCTTAGGAAGCCGAGCACCGGTATGTATTTGATGAAATCGAACATCGATGCAATCAGCGTCAGCAAAAATTTCACAACGAAGAAAATAAGTGCAAATGCCAATAGCTGATAAAAAGTTTGGTCCAGATTCAATTGTTCGAAAGCCATCGCAAAGCGCGAGGTTTCGTCGACTGTTGGGTATGGAACCCATAACACAAAGTTTTCCGATAGCGGTTTATAATACGTATAGGCGACAATGAGCGCGACAACAAAGCCGACCATGTGCAGAAACTGCAGCACTAGCCCTCGCTTAAAGCCGACCAAAATTCCCGCCAGAAGCAATACCAATAAGATTAAATCAAGCATATCCGTCAGCCCTTCAAGTTATTCAATTCAATTTCCATTTGTTCTAGCTGCTCTTTCAGTTTAAGATATTCATGTGTCGCATTTACCGCGGTCAATACGGCTAGTTTCGCTTGGTCAAGCGATGGATTGGCGGCGTTGATCTCCCGCATCTTGCTGTCGACCATGGAAGCGACAAGCCTCATATGGCCGGATGTCTCAGTACCGAGCATCTTGTATGTATGGCCATATATATCAACGACAGTGCGAATTTTATGCTGCTCTTGCAATGCGCGTTCCCCCTTTGGAATTCTATAGACCATCATAACACGAACACGAGCGGATTGTGAATCATAAGAAAGGGGACTCCCAATGACCAATAGCGTCCTGAAACTGCCAGAAGAAGCCTTGAAACGGCTAATTTCACACTACCAGAATAAGGAAATAAACACCAAGAATCCCCATGCCCGCTTTGCCGCTAAATTGCCCGATGCGATGATTACCGTTTACACATCCGGCAAAGTCATGTTCCAAGGCGCTGGCGCTGAACGCGAAACAGCAAAATGGGGCGCTGCTGACAAGATCAAAGAGAAAACCGCAACAGCGAAAGGCGATCAATTGCCGCCCGATTTTGCCAACCGCTCTGTGCTCGGCTCAGATGAAACCGGCACAGGCGATTTTTTCGGCCCGATCACCGTCGCCGCCTGCTATGTGCCCGCACAGCAAGTTGAACTTGCAAAAGAACTCGGCGTCAAGGATTCCAAGCAATTGACGGATGATTATATGCGGAAAATCGCGCCAGATTTGAAAGCGGCGTTCACCTATAGCGTCCTAACCTTGGACAATGAGAAATACAATCAAGTGCAGGCGCAAGGCTGGTCGCAAGGCAAGATCAAAGCATTGCTCCACAATCAGGCACTGAAACATGTCTTGCGAAAGATAGCGCCGGAAAAACCCGAAGCGATCCTGATCGACCAATTCGCAGAGCGTGGCATCTACTATCGGCATATCGCCAAAGAAACAGACATCATCCGCGAGAATGTGCTGTTTTCCACGAAAGCGGAAAATCTTCATGTTTCGGTCGCCTGTGCATCGATCATTGCCCGTGTCGCTTTCTTAGAGGAAATGGACCGTCTCAGCACAGTTGCAGGCGTCTCTTTGCCAAAAGGCGCCGGCGCGATTGTTGACGAAGCAGCAGCGAAGATCCTGTTGTCGCGCGGCGAAACCTTCCTGAAAAGTATCACAAAAGCTCATTTTGCCAACACGAAAAAAGCGCAAGCTTTGGCAGCGAAGAAAAAACGCAATTAAAAAAAGCTGGGGCTGTCCCATAAGCCCCTAAAATAAAGCAGACGGAGAAAAAGAATTTCTTTTTCTCCGTCTGTTTTTCATTTATTGGTGAGGTCACTGAAAGTAGCCGGCGCATGCCGGCTACTTTCAGGAGGTTGTGGGCCAATGCCACAATCCCGAACTCTGTATGCACTTTCTCTAAGCCCCGGAGGAGAAATCGGCGGAACGACCGATTGCCCTTGATATGACCGAACACACTTTCTACGTCAATTTTGCGTTGGGCGTAGATTTGTGTCTTCGTTTCATCTTCAAGAGCTGCTTTGGCCTTCGCTTTCATTTCTTCATAAATGGGATTCCATTGGACTTGTCGGTTGCCTTTTGCTTTCGTGCAGAGGGCTTTTAACGGACAATCCGAACAGTCTTCGCATTCATAGATTTTTAAGTTTTGTTCGTAACCGGAGGCATTCTTTTTATTCAGGTATTTTTTAAATGCGACACGCCGACCATTCGGACAGATGAAACAATCTTCCTCCTCTAGGTATGTCCAATTTTTCGCGTGTTTGATATTCTTCTTGTAACTCGCTGATTTTTCCTTCAGATACATTCCATATGGAATGAGAAAGTCGAAATGCGGCTCTTTTTCATCGCCCAACGCATACAGGTAATTCTCTTCACTGCCATAGCCTGCATCGGCAATGACCGTCTTCGGCATGGGCAGGCTGGAAGCCGCTAGTTTCTCCAGATGCGGAAGAAAACAGCGCGTGTCCGTTGGTCGCTGATGTATCGAATAATAAAGAATGAACTGATTTTCTGTGGCCATTTGTACATTATAAGCTGCTTTCAATTGACCATTTTTCATGTGATCATCTTTCATTCGCATAAAGGTCGCATCCGGGTCTGTTTTCGAAAAGCTGTTTCGATCACCGAAGATCTCGTGGTACTGACTATATTTCTCCAGACGCGGAAGGAAATCTTCGCGAATCGCTTTGACCGGCTTTTTCCACTCACTGCGCTTGGACCGGAGTTGCTTTCGTTTTTCGGTATCGTCTTCCAGATCAAGGGCTTCCGTGAATGCGTCAATCTGTTCTTCCATGGCTTCCGCCATTTCTTCCAGCTGTTCAGGCGTTGCTTCTTCTACCTGTTCGTTGAGTGGAATCGCTTCAGCTGCGGCCAGTTCATGGATATGCTGAATCGTTTCGGCAATCTTTACCTTCAACTTGCCTTCGAAATTCTGTGTCGCTTTTTTCCAGACGAATGAATACTTATTGGCATCAGCTTCAATTTTGGTGCCATCCAAAAAATAATGCTCCATAGTGATGTAGTTCTGTTCGATCAGCTGGTGAATCATCTGTTCAAAAAGGGAGTCCATCATCGCTTTTAAGTGGTCCGAACGGAACCGGTTAATCGTTCGGTGATCTGGTTGTTGGCCAGCTGCGAGCCACATGGACGGAATGTGTTCAGTAAGTGTTTCTTCAATACCTCGAGAAGAATAGATTTTCTTCGAATAAGCGTAAAGGATAACTTTGGTCATCATCTTTGGATGGAAAGAGCTTCTTCCGCCGCCTTTATAGTGCGCGAAAAACAGCTCATCATCAATCAATTCCACCATTTCGTCGATGACCCGGGCGACATGGTTGGCTGGCACAAGATCTTGTATATCAAAGATGGCAAAGCCTTGTTGGTTGTTATAGGGAATGAACGTAGGACTCGCTTTTTTGGATAGCGGAACGCCAGTTCCTTCTCCCAGAGCGAGTGGAAATGCGGCTTGTTCAGTGTTATAATTTGAGGAAGTAATCTTCGGATTGCACATAAAAATCGTCCTTTCTCTAATGGTGGTGTGGTAACTCCCATTTTACAGAAATGGACGATTTTTTTGTATCCTTTTTTCTTTTTAAACCGGCTGATGGGAATGGAGACGGCGACTCCAGCGGGAACAGCGCGAGCCGAAGACCCTGGACTGAGCGAAGCGAGGGAAGAGGCTAAGGCCGTGCCCGCGGAAAGCGTCCGTCGAAATGGACATCAGCCTTTTCTTTAGAAGACGAAAATGGACTGCCCCTAAAAGTCACTTTTCATGACCTTTTGGGACAGCCCCAGCTTTTTGGTTTTAACGGAGTTCCGCTCCTGATTCCGTGAGCGCTTTGATGATTTTCTCATGCGCTGCGTTCACTTCTTCATCGGTCAGTGTTTTCTCTGGGTCGAAATATCTTAGCGAGAACGCCAAGGATTTCTTGCCTTCATCCATGCGGTCGCCTTCGTATAGGTCGAAGACGCGGACATCTTTCAAAAGCTTGCCGCCCGCTTTACGGATGACTCCTTCAATCGTCTGCGCTTCCACGATATTCGACAAGACCAACGCCACGTCGCGAGAAATCGTCGGGTAGCGGGATACCTGTGTATAGATAAGCGCTTCCGTTTCGCGCGTCAGCAACGTCGCCAAGTTCAATTCCACCACGATCGTTTCTTTCAAATCGCGTTTTTTCTGCTCGGACGGGTGCAAGGCGCCAATGACACCGATGCGCTTGCCATCGAGCAGGATGAATGCGGTTCTGCCTGGATGCAAACCGTCCATTTCGCCGCGTTCGAATGACAATTCAAGGCCCAGCTTTTCAGCAAGTCCTTCCACGATGCCTTTTGCCACGAAAAAGTCGACAGCTTTCTTTTCGCCCTGCCAGCTATGGTCGAGCCACAGTCCCGTCATGACGATCGCCAAATGTTCTTGTTCATCGAGCAGTTCATCCTGCCCTTTCAAGAACACCGAACCCGTTTCATACAAAGCTGCCGAATCGGTGCGGCGGGCCGTATTGTACGAAAGCGATTCGAGCAAATGAGGCAATAAACTTTGGCGCAAAATGCTGCGCTCTTCGCTCATCGGCATCAACAGATGGGTTGTTTCCGTCGGCTCCAGCGCAAATTGCGTCGCAGCAGCTTCCGAGGTCAAGGAATAGGTTGTAGCTTGAAGCAGCCCAGCCCCTTCAAGGAAATGGCGTGAAATGCGGCGTTTCGCCTGGTAAGGGCTCAATCCGCCAGGTGTAGCATCGGTACGTGGCAACGTTGCCGGAATCTCGTCGTAACCGTAAAGGCGTGCGATTTCTTCCACGACATCCTCTTCAATCTGGATATCTTGTCGGCGCGTTGGCACTTCAATGATCAATTGGTTGTTCGCCGCTTCCGTATTGAACTTCAAACGGCTGAGGATATCGAGCATGTCTTCCAGGCGGATCTTCATGCCAAGGCGGCTATTGATGAAGTCCGGAGAAACTTTGACAACGCGCTCTTTTTTATCGAGCTGGTCGAAGATGAGCGATCCGGCAAGTACTTCGCCTTCCGCCAATTCAGCCAATAATTGTGCAGCACGTTCCGCAGCCGGGATGACGCGGTTCGGGTCGACGCCTTTTTCATAGCGTGAGCTTGCATCGCTTCTCAAGTTATGTTCTTTCGACGTACGGCGAATCGAATCTGAAGCAAAATAAGCGGACTCGATGACGACCGTTGTCGTCTCGTCGCTCACTTCCGAATTTGCACCACCCATGACACCGGCAAGTGCAACAGGGTCTGTGCCGTTGGTGATGACCAATTGATGCGCAGATAAGGTGCGTTCCGTGTCATCAAGGGTTGTGATTTTTTCGCCTTCTTTTGCCTGGCGAACGGTGATGTTTCCAGAACCAAGGGAATCATAGTCAAACGCATGAAGCGGCTGGCCGTATTCCATCAAAATATAGTTTGTCACGTCTACGACATTATTATGCGGGCGCACGCCGGCAGCCATCAAGCGCTGTTGCAGCCAAAGCGGGGATTCCTTCACTTTGACGTTGCGCACGACTTTCGCGACATAAAGAGGGTTCGCTTCTGGTGCATCCACTTCGAGCGACAGCATGCTTTCCGCTGAGTCTGCCGCTTCAGCATATTCGATTTCCGGCAAGCTAACCTCTTCTCCCAAAATGGCGCCGACTTCATAAGCGACACCGAGCATGCTCATCGCATCCGCACGGTTCGGCGTGAGGCCAAGTTCAAGGACCGTATCGTCCAAGTCCAGATAAGACAACACATCTGTGCCGGGCTCTGCTTTTTCAGGCAAGACATAAATGCCTTCTGCATAGCTTTTTGGCACAAGTTTCGTTTCAATGCCCAGTTCCTGAAGCGAGCAGATCATGCCGTTCGATATTTCTCCACGCAGCTTCGCTTTTTTGATTTTCATGCCGCCTGGAAGTTTCGCGCCCGGACGCGCCACGATAACCGACTGCCCTTTAGCGATATTCGGAGCGCCGCAAATGATCTGGTCGATTTCCCCGCCACCTACATCTACTTGGCAAATCGATAGTTTATCGGCTTCCGGATGCTTCACGCAATCCGTTACATAACCGACGACCAAATTCGCCAGTCCTTCCGAACGGTCGATTACGGCGTCAACTTCGATTCCTGCGCGCGTGATTTTTTCCCCGAGTTCTGCTGGGGGCAAATCTTGTGTATTTATATATTCTTTCAACCATTTTGTCGATACTAACATGAAAGTTCCTCCTTAAAGTTCCGTCCGTTGAAATTGCGTTAAGAAACGCACGTCGTTCGTGTAGAAATGGCGGATGTCCTCGATGCCGTATTTCAGCATCGCAATACGCTCCGGCCCCATGCCGAATGCAAATCCTGTGAGGCGCTTCGAATCATAGCCGGCCATTTCCAGAACGTTCGGATGCACCATGCCAGCGCCCAGAATTTCGATCCAGCCGGTCTTTTTGCAGACATTGCAGCCAGCCCCGCCGCATTTAAAGCAGGAAATATCCATTTCAACGGAAGGCTCCGTGAACGGGAAGAAGCTCGGACGCAGGCGGATTTCGCGATCTTCGCCGAACATCTTCTTGGCAAAGACGGACAAAGTCCCTTTCAAATCGCTCATGCGGATATCCTCGCCAACAACGAGCCCTTCGATTTGCGTGAACTGATGCGAATGAGTTGCATCGTCATTGTCGCGTCGATAGACTTTGCCCGGGCAAATGATCTTGATCGGCTCTCCGCCTTTTGTTTCCATCGTGCGCGCCTGTACCGGTGACGTATGCGTACGCAGTAAAATATCTTCTGTTATATAGAAGGAATCCTGCATATCGCGTGCTGGATGCCCTTTCGGCAAATTGAGTGCTTCGAAATTATAATAATCTTTTTCGACTTCCGGGCCTTCTGCGATCTCGTAGCCCATCGACAAGAACAAGTCTTCGATTTCCTCGACAACTCGCGTCAACGGATGGGGATTGCCTGTCTTCGCAGGGCGCCCTGGCAAGGAGATATCGATCGTTTCGCTTTGCAGCTTTTCGTTGATCGCCTGCTCTTCCAAAAGGACCATGCGCGCTTCGAGCGACTCTGTCACTTCCGCACGCACTTCGTTTGCGAGCGCGCCCATTTTCGGGCGCTCTTCCGCTGGTAATTTACCCATGCCTTTCAAGACATCGGTGATCGGCCCTTTTTTCCCTAAATACGCTACGCGCACGTCCGTCAATTCCTTGACCGTTTGCGCCGCTTGGATTTTCTCCAATGCTTCATTTTTCAATTCCTGCAATCTTGCTTCCATTTTCTCTCCTCCTTGAACATAAAAAAGCCCCGCCCCCAAAAAGGGACGAGGCATTGATTCGCGGTACCACCCTAGTTATCGCGCGTAGGCGATCACTCAATTGAATAACGGCTCATCACCGGCCAGACTTTACGGCACTCGGCCGGTCCCCGTCTGGCAGCTCGCGGGGTGAACTTCCGGAGTTCCTGCATATCCGCGCTTTCAGTCGAGGGCGGACTTCCTTGGATGCAGGGGACTACGTACTTTTCCCGGTCAACGCTTGTTTATTTCTCTTCTATTATAATGAACTTTCGCCTGTTAATCAAACACCAGTTTTTGGAACGAGGCTATACAATAGAATTCCAGTTGCTACGGCTACATTCAATGATTCTGCCGGTCCGTAAAGCGGCACCATGAGATTCTGGTCGGTCTGCTCCAAAAGCTGGGGCTCGACGCCGCTTCCTTCATTTCCGACAATGAGCGCAAACCGCTCTTTCGACCCTGCTTCGTACATCGGCACCGATTGGTAAAGCGCCGTTCCGTAAACCGGAATGTCTCGGCTCTTTAAGCGTTCAACCCAGTCGAATAAATCGCCTTTGACGATCGGCACTTGGAAATGCGCACCTTGCGCCGAACGGACTGTTTTCGGATTATACGCATCCGCCGAACCTTTGCCGAGAACGACAGCGTCAATCCCGGCCGCTGCGGCGGTGCGAATCATCGTCCCGACATTGCCAGGGTCTTGTACGGCGTCGATCAAGAGCAAGGTCTGCCATTGCTCTTGAATAGATTCATCGTACTCCAACTGTGTGCAATGTGCGAATATCCCTTGCGTATGCTCAGTTTCCGCAATTTCCTTGGCGATCTGCGCCGTCACTACATAAAGCTCCAGTCCTTCAATGTCCCAAGCATCCGGAATATCTGTGCCTTCTCGGACGATCAAGCCTTTGATGCCATCTTTCTTGTTCAATGCCTCTTCCGTCAAATGAAATCCTTCGATGAGAAATTCCCCGAATTTATCACGCTCTTTACGGGTCGTGCTCAGTTTCTTCCAATGTTTGACGAGTGAGTTCTGCAATGATTCAATTCGTTTCATAATACGTTCACCACTTTTTTCAGAATAGCTCCAGTATAGCATAGGGCCGATTTACGCAGTAAAGAAATCAAAACCAAGTGCTGTCAAAATCCCGAACGCGAGCGTCCAGATCCCGATGCTGATAATCATCCATACGGTCGTATTGCGCTTCGTCGCACCCAAAGTCATGCCAATGAACGCCGCGATATGCGTACCGATCAGGATTGGCCCTAAAAGCGATAGCCCCGGCAGCCCGTATTTATTCCAGATGCGCACCGCGCGTTCGTTTTTCTTCGACGGCTCCTTGCCTTTCGCTTGCTGGCGCTTGTCGTACCAGATGCGGAATTTGTCGAAGCCGATAATGAGCAGCATCACCGTCAGCATATTGCCGACGAAGGCCGTGATCATGACCCATACCGGCGACAAGCCCCAGACAATGCCAAGCGGGATGACGAGTGCGATTTCAAACCACGGAATCGCCGCCCCGAGGAAAATTAATGCGTATTCATATATCATTCAGCCGCCTCCTTCAGATGCCTGCGCATCTCCATATAGTAAATTAGGTTCTGGCCAAATGCGACCGCAAGAATTCCCCAGACGATAAAGAGTCTTGGAATCGGGAAAAGCATTACAATCAACGCGAAGAACGGCAATGTCCAGGTAATGAAGGTATACACTTTCTGTACAGCTTTTCTTGTGATGAACGTCATGCCCTCGTCTTGTTCCATGTATTCAGGAGGGCGCATTGAAAATGGAGAAATTTTCTTGTCTGGATTTTTCCGGTTATAGGATTGCAATGCAAACAGATAGATGGTGATCAACACCAAATAGGCAATCAGCGCAGCGAAGGTCAAAAACCCTTCCAATGCCTGCGCTTCGATGCTCAGGCTCGCCTCCGTCTTGGTGACATTGACGAAGCTTGAAGTGAATCCGACCGCCATCACGGCCAGTATCAAGATAAATGCCATATTCCAAAGCGGGTATGTCATGCGGAAATCTTGTTTCATCTTTATTCCTCCTCCAACCAAAATAAGTCGCCTACTTCCACTTGCAAAACCTTAGCGAGCTTCAAAGACAATGTAATTGACGGTGAAAATTCGCCTTTCTCGATAAACGCAATGGTCTGCCGCGTCACATCCACTTGCTTGCCCAGCTCGCTTTGCGTAAAGCCATATCGCGCCCGCAGCTCTTTCACCCGGTTTTTTAGCATCCGCTTCATCCTTTCTATAAAAATGTTAGGTTTATATAACATAATGTATACTAAACTTAACATTTTATCAAGCAAAGCTAATGTAGATGCAATTATTTAATTGGGGAGTTTCGATATATTTGCGGAATATGGAGGATTCTTTGTCGAATGCATTAGCTTATTAGTGAAATTCGTTGAGTTATTTGCGGAATACTATTTATTGTTTGTAGAATACATCGATTTATTTGCATAACCCCATAAAAGCTTTTCACATTTCGTGAAAAGCTAGTCTTTTTTCTTTATGGAGTATGTCCGGTTGCGCAAAGCGCCAGCAGACTCTAACTCATATGCCGCCAACAGACGGGAAGTAACATAAGGCGATTCCAGCTTGCAAAATTTCCGGAGCTGCCTATTGCTAAGATGTGTATTAATCAGCGAAAAATATTCCTGGATTGTATGTTGAAAAGCGAGCGGATCCACCGCCCGGCAGTCTGCACAAACCCATCCTTTCTTATGTTTCCGCGTCATGTTAAGACTTTTACAACTTTTACACAAGATGCCCATAAGCAGTTCGGTTTCTTTTATTGAATATAAATGACACAACGGTTTCCTCTCATAAGGGGCCCGAGATCGCTCGAGGAGTTTCTGGATTTTCGACAAATTGTGAGGGGTATTTTTTAGGGGGAATTCCTGAATGATGTTGAATAAATAATCGACCAATTGATATGTTTTGCAGACGTGGTGTTGCTTTGGCTTAGCCAGAAATTCACAATGTTTAGATGTAAATACGACAATCCCCGAAATGGGCAAATCGATATTCTGCTGTTTGAAAAATAACCTCAAGAAACGAATATGCTTGTTTAACTGGATCGTCGGGTCCTCCATTATCGTTTTTACGCCTTCTATATTGGTTCTTGAAAACTCACCGGTGTCATCATCAAAATAAAGTTGGCCGCTAATATTTTTTGATTCGATGACGATCGCCCCGCGCTCCGTCAATAACAATCCATCCACTTGGACTTTCCACCGATCTCTTGACAAACATACATTTTTCAAAAATCGGTGCTGTTCCTCTGTCTCGAATTCAATCAGTTTCCGGTGCAGCCTCTCTTCGCCTCTTTTTCCGGCCGCTGCCTTGAAAATTTCAACTTGAATAAATTCCCGGCGCGAATGATTGTCAGGCAATCGATATAATAACCTCTCCAGTGACTCTATTTCAGACAATAATGCTATTTCTTTTTTGCCCATTGAACACCTCCTAATATGATAGTTGAAGTATAGCATTCCGCGAGGCCTCCTTCACCACAAATTGGCGCTTATGGACTTTTCCGATCATTTTGTTTGCGAGATGGTTAACGTTCTTTGCAAAATCCTATGGTTTATTTGTGGTATTTCTCTAGTTGTTTGCCAATCGGCTTATTTTATTTGTGAAATATAAACGCTTTTTTGCCAATTTCACTTCGGCTTTTAACCAATAAAAACCCCTCCACAAAAATTGGAGGGGTTTCATTATTCAGTCGAATGTAATTTTTGTTACCGTGTCGCGGTCGAGCTTCTTGATTACTTCAATGATTAATTTTACAGCATTTTCGTAATCGTCGCGGTGCAAGATGCCTGCGTGTGAATGGATGTAGCGTGTTGCTACACCGATCGACAAGGCCGGTACGCCGTTTGCCGTCAAATGGATCGAGCCGGCATCTGTTCCGCCGCCTGCAATCGTTTCAAACTGGAACGGGATTCCTGATTCTTCCGCTGTATCGACAACCAACTCACGCAAGCCGCGGTGAGACACCATCGAAGCGTCAAACAACAGGATTTGCGGGCCGTCGCCCATCTTGCTATTGGATTCTTTTGAGGTGACGCCTGGCGTGTCTCCTGCGATGCCGACATCCACTGCAAACCCGATGTCCGGCTGGATGAATGAAGTCGCCGTTTTCGCGCCGCGCAAGCCAACTTCTTCCTGGACCGTTCCGACGCCGTAAACGACGTTCGGGTGGTCGACGCCTTTCAAGCCTTTCAAGACATCGATGGCAATTGCGCAGCCGATGCGGTTGTCCCAAGCTTTCGCCATCAATAGTTTATCATTGTTCATGACCGTGAACTCGAAATAAGGAGTGACCATATCGCCTGGCGTTACGCCCCACTCTTTCGCTTCTTCACGTGAAGATGCGCCGATGTCGATGAACATATCCTTGATTTCCACCGGTTTTTTGCGTGCTTCCGGAGACAGGATATGCGGCGGTTTGGATCCGATAACCCCTGTGATTTCTTTTCCGCTGCGCGTGGTAATCGTTACACGCTGAGCAAGCATGACTTGGTTCCACCAGCCGCCGACCGTTTGGAATTTCAAGAATCCTTTGTCGTCGATTTGGGAAATCATAAAACCGACTTCATCCAAATGTCCAGCAACCATGATTTTCGGCCCGTCTGCAAGCCCTTCTTTTTTGGCGATCAAGCTGCCAAGATTATCCGTCTCGATCGTGTCGGCAAATGGCTCTATGTATTTCTTCATAACCTCGCGGGATTGGCGTTCATTGCCGGGAATGCCATTAGCATCTGTAAGCTCTTTCAACATTTGTTGCGTTTCATCTAATTTCGACATTATTTCGACCTCCTAAATAGTCATTGCTTTTTCAGTATATAGGAAAGCGGTTACGTTATCAAAAGATTCATTTAATACCCTTGCTGCTGGCGCTTGTAATTGGTTTCATTCTTCTCCACATATGCCGTCAGCACTTCCTCATAGCTGAAGCCAAGCGCTTCTGCCAATGCGCCGAATGTCCGCCATAAACTCAGGTATTCTTCGAACGTTGCTTGTTCTGCAAATCGGCCGACACCTTGATGCGCAGAGAGGAACAGTTCCGTCAGGTCTTGTTCACTCGTCGGGGCTGGCCATTGTTCTAGAGAATCAAAGCCCTTTTCAATGCCGAGCGATAGGATGAAATGAATGCAATCGACATACTCCTCGAGCAAGGTACTTTTATCTGATGGTGCCTTCGTGCTCCAGAACTTGAAGCATCTCGTTTCGTTTGCAAGCTCCGATAATTCCACTTGAAGGGCCAGCACTTTCTTACGGAACACCGATTCCTCGACATTTCGGTTGGATTGAATATAGCGGTCGAGTTCCCGCTGCATGTGAAATAATTCCTGTAAGTTCATAGACTTTCTCCTTTTCGATTAAAATAGTGAAACTTCCAAGCTTCTGCTACGTATTATACACAAGACTATCTTGATAAGGGGGGCAATCCGATGGCATTTTTGATCCGCTTGATCATCATCGCCTTGATCATCTACTTATTTTACCGTCTCCTCAAATTCATATTTGACCCGAAGCGCAAGCTCGACGCTGCGCTTGAATCCGGCACTTATTACTTCCATGACGATGTAGGAAATGTCCGCAAGAACTTTTTCATTGCCATGCGCGGCGTTCTGTTTGAAGGCGAGAAATATTTAGGTACAACGAAAGAAGCATTCGATGTCGTCT
Organism: Planococcus sp. MSAK28401; assembly: GCF_018283455.1. NCBI lineage: Bacteria > Bacillati > Bacillota > Bacilli > Caryophanales > Caryophanaceae > Planococcus > Planococcus alpniumensis. The sequence goes on along the minus strand of NZ_JAAMTH010000001.1, from coordinate 1,409,340 downwards.
CCATTTTCGTGTGGACAGAGACGCCGGATAAACTGATCGGCTTTTCAAAAGAAGATTTTCATTTTCTGGAGAAGGAAATTCGCATGAATTACCCCGATGCGAAAATTTCCTGGAAAAGCCCAATTGAACAATTGATGAAAAAAGAGGAAGAAGCCTGAGCTTCTTCCTCTTTTGTTATTGAGATGCTATCCAAACTAGCAGGCTGGCTTGGATCAAGGCTAAGACAAAGAATCCGATGCGGAAATTCGTATGCTTTGTTTTATGCCTGAACAGCATCATTCCCAGATATGCCCCGATGCCCCCGCCGATTGCTGCCACCAGCCATAGGCGTTTTTCAGGGATGCGCGGGCCACGTGCTTGTGCCTGCCGTTTGTCCGCCCACATCATGATAAAGGCAAAACTCGACATGGCGGCCAAATAAGCTGCCAAAATGATCATTATCTTCCCTCCCCATCGGCTTCAATAAAAAAAGGCCGGCAATTAGCCGACCTCCTTTCTATCGAACCAGGCGCTAGGCCCAGTGTGAATTAGTTGTTAGATGCTTTTTTCGCTTGGTCAACCAAAGCTGTGAAAGCAGCTGCATCAGATACAGCGATTTCAGCTAGCATTTTGCGGTTGATGTCGATGCCAGCAAGTTTCAATCCGTGCATCAAGCGGCTGTAAGAAATATCGTTCAAACGAGCTGCTGCGTTGATGCGTGTGATCCACAATTTGCGGAAATCACGTTTTTTGTTGCGACGGTCACGGTAAGCATAGTTACCTGACTTCATAACTTGTTGGTTCGCTACTTTAAATAGTAAGTGTTTGGAACCGTAATAACCTTTAGCTAATTTTAATACTCTTTTACGACGCTTGCGCGTCACTGTTCCGCCTTTTACGCGTGGCATATTGAATTACCTCCTGCTTGAATATGAAAAATTCGATTTTTGTAGTTGTGGGTGTTGTCTAGACTGCAGCGCCCAGATTCTCGGGGTCATAAGTCAAAGTGGCTGTGCGGCAAAAAGCGCCGCTTCGCCCCTTCGTCTTATGCCCGTCGAATCTAACCGGGCGCTTGCGCTTTTCTAGTTTTACTTCATGTTGTAGATCAATGATTTGATGCGTTTCAAATCGCCTGCAGAAACCAATGAGCTCTTGCGAAGCTTACGTTTTTGCTTAGTCGATTTGTTTGCGAACAAGTGGCTAGTGTGGGAACGGTTGCGTCTTACTTTACCAGTTCCAGTTTTCTTGAAGCGTTTAGACGCTCCACTGTGGCTTTTCATTTTCGGCATTTCGGGTTCCTCCTAAACAATTATGCTATTATTCCTTCTCGTTGACCGGGTTCAGCATCAAGAACATGCTGCGGCCTTCCATTTTCGGGCGCTGTTCAACCGTCGCAACTTCCTTGCACTCTTCTGCGAAGCGCTCAAGGACACGTTGTCCGATTTCTTTGTGCGTGATCGCACGGCCTTTGAAACGGATTGAAGCTTTCACTTTGTCGCCTTTTTCAAGGAACTTGATGGCATTGCGGAGCTTCGTGTTAAAATCGTGGTCATCGATGCCAGGGCTCAAGCGAACCTCTTTGACGTTGATGATTTTTTGGTTTTTACGAATTTCGCGCTCTTTTTTCTGCTGTTCAAATTTGAACTTGCCGTGGTCCATGATCCGTGCGACCGGCGGCTTAGCTTGAGGAGCCACTAGTACTAGATCCAAGTTGACACGGGCTGCAATCTCGAGCGCCTCGTTGCGTGATTTGATGCCGAGCTGTTCACCATTTTGGTCAATAACCCGTAATTCACGTGCACGAATGCCTTCGTTTACATTGTTGTCTCTGCTAATAATGATCCACCTCCGGGTAGTGTCGCGAATAGCTTAAATGTGTAAACCGGACGATCCGGTTCACAGGTGCAAACAAAAAGCGGGCGAACCCCGAGGAGTCCGCCCGCCATAATATGACACATGCTAGATGCATGTAAAAGTCAATCGTGTCTACCTGCCAACAATCGGTCGATCAGGTGAGAAGCGGGCGCTCCTGCTTGCACATATAAGTATTCAATAACCTAAATAAGAATATCACGCAGCACTTTTACTGTCAAGCACTTTAGTGAAGTTCGGATTGAACGAGTTTAAGGAAGTCCTCGAATGGCATGCTCTCGGAGTTCTGCTCACCGTATTTGCGGACATTGACTGAGCCGCTTTCCAGTTCCTTATCGCCGATGACTAGCATATATGGAACTTTCTGCATCTGTGCTTCGCGGATTTTATAGCCGAGCTTTTCGTCGCGCTCATCGATATCGACGCGCAATTTATGCTGTTGCATTTTTTCCTGAAGCTCTTTTGCGTATTCGCTGTGCACATCAAGCGATACCGGGATGATCTCCACTTGTACTGGCGCGAGCCAAGTCGGGAATGCGCCTTTGTATTCTTCGATGAGAAATGCGACAAAACGTTCCATTGTAGAGACGACGCCGCGGTGGATGACGACCGGGCGGTGCTGTTTGCCGTCTTCACCGATATATGTCAAATCGAATTTCTCCGGCAAGAGGAAATCGAGCTGGACAGTCGACAAAGTTTCTTCTTTGCCAAGCGCTGTTTTCACTTGAACATCAAGTTTCGGCCCGTAGAATGCCGCTTCACCTTCTGCTTCGAAATAATCGAGGCCGAGTTCATCCATCGCTTCTTTCAGCATCGATTGCGCACGGTTCCACATGGCGTCATCGTCGTAGTATTTTTCTTTATCCGCCGGGTCGCGGTAGGATACGCGGAACGAATAGTCTTTCAAATCGAAGTCTTTGTATACGTCGATGACGAGGTTGACGACGCGTTTGAATTCTTCTTTGATCTGGTCCGGGCGCACGAACAGGTGGGCATCGTTCAATGTCATACCGCGCACGCGTTGCAAGCCCGACAAGGCACCTGACATTTCGTAGCGGTGCATCAGCCCAAGTTCTGCGATACGGATCGGCAATTGGCGGTAGGAATGAATGCCTTGCTTGTAGATCATCATGTGATGCGGGCAATTCATCGGGCGCAGCACCAAATCTTCGTTGTCCATTTGCATGACTGGGAACATGTTTTCTTGGTAATGATCCCAGTGGCCGCTCGTTTTATACAATTCGACACTGCCCATGACCGGTGTGTAAACATGGTCATAGCCCATGCGCTCTTCTTTGTCGACAATATAGCGTTCGATGATGCGGCGGATTGTTGCGCCTTTCGGCAGCCACATCGGCAAGCCTTGCCCGACTTTTTGGGAGTTCATGAACAAATTGAGCTCTTTGCCGATTTTGCGGTGGTCGCGCTCTTTCGCTTCTTCCAGCATTTCAAGATGGGCTTTCAATTCTTCTTTTTTGAAGAAAGCTGTTCCGTAGATGCGCTGAAGCATTTTATTGTCGCTATCGCCGCGCCAGTAAGCACCGGCGACACTTAGTAATTTGAATTCTTTCAATTTGCCAGTCGATGGCACGTGGATGCCGCGGCACAGGTCGAAAAATTCGCCTTGTTCGTAGATCGACACTTGCTCATCTTCTGGGATCGCTTCTAGAAGCTCCAGCTTGTATGGATCGTTGATCGCTTCAAATCGTTGCTGCGCTTCATTTCTCGATACTTCCACACGGACGATGTCCAAGTTTTCGTTGATGATTTTCTTCATTTCTTTTTCAATGACCGGCAAATCTTCAGCTGTAATCGCCGACTCTGTATCGATATCGTAATAGAAGCCGTTTTCGATGACCGGCCCAACGCCAAGCTTGGCATCCGGATACAAGCGTTTGACTGCTTGAGCCATCAAATGCGCTGAGCTGTGGCGAAGTACTTCCAATGCTTCTTCGGATTCCGGTGTGATGATCGCGATGTCGCCATCCGCCTCAAGAGGGGCTTTCAAATCGACTAAGTTGCCGGAAAGCTTTCCTGCTACCGCTTTTTTGCGAAGGCCTGGGCTGATGGATTGAGCGATTTCTTCTGTAGATGTTCCTTTGGCGAACTCTTTTACTGCGCCGTCTGGGAATTTTAATTGAATCATGTCTGCCATATGAATCTCTCCTTTGAATGATATCGGGTGAATCGAGAACCACAGGGTCTGGTTCAGCGCTTCAGGTTTTTTGTTGTCTAGCTTCTGCTGCCTGCCTCTCGGGTCGTAAGCCAGTCTCCCTGTGCGGCAAAGAGCGCCGCTTCGGGAACCCAGCTTATGCCTGTCGAGCCAGAACGGTAGCTTCAGCGCCTAGCTCCTCGGGGTCTTAAGTCACCCTGGCTGTGCGGCAGAAAGCGCCGCTTCGCCAGTGCGCCTTAAGCCTTTCGGAGGGCCACAGGATGTGGGTCAGCTAACCGTTGCGACAGGACGTCGCGCACTTAGGTTAGCTTCCGCTTTCGGCAGCTTCCGCTTTTCTTTTTTTCCACACAAAAAGCCCCATCCCAAAAGGGACGAAGCTCTGTTCGTGGTTCCACCCTTCTTCTCTTCCACACAATTTTTGCGTGCGGAATGAAGCTCTGCATCGGCTAACGGGCCGGTACCGTCGCCTGCTACTGAAGTTCGCAGGCGCTGCTCGAAGGGGGTAAACGAAAACGCTGTGCCGGGAAGCTTTCAGCCGTGTCTTCCCTCTCTGTGTGCCGCGCGCGATCGCTCATGTCCTTGTCATTGCATGTAAATCATTATTGATGTTTCTTACTATACGATGAAAAAAATCAAAAGGCAATAGTTTCTCTTACTTGTTGCGGCGGTTTTCGCCTTCAAGTTTGACTGGGACGGTCAATGCCTGGATCCGTTCCATAATGCGTGCTGCCTTCAAGTCTTCTTTTTCGCCGCGCTGTGAATAAGTCAAATGGTGCGCGAGTTCAGAATAGCTGAAGTTCGAGCTCATGAAAGTCGGCAATTTCTCCGCCATCCGGTAATGAAGAATCGTACCGAGCACTTCGTCGCGCGTCCAGCTCGACATCGCTTCAGCCCCGATATCATCGAGCATGAGCACATCGGCTCGTTTGACGTATTCGATTTTCTCCTGAAGTGTATGGTCGCCGATCGCTTGCTTCATTTCGCGCATGAATTCCGGCACGAATACGAGAACCGTTTTGACGTTGATCTCTGCCAGCTCATTCGCAACAGCGCTCAGCAAATAGGATTTACCAGTCCCGAACTTGCCATATAAATACAAGCCTTTTTCAGGGAGCGAGTCTGGCCCGGTCGCTTTCTCCAAGAAGTCATCAACTGCACGGAAAGCAGGCAGCCTGCGGTCGTCCAGCTCAAAGTTTTCGATTCTCGCTGCCATCACTTCTTTTGGCATGTACATGCTGTGGATCAAGGAAGATGCATGCCGCTTATTGTCCTCAGCAGTCTTCAACCGGCATTTGGTGTACGAAATACCGATATTGCCGCGCTCCAATACGAGATTCGGTTCGAATCCTTTTAGATGATTGATGCAGCCGCCGAGGTTCGGGCATTTATTGCAGTCATGCGATTGGTCGATATATTCGTATAGCTTGCCCATCCCTTTTTCCACTGTCGGCCCGTCAATTTCCTCTTCGTGCTCTTTAAGGAATTTAAGGACGCCGGGATGTTCCAGCACTTCTTTCTTCATTGCATCATAGCGCTCGGAAAATGAGGGCGCATTGACCACTCGCTTCATCGTTTCACGAATCGGTTCCATCTAATCACCCTTTCTTTTCTTCAACGCAAGCTTCGCAAGCAATTTCTGTTTTTCCTGTTCGAGCTGTTCACTTGAAGCCCCTTGTCCAGGCGTTTCCACTTCGTCTTTATTATTGAACCATTCAGGCAGCTTTTCTTCTCGGATCGGCTTGCGGCCGGAAGATGCCGATTTTTTAGGCGCGGCACCTGATTCGTTTTTCCATTTCATATACTGTGTATGCTCGATGCGTGCAAATTCCATCGCCTGTTTAGCAGTCGTGACATTTTTCCTCAACCAATGTGAGGCAATTTTTTCTACATACGCTTTTGTCAGTTTCATATCCGTACGCAACAGGACGTATTGAAGCAATACATTGACGACAGCCGGCTCCATGCCATGCTGCGTCACCAACTGGTTCGCTAATTGCACATCGGCCGGCAGCGGTTCTTTGCCGTCCGCGATATCGCGCAGTACTTGAAGCGGTGATGCTGATTCCAAATATGCGATCAACTCGTCTTCTTTATTTACAGGCCCTTGTTGTGCATCAGGTTGTTGCGTTTTCGGTTCTGCCTTTTTAACCGGCTCGAGTTTCGGTGCAGTTGTCGTGACGGTCATTTTATAATAATCGGAAGCAGCCTTGCGCAGCCCCTCTTCATCTATCCGGTAATCATCTTCGATCGCCAGCAATACGACTTTTTGCATTTCAAGCGGCCCAAAACCGTAGAGAAATGACAGTTTGACGATAAAGTTGCGGATGGCCGGCGTCAACACACGCTTTGGCACAAGTTGTTCAGATAGGCCCTGGCGCAACAGCGCAAAATCAAAGTCCTGTTCCATCTCATATTCCCCGTCTGTCCGTGATTCTAGCTCTTTTTGGTCTGCAGGGTAACCGGACTTCGCATGCACCGGTTGGAAAATATCCGTGAAGGTTCTGGAGACTTCCTCGTATCCAGCAGTAAGCGGCGTCTGGATGATAAAACGGTCGCGGACCCTCCGATAAGACGATTCCCCTATTTTACTGAACAGGAACATCGACAATAGCGGGTCGGCAAAAAAAGGTTTCGGGTCTAGCGGCGGACACAGTTCATAGATAAAGGAACGGTCTTCCCCGTCTTTCCGGTAAGTTTTTAATAAACCGATCGCTTCCAATTGGATGCGGGATTCGAAAATCGCCTTGACCGGTTTTCCGAGTGTATTCATTAACGTGTAATGGGTCGAATCCTCGGAGCGCATTTCCCCATCCGCCCACAGCGTCAAGTAGAGGGAGATGGCATCCGAACCAATCATCGGCTGATAGAGCAGTGTCAGCAATTGTCGGTCGTAATTGGAAAATGGATACGGCATGCGGATCCGGTACAAGTCGGCGGGCTGGAGTTCTTTGTACATCGTCATGTGCTCACCGCCTTATTTGCTGTCCTTATCACCGGGATTGCGGTCAAGCAGATCCTTAAGTTCATCGATGAAGACCGTAATGTCTTTGAACTGGCGATAGACGGATGCGAAGCGGACATAGGCCACTTCATCGATATCCGCTAAACGGTTCATGACCAGTTCTCCGACTTCTTCCGATTTCACTTCAGGATTTCCGCTCCGGCGAAGTTCTTTTTCGATATCGAAAACGACCCCTTCAAGCATATCAAGCGAGACTGGGCGCTTTTCACACGCGCGAATCAATCCGCGCAACACCTTCTCGCGGCTGAATTCTTCACGGGAGCCATCTTTTTTCACGACGATCAGCGGCATCTCTTCCACTTTTTCGAACGTGGTGAAGCGGTAGCCACACGCTTCGCATTCACGTCGCCTGCGGATTGATTTCATTTCATCTATTGGCCGCGAATCTACTACGCGGGTGCCGTTATGCTGGCAAGCTGGACATTTCATGGTAGACATCTCCCCGAAAATTCTCTATCTGGTAGTAACAGTATAACAAAAAAATTCCCCAAACATTAGAAAAAGCAGAGGATTTTCTCCTCTGCTTGTGTTTTGCGTTATTAGCGGTCAGTTACACCGTCAGTGATACTTTTGTAGCTCCGGCGCCGACTGGCCCCATGCCGCGTGGCACTTCAGTTACTTCGCTTTGCTTTGAGTCCAAAGCTTGCGCGATGTAATCAGCTGCAATTGTTGGATCAAGATCTCCGCAAGTATACACATCGACACTCGCATACCCGTGTTCCGGGAAGCTGTGAATAGTCAGGTGTGATTCCGAAATGATGACTACGCCGCTGACACCCTGTGGTGCAAATTTATGAAAAGCGACTTCGCGGATTTCCGCACCTGATTTGAGTGCTGCATCAACAAAAGTCTTTTCGATATAGTCCATATCGTTTAATTTGTCAAAATCACACTGCCAAAGTTCTGCGATTACGTGACGTCCCATAGTTTCCATGGTTCGTTTCCCCCTTTGATAACATTTTGGTTTTGCGCAAAATATTCAAAGCTGACTACCACGGGGGAAAGTTAGTCCAAAGAGGTCCTAACCCTTTAAGCAGTCAAAAGAATAATAATATACGCTCCTAATTCCTTGCTCTTCCAGTAAATAGAAATTGAGAAGTGGCAGCCGTTTTTGGCTACGATTCATAGTATATGATGAATGTTTTCGAAATGCAATAAATAAATGCTCTATCCGATATTTTTTTCAATACAACAACAAAAAAGATTCCGCTTTTCTAGTAAGAAGAAAAGCGGAATCTTTTTGCATTATTTTGAAGCGACAGCCATAGAATTGGCTACTTTTTTCATCAAGTCGACAACGCGGGCAGAGTAGCCCCATTCGTTATCATACCAAGCGAGCACTTTCACTTTGCGGTCGCCCATGACAATGGTAGTCAAGCCGTCAACGATTGCAGAACTCGGGTTTGTATTGAAGTCGATCGACACCAATGGCTCCATCGTCAAATCGAGGATGCCTGCAAGCGCCCCTTCCGACGCATCCATGAATGCCCGGTTAACATCTTCTACTGTCACATCCTGCTGGACATCGACGACAAGGTCAACGAGCGACACATTCGGTGTCGGGACGCGAAGAGCCAGGCCGTGCAGTTTCCCTTCCAGTTCAGGGAGAACAAGTGACAACGCTTTGGCAGCTCCTGTTGAGGTCGGAATGATCGACTGCGCACAAGCACGCGCGCGACGAAGATCCTTATGTGGGTTGTCTAAATTCTTTTGGTCATTGGTATACGCATGGACAGTCGTCATCAATCCGTTTTCGATCCCGAATGCATCATTCAGCACTTTAGCGACAGGAGCCAAGCAATTCGTCGTGCAACTGGCGTTCGAGATAATGTGGTGTTTTTCGACATCCAATTTGTCATCATTGACGCCCATTACAATCGTAATGTCTTCATTTTTGCCTGGAGCAGTCAAGATGACTTTCTTCGCTCCTGCCTCCAGATGAAGAGCAGCTTTATCGCGCGAGTTAAACTTGCCTGTCGCTTCGATGACGATATCGACACCCATTTCCTCCCAAGGGAGTTTCAATGGGTCGCGCTCGTTAACCAATTGAATACGCTTTCCGTTTACAACCAACGCATTTTCTTCCGCTTTCACTTCACCGGAGAAGGTACCGTGATTTGTGTCATACTTAATCAAGTGAGCAAGTGTTTCTGCTGGATAACCGGCGTTGACCGCCGAAATTGTCACGTCATCCATTAAAACTGCTTGTCTGAAAACCATACGGCCGATGCGGCCAAACCCGTTAATTGCAATCGAAACTGTCATGTATTTGTCCCCCATTTAAATAAGTCATACTCATATTTTCAATTCGATATATAGTATAACACATTATTCTTTTTAGAGAACCTGAAAACAAAAGAAAGCGCATACTTTTTTATGGATGTGTCTGCCAATTGTCCAATATGCGCATTAATTGGCGCTTTGTGTTATCCACAGAACCGTTGTTATCCAGCACTTCATCTGCACCTTGTTCTTTGACACTGAAGGGCAGCTGCGAAGCAATTCGTGCTTTGGCTTCCTGTTCGGCCAATCCGTTGCGCTCCATGAGGCGTTTTAATTGCTGTTGTTCTGATACACTGACTACCAGGATTTTGTCGACCATACGCTGGAGCTTGCTTTCGAATAACAGCGGAATGTCCATGATAACGGTTTCATATCCTTCATCCAAAAATGCTTGGCGTTGCCTAAGCATTTCCCGGCGTATTGCCGGGTGGATGATGTCGTTCAATTTTTTTCGGCTCGTTGGATCGTTGAAGATGATCTTCCCGACTCTTTCGCGGTCCATCGATCCATTAGCAAGGATCACTTCCGGGCCGAAAGCTTGCGCGATGCTGTTCAATGTTTCCGTTCCGGGCTCGACAACCTGTCTAGCGACCAGATCTGCGTCAACGACCGGATATCCCAATTCCTTGAGCATTTGTGAGACAGTGCTCTTGCCGCTCGCAATGCTGCCGGTGAGTCCAATGATCATGTATGTTCCTCATTTCTGGCAAGATGGGCAATAGACGGACGCCCGGCTCGCGATTTTTACTGTTTTAGTCTCTGTCCCACAAACCGTGCACGTCTTCTTGCCGTACATGCCAAAACGATTCTGCATGCTGCCTGATTCCCCGTTGATATTGCGGTAATCGGAAATCGTGCTGCCACCTGCTTCGATGCTCTCGAGCAGAATAGCGGCAATGGCCTGGAACAATTCAATTTTGCGCTTGCGGCTAATGCGGCTTGCTGCGCGCTTCGGATGGATTTTCATACGGAACAGCGCTTCTGTCGCATAGATATTGCCGCATCCTGAGATGACCGTACCGTCCATGATGACTTCTTTGATTGGCTTATTGCGAAATTTTGGGCTTTCCGATTGCTGCAAAAACCATTCAAGTGCCTCGTCAGCAAAAGGCTCTGGCGCCATTAACAGAAGCGGCGGAAAATCCGCTTCGCTCGTGAGCACGCGCATTTCCCCAAAACGCCGGATATCCGAGAACGCCAACAAATTGCCGTCATCAAGCGTCAGCACCACATGTACGTGGCGCCTGAACTTATCTTCTGGAATCGACAGCAGGCTATCGACGAAAAACCATGCCCCCGACATGCCCAGATGGTTGACGAGCAGGAATTCCTGCTCGTCTTTCATGGTCATGTAAATATATTTGCTGCGCCGTTCGACGGCGAGTATTTGGGCACCGGTCAGACGCTCTTGAAAGTCATCCGCTTCGATGCGTTTCAAGATCGCTTCTTTACCCGATTGCTTTGATTTTCGGATCGTATCGGACACATCGACCGAGACGATGCGTTTGCCGATCGACACGGGGCGGATTTGCCGGACCACCCCTTCTACTTCCGGAAGTTCCGGCATTACAAATTCCTCCTTATTTTGTATCGTACCAAGTATCGCCTGACGCGATATCGACTTTCAAAGGCACATTGAGTTTCACAGCCGACTCCATTACTTCAGGAACCAGTTCCATGAGTTTTTCGAGTTCTTCGGCAGGTGCTTCAAAAATCAATTCATCGTGCACTTGCAAGATCATCTTCGACTGCAATCCTTCACGTTCAAGGGCGATATCCATTTCGATCATCGCCTGCTTGATAACATCGGCCGCACTTCCCTGAATCGGCGTATTCATCGCGGTGCGTTCCGCAAAACTGCGCAAATTGAAGTTCGAGCTATTGATGTCCGGCAAATAGCGGCGGCGGTTCATCAAGGTCGTGACAAAACCATCTTTTTTCGCCTGTTCGACAATTGAGGTCATATAGCCCTGCACGCCTGGGAAACTTGCCAAATACCGCTCGATAAAGTCAGCTGCCTCTTTACGGGTGATATTCAAGTTTTGCGACAAGCCGTAGTCGCTAATACCATAGACGATGCCGAAATTGACCGCTTTAGCCGCGCGGCGCATGTCGGAAGTCACTTCTTCGAGCGACACATTGAAGACGTCGCTGGCTGTTTTCGTGTGGATATCCAGATCCGATTGGAATGCTTCGATCAAGCTCTCGTCTTTCGACATATGAGCAAGCACGCGCAATTCGATCTGTGAATAGTCCGCCGCGACCATGACCCATCCAGGTTCTGATGGGACGAACGCTTTGCGGATTTTGCGGCCTTCTTCCAGGCGTACCGGGATGTTTTGCAAGTTCGGGTTCGTGGAACTGAGCCTGCCGGTTGTCGTCAAGGCTTGTTGGAAACGGGTATGGACCTTGCCGTCTTCGTGAATCTCTTTCAATAAACCTTCAATATACGTCGACAGCAATTTGCCGAGCTGGCGGTACATCAGGATATGGTGGATGATTTCGTGTTTGCCTTCCAATTTCTCCAGCACATCCGCTGCAGTCGAGTAGCCGGTTTTGGTTTTTTTGATCGCCGGCAAGCCCAATTGCTCGAATAAGATAACCCCAAGCTGCTTCGGCGAATTGATATTGAACTCCTGTCCGGCAAGCGAATAGATTTCCTGTTCGATCATGCCGAGCTTGCGCTTCAATTCCACGCCCATGTCAGTCAATTGGCCGCGGTCTACTTTGACGCCGAGCGATTCCATTTGCCCGAGCACTTTTGCGAGCGGCAGCTCCAATTTATCGTATAAGTCAAATTGCTCGTTTTCTTCCAGCTTTTTGACGACCACGGGGCGCACATTATAGATTGCTCTCGCTTTTCTCGCCATATGTTCATTCAATTCAGCCGCTTCAGGAACTTTTTTCTTTGCCCCTTTGCCGTAGACCTGTTCGTTGGTCGAGACATCCGAATAACCGTATTCACGGACAATATCAGCCAAGTCCGTATACTTCAGCGACGGATTGACGATATAGGCGCCGAGCATCAGATCAAAGTCGACTCCATCGATCTTAATGCCTTTTCTGAGGAATGCCGCAGTCGCGGCTTTTGAATCGGACATATATTTGGCGGCCACCGCGTCTTCGAGCCACGCCTTCAGCGCTTCTGATTGTTCCGCCACTTCCATTGGGATGACATAGGTGGCTTTTTCAGATGCCAATGAAACACCCAGCAAATCGCAGCTATGGTAATGTTCATCATACAATTCCAAGTGGACCGCCATGCCATCTTCAAGCAGGCTCTGATCGACTGATTCGAGCACTTCGAAATGCAGCTCTTCTTTATCGGTTTCCTCTGCCGTATAATCCAATTTCTCCAGCAATGATTTAAAAGCGAGCTCGTTCCAAATGCGCACCAATTCATCCTGGTCGGGGCCTGCATAATCGAGTTCATCGATCGATACTTCCACGGGTGCTTGGCGTTCGATTGTTGCCAGCTTTTTGGACAGATAGGCAAGCTCTTCATTTTCCACGAGCTTTTCCTTCATTTTGCCTTTTTGTTCCTCGATTGCTTCATAGACGCCTTCAACCGACCCGTGTTTGGCGAGCAGCTTCAAAGCTGTCTTTTCGCCGACGCCCGGCACGCCTGGAATATTATCGGAGGAATCACCCATCAAGCCTTTCATATCGATAATCTGCAACGGCGTCAGGCCATATTTCTCTTGAATATGGTCTACTGTGTATTTCTCGATATCGGTAATTCCTTTGCGGGTGATGTAGACAACCGTCGAGTTTGAGGCGAGCTGCGTCAAATCCTTGTCTCCCGAAACGACGACGACCTGGTCGCCTGCTTGTTCGGCTTGAAGGCTCAGCGTACCGATGATATCATCCGCTTCGTAATTATCGAGTTCGTATTGTTTGATCTTGTATGCAGCAAGCAGCTTGCGCAAATACGGGAATTGCTCGGACAGTTCGGGTGGAGTCTTTTGCCGTCCGCCTTTGTATTCTTTATAGGCTTCGTTGCGGAAAGTTGTTTTCCCGGCATCGAATGCCACCATCATATGTGTCGGCTTTTCTTCCTCCAATAGCTTTTGCAGCATCGTCGTGAAGCCGTATACTGCATTCGTGTGCACACCATTATCGTTGGTCAATAGCGGCAGCGCGAAAAATGCGCGGTATGCCAGGCTGTTGCCATCGAGCAATAAGATTTTCTTTGACACAAAATTACCCCTTTCCATAAAAAAAGCCGTCATTCCCTTTATTTTACCACGCAGGCAAATAGAAGAGAAATGACGGCTCATTAGCTATTCAAGATTTCCAGATAACAGTCTTGCATAAGGTGAATCCGACGGCATGATGATAACTGTATCTTCACCGACCGTTTTCGAATACGATTCGAGTGAACGGTATAACTCATAAAACTCAGGGTCTTTCGAGAACGATTCATTGTAGATCTGGGCAGCTTCTGCTTCCCCGTCTGCTTGGATCAAGGCTGCTTCTTTTTTGGCGGTCGCAATGACTTCCTGTGCTTCGCGGTCGGCTTGCGCTTCGATTTCACGCTTGCGTGCATCGCCTTGCGACAAGTAATCCTGCGCAGTCGAATCACGTTCTGAGATCATCCGCGTAAAGACGGCTTGTTCGTTTTCTGCCGGCAAATCGGTACGTTTCATGCGGACATCGACGACTTCAATGCCATATTGATCCGTTTCTAGCAATTCATTGACTCTTGTAGTCACCGTATCATTTAAACTGCCGCGCGAGGAATTTTCATCATTGATGATTTCATCATAATTCAGTTGGCCAAGCTCGGTGCGCACGACGGAATAGATAAACTCTTCCATGCGCGATTCGGCGTTGATGATCGTGCCGGCATTGGAAATCATACTCAACGGGTCGGTCACATGCCAAACTGCGTAATTATCGATGAGAATTCGCTTTTTGTCCCGCGTGTTGATCTCAGCTTCCGTCACATCATAGGTCATCTGGTATTTCGGGATGGTCGTCACGCTTTGAATGAACGGAACCTTCATTTTGATGCCGGGATCTTCCTGAACTTTGACGACTTCGCCAAACTGGCGGACGACGCGGTATTCGTTTTCTTTTACAACATAGGTATTGGTCAAGACGATCAGCAGTGAGAAAAAGACGATTGTCGAGATGAGGATCGGTTTCCAGTATTTCTTGTAATTGATTGGTTCTCTCGGCTCTCTCGGTTTTTTTGCCCGGTTTTTATTGCCGAAGATGTCCGTCGTATTGGAATTGCCGAATGGCTGTTTCGGATCCATCAGTTGCCGCCCCCTTCTTCAGTTTCTTCTTCCGCTGCTGGCGGTACCACAGTCTGCATTTCACCGAGCGGCAAATACTTCATTGTTCCTTCGTCATCATTCATAATATAGAGTTTGGCATTCGGCAGCACCGATTCCAAGGTTTCCATGATCAAGCGCTGCCTGGTTACTTCAGGATTGCCTTCGTATTCGGCATACAGTTTATCGAATACCGCAACATCCCCTGTCGCCTGCTCGACCCGCTCGACTTTCTGCGCTTCTGCCCGTGAATTAATGGCCGATTTCTCACCTAAGGCTTCGTTGCGCTTCTGGTTCTCGTATTTATTCGCTTCATTAATTTTTGTGTTCATTGTCTCACGTGCATCCGTCACGTTCGTGAACGCTGCGCGGACTTCTTCGTTCGGCAGCTCCACATCCTGCAGCTTCACTGCCAAGACGGTAATGCCGATATCGTATTCTTCGATAAGCGATGATAGCAAGTCGCGTGTTTCCGCTTCGATTTCCGCTTTTCCTGAAGTCAAGGCATCGTCGATCAAGGAACTGCCGATAATTGAACGGATCGAGGCGGATGTGGCATCATGGAGCATCTCACGAGGATCTTCTGCATTGAACAGGAATTTCTTCGGGTCAGTAATTTTCCATTGCACAACGAGATCCGTCAAAACGATGTTCTCGTCTCCTGTGATCATCTTGGTCTCTTTGTCGTATGAAGTGACTTCGCCATCCTCGTTTTGGTCATAGCCGAATTGAAGGCTGTAAGTTTCTTTTGACATCACTTCCGCTTTTTGAATCGGCCAAGGCATCTTGAAATGAAGGCCTGATTCTGTGACCGGCTCCCCCGCTTCACCGAATGTATTAATGACTGCCTGCTCCGATTCATCAACCGTATACCAGGAAGTAAAGACAGCGACCAATAAAAGTATGCCGGCAACCGATAAACCGATAATCGACAGCACTCGTTTCGTAGTCATGGTGTTTCCCCCTTTTTATCTTTATAACTATGTATACGGAATGATAGTGAAATAGTTTCAGTAAAATAGAAAAAGAGCCCGGGGAGGGGCTCTTTTTCAAGTCATGCGGTTGAAGGGGGTTCTATTTAAGAATAGCACCTGATTGTGAAGCTGGTGTTAAGCCTTTGTAAACTTACCATTGATTGTTTTTGTATTTTTTATAATAATTCACTTGGCGCGCAAAAAGATACAGTTTGCGTTTCATATGGGTGTCTTTTTTATAAAATAGCGGATTGCCGTATTTCTTTTCCTTGATCAAGCGCTTGATGTCTTTTTGGACCGCCTGGTTTTGGACGAAATTGCGCAATACCACTTTTGGAACGACAGTGAACAGGAAATCTTCATTTAAATAAGTGATCGGCTTTTCCATTTTGTAGATTAAATCATCGACTAAGTACTGTGCCATATTATGGCCAAGCGCCGTCACGTAATAGCTGGAGCGTCCTTGGCGGATATTCACTTCGAAGACCTTGAATTTCTTGTCGCGCGAATCGTATTTTAAATCGAAATTGGCGAAACCGGTATAGTCGACAGCTTCCAGGAAATGCTGGAGCTTTTGCATCATTTCCTTGTCGAAACGCGTGATGAGCGCCGTATAATTGCCGATCGCCGTCACGGTGTGCTCTTGCAGTACGACTTGTGCGAATGTCACCAATTGCGTCTGGCCTTTCGAATTGGCGTAAATGACGGAATCCCACATATATGTATCATCGCCCGGAATGAAATCCTGAATGATTAATTCATCGCGGTAGCCGCTTGCCTTGATTTTCTGGACGACTTCGAATAATTCTTTCGGGCTGTCCACTTTATAGACTTTTTCCTGGCCTTCGAACTTATTGCGGCTGTATTCGATGCCATTGCTTGGTTTGACAACGACCGGATACATCATGTCGCTATCATCGAACGGCACATCCTGGCTGCAGTCGTAAAAATAAGTCGTCGGTGTATCGATGCCGTGCTCTTTGCACAATTCATAGAAATTCGCTTTCATCTGCAGCTGGTTCATCAATGCTTCGTTCGGATAATTGAACACATAATGCTCACGCAGCACTTTGGCATTTTCGATGATCAAGCGTACGTATAAATCGTTCGTGCCGACTAGCAGCAAAGTTTTGCCGGGAGCTCTGTATTTGTCTGCCATGGCGATTAAAATATCAGCGAAATGTTCAGGCTCCGATAATTTTTTATCAAATTCGATTGTTTCAGTGATCGAGCTCATCTCCGTGAAGGATAATGGCTCCTTGCCGATCAAAATCGGCTTGATGCCGTAAGCTTCATGAAATGAAATTGCCATATTGTAAGCATTCATATCGGTGCCGACAATGATCGGCAAAAATGGGTGTTTGGTTTCCATATGTTCCTCCTAAATTTCTTCCGCAAGTGGCAAATGAACGGTAAAGGTCGTCCCGACGCCGACTTCGCTTTCCACTTCGACATTGCCATGATGCGCTTCAATGATATGTTTGACGATCGAAAGCCCGAGGCCAGTGCCGCCCGAATTCCGGCTGCGGGCCCGGTCAACTCGGTAAAAGCGCTCAAACAAGCGGCCGATTTCGGATGCTTCGATGCCGATTCCTTGATCTTCCACTTTCACGATGGCCTGATCGCCTTCTGCATAAAGCTTCAGCGACACTTTGGTGTTTTCCTGTGAATAAGTGGAAGCATTGATCAATAAATTGACGATGACTTGGATGAGCCGGTTCCCGTCGCCGTTCACGATAACCGGTGCCAGATCCAATTCAAGGCTAATATTCTTTTCTGCCAGTTTCGGGTGCACCGTTTCGACGGCCCGTTCAATGACCGCTTTCATGTCCGTCGGCTCCAACTCGATGTGGAATGCGGAACGCTCCATATTCGACAGGTTAAGCAAATCATTGATGAGCATTTCCAAGCGGTTGCTTTCTGTCTGGATAATTTCCAAAAAGGACAATAAGGTATCTGTATCTTGATAAGCGCCATCCAGCAAGGTTTCCGAGAAACCTTTGATGGAGGTGACGGGCGTGCGCAATTCATGGGAAACGTTCGCCACAAAATCCTTGCGCACTTGTTCTAGTTTTTTCAGCTCGGTAATATCGTGGAAAACAATGACTACACCCAGCCAGCGTTCGTGTTCGCCGATGACCGGTGCGCCGTAGACATCCAAGTTCTTCATTTTCAACCCTTCAGCAAACTCGATTTGATCGCGCGAACGGGTCTCAGTCATGAATACTGTTTCAATGAAGGATTTCAGCTCGGGCGCGATATCGATTTCACGGTACAAACTGCCAAGAACCGCACCACTGCTCAAGCCGGTTTCTTCGAGAAAGGCACGGTTGACCAGGGAAATCGTCCCTTGCCGGTCAATCATGACCAGTGCGCTGCCCATATTCTCGATCAAGGTTTTCAACCGCTCTTGCTCCATAAGGCGGACAGTTGCGACTTCCTGCAGATTGCGGGCAAGCACGTTGATCGTCTTGTTCAACTCCAAGCTGCCCTGGGCATCGGATTCATAAGCGCGTGCACGGTAGTTCCCCTTCACGAGCTCCACTGCAGTCGCCGTGGCATTTTCCACCGGCTCTACTTGCAAACGGATAATACGATTACCGATGACGGCCGATGCCCCGAGCCCTATCAGGAAAATAAGCCCCAACGCCAACCACACAGCGGATTTATTTGCCGCCACTTCATATAAAGGAAGAAACTGAAGCACGATCAAATAGAGTCCGACGAGCAACGTACCGATCCACAGCAGCAAAGAGATCAGCAGGCGGCGCCGGAAAGTCATGAACTTTTCGGCTCCTCGAATTTATAGCCCAAGCCACGGATCGTTTTGATATAAGTCGGCTTGCGCGTATTCGCTTCAATCTTTTCACGCAAATGGCTGACATGGACATCGACGATCCGGGTATCGCCCGCAAAATCGTATTTCCACACAGCACTCAATAATTGATCGCGGGTCAATACCCTATTTTTATTTTCTGCCAAGTAGACAAGCAATTCGAATTCTTTCGGTGTAAATTCCAATTGCTTGTCATCCAAAAACACTTCAAATCTGTCTGGGAAAATTTGTAGTTTACCGAAGACATATGGGGCTGACCCGTCCTGCTGGATGACAGGGCTTGTCTCAGCCCTCCGCAACACCGCTTTGATGCGGGCAACTACTTCACGCGGGCTGAACGGCTTGGTCATATAATCATCGGCGCCCAGTTCTAAGCCAAGCACTTTATCAAATTCATCGCCTTTTGCCGTCAACATGATGATCGGGATGTTTACTTTCTGCTGGCGCAGTGATTTACACACTTCCACGCCATCCATTGATGGCAGCATCAAATCCAGCACGATCAAATCCGGCTTTTCGCTCAGTGCAAGGTCATAGCCCTGTTTACCGTCATTCGCGATGATTGTTTCATATCCAGCCTGCACCAGATTATACGATAATAGCGTTGCGATTGAATGTTCGTCTTCAATGATCAAAATTTTCTTCGGCATTTTGCATCCTCCACACTCAATTTGGAACCCCCATCCCAAACCGCTTTAAAAATTCTCCATCGCCTGCGTCGTCAATTTGTTTGAGGTCTTTGGCGGTTGTGCCACAATTTTTCCCTCTATACAAATTGCGCCTTCTTCATCGGTGCCTTCTACACGGATGGTCACCAAATTACCCCTTACATCCACATCGGCCACTTCCAATAGAAAATCGACTGTCGCATAATGGTAGACCGGCTTTTTAAAAACCAAATGCTGTTCGCAAATATACGAACCTGGGCCTGGCATGTATTTGGATACTGCTGATGTGACGATTCCCGTCAACATGATGTTCGGCACAACCGGTTTTTCAAAACTGGTCGTTGATGCAAAATCATGCTGGATATACAATGGATTTCCATCGTTCGTCAGACCGAGATACAAAAGCAAGTCCTTATCTTCGACCTTTTCCGTCAACTTCAACTTCTCACCGACCGTAATATCTTCAATCTTTCTGCCTAATTTGCGTTTTTTTCCGAGCAACACAGGCTTTCCCTCCCCTAAGTGGTTCATACCCTTATAGTATCAATTTCATGAGCACAAGTGCAAGCTCGCTCGCTTTGCAACTCCGTGAATCAATGCCCGAATCCAGTTTGCATATATGTACAGAAAAAGCCGGACAGGATTTCCTGCCCGGCTCCATGTTTTACGCTAATACATCCATGACTGCTTTCACTGATGCAGCGGACTTGTCGAGAGCTTGTTTTTCTTCTTCGTTCAACTCGATTTCAATGATCTTTTCAATTCCGGATGCACCGAGCACTGCCGGCACACCCAGATAGATGCCATCCATGCCGTACTCGCCTTGAAGATAAGCGATCGAAGGCAAGACGCGTTTTTGGTCCTTAAGAATCGCTTCAGCCATTTCCACCAAAGAGGCGGCAGGCGCATAATACGCGGAGCCATTTCCGAGAAGGTTGACGATCTCTGCCCCGCCTTTTCGCGTCCGTTCCACAATTTGCTCGAGCCGTTCTTTCGGGATAAGGGTTTCGAGCGGAATTCCGCCAGCAAATGAATAGCGGACAAGTGGCACCATATCATCCCCGTGGCCGCCCAGCACGAATCCTGTAATGTCTTTGACGGACAGATTGAGCTCTTCCGCTACAAAACTGCGGAAACGTGCTGAATCAAGCACGCCGGATTGGCCGATGACCCGTTCTTTCGGAAAGCCGGATTCTTTAAAAACAGTGTAAGTCATTGCATCCACCGGATTAGTCAGCACCAGAATTGTCGCGTTTGGCGAGTGGGCGACGATTTCTTTTGTGACAGATTTCATGACTTTCTGATTGGTCTGCACCAAATCATCGCGGCTCATGCCCGGTTTTCTCGCTACGCCCGCCGTGATGATGACGAGGTCGGAATCTTTCGTGTCCCCGTAATCCGAAGTTCCTGTAATATGGGCATCAAAATTCAACACAGGCGCTGCTTCCGCCATATCCAGCGCTTTTCCTTTGGCCGGATCTTCCATTGCAGGAATATCAACGATGACGACATCCCCCAATTCTTTCTGCGCCAGCAGGAATGCTGTCGTGGCGCCTGTAAATCCAGAACCGATTACCGAAATCTTTTTGCGTTTGAATGTCATGAAAAACTCCCCTTTCCTTCGGATGATACAACAAAGAGGAGGCAAAAGCCTCCTCTTTCATTTTACATGTTTTTAATTAGCTCATCAGCGAACGCAGATGTTTTCACTTCTGTCGCACCGTCCATTAGGCGAGCGAAGTCGTAAGTAACAACTTTAGACGCAATTGTTTTCTCCATTGAATCGGAGATCAATTTTGCAGCTTCTGTCCAGCCAAGGTGTTCAAGCATCAAGACGCCTGAAAGGATGACAGAAGAAGGGTTTACTTTATCCAGTCCAGCATATTTCGGAGCCGTACCGTGAGTCGCTTCGAAGATTGCATGTCCTGTATCGTAGTTGATGTTCGCGCCAGGCGCGATCCCGATTCCGCCGACTTGCGCAGCAAGGGCATCGGAAATATAGTCACCGTTCAAGTTCATCGTTGCAACAACATCGAACTCGCTTGGGCGTGTAAGGATTTGCTGAAGGAAGATGTCAGCGATGGAATCTTTAACAAGGATTTTGCCTGAAGCCAAAGCATCTTCTTGCGCTTTGTTCGCAGCATCTGTTCCTTTTTCGTCTTTGATTGCATCGTATTCGTTCCACGTGAAGACTTTGTCGCCGAATTCTTGCTCAGCCACTTCATAGCCCCAGTTTTTGAAAGCTCCTTCAGTGAACTTCATGATGTTCCCTTTGTGTACAAGTGTTACGGAATCGCGGCCTTCAGTCAACGCGTAGTTGATTGCAGCACGTACCAAACGTTTTGTTCCTTCTTCAGAAATCGGTTTGATGCCGATACCTGATGATTCAGGGAAGCGGATGTTTTTGACGCCCATTTCGTCAGTAAGGAATGAGATCAATTTTTTCACTTCGTCGCTGCCGTTAGCGTATTCGATACCAGCGTAGATATCTTCAGTGTTTTCACGGAAGATGACCATGTCAGTATCTTCAGGGCGTTTAACTGGTGAAGGCACGCCTTCGAAATAGCGTACAGGACGCAAGCAAGTGTATAGGTCAAGCTCTTGGCGAAGTGCCACGTTCAATGAACGGATACCGCCGCCGATTGGCGTAGTAAGAGGCCCTTTGATTGCGATCAAGTATTCGCGGATAACGTTAAGTGTTTCTTCTGGAAGCCATTCGCCAGTTTCGTCGAAAGCTTTTTGGCCAGCCAAAACTTCTTTCCAGACGATTGATTTTTCGCCGTTATAAGCTTTGTTTACCGATTCTTCCAATACGCGTGAAGCTGCGTTCCAGATATCCGGCCCAGTTCCATCACCGATAATGTATGGGATGACTGCATTGTTAGGGACGTTCAAGACGCCATTTTCTACTGAGATTTTTTCTCCGTTAGTCATGTGTAAGTTCCTCCTGAGTTCAAAGTCATGGGGCTGCACATTGTGTCAGCCCCATCAAATTTTATTGTATTGCCTGAATTAACGTTCTTTAACCGGCACGTAAGTTTGCATGCCAGGCCCGATGTATTCCGCACGCGGGCGGATCAAGCGGTTGTTCGAGTATTGCTCCAGGATGTGCGCGAGCCAGCCCGACGCACGGGACACCGCGAAGATCGGCGTGAACAAGTCATGCTCGATGTTCAACGAGTGGTAGACCGAAGCCGAATAGAAATCGACGTTTGGCGGAAGCGGTTTTTCGCTGGTCACCAATTCTTCGATTTTCACGGACATGTCATACCATTTCGATTCGCCGCGAAGCTCTGTGAGCTTTTGCGACATTTCACGCAAATGCTTCGCACGCGGGTCGCCTTTTTGGTAGACGCGGTGGCCGAAGCCCATGATTTTCTCTTTGTTCGCCAGTTTTTCTTTGATGACCGGCTCGACGTTGTCGACAGAACCGATTTCTGTGAGCATTTTCATGACTTGCTCGTTGGCACCGCCGTGCAGCGGGCCTTTCAAGGCGCCGATTGCGGCGGTTACGCCGGAATAGACGTCGGACAAAGTCGCAACTGCGACACGCGCCGTGAACGTCGAAGCGTTCAGTTCGTGGTCGGCGTGAAGCACAAGCGCTTTATTGAACGCTTCAACTTCGATGTCTTTTGGCTCTTCACCAGACAGCATGTACAGGAAGTTTGCCGCGAAGCTGTAATCCGTTTTCGGTTGGATCGGTTCTTTACCGGCGCGGATGCGGCCGAATGCCGTTACGAGCGTCGAGATCTTCGCCTGGATTTTGATGGCTTTGCGGTAGTTCGCCGCCGGTTCCATGACTTCCGCTTCTTCGTCAAAGAGGCCGAGCATAGAGACCGCTGTACGGAGTGCCGCCATTGGGTGGACGTGCTTGATGTCGTATGTCTTGAAGTGGTCGAGCACCGCTTGCGGCACTGCCATGTTGTCAGCAAGCTGCTGTTTGAGCTCCGCTAGTTCGTCTGCCTTCGGCAAACGCTGGTGCCACAACAGGTAAATCACTTCTTCGAAGCTGGCGTTGTCCGCCAGATCGTCGATGTTGTAGCCGACGTATGTAAGGGTATCATCGATGATCGAGCTGATCGCCGATTGTGTTGCGACTACACCTTCTAAACCTTTTGATGATGTCATGTAAATCTCTCCTTCTACATTCTACTTCATCATTCCAAAAAAAAAACAGAACGATGAGCCATCTGCTTTCATGCACTTTTCCGTAAATGGACTTACCTAGTCATTATAATCAACTTTGTATAATTTGTGAATGAAAACGCTTGGTAAAATTTAAAAACGATTGGCTTATGATGAATGAATCCCGGATTATCCTACAATAATCCGGGTATTTTTCATCTTTTTCTGCAGCATCCGATAAACGAACGGCTTGTAGAGCTTTTGAGTCGGAGCGAACAATAAGCTAAACCCGACCGCATCTGAGATAAATCCAGGCGTCAGCAGCAATGTTCCGCCCACTAGGATAAAAGCAGCGCCGATCAAGCGATCGCCTGGCGGCTGCATCTGGTTCATGCTCGATTGAATATCACGGATCGCTTTCAGCCCTTGGCGTTTTGCCAAGTAAGCCCCAAGCAATCCAGTCGTCACAATCAAGGCGAGTGTCCAGAAGAATCCGATCTGCCCGCCTGCCCAAATTAGAATCGCAAGCTCAAGAGTCGGTACGATCACCAATGCCAGAAAGATCCATTTCATCATAGTCAATCGACCTCCATGTTTTCTTTACTATACGCTTGCATGACCGTGATAAATGACGCCTGCATCTGCATCGATCGTGATATCCTGGCCGGATTCCACTTTCGTTACTGCATCTTTAACACCTACGATTACAGGAATCCCAAGGCTTAACCCCACTACCGCAGCGTGGCTTGTCAAACCGCCTTCTTCTGTCACGATGCCTGCACAGTTATTGATAGCATCCATCATGTCGCGGTCGGTACCGTAAGTGACGATGATTTTGCCTTCGGTATCCATTGCCAATGCTTCTTCAGCATTGCGCACAACCACTGCTTCGCCGAAGCCGACGCTCTTGCCGATCCCTTGCCCTTTCGCCAAGATGTCACCGATGACGCGCAGTTTCATTAAGTTGGTTGTTCCTGCTTCACCCACTGGAACGCCCGCTGTGATGATGACAAGGTCACCGTGCTTGATCAAGCCGTGCTTAAGCGCTTCTACCACTGCGACATCAAGCATTTCATCTGTCGATTCAACGCGTGTTCCAACAATCGGCTGAACGCCCCAGATCAAAGTCAGTTTGCGTGCAGTTCGTGCAGTTGATGTCACTGCAATGACTGGCGAACCTGGACGGTATTTCGAAATCATTTTAGCCGTATGGCCGCTTTCGGTCGGCGCTAAAATTGCCTGCACGCGCAAGTTAAGCGCGGTGTATGCAACTGCCTGTCCAATCGCTTCTGTCATATTCGATTCTTTTTCTTTGCGGCGGTTGGAAACGATTTGTTTATGGTCAAGTGCAGCTTCCGTTGTCTCTGCAATGCGGTGCATCGTTTCGACTGATTCTACCGGATAAAGCCCTGCTGCCGTTTCGCCTGATAGCATGATGGCGTCCGTGCCGTCAAAGATGGCATTCGCGACATCGCTTGCTTCTGCGCGTGTCGGGCGCGGGTTGCGCTGCATGGAATCCAGCATTTGAGTCGCCGTAATTACCGGCTTTCCTGCACTATTGCATTTGTTTATCATCGATTTTTGTACGATCGGCACTTCTTCTGCAGGAATTTCTACACCAAGATCTCCACGTGCAACCATCAATCCGTCTGAAACCATGATGATTTCATCTAAGTTGTCGACGCCTTCCTGGTTTTCGATCTTCGGAATGATTTGGATATGAGCTCCGCCATTTTTCTCCAGCAAGCTGCGGATTTCCATAACATCTGAACGTCTGCGGACAAAGGATGCAGCAACGAAATCGACATCCTGTTCAATACCGAATAGAAGATCGGCCGCGTCTTTTTCAGTGATTCCTGGCAATTGAACGGATACGCCTGGAACGTTAACGCCTTTTTTCGTTTTCAATGTACCGGCATTTTCAACGACCGTATGGATTTGGCCGCGTTCTTTGTCAATGCTTGTAACGCGCAATTCGATCAAGCCATCATCCAGTAAAATCATCGAGCCTTCATGGACATCTTCAATCAATTTTTCATACGTGATCGAAAACATCTCTTTTGTGCCCAGTACTTCTGTCATCGAAATGGTGATTTCCTGGTTGGTTTCAAGTTCAATGGAATCATTTTCCATTTTATGGGTTCTGATTTCCGGGCCTTTTGTATCCAAAAGAATCCCCACTGTGATGCCTGTCTTCTCTGAAGCTTCGCGGATGCGCTTGATGCGCAAGGCATGCTCTTCGTGGTCGCCGTGCGAGAAGTTCAGGCGGGCAACGTTCATGCCCGCTTTCATCAATTGTTCTAGTACTTCCGGTGATTCACTTGCCGGTCCGATTGTGCAGACGATTTTCGTTTTTCTCAATAGACTCACTCCAATTAACTGTTTAAATTGATAATTCTTTAGAAAGCTTGTACAAACTCATATCGGCATCGTGCTCTTTTTCGAACGCCGTTGTCATATCATAGTCTACCACCTGATGATTTTTCATGCCAATCGCCAGGCCGCCTTTTCCTTCGAGCAGCACTTCCACTGCTCGTGCGCCGAACAGGCTGCCGAGCACGCGATCGCGTCCAGTCGGCGTGCCGCCGCGTTGGATATGGCCAAGGACCGAAACACGCGTTTCAACATTGGTCTTGTCCGAGATGAGCTCAGCCAGTTCTCCGCCGCTCATGACGCCCTCGGCCACAATGATGATGCTATGTTTCTTGCCGCGCTTGCGCCCGCTTTCGAGGCGTTCAAGCATATCATCGATGTCGTACGGGTCTTCGGGGATGAGGATCGTTTCGGCACCGCCGGCAAGCCCAGCCCATAAAGCCAAATCGCCGGCGTCTCTGCCCATCACTTCGATGATGAATGTCCGCTCGTGGCTCGTCGCCGTGTCGCGGATCTTATCGATCGCTTCGATGACAGTATTCAATGCCGTATCAAAACCGATTGTATAATCTGTCCCCGGAATATCGTTATCAATCGTTCCCGGTACCCCGATGCTCGGGAATCCTTTTTTCGTCAAAGCCATCGCCCCGCGGTATGAACCATCCCCGCCAATGACCACCAAGCCTTCAAGCCCCTTTTTTTTCATCTGTTCAATTGCTTTCCATTGCCCCTCATCTGTCCGGAATTCGTCACAGCGGGCCGAATAGAGCTTTGTGCCGCCGCGCTGGATAATATCGCCGACATCTCCGGCTTGCAGGTCTTTAATATTGCCTTCAATCAAGCCTTGGTAGCCATAATAGACGCCAGCCACTTCGATGCCATGGTAAATCCCTTTCCGGACGACTGCGCGAACCGCCGCATTCATCCCCGGCGAATCGCCGCCACTTGTCAACACTCCAATTTTCTTCACCAAAACCGCCTCCTGCACTTCCTTTTTACTTTATTCACCTTACCACGCAGGGCCTGTGCTGTCAGTCTATAACTCCTGTTCAGCATGCGTTTTTTATTGAATTCCGAAAAATAAAAAGACCGCATTACGCGGCCTGATTTTTATTCTGTGAAAACGCCGATCGCCCTGAATTTATCATAGCGCTGTGAAATCAATTGTTCTGCGCTCAAGCCTTCCAATTCCTTCAATGAATAACGGATTGCTCCGCTGATCAATTGTGCCTGGCGAGAGGTGTCGTGATGAGCGCCGCCGCGTACTTCGGGAATCATATGCTCGATGATGCCCATCTTCAATAGATCAGGCGCCGTGATTTTCATGGCTTCCGCTGCAGTTTTCGCAAGCGCCGCATCTTTCCAAAGAATCGACGCCGCTCCTTCAGGCGAAATGACCGAGAACGTCGAGTTTTCGAGCATCAAGATTTGGTTGCCGACACCAAGCGCGAGTGCTCCGCCACTTCCGCCTTCTCCGATGACAATGGACAGCACCGGCACTTCAAGCCCGGCCATCTCGACCAGGTTGCGCGCGATTGCTTCGCTTTGCCCGCGTTCTTCTGCAGCTCTTCCCGGATAGGCGCCTTTTGTATCGATCAGGCAAATGACCGGGCGTCCGAATTTCTCAGCTTGCTTCATCAAGCGCAGCGCTTTCCGATAGCCTTCAGGATGCGGCATCCCGAAATTGCGGCGGACATTTTCTTTCGTGTCCTTGCCGCGCTGATGGCCGATGATCGTCACTGGCTGTCCTTCAAAACTCCCGATGCCGCCAATGATTGCCTCGTCATCCCCGTAGACACGGTCTCCATGCAGTTCGATGAAGTCCTTGAAGACGAGCGGCAAATAATCCAAAGTCGTCGGTCGTTCCGGGTGGCGCGCCACTTGAACGCGATCCCATGGTTTCATGTTCTCATAGATTTCTTCCTCGAGTTTCGCAAAACGCTCTTCTAAAGAAGTGATTTCCGAACTAAGATCGACATCTGCCGTTTGCGTATATTCCTTCAACTCTGAAATCTTTTTTCTCAATTCAATCAAAGGTTCTTCAAACGCCATCGTCTTCATTTTCTTTTTAGGCATTGGATCCAGCCCCTTTCACGTGCAATTGCACAATGGTCGACAGCGTCTCGCGCATTTTAGAGCGATGCACGACCGCATCGAGCTGGCCATGGTCAAGCAAAAATTCCGCCGTCTGAAAGTCTTCCGGCAATTTCTCACGCACCGTCTGTTCGATGACGCGCCGCCCTGCAAAGCCGATCAATGCTTTCGGTTCCGCCAAATTGATGTCGCCGACAGAAGCAAAGCTGGCAGATACGCCGCCAGTCGTTGGATGCGTCAAGATGGATACGAACAATAAGCCTTCATTCGAGTGGCGTTTTAACGCAACACTCGTTTTCGCCATTTGCATGAGCGACAGCACGCCTTCCTGCATACGCGCTCCACCGCTTGCAGTAAAGATCAAAAATGGCACTTTCAATTTAGTTGCCAACTCGACAGCGCGCGTGATTTTCTCCCCAACCACTGAGCCCATCGAGCCCATGCGGAAATGCGAATCCATTACGGCCACGACCACTTGCTGGCCTTTGATCGAACCGGTCCCTGTCAACACCGCCTCGTTCAAGCCGGTTTTTTCGCTATCGGCTTGGACTTTTTCGCTGTAACCCGGGAAATTCAACGGGTTTTCAGATTTTAAATGATCGTCTACTGAATCGAAGCTCGAATCGTCCAAAAGGTGGACGATTCGCTCGCGGGCCGTCATTTTGAAATGATGATCGCATTTAGGGCAGACTTTCCCCAAATTCTCCAATTCTTTCGTCAAGGTGATGTGTTTGCAGTTTGGGCATTTTGTCATCAAGCCCTCCGGCACATCTTTTGCCGCTTTGGAAGGAATCGTCGCTTCTTTTTCATCTCGTTTTTTCTTGAATATATCGCGTATCATTGCCATTGCGCATTCTCTCCTTTAATTAAGACACTGCTCCAGGCTTTAAAATCCCGGATGGCCGTTTCAGCATCCTGCTGCTCGATCGCCTGCAGGATGTTTTTCAGCAAGGGTCTCTCTTCCGGCATGACTTCGCCGTCATAAGGATTGCCCCCGTATTGCTTTAATAAGAACCAAATTTTCAGCGAAAGACGGTTGCCAGACAGCACCATCAATTCGCGGACAAAATCTTCCCTTATGAATTCATGCCCATCCAGCCGCTCACGTAAACTTTCCCATACCGGAAGTTTGGATGCATCGCTTGCGCAGATAACCTGGATGGCCGCAGTTTCGTGTATGCACATCGTTTCCCGCACATCTTCCAGGGTTTTATTGTCCTGCAATATGAAGGTCGCGAGCAATTCGACGAGCCGGTGTTTTCTTGGGTCAGTTAAAAATGTCCCTTCTCCTCGACGGGTTTCGATGAGCCCCAGCAATTCCAGGCTCCGAAGCGCCTCGCGGATCGTCGAACGGCCGACCGCCAGCTTTTCAGCCAACTCCCGTTCTGAAGGGATCCGGTCGCCCGGTCGAATGTTCTGTTCCCGAATCATGTCCCGCATTTCACTTACAATATTTAAATAGCGTTTTGGCTGATTCATGAAAACTCCTTTTGTTTCCATTTTTTTGAAAGTGGTCTGACCACTAATCTTTCTATACCTTACAAAAAATTTCGGCTGCCGTAAAGAAAAAACTGCATTTCTTTTTAAGAAATGCAGTCCGTTATTGATTATCTTATATGAATGTAGGCTATTCCATACCTTCACACAATGGTTTTACAGATGATGGTCGTCTTGCCTTGGCGAGTTTCGGCTGTTCCTAGAATTTCGAGCAAGGCATCTTTATCCAGAATTTCGTTGTATTGCGCATACTCTTTCGGAAACAGCGTAACCGACGCCACGCCGGTTTCATCCTGCAAGGTGACAAACGCCATCGCATCGCCTTTTTTCGTGCGGATGCGCCGTACGTCTTCCACCAACCCGAGCACTTCCACACGCTCACGGTCTTTTTTCTTCGGCAGGTCATTGAGTGCTGTATAGGCTTTGTTGCGCTGCTCTTTTTCCCGTTCCACGGGATGCGTGCTCAAATAAAAACCGAGCGCTTCTTTTTCAAAGTCGAGCTTAAGCCCATCCGGCATCGGTTCGGCTTTGGTATATTTCGGTTTCATGAAGCTAGATCCCATGTCATCAAATAACCCAGGGTCTTCATTCGGCTTTACCAGTTCCGCATGCTTGATCGCGCTGTCAAGAGACGCGAGCAGGACGGCACGGTCTTTTCCGAGTACGTCCAGTGCCCCCGCTTTGATAAGCGGTTCGAAAGCCTTACGGGTGAAATGCACTGCTGATATCCGTTCAGCGATATTGAACAGGCTTTGGAAAGGCCCTTCCTTTCTCGCTGCTAAGATGGCTTTGACCGCCGTTCCCGGAACGCCTTTTACGATGCTGAGGCCTGCCCGTACTTGTTGTGCCTCTGACGAAAACCCATAGCGGCTATTTGCAATGCACGGTGCGGCAAGTGAAATTCCACGCTCTTTCATTTCACGCATAAACTGGGCCGTTTTCTCATTATTCCCTTGGGTGTTCGATAATAGGGCAGCATAGAACTGCACAGGATAATGGGCTTTCATATAGGCCAGCTGATAGGAAATCATACTGTAAGCGACCGCATGGCTTTTCGGGAAGCCGTAATCAGCAAATCGCACGATCAAGTCATAGACGTCTCCCGCTTCATTTGCAGTATAGCCTTTCGCGGTGGCTCCGCCGATGAAATGCTGGCGTTCTTCGTCAAGGATTTGGCGATTTTTTTTGCTGACAGCGCGGCGCAATAAATCGGCCTCGCCTAAGCTGAAGCCCGCCATTTCGGCGGCGATTTTCATGATCTGCTCTTGATAGACGATGACGCCGTACGTTTCCGATAAAATCGGCTCCAGTACCGGATGGATATAGGCTACCGCCTCTTCGCCGTGCTTACGCCTCGCATAAAGCGGAATGAATTCCATCGGGCCTGGACGGTACAAAGCATTGACTGCGACGATATCGCCGAAAGCGCTTGGTTTGATGAGCATCAACGCGCGCCGCATGCCAGGAGACTCCAGCTGGAAAATACCCGCTGTATCGCCTTTCGCCAGTAAAGCATAGGTTTCTTTGTCGTCGAGCGGCAAACTTCGGTAATCAATCACCAAGTTCCGGTCGCGTTTTAGCATATGTGCCATGTTTTCAAGAATCGTCAAATTTCGCAATCCGAGAAAGTCCATTTTTAATAAGCCGATTGCTTCAAGTTCCTGCATCGGCCATTGGGTAATGAAAATATCATCATTGCCTTTTTCGATCGGAACATAATCCACCAATGGGCCCGGGCTCAAAATGACACCTGCTGCATGAATCGACGAATTCCGTGGCAGGCCTTCCAGCTTCAGCGCCGTCTTGAACCAGCGTTCACGGGTTTCATTGCCGATGATCCAATCCTCCAGCGCTTTCGATTCGCGGAGAGCTTCGCGCAAAGTGATACCCGGCCGGCTCGGGATGAGTTTGGAGATCTTGTCGAGCTCTTCGGCTTCGAAACCGAATACCCTCGCCGTGTCTCTCGCGACCGCTTTTGTAGACAGGGTGCCGAATGTGATGATTTGTGCAGTCTGTAAGGCACCGTATTTTTTCGCAACGTATTCAACAACTTCGTGGCGTCGGTGGTCTGCGAAGTCAATATCAATATCCGGCAAAGTGACGCGCTCCGGATTCAGGAAGCGCTCGAATAACAATCCATGGGCGAGTGGGTCGACATCCGTAATGCGCAACGCGAAGGCCACGAGCGAACCGGCAGAGGATCCGCGGCCCGGTCCTGTCAGGATGGCTCTTTTTCTCGCATAAGCCATGAAATCCGAAACGATGAGGAAATAATCGATGTATCCCATGGCCGAAATGACGCCCAGTTCATAATCGAGCCTGGCCGAATAGCTTTGTGCTAATTTCCCGACGCGTTCTTCCAGCCCCTTCAGGCAAAGC
The DNA here is from genome assembly GCF_018283455.1 of Planococcus sp. MSAK28401. Taxonomy (NCBI): domain Bacteria; kingdom Bacillati; phylum Bacillota; class Bacilli; order Caryophanales; family Caryophanaceae; genus Planococcus; species Planococcus alpniumensis. The sequence continues at coordinate 1,377,783 of NZ_JAAMTH010000001.1, read as the reverse complement.
GAACGGATCAGCTCGTTTTTGTCGCCGCCTTCCTTTACAGGATATTTCGGCAGCAATTGGCGGTTCAATGGGATGGTGACTCGGCAATTCATGAGCAGTGCACGGCTTTGTTCCAGCCATTCAGGATGGTCTGAGAACCATTCCGATAATTGTGCTTGCGTCGGCACGAATGCCGCTGAATGTTCAGGCTTCGGGCGTTCAGGATCGCTTAACTTGAAGCCGTCCCCGATTGACCTCGCCACTTCATACGCAAAGGCATCTTCTTGCTTCACATATCGGCATTCATGGCTTGCCATAAATTTGAGGCCGAACGTCGAGCAGAATTCAGTAAATGCTTCTTCGGTCCCCTGTACACTTCCTCCAGGCCGTTCGATGCTGGCGAATAAGCGCTCGCCAAACAACCCCGACAGCATACCGAGCGCTGCGCTGCGGTCTGTCAGCACCCACGCCGTATTATCGGGAATTACACATAATAAACCTTCCTGATAAGCTGCCAGCCATTTTTGCGGGATGGCTTCTACGTCACGAGTCGATAATGCACTCGTCAGTTTCAGTAACATATGGTAGCCGGTGTTGTTCTGCGCATACAGCACCACAGGAAGCGCGGCACCGTCAAAGTCGACGGGCACGGAAAGGCCGAGCACCCCGTGGATGCCGGCCTTTTTGCAAGCGTCCCAAAATGGCAGGACGCCGTATAATTTGGAATTGACTAAGGCTGCCGCGCTGGCGCCTTGTTCGGCGAGAACTGCAAACAGTTCTTCGAGGCGAATCGTGCTTTTAAGCGGATCAGCCGCCGTCACGATATGCGGGTAGACCATTTCAACACCTTCTTTCCTTATGCCTTCGCGCAAATTTCCTCCAGGCGCCGGATGACCCGGTCAGCTTCGTCCCAGGAATAAGCGACTGCGCCGGACGCCATCGGATGCCCACCGCCCCCGAATTCTTTTGCGAGCGTATTGATGACTGGCCCTTTTGAACGCAGCCGGACACGTATTTCAGTATCTTCTTCTATTAAAATAACCCAGGCTTTGATGCCTTTGACGTTGCCAAGCGAACCGACCAGCAAAGACGTATCTGTCGGAGTGACATCGAATTTCGCCAAAATGTCTTGTGTAATTTTAACAAAAGCCGCACCATTTTCATCTATTTGGAAATTTTGGTACATATACCCTTGGAGATGAAGCAATTTCCGATCCATCTCATACATACCGTTATGGAGTTCGTTGCGGTCAAAATCATATTTGATCAATTCGCCCGCCACGTCAAAGGTTTTCTGCGTCGTACTTGGAAACAGGAAACGACCGGTATCGCCGATGATTCCTGCATAGAGCAGCCTGGCACCCGCATCCGGCATGGACCAGTTTTCTTCCGCTTGCCCATATGTAAACAATTCATAGATCATTTCGGAAGAAGAACTCGCTCGTGTATCCACTTGGCAAATATCGCCGTAATTATCATCATTCGGATGATGGTCGATTTTCACCAATTTCGCCCCGCTGTGATAACGCTGGTCGTCGATTCGGTCCGTATTCGCCGTGTCCGTAACAATGACCAACGCCCCTTCGAAATCCGCATCTTTGACCATATCCGGAAAATCAAGGAAATCCATCGTGTAATCATGCTCTCCAGCTGCAAGCACGCGCTTGTTCGGGTAGTTGTGGCTCAATATGTATTTCAGGCCGATCTGGGATCCATAGGCATCCGGGTCCGGACGCACATGGCGGTGGATGATGATCGTATCGAATTGTTTAATTGTGTCGATGATTTGACTATACATTGCTTCAATCCTCCAGTGGACAGGGAAATCCATTCGCATTTTCTGATCATCCCCATTACAATGGAAATAGATTTGCATAACAGGAGGTTCCCCATGCTCATATTCATATTTTTGATTATTATTTCTGCTGTATTCTATCTTTACTATAAAACGAAACAGATTCGAACGCGTCTGCCTGTACGAAAAAATTGGTATGCAAGCCGCGCCCAAATTGCGCTCGGCAGTTTTATCGCCTTTTTCGGCATCAACCAGCTGTTCATTTTCCAAACCGTCGTCACCTATATCATCGCCGGCATCTTTATTGTTCTTGGCTTGGCGCTGATCGTCCATAATTTCAAGGCGAACCGCCACTACCAAGCGTTTCTTGACGAAGAAACCCGCTTGAACCCATAAAACAGCCCCTCCCTTGCGGAGAGGTTTTTTTGTGGGCGATTGTTGCATGTCACAGACTCCTATTCAGTCAAGCTAGCGCTCATTAGCGGTCGAGCAATTGGAACGTCAGCATCGCTTTGCCGATTACTTGCTGTTCGTACAGCACTTCGACATCAACTTTCGCTGATTTGCGGCTGATGTCCAGGATTGTCGGCCGGATGATCAATGCCGCGTCCAGCTGCACAGGTTTCAGGAAATAAACGGTGATGTTTTCCAGCACGCTGTCTTTGCGATTTTTTGTCTTGAGTGCCGTGGCCGCCGCTTCTGTCAGCACCATTGTATAAGCTCCGTACGACAGCGAGCCGTACGCGTTGGTCATTTGGGGCGTGACGCGAAATTCCAGGCTGAGCTTGTCTTCTTGCACTTGGTTCAATTGGCTCTTGATGATGTCGTCGATCGTCTCGCCTTGCTGTGGCTGGCGCTGGGCTGTTTGGATCGCTTTCAATACATCCTGCCGGCTGATGATGCCCATCAAATGATGGTTGTCGTCAGTGATCGGCAGCAAATCGATTCCTTCCCAGATCATCCGGTGCCCTGCTGCCGCAACGCTCGTCTGCAGCGACACAGTAATCGGGTCCTTGGTCATCACTTTATCAATCAATTCTGTATCTGACGCGCCGATGACGTCTCGTGAAGTAACGATCCCGACCAGCCTGTCGCTGCTGTCGACGACTGGAAAACCGCCATGCGTCGTTTCATTGTTCAGTTCATTGTAGCGGCTGATCGGATCTTTAACGTGAAGAAAATGAGTGTTTTCCAGCGGGATCAAGATGTCTTCAATGAGCAGAATCTCTTTTTTGATCAATTGGTCATAAATCGCCCGGTTGATCATCGTGGCCACGGTAAACGTATCGTAGCTGGTGGAGATGACCGGCAATTCCAGTTCATCAGCCAACTTTTTTACTTGGTCAGAAGCGTCAAAGCCCCCTGTCACAAGAACTGCTGCCCCTGCCTGCAAAGCATATTCATGGGCTTTGTAACGGTTCCCGACAATGAGCAGGTTGCCCGCTTCCGTATAGCGCATCATGTCTTCGAGCTGCATGGCCCCGATGACGAATTTGTTCAATGATTTATGAAGCCCGGCACGCCCGCCGAGCACTTGGCCGTCTACGACTTTGACGATTTCCGCGTACGTCAGCCGTTCGATATTCTCTTTCTTCTTGCGCTCGATGCGGATGGTGCCGACCCGTTCGATCGTCGAAACCAGCCGCTTGTTTTCCGCTTCTTTAATAGCCCGGTAAGCGGTGCCTTCTGATACTTGAAGCTCTTTGGCAATCCGGCGAACGGAGATTTTCTCCCCCACAGCCAAAGTTTCGATATAGTCCAAAATCTGTTCGTGTTTCGTCGCCATTGTTTCACCAATCTTTCTGCTATCCTCTACCCCTTAGTTTATCATAATCCGAATGGAAGTCGACAATCCGGCGGCAGCCTTTGAAAAGCAGGGCTTGGCTCTCGGTAATTAAAAAAACAGGCAAGGGAATGATTGTCTCCCCTTGCCTGTTTGCTATTGTATTTTATAAGTCGATGCTGTCTCCAGGCTCCATGATCTGGACATCCGCCTGCTTGACTGCTTGCTTGAATTGTTCTGGGTCCTGCTTGATTGGCGGGAAGGTGTTGTAATGAATCGGCACCGCCGTCTTCGGATTGATCAGTTCCACGGCGTAAGCCGCATCTTCTGGGCCCATCGTGAAGAAATCGCCGATTGGGACAAACGCCAAGTCGATCGAATGGCGTTTTCCGATGATTTCCATGTCCCCGAACACTTCCGTATCCCCAGCATGATACACCGTCTTTCCTTCCGCTTCGAACAGAATACCGGCCGGCATGCCGCCGTAGATGACTTCCCCGTCTTCTGTCGTATAGGAGGAGCTATGGAACGCTTTCGTGAATTTCACTTTGCCGAATTCGAACTCTTTGGCGCCGCCGAGGTTCATGCCGACCGCATCCAAGCCTTGTCCGCTAAGGTAGTTTGCGAGCTCCACAGGCGCCACAACGACTGCACCACTTGATTTTGCGATGTCCACCGTATCGCCGACATGGTCATTATGCGCATGCGTCAACAGGATTGCATCCGGCTTTTCTTCGCTTGCCGTCAGGTCCGTTAATTCGTTTCCGGTGATAAACGGATCGATGAGGATCGTTTTGCCTCCGGTTTGAATTTTTACCACCGAATGGCCGTGATATGAGATTTTCATGATATCCCTCCAATAGAGTTTTGGCTCATTGCTTTCTGCTGTTTTATACCCTGATTTTTGATATGCTACACATGAAGGGGAGGAATACATATGAACAAATTGACTAACTTGCAAAAATTTTTGAAACAGCAGCAACTCGATGCGGCGCTCATCACCGACCCGCATAATATCTTCTATTTGACCGGCTTTAATAGCGATCCGAAAGAGCGGCTGCTCGCCGTTATGGTGTTCGCGGAGGCAGAACCATTCCTCATCTGCCCGGCAATGGAAGCGCCGGATGCGAAAGCTGCCGGCTGGACAGGCGAAATTGCGGGACACGCCGATACGCAAGATGCGATGCAAGTGTTGTACGAAACGGCAGCCAAACGCAATCAGCCGACAAAGCGCATCGCTATCGAGAAAGCACATATGATCGTCGAGCGCTACGACGCGATCAACCATTATTTCCAGTCGCCCGAAATCCATTCGATCGATGCTCAGATGAATGCCATGCGCGTCATCAAAGATGAAGCAGAACTTGACATCTTGCGCCATGCTGCCTCACTTGCGGATTACGCCATCGAAGTGGCAGCCGACGTGATGCAAGAAGGGATGACCGAAATCGAATTGATGACCGAAATTGAAACGGCATTGAAAAAACGCGGCATCACCCATATGTCTTTTGACACCACCGTCCTGACAGGCCCGAAAGCCGCTTCTCCACATGGCAAAACAGGGCAACGCAAAATTGAACGCGGCGATCTCGTGCTAATGGACCTCGGCGTCATTTACGAAGGCTATTGCTCGGACATCACCCGCACATTGGCGTTCGGCGAACCAAGCGAACAAGCGAAAGAAGTATACGATATCGTCAAGCGCTCAGAACAAGCAGCACTTGATGCGGTGCGACCTGGCGTTACAGCGGCGGAACTTGACGGGATTGCCCGCAAGACCATCGAAGACGCAGGCTACGGGGAATATTTCACGCATCGCCTTGGCCACGGCCTTGGGATTTCTGTCCATGAATTCCCGTCGATCCATGGAGGCAACGATATGCCGCTCAAGGCGGGTATGGTATTTACGATCGAACCCGGCATTTATGTCACGGATCAAGTCGGCGTGCGCATCGAAGACGATTTGGTCGTTACAGAAGACGGCTACGAAGTGCTGACCAAATATCCAAAAGAATTGACCATCATCAACCGATAAAAAAGAGCTGTTCCGAAAATCCTTATGGGGGATTTTCCAGGAACAGCTCTTTTCCATTGTTATTGAAGCAATTCGTCGACTGATTTGTATTGGAGGCCTTGATCGTCAGCCACGGCTTTATACGTGACTTGGCCATCCATCGTGTTGACGCCTTTTTTCAATGCTTCGTTATCGAGGACTGCTTGCTTAAGCCCTTTGTTGGCGATTTGTACTGCGTAAGGGACCGTTACATTCGTTAAGCCGATCGTCGATGTGCGCGGAACGGCACCCGGCATGTTCGCAACGGCATAATGAACAACATCGTGCTTTACGTAAGTCGGTGCATCGTGGGTCGTGATGCGATCGCTTGTCTCGAAGATGCCGCCTTGGTCGATGGCAATATCCACTACAACAGAACCTGGCTTCATCGATTTGATCATGTCTTCAGTGATCAATTTCGGTGCTTTCGCTCCCGGAATCAATACCGCTCCGATGACTAGATCCGAATTTTTAACCGATTGTGCGATGTTAAGCGGATTAGAAACCAATGTTTGCACATCTTTGCCGAACAGGTCGTCCAGTTGGCGCAGGCGTTCTGGGTTCAAGTCAAGGATCGTTACATCTGCGCCCATCCCGATCGCTACTTTCGCAGCGTTGGTTCCAGCTACACCACCGCCGACAATCGTCACTTTACCGCGTGAAACGCCAGGGATGCCACCAAGCAGGATGCCGCCGCCACCGTGAATTTTCTCGAGGAATTGAGCACCGATTTGCGTCGACATGCGGCCAGCCACTTCGCTCATCGGCGTAAGGAGCGGCAATGAATTATTTGGAAGTTGGACCGTTTCATAAGCCACGCCTGTCACTTTCGACTCGAGCAAAGCATTCGTCAATGCCACTTCCGGCGCCAAATGCAAGTAAGTGAAGAGCACTTGGCCTTCACGGAAATGCTTGTATTCGCTAGCTACCGGCTCTTTCACTTTCATGACCATATCCTGCGCCCACGCTTGGTCAGCATCAGCGACGATGACAGCGCCAGCTGCTTCATAATCAAAATCCGTAAAACCGGATCCTAGCCCCGCACCCGATTGGATGAAAACTTCGTGGCCGAAAAGTGCCAAGTTTACTACTCCCGCCGGTGTCATAGCCACACGATTTTCATTGTTCTTAACTTCTGTAGGTACCCCGATACGCATTACAAAACCCTCCATTATATTGTGTCTGAAATAATAAAATGAACCAAACTATCAGCATTTGAAACCACATCCATTCTAACAGATTCTATTTGATATTGCTCCATTAATTTGTGTTATCAAGAGATAATTTTTTAACCGTCAAAAGAGTAAAGGAAAGCGCTTGCATAATGATGTAAAGATATATCCATATAGCGAAAGAAAATAACTTGGTAAATAAATCGATAAATCTACCTCTTTTAGGAAGGAACAATTTGCCTATGCCTCGAAAGTTACAGTATAGACAAAGGAGGAATGTACAGATGACATTAAAGTATAATCAAATCATGGTAGCAGTCGACGGGTCGAAAGAAGCGGAATGGGCTTTCAAAAAGTCCATCGGCATCGCAACACGCAACCACGCGACGCTGAATCTGGTAAACGTGATCGACACCCGTTCGTTCGCCGCAATTGAAGCGTATGACCGTTCGATTGCTGACCGAGCGCAGAAATTCGCTGAAGACTTGCTTGGGGATTATAAAAAAGAAGCCGAAGCCGGCGGTGTTGAAAAAGTCAATATCGTGGTCGATTACGGTTCCCCTAAGACAATGATTCCTCGTGAACTCGCTAAAAGAGTCGAAGCCGACTTGATCGTCTGCGGCGCGACCGGTTTGAATGCAGTCGAACGTTTCCTCATCGGCAGTGTTTCAGAACATATCGTCCGTTCTGCTAAATGCGATGTGCTCGTCGTCCGTACAGACGAAGCCCAAAGCGATGCACCAGACGATTATTATTCGGAAGAACGTTCCGGAAAAACTGAATAACACATATAAAAGCACGCGGCCAACTACGCCGCGTGCTTTTATATGTACTATGACTTCACTTTAATGACGATTTTTCCTCTGGCATGATGGGATTCGCTTAATTCATGCGCTTCTCGTACGCCTTCTTCCGTCAATGGATAGATGTGGCCGACTTCCGGCTTCACTTCCCCGCTGACGAACAAATCGCCCAGTTTTTTCAATTGCTGGCCATTTGGCTCGAGCCAGAAACTGCTGACGTCGATGCCGAGCTTTTCCGCTTGTTCTTCATCGGGCTGTCCGGCTATGCTGACAAGCCTGCCGCCGCGCTTCAATACGCCGTAACTTTTTTCAAGCGTTTCGCCGCCCATCGTATCCAACACGAAATCAAAATCTTCCAGCACTTCTGAGAAATCCTCTTCGTGGTAATCGATGACGCGGTTCGCGCCGAGAGAAGTGACGAGTTCATCATTTTTATCGCTCGCTGTTGTCGCTACATAGCAGCCGACGCTATTGGCGATCTGGATCGCCATGCTTCCGACACCGCCAGCTCCCGCATGGATCAGCACTTTATCGCCTTTCTTGATATGCCCAATCTCCACCAGGCATTGCCATGCAGTTAGCCCAGTCAATGGAATCGCTGCGCCTTCCTCGAAACTCATGCTTTCCGGCATGCGCGCCAGCAGATTTTCATCAACTGGGACAAATTCTGCATATGTTCCTTGACGCGTGGTATCCGGACGCGCAAAAACCCGGTCGCCTTGATGATAATGCTTGACCTCATCGCCTACTTCTTTGACGACTCCGGCAACATCCCATCCGAGAATAATCGGGAATTCCCATGGCAGCATTTCTTTCAAATAGCCTTCCCTCAGCTTCCAATCAATCGGGTTGACTGAAGTTGCGTGAACTTCCACCAACACTTGATGCGCTGAAATGGCTGGCATTTCCACTTCACGTTCTTTCAATTGCTCTTTTCCTCCGTACTGGTCGATGACTATAGCTTTCATTTGCAGCCACTCCTCCCTTTTACCACCTGTATACCCTGACTTCATTTCACTACACCTAAAAAAGCACAGGAACTTGCCTAATTATGCTATTATGGTAACTGTTTCATAAAAGAGGTTCGCAAACTCCCTCTCTAAAAAACTAAGGAGCTGTAGTTATAATGAAAAATGAAAAAGCAGTCGTTGTTTTTAGCGGCGGGCAAGATAGCACTACTTGCTTATTTTGGGCATTGGAACAATTCAGCGAAGTGCTCGCCGTCACTTTCGATTACGGCCAGCGCCATGCGCAGGAAATCGACCATGCCAAACGCATCGCAGAGACGCTGGGCGTTTCGCTTCAAGTCCTTGATATGGGGCTCATCAACCAATTATCCGCTAATGCCTTGACACGCGATTCGATTGAAGTGGAAGAGCAAAAGGATGGCCTTCCTTCCACATTCGTTCCCGGGCGCAATCTATTGTTCCTGTCTTTTGCGGCAATTTACGCCGATGCATTCGGCGCGCGCCACCTCGTGACCGGTGTCAGCGAGACGGATTTCAGCGGTTATCCGGATTGCCGGGATACCTTCATCCGTTCGCTCAATGTCACGCTCAACTTATCGATGGACAAGCAATTCGTCATCCATACGCCGCTCATGTGGCTCGATAAGGCAGGTGTCTGGGAACTGTCCGACAAGCTTGGCGCATTCGAGTTCGTCCAGACCGAGACCTTGACCTGCTACCACGGCATTCCGGCTGCAGGATGCGGCACATGCCCGTCCTGCGTACTGCGAAACGAAGGCTTGCAGACGTACTTGGCCCAAAAGGCAGGTGCGGAAGCTTGATGCAGCAATTCTACCCATCGGTCCCGCACCCCTATAGCTTTGAATTAAATAAAGATATGCATTTTTCCGCTGCGCATTATATTCCTGCCGAAGAAGTCGGCAAATGCGCCAAAATGCATGGCCATACCTACCATTTAAATATCACGATTGCCGGCGACCAATTGAACGGCACCGGCTTTCTTATCGACTTCAAACAATTGAAAGACTTGATCCATAAACGCTACGACCATAGCGTATTGAATGACCATCCGGAATTCACAGATACCTTTCCGACGACCGAGCAGCTCGCACAGCAAATACACAAGCTGATTCAGGATACGCTCGACCGTTCGGATAACCAGCCTGCTTGTGTACAAGTCATCGTTCGGGAAACCCCGACAAGCTATGTTATATACCGGCCGAAAGAGGTGTCTTCATGAAGATACCTGTAATGGAAGTATTCGGCCCGACAATCCAAGGCGAAGGCATGGTCATGGGCCAGAAGACAATGTTCGTCCGAACGGCCGGCTGCGATTATTCCTGTTCATGGTGCGATTCCAAATTCACTTGGGACGGCACAGGAAAAAGCGTCATGATGACCGCAGACGAAATTATCCAGCAGCTTGAGGAGCTCGGCAAAGATGCCTTTTCACATGTCACCATCTCAGGAGGCAATCCGGCACTTCATAAAGGCATTGCGGAACTGGTTGCCCTATGCCAAGAAAATGGCTGGCGCACGGCTGTCGAAACGCAAGGCAGCATCTGGCAAGACTGGCTACCGGAGATCGATGAAGTCACCGTCTCTCCGAAGCCCCCGAGTTCGGGCATGATTTTGGACTACTCTAAGCTGGATGCCATGCTCGGCAAGCTATCATCGGCTCAAGCCAGCTTGAAAGTCGTCGTTTTTGACGAAGCCGATTTCTTTTTCGCGGAACAGCTGCACCTGCGTTATCCGTCATTCCCATTCTTTTTGCAAGTCGGCAATGATGACACGCAGACGACAGAAGACGAGAAACTGGTCCAGCATCTGCTTGAGCGCTATCAATGGCTCATCGACAGGCATTTGGTTTCCGCCGCTCTCAACGATGCAAAAGTGCTGCCGCAACTCCACACACTGTTATGGGGCAATAAGCGCGGCGTATAAATAGCAACAAAAAACCGGCCATCCCGCTAAAAATTGGGAGATGGCCGGTTTTTATTTTAGTGCGATCCATATTCAAACAATCAGGCTTTTTTCACAAACTGCGATTTCAGCTGCATCGCGCCGAAGCCATCGATCTTGCAATCGATATTATGGTCACCGTCCACGAGCCGGATGCTTTTGACTTTCGTGCCGATTTTCAAGGTATTGGAACTGCCTTTCACTTTCAAATCCTTGATGACCGTAACAGCGTCCCCATCCCTCAAAACATTTCCAACGGCATCACGCACTGCTTCTTCTTGCGGTTGTTCAACCGGGTTCCATTCATGTGCACATTCCGGGCACACCACCATCCCCGCATCTTCATACGTATACTGTGAACCGCATGTCGGGCAATTCGGCAACTCCATCATCTATCTACTCATCTCCCATAATTCACGGCACTTTTTGTACCGATAGATGTTCTTAGTATACCAAATCACCGCGAGGCGCAAGGGCCAATTTTCATTTGACTACAAGTACAGGGCATTCTGCATGATTGACGACTTTATGGCTGACGCTGCCGAGCATCACTTCGCGGATCGGCGACAACCCACGGCTGCCGATGACAACAAGATCATATGCCTTTTCCTTGGTCATCTTAACGATGGCGGGGCCTGGAATGCCATGCAACACTTCAATTTGGTGAAATACTTTTTCCCTGTCGAGCATTTCCGCAATTGGCTGAATTTTTTTCTTTCTGGCCAAATCGAATTCCATCGCTGATGCGTCGTGAATCACTTCATTCTCATCTTCCTTATAATCGGAAACATAGACGACCGTTACTTCCGCCCCATCGGCAAAACTAGCGATCTTCACTGCTTCTTTAGCTGCACGAATGGAATTTTCCGAACCGTCAACGGCCAATAAGATGTTCTGATACATAGTCCCACTCCTTTCAAGCTGATCGTTCTCTTGTCTCTTTACGCTATTCGCCGTTTGCTTGAAAGTTCCTGCCTTTTTCCAGAAACGAAAAAACCGGCCCTATCCGGATAGGGCCGGCTTGTGTCATGATTTGTTTTCTTTAAACCATCCGTTGACTTGCGTGAAGAATTTCGCCATCGTCTCCGGCTTCGACATATTCGGGACGCGCGCAAGGAGCACTTCTTTCGGTGCTTTCAAGCCATCCTGTTTCTTCTGCAAAACCAACACGGCTTTGGCATGCTGGGCATTTTTGAAGATGTTCTCCGGCAGTTCCATCACGGCTTGGATATGCGCCTGTTGTTTCAGGAAACTGTGCAATTGCCCGGCAAGCGGCGATTCGAAAATATTCCTTGGAATGACAAAGAACAAATAACCGCCTTCTTTTGTATGCTTCAAGGATTGTTCAATGAACAGATGATGGGCATAGGACATGCCTTCCTCCGCTTTTAATTCATAATTTGAGGCAGTCGCTTCGTCCGGGTAATAACCGACCGGCAAATCGGAAACGACGCAATCGACCGGATCGATCAGTAATGGCTGCAGTGCATCCTGCAAATAAAATGTCACCGGCTGCTCAATCAAATTGCCGATATTCGAAGCCAGGCGGATCAACAAATCGTCCAGTTCAACAGCTGTCCCGTTCATGCGGCCGTCCAAATAATTCATCACCGTGAACAGCAGATTTCCCGTGCCCGCAGCCGGGTCCAGGACAGTTGCTTGTTGTTCCTTAACGAATAGCTCTACCAGGTAGCCGATCAACAACCCGAGAGCATCCGGCGTCATTTGGTGATGGGGCTGGACATGCTCTTTCATGCCTTTCAAAATCGACAGCTGAAGCGCTTTTCGCATATCTTCTTTCGTTGCGCCTTCTGCGATACTCAATTGCCCGTCCAGCCAGCGCTCGGTCGTCGTAAGCAGACTTTCTAAATAGGAAGTTTCTTCCTGTCTTTGGATCGACACCGTTTCATTGTCGATTGCCGTAAAAATGCTTTCCATAGATGAATTCATAAATCTCCGTCCTCAATAAGGAAACCCACTCGGCAAGAGTGGGTTTCCTGGTATTAGTTTGTCAGTGCTTTGACTGCTTCGAGCGCTTTGTCGTAATCAGGGTGATCGGTGCCTTCTGCCACATATTCCACATATGCCACTTTGCCGTCTGTGTCGACTACGAAAATGGAACGTGCCAACAAACGCAGCTCCTGCATCGTCAAGCCGTACGCTTCACCGAATGAAAGGTCGCGGTGGTCGGACAATGTCGTGATGGAGTCTACACCGTTGATTTCTGTCCAGCGTTTCTGCGCGAATGGCAAATCGCAGGAAACCGTCAGCACTTCGACGTCTTCTCCGAGTGATGCCGCTTCTTCACTGAAACGTTTTGTCTGATCGGAACACACTCCTGTATCGAGTGATGGAACGACACTCAGCAACAGCACTTTGCCTTTGAAATCTTGTAAGGTCTTCGGTTCCAGGCTGTTCGATAACACCGTGAAATCCGGTGCCTGATCGCCTACTTTCACTTCATTGCCTGGCAATGTTACAGGGTTTTGCTTGAATGTGATTTGTACCAAATTGCAACGCCTCCCTTTCAGATTACCTTCATCATACTAAATGCTTTCGCTCTCTTGCAACTGAGACCCTTCCAGCCGTTTTCTCGCCATCTGCTGTTTGCGGTAAGATTCCTCGTGGACAACCGTCGTATCCGCGATAAAATCATGTACGCCTTGCTTCAATGGCGTAAAGCCGACAATCCAGTACAAAGGCAAGATCGTCACTGATATGAAGCGGCCGATCCATTCGCGGAACAATAAAGTGGACCATGACAAACGCTCTGTTTTCAGTGAAACGACGCGCAAACCGAATATCATTTTGCCGACCGTCTGTGCGAAAAACTTAGTCATCAAGACAAAATAGCCGTAAAAGACAATTGCTGTCAAGATCGCATAAGGGGCGTACCATGCCGTCTCAGCCGTCTCCCACCCGAAGAGCGCAAACAGCGGGCGGATTAAAATAGAAGAAACTGCTGAAATGACCAAGATATCGATCAAATACGCCCAGAAGCGCATCCAGAAACCAGCCGGCTTGCGTTCATAAAAAAGGATTCTATCGTTTTCCGGCCGGACCGGCGGAGTTGCAGCCGCTCGCTCCGCCGCATCATTATTGACGTGATCAGTCATGCTTCTCCACCTCCTTAGTTTTCACCGTATAGATACATCATGCGCGGCCCGCTATTTTGGGACAGCATATCCGAGATGAACTTCGTTTCCATGTCCATGCCGAAGAATGATCCTGCCTTCATCGCAAAGAGTGAAGACCAGTCGTCACCGGCACCATATTCAAAGACTTCGCCGCCTGCTAAATCGAAATCATCGCGCATTGCCTGGATGACATCTTCTTCAAAGCCGAAATCATCCGCCAGGTTCGCTTCAACCGCTTGGCGGCCGTTCATGATGCGCCCATCCGCATATTTTTTTACTTCTGCTTCCGTCATGTCGCGCCCTTCTTCGATGACATCAACGAATTCCTCATAAGAACTATCGAGCATCTCTTGCAAGAGGGCACGCTCGTCATCTGTCATTTCACGCGTTGGGCTCAAAATGTCTTTATATGGCCCCGATTTGATGGTGACAAAATCCACGCCGTAGCGTTCAGCAAGTTCGCCATAATTGACGCTTTGCATGATGACGCCGATTGATCCTGTCAAAGTTTCTTCGCTGACAAAGATCTTTTCAGCCGGTGCGGCAATATAATAACCGCCTGAGGCAGCCATTGCGCCCATCGAAACGTAAAGCGGCTTGCCGGTTTCTTCCTGGATTTCCTTAATCTTGTCGTGAATCTGCGCAGACTCAACGACCCCTCCCCCAGGTGAATTGACTTTCAAGACAACGCCTTTGACGCTGCTGTCTTCCTTAACAGCTTGCAATTGCTCCATGAACAAATCATGGTTATAGCCGGCAGCGGCAAAAACGGAAGCTTCTCCCGTATCCTGGATCGCTCCGTCCACGTTCAACACGGCAATCCGGTTGGAAGCATCGCCTGATTCAACCACTTGTTCGCTTAAAGCCGTCTGTTCCATGCCTGTCCAATCGTCAAAGCCCGAAGTGAAATCCGACTGCAGCACTGAAAAGGCCGAGTTAATGACTAGAGATATCACCAGCAAGGCAGCAGCGGCCAGTAAGGCGATCCATCGTTTTGTGTTCATCATGTTTCAGTTCCCTCCTTAAGTATTCCATTTAACTATACGGCATAGCATTCAAAATGTTTCACTTTCCGCTAAATTCGGCACCAACTAAATGGCGGTTCTTTCTCGTCCGCCTGGCCTCCATGATTTTTGAGCCGGTAAATAGGATCAAGGCACTCCAGATGAACGAGAAGGAAATGACCGATATCAAGCCGAACTGCTCCCCGTACAGAAAGACGCCGATCAACAGCATCAAGCTCGGGGCAATGTATTGAAGGAAGCCGATCATATACAACGGAATGAGCGGCGCGCCCATGGCGAATAGCAATAGCGGCAAAGCAGTCAGGAAACCACTGAGGATGACGAGCAAGTCGGTCGACACCCCGCTATGCAGAAATGCCGCACGGTCGATCGAAAACAAATAGATGTAGTAAGCGGTCGCAAACGGCAATACGAACAGCGTCTCGATCGCGAGCCCCCTCAGCGCATTCAATTGAATGGTCTTCTTGATCAATCCGTAGAACGCAAAGCTGAATGCCATGCCAAGCGCCAGCCAAGGCAGCGTCCCATAGGAAATCGTAATGACCGAGACGCCGATTGCGGCAAGTACGAATGCAATTTTCACGGCTGGCGACAGCTTTTCCTTTAAAAAGAACGAGCCGAGCAGCACGGAAATCAGCGGATTGATGTAATAGCCGAGGCTGGTTTCAACGATCCGGTCGTTGGTCACGGCATATATATAGAAAAACCAGTTGGCCGAAATCAGGAACGAAGCAAGCATCAGCAGGAAGAAGGTTTTCTTCGATTTCCACAAAGACTTTACATCATCCATAAACCGCTTGCCGCCCCCTGTCAGCACAATAAAGCCAAGCGTCAGCCAAAACGCCCAAAAAATACGGCCAGCCAATAATTCATCAGCGGGCACATGGTCGACTTGCTTCCAGAATATCGGGAGAAATCCCCAAATCGTGTAAGTCAAAATCGTCAACAATGTCCCTTTTTTCTCATCAGTCATCTTCGCATCGCGCACCATTCTTAAATTATTTTTATTCACGAAATAATAGACCCATTATATGCCTGCCCTATTGGAAAGTAAATACAGCAAAAGCCCCCGATACTTACGGAGGCTTTTGGCTAAAATATTATTTTTTTGCGTTTTCGGCTTGCCGCAGTTCGACGCGGCGGATCTTGCCGGATGCGGTTTTTGGCAACTCGCTGCGGAACTCGACCGCACGCGGATATTTATACGGCGCCGTCAATTCCTTTACGTGGTTTTGGAGTTCCGTAATGAGCTCTTCTCCGCCTTCATGTCCTTCAGTCAAGACGACGAATGCTTTGACGATCGTCCCACGGATTTCATCTGGCGAACCGACGACGGCACATTCTTGCACGGCAGGATGCTTAACGAGCGCATCTTCTACTTCGAACGGCCCGATCGTGTAGCCTGAGGAAATGATGATGTCATCGCCGCGCCCTTCAAACCAGAAAAAGCCGTCTTCGTCTTTCGACGCTTTGTCGCCCGTTACATAATAATCACCGCGGAACTGCATTTGCGTCCGCTCGGCGTCTTTGAAATATTCCTTGAACAAGGCCGGCGTCTCGACGTGCACAGCGATGTCCCCGACTTCTCCGATTGGACAAGGCTCGCCGTTATCGTCGATGATTTCCACCCGGTTGCCTGGCGTCGGTTTGCCCATCGAGCCTGTGCGCCCTTCTGTGCCTTTCATCGTGCCCACAAGCAATGTATTTTCAGTCTGCCCATACCCGTCGCGCACATCCAAATCGAAATGCTTCCGGAACACATCGATCACTTCCGCATTCAATGGCTCACCGGCCGAGACGGCACTGTGGAGCGCGCTCAAATCATATTTCGCCAAATCTTTCTGCTTGGCCATCAGGCGGTATTCTGTCGGCGTGCAGCATAGCACATTGATTTTCCGCTGTTCCAGCAACTCCAAGTATAGTGCCGGGTCGAATTTGCCGTTATAGACAAATGCCGTCGCTCCGCTTCCAAGTGTCGCAAGGAACGGGCTCCAGATCCATTTTTGCCAGCCCGGGCTCGCCGTCGCCCACACCAAATCGCCTGTTTTTGCCCCGAGCCAATGCTCTGCTGAGGTGCGCAAATGTGCGTACGCCCAGCCATGGCTATGGACCACGCCTTTGGGATTGCCGGTCGTCCCCGATGTATAAGAAAGAAACGCCATATCATCATTCTTGGTCGGCGCCGCTTCGTAACGATCAGAAGCTGAAGCCATTTCGTCAGTCAATGAAATCCAGGAATCCGATCCTTGGCCGATGACGAAATTCGTCAGCCCATACATTTCCGCCACTCCCTCGAACTGGCCCAGAAACGGTTCATACGCAATGACCGCTTTGGCTTCGCTATGATTCAGCCGGTAAGAGATGTCTTTCGCCCGCAGCATTTCAGAACTTGGAATGACCACGAGCCCTGCTTTCAATGCCCCTGTGTAGACAACATAGGCTTCAATGAGGCGAGGCACCATGACCAATACGACATCGCCTTTTTTAAGGCCCGCTTTCTCGAAGCTGTTCGCTGCACGGTTCGCTTGTTGGATCAAATCGTCATATGTAAGGTCTTTCTTTTCCCCTTGGTCATTTTCCCAAATGATCGCCTTGCGCCCATCTCCTGTCGCAAAGCGTTCGAATTCCTCCACCAAATTATAGTTTTCAGGTGCCAGCAATTGTTCGCGTTTCATTCCAATCTCCCCTTTGCCAATGAACTAATATTATTCTTATATTATTATACAATAAATATTTAATTATTCAAAATAATTATTTAAAATAAAGAGCCCTTAAATGTGGTTGATTTTCCTGCTTGTTTGTTTTGTCTCCATTCATTTCCATCTAAAACCAATATCCATATTTCAAGTGATTGTTCTAATAGAATAATGAATTCTCTTCATTACAAAAGCCCAGCCAAGAACAGGATGCTTGTTCTTGGCTGGGCTATTCGAATGAATCGGATTACAGCAAATCTTCGAAACGCTGTTGTTTGTTTCTTGGGAATTCGATGATCTCGCGCTCGGCTACCGCTCGATCGATCATCTCGTCAAATGATACAAAACTCTCGTAATGCTCCACTTTATCCGTTTTCGGTTTCGTTTTCGGATTGGCCGGCGTGAAGATCGTGCAGCAATCCTCAAATGGCCGGATGGAAATATCGTATGTGCCGATGGCTTGCGCCGTTTCAATAATTTCGAGTTTGTCCTGTGCGATCAAGGGACGTAAAATCGGCGTATTTGTCACAGCGTTGATCGCCTGCAGACTTTCAAGCGTCTGGCTGGCGACTTGGCCGAGGCTTTCGCCAGTGATGATTGCTTTAGCGTCCGTTTTTGCGCGCACGGCGTCCGCTATGCGCATCATCATTCGGCGCGTGGATGTCATCGTGATATTATCCGGCACCTGTTTATGGACTTCCTGCTGAATTTCTGTGAATGGGATGATGTGCAAGGTGACGGGAGCTCCGAAGCCGCTCAATTTCTCCGCGAGATCGAGCACTTTCTCTTTTGCGCGCTCCGTCGTAAACGGCGGGCTGAAGAAGTGAATCAGTTCAAGCCTTACTCCGCGCTTCAGCATATGATAGCCAGCGACAGGGCTGTCAATGCCGCCTGATAACATCAAGAGCGCCCTGCCGCCTGCGCCGATCGGCAAGCCGGCTGCGCCTTGGATCGTTTCAGCCATCATATAAGCGGCGTCTTGGCGGATTTCGACATTCAAGTCGATGTCAGGGTTTCTCATGGCGACTGTCAGTTCGGGTGTATTGCCGAGTACATACCCCCCGATTGTGCGCATGATCTCCGGTTTTTCGTAAGGAAATTCCTTATTCGGCCTTTTGACGGAAACTTTAAAGCTCTTGTCCTTGGTATCCATCTTGCTGACGATCGCTAAAGCGGTATGCTTCATATCATCCAATTCCAGGCTGGTCTGTGTCACAGGGCTAAACGACTGGATACCGAACACGTAAGGCAGGCGAGACACAATGTCTTCCATGCCTTGTTCGTCGTCGCAGAACAAGAACATTCGGTCACGTTCTGCTTTGATGCGCAAAGTCGGCGTACCTGCGAACAAAGTCTGGATATTATTGCGAAGCCGTGAGATGAACGCTTTTCGGTTGCGGCCTTTTGTCGACAGCTCGCCGTAGCGGATAAGAATTTGGTTGGTTTTCATGATTGTTCGACTCCTTTGATCGTTTGATGCGCTTTATGGAAACGTTTCTTCAATTCGATGATGTCTTCGTGGCTGGTCACGGCGCCGAAGCTGATGCGGATCGTGCCGTCCCGGTATTCGCGCGGCAAGCCGATCGCTTCAATGACGTGGCTTGCCTGCTTGTTCTTGGAAGAACAGGCACTCGAAGTGGAGACGATGACGCCTTCTTGCTGCAGCGCGCCGACCAAAGTCTCCCCGCGCATGCCAGCGATCGCCACCGCCAGGATATGCGGCGCGGCGCCGGATGGGCTGACGATGTAAATGTCTTTGTATCCAGAGAAAAAGCTGCGCAATTCCGCATTCCATTGTAGATGATCAGGCTTTGGTGTTGCAAGGCGCAACGCTTTTGCCAGTGCTGCAGCGTTCGGAACCGAGACTGTCCCGCTGCGAAGCCCGCCTTCTTGGCCGCCCCCGAACAGGATTGGCTCGAGTTGCGCTTTATTGACGGCCAGGATCCCGCTGTTTTTCAATCCATGAAGTTTGTGTGCAGAGACAGTCAATAAATCCGGCATCTCCTGCTCATCAAGCGGCAGTTTGCCGGCGCCTTGCACTGCATCGACATGAAACAGCGCACGGTGGTTGTTAAGCATGCGCCGAATAGCTGACAGCGGATGAATCGTGCCGATTTCATTATTGACCTGCATCAAGCTGACCAATATCGTATCTTCCCGAAGCGCCTGCTGCAGTTCAGCAAGATCGATCGCGCCTTTCCGATCGACTGACAGCAGGGTAATTTCAAATCCTTCTTTTTCCAGTTTCTTCAAGGGTTCCAAAACCGATGGATGCTCGGTTTTGCACGAGATGATGTGGCGGCCTTTTTCTTGATTGGCATAAGCCGCACCGCGTATCGCCAAGTTATTCGCTTCGGTGCCTCCAGATGTGAAAATGACTCGCTCATAACCGAGCAGGCCTTTGATCTGGCTGCGCGCCGATTCAAGCAAATCTTCCGCTTCATTTCCCAATCGGTGAAGCGAAGCTGGATTTGCGAAATAGCGGCTGCTCGCCTTGACAAAGGTTTCGAGCACTTGCGGGTCGGGTTCGGTCGTTGCGCTATTATCCAAATAAATCATTGCAATCCCTCCGAAAAGAAAACCACCAGCTCGTCTGCTGGTGGTTTCGTTATTTTCTTAGTCCTTATCTTTTACGAGCACTTCAATCCGTTTCATCGAACCGGGTTCGAAATTCTCAACAGCTGTCGCCGCTTCTTCGAGCGATTTCGTATAGCGCATTTGGCGGAACGATTCCTCGGCTTCCAAAAGATGGGCGTGAAGCTGTGGGTTCGTCTTCCGGTAACGGTTTCCGTACTGGATGATGCGTTCCACCAGCAAGACGTTTTCGACCATTTCTTTTGCTTTGATCTCCACATCCGTAATACTGGTTTCTGCCTGCTCCATATAATTATCGACTAGTTTCATATTAAGGGGCACTTCACGGAGCGCACGCATTGCCACAAACAAATGCTCCTCCGCTTCCTCGAGGCGGACATCCATATCTTCCGGAATGCCGGGGATATTCGCTTTATGCAGCATGCGATCCGTTTCCTGAAGGCGGCGTCTCAGTTCTTCCACATGAATACGGGCTTTGTTTTCCTCGACGCGCAGGTTTTTCAACGCATCGGTAAAGTCCATCTGTGTGGAATCGACAATCGTTAAATCTTCACGGATATGCATCAGTTCGTCCTGAAGGCTCGAGTAGGCCGATTGGTCTTCTTCCAGTCGGTTCGACAATAGTTCGAAACGCTTCGCCAGCTGCTCGACTTTCTCTAGGCAGGTTTTCGGAATCGCCGCTTCCTGATCCGTTATTTTGTAGCTATGC
The DNA here is from genome assembly GCF_018283455.1 of Planococcus sp. MSAK28401. Lineage (NCBI taxonomy): Bacteria > Bacillati > Bacillota > Bacilli > Caryophanales > Caryophanaceae > Planococcus > Planococcus alpniumensis. The sequence continues at coordinate 1,357,106 of NZ_JAAMTH010000001.1, read as the reverse complement.
TGCACGTAACGGCTTTCTTCTTCCAGTTCCTGGGTATCGCGCGCGACCACTTGCAGATGGCGCTCGGTATCCATGAGATGCTGGTCGATATAATGCTTTGCCGCCACTTCTTTTTCAAGCAGGTCGTACATGGCATCGATCCGGTCCTTGATTTCGTCGACACGGTTGTTGCTATCGGTCACTTCCAGGGTTTCCAGTTGTTTTTTCAAGACAGCCAGCTCTTGTTCGCTTTCTTCGATTTTCTCGGTCAACCCAAGATGGTTAAGGTAATACGACTGCTCTTCCATTTCTTGTTTGCCTTGACGTAGCTGCGCCAAATCCTGTGGAATTTTCTCATCGATTTCCGTCAGCATCATTGGGATATCGTCCACCAGCATGAATGCTTGTGAACTGTCTGCGGATAAATTGATGACCGTCTCACGTGCTCTTAAATAGTTGCCTTCACCTGTCAGCTGATCGTATTCCTCAAAGCGCTGGACAAATGATTCCAGGCGCTTTTCGAGAGGCTCAGCGGCTGCGCCGTATGAAGATTTATGCGCGAGCAGGTTTTTACGGGCGCGGACGTATTTGTCCTGGATCAAATCCATTTCACTGCGGTTCTTCTCTTCACTGCCGATCAATTCGTCCAGCTCTGCGAAAATGACCGCAATTTGCTGGTCAGCGTCATCTATTTTCACTTCAGCTTGTTTTTCGAGCTTGGAAGCTTTCGGGAAATTAAAACGTTTGATCGATTCTTCTGCGTCATAGAGTGTTGCGTCTATTTTCGGGATGTCGACATCCATGATTTCAGTCCATTTATTGCGCCAGCGCTCGAACATTTCCTCTGTCTGGCCATTCAAGTTCAATTGTTTCACTTTAGTAAGTTCTTCCATAATTGGTTTCTCTTTTAGTTGCAGTTTCAGTTGTTCCAGACGCTCAATTTCCGCATTGTGTTTTTTTCGAAACACCATGCCGATAATAAGCAGCGCCAATAGAATGATGACCGCAATGATGATATACTCCATCATAAGTCATTTAGCCCCCTGTTCCAAATACATTACCGGTTACATAAGTATGTTTAATGATTCTTTTATTTTAACATGTATTCTACTCTTTTGTTTGCCAAATTAGAAGAAAACAGGGAATAATTTTATCAAATCGAAAAGATGGTGAACTTTATGAATAAACGCGACGGCCATATTCATACCCCTTTCTGCCCTCACGGTACTAGCGATCCCTTTTACGCCTATATCGAAAAAGCGGAAAAAAATGGATTTACCGACATCAGCTTTACCGAGCATGCCCCGTTACCCGACGGCTTTACGGATACGACGCCTGATCAAGACAGCGGCATGAATATAGACGAGTTGCCCGCCTATTTCGAGGCGCTTGCCGAGGTAAAAACGCAAGCTCCGGGCATGCGGATCCGCAGCGGCCTGGAAGTGGATTTTATTCAAGGGTTCGAAAAACAGACCGCCCAACTACTCGAACACGCCGGCCCAAAACTGGATGACGCTATTCTGTCGGTCCATTTCCTGCACTATCAGGACCGCTGGATCTGTTCGGATTTCAGCGCACAAGTATTTATAGAACTCGCAAAAGACATGGGTTCGGTACAGGCCGTCTATGATCTATATTATGACACGGTCGAAGCTTCCATATTGGCGGACCTCGGCCCCTATAAACCGAAACGCATCGGCCACCCGACTTTATGCCATAAATTCCAGCATGTCCATCAGGAACGAATCGATGACGATGCCCGCATCCGCAAGATCCTGAGAATGATAAAAGAACACGGCTATGAACTGGACGTCAATTCAGCAGGCTTATCGAAACCAGGCTGCTTGGAATTTTATCCGCCGGAGCCTTACATCGCCTATGCACGAGAGCTCGGCATCCCGCTTGTTTTCGGTTCGGATGCCCACAGTGCTGAAGGCTTGCACAAATACGCAGATCGCTTTTATACTGAACACTATTAAATAGAAACTTTTAGAAATGAGATGATTCCATGTTTGCTACATCCACTTACAGCGGCACACGCGAAGAACAATACAATCTGCTGAATAAACAACTCGACGCCTTGCTTGCGGGCGAACCGAACCGCATTGCCAATTTGTCGAACGCCTCGGCATTGCTTGGCCAGTTCCTCGACCGCATCAACTGGGTCGGATTTTATTTAATGGAAGAAGGCGAGCTTGTCCTCGGCCCATTCCAGGGAATGCCTGCTTGCGTCCGCATCCCAGTCGGAAAAGGGGTATGCGGCACGGCCATCGACAAAAATGAAACGATGCTCATCGATGACGTCCATGCTTTTCCTGGCCACATTGCCTGCGATGCTGCTTCCCGCTCTGAAATTGTGGTCCCGCTATTCAAAGACGGCGAAGCTTACGGCGTGCTCGACATCGATAGCCCGGAACTTGCCCGCTTTACAGAAGAAGACCGCATCGGGCTTGAAAAGTTTGCAGAAACCTTATTGAAGCACATCTAAACATACGAAAGATCCCGGCAGGAAGTAGAGTGACCCAATAAAATGAGACAAGGAAAAAGCACCCCCAAAGTCGTATGTAGTAACAACGACAAACTGGAGGTGTTTTTCTGTATGGGTTCAAAAAAGCGATTCTATCCGGAGGAAATCAAACTAGAGGTCATCGAGATGAAATTGAGTGGGGACTACACCAACGCCGAGATCATGGAGATTCACCAAATTAAAAGTGTGACGCAAATTAAGAGGTGGATGCAGTGGTACCAGAAAGACGAGCTCCATCGGCTCGCACAAGGTGTGGGGAAACAATACGCTTATGAGAAGAAGTTGAGTGAGGTGGAAGAGCTAAGGAAAAAGGTGCTGTATTACGAAATCAAAGAAGAACTGATGGGAAAGTACCGGGAACTGGAAAGGGGGTGGAACCGCCCCTCTTCCTAAAACTGGTGGAATTGTTCAAAGAGAAATATTCCATCACGATGATCTGTAAATGCATGGGCGTCCCTCGCCCTACTTATTACCGGTGGCGCCAGAAAAAATTCGGCAAAACGGAATTGGAGAAAGAGATTATCGCAATCTGTGAACAGCTGAAATTTCGGGCAGGTCACCGGACGGTGAAAGGGTTGTTAAAAAATGCCGGCATCCTTGTCAATCGGAAGACGGTGCAGCGCATCATGCAGAAATACAACAGCCAGTGCCGGGTGAAACCCAAGCGAGCGAAGAAGATGACCGGTGAGACGCACTTGGTGGTGCCAAACCTGTTGGAACAGAATTTCAAAGCGGACGCCCCCAATCAAAAATGGGTGACGGATATTACGTATCTTCCCTTCGGGGAAAGCATGCTTTATTTGTCGACCATTCTGGACTTGTATAACAACGAAGTGATTGCTTACAAAGTCAGTGACACTCAGAATGCCCAGCTCGTGTTGGATACCCTGGAGATTGCTTGCCGGAAACGGAACACCGCCGGAATCATTCTGCACAGTGACCAAGGGGCTCAGTACACATCGCGTGCATTCCAACTGGCGACAAAAGAAAACGGCATTATCACCAGCATGTCCCGCAAAGGAAACTGCTTTGATAACGCCGTCATCGAATCCTTCCACTCCTCGCTAAAGTCGGAAGAATTCTACACCCTAGAAAGGGTGCACCTAACCAATGCCATTGTACAACAAAAAACAGAAGATTACATGTATTATTACAACTACATCCGACCGTTCCAAAAATTAAACTGCCATTCCCCGATTGAGTATCGGACAATGGCAGCCTAGTGCTTTTTCTAATGTCTCAAATTACCGGGTCAGTTCAAAGTCTGCCGGGATCTTTTTTAGATTTCCTGCAAATTGGATTTGATTTGAGCGAAAGCCTGCTCAAGGTCGGCCATTAAATCCTCGACGTTCTCAAGCCCGACCGACAAGCGCACCAGTGAATCTCGGATGCCCATCCGTTCCCGCTCTTCCGGAGGGACGACCGCATGGGTCATCGTTGCCGGATGCTGGATCAAGGTTTCGGCATCTCCCAGGCTTACGGCAATCTTGATGAGTGACAAGGCATTCAAAAATTCCTGCGCCTGTTTTTTTCCGCCTTCTAGCTCAAATGAAATCAATCCGCCGCCGCGGCGCATCTGGCCTTTGGCAATCGACACTTGCGGGTGACTGGCATCAAATGGATACAAAATGCGCTTGACCGCCTGTTCGCCATGTAGAAACGCGACGATCTTTTCCGCATTGTCGATATGGCGGTCCATCCGCACGTGCAAAGTTTTCAATCCGCGGATCAACAGCCAGGCATCGAACGGTGACATGATGCCCCCGAAATCTTTTTGCACAGTCATGCGGATCGTTTGCATTTCCTCCGCATCTGCCCCGACGAGTACCCCGCCGACGACATCGCCATGGCCATTCAAATACTTGGTCGCGCTATGAAGCACGAAATCAGCGCCGAACTCGAGCGGATTCTGCAGATACGGCGAGCTGAACGTATTGTCGACCACCACCCGTAAGCCATGTTTTCTTGCGGCCGCCTCAACCGCGCGCAGATTGACCAATTCCATGGTCGGGTTGATCGGCGTTTCGACGTAGATGACTTTTGTCTCCGGACGGATCGCCTGTTCGATTTGTTGTTGCGTCGTCATTGCAATGAGTGAATGCGTAATGCCGTACTTTTCTTCCATGATTTCCAATAAGCCGAACGTGCAGCCATAAATTCCGCGTGAGCATAGCACATGGTCGCCTGCTTTCGTTAAATGAACCAGAATAGCACTGACTGCAGCCATCCCCGAACCAAATGCCAGCGCGCCTCCCCCGCCTTCGATCTCCGCCATGCGCTGTTCCAACACGCGCACCGTCGGATTTCCAAGACGCGAATAGATATTTCCGCTTTGTTCCCCAGCAAAACGGGCTTCTCCTTGTTCTGCATTCGCGAACGAATACGTAGACGTCTGATAAAGCGGCGTAGCCAAACTGTCATGATGCACAGAACTGTCATAGCCCTCATGGATCACGGCCGTTTCAAACTTGTTCTTTCGTTTCATTATTCATACACCCCTCACTAAAATAGAAAGCGCTTACATTTACAACTATCTTCATTTTACTCTGAGGAGATAAAAAAAGAAAGCTTCATTTTTACGCTTGTTGCCCATTATCCATTGACTGCCACAGTCACTTTCGGTTATACTAGCTTTTGTGTAAAATAATCGCAGCAGTTGTATGTGCGGGTTTGCCCATTTTGTTCCTCTGCGGAGGTGTATCGCGTAACTCTTGGCTGCTGAGCGAAGGTACATGAAAACAAAATGGCTTACAGCATGAATACATCTGGTTTTTATTTTACTCTAAAAACCAAATTAGAGGAGGAGACTCATTATGTCTCGTTATACAGGTCCAGCATGGAAACTGTCACGTCGCCTTGGAATTTCTTTGAGCGGCACAGGTAAAGAACTCGAAAAACGCCCTTACGCACCAGGTCAACACGGTGCTAACCAACGCCGTAAAGTTTCTGAATACGGTTTGCAATTGCAAGAAAAACAAAAACTACGCTTCATGTACGGAGTTAACGAACGCCAGTTCAAAACTTTGTTCAACAAAGCTGGTAAAATGGAAGGCAAACACGGCGAGAACTTCATGATCTTGCTTGAAACACGCCTTGACAACGTTGTTTACCGCCTCGGCCTTGCGCGCACTCGCCGCCAAGCTCGCCAATTGGTAAACCACGGCCACATCCTTGTTGATGGCAAACGCGTAGACATCCCGTCTTACAGCGTGAAACCAGGACAAGCAATCGCTTTCCGCGAAAAGTCTAACAACCTTGATGTTGTTAACGAAGCGATCGAAGTAAACAGCTTCGTTCCAGAATACGTTTCAATCGACGCTGACAAAAAAGAAGGCACATTCGTTCGTCTCCCAGAGCGCAGCGAATTGTCTGCTGAAATCAACGAACAATTGATCGTTGAGTTCTACTCACGTTAATCGATTGATGAAAACCCTCCAGGCGTACCTGGAGGGTTTTTTCTATGGCGTTTATTTCGCAAGCATCTTGTCAGCCTTTAGTTTTAAAGATGCCAGGCTCCCTGGTTTCGTCGATTCCTTTCTCGAGCTGTGCTAAACTGAATCCATAAAGGAGGCGTCTTTATGCGAATCGTATCCATTTGCCCAAGCAACACCGAATTGCTCGCTTTTTTGAATGCCGATCATTTGCTGGTCGGCGTCGATGATTATTCCGACTGGCCGAAGAGCATCGAAAAGCTTCCGCGTCTCGGACCGGACCTATCCATTCGCATGGATGAAGTCGAAGCACTCACTCCGGACCTTGTGCTGGCATCGCTCAGCGTACCCGGCATGGAGAAAAATATCGAAGAGCTAAAAAAACGCAAGATTCCACACCTCATCCTGGACCCGCAATCGCTCGCAGACATCCGCCACGACCTGGAGACGGTGGCCGAAGCGATCCATTTCGACAGCTCGACGGTTCTTGTGGAATATGATGCAACCATTGCCGAACTGAAGAAACGCGGAGAAACGGCTGCCTCTTCTCCATCCTTGTACTGGGAATGGTGGCCGAAGCCGGTGTTCACTCCAGGAGGCGTCAATTGGCTCAGCGAAATCAGCCGGCTAGTCGGCGCGCGCAATTGTTTCGAAGATGAAAAAACCGCCAACATCCAAACCGATTGGGAAGCCGTGAGAGAACGCGAGCCAGATTATATCCTTTTGGCATGGGTCGGCATCATGACCTCAAAAGTGAAACCGGAACTTGTATTGAAACGTCCGGACTGGCAGTCGATGAAAGGCATTGAACAGATCCACGTCATGGAAGAAGCTCTGTTCTGCCGGCCTTCTCCTCGCTTGCTAGAAGGAGCCATCAAACTAGGTAAGCTGGTCCACCCACAAGCCTTTGAGGATTTCCCGCTTCCTTCCTTCATTAAGGAAAAGCAATCGCATATCTAAAAAAACCCCACGGCACTTTTAAAGCGCCGTGGGGTTTGCTAGTCTATTGGAAATTAAAGCCGGCCGCGTCGCGTTCCAGCATCTCCGCGGATGTTCGTGGTCCGTTCCGTTCCGATCAACGGATCTTCCCGATCAGTGAACCTATCTACATCGTTGCTGTCAGGTTGCTTCGCTTCCTCATCTTCTACCAAGACAAGGATCCGCCCTTCCTTAAACTCAGCTTCATATGTTTCCGCTTCGTCTTCTGGCACACCGAGTCCGATTAAAGCACCGGCTATGCCGCCGACGCCTGCGCCCGCTGCAGCGCCTGTAAGTCCAGCTGCGATTGGGCCCGCTGCCACAATTGGCCCGATGCCAGGAATCGCCAGCGCACCGAGGCCTGCCAAGACGCCGCCGAGACCGCCTAGTGCACCTCCTGTAGCAGCACCCGCAGCTGCTCCTTCACCGGCTTGCGTACCAGTTTCTTCCGTAACACGATCCACGTCTCCCTTATCTTTACTGAGAACCGAAATATCTTCATCCCGGTAGCCCTGTCGCTGAAGATCTTCTATGACCTCCACTGCTTCCATCTCCGTACCGTACGATCCAACAACTCGTGACATGTCCTTCGTCCTCCCTTATCAGTTTGGAATCCTGTTCATGTTTCTAGTAATTGTGTTTCCCGGTCGAAGGGACGTTAAACATTCACCAATAAATACAAAACGCCGCTTGCATGTGCAAACGGCATTCGCATTTAGATGAAATGAATCATATGGTACTTTTTCTTTCCGCGACGGACGATAGCGAACTCATCGTCCAAGCGGTCTTTTCCATCGACGACGTATTCGAGGTCGCGGATTTTCTCGCCGTTGATAGAGATCGCGCCGTTCGTGATATCTTCACGGGCTTGGCGTTTTGAAGGAGACACTTTGCCATCAACGATCAAATCAACGATCGGCTTCGCTTGTTTCGCCATCTCGACAGAAGGGACGTCTTTGAAAGCCGCCTTCATTTCGTCTGCGCTCAAGCTTTTCAGGTCGCCGCTGAACAAGGCTTTCGTGATGCGCTGTGCATCCGCGAGCGCTTCTTCCCCATGGATAAGCTTAGTCATTTCTTCAGCGAGCACGGTTTGCGCTTTTCTGAGATGCGCTTCCGTTTCAACGCTTTCGGCGAGTGCTTCAATTTCCTGTTTTTCGAGGAACGTGAAAATCTTCAAGTATTTCACGACATCTGCATCAGCCGTATTGATCCAGAACTGGTAGAACTCGTAAGGGGAGGTCTTTTTCGCATCAAGCCAAACTGCGCCGCCCGCTGTCTTGCCGAATTTTGTGCCGTCCGCTTTTGTCACGAGCGGGATGGTGATGCCGAATGCTTTCGCTTCTTCCTCGTGTGTCTTGCGGATGACCTCAAGGCCCGAAGTGATATTGCCCCATTGGTCCGAACCGCCGATCTGCACACGGCAATTGTATTCATTATAGAGATGGTTAAAATCGATCGCCTGGATCAAGGTATAGGAAAACTCCGTAAATGAAATCCCGCTGTCTAACCGCGAGGCAACCGAGTCTTTCGCCAGCATGTAGTTGACGGAGATCAATTTGCCGAAATCACGCAGAAACTCGATAACGCTCATGTCGCCGATCCAGTCGCGGTTATTGACCATTTTCGCACCGTTCTCCGTCTGGAAATCAAAAATCTGTTCCATTTGTTTTTTAATGGCTTGCACATTGCGGTCGATTTGTTCCGTCGATTGCAATTGGCGCTCTTCGTTGCGGCCGGAAGGATCCCCGATCATGCCCGTCGCTCCGCCAACCAAAAGAATCGGGCGATGGCCATGCAATTGGAAACGGCGCAGCGTCAAAAGCGGCACGATATGTCCGATGTGCATGCTGTCAGCTGTCGGGTCGACCCCGCAGTATAATGAAATTTTTTCCTGGTCCAGCACTTCCGCCATTCCTTCTTCGTCTGTTTGCTGGTATAGAAGCCCGCGCCAGTTTAAATCTTCGATCAATGAATTCGTCATGTAAATTTCCTCCTCTTTCTCCATCACCTGATTGCCGGGACACAAAAAAGCCCCTGCATGAAATTCATGCAGGGGCGCATATGCGCGGTACCACCCAGCTTGGAGGACGTATCCTCCCACTCGAATGTGCCAGACGGGGCACTTCCGCAAACTCCAAGCCTGTAATTCGCCGCATGCGTTTTGGCCGGTTCGCACCACCCACCGGCTCTCTTGGTTCAAAATCGCATGCCCTACTTCGGACTTTTCTTCGTTTGAAATATGAAGATTCTATTATGTAGTGTACTTCAATCCTAAAGATTGTCAATATCTTTCGTTTCAATTATCGGATTATGCTATAATGAAAAAGATTTTTAGGAGGTTGATAACGTGCGCGATAAGTTTAGAAGATGGTTATTGAAGGCAGAAGAAACAACCGATAGATGGACGTCCCATAAGTGGTTTAGGCGTTTTAAAATCACGACGGGCGTCATTTGGAATTTGGCAATCATTCTAGCTATTATACTGGTGGCAGGCGGCGTCTTTGCTGCATCGGCCGGAGCTGGCTATTTCGCTTCCCTAGTGGATGAAGAACAGCTGCGGACCGAAGATGAAATGCTGTCGGACATCTATAGCTATGAAGAAACTTCTCAATTGTACTTTGCCGACAATACGTATCTCGGCAAATTGCAGACTGACCTAGACCGGGAAGAAACGACTTTGGAAGATGTCTCCGATACTGCCATAGACGCAGTACTGGCCACTGAAGACGAGTATTTCTTTGAACACGAAGGAATTGTCCCAAAAGCAATCATGCGTGGATTATTCCAGGATGTTTCCAATTCAGACAGCCAATCCGGTGGCTCAACTTTGACACAGCAATTAATCAAAAACCAAATTTTGACAAATGAAGTCTCTTACGAACGTAAAGCAAAAGAAATTCTTTTGGCCATGCGTCTCGAGAAATTCATGAACAAAGAAGACATCATGGAAGCTTATTTGAACATCATTCCATATGGCCGAAATTCAGCTGGCACAAATATTGCAGGAATCGAGACGGCGGCTAAAGGCATCTTCAATGTTCCAGCCAGCGAATTGAACTTGCCGCAAGCGGCATTCATTGCCGGGATCCCGAAAGCGCCGTTTAGTTATACTCCTTATACGAATACTGGAGCAATAAAGGAAGAAGAAGGATTAGCACCGGGCTTGAATCGGATGAAGACGGTCCTTTACCGAATGCTTGAAACAGGCTATATTACAGAAGCTGAATATGAAGAAGCATTAACGTACGACATCGTAGCAGATTTTCGTGAAGGCGAAACCCGTTCATACGAGGACCATCCTTTTGTAACGGCAGAGTTAGAGAAACGTGCCACCCGCATTATTATGGATGTCTTAGCTGAACAAAACGGTGTAGACCCTGAAAATCTCGATCAAGACCAAAACTTGTATGAGGAATATGCGATTTTAGCGGACCGCGCCGTCCGGTCGAACGGCTACCGCATCCATTCCAGCATCAATAAAGAACTATACGAAGCACAAGAAGAAACGCAGAAAGCCTATCAAGGATATGGTACGACCCTATCGGAAGATTATCTCGATGAAGACGGCGAAACCCAAACCCGCCAATTGCCTGTTCAAGTCGGCAGTGTCACCTTGGAAAACGACACGGGCCGGATTTTGAGCTTTGTCGGCGGGCGTGACCATGAAATCGAGAACTTGAATCACGCAACGCAGGCCTACCGCTCGATCGGATCGACGGTCAAGCCCTTGCTTGTCTACGGTCCAGCACTGGAAAATGGCTTAATCGGCGCCGGCAGTCCGGTGGTCGATGTGAAATTTACGATGAACGATAACGGCAATAGCTATGAACCGACAAACTTTATTCCGACAAGCGAACAAGGCATCATGCCTGCGCGCGATGCGCTCGCGCAATCCCAGAACCTTCCCGCTTTGCGTTTGTTTGCGCAAATGCGCGATGACATGCCGATCCAATACTTGATTGATAATGGCTTCTCACGAGTCGATGAAGGCGATGGCGTCGTTTCCTCAGCACTTGGAGGCGGCATCGAAGGCTCCGTTGAAGAAGTCGCCAACGCGTACGCTTCCCTCGCCAATGGCGGCAAGCATATGGAAACGACGATGATTGATAAAATCGAAGACGCAGACGGCAATGTCATCTATGAACACAAAGCCGAAGCGAAAGATGTTTTCACGCCTCAAGCTTCTTATGTATTGACCGATATGCTGCGCGACGTCTTCAAGACAGACCGCGGAACAGCTAACCGTGCAAATGGCATGCTGAAGTTCAATGCGGACTTTGCCGGAAAAACTGGAACTACACAAGAAACACGCGACGTTTGGCTCGTTGGCTATAACCCGAACATCACGATGGGCGTATGGCTCGGCTACGATAAAGAGAAATACTCTCTGGATAATTTCAAAAACCAGAACTTGCAGCCATCAGTCCGTGTTAATCAATTATGGGCTAACTTGATGAATGCAACGTATGACGTGGTACCTGACGCCATCGGCTCCGGCGATAAATTCCAGGAACCTGAAGGCGTTGTCTCCCGCTCATTCTGCGGCATCTCCGGATTCGCTCCGAACGATGCTTGCCAAAAAGCCGGCTTAGTCCGTTCCGATTTATTCATCGCTGATATCATGACGCCAAAAGACGGCGATGACAGCTTGAGCAGCGGATCGTACACGACCATCAACGGCAAACGCTATGCTGCCCTATCGAATACGCCAAGTGAGTTTGTTTCTGGCGGCGGCCTGGGCGTTTCAGAAGAATACGTCGACCGCATGCTCGCCCCGTTTGGCGGAGATGCTGGCAAACTATTCCCTGGCAGTTCACGATTTAGCAACGTGGTTTCCAGCGCTAATTTCAACGCAGACAGCGCAGCTCCTGCACCGGTCGGAACATCGATTAATGGACGCACGATCACTTGGAGCGATTCCGCTTCGAACGATGTCGTCGGCTATCGTGTATTCCGCAGCGGAAGCAGAGTCGCTTCTGTTTCTGAATCAAGCAGCAATTCCTATAGCGCGCCTGGTCCTGGAACGTATACAGTCGTCGCAGTGGACATTACAGGACGTCAATCGGCAGCGTCCAACGGCGTAACGATTCAAGCGCCAAAACCGGAACCTGCTCCTGATCCAACACCAGAACCAACACCTGAACCGGAAGCTGCTCCTGCACCGGAAAGAGAAGAAACACCAGCGCCACCGCAAGAAACAGAAAGACAAGAACCGGAAGCAGAGCCTGAAGAAGAACCGGCTGAGGAACAACCGGCCGAAGAAACTCCAGCTCCGGAAGAACCTGAAGAGGTGGAAGAAGCACCACCTGAAGAGCCGTCAGAACCGGACACGGAAGCTCCGGATAGTGAAGAAGACGCAGCATAACGAAAGCCCCTCTGCAAATGCAGAGGGGCTTTTTCTAATCTTCCATTGTGGATAAATCGCCAGTCGGCAGATCCAACTCCCAAGCTTTCAGTACACGGCGCATGATTTTGCCGCTTCGCGTTTTCGGAAGCTTGTCCTTAAACTCGATTTCACGCGGTGCTGCGTGGGCGGCCAGTTCTTTCTTGACGAACTGCCGAATGTCCTCGCTCAATTCATCGGATGGCTCGTAGCCTTCTACTAGCGCGACGAACGCTTTAATGATTTCCCCGCGCACCGGATCAGGTTTTCCGATGACCCCTGCTTCAGCGACTGCCGGATGCTCGAGTAGTTTGCTTTCGACTTCGAATGGCCCGACACGCTCGCCTGACGTCATGATAACATCGTCCACTCTTCCCTGGAACCAGAAATACCCGTCTTCATCCATATAAGCTGAATCGCCCGATACATACCATTCATCATTTAAGAAGTAAGAATCGTATTTTTGCGGATTGTTCCAGATTTGGCGCATCATGGATGGCCAGCCTTTTTTAATGGCCAGATTGCCCATTTGGTTGGCCGGCAATACCTTGCCTTGGTCATCGACAATCGCTGCTTCGACGCCAGGGATCGGTTTACCCATCGAACCTGGCTTGATCGCCATCGATGGGTAATTGCAAATGACTTGTGCACCAGTTTCCGTCATCCACCATGTATCGTGGATCCGTTTATCGAAAACTTGCGCTCCCCATTTGACCACTTCTGGGTTCAGCGGCTCGCCCACGGACAAAACATGGCGCAATGTCGACAGGTCGTATTCTTTCACTAATGCATCCCCTGCGCCCATCAACATGCGGAACGCGGTCGGGGCGCTGTACCAGACCGTGACGCCAAAATCTTCGATTGCTTGGTACCAAGCATCCGGAGAAAAGCGCCCACCGAGAATGACAGTCGTGACGCCATTCAGCCATGGAGAGAACACACCGTAAGCCGTTCCCGTCACCCAGCCAGGGTCAGCGGTGCACCAATAGATGTCCTGCTCCTGGAAATCCAAAACCCATTTACCTGTCTGGTATTGCTGCACCATGGCGTATTGCGCGTGCAGGACGCCTTTTGGTTTGCCTGTAGAACCGGAAGTATAATGAAGCACTAATCCGTCTTCTTTTTCGAGCCATTCGACATCGAATTGATCCGAGCAGGAATCGAGATGCTTGAGCACATCAACGTGCCCCCCGCTTTCTTCGGCTCCTTCTGCCCCCACAAGGAAGATTGTCTTCAAGTTCGGAAGGCGGTCTTTCGGGATGCGCGGCAGCAATTCCGGTGTTGTGATAATCGATTTTGCATCGCTGTCATCCAGACGGTCATAGATGGCCCCTTCCATGAAAGCTTCGAACAACGGGCCAACGATCAACCCCATCTTAAGTGCGCCGAACATGAGGAAATATAATTCAGGAGAACGCGGCATGAAGATGAAGATGCGGTCTCCTTTCTCCAAGTCGGAATGTGATTTCAAGAGATTAGCCGCACGGTTCGTCATGCGTTTCATCTCATAGAATGTATAGGTTTCATGACGATGCTGGTCTTTATAATAGAGAGCGACTTTGTTTTTGCGGTCTGATTCAGCATGGCGGTCAATCGCCTCATGGGCCATATTGATTTTTCCCGTTTGGGACCAGCTGAACTCTTTTTCAACTTCCGACCAATCGAAACCCGCCGACTGCTCTTCGTAATTATGTAAGTAATGCTCTCCTGGTTTTGCTGGCAATGCTTCCACTTTCACCTAAATCACCCTTTCCCTTTGTTTCTCTATATTCTACATCAACCTGGAAGGGAAATGCTAATAATTTTAATTCTTTAGAAAATACGGTGTATTTATCCAAGCAACTTTCTTTTCCTTCTGCCCTTCATGTATAATGGAGCTAATTGCAACCACAGGCGGTGAAATGATGGAACATAAGAAGACGTATAATGCGATGGAATTGAAAACGAAACACGGGCCGCTCATCATCGAAGGACCGGTCCCATCAAAGGAATTGAAAGAGCTTGATTTCCATGAAGACTTGGTCGCTTTCCGCCCACCGGAACAGCAGCATAAAGCCATCACGGAAATTGCGGACTTGCCGGAAGGGCGCATTTTGATTGCGCGCGATCAAAACACGATTGTCGGGTATGTTACATACCTCTATCCGGACCCGCTTGAACGCTGGTCCGAGGGGAAGATGGAAAATTTGATCGAGCTCGGGGCGATTGAAGTCATTCCGAAATACCGCGGGACTGGCGTCGGTAAAGCGCTGCTGCAAGTATCGATGATGGATGATGCCTTTAATGATTTCATCGTCATCACAACTGAATATTATTGGCATTGGGATTTAAAAGGGACAGGGCTCAATGTATGGGAATATCGAAAGATTATGGAAAAGATGATGCAAGCGGGCGGTCTCGAATATTTCGCCACAGATGATCCGGAAATCAGCTCGCATCCAGCCAACACGTTGATGGCACGCATCGGTTCTCGCGTCGATCCAGAATCGGTCCAAAAATTCGACCAGCTGCGTTTCATGAACCGCTATATGTACTGATTAATGAAGGGGTGTTTGTATGCTAGTAGAAGAAATCATGAAGAAAGATGTTTTCACGCTGCGCTCAGACCAGACCGTCCAAGACGTACTGGATCTGTTCGAAGAAAAACGGATCCGCCACGCGCCCATCGTCGATGACGGGAAAGTTGTCGGCATCGTCACCGACCGCGACTTGAAAGATGCCATGCCTTCCATGTTCACGGTGTCTCCAAAAGGCGAACCATATAAAAAGAAAGTATCGGAGATCATGACCAAAAATCCGATGATTGCCCATCCGCTCGATTTTGTCGAAGAGATTGCCTTGCTGTTCTATGAACAGAAGATCGGCTGCCTTCCGGTCGTAAGCCAAAATGAACTCGTCGGCTTTCTGACAGAAACCGACTTGTTGTATACGTACATCGAATTGACCGGCGCACACCAACCGGGCTCCCAAATCGAAATTAAAGTCCCGAACCGTTCAGGCGCCCTTTATGAAGTGAGCAAAGTGTTCTACGAGCACAAAGTCAATGTATTGAGCGTACTCGTCTACCCTGACCGGGAAGACAATTCCAATAAGATCTTGGCTTTTCGTATCAAAACGATGAACCCCATTTCCATCATTGAAGATCTGCGTAAAGAAGGTTTCGATGTCTTATGGCCGAATCTCATGCAAGAATGAAAAAACACGCTGTCTTCATCTATTCAGAAGATCAATTGGGGTATAAATTTTCTGATACGCATCCGTTCAACCAAAAACGGCTCATTCTTACTATTGATTTACTCAGGGAAATGGACGCTCTTCCAGAAGAGTTGATTGTGCCTGCACGGACTGCGACAGATGAAGAACTATTGCTCGCGCATGACCAGCGCTATATCGATATCGTCAAAAAAGCGAGCCGCGGCGAAGTCACGCCAGAAGCCGGCGAAGGATACGGCATCGGTACGGAAGATACGCCAATTTTCGAAAACATGCACGAAGCGAGTGCGCGTTTGGTCGGGGGCACATTGACCGCTGTTGACCAAGTGATGGAAGGCAAGGCAGAACATGCCTTGAATCTCGGCGGCGGCTTGCATCATGGCTTCCGTGGAAAGGCGTCCGGTTTTTGCATTTATAACGACAGTTCAGTCGCCATTCATTATTTGAAAGAGAAATACGGCGCACGCGTCCTGTATATCGACACGGACGCCCATCACGGCGACGGTGTGCAATGGTGCTTCTATGACGATCCAGAGGTGTGCACAGTATCAATCCACGAAACGGGCCGCTATCTCTTCCCTGGCACCGGCAATATCAACGAGCGCGGAAGCGGCCAAGGCTACGGGACTTCATTCAACTTCCCGATCGATGCCTTCACGGAAGACGAATCGTTTCTGGACATTTACCGGACCGCCATGCGTGAAATCGTCGAACATTTTAAGCCGGATGTTATTTTAAGCCAAAACGGCGCCGATGCGCATTATTTGGATCCCTTGACCCATCTGAGCAGCACAATGGAAATTTACCGCGAAATCCCGAAGATTGCCCATGAATTGGCGCATGAGTTTTGCGATGGCAAGTGGATTGCGGTCGGCGGCGGCGGCTATGACATCTGGCGGGTCGTGCCGCGCGCCTGGTCGCTGCTATGGATGGAAATGAACAGCCATCCGTTGCCCCACGGGAAGCTGCCTGAAGCATGGCTCAAGCGCTGGCAGCCCGATTCCCCTGTACCCTTGATCGAGACATGGGAAGATCCAGAGAATATGTATAAGCCGATTCCCCGAAAAGAGGAAATCACCGAAAAAAACCAGCAAATGCTCGATAAGGCATTGTATATGATTCGCAACCAATAAATCACGGCTTATGTAGTCGGAATATTCCGCAGCTTAAATAAAAAAACCGCCCTTGCTTCAGGATTGGATTCAATCCCGTCGCAAGGGCGGTTTTCTATTGGCCAGCGGCAGCCACTATAGGCTACTCGTGTTTCGTCGACTGCCGTTCTTCGAGGCGGTAAGGCAGCACAACTTGGTTTTCTTCAATTTCTTCGTTGTTCATGTATTTTGTCAACAAACGCATCGACACCGCGCCGATATCATAAAGCGGCAGTGCCACAGCTGTCAACATCGGTCGTGCCATGCGAGCGAGCTTGGAGTTTTCATAAGTGATCACTTCCACATCTTCTGGAATCTTTTTACCGAGCGCTTCCACTGCATGGATGACGCCGATCGACATTTCATCATTGCTGACAAAATATGCTGTCGGTTCAATGGATTCCAACGTACTCACGGCTTCAAGGCCTTCTTCGTATGTGTTATTGCATTCGACGACAAGGCGCTCGTCATAATCAAGCCCTGCTTCCTTCAATGCATCCTGATAAGCTTTCAGCTTATGTTCACGGTTGATTTCAGAAGACAAGGGCCCTGAAATATAAGCGATTTTCTTATGGCCGCTATCGATGAATTTTTGCACGGCTTCATAGGCCGCCGCGTAATAATCGATATTCACAGTAGCGATCGATGCTGTATCATCGAGCGACCCTGCCAATACGATCGGTGTCGGGGAACGTTCCATCTCCTTGCGCAATTCATCGGAAATCACATCGCTCATGAAGACGATGCCATCCACTTGCTTGCCGAGCATCGTTTCAAGCAATTGAAGCTCTTTGTTCGGGTTTTGATCAGAATTGGACAGGATGATATTGTAGCGATACATTGTCGCGATATCTTCGATGCCCCGTGCCAATTCAGAATACGTGCTATTGGATATATCCGGTAAAATGACGCCGACCGTTGTTGTTTTCTTGCTCGCCAACCCGCGAGCTACGGCATTCGGACGATAGCCGAGTTCTTCGATCACTTTCAGTACTTTTTTTCTTGTGGCTGGTTTTACATTTTGGTTGCCATTCACTACCCGGGATACGGTAGCCATGGAAACATTTGCCTCACGTGCCACATCATAAATCGTAACGGTCATTTTGCTCCCTCCTGTTCCATTCTTTCATTCAATGATACGATAACCGCTTTATGAATATCAACTCTTATTATGTAATGCAGCAGCACTTACCTGGAAAGTTCATTAAACTGTCCATCTTTAAATACTTATTCCATGACCTTTTCCCGCTGCCTGGCTTTTAAAACACAAAAAAGCCGGAACGAGTCCGGCTTTTGCTCATACTTTCAATTCGTACTGCTTCATGAATTTCATCAATGAATCGTAGTATTCATCGAATTGCGGCAAACTCATTTGCTGCTGTGCGTCAGAAAGTGCGACTGCAGGATCTGGGTGAACCTCTGCCATCACGCCGTCAGCTCCGATGGCGATTGCCGCTTTAGCTGCAGGCAATAGCAAATCGCGACGGCCAGTAGAATGCGTGACATCTACGAATACCGGCAAATGCGTTTCTTGTTTCAAGATCGGCACCGCGGAAATATCCAGCGTGTTGCGCGTCGCTTTTTCGTATGTGCGGATGCCCCGCTCGCAAAGGATGATTTGGTCATTTCCGTTGGCGATAATGTATTCAGCTGCTTTGATGAACTCATCGACCGTAGCAGACATGCCGCGCTTCAATAGCACCGGTTTGTTGATCTGCCCTACAGCTTTCAATAGTTCAAAGTTCTGCATATTACGTGCACCGACTTGGACGACATCCACATAATCCAGTGCTTCTTCCAAATGATGCGGTGTAACAATTTCAGATACCACACCCAGCTTGTACTGGTCAGCTGCTTTTTTCAGCATCTTCAAGCCTTCTAAGCCCAAGCCTTGGAAATCATATGGCGATGTACGCGGCTTATATGCCCCGCCTCGGATCAGTTTCAATCCTTTGTCGCTGATAGCTTGTGCCACTTGGTCAACTTGCTCTTGCGACTCAACAGCACATGGGCCGAAGATGAATGATGGTGCGCCTTCGCCGATGTTCTCGCCGTTGACGGAAACGATCGTATCTTCCGCTTTTTTCTTACGGGAAACGAGAAGTGCTTTGCGGCTATCCTCTTCTTGCATATCGAGTGCCGATTTGAAGATTTCCTTGAAAATATGGTCGACCGTCTTTTGATCGAGTGGACCATTGTTATTGTCTTTCAATAGATTAAGCATGTGACGCTCGCGTAATGGATCGTATTTTGCAGCACCTTGCTTTTCCTTGATTTTCCCGATCTCTTGGATCACAGAAGCTCTCTCGTTGATAAGAGAAAGAATTTGCAGGTTTACTGCATCCACTTGTTCTCTAAGCTGTTCCAATTCTGTCTGACTCATTCTACACTTCCCCTTTCAAGAGTGACCCTATAATAGGTGTCATATTAACACGATATGACCATTATAAGCAAACTATTCAGCAAAGTCACGAGATTTGTTTAGCGATTCAACGCGCTAAAGCGTTTTCGCTACAGTTATCGAAGCTAGAATGTACTCGCAGCGGGGTTCACAGCCTTTATAGAAAATATTTTTTCCATAGAAAAACGGATGGAACAAGTCCATCCGCGTTTCCTGTTTAAGCATTTGGGCTAGGCGATGAATTCCTCCATCGCTTTGCTTTTAATTTTGTTATGGCTTGCATGCCAGTCAACCTGCTCGCTGGCAAAATGGAAGAGTTGAGGAGACTCATGGCGAACCCCAGTAATTTCTTCAACTGACGTCGAAAGTTCTTTATCTTCCTGGACGACTAGATAAAGGAATAGCTGATGGGGATGCAATGAGGCATACTCTGAATATTCTTTCCATGCGCCTGCTGAAATCGGGCAAGTGCTGCTATGCTTGAGGAGCCAATAATGCTGTTCATTGCCGACCGCTTGCTTAAGCTCATCCAAGTTTCTTACATGTACAAAGTTTTCCATTTCAACCGCTCCCAAAATTAATTCTTTTTGTTCTGATTGCTTTGTGAATTAGAAGACCCCTTTGCATTTGAAGATCCTTGTGAATTAGAAGACCCTTTTGCATTTGAAGACCCTTGTGAATTTGAAGAGCCTTTGGCATTTGAAGACCCTTGTGAAGATGTAGAGCCTTTAGCGCTTGAGGAAGATTTTGCATCAGCTGAACCTTGAAGGCTTGCAGATGCATTTGTACCTGCTGATGTCTTCGAGTCGTTATGGCTTGATTTGTTTTCTTCCTTCACTTCTTCAACCGCTTCTTTCAAAGCATTAGCTGTAGATGTGAACGCATCGTTTCCGGCTTTGTCGCCGTTATCTACTTTGTTTTGTACTGTTTCCAGCAATTCTACGCTTTCCTCGCCTTCAGATGAAGCGGTACCGTCATCCATCGGTGAATTGCTGCCTTTCATGTTCTTCACTTTATCGACCACTTTTGTCGACTGCTCTTTCAATTGCTGAGTGAAACCAGGGCCGTCATTTGAATCGCTTGTGTCTTTCGACTGTTGCGCTTTTTCTTTGATAGTAGTCGCTTGTGTCTTTAAGTCAGCTTGCAACTCTTTGCCTGCTTTAGGCGCGAAGAACAATGCTGCCGCCGCTCCGACAAGACCGCCGACGATCATGCCTGTTAAGAAGCCTGATCCGCCGTTCGATTCTTCGTAATCGTATAGATCGTCATAGCGGCTTGATGAACCGTATGATTGCGGTACGTATTGGCTTTGTTCGTATTGTCCGCCTTGGTCGCTGTATTTGCCGCCTTGCGTATAATACTCGCCATTGTACTGGGATTCATTATAATCAGGTTTCGAATAAGTATTTTTGTTTTTTCCCATTGTTCATTCCTCCATTATATTGGTGATTTGATGGTATTAGTACTGATCGCTGCTGCCTGGCAATTTCTTCTGGCCAGGAACCGGCGTGTATTGCTCTGTGCTGCGTGTTTGATATACTTTGCGCTCTTTCCATTTATCAGCAATGCCCATTGCAACATTGCTCCACTGGACCACTTGAGCAATTTTATCTTCGTTCTGCTCAACTTGCACGCCGACGCGTGAAGTGATGTGGCGTACTGTAGAGTTCAGGTCTGTTACGGAGTTTCCGACGCCTTTAACTGCATCGACAACCCCATTCAATTTCTCTGATTTGACTGTGATGTCTTCTGCAAGTTCGTTCGTCTTATGCAATAAGTTCGTCGTCTCCAACGTGACTCCCTGCAATTGATTCTCCAGCCCTGAAACAGTGCCGGAAACCTCTTTCAATGTGTTCTTGAGTGAATTCAAAGTCATCGCCAGCGCTACGCATAAAACTAAAAATCCAACAGCAGCAACAATCGCGGCAATGTAAAGCAAGATTGACCAATCCATTTCTGTTTCCTCCTTCGGTTTAGTTAAATTTTGTATACCTATTTTCTACCCTGCCCTATATGGGTTTAAACACGCCACTAATTTATTATTCGGCAAAAGCTTTTAAATGCCCTCCCACTTCGCCGAATATTTTTATGTTCGTAATGACTTTTTTATTCACCAAAAGAAAAAGCCTAACCATATGTAATGGTTAGGCTTTTTTCGGTATGGTCAATACTTCTTGATAGGCTTGCTGGAATTTCGTTACATCTCCAGCTCCCATGAAAAGGTATACTGCGTTATTGTGGATAGTTAGTTTTCCAATGTCTTCCAATTGAAGGAGCTGGCTGCCTTCGATTTTTTCCTGAAGGTCCCGGATCGTTAAAGTACCCGCTTCTTCTCTTGCTGAACCGAAGATATCACATAAATAGACATGATCTGCTTCCTGCAGGCAATCAGCAAATTCCTGGAGGAAGGTCTGGGTGCGGCTGAATGTATGCGGTTGGAAAATCGCGATCAGCTCGCGCTCAGGATATTTCTGACTCGCCGATTGCAAAGTGGCACGGATTTCTGTCGGATGATGTGCATAATCATCGATCAGCACACGGTCATCGATGACCGTCTCCGTAAAGCGACGCTTGACGCCTTCATAGCTCACGAATTGGCGCTGGATGATATCCGCCGGGATGCTTTCATACTGGCAAAGTGAAATGACAGCGAGTGCATTCAGTACAGCATGGTCGCCGTACATCGGAATGGTGAACGTATGGAAGAATTCGTTACGGATAACGACATCAAACGTCGTGCCTTCCGTCGTTTTGACGATATTACGTGCCTGGAAATCATTTTCCTCACCAAAACCGTAATAGACGACCGGAACCGGCGCTTGGATTTGCTGTAAATATTCGTCATCTCCGCAAGCGATGATACATTTCTTCACTTGCTGCGCCATTTCCTGGAATGCCTTGAAGACATCGTCAACGCTGCCGAAATAATCGGGATGGTCGAAATCGATATTGGTCATGATCGCATAATCCGGGTGATACGCCAAGAAATGGCGGCGGTATTCGCATGCTTCCGCTACGAAGAAATGGGAATTTTCCTGGCCCGACCCTGTTCCGTCACCGATTAGGTAAGAAACTGGCTTATAGCCGTTCAGCACATGTGCCATAAGCCCGGTCGTCGAAGTTTTCCCGTGTGCGCCGGTGATGGCGACCGATACGTATTGCTTCATCAAATCGCCAAGGAATTGATGGTACCTGATGATGGTCGCGCCGCTTTCACGGGCTTTGACCAGCTCTGGATGTTCGTCGTTAAATGCATTCCCGGCGACGATTGTCATGTCCTGCGAAATGTTTTCGGGATCGAAAGGCAAAATCGTGATGCCTCTGTCTCGCAGCCGCTCTTCCGTGAAGAAATGCTGCGCGATATCAGAACCTTGTACCGACTCGCCCATATCATGCATGATTTGGGCCAGCGCGCTCATGCCAGAGCCTTTAATGCCCGTAAAATGTAATACTGTCATAAATGAACCTCCTGTGGGAGTGGAAAATTAGTCTAGTCAAACCGCCGATGCGGAATCAATAGCTGGGTAGTTTTTCACAATGCTCCGATTATATCACAAAGTATAGAGGCACTGAAATAATCAATAATTCCTGTAATTCTGGCGGCTTCTAGGTTCAACGGAACACTTCTTCGATATCGCTTTCCGTAATTAGCACCGTTCTCGCTTTGCTGCCGTTCTGTTCGGAGATGAACCCGTACTCTTCGATCAGGTCCATCAAGCGCGCGGCCCGGTTATAGCCGATATGGAATTTCCGCTGCAACAATGAAGTCGAGGCGCTTCCTTGTGACATGATAAACCGGCAGGCTTCCTCAAACAAATCATCCTGTTCGGCAGGCGACTGGCTGCGCTGCATCAATTCCTCTTCTTTGAAAATATAATCGGGCTCTCCTTGCGCACGGACATGGGCAATGACTTTTTCGATTTCATCATCCGTCACGAAAGTTCCTTGCAAGCGGTTCGGTGCGGCCATGCCGTTCCCCAAATACAGCATGTCCCCTCGCCCAAGCAAACGCTCTGCTCCTTGGGTATCTAAGATCGTCCGGCTGTCCACTTGCGACGAGACAGAAAAAGCGATGCGCGTCGGAATGTTGGATTTGATCAAGCCTGTGATGACGTCCACAGATGGGCGTTGGGTAGCAATTACCAAATGGATTCCGCAGGCACGTGCTTTTTGGGCGATGCGGCAAATGGAATCTTCCACATCCGAAGGCGACATCATCATCAAATCGGCCAATTCATCGATGACGATCAGGATATACGGCAGATGTTGTGCCGGCTGTCCTTTGTCATTGACCATTTTGTTGTAACGATCCAAATCGCGGACCCCAGTATGGGCGAATAGCTGATAACGACGTTCCATTTCTTCCACTGCCCATTTCAAGGAAGCGGTCGCTGCCTTGACGTCTGTGATGACCGGGCTGACCAAATGCGGAATATGGTTATAAGGAGCTAACTCGACCATTTTCGGGTCGATCAAGAGCATTTTCAAGTCGCGCGGCGAGGATTGGTACAGCAGGCTGATGAGCAGCGAATTGATGCATACGCTTTTTCCGGAGCCTGTAGCACCCGCGATCAAACCGTGCGGCATCTTGCGCAAATCAAGCGTAACTGGATTCCCGGCCAGGTCGAGCCCGAGTGCTGCTTCAAGCGGTGAATCCGATGCTTTGAAGTTCGGGCTTCCGATAACTTCCGACAAGCGCACTGCGCGGCTTTGGCGGTTCGGAATCTCGATGCCAATAGAGCTTTTCCCAGGAATTGGGGCTTGTATGCGGATATCCCGTGCCGCAAGCGCCAATTTCAAGTCGTCGGCCAAGTTGCGGATTTTACTCACTTTGATTCCTTGCGCGACACGCAGCTCAAAACGGGTGACGGCCGGCCCTTGCACCGTTCCGACAATTTCCGCCTTGATCTGGAAGTGGGACAAAGCTTCGATTAGGCGATGGCCCTGTTCTTCCATCCATGTTTCATCTTTCAAGTCGTTCTCAGGCTCTAAGAGATACTCTTGCGCGGGCAATTGATAACCAGCATGGCTTGAATCAGTAAGATTTGCTGGTTCAGCTGCGGTTTCCTCTATTAATGCCGTTTTTTTTTCCGCTATCGGAGCTTGCTGCTGTTTCGGCAAACGTTCTTTATCCGATTTCAACATCAACACATTGAATGGCACTGTTCGTTCTTTTTTGCCTTTATCCTGTGTTTTCGCCTGCGGCAATACTGGTTTCGGATCCGGGCTATGTATATGGTCTTCACGCTCGGATTCCGGCTTTGCAGTTACCGCCGTGTTTTCATGCGCTTTTGATTCCGTTACAGGCGGTTCAACAATTGCCGTTGGGCCGCCTTTGCCTGTGCCTTCCTCGAAGACTTCGCCATTTTCTTCAGGGTTGCCAGCATCCGCCAACTCATTTGAAGGCTGTTCTTGATCGGCTGTGCGGTATACCGTCACTTCCGCTTGTTCAGATTCTTGTTCAGGCGTTTTTTCAGGTTCTTGGTCAACTTTTTGGTTTTTCGGCAATAAATCCTGAAGGCTGCGGTCTGCCCATTCATAATGCGGTTCAGGCTTTTTTTCCACTTGCTGGTCTTCTTCCGCTAATGCATTCTCATGTGGTTTTTCACTGGCAGATGCCGTTTCGGGAGCCTGCTCTTTTTGTTCTACAGGCTTATACACCGTTGTTTCCATAGTGGAATTCGGTTTTTTCGCCTGTGGCAACCGATCATCGCTCTTCTTGTACAATTCTTGCAGGCTGCGCTGCGACCAATCGTTTTTGCGTTCAAGTTCGGCTCTCTTTTTCGCTTCCTGTTCCAATAATTCATCGATTGGCGCCGGACGGTCTGTAAATCCGTGCACCGGGGAAGCTACACGCGTCGGCTGGAAGCGCCGCGTCGTGTTGCCCGGCAAATCAAGGCCTTGCGGTTCAGCTGTTTTCGGCACATGGGGGCGTTTTTTCTTATTGCGCCCTGCATTTGGTTTCGGCAATTTACCACTCGGCTCCAAGGCATCGAGTTCGTATGGTTTTTCTTCCGTTTCTTTTAAAGGCGCATCAAAACGCGGCTTTTCTTCCCTTCGTTCAGGTTTACGGTTTTCTACAGGCATGCCTTTCGCTTCTTCATCAGAAATAAGCGGAAACCGGAACGGGGCCGGTTTGCTGTCCTGTGGTTTCGTCTGGGAATGCTGTATTTCCTCACTGTGCACAAACGGCTTTTCTTCTGTTTCCGTGTCTTCTGTGAACATTTTATTCCACATATTTTTCATCCAGCTCATCGTTACACCTTCATTTCAAATGGAGATCCTGTTTGCGCATCTTCCGGCAATACCAAAATTCCTTTTTCCGCCGGCGCATCCGGCAAGTCCAATTCTTTCGCTGAGCAAATCATTCCGCTAGAAGCGACGCCGCGCAGTTCTGCATCACGAATAACCATACCAGAAGGCATGACCGCCCCGACTTTAGCGACGACCACTTTTTGGCCTGCTTCTACGTTCGGCGCACCGCAAACAATCTGCAAGGTTTCTTCGCCGACTGCCACTTGGCACACATTCAATTTGTCGGCATTCGGATGCTTGTCTTTCGACGCTACATAGCCGACAACGAATTTTGGTGTTAAATCAACTTCCAGCGTATGGGAGACACCGTTTTTCTCCAATGCATTTTGAAGCGCCGTCACGAGTGCTTCCGTCACTTCTACAGGCTGACCTTCCGGCAAGTCTGCATAATCGCTTGCTTGGAACAAGTTGAAACCGGCGATTTCCTGCTGGCCATTTTTGATCAAAGTCACATCCCCAAATTGTTCCGTATGGATTTTTTCCGGCTTGTCCAATGTCAATTGGACAAGCAGCACATCGCCGACGCCTTGTTTATTATAGAATGCATTCATTTTTTATCGTTCTCCTTCTCGGGTCTGTTTTTCGCTAAGATGAATATCGGTTCAAGCGCCTCGTTTTCATAGACGAACGATAAGGATGTAATCGGCACTTTGCCGTTCGTGAAGAAATGCATTGCCATCTGGGCAAGCACGTCGTATCCGGTCTCGTTGCGGATATCGCCGATGATCAAGACGTCCTGATGGGGGACTGAGACGGTCATGTCCCCTTGTACTTTGTTTTTCATGTCTTTCAAAAATGTTTCATTCAAGATGCGTGTGGCATCATAACCATCATTTTCATTCAGGAAGTAAAAAACATTTCCTGCTACATGGTCTTCTTTGACAGTAGTTTTTAACTTCTTCACTTGGAATTTGGCAATTTCCTGTACTTGATCGGCTGTCAGCGCTAGGCTTTCCAACACTTTGTCATCAATCAGCCGGTAAGTCGTCCCTGCATCGAGTGCATAATAAACACGCGTTTCTGCTGTATGGGGCGAAGTCAGGAAGCGATGGCCTTCACGCGATTCTTCCGGAAACGAAGTCGAACGGATAACCGGGTAAATATGCTGCTCGCCCGGCAATTCCCCAGCTGACTCGCGTTCCATCGCTTGGAAGGTCTCGGAAATGGTATAAGTGATTTCTTCGATCGCTGAATCACCTTTCGTTTCAAAACGGTTGATTACTTGCGGCAAGGAAATGGTCATGCCTTTCCCCAGCTTTTTATGCCTAACATTTGCGATATCTTTTTGGCGGTCCAATGTCCAGTTCAACTGGTCATTTGCAACCCGCTCTTTCAGTATAGTAAATAACTCGGCGGATTTCATTCCTATTTTCCTCCTTTTCACAAACAAACGGTTCATCCTGCATACAGGAGAACCGTTTTCCCTTTTATTTCGACAGGTTGGAGATAAACGATTCAATTTCCTCCTGCGTCTTGCGGTCGCGGCTGACGAAACGCCCTTGCTCCTCGCCTCCACGGAATCCAAGAAAGCTCGGGATCCCATAAATATCTTTTTCGATGCACAAATCGATGAATTCATCTCGGTCGACTGAGACAAAAGTATAGTCGCTGAATTTCTCTTCAATGTCAGGCATGATGGGATCGATCACCCGGCAATCCGGGCACCATCCAGCTGTAAACATGAAGATGACATTCTCTGAGTTTGCTAGTTGCGTAAATTGCTCGACTGACTGCAATTTTTCCATATTGTTCACTCCTCTTGTGCCGCTTCGATGGAACGGGCGGTTTCCATCATCCATTCCATATGGTTTCGAAGCGCGGCTTGCTCTGTAATCGTTGAAAGTTTCGCGCCTCCGGAACTGACCACCAATTCATAGCGGTCTTCTGCAATCGTCCGGACCGTGACGAACCCGAACCGGCCATGTTGGCTGAATTTCTCATCCGCAAGCCAGGTTTCTTCCGGCTTCGCTTTTTGCAAATCATAGAAGAACGTGCTGTCCGGTGCTTCGTTTGGGTTGAGGAACAACGCAAACGCTTGGCTACCGCGGGTGATCAATACATTATGATCATCTGAAGGCTGTTGCACTTCATAGCCCCCGGGAACATAGAGTTCCGTTTCGCCGGCCGTTTCATTCGGTTTCGGCGCTTCCTCTTCAAATGCCGCCCTGGCGCTTGAAACGCCTTCCACCAGATTGTCCTCAGGACTGACACAGCCAGCGAGAACCAGGACTGACGAAAACAACATCATTTGTAAACCCATTCGAAGCACAGCATTTCCCCCTCTTTTTCTCCATCGGCTTCCCGTTTCCTGATTAAAGCAGTGAAACAGGCATGATTGAATAAGCTTTTCTTTTCTAGCTACATTTTAAAGATGTTTGTGGGCACATGCAACTTAATCGCTGTTTGCTTGCCATTGCCCGAACAATAAGACAACGATTTGAGAAAATAGCTCAACCCGGTTCAACTTGCCGGCTGTCAAAATGCCGATCGCTCCTTTATGGTGGCGGATGCCTGTTTCCTGTGCATAGCGGTCCATGACAGGGCCGAGTTCTTCGCCAGCACGCAACAGCATGGCAATTTCCGCAGGCAACGGCACTTGCGCCCCGCCTGCCACGTAAACATCTCCATCGGATGTAACCAGGGCTCCCCAATTGCATAGATACATCGTCCCGTCGAGTTCGAAGACGCCCCCTTCCAATCCAATTGCAGCGTCACAATCAGCAAGCACATGATGTGCGCGATTGATCGCCCCGGCTTTGGTTTCTTCAATAGAAAAAGGCTGTGCCGAAACTCCTGATTGTGCTTCTTGCTGGTTGATCTCTGCCTGGATGCCTAATTTCTCAAGAGCTGACGCGACTGCCCCGGTTTTAGCTGGATTGGTTGATGCTACACATAATTTCATCTGTTTCTCTCCTTTGCTTCATGTAAAATTTTTATCCGCAGCCAGACAAAAAGCGGCCCGGGGGCCGCTTTTCATCAGACGTTTTGTTTGATTGTGTCAATCGTCGATTGGTCTGTTGCCTTCACTAGTTTAACGAGCAGCTCTTTGGCCGCTGCGTAATCGTCTGTATGGATGACCGAAGCGGAAGTATGGATATAGCGTGAGCAGATGCCGATAACAGAACTTGGGATCCCTTCATTGGCGATATGAACTTTCCCAGCATCTGTCCCGCCTTGCGAGACAAAGTATTGGTAAGGGATGTTATGTGTTTCAGCAGTATCGAGAATGAATTCGCGCATACCGCGGTGTGTAACCATCGTGCGGTCGAGGATGCGCAACAGCGCCCCTTTTCCTAGCTGGCCGAATTCGTTCTTGTCCCCTGTCGCATCGTTTGCCGGACTTGCATCCAGCGCATAAAAGATATCCGGCTGGATCAAATTGGCGGCTGTCTGCGCACCGCGAAGTCCCACTTCTTCCATGACCGTTGCACCGGAGAACAATTGGTTCGGCAAAGACTCGCCTTGCAATTCTTTTAGCAATTCAATCGACAATCCGCAGCCATAGCGGTTGTCCCATGCTTTTGCCATGATTTTCTTGTCATTGGCCATCGGCGTGAACGGGCTGTATGGGACGATTTGCTGTCCAGGGAGAACGCCCATTGACAATGCATCTTCCTTATCATCTGCGCCGATATCGATTAGCATGTTCTTGATGTCCATCGGCTTTTGGCGCGTCGCCTCATCTAGCAGATGCGGCGGGATTGACCCGACGACTCCCGGAACGATGCGGTCTCCTGCAACCACGTCCACACGCATCGCCAGCATGACTTGATTCCACCAGCCGCCGAGTGGTTGAAAGCGCAGCATGCCATTGTCAGTGATTTGCGTTACCATGAAGCCGACTTCATCCATATGGCCGGCTACCATAACGCGCGGCCCATCGTGTGCGCCTTTTTTGACGCCAAATATACTTCCGAGATTGTCCTGGATCAGTTCATCCGAATATTTTTCAAGCTCACTGCGCATGAACTTGCGCACCGCGTATTCATTGCCAGGTGCTCCTGGAAGCTCGGTTAAGGTTTTAAACATCACTCTTGTATCCTGGTTCATTTTGGTTCCCCCTTGATAAAATATGTAAGTGCATCCTTTATCAGTTTAGAGCTTTTTCGTTATGAATGCCAGTTCAGGTAGTTCGATTAACGAAATATTTTGAGTGTTCACCGTTCATTGGGTGTATTTTTCCGCTTTATGGTACAATTTAGCCAGAATGCAAAGGAGGGGTTTTCATGAAAAATCGTGATTTGCTCGTTGGATTTGCTGCCGGTGCAGCAGCAGCCTATATCGCTAAGGAAGTTTACGAAAACAAACAGACGCTTTACCCGGCCGATGATGTGTTGAAGAAAGTCAAACAGTCCTTCAAAGAAGAAGGACCGATCGACGGTTCGTGGATCTTTATGAAAACCGAGCCTTACAATCAGCACGCGGTCAAGACGGAAGTGTATAAAGGCGGCATCACGCGGCACCGCGACGATGAACTCGAGCAGTACGAGTTTCTGGCCGATGCCTATACAGGAGCCGTCTTGGAAGTCACCAAATCATAAAAGAACACATTAAAACGCCCTGCGGATATGTCCGCAGGGCGTTTTGCTTTCTTTTTATTCAAACACTTTTTCTTTGCGTTCGAGCGCATCAACGATTTCTTTGCCGTCCTCGTTCCATTTGATGAGTCGGTAAAAGGCATCGTGATAGAAGCTGAAATAGAAATTGCCCGGCAGCGCTTCTTTCATCAGCTTGTCTTTTGCATAGATCGAGTCCATCGGATAATCATCGAATGCCAATACCCACAGCGGATTTTGATGGGCATGGGTCGGCATAATGTCCCCCATATGGAGAATCGTCTCTCCGTTCTGTTCAAACTTGATGACGCTATGGCCGTTCGAATGGCCGCCCGTGTGGATCATGGTGATGGCATCGAACACGGTCACTTTGTCGGTAAAGGTTTCAACCTGTCCGGTAATCGGCTCCCAATTTTCTTTCCAATACGTATTGCGTGAGCGGATGTTCGGGTTTTGCATTTCCTCCCATTCCACAGCTGACACGTAAATTTTGGCATTTGGGAACGCAGACACGTAATCCTCGCCCCGTTTTTTCGTCAGGCCAGCCGCGTGATCGCCGTGTAGATGCGTCATCAAGACCGTGTCGATATCTTGTGCAGACAAGCCAAACTCTTCCAGCTGCTCTTCCACAAGTGATTCCGAGGAAACGCCCAGATTGCGCTTTTGGCGATCGGTCAATTTGCCATTGCCGAGGCCGCTGTCGACGAGGATGTTATGCCCATCGAACTGCACCAAAATCGGATGTGTCGGCAATTCGATCTGGTTCTGCTCATTTGCAGGATAGCGTTTCGACCACACCACTTTCGGGACGACGCCGAACATCGTTCCCCCATCAAGCCAAGTCGTTCCCCCATCAAGCCAAGTTAACAACATGTCGTGAAATTGAAATTTCTGCATACAAACTCCCCCTTATGAGTTGATGTTACGCCTGGAATTTCGCCTCCAGCCGGTAGATCGGCTGTCCTTTTTTCAAAAACTTCTCTTCATATTCCGTCATGATATTCCATTCCGGTTCATTGGCATGAAGATCCAGCGATACATCCTTCAATAACATACCATATTCGGAAATGCTCGTGAGCGAATATTCAAAAAGCCCGCGGTTATCAGTCTTGAAATGAATTTCGCCGCCTTCAGGCAACACACGCTCGTACAATTTCAGGAAACTCTCATGCGTTAAACGCCGTTTCGCGTGTCGCGTCTTCGGCCAAGGATCCGAAAAGTTCAAGTAGACGCGATCGATTTCGCTTGCTTCGAAAAACGTTTCAAGCTCTTGTGCATTCACTTGCAAGAGGCGCAAGTTCGGAATGCCGCCTTCCGGCTCTAACGCCCCTTGAAGCGCCGTCACGATCACGCTTTCGAACAATTCAATTCCGATGTAATTGATGTCCGGATTGGCTTGAGCCATGCCCGTAATGAAACGACCTTTCCCGCTTCCGGCCTCGATGTGGATCGGGCGGTCATTGCCAAACTTTTCGTGCCATTTGCCTTTTAGCGCTTCCGGATTAGGAATGACGATCTCCGGATGGGCTTCGATCAACTCTGCCGCCCATGGTTTATATCTTGCTCTCATGTATAGACATCCTCTTTCTGCTTATAATTTTGCTTGTTGCCATTGTTTAGCTGAAACACAAAACTCAAGTGGTTCTTGCGCATCTGCCATTCCCGCGTCGTCCCCGTCCACATGACGCGGTACTGGGCGATCCACGGCGAGCGAAAAATGATTGCCGCTGAACTGTACGACTTCCGGAAATTTCGTATGGCTTCCGCTAAATACCGTACCAAAAACGGTGAGTAGTTTCAATCTCGGCAGACGGTGGACGACCGTCAATTCGAGCAGGCCATCGTGGACAGAAGAATTAGGTGAAATCTTCATACCGCCGCCAAAATACGGCTGATTGCTGACAGTAGCGAGCCACACATCCTCATAATGATAAACTGCGCCATTCAATTCGACCGTCAGGCAGAACTTCTTGAATGCAAACAAGGTCGTGACGACGAAAATCAAATACGCCAATTTGCCGAGCCCGAATTTATTCAGCCACAGCTTCGTTCTCGAACGATTGACAGCATGTGCGACGGCTGCGTCAAAGCCGAGGCCTGAACTGCTGGCAAACAGCTGCTCAGGTTGAACGCCCAGCTGACCGATATCGGTCAGCTGGCCTTTAGGGCTTGCCCAAAAACGGCTGATTTCCTGCGTAGAGGAAAAACAACTGAACGTACGCGCGAAATCATTGCCCGACCCGGCGGGAACCGAAGCGATGAATAGATGCTTCGAGCCGGCCGCAGCTGCGGCAATTTCACGCATCGTCCCGTCTCCGCCAAAGCCGATCACCAAAGTCTTCCGTTCCCTCTCTTTCAATTGTTCGACCAATTGAAATGCATGCCCTGGAGAGCGGGTGACGAATTGCTCGAAAGGAAAATCGATCGCTTCGGAAAACTTGCGCCATTTCCTAAGTGCCGCCCCGTTGCCGGCTGTTGGGTTAATGATAAAGACAATCTCCATATTTCCCCCCTAACGCTTAAGCGCCGCCTTTCAATCGATAAGTTTGGATTTCTTTGTATCGCGGGGTTTCCCGTGGATGAATTTCGAATAAAGAGAATGAATCAACCTCAAATTCCAGTTCTTCCAGCTGCCAGTTCCCTGCCAATTCGCCGCCTTTCCAGCGGCTGGCGAGTGTAATATGCGGAACAAAAGGTTTCGGGTCAGTAGACAGTTGCAATGGCCACAGCTGTTGCTCTACAGCCTGTTGAAGTTCCATCAACCCAGGGCTGTCAGCCAACGCAGCATA
The DNA here is from genome assembly GCF_018283455.1 of Planococcus sp. MSAK28401. Taxonomy (NCBI): domain Bacteria; kingdom Bacillati; phylum Bacillota; class Bacilli; order Caryophanales; family Caryophanaceae; genus Planococcus; species Planococcus alpniumensis. Next base: position 1,324,383 of record NZ_JAAMTH010000001.1, on the reverse strand, counting down.
GACAATGCGCGGAGTTTCAGGATTGCCGAAAGTCTTCACGCCGTCGAGTTGCAAGCGAAACGGCGCTTGATCAATTTGCCGGAGACGTTCAACAATCTCTCCCAATTCGCCATAGCGGTCTTCGCCAATAAAGACCAAGGTAATGTGCATGTCTCCAGGAGGAGTTAAACGCTTATGGGTAGACAGCTCCCAGGAATCTCTCGCTTGCCCAATTTTTTCTGCTATTTTTTGCGGAATCCGAATTCCGATAAAATAATGCGTGCTCATAATCATCACCTCACTTTATTATAACTGACGGGCGCAAAAAAAGGACCGGCTCTTTGCCGGTCCCGGGATTGCATAATAAGTGCAGGAATCAGGAAATAACGCCCAATTTAATACGCGCTTCAAAAGCTTTTTGCAGTTTGCGCGTCAATTCGCCAGGCTTGCCATCCGCAATTTTCTGACCGGAAATCTCAGTGACCGGCATGACTTCGGAAGTCGTGGATGACAGGAAAAATTCATCCATCTCAAGTGCTTGCTGCTTCGTGAACGCCGTCTCCACTACGTCTATCCCCAATTCGTCGCATAGCTCAAATATGACGCGTCTCGTGATGCCGTTCAAGATCAAGTTGGTCGCTGGATGGGTATGGAGAACACCGTCTTTGATGCCGTACATATTCGACGATGAACCTTCCGTTACCGTATCGCCGCGGTGAAGAATCGCTTCGAAATAACCTTCTTCATAAGCCTGTTGTTTCGCCATAACATTGCCAAGCAAGTTCAAGCTCTTGATGTCGCAGCGCAACCAGCGCATGTCTTCAATCAAGACCGCTTTCACACCTTCTTTCAGGAATGTCACAGGGCGTTCGACCGATTTCGTGTAACCGACCACAACCGGCTCTGCATTTTCCGGGAATTGATGATTTCGAGGAGCCGCTCCCCGGGTAATTTGAACATACACTTGACCGTTGTCGATCTGATTCAGTTCAACCAAGTCGTAGAGCATCTTATGAAATACGTCTTTTGTGTAAGGAACCGTAATGCGGATTTTCTCTGCACTGGCATAGAAACGGTCGGTGTGTTCCGTTGCCGTGAACAGATCCCCTTCATAAACGCGGATGACTTCATAAATGCCGTCGCCGAACTGATACCCGCGGTCTTCTTTTGAAATCTCCAAATCCTGTTCTTTTACAATCTCGCCGTTAGACAAAATCCATTTCATTGCCATTCCTTCTTTCCTGTAATTATTTGCAAGCCAATTGATAAATGGCTTCTGCATATATCGCTGTTGCTTTTACCAAATTGTCAATATCAACGAATTCATCGGCTTGATGCGCGACATCAGGTTCTCCCGGAAACAACATCCCGAAAGCGACGCCTTTATCAAGCACGCGTGCATAAGTGCCGCCACCGATCGCCAATAAGTCTGCCGGCTCGCCGGTTTGCTTCTCGTAAGCCTGCTGCAGTGTTTGAATAAACGGATCGGCTGCATCCACATGATGCGGCTGCGAATTGGATACTATATCCACTTTAATGCCTTCTATTTGATGTCCTGCCATCAATTCATCAAATGGGCAGCTGACGGAATAGCGCATGCTGACGCGTACATCGGCACGCTCTCCCGCCTTGAACCGCATGATGCCGGCATTGAATGTCGTGTCACCGGACGCATCATCCGAAAACGAGAGTCCGAGCTTTCGGCCTCTGGAATCGCCGCTGAAATAATCGGCGATAAAGCGGACGAACTCAGAACCGTCTCCCGTAACTTTATCTTGCAAAAATTTCGCGAGCACAATGCCCGCGTTGACGCCTGCGTCGGGTTCCATGGCATGGGCCGATTTGCCGTATACAGTCAACACGGCGCCGTCAGCAGACGACGTACAGTCGCCCGACACTTTTTCCATTTCGCAAAATTTCTGGAAGGTCGCATCAATCTCGCCGCTTTCCAGTGCTAGCTTTGCCACCGCACGGTCCGGCACCATATTGGTCCGTTCACCTGAAGTAAATTCCAGCAATTCACCGGTTTTTGCAGATCCAAGCGTGTACTGGAGGTCCGCGATGCCTTTTTCCGCATTGATGATTGGGAAATCCGCATCCGGCGCAAATCCGATATCCGGCATTTCCTCTGTTTGGAAATAACGCTCCACGCAGCGGAAGCCGCTTTCCTCGTCAGTGCCGATGATTAACCTGACTCGACGCTTGAACTCGAATCCTGCATCCTTGACCATTTTCAGCGCCAACCATGCAGCGATTGTCGGGCCTTTATCATCGATGGCCCCGCGCCCGAACAATTTCCCGTCGGCGATCTCGCCGCCAAACGGGTCTTTTGTCCAACCGTCTCCAGCCGGCACGACATCCACGTGGCCAAGAATTCCGAGAAGTTCATCACCTTCTCCGGTCTCCAGATGCCCTGCCACGTTATCGACATTTTTCACCTTAAACCCTGCACGCTCTCCTTTTTCCAAAAACCAATCGAGCGCTTCTCGCACTTCTTTTCCGTAAGGAGCGCCAGGATTTCCGTCTTCGTTTAATACGCTCGGAATTGCGATCAACTCCTGCAATTCACTGAGCAATTCTTCTTTACGCCGCTCTGCTTCCTGCTGCCAATCCATGCCTCACACTCCTTTTTGTTATGGCTATTGTACACCTTTTTCAAATTATTTAAAGAACAGCCGGTTATTTTTTGTAGATATTTTCTATTTCATTCATATTAAGTTCCAGTAAAGAAAACTCGAAATCATGGAATCTGAGACGTTTTTTCGATATAATCAAATTGTCAGACAAGTCAAATTGACGGATTTTCTAGAAAAAGGAGCTGTCTACCGCTATTATTCCTTAATCGCTGTATACACCACACTCACGCGTCCGCTAGTCTTTGCCATTGGTATTAAAGATGAAGGAGTGGTTCTTAACTTATGAAACCCACAACTGACCGCATGCTCATTCGAATCAAAGACATGTACAAGTACATTCTCGAGAACGGGACTGTGACCACACAGGATCTGGTCGATGAATTCGGCATCACTCCTCGCACCATTCAAAGGGATTTGAATGTGTTGGCCTTTAACGAACTGATAAAAAGCCCAGTTCGGGGCAAATGGACAACGACGGAGAAAAAAGTCAAAATGACGTCCTGAAAACAAAGAAAATGACCGCCCAGGCGGTCATTTTCTTTGTTTTAATTTAGTTAATTCGTCTTCCGTCAATTCACGGTATTCCCCAAGCTCAAGCGTTTCGTCCAATTGGAGCATGCCCATCGACAAACGCTTCAAATACACCACTTGCTTATTCACGCTTTCGAACATGCGCTTGACCTGGTGGAATTTCCCTTCCGTAATGGTCAATTCGATTTCGGATTCATCCCCGCTGCGTAAAATGTGCAGCTGCGCAGGCTTTGTTTCGTAACCATCATCGAGCACGACGCCTTGTTTGAATGCTTCTATGTCTTCATCAGTTACGGGGCTGTCGATTTTTGCGTAATAGGTTTTATCGACATGCTTTTTCGGCGACAGCAACTCGTGAGCCAATTTGCCGTCGTTTGTGATCAGCAACAGCCCTTCCGTATCTTTATCGAGGCGCCCGACCGGAAACGGCTCGAATCGCTGCTCATCTTCCGTCAGTAAATCGATGACGGTTTCATCGAAGCGGTCTTCTGTCGCTGAAATGACGCCTTGCGGTTTGTTCATCATTAAATAGATAAACTCCCGGTAGACGACCGGTTCACCGGCGACCGATACGTCATCCGCTTTCTCATCAACGTGAAACTTCGGATCGCGCACCGTTTCGCCGTTCACTTCCACCGCTTTCGATTTCAGTAAAATCTTAACTTCTTTTCTTGAGCCGAATCCTGAATTCGACAATAATTTATCGATTCTCATATCATTTCCTCCTAGAAGCCGAAGCGTCTTGTAATGCGCGTAATTCTCGCGCCGAGCAGCTTCTGGGCAAGCCCTGTCTTCAAGCTGAGGTATCCGTAAACAATAGCGCCGACCCCGCCGACTAAGATGATGCGGATCATCGACAATAATTTATTGTCCATGCCGATAATATAATCGAGACCGTTCATTGCAAAATACACAGCGAACGCCATGACGGCATTCAAGATGAGAATGAGCAAAATGCGGCGGAACACCATTTTCGAGCGGTAATTCATTGCCTTTGAAATGACGATCATGTTCATCGTGATCGCAACGACATAGCCGATGATCGTTGCAGCGATCGCACCGTCCGTCTCGAACCACATGATCAGCGGCGTATTCAGCAATGCTTTCAAGCCGAGACCTATGAGCAAGTTGATGATGATCCATTTCTGTTTATTGATCCCCTGCAAGATGGAAGCTGTCACAGGGAATGCGGCAAAAAGAATCGCAACCGGTAAATAATGCGCCAAAATCTCCGAACCAATCTCACTCACTTGATAAAAGACATGATAAAGCTCATCCGACAGCATCGTCATGCCGATGACGGCAGGCAAGGTCAAGAACAAAATCAGCTGGAACGACTGGTCCAATGTTTTCGTCACTTGCAGATGTTCGTTGCGCGTGAAATGCTTCGTGATGAGCGGAATGAGCGCCATCGAGAATCCTGTCGCAAGCATTACCGGAATCATGACCAGTTTATGGGCAGTCAAATTCAAGATTCCGAGGAGGTCCGTCTCCATGATATTATTGCCGGCTGCCATTGCTCGGTTGAAGGTCATCAAATCGACGAACTGGAACAGAGGATTGGCGATGCCGAGGAAAATAACCGGTACGGCGTATAGCAGGATTTCACGGTACATATCCCGCAACCGCACATCATAAGATTCAACGGATGTTGCGAGTAGCTGATTATATTCCGGCTTCTTTTTACGCCAGAAATAATACAAAGTGACAAGCCCGCCGAGCGCACCGATTGCAGCGGACAATACAGCAAACTGGATCGCGGTCTTCGGCGTGCCGTCAAAAAGGTAAATGACGGCAAATGCGCCACCGAGCAGAAAGATGATGCGGACGATCTGTTCGATCAATTGCGACACGGCGGTCGGCATCATATAGTTATAGCCTTGGAAAAAGCCGCGCCACAGACTCATGAACGGCACGACGATCAACGCGAAGCTGACCCAGCGAATCGCATCAGCGATATCGTTTACCGAATAGAGGATTTCATCTTCCGAAATGGTAATACGCGCGAGCGGTTCAGCCAGCACATAAAGCGCCAAAAACGATATAAAGCCGGTAATCATCATCGTCAGCAAGCCTGAGCGCAATAATCGCCTCCCGGTTTCGTAATCTCCGAGTGAATTGTATTTAGCCGTGAACTTGGAAAACGCAATGGGCGCTCCGGAAATCGCCAGCGCAAGCATCAAGTTATACGGTATGTATGCGTACTGGTAAAGTCCGATATTATCTGCTCCAACCATGCTGTAGAACGGGATGATGTAGATGACGCCGAGCACTTTCGACAGAAATAAACCTAAAGTTAAAATGGCGGTACCTTTAATTAATGAGGACATTTTGCACTCCCTGACTTTGTTCAAAATAAAAAGCAATCTACACGATAGTTTACACCTATAGACAAAATTACTCAACGTGTTTTGCCTCATCGTGTATACTGAAAAGAAAAACGAAAGTGAGTTTTTATTATATGTATGACATCATTATCATCGGCGGAGGCCCATCCGGCTTAATGGCCTCCATCGCTGCCGCATCGAACGGCAAGCGCGTGCTGCTCGTCGAAAAAGGCAAAAAGCTCGGCAAGAAATTGATCATCTCCGGCGGCGGCCGCTGCAATGTAACAAACCGCCTGCCTTTAGAAGAAATCGTCCGCCACATTCCTGGAAATGGACGCTTTATGTATAGCCCGTTTTCCGTATTCAATAACGAAGACATCATCGAGTTTTTTGAAAACCTTGGCGTCGCCTTGAAAGAAGAAGACCACGGTCGCATGTTCCCTGTGTCAAACCGCGCTCAAGACGTCGCGGATGCGATGTTTAGCGAGATGGACCGGCTCGGCGTCGAGCGAAAACTCGATTCCCCCGTCAAAAGCTTGCTGATGAACGACAATAAAGTGACCGGCATCCGCCTGCACTCAGGCGAAGAATTCGAATCGCACGCGGTCGTTGTCGCAGTCGGCGGCAAAGCGGTGCCGCAAACTGGATCGACCGGAGATGGCTATCCGTGGGCGGAAAAAGCGGGACACACCGTCACCGACCTGTATCCGACGGAAGTTCCTTTATTGTCGAATGAACCGTTCATCAAATCACGCGACCTACAAGGGCTTGCCCTGCGCGATGTCGCCGTGACGGTGCTCAACAAAAAAAGCAAAGCGCTCGTCACGCACCAGATGGATATGCTGTTCACCCATTTCGGGCTGAGCGGGCCTGCCATCCTGCGCTGCAGCCAGTACGTCGTCAAGGAAATGAAGAAAAACGGCGGCCAAGCTGTCACCGTCCGCATCAATTCCATGCCGGAGGACAATGCGGAATCGGCTTTCCAGCTGCTTAATAAGCTAATGAAAGACGAACCAAAAAAAGCGTTGAAGAACGTTTGGAAAAGTCTGGCGCAAGAACGCTGGCTGTTGTTCCTATTGGACCGAGCAGGCATTGACCCGCAGCTGACCGGTGCAGCATTACCGTCGGATAAAGTCCGTGCGCTCGCGGCTGAAATGACGGCATTCACGATGACCGTCTCCGGCACGCAGCCGATCGAAAAAGCGTTCGTCACGGGCGGCGGCGTATCGATTAAGGAAATCGAGCCGAAGACGATGCATTCGAAGAAAAAGCCCGGCTTGTTCTTCTGCGGTGAGATCCTCGACATCCACGGCTACACCGGCGGCTATAATATCACGTCCGCGCTTGTCACCGGACACGTCGCAGGAAAAAACGCAGCCGAGTTCGCTGCATCTTATCAAACCGAAAGTCCGATTGCATAAGCAATCGGGCTTTTTTCTTTGGAGTAAAGTTGAAAGAGCAAATGAGGACTCACTTCTTAAAGTAGACAGAATCAAAGATAGCGGGAGTTTTCTCGTGAAAATGTTACTGAATATTGAAGTACAGTTTCCCTTCATAGTCGCCGCTCGGCTTTGGGTTGGCCTTTGGCAATAAGCCAGAAAGAACGTCTGTCTTATTGCGTCGGCTCACCCCTTTACGCTCGGCGGCTAAGAGATTTCATTGTATGAAGACGGTTTAAGCAGATTAGCTTCTTTATTCAGTTGCCGGCTAGCGGGGAAATCGCTTCCCGAGATGAAGCACCTGACCGGCCAGTCCTTGAATTGGAAAAATGTTTGTTTTGTTTAGCGGTTGAAAACCGATGTGACTTCATTCTCAGATCTGGTTGAAGCAAGCTCGAGAATATAATCCATCTCCAAACCTTCAGCTGATTGAACTAAAAAAATTAACTTCCACTCTAAAACTAGAAGACGGAGTGGAAGGGGGCTGACGCCTGTGGGACCGAGCGGGCTGGCGAGACAAACGTGTCGCGCACTTTGCGACACGTTGGCTCAACACCCGCCCCACGGCAAGCAGCCCCCTGCAACGCAGTCGAAAAGCAGAAGCTTTTCCACTCACTTTTCTAAAATTGACTCTTACAGTCTCAAGGATTTCTAAAATTTCACTGTCACATTGGTATTCAATATAAAAAACCGCCAGAGAAATTTCCCTGGCGGCTTTCATTATTTATCCTACAACGATATTAACCAATTTCCCTGGAATGGCGATGACTTTGCGGACTTGCTTGCCTTCTGCCGCTTTTTGGACGTGCTCGTCGGCGAGTGCCGCTTCTTCCAGTTGTTCTTTCGTGCTGTCTTTTGCGACAGTCAGCTTGCTTCTCACTTTGCCGTTCACTTGGACGACGATTTCGACTTCGTCATCGACCAGTTTCGACTCGTCATATGTCGGCCACGCTTCATACGTTACCGTCTCGCTATGCCCAAGTTTGTTCCAAAGCTCTTCGGCCAAATGCGGCGCGATTGGCGACAGCATCTTCACGAAGCCTTCGATGTACTCTTTCGGTAAATTGTCGGCTTTATACGCTTCATTGATGAATACCATCATTTGCGAAATCGCTGTATTGAAACGAAGGCCGTCGAAGTCTTCGGTCACTTTCTTGACGGTCTGGTTGTAGATTTTCTCCAGTTTTCCGTCATTTTGGTCGCTGACTTTGCTCGAAATCGCATCGTCTTCGATGAGCAAACGCCACACGCGGTCAAGGAAACGACGAGATCCGTCTAGTCCGTTTGTCGACCAGGCGATGGACGCTTCGAGCGGCCCCATGAACATTTCGTACATGCGCAGCGTATCCGCGCCGTGGCTTTCGATGATTTGGTCCGGGTTGACGACATTGCCTTTGGATTTCGACATTTTCTCATTGCCTTCACCGAGAATCATCCCTTGGTTGAACAATTTTTGGAATGGCTCTTTCGTCGGCACGACGCCAAGGTCATACAGAACTTTATGCCAGAACCGCGCATACAATAAGTGAAGGACGGCGTGTTCCGCACCACCGATATAGACATCCACCGGAAGCCAGCGTTTCAATAATTCCGGATCCGCGATCGCTTCGTCGTTTGTCGGATCGATAAAGCGCAAATAATACCAGCAGCTGCCTGCCCATTGCGGCATCGTGTTCGTTTCGCGGCGGCCTTTCATGCCGGTTTCAGGATGCGTGACATTAACCCATTCTTCGATATTGGCAAGCGGTGATTCGCCTGTCCCGCTCGGCTTGATATCCGTTGTGACCGGAAGTTCCAGCGGCAAATCCTTATCATCGACCGGAGACATCGTGCCGTCTTCCCAGTGGATGATCGGAATCGGTTCGCCCCAATAGCGTTGGCGGCTGAACAGCCAGTCGCGCAAACGGTAGGTGATTTTCTTCTCGCCGACGCCTTCTTGCTCGAGCCAGTCGATCGCTTTTCCAATCGCTTCGGTTTTGTTCAAGCCGTCAAGGAAACCGGAGTTGACGAGTTCGCCGTCGCCAGCGTAAGCTTCTTCGTCGATGTTGCCGCCTGAGACGACTTCGACGATCGGCAGCTCGAATTGTTTCGCGAACTCATAATCGCGTTCGTCATGTGCCGGCACGGCCATGATCGCGCCTGTCCCGTATGTCGCGAGGACATAATCGGCAATCCAGATCGGCATTTTCTCGCCGCTTGCTGGATTGATCGCATAAGCTCCGGTGAAGACACCCGTCTTGTCTTTTGCAAGATCCGTACGCTCCAAATCGCTTTTCGTTTTTACTTTGTCGATATAGGCAGCAACTGCTTCACTTTGTTCGGATGTCGTGATTTCCCCGACCAATTTATGTTCAGGAGCAAGCACCGCGTAAGTTGCGCCGAAAATCGTATCCGGGCGCGTGGTGAAGGCGCGGAAAGAAAGCCCAGTGCCGTCGATTTTGAAATCGAGCTCGGCCCCTTCGGATTTGCCGATCCAGTTGCGTTGCATGTCCTTCAAGCTTTCCGGCCAATCAAGTTCGTTCAAGTCTTCAAGCAAGCGGTCTGCGTATTCCGTGATCCGCAGCACCCACTGGCGCATCGGGCGGCGTTCGACTGGATGGCCCCCACGCTCAGAAACCCCGTCGACCACTTCTTCATTGGCAAGGACGGTGCCGAGTGCCGGACACCAGTTAACCGCTACTTCATCGACATATGCCAAACCTTTATTATAAAGCTGGATGAAAATCCATTGCGTCCATTTGTAATAGTTCGGGTCGGTCGTGTTGATTTCACGGTCCCAATCATATGAAAAGCCAAGTTCCTGGATTTGGCGCTTGAAGGTCTCGATGTTTTTCGCCGTGAATTCCGCAGGGTCATTGCCGGTATCAAGCGCGTATTGCTCAGCTGGCAACCCGAATGCATCCCAGCCCATCGGATGAAGCACATCAAAGCCTTGCATGCGTTTTTGGCGGCTTAAGATATCGGTCGCTGTGTAGCCTTCCGGATGCCCGACGTGAAGCCCGGCGCCTGACGGATACGGGAACATATCAAGTGCGTAGAATTTCTCCTTGCCCGGCGTGTTCTCCGTTTTGAAGGTTTTGTTTTCTTGCCAATGCTGCTGCCATTTCTTTTCGATTTCCTTGTGGTTAAAAGACATTTCCTATTTTCCTCCTCTAAATACAAGCGGATGTCCGCATGCCCTGCATAGTTTTCAGCAAAATAAAAAATCCCGCCCCTTAAATTAAACTAAGGGACGGGATTTTTCCCGCGGTACCACCCAAATTAGCGCTCAGGCGCCCAACTTGATTCCTTAACGCGGAAAACGACGCAATCATTGCGCAGACTCCAAGGCGAGTTCAAACATCCTGCATGCCGGCTCGCACCATCCGCCGGCTCTCTTTTATGCATTGTATGTCCTACTGCTCCTCTTCACGGCCATTTGCTATTGATTTCATTTTAGCTGAGCGCCTGTTTTTATGCAATAGCTCAGTGCACTTTCACGCTGTCTGTGTTCAAGTTGGCATCGGTTGCAGCGACGACGTCGTCTACTGTGTGGCCTTCGAATACTTCTTTCAACACGAGGCCGGAATCCGTCACTTCGATCACCGCGCGTTCCGTGATAATCAAATTGACGACCGCTTTCCCCGTAAGCGGCAATTCGCATGCTTTTTTAATTTTCGCTGAACCGTCTTTCGAGACATGGTCCATGATAACGATGACTTTCTTCGCTCCGTGCACGAGATCCATCGCGCCGCCCATGCCTTTGATCATTTTTCCTGGAATCATCCAGTTGGCCAGGTCGCCGTTTTCTGCGACTTCCATGCCGCCAAGGATCGCGACATCGATATGACCGCCGCGGATCATGGCGAATGACTCTGCGCTCGTAAAGAATGCGGAGCCTGGAATAGTCGTGACAGTTTCTTTTCCGGCGTTGATCAAATCGGGATCGACTTGGTCTTCTGTCGGATACGGCCCAATGCCGAGCAATCCGTTTTCGGACTGCAAGACGACTTGCTTATTATCGGAAATGAAGTTCGCAACCAAAGTCGGCATGCCGATGCCCAGGTTGACGTAATCTCCATCGTTGATTTCTTTTTCCGCTCGTTTTGCGATTCGTTCTCTGATAGCCTGTTTATCCACTGCTGTCCCCACCCTTTCTTAACGCGTCGTCAAACGCTCGATTCGTTTTTCTTGGTCTGCTTGCAACAAGCCTTGTACGTAAATGCTCGGCGTTTGCACGTGGTTCGGGTCGATATCGCCGATTTCCACTACATGCTCGACTTCAGCAATTGTCACTTTCCCGGCAGCTGCCGCTAGCGGATTGAAGTTTTGTGCCGTCTTGTTGTAGACGAGATTGCCCATTTTATCTGCAGTATGTGCACGGACCAGTGAGAAATCTGCTTTCAAAGCCATTTCGAGCACGTGTTCCTTGCCATCGAATTCACGGATTTCCTTGCCTTCTGCGACGGTTGTGCCGACGCCTGCCGGTGTGAAGAATGCCGGAATTCCGGCTCCGCCTGCGCGCATTTTTTCAGCGAGCGTACCTTGTGGCGTGAGTTCCACTTCGATTTCGCCTGACAATACTTGGCGTTCGAATTCTCTATTTTCGCCGACATACGAGCCGATCATTTTCTTGATTTGCTTGTTTTTCAGCAATAAACCAAGGCCCCATTCGTCGACCCCACAGTTATTGGAAATTATTGTTAGATCTTTTACCCCTTTATCGACAAGCGCTAGGATCAGCTGTTCTGGAATGCCGACCAGCCCGAATCCTCCAACCATGATGGTGGCACCGTCTTGTATCGGTTCAACTGCCTCTTTGGCAGAATTGTAAATCGGTTTCATCGCGCGTTTCCCCCTCTGCAACATTAACTGAATTTTAATTCAATAAAACGCTTCCATTTACAATTTAACCAAAACTCCATGGGAAACGCAACAAGGACAATGGGCGCACGATTTTTGGCAGCTTTTCGGCCGTCAACTGCGTGCTATAATGACAGCTAAGGAGTGGTTTTATTATGGACAATGAATTCCCCTTCCCGAGTGACGGGAAGCGTTATTATACGTGGAACCGCCATTTGCGCGGGCAGTTTGGCGAAAAGATCATGAAAATCTCGCTCGATGCTGGATTTGACTGCCCGAATCGCGACGGCACAGTTGCTTTTGGCGGCTGTACGTTTTGCTCGGTCGCTGGTTCCGGTGATTTTGCCGGAGACCGCGTTGACCCGATTCCTGTGCAATTCGAGCAGGTGAAAGCGAAAATGCACCGCAAATGGAAAGACGCCAAATACATCGCCTATTTTCAAGCCTATACGAATACCCATGCGCCGATCGACGTCATCAAAAGACAATTTGAAGCGGCACTCGCACAGGAAAATGTGGTCGGCATCAGCATCGGCACGCGGCCCGACTGCCTGCCGGATGAAGTTGTTGAATACTTAGCTGAACTCAACGAACGCACCTATCTATGGGTGGAACTCGGACTGCAGACTGTCCACGAGCGCACTGCGCAGCTCATCAACCGTGCGCATGATTTTGACACTTACAAAAAAGGTGTCGACAAATTGCGGGCACACGACATCAATATTTGCAGCCACATCATTAACGGTTTGCCACTTGAAGACAAAGATATGATGATGGAAACGGCACAGACGGTCGCAAAACTCGACGTCCAAGGAATCAAGATCCACTTGCTGCATTTGTTGAACGGCACGCCAATGGTCAAGCAATACGAAAAAGGCATAGTCGAATTCATGGAAAAGGACGCCTATATCCAACTCGTCGCCGACCAGCTGGAAATCATTCCGCCTGACATGGTCGTCCAGCGCATCACCGGCGACGGCCCGATCGATTTGATGATCGGCCCGATGTGGAGTACGAATAAATGGGAAGTGCTGAACGGCATCGATAAGGAACTCGAGATGCGTGGCAGCTGGCAAGGCAAGCATTATGCGGGGAGTGTGGCATTATGACTTTGCAGCGCGTCTTGCCTTTCACCAAATCTTTGCTCGAACAAGTCGTTTACGAAGGTGACAGCGTGGTAGATGCCACTGCCGGAAACGGGCATGATACCCATTTCCTGGCAGGTCTTACCGGTGCATCTGGAAAAGTTTATGCATTCGATATCCAGCAACAAGCGATCGAAGCGACTAGACAGCGCACAGAAGCGTTTCGTCATGTTGAATTGATTTGCGACAGCCACGCGAAAATTGCACAATACGTTACAGAACCAATCGCAGCCGCCGTTTTCAATCTCGGCTATTTGCCAAAAGGCGATCACGCCATCATCACCAAAGCGGACAGCACCTTGCAGGCAATCGGCCAATGCCTCGAGCGCTTAAAGACAGGCGGCTTGGTGTTAGTCGTCATTTATTCTGGCCACGATGGCGGCAGCGAAGAGCGCGACGCGGTGATGGATTACGTCAAGCAATTGCCGCAAACCCGCTACGACGTCATGAAATATGAATTCATCAACCAACAGCATTCACCCCCATTTTTGGTCGCAATCGAGAAAAAACAGCAGCGCCAAAAGAAATAATGGCTAAATCTAAAAGAGCAGCGTGCCCATGCACGCTGCTCTTTCACTTATTTCTCGACAGGGCCTTCGAGAACAATTTTCCCGATCGTCTTGCCAGACATCAGTTTTCCGTAAGCTTCTTTCAAGTTTTCTGGATTGATTGGTGCCATCGTTTCATTGAGCGTCGACTGGACCTTGCCGCTATCTGCCCACTCTGACAGCTCATTCAATAAATGATGCTGCTCGATCATGTCTTCGGTCTGGTACATCGAGCGCGTGTACATCAATTCGTAGACGAAGGTCACGCTTTTTCCGAAGAATCCTGGAGCGAGCGGTTCGAACGCCGGCAGGATTGAACAGATTTTTCCTTGCGGCCGGATCGCGTCCGCCATGCCTGCCATATGGTCGTCAGTATTGGTCAGGCAGAAAATATAGTCCAAGCCGTCAATATCCAGTTCCTTCAATTGAGGCAGCAATTCCTGGTGATGATTAATCGTGTGATGGACGCCGTGTTTTTTGGCCCACTCGACCGTTTCCTGCCTTGATGCTGTCCCAATTACAGTGAGCCCTGCTAATTTGGCGATCTGCGTGGCGATCGAACCGACACCTCCCGCAGCGCCGATGATTAGAATGTTCTTGCCTTCATTGTCCTGCGGGTTTTTCGAGATGCCCAAGCGGACAAACAGGGCTTCCATTGCGGTCAATCCCGTCAATGGCAATGCGGCTGCATGCGCAAAATCCAAGTTTTTTGGCTTGTGGCCGACGATGCGCTCATCAACTAAATGAAATTCGCTATGGCCGCCTGCCCGTACATTGGTGCCTGCATAAAATACTTCATCGCCTTCTTTGAACAAGGAACAATCGCTTCCCGTCGATACTACAACACCCGCGACATCCCTGCCGACGATCGTCAAGGAATCGTCGTCCGGTTTTTTCGAATCACGCGTTTTGTAATCGGTCGGATTCACCGATACCGCCTTTACCTCCACAAGCAAATCGTGACCTGTTGGCTCTGGCTTGTCCAATTCCACCGCTTCGAACTGAGGCGGTTGTTCCGTATTTCCGGGTTTATAAAATCCAAGTGCTATCATTTTCGAATTCAATCCATTTCGCCTTCCTTTCATCTATTCATATGCATGTTGCAATTTCTTCTATAGTACAGCCGAGATGTCTTCCACGTATGCATCGATGACGACTGGCTGTTTGCTTGCTTTCACTTTTGATAAAACATCCTGCAATTCGGCACGTGTTTTTACTGTGTAGCCTTCACCGCCGCAAGCAATGGCAAACGCCGCAAAGTCGATATTGGCAAGCTCGACATTGGTCGGCTTATTGCCTGCCATTTTTTGTTCGTCTTCAATCAATTGAAGCTTCTGGTTGTTGAAGACGACGATGATCATCGGCAGTTCGTATTTAACTGCAGTGACAAAATCCTGCATGCCCATGGAAAATCCGCCGTCCCCGACGATTGCGATGGCTTGTCTTTCCGGATATGCCAGTTTCGCTGCAATGGCTCCCGGCAAACCGCAGCCCATCGTCCCGAGCCATGAAGATAAGACCAGTTTTTGCCCAGTCAGCTGCAAGTATTTCGCTGACCAAATGGTGATACTCCCGACATCGAGTGAAACAACAGCGTCCCGCTCCATGATGTGCTGAATTTCGCCCAACACTTGCTGGGGTTGGAGCATGTCGGTTTGCTTATCGATATCAGCACGCAGCTTGTCATGCCAAGCACTTCTTTTCTCCTGAAATTGATTCAAGAATCCCGGATCTTTTTCACCAAGCTTGCTTGTCAACCAGGCAAGCGCTGGCCCGAGTTCCCCGACTACGCCTACCGTCGCCGGATAATATTTTCCGATCACGCGCGGCTCGAGATCAATTTGGATGGCCGGCGCTTTGTCCGGCAAATATTCGCGGTACGGGTAGGCTGTGCCGGCCAGGATCACCAAGTCGGCTTGTTTCATCGCCTGTTCAGCCGGTTCTGTCCCGAGTTGCCCAAGCTGCCCTAGGTTATTCGGGTGATCATCTGGAATCAAACCTTTAGCCGGAAGCGATGCAATGATTGGCGCTTTCAGCCTTTCCGAAAATGCCAATACTTCGCCAGGTGCATCCTGTGCGCCTTTGCCTGCCAAGATGACTGGCTTTTTCGCAGTCTCCAAGAGCTTCAGCGCTTCCTTCAAATCTTCTTCCGCCGCCCGGATATGCGGCACGGAATATTCCGGCGAGGTCATCTCCTTTTCCCGCTTGATTTTCGTGCTAAATAGATTGTCCGACACAACGAGCAGAGCCGGGCCTTTTTCTGCATAAGCTGCGCGCACCGCCTGATTGAGCATATCCGGCAATTGCTCGGCATTTTGCACGCGGCGGTTATAGACCGAAACGTCTTCAAACATTGATTCCAATTTCAACTCTTGGAAGGTATCGGTCCCGACAGAACTGCTTGTCACTTGCCCGACAATCGCGAGCATCGGTGTTTTGTCTTTCTTTGCATCATACAACCCGTTTTGCAGATGGATTGCTCCAGGTCCTGCGATCGATAGGCATACGCCGATGCGCCCAGTCAATTTCGAATAGGCCGAAGCAGCGAGCGCCCCTGTCTCTTCGTGGCGGATCTGGATAAAGCGAATCTCCACTTTGCGCAGTTCCTCCATCAATTCATTAATGGAATCTCCAGGCATTCCGTATATATGGTCTACATTCCATTGCTTCAATAGCTCGACAACGTGGCTTCCTGCCGTGCGTTCAAACATATACATTCCTTCTTTCCTTATTTCTGTTGTTCCATCTCTTTATCCCTCCAGCTCATCTCTAAACCTTTTTTGGCAAACATGCAAAAAAGCAGCAAGCTGTTTTTTCAGCCTACTGCTTTTTTTCGGACGTTCTTTTGGTCATTTCTTCAGCGATCAATCGGAACGTCGTTAACTTATCATTGAAATCATAGGCGACGGAAACGATCATCACTTCATCGGCGCCATATTCTTCCCCGAGCGCTTCCAAATGATCCACTACTTGCACAGGGTCGCCGACGACCATGCGCCGGCGGTTATCCGCAACGAGCAGCTTTTCGAATTTCGAGTATTCGTAAGCGGCTGCCTGTTCCGGAGGCGGCGTACCGTCAGACGGCATGCCCTGCGCTCCCATCGCAAGCGACAGGTCGAGTGAAGAAGCGACATATTCCGCCTGTTCACGAGTTTCCTGGCAAACGGCGAAAATCGCAAAGCCAGTATACGGTTCATTGCCATTATGGGAAATGAAATTTTTTCTGTAATTGGCTGTAAATTCCTGCCCGCCTTCGCCATTGATAAAATGCGCGAACATATAAGGCAAGCCTTTTTCCGCGGCCAGTTGCGAAGACCCCTCGCCTGAACCAAGCATCCAGATCGGCGGTGCTTGCGGTGGCACAGGGGTTGCAGTCATTCCATAATAGTCATGCGACTCCGGAATGCTGTTTTCCAAATACATGCGCAGTTCATCCAGTTGTTCAGGAAAGCGGCCCGCATCCCGCAAGCGGCCATTCGATAAAGCGAACGATGCTCTTGGCATGCCGCCTGGCGCACGTCCCACTCCCGCATCGATGCGTCCGGGATACAGGTTCTCCAATAAATTGAAGTTCTCTGCCACTTTAAACGCCGAATAATGCGGCAGCATGACGCCCCCGGACCCCAAACGGATTGATGAAGTCCTGGCGCCGATATGGCTGATCAGGATCTCCGGAGAAGAGCCCGCCAAAGTTTTGGCATCGTGATGTTCCGATACCCAAAAGCGCGTATAGCCCCATTGTTCTGCGTGTTGCGCCAACTGGACCGTATTGGCTAAAGCTTCGCGGGCTGTCTGGCCCCGCGAGATCGGGGATTGGTCTAATATACTGAAGCGAAGTGGCATCTTGATCTTTCCTTTCTATCATTTAATACAGAGGCTGATCATGAAGTGTTATTGGCTGCGGCGACTTTTCTCGGATTCCGCTGCCGATTCGGCAAAGCGTAGCGCCGACCGGAAAATTTCGTCCCGTTCCGGTTCCTGCAAGAGGTCGTGGTAGCAAAACGGCCATTCCTTGAAATGGAACTCATTGACCGCTTGCTTGGACAGCCAAGTGCGACCAGCTGTCGTCCGCGTAATCAAATCGCGCTGGCCAACGTGGAGCATGACCGGCAAATCAGGAAGCTGTGTTTGTGCTGCTTGTTCCAAATAGCCTTGCAATTCCTTCCACCAGGCCGGTGAACTGAGCGACTGGATCGCTCGATCGGCACCCGCCGATTCGTCCTGGAACTTGCGTCTCGTCAAATGGCGCAATTCGATGCCATGGTCGATTTTCCCTTTTCCGGTAAGCTTGCTGATGCCGGACAATGCAAGCGTTGGCTTGCTCGGCACTTTTTGCAATTCAAACCATGGTGACGTGACAATAAGCGCTGCTATCGGATGGCGGTTTTCAGCAAGGGCATGGATGGCAATCGCTGCTCCAAGCCCGTGTCCCGCGAGTACAATCGGCAAGTCATTTCCTGCTGCCAATCGCAGCAGCTCAGCGGCTGTTTTATCGTACTCGAAAAATTGTTCGCGGTGCACAGAATCATCTGCTGCTTGTGTCCCATGTCCTGGCAGATCGCCCATATAGACGTGAAACCCACTCCTGCGCCATTTCTCGATTTGCCATGCATAGCGCTTATGCTCCTCGTATGCACTATGGATCAACACGATAACGCCTTTTGCATCGCCTTCCGCTTGCCATTTCCACATAATCCGCGCCTCCCCTATACAGCTTGATCGATTGACCTTTTCCGTTGTTTTGATACGATTAGAACTAATTACATCTTATCAATGATAAAGGAGCTTTGCCATGATCTATCCATATAAAGACAAATCACCAAAGATTGACAAATCGGTATTCATTGCTGATTATGCGACCGTCACAGGAGATGTGACGATCGGCGAGAACTCCTCTGTATGGTTCAACACAGTCATCCGCGGCGACGTCGCACCGACTGTCATCGGGAAAAATACCAATATCCAAGATTTGTCGATGCTCCACCAAAGTCCGGACAACCCGCTCATCTTAGAAGACGATGTCACTATCGGCCACCAAGTGACGCTTCACAGCTGCAAAATTAGAAAAGGCGCTCTGATCGGCATGGGCTCAATCATTTTGGATGGTGCAGAAATTGGCGAAGGAGCATTTATCGGCGCAGGAAGCCTTGTGGCACAAGGAAAGAAAATCCCGCCGGGCACATTGGCATTCGGGCGCCCAGCAAAAGTAGTGCGTGAACTGAACGAAGCAGACAAAAAGGATATGGAACGCATCGTCCGGGAGTACGCAGAAAAAGCAGCTTATTATAAATCACTTCAATAGAAAAAGCAGGCGGAAAATATCCGCCTGCTTTTTATTATGCGTTAGCCTGTTGTTTCAAAGCATCCGCTTTGTCTGTGCGTTCCCACGGAAGGTCGACATCCGTACGGCCGAAATGGCCATAAGCCGCTGTCTGTTTGTAGATCGGGCGACGCAAATCGAGCATCTTGATGATGCCGGCTGGGCGCAAGTCGAAGTTTGCGCGTACGAGTTCGATGAATTTGTCTTCGCTGACTTTCCCAGTGCCGAACGTATCGACAGCAATCGACACCGGATGTGCTACGCCGATTGCATAAGCGAGCTGTACTTCACATTTGTCGGCAAGCCCAGAAGCGACGATATTCTTCGCCACATAGCGTGCTGCATAGGCACCCGAACGGTCGACTTTCGTCGCGTCTTTACCGGAGAATGCCCCACCGCCGTGTCGTGCATAACCGCCGTACGTATCGACGATGATCTTGCGGCCTGTAAGCCCTGCATCTCCTTGAGGCCCGCCGATGACGAAGCGTCCTGTCGGGTTGATGAAGTATTTGGTTTCAGCGTCTAGCAGTTCAGCCGGCACGACTTCATTGATGACATATTCTTTCAAGTTGCGCTGGATTTGCTCTAGGCTGACTTCTGGATGGTGCTGTGTCGAAATGACGATCGTATCGACACGCACTGGTTTATTGTTCTCATCATATTCAATCGTTACTTGCGTTTTGCCATCAGGACGCAAATACGGCAAGATTTCTTCTTTGCGCACTTCTGCCAAGCGGCGTGCGAGCTTGTGCGCCAGGCTGATTGGCAATGGCATCAATTCTTCTGTTTCGTTTGACGCATAACCGAACATCAAGCCTTGGTCGCCTGCTCCGATCTCATCCAATTCTTTATCGGTCATCTGGCCTTCACGCGCTTCGAGTGCCACGTTGACGCCTGCAGCGATATCTGCCGACTGCTCATCGATCGCTGTCAACACTGCGCTTGTCTCGGAATCGAATCCGTATTTCGCGCGTGTATAGCCGATTTCTTTAACGGTCTGGCGGACTACTTTCGGAATGTCTACATATGTGGATGTCGTGATTTCGCCGGCAACAAGGACGAGCCCTGTCGTTACGGTCGTTTCGCATGCGACACGCGCATTCGGGTCTTCTGTTAGGATCGCATCCAGGATTGCGTCTGAAATCTGGTCGCAAATCTTATCCGGATGGCCCTCTGTTACTGATTCTGATGTGAATAATCGACGGTTTGTCAAAAAAAGTTCCTCCTTATATCCTGCGAGATTGCTCTCGAAATTGATACGGTACTCGTTTTCCCATGTCAAGTCCGTTTCCGTTTATAGGAATTGAACTTCCAGCTTTTTCAGCCTGCACACGAGGATTAAGGGCATTCCATAAAAAAATCCCTTCACTCATCCATTAGTAATGAGGAAAGGAATAATCATCATAAGCACCTTTCACTCTTATCGTCCAAGGCATTCGCCTTGCTTCAGGTTGGGCACCATCGCTGCAATTGCAGCAGGTTGCCGGGTTTCATTGGGCCTGCACCCTCCACCAGCTCGGAATAAGAGTATCCGTTCAATTTCCCATCATACGGAATGCAACAAGCACTGTCAACGTTTTTACCGGAAACGATTGTCAGACTTTTAAGCATGCATCTTTTTCTACTATTGAAAGAACACAAATCATGAACATTGACAGATTTCTAGTTATTAGTATAGACTAATCGCGTCAATGTGTTATACTAATGTTCGAATATAGATCTTCCCCATTCATTTGGGAATAAACGAAAAGGAAGGTACATATATATGACTTCAGTGAACCTAGCAAATGATTTGAAAGAGCTTTTGAACGGCTCGAATATCAATATGCAATTATCCGTTCCACAATTGGTGGAAGCTGCAACATCCCACGGGGAGGCAGTATTGACGCGTGAAGGCGCGGTCAAAGCGGAAACCGGCAAATACACGGGCCGTTCGCCTAAAGACAAGTATATGGTAGAAGAGGCGATTTCGAAAGATAAAATTGACTGGGGCAGCGTCAACCGCCCAATCTCCGCTGAAATCTTTGAAAACCTATATGCTAAAGTCCTTAATCATTTGAAAGAAAAAGACGCTTTGTATGTCTTCAAAGGTTTTGCCGGTGCAGATCCTGAGTCCCGTCTGGCGATTCAGACGATCAACGAATATGCATGGCATAACCTGTTTGCCCATCAATTGTTCATCCGCCCGACTGCGGAAGAACTGAAGGCGCATGAAGCTGAATTCACTGTTGTTTACGCCCCGACTT
The DNA here is from genome assembly GCF_018283455.1 of Planococcus sp. MSAK28401. Classification (NCBI taxonomy): domain Bacteria; kingdom Bacillati; phylum Bacillota; class Bacilli; order Caryophanales; family Caryophanaceae; genus Planococcus; species Planococcus alpniumensis. Next base: position 1,303,370 of record NZ_JAAMTH010000001.1, on the reverse strand, counting down.
TCCACGCAGATCCTGCAGTGGACGGAACGGATTCCGAAACATTCATCATCGTTTCGATGGAAAAGAAAATCATCTTGATCGGCGGTACAGAATACGCAGGCGAAATGAAGAAATCCATCTTCTCGATCATGAACTACATCCTTCCTGAAAAAGGCATCCTGCCGATGCACTGCTCGGCGAACGTCGGCAAAAACGATGACGTTGCCTTGTTCTTCGGCCTTTCCGGTACAGGGAAAACGACTTTGTCGGCTGACGAAGACCGCAAATTGATCGGCGACGATGAGCACGGCTGGTCCGATAACGGCGTCTTCAACATCGAAGGCGGCTGCTATGCAAAAACGATCAACTTGTCACGTGCTAACGAACCGCAAATCTTCGATGCCATCCGTTTCGGCTCTGTTCTTGAAAACGTCGTCGTTGACAAAGACACGCGCATCTCGGATTACGACGACGGATCATTGACAGAAAACACGCGTGCAGCGTACCCGATCGATGCTATCGATAATATCGTTGTCCCTTCTGTTGCAGGCCACCCGAAAACGATTGTCTTTTTGACTGCGGACGCATTCGGCGTATTGCCTCCAATCAGCAAATTGACGAAAGAACAAGCGATGTATCATTTCCTTAGCGGCTATACATCGAAACTTGCCGGCACAGAACGCGGCGTCACTTCACCGGAAGCGACATTCTCGACATGCTTCGGCTCACCATTCCTTCCGCTTCACGCGACTGTCTATGCAGAAATGCTCGGCGATAAAATTGATGAGCACGGCGCAGACGTCTACCTAGTAAACACGGGATGGACTGGCGGAGTATACGGCGTCGGAAGCCGCATGAAACTGTCATACACTCGCACAATGGTCCGCGCAGCGATCCGCGGCGACTTGAACGGCGTGGAAATGGAACACGAATCCGTCTTCGGCTTGAACATGCCAAAAGAAATCCCAGGCGTGCCGACTGAAGTATTGAACCCGCGCAATGCATGGGCTGATAAAGAAGCTTATGACCAAAAATCACAGGAATTGGCGAAGAAATTCAAAGACAACTTTGAAAAATTCGGCACTGTGGATGCTGGCATCAGCCAAAAAGGCGGGCCTACCCATAATTAATCCAATCAAAAAGGACCAAGAGAAATGCATTATTTCTCTTGATCCTTTTTTGTGTTTATTTAACTACTGATCGCCTTGGCTAAGCCTCTGCTTTATCATGGCCAGGCTTGACTATGCCCTGTCACGCTTTTCCTGCTCTTTCATCCATACCGTCAAGGCCTTCGCAGTCTTGCGATTTGCCGTAGGAGGGAAAAAATGTGTGTACTCCGGGAAATACCACGTTTCACACGGCTGATGGTTGAGCTGTAACGCTTCTTCCAACAAGAAGGCTTGCTGAGGCGAAACATTGTCGTCTTTCAAGCCATGGATAATCAAGTAAGCAGCATCGCTCTCTCCGATGCGCATCAAGGGATTGCGTTCTTCAAATGCCGGAAGCGCCGTATTCGGCGTGCCGCCGTAAAGACGCTTCATCATGCGGCGCATATCCAGCCGCTCTTTATACGTCAGCACCGTATCCGTGACGCCTGCCCATGTGACGACGGAGCAAATATCGCTTCTCAGCACAGCAGTCCACAGCGCCATAATGCCGCCTCTTGAAAATGCCAGCAAATGCACAGGCCCTGCACTGAATTTTTTCAGCACTTCCACGGCATTCACAGCATCATAGCGGTCTTCACCGGCAAACTCATCTTTCCCTTCGCCGCCACGATTGCCGCGGTAATAAGGTGCAAAAACGGTAAATCCCATTCCTGCAAATTGCGCGATCCGTGCCGGCCGCACCATGCCGATGGACTGGATGCCACCGCGCAGGTACAAGATTCCACTCCCGGCATCATCTTTTTTCGGCTGCGCCAGCAAGCCTTTAATACGCAAACCTTCAGACCAATACGTCACTTCCCGCAAGCGCACGTTTGGATTCGGCGAAGGATACCATCTCATCGATTCAATATCACCATTTTTCAACAGTCTTCACCTTCTCTATAATCGCTTCCATGCCCGAGTCACGCATGAGGAAGCTGTAATTTTCATCGATCACAAGTTCAGGCACCAACGCCGGGCCGTCAGTTTCCATCCACTCCACTTGCTTCATGTCCTCAATCGTGGCCGTAAATACCGTTTTGCTGAAAGGTTTATCTGTATAAACCGTATATTCCGCAAGCCAACTTAATTCATTCACAATGGCTCCGGTTTCTTCGTATACTTCCCGCTTCGCTGCCTCATCCAGCGATTCGCCTGGCTCGGCTTTGCCGCCGGGAAATTCAAGGCCGCGCATGGAATGCCTCGTCAACAGCCAGCTGCCATTATACTTTCCTATGACCAGCACATGCCGGCTTTCGATCTGCGACTGTCCTTTTTCAAAAAATAAACGGCAAGTGCAGCCGTTCAAGTCCTTATATTCCATCAAACATCCTCCCGGCTTCAGAAAAAGCGTACAACCGGCTAACGGTCGTACGCCCATTTCTTCTATTCTACTTCTTTTCGCCAAGAAATGCAGACAGCATCCACGAATGCTTCTCTAAGTTTTGATGGATGGCATTGAACATATCCTCTGTCATGTCATCGCCGTCTCCAGCAGCAAGTTCCATGCCTTTTTTCAAGGATTTCATGATTTTGTCGTAATCGGAAACGATGGTATCGACCATCTGCTCCGCGCTCTCGCTGCTTGTCGCTTCATCTACGACCGACAATTCCAGCTGCTCTTTCATTGTCGCTACCGGCTTGCCGCCGAGTGCCAGCAGGCGTTCCGCAATTTCATCCATATGGAGCGTCGCTTCGTTATACAGCTCCTCAAACTTTACATGCAAGGTAAAGAAAGATGGCCCTTTGACATACCAGTGGAAATTATGTAGTTTCGTATAGACCACTGACCATGTAGCGACTTGTACGTTTAATTCTTCATTTAATGCTGTTGACACAATTCATCACTCTCCATTTTTTATAAGCTCTTGTACTTTATAAATACCTCTAAAAGCCCTACAATAAACATCAACGAACCGTAACTAAACAAGAAAAGAGTGGAATCACGATGAAAACTGCATTAGTGAAGCTGTTCCGTTTTTATCAACGCTTCATCTCCCCCTTGTCGCCGCCAAGCTGCAGATTCTATCCGACTTGCTCCCATTATGGGATCGAAGCGGTGGAAAAACACGGTGCATTAAAAGGCGGCTATCTCGCAATTCGCCGCATATTGAGCTGCCATCCGTTCCATAAAGGCGGAGTGGATTTTGTTCCGGAAGAATGGCCCCCTAAAAAATAGGTGGGTTTTTTTCTTGTGTTCAAGAAGATTCTATTGTATGATTCTAAGAGCCAACAAAACGTAACGATTACATTTTATGAACATGTATTATAATTTGGAGGGACATTTCATGAAGAAACTAGCATTATTTGCAGGAATAGCACTCATTTTATTATTGGCTGCGTGCGGCAGCAACACAGAAACCGACAGCGGGGCTGAAGGCGATGCAACCGAAGGGAAACTTGATGTATACGCAACGGTTTATCCGCTCGTCTATTTTGCAGAACGCATCGGCGGCGAGCGTGTCGACGTCAAATCCGTTTACCCGGCTGGCGCCAACGAGCATAGCTTTGAACCAACCCAAAAAGACATGATTAATATGGCGGACGCCGATCTGCTCTTTTATGTTGGTTTAGGACTTGAAGGCTTTATCGACAGCGCACAGGAAACGCTGCAAAATGAAGATCTCGAATTTGTCGCTACGGCAGACGGAATCACCGATGAACAACTCGAAGCTGCGGCTGGTAAACAAGCCGAGACACAAAGTGAAGACGAGCATGGGCATGAAGAGGAAGATGCTCATGAAGAAGAAGGACATGATGAACAGGAAGAAGGCCACGAAGGCCATGACCACGGCTCCACTGATCCACATGTCTGGATCTCACCTGTCTTAAGCCAGGATCTCGCCGCTTCTGTCCGTGATGCTTTAACGGAAAAAGACCCGGAAGGCGCAGAGGAATTCGATAAGAATTATGAAGAACTCGTCGCTGAACTAGAAGCCCTTGATGAATCCTTCCAAAACTTGAACGAAAAAGTCGAACGCGACATCTTCTTTGTGTCCCACTCAGCATTCGGCTATATTGCAGCACCTTACGGATTTGAGCAAGTCGCTATCGCAGGTTTGAACAGCCAAGATGAACCGTCCCAGAAAGAATTGACGGAAATCGTCGACATGGCGCGTGAAAAAGATATTCAATACATCGTCTTTGAACAAAATGTTTCGTCGAATTTGACGGAAGTCATCCAAAACGAAGTCGGCGCCGAAGCGATTGAAATGCATAATCTCGGAGTCTTGACCCAAGAAAACATCGACAACGATGAAACGTATTTCACCTTGATGGAAAAAAATCTGCAAGCACTCGAAACAGTCTTGAAATAAAAAAACTCGCCGATCATTCGGCGAGTTTTTTATATGTTCAGCCTATATCCGATTCCCGGGCTTTCGCTTAATTTGATTTTCCCGTGCTCCACATAGATTTCCGGAGAGACGATATCTGTCTGCCAAAAATGGCCTGAATCTGAAAAATCCCCGGTCAGTTTCACTTCCGGCAGCGAGGCAAGCGCCAGATTATGCGCTTTCGAGACGCCAAACTCGATCATGCCGCCGACCCACATCCCGATCTGTTCATTTCTGCAGAACTCGACGACCTTCAAGGTTTCTGCCCAACCACCGAGACGCCCCATCTTCAAGACGATGACATCCCCTGCTTGCTGTTCCGCCATGCGTTTTACATCTTCGAGGCTATGAATGCTTTCATCCAGGCAGATTGGCGTCGTCATTTTTGAACGTGCAATCCGGTGTGCCTCCCACTCATGTTCTCCATATGGCTGCTCAATCAACACAAAACCGGCCTGATCAAATGCCAGCAATTCCTCCAATGCGCGTCCTGAAAAACTGCCATTGGCATCGGCATAGAACGAGATCTCTGGATTGGCCGCAACCAAGCTTTTCAATAAAGCCACATCGGTATCAGGTGAAATTTTCAGTTTGATGCGCCGATAACCACTGTCGATCGCCATTTTGATATTCTGCGACAAATCTTCCATTTCCCCTGCGACGACCACTCCTGCAGGAATCGGGGCATAGACTCCCCCGATAAATTCATAAAGCGGCAAGCCTTGTCGCTTGGCGAATAAATCCCATACAGCCATTTCAACAGCCGCTTTTGCCATATGATTGCCTTTTACTGTTGAAAATAAACACGCCGTCTCAGCCGGATGCTCCATTTGCCCACCCAGCAATAGCGGGGCGAGCACCTGCTCCATCACAAAGCGGCTGCCGGTCACGGTCTCTTCGGTATACCAAGGCGTATCAAAAGCAACACATTCACCGTAGCCCTCGCGCCCTTCAGCGTCCCGGACAATCACTATCGTCACTTCCCGCTCTTGTACTTTCTGCAAGACAGTAATGAAAGGCTGGTTCAAAGGCTGCTTCACCTTATGGAATTCAATGCCGGCAATTACAGCCATGTCTTCAATTCCCTTCTGAGCAATTTATTCGACGCGTTCCGAGGCAGCTCATTCACCACACGGAAAAGTTTTGGCACTTTATAGCCGGCCAGCTGACCGCGGCAAAATTCCGCCAGCTCATCCAACACTTCAGGTTCATCGAGCACGACAAACGCAGCCGGCACTTCTCCCCACGTGCTGTCTGCCATTGCGCAAACCCCGGCTTCCCGGACGGAAGGATGTGCCATCAACACCTTCTCGATTTCTGCCGGATAAATATTCTCTCCGCCAGAAACGAGCAGATCCGAGCGCCTGTCGACGACGAATAAAAATCCTTCTGCGTCTAAATAACCGACATCACCCGTTGCGAGCCAGCCGTCTTTTTGCACGGCCCGGTCTTTGAACTTGCCGATATAGCCAGGAGTCACTTGAGGCCCCTTGATGAGGATCTCTCCCGCTTCCCCTGTAGCCGCTTCTTCGATTTTCACCTGATATAAAAATAGCGGCTTGCCCGCAGAACCGATCTTCGTTTTCGCATCAGCCGGCTGCAAGGTCGTCGTCTGCGAAGACGTTTCGGTCATGCCGTAGGTTTGGAGCACTTGAATGCCATGCGCTTCCGCACGCTGCAAATAAGACACCGGAACCGGGCCGCCTCCCGCCAAAATCTGCTTAAAACGTGGCGAAACGCGCAGTTCGCGCTGCTCGATTTCCCTAAGTACTTGATCAAGCGTGACAGCGACCATCGAACTGTGCGTCACTTGCCCTTTGCATAATTCATCCGCACACGCCACAGCGTCGAATTTCTCGTAAAGCCGGACACCCATTCCGTAAACAAGCGACCGCATCAAAATCGAGAATCCGCTGATATGGAACAAAGGCACCGTGCAGAGCCAGACATCGTCAGGCGACACACCCAAATTCAGCGCAGAAGACACCGCACTCGAAAAATGGTTTTCAGCTGTCTGCCGAACCCCTTTCGGATTGCCCGTCGTACCCGAAGTATACATGATCGACACAGTCCGGTCTTTCGCCCATTCTGCCCGCAAATTAAAGTCCGTAGATGGCGCCTGCCTCAATTGCTCAAAAGAAACCGGCTGCACTGCTGCCACTTTTTCGAATAACTCAGCACCCACAAATACTCGGTCCACCTTTGCGTCTTCAATCTGATACGCTAATTCCGCTCCCGCCAGCCGTTCATTGAGCATGACCATTTCACAGCCGATATGCAGACAGGCGTACATAACAAAAACAGACTCGGCATTCGATTTAGCGAGCAAGGCCACACGCGAATGTTCCGTGACGCCAAAATGCGCCAGCTTCCCGGCATAATCGAGCGCGAGCTTGTTCACTTGTGTAAATGTCCATTCATCCTCGCCGAATGATAAGGCCAATTGATTTCCCGTCAGGTAAGCACGCTGCGACAGCCAATTCGGATACGTCATTTTCAAAATCCTTTCTTCAAGCAAGTTCATTTATTAGCCATTGATTGAAAAAAAGCTGCCTCCGAAGAAGACAGCTCAATTCATTCATATAATCAAGGGAAACGCGGGAATTGGCCGAAGTCCGGTTTGCGTTTTTCTTTAAACGCATCGCGGCCTTCTTTCGCTTCATCCGTTGTGTAATAAAGCAAAGTCGCGTCTCCAGCCATTTGCTGAAGTCCAGCAAGGCCGTCCGTATCCGCATTCATTGCCGCTTTGACGAAACGCAATGCAGTCGGGCTCATTTCGAGCATTTCCTCGCACCATTTCACGGTTTCGTCTTCCAATTGCTCGTAAGGCACAACTGTGTTAACAAGGCCCATATCAAGCGCTTCCTGTGCATCGTATTGGCGGCACAAGTACCAGATTTCGCGAGCTTTCTTATGTCCGATGATGCGTGCCAAATAGCCGGAGCCATAGCCTGCATCAAATGAACCGACGCGCGGTCCAGTTTGGCCGAAGCGTGCGTTGTCTGCAGCAATCGTCAAATCACAAACAACGTGAAGCACGTGTCCGCCGCCGATCGCGAATCCAGCAACCATTGCAACAACCGGTTTTGGAATGACGCGGATCAAACGCTGCAAGTCCAGGACGTTAAGGCGCGGAATTTCATCTTCCCCGACGTAGCCGCCATGTCCGCGGACGGATTGATCGCCACCTGAACAGAATGCTTTTTCGCCTTCGCCTGTCAAGACGATGACGCCGACATCCGAGTTGTCGCGCGCGCGTGAAAACGCGTCGATCAATTCATGGACTGTTTTCGGGCGGAATGCATTGCGCACTTCCGGACGGTTAATGGTGATTTTTGCAATCCCATTATATGTTTCGTATTTAATGTCTTCATATGTAAGTTCTGTAACCCATTGACGTGTTGACATACTAGTCCTCCTCATTAATTCCATTTAATCGTTCCATAACCATTGTAGCAAATTCAGCCGGTTTTTCCACATGAATCGCATGTCCCGCGGAAATGATGCGGTGTTCCGCGTTTGGCAATAATTCCTCCATCTCACGCGCGATGGCGCAAAATTTCGAATCCAGTTCCCCGGTCACCAGCAAAACTGGCATATCCAATTCCGGCAAACAGTCCCAATAAGATCGCTGTGAACCTGTGCCCATGCCCTTCAAGCTATTCGCCAAACCTAGCACAGATTGTGCCAGCCGTTCTTGTCTTATTTGCTGCCGCACGTGTTCCGACAAGAATTTCTGGCTGGCAAACAACGGGATATTCTCCCATTTCTCAACGAATTGCTCTAGTCCACCATCAACAATATTAATGGCTAGCTGCGCATCCCGTTCTCGGCGCTCTTCTCTTGCAGCTTCTGTTTTCAAGCCAGGTGAAGCACTTTCCAAAATAAGCTGGTCAATGCGGTCTGGAAATTCACATGCATAGCCAAGTGCCGTACGCCCGCCCATCGAATAGCCGAGCAATGTGAATTTCTCCAACTTCATTTCCTTAAAAATGAAATCAAGGTCATCCAGCTGCCGCTCCATCGCATAACGGCTTTCGTCTGCCGGGCTTTCTGTCTGACCATGCCCGTTCAAGTCGATCGCCACTATCCTATAGTCTCTCCAGTTTTCAATGACCGTTTTCCATGTAGCGGTGCTGCCCGTAAAGCCATGGAGCAAGACTAGGACAGGAAGGGTTTCATCTCCCGACACTTCAATATGATAGTGAACTCCATTTGCCATCAATTCCATGTGTTTAGCCCCTCATCCAGCCGGCTCCACAATTTCCGGTGAATCGTTACATTATTGGCGCGGTCCGTCGCCACTTCAATGATGCGTACCGGCTTTTCTTTCGGCGTTCTGAGCGCCGACTGCAATTCTTCTACAGTCTCCGCAGAGAAATATTCCGCATCGTACATTTCAGCTGCTGCTTTAAATTGGATTCCAGTCGGTGTACCAAAAAGTTCCTCGTAATAGCGCTCTTCTTTCGACTGCGGCAAATAAGAGAATATCCCGCCGCCGTCATTATTCATGACGACAATCGTCATATCGGCAGCTTGCAGTTTCGAAGCAAGCAAACCGTTCATATCATGCAGCAAAGCCAAATCACCGATTAATAGATAGCTAGGACGTTTATTCGCTGCCTGGATCCCGAAAGCAGTCGATACCACTCCGTCTATGCCATTGGCGCCGCGGTTGGCATAAATCTGGACGTCCCGCTGCGTCACCTGGAAATACGTATCGGCATCCCGGATCGGCATACTGCTGCTAACAGTTAAATCACACCCATCGAGCTCATCAAAAAAGGCTTTCGCCAATACGCCTTCATCCAATTCTTGCTGACAATGGATAGACATCGTCTCCTGCACCAATTCCCCTGCTTTTATCCATCGTTCGAGATACGGATTCGACGATTTCGCTTCCAAACTCAACTTCCATAGGGCAGAAGCATGCTGTTGGATGTGATGCGTGACAGCAGATTGCGGATCTCTGAGCATCGGGCTTTCATCGAGCACGACATAACTCGCAAGCTCGGCTTTCCCCAAAAACAGGCTGAGTGGCTTGGATACAGGCTGAGGCCCAATCCTTACCACTACGTCCGGCGATACACTAGTAGCGAATTTCTCGTTCTTCAGCAAGGCATCATACGAATCGACGATGACACCCATTAGATCATCAGGTACATTCGAACGCAGATTCGACAACGGATCGGCAAGCACTGGCCAACCGAGGCGTCGGATAAACTCCCATTGCTCTGTTGAAATCTTTCCGGCGTTTTCCCCTGCAATTAATAGGCCTCGAGACTGTCCGAACACTTCCTTTAAAAAACTAGCTGCTTCATCAGTCAGCTGCTGGCCACTTTCAAAACGGTATAGTTCTCCTTGACTTTCATATGGCTGGTTAAAGTCAATTCCGAGCGGTTCACGGAACGGCACATTCAAATGAACCGGACCTTTTGGCGCGCTTTCAGCCATGGCTGAAGCACGCCCCAAATGCCGCTTCAGAAAGTCCAAACGGTTGCCTTGCTCCGGCAATGGCAGATCGGCCGACCATTTGACATGGGAGCCGAAAAGATTGATTTGGTTGATTGCTTGCGGAGCCCCAACTTCACGAAGTTCATGAGGTCGGTCCGCTGTCACGACAAGAAGTGGGACACGTGCGTAATAGGCTTCCACAATCGCAGGGAAATAATTGGCTGCCGCGGTCCCTGATGTACAAATCAATACAACTGAACTGTTCGAAGCTTTTGCTAAGCCAAGCGCGTAAAACCCAGCCGAACGTTCATCTATTTGCCGATACGTATCTATCCCTTCCTGTTTCATAAAGGCATAAGCAAGAGGCGTTGAACGCGAGCCCGGGCTGATAACCGCTTTTTTCACCCCGGCGTGGAGTAAGGAATGCGTAAACGCCGAAACATATTCAGTTAAAAACTCACGATTCGTCATGCAAATTTCCTCCCAGTACACGAAGCATCGGGCGGAACTTCACCCATGTCTCATCATATTCAGCTTCTGGCGTGGAGTCTGCCACAATGCCGCCGCCCGCGAATAAATAAGCTTTATCTCCATCCAGCAAAGCAGAACGGATCGCTACAGCGAATTCACCATCGCCTTTTGCATCAATCCAGCCGATTGGTGCTGCATAATACCCTCTATTTAAAGGTTCATAAGAACGGATTAAGCTCAATGCCTGCAGTTTCGGCTCTCCGCCAAGCGCAGGTGTTGGATGCAGCGCTTCGACAAGATCCAATAGCGAACTGCCATTTTTCAGCTCGCCTTCCACAGGCGTATACAAATGCTGTATATCTCGAATTTTCATTAGCTTAGGCTTTTGCGGAATGCGCGGATTAGAACAATGCTCCTCGAACACATCGCCGATCATTTGGACAACATACTGATGCTCGGAACGATTTTTCGAATCATTTAATAAGGCTTGCCCCAAGGCTTCATCCTGTTCAACGGATTGACCGCGAGGTGTAGAACCTGCTAAACAAGTAGACAAAGCTTTTTGCTGTTCCACTTTAACGAGGCGTTCTGGAGTTGCCCCGAAAAAGAATTGTTCGCCAGCTTCTAGCCCGAACAAAAAGCTTTCAGGCTGTTCATTCGCTGCCTGATAAAGGGCCGATGCGGGCGCTAAAGCTTCTTTAAAATGAAGTTCCAGCGCTCTGGCGATAACTACCTTATCGACTTCGCCTGCACGGATTACGTCTGTCACTTTTTCGATGGACCGCATATATTCTTCTTTCTTCAGTTCCTTCTTTTCTGAAACTTTGGGTTTTTGATATGCTTTTGGCTCTGAAACTTGCGCGCCGTGAATCAGTCGGTCACGTTCTTTCCGCAGCACTTCAAAATCCATAAAGCTGTTTGGTAGCTTAGTGATTAAATGGACGCTGACATATGCCTGCTCCCCCTTGATAATAAGCTGAAACGTCGGCACAGCAAAATAAGCCTGTGGGAAATTTCGCCACTCGCTCGGCTGATCGTTCAGAGGGTCAAATGAAAAACCACCGAACAACACTGGCTGCACGGCTGTCTCCTCATTCACCAATTGGGCACTCAAGGCCTTCCAATCCTTCTGAATGTTGCTGAAACGCCCTTTATAGTCATCAGCCGTTAGCACGTAAGCATGTCCAAGGCCTACCATCGTAAAGGACTTTTCACGGTTCTGCCAAAACATACGCTTGCCTTCATATTGGGTCTGCCCTGCTTCAAAAAATGCCAGAGCGGACATTGTAGATACTTCAATAGTTTCTGTATAAAAGCGATAGCCGTCAAAACGGTTCGCTTCCATCTGTTCAGTTGATGAATACGATTGTGAATTCACCGGATTACCTCCGTTTACTGCAGTTTCAATTCACTGCGATACATTTTAATCTCTATCTTCTATCATACCCCTTTCTCCGAAATTCAGCACAACATATGCTGTAAATCTCTGCGTTTTGAAGTACAATATAGGTTGGAAAGAAATGAATAGGAGAGATAGAAATGACACATTCCATACAAGCTGACAGCGGATGGCGCGTCTGGTGGCAGCTCACCCGGCCTCATACTTTAACGGCATCTTTCGCCCCGGTATTTCTTGGGACCATGATCGCGATTCATTATACCGCTTTAAATTGGACGCTATTTTTAGCCATGCTTATCGCAAGCTTACTGATTCAAGCAGCAACTAATATGTTCAATGAATATTATGATTATGCGAGAGGGCTCGATACTGAAGAATCCATTGGCATTGGTGGCGCTATCGTCCGGAATGGCGTTTCACCTAAAACCGTTTTGGTCCTGGCATTCCTGCTTTACGCGATCTCTGCGGTCTTAGGGCTTTATATTGCGGCTTCTACCAGTTGGTGGCTATTGGCAGTCGGAGGAATTGGTATGCTTGTCGGTTACTTTTACACCGGGGGGCCATACCCGATTGCTTACACGCCATTAGGTGAACTGTTTTCAGGATTGTTCATGGGTTTCCTCATCGTGATCGTCGCTTTCTATATTCAAACAGAAACGATCACCTCCACCGCTGTTATGCTGGCCGTACCCAGCACATTGCTCGTAGCAGCAATAATGATGGCCAATAACATCCGTGATATGGTCGGAGACAAAAAAAGCGGGCGTCGCACCTTAGCAATCCTAGCCGGTCGACCGGCTGCAGTAACAATTTTCACGTGGTTTTTTATTTTGTCTTATGCTTGGATTATTTTATTGGTGTTGCTCGGCATCGTGACGCCCTGGGCTTTATTGGTACTATTAAGTGTCATTAAACCACTGAAAGTAATCATGACATTTAAGCGGTACACTGAACCAATGCAAGTAATGCCAGCTATGAAAGATACAGGAATCACCAATACTTTATTCAACTTCCTCCTGGCAATTGGTTTATTAGTAGATTACTTTTTATCTTAACCCCTTAAAGCTGATGGCAATAAGCCCATCAGCTTTTTATTGTAGAAATAGTTAAAAGAAGGCTTCTCTATAAATAGCGGTGGTGAAACCATCCTTATTGCGATATATTGTATATAATATATAAAAAAGGAGGGTTCCATGAAACCAATTGTATTGGGCCTAGCCGGAGCAATGTTTTTTGCAGTCACTTTTGTTGTTAATGCTTTAATGGAAGCGCAAGGAGGTCATTGGGTATGGAGCGCGTCCCTGCGCTATCTATTTATGATCCCATTCCTCTTATTAATTGTAATTCTCAGGGGTAATTTACGCCCACTCCTCCAGGAAATGAGGAAATATAAAGTAAAATGGTTGTTATGGAGTTTCGTAGGATTCGGTCTTTTTTATGCCCCTTTATGTTTTGCAGCGGCTTACTCTCCGGGATGGCTAATCGCCGGAACTTGGCAATTCACAATTATCGCTGGCACTTTACTCGCTCCTCTTTTTTTCATTAAAGTTCATATATCCGGCCACACCGTAATACACAGACAATGTATACCAATAAAAGGGTTATTATTTTCAACTATTATCTTAGCTGGAATAACTCTTCTTCAACTTGATCATCTAACTAATGTTACTACTTCCACGTTGTTGCTTGGGCTAGTGCCTGTTTTAATTGCAGCTTTCGCTTACCCACTTGGAAATCGGAAAATGATGGAGGTTTGCGAAGGTCGGTTAGACGCATATCAACGCGTGCTTGGAATGACAATTGCTAGTCTCCCCCTTTGGTTGGTTCTCTCTATTTATGGCTTCTCGACAACTGGATTACCTTCTAATTCTCAAATTTATCAATCTTTGATAGTTGCAATCAGTTCGGGAGTAGTAGCGACAGTTCTATTCTTTATGGCTACCGATATGGTCAGAAACAACATGTCAAAGCTTGCCGCAGTTGAAGCCACACAGTCTATGGAAGTTATATTTACATTGATAGGTGAACTTTTTCTTTTAAACATTGCATTTCCATCTCCCGTAGCATTAATTGGCTTAACAATGGTAATACTAGGAATGGCAGTACACAGTTTTGCTTCCCGTCATGAACAAAATTCAGAAAATGAAAAAAGCGTTATGCATATGAATGCATAACGCTTTTTAATATGACCCCTACGGGATTCGAACCCGTGTTACCGCCGTGAAAGGGCGGTGTCTTAACCGCTTGACCAAGGGGCCAAATACTGGCGGAGAAGGAGGGATTTGAACCCTCGCGCCGGTGTTACCGACCTACACCCTTAGCAGGGGCGCCTCTTCAGCCACTTGAGTACTTCCCCAGTATGGCTCCGAAGGTAGGACTCGAACCTACGACCATCGCATTAACAGTGCGGTGCTCTACCACTGAGCTACTTCGGAACAATGGTGGGCCTAAGTGGACTCGAACCACCGACCTCACGCTTATCAGGCGTGCGCTCTAACCAGCTGAGCTATAGGCCCATTGTTGGAGCGGGTGAAGGGAATCGAACCCTCATCATCAGCTTGGAAGGCTGAGGTTTTACCACTAAACTACACCCGCAATATGGTGGGTCAGGACGGAATCGAACCGCCGACACTTAGAGCTTCAATCTAATGCTCTACCGACTGAGCTACTGACCCACATATTCATAAAAATGGCGGTCCCGACCGGGATCGAACCGGCGATCTCCTGCGTGACAGGCAGGCATGTTAACCGCTACACCACGGGACCATTTGGTTGCGGGGGCAGGATTTGAACCTGCGACCTTTGGGTTATGAGCCCAACGAGCTACCGAACTGCTCCACCCCGCGATAATAGTATTGAATAAAAATTGTCCACTCATTTTTAAAAAATGGAGGAGGAAGAGGGATTCGAACCCCCGCGGGATTTGACTCCCCTGTCGGTTTTCAAGACCGATCCCTTCAGCCAAACTTGGGTATTCCTCCGTGATAAACATTAAATGGTGGACCTTGCAGGACTCGAACCTGCGACCGGACGGTTATGAGCCGTCTGCTCTAACCAACTGAGCTAAAGGTCCTAAAAAAGTGGCGGCAGAGGGGATCGAACCCCCGACCTTACGGGTATGAACCGTACGCTCTAGCCAGCTGAGCTACGCCGCCAGGATCTTTAAATAGTATAGTTGGTGGAGCCTAGCGGGATCGAACCGCTGACCTCCTGCGTGCAAGGCAGGCGCTCTCCCAGCTGAGCTAAGGCCCCATAAAGTGGTCGGGAAGACAGGATTCGAACCTGCGACCCCTTGGTCCCAAACCAAGTGCTCTACCAAGCTGAGCTACTTCCCGACTAAATAGGATGATGACAAAATATGGCGCGCCCGAGAGGACTCGAACCTCTAACCGCTTGATTCGTAGTCAAGTACTCTATCCAATTGAGCTACGGGCGCATAATATAAAATTTTATAAAACAGTGGTGCCGAGGACCGGAATCGAACCGGTACGGTAGTCACCTACCGCAGGATTTTAAGTCCTGTGCGTCTGCCAGTTCCGCCACCCCGGCGGGGCATTGGACAGATAAAAAATTGGAGCGGAAGACGGGGGTCGAACCCGCGACCTCCACCTTGGCAAGGTGGCGTTCTACCACTGAACTACTTCCGCTTGGTGCGGGTGAAGGGAGTCGAACCCCCACGCCCGAAGGCGCTAGATCCTAAGTCTAGTGCGTCTGCCAGTTCCGCCACACCCGCGTGGCAATTATGAAATTAAAATGGTGAGCCATGAAGGATTCGAACCTTCGACCCTCTGATTAAAAGTCAGATGCTCTACCAACTGAGCTAATGGCTCAAACATGAGTGGTGCCGGAGAAAGGACTTGAACCCTCAACCTACTGATTACAAGTCAGTTGCTCTACCAGTTGAGCTACTCCGGCATGGAGAAAAAATGGTGGAGGATGACGGGATCGAACCGCCGACCCTCTGCTTGTAAGGCAGATGCTCTCCCAGCTGAGCTAATCCTCCGTATGTATGCCCAGCGACGTCCTACTCTCACAGGGGGAACCCCCCAACTACCATCGGCGCAAAAGAGCTTAACTTCCGTGTTCGGGATGGGAACGGGTGTGGCCTCTTTGCCATCATCACTGGACTATAAGGTTTTTTGAAAGACAAGATTTATTATACCAACTCTGACGAGTTTTACAAGTCTTTTTTGCCCGAAGGCAAAAATTCTTATTCTTTCAAAACTGGATAAATCGACATTGGGGGAAACTTGCGTTTCAGTTATTGGTTAAGTCCTCGATCGATTAGTATTCGTCAGCTGCACGTGTCGCCACGCTTCCACCCCGAACCTATCTACCTCATCGTCTTTGAGGGATCTTACTTGCTTGCGCAATGGGAAATCTCATCTTGAGGGGGGCTTCGTGCTTAGATGCTTTCAGCACTTATCCCGGCCACACATAGCTACCCAGCGATGCTCTTGGCAGAACAACTGGTACACCAGCGGTGTGTCCATCCCGGTCCTCTCGTACTAAGGACAGCTCCTCTCAAATTTCCTGCGCCCGCGACGGATAGGGACCGAACTGTCTCACGACGTTCTGAACCCAGCTCGCGTACCGCTTTAATGGGCGAACAGCCCAACCCTTGGGACCGACTACAGCCCCAGGATGCGATGAGCCGACATCGAGGTGCCAAACCTCCCCGTCGATGTGGACTCTTGGGGGAGATAAGCCTGTTATCCCCGGGGTAGCTTTTATCCGTTGAGCGATGGCCCTTCCATGCGGAACCACCGGATCACTAAGTCCGTCTTTCGACCCTGCTCGACCTGTCCGTCTCGCAGTCAAGCTCCCTTGCGCCTTTACACTCTGCGAATGATTTCCAACCATTCTGAGGGAACCTTTGAGCGCCTCCGTTACTCTTTAGGAGGCGACCGCCCCAGTCAAACTGCCCGCCTGACACTGTCTCCCAAGCCGCTAAGGCTTGTGGGTTAGAAGTTCAATACAACCAGGGTAGTATCCCACCGACGCCTCCCCCGAAGCTGGCGCTCCGGGTTCTCTGGCTCCTACCTATCCTGTACAAGTTGCACCAAAATTCAATATCAGGCTACAGTAAAGCTCCACGGGGTCTTTCCGTCCTGTCGCGGGTAACCTGCATCTTCACAGGTACTATAATTTCACCGAGTCTCTCGTTGAGACAGTGCCCAGATCGTTACGCCTTTCGTGCGGGTCGGAACTTACCCGACAAGGAATTTCGCTACCTTAGGACCGTTATAGTTACGGCCGCCGTTTACTGGGGCTTCGGTTCGCACCTTCGCTTGCGCTAAGCACTCCCCTTAACCTTCCAGCACCGGGCAGGCGTCAGCCCCTATACGTCACCTTACGGTTTTGCAGAGACCTGTGTTTTTGCTAAACAGTCGCCTGGGCCTATTCACTGCGGCTCTCTCGGGCTGTAACACCCTACCAGAGCACCCCTTCTCCCGAAGTTACGGGGTCATTTTGCCGAGTTCCTTAACGAGAGTTCACTCGCTCACCTTAGAATTCTCTTCTCGCCTACCTGTGTCGGTTTGCGGTACGGGCACCTCCCGCCTCGCTAGAGGCTTTTCTTGGCAGTGTGAAATCAGGGACTCTGAGGTTAAACCTCTTGCCATCACTGCTTGATGTACATAGAAACGGGATTTGCCTCGTTTCTCATCTCACAACTTGGACGTGCACAACCAACGGCACGCTCACCCTATCCTTCTGCGTCCCCCCATTACTCAAACGGCGGGGAGGTGGTACAGGAATATCAACCTGTTGTCCATCGTCTACGCCTATCGGCCTCGACTTAGGTCCCGACTAACCCTGAGCGGACGAGCCTTCCTCAGGAAACCTTAGGCATTCGGTGGACGGGATTCTCACCCGTCTTTCGTTACTCATACCGGCATTCTCACTTCTAAGCGCTCCACCAGTCCTTCCGGTCTGACTTCAACGCCCTTAGAACGCTCTCCTACCACGGACATCTACGATGTCCATCCACAGCTTCGGTAATCCGTTTAGCCCCGGTACATTTTCGGCGCAGTGTCACTCGACCAGTGAGCTATTACGCACTCTTTAAATGATGGCTGCTTCTAAGCCAACATCCTGGTTGTCTAAGCAACGCCACATCCTTTTCCACTTAACGGATATTTGGGGACCTTAGCTGGTGGTCTGGGCTGTTTCCCTCTTGACTACGGATCTTATCACTCGCAGTCTGACTCCCAAGCATAAATCACTGGCATTCGGAGTTTGTCTGAATTCGGTAACCCGGGATGGGCCCCTAGTCCAAACAGTGCTCTACCTCCAGGATTCTCTTCTTGAGGCTAGCCCTAAAGCTATTTCGGAGAGAACCAGCTATCTCCAGGTTCGATTGGAATTTCTCCGCTACCCACACCTCATCCCCGCACTTTTCAACGTGCGTGGGTTCGGGCCTCCAGTAAGTGTTACCTTACCTTCACCCTGGACATGGGTAGATCACCTGGTTTCGGGTCTACAACTGCATACTCATTCGCCCTATTCAGACTCGCTTTCGCTGCGGCTCCGGCTTCTCACCTTAACCTTGCATGCAATCGTAACTCGCCGGTTCATTCTACAAAAGGCACGCTATCACCCATTAACGGGCTCTAACTACTTGTAGGCACACGGTTTCAGGATCTATTTCACTCCCCTTCCGGGGTGCTTTTCACCTTTCCCTCACGGTACTGGTTCACTATCGGTCACTAGGGAGTATTTAGCCTTGGGAGATGGTCCTCCCGGATTCCGACGGAATTTCTCGTGTTCCGCCGTACTCAGGATCCACTCTGGAGGGAATGAACTTTCAGCTACGGGGCTATTACCCTGTCTTGCGGACCGTTCCAGGTCGCTTCGCTTAATCCATTCCTTTGTAACTCCGTATAGAGTGTCCTACAACCCCAGAAGGCAAGCCTTCTGGTTTGGGCTGATCCCGTTTCGCTCGCCGCTACTTGGGGAATCGCATTTGCTTTCTCTTCCTTCAGGTACTTAGATGTTTCAGTTCCCTGAGTCTGCCTTCTCATGTGCTATGTATTCACACATGGATACTGCTCCATTACGAACAGTGGGTTTCCCCATTCGGAAATCCCCGGATCACAGCTCACTTACAGCTCCCCGAGGCATATCGGTGTTAGTGCCGTCCTTCTTCGGCTCCTAGTGCCAAGGCATCCACCGTGCGCCCTTATTAACTTAACCACTGAATGGTCAAAAAAATAAGTTGATCGCAAAGCGATCACGCTACTTGATGCTTGTTTCTTAATCAATGTCGATCTATCCAGTTTTCAAAGAACAAGTTTGAAAGTGCTCCGCAAGGAGTGAACCTTCAAAACTGAACGCAAAACGTCAACCCGATCCGTTAAGAATCGGTTCCGATATAATCCTTAGAAAGGAGGTGATCCAGCCGCACCTTCCGATACGGCTACCTTGTTACGACTTCACCCCAATCATCTGTCCCACCTTCGGCGGCTGGCTCCCGTAAGGGTTACCCCACCGACTTCGGGTGTTACAAACTCTCGTGGTGTGACGGGCGGTGTGTACAAGGCCCGGGAACGTATTCACCGCGGCATGCTGATCCGCGATTACTAGCGATTCCGGCTTCATGCAGGCGAGTTGCAGCCTGCAATCCGAACTGAGAACGGTTTTCTGGGATTGGCTCCCCCTCGCGGGTTTGCAGCCCTTTGTACCGTCCATTGTAGCACGTGTGTAGCCCAGGTCATAAGGGGCATGATGATTTGACGTCATCCCCACCTTCCTCCGGTTTGTCACCGGCAGTCACCTTAGAGTGCCCAACTGAATGCTGGCAACTAAGATCAAGGGTTGCGCTCGTTGCGGGACTTAACCCAACATCTCACGACACGAGCTGACGACAACCATGCACCACCTGTCACCGCTGTCCCCGAAGGGAAAGCCTAGTCTCCTAGGCGGTCAGCGGGATGTCAAGACCTGGTAAGGTTCTTCGCGTTGCTTCGAATTAAACCACATGCTCCACCGCTTGTGCGGGCCCCCGTCAATTCCTTTGAGTTTCAGCCTTGCGGCCGTACTCCCCAGGCGGAGTGCTTAATGCGTTAGCTGCAGCACTAAGGGGCGGAAACCCCCTAACACTTAGCACTCATCGTTTACGGCGTGGACTACCAGGGTATCTAATCCTGTTTGCTCCCCACGCTTTCGCGCCTCAGCGTCAGTTACAGACCAGAAAGTCGCCTTCGCCACTGGTGTTCCTCCACATCTCTACGCATTTCACCGCTACACGTGGAATTCCACTTTCCTCTTCTGCACTCAAGTCCCCCAGTTTCCAATGACCCTCCACGGTTGAGCCGTGGGCTTTCACATCAGACTTAAAGGACCGCCTGCGCGCGCTTTACGCCCAATAATTCCGGACAACGCTTGCCACCTACGTATTACCGCGGCTGCTGGCACGTAGTTAGCCGTGGCTTTCTGGTGAGGTACCGTCAAGGTACCAGTAGTTAGTTGGTACTTGTTCTTCCCTCACAACAGAGTTTTACGATCCGAAAACCTTCTTCACTCACGCGGCGTTGCTCCGTCAGACTTTCGTCCATTGCGGAAGATTCCCTACTGCTGCCTCCCGTAGGAGTCTGGGCCGTGTCTCAGTCCCAGTGTGGCCGATCACCCTCTCAGGTCGGCTACGCATCGTGGCCTTGGTGAGCCGTTACCTCACCAACTAGCTAATGCGCCGCGGGCCCATCCTGCAGTGACAGCCGAAACCGTCTTTCCGTGTGGCCTCATGAGAGGCCGCAAACTATTCGGTATTAGCACCGGTTTCCCGGAGTTATCCCGATCTGCAGGGCAGGTTGCCCACGTGTTACTCACCCGTCCGCCGCTAAGATAATGGAGCAAGCTCCACTATCTCCGCTCGACTTGCATGTATTAGGCACGCCGCCAGCGTTCGTCCTGAGCCAGGATCAAACTCTCCATTATAGAGTAGTATTGATTGCTCAATAGTTGCTGGCGTATCGCCGTCTAAAAGACGCGCGATTCGCTTTGATCTGCATACGCTGATCAGTACGTTTGCCGCGATCACTCGCGGCTGTATTATTGACGTTTTGCTGTTCAGTTTTCAAGGTTCATGTTGTGCGCCTTGTTTCGGCGACTTGATTACTATATCCTTTTTAAAACGTGTTGTCAATACTATTTCGAAATATTTTTAACAGCTTGTTTCGAGGACATTTATTACTATAAACTGCCTGATAAAAAAAATCAAGCAGTTTCCCGAAAAAAGATTTTTCTAATTCTTTTATAATCAGTTACAAAAAATAATAACCCTGCGATTACAATACTTCCACCAATAATTTGTGATTTACTAACCAGTTCTCCGAGTATAAAATATGCCAGGATTGCTGCACCTACTGGCTCAAACAGGATAGCGATAGAAATTACGTTTGTGCTCACCCACTTCACTGCCCAATTAAATAAAGTATGCCCAAGGAGATTTGGGATAAGAGCTAATAGAAGAAACCACATCCACTCTTCCTTTGGATAAGGACCAAACGTCTCTCCTTTAGCAATAATATAGAAAAATAGCGTTACTGTACTAAAACTGTAAACAATAAATGTATATGTCACTAAAGACAATCGCTTCCGCACATCTTGACCAAATAATAAATAAGCAGTAATCAATGCACAAGCGATGAGCGCCAATATGTCACCAAATAAAGCACTTCCACTTACCTGAAAGTCTCCATAAGCAATTACAATACTTCCTGTGATGGCAACTGCCCCAGAGATTAAGGTTTTTGCAGAGAGGTGCTCTTTAAAGAAAAAATATGTGCCAGCAAATGCAAAAAGAGGCTGCAATGTTACTAAAACAGTAGAACTCGCTACAGAAGTATAGTTAAGTGACTCAAACCAGAGGATAAAATGGAAAGCCAAAAAGATACCGGCAATTGCTGAAAAAGACCAGTCTCTTCTATTTAGTTTCTTTACTTCAGGCAGATAGCTATAGAGGAATACCGGGGACATTAATAGAATAGAAAATAACATCCGGTAAAAGGCAGTAACACCCGCATCTGCTGTGGTCATTTTAACAAAGATTGCAGACATAGCAACTGAGATAACTCCGATCAGAATGGGTATATAAGGATGAATCGTTGGTTTTTCCATTAGGCACCTCTTGCTGCATCAGATTTTGACATCACTTTTCAGTTTGCCATTTGCCGGCTCCACATTCAACCGCAAAGTGAAATGGAGGTCGTGATTTTGGAATTTTTCAGCACACTCGAAATTTCTTCATTCGAAACATTTATGAAATTAGCGATTGCTGCCGTTTTAAGTTTAGTTATAGGGTTGGAAAGGGAATTAAAGAGGAAGCCTGTTGGGTTGAAGACAAGCTTGGTCATTGCCACATTCAGCTGCTTATTGACCATTATTTCAATTGAATCTGCTTATATTGCAGAATCGAGTAGCCATGAAGGTGTAAATATTACAATGGATCCGCTCCGGCTTGCAGCACAAATTGTTTCAGGTATCGGATTTCTAGGAGCTGGAGTGATATTGAAGCGAGGGAATGATTCAATATCGGGACTGACGACAGCAGCAATGATTTGGGGATCTGGCGGAATTGGCATTGCTGTTGCCGCCGGCTTTTATATTGAAGCATTGACCGCAGTTTTGCTAGTCATTATTGGGATCGAGGTCATCCCTCCTCTCCTTTTCCATTTTGGACCAAAACGCCTGAGGCAGATAGAAGCAAGACTCACCGTTTATGTTACGGATGAGGAAGCCATCAGTGAAGTAATGAAAGAGCTGAAGTATGGTGGCATGACCATTGAAAACTTGTCAATTCTTCATCCTGAGCAGCAAAACGGAAATTGGTACTACAAACTTTCGATCCGCATGTCTTACGCACAAGAAAAAGAAACTATCGAATTGTATAAGGAGGTTTCTTCTATTAATAACGTAAAGCAAGTGGATATCGAAATGATTAACTGAAGGGGGAATTTTTTTGGGAGAATTTTTTGGATTGTTAAAGGGAGGAAATAAACCATCTCTTTACGCAGCACTTATCAATACGTTTATTGCTATTATGAAAGGCGTCGCCTTTACTTTTACCGGAAATGTTGCCATGTTTGCCGAAACGATGCATTCGATCGGTGACGCGGCGAACCAATACTTCGTTTTTATTGGATCTGCATTATCGAAAAAAGCGCCGACTAAGCGTTTTCCAAATGGTTTTGGTCGGCTGTTAAATTTAGTTTTGCTTGCAGCTGTTCTAATCGTGGGAATCATGGCTTATGAAACCATCCGTGAGGGCTGGCACCAAATGTTGCACCCTATTGAGGCAGAAGGCTTTATTATTAGCGTTGTCGTTCTATCAATTGCCATTTTACTTGAATTGTTCGTTCTTTATAAAGCCGGTAAGGAAGTACTGCATGAAGCTGGCGTGAAAGGCGGCGCACTTGCCCCGCTCACTACGAGTTTTACTCATTTGAACCGCGCAAAACCAGCTACAAAACTGGTGTTCCTGGAAGACTTGGTTGCAACTTCTGGTGGTTTGCTGGCTCTAGTTGCTGTCTTGATCGCACATTATACCGGATTCCTGCAAATTGAAGGCGCAGCATCCATCGCAATCGGCTTGATGATGTTCTACGTCGTGACGAAAATTTTCTTGGATAATGCACGTGGGGTCATTGGAGAAACGGATGAACAAATGGTTAACCATATTGCACATCTCCTTTCCGACAGACCTGCTGTCAAAGATATCCGTGAACTGGAAGTAGTTAAAGAGGGTGAATTTTTACACGTTGAAACTTTGGTGGAAGTTGACCCTAACCTAACCGTTAAGGAAGCTGACGAATTGCAAAACCGCTTGGCTGAACTTATTTTGAGCCAGCCTAGCGTGGACGATGTGATTGTCTCACTCGATGCAGACGATGGCGAAAAACACTGGGTACACGTTAGTAAGCGTCCTGATTCACTGAAGAAACCCGAATAAAAAAATCCCGATGCATCATGCATCGGGATTTTTTATATTATAGCGAAGCTTGCAGGATTTTCTCTACATCTTCCCCATTCAATTTATTGAAGTTGCCGAATTCGCCGTAGACGAGTGTTTTGTCAACGATGTCAGAGAAGCGGGAATCATCGATGTCGTAATCTTTCAGGCTGCTTGGAGCCCCAATCGACGTCCAGAATTCTACTAGACGGTCAATTCCTTCGTTTGCGATTTGTTCTTCGGATTTGTTTGCAGCATCGACGCCGAATACACGGATGGCCATTTGTGCAAATCGTGACGGGTTGACTGGAACGTTATGGCGCATCCACTGAGGGAATAAAATCGCCAAGCCGCCTGCATGTGGAATGTCATAAATAGCAGAAACCGCATGCTCAATGTTATGGGATGCCCAGTCTCCGTTATAGCCCATCTGCAGGAAGTTGTTAAGCCCCATCGTTCCGGCAAATAGAATCGTTTCACGGTGCTCGTAGCTTTCAAGGTCTTCCATGAGCTTCGGAGCTGTCTCAATCACTGCACGCAGCACGCCCTCGATCATCTGGTCCTGTACTGGCGTGTTCGTTGCATTATGGTAATACTGCTCGAACATATGGGACATCATGTCCACTACGCCGTATACTGTGTGGTCACGCGGCACAGATTTCGTGTATGTTGGGTCCAAAATAGAGAATTTCGGGAATGTCAGCGGGCTGCCCCAGCCGTATTTTTCTTCTGTTTCTTCATTTGTGATAACAGAACCGGCGTTCATTTCTGAGCCTGTAGCCGCCAAAGTCAAGACTGTGCCAAACGGCAAGACTTCCTCAGGTGTCGCTTTGCGTGTGACAAAATCCCATGCATCGCCATCGTATTTTGCTCCGGCTGCGATGAGTTTCGTACAGTCGATGACAGAACCACCGCCGACAGCTAACAGCATGTCGATGTCTTCCTGTTTGCAGATTTCAATTCCTCGTTTTGCCGTTGAAAGGCGTGGGTTTGGCTCTACACCAGAAAGTTCATGGATTTCGACACCCATTTCATTCAATGTCGACATGACTTCATCGTATAGGCCGTTTTTCTTGATGCTGCCGCCACCGTAAACGACTAATACTTTTTTACCGTAATTTGGTATTTCTTTTTTCAAAGCTTCTAACTGCCCTTTACCGAAAATCAGTTTTACAGGGTTATAAAAAGAAAATGCGTTCATATAATCTCCTCCTCCGAAATGCGTTCAATTTTCATTATGAATTTCCGGTCCTTAAAAAGCAAAAATTTGAGCACAAGAAAACCGCCCGGCTAATGCCGAGCGGTTGGTTCTTATACCCATCCACGGAAGCGTGATGCCTCTGCAGTTCTTCTTGCACCGACCATATACGCTGCAAGGCGCATGTCGATGTTCCGGTTGGTGGCTACATTGTATACGTTCTCAAAAGCTTCCACCAATTTTTTCTCCAGCTTCTCGTCCACTTCTTCCTGCGTCCAATAATAACCTTGGTTATTCTGCACCCATTCAAAGTATGAAACTGTTACACCGCCGGAACTTGCAAGCACGTCAGGCACAAGCAAGATTCCGCGATCCGTTAAAATCTTCGTTGCTTCAGCCGTTGTTGGCCCGTTTGCAGCTTCGACTACGATAGAAGCTTTGATATCGTGTGCGTTTTCTTCTGTGATCTGGTTGGCGATCGCTGCCGGCACAAGGATATCGCAATCGATTTCGAACAATTCTTTATTTGTGATTGTATTGTCGAAAAGCGTTGTGACTGTCCCGAAGCTGTCGCGGCGGTCAAGAAGATAATCGATATCGAGTCCTTCTGGATCGTGCAGTGCCCCGTAAGCATCTGAAATGCCGACTACTTTGGCCCCTGCATCGTGAAGGAACTTCGCCAAAAAGCTTCCTGCGTTACCGAATCCCTGAATAACAACGCGTGCGCCTTTCATATCAAGGCCGCGTTTTTTCGCTGCTTCATTGATCACAATCGTGACGCCTTGTGCAGTTGCTTTGTCACGGCCTTGTGAGCCGCCCAGCACAATCGGCTTACCTGTAATGAATCCTGGTGAGTTGAATTCGTCAATCTTGCTGTATTCGTCGAACATCCATGCCATGATTTGCGAGTTTGTGAATACATCCGGCGCAGGGATATCCTTATTCGGCCCGACAATCTGGCTGATGGCGCGTACATAACCGCGGCTCAGCTTTTCGATTTCGTGCATGGACATTTCGCGCGGATCGCAAATGATGCCGCCTTTACCGCCGCCATATGGCAAGTCCACGATTCCGCATTTCAATGTCATCCACATGGAAAGCGCGATAACCTCGTCGCGGTTCACATCAGGGTGAAAGCGGACTCCACCCTTCGTTGGGCCGACAGCATCATTGTGCTGGGCACGGAATCCCGTGAACACTTTGGTTTTCCCATTGTCCATCCGGATCGGGATACGCACTTCCAAGATCCGCATCGGCTCCTTCAGAAGTTCATACATCGAATCTTCGTATCCAAGTTTATCCAATGCAATTTTAATGACATCCTGCGTTGACGTCAACAAGTTCAAGTTTTCAGCCATTGTTTAGTTTCGCCTCTTTGTGTTTTAGTAATTACCCGCATCTAGTGTAACATGGCAAACTTCCATTTGCCACATCGATTGTTATTTTGTGAACACTTGGTGAATACGCTCAAGTGCCCAGTCCAGCTCTTCTTTTGTGATGATCAATGGCGGTGCAAATCGGATGACGGTATCGTGGGTTTCTTTGCACAAAAGCCCGAGTTCTTTCAACTGTTCGCAATAAGGACGCGCAGCTTCAGTGAGCTCCATTCCGATGAACAGTCCGCGGCCGCGGACTTCTTTGATGACAGGATGATCGAGTTTTTTAAGTTCATCCATGAAGTAAGTGCCGAGTTCCTGAGAACGCCCTGTAAGGTTTTCATCCTGAATGACTTGCATGGAAGCAATGGATACGGCACAAGCAAGCGGATTGCCGCCGAATGTGGAGCCGTGTGACCCTGGATTGAAGACGCCAAGCACTTCGTGGTCTGCGACAACACACGAAATCGGGAATACTCCGCCTCCAAGCGCTTTACCAAGAATGTACATATCCGGATCTACATCTTCCCATTCACAAGCGAACATTTTTCCGGTACGTGCAAGGCCGCACTGGATTTCGTCAGCGATGAACAAAACATTGTTCTCGCGGCAAAGTTCACGCGCTGCCTTCAAGAAACCTTCTGGCGGCATGATGATACCTGCTTCACCTTGGATCGGCTCGATGAGGAAAGCTGCAGTATTTGGCGTAATGGCATTTTTCAATGCTTCCATATCACCGAATGGAACGATGTTGATTCCTGGAAGCATCGGGCCGAAGCCTCTGCGGTATTCAGGGTCAGATGAAAGTGAGACAGCAGTCATCGTACGGCCATGGAAGTTGCCTTCGCATGCGATGATTTCTGCCTTGTTCTCTTCAACACCTTTAACGTCGTATGCCCAGCGGCGGGCAGCTTTGATGGCTGTTTCGACCGCTTCCGCACCTGTATTCATCGGCAAGGCCATTTCTTTGCCTGAAATCTTGCAGATCATTTCGTACCATGGCGCCAATTGATCGTTGTGGAATGCGCGCGATGTGAGAGTCACCCGGTCGGCTTGGTCTTTCAATGCCTGGATGATTTGTGGATGGCGGTGGCCTTGGTTCACTGCTGAATAGGCAGAGAGCATGTCCATGAATTTATTGCCTTCTGGATCTGTTACCCATACGCCTTCCGCTTTTGAGATGACGATCGGCAGTGGATGGTAGTTCTTCGCCCCATACTGTTCTGTTTTTTCAATGATTGACTGTGTTTGTGTCATTCCAAATTCCTCCTTAAAATTAAGGTAAAACCCGCTGAGCTTTAGAAACTAGTAAGCATTTCCTGTAAATGTATGCGCTTAACGGTACCCTTTTTAAAAAAAGGCAGACACGGAGTCTGCCTTTTGTGCATTATTATACCATCAACCGAATAATTAAAACATCTCAGAAGTTGTTTGTGCTTGCATATGAAGAACCAAGTAGTCTGGCCCGCCTGCTTTTGAATCGGTTCCGGACATGTTGAATCCGCCGAATGACTGATAGCCTACGATTGCGCCTGTGCAGCCGCGGTTAAAGTACAAGTTGCCGACATGGAACTCGTCGCGCGCATACTCGAGGTGTTCGCGGTTGTTGGTGATCACGCCGCCAGTCAAGCCATATTCTGTGTTGTTGGCGATATCAATCGCTTCTTTGAAGTCTTTTGCTTTCATCAAGCCGACAACCGGCCCAAAGATTTCTTCCTGCATGATGCGGGCTTGTGGATCCAAGTCAGCGAAGACCGTTGGGTTCACGAAGAATCCTGTGGAATCGTCGCCGTCTCCACCAGCAACTAGGCGTCCTTCGCCTTTGCCGATTTCGATATAATCCATAATTTTTTTGTATGAGTTTCCGTCAATGACAGGACCCATGAAGTTCGACTGGTCAACTGTGTTGCCGATCGTCAGTTCATTTGTTAATTCCACTACGCGCTCAAGTACTTCGTCGTAGACATCTTCTACAATGACAGCACGTGATCCTGCAGAACATTTCTGGCCACTGAAGCCGAAAGCGGATTTTACGATGGATTGTGCCGCAAGTTCAAGGTCTGCGTTGTTGTCGACGACCATCGTATTCTTGCCGCCCATTTCAGCGATTAAACGCTTCATCCAGATTTGGCCTTCATTTACTTTTGAAGAACGTTCTGCGATGCGCAAGCCAACTTCTTTTGAACCAGTGAATGAAATGAAGCGAGTGTTCGGGTGGTCGACCAAATAGTCGCCGACTTCAGATCCCGGCCCTGGGATATAGTTGACGACGCCTTTAGGCATGCCTGCTTCTTCCAATACTTCGATGAATTTATATGCGACAACGGGAGTTGTTGAAGCTGGTTTCAAGAGCACCGTGTTGCCTGCTACCATCGCTGCAACTGTTGTACCCGCCATGATCGCGAATGCGAAGTTCCAAGGAGAGATGACAACGCCAACACCGAGTGGAATATAGTCATAGCGGTTGTACTCGCCTGGACGGCTTTCCATTGGCATGCCGTCTTTTAGGCGCAGCATTTGGCGGCCGTAATATTCAAGGAAATCGATCGCTTCTGCAGTATCTGCATCCGCTTCATTCCAAGGTTTACCTGCTTCTTTTGTGAGTAGCGCCGAGAATTCGTGCTTGCGGCGGCGAATGATTGCAGCTGCTCTGAACAAGACATCTGCGCGTACTTCAGGTTTCACTTTTTTCCATGTTTTGAATGCAGCGTCCGCTTCTTGCATAGCTTTTTCTGCGAGTTCTTTATTTGATTTGGAGACGCGCCCAACGATTTCTTCTTTATCCGCCGGATTGAATGAAACGATTTTGTCTTCAGTCGTTACGCGTTCTCCGCCGATAATTAGCGGGTAATCCTGGCCGAGGTATCCTTCAACCGTTTTCAGGCCTTCCAAGTATGCATTGCGATTCTCCTCGATCGAGAAATCTGTGAATGGTTCATGTTTGTAGGGAATCATTGGGAATCCTCCTTATAATTGAGCGAGCGCAAAAAAAATTTGCACTCTTAATCTGTTTCCACTTATAATAATGCAAAAGATTATTGCGTTTTTCAAGTATTTTAATCTAAAAAGTCAAAAAAGTTTTGGAGTGATGGCCATGAACGATGCGCAAATAGACTTGGCCCCTTTTTATAAATTCGCTGGAGACCACGTGGCTGTAGGTTTACACGCCATCGACAGCAAAGGGAAGACCATTTTATATAACCGCAAGATGCGGGAAATCGAAGGCTTCGATTTTCAGGAATTAACGGACCGGTCGCTTTTGGAGATGTTCCGTTTTGATCAAACGCAGAGCACATTGCTTCAAGTGCTGACGAGCGGAACCCCCATATTGAACATCAAGCAGACATATTGGAATCGCAAAGGGCAAGAAATCACTACCATCAACGACAGTTATCCAGTGTTTGAAGGCGAAATGCTGATCGGGGCGATTGAGCTCGCACGGGATGTCACGACCTTGGAGCGGGTCATTTACCAACCGTTGAAGAAATACGAGGAGCCGATAACTTTCGCCAGCCTGACTGCCGTATCGGCAAGTATGAAAAACATCATTGCGCGTGCAGAAAAAGCTGCCGCTGCCAAACTGCCGGTGTTATTGGTCGGGGAGTCCGGAACCGGCAAAGAGCTGCTTGCAGAAGCGATTCACTCCGCCCACGCTTCCGAGCTTCCACTGCATATTTTGTATTGCCACGGCACCGATAGCAGTTTGATTGTTGAATTGGATAAGGACATCGAACGCATGCAGTACGGCACGATTTACTGCGAGCGTATCGATTTATTGCCGCGCGCCTTGCAGATTCAATTGCTTGAAGTGGTCGAGCGGCATGCAGCAGGCGAGTGCTATTTTGTTGCGAGCGTCGGCGATGATCCGGTCGAATTGATTTCTTCCAATACCTTGGTGAAAGACTTGTATTACTTCTTCTCGGCGATGACCATTAAAGTCGAGCCGCTGCGCCGCAGAAAAGAAGACATTTTGCCGTTTGTCGAAGATTATTTCTCCCGCCACCGCATGAAAGTCGGGTCGGTCATCCGTTCCTTGTCGGATGAAGTGGAGAAATTATTCCTCAGCTATGACTGGCCGGGCAACCTAAAAGAACTCGAATTGCTGCTGGATGAAATCACGTCGCTCATCACGACACAGGAAATCGTGACAGCTTCCATGCTGCCGCATCACTTTAAGCTGAAAACTCAAAGCGGCTCGCTGCAGCCGGAAGATTTCCTGGTCCGCTCCGATAAGGATTTGCTGCCCTTGGAGGAATACTTGCAAGAGGCGGAAATGTATTACCTGGAAAAGGCGATGGACTTGTTTGGGGGCAATGTGACGAAGGCTGCCCAAGCACTCGGCATGAGCCGCCAGAACCTTCAATACCGTTTGCGGAAAATCAAAAAAAACGCACAATCGACTTAAAGTCGGTTGTGCGTTTTAATATGCTTATTGGCCGGAACGTTTGATCCATTCCTGCATTTTGTCTTTCAAGGAGTTGAATCCTTCAGAGTCATTCTCGTTCACGTGTGATTGAAGAGATTGACGTGGTTTTTCGCTTTTTTGAGCTGCCGGCGGCTGTTCTTGCAACGCGCGGATCGACAAGCTGATTTTTTTCGATTTAGAATCGACGTCCAAAACTTTCACGTCTACTTCCTGTCCAACAGACAAGTATTCGCTGACTTCTTTCACATAACCGTGTGTGATTTCTGAAATGTGGACAAGTCCTTGTGTTTGGTCGTCCAGTGCAACGAATGCACCGTATGGCTGGATTCCTGTTACTTTACCGGAGACTTTATCTCCTGCTTGATACGTTTTTGTCATAGTTAACCGCTCCTAGTCTATATCTAATTACTGTACACCTATTGGCATCTGTATATTATAGCACAGGTTCCTTGTAAGAGTAAAATCAGTAACTAGGAAACAACTCGAAGCGCCAGCCATCCGGCGTTTTCTTCATATTCAAATGTTCGTACCATTCACTGGCGTCCTCTATTTCATATAAGATTTCAAGACTGGCATCTACTTCATTTTCGATATTTAAATCCGTTGCTGTGAATGACACTGACCTTAAATTATCGAAACCGGCGACTTGATGACTGCCGGCAAAATTACGCCAAAACTCTATTTCCTGGCCCTCGGTCCCGGGTGCCAGCAAGGCATTGGCGACCGCTGTGTCTTCTTGTTCGATCGCATGCAATAAGGCATATGTGACGACGAGCGGTGACGTATTTTTCGGCAGTTTCTCTTGATTCGCCAATGCTTTATACGCCTCCATGCCTTGTTTCTGCAACTCAGGATCCGGCGCTTGCAAGAATTCTTGCTGCTCGTATTGAACGAGCCAAATATGGTCCTGTTCCGTTACTAAAGCTGGCTGAAGCGGATTGGACCGGCGGAACCCGATATCCTGCTCTTCATACGCCACTGTCGGCTGGATCATCACTTTCTTGTAGATGCGCTGCGTCATTTCTTGCTGAATTTCTACCCAAAGTGCATTTTCCGTCAATTCAGGAATCGGCTCCCAGTCTGCCTTATACTGCTCCAGGCTTGGCTTAAGTTTGCTGTCCGCCAACAGATGGTACATCGTTTCCGGGTCTTTCTCGTGGTTGGCATAAAAATAAAGGAAGTAAATATCCAGCGGCTGCACGCCGGCTAGCAAATCCATATCATAGGATTGTTTGAAACGCGCATACAGTTCCTTGACGCGATCGTAATCGAAGTCCGCCAAGTCTACCAATTCCGACTCTAATGGAAAATCACCGTTCGGCAAGGTTGAACTCAGCTGCCCTTGCTGTTCCAGTTTGAGCATCTTCAGGCTGTCTCCGTACTCCAAGCGATCCAAAGAGTCGGATTGCTGCCAGCCGCTGTCTTCCATTTCATCGATCACCGGCAATAAGATTGCCGCCACTGGGTCATATGAGGAGAGCGTCTTCCAGAGTTTGCGGATTTTGGGCTTAACGGTGCCCTCTTCATAAATTTCGCTGTCCGAACCTTTGGTGATTTGCCAGAAGATCTGCTCATACATCACTTCGATCTCAGTTTTTAAAGCGCTGTCCGTTGGTTCATCAATCAATAAATAAAGCATAGCGTCGAATGCGCCAATCATATGGTTCGGCTCGACCAGCCAGCCTTGTTCATCAAAATAAGGGTGGAACATGAACAATGGTAGATACATCCCTGCAAATGGATGTGTCTGGAATTGTGGAAGCTGCTGTAACTGTTCAATATCCTTCGTCAACAAATGCATCCTGTCAGGATCTGACAGACGGAAACGCAACCCGTATTCTGGCCATGCAGCAAGCAATTGCTCCAGTTCAGCAGATGCGTCTGGGATATCTTCTATTAATAACTGCGGCTCGCCATAATGTTCGGATGCAGCGGGTAATTGTTCTTCATTATTTTTTAAAATGTTTTCTGCAAAATCCTGCAGTTCATTTGTTTTCATCAAATATAGTTCCATAAAACGGTCCATTTCATCGATTGGCATATGGCCTGAGTTCGCCAAGGATTCGCCCATTCCTTTCGGCGTTTCGATCATCCAAATCAACTCTTCCATCTGTTGAGTGAAAAGTTCCGCGTCGTCTTTGTGTTGCTGCAGCTCGCTCCGGCTGAACAGCTCGTCTTTTTCTTGATCGGCGTTAGCTACAAAGGTAAACTCCGCAAATTGCCTTTCTTCCACCCCTAGGCGTTGTTTGGCATTTTCCCTCGTTTCCTCGTATTGCTGTTCCATCTCATCTGCCATTTCCTGCGTCAGCTGCCCTTCTGAAGCTTCCGAGGCAGATGGCAGGCGGAAGTTGTCGAAGAAAAAGGATGCCCCGACGACTCCGGCTAGCAGGGCGATCGATGCCGCGACAAGCCAGATGGCCGGCTTTTTCACTTTCGGTACTAGTTCTTTTTGCTGTTCATCAATAATCGGGCTTTCAGCAACCGGCTCCTTACTATCCGGGAGCTTGATCCGCTTGATGGATTTGTCCAGAAATTGCAGCCGTTGCATCAGTTCTTGCTGATCCTCTATGGCCAACTTTTTCGCCAATTCGCTTTTTGCGCTGTCTATGTAACCGAGCATCTCTTGTTCTTCCAGTTGCAGCACTCGTGATGCAAAAGATATTTTATGGCCATTTACCAAATGGAGAACAGCTGCCATGCGCTTATTGACCGGAAGTGATTGCAGCGCCAAATGGCTTTCACGATCTTCTTGAAAGCCAATCAAATTGCCGTCGTTTTGCAGATCGGGAAATTGCGCTAATTGCGCTGCAGCGGCACGATAGAGATTTATCTCCTGATCGCCCGTAATATCCGTTTTAACTACACGTTCCTGGACCTGCTTGGCAAAGGCATCCGTCTTTTCGGCCGCCATGCCATTTTGATAAGCAAATCGCCTGAGCGCTTCTAACAGTTGGTCCATGTCCCTTTCCTCGTTTCGGTTATTCCCGCTTACTGGATTGCTGTTTTTACCCATCTCCCCATCAGCTCTCTTTCTGGTGAATTTCCTTTTATTTCTATTATACAGAAGAAATTCAATGCATTTTTAAATAATTCTATTTTTTTCTGGGGGGCTCGTGTAAAATAGTGAAATCTAATCGATTTAGGAGGAACCAATTATGAAAGCACGTGAACAATGGACGTCCAAGATCGGTTT
The DNA here is from genome assembly GCF_018283455.1 of Planococcus sp. MSAK28401. Taxonomy (NCBI): domain Bacteria; kingdom Bacillati; phylum Bacillota; class Bacilli; order Caryophanales; family Caryophanaceae; genus Planococcus; species Planococcus alpniumensis. Next base: position 1,269,441 of record NZ_JAAMTH010000001.1, on the reverse strand, counting down.
CATACTCGCAGCAGCCGGCAGTGCAATCGGCCTCGGGGCGATCTGGAAGTTCCCATACGAAACCGGCGCAAACGGAGGCAGCGTATTCATTTTGCTGTTCATCTTGAGCACCGTCTTGATCGGTTTGCCGATCTTGCTTGCTGAATTCGTCATCGGGCGCCGCGGACAGGCAGATGCCGTTAGCGGACTCAAAAAACAAGCCCCCGGAAAGCCTTGGTATTTGATCGGCTGGTCCGGATTTATTTTTTCTTTCTTGATCCTTTCCTTTTACAGTGTAGTCGGCGGCTGGGTGCTATCGTATCTAGTACGCGCCGTTACCTTGCAATTGTCGGGGCTGGGCGATGCAGATTTTGCCGAGTTGTTTGGCGGCATCATCAGCAATCCATGGGAAGTATTGATCGCACAAGCGGCGTTCATGGCCTTGACCATCTGGATTGTCCAAGGCGGCATCAAGGGCGGTATTGAACGCGCCAGCAAAATCATGATGCCGGCCTTGCTTATCTTCTTCGTCATCTTGATGATCCGTTCATTGACACTCGACGGCGCGATGGAAGGCGTTCGCTTTATGTTCGTGCCTGACTGGTCGTTCTTCAATTTCGAAACGGCACTTGTCGCTCTTGGGCAAGCGTTCTTCTCCTTGAGTGTCGGCGTTGCCGGAATGATCACTTATGCGTCTTACCTCAAGAAATCCGAGAATTTGACGCGTTCAGCTGTAAGCGTTGTGACTTTGAACATCGTCATTTCCATCATGGCCGGATTGATCATTTTCCCGGCAGTATTTGCACTTGATTACTTGCCGGATCAAGGGCCGGGCCTTGTGTTTATCATCTTGCCGGCCATTTTCGACCAATTGTTCATGGGGCAATTCCTGATCATCATTTTCTTCATCCTATTATTGTTCGCTACTTTGACCTCATCCATCTCGATGCTTGAGATTACGGTATCGATCGCCGTCAAAAACAAATACGACCGCCGCCGCCGTTTGGCATTCATTATCGGCTTGGCAATCTTCGTTGTCGGCATACCAAGCGCCCTATCGTTTGGCGTCATGAGCGAGCCCGTTTTCTTCGGCTATACCTTCTTTGACTTCGTGGATATCTTGACGAGCCGCATCGGCTTGCCGCTCGGAGCATTGTTCATCTCTTTGTTTGCAGGATATGTCCTCAGCAATAAAGATGCGCACAATGAACTGACGCAGCAAAAGACGTGGGTCGAAGTGTGGCGTGTATTGGTGCGCTATGTTGCGCCTGCCGCTATCGTCATTGTCTTCATCAACGGCATGATCGACATCTTTACTTGATTCCATTGTTCGAAAAATGCCACAACTCTTTATATAAGAAAACACTCCCGCGTGGTATAATAGAGCTAGAAGGAAGTCTTTAAGAAAAGGAGTGTATGACTTTGAAAAAAGATTTGCACACCCAATTGAAAATGCTGCGGGAAGAACGCAATTTGTCGCTCGATGACTTGTCCTTAAAGACACGCATCGGCACAGCACGTCTTGAATCCTATGAAAGCGGCGAAGAAGTTCCATCCGTTCAAACGATCCTTGTGCTATCGAATGCACTCGAAGTTCCTGCTTCCAATTTGCTTGACGGGTTGGAAACAACAAAATAAAAAAGCTCCGGCAATGTGCCGAAGCTTTTTTATTTTGGCTTTTTTCAAATGATGTGTTTCGCTTCATACTTTACGGCCAATAGCTTATAGGAAACTTCTACGCATTTTTCCAGCGGAATCCATTGCTTGAAGCTTGATTCGTATATACCCTGGATCGCTTTCGCTAAATCTGATGGATGGTCGATATCGTGCAGCTTGTCGATGACATCGCCCGCTTCTGTACTGTATTCGGCCGTACCGACAGAAAAGGGGTCCCACCCTTCCATAATCCTTAGCGCTCTTTTATCCATGTCCACCGTATCCATTCGTTTTCACCTATCATTCCTGTATCGTTACCAGCTATAATATCATAGAAACCCAAAAGAAATGAGGAGATTGCTTTGAATTTGTTCGAACAAGTGCATGACCGCAGGAAAAGCCGTTCCGTGAAATGGGAACGGATGGAGAAAATCTACGGAATCCAGGATGCATCCGGCATTTTGCCGATGTGGGTAGCGGATATGGACTTTCCGGCTCCGCCTCCAGTGACTGACGCTTTGCGAGAACGATTGGAACGTCCGATTTTCGGTTACTCATACATATGCGAGGAATGCAAAACCGCAGCTGCAAATTGGCTGAAAAAACGCCACGGCTTAACAGTCGAAACAGATTGGATGCTGTTTCACCAAGGTGTTATCCCGGCCATGGCCAGCATCATTGATGTCTTTACTGAAGTAGGCGATTCAGTGCTGGTGACGCCGCCTGTCTATCCGCCATTTTTCTCCATCCCTAGAAATCTCGGGCGCGACGTCCTATACTCCGAATTGACAGAGCAAGACGGCGAGTACACCATCGACTGGGCTGATTTCGAAGCCAAGCTTGAAAAAGCCCGTTTGTTCATCTTATGTAATCCACACAACCCCGGAGGCAAATTATGGACACCTGCTGAATTGGAGAACATCGTCCAGTTGTGCACACGCCATGATGTGTTGATTCTTTCGGATGAAATCCATAGCGACTTAATCCATGCAGGAGAAAGCCATACACCGCTGCTGTCGGCTGCCGGCAGCGAGCGAAACCGCATCTTCACGTGCATCGCGCCGACGAAAACCTTTAACCTGGCCGGTATTCAAGCAGCGATGATTGTCGCTCCCGACCCGAATAAGCGCTTGCGTTTGGAACAGCATATGCAAGCACACGGCACCGGCTCTTTGAATGCATTTGCGCCTGTTGCCTGGAAAGCCGCGTACGAACAGGGCGAACCATGGCTGACTGAATTGCTCGAAGTATTGGCCCACCATATCGATTATGCGGTGGAACGGCTCGAACAAGAAGTTCCTGGCTTGAAGATCCGCAAGCCGCAATCGACGTATTTATTATGGATCGATTACCGGGCGCTCGGTTTCAGTGAAGACGAAGTGATGAAACGCCTGCTTGAAAAAGGCAAAGTGGCGCTTGAACCGGGATCGAAATACGGTGAAGCCGGCCGCGGTTTCTTGCGCATGAACATCGCGTGCCCTAGGCAGACCTTGGAAGATGGCGTTAGCCGAATTATCCGCGCACTCCGTTGATGATTCATTATAAACAGGAAAAAAGCTATCGCTCGAGGCGATAGCTTTTTCTTATTGCTCGATGATATCGATCGATTCGATGACGATGTCTTCAAGCGGTTTATCATTTGCGCCTTTTTCAACAGCTGCGATTTTGTCGACGACGTCCATGCCTTCATCGACTTGGCCGAAGACGGTATGCATCCCGTCAAGCCAAGGCGTTCCGCCCATTTCTTTGTAAGCGGCAGTGATTTCTTCAGGATAATCAGAGGCGCTGCCTTCTTTTATTTCTTTGGCCTGCACGATAAAGAACTGGCTGCCATTCGTTCCCGGCCCAGCATTTGCCATCGACAAAGCGCCGCGGAAATTGAACAGCTGATCGCTGAATTCGTCTTCGAACGGCTCGCCGTAAATGCTCTCGCCTCCGCCTCCTGTGCCGGTTGGATCACCGGTCTGCAACATGAAGTCCTCAATGACGCGGTGGAAAATGACGCCTTCATAATAACCGGATTCGGCATGCCCGAGGAAATTCTCTACCGCTTTTGGCGCGATTTCCGGGAATAGCCGGATGCGGATCGTGCCTTCAGATGTATTTAAATCCACAACCGTTTCTTCTGTAATGCCTTGTTCCAGCTGCGGATAACCTTGCACTTCTTCTGTTGAAGCAGGCTCCGCCCCGCCTGTCTCCTGTTGTTCTCCCGAGCTGCCGCAAGCTGCTAGCGCAACTGCAGAGACCAGGAGCATTATTGACCATAAACTTTTTTTCATTCGTTTCACCCCGCTTTATTCTAGCACAGAATAATTCAGAATACAGTGGTAATTTATTCTGCTTTTTTCGGGTAACGAACTATTATATGATATAGGAAGAGATTTGGTTTTCAGAAAGAAGGGGTTCCAACTGGATACTCAAAAAAGAAATTTCTACATTATCATGTTCACCAATTTCCTGGTCGCCGGCAGCACGACAATGATTATGCCGTTTTTATCGCTGTACATTGAATCACTCGGCAATTTTTCGGATGAATATGTGCAGCGTTGGTCAGGGCTGGTGTTTGGCGTGACCTTCGTTGCCGCATTGTTCATGTCGCCGGTGTGGGGGCGCATCGCAGACAAATACGGTTTCAAACCGATATTGATCATCAACGGCTTCGGGATTGCCACTAGCATCTTTTTGATGGGGACGGCCGATTCGGTGCTCGGATTATTCATGATCCGTTTGTTCATGGGGGTCGTGACGGGATTCATCCCGACTTCACTAGCTTTCGTCAGTTCCCAGACGTCCAAGGAGACCGCCGGCAAAACGCTCGGCACGCTTCAAATGGGCAGTGTATCAGGCACTTTATTCGGGCCGGTAATCGGCGGCTTGATGGCGGATGCGTTCGGTTTCACATACACCTTCCTCATTACCGCAAGCATCATTGGCATCGCCGCATTGTTCGTCGTCTTCGGGCTGAAAGAAATCCGCAAGACAAAACGAAAAGGCGCCCATGTCTATGCGCGCAGCACCGTGATCCACGGGATCTTGCACCACCGCCTATTGCTCAATGTCATGATCATCACAGCATTGATCCAAATCGGCAATTTCAGCATCCAGCCCTTATTGTCTCTATACGTAGCGGAATTGACGGAAGGCACCGCCCAAGTAGCCTTTCTCGCAGGCGTCACCTTCAGTGCGACAGGCGTTGGCAATCTGCTGTTCGCTAGGCTTTGGGGGCGGCTCGGGGATTCGGTCGGTTACGAGAAGATTCTCGGCTTGCTGCTGCTTCTCGCGTTTGTATTCATCATCCCACAAGCTTTTGTTACCGAGCTATGGCAGCTCATCGTTTTGCGCTTGTTCTTCGGTGTAGCAGTCGGAGGCATGATTCCGACGACGACTGCCCTGATGCGCCGTGAAGCACCAATCGACATCCAAGGTGAAGTGATGGGCTATAACACCAGCTTCCGGTTCCTCGGCAATATCGTCGGGCCGATGTTCGGCGGCATCATCAGCGGGTTTATCGGAATTTCTTCCGTTTTCATCGTAACCGGCTCATTATTTGTTTTTGCTTTCGCTTTCCTTTGGTATACGAAAAAACAACCAGACCAGGATTTCGAGGATGTGCTCCTGGAACAGGAATTAAAACATTCCTAACTTCAGTCAAAAAGAACCGGTTGAAAGAGTGACACTCCTTCAACCGGTCTTTTTTTTTGCGCATTTTTAAATCCGCAATAGTCAGATTACAGAGTTTCTTCCTATTACAAAACGCTGGAAATCTTCACGCCGCTTCTCTTTGCCGCGAGGGTGTGCGGTGCAAAACCGCTCTGAATGCGTTATACTTTTTAATTAGAAACTCATCACGTACCACTTTGGAAGGAGGATTCATTTGTCTCTTGTATTTCTGATTTTTATACCGATCCTTGCAGCGTTGTTTATTCCGCTGCTATTCAAACGACTCGGCCAGATCCATACAGGCTGGTTCGTTTTGCTGGTTCCGGCAGCGCTGTTCTTCTACTACGCCACCCGCCTTCCTTCAGTTATGGAAGGTGGCACTTATGTATCTGAATTTTCCTGGATCCCTTCCCTCGATATCGCCTTTGTTGCATATCTCGATGGGCTGAGTCTATTGTTCACATTGCTGATCACCGGAATCGGCGCGCTCGTCGTGCTTTACTCGATTTTCTATTTGGACAAGCACCGCGAACAATTACATAATTTTTATGTATATCTATTGATCTTCATGAGCGCCATGCTTGGCGTCGTGCAATCAGATCATCTGATTACGCTGTACTTGTTCTGGGAATTGACTTCGATTTCTTCATTCCTGTTGATCGCCTATTGGTATACGCGCGACCGCTCCAGATTTGGCGCATTGAAGTCGATGATGATCACCGTCTTCGGCGGCTTGATGATGCTCGGGGGCTTTGTATTGCTCAGCATCATGGGCGGCACGTATTCGATCCGCGAATTGATCGCCCAGGCCCCGGAACTAGCACAGCATGATTTCTTCATCTGGGCATTGGTGCTCGTGCTGCTCGGCGCATTTACGAAGTCAGCACAGTTTCCATTCTATATCTGGCTGCCAGATGCGATGGAAGCGCCCACGCCTGTCAGCGCCTATCTCCACTCCGCGACGATGGTTAAAGCCGGCATTTATTTAGTCGCCCGCTTAACCCCTGTCTTCGCCTTGTCTGAAGTGTGGATGTGGCTCGTCGCCGGCGTCGGGTTGTTCACCATGGTATGGGCGTCGTTCTTTGCTTTGAAGCAAAAGGACCTGAAGGGAATCCTGGCCTTCTCGACCGTATCCCAGTTGGGCCTCATCATGTCTCTGCTTGGTGTTGGCGCAGCAGCTTATCACGTGGAAGGCGCTGCTGATACTTACTTAAAATACGCAGCGTTCGCGGCGATCTTCCATTTGATCAACCACGCAACCTTTAAAGGAAGCCTGTTCATGATCGCCGGCATCGTCGATCATGAAACAGGAACGCGCGATATCCGGAAACTCGGCGGTTTGATGAGTTTGATGCCGGTCAGTTTCACGGTCGCATTGATTGGCTCCTTGTCGATGGCTGGCCTCCCGCCTTTCAACGGATTCCTCAGTAAAGAAATGTTCTTGACGGCGATGCTGTCGCTGCAGGAATTCAATATGTTCTCAATGGACGTCTGGTGGGTATTGTTCCCGATCATCGCTTGGATCGGCTCGGTCTTCACGTTCATCTACAGCTTGTATTTCGTGTTCCATACTTTTGCCGGCAAACATCAGCCGGAGCAATTGCCAAAACAAGCGCATGAAGCACCGGTGGGCATGCTTATTTCACCGGTTTTCCTTGCCGCACTGGTCGTGTTGATTTTCTTCATCCCGAACTTGATCGGCGATTGGCTCGTCAAACCAGCCGTTGCCGCAATCCAGCCGTTTCTTTACGATTCACCGCAGAACGTGGATATTCACGTTTCCGCATGGCACGGATTCAATACCGAATTGTTCATGACGCTCGGTATTTTTGCAATCGGCGGCTTGATGTTCTGGACGCTGCGCAAATGGCAGCATCTATACGATTTGTATCCCGATTCAATTTCACTGAACCGTCTCTACGATGAAATGATGCTGCTCAGCGACGGAGGGGCCAACCGCTTCTCCCGGCTCTATATGACGGGCTTTATTCGGTCCTACCTTGTCTATATGTTCAGCTTCATGACCTTTATCGTTTTGCTGACCTTGTTCTTGAACGAAGCGTTCCAGATCGATTTCAGCAATTTGGCGCCAATTGGCGTCTACGAAATCGTCATCCTGCTGGCATTGGTCGGCGCAACCTTGACGATTCTCGGTTCCAAGTCTCGCTTGACCGCGATTATCGCACTCGGGGCTGTCGGCTATTCAGTGGCACTGCTGTTCGTCATCTTCCGCGCACCTGACTTGGCGTTGACTCAACTCGTCATCGAAACCATCTCGGTCGCCTTGTTCTTGCTGGCGTTCTATCACTTGCCGCAGATCAGCCGCAAGGAAGAGCGCATGAAATTCCGCTTTGGCAATGCACTCGTTGCACTTGGCGTCGGTGTTACGATGACCTTAGTTGCTTTGTCGGCCCATTCACAAAAAGCTATGCCTTCGATTTCCGAATTCTACAAGGAAACGGTTTATAAAGAAGCGGGCGGCGGGAATATCGTCAACGTCATTCTCGTCGATTACCGCGGGTTTGATACCTTGTTCGAGATTGCAGTACTCGGCATTGCGGGCATCGGGATTATTACGATGATCCGCCTTCGCCTCACGAAAAAGGAGGGTCAGCATGAGAACAAATGATGTCATGCTTCAAACCGCCACGAAAGTGGTGACCTTCATCATCTTGATGTTTGCTGTCCATATTTTCTTCGCCGGCCACTATACGCCGGGCGGAGGGTTTGTTGGGGGATTGCTAACCGCAAGTGCCATCGTCTTGCTGATGCTTGCGTTCGACATCCCGACCATCAAGAAAATCCTGCCGATTAATTACGTCGTGCTGACCGCTGTCGGCTTGTTGATTGCTATCGCAACCGCCAGCGCATCGATCTTTTTTGATGTCCCATTCTTCACACATGCCTATGATTATTTCGATTTGCCGTTGTTCGGCGAAACCTCCCTGCACTCGGCATTGTTATTTGATATAGGCGTCTATTTGGTTGTTGTAGGAGTAACGATGACCATTATTCAAACGATTGGAGAGGATGAATAATGGAAATAGTCATGTCGGTTGCCATCGGCTTATTGTTCATGGCGGCTGTATATTTAATGCTATCGAAAAGTTTGATTCGCATCATTATCGGCACAGGCCTTTTGAGCCACGGCGCCCACCTTTTGCTATTGACAATGGGCGGCCTCGGCGGCACTGCACCGCCTGTTGTGGCTGATGGGGTAACGGTTAGCGATTATGCCGACCCTCTGCCACAGGCGCTGATCCTGACAGCGATCGTTATTTCGTTCGCGGTCACGTCATTTTTCCTGGTACTCGCCTACCGCGCCTACCAGGAACTTGGCACAGACAATATGGAGCTATTGAGAGGTACAGAAGATTATGAGTAATTTAGCTTTGTTCCCCGTAGTCATTCCATTGATTTTTGCCGCCATCTTGATGCTGTTCCCGAAAAAGCTGCACATGCAGCGCGCAGTGGCGATTGCCGGCGTTGTCGCGACACTCGCTTCAGCGCTTGTGCTATTCTCGAAAGTTAACAGTGATGGCGTCCAAGCTGTCACGCTCGGCAGCTGGCCTGCCCCGTTCGGCATCTCTATGGTATCCGATATGTTCTCGGTGCTATTGGTACTGAGTTCCACCATCGTCACACTGTTCGTATTGTTTTACAGCATCCCGACGATTGGCGTGAAGCGCGAGCAGTCGTTCTACTATCCAGCTGTTCTGTTCTTGATGACCGGAGTTAACGGCGCCTTCACAACAGGCGATATCTTCAACTTGTTCGTCTTCATCGAAGTGCTGTTGATGGCTTCTTATGCATTGATCGTTCACGGCGGTGAAAAGCCGCAGCTGCGCGAGTCAATTAAGTACTTGCTGGTGAACATCATTTCATCGGCCTTGTTCGTTTCTGCTGTTGCTTACCTTTACTCTGTTACCGGAACGCTCAATATGGCCGACTTGGCTGTCAAGATCCCACAGATCGAAGCAGTCGGCATCCTGACAGTCATTGCCGTCTTGTTCCTGGTCGTTTTCGGTTTCAAAGCGGCAATTTTCCCGCTTTACTTCTGGCTGCCAGGTTCCTATTTTGCACCGCCAATGGCAATTCTCGCCTTGTTCGGCGCATTGCTGACGAAAGTCGGCGTCTACGCCATCATGAGAACCTATACGTTATTCTTCACAATGAATACCGGTTTTACCCACGAACTGCTGGCGATCATCGCGATTTTGACGATCCTGGCAGGCTGTGTCGGTGCCCTTGCATATTTTGATGTGAAAAAGATCATCATCTACAACATCATCATCGCGGTCGGCGTTATCCTATTTGGCATTTCGCAAATGAACGCAGCCGGTGTTGAAGGCTCCATTTTCTATTTAGTGCACGACATGCTCATTAAAGCGGCGCTGTTTCTTCTAGTCGGTATCTTAACCGTCATTTTCGGAACGAGCGACTTGCGCAAGATGGGCGGGTTAATCAAGAGCTATCCGCTCTTGGGCTGGACCTTCCTTGTTGCAGCATTTGGCCTTGCCGGCATTCCCCCACTTAGCGGATTCCCCGGCAAATTGCTGATCGTCCAAGGTGGTTTCGAAGGCACCCATTTCTGGGGCAGCCTCGTGATCCTGGCGACTAGTTTGCTCGTGTTGCTCAGCGTCGTGCGGATCTTCATCTATGCGTTCTGGGGCGAACCGGTGAAGATTGTCACGATCGACCGAAAACATTATCTATCGATGTTCGTTCCTACAGCTATACTCGTCGCCTTGACTGTATTCCTCGGCGCCGGCGCGGAACTCTTCATGCCGTTCATTTCGGACGCAGGTGAAGTGCTGCTGAATCCATCGCTTTATATTGACGCGGTATTAAAGGAGTAGGTCAATATGTCTTTACAAGTTCTATTGAATTTCTTCCTGGCGCTCGTCTGGATGTTCATGACCGTGTCGTTCACTCCTTCCGGATTCGTCATCGGCTTTTTGATTGGCCTCGGCATCATCATCTTGATGCGCCGGTTTTTCTCAAAACGGTTGTACATCCTTCGCGTCTGGGCGTTGATCTCACTGTTCCTGTTGTTCCTTCGTGAACTTTTCAAGTCAAGCATCCAGGTGCTGTCGATCGTTATAAGCCCAAATATGAACATCAAACCGGCCATTTTTGAAATGGAGACGGAACTCGATGACGACTGGCAAGTAACCTTGCTGTCGGCCTTGATTACATTAACGCCAGGCACTTTGGTTATCGGCATTTCTGAAGACCAAAAACGCCTGTATATCCATGCCTTGGATTTCGAAGACATTGACTCGGCCGTTTCATCCATCAAGAATACGTTTGAACGGGCGATATTGGAGGTGAGCCGGTCATGATGATGTTTTACTGGGTTGCCCTATTCATCGTCAGCATTTCCTTTGCTGGCCTGTTGTTCCGCCTTGTCAAAGGACCAACAGTTGCAGACCGTGTTGTCGCACTTGATGCAATCGGTGTCACACTGGTGTCGATCGTCGCTTTGTTGTCACTCATCATTGAGACGGAGTTTTTCCTGGAGGTCATTCTATTGATGAGCATCTTGTCCTTTATCGGAACAGCCGCCTTTGCGAAATTCCTGGAGAGAGGGGAGATTTTCGATCGAGATCCTCGTTGATATCCTCATAATCATTTTAATCGGCTCTGGCGTCATTTTCAGTGCCGTCACCGCCCTCGGGCTCATCAGGCTCCCGGATGTCTACACACGGACACACGCAGCCTCTAAGAGCTCGACACTCGGTGTGTTATCGATCCTGCTCGGTACCTTCGTCCATTTTTGGTTTAATGAAGGCATCTTCAATACGCAGATGGTCATAGCCATCGCCTTCCTGTTTATCACGCAGCCCGTCGCCGGCCATCTGATCGGCCGTGCCGCTTATATGACAGGCATCAAAGTCGCGGAAGAAACGGTGCGCGACGATATGGGCCCAGCGATTGAAAAACGCAAAAACAACCAGCAGGAAGAACTCGAAAACGAATAAAAAAAACGCAGCCAATTTGGCTGCGTTTTTTTATTCCTTATTGCCTAACTTCTCCACAAATAACGCCAGTGTTCTTACCATGGCGCCAGTGCCTCCAGCAGGGCCCAGATCATGCGCTGCATCGGCGTGTGAGGTTCCGGCGATATCGAGGTGAATCCACGGCGTGTCGCCGACGAATTCCCCGACAAAACCGCCGCCGAAGATCATATGGCCGTCGCGCCCGGGCGAATTGTTCAAGTCTGCGACATCGCTTTTGCGCAGCCGCTTTTTGTCGTTTTCCGTGAGCGGCAATTGCCAGACGAACTCACCGGTTTTCTTCGAGACGTCCAGCAATTTTCCGTAAAAGGCGTCATCGTTGGTCAATGCGCCCGTTTTGTCTTTGCCGAGTGCGACGATGACGCCGCCTGTTAACGTCGCCACATCCACCACTTGGCTTGCGCCGAGCTGCTTGGCGTACGTGACAGCATCCGCTAGTACCAAACGCCCTTCTGCATCGGTATTAAGGATTTCGATGGTCTTGCCGCTCATCGTAGTGATGACATCATCCGGCTTGAAGGCATTGCCTGATACCATATTGTCAGTCGATGCAATGACAGCTACTACGTCCTTATCCGGCTTCAGTTCACCGATAACACGCATCGCGCCGAGCACAGCCGCTGCTCCGCCCATATCCCCTTTCATGCCGACGATGCCGTCTTTCGGCTTAAGGGAATAACCGCCTGTGTCGAAGGTGATGCCTTTTCCAACGAGTGCAAGTGGTGCTTCAAAACTGTCTGTCACTTTGTATTTCATGACGATGAGACGTGGTTCTTCGACTGAACCTTGGTTGACTGCAAGCAGTGCGCCCATGCCGAGCTCTTCGATTTCGCTGCGCCCCAGAATATCCGTTTCAAATCCGTAAGTTTCGCTAAGTTCCTGTGCATATTCAGCCATCGCTGTCGGAGTCAGGATATTTGCCGGCATATTAACCAGCGTTCTCGCTTCATTGACTGCCTCTGCATGAACTGTGCCGACGAAAGCCGCCTGGCGAATGGCATCGGCCGGCTGGTCTGTCAGAAAGCTCAGCGATTCCACACGGTGATCCACTTCGTTGGAATTGGTTTTATAATCGGCAAAGCGGTAAGCGCCCATTTGAATGCCTTCAGCTGCTACGTGCGCGACTTGTTCGCTGTTCACATCCTCATTTTCGAAAGAAGCCGTGTAGATGGCTGCATGGCGAATTTTTTCTTTGACCAATTGCTTTCCGGCGATGCCGAATGAACGGCGCAAATCATCTTCCGTCAGTTTTTTACGGTCGCCGATTCCGACAAATAGCACACGCGAAATATCCCCTTTTAAAGTAGGATAAATGCTCAGCGAGTTTGAATCGAAGGATAACCCACCTTTTATCCAGCCGGCAAGATGCCCGTCAAAGCGCTTCTCCAAGCCTTTCCAGCCATCTGCGTTTTCGGCATGGCGGCTCAAGCCGACGATTAGAATTTCTGCTTCGTTTTGTTGTTCTGGTTTCAATACATTGATTTCCATAAGTATCCTCCTTTTAACTGCATATCCAGTGTAACATTACTTCGGCTTCCGGAATAGCTTGACTAAGCGCGTGCCGCCCTAGGCGTATGTTATACTTTCTGTACGGAATTTAAGTGGAAGGGGCTGCTTGCCAAATGGAACTCTTATCCAATACGCCATTAATGATTGCGCTGTTCGCGATTTTTTTCGCCCAATTCGTTAAAATTCCCATTCAATTCGCGGTCACTCGGGAATTGAATTGGGGACTTTTCACATCGACCGGCGGAATGCCGAGTTCTCATTCCGCTGCGGTGACTTCATTGACAACCGCAGTTGCCTATGAAGCAGGCATTTCATCCACAGTATTCGCAGTCTCCGCCTTGTTTGCGGTGATTACCATGTATGACGCAACAGGGGTGCGTTTTCAGGCTGGACAACAAGCATTGACGATCAACCGCTTGCGCCAGGATTTGAATAATTTTATGGAAGAAACCCGTAAATGGCCATCAAAGAAAGAAGAAGAGAAAATTGAAGAGCTCAAAACACTGCTCGGCCACAAACCGAGCGAAGTGTTCATGGGGGCGCTGACAGGAATCGCGCTGTCCGTGGTCTTCTACAGCATGCTCTAGAAAAAAAGCCGGCCCGCAGATGCGGACCGGCTTTTCTATAAGCGGCATCAAAACATTTGATACCCCATCTTGCGCAATATTTTCATAACGATTCCAGAAGTAACTGCCCCGAGGAACCCAGCCGTCAGTACGGCAATATCGCTTCCCGTCAATGAACGGATTGTCTCCCCAAGCATGGAAAAGGATTCGCCTGGAGCCGTAAAATAATCAAAGACGCCAACATCGTCAATGACGAGCAAGATGACAACCGGATATACAACCGCCATCAGCCATGTCATGCGCAGCAGCATGTTCAGCAAAAAGCCGATGCCGAAAAACATCACGTAGAAAAGCAAGATGGAAATGATCAATTGGACAATGGTAAATGAACTGTTCATGGACTCTAACCTCCGTTATTCCTTTCCTCAGTTTACCCGAAAGACAAAGCCCTTTCAATGTGGAGGGACAGTATTCATGACTTTGTCACAGAAGCCCAGTCCATATAAAAAAGGGGCTGTCCCAAAAGGTCATGAAAAGTGACTTTTAGGGGCAGTCCATTTTCGTCTTCTAAAGAAAAGGCTGATGTCCATTTCGACGGACGCTTTCCGCGGGCACGGCCTTAGCCTCTTCCCTCGCTTCGCTCAGTCCAGGGTCTTCGGCTCGCGCTGTTCCCGCTGGAGTCGCCGTCTCCATTCCCATCAGCCGGTTTAAAAAGAAAAAAGGATACAAAAAAATCGTCCATTTCTGTAAAATGGGAGTTACCACACCACCATTAGAGAAAGGACGATTTTTATGTGCAATCCGAAGATTACTTCCTCAAATTATAACACTGAACAAGCCGCATTTCCACTCGCTCTGGGAGAAGGAACTGGCGTTCCGCTATCCAAAAAAGCGAGTCCTACGTTCATTCCCTATAACAACCAACAAGGCTTTGCCATCTTTGATATACAAGATCTTGTGCCAGCCAACCATGTCGCCCGGGTCATCGACGAAATGGTGGAATTGATTGATGATGAGCTGTTTTTCGCGCACTATAAAGGCGGCGGAAGAAGCTCTTTCCATCCAAAGATGATGACCAAAGTTATCCTTTACGCTTATTCGAAGAAAATCTATTCTTCTCGAGGTATTGAAGAAACACTTACTGAACACATTCCGTCCATGTGGCTCGCAGCTGGCCAACAACCAGATCACCGAACGATTAACCGGTTCCGTTCGGACCACTTAAAAGCGATGATGGACTCCCTTTTTGAACAGATGATTCACCAGCTGATCGAACAGAACTACATCACTATGGAGCATTATTTTTTGGATGGCACCAAAATTGAAGCTGATGCCAATAAGTATTCATTCGTCTGGAAAAAAGCGACACAGAATTTCGAAGGCAAGTTGAAGGTAAAGATTGCCGAAACGATTCAGCATATCCATGAACTGGCCGCAGCTGAAGCGATTCCACTCAACGAACAGGTAGAAGAAGCAACGCCTGAACAGCTGGAAGAAATGGCGGAAGCCATGGAAGAACAGATTGACGCATTCACGGAAGCCCTTGATCTGGAAGACGATACCGAAAAACGAAAGCAACTCCGGTCCAAGCGCAGTGAGTGGAAAAAGCCGGTCAAAGCGATTCGCGAAGATTTCCTTCCGCGTCTGGAGAAATATAGTCAGTACCACGAGATCTTCGGTGATCGAAACAGCTTTTCGAAAACAGACCCGGATGCGACCTTTATGCGAATGAAAGATGATCACATGAAAAATGGTCAATTGAAAGCAGCTTATAATGTACAAATGGCCACAGAAAATCAGTTCATTCTTTATTATTCGATACATCAGCGACCAACGGACACGCGCTGTTTTCTTCCGCATCTGGAGAAACTAGCGGCTTCCAGCCTGCCCATGCCGAAGACGGTCATTGCCGATGCAGGCTATGGCAGTGAAGAGAATTACCTGTATGCGTTGGGCGATGAAAAAGAGCCGCATTTCGACTTTCTCATTCCATATGGAATGTATCTGAAGGAAAAATCAGCGAGTTACAAGAAGAATATCAAACACGCGAAAAATTGGACATACCTAGAGGAGGAAGATTGTTTCATCTGTCCGAATGGTCGGCGTGTCGCATTTAAAAAATACCTGAATAAAAAGAATGCCTCCGGTTACGAACAAAACTTAAAAATCTATGAATGCGAAGACTGTTCGGATTGTCCGTTAAAAGCCCTCTGCACGAAAGCAAAAGGCAACCGACAAGTCCAATGGAATCCCATTTATGAAGAAATGAAAGCGAAGGCCAAAGCAGCTCTTGAAGATGAAACGAAGACACAAATCTACGCCCAACGCAAAATTGACGTAGAAAGTGTGTTCGGTCATATCAAGGGCAATCGGTCGTTCCGCCGATTTCTCCTCCGGGGCTTAGAGAAAGTGCATACAGAGTTCGGGATTGTGGCATTGGCCCACAACCTCCTGAAAGTAGCCGGCATGCGCCGGCTACTTTCAGTGACCTCACCAATAAATGAAAAACAGACGGAGAAAAAGAAATTCTTTTTCTCCGTCTGCTTTATTTTAGGGGCTTATGGGACAGCCCCTTTGGCATTTTCACAGTTTATTTGTTTTTCCCGGATCCTGAACAGCAGGAGCACGTTTCGGAGCCGCCCAACCGTAGTTGGAAATATCCTTGGCCCGCGCAATATGGGCAATGGGTTGCAGTTGTTCTCTTCTTGAAGACTGTCATTCGAAACACCTCCTCTGTTTTTAATATTCTGATAATTGGTAATATATCACGTATCGCAAACCACTGCAAATAAAAAAAGACGTTTGTAAACGGATACAAACGTATTTATCTCCGTTATTCTCTTTTATTCTTTATCATTCTTTCTTTTTCTAAATTATCTGTTAATTAATATTCAGTATTTATGCCTGAAAAACAGTTTATAGTCGGTGTAGCCGAAAATATGACCGGGGTCGACGTCTTCGATTGGTTCGAACCCTTCCTCTACTATGTACGAAGCCATTTCATGGAGCATGACCGAGGCATCTTGATCTTCCGATAAGTCTTGCGGAGAGCGCCACGCGGCTTCATAAAGCTCTTCTTGCTGTGCTAGGATGGGTTGTTCTTCTTCGAGCGGACGCAGCAGGAAGACCGCCATATTGTCGCTGACCCTCTCCTTGATCACTCCCGAGCGGAAACCGATCATGCCAAGCACTGCACAATCGATACCGGTCTCTTCCTTGACTTCCCTTAAGGCTGCTTGGTCCACTGTTTCATCTTTTTCGACAAATCCTGCTGGCAAAGACCATTTTCCGTGAAGCCCGCCGTAGCGCTTCTTGACGACGAGCCATTCGTTCCGTTGGTTTACGACCAGCCCGGCAGCACCGAGCCAGACATCTCCCCTTTTGCTTCTCGACATGGCTTCCACTCCTTATTGCGATGTGAAAAAAAGCCCCCCGCACTGGGAGGCTTTCATTTTTATAGTACCTTGAATTTACCTTTTTTCAAGACCAATCCAGGCCCACCGATCATGTACAATGCTCGGTTATCGATCATTTTCTTCATGAACGACGCGCGCTTGCCAGTCACTTTCTTGCCGAAGACAACACCGATCGCATCTTCTTCGCCAAGTGAGCAGACAGTTCCTTTCAAATCAGGAACAAACTCTTCTGTCGTACCGTCGCCTGCAAGTGCTTTGATGTTTTTCGCAATGCGTTCGCCTTGCTGCATCGCAATTTGTGCAGTTGGCGGGTACGGACGATTTGTTTCTTCATTGATCATCAATGCGCAGTCCCCGACGATGAATACATCGGAATAACCTGGTGCACGCATGTCTTTTTCAACTTTAATGCGCGCGCGCATGCTTTCGATGGATGTCTCTTCAATCAAGCGGTTGCCGCGGACGCCTGCTGCCCAAACGACAGTTCCGGCATGGATGAATTCGAACTCATCGTCATTTTTCTTGATCTTCACGCCTTCAGGAGTCGCTTCGACGACCGGCGTTCCGATAGAAAACTCAATGCCTTTCGCTTGAAGATGGCCGACTGCATAGTCTACCAATTCCGGATCGAATCCTGGCAAGACCATCGGTGCAGCTTCTACGCAGATGACACGTACTTTTTCGCGCGGCACGTCATACTCTTTGCAAAGTTCCGGCACACGATTTGCAAGTTCCCCAAGGAATTCGATTCCTGTGAAGCCGGCTCCGCCGACAACGATCGTCAAACGGCTGTCGTTCTTCACTTCTTCAGTGGACCAAGTCGCAAATTGGAATTCGATATGCTCGCGGATGTAACGCGCAGCTTTTACGTTTGCAATCGACAACGCATATGTGTCGAGTCCTTCGATTCCGAAAGTCTCCCCTTCAAAGCCAAGTCCGATGACAAGGAAGTCATACGTGAATTCCCCATTGTCCGTCGAAACTTTCTTGCTGTCTACGTCGATGCCTTCGACAGTGGCTTGAACAAAGTTCACTTTGCCCGTATCGATGACGTCTGCGATATCATAGCGCACTTGTTCCGGAAGCAGTGTTCCCGCTGCCGCTTCATGGAGCCATGTGCTTTCATAATGATATTCGTTTTTGTTGATAAGCGTAATGTCCGCAGCGTCTGTCCCAAATTCTTTTTGCAGGTTCACTACAGTAGTCAATCCACCATAGCCTGCACCTAATACTAATATTGACGGTCTTTTCAACACAATCGCAACCACCTTCAAGTCATTTTATGTACCGGAAATAATAAAACAGATTCCAGTAAACACCTACCCTCTATATTAGCCCTTTTGCAAATGCTTTTCAACAGTTGAATGCCCTTACACGGGATGCACAGCAAAAACGAAAATTAAAAAAACCCGCTTTTGTCACAAAGCGGGTTCTTGCATCAGCAGTTTTCAGGAGTCCCTGCTTTTTTGGCGGTGCGGAAACTTGTGCCGCAGCCACATGAGGCGATAGCGTTCGGGTTATCAATGGTGAATCCGCCACCCATCAAGGATTGCTTGTAATCCACTATAGTCCCTTGTAAAATCGGCGCATCTTCTTTATTGATCAAAATGCGGATGCCGTGCTGTTCGTATTGATCGTCCGTTTCTGCCACTTCCGGCTCGAAACCCATGCCATATGTCAGGCCGCTGCAGCCGCCGCCTTTTACAGCCACGCGCAGATAAGAACCTTCCTCTTCGTTATGGCGCATCATTTCCTTCACTTGGAAAGAAGCGGCTTCTGTAATTTCTACAACTTGTGTCATCTACGTTCACCCTTTCTTTTCCATTTTACCGCCTGATTGATGGCGGACATAAAAAGGGACCTGTAGAAGGCCCCTGGACATTAAAAGACTTGTTCCACTTCAACGACGCCAGGAACTTCCTCGACAAGCGCGCGTTCGATGCCCGCTTTCAATGTGATGGTCGAACTTGGGCAGCTGCCGCAAGCACCGAGTAGGCGCAATTTTACAATGCCGTCCTCTACATCCACCAATTCACAGTCTCCCCCGTCGCGCAAAAGGAATGGCCGTAATTTATCTAAGACTTCCATTACTTGATCTTCCATCATAGCTTCAGTCATTTCTATCGACTCCTTTCATTACAATCATTATAATGTGAATAAGCACAAAAAGCCAATAATGAATTTTCAGGAGGCCAATATTCATGACAAAAAAACCGAACATCGAAGTTTATGGAACCGATCAGATCTGTGCCAGCTGTGTAAACGCTCCGTCATCCAAGGATACCTACGAATGGCTCGAGGCAGCCATCTCGAGAAAATACAAAGATCAGCCATTTTCAATAAGCTATATCGATATTGAGAAACCGTTGCAAGATGCCAAGCAGCAAGAATACGCGGAGCGCATCTTGGAAGATGAATTTTTCTATCCACTTGTGCTGATCGAAGGCGAAGTCGTCGGTGAAGGCTATATTCAATTGAAGCCCGTCTACCAGGAGCTCGAGAAACACGGCTTTGCCGCTGCTGAATAAAAAAAAGCGCTCCGGGGAGCGTTTTTTTCTTTACCCATTATGCCATTTGTACATCCACAAGACGCCCGATTTCATCAGACGCGCAATGCGTCCAGTGACGGTGCGGTCTGCGAGGTAGGCAAAGCCTTGTTTTTTCCCGAGCGAGCCGAGGAAGCCTTTCAGCTTGATCTCCGGCATCGTCTCTGGCAATGCCTCGCCTTTCCATTTCATGCGCAGCACTTTGACGATCTGTTCGGCTTGCTCTTCCGCAAGCTGTGCAGAAGGCGCCATTGGAAGTGCGGCACAATCCCCGACGACATAGACATTGTCGTCGTTCGGCAATTGGTGGTATTGGTTGATGATAACACGCCCGCTGCTGTCGCTTTCCAAATTCAAGTCGCGCACCGGTTTGACCGGCTGGATGCCCGCCGTCCAGACGACTGCATCGACCGGGATCGTTTCTTCATGGTTGTGGAGCAGATTCGGCTCTACTTTGGTGATGTTCGAATTGGACACGACATCAACGTTATTATTGTCGAACCATTTCTTGACAAAATTGCTGAGCCGCTCCGGGAAGTCACGCAAAATCCGCGGGCTGCGGTCAAACAGCTTGATTTGCAGATCTTTGCGGCTTTCGCGTAATTCACTGGCAAGTTCGATGCCGCTGAGCCCTGCTCCGACCACCCCAACAGTGGCCCCTGATTTCAAGCCAAGCAAGGCTTCGTAGGTTTTCCGGGAGTTGCCGATGGTCTGGATGCTATATGTGAACTCATCCGCCCCCGGGACCCCGTGGTATTTATCAATGCACCCGAGCCCGATGACCAATTCATCATAAGCGATGCGCTGGCCGTCTTCTAAAAAGATGCATTTTTCTTCAAGGCCGATTTCCCGAATTTCGCCATTGACGATTTTCAAGCGTTCGTGCTCCGGAAACGGAACACGCACCTCGTGGTCTGATTCTGTGCCTGCAGCAAGTGCGTAAAATTCTGTTTTCATGCTGTGAAAAGGCGTGCGGTCAATGAGGATAATTTCCATGTCTTGCGGGAAATTATTCGGCAAGAGCCGAAGCAAGACCCGCATATTGCCATAGCCGCCACCTAGTAAGACTAGTTTTTTCATATAATTCTCCTTTAGCCCGTCATTCTGCTGTTGATTCCAAATATGAGTATAGCTGATTGTGATAACTTTCACAATCCTTTCACGGCAAAATCAATTAATTGACGGTTGCACGGAAACACGGTAGGATTTCCTTGTAGTGAGGTGAGCTGGAATGAACCCGATTATTGAATTTTGCATGAGCAATCTCGCCAATGGTTCGGAAGAGTCTTTTGCAAAATTAGAGCAGGACCCGAATTTGGATGTACTCGAATATGGTTGTTTAAGCTACTGCAGCCAATGTGCCGAATCCTTGTTTGCACTTGTGAACGGTGAAATTGTGGAAGCGGATACCCCTGAAGAGCTAACCAAGAAAATATATGAGTTCATAGAAGAAAACCCGTTATTTTAAGCCGCCTGTTGGACGGCTTTTTTTAATGCTTCCAAAAACTGAGGTTTTCTAGCATATGTGTCGCAGGATGGTCTTTTTGCAACACCGCATCCATCGGGGTCACGCCGGTATTGACGTGCACCGTATCGATGCCAAAGCGGATCCCTGCCTGGATATCGGTGTCGTAATTATCCCCGATCATCACCATCTCCTCTTTTTCAAATCCCCATTCATATTGGATGGCTTCGAGCATATGGATTTCCGGCTTGCCGATAAATACCGGATCGACATCTGTCGCTTTTGACACGACGGCCGTTATCGCTCCGTTGCCTGGAAGAAATCCTTCTTCCGAAGGGAATGCCAAGTCCTGGTTAGTCGACAAGAACACGGCTCCATTCTGCACCTCAAGGCAAGCACGCGAAAGCTTTTTATAGGAGATCTGCGGGTCGAGCCCCATTAGGACGATATCTGCCTGCTTTTCGACGCATTCAATTCCTTCGGTATTAAGTGCTTCATGTAAGCCATCCGAACCGATCAGATAAACCGTTCGGCCCGGATACCAACGCTTGATGTATTTCGCAGCAGCGACCGCCGAAGACATGATGCGCGATTTATCGGCATTGACACCGACTCTTTTCAACTTTTCATGCAATTGCCCCTGCGTTTTGGAAGCGTTGTTCGTGACAAAAAAAGCTTCGATGCCTTGTTGTTGCAAACGGCTGACAAATTCGGCAGCTTCTTTTACAGGCGCCTCGCCCCGGTACACCGTGCCATCCAGATCCAGGCAATACGCCTTATAGCGCTTAATTTTTTCCATTCTCGTTCTCCGGAATGAACGCCGAGACCGGGCCAAGTTCATGTTCAAGGTAATGGGCCACTTTAGGGCCGAATTGTTTCAGGCTATCCAAATGTGCATCCATCACGCGTTCGATTTCTCCGTGGTCGACGGCTATGAATTCACGTACGAGCATCTTGCGCAGCCCGACGAGCTCTTTTAAGGGGTGATCCATTTCTTCGGTAATCACTTTTTCATCCACCAATATATCGATAATATCTTCGTAACTACCCGGGTCGCGCATAATGAAACCATCTATCATGGAATTCCCGACATCGATCACTGCTTCAATCGCCCCGAGTGCGAGACGCTCCAGAGCCAATTGATCTTTCAACGAATCCCACTGGCCATTCTCTTCATATAAAGCTATGAGCGCATCCATATAAGTGATGGCTTGCTTGATTTTTCCGCGGTCGATAAAGTACATATTGAGTCCCTCCATTTTGCTGTTGCTCGCTGTTTCGTTTCTTCTCTATCATATCATATGGACCCAAAAAAACCCCCAGCGGCTCAATCTGCCTCAGGGGATTCGGGTTGTTCCTGCACTTCTGGTTCTGGTTGTTCCTGTACTTCTGGTTCTGGCGCTTTTCCGGCCTTTTTCAAGACAAAATAAGAGCATCCGAAATTACAGTATTCGTATAAATAATCCTGGAGCGTGCTGATTTTCGTATCATAGCTCGCTTTGTTGTTGCTATCCTCAAAAAAGCCTTTTAGGCGAAGCTGCCCGTATCCCCAGTCACCCAGGATGTAATCGTATTTGGACAGAATATCGCTGTACCTGTTCTGGAACGCTTCTTCCTGAAATCCTTCGCGATGATCCACGATCACCTCGTAATTCCATTTCTCAATTGTGATCAATATTCTCACCATCCATACCTAGTAATGACAAAAGCCTAGGCTCGCATCATTCTGCTTTTCCTGCTAGAATCCTGCTTCAAATGTATCACACCAAGGCTATGCGGACAAGCTGCGCTATAGGTGCCCAGATAAACAAAAACCTCCGGCAGAGTGTTTGCCGGAGGTTTCCCATTCTATCCTAAATCTTCTGCTTTATTTGCTTTGCTCGATCTCACAGCGTGGAAAATGCTTGCTGCAAGCCCTCCCCATAGGAGGACCATCCCGATGATCATGACTACAATTGCGCTAACTGACATGTCAATCCCTCCTTATTCTTTTTCTTTCGCCGGATGTTCGGAATGCTCGTCGTAATAGCGATAGTTTTTATGCCATTTGCCGAGCGAGAACAAGATGCCGAAGAGCAGGGCTCCTGCTGCGACAGCCACACCGCCGAATAAAGTGAACATATTGGAATAGCCTTCATAGTTTCCTGTTTCCGTTTCGAATTGCTGGAAGATATTCAAGCGCAGCAAGCCGAACATCATATACCCGAGAATGAGTGGTGTGATAACGCCAAGGCTGAATTTCCACCAACCGCCCAGGTGGATATCCGAGATTTCGTTTGCATGGTTCTGCAAATCGCCTGCTTTACGCAAGATCCAGACAACCATGACGACTTCCACAAGACCGACTGCCGCGACACCGAATTGGTTGATGTAGTAATCGGCGATATCCAAGAAGAACAATCCGCCTTGAGTAGCGAATAGGACGGAAATCAATGCGGCAAGGCCGCCGCCGAATGCAACTGCTTTGCGGCGCGAAATGCCGAACTTTTCACTGAATCCAGCGACATACGTTTCTGTGATCGACATGAGCGATGTAAGTCCCGCTAATGTCAATGACAGGAAGAACAAGAAGCCAAAGAGGCCGTTGAACCCTGGGAATTCATTGATTATCGCCGGGAATACGACGAACGCGAGCCCAACCCCGGCAGATGCCACATCCGCCACTTCTACGCCGGATTGCGTCGCCATGAAACCAAGTACCGCAAACACCCCGATACCGGCAAGCAATTCAAAGCTTGAGTTGGCAAAACCGGTGATGAACGCGTTGTTTGTGATATCCGATTTTTTCGGCAGATAACTAGAGTATGTGATCATGATCGCAAAGGCGACCGATAAACTGAAGAATATGTGCCCATAGGCCGCAACCCAGACGGTCGGATCCATGATGGCATCAAAGTTCGGCTCGAAGAATGCCTCTAGTCCAAGCGCTGCCCCGTCTAATGTGACCGCACGGATAACGATAACAATGAATATCAATACCAAAGTCGGAATGAAAATGCGGTTGGCCATCTCAATTCCTTTTTTAACGCCGGCAAGCAAAATGCCGAGTGTGATGGCCCAAACAATCACTAACGGAATGAAAATGCCCCAGACGATTCCCCCTGTCTCACCTGGATTCACTGTTAGTTGAAGGAAGTCATTGAATAAGAAGCCTTCTGTATCTTCCCCCCATGCCTGATTGAATGAGAACAAGGTATAACGCATCGCCCAAGCGATAATAACCGCGTAATACACTGAGATGACGAACGACACGAACATCGCCCACCAGCCGAGCCATTCGGCTTTCTTGCCGCTCATTCTAAAGAATGAAAGTGGTGCGGATCCGCGATAACGATGGCCGATAGTAAACTCCAATATAAGAATTGGAATCCCGGCTGTTAAAAGAGCAAACAAATACGGTATAAAAAATGCGCCCCCACCATTTTCATATGCTACATACGGGAACCGCCAAATATTCCCTAGTCCTATTGCTGAACCGACCGCCGCCATGATAAAACCGGCTCTCGTTCCCCATGTAGAACGTTCCATTTCTCTTCCCCCTTTGTTGGTAGCTTCCAATTTTTTAACAGAAAAATAGGAAGTTTGTTTATATTCAGATTATTTTGGAATCTAAATTTAGTATAACTAGGACCCTGTTCAAAGTAAAGATAATTTCTGAAAATTTCTCAGAAAAACTATTATTATAATAATAAAAAGGTGGAGATATAGTATCTCCACCTTTCAAATCTTAGTTCTGTTCATGTTTCTCCATTAAAGTTGTGCGTTTAGACCAGAAAATGAATAGTATTGCCAAGACGATTGCTACCGCTCCGAGAGCCAGAGGCAAGGAGCCGGTAAAGCCTATGACGATATACCCTACCGCTGCGATCGCTGCAGAAGTCAATGCATACGGCAACTGTGTGACGACATGGTCCATATGGTTGCTTCCTGCACCTGTTGACGACAAAATGGTGGTATCTGAGATCGGTGAACAGTGATCTCCGAATACCGCGCCTGCCAATACAGCAGACAAAGAAGCGAGCAATAATTCAGGTTCTGCCTGGATCATGATCGTTCCAGCGATCGGCAGCAAGATCCCGAACGAGCCCCAAGAAGTGCCTGTTGAAAAGGCCATGACTCCTGCTAGCACAAACAATAGAACCGGCAGTACACTAGTCGGCACATTGCCGCGTGCCACTGCATCGGCAAGATAAGTCCCAGTTTGCAACGCGTCGATCAAATAAGTCAGCGACCACGCAAAGATCAAGATAAACACTGCACCAGCCATCGATTGAATGCCAGCCCAGATGCCTCTGCCGATCCACTGCACTTTTGCCACTTCGTTTCGTCTGATCTGGATGGCGTACAGGATAATCGCAGCAAGCGCACCGATGATTCCGCCTGTGATCAAGGATAATGGCACATCCGTGTTTTCGAAAATGAGCCAGATGTCAAATACTCTATCGGCATTTACATATCCTGTCCACATCATCGCTGCGACTGTCCCGACGATTAATAACAGGATCGGCAACAGCAAATCACGGACACGTCCGTGTGCGTGGCTCGGGAAATCTTCTTTCATTTCCCCGGGAATCACTTTATCTGGATTGAACAACTGGCCTTCTGTAATCGCCAGGCGTTCATGTTTTTTCATTTCCCCGAAATCCACATCACGGATCGCGACGAAGAATACGATGGCGAGTGCCGCGATGACGTAGAAGTTCATCGGTGCCATCCATAGGAAGGCTTCCAGCGCTGAGTATTCCAAGAAGGTCTGTCCAGCTAAAATCGTTCCGATGATCCCGATGATGGCAGCTCCCCAGCTGGATACGGGAGACACGACACAAATCGGTGCAGCCGTGGAATCGATGAAATAAGCTAGTTTTGCACGCGATACTTTATAGCGATCCGTAATCGGCCGTGCGACTTGCCCGACGGCCAAGGCATTGAAGTAATCGTCGATGAAAATCAAGATGCCGAGAAATACCGTAACCAATTTCGCCCCGCGGCGTGTTTTCACACGCGCAGATGCCCAATCGGCAAATGCATGGCTACCGCCAGACAAGCTGACGAATGCTGTAATCACTCCCAGCAATAACAAGAACAAAATGATGAAGACATTGTAAGCGTTAAAGCCTTCATTCCAAAAAATCACTGCAAATGAAGTAAATAATTCATTCGCTGCCTCAACTGGCGCAAACGAAGTCAAGATCAGCGCAGCCGCTACGATGCCGACGCCGAGCGACAGCAATACGCGACGCGTCAACAGGACCATCGCAATCGCGATAATTGGCGGCAGTATCGAAAAGATTGTGTTTTCCATAATTAGATTTCCTCCTATTCGTTTTGATGGTAAGGCTTAGACCAAAAAAGCCGGTTTATCCAAGGGATAAACCGGCTTCCTACAATTCGTCTGTGTGCACAAGCATCAAACAACCCTGTAGCTCTCCATCCGCAGTAAACTGCAAATGACAGTGGCATTCCTGTTCGAAATGCCCCCAATCTCCGCTCCCCTGACCCGGAAACAGTGATTTCGGCAAGCTTCCCTTTCGAATGTGGTCAACGCGGTCAAACTCGCACATTCTACTGATGAAGGCTGCAGCCTCTACCCATCGATATCTAATTCATAAAAAGCATAGCCCAAAAAGCACACGAAATCAACTAACAGTCCATTTTGAATGTTCCTTCTATTTAATGGCTTTCATGCGAAAATAATCACCGAAAACATCACGCAGGAATTCAGGCATGAAATAGCTCTTCTGCGCCCGCTTCAATGCTGGGAAAAAGTAGCCGAATGTAAACAGGTCAAGTGTCGCCAGCCGGTAAATGCGATTCGGGTCAGCAGGTTCGCCCCCGACCATCAGTTGATGCTCGTCCATATCCATGTTGCTATGAATCATCCGGCCGAACACCGCTCCCCGAAAGCCCATACCTTTAAGCTCGAGCTGCGGCCAGTCTTCGTTCAAGGATTGAAGATAAATTTCTTTTAGCTCCGCGCCACTGAGATCGATGACGCACGGATTGATCGGATGCGGCAGCATGCGGTGGAAATCGTAGCGCGTCATCTCGCCTTTTGGCATATCTTCCATGAAAATGCCGGCATTGAACAATCCGCAATCCGCCGAGGCGAACGAAACCAAGGCATCGCCAAATAATTCTGCCATAGGAGAAGGTTTGAACCATTCAGCTTTTAAATGCCGATCATTGTAGAAAACCGTCTCAGCCATTTGTTGCTTGCCGACGCCGACCAAGTATTCATTGAACCCTTCATCAGCTTCTGGCAACTGGTCGGTTTCAATCACTTCCGCGGTCATCTTGCGTGTCGCTATATCAATTTCAATATGGCCGATATAATAACCGAACTTACCGGCAGCACCGAGCAAGGTCCCGCCCATTTCTTTTCCTTGATGGAATAGATGATGGGTATGCGCCCCCAAGATAATGTCGAGTTCCGGGCATTCTGCTGCCAACAGTTCGTCTTCCCTGATGCCAAGATGGGACATGCAGATAAGAAAATCGACCGACTGGCGGATTTCGGCCGCTTCCCGCTTAATCACTTCCCTGCCGTTCGTCACTTGCCAGCCGAGACGGCGGTAAAACGGAGTGAATTCCGCTGTTGCTGCAATGATGCCGATTTTCGTGCCATCCTTCGTTACGATGATTTGGTTCGGGCTTGCCCATTCCGGCTGCTTGCCATCCAAATCCAATAGATTCGCAACCACTACAGAAAAATCTGCCTGCACGTACAATTCGTCCAGTTCTGCTTTGGACAGTGTAATCCCTTCATTATTGCCGATAGTCACGGCATCGTAACCCGCTTCATTGAGCAGCTGCACATTGCCTTTGCCGGCCGTTCCTTCCGTAAAAGGATGCGAACGGTCAACGTGGTCCCCAATATCGAGGACTAAACACACGTCGCCCGCTTCCTCGTGCCAATGCCTGCGCTCTGTCAGCAAGGATTTGATGCGGGGCCAGTGTGTAAAATGGCTATGCAGGTCGTTCGTATGATAAATATGGATGATTTCACTCATGTCAAACACCTCATTATGAACTGAAAATTCCTTCGTAAATCGAGCGGAGCCCGAGTAATAATAATGCGAGCCGCAGCACGAGGACCAGTGTGTCGGATTTGATACTGCGGTTCAGCTTGGCACCGATTTTCGCGCCGATATAGGCTGAGGGGATAATGGCCAAAGTATAGATCCACGGGACATTGCCGAGTGAAATATGCGTAATGGAATTAACGATGGCCGACAGAAAGACCATCAGCATCGACGTCCCAACGGCTACATGAGGCGGAAATAAAAACAGCAAGATCATGGCGGGTACGAGAATCGAACCCCCGCCGATGCCGAATAGCCCGGACGCAAAGCCGACGAAAAAAGTCAATAAGAGCGCAAACCATATCGGGTAACCGTAGACATATTCCTGATCAGCTCGACGGTCATGGAAACTTAGCTTTTTGCCGTGATCAACGAACCAGCTCACCGCCTTTAAGCGATCCCGGAGCAACAGCAGCAACGATAAGAACACCAATAGCAGGCCGAAATACAATTGAAAGGACGGCACATCAAGACTGCTGTTGACGAAGGCGCCTAAAACCGTTCCAGGCGCACTGCCGATAAAGAAAATGAACCCGCTTCGGTAGTCGACAGTG
The DNA here is from genome assembly GCF_018283455.1 of Planococcus sp. MSAK28401. NCBI lineage: Bacteria > Bacillati > Bacillota > Bacilli > Caryophanales > Caryophanaceae > Planococcus > Planococcus alpniumensis. The sequence continues at coordinate 1,240,988 of NZ_JAAMTH010000001.1, read as the reverse complement.
CCAACCTTCATATAGGCAATCGTTGAAGATAAGCCGATGAAGATCATCATAACGACCGATAGCCCCACAATCTGTTGAGGCGATAAGTTTGGAAATACACTTACCGAAGAGCTGAGGAATAGCAGCACCGGCACCAAGACGACGCCTCCTCCAAGGCCGATAAGCGCGCCGACGATCCCTGAAGCAAGTCCGACTACTAAAAGGATCAGGAATACCATCAGAACCCGCCTTCAAACAGGTCGAGCTGTTTCGGGGACAAGCCTTCGAAATGCAAACCATTTGATTCCTGGAACTGTTTTGCATCGCCCGCTGCATGTCCGCCTGAATTATTATTGAAGATCACATATACCTGCTCTGCCTGCTGTTCAAGATGCTTCACAGCCCGGCTGATCTCTTCTAGTTCCTCACGGTTATAATCGTATAGATAACGCACTTCCCGCCATTTTTCAGCATTACCGGGATTCAGCCAGCCGTGGACATTACGCCCGTGCAGACGCAGCAGCACTTTATCTTGACGGCTGGATTCGGGGACAAGCGGAACTGAGCCATCCCCTGCCTGTGGCTCATCGCAGACCGAATGGATCAACCCGTGTTCGCGGAGGAATTCCAGCGTTTTTTCTTTCATGCCATCCGCATACCAAGATTGATGGCGGAATTCGATCGCCAAGTCGAATTCCTGCAATTCGCCGATAATGGCGCGGATTTCATCGACATGATCTTTCTGGCAGTCGAACCACGGCGGAAATTGCAACAGTACCATGGCTAGCTTCCCCGCTTCTTTCAGCGGCCGGACAGACAACCTGTAAGCTTCGAACATTTCCTCGCGGGTCTCGAATGGATTTTCCCCGCGCTGATGCCCAGTCATGCCCTGATATGCTTTTACGACGAATTGGAAATTGTCCGGCGTCTCGCGGATCCATTTGCTGATATTGCGCTCAGGCTGGACTGCGTAAAATGAAGAATCCAGTTCCACAATCGGAAAATGCGCACTATAATCGACCAATTTATCTTTTTGTTTCGACCCGGGGCTATACACATCTGGATGATCTCCCCAGCCCGTCAATCCAACATAAATCATCGCCCTGCCTCCATTTTCGTTATTATTTTATGATAGCATAGAACAAAACAGGCGTCCTTTTTGAGATTCGCTAATGCAATGCCAGGCAAAGCCCACCCTATTTCAAACATGGTTACAATCGCACATCAATCTATTTTTCAGGAGGTATTTGGAAATGAAAAAACCATGGGACACAGCTGCCCTAATCGCACGCTTTGAAGACAATCGCAACCCGGAGCTTGCCGCTCCGATGGCCGCTTATATGAAACACCACTTCCCATTTTTAGGAATTCAGAAACCTCTGCGTACCGCGTTAATGAAAGAGCAGCTATCCGCCTATCTCCTCCCTGAAAAAGCACAATTGAAGTCCATCGTCCAAGCATTGTATGCAATGCCAGAACGCGAATATCATTACGCGGCCATTGAATTGCTGGAAAAAGCAAAAAAAGAATTGGCTCAGGAGGACCTACCGTTTTTGCGCCTGCTAATCGAATCCAATTCCTGGTGGGACACTGTCGATGCCATTGCCCCGAAACTCGCCGGTCATATTGTATTGCTCGACCGAAAAACTACTGCCCCGATCCTTATTGAGTGGGCACATGCAGAAAACTTATGGACCCAGCGAGCAGCCATCTTGCACCAGTTGAAATTCAAACAACAGACCGACAGGGAAATGCTCGGCTCTATCATCTCTCTACATGCCGAATCCCGCGAATTCTTCATTCAGAAATCCATCGGCTGGGCTTTGCGGGAATATGCAAAAACAGATCCCATTTGGGTCTTGGACTTCGTTTCTACCCATACGCTTCAGCCACTGAGCAGGCGGGAAGCTTTAAAACACATGAAAAAATAAGCTTTGGCCATCCTTAACAGATGCCAAAGCTTATTTTTTCAGTTGAGCTGCAGGCTTTTAGAATAATCCTCCAAGCCCACCGCCGCCGATTTTGGATTTTGCGAGATCCATCAATTCGTTTTTTTCGCTTTCATCAATCTTGCCGTCATCGTATGCTTGCTTGACTTGAGTGATGATTTCTTTCGCTTCTCCCATGTCAGCGTTGCTGATTTTCTCTTTTAACGCATCAAAAGTTTGGCTCATTAGAAAAATCCCTCCTCAAATTTTTGCTTCACCCCTTGTATACCCTTAGGAAAAGCAGTAAAACGAAGTACGTGCAAACGAGGAGATCCACTCCTCCAAAACGGCATAAAAAATCCCCGGCATTTTCCATGCCGGGGATTGATTAATTGATTGATTAACCGATCGAACCTTCCATCTCGAACTTGATAAGACGGTTCATTTCGACTGCATACTCCATCGGCAATTCTTTAGTGAATGGCTCGATGAAGCCCATGACGATCATTTCTGTCGCTTCCTGTTCAGAAACGCCACGGCTCATCAGATAGAACAATTGCTCTTCGGAGACTTTCGACACTTTCGCTTCGTGTTCAAGCGATACGTTGTCGTTCATGATCTCGTTATAAGGAATTGTATCGGATGTTGACTGATTGTCCATAATCAAAGTATCGCATTCGATGTTCGAACGTGCGCCGTCCGCTTTGCGGCCGAAATGCACGATTCCGCGGTAAGAAACTTTCCCGCCTTGCTTCGAAATCGATTTTGAGACGATTGATGAAGATGTGTTCGGCGCCAAGTGGATCATTTTCGCGCCTGCATCCTGGTGCTGGCCTTTGCCGGCGATCGCAATCGACAACGTCATGCCGCGTGCGCCTTCGCCTTTAAGGAAGACTGCAGGATATTTCATTGTCAATTTCGAACCGATGTTGCCGTCGATCCATTCCATCGTGCCGTTCGCGTCAACGAAAGCACGTTTCGTTACCAGGTTGTATACGTTGTTCGCCCAGTTTTGGATCGTTGTATAGCGGCAATAAGCATCTTTTTTCACGATGATTTCAACTACTGCTGAGTGCAACGAGTTCGTCGTGTAAACTGGTGCCGTACAGCCTTCTACGTAATGGACGCTTGCGCCTTCGTCGACGATAATCATCGTACGCTCGAATTGGCCCATGTTTTCCGAGTTGATGCGGAAATAGGCTTGCAGCGGCGATTCCACTTTGATGCCTGGCGGTACATAGATGAACGAACCACCCGACCAAACAGCCGTGTTCAATGCAGAGAATTTATTGTCTGCTGCTGGAATGACTGTCTGGAAGTTTTCTCTGAAGAGGTCTTCGTTTTCACGAAGCGCTGCATCCGTATCTTTAAAGATGATGCCCATGTCTTCAAGATCCGCTTTCATGTTATGGTAAACAACTTCGGATTCGTACTGTGCAGAAACACCTGCGAGGTATTTCTGTTCAGCTTCAGGAATTCCCAGTTTATCAAACGTACGCTTGATTTCTTCAGGAACTTCATCCCATGAAGTCTGGCTCGCTTCAGAAGGTTTGACGTAATAGGTAATTTCGTCAAAATCCAGCGAGTTCAAATCTCCGCCCCATTGCGGCATTGGCATGGAATAGAATAGTTTCAACGCTTTCAAGCGTGATTCGAGCATCCATTCCGGTTCTTCTTTAATCTTCGAAATTTCTCTGACAATGTCTTCCGTCAGACCGCGTTTGGATCTGAAGATGGAGACATCCTTGTCATGGAACCCATATTTATAATCTCCGATTTCCGGCATTTTTTTCGCCATCGTCGTTCCTCCGTTCTCTGTTACGATTTTTCTTCGTCGTGCACACCTTTTTCCATGGCTTTCCACGCTAAGGTCGCGCATTTGATACGCGCCGGGAATTTGGATACACCTTGTAATGCTTCAATATCCCCAAGGTCCACTGAATCGTCGTACTCTTTGCCAAGCATCATGTCCGAGAAAATCTCGGACAGCTTCAATGCTGTATCTACATCTTTGCCTTTGACGGCTTGCGTCATCATAGAAGCAGATGCCATTGAAATCGAGCAGCCTTCCCCGTCGAATTTGGCGTCTTTGACGATGCCATCTTCCACTTGCAGCGTTAATTGGATGCGGTCGCCGCAAGTCGGGTTGTTCATTTCGATATTGACACTGTCCTGTTCAAGCGCACCCTTGTTGCGGGGCGTCTTGTAATGGTCCATGATTACTTGTCGATATAATTGATCTAAATTATTAAAAGACATCGCTAAAATACTCCTTTGCAGAACGCAAACCTTCCACTAGGCGATCGATATCCGATTCGTCATTATAAAGATAGAAGCTTGCGCGTGCTGTCGCTGTCACGTCAAGCCATTTCATCAATGGCTGTGCGCAGTGATGGCCTGCGCGGACAGCGATGCCGCTCATATCGAGCACAGTCGCTACATCGTGGGGATGGACTTCTTTCAAATTGAAAGTGACGATTCCTGCACGTTTCGCCGGGTCTTTCGGGCCGTAAATCTCAAGCCCTTCAATAGCCGACATCTTGTCCATCGCGATGGCTGCCATATGGTGTTCATGTTTTTCAATTTCATCCAATCCAATTTCCTGCAGGAAGTCGATGGCCGCAGCCAAACCGACTGCCCCGGCAATGATCGGTGTGCCGCCTTCGAATTTCCAAGGCAACTCTTTCCATGTCGAATCGTATAATCCGACAAAGTCGATCATCTCGCCACCGAACTCCACAGGCTCCATGGCTTCTAGCAAATACTTTTTGCCATACAAGACGCCGATGCCAGTCGGGCCGACCATTTTGTGGCCGGAAAATGCGAAGAAGTCGCAATCCAAGTCCTGGACATCGATTTTCAAGTGAGGCGCAGCTTGTGCTCCGTCCACCATCATGACAGCGCCATGTTCGTGGGCGATTTTCGCCACTTCCTTCACCGGGTTCATCGTGCCAAGCACGTTGGATACGTAAACCATCGACACGATTTTTGTCCGGTCGGTGATGGCTGCACGGACATTTTCAAGTGAGATGGTGCCGTCTTCTTCGAGCTCGATGTATTTCAAGACAGCGCCGCGTTCTTTTGCGAGCTGCTGCCAAGGAATGATGTTCGAGTGATGCTCCATATACGTGATGACGATTTCATCGCCTTCTTCTACATTGGCACGGCCATAGCTTTGCGCGACCAAGTTGATCGCGGTCGTCGTGCCGCGGAGAAAGACAATTTCCTGCGTCGAATTCGCGTTGATGAATTGTTGCACCTTCTCGCGGGCGCCTTCATATTTCTCTGTCGCCCGGTTGCCGAGCGTGTGAACGCCGCGGTGGACATTGGAATTATCAGACTCGTAATATTCTTTCAGCGCTTCGATGACTGGCATCGGCTTCTGGGAAGTCGCCGCGCTGTCTAAATAGACGAGCGGATGTCCATTGATTTCCTGGTTGAGTATCGGAAAATAGCTCTTGATCTCTGGATTCATTAGCGGACTTTCCTTTCGATAACCTCCGTCAATTGCTTTTTAACGCCTTCGATTGGCAACACGTTTACAACCGGTGCCAGGAAGCCGTGAATAACAAGACGTTCAGCTTCTTGTTTTGTAATGCCTCGGCTCATCAAATAATACAATTGAAGCGGATCTACGCGTCCGACTGATGCCGCATGTCCTGCCGTTACATCATCTTCATCGATCAAGAGGATCGGGTTTGCATCGCCGCGCGCTTTCGGGCTCAACATCAGAACACGGGATTCCTGTTCTGCGTTGGCTTTAGTCGCGCCATGTTCGATTTTGCCGATGCCATTGAAGATAGCAGAAGCGGAATCTTTCATGACGCCGTGCTTCAAGATCTGGCCGTCGGAGTTTTTGCCCCAATGGATGACTTGTGTCGTGAAGTTTTGCTTTTGCGCGCCTCTTCCAACTACTACTGTTTTCGTATCGCCGACTGAATTATCGCCGATTAGGAATGTCGTGTTATCGGAAATGGTATCGCTATCGTTCATCATGCCGAGAGCCCATTCGATGCGTGCATCGCGCTGAGCTACTCCGCGGCGGTTCACATAAGTCGTGAATCCTTCAGCGAGTACGTCCACTGCGCCGTAAGTGACAGACGCATTGTCTTCTGCAAAGACTTCTGAAACGATATTCGCTTGGCCTTTTGCTTTCGGTACTGTGGAAATATAGTTCTCCACATAAGTTACTTCGCTGCCTTTATCGGCAACAATCAATGCGTGATTGAACAGAGAAGCTTCCTCATTGTCATGTACAAAGATCGCTTGCACCGGATTCTTTATGGCAAGATTCTTCGGCACGTATAGGAACATCCCGCCATTTAGAAGCGCTGCATGAAGAGCCGTCAATTTATGTTCTTCCGCTTTGACCGCTTCTGTCATGAAATACTTAGCGACCAAATCACCGTGCTCACGGATCGCCGTTTGGATATCTGTCAAAATAACGCCTTGTTGCTGCAGATTTTTATCCAAGGAAATATAAGCCGGCGTATTGTTGTGCTGGATGTATAGATTTTTTTGATCCGTATCAACAATGGACTTTACCTGCTCCGGCAATTCATCCAACGACCCATACGTAGAGCTTTCTACTGTATGGACCGGGAAGTCCGTGAAGTTCCAGTTGATGATTTTCGTTTTATCGGGTTTTGGGAGCGGCAACGCTTCGGCAGCAGCCAAAGCCTGTACGCGCAAGTTTGTAAATTCTTCTGGTTCTGAGTGCGAAGCCGAGAAGGAGCGTACATCCTGCTCGGTCATCGTTAGTTTTGTTTCAACCGTCACGTTAGTCTCTCCTTCCAATTATGCTTCTTGTCCGACAGTCTCGTCTTCGATGCCGAGTTCTGCCTTGATCCAGTCATAGCCTTCCGCTTCCAATTTATGCGCAAGTTCAGGTCCGCCGGATTTAACGACGCGGCCTTGCATCATAACATGGACGTGATCTGGCGTGATGTAGTTCAACAGGCGCTGATAGTGAGTGATAATCAAGCAGCCGAAGTTCTCGCCCTTCATTTGATTGATGCCGTCAGAAACGACTTTCAATGCATCGATATCAAGACCGGAGTCAATTTCATCGAGTACAGCGAATGTCGGTTTGATCATCATCATTTGGAGGATTTCGTTGCGTTTCTTCTCGCCGCCGGAGAATCCTTCGTTCAAGTAGCGCTGTGCCATGTCCTGGTCCATTGCAAGAGTTTCCATTTTGCTGTCAAGTTCACGGATGAATTTCATCAATGAAACTTCGTTGCCTTCTTCGCGGCGTGCGTTCATCGCAGAGCGCATGAAGTCAGCATTTGTGACGCCTGAAATTTCGCTCGGGTACTGCATAGCCAGGAAGAGTCCTGCGCGTGCGCGCTCGTCGACTTCCATCGCCAATACGTCTTCTCCGTCCAATTCGATCGTGCCTTGTGTTACTTCATATTTAGGATGCCCCATGATTGCTGACGCCAAGGTAGATTTCCCTGTACCGTTCGGCCCCATGATGGCATGGATTTCGCTCGTGTTAATTGTGATGTTTACACCTTTTAAAATCTGTTTTCCTTCGATTTCAACGTGTAGATCTTTAATGACCAAAGTTGACATGTAAATACCTCCATAATGTTATTGAAGAATGCCTCGCACTCTTAATTAGTATCATTCTAATCTTAACTTATATCGACTTCAGTAGCAAATGTTAAAATCGGCCGCAAGCCTCCGCCAAAAACCATTTTGAAATCCGGATTTCCTGCTGTCAGGCAGCTATTTCCAGAGAGCTTTGCCTATTTCCTGCATTTTCAATAAAGTTAGGCTAAATGAGAATTCATTTCAATAAACTGCGTTCAAGCCACTGGATTCCCTGTGCTTCGACATAGAAAAACCGGGCAGAGATGTTCACTCTGTCCGGCAGCTTCATTTGAATGTTTGAATGTATGTGGATCGTGTATCTATTGCTATTCGCGGTGCGCTTGGCGTTCGATTTGTGCCGCAACCGACTGGCCTTGGCGATAATCTTGCTCACGGCGCTGTTCAACTTCAAGGATTTTTTGCGGGTCATTTTGGTATTCGTTCAGTCCGTACCCGTGTACGTCTCTGAATGCCTGTTCTATTTTTTCCGTCTTTTCAATACCTTGAGAATCGATAATAAACCATTCCTTTCGAGTTATCTTATTTTACTTTTACAAGTATACCCGACCGTTCGAAAGTTAAACAAGAGTAATAATCTAATTTATCTGAAAATAGACCTATCGTCATAGTTAATGGGAATATATAGAAAAAGCTGCCCGTTATATGGGCAGCTTTCACAAATTATTGGCTTACTTCGTTGTAGAGGTTAGACGCAACCAAGCCGTTTTCTTCTAATATTTCATTGAAAGCAGCGTCAGCTTCGGCAAATTTATCGGCAGCTGCTTGAAAATCAGGTGCTTCTGTTCCAAGTTCTTCGATTTTCATCTCATAAGATTCAGTAATTGAAGCCAATGCCCCATCGATTTCTTCCTGGTAATCATTTAGTGATTCCGGCACTTCCATCGATTCTACCGCTTGCTTCGCTTGTTCAGCAGACGTTGCAGCAGCTTCTTTCAACTCTGAAAGTTCTGCGCCGCTTGGCAGCGTCTCTTCAGCTTGAGCGATTTCAAAATCATTCAATGGTGCATCTTCTTTGTTTATTTCTTTAGAAACGGAAAGATAAAATTGCATCAATTGGCTCTTAACGCTTTCTTTTCCAGATTCCATAGTGGCAGATCCAGAATCCGTTTCAGTTGTGTCAGTAGATTGTTCGTTTCCGCATGCTGCAAGCATCAAAGCAGCAGATAGGCTAAGAATTGTCATCTTTTTCATGTTCGTGCCTCCTGAATTTCATATCCAGCATATGATAGCATAGCCAGATTTATCCGTATAGAGAGCATTAAAAAGCCGGAATTCATTGAATTCCGGCACAATTCATACTTTTTGGGATGGAGTGAAACGGTCGACGATATTTGCGAGCGCGCCGTCTCCCGTCACATTGGCTGCAGTCCCAAAACTGTCCTGAGCCATGTACAACGCGATCATCAAAGCGACCATCGTCTCGTCGAAGCCGAGCATCACTTCCAGCAAACCGATGGCTGCCATGACAGCGCCGCCCGGAACGCCGGGAGCTGCGATCATCGTCACTCCAAGCATGAGGATGAATGGAAAGAAGTTGCCGAATGATGGCGCATCCCCTGTCAATAAAATTACGCCGATCGCACAAGTGACGAGCGTAATGGTACTGCCTGACAAATGAATCGTTGCAAACAACGGGACCGTGAAGTCCGCCACACGTTCTTTCACGCCTGTTTTACGTGCTTGGCGTAAAGTGACCGGGATGGTAGCTGCTGAAGACTGTGTCCCGAGCGCCGTGAAGTAAGCCGGCAGCATCGTCCGGATCAAAGCGAACGGATTGCTCTTTCTCAGTATCCCCGCAGTGGTGTACTGGCCCGTAAGCATGACCCAGTGCAAAACGATGATCAGGATGAAAACTACCGCAAAGAGAGAAAGGATTTCAAACACTGCACCGCCGTATGCCATATTCGCAAAAATACCGAAGATGTGAAAAGGCAATAGTGGGATTATGATGTATGAAATAACTTTTTCGATGATCTCTTGGAATTCCTCAAAAAACGATGCCATTGTCTTGCTTCCTGTAGAAGCCATGCCGATTCCGAGCAGAAATGCCAAGATCAAGGCGCTCATGACCCCGAACAATTGAGGAATCTCCAAAGCAATGAAACTGGAAGCGAGAGCATTTTCGGGATCATCCAAATTGCTCAATGAACCGCCTTCCATCAAATTCGGCAAAAGGGAAGAAGCCACGATAAATGCCAGGACGCCTGCCACAATGGTCGATAAATACGCAACTGCAGTCGCAAGCCCCAATAATTTCCCTGAACCTTTTCCAAGCTTTGCAATGCCTGGTGCAATAAAACCGAGAATAATCAATGGCACGATAAAATTCAAGAACCCGCCGAAAATTCCTGTGAACGTAGCAAATACACGGACGAGTTCCTCTGGCGCCACAGAGCCGATGAGTACGCCAAGCACAATGGCCAGCACAATCCGCGGCAGCAAACCGAATTGAAATTTCATGTTCTTGTCCTCCCTGTGTAAACAGTTGTTTATTTGTTATTATGTGAAATTACCATAGTTTTCGAAAAGCTAATAGCTTTTTTCTAAATCACGTAATATTTTTATTATTCTGGAAAAATGACCTAAAAACTTTCACGCTTAGTTTTAGTCTACTTACCACGGCATTTCACCTGAACCAGGGCATTTTATGCGCACGAAAAAACCAGCCCATTCTAAAGAGAATAGGCTGGCTAAAAGGTTTATTGTTCGACTGGAACGATTGACCCGTTCCATTCTTCCAAGATGAAGTCTTGGATTTCTTGCGACGTCAATACGTCAACCAAGGCTTGAATGTCTTCGTTATTTTCGTCTCCCGCTTGAACAGCAATGACATTGGCGTACGGAGAATCTGAGCTTTCAAGAGCGATGGCATCTTCCATCGGGCTCAATCCAGCATCAATTGCATAGTTCGAGTTGATCAATACCGCATCGCCTTCACCCGCTTCATACATTTGCACAAGCAAAGCTGCTTCGTACTCTGTATCAAACTGCAGGTTTTTCTCATTTTCTACGATATCGCTAGTTTCGGCCGTCGTCTTGTCGATGCCTTCTTCCAACGTGATCAAACCTTCCGCTTCGAGCATAGCCAGGATGCGGCCATGGTCAGCGACTGAATTACTCATGAGGATTGTCGCATCTTGCGGCAAATCTTCAAGAGACGAGTAGTCTTGAGAATAAACGCCGATCGGCTCGATGTGAATGCCGCCAGCACTTACAAAGTCATAGCCATGATCAGCAATTTGCGATTCCAGGTAAGGCGTATGTTGGAAATAGTTTGCATCCAAATCGCCTGATTCCAAGTCTTGGTTTGGCAAGATGTAATCTTGGTATGTCTGAATATCCAACTCGATGCCCTGTTCCTCCAAAATCGGTTTAGCCTGTTCAAGGATTTCAGCATGCGGAACGTTCGAAGCCCCAACTGTCAATGTGCTCGTTTCTCCTTCTGATGCGCCGCTGTTGTTTTCTTCCTCTGCCCCGCAAGCGGATAATGCCAATACTGCTGCAAATGAACCAAATACTAATTTTTTCATTACAAATTTCCCCTTTTCTTCTATTAAATGTAGTTTTTATTTTTTTGGACTAAAAAGCCCTATTTTCTCCAGTAATTCCATGACGGTGCGAAATTTAACGCTTGTCTGCTTTTCTAGTTAAGTAATCACCGATAAATTGGACAATGAATACAATGACCAGAATCGCAATCGTCGCCATCAAGGTGACGTCTTCTCGGCTTCTTTGGAAACCGTCCAGGAAGGCAAGGGTCCCTAGCCCTCCTGCGCCGATAATGCCAGCCATTGCGGTGTAGCCCACCAATGCGATAGCTGTCACCGTAATCCCAGAAATCAATGCCGGCTTGGATTCAGGAAGCAATACTTTGCGAATGATCGTCCAAGTCGTCGCTCCCATCGACCGGGCAGCTTCGATGACGCCTTTGTCGATTTCCTTTAACGCAATAAGCACCATGCGGGCATAGAAAGGAGCTGCCCCGATGATCAATGCCGGAAGCGCAGCGTTCGGTCCGCGAATGCTGCCGATCAAAAATTTCGTAAACGGAATCAGCAAAATAATTAAAATAATGAAGGGAATCGAACGGAAAATATTAACGAAAGCACCCGTCAGCCAGTTGACGATTTTGTTTGCCCATAACTGGTTCGGTGCGGTAAGGAATAAGACGATCCCCAGGACCAAACCAATAACAAATGTGAAAAACGTGGACATGGCCGTCATATAAATGGTTTCGAGTGTTGCTTCCCACATATCCGCCCAATCTACGTTCGGGAATAAGGTCTCAAGCATTGCCCATCACCTCCGTCTGTACATCATGTGCACCGAGGAAAGCTAAAGCTTTGTTTATTTCATCTGCAGTGCCCTTCAGTTGAAGGATGAGCGTTCCATAAGCACCCCGTTGGGTATGGGAGATGTTGCCGTGGACAATATTGACTTCCACTTTATATTCCCGGATCAGCTGAGTCAGGATCGGCTGCTCTGCCTGGTCCCCGACGAATATCAACTTGACCAATTGCCCTTCCGGATATTGCTCGCGCAGATGGCGGACGGTCTCTGCTGAATCTTCCGTCTCGGTTACTTGGGCAACAAAGCGCTTCGTGATCGTTTCCTTCGGATGCTGGAAGACATGCAGCACTTCGCCAAGTTCAACGACGCGTCCGCCTTCCATCACTGCCACGCGATGGCAGATCTTGCGGATGACGTGCATTTCGTGCGTGATCAAAACAATCGTCAAGCCGAGGCGCTTGTTAATGTCGACCAATAATTCCAAAATCGCATCGGTCGTTTGCGGATCAAGAGCCGATGTCGCTTCATCGCACAAAAGCACTTCCGGGTCATTCGCCAGCGCACGGGCAATGCCGACGCGCTGCTTCTGACCGCCGGAAAGCTGGGCTGGATATGCGCTTTCGCGTCCTTCGAGGCCAACCAGTTCGATCAGCTCTGCAGAACGCTTGCGCCGCTCCTCTTTCCCGACTCCTGCAATCTCAAGCGGGAATTCAATGTTCTCGCGGACGGTCCGCGACCACAGCAAATTGAAATGCTGGAAAATCATGCTGACCTTTTGGCGGGCTTTGCGGAGTTTCGGCCCCGAAATCGCCGTGATGTTCTGGCCGTTGATTTCAACGGAGCCTTCGCTCGGTTTTTCCAAACCATTTAGCAGGCGGATCAAGGTACTTTTCCCCGCTCCGCTATAGCCGATAATGCCAAAAATTTCACCGACCGGCACCGTTAAGTCGACATGGTCGACAGCCGTCAAGCGCGCTTTGCCAGTATCAAAAACTTTTGTCAATCCTTTTAACTCAATCATGATTGGGCACTCTCCTAAATCTTTTGCTAATAAAAAAGCCTTCCTGCTCAGATAAGCAGAAAGGCACATGTGTAAACACAATAAACCGTTCTCTCATCTTTCAAAGTTTTCACTTTGAGTGACTTGGCACCATTTCATTTTCATGACGGTTGCCGGGCTTCATCGGGCACTTCCCTCCACCTCTCTTTATAAGAGCTACGCTATTAAGTTAATTTCAGAAATTAAATTTATCATGGCTGGCTGTATTCGTCAACCGTTTTCAATTTCTCGTACAAATACGGCACCGACTGGAAAGCATAAACCTTGTCTGTCACTTTGCCATTCTGTGAAATCAACAGGCACGGCACACTTTCCACTTCATAAAGCTCCGCCACTTCCTGTACATAATTCAAATTGGCTTTGCCCATTGGAAGGTCTGGCAAAAGCTCTTCCACCACGCCGAGCATCTTGCTGGCCACTTGGCACGTGCCGCACATCGGCGTATACAGATAATAAGCTGAAACAGGCTGTGTGTTTTTTTCCTTCAGCCATTCTTTATGTGTCCATTCATTCATGCTAGTCATTCCCTGCTACTGGATTTAAGACCCGTACATCTGCTGCGATGAGCACATCGATCAGCTTCCGCAGCGGCGTCGTCGCCACCTCTTTATAACTTCGGTCGACATGGAAATGGCGGGCTTCCGGAAACTCACGCTTGATGAGCTTGCGCAATTTATCGCCTGAAGCGTCCGCATCGACCAGGATGATGATATCCTGCCCTTCAAAAGGCAGCAGCATTTCCTCGAGTCTTGTAGCACTCACTGTACCATTTGTGCAAAGAATCGTCACGGGTTCTGCAATCAATGGCGCTATCCGGGTTTTGTCGCTGATCCCTTCAACCACTATCACTTTCTCCATACGTATCCCCCCAGAAAACCTTATATGAAAAAAAGCGCCATAAAGAGGCGCTTTCAGAACTTACTCGTTTGTCATTTCTTTATATTCGTCAGCTGACATCAATGCATTGACCTCATCTTCGGAAGGGGCTTCCACAACGACCATCCACGCTTTTTCATAAGGTGATTCGTTGACGAATTCCGGGCTGTCTTCAAGCTCAGAATTGACTTCGACGATTTTCCCGCTGATTGGCGCATACAATTCCGATACTGTTTTAACGGATTCGACGCTGCCGAATGGCTCGTCTTTTTTCAGCTCGTCGCCGACTTGCGGAAGCTCGACAAATACGATGTCTCCAAGTTCATCTTGCGCGAAATGAGTAATGCCGATACGTGCTTTGCCGTCTTCGACTTTGACCCATTCGTGTTCTTTTGAATAGCGAAGCTCTTGTGGTGTGCTCATCCAAACCCCTCCAAATATGTAATTGACTCAATTTTAGTTTGCCACAACCAAGGATGAAAAACAAGATGACAAACTTGTCAGCTCCATGTATTTCCGTAAGCCTCTTCCTTGAAGCCAAGTGTCGCCTGAGAGCCGTCCCATGCAAGCGGGCGTTTGATGAGCATGCCGTCTGATGCTAGCAATTTGTATTGCTCATCTGCTGACATTTCCGGCAGCTTTTCCTTCAGTTCGAGTTCACGGTATTTTTTGCCGCTCGTATTGAAAAACTTCTTCAGCTCGATGCCGCTCGTTTGGTGGATCTCTTTCAGCTGTGCCGCGGAAGGCGGATTTTGCGAGATATCGATATAGTCGAACTCCGCATCATTTGCCTCAAGCCATTTCTTGCCTTTTTGGCAGGTCGAGCATTTCGGGTAAGCGTAATACTGGATCATCAAATCTCCTCCTGTCTTGTAAATCAAGCATATCAAAATGCCCCGGAGCAGTCGACTGGAAGGGAGTTAGTGAAAATTGAATTGAAAATGTGACTTTCTTGTATGAAAAATCGGATGTCCATTTCGACGGACGCTTTCGGGCCCACAGGATGTGGGTCATGCAGCTGGCGCGACAGGACGTCGCGGTGCCAGCTGCCAGGACACGGCTTCAGCCGCTTCCTTCGCTGCGCTCAGTCCAGGGTCTTCAGCTCGTGCTATTTCCGCAGGAGTCGCCGTCTCCATTCCCATCCGGTATTGTGTATTGAACGAAGGAAAAACCTTAAATGCTAATTAAATCTCACCGTTTCTGTTGCTCTCAGAAGAAACACTTTATACAAAAATTATATAACTCCTCTTCGTGCATGTCTTAAACAAAAAAAGGAAAAGGTTTTTCCTTCCCATTCTCAGAGTGTTGAAGAAGTTTAATAAGTCGGTATAAATTAAAATCGGACCATCTTTTCGACATTCAAAATCAAAGACCTATTTAAGTATTTGGAAAATTGTTCGCTCGTAACCCCTTCTGCTCACTAATGTTGCGCATTACTTTCGCAAAGATAATGTCTCCCGTAGGCCGACCTTATCTTTCCAGTGGAGCAGCGTAAGCGACGAGACAACCGAGCCCCCGCAAGGAATGAATGAGCGAAGCTTAGCTGAGAACATTCATTTGCGACGCATCTGCCAGGTAGATGTTAGAGCAAACGGGTTTTCTGCGATGCTCGAACGCAGTGAGAGTTGAGCACAAAGGTTTCGTAGATACTGAGGAGGCTTAGGAGGCTTGGGTGCGAGCCCACGAAAAGCGAGCGATAAGCTTCGGAAAATACGACTTCACAATTATATCGACAACCTTAAAAAAACAGGAAGGGTTTCCCCTTCCTGTTTTGTGCAATCTATTAGACGACGTATTTTTCTACACTGATCAATTTTTCGGATGCTTCGCGTTTTTTCGCGATCAAGTTGTACGGTGTTGAACGCGTCAACTTGCGAAGTGCAGACAACATCATGCGCTGGTTATCGCCATCGATTGCTGCGATCAAGGTTTCTTTCGCGTCTTTCTCGATTTCTTCTAAAGCTTCCTGGCAGAAGATCTGCGTATAAAGAAGTTTCTGCTTCGCCTTTTCTTCGCCGCTTGCTGCGATTGCTTTTTCAGTGCGCAAGACAACCGATTCCATTGCGAAGACATTGCTGACGATATCCGCGATGTTCACGAGCACTTCCTGCTCTGCTTCCAGTTTCTTGCCGTAAGTCTGTGCAGCAAGGCCTGCAGCGAGGATGGCGATTTTCTTGGCGTTTTTCACCAATGCTTTTTCCTGTGCCAACGCTTCCGTGCCGACTTCTTCAGGCATCATCATCAACAATTCTTCCTGCAAAGCTTGCGCATGTTGCAATAGCGGCAATTCGCCTTTCATCGCTTTGCGTAGCAATGTTCCCGGCACGAGCAGGCGGTTGATTTCATTTGTTCCTTCGAAGATTCGGTTGATGCGGGAATCGCGGTAGATGCGCTCGATTTCATATTCCTGCATAAAGCCGTAGCCGCCATGAAGCTGTACGCCTTCATCGACGATATAATCCAAAGTTTCCGTTCCGAAGAATTTATTCAATGAACATTCGATGGCAAATTCCGCGATAGAATCCGCGACCAGTTTGCCGTCTGCCTGCTGCTCATCCGTGAAGCCGCTCATGCGATCTTCGAACAAGCCGACTGTACGGTACACGGAACTTTCCACGGCATACAATTTAGAGGCCATTGTCGCCAATTTCTCTTTTGTCAGGTTGAAAGAAGAGATCGGCGTCTTGAATTGCTGGCGCTGGTTCGTGTAAGGAATCGTCAATTCCATTGCGCGCTTGGATGCGCCGATTGTGCCGACGCCCAGTTTATAGCGCCCGATGTTCAAAATATTGAAGGCGATGATGTGTCCGCGCCCTGCTTCGCCGAGAAGATTTTCCACTGGTACTTCCGCATCTTCCAAGATCAATGTACGTGTAGAAGACGATTTGATGCCCATTTTCTTTTCTTCCGGGCCAACCGATACGCCCCCGAAGTCGCGCTCGACGATAAATGCTGAGAATTGTTCGCCGTCGATTTTTGCATAGACCACGAAGACATCCGCAAATCCTGCGTTTGTGATCCATTGCTTTTCGCCGTTCAAGACGTAATGCGTACCCGCTTCGTTCAGTTTCGCGACTGTTTTCGCACCCAAAGCATCTGATCCGGAGCTCGGCTCAGTCAAGGCGTAAGCTGCGATTTTCTCGCCCGTTGCAAGAACCGGCAAGTATTTCTTTTTCTGTTCCTCGTTACCGAATAAGACGATCGGCAAAGAACCGATGCCGACGTGTGCGCCGTGTGTGATGGAGAAACCGCCCGCTTTGGACATCTTCTCAGCAATCAAGGCAGAGGCGATTTTGTCGAGCCCGAGCCCGTCGTATTGTTCTGGAACGTCTGCGCCGAGAAGGCCAAGTTCGCCTGCTTTTTTCAAGAGCTTAACGGAATGCTCAAATTCATGGTTCTCCAACTTTTCGACCAAAGGCATAACTTCTGTGTTGACGTAATCCTCTGTCGTTTTGGCGATCATTTTATGCTCTTCTGTGAAATCTTCCGGCGTGAACACACGCGATAGGTCTGCATCTTCGATCAAAAAGCTTCCGCCTTTGATCAATGTTTTTTCTTGTTCCATTTTCTATTCCTCCCAATTTATCGTTTATCTTGAATCCCCTGTTAACCGTATCCCCTAAAGTTCTCTTTACAACATTTCGAAGACGCCGGCTGCGCCCATTCCGCCGCCGATGCACATTGTGACGACACCGAATTGTTTGTTTTGGCGCTTCAATTCACTAAGCATGCGCAAAGTCAAAATCGAACCTGTTGCACCGAGCGGATGGCCGAGTGCGATGGCGCCGCCGTTCAAATTGATCTTATCCATATCCAAGCCAAGCTCGCGGATGACGCCGAGCGACTGTGAAGCGAAGGCTTCGTTCAGTTCCCAGACGTCGATATCGTCTTTCGTCAAGCCGGCCAGTTTCAAGGCTTTAGGAATCGCAACGACCGGGCCGATGCCCATGACTTCCGGCGGCACGCCGCCTGTTGCGAATGAACGGAATTTCGCGATTGGCTTAAGGCCAAGCGCTTCCGCTTTTTCACGGTCCATGACAAGCACAGAACCTGCGCCGTCAGAAGTCTGCGAAGAATTACCCGCTGTCACCGTGCCGCGCGCTGAGAATGCTGAGCGCAATTTATTGAGCGTCTGGATGGATGTGCCGTGGCGCACCCCTTCATCCATTTCGAACATGAACGATTTTTCTTGGTATTTATTCTGGCTATCGACATAGCGCTGGATCACTTCAACTGGCACGATTTCATCGACAAAATGTCCTTTTTCGATAGCCCTAGCTGCATTTTCATGAGACCGGACCGCAAATGCATCCTGGTCTTCCCGGCTGACACCGTATTGTGTCGCCACTTGTTCTGCCGTATGGCCCATGCTCATGTAATATTGCGGGGCGGTTTCGGCGATTTTGGCGTTCGGCCGCAGCACATTGCCCATCATCGGCACCATGCTCATCGATTCGACGCCGCCGGCAACGATCGCTTCGGCGTGGCCGACCATGATTCGTTCAGCGGCATAAGCGATCGACTGCAAGCCTGACGAACAAAAACGGTTGACGGTAACGGCCGGCGTCGTATCCGGAAGCCCTGCGAGCGCCCCGATATTGCGGGCGATGTTCATGCCTTGTTCTGCTTCTGGCATGGCACAGCCCATAATCAAATCATCAATGGGGCCGTCATATCCAGCCCGTTTCAATGTTTCCCGTACGACAAGTGCCCCGAAATCATCTGGGCGCACCGAGGCGAGAGAACCTTTTTTTGCTTTACCGACCGGTGTTCTGGCTCCGGCCACAATTACTGCTTCGCGCATATCATTTCCTCCTCTATCTAATCGGCGATCAATTGCGTAATGGTTTCCCTTTGACAAGCATATGCTGCATGCGCTGCTGTGACTTCGGTTCAGCAACGAGGCTCAGGAATGCTTCACGTTCCAAATCGAGCAAATACTGCTCATCGACTTTCGTGCCGTATGGCAGTTTGCCGCCTGATAATACATACGCCAGTTTCTTGGCGATTTTCATATCGTGTTCGCTGATATAGCCGGATAATAACATGCCTTCAGCCCCAAGCAGCATCGCGGCATAGCCCGCTTCCCCTGCGACTGGCACTTTTTCTCTTCTTGGCGCCTGGTAGCCATTATCATGGAGCGACAATGCCAATTGCTTCGCATCATAAATCAAATGGTCGCTATTGACGCTGATGCCGTCGACGAAGTTCAGGAAATTGTTTTCACGTGCTTCGTCTGCTGAGGTCGACACTTTCGCAGTCGCGATCGATTCGAACACGCCCGCTGCTACATTGACATAGTCAGCCGTGACATGATTCGGCAAGCCTTTTAATTGCTTCATATAAAGTTCCTTGTTTCCGCCGCCGCCTGGAATGAGCCCGACGCCTGCTTCCACTAAGCCCATATAAGTTTCCATGGATGCCTGCACGCGTGCTGCTGGCAAGATGACTTCTGCCCCGCCGCCGAGTGTCATGCCGAATGGTGCCGCAACAACCGGTTTCGAGCTATATTTCAATTTCAGCATGGCGTTCTGGAAGGTGCGGATCGTCAAATCCAGTTCAAAGATATTGTCGTCTTGAGCTTCCATCAAAATCATGCCGAGGTTGGCGCCAACACAGAAGTTTTTGCCTTGGTTGCCAATAACGAGCCCTTTATAATTTTTCTCGACTTCATCGACCGAGAAATTGATCATCTGCATGATATCGAGGCCGATCGCATTCGACCGCGAATGGAATTCGAGCAATGCGATGCCGTCCCCAAGATCGATCAAGCTTGCGCCGGAATTCGATTTGATGACGCCATGCTTTTTCTTGTAGCTCTTCAAGTCGATCACTTTTTCATTGACCGGAACGGGCTGATAATCGGTCCCGTCGAAATAATACAGATCGCCGTTTTCTTCTTTATAGAAGGAATCAAATCCTTTATCCAATAAGGCTTGTGCAAATGCTGGTACTTCCAAACCTTGTGCGGCCATTTTTTCTGTCGACTGCTTGACGCCGATTGCGTCCCAAACTTCAAACGGTCCCTGTTCCCATCCGAAGCCCCATTTCATGGCGTTGTCGATGGCGACGATATCGTCTGCAATCTCGCCGTGCAATTGCGCCGAATAGACGAGTGTCGGAGCGAGGATGCTCCACAGCAATTCGCCTGTGCGGTCGTCTGCATAAACGAGTGTCTTCATTTTTGCGGACAAGCCTTTTTGCTGCTTGGCTACCTCCTGTGAAGGCGTTTTCAATTTTTGCGCCGGGCGGTATTCCATCGTGTCCGGGTCGAGCTCCAGAATTTCTTTGTCTTTCTTCTGGAAAAAGCCTTGCTTGGCTTTGGCGCCGATCCAGCCGTTTTCGACCATGCTCTTCATGAATTCAGGCGTTTTAAATACTTGCTGTTCTTCGCCTTCGGTTTGGTCGTAGACGTTTTTCGATACGTGCATAAACGTATCCAAACCTACAACATCGAGTGTACGGAATGTCGCCGATTTTGGGCGGCCGATCAATGGGCCGGTAACGGAATCTACTTCACCAATAGAATAGCCGCGGTTTTGCATTTCGCGCACCGTGACGAGCAAGCCGTACGTGCCGATGCGGTTAGCGATGAAGTTCGGCGTATCTTTTGCCAAAACGACGCCTTTGCCTAAGCGGTCTTCACCGAATTGCTGCATGAATTCAACGACTTCCGGAGCTGTTGCCTGTGCCGGAATGACTTCAAGCAATTTCAAGTAGCGCGGCGGGTTAAAGAAATGGGTGCCAAGGAAATGCTTCTGGAAATCTTCCGAGCGCCCTTCTGACATCGCATTGATGCTGATGCCTGATGTATTGGAGGAAATGATGGTGCCGGGCTTTCTGACTGCATCCACCTTTTCATAGAGTGATTTCTTAATATCCAGGTTTTCGACGATGACTTCGATAATCCAATCCACGTCGGATAGCTTTTCGAGATCATCTTCCAAGTTGCCTGGCGTGATCAATTGCAAGTTTTTCTTTTGTGTCAGCGGAGCAGGTTTTTGCTTTAATAGCTTTTGGGTGGCAGTCGCTGCGATCCGGTTGCGGACTGCTTTGTCCTCCAAGGTCAATCCTTTCGCTTGCTCTTCCTTCGTTGCCTCTTTCGGGACAATGTCGAGCAGCATGACCGGAATTCCGATATTGGCTAAATGCGCTGCGATTCCGGATCCCATGACGCCTGATCCGAGCACAGCCGCTTTTTTGATTTTGTATGACACGGGCAAACCCTCCTGTTTTTGAATGAACCCTCATTCATTTTCTGGGTAAAAAAAAGAAATGCTGTCCTTCTTGTTCTTAGTGTAAATTAAATTGCTTATTTTCGCAATATTTAATCGGAAGATTTTTCTCCCGCTTTTATCCAAGCGCTTGGAGAGAATGCAAAAAAAGGGTAAGATTAAAAAGACTATTAAAGGAGGCAATTCAATGAAATCCCTAAAAACAACTGAACAGTTCAACGATACAATCCAAAACGGCGAACCGGTCATCGTGAAATTCCAGGCTGGCTGGTGCCCTGATTGCACACGCATGGATATGTTCATCGACCCGATCATCGAACAATACGACAACTACCAATGGGTTGACGTCAACCGCGACGAACTCCCGGAAATTGCAGAGCAATACGAAGTAATGGGCATCCCAAGCCTATTGATCTTCAAGGACGGCGTAAAACAAGCGCACCTCCACAGTGCTAATGCCAAAACCCCGGCTTCTGTCATCCACTTCCTGGAAGATCAACAAACTTAAAGACAGACGTCCGAAACATTCACGAATATTATAAAGCAGAGGTGCCGAAATGGATCCACAACAAGAAATTAAGGAATTGCAAGAACTCGTGGCGTACTACCAAGACGTCATTTACAATATGTCGGCACCGATCATCCCGTCGATCGTCCCGAATACCATTCTCGTGCCGATTGCCGGGTACATTTTCCGCGACCGTTTCGAGACGATCCGGACGAAAGTGCTCGATTATGCTGATAGCCATCGCGATACAGAACAAGTGGTCTTCGACTTTACCGGCGTGACGATGCAAGATGTCCAGTCATTTGACTTCAATGAACTCGCACTTGAATTGACTCAATTGAACAGCGCCTTGAAACTGATGGGCTTGCGCGGCATCTATGTCGGCTTCAACCCTCGTTTTGTCAGGGAGATAGTCCATGCCGGCATTCACGTTGACTTGGAAGTTTATACGACATTCCGCAGCGCCTTGCAAACTTTGCTCGATGAACGAGAAGCCAAGCTGCGCTGAACCGTGTAGAAGGAGGATGCATCATGAAAGCGCTGCTGCCTTTTCAAGCAATGAACCAATACGCTGAACATGTACCGGCCGCCTACCGAGCTTCTGCATGCGGGCCGGTCACCACTGCCTCCATCCTGCTCTACCATGAAGGCGTGGCACCGGGGATCGGGCCGCTTTATAAATTGCTCGGAGCGACGCCGATCGGCTTGAGCGCGTTTTGCCTAATCCGGCGGCTGAGAAAACTGGCCGGGCCGCGTTACGATATTAAGCGGATTCATTCAATCGAACACATTAAACAACAGCTCGATGCCGGCTATCCGCTTGCTGTAAAGTTCGACCGCTATTTTTCATTGCGCTGGCGCCAAAAAACCACTTTCGCCTATCACTGGGTCCCGCTCATCGGCTACAAGGAAACTGGGGACGATTTGCTGTTGTACATTCATGACAACGGACAAAAAAACCGCCCGAGCAAACTGCGGGCGGTGTCGTTCCGGGAAAACCAGGGCGTATTGAGTTTCATCCAGATTGCGCCGGTGTCCAAGTCAGATAAATGATTTTTCCAAGAGTCTTGCGAGCAGGCGGAATTCCCGCTCGTCGCATAACCTTACCAAATCAGAAGAATAATTCGGCACTGCGATTTCGTCGAGTGCCACATCGAGCTGGAGGTCATCTTTGATGACCGCCAGCTTTTTCGATAGCGCGAGCATGTCTTGATTCTCTTCGATTTTCTTTTTCTGCGCTGGTTTCAGTTCCTCGATATGTTCCAGGACGCCTTCGACCGAGCCGTAGCGTTGGATCAACTGAAGCGCCGTCTTCGGGCCGATGCCTTTGACGCCCGGATAGCCGTCACTCGGGTCGCCCATGAATGCTTTTACATCAGCAAATTGCTCCGGCAAGATGCCATATTCTTCCCCGAACCGCGCCTCGGTGTAAAGATCATAGATGTGGAAGCCTTTTTTCATGAAAGCGATCTTGACCGACGGGGTCAATAGCTGAAGCATGTCTTTATCTCCGGTAATGATTGTGTAATCCGCTTCGTCCGGCCATTTTTTTGTGAACGAGCCGATAAAATCATCCGCTTCGATGCCTTTTTCTCCATAATTTTTCCAGCCGAGAAGCTCGGACACTTCACGCGCCTGATCGAATTGATGCACCATATCTTCAGGCGGCGCCGGCCGGTTTGCTTTATAGCCGTCGAACATCTCGGTGCGGAAAGTATGCGCGCCCATGTCCCAGCATACGGCAATGTGGGTCGGCTTCATCAATGACTTCGCAGTGAGCACGTGGCGCGCGAATCCTTGTACGCCATTTGTGGCAAGTCCGCTTTCTGTGCGGAAAAACTGTCCGACGCCTGCTGTGGCAAAATACGAACGGAACAAGACCGCCATTCCGTCTACAAGCATAATATGTGGTTTTTCCACAAAAATTCCCCCATTCAACACGATTTCCTTTATTCATTATACGCGACTTTCCATAGAAAAAGGGTGCCGGACTTCCGGCACCCTTTTCGTTCTGTGTTTTCCGAAGCTACTTGCTTGCTTTCCGTGGGGCGGGAATCGAGCCTCCTCAACCGCTTCGAAACCTTTGTGCTCTCACATCTGCATAGCAGATGCGTCGCAAATGATTAGACTCAGCAATGCTTCGCTTAATCATTGCCTGCGGGGTCTCTCAAACCCGCTGATCCCACAGGAAAGATAAGATCGAACTATGTGAGAACTTATCTTTGCGAAGTAATGCGTAGCATTATTGAGCAGAAGGGGTTACGAGCAAACGCTTCTCCAAACACTTAGACAGTTCACTGAATTTTTTATACAGGATAAGCTTTTGCTCACTTTTACAAATAGAAAGCTATCCTCTAGTTCAGCATCTTTTAATAGCTTATCGTTTGCGCTTGATTGCTTTGTATTCAAGGGTCAAGGCTTTATAGAACGACGCCATCATCAATAGCATGATAAACGAGAATGGGAAGGCGGCGATGATCAATGCCGTCTGCAAGGACCCGAGTCCGCCTGCAAAGAGCAGGATGACCGCGATGGTCGATTGCGCAATCCCCCATGTCAGCTTCACAGCGTTCGCTGGGTCTAGCGAGCCGTTGGAAGTTTGCATGCCGAGAACGAATGTCGCCGAGTCGGCAGATGTGATGAAGAAAGTCGAAATGAGCAATACTGCTACAATTGACAACAACATGCCAAGAGGCAATTCATTGAACACTGCGAACAAAGTTTCTTCTGTCAACAATCCAGTCAAATCGACGCCGCTGCTTTGCACATCGATTGCCGTTGTACCAAATGCAGCGAACCAGATGAAGCTGATAAACGTCGGAATGAGCAAGACGCCAAACAGGAATTCACGAATGGTCCGGCCTTTGGAAACGCGGGCGATGAAAATCCCGACAAATGGTGACCAAGAAATCCACCAAGCCCAATAGAAGATGGTCCAGCCGTCAATCCATGACCGGTTTTCTCCATCGATTGGCGCTGCACGGAAACTCATATTGATCAAGTTCTGGAAATAGCTTCCGAGTGAATCGGTGAACATATTGAAAATCAACAAGGTCGGGCCAAGAACGATGACCAAAACCAGCAATGCAATGGCGAGCACCATATTGGTGTTCGACAAATACTTGATCCCTTTGCTGATGCCTGACCAGGATGAAATCATGAACAACACAGTAACGACTGCGATGATGATGATTTGTGTAATCAGGCTATCTCCTGGGATGCCGTCAAACAAATAAGCGAGCCCTCCATTGATTTGGATAGCGCCAAAGCCGAGCGTTGTTGCGACACCGACCGCTGTTGCGAATACGGCGATAACGTCGACAAGAACACCCCAAGGGCCTTTCATGCGGTCGCCGAACAATGGGCGAAGCGTCGAGGAAATGAGTCCCGGCTCACCTTTACGGAATTGGAAGTATGCCAGCGATAACGCAACTACTGCGTAAATCGACCAGGCATGGATGCCCCAGTGGAAAAATGTAAAACGCATGGATTCCCGGAACGCTTCCTGAGATCCCGGCTCAGCTGTCGCCGGGTCGATCGCGAAATGCGATAGCGGCTCTGCCGCACCCCAGAATACGAGCCCGATACCCATGCCCGCTGAAAACAGCATCGCAATCCATGTTGCAAATGAGTATTCCGGCTTGTCTGTGTCTTTCCCTAATCGAATTTGTCCCATTGGACTAACAAGGAAGTACAAGCAAAAGATAACCATTACTGAAACGATCAATAAATAATACCAACCGAACGAAGTAGTCAGGAATGATTCCATATTGCCGGTAACTTCCGCAAAATGTTCTGGAGCAAGCGCACCGTAACCAACTGCCAAAGCAATTAGGACGATCGCAATCCAAAACACATTTGTTACTTTCTTCATATAGTCTCCTCCTTTGAATTTCTTCACAAGATATAACGCTACGGAACATTGGCGCGCTTGTCAACTGTCTGAATTGTATATCAACTAAAGCGCTTAGGTTCAATATCAAATACCCATCACCCTGTGGAACGAAACAATGGAAATTAAGCCCAATTGCCTACGAGAATGGACTGAATCAACTTAGACGGCTTTGGGTTCTAATTCTTTTACTCTATTCTTTTCATTATAAAGAATTAGAGCTCATTCAATCTACTCCTGCGCTTTGGCAGCAAGGGATTTAATTGTGCCCAAGCATCTTTTGTTTAGAAAAGCCGTTCATGCGGGTAAGGAAAGTAAGATGTCTTTATTTCAGGACATTTTCGCCATCACTTAAAACAGAACTGGAGCTGAATAGATATGACACAGAAAAATACCGCAATCATTACAGGGGCAAGCAGTGGTATCGGTCAAGCTACTGCAAAGGAACTGGCAGCAAGAGGCTACCACGTCATGCTCGCTGCACGGCGCGAAGAGCGCTTAGTGGACCTGAAAAAAGAAATCGAAGCTGAAGGTGGAAGCGCGGATTATAAAGTAACCGACGTCACCTCAGCCGACGAGATGAAATCACTGGCGCAAGCAGCACTAGAGAAAACCGGAAAAATTGACATTCTCGTCAATAACGCCGGACTTATGCCATTGTCCTATATGAATAAGTTGAAACTCGATGAATGGGACCAGATGGTCGACGTTAACATTAAAGGTGTCCTTTACGGCATCGCGGCTGTTCTTCCGATCATGGAAGAGCAGAAATCCGGCCACATCTTGAACGTTTCCTCTGTGGCAGGCCATCAAGTTATGAAAGGCAGCGCCGTATACAGCGGCACGAAATACGCCGTGCGCGCCATTTCAGACGGTCTGCGCCAAGAGATCGACCCATCGCATGAAATCCGCGTGACCATCGTATCGCCGGGTGCAGTCGCAACCGAATTGACAGATACCATCACGGATGATGATGTACTCGACAGCTTCAAGAGCATGTCCGAATCCATGGAACCGCTGCAGGCAGAAGATATCGCGAATGCTATCGGCTATGCGGTGGAACAGCCATCACACGTCGACGTTAACGAAATCTTGATCCGTCCGAGACAACAGCCTTAAGAAAAAGAAGGAGACGATTTAAATGAAAACCGATTTTTCCAAGATTTTTATAAACGGAGAATGGACTTCCGGGTCCAGCGATAGCCAAATGAAAAACACCAATCCGTTCACCGGCGAAGAATTGGTCACGACACAAGCAGCCGACAAGAACGATTTGGACGCCGCTTATAAAGCAGCAGAAACCGCCCAACTTGAGTGGGCGAAGGAATTGCCGCAAGCAAAACAAGCGGTCATGGAAAAAGCCATTGAAGTCATGAAAGAAAACAAAGAATTGATTATCGAATGGCTCATCAAAGAAGCCGGCAGTACGAAAATCAAAGCGACCGTCGAATTCGGCGCATCGATGAACATCTTGAAAGAAGCGGCGACGTTCCCGTTCCGCATGGAAGGAAAAATCATGCCTTCCCAACAGCCGGGCAAAGAAAACCGCGTCTACCGCAACCCGCTTGGCGTTATCGGCATCATCAGCCCATGGAACTTCCCGTTCCACTTGGCGATTCGCTCTATCGCGCCGGCACTTGCCACTGGCAATGCCGTCGTCATCAAACCGGCGACCGATACGCCTGTCACTGGCGGGCTATTGTTCGCGAGCCTATTCGAAGCAGCTGGGTTGCCTAAAGGATTGCTCAATGTTGTCGTCGGCCGCGGTTCTGAAATTGGTGATGACATCGTCACTCATCCAACGCCGCGTTTGATTTCGTTCACAGGCTCGACGCCTGTCGGCAAACACATCGGCGAACTTGCTGGTGGCGCATTGAAGAAAACCGCTTTGGAACTTGGGGGCAATAATAATTTCATCGTCCTTGAAGACGCTGATGTCGACCAGGCAGTCGAGTCTGCCCTATTCGGCAAGTTCTATCACCAAGGACAGATTTGCATGTCGATTAACCGTATTTTCGTCCACAAGGACATTTACGACAAATTTGCCGAGCAGTTCATTGAACGCGCCGGCAACTTGAAATACGGCAACCCTGCAGAAGCAGATACGCAAGTCGGGCCGCTTATCAACCGCGACCAAGTCGACCGTATCCTAAAAGACATTGACGCCACTGTCGAACAAGGCGCGAAGATCCGCCTTGGCGGCAAAGCGGACGGCAATGTCCTCCAGCCGACAGTCTTAACCGGCGTCACGAACGACATGCCGCTTGCAGAGAACGAAATCTTCGGCCCTGTCGCGATTCTCATTCCGTTCGACAGCGACGAAGAAGTGGTCGAACAAGCCAATAAATACCCGTTTGGTTTGAGTGGTGCTGTGCATTCAGTGAATATCGAACACGGCACGAACATCGCCCACCAAATCGAGACAGGCATGATTCACGTCAACGACCAATCGGTCAACGACGAAGCGCATATGCCATTCGGCGGCGAAAAAGACTCCGGCCTCGGCCGCTTTAACGGCGAATGGGTGCTAGAGGAATTCACTACCTTGAAATGGCTGTCCGTGCAACATCAGCGCAGACAGTACGGGGCATTTGTGGATAATACGAAGAAATAAAATTTGAAACCGGTAGCTCTTAAATGGGGCTGCCGGTTTTTTAAATTTGATAATAATTATATTAAGATAAAGTTAAGATGAATACATCCCTTCTATTTAGCATGAGTAATAGTTCACATATCTACTTTTCACAAAACAAAAACGCCAACATCCTTCAAGAGGATGTTGGCGTTTCGTATACTCCATAAAATTCTATGGAGACGGCGGGAGTCGAACCCGCGTCCAGAGACTCCGTTACTTGAGCATCTACGCGTGTAGCTTATCTATTGGAGTTTCGCCGCTCAATCTGCCGACAAGCAGGCGTCATGAGGGCTAGTTCGAGAATCTCTTGCAGTCAGCTCAAACGGCACTGACTGCCGTATCCCACTAAAAGTGAGCTCTATGCAGCCACATGGGCGATGGTTACATAAAGCAGATCCGAGCTTACGCTGCGAATGCTAGGTTGTTGTTAGTTTTGCCAGTTGTTATAAGTTACGTTGATGACGGAGCCGATCCTCCGACGCGCAACCCAAGCTCGAACCATCCCTGTCGAATCCGTAACGTCCCCTCATTAAAAGAGAACACGGAAGTGGTTTAGCTTCGGTGTACTGTTACCAGTATAGGACAAAACAGGTCAGAGTTCAAGTTTAACGGCTTCTCTCTTTGAGCGCGCGGTCGATTGCCCGCTTCGCGTCTTTCTTCTTCAAGTCTTCGCGCTTGTCGTATTTTTTCTTCCCTTTACCGACGCCGAGCAGCACTTTGGCATATCCGTCTTTCAAGTACATCTTGAGCGGGACGATTGCCGCCCCTTCGACTTTCGATTTGCCGACAAGTTCGTTAATCTGCTTTTTGTGAAGCAAAAGCTTGCGCGAGCGCAGCGGGTCGTGGTTAAACTGGTTGCCCTGTTCATACGGCGAGATGTGCATATTGGAAATCCAGGCTTCCCCGTTCCGGATGCGGACGAATGCATCTTTAATCTGCACTTTGCCGCTTCTGGCGGATTTAATCTCCGTACCGAGCAGGACAATTCCTGCTTCGATCGTTTCTTCAATCGCGAAATCGAATCCCGCTTTTTTATTCTGGGCAATTACTTTGCCTTCTCCTTTGGCCATTTCTGTTCACCTCAAACTGTTGGAAAAAGCGGCACGCGGCCGCTTTTTTTATTTCTTCTTGTTACGCCCTTGCTGTTTGGCAGGCTTTTCATAAAACTTTTTCTTATTTTTCGGCTTGCGGTCTGCCCCGCCTTCGCCGCGCTTCTTGCCGTCTCTTGGCTTATCGCCATTACGGCCGCTGCGAATCACTTTCGGGGTTTCTTTGCGCGAACTACGGCGCGTATTTTGTGTCATGCCGACGATTTCAAAGTCGATGGATGACTCTTCCGGTTTGACACCGATCACCCGTACTTTGACTTCATCACCGATGCGGAACTGGCGCTTTGTCCGTTCGCCAATCATCATCATCTGACGGTCATCAAATTGATAATAATCATCCGTCAAGTTGGATACGTGGACCAAACCTTCAATGGTATTTGGCAGCTCGACAAACATGCCGAAGTTCGTCACAGATGAGACAATGCCGTCGAATTCTTCTCCGACTTTATCTGCCATGTACTGTGTTTTCTTCAGTGCATCCGTATCGCGCTCGGCTTCTACTGCACGGCGTTCACGGTCAGATGTGTGAGTTGCGATATCATCCATTTCCGCTTCCCAATGGCGAATTGTCTTTTTCGACAAGTCTTTTTCAATCAAATACGTGCGGATCAAACGATGGATGATCAAATCCGGATAGCGGCGGATCGGCGACGTAAAATGCGTATAGAATTCCGTCGACAATCCGAAATGGCCAAGGCTGTTTGAAGAATATTTCGCCTGTTGCATCGAGCGCAGCATCATCGTCGACACGACTGGCTCTTCAGGTTTGCCTGCGATAGATTCGATGATTTCCTGCAACGCCTTCGGAGAAACTTCATCCCCTGAGCCTTTCACAGTAATACCGAAATTCGTAATGAATTCGAAAAAGCGCTGCAATTTTTCCGTTTTCGGCTCTTCGTGAATGCGGTATAGCGACGGCACATCCATGCGATGGAAATGTTCCGCGACAGTTTCGTTCGCTGCGAGCATGAATTCTTCGATCAAACGCTCAGCAACTGTGCGCTCACGAACAACAATATCAATCGGGTAACCTTCATCGTCCACAATTACTTTGGACTCTTTAAAGTCAAAATCGATCGCTCCGCGGGTCATGCGGCGCTGATGCAAGACAGCTGAAAGTTCTTTCATCAATTCGAACATCGGAACCAGTTCAGCATATTGTTCTTTCAATTCCTGATTGTCTTTTTCAAGAATTTCATAGACATCGGTATAGGTCATGCGTGCCGATGTGTTGATGACGCTCTGGAAAATATCGTGGGACAACACTTCCCCTTTGTCGTTGAAAATCATTTCACAAGACAAGGTCAGACGGTCGACTTGCGGGTTGAGCGAGCAGATGCCGTTCGACAAGCGGTGCGGAATCATCGGAATGACGCGGTCCGTCAAGTAAATGCTGGTCGCGCGGTCATAAGCTTCCCGGTCTATGGCAGAACCTTCCGTCACGTAATGGCTGACGTCTGCAATATGGACGCCGAGTTTGTATGTGCCATCATCAAACTTCTTGACTTGAATAGCATCATCCAAATCTTTCGCATCCGCCCCGTCAATCGTCACAATCTGCTCATCGCGCAAATCACGGCGGTCATTCAGGTCTTCAGGATCGATTTGGTCCGGTACAGCATTTGCCTGGTCCAGCACATCTTGCGGGAATTCCACTTCGATTCCGTATTTATGGATGATCGACAAAATATCGACGCCAGGGTCGTTTTTGTGCCCGAGCACTTGTGTAACCATGCCCGTTGCGGACAAACGCCCTTCCGGCCAACCGGTAATTTCGACGACGACTTTATGGCCGTCGACGGCACCGAGTGTATCGTCTTTAGCAATAAAGATATCCATATTCATTTTCTTGTCATCTGTGACGACAAAGCCGAAGCCTTTGTTCGCCTGGAACGTGCCGACGACTTTCGTTGTGCCGCGTTCCAAGATGCGGATGACGGATCCTTCGCGGCGGTCTCCAGATGACCCTTCAGAAACACGGATCATGACTGTGTCGCCGTTTACCGCTCCGTTCACTTCATTCGGCGGGATAAAAACATCGTCGAGTCCAGCTTCTTCAGGCGCAAAAAAGCCGAAGCCTTTGGCGTGTCCGATGAATTTGCCGCGCATCAAGTTCATGCGGTCCGGCACACCGTAGCGATTTGAACGTGAACGCACCAATTCGCCTTTTTCTTCGAGCTTGACGAGTGTCTTCACCAATTCCCTAAATTCGTCGGCGTCTTCAAAGCCGAACTGTTCTTCAATTTCTGTCACCGTTAATGGCTTGTATGCTTCTTCGCGCATAAAGGCCAATAAACGCTGATCCAATGACTGTTCATTCTTGTCCAATCCTAACTCCTCCTTTTGAGACCGTCTCACACGCTCCAATCGAGCGATTCGAGAAACTCGTATATATCTTCATGCAATTGCTTTTTCTCCTGATCCAGCGTAATGACATGGCCCGATTTCTCGTACCATTTGATGCGCTTGTCAGTCGACTCCGCTTCGTCATGGATGATGTTCGCAGACTCTGTATTGATGACTTTGTCCAATGAGCCTTGGACGACGAAAAGCGGTGCATAGACATGATCGACGTTATTCCGTACTTCACCGATCAACTCACGCAGTTCAGCGAGTGTTTCCATCGGCTTTTCCTCGAACTTCTTCATCTCTTCTTCGATAAGCTTATCATCTTTTCCTTCATATTTCTTGTATTCACGGGCATACTCCAAAACGCCCTGGTACATCAAGTCGGTAGATTTCATGTGCATCGGCGCGCACATGGTCACAATGCCCTTTATAGGCTTTGTATACCCCAGTTTTAAACTGAATACGCCGCCGAGCGATAAACCAGCCACCGCAATCTCCTGGTATCCCTTGTCAATCAGTGTTTGATACGCTTGTTCGACGTCTTTCCACCAATCCACAGGGCCTGTCTCCACTAGCTTCTCCGGTGCCACACCGTGCCCTGCGTAATGCGGCGCGATGCTTGTATAGCCTTTCGTTTCCAAGAATCGCCCGAGCATCCGGACGTCTGCGGAATTGCCGGTAAAGCCGTGCAATAACAGAACCGCACGCGGCCCTTGCTCAAAGAAGAATGGTTTTGGTTGTGAAATGCGCATAAACTTTCCCTCCAACTAAATTTACTTACTATTATATAGGCCTGTGCCCAATTTCCCCTAAAAGAAAACGCCCAACCACTAAATGGTCAGGCGATGTGCTCTACATTATACTTTCGTTACGGCGATAGCCAGAATAAAGAATAAGGCAGCAAGGACGATCGTCACCCGGTGTAGGACAAGATCCAACCCACGGGCTTTTTGCTTGCCGAAAAGTTGCTCTGCTCCACCGGAGATGGCTCCTGAAAGACCTGCACTTTTCCCTGATTGCAATAGAACGACAACAATCAAAGCGATCGAGACGATAAGAAGTAATGTCATTAACAATGTATGCATAAATACCACCTCCTGAAAAGAACCTTCACAACAAACTCTAGTTTACCAAAAATTGAAACCTCAAGCAATAGAGCCCCTAAAAAATACAAATAGTTTAGACCATTTCATCTTTTTCTGTTCATTCTTTTTTGAATCTGTTGGTGAGGAGCATTTGCTTTATCTAGTAGAGCGGAAAGTAAGATTGCATTTAAACTTCACTCCGCAAAATAGCTGCAACAAAAGCTTGCTCTACTCTCGCGAAGCTCGAGCATCGCAAATGTATAGGCTTAGCTTTACTTCGCCTATACATTTGCCGCGGGCGAGCGCTGAGCCGCTTCCCTCGCTTTGCTCAGTCCAGGGTCTTATCTGTCTCGCTTTCCCGCAGGCAAGAATTAGCCGACGTGAACGAGGCGAATTCTTTGCGATGCAGTGCGAAGCGCTGCAGGAGCAGTAAGGGGTTCTGCGCTATTTTGCTCCGTTCTGATTAACACCCGATATTTATTAGAAAGTCTATGAGCAAAGCCCAGTTTTTATAGAAATTTTTCAAAGCTGAAGCGCAAGGGGCTGACGCCGGAGGGACTGCGCGGGACAGGCGAGACCTATATGGCGTAGCCATAAGGGCTCGAAGCCCGCCCCTATTATCGGGCAGCTGAAAACGCGACGTCCTGTCGCATCAGCTGCATGACTCGCATCCTGAGAGCCCCAAGCATGCCCCTGAAGCGTAAGCTTTTTACAATGATTCATAAATCAGCTTCAGACAACTTACACTAAGCAAGCTCTATCTTGCTCACACATTCTAACAGAAAAGCTGCCGGAAAAAATCTCCGGCAGCTTCCCCTCACCTATTCGCTATTATTTCTTCAAGTTATAGAAAGTTTTAACGCCCAAGTATTTCGCTGTGTCGTGCAATTGGTCTTCGATGCGAAGCAATTGGTTGTATTTCGCTACGCGGTCCGTACGTGACGGTGCGCCTGTTTTGATTTGACCTGCATTTGTCGCAACTGCGATGTCTGCAATCGTTACATCTTCCGACTCGCCTGAACGGTGGGAGATGACCGCTGTGTAGCCAGCGCGTTTCGCCATTTCGATTGCATCGAATGTTTCAGTCAATGTACCGATTTGGTTTACTTTGATCAGGATCGAGTTGCCGATGCCTTGCTCGATGCCTTGTGCCAATTTCCTCGTGTTCGTAACGAACAAGTCATCGCCGACCAACTGTACTTTATCGCCGATACGGTCTGTCAATAGCTTAAAGCCATCCCAGTCGTTCTCGTCCAATCCGTCTTCAATGGAAACGATCGGGTATTTATTTGCCAACTCTTCATACCAGTCGACCATTTCAGCAGAAGTTTTGACCGTGTTGTCGCCAGCCAATGTGTAGACGCCTTTTTCTTTGTCGTAGATTTCAGAAGCAGCTACGTCCATTGCGAGCAAGACGTCTTGGCCTGGTTTGAAGCCGGCTTTTTCGATCGCAACCATGATCGTCTCAAGTGCTTCTTCGTTCGAGCCAAGGTTTGGTGCGAATCCGCCTTCGTCGCCTACAGATGTGTTATAGCCTTTGTCTTTCAGTACAGTTTTCAAGTTGTGGAAGATTTCTGCA
Organism: Planococcus sp. MSAK28401; assembly: GCF_018283455.1. Lineage (NCBI taxonomy): Bacteria > Bacillati > Bacillota > Bacilli > Caryophanales > Caryophanaceae > Planococcus > Planococcus alpniumensis. The sequence goes on along the minus strand of NZ_JAAMTH010000001.1, from coordinate 1,206,844 downwards.
CCCATGCGAAGGGCATGGCGGAAAGATTCAGCGCCTACTGGCATTACCATGAATTCCTGGATGTCGACATTGTTATCCGCATGCTCGCCGCCGTTGAGGATGTTCATCATCGGTACCGGCAATTGCTTGGCGTTGAATCCGCCGAGGTATTGGTAAAGAGGCATGTCCAAATAGTTCGCTGCTGCATGGGCAACTGCCATGGAAACACCCAGAATCGCGTTAGCGCCGAGGCGGCCTTTGTTTTCAGTTCCGTCAAGCTCGATCAACGCTTGGTCGATGGATACTTGATCCAGTACTGAATAGTTTTCTTCCAACTCATCAGCGATCTCGTTGTTTACGTGATCCACTGCTTTAAGGACGCCTTTACCAAGGTAACGGCTCTTATCGCCATCGCGAAGTTCAACCGCTTCGTGTTCTCCAGTAGATGCGCCAGATGGCACGATTGCACGGCCGAATGCGCCGCTTTCTGTGAATACCTCAACTTCAACAGTCGGGTTCCCTCTAGAATCGAGTACTTCGCGTGCTTGGATGTGTGTAATAATTGGCAATGTCAACAGCTCCCTTTTCAAATGGTTTGTTCAATTTGTATAATTGTAAAATGTTTTAATACAACGGCTTTCCAGTCATCTCTTCCGGCTGCTTAACATCAAGCAGCTTGAGGATAGTTGGTGCGAGATCCGCTAGAATTCCACCGCTCCGCAATACTTCCCCATGCTTCGTCAAGATGACAGGTACACGGTTTGTCGTATGCGCAGTCATCGGCAAGCCGTCTTCAGTCAGCACTTCGTCCGCGTTGCCGTGGTCGGCTGTGATGAGCGCCGATCCGCCTTGGCGATGGAGTGCTTCAACGATACGGCCAAGACATTCATCCACGACTTCGACTGCCTTGATTGTCGGCTCGAGCATGCCGCTATGGCCGACCATGTCTGGATTGGCGAAGTTCAAGATGATTGCATCGTGTGCGCCTGCATCGATTTGTTCGACGAGACGGTCGGTCACTTCATAGGCGCTCATTTCAGGCTGCAAATCGTAAGTCGCCACTTTCGGTGATGACACGAGAATGCGGTCTTCCCCCGGGAACACTTCTTCCCGACCACCGCTCATGAAGAAGGTGACGTGCGGATATTTTTCCGTTTCAGCGATGCGCAATTGCGTCATGCCGTTCGCCGATAATACTTCCCCGATTGTATTCACCAAATTGACGTTGTCGTAAGCAATTCGGGTCTTCAATTCCTCACTATAGATCGTGAAGCTAATAAACACCAGATCTTTCGGATGCTGGATGCTTAGCGGGAAATGAGCGAAATCAGGACGTGTCAACACAGTTGTCAATTGGATGGCCCGGTCCGGACGGAAATTAAAGAAGATGACGGAATCGCCTGATTCAATGACAGCAGGCGTTTCCCCTTCTTCCTTGACCGTAAACGGCAGGACAAATTCATCGACAACCCCTTCTGCATAAGACGCCTCAACGCCGGCCGCAGCGGAACTGGCGCTTGGCCCGGTTCCGTCGACTATTGCCCGGTAAGCAAGTTCAACGCGTTCCCAACGTTTGTCACGGTCCATCGCGTAATAACGTCCGCTGATGGAAGCGAAGCGCCCAATGCCGATTTGCTGCATTTGTTTTTCAGTTTCTTCTATATAATGAAGCGCGGTTTTCGGACCGACATCGCGGCCGTCCAAAAATCCGTGTACATAGACTTCGCTTAAGCCTTGCTGTTTCGCGAGGCGCAATAAAGCGAATAGGTGCTCATAATGGCTATGGACGCCCCCGTCGCTGAGCAAGCCCATGACATGTAAAGCTTTGCCGTTTTCTTTAGCGTTCATGACAGCATCTAGAAATGCGGGATTTTCAAAGAAATCGCCGTCTTTGATTGATTTATGGATACGTGTCAAATTTTGGTAAACAATGCGGCCCGCACCGATATTCAAATGGCCGACTTCGGAATTGCCCATTTGCCCGTCCGGCAAACCGACCGCTTCACCCGAAGCTGTCAGCAATTCATGGGGATATTCGTTCCACAGTCTGTCGAAATTCGGCTTATGCGCTTGTGCAACTGCATTTCCAGCGGTTTCTTCGCGGCAGCCGAAACCATCAAGGATGATCAAGGCAGCCGGATTGGCCGTTTTACGCATTTGAACCCGCCTCCAACAGCTTGACGAACGATTCCGTTTCCAAGCTCGCACCGCCGACTAACGCGCCGTCGATATGCTCCATCGAGAGCAATTCCTGGATATTGGCAGGTTTCACGCTTCCGCCGTACTGGATGCGGACTTTTTCAGCCGATTCATCGCTGTAAAGTGAAGCGATTTTTTTGCGGACGATGCCGCAAGCTTCGTTGGCATCTTCAGCTGTCGCTGTTTTACCTGTTCCGATTGCCCAGATTGGCTCGTAAGCAATGACTAGCTCAGCGATTTGTGCATCGGTCAAGCCCTCTACTGCTTTTTCGACTTGCGATTCCACGATGCTTTCCATTTGGCCCCCTTCACGCTGTTCATCAGTTTCACCGACACATAGGATCGGCGTCAATTGATGTGAAAATGCCGATTTCACTTTTGCATTGACTGTTTCATCGGTTTCATTGAAATACTGTCGGCGCTCGGAATGCCCGATAATGACATAGTCGACGCCGATGTCTGCCAATTGCACAGGGCTGATTTCACCAGTGAATGCGCCTTCGCCTTTATCGTGCATCGTCTGTGCGCCAATTTTCAATGCGCTGTTTTCAGCAGCATCCACTAATTGAGTCAGGTATAGAGCCGGGGCACAAATGACAGAATCGAGTTTTTCTGCATCCGGCACCAAGCCGTTTACTTTTTCTACAAATTCCTTCGCTTGTGATGCTGTTTTATACATTTTCCAGTTTCCTGCAATGATCGGTTTTCTCACAAAAACACTCCCTTTATTTATCGGTTAATGCGGTAACGCCTGGCAAATCCTTGCCTTCCATGAACTCCAGAGAAGCGCCGCCACCTGTTGAAATATGGTCCATTTTATCTGCCACATGGAATTTCTCGACTGCCGCTGCGGAATCGCCGCCGCCGATGACTGTATAGCCTGGTGTTTCTGCCATCGCTTGAGCGACGGATTTCGTGCCGTTTGCAAAAGCTTCCATTTCAAACACGCCCATTGGCCCGTTCCAGATGATGAGCTTCGACTGGTTGATGACATCGGCATACATTTTCGCTGTTTCCGGCCCGATGTCGAGCCCCATCCAATCGGACGGAATTTCTTCGATTTTCACCGTTTTGGTCTCTGCATCTTTCGAGAACTCGTTCGCGACTGTCGCATCAACCGGCAAATAGAACTTCACGCCTTTTTCTTTCGCTTTGTCGATAAACGATTTGGCAAGGTCAAGTTTGTCTTCCTCGACAAGTGAATTGCCGATTTCATGGCCGAGCGCTTTGAGGAAGGTGTACGACAACCCGCCGCCGATAATTAAATTATCGACTTTGTCGAGCAAATGATCGATGACGCCAATTTTGTCTTTTACCTTCGCCCCGCCGATGATGGCAGTAAACGGACGGTCTGGTTCTGATAAAGCTTTGCCGAGAACGTCCAGCTCTTTTTCGAGCAACAGGCCGGATACCGCCGGCAAATGTTCGGCGATTCCTGCAGTGGAAGCATGCGCTCTGTGGGCAGCCCCGAATGCATCGTTGACGAATACATCCGCGAGAGCCGCAAATTGTTTTGCGAGTTCCGGGTCATTCTTTTCTTCGCCCGCATGGAAACGAACGTTTTCAAGCAATAGAATTTCGCCTGGTTCAAGTGAAGCGATTTCCTGCTCCACTGTGTCCCCTACGGATTCTTCAAGGCATTTCACGTCGTTGCCGAGCAATTCGGCCAACCGTGCGCCTGCCGCAGCTAGTCTCATGTCTTCGTTGACTTGGCCTTTCGGGCGACCGAGATGGCTTGCCAAGATCACTTTTGCGCCTTGCCCGACCAAATACTCAATCGTCGGCATGGCCGCACGGATGCGCGTGTCGTCAGTCACTTTCCCGTCTTCCATCGGTACGTTGAAATCTACACGGCAAAATACGCGTTTTCCTTTCAAATCCAAGTCTTTCATGGTCATTTTCTGCAGCATGAAAATACCTCCTATTTATATTCAAAAAAATAAGGGGTGGGGTTAATTCCCCACCCCTTTTACCCTCTTTATTATAGAGGTTCATTGGTAATTAAGCTATGATTTTCAGCTTACAGCCCTTTTTTGTACATGTGTACAGCCAAGTCTACACAGCGTGCAGAGTAGCCGGATTCGTTGTCATACCAAGCTAGAACTTTCACCATGTTGCCGCCTAGAGCCATTGTAGATTGAGCATCTACTGTAGCTGAAGCTTTGCTGCCATTGTAGTCGCGTGATACAAGCGGAAGTTCGCTGTATTCCAAGTAGCCTTTCAGCTCGTTTTCAGTCGCTTCTTTCAGCGCTTGGTTTACTTCTTCAATAGAAGCATCTTTATCAAGTTCAGCGACAAGGTCGATCAACGAAACGTTCGGTGTTGGAACGCGGATTGCCATGCCATCGATTTTGCCGTCAAGTTCAGGCAATACTTTTGCAACAGATTTCGCTGCGCCAGTAGTTGTCGGAATCATCGACTCAGCTGCTGCACGCGCACGGCGGTAGTCAGAGTGAGGCGCATCAAGCAATGCTTGGTCGTTCGTGTAAGAGTGGATTGTTGTCATCATGGCTTTTTTGATGCCGAATTTTTCATTCAACACTTTAGAGATGCCGGACAAGCCGTTTGTTGTGCAAGATGCATTTGAAACGACGTGGTGTTCTTCAGGGTTATACGTTTCTTCGTTAACGCCCATAACCAGCATCTTCATGCCGCCTTTGCCAGGAGCTGAAAGGATGACTTTCTTAGCGCCAGCTTCGATGTGTTTCGATGCTGCTTCTTCTGTTGTGAAGATTCCTGTCGATTCCAACACGATGTCGATTTGGTGCTCTTTCCAAGGCAATTGCGCTGGGTCTTTTTCAGCGAATACTTTGATTTCCTTGCCATCGACGAAGATTGAGTTGCCTTCTGCTGTAACTTCAGCGTCCAACGTTCCGTGCACTGAATCGTATTTCAATAGATGTGCAAGCATAGCTGCATCTGTTAGGTCATTGACTGCTACTACTTCCACTTCACTGTTTTGCATTGCTTCACGGAATACGACACGGCCGATACGGCCAAAACCATTGATTGCTAATTTTAAAGTCATTTATAATTCCTCCAATTTTGTTGTTGGGTTGAGTATTGCCCTTGCTGCTCCCTCATCTGTAACGAGGATGGTACGTTCAGGCGCGGCCTGGAAATAAGATTCGATGGCACGCGCTTTCGTGCGTCCTCCGGCGACCGCCATGATGGCCGGTGCTTTTTGGACCTGCTCTAATTGAATGCCCGCTGTTGGGATGCGATAAACTATTTTTCCGGTTTTATCGAAATAATAACCGAAGGCTTCGCTGACAGCTCCGCCTGTTTTGATCTTCTCGACTTCGTTCACGGAAGAGCGGCGCCTGATGGCCATCTCTTCTGCATCGCCGATTCCGTGGATGACTAAATCCGTCCGGTCATAGAGCTCCATCATTTCTTTGATGACAGGTTCCCTCATCATCATTTCAAGTGCTTCAGCACTCAAATGCTCAGGCAGATAAAGCGTGCGGACAGCTCCACCTGTTTTTTCGGCAAAGGATGAAGCGATGGTGTTCGCCTGGTGAAGCATTTCTTCCCCCAGGCCGCCTCGAGCAGCGATAAACTGCATGGCGGGATTTTTCTTCGCCGTACGGATTTCAGCTGCCACGGCGGCCATCGTACTGCCGCCAGTTACAGCGATCGTCCGGCAGCTTTCGAACATTTCCTCCGCGATGCGAGCGGCTTGCCTGCCGATAGCGGCTTTGACCGATGATAGCCGGTCGCTATCCCCTGGCAGGACGACTGCTTGTTTGATGCCGAGTTTCGCTTGAAGCCCAACTTCGAGCTCAGCGGTCCCAGCCAATTCCTTGACCAGCTCACGGAGTTGGTCAAGGACATCGTCCCCCAGTATCGTCAGGCTCATGCCGCTCTTGCTCATTTCGATTAAGGCTTGGTCCCTCAATAAGTCGGTCTCTTTGCGGATTTCCCTTTCGGCTGCGCCTGTCATCTCGCTGATCGTGCGCCTTCCCACGGGCTGTTCGGTTTGAATCAGCTCGAGGATGCTATAGCGCTTTTTCAGCAAGCTTGGCAGTTCAGGCAATAGATGCACTTGCGCTTGCAGAACTGGATCCATCGCTCCACCCCTTTGTTGGACGTTTTCTGTCCCACTACATATAATTACGTCCCACTAGATTCATTGTAGCCGAGCTATTAGATTTATGCAAATAAAAAGAAGCGTTAAAGAATTAACGCTTCCAGAAGTTCGCCGTAGCCGAAATTTCCGTAGAGCAGCACATTTTCCTGTTTCGTGAGCACCGGAATCATCAGCATATATTGTTCGTGCAATTGTTCATCTTCTTCAATATTGATTTCCCAGAAGTCGATCGGGTAATCTTCCTGCAGCAACCGCAATGCAGACTTTGCCTCTTCGCAAAGCCCACAGTTCGGCCGGGTATAGAGTGTATACATGCCATTCCTCCTTATCAGAAGCCTCGCCCGGCTCCGCCGCCTCCCGAAGAGCCGCCCCCGCCGCCGCGGAAACCTCCGCCGCCGGAACCGCCGCCGGAACCGCCTCCGAAGCCGCCGCCAAAACTGCCGGGCCCGAAAAATCCGCCGCGCCTCATGGTTCTTCCGCGGCCGCGACGTCCACGTCCGCCGCCGCCTCCTGTAAACAGGAACAACAAAACAAGTACGATCAGGAACGTGACGATCGGCTGCATAAAGCCGCCTTCACCTTCACTGCTGCCTGACGTCACTTCATTGAGCGGCTGTGGGCTGACCGCTTCCCCGTCCCAGCCGTATTCCGCAGAAACTTCATTGTACAGCGCTTGGTACGTATTGAGAATCGCTTCGTCCGGCTGGTCTTCACGCAAATACGGAACAGCGTAATCATCCAAAATGCGCCCGACTTTCCCATCAGGAAGTGCCCCTTCAAGGCCGTAGCCAATTTCGATATAAATCTCACGGTCCGTCATCGACAGTACTACCATTACGCCGTTGTTTTCTTCCGCAGAACCTACACCATAATGGCGCAACGCTTTATTGGCGTAGCTTTCGATCGGCTCGCCTTCAAGCGAATCGACAACCATGAGGGCAACCTGTGCAGTGGTTGCATCTTCCAGGCCAGCGCCCAAGCTCTTGATCTCGGCTTCTTGCTCTTCGCTCAAGATGCCGGCAATATCCTGGATGTAAATATCATCAGTCAACTCCGGAAATTCTGCCGCCTGCGCGGTTCCGGCGAGCATCAGCAACAGCATGAGCAAAACAGAAATTCTTCGGATCATTCTTCGTCAGTCCCAAAGTCCACATCCGGCGCATCTTCCGCCCCAGCATCAGCTTCGAAATATTCCTTTTCATCAAAGCCGAAAATTCCCGCCACCATATTGCCTGGGAAACTGCGGACTTCCCGGTTGAACTCTGTCACCGAGCCATTATAGTCTTGGCGGGCGACGGCGATCCGGTTTTCTGTTCCGGCCAGTTCATCGGATAATTGCTGGAAATTCTCACTCGAGCGGATTTCCGGATAGTTCTCGACGACGACCAGCAAGCGGCTAAGCGCACCGCTCAATTCGGCGTCTGCCTCTGCCTGCTCTTCAACCGATCCGGCATTCGCCATGCTTGAACGGGCTTCCGTGACACTATCGATGACCTCTTGTTCCTGGTCAGCAAAACCTTTTACCGTCTCGACCAAGTTCGGGATTAAATCAAGCCTACGCTGCAATTGGCTTTCCAGTTGCGCGTACGATTGATTGACGTCTTCTTCCAATTGAACAAAACTATTATAACTTGAACCGAATACGGCGATGGCAATGACGATCAGCCCAATCACCAGTAGCAATGGAATAAGTAATTTTTTCATTTTCCCGTCTCCTTTTCTTTTACAATAATATTATTTGTTTTCCCTGACAGCTTGTTCCTTGAAACCCAATACACCTGATTCTACGTTTCAGGGGCTAAAAAGATTCAATAAAAAAACCGCACAGCCTTTGGCAGGCTGTGCGGTTTTTTATTTTTTACACCCTCGGAGGGAATCGAACCCCCATCTCAAGAACCGGAATCTTACGTGTTATCCTTTACACTACGAGGGCAAATGTTGTTCGCGACTTTTCTATTATACAAAAGCTTTCTTCTTATTTCAAGCGCCTATTTTCAATTCGTTAGATTTGACCTTCATTGACCATGGTGTGTATGATGAATGTACGGCTGAACGGTGTTTCAGCAGCACTTACATTTACCTGAAGGAGGAAATAATCCATGAATTTAATCCCTACAGTAATCGAACAGACAAGCAGAGGCGAACGTGCATACGACATTTACTCCCGCCTATTGAAAGACCGCGTCATCATGCTCGGCAGCGGAATTGACGATAACGTCGCCAACTCCATCGTCGCGCAATTGCTATTCCTTGAAGCTGAGGATCCGGAAAAAGATATTTCCATCTATATTAACAGCCCAGGCGGCAGCATCACAGCCGGTATGGCGATCTACGATGTTATGCAATTCATCAAGCCAGATGTCCAGACAGTTTGCATCGGCATGGCTGCATCCATGGGCGCTTTCCTTCTGGCAGCCGGCACAAAAGGCAAACGCTATGCATTGCCGAACGCTGAAGTCATGATCCACCAGCCACTTGGCGGAGCTCAAGGGCAAGCGACCGAAATTGAAATCGCCGCAAAACGCATCTTGTTCTTGCGCGAGAAGTTGAACCAAATTCTATCAGAACGCACTGGCCAGGAACTTGAAGTGATTTCACGAGATACAGACCGCGATAACTTCATGACTGCAGAACGTGCACTCGAATATGGTCTCATCGACCAAATCATCACGCGCAACAAATTGCCGGAAAATCACGAAAAAGAAGAGTAAATCATAAAAAAGAACTGCCCTTCATGCATCTGCATGAAGGGCAGTTCTTTTTTTGATGCTTAAAGCGTATGGCTTTATGCTTCTTTATCAATCAATTGCGCCAGCGCACCGACTGCGGATTCTTCATCGGCGCCGTCGGCCGAAATTGTCACGTTGGTTCCTTTGCTGACAGCTAAGCTCATGATGCCCATGATGCTTTTAGCATTGACTTTCTTATCGCCTTTTTCCAAATATACATCCGAACTATAGCGATTGGCTTCTTGTACGAACAATGCCGCCTGCCTCGCTTGTAATCCTGATTTCAATTGCACTTCCACTTGTTTTTCTACCATGCATATCCTCCTCCGAAAACTTGACTGTCACGCAATCTATAGAAAAGAGCAGCCTTATTACCGGCTGATCGTTTCGCCTTTTCTCAACGACTCGGCAATCTCATCGATTTTCCGGAGCCTGTGGTTGACGCCTGACTTGCTCACTTTTCCTGTCGATACCATCTCGCCCAGTTCTTTCAGTGTGACATCCTGGTACTCCACACGCAAGCGGGCTATCTCTTTCAGGCGATCCGGCAATTGGTCGATTCCGATCACTTGGTCGATAAAGCGGATGTTTTCGATTTGCCGCAACGCCGCATCAATTGTCTTATTCAAATTGGCCGTTTCGCAATTGACTAAACGATTGACGCTATTACGCATATCGCGAAGGATTCGGACATCCTCGAATTTCAATAGCGCCGAGTGGGCGCCAGTCAAGCTGAGGAAGTCAGAAATTTTCTCCGCCTCCTTCAAATAAGTCACAAATCCTTTTTTCCGCTCAATCATTTTCGCGTTCAATTGGAAATGGTTCATCAGGATGACCAGCGCTTCAGCGTGGTCTTTATAGGAAGAATACACTTCCAAGTGGTAAGAGGACGTTTCGGGATTGTTGACCGACCCTCCGGCCAAAAAGGCACCGCGCAAATATGAGCGCTTGCAGCACGTCGTCGAGATCAGTTCAGGGGAGATATCCTGCTGAAACTGAAAGCCTTCCGACAAGATTAACAAATCCTCAAGCACGAATTTTGCGCCTTCCCGCAAGCGGCAAATATAGACGTTGTTTTTTTTCAACCGCATTTTTTTGCGAACTAACAACTCCACCGGATACGCTTTATAGAAGCGCTTTAGCAAGGTATAGATTCTTCTCGCAATAGCTGCGTTCTCAGTTTGGATATCCAGGCTCAACTGGCGATTGGAGAATGACAGCGTGCCATTCATGCGGATCATCGCCGACAGCTCTGCCTTGCCGCAGCAATCATCCACTTCAATCTGCGTCATTTCTTTTTTTGTTTCTGATGCAAAAGACAATTATGCCCCCCCTTTCAAGCTTTAGGAATACCGGCGCTGCGATGGTACCTGCGATTCGCTGCTGGTGTATTCAAAAAGCCATTTCGCCACTTTCATCGGTTCATGCCGTACGGCTTCCCCAAAAATATTCGCAATATCATGGCGATATACTTCAAGCCCCATATTTTTCAGGCGTTCTTCATCGTATTCCACCGGCCATGCTTTTTCTTTTTTGTATCTTTCAGCCACTCCCTGCGGCATTTGAACTTTGTCGATCAAAATGGCATCGAGAAAGTTTACGCCTACATGGTCGTATAATGCTTTCACATGGTCCGAGGCTGTATAGCCGTATGTTTCGCCCGCCTGGGTCATCAAATTGCAAATATAGATTTTTCGCGCCTTCGCTTCGAGCAGCGCTTTTTTGATATCCTTCACGAGCAAATTGGGCAAGATGCTTGTGTACAAGGAACCCGGCCCAATGACGATGACATCCGCTGATTGAATCGCCTGTATGGTATCCGGCAATGTTCTGACGCCGGCCGGTTCAAGGAATACACGCTTGATCGGCTGCATATAGGCGGGAATTTTGGATTCACCTTTAATGATGGTTCCATCTTCTAGTTCTGCATTCAAGGTCACCAATTGATTGGCAGCAGGCAAAACCGTGCCATTGACATTCAAGACACGGCTCATTTCCCGCACTGCGTGGGAGAAATCACCGGTCAAATCGGTCAATGCCGCAAGCATCAGATTGCCTAGTGAATGCCCTTCCAAATCGAGCGAATGCTTGAAGCGGTATTGGAACATTTCCGCAACTAACGGTTCTGCGTCCGACAATGCGGCCATGACGTTGCGAATGTCCCCTGGCGGAGGAATATCCAAGTCATCGCGTAAACGCCCAGAGCTGCCTCCGTCATCTGCCACTGTGACGATTGCCGTCAAGTCGAGCGGAAAAGTTTTTAAGCCCCTCAGCAAAGTGGACAGACCGGTACCGCCCCCGATGATTACGACTCGTTTTTGCTGGAGACTTTTTTCCATATGCTCAGCCCTTTCTGATTTTCACATCTCTATGCGTAATGCTGACTTTGTTGTTTTTCGCTAGGTATTTCCCGAAATATTCAGCAAGCGTTACAGATCGGTGCTGGCCGCCCGTGCAGCCAAAAGCAATGACCAATTGCGCTTTGCCTTCTTGTTTGTACTGGGGAATCATGAAATCGAATAAATCCTCAAGCTTACTCACCAGCGTCTGCGTCTCCTGCCATTTCAAGACATAATCGGAAACCGGCTGATCCAAGCCCGATTGCGGATTCAATTCCTCTATATAATAAGGATTCGGCAGGAAGCGTACATCGAAAACCAGGTCGGCATCAATCGGCATGCCATGCTTAAAGCCGAAAGACATCAAATTGACCGTAAAGACATTGCTTGTTTTCGAAGCGAAATCCGACGTAATTTTTTCTTTCAGCTGGCGTGGGCTCATGTCTGACGTATTATACATATAATGTGCCCGCCCTTGCAGGTCTTTCAACATATCCCGTTCTTTTTTGATGCCGCCGAGCACAAGCCCGCCTGGCGACAGCGGATGGGAACGCCGCGTTTCTTTATAGCGGCTGACGAGCGTCTGGTTTTCCGCATCTAGGAACAGGATGGTGATCGCCACTTCCGGTTCTTTCGATAGATCATCGATTGCATCAACGAGGCTTGCGAAAAAATCGCCGCCCCGAAGGTCCATGACCGCTGCGACGCGCTTCATCGACTTGCCTGAATCCCGCATCAATTTGATGAATGTGGGAAGAAGCGCCGGGGGAAGATTATCGATTGTGAAAAAACCGAGATCTTCAAAACTTTGGATGGCCACTGTCTTGCCTGCACCGGACATGCCGGTGATGATGATCAATTCGGTTTCTTCGTTATGCTTATCCATGCTGGCGGTTCACCTCTTCAGTCGATGATTGGATGTTCTCTTCTAGCAGTTCGAACTCTGGCGTATAATAGAAGGTCCCGTATTGGACGCCTTCCTGATAAGCCGCAAATAATAGGTTCGTCCGGTCCCCTTCCGCCATCGGCAGGGTATGCAGGCTTTCCACTGGATGCCATTCGAGAATTCCTTCGCGCGTTTCTTCGAATGGGATCCCGCGGAGCTTTGTCGCCCTGAACGTAAACAGCATCCATTCATCCACCGTCTTTCCACCTTCTTGGATCATCATGGTGTAAACGCCTTTCAAGTGAACGCCGAACGGTTCTGCATCCGTTTCTTCCCTGAACTCACGGATGGCCGCTTCATAAATCGATTCGCCGCTTTCCATTTTGCCGCCAGGAGCTACATACCAATCCCTGCGCGGCTTTTTCATCAATAATACTTTGCCATTCTCTATTAGCAATAAATTCGCGATTCGCTGCACATTTGCCACTCCGCATCTAATATAAACTATTTTCATTATACATCTATCCTGGCGTGTCATGCAAAAGAATGCAAAAAAAGAGGCCACTCCCCGGACAATCCGGAAAGCAGCCTGTCAAAAATAACTATATAAAAAGGGGGTTGATTTACACTACTTACTATACCTCTTTTGCATGACAATGCTGTTACAAAGGGATTAAGAAAGCGTTAAGCTTGCGCTTTTGAAGCAATCTTTTCTGCAAGCTCTTCTACATAATGCTGGACGCTTTGCGCGGCGATGCTGCCGTCGCCAGTCGCCGTGACGACTTGGCGCAAAGTTTTATCCCGTACATCGCCTGCCGCGAAGATTCCTGGCACCGAAGTTTGCATTTCTTCATTTGTTTCGATATAACCCAGGTCATTCAAGATGCCCAGTGATTCGAATGGTTTTGTCAAAGGCAGCATGCCGATGTAAATGAACACGCCGTCCGCTTCGAATTCCCGTTCGGCATCGTCTTTTGTCGATACCAAGGTAACGCTTCCGACCTTGCCGTCTTTATCGCGGATCTCTTTTACGGTATGGCTCCAGATAAAGTCGATCTTGTCGTTGGCAAACGCACGGTCTTGGAGGATTTTCTGTGCGCGCAACTCGTCTCTGCGGTGGACAATTGTCACTTTATCCGCGAAGCGCGTCAAGTAGACTCCTTCTTCAACGGCAGAGTCCCCGCCGCCGACAACGACCAGTTCTTTGCCTTTAAAGAATGCGCCATCGCACACTGCGCAATAGCTGACGCCGCGGCCGCCCAGTTCGTTTTCGCCTGGAATGCCCATTTTCTTGTACTCGGCTCCAGTCGTCAAAATGATGGCGCGGGCTTTGTATTCTTTCGATCCGGCTTTGACTGTTTTGAATTCATCGCCGTCGATAATTTCGGTTACATCGCCGTAAGCATACTCGGCTCCGAATTTTTTCGCATGTTCGAACATTTTAGTGGATAGGTCAGGACCGAGAATATGGTCGAATCCTGGGTAGTTTTCAATTTCTTCGGTATTGGCCATCTGTCCGCCAGGGATCCCGCGCTCAAGCATGAGCGTCGAAAGGTTCGCTCGGGACGTATAAACCCCAGCTGTCATGCCTGCTGGCCCTGCACCGATGATTAACACATCATAAATATTAGTCGTTTCTGTCATTATAGGCCCTCCTCGTTATCACTAGCTAAATCGTAAAGCAATAAACTGCCGCCTTCAACTTTTATGCCTAGTCCTTGAAATTCGGCAAAAATCCGCTTAATTCATCAACATATTTGGCCATTGTGGCAGCAGATGTGCCGAATTTTGCAGCGACTGCTTTTTTTGTTGTTTCCCGTTTTTCCGTCGATTCAACCATATAGCTGACAGCAGCGGCAAGTGCTGCCGGGTTGCGGAACGCATACTGCGCATCAAAGGCCTGTTCCGACAGCACAAACCATAATTGGAAGATGGCGTCATTTTCACGGTCTACCATCCCTTTTTGGTAATACAAGCGCTCCGCTGTTTCCATTGCGCGCAAAAAGGCTTTTTCTTCTTTAACCGATTCACGGAATGGATGGCCGAGTGCGTAACCGAGCATATAGGTTTCCAAAACGGAAGGCTGCTCGGATTTCAGCCAATTCGGATGCGAGATGATTTCTTGCTTATGCGAAGATTTGCCGAGCAGGTACAAACCGTAAATCCGCTCGCTTAAATGGGAATGGTCGAGTTTATGGATGAGAAAATCGCGATCGTGTTCGAGCGCATCGACATGCGGCATTACAGGCTGCTCTCCCCACGGCTCATACCCTTCTTTTGCCGGATCCATCCGCTTCAACTGCTCCCATGCGTACTTTGCAGTTTCTTCATGGCCGGAATGATAAGCAGCATGCGACAGCCAGAAATAAAACGCCGGGTCTCCGTCAAATCCGCGTTTTTGAAGGCTTTTTAGCCAGCGGTACGCTTCCTTGTATTTACCGACCAAAGCGAAGGTCGCACCCAATTTATAGCGATGTTCAAAGACATATGGCTGGATCTTTTTCAGTAAGCCAAGGATATCGTCCAATTCATCGTTTTTCTCATAATAATGGAACACCGCTAAATTGCATAAGGCATGCAGATTGCCGGTGTTTCTGCGAAGTACTTCGTGAAGCAGCGATTTCGCCATTTCCGTTTCCCCGACATAAAAATATGCCAGCGCCAAGTTATTATAGGCCCCCCAGAAATCCGACTTTTCTTCGATCACTTCTTCCAATAACTGGATCGCTTCCGGAAACTTGCCTTGTTCCATCAATCGGCGCGCCTTTTCCTGCAAATAATAATACTCGCTATTATGGGCTTCGCCTTCATCATCGAACAGCTGCCAGTCTTCTTGCTCGGCAAAATCGATGATTTCCATCGCTTCCGCCGCGTAGCTCCCGCGGGTATCCTTTTCAAGATAAGCCTTGGCATATTTCCGGGCATCAAAAAACAAGCCCAGATGTGCATGGACTTCAGCCAAAAAGAATAAAATATTCGGTTCTTCCGGATCGAGCTTATGGGCAGTGCGCAATTCATCCATCGCCAGCTCGAACTCCTGCCGCTCCATCAGCACCACTCCGTAATGCATCAAGATGAGCGGATCATCCGGAGTCAGTTCTTTCGCCCGCTGCAAATACTTATACGCTTTATCGTAATGTTCGCGCTGCAGCTCCTTGAGTGCTTTTTGATAGTAAAATTCCCCTGTCGGAATGAATGACACGACATTATCGAAATTTTTTCTTTTGTTTTTCTCCAAAATATGCCTCCGTAACAGGAAAAGGAACGACAGAAATCGTTCCTATCCCTAAATGTGCTGTTATTATAGCATATTTCCCTATTATTTACTTGTCTTTTTCGCGGTGTGGCGTTCTTCGAGCACACCTGTAACTTCTTTAAAATCAACTTTCTGTTCCTGCAGCAATACAAGCAGATGGTAAAGCAGGTCTGCGCTTTCCGTTGCCAGCTCACGAGCATCGCGGTTTTTAGCAGCGATGATGACTTCTGCCGCTTCTTCCCCGACTTTCTTGCAGATTTTATCGACGCCTTCTTCAAATAGATACGTCGTATACGCGCCTTCCGGCATATCGGTTTCACGTTGTTTGATCAACGCGCTAAGTTCGGTAATCATGTCCGAAGCGGATTCCGTACGTTCCCCTGCCAAAGTTTCATGGAAGCAGCTCGTCTCCCCAGTATGGCAGGCCGGGCCGTTCGGGATCACTTCATAAATCAAGGAATCGCCGTCGCAATCAATCTGTACGGACTGGACGCGCTGCGTATTGCCGCTGGTCGCGCCTTTATTCCAAAGTTCCTTGCGGCTTCTTGAGTACAGCCAGGTTTCTTTCGTGTCGATCGTGCGCTTGACCGCTTCTTCGTTGGCATAAGCCAAAGTCAGCACTTGTTTTGTAGATGCGTCTTGCAATATGACGGGCACTAACCCGTTTTCGTCGTATTTCACATTTGTCACCGGACATTCACTCCTTCTCGCTGCAGATACTGTTTCACTTCTCTGACGCTCGTTTCTTTATAGTGGAAGATCGATGCCGCAAGGGCTGCATCCGCATCTGCCTGTTCGAACACTTGCTGGAAATGCTCACGGTTTCCTGCACCGCCGCTTGCGATGACAGGCACTTCGACTGCGTCACGCACTGCCTTGGTGAGTTCGACATCGAATCCATCTTTCTGGCCATCGCTGTCCATGCTGGTCAAAAGCAATTCTCCAGCCCCTAAAGCGACGGCTTTTTTCGCCCATTCGATTGCATCCCAGTCAGTCCGGTTGCGGCCTCCGTGCGTGTAGACGTCCCAGCTGTCGCCATTTCTTTTCGCGTCGATGGCGACAACAATGCACTGCGATCCGAAGAAATCCGCTCCTTCTTTAATTAATTCCGGCCGGTCGAGCGCCGCCGTATTCAAGGAGACTTTATCCGCGCCTGCACGCAGCATGCGTTTCATGTCATCAAGCGTCCGGATGCCTCCGCCCACGGTAAAAGGAATCGATAGTTCAGTGGCGACAATGCGCACCACTTCAACCATCGTCTCCTTGCCTTCGTGTGAAGCGGAAATGTCCAGGAAGACCAATTCATCTGCGCCTTGTTCATCGTAGAATTTGGCGAGTTCCACAGGGTCCCCCGCATCCCGAAGTTCCACAAAGCTCACGCCTTTGACAACACGTCCTTCTTTAACGTCGAGGCATGGGATGATGCGTTTCGTCAGCATGACAGCGCCTCCTCGAGCGTGAGGCGGTTTTCATACAAAGCTTTGCCGATGATGAGTCCGGCAATCGGGCTGTCGCCAGCCGCTTGTTTGACTTTTTTCACGTCATCGAGCGTTCCGATGCCACCGGATACGATGACTTGCGAAGCGTCATCGGCGACGAGCTTGCGGTTAGCGTCGATATTCGGGCCGGCAAGCGTGCCGTCTGTCGAGATATCGGTATAGATGAAATGTTTCGCCCCTTTTGAAGCAAAATAAGCAGCCACTTCAGATGCCGGCTTATGTGAAGTTTCAATCCATCCTTCTGTCGCCGCCATGCCGTCTTTCGCATCGATGCCGATGACAATCCGCTCTGCACCGAACTCTTCGATAAATGACGCGACCAGTTCCGGCTCCCGCACGGCCAGGCTGCCGATAATGACCCGTGCAACGCCGTTCGATAAATAATGATTGATGTCTTCACGGCTGCGGATGCCGCCGCCTACTTGGATGTTGGCATCGAGCTTTGCCGCTTCGATGACCACTTGATCGTTGATGCGGCTGCCATCTTTCGCGCCGTCCAAATCGACCATATGGATCCATTTAGCCCCGGCTTCCACAAAACTTTGCGCCATTTCAACAGGCGAATCCGCATAAACCGTCTCCTGGCCATAATCGCCTTGGAACAAGCGAACGCACTTTCCGCCCCTCAAGTCGATCGCCGGATATATTTGAAATTCACTCATGGAAATCCCCCCTGACATTTACAATCCACTGTGCTAATAAATAATGACCGAACTCGCCCGATTTTTCCGGATGGAATTGCATCCCCGTAATCAATCCGCCGCCGACAACCCCCGGCACTTCAAGCCCGCCGTATTCAGCCGTCGCAAAGACTTCGGAATCGGCTGTCTCGGTCGCCAAAAACGAGTGGACAAAATAAACATGTGTATCTTCCAGTATATCTTCAAGCCAATACGGCTGGTGCGTGAAATTCAGGCGGTTCCATCCCATATGCGGGATGCGGTAAGCGCCTTTCGGGAAGCGCCGGATATGGCCCTTCAATAAACCAAGCCCTTTGACCGGCCTGCCTTCTTCACTGTCTTCATATAATAATTGCATACCGAGGCAAATCCCAAGCAATGGGATCTTCTGCTCCGGAAGAGAACGGATGAATTCGGCTAGGCCTTTTTCCTCCAAGCGTTTCATGGCATCCGGAAAAGCGCCGACGCCCGGAAGCAAGATTGCATCCGCTTCCGCCAAGACTTGTGCATCGTCTGAAGTAATGACGGTGCATTCCAGTTTTTTCAATGCCTGTTCGACGCTGAATAAATTGCCCATGCCGTAATCGACAATTCCGACGATCATGTTAATAGCCCCTTTGTCGACGGGACGCCTTCTACACGTGGGTCGATCATCGTCGCGTCATCGAGCGCGCGGGCAAGCGCCTTGAAGACCGCTTCGATGATGTGATGCGTATTGCGTCCGTAATGGACGATGACGTGGACGTTCATTCGTGATTCCAACGCAAACTTCCACAGAAATTCATGCACGAGTTCCGTATCGAATGCGCCGACTTTGGCGTTCGGGATATCTCCCCGGAATTCCAGGTGAGGGCGGTTCGAACAATCGATGACGACTTGCGCGAGCGCATCATCCATCGGCACAAAGGCGTTGCCGTAGCGGCGCAAGCCTTTTTTATCGCCTAATGCTTCAAGCACTGCCTGGCCAAGGACGATCCCGATGTCTTCTGTCGTATGGTGGTCGTCGATATGGGTATCGCCATTTGCGTGGATACGCCCGTCAAACTGGCCATGCTTGATAAAAAGATCCAGCATATGGTCCATGAATGGCACCCCTGTATTGATATCCGCCTGTCCTTTTCCATCGAGTGAGAAGCTGACGGCAATTTCCGTTTCATTGGTTTTTCGCGTAATGTCCGATTTCCTCATGATTGACTCTCCTTTTTCCAAGCGCGCGATTCGACTGCACGTGCGTGTGCTTCGAGGCCTTCCAGCCGTGCGAGCCTTGCAATTTTCTCTTGATTTTCACGCCATGCTTGCTCGCTGTAATGAACAATGCTCGTCCGTTTAACAAAATCATAGACGGACAAGGCGCTCGAAAAGCGCGCCGTGCTATTGGTCGGCAAGACATGATTCGTGCCGGCAAAATAATCGCCGATCGGTTCCGATGAATAACGGCCGATAAAAATCGCGCCTGCGTGATCGATTTGTTCCGCTACCGCTTCCGCATCTTCTGTCATGATCTCCAAATGCTCTGGAGCTAGTTGATTGGCAGCGTTAATCAATTCAGCGCGGCTATCTGCCACATAAATGGCGCCGTGGTCACGGATCGACGCCGCGGCAATCGCTTCACGCGGCAAAGTGGCCAATTGTCTTTTTACTTCCCCAGCGACTTGTTCGGCAAGCGCACGGCTCTCAGTCAATAATACAGCACTTGCCAGCGGATCGTGTTCGGCTTGGGACAATAAATCCGCCGCCACTTCATCCGCATACGCGCTGTCATCGGCGATGATGGCGATTTCACTCGGCCCTGCAATCATATCGATCGCGACGTCGCCGTTCACTTCGCGTTTTGCGAGCGCTACGAAGATATTGCCGGGCCCTGTAATCTTATCGACCGGTTGGATCGATTCCGTCCCGTAAGCGAGTGCCGCGATCGCTTGAGCCCCGCCAGTTTTATATAATTCTTTAATTCCAAGAATATGTGCTGCCACAAGCACCCCGTCCGACAGATTCCCTTCACTATCAGGCGGTGATACAACGACGATACGCCCGACTCCGGCAACTTGTGCCGGAATGACGTTCATCAAGACGGAGGATGGATAGGCTGCCGTACCGCCCGGAACATACAAACCGGCAGATTCGATAGCCGTGACGCGCTGGGCGACATACGATCCGTCCGCCCGGTCTTGGCGGTAGCCTTGTTGCTGTTGGCCTTCATGATAGCTGCGGATATTGTCCGCCGCTTCTGTCAGGTCGGCAAGCAGTTGGGGATCGAAACGCTCAGCTGCTTGCTGGATTTCTTGTGGTGTCACCTTTAATGCTGACAACTCCGCTTTGTCCCATTTTTTCGCAAAGCGCAATAAAGCTGCATCGCCTTCGCTCCGCACCGCTTGAATGATTTCTTTTACCGCTTGCAATTGCTGTTCTGTGCCGTCGGCTAATTGGCGACGAATCGACAACTCATCTGTCAGGCGTTGGATGTTCATCGTTCCACCTGCTCCCGCAGTTTATCGACCAATTCGGTAATACGCTGTTGCTTCAAGCGGTAGCTGACAGGATTCGCGATAAGGCGCGAGGTGATGTCCGCGATTTTTTCATACTCCACTAGGCCGTTGTCTTTCAACGTGCGCCCAGTCGACACGATATCCACAATTCGATCGGACAAGCCGATCAGCGGCGCCAATTCGATTGAGCCGTTCAATTCGATGATCTCAACTTGTTCGCCTTTGCTGCGGTAATAATGTGAAGCCACCGCCGGATATTTCGTCGCAATGCGCGGCGTCACTTCGTCCATTTCCGTATCCGGCAATCCGGCAGTCGCGATATAGCATGCGCTGATGCCGAGATCCAATAATTCGTGTACGTCTCTATCGTGCTCAAGCAAGACGTCTTTTCCAGCAATTCCGATATCCGCTACACCGTGCTCGACATAAGTCGGCACATCCATCGGCTTCGCCAGAATAAAGCGGAATTTTTCATTCGGCGCTTCGACGATCAGCTTGCGCGAATCGTCGAGCTCTTTCGGCAGGTCATACCCCGCCCCGACCAATAGCTCGTATGCTTCTTCAAAGATTCTGCCCTTTGGCATGGCAATCGTCAATTCATCCATTGCGCAGCTCCTCCTCTCTGATGACTTCGGTGAACAAGGCAGTGAACGGCTCCAGCGCTTTAACGGCCGGTGCATACTGCAAAGTCACCCGTTTTCCTGAATTTCTTATTTGTTGCGCTTTGTTGAATGCATGTTGCTCGCTTTGTTCATCGAATAAGATCAATGTGTGCGGTTGCTCTTCTTTTTCAGCCGGTACCGATTCCAGCAATCGGTCTACACGCAACCCGAATCCGGTCGCGCCGACCTGCAAGCCAAACTGTTCCATCAAGCCATCATAGCGCCCGCCGCTGCCGAGCGGAAATCCGCTGCCAGCTCCGTAGAATTCGAACACCAATCCGGTGTAATAAGTCATGTGGCTGCTGAAGGAGATATCAAAAGTGATTGCATCCCCGAGGCCATTGCGTTCAAGCAGTTGTTCAAGGCGCTCCATATCCCGGTAAAGTTCGCGTTGTTCTTCATTTTCTTCGTTGATCCAGCGTTTCCAGTCCGCGACTGTTGTCGCCTGCATCAATTTCAAAAACGACGCCAGCTTGTCTTCAGCAATCGGCAGCTCTTTTGCCAATTGTTCGACCCCTACACCGTTCTTGGCAACAAATAGTTCGCGCACTTTGCCGATTTGTTCTGCATCCAGCCCGAAATCAGCCAATATCAGTTCAAGCAGCCTTGTGTGGCCAATTACGATGCGGGCAGAACCAATGCCCAATTCTTTCAAAATATCCCAAGCCAGGCTGATCACTTCCACATCTGCATATAAAGAATCGTCTCCGATCAACTCGACGCCCATCTGCTCAAATTCCGCAGGGCGCCCGCCTTCACGCTTTTGCGCACGGAACACATTGGAGTAATAGCCGAGACGGATCGGCATTTTTTCGCGCAATAATTTCGATGCTGCAACCCGTGCAATCGGGGAGGTCATATCCGGCCGCAAGACGAGCGTCTTTCCTTGGCTGTCGAGAAGCTTGAACAAAGCATCATCTGAAATAGCGGAGATCTTCCCGATCGTTTCGTAATATTCCAGAGTCGGCGTCTGCAGCAGTTCATATCCTGACTGCTCGATCAATTGAGTGCCTTGTTTTCTCAAATCTGCTTTTTGTTTTGCAATTAAAGGAAAATCGTCACGCATGCCTAATGGTTTTTCAAACATTTCGATGGTCATCGTTGAACACTTCCTATTATCGGTTATTTCACTTTAGTTCGCTAGAGTGATGAATCGTTAAAGTGATTCTTATTTTAGCGCAAGCCGCTTTAGCTCGTCAAGCAAGGAGTATAAAAAAATCCTGAAAGCGCTGAGCTTTCAGGATTTTGCTTGTCGAACGGCCATTTCTTCGGCTGTATAGATAATTTTCATCGGGTTTCCGCCGACAAAAGCACCAGCCGGTACATCTTTATGGACGAGCGTGGCAGCGGAGACGATGGCGCCATCCCCAATCTTGATGCCGGGCAAAATCGTACTGTTTGCTCCGATCATGACACGGTCACCGATCGAGACGTCACCGAGCCGATATTCTTCAATCAAGTATTCATGCGCAAGAATGGTCGTATTATAGCCGATGACAGTATTGTCCCCGACCTGTATACGTTCAGGAAACATGACATCCGGCATGACCATCAGCGCAAACGAAGTTTCCTTGCCGATCTTCATGCCGAGAAATTGGCGATATAGCCAGTTTTTCATCGGCAAAAACGGTGTATAGCGAGCCGTCTGGATGACTAGAAAGTTTTTCGAGACTTTCCAGAACGGCACGGTTTTGTAGATATGCCAAAGCGAATTTGCCCCTTCAACAGGATATCGCTCGGTGCGTCTCATTTTACGCCCGCCTTCGTCAATTCCAACAGGTCGGAAATATGCTGCAACATGAAATCCGGTTCAAAGCTCGCTAAAAACTCTTCTCCTTTTGCAGTCCATGCGACGCCTGCTGTGCGGACGCCAGCATTTTTTCCGCCTTCGATGTCGTGTGAATTATCACCGATCATCAAGGCTTCTTGCTGATCTGCTTCCAATAAGCGCAATGCCAGTTCAAGCGGCTCTGGATGCGGTTTCGGGTTCTGCACATGATCCAATGCCACCAAGACATCGAACACATCGTGCACCCCCATCAACTTCAAGCCGTGCAAGATCGTTTCTTCACGTTTAGTGGAGACGATCGCCATTTTCAAGCCTCTGGATTTTAAGGTCCGCAAAGTTTCTGCAACCCCGTCGTATTCAGACACCAATTCATCATGGAGCGTCCGGTTTAAACGGCGGTACTGATCGCTCAGTTCGCTGACTTTGTCCGGTGCGATTTTTGTAAAGGTCTGTTCCAATGAAGGGCCGATAAAATGCAACACATCTTCCCGTCCGTATTCGCCCGGAAAATGTTCGCCGAGCACCGATAGGAATGTCTGGACGATTAATTCATTCGTATCGAGTAAGGTTCCATCAAAATCAAACAATAAAGTCGTTATATCTTTGTTCATGTAGAGAGCACTTCCTTCCGATTGTCTTCAGCCCGCCGCCATAGATAAGAGATGAATATCGTCAAGGCGAGAGCAGTGATGACCCGAATCAGCAGCAGCGGCCAAATCGGGATGCCGAGAGGGATAAAAATCAAGGTATCCTCGACAATCGCGTGGCACGCAACAAGGAAGATAAAGGCGAGTGTCGCATCTTTGCGGCTGACGCCATCTTCCTGGACTGCTTGGATCATCACACCTGCTCCCATCGCCAACCCGAAAATCAACCCGGAGGCTAGTGTCAACGAGGCATTTTTCTCGACGCCGATCAGCCGTGTGAGCGGCCCCATCATATTCGAGATTTTCTTCAAATAATGGCGGTCTTTCAATACTTGAATCATTAGCATGAGCGGGATGACGATCATCGCCAGCTGAAGCACGCCAAAACTCGCTTTTTCCAAACCAAGCAAGAAGATGCCAAGCCATGTTTCCGGTGCAGCAGCGACTTCAGGTGCAAAGCCGTATTGCGCAATTTCCCCGCCGCCCGACCAGAACAGGTTAATCAAGATGCCGGATAAAGCTGCAAGCCCGAAACGTACCACCAAGACAACCCATAAACGGACGCCGACTTTCAAAGCGACGCCGGTTTCGATAAAGATGTTATGGGAGAACGATAACATGACCGCCAAAATGAATACTTCTTTAACGGTCAGTTCAAGCGATAAGATTCCGGCGATTCCGGCATACAGATTGAGCGCGTTGCCGAGCACAAGCGGAACGGCCGCTTCGCCGCTTAGGCCGAATATTCCCATGACCGGTGCGATTAAATCGATGATAAATGGCAATACCGGCGTGAATTGCAGCATGGTGATGAGCAAAGTAATCGGAAAAATGATTTTTCCGAGTGACCACGTAGTCTTTAATCCGGCTTTCAAGCCATTTTTCACTGTCGACATTCAATCTCTTCTTTCCTAGTTATTTATCCAAATAGCGCGGCGGGTTTTTGATGGCCACGCGCCGGTAGATGATGAACGCAAGCCCAATGACGATCGCGATGACCGACACAAGTTGTGCAGCACGCAATTCGCCGATGACGTATAGGCTGTCGGTGCGCATTCCTTCAATGAAGAAACGGCCGACTGAATACCAGATCATATAGAAGAAGAACATTTCCCCGCGCACCAAATTGACTTTGCGCAGCAGCAGCAAAATGATGATCCCCACCAAACTCCACATCGATTCATAGAGGAAGGTTGGGTGGTAGTAAGCACCATCTATGTACATATGGTTGATGATCCAATCGGGAATAAACAGACTCTCAAGAAACTGGCGCGATACTTCTCCGCCGTGCGCTTCTTGGTTGATGAAATTGCCCCAGCGCCCGATAGCCTGGCCGATCAAAATACTTGGCGCCAAGATATCCGCCACTTTCAAAAACGGCGTATTGCGGCTTTTCGTAAATATGTAGGCGACGATGACAGAAGCAATCAAGGCCCCGTGTATCGCAATCCCGCCATTCCAGATGGCAATGATTTGGGCAGGCTGATCTTTATAATTTTCCCATTCGAATATCACATAATAAATGCGCGCACCAACGATGGCGAGCGGCACAGCCCAGATCAATAGATCGGTCAAATAATCCGGATGCAAACCGCGCTTGACCATTTCTTTTTGGCCGACGAGAAACGCGATGACGATGCCGGCCGCAATGATGACGCCGTACCACCGGACATCAATCGGCCCGAGTGAAAATGCCACCGGATCGATCGCTGCTAAAACTGAATACATATAATGCACCTTCCCATTCGCTTAATTTGTATCTTGTGCGATGACATCATCAAGCCGCTTGGAGAATTCCTCAGCGGCATTGACGCCCATCCGTTTCAGGCGGTAGTTCATCGCGGCCACTTCGATAATAACGGAAAGGTTACGTCCTGGACGTACAGGAATCGTTAGCTTCGTCACATCCGTATCAATGATTTTCATCGTCTCTTCCTCTAGCCCGAGACGGTCGTAAGTTTTATCTTGATCCCAGAGCTCGAGGTCGATGACGAGTGAAATACGCTTAAAGTTACGTACGGCACTCGCTCCGAATAAAGTCATAATGTCGATGATGCCGACACCGCGAATCTCGAGCAGATACTCAATCAGCTTCGGCGGATGTCCGACAAGCGTACTTTCGCCTTCTTGGCGGATCTCCACGCAATCATCCGCTACGAGGCGATGGCCTTTCTTGACGAGTTCCAATGCGGTTTCACTTTTCCCGACGCCGCTTTTTCCGGTGATGAGTACACCGATGCCGTAAATGTCGACCAGCACGCCGTGTACAGCAGTCGTCGGAGCGAGATGGCTTTCTAGAAAGTTCGTCAGCAAACTCGAGAAGCGGGTGGTCGTCATGTTCGTCCCGAGCACCGGCACATGTTTTTCAGAAGAGGCGATGACCAATTCCTCCGGTACATCGACCCCATGGGAGACGATGATGGCGGGCGTATCCTCCGCACACAATCTCATCATCCGGTCCAAGCGTTCTTCCGGTTTTAGCATGGCGAAAAATGACAATTCCGTTTTCCCGAGCAATTGCATGCGGTTCGCTGGATAATGGGTAAAATAGCCTGCCATTTCCAGTCCCGGTCTCGAAATATCACTGATGGCAATATGGCGCCCAATGCCTTCTTGGCCGCTGATCAGTTTCAAGCCAAACATATCCATTACTTGTTTCACTGTTACTTGTCCCATAGTTTTCCCTCATTCCCCCGGCTGCGCAAATTGATTTTCCCAGATAATTCCTTCGTTTTGCGGCGGTTTGTTTTTATTTTAACATGGAAAAAAAGAAATTGAAGAATTTCGTCCCCTTTCGCACCCTTTCCTTCTATATAAGGAATGAAGGGGGAATGTTAAATGAAGATTATTATTGATGCAGGCCACGGGCCGGGGACGATCGGCAAACGGACGCCAGACGGCAGGATGCGCGAATTCCATTTCAACAATGCAGTCGCTGAAGAAGTGAAAAAGCGCTTGGCGGCAGATGGTTACACGGTGTTGTTTAGCCATCAGCAAGATCGTGATGTTCCTTTGAAGGAAAGGACAAGTTTCGCCAATCGGTCCGGTGCCGAATTATTGGTATCGATCCATGCGAATGCAGCAGGAAATAACTATAGCCCCGCACAAGGCATTGAAAGTTTTATCTATCCCACAGCTCCTGCACGCACGCGCAAATTGGGCCAGCTGCTCCAGGATTCGTTGATCTTATCGACGCAGCGGAAAGACCGCGGATTGAAAACTGCGGATTTCGCCATGCTGCGGGATACCGTCATGCCTGCAGTTCTTGTGGAATGTGGATTTATGACGCACCGGCATGAAGCAGCTTTGCTGCAATCCGATGACTACCGCAAGCGCTGTGCACGCGCCATCAGCTTTGCCATCACCTGTATGGAACGATAACGCAAAAAATCCCAGTGGAGAATTTTCTCCACTGGGATTTTTTATATGGTTCAGTCGATTGTTAAATAACGCACGAGGATCGAACCGGTTTTGGTTTCACCGTAGACAAGCAATGGCCCGCCTGCAGACTCCACATCCCCTGTTTTCGTGAAATGCATTTTCTTCTGCATAAACTGGCCTTGTTCGTGGCTGCTGTTAATATCCGGCAGCAAAACATCCATACGTCCAAGATTTGAAGAAACTTCCCCACGCAGCGCCAAATGCTGCGGGATGTAAATCTCTACATTGCCCGCCAAAGTTTTCGCTTCGAGCTTTTTCGCTTCTTTGCTGCGCGTCGTCGCGACAACATTGCCATTTAAAGACTTCGCGTCGATGTCTTCAATATCCCCATCGATGTAAATACGCCCATTCAAAGTTTCCGCCTCAACTTCGCGGCCCTTCACTTCCATCATCTGGATCGGGCCGTTAGCTGTTTCAAGCTCAGCTTCTTCGAATTGGATCGTTTTCAAATCAATCTTGCCGTTTGCAGTTTTAACTTTGATCAAGGCCGAATCGAGACGCTTCATCGTGAAGCCGCCATTGAACAGGCGGACGACGATTTGTTCAAACGCCGCTGCTGGGACATATAAGACGAGATTCACTTGCGTCGTTTTCAAGTCGCTGATGATACGCAATTTACGGTCATCCGCAATGAACACGAATTTTTCCAGGAAATCCTGTTTTGCCTGCTCCGGAGATTCTGCGCGAAATGCCTTGACGCTGCATTCTGCTCGGATCGAACCGTCCTGTGAAGGGAAAACTTCCAATTGCCCGTTAGCGATATCGGCAATGATCGTGTGGAGATCCGCACTTTCTTCCGTAAAGGTGTGTTCAAAACGTACGGCTTCACCGAATGGCGAATCGAATTCCATCGTTTTCAGCTTATCGGCGGACGTTTGCATGAACTGCATCATCCGGTCTCCAAGTTGATTGAAATCCTTGGACATGTTCTTGGAAAAATCCTTCGAAAAGTCTTTCGAAAACTTTTTGAACATGTCTTCCGGACGGAAGAATCCACGCTTGCCGCGTGAACCGCGGTAAGTTTCACGGCCGTAATCTTTTGAAGAATTACCCGTCTCCCCGCCATCGACCGCTTTCAATAGCTCAACCGCTTCGCGTGCCGAGATGGTGCCGTTTTCAACCATGTCCAAAATGCGTTCTTTTTCACTTTGCATATCGTTTGGCCTC
This sequence comes from Planococcus sp. MSAK28401, assembly GCF_018283455.1. Taxonomy (NCBI): domain Bacteria; kingdom Bacillati; phylum Bacillota; class Bacilli; order Caryophanales; family Caryophanaceae; genus Planococcus; species Planococcus alpniumensis. The sequence goes on along the minus strand of NZ_JAAMTH010000001.1, from coordinate 1,178,992 downwards.
CTCTTCGGATTTCTGCCTTCGCAGAAATTCCTGTTCTACTTTAATGATACGTTTGGATCGAAGGAAAGTTTCACTTTGCTTTTCTTTTCTTAGTGCTTGCCTTGCCGACCAGTTCTTTCATGCGTGCGCTGTCCCGCTCGAGGATCGGTTTCAAATACATGCCTGTATAGGATCCTTCGACTTTAGCGATATCTTCCGGCGTGCCAGTGGCCAAGATTGTGCCGCCTTTGTCTCCGCCTTCTGGGCCGAGGTCAATCAAGTAATCGGCCGTTTTGATGACATCGAGATTGTGTTCGATCGTCAACACGGTATCGCCATTGTCCACTAGCCTTTGCAGCACTTTCAATAAGCGTGAAATATCATCGGCGTGAAGCCCAGTCGTCGGTTCATCCAGAATATAGAACGACTTGCCATTGGAGCGTTTATGCAACTCTGAAGCCAATTTGACACGCTGCGCTTCGCCACCGGACAGTGTAGTCGCCGGCTGCCCGAGCGTTACATAGCCGAGCCCGACATCGACGATGGTTTTCAATTTACGATTGATTTTCGGGATATTCTCGAAGAATCCATAAGCATCTTCCACCGTCATTTCCAACACGTCTGCAATGTTTTTATCTTTATATTTCACTTCCAGCGTTTCGCGGTTATAGCGTTTGCCGTGGCAGATTTCACACGGCACATAGACATCTGGAAGGAAATGCATTTCGATTTTGATGATGCCGTCGCCGCGGCAGGCTTCACAGCGCCCGCCTTTGACGTTGAAGCTGAAGCGCCCTTTTTTATAGCCACGCACTTTTGCTTCATTGGTCGTCGCGTAAACATCTCGGATATCATCGAATACGCCTGTGTAAGTCGCCGGGTTGGAACGCGGTGTGCGCCCGATCGGTGATTGGTCAATATCGATGACTTTTTCCAGTTCCTCGATGCCTTCTACCGATTTGTGCTGGCCCGGCTTGACCCGCGCACGGTTCAGTTTATGGGCAAGCGACTTGTAAAGGATCTCGTTGATCAAGGTACTTTTCCCAGAACCCGAAACTCCAGTAACCGCTGTGAACAACCCGATCGGAATGTCGACATCGACATTTTTCAAGTTATTCGCGGAGGCTCCGCGGATTGAAATCTTCCGTTCGTTCGGCTGCCTGCGTTCAGCCGGCAGCGGAATGAACTTCTTGCCACTCAAATACTGGCCGGTCAACGACTTCTTATTTTTCATCACTTTTTCAGGTGCACCGGCAGCAATAATCTCGCCCCCGTGTACGCCGGCTCCAGGGCCGACATCAATCAGGTAATCTGCTGCCATCATCGTATCTTCGTCATGTTCGACGACGATGAGCGTATTGCCGATATCGCGCATATTTTTCAATGTGCTAATCAATCGGTCATTGTCGCGTTGATGAAGGCCGATTGAAGGTTCATCGAGAATATAAAGAACGCCTGTCAGCCGTGACCCGATTTGCGTTGCAAGGCGGATGCGCTGTGCTTCGCCGCCTGACAATGTACCCGATGCGCGGTTCAATGTCAGATAATCAAGCCCTACATTGATCAAGAAACCGACACGCTCTTGAATTTCGCGGAGGATCATAGTAGCGATCTGGCGGTCTTTCTCCGAAAGCGTCAAGCTGTCGAAAAACGCTTGCGCTTCCGTAATCGAATATTCAACGACTTGCCCGATGTGGAGATCATTGACTTTGACTGCCAATGACTCCGGTTTCAACCGGTAGCCTGAACATGTCGGGCATGGTTGCTGACCCATGAATTTCTCCATCATGTCCCGAATATAATCGGAACTGGTTTCCCGGTAGCGCCGGTCGACATTCGCGAGCACGCCTTCGAAGAAAATATGGCTGTCGCGGATTTTGCCGTAATCATTTTCATAACGGAAACGGATTTTTTCATTATCGGAACCATGCAGGATGATGTTCACCTGGTCTTCAGGCAATTCTTTCATCGGCACGTCCATCTCAATTCCAAAATGGCTGCATACCGCCTGCAGCAATTGCGGATAGTATTGCGAACTCGTCGGGCGCCACGGGGCAATGGCATGATCCGCGAGGCTGACATCCCAATCCGGTATGACCAGTTCAGGATCGACTTCCAGTTTCATCCCAAGCCCGTCGCACTCAGGGCAGGCCCCGAATGGCGAGTTGAAGGAAAACATGCGCGGTTCCAATTCACCGATGGAAAATCCGCAAATTGGGCAAGCATGATGTTCGCTGAACAGCAATTCCTCTTCGTCCATGACATCCACCAGCACTCGCCCTTCCCCTAGACGCAAGGCAGACTCCAGCGAGTCGCTTAAGCGCGGGGCAATTCTGTCTTTCATGATGACGCGGTCAATGACCACTTCAATGGAATGCTTTTTGTTTTTATCGAGCGAAATATTGTCATCCAAATCGATGAGCTCGCCATTGACGCGAACCCGTACATATCCTTGCTTCTTAACATCTTCCAACAGTTTCACATGGGTGCCTTTGCGTCCTGATACGAGCGGCGCCAGCACTTGCATGCGCGTCCGTTCCGGATATTCAACTAAGCGGTCGACCATCTGTTCGACCGTCTGCGAAGAAATTTCAATACCGTGGTTCGGGCAGATCGGCTTTCCGATCCGCGCGTACATGAGCCGGATATAATCGTAGATTTCTGTCACGGTCGCTACGGTCGATCTCGGGTTTTTGCTTGTCGTCTTCTGGTCGATCGAAATCGCCGGAGACAAACCTTCAATCAAATCGACGTCCGGTTTATCCATTTGGCCAAGAAATTGCCGTGCATAAGACGACAAAGATTCGACGTAGCGGCGCTGGCCTTCCGCATAGATCGTATCGAACGCCAGGGATGATTTCCCCGAACCGGATAAACCGGTCATGACGACGAGCTTATCGCGGGGAATCGTGACGTCGATGTTTTTTAAGTTATGGGCACGCGCGCCTTGTATGCGTATCTCTTGGTTTTTCAAGTCCTATCATCCTTCCGCTTTCAATTCCAACACTGTATCACGCAGTTCTGCGGCACGCTCGAAATCGAGCGCTTTCGCCGCTTCTTTCATTTCCTTCTCAAGCAATGTGACGAGCTTCATGCGGTCTTCTTTTTTGAGTTTCTTGCCTTCGACCGCTTTGCTGACATACTCTTCCGCTTCTTCCGCCGCTTCTGTTGCACGGATGACGTCGCGGATCTTTTTCTTTATGGTTACCGGCGTAATGCCGTGTTCTTCATTATAAGCCGCCTGGATGGTGCGGCGTCGGGTTGTCTCATCGATCGCTTTCTGCATCGAATCCGTGATCCGGTCCGCATACATGATGACGTGGCCGTTCTCGTTCCGGGCAGCACGCCCCATCGTCTGGATCAAGGAACGTTCCGAACGCAAGAAGCCTTCTTTGTCGGCGTCGAGGATAGTCACCAATGAAACTTCCGGAATATCGAGACCTTCACGCAGCAAGTTGATGCCAACTAGCACATCGTATACGCCCATCCGCAATTCGCGGATGATCTCGATGCGCTCGAGCGTCTTGATCTCGGAATGCAGGTAATTGACTTTGACGCCCGCTTCTTTCAGGTAGTTCGTCAAGTCCTCCGACATCTTCTTCGTCAAGGTCGTGACCAATACGCGTTCCCCGCGCTCTTTACGCTTCTGGATTTCATCCATAAGATCATCGATTTGCCCTTCGATCGGCCTGATTTCGATTTCCGGGTCAAGCAAGCCTGTCGGACGGATGATTTGCTCGACCATTTCCGGCGTATGTTCGAGTTCATAAGGGCCTGGCGTTGCTGAAACGAACACCGCTTGGTCGATATGCTCTTCGAACTCATCGAATGTCAGCGGGCGGTTATCCATAGCGGATGGCAAACGGAAACCGTGGTCGACAAGCACTTTCTTACGCGCCTGGTCACCATTGAACATGCCGCGCACTTGCGGCAACGTGACGTGGCTTTCGTCGACGACCAGCAGGAAATCGTCCGGGAAGTAATCGATCAATGTATAAGGTTGCGCGCCTGCTGGACGCAGCGTCAAATGGCGTGAATAGTTTTCGATGCCTGAGCAGAAGCCCATCTCGCGCATCATTTCCAAATCGTAGCGCGTACGCTGCTCGAGCCGCTGCGCTTCGAGCAATTTATCTTCCGCACGCATTTCCTTCAGGCGTTCTTCCAGTTCCGCTTCGATATTTTCGATGGCTCTGACCATCTTGTCTTCCCGCGTAACAAAGTGGGACGCCGGGAAAATAGCGACGTGTTCGCGGTCGCCGATGATTTCCCCTGTCAGGGCATCGACTTCCCGTATGCGGTCGATTTCATCGCCAAAAAACTCCACGCGCAAGCAGCGCTCATCGCGCGAAGCCGGGAAGATTTCGACCACATCGCCACGTACGCGGAATGTCCCGCGGATGAAATTGATGTCGTTGCGCTCATACTGCACGTCTACCAATTTGCGCAGCAGCTGGTTGCGTTCGATTTCCATCCCTTTGCGCAGCGAGACGACGAGTTCCCGGTATTCTTTCGGGGACCCAAGGCCGTAGATGCAGGAAACGGAAGCGATGACGATGACATCATCGCGCTCGAACAAGGAACTGGTCGCTGAGTGGCGCAATTTGTCGATTTCATCATTGATGCTCGCATCTTTTTCTATGAATGTATCTGACTGCGGCACGTATGCCTCAGGCTGATAATAATCGTAATAGCTGACGAAGTATTCTACGGCATTGTCAGGGAAAAATTCCTTGAACTCGCTATAGAGCTGCCCTGCCAATGTCTTGTTATGGGCCATGACCAATGTCGGCTTTTTCACTTGTTGAATGACATTCGACATCGTATAGGTTTTCCCCGTACCAGTCGCACCGAGCAAGGTCTGGAACCTTTTGCCGTCGATGATGCCTTTGGTCAATTGGGTGATGGCTTCCGGTTGGTCGCCCGCCGGTTCATAAGGGGCTTGCAGGTTAAATTCCTTTTTCATGGATATGTCCTCCCGTATTTTTCACTACTTCTATTTTAACATATGCCCTAAAATTCCCCTAACAAAAAGCGAACGTATGTTTTTTCTCAAGTATATTCAGCAAATCGCTTGTTTACAGGTAGAATTTCGCAGTCCAGTGAAGACCAGCTGCCGTAATTCAAGGCACAAAAAAACCGCCCGGAGTTGCTCCGGGCGGTTTTGTCATTCTTCTTCCCGCTTCAGCTCTTGCAGCTGTGCAGTATATGTGTCAAAAGATTTGCGGTCGTTATGATCCAAGGCTTCGTCGATAAGTGCCAGCAATTGCGTTTCCTGCTGTTCGCGGTGAACATGCTTCAAGAACAGATCCAGGTAGATCTCATTCAGCAGCTTTTCCGCTTCCGTGATCTTTTTCGTTTGAGCCATCGCTTTCATGAAGTCAGCATAAGAATAATAGTTTTCCATTCTTCTTCACCCCGAATGCTTTTCATTAGTATACACGAAAGCGCAAGAAAGAAGCAAGAGTTTTTTGAAAATTACAACGAGATTGAAAAAATAATTTTTTCGGAAAATACTTATTGTTTATTTTCCATTTTTTATTATAATGAGGTATGTAAAGTAAATTTAGGGGGTAAATATTCATGGGTAAGAAGAATCAAAATCCTGTCTCTTATACAATTTGCAGCAATACATATGCGCTGCTCCCGTATATGGACGGCCACCGGCTCTTGACACGCGTCATTGAAGACCGCAGCGAATTCCTGGTGGAGGAATCAGTCTATAAAATTGTGGCGAAATCGTGCTCTTTCTATCGCGGCTCCCTCGCCAGCGCCACGCTCTACGCACAAAAAGCGATTGGCGTTAAACACAAACCGCCAATCATTGTCGGTGAGTATTACGGCAATCCGTTGATTTTCTTTCCTACCCACTCTCCGAAAAACAAGGATTCCATCTGGTTCAATTTCGATGCCATCGATTTGATCGCTGCGGACAATAGCGGGCGAGGCAGTTTGGTATCGCTCAGCAATGGCGTCGTCGTCCCTGCAGACATCTCTCCCATTGCGCTTCGCAACCAGCATTCGTTCACCGGATCTTTGCGCCGCTATTTCAAAAAAGCGCAACGCGTCCATAACCACCGGATGAATTATGTGACGAAACGGGCGTTTCCGCCTCGCAGCCAGCAGCCGCTGGATTAAAATGATTTAGCGGCTGCTGTCAGATAAAGCCTCAATTGATCTTCAACGGCATTTTTCAACCGGATATTCAAATAGCGGCGATGGTCTTCATAGCCGCCATGACAAAATACATATTCCGAGAAATTGTCGTCTTTACTTCCCCGCCTCACCTTCATGCCATTGGCCCTCATGAACGCGATGGTTTCGGCCAAGTCGCCCTTTGCCCGTTCGATCGCCCGGTCCAGTAATTCCAGATAGGGGGCTTTCAGTTTAAAAGGCCCTTTTTGGATACACTCGCGATCCCGTTCCAAAATGAGGAGCACCATCGGCAATTGCACCCGCTTCTCAAACACGGCTATTTCCGCCCTTGAAATCAGGGGCATTTCCTCACCCCCTAGTGTATAGGAACAAGTGTTCTTATTTTTATTTTAACTGGGAATACGGAAATTGCAAGAGCCGCCAGTTAAAAAAGGACGATTTCGATTGTTTTTTTGCCATGCCGGAAGAACCGGCGCAGCCTTTATTCACATATAAAAAATCGCCTTTTCGGCATGCAGGCCCTACACCTGCATTTCGATAAGGCGATTTTTTGTTTAGCGGATAGCACGGAATGCCCACAGCGAGCCGACAAAAAATACCGACGACACCCATAGGAACGGCTCGTGCCAGAACCAGACGGATAATGAAATCCCGGAAAACGATACTAGCGAGAAGATGCCGGCGAACATCCGGCTCTGCAGATTGCGCTGATGCTCGCGCTCCCGGCCTTCCTTGTTCTCCAAGTAATGGCGGATGCGTTCCGGTTCATCGAGAAAGTTGATGATTTTTTTCGGGAACGCCCTCGCCGGCCCTGTGGAATTGAGGATCCAACGGAAGACGTCTTCTTTGCCGAAAATGCCTTTCCCTTCACGCTTAGTCGAAGCCCATTCCAAGACGCGCGGACGCGCAAGGGCGAAAAGGTCAACTTTCGGATCCAATACGTGCAAGACACCGACGAAAATCGATGTCGCCCGGCCAAAAAAGGCGAATTCTGCTGGCAGCTGCACCGGCTGCGTGCGGACAATATCCTGCATGTCTTTCAATAGCCGTTCGACAACAAAGCTGTCCATCTGCATCAATTCATTCGATTCGTAAGCGGCGACGAGCCGTTCAACGGCATCCGCCAATAAATCGCGGTCTGCATTCGGCAACAGAAAACGCAGATCCTCCAAGCCGTCGAGCACTTGTTCATAATTCTTGAACAGAATGCCTTCCGCAATCAGCAGAATCGCTTGCGAATCGCGCTCGGAGATTGTTCCGATCATGCCGAAATCGATCAGCACGATCGTGCCATCTGGCTTCAACAGGATATTGCCGCCGTGTGGGTCGGCATGAAACTGGCCGCCATACAGCACTTGCTCCAAGAACAGGATGAACAATCGCTCGGAAATTTCATGGCGGTTGAGCCCGTGCTCTTCGATAAAACTGATGTCCGTGATTCTTGCGCCTTCAATCCATTCCATCACCAACACGCGGCGCGTCGTGTATTCATCGTAATATACCGGGATGTGGACGCCGTTCATTTCCGCGAAGCGGTCCGCAAAAGACCGGCCGTTCTGAAGTTCGCGGACGAAGTTCAGTTCCGCGCCAATCGTTTCAGTCATCTCGACGTATAATTGGTCAAAGTCGACTTGCTTTGTGAACGGGGTAAATTTCTTCGCCAGCCAGATGACAATGCGCATCGCCTGGAAATCGGCGCGGATAATCCGGTCGGTCCCCGGGCGCTGGACTTTGACAGCGACTTCGGTGCCATTTTTCAAGCGGCCTTTGAACACCTCGCCGATGGAGGCGGAAGCGATTGCTTGATCCGATAATTCATCCAGATAATTGTTATGCTCGACATTCCACTCCTGCTCCATCACTTCGATGATGTCTTTTCGCGGCACGGATGGCACACGGTCCGTCAGTCCCTCAAGCTCCGCCAAGAAGCTCGGCGGCATGATATCCGCACGGGTGGACAAGAATTGGCCCAATTTGATCATCAGGCCGCCCAGCTTGAGCGCCAGTTCCTTGTATTCTTTTGCCTGGCGGGTGACGAGCTCATTCCAGCGCTGTTCAACGACTGGAGTCCACTTGCCCCTATTGCGCCTTTGGAAAAGCGATATTTGTAAATAAAATCGGATCGCCATGGAAACGATGCGGTAAATACGGAGATATGTAACCTGATTCATGAATGAGCTCCCCCCTGTTGTTCCCATTATAGAGTTTGGTGACAGATTAGTCCAAAAAGTGGTATGTTTTTAACGGATGGATTATTAAAGGGGGATGGATATGGAAACAATTCATTATGAACAAAAAGGAAATTTGGCGTTCATCACTTTGAACCGGCCGGATTCGATGAATGCATTCAATTACGATATGCTCGCTGAACTTGGCCAAGTGGCAGAAGCGATCCGCATCAATCCCGATATTCGGGTCGTCGTCTTCACCGGTGCTGGCGACAAGGCTTTCAGTGTCGGGGCCGACTTGAAAGAACGCAAGACCTTGACGCAAGACCAGGTCAAGCGCAATCTCTACAAAATCGGTGAAGTGTTCACGACCATCGAAAACTTGCCGCAGCCAACAATTGCCATGATCAATGGCTACGCGTTCGGCGGCGGCATGGAGCTTGCTTTGGCTTGTGATTTCCGCATCGCAGCGGACGATACATTGCTCGGGTTGACCGAAACGAGCCTTGCGATCATACCAGGCGCCGGCGGCACGCAGCGCCTGCCGAGATTGATCGGCGAGGCGAAAGCGATGGAATTGATCTTGACCGCGCGCCGCTTGAAATCATCAGAAGCACTCGATTACGGCCTCGTCACCCGCCTCGCTGCGCCAGACGACTTGGCGCAAATGACAGGCGAATTTGCGGACTCGATTTTAGCGAACGGGCCAATCGCGTTGCAGCAAGCTAAATTTGCCATTAAACACGGCATGAACGCCGATATGCAAACAGGGCTTCAAATCGAACGGAAAGCTTACGAAATCACCATACCGACAGAGGACCGCGTTGAGGCGCTGCTCGCGTTCGGCGAGAAACGCAAACCGGAATTCAAAGGGCGCTAATCAAAAAAGCCAGGCGGAGAAAAAATCTCCGCCTGGCTTTTTTCTATTCACAGCCGCTCCATCCAGCCGACAATCTCCTGCAACCTGGCAAAACGCAAATTCGGTTTGCCGGTGCGCGATAAATTATGGTCCGCTTCCGGGAAACGGACAAATTCCGTTTCCTTGTGCATGCTTTTCAGCGTGACAAATAATTGCTCTCCTTGCTCGATCGGGCAGCGATGGTCGTTTTCCGAATGCAAAATGAGCAGCGGCGTGTGGATGTCTTTCGCATATTTCAGCGGGGAATGCTCCCATAGCTTATCGACATTGTCCATGGCGGCTCCGTGCTGCCACTCGCTGAAATAATAGCCGATGTCTGAAACGCCGAAAAAGGAAATCCAGTTGCAAATCGAACGCTGGGTCACAGCCGCTTTAAAACGCCCGGTATGCGAGACGATCCAGTTGGTCATGAAACCGCCGTAGCTGCCGCCGGTTACGCCGAGCCGCTCTGTATCCACCCAGTCATTTTCTGCGAGAACATTGTCGAGCGCCCCCATGATATCGCGGTAATCCCCGCCGCCGTAATCGCCGCGCACGGCATCGACAAAGCGTTGGCCATAGCCGTGGCTGCCGCGCGGATTGACGTATAGGACGCCATAGCCGTTTGCTGCAAGCAATTGCATTTCATGGACGAATGTATTGGCGTACATGGCATGCGGCCCGCCGTGGATATTGACGACGAGCGGATATTTTCCGCCCGGTTCGAATCCACGGGGCTTCATGAGCCAGCCATGTATTTCAAAATCGTCTTCCGTTGTATGCGAGACGCTTTCCGCTGCAATCAATTCCGTTTGTTCTAGGTAGTTTGAATTGCCAGAAGTCAGTGCTTCGCGCTCTCCAGTCGAAATGACAAGTTTGTAAAGCTCTCCGGGAGACACGGGGTTGCTGATAGCGGCAAGTGCGAAGCTGCCGTCTCTAGCGATATCGTAGCCGTAGACATGCTCATCTTCCGGGGAAGCCGGATACACCGCCCCGTCAAGCGAAGCAAAATACAGGCGCACATCGCCATCTGTAGATACCTGGAAGTATAAATGGTCGTCTTTCGTCCAGACGACGCCCGGTGCCTGGGCGCCTTGCTGATGGTCCGCGACGACATAATCGCCGATTGGGGCATCGATGCCTTCTGTCAGGCATTGCGTCGTTTGAGTTGCTGTTTCATACACATACAAGTCGGCTTGTGTGGCATTTTCATAAGCGCGTGAATGGCCGACAAACGCCAAGCGTGCATCATCGAAGGAAAATGCGGCATCCCCGTAATATCCATCTTGTTCGATGACGGCTGTTTCTTCTCCCGTTTCCAGATCGCGCATGTAGAGCGACTGGCGGAAAATGAAATCCTGATTTTCTTCTTTGGCCGATCCATACACCATTTTCGTGCCGTCATGTGAAATGGCTTCCAAGCTAAAATGATAAGGCCCTTCCGTCAACTGCTCCACCGTTCCTGTCTCCAGGTCCACAAAACCGATTTGGCGGTGGTAGTCCTGCTTGACCAGCCCGCTGCCATCCATTTTGTATTTCATGATCGTCGTGCGGTAAGGTTCAGGCTTTTTCTTGTCGTCCTCTTTTTCCGGTTCTTGATCCGTGAATGTTTTTCCGTCCTGCACCAGCGCATTGACCCAGATTTTCTTATTGCAAGGCGACCAGCGGAAACTGCTCACCCCTTTTTCAAAATCCGTCACAGCGCGCGCTTCCCCGCCGCCTGCTGGAAGGACATACAATTGGTTCTTGTCGTTGCGGTCGGATAGAAAAGCGATGTGGCGGCCGTCTGCTGACCAGGCTGGTTGGCTATTGCGGGTTTTTCCGTAAGTCCAAGGAATCGACTCGCCGGTTTCCAGCGAAATATGGTGCACATGCGAATAATATGTATTTTCTTCTTCGTCCATTTTTGTTTGGACGAATACCGCGCGTTTCCCGTCGGGTGAAACCTTCGGGTCGGTCACGGAAGTTAATTCGAGTAAATCTTCTATTTCAACAGCTTTTTTCAACACACGCTCAGCCTCCTGGATAACTATTTCGTTTATCGTAACAGTTGCCCTTTCACTATATCGGTAATTGTCTGTCTTTTCAATGAAAGCTCTTTGAAAACCTGGATAGCGGGTTTTCGCAAATAAAAAACCGCTTCCCGGCAAAAGCGGAAAGCGGTCCATAGTTATTTTTTTACCGCTTGGTCTTTCAGCGAACGGCGCAGGATTTTGCCTGTCGTGTTTTTCGGCAATTCATCGAGAATCTCCATATGGCGCGGCACTTTGTATTTCGCTAAATGCTCTGCACAATATCCCTGCAGCTCATCGATGGAAACCGCGTCATCTTTCAACACCACATAGGCGTTGACTGACTCGCCGAAATCAGCATCCGGCAAGCCGACAACTGCCGCTTCGACAATCGCCGGATGGGCGAATAGAACTTCTTCGACTTCGCGCGGATAGACATTATAGCCGCCGACGATGATCATGTCTTTTTTGCGGTCAACGATAAAGAAATAGCCTTCTTCATCGACCTTTGCAAGGTCCCCTGTATATAACCAGCCGTCTTTGATGGCAGCTTGCGTTTCTTCCGGCATTTTATAATAGCCTTTCATGACGTTCGGGCCGCGGACGATCAACTCGCCGACTTCCCCGACTGGGACTTCATCGCCAAGTTCATTGACGACCTTGTTCTCGACATTGATGATCGAGGTGCCGATCGATCCAGCTTTGCGTTCGCGGTCAATCGGATTGAAACAAGTAACAGGTGATGCTTCCGATAAGCCGTAGCCTTCGGAAATCCGGACATTGAATTTGTCTTCGAAATTATGCAGCAATGCGACAGGCATCGCGGACCCGCCGGAAATCGCCAAGCGTACAGAAGCGAAGTCGGCCGGATCCACATCCGGCAATTGGTACATGAAATTGAACATTGTCGGAACGCCTGCAAAGACTGTTGCCTGTGACGCTTTTGTCGCAGCGAATACCTCTTGCGGCGTGAAGCGCGGTACGAGAACGATCGTTGCCCCTTGCATCAACGGGGCATTGACGACGACCGTCAAGGCGAACACATGGAACACCGGCAGCGTGGCCACGACACGGTCATCCGGGGTGATCTGAAGATACTCCGCGACATCCCGGGCATTGGAATAAAGATTGCCATGGGTTAGCATCGCGCCTTTCGGTTTGCCGGTGGTCCCAGACGTATAGAGAATGACGGCATTGTCATCTGATGAAATATCAGCCGTGCCATCGAATGCGTTGGAAGTTGTAAGAAGTTGTGTGAATGAACGAACTTTCCCTTTGACAGCTTCCGGCAATTGCGCCATTTTTTCAGCAGTCGATGGGTCTGTCTCGCAAATGACGTATGTTTCCACTGCAGGCAAGGCCTGATGGGCTTTTTCCACAAGCGGCAGCAAGGCATCGAGCGCCACAACCACTTTAGCATCGCTGTTATTGACGATGTAAGCGATTTCATCCGGGCTATAAATCGGGTTGACCGGGACAGCCGTCGCGCCCAGCCGCAATGTGGCATAGAGTGAAATGAGAAAATGCGGGGTATTGCTCAACAAAAATGCGACGTGGTCCCCTTTTTCCACGCCGAGTTCCTGCAATGCCCCTGCGAATTTCGATACCGATTGATCAAATTCGCCGTAAGTCGTGTCTTTGCCCATGAACGTATAAGCAATTCTTCCAGCTTCCTGTTGTGCAATTTCGTGAACACGTTCTCCCAAATTCATTGAATATCCCTCTTTCTGTTGAATGAATACTCATTCATATTTACTTTTTTCATTATAAAATAAATCTTCAGACAATACAACTGCCCGCCAAAAATCCCCAGCAAAAAGCCGCCGGAATTCACCGGCGGCTCGCTTGGGTTCTAAGCTTTTAAATGGGCGATATAACGCCAGCGGATCAGGAAGAAATAGAGAATCTGCATGAGCGTGAAACCGCCAAGCACAATCGCCATCTCGGACAAAATCGACAGCTCCGCAAACTCATCCCACACCACTTGAAGTGAAATGAACGCAAAAGCACTGTGAAGAAGCGCGAGCGCCCAAGGCAGGAAAAACAGTGGAACGAGCTGTCGGTTGACAATTTTGCCAAGTTCCCGCTCCGTCATCCCGAGACGCACCATCAATTGGTATTGCCTGCGGTCGCGCTCAAGCCCGGTATACAACTTGAAATAAATGAAACTTCCGGCAGCCAGCAAGAACACAGCCGCCACCATCAAGCCGATGAACAATAACAACGCAAAAGAGGATTTGAACCAGCGGTATTCGTAGCCCGGATTCTCGAAATAATAATTAAGTCCGGCAAAATTTCCGCTGACCATCGCCTCGCTGATTGGGTAGCGGACGTTTTCACCAATCGAGACAGTCTCGGTCCAATCCGGCACATGGAAGGCATAATAACGGAAATCCGATGTACCTTGCGGATAGCCCGTCAAAGGTTCATCGACTTCTGCAAAATCTTCATTGTTCATAATGATCGTATTGGCATTCAAGGTATGCGCCGGAAACAGGATTTGCGGATAGGTCCGGTCGATCGTCAGCTCCACCCCACTTTCCACCAATTCCGTTTCTGCATAACTTTTCTGCAGCTCACGGAGCGATTCCTGTGAAAACGGCACGAACATCGCTTCGCCGGTTTGAAGCCTCGCGGGTTCATGGCCGAGCGCTGCGGCGAGGCGGTTGAACTGGGACAAGGACATGATGTCGACGTCATTGCCGCTTGCGCTCGATGTCTGCCGCTTCACTTCCAAAGGCACGAGCGTGTAAGCGAGCTGCTGCTGTTTGAGTTCACGCCTCAACTGGTCCAGTTGCTGCTCTTCGAGTGAATTGCCTTCAAAAGAAACATAAATCAAACCGAGCGGATTGCTTTGCCGGAACTCCGCTGTATAGGAAGTGAACGAGGCAAGCGTGCCGACCGTCAGAAAGGCAACGGTCGAGACGATGGTCACGATGAAGAACATTTGCGCGCTGTCTTTTAACTTAACCGCCGCTTCAGCAAGCGACACGAGCCGTGTTTTGTGCCAATAGATACTGCGCCGCTTCTTATACAATTGAAGGAAAGTATGAATCGAATGCGTGAAAAACAAATACGTGCCGATCGTCGCAAGCGGCGGGACGATGAACACCATGATGTAAACGGTACGGTCGGACACCGTCGCCGCCAGAAAATACGCAACGCCCAAAAGCACCAATCCGAACGCCGATAAAGCCGGTGAATACGCCGCTTCCTCTTCGGTTTTCCAGAAGCCCTCCAACAAATCGACAACGCGCTTCGTGCGGATAAAAGACACGCTGATGAGCGAGATGATGATGAACAAACTGGCAAATGCGCCAATGGTCAGAACGAATGGCTTCCAGGAGAAATACAGCGGCAATTCCTCCAACTGCATGATTTCGCGGCCAACCATGAAAAAGAATTTCGTGAACGCGAACCCGAAGACGATCCCTGCCGCTGTCGACAGGCCGCCGAGTATCATCGTCTCGAAAAAAACCAATTTATTGAGCTGCTTTTTGCTCATCCCGAGATGCATCAAGACGCCGAACTCTTTTGTCCGCGCCTGCAAAAATGCGCTCAAGGAATAGAACAAGAAGAACAGCGTGAAAATATACAGTACAATTTCCGCGATGAACATGCCGCGCACTGCCAATACACGGAAACCTTCTTCTTCGAATAACGGATGAAAGATGAACATCGAATAGATGAAGAACACCATAACCGAAAAGACGCTGGCCAATAGGAAGGCTGCATAGCTTCTCAAATTCCTGAAAACGTTACGGAAGGCGAGTTGGCGAAAGGTCATTGACGGAGCCTCCCAATAGAGATAACACGTTGAGAATCTTTTGGTAGAAGGTTTGGCGGCGGTCATCCCCATAAATTTCATTGAAGAATTCACCGTCTTTGATGAACAGAACACGGTCGCAATAGCTCGCAGCGATCGGGTCGTGCGTCACCATGATGATCGTCGTCCCTTCCTCGCGGCTCAAGCCGCTCAATAGCTCGAGCACATCCTTCGAAGCTTTCGAATCGAGATTGCCGGTCGGTTCGTCCGCGAGTATGAGCGCCGGGCGATGGATGAGCGCACGGCCGATCGCCGTGCGCTGCGCTTCCCCGCCGGAAATTTCATTCGGCTTCTTATGGAGAAACGGCTGCAACTGGAGCCGCGCCGCCAATTCCTGGACGCGGCTCTCCATTTCTTTGATTGGCATGCCGTCAAGCGTCAGCGGCAGCACCAAATTTTCTTCCACGGTCAGCATCTGCAGCAAATTGAAATCTTGGAACACAAACCCGAGCTGGCGCCGCCTAAACAGCGGCAGCTCATCTTTATCCAAAGAATGCGGATTGATGCCATTGATGAGGATCGTGCCAGAAGTCAATGAATCGATTGTCGATATCAAGTTCAACAGCGTCGTCTTGCCGCTTCCGGAAGGGCCCATCACTGCGAGGAATTCCCCTTTTTCCACTTCGAAGCTTAATTGGTTCAACGCGCGATGCGTCACTTTTCCTTCATAGACTTTGGTCACTTCATCGATTTTCACTACGGTCATGTTGATCCCCCTACATTCTGTTCCTGATAAGGAAAGACGATCGATACGGTCGTCCCTTCTCCGGGCGATGACGTGATTTCCAGCTCATGCCCAAGCCGGTTGCATACTTCCTGGGCCAGATACAGCCCCATCCCGGTCGATTCGCCGCTCAGGCGCCCATTCTCTCCCGTAAAGAAGGCCTTGGTAACGCGCGGCAAATCCGATGGCGGGATCCCGATGCCTTCATCCTGCACCGATAAGGTAATGGTGCCTTCTAGACAGCTGGCCCGGATATACAGTTTCTTGTTTTCTTCGAATGTGTATTTCACCGCATTCGTCAGTAATTGGCCAATGATAAATTTCATCCATTTGCGGTCTGTCGCCACTTGGTAGCGTTCTTCGATGTCGATTTCCGGATAGACGCGGCGCGAGATGAACAAGCGTTTGTTTTCCGTGACCATTTCGGACACCATGCCGCGCAGCGACGCTTGCTCGATCTGCATATCCTGCTCAAATGTATCGAGGCGGGCGTTCATCAATACCGTGTCGAGCCCTGCACGCAAACGATCCACTTCTTCACGGATGCTTGCCTTATCCAGTTCTTCCGGCTCCTGCAGTAACAGGTGCATGACAGATAGCGGTGTCTTCATCTGGTGCACCCATTGGTTGATGAATTGCAGATGGCGAGTTTGCCCCGCATAAAGCGACTGCACTTCGTATTGATACAGGCGGTACAGTTTTTGCATATACAATTCCGTCTGCACCGTTTCCGGTGAACGCCCTTCCCGCTGCAAAGCATGCTCCATATTCGGCGGGTTGCTCAGCAGGCGCTCGTAATAACGGTAGCGCATCGCAAAGCGGACACCGAGAAAACTGGCCAACAGCAATAAGCTGATGATGAATGAATAGACGGCCGTATCCGTATTGCGGAATCCATCGAGCCAGTAAAGCATGAGGATGAATCCTACGAGCAAGATCTGAAAGACGATAAATGCGGCGTATTCACGCAAGAATAAACGCAGCATCATTGTTCCTCCCTGCCAAGAATCAGCCGGTAACCAGCACCGCGAACCGTTTCAATGAAACTCTGGATGCCGTAATCCGTCAACTTCTTGCGCACGCGGGCCATATTGACATTCAATGTATTTTCATCGACGAACGCCTGGTCATCCCATAGCTCTTCTAGCAATTGCTCACGCGTCACCACTTTGGGATGCGCGGTAATCAACAGTTCCAAAATAGTGCTTTCTTTTTTCTGGAGCGGGATTTCCGCTTCCCGGCAATGCAATTCGAGCCGCTCCATATATAAAACGAGCCGTCCTGCACGAACTGTTCGCTCTTCTTGTTTCGGTGCATATTCCCCATAAGCCCTTCTTAAATGACTTCTTATTTTTGCAAGGACGATTTCATAGTGGAAAGGTTTCGTAATGAAATCATCGCCGCCGTTTTCAAGTGCAAACACCTGATCCATTTCGCCTGATCTGGCAGAAATGAACAAAATCGGGCAAGTTGTCTGCTGCCTCAACTGCCGGCACCAGTAATACCCATCATAAGAAGGCAAATTGATGTCCAAAAGAATCAAATGGGGGTCAAAGGCAGCGAATTCCTCCAATATGCGGTCAAAGTCTTTCGCAGTTTCCACCTGGTAATGATATTTGCGCAATGTATCCGATAATAGCGAAGCGATCTTCGCATCATCTTCGACAATGAATATCCGCTGTTCACCCATACTTACTCCCCCTTCCATTTCCTTCTATTCTAACAAAAGAGCCTGCTCGAAAGCAGGCTCTACAGAAAATCTTAATAAATCAACTTGAGGAAATCTTCTGTCGTGATCCCTCCGAGCAATTTCGGGATGTCGATCTCTTCGATTGCTTCAGCAAGTGCAGCGCGTTCGTATTTCACGCCGGTGATCGCCTGTTCGATTTCTGATACATCGCCAACACCGAAGAAATCGCCATAAATATGCGCTTCCTGTACGGTGCCTTTTTCCACTTGCAGGCGAACATCGATGCCGCCAACCGGGAAACGGTGAGATTGCTTAATATTGAACTTCGGTGATTTGCCGTAGTTCCAGTCCCAATTCGCGTATCGTTCTTTCGACAGTTCATGGATATTGTTCCAGTCTTCATCGGTGAGTTCCCAGAAACGGACATTTTCTTCACCAGCAAAAATTGAATGCAGCACGGCTTCACGGAATTGTTCCACCGACATTTCCTGGTCGAGAAATTCCGAAATGTTCGCCACGCGGCTGCGAATCGATTTGATGCCTTTCGACTCGATTTTTTCTTTATTGACCTTCAAAGCCGATACAACTTCATCCATCTTCGTATCGAATAGCAACGTGCCGTGGCTGAACATGCGTCCTCTTGTCGCGAACTGGGCATTGCCGGAAATCTTTCGGCCTTCTGCGAGCAAGTCGTTGCGCCCTGAAAGCTCAGCATTGACGCCCATGTCCTGCAAGGCTTTAACGACCGGTTCCGTGAACTTGCGGAAATCACGGAAACTATTGCCGTCATCCTTCGTGATAAAGCTGAAGTTCAGATTGCCGTGGTCATGATACACGGCCCCGCCGCCTGAAAGCCGGCGCACGACGTGAATGCCGTTCGAATCAACATAATCGGTATTGATTTCTTCTGCCGTGTTCTGGTTTTTTCCGATGATAATGGATGGTTCGTTGATATAGAACAGCAGGAATGGATTCTGGTCGACATCCATCGTTTTCAATAAATACTCCTCGATGGCAAGGTTGATGCGCGGATCTGTGATGCCTTTGTTATCTACGAAATACATGATCTCTCTCCTTTTTTACTATTGACTGTCTTTATTTTAACGGAATTTTTAAAAATAATCACGGTTGAGGGTTGACGGATCTAAACTGTTATAATACACTGTGTTTATCACTTACAGTACTATAACAAAAAGGAGCTGGTAGAAATGATTGAGAACGTAGTCGAATTCTTCAAGAACTTGCCCCCGAAACAGTGTGCCACTTGCGGAGAGAAAATCGAAGAGCAGCACGAGTGCTACGGCAATCACTGCCAGACCTGCAACGAAATCTAAACAGACAAAACGGCCGGAGAAATTCTCCGGCCGTTTTTTTATGCCTTGTCTTCCAGCTGTTGTGCAACAGTGGCAGGGACGGAAAAAATCAATGCCCCATCTTCTCCATGGCATCTGAATCTTCGCTATCGTCAGGCACAATCGATTCTGGATCCGGATCGCCTGCTGTCAATTCCATTTTTGGCATGACATGCATGCGGCGGGCTGTTGTATGGGCTTGGATGAAATACAGCCCTTCTTCTTCGACAGTCCAGCTATGTTCATAAATGCCATCTTGCGTATGAGTTGCTTCCAACATTTCGCTGTTTTCGCGAGCTCCTGATTGCCACACTTCAAAGACCACTTCATCTGCATCTTCCACCGCTTCTGTGCCTTGTGTAATGGTGGCAGATAGCAGCACTTCTTCGCCCGGGTCGGCGGTTTCTTCTGTATTGAACTCGACTTTCACTTCCTGCGGCATTTCGCCCGCACCAGCCGATGAATCTTCTTCGCCGCATGCCGCCAACAGCAGCACCAGCAGCAAAACGATCCATTTTTTCATGTGATTTCCTCCTCGTGCTGGGCAGAAATTGCTCCTACTTGCCGCAATTTCTGCCCATTCATTGATAAAACGCCGCCGCAGTTGACTGCCGAGCGGCGTTTTATTAACGGTTTATTGCTTGAAAGCTCCCATCCTAGGCGGTTTCGCCAGGATCAGTTTTCGTTTAATTTATTCAAGACGACATTGGCCATACCATCGATAAACAATGGATCGACGTTCGGCATTTCCGGACGGCGGTAAGCCGCGCCAATTTCATCGCAGACGACTTTGCATTCATAGTCGTTATCGTACAGGACTTCCAAATGATCGGTGATAAAGCCTACTGGCGTGTAGACGAACGAGTTATAACCTTTTTCTTCATGCAGCTCGCGCGTCAAATCCTGGACGTCTGGCCCGATCCATGGCTCTGGCGTCTGCCCGGCACTTTGCCAGCCGATTTCATAGTTTTCAACGCCCGCCGCTTGGGCGATCAAGTCCGCGGTTTCTTTCAATTGATCTGGGTACGGGTCGCCATTCGCAATAATTTTCTCCGGTAAGGAATGCGCAGAGACGATCAGGCAGGATTTCGCGCGTTCTTGTTCTGACATTTCAGCAAATGCCGCGCTTACTTTTTCGCTCCAGAATTGGATGAATTTCGGCTCTGTATACCAGCTTTCTACTGAAGTCAGCTTAATGCCAAGCTTGTCGGCTGTTTCTTTTGCACGGCCGTTGTAAGATTTAACGGAGAATGTTGAGAAATGCGGCGCAAGGACGATTGAAATCGCTTCTTCGATGCCGTCTTTTTTCATCTCTTCCACGCCGTCTTCCACGAATGGCTCGATATGCTTCAAGCCGAGGTACATTTTGAACTCGATGTCATCCTGCAATTCGTTCAAACGGTCACACAAGCCATTCGCTTGGTCTTCCGTGATTCTAGCCAGCGGTGAAATGCCGCCGATCGCTTTGTAGCGGTCTTTCAAATCCTGCAACGCTTCTTCGCTCGGCTTGCGGCCGCGGCGGATATGCGTGTAGTAGCGCTCGATGTCATCTTCAGAATACGGCGTGCCATACGCCATTACCAATAATCCCATTGTCTTTTTCATCACAATCACCTCGTCAAAGATTTGTTAGTTCTGTTGTTTGTGTGCTGCACTATACTCATGGACAAATGCCGTCAGACGCTTCAGCGTGTCCGGCTGCACTTCCGGGAAGACCCCATGCCCAAGGTTGAAGATATAGCCATCATTTTGCATGCCCATATCCAAGATTTTTTTCGTGCGTTCTTCAATGACAGACCAATCCGCCAGCAAATAAGACGGGTCGAAGTTGCCCATCAAGGCTTTCGTCAAGCCTCTTTCGCGCGCTTCGGTGATCGGCAAACGCCAATCCAGTCCAACCACATCTACCGGCAGTTCATGCCATTCGTTCGCCAGATGGCTCGCGCCGACACCGAATATTGTCATCGGTACGCCTTCTTCGCCGATTTCCTTGAAAATGCGGTCCATGACCGGCTTGATGAAAATGCGGTAATCTTCCACATTCAATGCGCCAACCCATGAGTCGAAAATCTGGATCGCTTTTGCGCCGGCGTGGATCTGTGCTTTCACGTAAGGAATGATCGTGTCTGCCAGTTTGTCCATGAGCGCAAACCACATTTCCGGTTCTGATACCATCATCGCTTTTGTTTTGTTATAGCTCTTCGAAGGGCCGCCTTCGATCATATAGCTCGCCAAAGTGAATGGCGCGCCCGAGAAACCGATGAGCGGTACGTTCAATTGCTCTTCTGTCAGCAATTTAATTGTTTTTAAAACATAGTCGACATCCTGCTCTGGATTGATTTCCCCGAGGCGGTCGATGTCCGCTTTTGTGCGAATCGGATTGCTGATGACCGGCCCGACGCCGCCTTTGATCTTGACGTCCACCCCGATTGCTGGAAGCGGTGTCACGATGTCTTTGTAAAGAATCGCTGCGTCGACGCCGTATTGGTCGACCGGCAGTTTCGTGACGTAAGCGCAAAGTTCCGGCTGGTGCGTAATTTCCTCCAATGAATATTTTTCTTTGATCTTGCGGTATTCCGGCTGTGAACGCCCAGCCTGTCGCATATACCATACCGGTACATGGTCGGTTTTCTCTCCACGCGCTGCGCGCAGGTACGTATCATTAAAAGTCATGAATTAGTCATCCCTTCAGTCTTTGCGGCTATAGTTTATCCTTCATTATCCGTCTATACTATAGACGCTCCGTCCCTTATTGTATAGAATCCAGGCGCAATTGTCATAAATTAGACCCGAATGCCTTCACGGATTTGACACCTTCCGTTTCAAGCATCCGATTTTAGGGAAAAGTGAGGTAGCAATTCAAAATGGATTCAATCACTAGGAGGCTTTTTCAATGAATGTTTATATGACGACAGGAACTTACGATTTTATGAAAAAAATGCGTGAAAAGCATGCTGATGAAACGATGGTGCTCATGCAAGGCGAAAACACGACTTTGCTATTGCACGAAACCGAAGGAAAATCCACTTTCCAAACGCCGCGCCGCTACGAAGTAGTCGATGGTACCGGCGAATTCCGCGAAAAGGGATTTTTTGTCATGAATAACATCCCCGTTGCCGACGAAGGTCGGCCTATTTTTGAACACCGCTTCAAGAATCGCGCCGGCGCCATCGAAAATGAACCCGGATATGTCGCTTTTCGCGTCTTGCGGCCGCTCGATTCAGACACGTATGTCGTCTTGACCGAATGGGAATCACCGGCATTCTATGAAAAATGGAAAGAATCACAGGCTTTTGCCAAAGCGCATTCAGAGAAGCCGCAGGAAGCAGCAGAAAAACCACGTGCTAATATCTTCTCCGGTTCTTCTTATGTCACCATGTATAAAGCAAAACCTGAAGAAGACGAGTAATCAACGGCCGGCTAACCCGGCTGTTTTTTATGTATAATAGAAGAAACCCATTTAGGAGGAATAGCTATTGGTATTCATTTATTTTCTATTAGCGGCAGCTGTCACCGTATTCGCCGCCATTAAATTGTCCCAGTATGCGGATGTCATCAGTGAAAAATCAGCGATGGGCGGCATGATGGTCGGCACGCTCCTGCTTGCGGGCGCCACTAGCCTCCCAGAAATTTCCACTAGTTTCTCGGCAGCCGCCATCGGCAATGCGGATATCGCAGTCGGCAATATGATCGGCTCGAATTTATTCAACTTATTTATTTTAGCCGGATTCGATTTGCTGCTGAACCGCAGACGCATGCTCGAGCGCGCTTCCAAGGACCATACCTACTCTTCTCTGCTCGGCATCTTCCTGACCGTGCTATTGCTCTTGGCATTATGGCTGCGCACCGATGTCACGGTCCTCGGGATCGGCCTCGATGCACTGGCAATCGGCATAACGTATATAGTCGGCATGTTGATCATCAATAAATTGCCGAACTTGGATACAATCGATATGGATGATGAGCCGGTCGATGCCAAGGCGCCTAAAAACCCGAGCGCACATCTTTCGCCAAAACACGCAGGCATCCGTTTCGCGATTGTGGCTGTGATCATCATGGCGGCAGGGACCGCCCTTTCCATCACAGGTGATGAAATTGCGGTTGTGACAGGAATCGGCTCGAGCTTTGTCGGCAGTTTCCTGGTGGCCGCTGCCACTTCCCTGCCGGAAGCAATTTCGGTTTTCGTCGCACTGCGACTGTCCAATGTCAATATGGCGGTCGGCGCTGTTCTCGGAAGCAATATTTTCAACATGGTTATTTTGGCTTTGTCGGACCCGATTTATGTGGAAGGCTCGATCATTGCCGAAGTCTCGGGCGCCAATTTCATTATTGCAAGCGCAGTACTGGTCATGAGTTTGCTGGTCATGTTCTCGCTCTACAGACCGAAGACCGCTTCCACATGGGCATATAGCGTGCCATCCATCTTGGTTATCCTGCTTTACTTTGTCGCTTCATATTTGAATTTCACTTACTGACAGGACGGGGCTTCCCCGTTCTGTTTTTTGCTATGTTAAACTAGAGAAAATCCAGAAAATTAGGAAGGATATGATCCAATGATTGAAAAGATCTTTGCTGAACTCGATAATGCCTACCCTGAAATGGTGGAAATCCGCCGTCACTTGCACATGAACCCGGAGCCATCATTCCATGAAACCAAAACGGCTAAGTACATCCGTGACTTCTATGAAGATCTCGGTGTCGATATCCGTCACGGAGTCGGAGGCAATGGCGTCATCGCGACTATCCGCGGCGGGAAGCCAGGCAAGACAGTCGCCTTGCGCGCCGATTTCGATGCCCTGCCGATCCAAGACCAGAAAGAAACCAGCTATAAATCCACTGTCCCGAACGTGGTCCATGCTTGTGGCCATGACGGCCATACGGCGACCTTGCTCGTTCTCGGCAAAATCCTCCACGGCTTGCGCGATGAACTCCCTGGCACGTATGTACTCATTCACCAGCACGCAGAAGAGCTAGCCCCAGGCGGCGCAAAACCGATGATCGAAGACGGGGCGCTTGACGGCGTCGATGTCATCTTCGGCACCCATCTTTGGTCGACGACGCCATTCGGGCGGATCGATTATCGGACAGGCCCGATCATGGCAGCGGCGGACCGTTTTGAAATCACTGTCCAAGGGCGCGGCGGCCACGGCGCGATGCCCCACGAAACTGTCGATGCCGTCGTAACAGGCGCACAGCTCGTGACCAGCCTGCAGCAGCTTGTCGCACGCCGTGTGGACCCGCTCGAGTCCGCAGTTTTGACGATTGCATCATTCATTGCAGAGAACCCGTTCAATATCATTGCCGACCAATCGAAACTGAACGGAACAGTCAGATCCTTCACTGAAGAAACGCGCACCCTTATGGAGCAGGAAATGGAGCGCGTCGCTAAAGGTACGGCCATCGCGACTAATAGCGACATCGACTTTAAATTCCATCGGGGCTACCCGCCGGTTGTCACTCACGAAAAGGAAACGGAATTCCTGAGAGACCTCGCTGAAGATGTGCCGGGGGTTAAGGAAGTTTTCAATTGCCCGCCGCAAATGGGCGGCGAAGATTTCGCCTATTACCTCGAGGAAATCCCAGGCACATTCTTCTTCACAGGCGCGATGCCGGACGGTGAAGTCTATCCCCACCACCACCCGAAATTCGACTTTAAAGAAGAAGCGATGCTCATTGCCGCGAAAACACTCGGCAAAGCCGCGGTCACTTGTCACGAATAAACGACATAGCAAAGGGCTGGAGAAAATGAAAATTTTCTCCAGCCCTTTTTATGATGATTATCGGTTGTTGAGCTGTGCTGACTTTCTTCTGGCGCCTGCAAGTGTCACAAGCGACACGACAGCTATGACTGCTGTGACAAGTAGCGCTGTTGCAAATTGTCCGAGTGCCAGCAATAAGACCAATGCCGCTGCAGCCTGAATCAACTGGACGGCGAGCACCCAATTCCAGACCGCTTTTTCGCGGCTATGCGTGCTAAGCGGAAATAATTGGTCCATGCGGAAATGCTGGGACTGATTCAAGCCTTGCCATAATTGGATCGTTGAAGCGAACGCCAATGCCCCAGCAAATAAAGCAATCGCGATTTGGAACGGGATAAGCCAAGCTCCAACCAGGATGATCAGCGTTAAACGCACCCACAAAAAGAACAGCTCATCGGAACGGATGAACGTCCGGCTCACCAAATATAAGTGCGCATTGGACGCTTTGCTCTTGATCAAACGATAAACCGGGTTGAGCCATCTGCGCTCCCTCACCTTCCCTTTCAAATGCGGGACGTCGGTGAAATAATTGGCGAACTGGTAAAAGCGCAGCATGCGGTTCTCTTCCAATTCGATAAAATGCCCATACGGGAATGCTTTTCCCGCAGCGCGGCGCTCCAGCCATTTGCCGTAGAAAATCATCGCGAACAAAAAGGCCGCCGCAACAATAATCCAGCCGTCGATATACGACCACACAAAGCCGGCAACGAGCAGGAACCGGACCGCGCGCTCGAGCCAAATTTTATGGCCCTCGCTTGCTTTTCGCCAATGAAACTCGCTCCTGACATTCCACCATTTTACGAGCAGCAATAAAATCGGAAAACCGATCAAATAAGACGAAGGCAAGCCGTATAAGGCGTTGATGAGCGGCAAAGAGACCACGAACACGACAATCGGCAAATACAGCTGCGACACATAAGTCCAACGCAATGCCGGCTTCAAATATTCATCGAGCCGGCTTTCGAGAGGCAGCAAATAAACCCCGTCCGCCTGCTTCAATAAAGTCACCGGCGGGCTATAGGACAATAGCGCCCCGAATAGCACGGCCATCAATAGCGCTGCCGGAAATTCCGGCGGCACATTTTGCACCCATTCGCTGTAAGCGTAGCCGGCTGCCCCGATGGCGAACAGCATGACAACTGCAATGTGGCCGGTGACGATGAATTTTAAATAATTCTGGACTTCAGCAGTGTAGCGCCGGAGCCGATTGTCCCATACTTCATGCAGGTTCTTCATTGTCGTCATCCTCGGTCATCGCAATATACAGGTCATCGAGTGAGGCATCCGGCATGCCGAATGCCTGGCGCAGCTCCGGCATCGTGCCGATTGCCCGCACGCGCCCGTTGTGTAGCAGGATGATTCGGTCGCAATAGCGTTCTGCCGTCGACAGGATATGGGTCGACATGAGCACTGATGCGCCGCTGCGCTTTTGCTGTTCCATCTGGTCGAGCAGCGATTTGATGCCCAGCGGGTCGAGCCCGACGAATGGTTCATCGATGATGTACAAATCCGGGTCAACAAGAAAAGCACTCATGATCATGACTTTCTGGCGCATCCCTTTTGAGAAATGGGACGGAAACCATTTCAGCCGCTTTTCCATGCGGAATTCCTTCAATAAAGCTGCAGAACGTTGTTCGAAGACTTCCTGCTCCAGGCCATAAGCCATCGCCGTCAGTTCGAGATGTTCACGCAATGTCAATTCCTCATACAGCACAGGCGTTTCCGGAATATAGGAAAAAGCGGAACGGTAAGCGTCGATGTCTTCCGCGAAGGTCCGCCCATTGAGTCGGATCGTTCCGGATTTCGGTTGCATGATGCCGATGATATGCTTGATGGTTGTACTCTTCCCTGCCCCGTTCAAGCCGATCAAACCGACCAATTCACCTTTTTCTATAGAAAAACTCACGTCTTTTAACACAGGCTTTCTCGTATAGCCGCCCGTTAAATTTTCTACTTCCAATATTGCCACTTACAACACCTCTTTCTTCGTTTACTATTGTATCAAAACTGCGCGTCGAATTCTTTCGGGAAATGGGACGCTTCATGAACCCGGTCGTGACAAGCTGAAATGTGGAATGACTCGCTCACTGAGTATGGTAAACTGAAAAAAGAACGGCCAACCCATTACAGGAAGGATGAGTTTATGAGCGATTGTATTTTTTGCAAAATCATTGCAGGAGAAATCCCGAGCGTCAAAGTGTACGAAGATGAGCATGTCTATGCCTTTATGGACATCATGCCCCTATCAAAGGGACATACGCTGCTAATCCCGAAAACCCATCGTGAGTTTGTCTACGATATGACGCCGGAAGAAGCTGCTCAATTGTTCAGCGTAGCGCCGAAGATCGCCAGTGCCATCAAAGAAACTTTCGAACCGGAAGGCATGAATTTGTTGAACAACAACGGGCCAAAAGCCGGGCAAAGCGTGTTCCATTTCCACTTGCATTTCATCCCGCGCTACGGTGCAAGCGATGGTTTTGGCGCCAAATGGATGACCAAAGAAAAAGAGTACACCACGGAGAAGATCCAGGAACTTGCCGAACAGGTAAAAACCAAGCTAGCCTCTGAGGCTTGATTTTCTATGCTCCACGAGATAAGATCGTAATACGTTTTTCGCCGGCGGCCACGAGGGCACGTCCGGGAAAAAGAAACTAGCTTGAGCTGAGGAGAGATGAGAAATGAATACGAAAAATCTTGTGTTAATGGCGCTGCTTGTCAGCGTCGGTGCGACATTGTACGTGATGATCCCGGGCATCAATGGCGGGATGAAACCCGACTTTATGCTGACGATGATGTTTATCGGTATCTTGCTGTTCCGTGACGTGAAAAGTGTCTTTTTGCTCGCTGTCACCACCGGAATCATTTCCGGATTGTTTTCGAGCTTTCCGGGAGGCTTTTTCCCGAATATCATCGATAAATTCGTCACTGCATTCGTCTTTTTCGCACTTGTGTCGTTACTGAATAAGCATGCCGCCAAGTTGCCGGTTGGTATTGCGCTCACTGCAATTGGAACAGTACTGTCAGGAACCATTTTCCTGTCGGCCGCGATCTTCATCCTAGGCGCCGATATTCCGTTCACGCTGCTGCTTGCAACGGTCGTCGTTCCGGCAACTATCATGAATGGCGTTGCCTTTGCGGTCATGTTCCCGATTGTCACAGGGCTCATGAAGCGCTCGAACTTCCAAAGTTCCACAGCCGCGCAGGCTCGCTAATACTTAAGAACTTTTTATATGAAGATTGTTTTATTTGCATGTAGGAATGTATACTTTCATCACTTTAAAAGTTCAACGAGATATTCCAATGTTTGGAGAAGTGTTCGCTCGACTCCTGTGGGACCAGCGGGTTTGAGAGACCCCGCAGACCGCGAAGCGGTTGAGGAGGCTCGATTCCCGCCCCACGGAAAGCGAGCGATAAGCTTCGGAAAACATATTTTATGGATTTTCTCTTCATCGTCAAATGCCTTTCCCTTTTGCAGGGAAAGGCATTTTTTATTGAATAGCGATTCATTCCATGTTTTAATTAAGTGAAATAAAGGAAAAGAAAGATAGATACGAAAGGAGCGCTTACACTTATGAAAGTTTCGAATTTTTTTGCCGGTCTCGGTGCCGGTCTTATCGCCGGCGCCGTAACAGCCATCCTCTCCGCTCCGAAATCTGGTGAGGAATTGCGCACTTCCATCAAATCAAGCGGCTCGGAATGGAAAGAATCAATGAACGAGCTGAAAGCACGCATCAATGAATTGAAGGAATCGATCAACCACTTGACAGAAGAGTCAAAAACTCAAGTCCCTGAAGCGGTGGATGGCTTGAAAGCGTCCCTCCAATCATGGCAGGAAGACACAGCGCCAGCGAAAGAACATTTGCAGCTGGAGATTAAAGCAATCCAAAATTCCATCGAGCAGTTGCAAGCGGCAATCAGCAAAGATAAAGACGAAGACGAGAAGAAAAAAGACAAACCGACGAAAATCGACCCAAAAAAAGCAAAAGATAAAGACGATTCCGAGACAGCTTGACCATCATTGGTCAGGCTGTTTTTTTTGGACTAAATTATTTTACTATTCTCACTTTAATTCACTTTGCTTTATTGCTATAATAAAGAAAATATTCCCGGTGAAAGTTGGTGCTCGTGTGAATGACAAAGAATATACAATGAAAGAAGCTATGCTGTACAGCCAAAGAATTGGGCAATTATCGAAAGCATTATGGAAAGCAGTGGAGAAAGATTGGCAGATGTGGATAAAACCTTATGACCTGAATATTAATGAACACCACATTTTATGGATTTCCTACCATTTGAAAGGCGCTTCCATTTCCGACGTGGCAAAATTCGGGGTCATGCACGTCTCAACGGCATTCAATTTCTCGAAAAAACTTGAAGAGCGCGAATTGCTGTCCTTTTCGAAACGCGACACCGATAAACGCAATACATATGTGGAGCTGACCCAAAAAGGCGAAGAGTTGATGCAGGAGATGATCGAACGCTATCACGATACGCCCCATTCAGTCGTTGACGGTTCCCTTCCACTGCGTAATTTATATGGGAAATTCCCTGAATTCATGGATGTCATGGCCATCATCCGCAATATTTACGGTGATGATTTCATGGAGATTTTCGAAGCGTCATTCAAAAACATCGAGAACCGTTTCAATGAGGAAAACCACGTTTTAACCGAGAATAAAAACGGCTGAAAAACACGGTGAAAAATTTCGCCGAAGAAGCTTGCATTCCCCCAGGAAACGTTGTATTGTATGTATCGGCTCAACAACACTATACATCAATGGGAGATACGCATATGCATTGCTGGAAAACAATCAACGTCAAAAAACAATACGGTTCTGACCGCCTGTTCTTCATTTCCGCGCTGATCGGCGCCGGGGTGTTCACCAGCTATTACATGCTGCTGGCCATCATGTATGCCGACCCGTTATCCGACCAGAACTTTCTGCTGTTCATGATCGGAATGCTGGCGATCTACCCTATCCATAAACTTTTGCACCTTCTGCCTTTACTCGGAAGCCGCAAATGCCTAAAAATCAGCATGCGCAAACAATTGAAGCTATGCCCGACCATTTCTCTATACATCAAAGAACCGGTCCGGAAATCGCGCTTTATGCTGGCGCTTGTGACGCCGTTTGCGATTATCAATACGGTCATCATCGCGCTAAGCATCATTTGGCCGGCTTATAGCCATTATTTCGCCATTTTGCTTGCCTACCATAGCGCTTTGTCCGTTACGGATTTGATCTATATCCGTAATTTGGCGCGCTCGCCGCGGCACGCACTCATTGAAGAGACAGACACTGGATTCGAGATCCTGGTGCCGCAGCCAATTGCCTGACCTGCTTTTTTCTTTCCATTTTGCTATAATGGAAGTTAAGGTCAGAGGGGAGGAAACTCATGATAGTCGCGTTAGTTGTAATTTTTTCAGTGTTCTACGTATTTCAGATTAATAGGATGACGTTAGCTTTAGTCACCTCACGGGAAATTCCCGAGGAAAACCATGAAAAGATTTTTCGTACCATTAACATATTGATTCTTATCCTGCTTGTTTCATTATATGTCGGGGTTGAATTCACCCCGTAAGCACTTGCCCGAGCAAGTGCTTTTTCTATGGAATCACTCAAAATCCCCTACTCTTTAACGGATTCGCAATTTTTTGGAACTTTTTATTTTTTCATTCGTTTATGATATAGTAACTACGGCATCAATTAAAACAAACACAAAAAACATCCGGTCTGTCCATCATGCAGCAGCGGCTATCCTTTTGTGAAAAATCATCCACCCTATAAATTCAACTTAGATTGAAAGAAAGTTAGGAGCGAATATTTTTATGAAGAAATCAGCCTTTACCCTTTCCATCGCGGCAGCGGTTCTTGCACTTTCTGCATGCAGCGACAATGGTTCCGAAAGCGAAGTGCTCGTCACTTCCGATGCGGGAGACGTGACAAAAGAAGAACTATACGAAGAGATGAAAACCTCAGTCGGCGATCAAGCCATCCAAATCCTTATGATTGAAAAAGTATTGGGTGCAAACTACGAAGTATCGGATGAAGAAGTGGAAGCAGAGCTTGAGAGCAATAAAGAAGAGATGGGCGAAAACTTCGAACAATTTCTCGCTCAAAACAACCATACAGAAGAAAGCTATAAAAAAGTCATTCGCCTGAACTTGCTTCAGGAAAAAGCATTGACGGAAGACATCGAAGTGACGGATGAAGAAATCGAGCAGCGGTACGAGCGCCAAGGAACTGAATTGAATGCGCGTCATATCTTAGTTGCGGATGAAGAAACAGCCAACGAAGTGAAAACAAAACTTGACGATGGCGGTGATTTCGCTGAACTGGCGGAAGAATACTCCACTGACCCAGGATCTGCCGCTAACGGCGGGGCGCTTGACTGGTTCGGCACCGGCGCCATGGTCCCTGAATTCGAAGATGCGGCTTATTCCCTCGAAGTCGATGAAATCAGCGAACCTGTCCAATCCCAGCACGGTTTCCACATTATCCAAGTGACTGAAACCCGTGAAGTCGAAGGCCAAGAGCCGCTTGAAGACCAACGTGAAGCTTTGCGTTCTGAAATCGCCATGGCCAAAGCAGATCAATCCACACTATTGCCGAAAGTCGCAGCTTTGATGGAAGAAGCCAATATCGACATCAAAGATGAAGAACTTGAAGGCGCACTTGATGAAATCCTTAACACGGAACCAGCTCCTGAAGAAGGAGCCCCAATTGAAGAAGAAACAGAAGAAACTCCGGCTGAATAAGCAAAACAAAACCCCCGACATCTTTGTCGGGGGTTTTTTATGTGTGCCTGCTTTATAGTTTCGGCTTGTAGAATGAGCGGTTATCGAGTGCGAAGACGCGTTCTGAGAACTCGCCTTCTTTCGTTTTGCCGAGCACACGGTCGAGCATCATCATTTTCGCATCAATATTGTCGATATAATGGAGGATTTCCGCCTCTTTTATCATCGGCTTTTTCGGGCTGCCCCATTCTTCCTTGCCGTGATGCGATAAGACGATGTGTTGGAGGACCATGACTTCTTCCCCTTCGATGCCGAGCTCTTCCGCCGCTTTTGCGATTTCGGTTACCATGATCGAGATATGGCCGAGCAAATTGCCTTCTACGGTATAGGTGGTCGCGACCGGCCCTGAAAGTTCAAAGACTTTGCCGATATCGTGGAGAATGATTCCCGAATACAATAAATCCTTGTCCAAGCTCGGATACACTTCGCAAATCGCTTTCCCGAGCTTGAGCATCGAGACGACATGATCCGCAAGGCCTGATACATAATCGTGGTGATTGCGCGTCGCGGCCGGGAAGGTCAGGAATTGCTGCTGATATTTCTTCAGGATATGGCGCGTGATGCGCTGGATTTGCGGGTTTTCCATCTCGAACAGGAACTTTGTCACTTCTTCGTGCAATTCATCCGCACTTTGCGCCGCCGAAGGCAAAAACTCGGCAATCGTCAAGTTCTCTTCCGGTTTTGCCGGGCGGATGCTTTTGATGCGCAGCTGGTTTTTGCCGCGGTAATTATGAATCTCCCCGCCGACTCTGACAATTGTCTCTGCCGCATACATCCGTTCATGTTCGTCTTTTGTGTCCCATAGCTTTGCCTCGATGTCACCGCTCTTGTCCTGCAGAACGAGTGACATGAATGGGTTGCCGGTCGTCGTGACGCCTTTGACCGATTGTTTGATCAGAAGAAAATCATCGACTGTCTCCCCGACAGCGCGGGTTGTAATTCCTTTTGTCATGCTTGGATGCTCCTTTCAGGGTTCGCCACGTCGATTTGCTGGGCACTTGGCCAAGCTTGCCGCATCGCTTCGTGGCATGTGAAATAAATGAACTGATGGTCTGCCTGCAGCTCTTCCACTAATTTTATCACTTGCTGGCTTCTTCGGCGATCAAAATGGACGAACGGATCATCCATGATGATCGGAAACGGATGGGATTCCTTCAAAGAAGATGCCAGCGCAAAACGCAGTGCCAAATACGCCTGCTCTTTCGTCGCCTGGCTGAGCTCGATGATGCGGAAGCGCAAGCCGTCTTTCCGCAGCGCTTCAAAGTTCCCATCCTGGCTGAGCAGCAAGCGAACATACTCGCCGCCTGTTAATTGTGTGAAATACGATTCCGAGAGCTTTAGTACTGCCGGCAGCTTCGTTTTTTTCAATTCATCCATCGTCTGCTTGAACACTTCGACGATTGCACGGTTGACGGCCCATTCCTTAGCCGCGTCCTGGAACTCCGCTTGTTTCGCTTGCAGTTCCTGAAGTTTCATCGAATGTCCTTCGTCCGACAATAAATGTTTCGTCAATTGAAGTTTTTCTGCTTGTTCTTCCCATAATGACTGGCGTTCATCCTGCAACTCATCCAGTTGTTGCTGCGAATGCTCGAGAAATTGTTCTGCGCTCTCTTCTGCATCACCGAGCACAGCAGGTTTTTCCACTTCTCCGATGGCAGAAAGCTGCGACTGGACCATTTGCAATTGTTCCTGTGCGGACCTTGCTTGTTCCGATAGTTTGGCAGCGCGGTAAAATGAATCCTCATCTTCCACTGCCGCCCTTTTGAACAGTTCATCCATCGCTTCGGAAAGCTTGGCCAATCGCTCGGCGCATTTTCTGGATTGTTCCGCTAGCTGCTGGTTTTTCTCGCGGATTTTTCCGGCGTGCTGGAGTTTCTGCTGTCGCGCTTCCCATTCCGCACGAAGCACGCTGATGACATTGCTTGCACTTGCGGGCTTGCCGCATGCCTCCTGCGCCTGTTTTAGCCATGCTTCTCGCTCGCCTTCCAAATTCCCTATTTCTTCGGTGATGCGCTCCAGCCGGCTAGCGGCTGCATGCACATCGCGCAATTTATCAAATAACGTGAGGACGGTAGCGCGTGAAGTTTCTTCCGGAAAACCGAGCGATTTCAGCAATCGCCGGTATTCCTGCAATTCCTCACTGCTGTCTGTCTGCGGCAGCGCAGCCATTCTCCGCTTGCTTGACTCGATCGCGTCAAAGCGTTCATCAAGCCCTTTATCGTATTCCGCTAGCTTGATGAGCAAAGCTTCGTATTGTGCTTCTTGACCCCCGTAGCGTTCCACTAGACCATCTGTGCTGCCTTTCGATGATTTCCTGTCGCGCAACCAGAGCCACACTGCTACACCGAGTGCCATAGCCGCAAGCAGTCCCGTAAAAGCGTCTGCAGCAACCACAGCGAAGATCATGCCGGCAACTCCTATGGCCCCTAGCAGAAATTGGACTAGGCGATTATTGGCAGCCGTTCCCGTTTGCCGTTTTTGCTGTGCTTTGGCCAGTGCCAGCTGCGGCTCGATGTCGGCCCATTGTTCTGCACGCTGCCGCTGTTCTTCGGGAGGCTCCGCTTCAAGGTATTGTTTTAAAGCGTGTTCAGCTTCTGACAGCCGTTGCCGTTCTTCTGCCAATCGGCGCTGCCCGAAAGCTTGTTCTTGTTCAGCGGTTTGCAGCGCATCCAATACGGTCTTTAATCGCTCTTCCTGTTCAAGAGAGGCATCGGAGAGTAGTGCCTGCTCTTTGCTCATCCCGCATAATTTCAGTAAACGGCCGAGTTCATCCTGCAATCGGCTGCACTCTTCTTGTTTCACTTTCAATGAAGAATTCAGCTGATGCCATTCGGCTTCACGTCCGAGCAGGTCCGATAGCGAATCTGTTTCAAGCAACTCGCCGATCGGCTCCAAGCGATTGATTTCATTTTCAAGAAAAGCTGCTTCGGCCTGTAATTCGTTTTTCTGATCGAGCAGGCGTTCATACTGGCGGATGCCTGATTCCGGAAAATTCCCTGGGCCTTTTTCCGCCAAGCGTTCGAGTTGTTGTTTTCGCGCCAATAACGGTGCCGCTTGCTGCCATTTCTCAGCTTCTTTGATGTCTTGAATGAGGAGGCTCTCGGCGTGGCCAAGCTCCACCAAACGCTGCTTAATGTGCTCCAGCCGCTCAGTTGCCGGTCGGAAAGTGTCCGCACGCAGTTTATATTCGCGCAACTCCGTTTCAAGTTCCCGCAGTTCTTCTGTCAAACGGTTGATTAGCGGCAATTTCCCTGTTTTCTTGAATAGCTCACCCATTTCGCGTTCGAGCTGGCTTTCCATTTTCCCGGCTTGGTCGACACCGGCTGTCCCGGAGGATAATAGCGTGCGCGTCAGCTCCTGTTCCGTCATTTGGTCGAGATCCTGGAGTTCGTGGACAGAAAAAGAATAAATCGATTCATAGGACGCCCTGTCGTATCCTCTTAATAGCTCCGAAAGCTCCGCCTCGCCCCCGCGGCGCCCGTCTTCAAACGAGACCGTCACATCGCCTGCCGATTTTCCGGCTATCCGTTCAATCACGACACGGCCATAAACCGGATCTCTCAGCTGCAGCTGGCCGCCGTATTTTCCGCCCGCTTTCGGTTCGTAGCGTTTATGCGGCTGGTTGCGTGCAGAAAAACCGAACAGCATCTGCAAGACAAATTGCTGGATGGTCGTTTTGCCCGCTTCATTCATTCCGTAAAATACGGCCATCGGTTTGTTCAACTCAATGGTCCTGTTTTCGTGGCGGCCAAAACCGTAAATGATCAGTTTTTCAAGTTTCATCGCTGGCCCTCCAATGCCATCATCTTGCGGATTTTCATTACCGCTTCCGCCTGCAGTTCCTCCTGCAGCCCATCGTCGAGCTGCGGCAGGAAACGCCCGCTTTTCGGATGGTTGTAAAGCTCTTTCAAGGCCTGTTTCCAATCGCCCGACTCCCAGTTTTCCAGGCGGCTGGCGAGCTGCTTTCCAAACGGCGATAGCTCCGAAGGCAGTCCGTTTCTGTCGAGCTGCACAGTTGAAATATGGACAAAGCGCTGTTGTTCGCTGAGCACTTCGCGTAAAGCATACACAAGCTCTGCATTCGGGATGTCTTCTAGCATCTGAAGGGTTGCCTCATCCAGATTTTGGAGTTCCAGTTCTGCGACGAGCGCTTCAGCATCATGCGCTTCAAGCTGTTCTTTGACAATATTAAATAATTCATTCATGTGCTGGACGCTGCTGCAATCAACGCTAATTCGCTCAAAGCGCAGCGCTTCTGCCGCAATGAATTTCAGATCGGCATGGCCATCTGTCAGCACAACCTCGTAAAAGCCTTTAGAGCCGGATTCTTTCCTGTGGCGCCCTTGAAGATTCCCGGGATAGACGATGGGTGGATCGACGGATAGTTGCTGCCGTTTATGGATATGGCCGAGCGCCCAATAATCGTAGTTTTTGGCTCGCAATTGTTCTTTGCGGAATGGCGCGTATACGGCGTGCTCTGTATCACTTTCCTCAGAGCCATGGAGCATGCCGATCTGGATGACGCCGCTTTCTTTTCTTGGATAATGTTCAATCATCGATTCCGTTACATGACGGCGGCCGTAGCTAAACCCGGCAATTTTCACCGTTGCGCCGCCCACTGTCAGTGTCATATTTTCTACGCTGTCGTGGAAGACACGGACATTTGACGGAAGTTCAAAACTCGCTCCGCCCCCGCTTAAATGATCGTGGTTGCCATGACTCAAAAAAACCGGAATGCCCGCTTCATTCAATTGTTCCATGCCTAGCTGAAACCGGTACTGTGCACGCAAATTACGGTCTTCCCCGTCATAAATGTCCCCGACAATCAATAAAAAATCAGGCCGCGTTTCAAGCGTATAGGAAATCAATCGTTCAAAAGCGGCCGATGTGCTGTTC
Organism: Planococcus sp. MSAK28401; assembly: GCF_018283455.1. Classification (NCBI taxonomy): domain Bacteria; kingdom Bacillati; phylum Bacillota; class Bacilli; order Caryophanales; family Caryophanaceae; genus Planococcus; species Planococcus alpniumensis. The sequence continues at coordinate 1,142,736 of NZ_JAAMTH010000001.1, read as the reverse complement.
TGCAATGTTTTCCATTGCTCTGCACCTAACCCTTTCATGCCGCTGAACGGGCTGCCGAGATGTAAATCAGCGCTGTGGATAAATCGAATGCTTGCCATCGTGATCCCCTTTTCAAAAGCGAATATTTGTTCTTATCTTACCATTTTAGTGGGCGAAAAAAAACTGCCTACGGAAACTTCCCGCAAGCAGTATCTTCATTATTTTTCGTTGCCAAGCTTGATCGCCCGGCGGATATCTTTCAGCGATTGCGATGAACCGTACATCAAGACGCCGCCGCGATAAACGCGGGCGCCGAACCAGCCAAGTATGCCAATCGTCAACAGCATGATCGCAATAGACAACAGCGGTTCCCATAACGGAATATCCAGCAGGCCGACACGCAAGAACATGACGAGCGGTGCGAAAAACGGGATATAGGAAGCGACCGTTACATAACCCGCTTCCGGCATGGAGATGCCTGAAAAAGCGATGAATGAGGCAATGATGATCAAAATCATCATCGGTAGCATTAATTGCTGGACATCCTCTGTCCGGCTGACGAGCGATCCGAGCAACGCCGCAAGCACGGCATAAAGGAAATAGCCCAACAAAAAGAACAGAATCGCGTAGAAGAACGTGCTGAATTTCACTTCCGAAAAGCCCATAACGCTAAATACGCCTTCGGTCAGATCCGATCCTGAACTTTGGATCGCCAAATATCCGGCAAGTGCGAAAATCATCATCTGCAAAATGCCGAGCGAGCCGATGCCTGCAATCTTCGCAAACATATGCTTGACCGGTGAGACGCTGGAAATCAAAATTTCCATGACGCGCGAGGATTTTTCGTTCGCTACTTCCATAGCGATCATATTCGGGTAGTAAATGACCGCAATATAGATGACCATGATCAAAATATAGACAAGGCCGCGCGCTTGGCTTAATTCTTCCTGGGATTTGGAAGATTCGGCAAGCGCTTCCCGCTCCATTTCAACTGGCGCAAACAACTGGGCAAGCTCCGTTTCTTCGAGCTCCAGCTGTTCGGCTACCCTTGCTGTCTGTAAGCTCTGGAGCGCGTTTTCAAGTTCTGCCGCTTGAGCCGATTCAGTTGCGGACTCCGCTACATAACGGGCAGTCATCCCATCATCGCCTTCGATAACGAGAAAGGCGTCCATTTCGCCTGCTTCCACATCCGCCCTCAATTGCTCTTCAGAAAGCGCGCTCGCTTCTAATTGAATGGCGCTGTCTTGCTGGTCGAGCTGGGCTTGCAATGCTTCCGTATACTGTCCTGTTTCATCCACTACTTGAAGCGTTTGCTGTGAACCATCATCTCCATCGAATGACTCGATAATCGACGGCAGATTTGCCAGCAGGAAAAATGAAGCAACAACGACCAGCGTGGTGATCATAAACGATTTCGTCATCGCTTTCGTTTTGAATGCCTGTTTGAAAATGATCCAGAAACTATACATGGGCACGCCCCACCTTTTCAATGAAAATCTCTTCGAGGCTCGGCTCTTCCAATGCAAACTGGCGCACCGGACCGAGCTCTAAAGCACGGGCGAGCAAGTTTTGGCCGACCGCTTCATCGGCAATGCGGAACACGCCGCCACTCCGCTGAGGCGTAAATTTCTCGACACCTGGCAATTCGCCAAGCGCGGTGATATCAGCGTCTGTGTGGATGCGGACGTTCTGTTTGCCGAATGTGCGCTTCACTTCCCGTATCGAGCCATGGACGACGAGCTTTCCTTTGTCCAAGATGCTCATGTCGTCGCATAATTCTTCGACATGGTCCATGCGGTGGCTGGAGAACACAATGGTCGCCCCTTGCTTTTGAAAATCGAGTATCGCTTTTTTCAGCATTTCCACATTGACGGGATCCAGTCCGGAAAACGGCTCGTCCAAAATCAATAGTTTTGGGTTATGTAGGAGAGACGCGATCAACTGGATTTTCTGCTGATTGCCTTTCGATAATTCTTCCACTTTTTTATTGGCATAATGGGGTACTTCAAAGCGCTCCAGCCAATCCTTTGCGCCTTGTTCCGCCTGTTTTTTATCCATGCGCCGCAGCCTTGCCAAATAGACGAGCTGGTCCTGCACCTTCATCTTCGGATACAAGCCGCGCTCTTCCGGTAAATAACCGATGTCTGGGCTGTCTGCATAACTGATCCGGCGGCCCTGCCACAGCACCTCGCCTTGTGTCGGCGTAAGAAGCCCGAGCGCCATACGGAAGGTCGTCGTCTTGCCTGCCCCGTTCGCGCCAAGAAAGCCGTGCATCTGCCCTTCGGCTACATCCAGGGAGATATCGTCTACAGCTGTAAAGTCGCCAAATTGCTTTGTCGCGTTTCTAATCGATAAAGTCATCATTCACGTCCCCTTTCCACCTTTATATACGGCAGCCAAACCGAAATGTTTCAAATTTGCAGGACATTTCCACGGAAACCCTTTATACTTAAACTGAATAATCGTTCAGAAAGGGGTGCCGAATATGAGAACTTATAAACTGACTGCTTTCGAAAAAACCGGCGAATTGATTACAGAAGAAACTTTCACCGCTGAGACGGACGACGAGGCGAAAGAACAAGGGCTTGCGCTGCTCGAAGAAAAAGCGTTGACTGAAAAAACCCACCGGCTTGCATCTCCAGCCGGCAAACTCCTATTGTTCCATACCTAAAAAAAACACGGCAGTCGCCGTGTTTTTTCTAGTTTGTCGAGAAAGGTAAGAAACCGTATTTTCCGAAGCTTATCGCTCGCTTTCCGTGGGCTCGCGCCCAAGCCTCCTCAGTCGCTTTGCGCCTTGCGGGGTCTCGGTCGTCTCGCTGATCCACTGGAGTCGAGCGAACGCTTCTTCAAATACTTAGAAAGATCATTGATTATTGAATGTAGAAAAAACGACTCCATTCTAATTCGTAATGGATTAATGGACTTCTTCAACACTCTGTAAAAAACACGGTTGTCGTGTTTTTTCTTTTTGTCCTTTTTTCTCCATAGAAAAAAGCATGGCGGAAACCCGCCATTCTTTTCATTTTCCTTTAAAAGTAGGCTTGCGCTTTTCGACGAAGGCTTGTATGCCTTCGAGATGGTCTGCCGTTTTGCGCATCGCCGATTGCCCGGCTGCTTCGCCTGCGAGCACTTCATCTAACTCCGAAAGCTTCATCCCGTGCAGGATTTCTTTCGATTTCAGCATCGCAGCAACCGGAGAGGCAAGCACTTCATGCGCGTATTTCTCCGCCTGTTCCAAGCCTCTGCCTTCCGCCGTCACTTCTTCGATCAATCCTTTGGCGAGGGCATCATGCGCTTTCAGTACTTGGCCTGCCCAAATCAATTGCTTCGCCCTTGGCACGCCGACACGTTCTTTCAGGAAGAAATGGCCGCCTCCGTCCGGGATCAGCCCAATGCCGATGAAATTCATCGCTAATTTGCTGCTTTCTTCCGCTACTACATGGTCGCAGGCAAGCGCCATGCTGAACCCGAGCCCTGCAGAAGCGCCGTGCACAGCCGCAATTGTTACTTGCGGCAAGGTATAAAGCGCTTTTGCCAGGCGGCTGACGTCTTCCATGACCGCATCGATGTTCATCGGGTTTTCCGGATCGACCATTTCCTTAATATCGCCCCCGGCAGAAAATGCCCTTCCCGTTCCATAAATGATCAGCGCGTGAACCGAATGGTCATTTTTCAAGCTTTCAAAGCAATCTGCGAGCTCTCCCATCATTTTCGCGTTCATTGCATTCATTGAATCCGGACGGTTCAGCACCAAGTACGCCAAACGCCCATCTTTTTTCAGCATAATCGTTTGATACATAAGAAAAAGACACCCCTTCGTAAAAATGAATTAGCATTCATCTTTACGTATTCGGTGTCTTTTCCGTAAACCCTTTTTTTGCTGGAATTACATGCTTTCGTAAAGTTCTTGTACTGGCTTGATCAAAACACGGTTTACTTCTTCGATCATTTGGCTAAGGGCCATTTCAGCTTCGAGCATAGACAAGATTTTCGGGTTTTCCTGAGCAGCTTGCGCTGTCGCTTGAGCACCCATCATTTCTTCTTCAGTGATCTCTTCGCCTTGCTGTTGTTTTTGCTGCAATGTAACTTGCAGGTCACGGAATTTCTTGAACAATTCGTTCGCTTCGCTATCTGCCGTTACTTGTGCAACCGCTTCTTGAAGTTTTTGAAATTCCTCTGTTGAACGGAACGATGATTCTAATTTGTTGATGTCGTCATAAATATTTACTGCCATGTAAATCTCTCCTCTACCCTAAATTCAGCACTGTGACGAGCAAACCCTGGAGTATGCCGATAAAGCCCCCCAGAAATGCGCCCAGTACCGTGATCATCTTGAATTCTCTCCGTGAAATCCCGAGCACCAATTCTTCCAATCGGCTGAGCGGCAGAGAATCGACTTGCTGTCTGACCATATTTTCCATGTCGATTTTCAATATGGTCTCTTCTAACTTCTGCTCTCCCATTTCAAACGCGAAGTCCGTAATGAGAGGCGTAATATTGACACTTGTCCATTCTAACCCCCGAGGCCATGTCTCTGCAAGTGATGCGTCTAGTCTTGCCGAAATGCGGGCCTGGTCGCGGACATATTGCTTGATGGCCGCAATCGCCGGCTCGGCGTCGAATTCCTTCAAGAGTTCATCCGCGCGCTTGTCCTGCAGCTTTTCCCACTCACGGAATGCCAAGGTGCCGAGCAGTTCAAAGGTTTTTGGGGAATTAAGAAATTTGATGATCTCCGATTGGGTCTTATTCGTGATCGACTGGGAATCGCCGAACAAATTGTGGAGCACGGACCCGAAACGGCCGCGCGATACCAGAAATTCATCCAGCAAACTTTTGACGGTCTGGCGCCCTGCAGGCGAAGCAAAATAGTCCGAGCCTCTGTCGATGGCGTATTTGACGCCGCCAAAAATCTTTTCCTCGATTCCCGGCTTCCAGGCATCCGGAAGCAATTCCCGGACAGTTTTCCCGGCGATGTAGTCATCTATGGCGTCCCGGTTGCGGTCAACCAACCCGTCGAGCTTCGCTTCAAGCTTTCTGTCAATATCTTGCTGATTGGCAAGGTCCAGCCATTCGTTGAACGTGCGGGGTGAGGAAAACAGATGCAAGTCCAATTGGCGATTGAGCCAATTCTCGGTTTTCTTATGCATCGCTTCATTGAAAAATCGCTTCTTAAACGTTTCCGGAGTCAGTAAATGTTCGACCACGGTACGGCCGAGCTGGCGCGACAATTCATCCCGGCGCTTCGGAATCAGCCCTGGCGTAAACGGCAGACGGAACTTGCCGATGTATTTCGCTTCGTATGGCCAGAACAGCATTTTGATCGCCAAATGGTTGGTCATGCCGCCAATTAAGGCACCGATCAAAGCCATCAGCATTAATGTCAGTAGAATATTCAACTAAGGTCACTCATTTCTTCTTTGTCTATTGCGCCGCTTCCCCTATAATGGAAAGAGACGATCAAAGGGGGATTCCAATGCTGCAGCATTTTAAATTCAAGCCGATGTTCGAGGACAGCCGGCTGCCCGGCTGGAACATCTCATTCTTTTACCGCAATGAACGCATTCGCGGCGAGTATCATCCGGACGGCTCGATTGTGTGGCAATCCGCTCCGCCACAGGACGAGGAAGCCATCAAAAAAATGGTCCATGAGCTGATGCTCTATCATGTATACGACTGAAGCGCCGGAAAAGTTCCGGCGCTTTTTTCATTTTCACCCTGAGCCGTAGCTATATTATAAAGATAGAGCCGCCGGTTTCACAACAATAGCGAATTGCTTCCTCTTAAAAAGAAAAAAGGGGAGGCCCCTTACCCAACGTTCTGGGTAGAAGCCATCCCTGATTGAATGCGGTACATCTGGTGATAAATGCCATCGTGATCCATCAATTGATCGTGCGTGCCGGATTCAGCGATTTCACCACGGTCTAGCACCAAGATGCGGTCTGCATTCTTGATGGTCGACAAGCGGTGGGCAATGATGAACGTCGTCCGGCCTTTCTTCAAGACATCCATCGCATGTTGGATGATTTCCTCTGTTTCGGTATCGATATTCGATGTGGCTTCATCCAGGATCAAAATCGCCGGATCGAATGCCAGTGCCCGGGCAAATGACACGAGCTGGCGCTGTCCGGAAGAAAGCGTGCTGCCTTTTTCCACAACCGGCTCATCGATGCCATTCGGCAAATGCTTCGTGACGCGCTCGCCGCCGACTGCTGCAAGTGCTGCTTGTGCTTTTTCACGGCTGACGCGTTCGTCTCCAAGCGTGATATTGGATTCGATCGTTCCGGTGAACAAATACGGATCCTGCAACACGATGCCCATGTGTTCACGCACCGCCTGCCTTGGCAAGTCATTGACATTGACGCCGTCGATTAAGATCTGCCCTTTGGTCGCGTCGTAAAAGCGGAACAGCAAGTTCATGATCGAACTTTTACCTGATCCCGTATGCCCGACAAGTGCGACAGTCTCCCCTTGTTTCGCTTCGAAAGATAAATCCTTCAAAACATATTCCTCGTCTTTGTATGCAAACCATACATGTTCAAAACTCACATTTCCCTGGTAGCGTTCGACCCGCTCATCGCTGACCGGTTCCCCGGGGCGGTCGAGCAAGCGGAACACGCGCTCAGCTGCCACAAGTGATTGTTCCAGACGGCTGAATTGGTTGACGATGCCGCTGATCGGATTGAACAGCCGGATGATGTAGTCGACAAATGCGTACAGAACGCCTACTGTGACAACCGTGTTACCGGTCATGGAAGCCCCGCCGAAGTACCAGATAAATAATACGAAGATTATCGAGCGCAAGACGCCGACCATATTATGCGAGGCGGCTGCTTCTAGCACCAATAATTTCTGCTGGAATTTGAAGTGCTTTTGGTTGAGCTCTTCAAATTCACCTTTCATCTGCTTCTCGCGGCGGAACGCCTGGATAATGCTCATGCCCTGGATTGACTCATTGATCATGGCATTCATTTCACTGACTTTTTCCCGGACAATATGATTGAAGTTCGAAGCATATTTCCGGTAAATGAGCATCCATCCATACAAGAGCGGCACGAGCACGAAGGCAATCGCCGCCATGCGCCAGTCCAGATAGAAAAGGGCGGCATAGATTCCTGCCATATACATGAAGCTGGTCGCGAATTGCGCAAGCACCGTGACAAATAGCTCGCGGATCGCTTCGGTATCGTTGGTGATGCGCGCGACCACTTTCCCTGCCGGCAAATTATCGAAATAGCTGATCGGCAAACGTTGGACCTGCTCGAAGACATCGGTCCTCATTTTACGGATGACACGGTTCGCGCCTTTTTGCAGCAAGATGTACTGCAAATAGCGGAACACTGCCGTGACGACCGATAAGCCGAAGAACAAGGCCAACAGCTGTGCGATCGGGCCGAATTCGATTTCTCCGGCTCCCGAAATGTGTTCATCGATGATTTCCATGGCAATCAGTGGAGCGGCCAAATCGGCGGCTACCGCGACTGCTAGGAACACCAAGCCCCAAATGATGACGCTCTTAAATTGCAATGCGTAATTCGTTAATCGTTTTCCTGTCCCCATCTTATTGCACCTCCCCGATTTGCTGGCGGAGGAATTGTTCATGATACCAGCCTTGTTTTGCCACTAATTTTTCGTGTGTGCCTTCTTCGATGATGCGCCCATCATCCAGCACGACAATCCAATCGGCGTGTTTGACGGCAGACAATCGGTGCGTCGTGATAATTGTTGTTTTGCCTGCCCGTTCACGTTGGATGTTCTCGATAATCTTGGCTTCCGTCTTGGCATCGACCGCCGATAGGGAATCATCCAAAATGAGAATTTCCGGATTTTTGATGATTGCCCGCGCAATGGAAATGCGCTGCTTTTGCCCGCCCGATAGCGCGACGCCTTTTTCGCCAACTAGCGTTTCGAGACCGTTCGGCAGCATTGCCAAATCCTTCTCGAAATAGGACAGCTTGATGGCTTCGGACACTTCCTCTTCCGTTGCATCCGCTTTCCCGAACAGGATGTTCTCGAGGATGGTGCGCGAAAATAGGACATGATCCTGCGGGACATAGCCGACCCAATCACGCAATTGCGCCTTGCTCAGTTCGTTGATTTCAATGCCGTTCATCGTCAAGGACCCTTCGCCTGTCGGGTATTCCTTCAGCAGCTGTTTGACGAATGTCGTTTTGCCGCTCCCTGTCTTGCCGACGATGCCGAGCGTCTGCCCACTGTTCATCGATAAATTAATACCTTGCAGGTTGATCGATGTCGACTGTGGGTACTTGAAGCCGAAATCGCGGAATCCGATGTGATCTGGGTTCCCGGTTTCTTTTGTCGTTTTCGGGTCGACCATGTCTTCTTCGTAATCCAAAGTTTCATTGACACGGTCGATCGATGCGTTGCCGCGCTGCAGGATATTGATCAATTCACCAATCGCAAACATCGGCCAGACGATCATGCCGAGATAAACGTTGAAAGCGACTAAATCGCCCAAAGTCATCGTCCCTTCGGAAACTAGAAACGCACCATAGCCGAGGCCGATGACATAACTGATGCCCGTCAATACTTTTGTGACTGGCGCGAACAGCGCATCGATGCGCTCGACTGCCATATTCTTTTCATAGACATCCTGCGTCATTTCCTGGAATTCCTTTTCAGATGAACGTTCCTGCACATACGCCCTGACGACGCGGACGCCGCCGACCGATTCCAGGACGCTGTCATTCATATCGCCGAACGCGTCCTGCGCCAAGGTATAGCGCTCGTGGATTTTCTTGCCGAGCAATTGGACGACAATCGCGAGGACCGGCAATGGCAAAATGGCTAAAAACGTCAATTCCCAAGAGACGAGAATCCCCATCGCCACGACAATTGTTGCCATGTATAAAGTCGAATCAACAAGTGTCAAGATCCCGAATCCTGCCGTTTCGGAAATTGCCTTTAAATCATTGGTCGAACGGGCCATCAAATCCCCCGTCCGGTTCTTTTCATAAAAAGTCGGCGTCATCTTGAGGAAATGCCCCATTAAACTCGAGCGCAACTGCCGTTCGATGACATACGCCCCGCCGAATAATTGGTATTGCCAGACGAAATTAATGACATAAGCTAGCACCATCGCTACCAGTAAAACGACCACATACTGCCACAGCAGTTCACTGGTCAGCTCCTGCTGGGCGATGGCGTCGATCGCTACCCCAATCAGCCATGGCGGGACGATCTCGAGGATATTCGCTACAAATAAGAGCACCACTGCGATTGTATAGCGCAGCCAGTTTTCTTTAAAAAACCATTTTAATTTCCATAAAACATCAAACATGCATTACGCCTTCTTTCCATTTTCAGTTTGGCTAATCGCCTTCAAGCGATTCCTTGATTAGTGCTTTTTTAACATGACGCTTTTCCATAATGCTTCTCTCCCTTAGTTTTAATTATTTATTTAAGCAGCCAAGCTGTTTAAACCACACAAAAAGAGCGCATACCTGTTTTCAGGCATGCGCTCTTGAAAATAGGACTGGATGCACAGACCCAACCCGAATATTTCTAGTCACGAAGTAAATAGCAATTAAAAATCATCGGAGTGCCTGGCAATGCTATGTAATTGGTTTTTAACGCCTTCTGAAACTTTTTCATTGTCCAAACCTCCTTTTCCATATATTTGTTAGTTCAAGAGTACCACTCGTTTTTTTGAATTGTCAAGCTATTTTGAACTAAAATGACAATTCAGCCAAAAGTCGTACTGCCACTCCCCCCAGCCTCCGCCAGTTATACCCGAAAGGTTTGCGACTGCAATATTTGGGGGAACAAGAGAATAACAGCAAATTGAGGCGGTGAAAGACATGTACAAGAATATTGCAATTGCATATGACGGGTCGGAAGGCAGCCGGTTGGCACTGGATAAAGGCATAGAACTTTCCAAGATTCTTCCAGGCGCTAAACTAACAGTCATCTACGTCAACGAAGAAGCGCAAGAACGCACAGGCTATATGGATGTCGGACGTGCTTCCGCACCAGTTACTTCTGCAAATGTCGACAGTTCATACGCACAGTTCATGCCACAGGGAATCGGCGACGACGGCTACCGGCCGCCGCAGGAAGTGGATACGGCCCGCGCTTCGGAATATTCGAAGCATATGCACAACTCCATACAGCAGCAACTTGACGCCAAAAATGCCGAAGCTTCCGTCCTTGCACTGGAAGGTCCGGTCATCAAGACAATCATCGGATTTGTCGATGAACAAAACATCGATCTACTGATTGTCGGCAATAGCGGGAAATCCGGATTGCAGAAGTTTTTTGTCGGTTCTATCAGCAGCAAGCTGATCAAAGATTCGAATTCTACTGTTCTTGTGGTGAAATGATCCCCCTAGGATGTGGACTCCCCCATCCTGAGGGGGATGTTTATTTTTATGACATATTTTTGACATAATTAAATAAATATCATATATTTATCTGTTTGGTATATTCACTACATGGGTAAAGAATACTAATTAAACCAGCTCGAAAATAAAGAAAGGAAGAAGGGGTCAGCCATGCCGAGACATACTGTATATTTTCTATCATCACATCAACATCGCGGGCTGATGGCTGAAATTTGGGCGAGCCGCTTAATGTTGCCGGACTGGGACATCAGAAGTGCGGCATGGAACCAACCATCTTTCAACGACATTCCGATAGAAGTCCTCAAAGAAATCATCTTGGAGATTCCGCCAGTTGAGCAGCGCGTGTACAATCCGGACGAAGTGAAACAGGCGGATTTGATTATTGCCCTGCATGACGGGGAATTTGAGCAAGCTGATATACCCGACGATTTGCCGATGCAGAAATTGGTGCGCTGGGATATCCCAAACCCCGAAATCCGCAGCACGGACAATGACGAGAAATGGGCTTTATACCAGGAAGTTTGCGATGCCATTGCGATGAACATCAAACAAATGGAACCGATTCTCAGGTCGCAGCCTACACAATGAAAAAAACACAACCAAAAAGCCGCCATTCAAACCGAATGGCGGCTTTTTCCTTATTCTGCGTAAAGTACGGCACGCACCGGGCTTCCTTCCCCGCCGCGGATCTTCAATGGCAATGCAGCAAGTTTGTAGACACCTGACGGGACCTCATCCAACACAATGCCTTCCAAGATAAAGCGCTCGTTGCGGTTCATCGCATGATGCATCGGCAACTCTTTGCTCGTCTCAGGATCTACTGATGGCACATCGACGCCGAGCAGGCGGACGCCTTTATCCTTCATCCACTCGGCGATCGCCGGGTCGAATACCGGCCAAGCGCCAGGAAACGCGCTGCGGTCTTGCCATGCGGCCGTCTTCAACAGCACAGCATTGACACCATGCGCGAGCTCATCCAGATCAGCCAATTGCACATGTTCCTGACCCGATACGTCCATCACTTGGGCTGTCGTCAAATATACATCAAGCGGCAATTCATCAGTCTTCAAGCCATTTTCATCATAATGGAATGGCGCGTCGATATGCGTGCCGATATGCGTACTTGACTTGAGTTCACCGATATTCACCGAGCCGCTTTGCTCTTTCGTGACCGATAAACGATAGGAAAACGGCGTATCCCCCGGCCATTCAGGAGTTGAATTGTCCAGTGCCATCGAAATGTCTATGATCGATTTTGCCATTTAGGCCACCACATTTCGTTCGTTGCTGAATTCTTTGTAAAGCTCGTGCTCGATAATATCCTTCAAAGCGAGCGCTACTTTCTCCACATCTTCAAAGCTCGTGTAAAAAGCGATCGGCGCAAGGCGGATTATATCCGGTGCACGGAAGTCCGGAACGATCCCTGCTTTCTTCAACGCCTTGCAAATACGCGCCGCCTCCGGGTGCGCAAGCGCGATATGGCCGCCGCGCTGCTCATCCGCTTTTGGCGTGACATCTATTAAAGAAGGGACGAGCGCCGCAAGCCTCTCGCGCAGCATCGTCGTCAACTCCAGCGATTTGTTGCGGATTTCCTCGATTCCCGCTTCTTCGAATAATTCCAGGCTGCCAATCAGCGGTGCCATGCTGAAAATATTCGGCGTGCCGACCTGATAAGCACCGGCGCCTTCAGCCTTCGTGAAACTGTGGTCCATGTCGAATTGCTTCGCCTTGTCCGAACCGAACCAGCCGGCTATCCCTGGGTTCAAATCGTGATGGCGTTCATGCAAATACAAGCCGCCTGTCCCGCCGGGGCCCGAATTCATGTATTTGTAATGGCACCAGACAGCAAAATCCACGCCGTCCTCATGCAAATTATGCGGCATGGCACCTGCCGAGTGAGCCAAGTCGAATCCCGCGATGATGTTGTGCTTGTGTGCAGCTTGCGTAATCTCACGGAGCGGCAGCAATTGCCCGCTTCGGTAAAGGACCGACGGCAACAACAAGACCGCAACATCGTCTTTCATTTCAGCTAAAATATCTTCCAGCTCGAGCGTGTAGCCGTCGCGGCTTGGTACTTTGCGCATGGCGATGGCCGGATCTTGCCCGCGCAGGCGCAAATGGCTCTCTACTGCATAAATGTCAGACGGAAAATTCAGCTCATCGACCAAGATGACAAAACGCTCCTCTGTCGGCGCATAAACCGTCGACAGCATCTGGTGGATATTCGACGTAATCGAGCCGGTGACCATCACTTCATGTGATTTCGCGCCGAATAATGGCGCCGCTTTCTCGCTCAGCGTCTCTGCCAGCGTAAACCAAGGGTGTTCACCTTCTGTCCAGCCTTCGATACCGAACTGCTTCCAGCTGTCCATCAGTGCAACCAGCTTTACTTCAGCACGCTTTGACATCAGGCCGAGTGAATTCCCATCCATATAAATCGTTCCTGGTTCCACGAAAAACTCTTCCTTGAATTTAGCCAATGAATCTCGTTGGTCTCTCTGCATTGCCGTTTCCAAATCTCATCTCTCCATTCCTATAGAGCATAAGCCAGCGCACCGAGAAGCGCCGTAATCAAAACGACTTTCCACGGAGCCAGTTTCAAATAGACTAACATTCCGAAGGCGGCAATCGCAATGGCGAAGTCGACCGGCCCTTGAATCGCGGAAGTGAAAACCGGATCATACAGCGCCGCCAGCAAAATGCCGACAACGCCTGCATTGATGCCTTTTAAGGCTGCTTGAATGCCAGGCTTCGTGCGGATGACGCTCCAAAACGGCAAGGTCCCGATGACCAATAGGAATGAAGGCAAGAACATCGCGATGACGGCGATCAATACGCCACCAGCCCCGTTCATCAATTGACCCAAATAAGCAGACAAAGTAAACAATGGCCCCGGAACAGCCTGTGCCGCACCGTATCCGGCGATGAAGGCGTCTGCCGTCATCCAGTCAGGCACGACTTCACGCTCGAGCATCGGCAAGACGACATGGCCCCCGCCGAAGACGATCGCACCGACACGGTAAAAAATATCAAAAATCGCAAATGCACTCGATTCGATAAACGGGCGCATAAGCGGCAAACCAATCAGCAAGGCCCCAAAAATCCCCCATGCAGCGAGGCCGGTCTTTTTGCCGAAGGTCAAGGCAAGCTTGACAGCATCAGGGGCTTGCTCTCTCCGATACAATAAAAATCCGATGACGCCCGTCAATAGAATGACGACGATTTGTGCCCAGGCAGTCGGCACCAGTAAAATGGCGATGGCCGCACCAAAGGCGATCAACAGCCGCTGAACATCCGGGGTCAGTGATTTCCCCATGCCGAGCAAAGCATGCGCGACGACGGCGACGGCGACAATCTTCAAGCCTTGCAGCCAGGCGATGTCGACGGAACCGCTGCTGATCAGCATGGCGAAAATCATCAAGGCGACGACAGAAGGCAAAGTAAACCCGAGCCAAGATAAAAATCCGCCCATAATCCCTCCGCGCAGCATGCCGATCGATATGCCGACTTGTGAACTTGCAGGACCCGGCAAGAATTGGCATAATGCCACCAAGTCTGCATACGCTTTATCGTCTAACCATTTTCTTCTATGTACATATTCATCGCGGAAATAGCCGATATGAGCAGCTGGCCCGCCAAACGAAGTCAAGCCTAGCTTGGTCGAGGCTTTGAGGATTTCCATCCAGCGTTCTTTTCGATTCACTATCCATCTCCCTTTCTCTTTTGGATTCTTCTCTATCATAACGGTTTGCTTATATGTTTCAATATTAAATCCATGTAAATATTTTTTACTGAATAATTAGTCTTTTTGGTGGTATACTTTTTAAAAGCTCTGCTTGCAACAAAAAGGAACGGATTCTCCAATGAATATGCCATGCATTGGCTAGCGGGAATCGCCTTCATTTCTACCATCTTTCATTTTCAGGAGGTGCAAACTTTGCGTCCTTCCTTAACAGGACCGGCGCAAAGGAGTCATTTGGACATACCTTTACGAATTGCGGCGATCGCCGCTTTGATCGGTTCTGCCGCATTCTTTTCTGCATGCGAATACGCAATCGTCAATATCCGCACGGGGCGTCTTGATGAATCGATTGCCAATAATAAAAAACAAGCACAAGCCGCCGTGAAAATTACGGAGCAGGCCGATGCGTATCTATTTGCCTGCCAAATGGGCATCGCCTTGTCGGTGCTTGGGCTCGGCTGGGCAGGTCATGCGCTCGTACAGGAAACGGTGCAGCCCATTATCGAAAATCTCGGATTGCCGGCAGCAAGTGTTGGATGGATAAGCTTTCTGACGGCATTTCTGGCGATAGCTTTGCTATTGGTCGTGTTCGGCGAGTTGTTTCCGAAGACCTTTGCCATCCGCAATCCGGAACAGGTCATCCTCTTGCTTGCTAAACCGCTTGCTTTTGCTTATATCCTGTTGTTTCCATTCATTTTCCTATTCAGCGCTATCGCCCGCTTGATTTCAGCCTTATTCGGCATCCAAAAATTATCGCGCAGTGAAATGGGCCACACTGAGGAAGAATTGAAATTACTGTTGTCCGAAAGTCTGAAAAGCGGCGAAATCAATGTATCTGAATTCGATTACGTCAATCGCATCTTCGAATTCGATGAACGCATCGCCAAAGAAATCATGGTGCCCCGGATGGAGATGAGCACGATCGCCCACGATATCAGTTTGCGCGAAGTATTTACATTGGAAGGAATCGAGCAATTTACCCGCTATCCGATTACGGACGGCAGCAAAGACCATGTTCTCGGCGTCGCCAATATGAAGCATTTATTAAGCGCTTATGTGAAAAATCCCGATACCGGAAATTTGCCGGTGTCCGCCTTTATCCAGCCGGTCATCCAAGTTATCGAAACAATGCCGGTTAATGAGTTATTATTAAAAATTCAGCGTGAACGCATCCATATGGCCATTTTGCGTGATGAATATGGCGGCACTTCAGGGCTTGTCACCATTGAAGATATACTCGAAGAAATCGTCGGCGATATCCAGGATGAGTTCGACGTCGACGAAGCGCCGGACGTCCAAAAGCTCGGCGAAGACCATTATATTTTCAACGCCAAATTATTGCTTGATACCGTGAACGCCATTCTTGGGATTAACATCGACGAGGAAGATATCGATACGATCGGAGGCTGGTTTATGGACATGCATTTCGATGCAGTCGAAGGCCAGAAAATCATCGAACAAGGCTATGAATTCCGCATCCAGGAAGTCGACGGCCATCATATCCTTTATTTAGAAGTTCAAAAAGCACCTGCTGAAGATCTTCCTGTATAATAGTATTTGCGATACGGCCCTCTTTGGAGGGTCGTTTCCGTTTTCCCCACAATCCAATCTGGAGATGAATTGCAATGGAATTATACGATAATCTCCGCAAAGGAGAAAAAGGCGCCTGGCTCAGCATCGGGGCTTATCTGTTTTTAAGCGCCATCAAACTTGGCGTCGGGTTTTGGGGCGGCTCTGAAGCGCTGAAGGCGGACGGATTGAACAATGTTACTGACATCGTCGCTTCCGTCGCTGTGCTGATCGGATTGAGAATTTCTCAAAAACCGCCGGACGACAACCATCACTACGGCCATTTGAAGGCCGAGACGATTGCTTCCCTATTGGCCTCGTTCATTATGGCGGTCATCGGCCTTCAAGTGCTGTTGAATTCAGTGAAGACGGTGTTCAATCCTTCTCTCGAACCGCCTTCCCCATTGACCGCGGTTGTCGCGTTTTTCTCGGCAGCCATCATGTATGGCGTTTACCGCTATAACTTGAAGTTGAGCCGCGAAATCAAAAGTTCCGCCGTCAGGGCTGCCGCATACGACAACCGTTCGGATGCGCTTGTCAGCATCGGAGCCGGAATCGGCATCATTGGGGCCATCCTCGGTGCGCCGTTAATTGATTCGATCACGGCTTTTCTTGTCGGGCTCATTATCATCAAAACAGCTTTGGATATTTTCCGCGAATCGGTATTGACCTTGACCGACGCATTTGACGAAGAAGCTGTCGAATCGCTTTCCGTTGTCATTCGACGCGTGCCGGGCGTACTGGCTCTGCGCGACTTCAAGGGCCGCACCCATGGCAATGTCATGTTCATCGACTTGACCGTCAGCGTGGCGCCTTATTTAAATGTAGTCGAAAGCCATTGGATCACTGAAGAAATCGAACGGAAAATCCAGAAAGTGAAACCAAATTGCGTCGTCCTCGTACATATAGAACCCGATTACTCGGTAGAGGAGGACGAAGAGGATGGCTGATTTTTACGATCAGAAAAAAATCATTTTGGTTACGTTCGGCATCATTCTGCTTATTTCCGCTTTATTTTTTCCAGCTGCCGTGTTCTACCCGGCAAAAGTCGTCACCATCACACCGGAGGCAGAAATCGTCGGCACGTCGTTCTGGTCGCTCGTGCTTGGAGGCGTGGGCATCGTATTGCTTGCGGCCGCATTGTTTATCGCAGCGCTGATTGAACAGCCGTTGAAATCCTGGCTTTTGTCTGGCGCTGTCGCCATCATCGGATTCGTGTCGATCGCCTTTTCGCTCGGTGATTATTACTATATGACCCGTGACAGCTTCACGTATAATCCACCTCTGTCGTTCAATTCCTCCACGTATACATGGGAAGAGTTTGAACGGGTCGAAGAGCGGCTTCACAAAGAAGACGGGACCAACTCAATCGAGTCGGTCGCTTATTATTTCCGCGACGGCGGCATGGTCGAATTCTCCAGCGGACGGATTTTTGAAATGCACAACTCCTTGGCACGCCGCGTCGAAGAGGCAGGAGGCGAATTCACCCGTATTCAAGCACAATAACAGAGAAAGGTAAGAAGTCGTATTTTCCGAAGCTTATCGCTCGCTTTCCGTGGGCTCGCGCCCAAGCCTCCTCAGTCGCTTTGAAACCCTTGTGCTAAACTCTCACTTCGTTCGAGCATCGCAGAAAACCCGCTTGCTCACACATCTGCGTGGCAGATGCGTCGCAAATGAATGTGCTCAGCTAAACTTCGCTCATTCATTCCTTGCGGGGTCTCGGTCGTCTCGCTAATCCACAGGAAAGATAAGGGCGACCTACGGGAGACATTATCTTTGCGAAAGTAATGCGCAGCATTATTGAGCAGAAGGGGTTACGAGCGAACGCTTCTCCAAATACTTAGAAAGATCATTGATTATTGAATGTAGAAAAAACGACTCCATTCTAATTCGTAATGGATTAATAGACTTCTTCAACACTCTGAAAAACGCCTGATCTTTTTGAGATCAGGCGTTTTTTCTTGCTTTTATTCTGTTCTTTCGCCCGGTAAGGACGCGAGGCGAATGCCGTGCTCTACAAACAAGGCAGCGATGCCATGGCGGATCCGGCTCTCTAAGCGGTCTTTCATTTCGACATTCAAGACGCGCGCTTCCACTTGGAAATCCATCGAGGAATTGCGGAAATCGATGAACTGGGCGTCAGGCTTTTCATCAGGCACGCCGTCGATTTTTGTAATTTCATTTTCCGCAGCTTGTACCAGTAGTTTCGAGACCAACTCCGTATCGCAGCCGTATTCGATACTGACGACAACGCGGGCGAATAGCCTTGCGCCCGAACGGTTCTTGACGATCTGTTCGATAAAATATTGGTTCGGTACGACGAGCGTCCCGTCTTTATTTGTTTCAACGATTGTCGAGCGCAATTTAATTTTCGTGATGCGCCCGATTTTCTTATCGATTTCGACCATTTCCCCAACTTCCATCGGCCTTTCAAATAAAATGATAATGCCTGATACAAAGTTTGCGGCGATATTTCGGACGCCGAAACCGATGCCGATCCCGAGCACACTGAAGACGATGCCGACTGCCCGCAGATCCAACCCAACGAGCGTGAAGCTGACTGCAATGGCCAGAAACATTACGGCATAGTAAATGAGCCGGTTGATCGTATAACTCATGCCTAGTTCCACATCAAATTCGCCATAGACATAAGGCATGACAAAACTATTGAAAGCTTTAACGACGCGGCTCGAAAACGTAACGATCATGATGGCGACGACAATCAGCAAAATGGAGACGTCGACCCCTTCCGTTTTGTAAAAAGGCGTCCTCAGCCATTCTTCCTGCCCAAAATAAAACAGGAACAGCAAAATGCTGCCGTAAAAGGCGACCCAATTCAGAATGTCTTCGAGAATTGGATAAATCCGCTCTTGATAACCATCATGCCTCACGATTCGTTTCAGCACGGCTTGGGCAATCCATTTCCCAACGAGGATCAACAATAAATATAGAAAAAACATGAAAAACTCCGTGACGGATAAATTCCTCAGAACGCCGATGCCTTCAAATAATTGCGTTTTTTGCATAAGCCCCTCCTTTGCCCGCAGCACTCCGTCCCATTAGATGCTCCTGCACATCATCCTTGCGGGTCCAGCTGGTAGTCGCTGAGCAGAACCGGACGGCGATCCAGCGCTTTTGCCAGCGCATCCAATTTTCCTTGGATGTGTCGGCGGTCAAGGCGTTTGAAAGGCGACTTCTCCAAATGTTCAAGCACATGCAACTGTGTTTCCCAAATAGCCTCGTGATGCGTTGGATTCGATAATTGCGCGGCGTTTGTCAAAGATTCCAAAATTGCGGCCACGACCGATACATCCTCTTTTCCATAATGGATCAATTGATGGAATGTCAGGTAGAGAAAATGCGGGAATGTAAAAAACGGATAGCGTACGCGGCCTTTTTTCTCTTTGTCCCGAATGGTGATTGCCCCGGTCTCGAGGTGGCTTAATTTGCCGAGCAGCCGCCCGATCCGGATGATGATGCCGTTCGCTGTATTCGGGTCGTTGATGCCGGGGGAAATCGCCCGCAATGCCACTTCGACCATTTTCTGGATGGCGAAATCAAGATCCTGGTCCGTGGTCCGCTCTGTGCCAATCGTGATAAAGCGGCTCAAATCGAGGTCTTCCTGCTGGCGTTGGTAGACACGGAATAACGGCGTATTTTCATGGACATACGCACCGATGCCGTGAAGAATTTCAACTTCCAGGTCGTGCTCCACCGCATATTCCGTCAATTTATCGAAATACAGGAATTGGATATAGCCATCGTTTTCGGCAAGGGTCGTCTCGGCAAAACCGTCGGGATTCCATTGTACATCGATTTCCATTGCCTGCTGTTGTTTTTCACTATACGTATCGATGATTCGTTCGGCATCTTCTTCAAGTTCCTCGATCAACTTCTCCACTTGCACGTTCGTTGCAATGTGATGGATGAAATATGCAAATGTCGACAAGCAAAGAAATGCAATGACGATCCCGACAAACGTAGAAATAACATCATGTGTGTACAAGGCATCACGCATGAACATTAACGACAGCGTGTTATAGATGAAGCCCCCCAAAAAAATCCCCAGTACGCGCCATGTAAGACGGTCATGGACAAAATTCTTCAAGGTCCTCGGGGAAAACTGGGAGGAATACATCGTCAGCACGACAAGAATCGTGGAAAACGTAAACGTTGTCATCGTCAATAGCGCCCCAGCGAGCGCGCCCATGATCGTTTGGGCCAATTGGACATTGGTCAGCAAGATATCCGGGATGAATTCACGGTATTGCCGAATGACCAATAAATCCACATAAAAAAATCCAATGGATAATAATATGGCTAGGAAGCTGTAGATTGCAGGGGTCACCCACAGTTTTTCCCGCCAATTGTAAAAAATCTTTTTCATAACTTCCCCCCTTAATAAAATATTCGTTTGTTCCCTTGTTCCCCTATTCCAATTGGGGCAAACGCTGGTTCTATTTCACCCTTGCCTTTCACTATAGCACGTAGCGATGCTTATGGAAGAAACGCGAATAGCCGAATGCCATTGTCAAAATACTCTTAAAAAACCATTGACCTCTGCTTCAATTGCCCTTATCATTATCTTAACTAATGGAAAGAGGTGAGGCATTATGGTGACTATTTCAGTACGTGCAACCCGCAACTTAATGATGTTTGCTATGATGTCTCCCTCTGTGTATCGCTGAAGATACGTTTCTTTCCTATGCGCGGAGACCATGGCAGGCATTATTGCAGTCATGGTTTTTATTATGCGTTTTTATAGGAGGAAGTTACATTGTCGATTATCAAACAATACGGATGGAATGAATCATTCCAACAAGCATTGCCTGAACAGAAAATACCAGGCCGCGTCATTCTCGAACATAAGAGCGGCTACCGCGTCATGACCGATTTCGGTGAATGGCCAGCTACTTTGTCCGGAAATTACCGCCATAGCCACAGCCGCGATGAATTTCCAAGCGTCGGAGATTGGGTGGCACTGGAACAAATGCCTGGAGAAGACAAAGGCATCATCCACCAACTGCTGCCGAGAAGTTCGCGCTTCGCCCGAAAAGCGGCCGGCGAAACGTCCGAGATGCAGACCATCGCCGTCAATCTCGACTACGTCTTCCTGGTCATGTCGCTCAATCATGATTTTAATGTCCGGCGCCTTGAACGCTATATGGTCGCCGCTTGGGATTCAGGCGCCATGCCGGTCGTCGTGCTGACGAAAAGCGATCAATGCGAAGACCCGGCAGTTTACTTGAAAGAAGTCGCCGCTACCGCATTCGGCGTTGATGTGTTTGCCGTTTCAGCTTTGACTGGTGCTGGCATGGATGCCTTCAATCGCTATTTAACGGATGGCAAAACCGGCGCGCTGCTCGGTTCTTCGGGCGTCGGCAAATCATCGCTCATCAACGCCCTCACCCATAGCGATAAAATGGCGGTGCAGGACATCCGGGAAGACGACAGTAAAGGCCGCCATACGACGACACACCGCGAACTGGTGCTGCTGCCAGGCGGCGGTTTATTGATCGATACACCGGGCATGCGCGAATTCCAGCTTGCTGATTCCGCCGATGGGCTAGGTGCGAGCTTCCAAGACATCACAATCCTTGCTACCGAATGCCGTTTCCGCGATTGCAGCCACCAACAAGAACCGGGCTGCCGCATCCAATCCGCTCTTGCTTCCGGCGAATTACCGGAAGAGCGCTATGCAAGCTATTTAAAATTGCTGCGTGAGCTCGACTATATCGAACGAAAAAGCGATCTCGCCAAACAACAGGCAGAACGCGCGGTATGGAAACAGCGCACGAAAGAATCACGCAGCCGCCCTGTTAAGAAAAGATAAAAAGACTGCCGGATTTCCATCCGGCAGTCTTTTTCTAGTTCCATTCAATTGGCGTATTCCGTCAACCCATGCTTGACGGCGTAAAGTGCCGCTTGCGTCCGGTCCTGGACTTCGAGCTTGATGAAGATATTGGAAATATGCGTTTTCACCGTCTTCTCCGTCACGAATAAAGCAGACGCCACTTCCCGGTTGCTTTTGCCCTTGGTCAATTCCGCGAGCACTTCCGCTTCTCTTGGAGTCAAAGGATGGAGAACGTGAGGCGGTGGGTCTTCCGGCGCTTTCGCTAGTTCCGATGAAGCTTTCGGATGCAGCGTGTTCTCCCCGCGCATCAAGCTGCGCAGCGATTCGACCAATTCGTCCGGCTCGATATCTTTCAGCTGATAGCCTGCCGCGCCTGCTTCGATCGCGGGAAGAATGTGGTCTCGGTCGGAAAAGCTCGTGAGCATCAACACGATGATATCCGGATAAGACTCCTTGATTTTTCGGGTTGCCTGGATGCCGTCCATTTCCGGCATGACCAGATCCATCAAGACGATATCCGGCTGCAGCTCGCCTGCCATCTCGACAGCTTCGATGCCGTTCGCAGCCTCCCCCACCACTTCAATGTCTTTTTGGGTTTTCAGGAAAAACAGCAATCCTCTTCTTACTACGTGATGATCATCCGCAATCAATACTCTCATCTTGCCACTCCTTTAATACGGAATCCGGACAAGGATTTCCGTTCCTTTGCTTAATTCGCTCGACCAGTCAGCTGTGCCGCCTTCTGCTTTCGCCCGGTCTCGTATACTTTGCATGCCGATCGACGGGATCACGCCTTGTGCAGGGGAAAAGCCGAGTCCTTCGTCTTTGATGACCAATAAGACATCGGTCGGTGTGACCGTTACGTAGATTTGAGCGGAGCTTGTGCCCGCATGCTTGCGCACATTATTCAATGCTTCCTGCGCAATGCGGAATAAGGTTTCTTCCGTACGCGACGGCAATTGAATCACGCCGGTCACTTTCGTTTCCATCGACAGCCCGAGCATTTCCCCGTACGCTTTGATGGCATCGATCAAGCCGCTCTCGAGCCCTTTTGGCCGCAATTGCCAAATCAATGCCCTCATTTCGTTGAGCGCTTCCTGGCTGAGATGCTGGATGTCCCGGAACGTGCTTTTTTGCGCTTCGTCTTCCGCCATTTCGATGCCGCCCCTAGCCGTCAACGTGACCGAGAACAACAGCTGATTGACGGAATCGTGCAAATCCCGCGCGAGCCTATTGCGCTCTTTGACGAGTGCCAATTCCTGTTCCTGCTTGGTCAGGACGATGCGCTTGATGGCGGAGCCGATCTGGAAAGCGACCGATTCCAATAAAGCCAGTTCGTCTTTTGAAAAGCGCACCGTATCGGCCGCAGCGATATTGAGCAAGCCGAATTTTTCCTTGCCGGATTGCAGCGGCACGGTCGCATGATGCGAAATATTGCCGATTTTGCCATGTGTCGCTTTGGCGTTTTCGATGCGCTGGCAGGCGATGATATTCGACGCCTTTTCCAAATCGCCGTCATGATAGCGTTTGACGCACCAGCAGCCGCCTTTTGTTAAATGACGGCAGTCCCGCTCCTCGAGGGCATCCGGTAAATTGGCTTGCGCCACGAGTCTGTGCTTGCCTTTTTCATCAATGAAAAAGATCCATGCCGTTTCAAAATTGGAGTTTTGCAGCAGCTTGTCGATCGCACCGCCAAGCATGCGCTCCATATTCGTTTCTTCGTTCAACAACTCCGCGATCTCTTTCAATAAAATGACGTCCGAATGCTGTTCAGGCACCATGGGGCTGATCCCTCCTAGTTGCTATTGTAACGATAAGAACCGGCGTTTGCCTCATTCTTTCGAATGAAAAAGCTCCCTCTATGGGGAGCTTTTTCAGCGGTTCGCAACGATGTCGAGAAATGATTCTTTCAATAGTTCGAGCTTTTCGTCGCTTTCCTGCTGGGTTGCTGCTTTGACGCCGAAATAGTATTTCACTTTCGGCTCGGTGCCGCTTGGGCGCACGCAGACCCACGAACCATCCGACAGGAAATATTTCAGGACATTTGATTGCGGCAAGACGATCGCTTCACTCGTCCCCATATCGACAAGCGTCCGTGTCCGGCTATCGTAGTCTTCGATTTTTTCAACCGCGATGCCGGCAATGGATTGTGGCGGCGCCGTGCGCAAGCCGTCGAGCAGCTGTGTGATTTCACGTGCCCCTTCGATGCCTTTTTTCGTCACCGAAACGAGCAATTCGCGGTAGAAGCCGTGGCGTTCATATAATTCGTTTAATACGCCATACAAGTTTTTGCCTTGCTTCTTATAGAAGGCAGCCGCTTCGACCAATAGCAATGTCGCTTGCACGGCATCTTTATCACGTGCAAAATCTCGGATCAAATAACCATAGCTTTCCTCGTAGCCGAATAAGAAAGTGAATTCATGCTGCGCATCGTTTTCACGCAATTTCTCGCCGATGAATTTAAAGCCTGTCAACACGTCTTCACTCTCTACGCCGTAGCTTCTAGCGACCGCTTCCCCGAATCCGGAAGTGACGATGGTCTTGAAGATGCGACCGTCTTCCGGCAGTTCGCCTTTTGCTTTTTTCTGGCCCAATAAATATTCCAGCAAGATGCCGCCAGTTTGGTTGCCGGTCAACAATTCGTATTGTGTACCGGTCCAAACCGCCGCCCCGACGCGGTCGCCGTCCGGGTCGATGGCAATCAATAGATCTGCGGTCTGCTCTTCGCCGTATTTCCGGGCGAGGTCAAATGCCGTTGATTCTTCCGGGTTCGGGGATTCCACCGTCGGAAATTCACCGTCCGGCAACATTTGTTCTTCGACATAATTCACGCCGCTATAGCCGGCTTCATCAAAAACCCGGCGAACGGTCGCGCCTGATGCCCCGTGGAGCGGCGTAAAGACGACGCTGATCGGCTCGACGTTTGTTTCCTGCACCGTCAAGACTTGGTCGATATAGGCGCGGTCAAGCTCTTCACCGAGAATTTCCAATAAGGAGGAATCATACTCATCATTTTCGATTGCCAGTTCATCTTCCACTCGGCTGACAAAACCGATGACCTGGTCTGCCGCTTCCAAATCCAATTGCGCGCCGTCTTCGCCGTATACTTTATAGCCATTGTATTCAGGCGGGTTGTGGCTTGCTGTGATGACGATGCCCATGAACGCATTCAGTTCGCGCACCGTGAACGATAATTGCGGCGTTGTACGCGCAGATTCATACACATAAGCACGGATGCCGGCCGCTGCAAATGTACGTGCCGCTTCTTCAGCAAATTCCGGTGACATGCGGCGGCTGTCGAACGCAATCGCCACGCCGCGCTTCATCGCCTGTTCCCCGAAGCTTTCAATATAATCGGCAATTCCTTTTGATGCTTTTCTGACGGTATAGACGTTCATGCGGTTCGTGCCTGGCCCGATTTCACCGCGCATCCCACCTGTTCCGAATACCAAGTCCTGATAAAACGCATCTTCTGCCAGCTGCTCGTCTTCCGATAATAATTGCAGCTGCTGTTTCGTATTCGTATCTAGCCCCTCGTGTCCGAGCCATTTTTGCATTCGCTGTTTCCATGTCATGGTTCATCCCTCCAATTACTTATCAGTTTACCAAATTTTCCACAAAAAAGCCGCCCCGATTCGGAGCGGCTGGAGTTAATCTTGTTTGTATTCCACACGGTAGACGTCATGGCGGCGATCCTTTAATTGCTTGACGGTGCCATCTTGGCGTTGGCGTCTGAGGATTTCAAGGTCGACATCCCCAATCAACACCATTTCCAAGTTCGGGTTGGTTTCTCCGACGATGCCATCGCGCGCGAATTCAAAATCAGACGGCGCAAAGATGCCGGATTGTGCATATTGGATATCCATGTTTTCCGTTTGCGGCAAGTTTCCGACCGTTCCGGAAATGACCGTGTAGATCTGGTTCTCGACCGCGCGGGCTTGTGCACAATAACGGACGCGCAAATAGCCTTGGCGGTCTTCCGTACAAAACGGCGAGAAGATGATGTTGGCGCCCATATCGGTGGCGATGCGGGCCAGTTCCGGGAACTCGATGTCGTAGCAGATCTGGATGGCGATCTTGCCGCAATCCGTATCAAATACGCGCACGGAGTCGCCTGCTGAAATGCCCCACCATTTACGTTCGTTCGGCGTGATGTGGATCTTGTACTGTTTATCGATCGAACCATCGCGACGGAACAAATATGCGATGTTGTAAATCTCATCATTTTCTTCCTTGACGAAATGCGAGCCGCCAATGATATTGACGTTATAGCGCACAGCGAGATCCGTGAATAGCTCGATATATTGCGGTGTGAATTCCGTCAATTTGCGGACGGCTTGGCTCGGTGATGGTTCATTCAAGAACGACATCAATTGCGTCGTGAAAATTTCCGGGAACACGACGAAATCCGAATGGGCATCCGATGCCACATCGACAAAGTACTCGACCTGGTTCGCCAAATCGTCGAATGAATTGATGGCACGCATCAAGTATTGAACGACGCAGATGCGCACAGGTAAACTAGTCTTGAAATGGCGCTTGGAGATCGGCTTGTAATCAACATTATTCCATTCCATCAGCGTTGCGTATTTGCCCGATGCTTTATCGTCCTGCAAATAGCCCGGGTTGATCCGCATGAGCTGGAAACCGTTCATCAATTGGAACGTCAGCACCGGATCATAGATTTTATGGCGTGACACCGAATCGACGTATTCACGCGGCGACATTTCGTCTGCGTGTTTATGGTAGTTCGGGATGCGCCCGCCGATGATGATTGACTTCAAGTTCAATTCACGCGCCAGTTCTTTGCGCGCTTCGTACAAACGCTGCCCGACTTGCATGCGGCGGTATTCGGGATGCACCATGACTTCAATGCCGTACATATTATAGCCGTCCTGGTTATGGTTCGTTATATAGCCGCCGTCAGTGACATCGTCCCATGTATGGCGGTCATCGTATTCGTCGAAATTGATTAATAGGCTCGAGCAGGAACCGATTACTTTGCCGTCGAGTTCCGCGACGATCTGCCCTTGTGCAAAAACGCCTAAATGGCTTCTGAGCTGCTCTTCTTTCCAAGGTTCCATGCCAGGAAAGCAAAGCTGCTGCATTTCCAGAATGGCAGGTATATCAGCATAGCTCATCTCACGGATGATCATGCTTTTTTCAAAATGGGATAAATCGAATTGTTCTGCCACGTTACCGCGCTCCTTCACAAAAGTTTCAAAGTTAATTATAGCCCATCCGCTCAGTTGTTGATATTATTTTACTTGTATGGTGTTAAGAATTATACTTCAAAAGGAAAGCATTCCGGAAAAGAGGGTCAAAAGATGACGAAGCGTCAAGAAAACAGTTTGCTGTTCATGTGGGCGGTGTCCCTAGTTGCGACACTTGGCTCGCTGTATTTTTCCCAAGTGCGCGGGTACATTCCGTGTGAGCTGTGCTGGGTGCAGCGCATCTTCATGTATCCCCTCGTCTTTGTGCTAGGCGTTGCCTATGTGCAGAAAAACCCGCGCATCGCCATGACCTCGCTCGTGCTGTCCGTCATTGGCGGATCGGTTTCGCTGTATCATTACGGCATCCAAAAACTCCGGTTCTTGTCGGATTCCGCACCGTCATGCGGGCAAGTCCCATGCACAGGGGAATATATTAATTACCTCGGATTCATCACCATCCCGTTTCTTGCACTCATCGCATTCGCTTTGATTGCCGGAACGAGTGTTTATCTGTGGAAATCATTGAAGGAGGAACAATAAGATGAAAAAATTGCTGATTATCGCCGGCGTCGTGCTTGCCATCTTTGCGTTGATCGTCTTCTTGACCAATCAATCGCAAGACGAGAAACTGGCGGACAACCAATACGGCACGGATGATTTGAATCCGGCCACCATCGATCAGCTCGATGACGAAAACTACCAGAACATCGCATTGCCAGAAGACGTAAATGAACAGATCCAAAGCGGCGAGCCGACAACTGTTTATTTCTTTAGCCCGACTTGCCAATTCTGCCAACAGACAACGCCGATCTTGATGCCTGTCGCAGATGATATGGAAGTCGATGTGTTGCAGTACAACCTGCTCGAATTTGAGCAAGGCTGGTCTGATTATGCACTCGAAGCGACACCGACACTTGTCCATTATGAAGACGGACAGGAAGTTGCCCGCTGGACAGGCGCACAGCCGAAAGAGAATATCGAACAATTTTTCCAGGAAGTCGTGAAAAAATAAACTGAAACGGGATCATGTGCCGCGCGCATGATCCCGTTTTTATGGAGGACTGTATGATGAATTGGACTTACCAAATTCCGGAACAAGGCATGACCGTCACGGACTTATTGAAAAATGAATGGGGCCTCGGCAAAAAGACCGTGCACGAACTGCGCATGGCCAAAGGCGTCCGTCTTGAAGACGGCACAGAACCACGTTGGCAGGAACCGCTCGACAAAGGGACGCAATTGATTGTTACTATTCCCCAAGCTGAGTCGCCGTACCAGCCAAACCCATCGATCGAACCTGAGATTTTATTTGAAGACGAGCACTTCATCATCGCCAATAAACCAAAAGGGCTCGCCACCCACCCGAATGATAGCCACCAGGATGATACATTCATCAACGGCTTGATGGCTTACGCCCAGCAATCCGGCGGTTCGTATATCGAACATATCCACCGGCTGGACCAAGGCACTTCCGGCGTGTTGCTTTTGGCCAAACATCCAATCGCCAAAAACGTCATGGACCGGATGGTTGAACAAAAGCTTGTGCAGCGTGAATACGAAGCACTCGTTAAAGGCCTCGTCCGCGGGCAATCCGGGACGCTCGACTTCCCGCTCGGCCGCGACCGCCATCACGCTACGCGCCGCCGCGTATCACCAAACGGGCAAAGCGCCGTCACCCATTACCAAGTCATCAACCGCGCAGACGGCCGCTCCCTGCTTCATTTAACTTTGGAGACTGGGCGCACGCATCAAATCCGTGCCCATTTGTCGCACGTCAAACACCCGATCATCGGCGATGAATTGTACGGAGGGCCGCCGACTGAAGACGGCGAATACTTCCTGCACGCATTCCGCATCGCTTTTAAACACCCATTTACCGGTCAGCAAATCGATATCGAAGCAAAACAATAGCAAAAGGCCAGCGAACCCCTTCGCTGGCCTTTTTTTATTAAACCTTGATTTCGTCCGGATGGGTTCCGCTCCGCCAATCCTGGTTGAGCGCTGAAATCTGTTTCATCTCTTCTTCACTTAATTCAAAATCAAAAACATCGGCATTTTCAACGATGCGCGACGGCGTCACCGATTTCGGGATGACGATCAAGTCATTCTGGAGATGCCAGCGAATAATGGTCTGCGCGATGGATTTCCCGTGTTTTTCGCCGATTTCCGACAGCACCGGATCTTCGAGCAGGCGCCCTCTCGCAAGCGGCGACCAGGAAGTGACCACAATGTCTTGTGCTGCACAAAATTCGCGCAATGATTCCTGCGTCAATTGCGGATGCAGCTCAATCTGGTTGACCATCGGTTTCGTATTGGCCTTGGCCAGAATTTTCTCCAGGTGATGCTGCTGATGGTTGGAAACGCCGGCAGCACGGATCAATTTCTCATCATAGAGCCGCTCGATCGCACGGTAGGTTTCCTCGAACGTGTCGGGGATCGCCCAATGGGTCAAATACAGATCCAGATAGTCCATATCCAGCCGTTTCAATGAAGCTTCGAATGCACGCAATGTCTGGTCGTAGCCCTGGTCGGTATTCCATACTTTCGACGTGATGAACAGCTCTTCACGCTTCACGCCGCCTGCACGGATTGCTTCCCCGACTTCTGCTTCATTGTCGTACACTGTAGCGGTATCGATCGCTTTATAGCCTGTTTCGATCGCTTTTACCATCGCCTCGACCGCCGCTTCTTTATCGGTCATCTTGTAGACGCCAAGGCCAAAACGCGGCATTTCCACTCCATTATGTAAGGTCTTTGTTGATTCAATCGTCAGATTCATACAATTCTCCTCCTATTCTTTTTCATTGTACAAATTGTCGAAAGGAATTTCGACTATTCGCCACTAGATTGAGAAAAGCTCTTGCATCCGATATTAAAAACGAATATTATTAAACGTGTTGTTCAAAATGTTCGTGTTTATAAGGAGGATATTCCATGTTTCAGTTAAAAGAACACGGAACTGACGTCAGAACCGAGATTACTGCCGGTATGACGACGTTCCTGACAATGGCGTATATCGTCATCGTCAACCCGGTGATTTTAGGTGCTGCCGGCGTTCCGTTCGACCAGGTTTTTCTTGCCACCATCATAGCAGCGGTTATCGGCACATTGTGGATGGCATTGCTCGCCAATTACCCGATCGCCATTGCTCCGGGCATGGGGCTTAACGCATATTTCACTTCCATGGTGCTCGCTTCTGACGGCGCCATTGATTATACGACTGCTTTTGCTGCAGTCTTCGTTTCCGGATTGCTGTTTGTCGCACTGTCATTAACCTCGATGCGCAAAATCCTCATTGAAGCCATTCCGGAAAACTTAAAACACGCCATCACGGCAGGCATCGGCTTGTTCATCGCTTTCATCGGCATGCGCCTCAGTGGATTGATCGTCGCCAATGAAGCGAATCTCGTGGGGCTTGGCGACCTGACTTCGCCGCCTGTCGCATTAACGCTCGCAGGGCTCGCCATCACGCTTATCTTCATGTCCTTGAACATTCACGGCGGGATTTTCTTCGGCATGATCGCAACGGGCATCATTGCCTTCTTCACCGGCCAATTGACATTTGCGGAAGGCTTCATGAAGTTGCCGTCGCTTCCTGAAGGCATCATCGTCTGGAATCCCATCGAAGCGTTCCTGCTAGTCGCCGAATTCGGGCTATACGGCGTCGTGTTCTCGTTCCTGCTCGTCACGCTTTTCGACACGACCGGGACGATGATCGGTGTCGCAAAACAAGCAGGACTCATGAAAGACAATAAAATGCCGCGCGTGCGCCAAGCGCTTCTCGCTGATTCTGTCGCCGCCAGTGCAGGCGCCATGGTCGGCACAAGCCCAACCAGCGCTTATGTCGAATCTTCCGCCGGCGTCGCTGCAGGCGGACGGACAGGACTCACAACTTTGACCGTCGCCATCCTGTTCATCGCAGCCGCCTTTTTCGGGCCGCTCGTAGGCTCGCTTTCCGGCGTCGCCGCCATCACCGCTCCCGCTCTCATCATCGTCGGCAGCTTAATGATCGGCGCCGTCAAGCAAATCGACTGGGATCAATTCGATGAAGCGTTCCCGGCGTTCCTTATTGTTCTCGCCATGCCGCTCACCTCAAGCATCGCAACCGGCATTGCACTCGGGTTCATTTCTTACCCGCTGATGAAAATCTTCAAAGGCAAATGGAAAGCCGTCCACCCGATCCTTTATATTTTTGCTGTGCTGTTCACGATCCAGATTCTCATTGCACCGCATTAAAAAGTCCCCTGCATTCTTCTATGCAGGGGATTTTTTGCGCCTTAAACGAAAGCGCCGCTTACAAACCAATTCTCGTCGTCTTTAAATTTGCCCACAAAAAAACACCGATTTCTCGGTGCTTTTCTTGTTAAACTCTAGCTGAACGCCCGGACATGGCTGCGGATAGCAATAGCACGATCGCTGTCAATAAGTGCAGCGCCCAACCAATCAACGGAATCCAAGCGAGTGCACTTGTAATGATCCCCAGAATCGAGCCGAACTTCGGCGAATATTCTTTAAAGCAAAAGAACAAAGTAATCGCATGCAGCACGAACATGATGCCGAGCGGAGCATAGCCTGCAGAAATCACAAATCCGCCCCCGATGAACGGAATGGCCAGAAATGCCTCCGCAAGGCCCGTAATCCAAAGCAGTGCAACGGATGTCTTCATTTTCATATCAGTTCATCCCTTCCTTTTCTTCCTACCCTTATATACGCATCACATCCAAAAAAGTTTCAAGTTTTTCGGATGGACGGAAAATGTCCATATTTTCGAGCGGGTTCCATATTTCATTTTTCCCGATGGTACGCTATACTAAACACAGATGCAAATTTCAAGGAGGTCGTCATTCATGAACTTGATCTTAATCTTGGGGATTTGTGTATCGTTTTTGGTAGCTATCTTCACTGCTGGATACGATGACAAACCAGGCACAGACAAAAGACAATAATGCGAAATGCAAAAGGACAGCGCCCACGCGCTGTCCTTTTTTGTCGTTTATTTTAAATTCGGGAAATCCTGTTGGCGCAGTGCTTCATACATCAAGATCGCTGCCGTATTCGACAAATTGAGTGAACGGATATGTTCGTTCATCGGAATGCGCAGGCACCGCTCCAGATTGGCATCAATCAATTCCCTCGGCAAGCCCTTTGTCTCCTGCCCGAAGACGAAGAAATAATCTTCCCCGGTATCCGAAAAATCGAACGAGCTGTAGGTCTTCGTGCCAAACTTGGTGATGTAATGGTATTTGCCGTCAGGATAGGCTGTAAATAACTCATCGAGGCCATCGTGGTAATGAATATCCACGTGCTCCCAATAATCGAGCCCCGCCCGTTTGAGCATTTTATCGTCCGTCGAAAATCCGAGCGGCTTGATCAAATGAAGGCTGACCCCTGTCCCCGCACAAGAACGTGCAATGTTCCCGGTATTCGCCGGAATTAGTGGCTGATATAACACAATGTGTATTCCCAAATTTCTTCACTTATCCTTTCGTTTCTGCAGAAAAGAATGCCAAGCCTTTAGCGATCTCTGCCAGCACCTCTTCATCTTTCTCTTGCTGCTGTGCATGTTCGAGCGCTTGTCTTCCACTATCTAATCCGATGCGGCCGATCGCCCAAGCGGCCGTGCCGCGGATGACCGGGCGCGGATCCGTCTTCATTAATTCGATCAACGTGGGCACTGCCGACTCCTCCTTGAAATGGGCAAGTGCCAAAATGGCATTACGCTGAATCGGCTTTTTGCCGCGCCAAGAACCTGACACATGCCCGAATTTCTCTTTGAACTCCCGATTGGAAATAGTCAACAGCGGCTCAAGCAAAGGCTTGGCAATTTCCGGGTCCGGGTCGAATTCCGGATGGATGCGATTGGCTTTGCGCTTATTTTTCGGGCACACGGTCTGGCATGTGTCGCAGCCGTAGATCCGGTTGCCGATTTTCGAGCGGAACTCATCCGGCAGGAAGCCTTTTGTCTGCGTCAAAAACGAAATGCAGCGCTGGGCATTGAGCTGCCCGCCCTCGACAATCGCTCCGGTCGGGCATGTATCGATGCACAAACGGCAGTCGCCGCATTGATCTTCCATCGGCTCGTCGTATTCAAATTGGATGTTGGTGATCATCTCGCCCAAATAGACATATGACCCGAATTCTGGCGTGATGATATTGGTATTTTTCGCGCTCCATCCGATACCGGCCCGTTCTGCCACGGCACGGTCGGACAATTCACCCGTATCAACCATGGATTTTGTGCGTGCTTCCGGATAATGAGCCGCGATGAACGCTTCTAGCAGCGCCAGCCGGTCCCGAAGTGCCGCATGGTAATCCTTGCCCCAGGAAGAACGCGAGAAAATACCACGCCGTGCCCCTTTGACACCAGGCGTTGCCCCTTCCATTTTGGAAGGATAGGCAATCGCAATCGCAATGATGCTCACCGGCTCTTCCATCAATAGTTCCGGGCGCGTGCGTTTCTCCACATCCGATTCCTCAAAGCCGGACTGGAAATTCAATTGCTGCTGGCGGATCAAGCGATGCTTTAAATTAAAAAATGGTTCGGCCGAAGCAAAGCCGATTTTATCAATTCCGATTTCCGCGGCATACGCAACCAGTTGTTGTTGGAATTGATCCAAGTTCATGTCGATAACTCCTTGCTCCAATTTATGGTAAGATGATTCTACTATTCACGGAAAGGATGTTTGCTGTGGACTTTCGCGTAAACCCTGAAATTACAGAGATCCTGCCTGATTTTAAAATCGGCATTATTCATTATAACAATATCACCGTTTCGGATTCACCTCAAATGTTAAAAGGGCGTCTCCAGCTGTTCCAGGAGCAATTATTTTTCGATATGGACGATAAGGAATTAACGGATTTCCCTGGCCTTCTCGAATGGAAGCTGGCCTGGAAGGCGCTCGGAGGCGACCCGAACCGCTACCGGCCTTCTGCAGAAGCCTTGTACCGCCGTGTGCGTAAACAAAACTATCTGGTCCCTGTCAATTCAGCGATCGATATGAACAGTTTTCTATCGCTTCAGTACGAAATTCCACTCGGTTTGTACGATACAGCTCAAATCGAAGGCGAGATCGAAATCGCGCTCGGCAAGCCCGATGACCGTTATGAAGGCTTGAATAACCGCGACAATACGCTCGATAACATCATCGTCACACGCGATGCAAAAGGCGCATTCGGCAGCCCGTACGTCGATTCAAAGCGCACTGCTGTAACCCCGCAAACAACTGACGCGGTACATGTGTTTTACCTCCGCCCGTCCATGAACCGCGACAATGCCTTGCAGCTATTGACTGCTGCCGGCAATATGTTCACCGGAATCAATGGCGGCGAAGCGACAAGCTACGTCCTTTAATTGCCTGAAGCATACGCTTCAGGCATATTCTTTTTGTTCTCCCCAAAACTCTAGTATTCTTTTGATACTGAGATAAAAAAGAGGGATGCCACATGAAGAAAGTCCATAGCGACGTAATCCAATTCCGCGGCAGCCATTATGATTTCGGCTATCATCAAGGGGAATTGTTAAGAGATTCACTGCTTTTACCGAACCGAAAAATACAGCGCGGCGAAAACAGCCGGCAGCTATTGGTGGATGAAACGAAGGCCATCGAAATGCTCGAACGTTTTGCCCCACGCATCTGGGAAGAAATCGAAGGCTTGGCCGATGCCCTGAAATGGCCATTTTATGATGCGCTGCGCGAATTCGGCGGCTATTATATCGAATATACACGCAGCGGCTGTTCGATCCTGAGCCGTTCCGACTTCCTTGTCCGCAACTATGACAGCTCACCGCAAGGCTATGAAGGCCGGTTCGCCTTGTACGAGCCGACTGACGGGGGCTATGCATCCATCGGGCCGTCCATGCAAATTACAGGACGGACGGATGGCCTCAATGAGAAGGGCCTGGCGATGGGCTATAATTTCATCAACCGCCGCAATTCAGCGGACGGGTTTATCTGCAATATGATCGGACGCCTGATCCTCGAACATTGCGCATCAATCGAAGAAGCGGTCGATTTATTGAAAGAACTGCCCCACCGCCGGTCATTCAGCTATGTGTTGCTGGATAAGAGCGGACGTTCAGTCGTCGCCGAAACTTCCCCGCGCAATGTCATCGTCCGGGAAGCGGCAGTTTCGACGAACCATTTCGAAGTGTTATCGGAAGAAAACCGTTACCAAATAGACGATTCCAAACGCCGCGAGGAAGCGCTTCTTACGCATTCCACAACGTCAAACGACGCATACGCAGCGTTTCGATTATTGAACGACTCGGACCAGGGCGTATTTTCCACCAAATACAGCACCGCTTCCGGTACTTTGCATACGGCTTCCTATTTCCCAAACAGTTTGGAAGTCGGATTCGCCATCGGCCCCGACCGCTTGCCGCTCATGTTCGATTTCCAAAAATGGCTCCAAGGCGAACGCTTGCTGGCGAAACGCATCAATGGGAAAATCGATACGCATTTCCCGTTTCCGTACCTTGACGACCTATCTTCATTGCAACAAAAAAACGGCTAGAGCACTCATATGCTCCAGCCGTTTTTTATTTAAACAAAGCATCGGTATGGGCGAACCCGATGCCAGTATCTATCTGTCCATGGACGGATGTATTGCGGACAGGCTTTCCTGCAAGCCATTCCCCAAAATTGAACACTTCGGGCTCCTGGTCGCCCCCAAGCGCAAACCACACTTCCTGCTCTTTCGGTAGATAAACAGATGTATGGATTGTTCCGGCCCAGCTCTTATAAAGATTCGAAAACAAGCCGCGGTCCGTGTCATTGAACAAGCGATAAGCACGATACGCTTCCGCTGCATCTTCTGCATTCTGTTCGATAACTGACAAGCGTTCATAGGAATCCTTTAGATAATTGCGGTTTTCATGCTGCTGGATTTCAAAATGATTCGTACAAGCCGTTGCATCGCGCACCACCACTTTACGGGGCGTCGCTTCGATGACCTTTGTGGCGCCGCTCTTATCGGTCACAACGTAGCTGAATGACCCGCGATGCGGAATATCTTCGACCAAAGCAACAGCTTCATCGATAGTCGCGCAGCTCTCGAGAATGATGCGCCCGATCATATAACAGACAAAGCCATCACCCGGGTTTTTCCGGTGCATAAAATTATAGCCCATCACCAAGCCATGCTCGTTCATGCCATCCATGCGCCCCAAAATGCGCTGGCTCGGACCGATGATGGCATTTCCTTCCTCAGGTTGAAACAAGCAGACCCTGCCTTCATATGTCTGCGGATGGAAGTCATAGTTGCGCACCAAAAAGTCTTCGCCGCTGACGATCGAACAGCCCGACGGTGGCGCATCGATCCGGTAACCGCCAAAATCACGAAGCACCTCATCAATCGGCAGCTTGAGGCTATCTTCAAGGCCTTTCAACTCCTCCCATAATTTCGGGGCGTATTCATTGAACGCAGCTTGCGCTTCTGCAGGGTCGATGACAAATCGCGGCCTCTTGCTCTTCCATTGCCCGCGGCGGTTGTGCAGCGTGATCGATTCTTTGAGCGTATTCCCTTGCATCATTCCATAATCATAATGGCTTCCTCTGAATTCGACGACTTCACTATGTATCTGTCTCATAACTCCTCCTCATTACTGATCGTATTTCTATTTATTCGAAAGATTAACATTCTTACTCATTCGGCGCACCACCCATTTTTCCAGCTCCACAATAACAAACACGCTCACCCCTATCAGCAACGGCCAAATCCAATACCTAAGCCCAATTGGTTCCGTACCGAGCAGCGTATTCATAAACGGCACATACGTCACCGATAGCTGCACTAGGATCAATATAGCCGAGACGATAAAGGCCGCTTTATTGGAAAAGAAATCACGATTCAACGCAAAATGCCGCTCACTCCGGCAGTTGAATAAATAAAATAGCTGTGAGATGACCAGTGCCTGTAGAGTCATAGTCTGCAAGATGCCTTGATCATAATCTCTAGCTTCTAGCATGCTGTTCATCCATAAAATGCCCGCTCCGATAATCGCCGATGCAAAAGCGATGCGGAAAATATAATAGCCGCTGAGTAACGGGCTATTGGCTTTCCGAGGTGGCCGCTCCATCGTACCAGGTTCGAGCTTCTCAAATGCAATCGCTAAGGAAATCGTCACAGCCGTAATCATGTTGACCCACAAAATTTGTACCGCAGTGAGCGGAATCGTGGTGCCAAATAAGATGCTGATAAAAATGAGCAGCCCTTCGGATACGTTTGTCGGCAATATGAACAGGATGGTCTTTTTCAAATTATCATAGACGCGCCGCCCTTCCTTCACTGCATTGACAATCGTGCTGAAATTATCATCAACCAGCACCATCTCAGCTGCTTCTTTTGATACTTCTGTTCCTTTGATTCCCATCGCAATGCCGATATCAGCACGTTTCAAAGCCGGTGCATCATTGACCCCGTCGCCGGTCATTGCGCACACTTGTCCCTGGGCTTGAAGAGCTCTAACCAATTGCAATTTATTTGTAGGGCTGGTACGCGCAAAAATATCGTATTCCATGGCTGCAACTTCCAACTGTTGGGCGTTTAAGCCATCCAACTCCCTGCCTTCGAGCGCCTTAACCCCATCGCCAATTCCAAGATTGGCTCCAATCGCCACAGCGGTTTCTTTATGGTCTCCAGTGATCATCTTGACGCGAATTCCGGATTTCTTGCATTGAGCAATTGAATCAATCACTTCTTCGCGCGGAGGATCAATGATACCTGCCATGCCCAAAAACTCAAACCCGCACTTCATATCTTCGTGGCTTATGCCTTCAACTGTGTAATCGACCTGCTTAACAGCAGCTCCTAAAAGGCGTTCTCCGCGTTTTGCATGTGAGGCTATCTTCGCCTCCCATTCATTCCTTTCTTCGCTTGGTATCATCCCCAGCAGCTTTTCAGGGGCACCCTTTACATAGATCCATTTAGTTCCCTGCTCTTCCACCAAAGCAGCCATGTATTTATAAGAAGAATCAAATGGAATCTTCATAATCACCGACAACTTCTCTACTTCGTCATCCGCTTTCTCTGCAAGCGTCAACAGACAGCCTTCCGTCGCACCCCCACTGATTGACCATTTCCCCTTTTTCCCTTTGACCAAATGAGCATCGTTAACCGTTTTCACACAGGCTAAAAACTTTGCCAAGCGAGGATGATCAGTTAAACGAATGCCATCTCCGTTTTTCTTTAACATTCCTTCGGGTGAATAACCGACCCCACTAACATTGATTTCTTCATCTGCCAGAATAACAGAAGTCGCCGTCATTTCATTTTTCGTCAAAGTCCCTGTTTTGTCTGAGCATATTACCGTCACGGCCCCTAAAGTTTCGACGGACGGCAAGTTCCGTACAATAGCATTCTTCCCAGCCATCGCCTGGACACCCAAAGCTAAAATAATGGATAGAACCGCAGGCAAGCCTTCTGGAATGGCGGCTACGGTCAAGCCGATGATTGCCAATAATAACTCAGCGGTGGCGTAGTCGTGGACCCAATAACCGATGAAAAACATGCCGATTGCACTCAGTACAATAACCACTGATATCAATTTTCCGAATTGAGTAGTCTGTTTTAATAATGGGGTCTGCAATTTCTCAACCGACTCCATGGCGCTGCTGATTTTTCCGAGTTCAGTATTTCCTCCAGTTGCAATGACAACACCGAACCCTGACCCGGATGCAACAGCAGTTCCTGCGAATGCCATGTTGGAGCGATCGCCAAGCACCGTATCGCTCGATAGTCTTTCAGTCTGTTTATTTACTGCATCCGACTCACCAGTCAAAGACGACTCCTCCAGCTGGAGATTCGATGCTTCTATGAGCCGCATATCTGCGGGCACTTTATCACCCGCCCTTAAATAAACAAGATCCCCAGGCACCAAATCAGCCGCCAGAATATCTTTTCGTTTGCCCTCTCGCAATACGCCCGCTTTGAATGAAAGCATTTCACGTATACTATCCAATGCTTTCTCAGCTTTACGCTGTTGAATATAGCCAATTGCCGCATTGATGACAACTACAGCTAAAATGACACTCGTATCAATATAATGTCCAAGTACGACTGTAATAACTGCCGCTGCCAATAATACATAGATCAGCACATCATGAAAATGCTTAAAAAACTTTATAACTCCAGGTTCTCGCTTTCCTTGAGGCAATTCATTGGCGCCAAAAACCTTTAATCTCTTTACAACCTCAACTTCGCTTAACCCTTCTTCTATCAGAACTTCTTGATTATCGAGTATAGCCGTAAACTCTTGATCAAATCCTTGGTCTGTAACCACCTTGCCACCCCCGCCAAGATCGTAATTCTGATTATTATAACACGCAGTTTCCCTTCACCCATGGCTTCCTGTTATATATTCCAATACATGTAAAAAAGACAGCCTCCAAAAGAAGCTGCCTTTTCAAAATACCTATGAATAGACCCGGGCCCTAGAGATGTTTCCACTACCATTCTTTCAACTTAGCACATCGGCCACTTCCGCTTTGTTCGAAAAGAGACTTCCCTTCACCTAAATTTTTATTATAAGAATTTCACGCATTTTCTTCAATAAGAGACCGTCAATAATTATGTGTAAATAAGTAAATCCTTTTCTTGTATGTATATCGATTAGGTTTGCTTGAACATCTCAGTCAGCTCTGCACGAGCTTGATCGAATCCGATATGGCAACGGGTGGAGAAGTTCTGGTTATAGATTTCGAACTGGGAAACCAGGAAGCGATCCAAGGAATCTTCGTTCGGAAATTGCTCCTTGCGCTTGCTGTATTTCTTTACGTTCTTGTTGAACGATTCGATCAGGTTCGTTGAATAGATGCTTCGCCAAATGGATTTTGGGAAGCTGTAGAAAGTGAAAATATAGGGATTCGCTTCCAACGATTTCGCCACTTTGGGATAGGCCGTTTTCCATTTGTCGACAAAGGCTTTCAACGCTTTTTCACCCAGTTCTTGGTTCTCTGCCCGGTAGACCGATTTGAAATCATCCAGAATCTCCTTGCGATCGGTAACGCGAACTTTGTGGCGGATCCCACGCGACAAGTGGACGCAGCACGCCTGATATTGAGCATCGGGAAAGACCGCGAAGATGCGATCAGTGATGCCTTTTAAGCCGTCGGAGATAAACAAAAGCACCTCTTCGACACCGCGCTCTTTCAAGTCCAACAGGACTTCTTCCCAAACAAATGCGGATTCCGTAGGTGCCACTGTATAGGCCAAGACTTCTTTTGAGCCGTCCTCTCGGATGCCAATCGTAATATAGACGGCTTCCTTCGAGACCGTGTCGCGCTTGAGGGCAATGTAAGTTGCATCTAGATAGACACACGCATAACGCTGTTCTAACGGACGAGATTTAAACGCCTCGACCTGTTCGCTCATGACTTTCGTCATATTGGAAATGGTTTGTGGCGTGTAATGATGGCCGTACATTTTCTCGATCAGGTCCGAAATCTCGGACATGGTCACGCCTTTTTGGAACATATGAATAACGAAGGCTTCCAGCGTATCGTTTGAGCGCTTGTACGGAGCGACCGTCTGTTGGTTGAATTCGCCATTCCGGTCCCGTGGCATCGAAAGCTCTAAATCCCCATACTCCGTATGGAGTGTCCGCGTGTAGACACCATTGCGTGAGTTGCCGGAATTAAACCCGATGCGGTCGTATTTTTCGTAATCCAGGAACGCTGTTAGTTCCGTTTGAAGAAGTGTATTCACCGCCGTCTCCAAATGTTTGCGAAAAACTTCGGAGATGTCTTCTTTTTTTACTAGAGCTTGCATAATATCTGTTGTAAACTGAGTCATAGGGAAGGCCTCTTTTCTGTGAATTGGTTGTGGTGACTTAATTCTACAAGAAAAGGTCTTCCTTTTTCTATTTATTCATTTACACAAGATATTTTACGCTCTCTTCAATAAAGTAATTCCTTCTATTTCATTTGTATTCACTTGTAGTCTTTATTTAATAACAGTCCTACTCTTAGCAACCAAGACAAGATAAAGAAAAAAGCCCTAACCGAAGTTAGGGCTTTTCCATACATTGCTTGGCAGAGCAATGAAAATGATACCGGCGGTCGGGGTCGAACCGACACTCCCGTGAAGGAACGGGATTTTGAGTCCCGCGCGTCTGCCAATTCCGCCACGCCGGCAAAATTGAATCCAGATACAATTATTCATTGCTTTCAGGAACATTTATTATTATATTAGTAAACCGATTATTTTGCAAGGGGTTATTAGATATTTTTTAAAAAATCTTTGCTATGTAGAACTTATAATCATTCACCTAAATAAAGAAAAAAACTCTGACTTTGATAGTCAGAGTTTTAAGCTCTCATCACTTGGCAGAGTGATGATCAATTGATACCGGCGGTCGGGGTCGAACCGACACTCCCGTGAAGGAACGGGATTTTGAGTCCCGCGCGTCTGCCAATTCCGCCACGCCGGCAAAATAGTTTGGAGGCGGCAACCGGACTCGAACCGGTGGTAAGGGTGTTGCAGACCCATGCCTTACCGCTTGGCTATGCCGCCTAAATAATGGAGCGGAAGACGGGGGTCGAACCCGCGACCTCCACCTTGGCAAGGTGGCGTTCTACCACTGAACTACTTCCGCAAAAGCTGGGGTACCTGGATTCGAACCAGGGCATGACGGGATCAAAACCCGTTGCCTTACCGCTTGGCTATACCCCAATAATACTGGGGCGGACGAGGGGAATTGAACCCCCGAGTGCCGGAATCACAATCCGGTGCGTTAACCACTTCGCCACGACCGCCACGCTATTATTATGTATGATATTAAATTCTCAAGAAAAACATGGGGCGGACGAGGGGAATTGAACCCCCGAGTGCCGGAATCACAATCCGGTGCGTTAACCACTTCGCCACGACCGCCATCATAATATTTTTAAAAAATGGCAGGGGCAGTAGGAATCGAACCCACATCGGAGGTTTTGGAGACCTCTGTTCTACCGTTAAACTATGCCCCTAAAAACTGGTGGTGGGGGGCAGATTCGAACTGCCGAACCCGAAGGAGCGGATTTACAGTCCGCCGCGTTTAGCCACTTCGCTACCCCACCTAATGGTGCCGGAGAAAGGACTTGAACCCTCAACCTACTGATTACAAGTCAGTTGCTCTACCAGTTGAGCTACTCCGGCATGGAGAAAAATATGGTGGGTCAGGACGGAATCGAACCGCCGACACTTAGAGCTTCAATCTAATGCTCTACCGACTGAGCTACTGACCCATATTAATTAATAAAAATGGCGGTCCCGACCGGGATCGAACCGGCGATCTCCTGCGTGACAGGCAGGCATGTTAACCGCTACACCACGGGACCATTTGGTTGCGGGGGCAGGATTTGAACCTGCGACCTTTGGGTTATGAGCCCAACGAGCTACCGAACTGCTCCACCCCGCGATAATATTAAAGTTTCCTTCTATTTATATGCATGAAAGAAATGGTGGAGGATGACGGGATCGAACCGCCGACCCTCTGCTTGTAAGGCAGATGCTCTCCCAGCTGAGCTAATCCTCCATTGAATGGTGACCCCTACGGGATTCGAACCCGTGTTACCGCCGTGAAAGGGCGGTGTCTTAACCGCTTGACCAAGGGGCCTTTATTTTGAGCTTAAGATACTGGCGGAGAGCAAGGGATTCGAACCCTTGAGACGGTTGCCCGCCTACATGATTTCCAATCATGCTCCTTCGGCCACTCGGACAGCTCTCCATAATTGGCTCCGAAGGTAGGACTCGAACCTACGACCATCGCATTAACAGTGCGGTGCTCTACCACTGAGCTACTTCGGAATAATAACCAGACTAGCGACGTCCTACTCTCACAGGGGGAAACCCCCAACTACCATCGGCGCAAAAGAGCTTAACTTCCGTGTTCGGGATGGGAACGGGTGTGACCTCTTTGCCATCATCACTAGACTGTACTAATTTGAAAGACAAGATTTATTATATCAATAATACCGATTTTTTCAAGTATTTTTTTAAAAATAATATCTTATTCTTTCAAAACTGGATAAATCGACATTGTGGAAACTCACGTTTCAGTTTATTGGTTAAGTCCTCGATCGATTAGTATTCGTCAGCTGCACGTGTCGCCACGCTTCCACCCCGAACCTATCTACCTCATCGTCTTTGAGGGATCTTACTTGCTTGCGCAATGGGAAATCTCATCTTGAGGGGGGCTTCGTGCTTAGATGCTTTCAGCACTTATCCCGGCCACACATAGCTACCCAGCGATGCTCTTGGCAGAAC
The DNA here is from genome assembly GCF_018283455.1 of Planococcus sp. MSAK28401. NCBI lineage: Bacteria > Bacillati > Bacillota > Bacilli > Caryophanales > Caryophanaceae > Planococcus > Planococcus alpniumensis. The sequence goes on along the minus strand of NZ_JAAMTH010000001.1, from coordinate 1,099,773 downwards.
AACTGGTACACCAGCGGTGTGTCCATCCCGGTCCTCTCGTACTAAGGACAGCTCCTCTCAAATTTCCTGCGCCCGCGACGGATAGGGACCGAACTGTCTCACGACGTTCTGAACCCAGCTCGCGTACCGCTTTAATGGGCGAACAGCCCAACCCTTGGGACCGACTACAGCCCCAGGATGCGATGAGCCGACATCGAGGTGCCAAACCTCCCCGTCGATGTGGACTCTTGGGGGAGATAAGCCTGTTATCCCCGGGGTAGCTTTTATCCGTTGAGCGATGGCCCTTCCATGCGGAACCACCGGATCACTAAGTCCGTCTTTCGACCCTGCTCGACCTGTCCGTCTCGCAGTCAAGCTCCCTTGTGCCTTTACACTCTGCGAATGATTTCCAACCATTCTGAGGGAACCTTTGAGCGCCTCCGTTACTCTTTAGGAGGCGACCGCCCCAGTCAAACTGCCCGCCTGACACTGTCTCCCAAGCCGCTAAGGCTTGTGGGTTAGAAGTTCAATACAACCAGGGTAGTATCCCACCGACGCCTCCCCCGAAGCTGGCGCTCCGGGTTCTCTGGCTCCTACCTATCCTGTACAAGTTGCACCAAAATTCAATATCAGGCTACAGTAAAGCTCCACGGGGTCTTTCCGTCCTGTCGCGGGTAACCTGCATCTTCACAGGTACTATAATTTCACCGAGTCTCTCGTTGAGACAGTGCCCAGATCGTTACGCCTTTCGTGCGGGTCGGAACTTACCCGACAAGGAATTTCGCTACCTTAGGACCGTTATAGTTACGGCCGCCGTTTACTGGGGCTTCGGTTCGCACCTTCGCTTGCGCTAAGCACTCCCCTTAACCTTCCAGCACCGGGCAGGCGTCAGCCCCTATACGTCACCTTACGGTTTTGCAGAGACCTGTGTTTTTGCTAAACAGTCGCCTGGGCCTATTCACTGCGGCTCTCTCGGGCTATTCACCCTACCAGAGCACCCCTTCTCCCGAAGTTACGGGGTCATTTTGCCGAGTTCCTTAACGAGAGTTCACTCGCTCACCTTAGAATTCTCTTCTCGCCTACCTGTGTCGGTTTGCGGTACGGGCACCTCCCGCCTCGCTAGAGGCTTTTCTTGGCAGTGTGAAATCAGGGACTCTGAGGTAAACCTCTTGCCATCACTGCTTGATGTTATATAGAAACGGGATTTGCCTCGTTTCTCATCTCACAACTTGGACGTGCACAACCAACGGCACGCTCACCCTATCCTTCTGCGTCCCCCCATTACTCAAACGGCGGGGAGGTGGTACAGGAATATCAACCTGTTGTCCATCGTCTACGCCTATCGGCCTCGACTTAGGTCCCGACTAACCCTGAGCGGACGAGCCTTCCTCAGGAAACCTTAGGCATTCGGTGGACGGGATTCTCACCCGTCTTTCGTTACTCATACCGGCATTCTCACTTCTAAGCGCTCCACCAGTCCTTCCGGTCTGACTTCAACGCCCTTAGAACGCTCTCCTACCACGGACATCTACGATGTCCATCCACAGCTTCGGTAATCCGTTTAGCCCCGGTACATTTTCGGCGCAGTGTCACTCGACCAGTGAGCTATTACGCACTCTTTAAATGATGGCTGCTTCTAAGCCAACATCCTGGTTGTCTAAGCAACGCCACATCCTTTTCCACTTAACGGATATTTGGGGACCTTAGCTGGTGGTCTGGGCTGTTTCCCTCTTGACTACGGATCTTATCACTCGCAGTCTGACTCCCAAGCATAAATCACTGGCATTCGGAGTTTGTCTGAATTCGGTAACCCGGGATGGGCCCCTAGTCCAAACAGTGCTCTACCTCCAGGATTCTCTTCTTGAGGCTAGCCCTAAAGCTATTTCGGAGAGAACCAGCTATCTCCAGGTTCGATTGGAATTTCTCCGCTACCCACACCTCATCCCCGCACTTTTCAACGTGCGTGGGTTCGGGCCTCCAGTAAGTGTTACCTTACCTTCACCCTGGACATGGGTAGATCACCTGGTTTCGGGTCTACAACTGCATACTCACTCGCCCTATTCAGACTCGCTTTCGCTGCGGCTCCGGCTTCTCACCTTAACCTTGCATGCAATCGTAACTCGCCGGTTCATTCTACAAAAGGCACGCTATCACCCATTAACGGGCTCTAACTACTTGTAGGCACACGGTTTCAGGATCTATTTCACTCCCCTTCCGGGGTGCTTTTCACCTTTCCCTCACGGTACTGGTTCACTATCGGTCACTAGGGAGTATTTAGCCTTGGGAGATGGTCC